>NZ_KB905379.1:401493-643614 GCF_000379085.1 Halomicrobium katesii DSM 19301 | reverse complement strand
GCGTCGAGGCAACGAGACGTTGAGCCCGCGAGCACTAATCGACCGAAGCCACACACTCATTGCACTGTGACTCGTTGCGTTGCACGAGTCCAGGCGTTCACTGGATCGCACGTAGACGCGGAGACCGAGACTGGTATCCTCGTGGTTCGACTCCACGACTCGGCGTAAAGGCGGCCATAGCGGCAGGGAAACACCCGTACCCATCCCGAACACGGACGTTAAGCCTGCCAGCGTTCCAGTGAGTACTGGGGTGTGCGAACCCCTGGGAAAGCCGGTTCGCCGCCTGCTACTCATACTTTAGAGCCCGCAGCCATTACGGCTGTGGGCTTTTTTCATGTCGATCGACAGCGGCAGTACTCCCTCCAAGCGGCCGCTGTGGCAAGCGTTTTTTCCCTCGCCCGCGTGGTGCCCGTATGAATACCGACGAGATCGAACGACTCATCGAGACCGGGATCGACGACGCAGACGCGACAGTGACGATATCGCACGGGACTGCGGAAGACGACCACTACGCGGCGCGAGTCATCGCTCCGGCTTTCGAAGGCGAGTCACTCGTCGACCGTCACCAGCGGGTGTACGACGCCCTCGACGGGCACATGACGACGGA
This sequence comes from Halomicrobium katesii DSM 19301, assembly GCF_000379085.1. Taxonomy (GTDB): domain Archaea; phylum Halobacteriota; class Halobacteria; order Halobacteriales; family Haloarculaceae; genus Halomicrobium; species Halomicrobium katesii. The sequence goes on along the minus strand of NZ_KB905379.1, from coordinate 643,007 downwards.
CATTCACGCGATCGAAATCGAGACGGACACGCCAGGCGAGGCGGACTATAGTAGCCATTGAAAGTCAATGCACACCCGATCGCACGACAGCAGTGCGATCGGTGTGTAAATCGTTTCAATTGTTACTATAGCACAAGCCATTTGCGCACGGAGAGCGAGAACACGCGTATGACGTTCAATCCGAACGAGGGGCTACCACAGGACGAGGTCACGGAACGAGTCGACGAGGCGATCGAGAGCAACGAGGTCGTCCTGTTCATGAAGGGAACAGAAATGATGCCACAGTGTGGCTACTCGGACAAGGCACTCACGCTGATCGGGCAGCATCGCGACGACTTCGAGACGGTCGACGTGCTGGAGTCACTCGACGAGTACCGGGTAGCTCTGGAAGAACACAGTGGGCGTGAGACGATTCCACAGACGTTCGTCGACGGGGAGTTCGTCGGCGGCAGCGATATCTTAGAGCAGTACGCCGAACGGGGCGAACTCGCGGTGACGCTCCAGACCTAGACGAACCGGAACGTTTCGAGGTTCTTCGGGTTGTAGGTCCGCATGTTGAATTTCTGGTAGAGCGCCGACGACAGCTGGTTCGTCGACTGTTCGTCGCCGTGGACGCAGATGACTTTCTCGGGACGGGGATGCATCGTCTCGACGAAGGTCTCCAGTCCCTGCCGGTCGGCGTGGCCGGAGAAGCCGTCGACGGTTTCGACTTCCATTTTCAGCGAGACGCGTTCGGCGCGGGGCCCGCTGCCGTCCGAGAGCGTGATCTCGTCCTGTCCGCGCTGGATCTGTCGACCGAGCGTACCTTCCGCCTGGTAGCCGACGAACATCAGCGTATTGTCCGGATCGCTGCCGAGCAGGCGGAGCCACGACATCACTGGACCGCCGGTGACCATCCCGGAGGTCGTGAGGATGATACAGGGTTCGTCGTCGGCGATGTCCTGGCGCATCTCCTGGCCGCCGTCGACTTGCTGGAACTGCTCGGCGAGGAAGGGATTTTCGTCTTCGTAGAGAATCCGCTGTTGGAGGTCGTCGCGGAGGTACTCGGGATAGGCGGTGTGAATCGCTGTCGCCTCGCGGATCATCCCGTCGAGATAGACGGGTACTGTCGGAATATCGCCGCTACGCATCGCCTCTTCGAGGACGAGCATGAGTTCCTGTGAACGACCGACGGCGAAGGCCGGAATGAGGATCTTGCCGCCGCGGTCGTGTGCTTCGTTGATCGCCTGCTTCAGGACACGTTCGGAGTCGGCCTGATCAGTCTGGAAGTCGTGTTTCCCGCCGTAGGTCGATTCGAGCACGAGCGTCTCGACGCGCGGGAAGTCGTTGACTGCGCCGTCGAGGAGACGGGTGTCGGTGTAGTGGATGTCTCCCGAGAAGGCGACGTTGTAGTGACCGTCGCCGATGTGGAAGTGTGTCACTGCCGCCCCGAGGATGTGGCCGGCGTTGTGCATCGTGAGCTTGATATCCGGGGCGATGTCGGTGACGTTGCCGTACTCGACGGGGATCGTGTGCTTGAGTGCGTCCCGGACCTGCTGGCTCTCGTAGGGCGGTGTGCGGCCCTCTTTGGCGGCGACGTCGAGGTAGTCGAGCTGGAGGAGTCCCATCAGGTCTCTGGTCGGCGCGGTGGTGTAAATCGGGCCGTCGTAGCCGTACTTGAACAGGATCGGGATGAGCGCGGAGTGGTCGAGGTGGGCGTGCGTGAGTACGACCGCGTCGATCGACTGCGGACCGGCGGCGAGGGCCTCCGGTGCCTGGAGGTAGGGCACCTCTCCTTCTGCGCCGGGCTTGTCGCCACAGTCGACGAGGATGCGCGAATCGGGCGTCGAGAGGATGAAGGCAGCGCGCCCGACCTCTCGACAGCACCCGAGCGTCGTCAGGCGCACCCAGTCGGCGTCGTCCGTCGTCGGACGGTTGATCTGGCGACCGACGCGTTCGAGGATGTCGCGCCGTTCGGTCCGTTCCTGTTTGAGGAAGTTCCGGACGTTCGAGACGGTCGAGGACTCCATCGGTGGTGTCCGGACGACCTCGGGGGTCCAGCCGACCGAGGCCGAGATCTCGTCGAGCGTCTCGCCGTGGCGGCCGATGACGAGGCCGGGCTTCTCGGCCTCGATGAACACTTCGCCCGTGTCGTGGTCGAAGTCGAGGTTCTGGACGCCCGCGGCGTCCGGGATCGTCGACGAAATCTCTTCGCGGGCGCGCTGCTCGTCGACGAGTGCGCCCTGTGTCGGGCGGACGTTGATGCGCTTCTGGAGGGTCTGGGCGAGGTTCGGCACGAGCCGGTCCCTGTTGGCGACCTTCCGCGCGTCGGGCGTGTAGATGACGAGTTCTGGCCCTTCGAACGTCACCGAGGCGATCTCGATGTCGTCCGGCGTTTCCTGCTCGACCGTCGTTCGAATCTTCTCAAGTGTCTCGTCTGCGGAACTCATGGGTTGAAATCAACGATTAGTGGCCGTCAATGGCTGCGAAAACGACGGCAACGGGGGTTCGATAGATGCGGCTATGCTGGGGAGTGGCAAGAACCTTTGCTTCTCGATCCACACACTCGGAGTCCCAGAGTCGAGTCGGGTCCCACGACGATCTGGCCTCGGAGCCGGCTACTCGGTGGCCGCTCGGACCACGCGTCCGATCCGATCGATCGCCGCGTCGACGTCGGCGCGGTCCACGTCGAGGTTGGTACACAGCCGCGTCGTGTACTCGAAGACGCTCCCACAGCGAACGCCACGCGCCACACAGCCCTCGACGAAGGCGTCGCTGGTGATCTCGGCGGGTTCGCTGTCGACGACGACGATGTTGGTCTCCGGTGTCGGCACGCGGAGGCCGTCTATCGCGTCGAGACCGGTCGCCAGCCGCCGTGCGTTCTCGTGGTCGTCGGCGAGCCGGTCGACGTTGTCGAGCGCTTCGAGACCGGGTGCCGCGATCATGCCCGCCTGGCGCATTCCGCCGCCGAACAGCTTCCGGAGGCGACGGGCCTCGTCGACGAACGACTCGGTGCCTGCGAGGACCGAGCCGACGGGTGCGCCCAGTCCCTTGGAGAGACAGGCCATCACCGAGTCCGCTTCTCGGGCGAGCGCGGCCGGCGCGGTGTCGAGCGCGACCGCGGCGTTCCACAGCCGCGCGCCGTCGAGGTGGACCGGTACGTCGAGCGCGTGTGCCGCGTCACACGCGGCGTCGACGTGGAATTCGGGGATCGCGACGCCGCCGCGGTAGTTGTGCGTGTTCTCCAGGGTCACCAGACCGGTCCCCGGTCGGTGCAGGTCCTCGGCGACGAACGCCTCGCTTATCTGTTCGGGAGTGGGTACGCAGCGGTCGTCGGCGTCGACCGTGCGACACTGGACCTGTGCGTGCTGGGCGGTCCCGCCGAGTTCCCAGCGATAGATGTGTGACTCACGATCCAGCAGGAGTTCCTGTCCTCGTTCGGTGTGGGCCCGGACGGCGATCTGGTTGCCCATGGTGCCGCTGGGAACGAAGAGCGCGTCGGCTTTCCCGAGCAGATCGGCGGCACGGGCCTCCAGTTCGGCGACGGTGGGGTCTTCGCCGTATACGTCGTCGCCGACCGGGGCGTTGCGGGCGGCCTCCCGCATGGCTGTCGAGGGCCTGGTCACCGTGTCCGATCGGAGGTCGATCGGGTCGTCGTGTCCGGACATGGATCATGCCTGCTGGGCGGCGTCGTCGCTCGGTTCCGTCAGGTGGGCTTTCCCCCACTTGGCCATCGCGTCGATCACCGGTTCGAGCGACGAGCCCCGCTCTGTCAGGGAGTACTGGACGCGAAACGGCTGTTCGCTGATGACTTCGCGATCGACCAGACCGTGTTCCTGGAGGTCTTCGAGACTGTCCGAGAGGACTTTGCTGGAGATCCCGTCGACGCTCTCTTTCAGTTCGTTGAACCCGGACGGGCCGTGTTCGAGCAGGCGATGAACCAGTACCGGGTGCCACTTCTTGCCGATCACCGACGCCGTCGTCGTGATCGGGCACCACTCTTCACCGGCACACCACACTTCCAGGGGCTCACTGGCGTCTGTCATCGTCGCACGGCTACGTGGTCCCCACGGTTATAGTTACGTGTCGTAAGTGGGTTCGGAATAGAAACTCCGCCGGTCGAGACTCTCGCGTCGCTGGTGGATCGATCGACGAAGAGAGACCGCAGCGGCCCAGGACTGCCTACGGTGAGACTGTCGACGCTCGGTAGACCTTCTTGCGGGCGTCGGGCAGAAAGACCTCTTCGGTGACGAGGTCGGCTTCCGAGAGAGTTTCGAGCGCGGCGCGCACCGTTCGTTTCGGGAGCAGCGTTTCCTCGGCCAGCTGTGCCTGCGTCATCGCTCCTTCGCTGTCGAGCACCCAGTGGACGAACTTGGCACTCGGCGGTGCGTCTTCGAGCTGGTGGCGCGGCAGTGACTCACCGGTGTCGGACTGTGTCGTTGCGGTCATCCAGTGACCATCCATTGTGGCTTCTACATTAATAGCTCTTGGTTACCGCCAGCATACCCGGTCTGACCGACGTGTGGCGCGACGTGCGCTCACCCCTCGCGTTGTTCGCTGGCGGCCGCCGCCAGCGCGTCGATCGTCTCCGGATTCTCGATGCTGCTGGTGTCGCCGATCGTCTCGCCGGTGTAGGCACCCGCGACGGCCCGGCGGACGATCTTGCCGCTCTGTGTCTTGGGGAAACCGTCGACGAACACGACGTCTCGGGGACGGAACGGCTTGCCGAGCTCGCGACCGACCTGCGAGCGCAGGTCTGCCCGAAGGTCCTCGCCTGCCTCGACGCCGTCTTCGAGGACGACGAACGCGGCGACTGCGGTGCCCGTCGTGTCGTCTGGCACTCCGACGGCGGCGGCCTGATTGACGGCGTCGTGTGCGATCAGTGCCCCCTCGACCTCCGCGGGGCCGACCTTCCGCCCGGCGACGTTGAGCGCGTCGTCGGCTCGGCCGTGGAGGTACCAGAGTCCGTCCTCGTCTTTCTGCGCCCAGTCGCCGTGGTCCCAGCAGTCCTCCCACGTCGACCAGTACTCTTCGAGGTAGCGCTCGTCGCCGCTCCACAGGGACTTCGTCGTGCTGGGACAGGGGTCCCGTGCCACCAGAAAGCCCCGCTCGTGGTCGTCCGCGACGGACTCGCCGGTGCTGTCGACGATGTCGATGTCCATCCCCAGCCCCGGGCCGCCCAGCGTGCAGGGCTTGAGGGGCTGGATCGGCATCGGCATGAGAAAGCACCCGCAGATCTCGGTGCCGCCGGAGATGTTGACGATCGGGGTCTCGCCGCCGCCGACGTGCTCGTAGAACCACCGCCAGGACTCGTCGTCCCAGGGTTCGCCGGTCGATCCCAGCAGTCGCAGCGACGAGAGGTCGTGGGCCTCGACGGGGTCGGTACCGTGTTTGCGAAGCGCGCGGATCGCCGTCGGACTGATGCCGAACTGAGTCAGTCCGTGGCGTTCGATCATGTCCCAGAACCGGTCCGGGCCGGGGTGGTCGGGCGCGCCCTCGTACATGAAGACGGTGCCGCCGAACGTGTGGGTCCCGATCAGCGTCCAGGGGCCCATCATCCAGCCGATGTCGGAGACCCAAAAGAACCGGTCTGCGGGCTGCAAGTCGAACCCGAAGTGTAGCTCCTTCGCCGTCTGCACCTGGACGCCGGCGTGTGTGTGGACGATCCCTTTCGGTTCCCCGGTGGTCCCAGAGGAGTACAGCAGCATCGACTCGTCGTTCGCGTCGAGGTGTTCGGTCTCGAAGGTCGCGTCGGCGGTTTCGACGGCGTCGGCCCACCGCTCGTCGCGATCGGTCCATGGGATCTCGTCGACCGCACCCAGGCGGTCGAAGACGACGGTGTCTGTGACGCCGCCGGCCTGGTCGATGGCCTCGTCGACGGTGTCTTTCAGCCGGATCTCGTCGCCGCGCCGGTAGAATCCGTCGGCGGTAAAGAGCACGGAACAGTCGCTGTCCGCGATCCGGGTCGCGGTCGCGTCGACGCCGAAACCGGAGAAGATCGGGACGGCGATCGCTCCCAGCTTGAAACAGCCGTACAGGATCGACACGACTTCGGGGACCATCGGCATGTACAGGCCGACAGTGTCCCCCTGCTCGATGCCCCGCTCGCGGAGCGCGTTGGCCACGCGGTTGGCCTGTCGGTGGAGGTCGTGGTACGTGACGTGGCGCTGGTCGCCGGGTTCGCCCTCCCAGATGCAGGCCACGCGGTTGCGCGCCTCGCCGTCGAGGGCGGCGTGGCGATCCAGGACGTTGTGCGCGAGGTTGATGGTGCCGCCGGGGTACCATCGGGTGAACTGCGGGCCGTCCGTGTCGTCCCGGATCTGGTCGTACGGTTCGTAGAACTCGATGTCGAGGTAGTCGACGATCTCGTCCCAGAACCAGTCGATCCCGGACGCGGGCGCTCCGTCTACGTGCTCGGTGGTGCGTGCGATCAGTTCCTCGTAGTCGGCGATGTCGTAGGTCCGCATGAACTGGGCGACGTTTGTCCCCTCGACGAACGCCTCGTCGGGGACGTGGACGAACTCATCCATCGCACTCACCGCCGTCGCGGTCGGCTGTGAAACTCGCCGTCTGGCGAGTGACTCGCTGACACATATACAACCGTTTGACATCCATCGACAATGATTGCTTGGTGAACTATCGGATACTCGACACCACCGAACTGGTGAACGGTTCTGCCGTGATGGCAACGCATATTAGGCCGACATTGGTACATCTGCACATGGACGACATTTTTGTCGGACGGCTGATGACATCTGACCCGGTAACGGTCTCACCAGATACGCTCGTCGAGGACGCGGCACAGCTGATGATCGACGAATCGATCGGTTCGCTGATCGTCACCGACGACGACAACGACATCCGAGGGATTCTCACGTCGACCGACTTCGTGGAGATCGTCAAGGAGAGCGATCCGAAGGCCCAGACGACCGTCGAGCGCTACATGAGCACGGACGTGCTGACGACGACTGCACAGGAGCAGATTCAGGCGGTCGCAGACCTGATGCTCGAAGCGGGCATCCACCACGTCCCCGTCGTCGACGAGACCGAGGGCGTCATCGGGATCATCTCCACCACGGACCTCACCGCATACGTCTCGACGGTCCAGACGCCGAGCCCGGCCTGACACGCCCTCTTTCCTGCGGACTCACGTCGACCGGACGCTTTCTCGGGCTGGCGATCGCCCGCCCGCGAACGACTCCATCACCCCAGTGGCGACTGTCCCGGCGTGGCGACAGTATCAGTCGTCCGTGTCGGCTCGTTCGCTCGCGGTCGGTTCCCATATCGTCGCCCAGGCGGCTGACTCGGATCTCGGGACGCTCGACGAACAGGTAGTCGTCGAGGTGCCGATCGATTCCGTCCAACACGACGTGCTCGTTGTTCATTGCGACGCCGCCCCCGACGGTGATCAACCCCGGATTGAGAGCGTTACAGATGGCTCCGATCCCGGCCGCGTTGTACCGCGCGACGCGATCGAGACAGGACTGGGCGAACGCGTCCCCCTCCGATGCGGCTCTGAACACGTCTTGTGCCGTCACCTCGGTGTCGAGAGTCGTCTCCGGCTCCTCGGTGACGATGCATCTGGACACGGTCCGAGCGATCCCGCGTCCCGAGCAGAACGCCTCCCACGCGCCCGTGACGCCTGTACTCTCCACGTCGCTGTCGGGTGCGACCGGGAGCAGACCGAACTCGCCGGCCTGGGCCAACTCGCCCCGGACGAGCCGGCCGTCGTCGACGACGCCGCCGCCGATGCCGGTGCCGAACGTGACGTGGACGAGGGTGTCGACGTCGTCGCGAGAGCCGTACTGCCACTCGCCCAGCACGGCGGCGTTGCAGTCGTTTTCGACGACGACCGGGAGACCGTGGGCCTCGTGGATCGCCCGGCCGGCTTCGATCCGATCGACGGTGTCGCCGTCGGTCGTGTCCAGCTCGTCGATCTGCGCTCTGTTTCTGTCGACGAGGCCGGTACAGGAGATGGCGACCCCGGAGAGCGGTTCCGTCGCCGCCGCGGTCAGATCCGCGGCGGCGTCGACGAGCTGGCGCTCCAGGTCGTACGGTCGGGTCGGTTCGACGGTCACGTCCGTGACGATATCTCCGTTCGGGACCGCGACTCCGTACCGAAAGTTCGTGCTTCCGATCCCGAACACGGCGACCTGATCCATACACCATCCCATCCGTCCAGTCAAGTTAAGTATCCTTTCGTTAGCGGCCGCTCGGTCCCGATGACGATCGGCAGGCGTCGCCTACGCCGTCTCGACCGAGCCGAGGACCGTCCCGACCGGACGAGTCCCTGGACCGACACGTATCAGTCGAGACCGCTTCGAGACGCATGTATCCTTCGGGTAGCCGCTCTATACCGGAGATTGCGAACCCGTACTGCATCTTTAAGTATCACGTGGTCGATATTCATTGTAGATATGGAACGTTCCAGTGCGGAGGACGGAGCCCTGCTCAAGTGGTATCGCAACCGGATCGCCGAGCCGACGACCGACGACGAAGTGTACGGCTACTGGCTGTTCGTCTTCGGTGTCGTGGTCGGTCTGTTCGGCGTGTTACTCGCCGGCTCGACTGCCACACAGACCAGCGGGTCGTTCCAGCGACTGGCCGGGATCGCCCTGGGCGGACTCGGACTGCTGTTCGTCCTGATCGGGCCGATCGTCCGGCTCCCGCTGGAACGCCGGGCGACGAGGGTCGCCTACGTCGGGGCGGCCATCAGCGTCCTCGCGATCGTCTGGCTCGTCCTCTCGTTCGACGGCGGGCGCGGACAGCGCTCGATCGTCTTCGGGACCTACGGCATCGGGATGGCCGTCATCGCGCTGGGTGCGATCCTCGTGCCGATGCTGAACGAGACCGACGGCGAGAGAGCCGTCTCGGCCGCGGAGTCGGCGGCCCAACGGGCGCAGGCGGACGCCGACAGCGCCCGTACGGAGGCCGACGAACACCGAGCGGACGCCGACGACCTTCGCGATCAGGTCGCCGCTCGGACCGACGAACTGGCGGTGCTCCACGACAGCGCGGCGACGTTCGAGCTGTACGAGGACAGGGGCGGCAAGTACCGCTGGCGGCTCCGCCACCGCAACAGCAATATCATCGCCGACAGCGCACAGGGGTACTCCCGCCGCGTCGACGCCCAGAACGGGATCGAGAGCGTCCGCCGCAACGCACTGGGCGGCGCGCTCGTGGAACTCGACGGCGAGATCGACGACTCGACCGACGAGGCCGAGACGGGCGTCGTCGCCTATCCGCCGGGCGAGAGCGAGGCGACGTTCGAGCTGTACGAGGACAACGCCGGGGGGTATCGCTGGCGACTCCAGCACGCCAACGGCAACATCATCGCCGACAGCGGCGAGGGCTACACCGAGCGCCGCGAGGCCGAGGCGGCCATCGAGCGCGTGAGCGAGCGGGTCGGACCGGCACAGTACCTCCGTGCCGATCCGACGGCCTTCGAGGTGTACCAGGACGCCGCCGAAGAGTGGCGCTGGCGGCTGATTCACAAGAACGGCAAGATCCTCGCCGACAGCGGTGAGGGGTACGCTTCCCGTAGCGGGGCTCGGGACGCCGTCGATCGCGTCCGGTCTGGTCTGGACGACGACGACTACGAGTTCGAGGTCTACGAGGACACGGCCGGCAAGTACCGCTGGCGGCTCGACGCGGACAACGGCGAGACCGTCGCCGACAGCGGGCAGGGGTTCAGCGAGGAGCGAGGCGCGCGCGAGAGCATCGATCGCGTCGAGGGACACGCGCCCGACGCCGCGGCGCTGGACATCGGACTGGCGGCTTTCGAGGTCTTCGAGGACAGCGCCGGGAAGTATCGCTGGCGACTCCGCCACCGCAACGGGAACATCCTCGCTGACGGGGGCCAGGGGTACAGCTCGCGGACGAAGGCCTTCGACGGCATCGACAGCGTCAAGCGCAACGCGCCCAACGCCGAGACCACCGACGCCTGACGGCTCAGCCGTCGTATTCGACGATCTCGAAAGCCGCGTCGCCGTTTCTCAGCGTGTCGGTCAGCCCGGCCAGATCGTCCGCCACCGCCAGCAGACACACGTCGAGCCCCTTCGTCGCGGCCTCCGCGACGGCGGCCGCCGTCGCGAACTGGATGTCGATGTCGAGGTCGGCGGCGTGGGCCGTCGCGACGGCCTCCGTGCCCGAGACCGCGAGCAGGTCGTGGTCGCTCGCTTCCGCCGCGACGGCCGCGTGATCCACGTCGCTGCTTCCCCCGTCACGGATCGGCGGGATCGAGACGATCGCCACCGTCCCGAGGTCGTACTCCAAGACGCCGTCGAAGTCGGTGATGCCCACGTCCCGGCCCGCCTCGGCCGCCGAGACGGCGACCGCGGTCGCCGTGCCGGCCTCGCCCGGTGTCGCGTGCAACACGCCGTCTCGCATCGTCAGCGAGACCGCCTGTCCGTCCTCGATGGCGGTGGTCGCGATGGCGGTCTCGATCTCGACTTCGCCGATCACGTCGTCGGAGACGTGGTCGACGAACTCCCGGAGGTCGGTCGTCTGCGTGATGAGCCAGTCGACCCCCTCCTTGGTGACTTCGTAGCGCCCTCGTCCGTGCTTCTGGACGAAGTCGTTCTCGACGAGATCCTGGAGGTAGTTCGAGACCGCCTGCGAGGTGATGCCGATGCTGTCGGCGATCTCCTGTTGACTGACCGCCGGCTGGCGCTCGGCGATCTCGATGAGGATCTGGTACTGGGTCGCCGACCGCTTGCTCTGGAGGACCGTGGTGCCGTCGTGTGCCCCGTCCGTCATTGTCGATGCTGAGGGCGGCCGGGACAAGTATGTTTGCCCTTCATCCCCACAGGACCGGCGCTGGGGCGCTCACGATCGTCTGAAGGAAAGTCGAGTTGCTACCGGGCGACTCCGTTGTGGTCGGTCCCAGCGTGGTCGTGTCGGGAAAACCGATGATATTTCACCCCACTGGACGGAGTGGCGACCATGACAGACGACGAACTCCCCGACATCCCCGTGATCTGTACGGACTGCGACACCCGGACCAGGGTCGCCTTCGACGAGGTCGAGGCGGCGGTCGAGCGCCACAACGAACAGCTCCACGACGGCGAGGCGGTCGCACAGGTCGATCCCGAAGTCATGGAGGTCCTCGCCGACCGCGTCGCCGAAGACCTGGGACTGCTGTAGTCCGTCAGCGGACGTTCTCGACCCCTGTTCTGACGCGCCGCCCGATGCCGGCGGCGACGCCCCGGAGCGTGTGGCCCGCCCAGTAGAACTCGCTGCTCGCCCAGCACAGGCCGACGAGCACGAACAGCGCGGCGAAGGCCAGGTCGGTAAAGAGCACCCACGGCGGCGCGGTGTAGAGGATCCCGTTCGTGACCAGCGACGGCGTCACGTCTTTCAGGGCGAGCCAGAACTGATCCGTGACGGTTCGATCGCTCGCCGTCCCGTCCCCGATCGCGACTTCGGTCGCCGTTTCGTTCGTCCCGTCCTCCGGCTGGGTCCGGGGTTCGACCGGTGCCCGTCCCCTGAGCCGTGCGGCCGGTCCGCCCTCGCTCTCGTCGCCGGTTCCGATCCGCTCGACGTCGTAGGGCATCCCGACGGCGGCCGACCAGACGATCTCGTCGTCGGCGTTCACCTCGACGAGCCGGTTCCCGTTCGAGTCGACCAGCAGCGTGTTGCCGTTGGGGAGGCGGTCGGCGTCTCGGGGCCACTTGAGACGCACGTCCCGCCAGGACCAGCTCTGGACCCACTCGCCGTCGACGCGCTGGTACTCGACGGCGCGGGCGTTCTCGGAGTCCGCGACGACGACGGCGGGGCCGCCGTACGCTCGCGGGATGTAGTCGGCGTTGTGTTGCTCGTAGAGGATCGAGTGATCGTCGTCCTCGCCGAGGGTCCAGTTCTCGTCGACGGCGTACCCGCCGCCGTCGGTCCGATCGAGGAAGATCACCTCGTCCATGTTGCGCGGACTGAGCATGATCCGGCCGTCGGACAGCACTTCCACGTCGTTGACGTGCGTCCAGTCCCCGCCCTGGCCGCCGGCCTCGCGGCTGTAGTGTTCGTCGAAGCGCCACTCCCAGACGACCGAGTCGTCGCGCGTGTCCACGACGAACACCGAGTCTTCGACGATGTCGGCGACGATCAGGTGGGTGTCGTTGATCCTGTCCACGTCGTGCCAGCGGCCGGACGCGACCTGCGGCGTCATCTCGGCGTACACGGTCTCGTGGTCGCCCGTCGTGAGGTTGACGCGGTTGACGACGTTGCGCGTACACTGCTTACTGTGGAACTGCTCGCAGTCCTCGCCCTCGAAGCGCTTCGCGGCGACGTACTCGACGGTGTAGCGCTCCCCCTCGACGGGGTCGACATCGAAGTAGACGCGGTAGGTGTCGTTGAAGTAGACGACGCTCCCGTCGGGCGTCAGCGCGGCCAGCTCCGCCGTCTGGCCACTCACGTAGAACCCCTGTGTCGCGACGACGGTCAGGCCCCGATCGCCGCTGGCCGCCCGGACCCGCTGGGTCGACCAGTTCTCTCCCGGCAGCGTCTCCGATTTCGCCCGCTGAAACCGTGATTCCACGTCGACCTCCGTCAGACCGCTCGACGGTGGCGCTGCCGTGGCCGTCGCGTCGCCGCCGGCCGATCGGTTTTCCTCCGCGACCGTCGTCGCGTCGTCAGGTGGGGTCGCGGCCGGCGTTGCCGTCGTCGTTTCAGTGCCCGTCTCGGCACCAGCGGTCGACTGGAGAAACGACTGGGCGACCGCCGCGGCCGAGAGGATCATGACCGTCAGAAAGAGGACTCGCAGCGCCGATCGTGTGCGCGCTCTCATCGGTTGTACGGGAGGAGAGTCGACCGACTGCCGTTAAGTCTTTGTGAACGTTCGGCCTCCCTTTGAGCGACCGGATCGCGCAACGCTCGCTCATCCTGCGACCAACATAAATTGCTCATCAGCCACCAGTACACCAGTCTCGCCTCGCACTGGCGAAATGCTATCAATTACGTTCCCGTCTCGAACGGTCCGCTTCTGGTGCCCGGATCGCGAAGCTATAAGTCATTATCGCAGTAATCATTATCCAGAGTATGACCTTTTACGATCGGGTGGACGAACTGGACACACTCGTCGACGACTTCGAGACTCCATGTCACGATTTCTACGTCGTGTACGGTCGCCGCCGAGTCGGGAAAACTGCGCTCCTCAAGGAATTCTGTGACGGCCGACCACACATCTATTTCCTCGCAGCACAGGAGGCCGAAGCTCGTCAGCGTGAGAAATTCGTCGAGACTGTTGCCGATCACTTCGACGATCGGGTTCCGCGTATCGACGGGTGGGACGAGGCGTTCAGCTATCTCGGCGAGAAGATCGCACAAGAGCGGTGTATCGTCGCGATCGACGAGTTCCCGTATCTCGTCGACGAGAACGACTCACTGCCGTCGTACGTCCAGTCGTTCGTGGACGAACAGCTACAGGAGACGGACTCGATGCTCGTGTTGTGTGGCTCCAGTATCAGTACGATGGAGTCGGAAGTCCTGGGACACGAGAGCCCGCTGTACGGTCGGCGGACGGGACAGATCGATCTCCAGGCGTTTACGTTCCAGCAAGCTCGTGACGTGATCGCGTACGACATCGAAGCGGCGGTCCAGTCGTACGCGATTACGGGTGGGACGCCGATGTATCTCACTCTGTTCGATTACAGTCGTCCACTCGGCGAGAATGTCAAACAGGAGATTCTCTCACCGACGGCGGTGCTCTACAACGAACCGGCGTTTCTCCTTCGGACCGAGCTGCGCACTCCCGGCCGCTACATGAGTATCCTCGAGGCGGTCGCGACGGGCCATACCACGCCAAGTGAGATCGCCGGTGCGTCAGGAATCGATTCGGGACCTCTCTCGAAATATCTCCAGACGTTACGCCGCCTCCGGCTGATCGACCGGGAAGTACCCGTGACCGCGTCGTCGAAGCAGTCCAAGCGATCCCGCTACCACGTGGACGACGAGTTCCTTCGCTTCTGGTTCCGGTTCGTCGAGCCGAACCGATCCAGTATCGAGGAAGCCCCAGCAGTCGTCTACGACGAGACGATCGAACCGAATCTCTCGGACCACGTCGCGACGACGTTCGAAGATGTCTGTCGGGAGGCTGTTTGGGCTGCAATCAGGCGTGACGATCTCGGACCATACTCTGAGGTCGGGCGGTGGTGGTACGGTGAGGACGAGATCGACATCGTCGGTCTGGCACCGGGTGACGATCGAATCCTGCTCGGGGAATGCAAGTGGACGAATGAACCCGTCGGACACGGACTCGCGTCACAGCTACGCGAGAAAGGAGAGCGTGTTCGGTGGGGACCAGACACCCGTGACGAGGAGTACGCTCTGTTTTCGAGGAACGGCTTCGTCGACGGACTGGCAGACGATCTGGGCGACGACTGGGAACTGTTTGATTTGAGTAGGATTGGCGAGATCCTCTATAGTGACAATTGAAACGATTTACACACCGATCGCACTGCCGTCGTGCGATCGGGTGTGCATTGATTTTCAATGGCTACTATAGCTCAGTCACAGACAATGGACCGATAGCGCACACTGGCGGCTCGACCACCTCAGATCGCCACCCGCTGTTCTAATGAAGATCGTTCGATGCGGGAACGAACGCCCTCAGCGCTCGTCCCACGCGTTCAGACAGGACTCGTCACAGAAGTGCGCTTCCTGGACGGTGCCGCCTTCGATCCAGGTCACCTCGCGGTGGGTCGGTTCGTTCACGATCGCGTCGCCACACTGCTCGCAGTCGGGCGCTTCGGACTCGTCTACGTCCTCGTGATGGTCCGACGTGGGATCTACCATTAGCCGAACCGTTGGCGTCGCGCTATTTAATCCCACAGATATCTCGATCCGCCACCGCCGCTCACCGATCCCGCGTGACCGACTCGCCCGGCGTCGTGCTGGCCCCACTCGACAGGGTGACGCCGGGGTTGATACTCGTGTTGACCGCGGTCTTGACGCCGTCTCCGGCGACGACGCCGTACTTCCGCCGTCCGGTCGAGACGCGGTCGCCCTTGACTGTCTGTCTGACCGGCTCCCCGTCGTGGCGTAGGTTCGCGACCTGCGTGCCGGCTCCGAAGTTCACGTCCTCGCCGAGGACGCTGTCGCCGACGTACGTGACGTGAGGGACGGACGAGCCGGCACCGACTACGCTGTTTTTGATCTCGACGCCGTGGCCGACGTGGGTGTCCTCGGCGAGCAGGGTCGCCCCGCGGACGTAGGCGTTGGGTCCGACCTCCGCGCCGGCACGGATCAGTGCCGGCCCCTCGACGACGACGCCGGGCTCGACGGTCGCGCCGGCCTCGACGACGACGTTTCCGCGGAGCGTCGCGTCACCGCGGACCTCGCCGTCGATCCGCCGATCGAGCTCCCCGAGCTTCCACTCGTTTGCCGCCAGCAGCTCCCAGGGTCGCCCCACGTCGAGCCAGCGGTCGACCTCGACCGCGGAGACGGTTCCGGTCTCGATCGCCCGCGCGACCACGTCTGTGATCTCGTACTCGCCGCGCTCGCTTTTCTCGACGTCGAGCCACTCGCGGGCGTCGGCCGGAAACACGTACGCGCCGGCGTTCGCGAGCTCCGTCGGCGGGTCGTCGGGCTTCTCGACGATCCCCGTCACGGTGCTGCGGTCCGTCGAGAGGACGCCGTAGGCCGTCGGATCGTCGACGCGAGACGCCGCGATGGCCGGGCCGGCGTCGAACAGCGCGGCGATCGACGATCGATCGTAGAGATTGTCGCCGTTGAGGACGGCGAAGGGACCGTCGAGGTGCTCGCTGGCGGCCCCGACGGCGTCCGCGGTGCCGCGTTGCTCGGCCTGGACCGCGAACTCCACCGGGACGCCGCGATACTCCTCGCCGAAGTACGACCTGACCGCGTCGGCTTCGTACCCGACGACCAGTATCAGCTCGCTCGCCCCCGCCTCGACCGCCGCGTCGGCGGTGTGTGCCACCAGCGGCCGGTCTGCGACCGGCAGCATCGGTTTCGGCGTGTCCGCCGTGAGCGGTCGCATTCGCGTCCCCTCACCTGCCGCGAGGATGACTACTTGCATACGCGCCGAGACTCACGGCATCCATTTGAAGCTACGGTCGACGGGACGAGTAGTGTTCAGAGAAGATATCAGTGCAGGCAGTCTGAAGCACTGAAAGCCCTCGTGCAGTTGCAGTCCCGCGACTCGCGTGCTCAAATCCTGTTGCGATAGCTCTCGCTCACGACGTTGTTCGCGAGAGAAATGCTCGCTCAGGGATTTGAACCCTGGTCATTGGCTCGAAAGGCCAATATGATTGGCCGGACTACACCAAGCGAGCGACGCATATAGGGAGATAGGCTCGTGGTATTTAAAATCGTCTTTCTGCAGGCAGTTTGCGAACAGCTCACTCGAATTCGACGCCGGAGACGGTGACCCGGAGGCCCCCGCTCTCGCTCTCGGACAGCGAGAGCTGCCAGCCGTGGGCCGTAACGATCTGCTCGACGATCGTGAGGCCGTAGCCGGTGCCGTGGTCGGTCGTCGTGTACCCGTACTCCAGTACGTCGCCGCGCTCGCTGGGCTCGATTCCGGGGCCGTCGTCGGCGACGACCAGGCCGTCTTCGGTCCGGTCGACGGTGACGGTCACGCCGGGACCCGCGTGACTGGCGGCGTTCTCGAAGAGGTTCTCGAACACCTCCAGCAGCCGGTTCTCGTCGGAGAGCACCGTCCCGAGGTCGTCGCTGGCCGAGAGGGTGCCGTCCTCCGGTCCGGCGGTCGTCCAGGCCCGGTGGACGATCCGTTCCAGGTCGACGGGTTCGGGTTCCGTGATCCGATTGCCGTCCCGAGCCAGCGTCAACACGTCCTCGATGAGCGCCTCGATCCGTTCGAGGGACTGCTCGATGTGGTCGAGGTGATCCGTATCGGCGGTCTCGCGGGCCAACTGGAGCCGTCCCATGGCGACGTTCAGCGGATTGCGGAGGTCGTGGCTGACGACGCTGGCGAACTGTTCGAGTCGCTCGTCCTGCCGCCGGAGCTTCTCCCAGCCCTCGACGCGTTCGCTGATGTCTGCGATCGTCCCGACGTTGTACCGGGTCCCGTCGACCTCGATGGCCGTCGTGTGCGTCTCGACGGGGACTTCGGTGCCGTCGAAGCGGCTGTGTCTCGCCTCGCGCTGTCGCGTCTCTCCGAGGTCGAACGACTCCCAGTACTCCTCGAATCGCGCTCTGTCGATCGCCGGGTTCACCTCCCACAACCCCGTCCCGTGTAGCGACTCGCGATCGGTGCCCAGCAGATCGGCGTACGCCTGGTTCACGTAGGCAAATCGTCCGTCCGCCCCGTAGACGCCGACGGCGACGCCGACGCGCTCCACGACGGCGTTGAAGAATCCCGGTTCGAAGCCGCCGTCGGTCCGTACGTCCGCCCTCGATCGCTGGTCCGCGACACCTCGTCGCCGGCGGTCGCTGGCAGGCTCGCTCTGTGCACCGTCCCGGTCGCCGTGTCTGCTGTGTTCCCCCGTCATGTTCGCACCCACAGCGCGTACCTGACGCTGATACTCTCTCTTCTGAGCCCAGCATCAAAAACCCCTCCCGTGGTAGCACGACACATCCACCACTGGACGGCGGCTCGATCGCTGCCGTTCAGGCGGCTCCGGCACCCGACCGGCGGGGTGGGGATCGATCGCCCACGGTGGTCGACGGCCCTACTTGCCCTGGAAGTCCGGGTCGCCGTCACCCATGAACGCCGTGATGCCCTCCATCACGTCGTCGGTGCCGATGAGGTGGCCGAAGGCCTGGGCCTCGACCTCCAGTCCGGCGTCGGTGTCGTCGCGCCCGGCCAGCATCGCCTTCTTGGTCAGCTCCTGGGCGACGGGCGGTCCGGCGGCCAGGTCGGCGGCCAGTTCGAGCGCCCGCTCGTCGATCTCGTCGTTGGGGACGACCTCGTTGACGAAGCCGTAGTCGGCCATCTCTTCGGCGTCGTAGCGCTCGGCCGTGAAGATGATCTCCTTGGCGCGGCCCTCGCCGACGATGTTGCTCAGGCGCTGGGTGCCGCCCCAGCCGGGCAGCAGGCCGAGGTCGTGTTCGGGCTGGCCGAGTTCGGAGCGCTCGCTGGCGACGCGTATGTCCGCACAGGTGGCCAGTTCCATCCCGCCGCCCAGCGCGTAGCCGTCGATGCCGGCCACGACCGGCATCGGACAGGACTCGAGCTTGCCGAACGTCTGCTGGCCTTTCCGGGAGAGCTCGATCGCTTCTAGCGGCGTCGCGTTGCTCGCCATCGACTGTACGTCCGCGCCCGCGGAGAAGGCCCGATCGCCCGCGCCGGTCAGCAGGATCGCCCGCACCTCGTCGTCCTCGCTGAGGTGATCGACGGCGTCGGCGATCTCGTCCATCATGTCTGGACTGACCGTGTTCATTCGGTGTGGGCGATCGAGTTCGATCTGTGCGACGTACTCCTCGGGGTAGGACAGCGAAATCGACTCGTAGTCGGTCGACTCCGCTTCCTCGTCGTCGTAGAAGCCGCCCCCTTTGGCGGCCGCTTCGAGGCCGTCCGAGAGCTCGTAGCGGGCCGCACCGGTCTCCTCACGGGCCGTTTCGAGCGCGTCGACGAGCGCCTCCAGCCCTGCCTCGTCGGCCAACTTCGCCGGCCCGTCCGGGAAGCCGCCGCCGAGCATCACGGCCTCGTCGATGTCGCTGACGGGTGCCACGTCGTTCTGGACGAGCTTGCCGACCTCGTTGGCCATCACGGCCAGCAGACGGTGTTCGACGTCCTCGCGGCCGGCGTCCGTCGGGATGTCGACGCCCCCGTTCTCGTAGTCGTAGAACCCTTCGCCGGACTTCTTGCCGAGCCGCTCGTCTTCGACCGCCTCTTCGAGCAGCGGACACGGTGCGTACTGCTCACCGAGCACCTCGTGCATGTATTCGAGGACGTGCAGGCCCACGTCGTTGCCGACCTGGTCCGAGAGCTCGAACGAACCCATCGGCAGGCCCATGTCGAACTTCGTCGTCGAGTCGACCTCGGCGATCGTCGCCACGTCGTCGTGGACGAGCCAGCAGGCCTCGTTCATCAGTGGCACGAGGATGCGGTTGACGATGAATCCGGGCGAGTCCTTGCGGACGCGAACGGGCGTCTTGTCGAAGGCTTCGGCGAGCGCTTCGATCGCGTCGAGCGTCTCGTCGTCGCTGTGTTCCCCCGAGATGACTTCGACGAGGGGCATCCGAACCGGGGGATTGAAAAAGTGCATCCCGCAGAACTGCCCTGGACGCTCCGTGACTTCGGACAGCTCCGTGATCGAGAGGCTCGACGTGTTCGTCGCGAAGATCGCGTCCTCGGGGGCGTAGCCTTCCACGTCGCCGTAGACGTCTTTCTTGATCTCCATTTTCTCCGGGACGGCCTCGATGACCACGTCGGCGTCGCCGACGGCCGCCTCCATGTCGACCAGCGGTGTCACGCGGTCCAGGGCCGCGTCGGCTTCGTCCTGGCTGAGCTGCTCTTTTTCCGCGAGTTTGTCGAGGGACCACTCGATGTTGTCGTACCCGTCCTGGACGAACTCCTCTTTGATGTCGCGCATCTGCACGTCGTAGCCTGCGATGGCGGCGACCTCGGCGATTCCGTGACCCATGTTCCCTGCGCCAAGCACCGCCACAGTCTCAATGTCCTCAAAATCCATGACAGGCGTATTCACTCTCGCCCAGGGTTTCAACGTTTCTCTCGCATAACAACCACGGTGCCGTTTATTTCTGTACGAAATCATTATCTGTGATACCAGTTAACACTGATAACATGGACTTCGACCTCACAGACGAGCAACGTCAGGTCCGAGACGAGGTGCGACGGTTCGCGGAAAACGAGATCAAACCCGACGCGACCGAGTACGACACCGAGGAGAAGTATCCCCGTGAGATCGTCGAGCAGGCGGCCGAGATCGGACTCACGGGCGCGAACATTCCCGTCGAGTACGGCGGGGTCGGCTACGACACGCTGACCAACGCGATCATCGCCGAAGAGCTGTTCGCGGCCGATCCCGGCATCGGACTCTGCATCCAGTCGACCGCCTTCGGGGCGGACGCTCTCGTCGGCTTCGGGACGGAGGAACAGAAAGAGGCGTTCCTCGAACCGGTCGCGACCGGCGACGCCATCATGGGGGCGGCGATCTCCGAGCCCGACGTGGGATCGGACGTGTCTTCGGTGTCGACGCGGGCGGAGAAAGACGGCGACGAGTGGGTGATCAACGGCAACAAGATGTGGATTACCAACGGTTCGATCGGAGACTACTTCGTCGTACTCTGTAAAACAGATCCGGAGGCGGAGGGCCGGTACAACGGCTTCTCCCAGATCGTCGTCGAGGCCGATCGCGACGGGTTCGAAGCCGACAAGATCACCGGCAAGCTCGGCATCCGCGCGTCGGACACCGCCGAGTTGATCCTCGACGACGTGCGCGTCCCCGAGGAGAACCTCGTCGGGACCCGCGGCGCGGGCTTCCTCCAGCTCATGCAGTTCTTCGACGAGACCCGGACGGGCGTCGCCGCACAGGCCGTCGGGATCGCGAAGGGAGCCGCAGAGCGCGCGCTCGACTACGCCGAGGACCGCGAGCAGTTCTCCAAACCGATCAGCGAGTTCCAGGCGATCCAGCACAAGCTCTCCGAGATGCACACGCAGGTCGAAGCCGCCCGGATGCTCACCTACAAGTCCGCCTGGAGCGTCGACAACGAGGACGACCAGCTGACGATGCTGGCCTCGATGGCCAAGGAGTTCGCCTCGCGCGTCGCCGTCGAAGTCGCCGACGAGGCCGTCCAGATCCACGGTGGTGCCGGCTACGTCAACGACTTCGACGTCGAGCGGTTCTACCGCGACGCCAAGATCACCCAGATCTACGAGGGGACCAGCGAGATCCAGAAGAACATCATCGCACGCGAACTGCTCGGCAAAGGGATGACCTAAACCGCGACGCGCAGCGCTTCGTCGAGGCTGTCGACCGTCTCGATGTCGACGCCGGGGATCTCGCCGATCTTGCTCTTGAGCGCCATCTTCTTGATGTCGTCCGAGACGATAATCCAGTTCGTGATCCCGTACTCGGTGCCGGCCTCCGCGGCCTCCTGTGCCTTCTCGAAGACCTCCCCGTTGAGTGCGGACTCCATTTTCAGGACCGAGACGTGCGTGTCGATGGCGGGATCGGTCGCCAGCTCTTCGAACCGCTCGTTGACGGCCGCAAAGACTTCTTCTCTCGTTTCGATGTCGACACCGAACTCGGCTATCAGCGCGTTCTCCTCTACGTACAGGCTCCAGTCGTCTGTCGTCACGCCCACCGCTCCGTGCCCGCTGAACATAACTGCCACTCTCTGATTATCACCAGCGATACTTTTCCCGTCCTCGCTCCGACACTCGACCGCAACGTTCTCGACGCTCTCGTCCCATCGTCCGTCCGTGAGCGATCCCCACGACCGACTCCGCGAGGATCCCGACCTGGGACCCCTCGTCGAGACCCACGGCGAACTGACGATCTCGCCGGCTGAGGACCTCTTCGCGCGAATTCTGACCTCGATCGTCCGCCAGCAGGTGTCGATGGCGTCGGCGGCCGCCACCCGCGAGCGACTGTTCGACGCCGTCGAGGTGACGCCGTCGGGCGTTCTGGCGGCCGACGACGAGGTACTGCGTGACGCCGGTCTCTCTCGACAGAAGACTCGCTACGTCAACAACGTCGCGACGGCCTTCGAGGAACGCGGGCTCTCACGGACGTACTTCGAGGACGTGGACGACGACGCTGTCGTCGACGAACTCACGTCGATCACCGGCGTCGGGGAGTGGACGGCGAACATGCAACTCATCTTCTCGCTGGGCCGCGAGGACGTGTTCCCCGTCGGCGACCTCGGCATCCGGACGGGCATGGCGTCGCTCGTCGGGCCGGAGATGTCCCGCGCCGAGATGTCCGCGTACGCCGAGCGATGGGCACCCTATCGGAGCTACGCCAGTCTCTACCTCTGGCGCGTCGAAGAAGACGTCGAAGAGAGTGTCGACGAGGTCGAATCGCTGTGACCGGCGCGTCTCTCACCGTCGGTGGCCGAAAGACGGCGGCCAGGAGGGCCGAACTGTCGTCCGGGAGCCGGTGCATCAGGATCGAACCGTGTTGCCGCCACTCGCCATCTCCCGTACGAGTATCGCAATACGACTGACAAGAACCTGTCGAAAAAAACCCGTGGACGGGGCGGCCGCGGAACTCACTCCCCGTCCATCTCGAAGTCCTCGATCGAGTGGCCCTGCCGGACGATCCGCTCGCTGATCAACAGCTTCTCGGTCCGGTCGAGTGCCTCCCAGTCGAGGTGGTCCGGAGGCGACGACTCCAGGGACTCGAACTGCTCGATCACGCGGCCGTTGACGAATCGCGAGAACTCATCGCAGTTCGGGCAGGTAACGGAGAGGTGCGAAACGTCGAAGTCGCGCGTCAGGGTGTGCTCTCGACAGTTCGAGCACCGGTACGTACGCTCGGTCATACCCATCGAAGGGGTTCGAGGGGGTTGAGCACTGCGATCTGTCGCTACCAGTCGAACGCCTCGTGGACGGCCAGTCCCGCTTCGTGACACACCGGCCCGGTCACGTCGGTGACGCCGTCAAGAATCGCTCCCGATCGAACCGTCGGCTCGCCGCCGGTGAACTCGTGGATCTCGTCGCCGCCGACGCTGTAGACGATCCGCCCCAGTCCGACCGAGCGGAGACCGCCGGCACACATCGGGCACGGTTCCGTGCTCGTGTACATCACTGTCCGGGCGCGCTCTTCCGGCGTGTACGATCGCTCGGCCGCCAGCGCGAGATCGAGTTCCGGATGGCGTCGCAGATCGTCCGCCGTGACGACGCGGTTCGACGCCGCCGCGATCTGCTCGTCGTCACGGACGAGGACGGAACCGAACGGTCGGTCACCGCGGTCGGCGGCCGCACGGGCGAGGTCGATGGCCGACTGGACGTGTCGCTCGTGGTCGAACTCCTCGAAGTCGGGGTCTGCCATACCGCCATTCTGGGGTACCCCACAAAGAAAGGCCGGGTCCTCCTGGCGGTCTCGCGGGGTAATAGCGACGGGGTTTAAGAGGCTGGATCTGCGAACGTAGAGTATGCTTCGCGGGCACGCTCGCAACCGATCGGTCGTCCCACGAACGTCCGCTCTCGCCGGCCGCTGTCGGTGAGCGCCCCGCTCTTCTCGTCACCGCGCACCGCTCTCTCACCACGCCTGACACTCCAACAATGTTCGACCGCATCGCAGACGACATCCGATTCGCCAAGGCCAACGATCCGGCCGCAACGAGCACCCTCGTGGTGGTGTTGACCTATCCGGGACTGCACGCCGTCTGGTGGTACCGCCTCGCACACGCCTGTCACCGCCGCGGTCTCGCCCTCGCCGCCGCCCTGCTGGCGTCCGTCGGTCGATTTCTCACCGGCATCGAGATCCATCCCGGCGCGACCGTCGGCGAGCGGCTGTTCATCGACCACGGCATGGGGACCGTCGTCGGCGAGACCGCCGAGATCGGTGACGAGGTCGTGATGTACCACGGCGTGACGCTGGGCGGGAAATCCAGCGAGCCGGTCAAGCGCCACCCGACGATCAAGGACCGCGCGCTGATCGGTGCCGACGCGACGCTGATCGGCGACATCACGATCGGCGAGGACGCGACCGTCGGTGCCGGCTCCGTCGTCGTCGACGACGTGCCACCCGACACGACCGTCGTCGGCAACCCCGCCCGCCCGATCGACGCCCTCGAAGACGAGGAGGGAGTCCCAGACGCGGACGAGGACGACGGAGTCCACCCGGACTGCGCCCCCGGCGTCGAACCCCGCTGGCGGGAAGTCGAGCCGTAGGCGCGTCGCTCACACCATCCGATTCCGCTCGCACCTCCGAGGCCCGCTGCTCGCTTCGCTCTCATACGGAAAGTTGTAGGTCTTTACCAGATCGACCGCACGCCGTCGTGCGGTCGACTGGGGTAAACGCCTACAACCGTCCGTATCAGCGCGCCTCGCTACTCCTCTCCGGCCTCTTCTTCCTCTGCCTCCAGTTCGCCGTCGGCGTCGACATGCACTTCGACCGCGGTGCCTTCGTCGAGGCGGGCGACCCGATCTGTACGATCGCCAACCCCTTCAAGACAGATCGGACGGTCGTCGAAGCACCGTTCACCGGACTGCTGGTCGGGGTGCTGGAGAATCCGCTCGTCTACCCCGGCAACCCGCTCTGTCACCTCGTGAAACTCGACGACCGGACCCAGCGCGCGCTGGAGCGCAACGGCGGGATCGACGATCCCGTGTGAGCGACGTGTCGTGTCACGCCGAACGTGAACTACCGATCACGTTTGCCGAGAGCGCGCGTACGTTGTAGTAACTTCTATTTGTCCCCGCTCCAAGTGCTGGGTGTATGAGTCAGTCTTACAATCGCGGCACCGTCGAGGACTTCGGACGGTGGCGGGACTTCTCGGCCGGGATGTGGGCGTGGATCTTCCACAAGTTCACCGGCTGGGTACTCGTCGGCTACCTCTTTACCCACATCGCCGTGCTGAGCACGGCGATTCAGGGGGAGGCACTGTACAACGGCACCCTGCAGGGACTCGAAGCCCTGCTCGTCGTTCGCTTCCTCGAGGTCGGCCTGCTCGCCGTCGCCGTCTTCCACATCCTCAACGGGCTCCGACTGCTGTTCGTCGACCTGGGTATCGGACTCGAAGCACAGGACAAGAGCTTCTACGCGTCGATGGTGCTGACGGGCGCGATCGTCGTCGCCAGCATCCCGACCTTCCTCGGGGGGAAACTCGTCTAATGGCCGAACACTACTCCTCTTTCGACCGGAACGGATCGCGGTGGCTGCTACAGCGGATCACGGCGGTGTTCCTGATCGGCGTGCTGGCCTTCCACTTCATGCTGCTGCACTTCGTCAACCACGCGGCGGAGGTCACGCTGGCCGGCACGACCGCCCGGATGAGCTCTATCGGCTACTTCACGACGATGTGGCTGTTCCTCGTGACCGCGACCTTCCACGGCGTCAACGGCGTCTACAACGCTCTCATCAACCAGGGTCTGACCGGGACTCGCAAGCGAGCGGTCAAGTGGGTGCTGGTCGTCGCCGGTGTCCTGTTGATCGCACAGGGAACCCGCGTCGCCGTCGCCATGACCAACCTGATCTAACCATGAGTACGATCGAACAAGAGACAGAGACAGAGGAGACGACCGACGAGTCGGCCGAGCCGACCGTCGAATCACCGGGCGAGCGCCGTCGGGCGGAGAAACAGGAGCGGGCGCAGGCCCGAGAGGACCAGCGCGTCGACGAGGAGATCGACCACTCCGAAGAGACGATCACGCTCAAAGTCTTCCGCTACGACCCCGAAGTCGAGGGGAAAGAAGAGCCGCGGTTCGACGACTTCACCGTCCCCTTCCACAAGGGGATGACCGTCCTCGACGCGCTCATCTACTCGCGGGACCACTACGACTCGTCACTGACCTTCCGACACTCGTGTCGGCAGGCCGTCTGTGGGTCCGACGCGCTCTTCATCAACGGTCGCCAGCGACTTGCCTGCAAGACCCAGATCGCCGACCTCGACGCCGGGACGATCCGGATCGAGCCGCTGCCCCACCAGGAAGTCGTCAAGGACCTGGTCGTCGACATGGAGCACTTCTACGACCAGATGGAGGCCGTCGAGCCGTACTTCGACGCCGACGAGCTGCCCGACGACGAGCTCGAAGAGCAGCGCCAGGACCGCGAGAACCGCGAGAAGATCAAGATGTCGACGCGGTGTATCTGGTGTGGCGCGTGCATGTCCTCGTGTAACATCGCGGCCGGCGACAACGAGTACCTCGGGCCGGCGGCGATCAACAAGGCCTACCGCTTTGCGATGGACGAACGCGAGGGCGAGCAGCGCAAGCAGGAACGGCTCCGCATCATCGAGCAAGAACATGGCGTCTGGCGGTGCCAGACGCAGTTCTCCTGTACCGAGGTGTGTCCGAAAGACATCCCACTGACCGAGCACATCCAGGAGCTCAAACGGGAAGCAGTCAAGAACAACCTGAAGTTCTGGTAATCCTAAGGGAGACTAACAATGCACGAACACGACGTGATCGTGGTCGGTGCCGGCGGTGCCGGCCTCCGAGCGGCGATCGCAGCCGACGAAGAGGGTGCCGACGTGGCACTCGTCACGAAGCTCCACCCCGTCCGGAGCCACACGGGCGCGGCCGAGGGTGGCATCAACGCGGCACTGCGCGAGGGCGACGACTGGGAACTCCACGCCTACGACACCATGAAGGGGTCTGACTATCTCGGGGACGCCCCCGCGATCGACACCTTCGCCCAGGACGCCCCCGAAGAGGTCGTCCAGATCGAGCACTGGGGGATGCCGTTCTCCCGCGAGGACGACGGCCGCGTCTCGCAGCGTCCGTTCGGCGGGATGTCGTTCCCGCGGACGACCTATGCCGGTGCGGAGACGGGCCACCACCTGCTGCACACGATGTACGAACAGGTCGTCAAACGAGGCATCGAGGTGTACGACGAGTGGTACGTCACCAACCTCGCCGTCACCGACCACGACGACCCGGAGGAGCGCCACTGTCACGGGGCCGTCGCCTACGAGATCGCGACCGGCAACGTCGAGGGGTTCTGGGCCCGCGACGGCGTCATCCTCGCGACCGGTGGTCTCGGACAGGCCTTCGATCACACGACCAACGCCGTCGCCAACACCGGCGACGGCTGTGCGATGGCCTACCGCGCGGGCGTCCCGATGGAAGACATGGAGATGATCCAGTTCCACCCGACGACGCTGCCCTCGACGGGCGTGCTCATCTCCGAGGGGGTCCGTGGCGAAGGCGGGATCCTCTACAACGACGAGGAAGAGCGGTTCATGTTCGAACACGGCTACGCGAACAACGACGGGGAACTCGCCTCTCGTGACGTGGTCTCGCGGGCCGAACTCACCGAGGTCAACGCCGGCCGCGGCATCGAGGACGAGTACGTCGACCTCGACATGCGCCACCTCGGCGAGGAGCGCATCCTCGATCGCCTGGAGAACATCCTCCACCTCGCGGAGGACTTCGAGGGGGTCGACGGCCTCGACGAACCGATGCCGGTCAAGCCCGGCCAGCACTACGCCATGGGCGGCATCGAGACCGACGAGAACGGCGAGACCTGTATCAGCGGACTCTACGCTGCCGGCGAGACGGCCTGTGTCTCGCTGCACGGCGCGAACCGTCTCGGGGGCAACGCGCTGCCGGAACTGCTCGTGTTCGGCGCGCGCGCCGGCCACCACGCCGCCGGCAAGGACATGAAGACCGCCGAGATCCAGACCGGCCGCTCTGCCAAGAGCGAGGACGGCGACGTGGAACCGCCCGTTGAACCCGGCGCTATCGAGGCCGGGAGCAGTGACGGCGACGTTGCAGCGGACGGTGGTGAGCGATCCTCGTCAGACCGTCGGTCTGACGCTGCGATGGTCGAGCCCAAGGAGACGCTGGAACACACCGTTCGCCAGGAACGAGAGCGAATCGAGTCGCTGCTGGAAGCGGACGGCATCAACCACGCCGAGGTCCGCTCGAACGTCCAGGAGACGATGACGGAGAACGTCAACGTCTTCAGAAAAGAGGAGAGCCTCAACGACGCGCTGCGTGACCTCCGGCGCGCACGCGAGCGCTACGAGGACGTCGCCGTTGCCGACCCGTCGCGCACCTACAACACGGACCTGATCCACACCATCGAGACGCGCAACATCCTGGACGTGGCCGAAGCGATCACGCTCGGCGCACTGGCCCGCGAGGAGTTCCGCGGCGCTCACTGGCGCGCGGAGTTCCAGGAACGGCGCGACGAGGAGTGGATCAAGCACACGATGCTGGCCTGGGACGACGGGACGCCGGAGCTGTACTACAAGCCGGTCCTGCTGGAGAGCCAGTGGAAAGAGTACGAACCCAAAGAGCGGTCGTACTGACCACTCCGTCGTCGCGGCGTCGACTGCGCTCGCCGCTGTCGACGCGAGCCGCGACCTGATCGCCGGTCTGCCGTAGCTTCGACGCGTTTTCTCGACCCAAACCGCTTAGGGAGTGGCACACCACCCCTCGTGGTGATGCGACTTACCGGGACCGTCGTCGCCGACAGCGACACCGTCTACGAGGACGGCGCGGTCGTCACGAGCGGTGACGAGATCGTCTTCGTCGGAGATTCTGAGACCGCGGCCGAGCGGCATCCGGACCACGACAGCCGGTCGTTCGACATCGTCGCGCCGGGGCTGGTCGGCTCGCACGTCCACTCGGTACAGAGCCTCGGACGGGGGATCGCCGACGACGAAGCGCTGCTGGACTGGCTCTTCGATCACGTCCTCCCGATGGAGGCCGCGATGAACGCCGAACAGATGCGGACCGCGGCGACGCTTGGCTACATGGAGTGTCTGGCCAGCGGCGTCACGACCGTCGTCGACCACCTCTCGGTCGCGCACGCCGACCAGGCCTTCGAGGCGGCCGGCGAGATCGGGATCCGCGGCCTGCTCGGGAAGGTGTTGATGGACTACGACGCCGGGGCGCTACAGGAAGACACCGACGCGGCACTGGCCGAGTCCGAGCGCCTCATCGAGCGGTATCACGGGGCTTTCGACGACCGGATTCGCTACGCCGTCACGCCGCGCTTTGCCGTCTCCTGTACCGAGCGCTGTCTCAGGGGTGCTCGCGATCTCGCCGACGCCTACGACGGCGTGCGCATCCACACGCACGCCAGCGAGAACCGCGACGAGATCCAGACGGTCGAAGACCGGACGGGCATGCGCAACGTCGAGTGGCTCGACGAGGTCGGCCTGACGGGGCCAGACGTGACGCTCGCCCACTGCGTCTGGACGGACGAGACCGAGCGGGCGATCCTCGCCGAGACCGACACCACCGTCGTCCACTGTCCCAGCTCGAACATGAAACTCGCCAGCGGGATCGCGCCCGTCGAGGCCTACTTGCAGCGGGGGATCACCGTCGCGCTGGGCAACGACGGCCCCCCCTGCAACAACACGCTGGATCCGTTCACCGAGATGCGCCAGGCGGCCCTGCTGGCGAAGGTCGACGAACTCGACGCGACGGCGCTGCCGGCGGCGACCGCCTTCCGGATGGCGACCGAGCACGGGGGGCAGGCGACTGGCTTCGACGTGGGCGTCCTCGCGCCGGGTCGGCCGGCCGACGTGATCGGCCTCACGACGGGCTCTGCTCGGGCGACGCCGGTTCACGACCCGCTCTCGCACCTCGTCTTCGCCGCCCACGGCGACGACGTTCGGTTCACGATGGTCGACGGCGAGGTCGTCTACGACGACGGCTCGTTCGCGAACGTGGACGGCGAAGCCGTCCGCGCGGACGCTCGACGGCACGCAGACTCGATCTACGCTGAGATCCCGTCCAAGGATTAATGCCCGTCTCGTCCCAACGACTGGCCGCGGAAGGGTGGCTCAGTGGTAGAGCGCCGCGACCGACTCCAGCATCGGTCGGCGGTCGTCCCTTCAGGGCTTCGCGTGGTTCGAATCCCGCCCCTTCCATCGTGCTCCGAACGACAGTGCGGAGCCGATGGTGACGCGCGGATTCGCGCCCTGGCAGACGAGCGCAGCGAGTCTTCCTCTGGTTCGAATCCCGCCCCTTCCATCGTGCTCCGAACGACAGTGCAGAGCCGATGGTGACGCGCGGATTCGCGCCCTGGCAGACGAACGACCTGAGTCTTCCTCTGGTTCGAATCCCGCCCCTTCCATCCGGCGGCGAGCGACGCCGCGCTGTCGGTGCCTTCGTCTCGAACTGTGTCACACGACGCGAGGCTGGCGGCCGGTGAGATCGTGTCTCGTACGAGTCCTTCGGCTATCGATCGTGAAAAGCGTAGGAAAGGGGTGGTGGGTGGTGGTGGGTGCTGGCACCGGGATGGTGCCGTACTTACGCATTATCGATGGATGGTAATAAATGCGTCGGCCAAGTATCAATGTAGATAATTGGGGCGAACGATCGCTGTTCTCTCGTCTCTGACAGTACCGTTCGGGTGTTCTCCCCAGTGCTGACGAGCGGTCACCGGCACCGTGGCGACTCTCCCGAAGTAGTCGAGTCGGACACTGTGGGGGCTCGAATCCGCTCGTCCCATTTCTGCTGCTCACGAGTTTGTTCGCAGCAAGAATGCGTGGGACCGGATTTGAACCGGCGGACCCCTACGGGACAGCGCCCTCAACGCTGCGCCGTTGGCCTGGCTTGGCTACCCACGCTCGTTGCGTCGTGCGCATTCAGTCCTATTCCGTGGTTGGGTAAAAGCGCTTTCGTTTGCGACTCTCCACGCGAACCTCTCACACTCGCGACAAAGCGGGCATTTCAAATACGTTCGGTCCGCTACGGCCCGCATGGCAAAATACTCGACCGGCAGTGGCAGTGGCAGCGCCGGCGAGAGCTGTGAACTCTGTGGTGCGTCCGACGCCGACCTCGAAACGGCGAACGTGGCGGGGGCGACGCTGCAGGTGTGTGCGGACTGCTCTCAGCACGGCGAGACCTCGAAAGCCGAATCGTCGGACGGTTCTCGCAGTGATCGAGACACCGATCGAAAGCGCCGTGCGGCCCAGAACGCGGCCAAGATGGCCGACGCACAGCAGCCCGACGCCTCCGACTGGGAGGACGGCGCGAACTACGAGGACGATCAGCTCCCGTATCTCGTCTCTGATTACGGTTCCGTGGTCACCGAGGCCCGCCAGGACGCGGGCCTCCAGACCCAGGAGCTGGCCGAAGAGCTGGCTGTCGACGAATCCGACGTTCTCGCCGTCGAACAGGGCCGTGCGACGCAGGCCGGCGTCGGCGGTTCGGTCGTCGCGAAGCTCGAAGACTTTCTCGATATCGAGCTGGCCGAGTGACGGTCGCGCCGTGGCACCTATTGGCAATGGAGCTGTACGTGGCGTATGGAGCTCTCGTCCGAGCAGCGTGCTATCCGTGACACCGTCCGCGAAGTCGCCAACGAGGAGATCAGGCCGGTCGCACGCGAGTGTGACCGCGAGCAGACGTTCCCCGAGGACGCCTGGGACACGCTGGCCGAGATCGACGTGACCGGCCTGATGGTGCCCGAAGCCTACGGCGGCCTCGACGTGGACCGGCAGACGTACGCGGTCGTGAACGAGGCCGTCGCCCACGGCTCGCTGGCGGTGGCGACCGCGCTGTCGGTCCACTGTCTCGCGACCTCCTGTCTCGCGACCTTCGGAGACGAGCAGCTCCGGGAGGCGTGGCTCCCGGACATGGTCGCGGGCCGTCCGGTCGGGGCCTTCGCTCTCTCCGAGCCCGATACGGGATCGAATCCGCGACAGATGAGCACCGTCGCGCGCCGCGAGGGCGACGAGTACGTGATCGACGGGGAGAAGGCCTGGATCACGAACGGACAGCGCTCCGGAGTCGTGATCGTCTTCGCGAAGACCGACCCGGACGATCCGAACTCGGTCACCCAGTTTCTCGTCCCGAAGGACAGCGACGGACTGACCGTCGGTTCGAAAGAGGAGAAGCTGGGGCTGCGAGCCAGCGACACGACGACGCTGACGCTGGATGGGGTCCGCGTGCCAGAGCGGTACCGCCTCACCGAGGAGGGCCGCGGGCTCGCTGCCGCTCTGTCGATCCTGACCGGCGGACGGGTCGGTATCGCCGCGCAGGCGGTCGGTCTCTCGCAGGCGGCCCTCGACGAGACGGTCGACTACGTCACGGAACGCGAGCAGTTCGACGGCCCGATCGGCGACATCCAGAGCGTCCGGCACACGATCGCGGAGATGGAGACGACCGTCCGGGCCGGCCGCGAGCTGACGCACGCGGCGGCGCGGGCCATGGACCGCGGCGAGGACGCCCGTACGAGCGCGAGCGTCGCGAAGTACTTCGCGACCGAGGGAGCCGTCGACGTGACCCAGCAGGCCGTCCAGCTCCACGGCGGCTACGGCTACACGACCGAGTTCGACGTCGAGCGGTTCTACCGGGACGCCAAGGTGACGACGATCTACGAGGGGACGAGCCAGATCCAGAAGAACGTCATCGCTCGGGCACTCCTAGGGGAGTGACCGAACGCTCTTGTCCGTCGGGGTCGTGCGCCCGCACATGAGCGCCGACTACGACGCCGTCGTCTACGACCTCGATGGCACGCTCGTGCGTCTGGCGGTCGACTGGGACGCGGTCGCGAGCGACGTCGACGACGTGTTGCGAGAACGCGGCGTCGACGCGGCGGGCCACTCGCTGTGGGAGATGCTCGAACTCTCGGAGGAGCGGGGCCACCGCGACGCGGTCGAGTCCGTTATCGCCGATCACGAGCGACCGGGTGCGCGCGACTCGGAGCGACTCTCGCTGCTCGACGAACTGCCCCTGGACGTTCCCGTCGGCGTGTGTTCGCTCAACTGCGAGGCCGCCTGTCGGATCGCCCTGGAGACACATGGCGTCGACGGTCACGTCGATGCCGTCGTCGGCCGCGACTCCCTGTCGGCGTACAAACCCGATCCGGCCCCGCTCCGGGCCCTGCTCGCGGAGTTCGGCGTGTCCCCGTCGGCGGCCCTGTTCGTCGGCGACTCGGAGGGCGACGCGACCGCCGCGCGACGCGCGTCGATGGACTTCCAGTGGGTCAACGAGCGTCACTCCCTGTAGCGTGCGTAGGCGTACACACCGGCGGCGGTACAGAACCAGACGACGGCACCCACCCGGATCGCGAACTCGGCCCACTCCGCCCAGCCCGTCAACTGGACGAACAGCGAGAGGGTAGCGACGATCGGCGCGCCGACCAGGATGGTCGTCACGAAGGTCGTCTGCATGACCCAGCCGAAGTCGACGCCATCCGGGTCCGTCTCCTCGACGTGTGGCATGGCACACACTCGTGGTGTCCGGCGCTAATCAGTTACGGAACCGTCGAACGCGGGTGCCTGTGAGTGCATGGCAGGGCTTATGCGCCGGGGGGTCCCAGCCCAAGCCATGCGGGCCAAGGACATTCGCGCGAAGGCAGGTGAGGAGCCGGTGACGATGCTGACGGCCTACGACGCACCGACCGCGACGGTGCTCGACGAGGCCGGCGTCGACATCGCGCTGGTCGGCGACTCGGTCGGGAACCTCCGTCTGGGACACGACTCGACGCTGCCGGTCACCGTCGAGGAGATCGCCAGCCACACCGCTGCGGTCGCGCGGGCCACAGCGGACGTGTTCGTGCTCGCGGACATGCCCTTCCTCTCGTACGGTGCCGACGAGGCCGAGGCGATACAGAACTGCGGTCGCATGGTCAAGGAGGCGGGCGCGGACGGGGTCAAACTCGAATCCGGTCCCCACACCGTCGACCTCACTCGTCGGCTGACGCAACTGGGCATCCCGGTCCAGGCACATCTCGGACTGACTCCACAGCGCGAGAACGAGACCGGACTGTTCCGCCAGGGCACCGACGAGGAGTCCGCGACGGAGATCGTCGAACTCGCGCAGGCCCACGAGGAGGCCGGCGCGTTCTCGCTCGTCCTCGAACACGTCCCGGCGAACCTCGGCGCGGCGGTCACGGACGCGCTCGACATTCCGACGATCGGCATCGGTGCCGGCCCCGACTGCGACGGCCAGGTCCTGACCGTCGACGAGGTGATCGGCCTCTCTGAGGACGTAGCCCCCTTCTCGAAGCGCTTTGGCGACGTGCGCGGCGAGATGGCGTCCGCGATCGAGGGGTACGTCGACGCCGTCGAAGACGGCACCTTCCCGGCCGACGAACACAGCTACGTCGAGGACGAACTGGACGACCTGTACTGATCGCCGGCCTGAAAGATTGAATACGCTGCACGGGAATGCCAGAACATGTCAGAAGACGAGCCCGGCCCTGAACGAAAAGAGCAACTAACACAATTCGTTTTCTGGACTGCGGTCGCGATCGTCGTCGGATTCGTGCTACTTTTTGTCATTCCGAAACTGCTCTAATCGTGTCCTGTCACCGTCGACTGCCCGCCACACGAACTGGTCACATGCACCCCGCCGAAATCAGTACGTTCTGGTCACCTGAAAGATCCGCCACTCACTGACCAGTAGCCAGGGCCGTTTCGACGACCGAAGCGGCGTCACGACGATGGAGTGGGTTCGATATCGCGGAGAAACGTTGCGACGGCGTCGTTGAACCGCGCCGGCCGCTCGACCATCGCGAGGTGTGCCGCGTCGGGAACGGTCTCGCACCCTCCTCGCGGAATCTTCTCCGCGAGGGTCTCGTGGTAGGACGGCGGCGTGAGCCGGTCGTGTTCGCCACACAGCGCCAGCGTCGGCACGTCCACGGTGTCGAGTCGGTCTCGCACGTCGAATCGATGGCAGGTCTCGAAGTCTCGCCGTGTCACCGACTGTCCGACGGCACGCATCGTCTCGATGGAGTGCTCGCGCGCACGCTCGGGCGGGTCGTGCAAGAGCATGTCCTCGCCGTGCAGGAACGAGACGGCGGCCTCGAAGTCGGCCGCCAGGTCGTCTCGGAGCGTCTGGACGACTGGGAGCGTCGCGCCGCTGCCGGCGAGGACGAGCCCGTCGAGCGGGACGGCGCGCCGCAGGACCGTCGCCAGTGCGACCGCACCGCCGAGCGAGTTGCCGACCAGGACCGTCGCGTCCGTCACTTCGGCGACGGCCACCACGTCGTCGACGTAGCTCGTCAGCGTCGCTTCACCCGGTGCGGTGTCGATGTCCTCGCTCGCACCGTGACCGCTCAGATCGAGCGCAGCGGCCGACGACGCCGGACCACTCGGCGCGTACTGCTGGCTCCAGAGCGCGTGGGTGCTGGCGCTGCCGTGGACGTACAGTACTGTGGCGCTCTCGCCCTCGCCGGTGACGGACCGGTACGCCGTCGTCCGTCCGTGGTGTTCGACCGTCTCCATGCCACCGCTTTCGCGGGGGTCCCGTATAGTGGTGGGGCCGGGACCGGTGTGAACCGCAATCAGTGGGTTCTTCGTCTGGTCGAACGCCTTATTGCGGTTTTCGGCGAAGGATTTATATATTTGTCCCACTAACTCGTAGTTAGCATGACTGACCAACAGCAGCTTGTCGGCGATGCCCCGCTACGACGCTACGAGTACGACGACGCGGTCGTTCTCGCGGCTGACATCGGTATCACCGGCGATGCGACGGTCGACGTCGTCGACGACACCGCGACCGTCGTCGTCGGTGACGAGCAGTACGACTTCGATCTCCCGTCCGGTGACGCACGAGCGTTTATCCGGAATGGGGTTCTCACTGTCGAGATGAGCGAGGTGTCCCACTGATGAAACTTACAGTCAAACCACTCAAGCAGAAAGACGCCGGGCGCGGTCTCGCGGCCGTCGACCGTGCAGCGATGGACGAGATGGACCTGGAGAACGGCGACTACATCGTCATCGACGGCGACGGCGGTCGCGCGGTCGCCCGTGTCTGGCCCGGCTACCCCGAAGACAGCGGCAAGAACGTCGTCCGGATCGACGGCCAGCTCCGGCAGGAAGCCGGCGTCGGCATCGACGACCAGATCGAGGTCGAGAAGGCAGACGTACAGGTCGCAAAGCGGGTCACCGTCGCCCTGCCCCAGAACCTCCGGGTGCGGGGCAACGTCGGTCCGATGATCCGCAACAACCTCAGCGGCCAGGCGGTCACGCAGGGCCAGACGGTGCCCGTGAGCTTCGGGCTCGGTCCGCTTTCGAGCATGAGCGGCCAGAAGATCCCGCTGCGGATCGCCGAGACCGACCCCTCGGGGACCGTCGTGGTGACCGACCAGACCGACATCGAGGTCAGCGAGAAGCCGGCCGAACAGATTGCGGGCGACGCCCCGACCGAGGGCGGCGGCGAAGCCACGCCGGACGTGGCCTACGAGGACATCGGCGGCCTCGACAGCGAACTCGAACAGGTCCGCGAGATGATCGAGCTGCCGATGCGCCACCCCGAACTGTTCCAGCAGCTCGGCATCGAGCCGCCGAAAGGCGTCCTCCTGCACGGGCCGCCGGGCACCGGGAAGACGCTGATGGCCAAGGCCGTCGCCAACGAGATCGACGCCCACTTCACGACCATCAGCGGCCCGGAGATCATGTCGAAGTACTACGGGGAGAGCGAAGAGCAGCTCCGCGAGGTCTTCGAGGAGGCCGAGGAGAACGCCCCCGCCATCGTCTTCATCGACGAGATCGACTCGATCGCGCCAAAGCGCGGCGAGACCCAGGGCGACGTGGAACGGCGCGTGGTCGCGCAACTGCTCTCCCTGATGGACGGGCTCGACGAGCGCGGTGACGTAATCGTCATCGGCGCGACCAACCGCGTCGACGCGATCGATCCCGCACTGCGCCGCGGCGGGCGCTTCGACCGCGAGATCGAGATCGGCGTGCCGGACAAGGAGGGCCGCAAGGAGATCCTGCAGGTCCACACCCGCGGGATGCCCCTCTCCGAGGACATCGACCTCGAATCCTACGCCGAGAACACGCACGGGTTCGTCGGCGCGGACCTCGCACAGCTGACCAAGGAGGGCGCGATGAACGCCCTGCGGCGCATCCGCCCGGACATCGACCTCGAATCCGACGAGATCGACGCCGAGGTGCTCGAATCGCTGGAGGTCTCCAAGCAGGACTTCAAAGAGGCGCTGAAGGGAATCGAACCCTCCGCGCTCCGCGAAGTGTTCGTCGAAGTCCCCGACACCTCCTGGGACTCGGTCGGCGGCCTCGAAGACACGAAAGAGCGTCTGCGCGAGACGATCCAGTGGCCCCTGGAGTACCCCGAGGTCTTCGAGCAGATGGACCTCAACGCGGCCAAGGGCGTCCTGCTCTACGGCCCGCCGGGCACCGGGAAGACGCTGCTGGCCAAGGCCGTCGCCAACGAGGCCCAGTCGAACTTCATCTCGATCAAGGGCCCCGAACTGCTGAACAAGTTCGTCGGCGAGTCCGAGAAGGGCGTCCGCGAAGTGTTCAGCAAGGCCCGAGAGAACGCCCCGACCGTCGTCTTCTTCGACGAGATCGACTCGATCGCGGCCGAACGCGGCTCCGGCGGCGGCGACTCGCAGGTCGGCGAACGCGTCGTCTCCCAGCTCCTGACCGAGCTGGACGGCCTCGAAGCGATGGAGGACGTGGTCGTGATCGCCACGACCAACCGACCGGACCTCATCGACTCGGCGCTGATCCGGCCCGGACGACTGGACCGCCACGTCCACGTCCCGGTCCCCGACGAGGACGCTCGCCGGGCGATCTTCCAGGTCCACACCCGCGGCAAGCCACTCGCCGACGGCGTCGACCTCGATCAGCTCGCCCGGAGGACCGAGGGGTACGTCGGTGCCGACATCGAAGCAGTCGCCCGCGAGGCCTCGATGGCCGCGACCCGGGAGTTCATCAACAGCGTCGACCCCGACGACATCGACGACTCCGTCAGCAACGTCCGCATCACGATGGACCACTTCGAGCAGGCGCTCGACGAAGTCGGGCCGAGCGTCGACGAGGACGTGCGAGAGCAGTACGACGAGATCGAAGAACGGTTCGATCACGCCGAGGCGGAACTGGACGACGGCGAGACGGTCTCGCGAACGTTCCAGTGAACGTTTTTCCCGATCGGGTGCGCTGACGCGCACCTCTCGCGGCAAAAACGCTCATGAAAAAGGCTCTCCCTCGCTCCGCTCGGTCGAGTGAATCGTGCGACCTGCCGGGTCCTCCGGACCGCTCGGTCGCACGAATGCGACCGTCCAATACGTAGTACCCGTCTCTCGGCTGTTTTGTTCTCTATCGTGCCTGGCAGATTGGATCTCAACGGACCGACGCTCACTCCGTCATACTCTGCTCGACCCGTTCTTTCACGACGGGAAACTTGTTTCCGAGATCGTGATAGAGCTCTTCGTCCCCGATGTACGGCTCCGAGTGTTCGACGAAGCACGCCATCTTCTCGAGTACATCCCGTTTGAGGGTATCGGAGTCACCCAGAGCGTAGTAGTCGCTGTTGTCCAGAACGTCTGCGGCCTTGACGGCCACCGCAGGCCGTCCCAGCGCGAAGCATCGCTCGTAGATATCCAGGTGTCGGTCAAGATAGTCGTCGATGTCCTCGTCAAAAGTGGTGGCTGCCACGACGTTCGCGACCTCGTCGCCGAACCGCGAACGGATCTCGGCTTCCGTCACGGCCGTGTCCTCTACGGGATCGTGGAGGAACCCGGCGACGACGATGTCCTGCTCGTACCCTCTGTCGTACAGCTCCATGCCCACTCGCGTGCTGTGGAGGATCACCGGCTTCGGGTTGTTGCCCGAAGATTCGAACGAGTGGACCAGATACTGGATGGCCCCCCGCTCTCGCACTCCGCCTACTGAATTTTCGGCTCGGACTCGGCGTCCGATCGGAGCTGGACGAACGCGTCGGCCAGGATCCCGTAGTTGACGATCGTGACGATGGAAATGATCGATAGGATCACGATCTGTCCGACGACCGGGCCAGCTATCGCGAAGAGGGAACTCAGACCGCCGACCGCGCCCGCGACGATCCCGACGATCAAGACGAGTCCGAACAGCCGCCAGCGGCTGCCCGTCGCCAGGTCCCAGCTCCGTCGAAGCGCGTCGATCGGCCCCTGATCTTCTGCGCCGATCGCGAAGAAGACGAAGGTGAAGCTCACCGACAGGAAGAGACCGGGGATCACGAGCGCGATCAGACCCAGCGTGACGGCGATCGAGACGACGACGTTCGCGACCACGGCGGCGACCAGTGCTCGGCCGACGCGGTGGGTGAACAGCTCGCTCGGGAGCGACGACAGCTCGCCGGGATCCCGGACCAAGAGCCGCGTCGCGACGAGGAGGACGTACGTTCCGAACAGGATCGAGACCACTGCCAGCAACCCGGAGACGCTCGTCGAGATCGGCAGCGTCAGCCCGATCTGTCCCTGTTGGGCCGTGTCCGGCAACATCCCGGCGACGGCCGTGTTGATCGAGCCGACGAACACCAGTTGATACGCGATGGTCAGTACCATCAGGACGATACCACTCGTCGACAGCGCACGTCGGCTCCCGCGGCCGAGTGCAGTTCCTATCTGGAGGGTCACGACCGGATCCACTCCCGGACGGGACTTAAACGGTGAGCGTGATTTACAGGGCCAGAAAGTCTGTGCTTTTGACCATCGAGAAAGAGAAGAATTCACTATACATCCACTATATCGCGTAGCTATCGGGATAAATAGTTGTATAAGGTGTATAGATGTACGAGACCACAATTAGGGAAACGGGTTTTAGCGACTGTTTCGTGTGTACAAATAACATGGTACAGTGTGACAGCTGCGACGGCGAAGTCCGCGAAGTGTGGCGACACCGCACACACGCCGAATCGATGACCCACCGGCGTATCGAGTGGGTCTGTCCCGACTGCCACCCGGAGCTGCCCGCGACGGCCGAGACGCCGATGAGGGCCGGGCGGGCCATCGCCGACGGGGGCCAGTCGACTGCAGCGTGTCCGATCTGCTCGGCCGCGACAGTCAATGGACAGGGCCTGTGCAGTTGCACCGAGTGTGGCTGGACCGGGCGGCTCTGATATCGTCGTCCGTCACGATCTCCGACCCGTCTTCGCGAGGGCCGCACGGTAGCTCCCGTCCCAGCCGGGCCGGACCACGTCTTCGACGCTCCAGGGGGTCGGGACCGTCGCTTCTCGCAGTCGCTCCGGGCCGAACAGTCGAAACTGCAGAATCTCGCTCGTCTCGCCCTCGTACTCGAAGGTCATCACCCGATGAGCGAGTCCCGGCGTCGGGTCCGCTCGGTAGCCGACGAGCTCTTCGACCCCCTCGGCGGCCGGATCGTAGCTGTGGACGACGGCGGTCGCGTCCGCCGTCGTGACGTGGGCCAGATCGGCGAGAAGCTGCCGGAGTCCGTCCATCGAGCCCGCGAGACAAATCTGCGTGCCGATAGCCAGCGCCGACTGGAAGCGGTCGCGCTCGAACTGCGGGCGCAGGTCGAACATGTCGCCCCGGTGGGCGTCCTCGACGCCTCGCTCGCGCATGGTCTCGACGAGCGCGTCGCTTGGGTCGATGGCGACTGTCTCGAATCGCTCCTGGAAGTACAGCGCGTGTCGGCCGGTGCCCGCGCCGAGATCGAGCAGCGGGCCGTCGAGCCAGGATTCGAGCCACTCGCCGTGGCCCTCGCCGTCGAAGTCCTCGAAGTAGAACTGCTCGATGGGATGGTGTTCGGTGTCGTCGCCGTCTCTCACGAGCAGGGGAGCCGACCGCTCTCCTCGGTGGTGGTCGCGGATCGCGCGGCCGAACGCGTCGGACATGGACGACGGTGGTCGCCCCTCGAATTTGTGTGTTATTGTGACACGGTGTCGTGGGACGTGGGACCGATCGGCCGCGTCAGTTCAGGTCGGCCAGAATCTCCTCGGCGTGGTCCTCGGGGGAGACGCCCTCGTAGACGCGTTCGATCACGCCGTCGGGGTCGATCACGTACGTGTTTCGGAAGACGCCGTCGAAGGTGTTTCCGAACATGTTCTTCTCTCCGTAGGAGTCGTACCGGGCGGCGACAGCGCCGTCCTCGTCCGACAGGAGCGTGAACGGGAGGTCGTACTCCGCCGCGAAGGCCGCCAGGTCGTCGACCGGGTCGTCGCTGACTCCCAAGACGGCGACGCTTCGATCCGCGAACGCGTCCCACTCGTCGCGGAAGCCACAGGCTTCTTTCGTACAGCCCGGCGTGTCGGCTCGGGGGTAGAAGTAGAGGACGACGCGCTGGCCCTCGTACTCCGAGAGCGCTACGGTCTCGCCGTCCTGGTCTGGCAGTTCGAACGTCGGGGCAGTGTCTCCGGCTTCGAGCATGTCGGTCTCTCCGTGGGGGCGTCCCAAAGCCGTGGCGTTCCACGAACGCAACCGCCTTGTCCGCGCGGACTAACCTCCGCCTATGGAACGACTGGTCCGAGAGCGTACCGGGGTCCTGACGACTCTCCTCACGATCGTCTCGCTCGCGCTCGTCTTCGGTGCC
This sequence comes from Halomicrobium katesii DSM 19301, assembly GCF_000379085.1. Classification (GTDB taxonomy): domain Archaea; phylum Halobacteriota; class Halobacteria; order Halobacteriales; family Haloarculaceae; genus Halomicrobium; species Halomicrobium katesii. The sequence goes on along the minus strand of NZ_KB905379.1, from coordinate 602,234 downwards.
GTCTTGCGGGTGGGTCCCGCGACGGCGCTGCCCGCAGCGCCCGACGCCGTCCTGGCAGCGATTCCCCACGCCAACGCGGCGATCAGCGCGACCGCGATCGGGACGATCGTCGTCGGCGTCCGTGCGGTCAAGCGTGGCGACATTCGACGCCACAAGCGGCTGATGGCGACGACGTTCGCGCTGTTCGTCGCCTTTCTCGCCCTCTATCTGTACCGCGTCTCGCTGCTCGGCCCGACCGGCTTCCCCGAGAGCGCGCCGGCCTGGATCGAGACGTACGTCTACTTCCCGGTACTGGCCGTCCACATTCTGCTCGCGATCGTCTGCATCCCGCTGGTGTACTACGCGCTCTTGCTGGCGTACAGCTATCCCATCGCTGAACTCCCGAACACGCCACACCCGCGCGTCGGCAGGGCTGCCGCCGGACTGTGGCTGGTCTCCTTCGCGCTCGGCATCGTCGTCTACGTGTTGCTGTACTGGCTGTTCTGATACGGTCGGCAGAAGATCGTGCGGCTCAGTCGTCGGCTTCCATCGTCTGGTCGCCGATGACGGGCCGGTCGACGTCGCGGTCGGTCTCCTCGCCCTCGATGTCGTAGGGGTACTCGCCGGTGACACAGCCCAGACACAGCTCGCCCTGACCCTTGTCGAGGCTCTGTGCGATGGCCTCGACCGAGAGATACGACAGCGAGTCGGCCTGGATCTCGTCGCGGATCTCCTCGGTGGACCGGTCGGCCGCGATCAGCTCGTCGCGGGTCGCCATGTCGATGCCCATGTAACACGGCGAGATGATCGCCGGGGCACCGATGCGGACGTGGACCTCCTCCGCGCCTGCGTCTTTCAGCAGCTCGATCAGCTGCGTCGAGGTCGTCCCGCGGACGATCGAGTCGTCGATGATGGTGACGGTCTTGCCCTCGATCGTCGACTTGATCGGGTTCAGCTTGAGCCGCACTGCCCGCTCGCGCTCGTCCTGAGTCGGCATGATGAACGTCCGGCCGACGTACCGGTTTTTCATCAGCCCCTCGGCGAACTCGATGTCTGCGCCGCTCTCCTGGGCCGCCTCGGCGTAGCCGGAGGCGAAGGCGCGCCCGGAGTCGGGTACCGGGAGGACGACGTCGCTGTCGACGCCGGACTCGTCCCAGAGCTGTCGGCCCAGCTCTCGGCGCACTTCGTAGACCAGATTGTCGTCGATGGTCGAGTCCGGCCGCGCGAAGTAGACGTGTTCGAAGAAGCAGTGGGCCGTGTTCTCCTGTTCGACGAGCTGGTAGCTGTCGAAGCCGGTGCCGTCGTCGTGGAGCACGACCAGCTCGCCGGGTTTGACGTCTCTGATCAGCTCGCCGTCGAGCGTGTCGATGGCGGCCGACTCGGAGGTGAGGACGTAGCCGTCGTCGAGCTTGCCGATGCACAGCGGTCGGTTGCCCTCCGGGTCACGAACGCCCATGACGGTGTCGTCGTGAGAGATCGTCAGGGCGTAGGAGCCGTGGATCCGAGACATCGTCCGCTTGACCGCGCGGACGAGGTCGGCTTCGAGGAGGTTCCGGGCCAGATCGTGGGCGATGACCTCCGTGTCGCCGTCACTCGTGAAGGCGTGACCGAGATTCGCGAGTTCGTCGCGGATCTCGTCGGCGTTGACGAGGTTCCCGTTGTGGGACAGTCCCAGCGAACCCGACTTGAACGAGACCGAAAAGGGCTGCGCACAGCACGAATCGACGCTGCCGGCCGTCGGATAGCGAACGTGCCCGATCCCGTTCGAGCCGTTCAGCGACGCCAGATCGTCGGGGTCGAACACGTCGCCGACCAGTCCCATCTCGACGTGGCTGTGTTGCTGGAAGCCGTCGTGGGTGACGATGCCGGCCGACTCCTGGCCGCGGTGCTGGAGAGCGTAGAGAGAGTAGTAAAGCGGGCGGGCGGCGTCACGGTCTTGGAGTGCGATGCCGACGACGCCGCACTTTTCGTGCATGTTGTGTTATTCGCCGGATTTGCTCTGCCACTCGTAGTCGCGGCGTTTGGCCGAGTTACCGAAGCCACACGCCGAACAGACTTTCTTCTTTGTATGATAGGACTTTTCGCCGCACCGACGACACTTCGTGTGCGTCGTGGTGTTCTTCTTACCCTGGCTCGGAGTTCCTGCACCAGTCATGGTTTGATGGAGACGACGTTGTCGCCGCGTATAATCGTTGTGTCTTCGTCTTCGATGACGAGATTCATGTGCTGATCGTAGCCCGAGAGCTCACCTTCGTACAGCTCGCCGCCCTTGAGATGTACGGTGACTGTCTCGCCCAGTGACGCCTCGAGCACGTCGAGCGGTCGTCCACTCATACCCCAACGGGCTGGCGACGAGTGTATAAACGTACCGCTTGCGGACTCACAGGTCGACGCTGAACGGTGCGAGCGCGTCGGCCTGGGCCGCGAAGCCGGCCAGGAGGTCTGCCACGGCTTCGAGGTCTGCCGGGTCGATCACCTCGACGGGGGTGTGCATGTAGCGGTTGGGGAGGCCGACGTTGAGCGACGGGATTCCGCCGCGCGACGTGTAGAAGGCGTCGGCGTCGGTGCCGGTTCGGTTGCCGGTCGCCTGCAGCTGCACGTCGATGTCCTCGCTCTCGGCGGTGTCTCTGACCGCGTCGACCAGCGCGGGGTGGTTCGCGCTGCCGCGGGCGATCACCGGGCCGTCGCCGAGCGCGACGCCGCTGGAGCGCTTGCCCGGCGAGTCCGGCTGATCGGTCGCGTGGGTCACGTCCACGGCGATCGCGGCGTCCGGATCGAGATCGAAGCCGACCATCTTCGCGCCCTGGACGCCCACTTCCTCCTGGACCGTCGAGACGGCGTAGACCGTCGCGTCGGTTCCGGCCTCTGCGGCCCGTCGGAGTCCCTCCGCGGCGGCCCAGATGCCGATTCGGTTGTCCATCCCGCGGGCCGAGAGGTAGCCGTTCTGCAGTTCGCTGATCGTCTGCTCGAAGGTGATCGGGTCGCCACGCGAGACCAGTTCCTCGGCCTCGTCGCCGTCCTCGGCCCCGATGTCGACGTGTTGTTCGTTGATCCCGGGAACGTCGTCGTCCTCGCCGTTTCGCAGGTGGATCGCCGTCTGTCCGACGACGCCGTCGATCGGGCCGTCGTCGGTGTGGACGGTGACGTGCTGGCCCCGCGAGACGGTGCTGTCCGAGCCGCCGATGCGGTCGATCCGCAGGAAGCCGTCGTCGGTCACGTCCCGGACGATGAAGCCGATCTCGTCGCCGTGGCCCGCCAGCGCGACCTCGGCGTCACCGCTTCCCTGCAGCACTGCGACGGCGTTGCCGTAGTCGTCGACCCTCACCTCGTCGGCGTACGATTCCACGTAGTCGATCCAGACTCGCTGGCCCGCCGTCTCGTAGCCGGAGGGCGTCGCGGTCGAGAGCAGTTCGTCGAGAAACCTGCGCCGGTCCTCGTCCATGACCGGGCGTTCGCCGGCATCCGTCATGTATCTTGCCGAGAGCTGCAGGCGAAGCGATAAGTACCGACCGCTCGAAACGCCGCCATGACCGAGTTCACCTTCCTCGAACTCCATCTCGACGACGCGACGATCACCAACAACGCGCCCTATAGCGGTGCCGATCAGTCGGACTCGAACGACGAGACAGCAGACGACCCCGACGACGGTCGCTCGCTCGGCAGATTGCTCGCGTTCGCGCTCGCCGTCGCTGCCGTCGCGACGCTGATCGGACGCGCGCTCTCGGGGAGCGGTGAGTCCGGATCAGCGGTCGACGACCTGGTCTGATCGGTCGACTTCGCTACCGTTTGGTCATTCATTTAAGTAGTTTCGGTGAGAACATGTCGTCTGTGAGTCAAACAGACACTCCGGAAGAACGCATCGACGAAACGACGACGTGGCCCGACCTCGCGATCAGCCTCTACGACCGCCTGACCGGTCGCAACGCCGAGATCACCTACGAGTTCGAAGACATGGAAGTCGACGTGCCGAGCGGCACCGGCGACGACGCCGACCACGCCCACTGGCGTGTCGACGGGACGCTGCGGGTCACGACCCGTGAGCAGGACTGATCGGTTCCCGCCGCTGTCGGTCGACGCGGAACTGACGCTGACCGTCGACGGCCGCGAGTACCGCGTCCGTGATCGCGGGAACCGGCTCGTCGTCGACGCACCGACGCTCCCGGCGGCGCTGGCGTTGCGCGATTCGCTGCCGGAAGGCGGCGTCGGCAGGCTCCTCTCGACGACCGATCTGGCCGTCGACGTGGCGGTCCACGACGCCGTCGTCGCCACTACCGGCCCCAGCGCCGACGGCCCGATCGCGACGACTGTCGGTGGGTCGCCGACGACGCTGCGACCTGCGGGACTGGCCGCGGCACTCGTCCGCGAGGGACGGGCTCGCCCGGTCCCAACGGCGGCTCTGGTGGCGGCTCTCCTCGCGCTGGGCTGGCTCGTCGGACGCGCGATCGACGCCTTCGGCGACGACTGATTCGGAGTCCGAAGACGGGGATGGGCCACGGGGAGAAGGCCTATTCCGACTCGTCGCCTTGTGCGCGTATGGGATTGTACCACAGCGTGCAGGCCGTCGCCGGGGCCTCCGGTGACGGACCGATCGACTGGGACGCCGTCGCGTCGGCGGCCAAGAGCTCGACCGATCCCGGCTCGCTGGCACTCACCGATCGGCAGGAGGCGGCCTACGCCGACGACGTGCGTGCCGCTCGCGACCGCGTTCGCGACGTCGCCGACGTCGGCTTCGACCTCCCGGCGACCGTCGAGATCCAGAACCGCCACCACTGGATCGACGCCAACGTCGAGACCTTCGAGCGGGTGATGCGCCCGATCGAACAGCGAGCCGACCTCATGCCGGGCGTCGCCCGCGTCGCCAACACCGGCTCGATGGCGTTCGCGCTCTCGTTTTTGGGCCGGAACGTCCTCGGGCAGTACGACCCGCTTTTGCTGGCCGACGACGGCGACGACCACGCGCTGTACTTCGTCCACCCGAACATCGAACGGGTCGCGTCGACACTCGCCGTCGACCCCGACCGCTTCCGCCGCTGGATCGCCTTCCACGAGGTCGCCCACGCCGCGGAGTTCGGCGCGGCCCCGTGGCTCTCCGATCACCTGGAGTCGACGATGGAAGACGCCATCGGCGCGCTCACCGAGGGCTCGATCGACCGGGCTTCGCTGGGCGAGCTCGACACGACGATGACGGCCGTCGAAGGGTACGCCGAACTCGTCATGGATCGCGCCTTCGACGACGAGTACGACGACCTCCGGCGCAAGCTCGACGAGCGCAGAGGCGGCCAGGGACCGGTCGCGAAGCTGGTCCGCAGGCTGCTCGGGCTGGGGATGAAGCGCCGCCAGTACGAACGGGGCAAGGCCTTCTTCGACGCCGTCGCGGACGAGCGCGGCGTCGCGGGGGCCGGCGCGGTCTGGGACGGTCCCGACTCGCTGCCGACCGACGCCGAGTTGGACGACCCCGCCGCGTGGCTCCGTCGCGTCGACCCGTGAGGTTCCGATGGCCAGCAAGCATATGGTCGCTGGCGCGAACTCATCTGTATGCGCACACTGGCGATTCTCCTGTCGGTCGCGCTCGTCGCGACCACGGCCGGCTGTGGCTTTCTCATCGGCGACGAAGCGCTCGCGTTCGAATCCGTACCCGCGAGCGTCGGCGACGAGGCCCTCTCGGAAACCGGCTACGAGCAGACCCTCAACGAGAGCCAGACGGTCTCTCGGGAGTTCACCGTCGCGGGCCAGAGCCGGCAAGTCAACGTGACGAACCACCTCGCGCAGTACGAGCGCTCGATCGACCTCGGCCCGCTGGGCGAACAGCGGGCGGCGGTGTTCGCCACGTTCTCCAGCCCGGAGGTGAGCGTCGCCTCGCAGACGTTCAACCCGATCAGTGACATGTCCAACCGCGAGCTGCTATCGCAGTTTGGCTCCAACTACGACGGCCTCAGCGTCGGCCAACGGGTCGAAAATCGGACGCACACGGTCCTCGGAACCGAGGCGGGCGTCGAGAAGTACGAGGGGACGGCAGAGCTGGGCGGGCAGTCCATCGACGTGTACATTCACGTGACGACGGTGAAACACGACGGGGACTACGTCGTGGCGCTGGGGCTCTACCCACAGCAACTCTCCGGCGAAGAGACACACGTCTTCGCGATGCTCGACGGCCTCCGGCACGGCGAGTGAAACGAGTCGTCGGTCGTCTCAGCGACGACGGTTCACGAAGCCAAGCGCCACGCTGTCGGGGAACACCCACCAGCCGAGCACGGCACCGGCGACCGTCCCAGTGACGCCGGCCCCGCCGATCGTCGGGAGGCTGGCCGAGACGTTCAGCGCGACGAGTGCCATCGACACGCCCACGAACAGGGCGAAGCCGACGCGGAACTTCAGGAGGAACGACCGCCGGTCCTCGTCCGTGACGGAGGGCTGGACCATCAGTGAAAGCCCCTGCCAACGTCCTCGTCGACGACGTCCTCGAACTCGGCTTCGAGCAACTCCTCGGCCTCGTCGAAGGTGTCGGTCAGCTCGTCCATCTCCTCGGGACGGTCGTAGTGGTCGAAGTCCATCGGCCCGTAGGCCGGCGAGTCCAGCGCGTCCATCACGTCCTCGAACAGCGCGTCGGGCGTCGTCGGCGCGTCGGCGTGGGTTTCGAGGACGGCCTCCAGTTCCTTCGCCGTCTCTTCGGCCGCGTCTTCGTCCTCGACGGGCTGTTGGACGCCGAAGGCACCGGTCCCCTGCTCGGGAAACAGCGGATCGAGCTCGTCGTCTATCCGGCGAGCCACCTGCGATCCCACGCCCTGCACGTCGTAGGGGTTCTTGGCGTAGGTCTTGAGCTGGAAGACGCCGGCAGCCGGGTGGCCGATGTAGAGGTCTTCGCCGATGCCGCTCGCGCGGTCGCCGCCGACGGCCTGCCAGCCACCGGGATCGGCGTTCGATTCGACCACGTCTTCGAGGATGTCGTCCCACTCACGAACGCGCATGGAGCCCGTTTGGGTGCGGTTCTGAAAATACCCTTCGGTCGGTCCGACCGCCGACTGGACCGGGGATTTCTTTGCACCCGAATCCGAGACGTGCAATAGAGCAGTCGTCCGCCGTCTCGCCGGGCCGCCCGGCTGCCCTCCCCGCGCGGCGGCGACCCACTGAGACCATGGTCCCTACGCACCGCACCGCCGCCCGGACGAACGCCCCGACCCGACAGCTCCTGATCGTGGCGACGTGTGTCGTCGGCCTCCTCGTCGCCGCGGCCGCCATGCCGGCCACGGCACCACAGCCGACGCCCCCGGAGTTCCTGAGCGGGGAGTCGGACTGCCAGATCCTCTTCTCCGAGGATCCGGTCGCCGGACACGAACTCACCACGACGGTTCTGTACGACGAGGAGCCGGTGTCGGACTCCCCGGTGTGGTTCAACGGCGAACGCGTCGGCCGGACCGACGAGGACGGACGGGTCGCCGGCACCGTCCCCTACGAACAGATCCTGCAGGTCCGGGTCGAACTGCCCGGCGGGGGCAGCTGTGAGGCCAGCATCGACACCGGCGACTCGGACGCGCCGCTGAAGACCGTCGACCGATCCGGCCTCGGTGTCGCCGCCCTCGACGGCGTGGCCCGGCAACAGGCCCGGAACGGGTCGGGCGCGTACCCGGTCCGTGGCCGGATCGATCTCTCGGTCGACGAACAGCCCTACCCCGGCGAGACGACGACGCTGCGGGCGACGATCCAGGGCAACCCCGTGGCCGACGCGACGGTGTCGGTCGACGGACGGACGATCGGACGGACCGACGCGGACGGCACGATCGAGATTCGCGCGCCGATCGAGGGCGACCGGACGCTCACCGTCCACGTCGAACGGGGGGCCTTCGAACGCGAGACCGAAATCGCCGTGCTCCGCCTCGACGCGACGATACGGACCGATGCACTGCTCGCGCTGCCGGGGCAGAACGCGACGGTCGTCGCCCGGCTCGGCGACCGCCCGGCGGTCAACGCCACGGCGCTGGTCGGCGGCGAGCGACTGGGTCGGACGGACGCGGACGGCCACGTCGAGATGACGCTCCCGGCCGACCCGACGGCACGGCTCACCGTCGCGACGGCCGACCAGGTGGCCACCACGCCGGTCCTGTTGGCGTTCGCGCCGACGATCCTGCTGACCGTCCTCGCCGTCCTCGCGCTCGTCGGCGTGCCGGCGGCCGGCTACTCGATCGCCGGTCGCCGCGGTGTGGCGATCGGCTCCGGCGTCGCCGTCAGCGTCCTGGCGCTCGCGTACGTGTTTCTCCGCTTTGGCCCCACGATCGCGCTGCTGGGGTCGCTGGCGCTGCTGGCGGTCGTCGGACTCGTCGCCTTCCTCCGGAGCGACTACAGCGCGGTCGAGGCGGCCCGAGCGACCGCCGGCTGGTTCCGCCGTCTCGGCCGCCGACTGGTCTCCGACGGCCTGTGGCTGTCCGGGCGACTCGAAGCTGCCGTCGGAAGCCTCGAACGCCGCCTCCAGCGTCTGTGGGACCGACTGACGGGTCCAGACGCGACGCCGCTCGCGGACGCCGGCCGCTGGCTCGCGTCGCTTCCCGCCCGCCTGCTCGCGCTCGTCCGCGCTCTCGCCCGTAGGCCGAGCCGGCTGGGTGCCGGCGAGAGCGACCGCGACGACCTCGCGGGCGAATCCGGAGACGCGGACGACGAGACGACGCTCTCGCGGCGCGCACAGTTCCGCCGCGTGTGGCGTGCGTTCGCCGGTCGGGTCGCCCCAGAGACGTGGCCGCGGCGCACGGCCGGCGAGGTCTCTCGTCGGGCGATCGATCGCGGCCTCTCGCCCGAGCCGGTCCGCGAACTGACCGACACGTTCCGGGCCGTCGAGTACGGCGACGAGTCGCTCACCGACGGACAGGTAGCGCGGGCTCGCGCGGCCCTGGAGGAGATACGCGACGACTCCGAGGGGGGGTCGGCGTGAACCGCCTCGCCGTCGGCGGCGGCGTCGCGTCGATCCTCCTCGGAGCCGTCGCGCTCGCGGTCGGCGTTCCGGAGACGGCAGAGACGATCGTCGCCAGCGCCGTCGCGCTGCTCGCGATCTTCGGCGTCGGCGTGGCGCTCTGGAAGCTGCTCGCCTCGCCGGGCGGTGACGGGCTGGCCCTGCCGCCGCCGTGGACCGACGACGGCGCGCTCTTCGACCGCGCGCCGGAGCGGAGCCGCGGCGAGGACGCCCTCTCGGGCGAGTCCTTCGGGGCCGTCCTCGCGGACGCCGGTCAGACGGCGCGCTCCGAAGGGACGGTCGAGGCCGGCTACGACACCGTTCGGCTGGTTCTCAGGCGCGCGCTCGTCGACGCGCTGGTGATCCGAGAGGGCGATCGCGCCGCCGTCGAGGAGTCGCTGGCTGCTGGGAGCTGGACCGACCACCAGATCGGGGCCGCCGTGCTCGATCCGGGCGTCGACCCGCCCCCGCGTTCGCTGCGAGCCCGGATCGAGGCCTGGCTCTTCCCGGAGCGCGTCGTCAGGCGACACCTCCAGATCGCCGTCCAGGCCGTCGCAGAGGCGGCCGACGACGCGGTGCCGACGGTGCCGGGCCAGAACGCGCCCCGCTCGGTCCCGGTCAGCCAGCCCCGACTCGAAGACCTCCAGCGCGGCGTCGACGGCACCGTCCAGCGCGCCGTCGATCCGCTGGCGACTGCCCGCGGCCCGCGACCGCCCGGTAGCGAGGCCCGCGGGGTCGCGGTCGGTGTCGAGCCGGCCGACGCGGACGGCGACGCAGACGAGCCGGCCCGAGAATCCGACGGGAGTGGGGACGCCGGAGAGCGGGACCGCTTCGCCACGGACGGTGGTGCGCGATGAGCCGGCAGTCGACGCGCTGGCGGGCGACGGTGGCGGCGGCGACGCTGTTCGCTGCGGCCGGGCTCGTGGCCCGCAACGGCGCGTTGCTCCTCGCCGCGGTCGTTCCGCTGGTGTATTTCGCGTACTCGCTGGTCACGAGCGGTCCCGGTTCGGTCTCGCTCTCGGTCACTCGCCACGTCGAGCCGGAGCTGTCGCCGCCGGGGACGCCGGTCCACGTCACGCTCGAACTGACTAACGAGGGCGACCGGCCGGTGTCCGACCTCCGCGTCGTCGACGCCGTCCCGGCGGACCTGGCGGTGACGCGTGGCTCTCCCCGGACGGGCGTGGCGCTCGAACCCGGCGCGACGACGACGATCGAGTACGCGCTGGTCGCTCGCCGCGGCGTCCACGAGTTCGAACCCCCGCGTGTCAGGGTCCGGAGCCTCGGGGGCACGAGCGTCACGACGCTGCGCCCGACGGTGTCGGGCGACACACGGCTCGTCTGCCGCCTCGACGCGGACGCGCCACCGATCGACGACCAGGGCGCGCAGTTCGTCGGCGACCTGACGACCGACGAACCGGGCGAGGGACTCACCTTCCACTCGACTCGGGAGTACCGGCGCGGCGACGACGCGCGCCGGATCGACTGGCGGACGTACGCCAAGACCGGCGAGCTGACGACGATCGACTACGAGCGCCGCCGGGCGGCCTCGGTCGTCCTCGTCGTCGACGCTCGCCGCATCAGTCGCGTCTCGGCGGGTCCCGGCCGACCCACGGCCGTCGAACTGTCCGCCTACGCGGCGACCCACGCGGTCACCGACTTCGTCGCCAGCGGTCACGACGTCGGCGTCGCGGTGATCGGAGCCGACGGTCCGGGGCCGGCCGGACTCCACTGGCTGGCCCCCGAGAGCGGCGACGGGCAGCGGTCCCGAGCGATCGACTACTTCCGGACGGCGACGGCGGTGACCGGCGGCGCGCCCGACACCGACCGCCAGCTGGCCGAGCTGCTCGACCTGGTACCGCCGGGCGCACAGCTGGCACTGTTCTCGCCGCTGCTCGACGATCTGCCCGTCGAGGCCGTACAGGCGTGGCGCTCGCAGGGGTACCCCGCCGTCGTCCTCTCGCCGGACGTGGTGACGGACAACACCGTCGGCGGACAGTTCGAACAGGTCCAGCGGTACACGCGACTGGCTCGCTGTCAGGCGACCGGCGCGCGCGCGACGGACTGGCGACGGGGGACGCCGCTCCCGATGGCGCTGGCGTACGCGTTCGCGGCCGACGCACGGCTGCCGAGTCAGCGTCCGACCGGCGCTGGGGGGGTCCCGTAGATGGCGCTGTTCGGTCCCCGTCTCGATCGGCCGAGCGCCCTCGGCGACGAGGGGCGGCCGCGGGCGACGAGTCTGACGATCGCGTCCCTGCTGGTCTTCGGGCTGTTCGTCGTCGCGACGACCTGTCCGTGGAACTACGGCCTCCGGTTCGACGGGGTGGTGCCGTCGCTGATCGTCCCCGCCTGCGCCCGGCTGGGTCGGCTGACACTCGCTTTCGGTACCGTCACCGGGCTACTGACCGCCGGACTCGCGCTGCTGACCCGCGAGCGGTTCGTGTCGCTGTTCGTCGGGCAGATCTGCTTCCTGCCGGCCGGTGCGGCGCTGGTGGCCGGTCTCGCGGCGCTGCTGGTCACCAGCCCGGCCTACGGCGTCTTCTTCGGCGGCTTCGCCGTGGCACTGGTCGCGCTCGGGAGCACGTGGACGGACACGACCAGCGCGTCGGCCGTCCGCCCGGCGCTGTTCCAGGAGGGGCTGACCTACCTCTCGATGGTCGGCTGGGGGATCGTCGTGCTCGTGGTGGGCGGAGCCGTCCTGGTCGTTCGCGCTGTGGTCGGTTCGGCCGGGAGCGGCTCCGATCCGACCGCGGCGCTCTCGACGTTCCTCGTCGTCGTCTTCGTCGGCGTCCTCTCCGTCCGACTGGGGCTGCGCTGGCTGCCGATCCGACAGCTCACGCCCCGAAAGCGCCGTGGAGCCGTCGACAGACGACTCGGGCAGGTCAGACGCGCCACGACCGTGGTCCTGATCGGCACCCTCGTCGCCGTGCTCTGTGTTCTCCCCGCCTGGTTCCTGGGGTGGTTCGACGCGGTGTACGCGCTCTTCCCGCCGGCCCGACTGCTCTTTCCCGTGCTCGCGACGCCGATCCCGGTCGTCGCCGTCCTCGGCGTCGGCGTGGTGACGCTCGCGCTCGGAGTGGTCGCGCTCGCGCTGCGCCGGCTGACCCGCCCGGTCGACACGACGGCGAACCGCTTGCTCGCGCCCGTCGCGGCGGGGCTGGTGCTCGTGCTCGGATTCCTCCCCTTCGCCCTGTCGCTGATCCCGGTGCCCGGCGGCGCACCGCCCATCGTCCTCGTGGCGTTCCTGGTGCTTGGCCCGATCGCGCTCTCCCTGCTTGGCTGGACGCTCGTCGCCGCGCAGTACCTCTCGCTGGTCCCCGAGCGGGCGGGCGGTCCGGCGCTCGCGGCCGGTGGGATGGTCCTCGCCACGATCGGCGCGGCCCTCACCGGAGTGCCGACGCCGCTCGTCCTCGCGGCGGCCGTGGTCGCGATGGTCGTCTGGGACGTGTCCTCGTTCGGGCTGGGCGTCACCGCGGAACTGGGCCACCTCCCCGAGACGAGACGGCTAGAGCTGTTCCACGCCGTCGTCGCGCTCGCTCTCGGAGCGATCGCGGTGCTCTCGCTGAGCCTGCTCGACGTGGTGCGCACGTCCCTGGCCGGCGAGGTCGCGGCGACCGTCGCGGCCGCGCTGGCCGTCTTCGGCGTCCTGGTGCTACTGACGCCGCTGCGGGGATACGTCGCCGGGGAAGGGAGAGATTGATGGGGGCGGGCGACGAGCCACCGCGCATGGTCCACCATTCCGGCGGCGACACGGTCGAAGATGGAGCTCAGACCTGCCTCTCCGTCGTCGAGCGTATCGAGGAAGCCGCCGTCGTCGAGCGCACTGTCCTCCGCGAAGTCCTGTCTGCCGTCCTCGCGAAGGGACACGTCCTGCTGGAGGACGTGCCTGGCACCGGTAAGACGGTCACTGCCCGCGTCCTCGCAGAGGCGCTCGGCCTGGAGTTCACCCGCATCCAGTTCACGCCGGACCTGCTGCCGGCGGACGTAACCGGCTCGAACGTCTACAACGAACACGAGGGTGCCTTCGAGTTCGCTCCGGGGCCGATCTTCGCCAACGTCGTGCTGGCCGACGAGATCAACCGCGCGCCGCCCAAGACCCAGTCGGCGCTGCTGGAGGCCATGGAGGAGGGACAGGTCAGCGTCGACGGGACGACACACGAACTGCCCGACCCCTTCGTCGTCGTGGCGACCCAGAACCCGATCGAACAGGAGGGGACCTTCCGACTGCCCGAGGCCCAGCGAGACCGCTTCAGCGTCAAGACCTCGCTGGGGTACCCCTCGGTCGACGGCGAGATGGAGCTACTCGACCGGCGAGCGAAGCGCCGGACGCTCGCCCCGAGCGTCGAGCCGGTGATCGAGGAGGCCACCGTCCGCGAGCTACAGGACCTCGCCGAGGACGTCTCGGTTCGGGTGCCGGTCCGACGGTACATCGTCGACATCGCCCGAGAGACGCGGGCCGACGAGCGGTCCGAGGTCGGCGTCTCTCCCCGTGGCGTCCAGCGAGTGTTCGAGGCGGCGCGTGCCAGCGCCGTCCTCGCGGGTCGGGACTACGTCGTCCCGGACGACGTGAAACGCCTCGCCGTGGCGACGATGGCCCACCGCGTCGTGCTCTCGACGAACGCCACCGTCGAGGGTACCGAGGCCGCCGATGTCGTCCGCGACGCGCTGGACCGCGTGGAGGTGCCGGCCGTCTCGCCCGACGCCCCCGACTCGGACGCCGGAGCGGACGAGTCGGGCGCGGAGTCCCCAGAAGGGGCCGCCGAGACGACGCCCGCGACCGAGCAGACGACCAACGGCCACGAGGAGCCGTCCGGCGACGTGTCGACGGACGCGCCCGCTCCAGACTCGACGACGACCGACAGCGACGCAGAGCCCGAGGGATCGGACGACGACCTGTTTTGAGACGGCCGCCGGCCCACCCCGACCGACAGCGTTTTTCGGCCTGCCCGCCAGGCTCCGTGCGTGCAATTACGCGGCGTCGCAGTCGAGGTGGGTGACGAGCAGACCGTCAACACGCAGTACGGCGAGAGCGATCTCTGTGAGGTGACGGTTCGGCCCGACGACGGGCGCGGCGAGCCCGTCACCGTCACGCTGTGGGGCAAGTGGACCGAGACCGGCGCGGTGCTCGAACCCGGCATGAGCGTCGCCGTCTACGACGCCGAACCGCGCGAGTACCGAGGCGAGACCCAGTACTCCGTGGGCAGCGACGCGCGGATCGTCGTCGAACCGGACTTTCTGGTCGACGTGACCGACGTTCGCTCGTGGGTCCAGTGCCCGCGGATGTACTACCTCAACAAGCTCTCGGGGACCCCCCAGGCCTACCCGGTCGTCAAGGGGACCATCGTCCACGAGGTCTTCGGCGATCTGCTCCGGGGCCGGGACGTGGCGGAGGCGGTGGCGGCCCACGTCGAGGACGCGGGGCTCGATCTCGGGCTGCTCGGCCGCGACGCCGACGAGGTCGCCGCCGACGTTCGCGACCACGCCGAGGCAATCGAGGGGTGGCTCCAGCAGGGCACCCTGACCGAAGAAGACGAGTGGCGATCCGAGATGACGCTCATCTCCTCGCGCTACGGCATCAAGGGGCGGGCCGACGCCGTCCGGCGCGGGATGCCGGTCGAGCTCAAGACCGGGAAGAACACCCGCAGAGAGCCCCGCTTTCAGGACAAGATCCAGGCGGCCTGCTACGCGTTGCTCCTCGGCGAGCGCCGCGAGGAAGCGCCCGACACCGGCACGCTGCTGTACACCAAGAACGCCGCCGTCGAGCGGACCGAGGAGTCCGGCGATCTCTCGCCGGCTAAGGAGTTCTCGATCAACGACGGCCTGCTGAACTTCGTCGTCCGAACGCGCAACGAGATCGCGGCCGTGGAGTACGACGCGAGCGTCCCGACGGGCTACGAGGCCGACGCGAAGTGTGAGTACTGCTTCGAGCAAGACACCTGTATGGCGGTCTCCGGGCGACTGGACCAGGAGTCCAAGGCCGGCCAGGTCGGAACCGCCATCCCCGAGCAAGAGCGCGAGTACTTCGACCGGTTCTACCAGGCGATCGAGGCCGAGCGCCGGGCCGTCCACCGCGAGTACGCCAAGCTGTGGGACCAGCGCCCAGAACAGCGGGCCGACGACGACCGCGCCCTGATCGACCTCGAACCGACGGGCGAGCGCCGACTCGACGGCGGCCGCTGGGAGCTGCGAGCCCGCGGCACGGGTGCGGTCTCGAAGATCCGCGAAGGGGACATCGCGCTCGCCAGCGACGGCGACCCGATCGACGGCGACGCCGAACTCGCTCGCGTCGAGCGACTCGGCGGTGGGCGCGAGGCGGACAGCGACGGCGGCCCGGAGATCGTCGTCACGACCGACGAGCCGGTCGAACTGCGCCGCCTGGACGTGTACCCATCCGAGATCGGCACGGACCGGATGTTGACGGCGCTACACGACGCCCTGCTCACCCAGCCACCCGAACAGAAGGACGTGCTCTTCGACCGGCGCGAGCCCGCGTTCCGATCGATCGACGAGACGTTCATCGACAACAACGACGCCCAGAACGAGGCGGTCCGGCTCGCCGTCGGAGCCGACGACTGCGCGCTCGTCCACGGGCCGCCGGGAACGGGCAAGACCTACACGCTCGCCCGGATCGTCCGTGCGCTGGTGGCGCGGGGCGACCGGGTGTTGCTCTCGGCGTTCACCAACCGCGCCGTGGACAACTGCATCGAGGCCCTCGAAGAGCAGGGCTTTACCGACGTGGTCCGGCTGGGCACCGAGAGCGGCGTCCGCGAGGACATGCAGCAGTACCGCCTGGAGACGGCCGGCGATCCCGACGACTGCGTCGGTCGGCTGGAGGACGCGAGCGTCGTCGCGGCGACGACGGCCTCCTGTGGCTCGCGGGTCGCCAAGACCCAGTCGTTCGACGTGGCTATCGTCGACGAAGCGGGCCAGCTCACGGAGCCGGGGACGCTGGCCGCCACGACGCTGGCCGACCGGTTCGTCCTCGTCGGCGACCACCAGCAGCTCCCGCCGGTGGTCCAGAGCGAGGACGAGACGCTCTCGCGGTCGCTGTTCGAGCGACTCATCGATGCCTATCCCGACGCCAGCGTCCTGCTCGACCGCCAGTACCGGATGGCCCAGCAGATCCAGGCGTTCGCCTCGCGGGAGTTCTACGACGGCCAGCTCCGGCCGGCCACCGGCGAGGTGGCGGCCCAGCGGATCGCGGACCTGGACGGCGTCGCGCTCGACGCGCTCCCGGAGACGCTGCGCGACGGCGTCAACTTCGTCGATCCCGACGGCCACGTCGACGGCAACACGAACCCGGCGGAGGCGAGCGCGGTCGCCGACGTGGTCGATGCCTACCTCGCTGCCGGGGTCGAGACCGAGGCCGTCGGCGTGATCGCACCCTACCGTGCGCAGGTCGCGGAGATCGACAAACACGTCCCCGAGGGAGTCGCCGTCGACACGGTCGATCGGTTCCAGGGGTCGAGCAAGGAGGTCATCGTCGTCTCCTTCGTCGCCACGGGATCGCTCGACGGCCCGATCTTCGAGGACTACCGCCGCATCAACGTCGCCCTGACGCGAGCGAAGAAGGCGCTCGTGCTGGTCGGCGACGAACGCGCGCTCTCGACGGACGAACTGTACGAGCGGATGGTCGAGTGGGCTCGCTGACGGTCCTGGCACCGACGCCTGCGGGGATCACCCCGTCACGCGCTTGATTCGGTTCATCCGACAGATCGGACAACAGACGGCCGTCTCGCGCTGTGGGATACTGAACCGCACCCCGCAGGTCCGACACCGGTACGTGGCCACGCGGTCCGCAGAGAGCTTCGCTATCGCCCTCGATTCGTCGCCAGATGGCCGTGATCGGTCCTGGAACGACCGATTCGGAATCATTCAGTGTGCTCACGTTCGGTCGTCGGTTCGGCGGGGCGCGTTGTAGCCGTCGTTTCCAGTTCGATGGGTCTTCCCCTCTCTGGGCCACAGTCGATTCTCAGAGGCGTTCGATTTAACTGCCGATGTGACGACTCCTCGTCCGTGATTCGACTCACTGCACTGTCCCGGTCGATCTGGGAGGCGACGCCGGGGTGGCTGATCGAACCGGCGGCCGTCGTCACGGCCTTCGGCGGCGCGACGGCGCTGCTGTTCGTCCTCTCGTTGCTGTACTGGCTCGACGAGCGGCGCTCGACGGCCACGGTCGTGAGCTACGCCTTCGTCGCACTGGCGGTCGTGATCCTCCTGAAGGCCGCGATCGGCGTGGGGCGACCGCCGGCCTCGGTCCGCTCCATCCCGCTGGCCAACGACCCCTACGGCTTTCCGAGCGGCCACGCGGTCGCGGCGGTCGTCGTCTACGGCGGCCTCGCGACCGTCCGAGACCGCCTCGACGACGCACGCGTCGTCGCCGCTGTCGCCCTCGCCGTGACACTCGTCGCGCTCTCGCGGGTGGTCCTCGGGCTGCACTACCTCGGTGACGTGCTCGTCGGCGCGGCGCTCGGACTCGTCGTTCTGGGGGCCTGCTGGCGGTTCGTCGGCCGGCGTCCGGGACGGGGCTTCCTCGTGGCCGGCGTGGTGGCGGCCGGTGCCGTACTGGTCACCGGCGGCAGCTCCGAGTCGATCCTCGCGTTCGGTGGCAGCGCCGGTGGGGCGGTGGGGAGCCGCTGGATCGACGCCGCGAGCGGACTCCGATCTCGCCTCGACGGCGCGATCCTCGCGGCGGTGGGCGTTCCGTACGCACTGGTGCTCGATCGGGCCGGCGAGGCGGTCGCGCCGCCGCTGGCGGCCGTCGTCTACGCCGCGCTCGTCGCCGGCATCCTCCTCTTGCCGGTCGCCGTCGACCGACTCCCGCTCTCGGCCGACCGGACCGCCCGTGTCTGATCGACTCGACGGTCGACCGCGCGCGATGTCGAACGCGTTCGCCGTGCTACGGCTCGCGAGCTGACGATTCGGTCGGCTCGGGCTGACCCGCATCGACGCCCCCGTCCGGAGCGTCGGCCTCGTCGAGCAGCGCCGTCAGTCCCTGCCGTCGATCGCCCCGCTCGCCGGCCCGGAGGTCGGCCATCAGGCGCTCGCGGAGCGTCTCGTGGACTGTCCGGGCGCGCTGGTCGTCGAGGTCGTGCGCCGTCGCGTCTCCGCCCAGCAGGCTCGCCGTGCTGGCGGTGTCTGCGGTCACGCTGGCCAGCGAGAGGCGACGCTGGAACACCGTTCGCGTGTCGATCACGGTCTGGACGCGGTAGTACGGCACCAGCCGGGTCGACCGCACGAGGACGCCGCTCCGGGTGGCAAAGAGGTGGTCGAGCAGCGCGAACCCGCGGTGCTTCCAGCTCAGGTGACCGGCCAGTGCCGCGACCGGGAGCAGCGCCAGCGGCGCGTACCAGTAGGGGACCGTCTGGACCAGCGTGTCGACGGAAAGCAACAGCCCCGTCGCCGCGACCGGGAGCAGCGAGTACCGGACGGCGTAGCGTCGGCGCGACCTGTCGGGGAGTCGCTCCATCGCCGGCACGTCGGCGTCGGTCAGCGCCTCGGCGACGGCCAGCACCGTCTCGCGATCGTCCAGCGGAATCGCCGTGTTGCTCGCGTCCTGACTCCCCGAACCCGGCGCGTAGCCGGCCGTCTCGACGGCCAGAGCGGCGTATCCCACCTGTCGCATCAGTAGGTTCTCTCGGACGGTGACCGTCTGGACCTTCTCCAGCGGGATCGAGCCGCTGTACTGCTGGATCAGTCCGCGCTCGTATCGCAGGTCGTCGCCGACGTAGTCGAGGTGAAAGCCGTAGTACTCCGTGATCGTGAACGCGGCACTCAGGAGCCAGGCCGCGAGTGCGAACAGCGCCGCGGCGACGCCGACGGTCAACAGCGCCTCTCCCGTCGAGTAGGTCGGGAGCCCCGACAGCGAGACCGTCGACGGGCCGCCCAGTGTCTCGACGGTCGCCGAGAGCAGTCGGAGCGCGTACTCCTGTGCGAACGGGACTCCGAAGAGGACCACCGCGGGGGCTGCGGGCCGGAACGAGACGAGCGCGAGCGTCAGCAGATCGCTGGTCGAGAGCTCGTAGAGCCGGCGCTGTTCTGGCCCTGTCGGCTCTCGGGCCATATCGTGTGCTGGCTCGCTCTCGTCGCCTGCCGTCTCGTCGTCCTCTCGTCGGTACTGAGCGACGGCCGACTGGAGCGCTCTGGCCTCGTCGACGTCGACGGCGTTCAGGATCGCCTCCGTCGCGCTCCCGCCGGCCGTCTCGAACTTCACGACGGCGAGGCCGAAGAGCCGCTGGACGGGGCCGCGCTCGATGTCGACGTTCTGGATCCGTCCCAGCGGAATCTCCCGTTCCTGTCGGTCGAAGACGCCGGAGTCGACCGACAGCGTGCCCCCCGCGAGTGCGTAGGTAAAACGGTAGTACCGCGCCACGGCGTAGGCCGCCCCGACGAGGGCACCGGCAGGTGCGAGGACGAACACCGCTTCGAGCGGGAGCACGTCCAGTGGACCCGTGAGCATCATACCGGCGAAGAAGCCGATGCTCCCGAGCCGGACGACGTTGGTGACGACGCTACCGACGGCGCTGATCGGGTGGAGACGGTTCATACGGCGTCGGTGGCCTCGCTCTCGGCCGCGAGCTCGCGCAGTTGCTCGCGCAGTTCGGTCGCCCGCTCCGGACGCAGCCCCGGAATACGGATGTCGGCACCCCGCGTTCCGGCGGTGTAGACGACGACGCTGGAGAGACCGACGAGCCGCTCGACCGGTCCGCGCTGGGTGTCGGTGTGCTGGAGCCGGACGTAGGGGACCGAGGTGTCGACCTGCGTCACGACTCCACGGACCAGAAAGAGCGCGTCGTCCTGAATCTCGAAGCGCCAGCGTCGAAACCTGAGGACGGCGTGGACGGTCCCGAGAACGGCCGCCACGACGACGACGGCGGCGATCAGCGGCGGGTCGACCGGGATCGCGAAGCGGTCGATCGCGACGGCGACGCCCGCAAGCACCGCCGCGACCACGACCGCCCGCCCGATCCACAGCAGTTGCACGCGGGAGTTGAGCCTCTCCATGCGATGTGGGGCGGTCCGTGCGGGCAAAAGCGTGGGGGTCACGGACGATCCGGTGCTCTCGACGACGCATGGCAGGCCGGCACACAGTAGCTTTTTTGCCACCCGGTCAATCATCCGAGTCGTCCGCAACCAACGCCCATGTCGGTGATTCTATCACTTTGGCCGCCTCTCCAGTCCGGGGGTCTGTCGACGTTCGCACTGGGACCGATCTACCTCATCGCCATTCTCGTGCCGGGTCTGCTGTTCTACCGTGGGCTGATGGCTGGCGGACATCGCTACGACACCCTGTCCCGACTGGACAAACTCGGTGCGGCGCTTGGCGGCGGTGCGATCTCGTGGCTCCCGACACTGTTGTTCTTACGGCTGTTCGGATACGGCCCGTTTGTGGTCGGGCAATCGAACGGACTGAGCTTCCTCGTCGTCGTGGTCACACTCACGGTTCAGATGGCCGTCGCCTACTACGTCGGGGAGTTCGTCGGTGACGTGTCGAACCGGCTGTTCGGCGAGACGGTCCGCAATTTCAACGACCAGCAACAGCCGTGGGACTACGCCTCGACGAAGATTCGAGACAGGGAAGTGACGGTCGTCACCGACTCGTTCGAAGCTCCCCTGCACGGAATCGTAGCGCGCTATTCCTCGTTCGACGAGGGCGGCGACCTGGTCCTCTCGCCCGTCTCCCCCGAGAGCCGAGTCGCGACGGGCGACGAGAGCGATCGGGACAAGAACAACGCCCTGTACATCGAGCGGGAGACGATCTCAGCGGTCTTCTTTCACGACAGGGACGGGTCAGACGACTACGGCGATGTACTGACCAGAGGCGACCTTCAGGAGCCGACCGAAGAAGAGTGGAAACAGGTCGTCCAAGCGGCAGAGGACGCGCTCGAATCCGCGATCGACGAACCAGACGAGAGCACGGACGATGAGTCCGGAGAGTCCGGGGACGGGTCGGGCTAAAGGACGCTTTCCTCTGCGTACGACTCGTACTGATTGTAGACGTATTCGAGCAACCGTGACACCGAAATGTCGTTGAAGTTCGTCTCGACCAGCTCGGCGCGCTCTTCGATCTCCTGTCGGTCAGAAGGGGAAAGCGTCGACAAGAACTGTCGCAGCGCGTCTCTCCCGTCGTCTTCGAGCTCGTATATGTACTTCTCACCACGCTGGAGATCGACGTTCCGCTCGGAGACGAGTCCGGTCTGTTCCAACGTTTCGACGTCGTTTAGCAGATCCTTCGAGAACGGACCGTAGTGGTACGGATAGAACTCGTACTCCGACGCGTCGAGGTCGTCGGCGAACTCCTCCTGAGCCAAGAACACCAACTTTTGCAGACGAGTGCGACCGCTGATCGTCCCCTCGTCGTCGGCGTCGAGCAGGGCCAGCAGCAACGCCTGTCTCTTGTTCATGTTCTTGGCCTCCGTTGCTAGAGCGTAGCTTCCCGACCGGCAAACCTCTTTTGGGTGCCCATCGTCTCCGATTTTCGACCGTCGTCGTCCTCTCAGGTCGTCACGGGAGATAAACCGTCGGCGGTATCATACGGAACATTGTCGTCGCGTACCGGTGAGCGCCTACCCGTCCCAACGCCCACCGACACATCGCTACAACCGTCCGTATCAGACCTCGCTAGGGTCGTCGTCGATCGCTTCCAGCACGCGGTCGTGAAACGCCTGCAACACCGCGGACTCGTCTTCGGCCAGCACCACGTCGCTGGCCAGCAGCGTCGCCAGCCCGAACGCGCGGGGCGACGGCGAGTCGACGCGGACGGTCTCGACGGCGAGATCGCCGGTCTGGATCGCGCCGGTCACGTCCTCGATCGCGCCCACGTTGAGCTTGTCTTCCAGGATCTCGCGATACGTCTCCTCGACGACGGCAAAGTCGCCCAGTTCCTCGGCGAACGAGAGTAGCATCTCGGCGTTGACCTGCTGTTCGCTGGCCGACTTCTCGTAGCCCTTGTACCGCTTGAGGATCATCAGCGCCCGCGTGGCGTTGATCCGGAAGTACCGCTGGAGCAGGTCCGTCCCGTCGAGGCTGGCCCGCAGATCCGCCCGGACCGCCGTCGGATCGATGTCGGTGACGATTCCCTCGATGTCGACTTTCCTGTTCAGCGGCATCGAGAGGGTGAAGCCGTTGTCGGCGACGGCGACCTGGACGTTGGCGCTGGCTCGCTGGGCGACGCGGTAGGCGACGAGCCGCGAGAAGCCGTCGTTGAACCGCCGTCCGTACCCGGAGTGGACGTAGTAGCGGCGCTCGTACTCGTCGTGGTCCAGCGCCACCTCGATCACGAGCCGGTCGTCGGTCGAGACGCTCTCCGAGCCGGCGTAGGCCACCTGCTCGGAGAACATCCGCGTGATCGCACGCACGGTGTTCTCGTCCAGGGGGAACTCCCGGAGCCACAGTCGAACGGCCGGCGGGCCGCCCTCGTCGAGTCGCGACAGTAGCTGGCGCTGGAAGGCGAGGATCTCCCGGCCGAGGTCGTACGACAGCGGCAGCCGTTCGGAGAACCACGACGGGACCGTCGGCCGTGCGCTGGTCCGGTCGACGTACACCTTCGAGCCCCGACGATAGCGATACTCGAAGTTGTCGCCCCCGAGTACGAACACGTCGCCGCTCTCAAGCGTGTCGAGGTAGCCCTCGTCGAGTTGCCCGACCCACTCGTCGCCCGCCCGGGTGTACACGTCGCAGGTGAACGAGTCGGGGATCGTCCCGATGTTGGTCATGTAGATGACGCGGGCCATCCGCCCGCGCTTGCCGATCAGGTGTTCGCCCACGTCGTACTCCTCGTAGTGGTGCTCGCCGTCGGGGGGATCGTTCGTGTCTCGCCAGATCTTCGCGTAGACGTTCTTGTCTTCCATCCCCGGATAGTCGGCGGTGAGATACCGACAGAGCTGCTCCCACTCGTCGTCGGTGTACTCGCGATAGGGGTATGCACGCCGGAGAATCGCCTCGACCTCGCGCTCGGGCCGGACGGCGTTGATCGCCATGCCGTAGACGTGCTGTGTCGCCACGTCCTGTGCGCGTTCGGGGACGAACACCCGGTCGACGAACCCCTCCGTTGCCTTCTTCAACATCACCGCACACTCGATCAGCTCGTCCCGGTCCAGCGCCACGACCCGTCCCGTGACGGTCTCTCCGAGCTGGTGGCCCGCTCGACCGACTCGCTGGAGGAGCGCGGCGACGGACTTGGGTGAGCCGACCTGCACGACCAGATCGACGTGGGGCATGTCGATCCCCAGCTCCAGACTCGTCGAGGTCGTCACGACGTCGAGTGTCCCCGCTTTGAGACGCTCCTCGACCTCCTGGCGGCGCTCTTTCGAGAGGCTCCCGTGGTGGCACCCGGAGTTGTCCTCCCCGTAGCCGTCGAACTCCGAGCGGAGATTGTGCAGGACTCGCTCGGCCCCCGAGCGCGTGTTCGTGAACACGATCGTGTTCGTGTGTTCCTGAATCAGCTCGTGGAGCTGGTCGTAGAATCGTCCCTGGATCACGTCTCGCGGAGTGTCGATCAGGTCGTCGGTGGGCGTCGTCAACTCCACGTCGAAGTCACGGGCGAAGCGCGCGTCGACGATCTCGCACTCGCGGGGCGACCAGTCGTCGCCGCCCGCGCCGTGGCGTTCACACCCGACCAGGAACTGGGCCATCTCGTCGAGTGGCTCGACGGTCGCCGAGCAGCCGATCCGGGTCGGCGAGCCGTCGGCCAGCGCCTCCAGGCGCTCCAGGGACACCGAGAGGTGGGTCCCGCGCTTGTTCTCGGCGAGGCTGTGGATCTCGTCGACGACGACGTACTCCACCGTCCGGAGCTTCTCTTTGAACTTCGGGCTGTTGAGCAAGATCGCCAGCGTCTCCGGCGTCGTGTTGAGGATGTGCGGCGTCGTCTCCAGCATCTGCTGGCGGTCGCTGTCGCTCGTGTCCCCGTGGCGAATCGCGTGTCGGATCTCGACGGCCTCGCCCCGTTCGTCGAGCTTCTCGGTGATGTCGGTCAGCGGGACCGCCAGATTCCGGTGGATGTCGTTTGCCAGTGATTTCAGCGGCGAGACGTACAGACAGTAGACGCTGTTGTCGAGTGCGTCCTCGCGAGCCTTCGCGAACAGCTCGTTGACGATGCCGGTAAAGGACGCGAGCGTCTTGCCGCTGCCGGTCGGCGCTGCGATCAGGGCGTTCTCCCGCTCGTGGATCAGCGGGATCGCCTCCTTCTGTGGCGGGGTGAAGAACCCCCCGTTGTGCGGGACGAACTCGCCGAACTGCTCGACCCACCACTCCCGGACGACCGGCGCGAGCCGATCCAGCACGTCGCCGTCGTCGATCGCGACGCTCTCGGGGTCGAACTCCGGATCGACGCCAGCGAGCCGTTCGCGTCCCTCCATTCGTTGTCGAGGGGTAGGACTGGGGCGACAAGTGCCTTCGGACCGCACGGTGAACGTGAAGTCTCGATCCCCAAGCGCTAATTCGTTGCCACTCCGGACTCCGGTATGGACTACAGCGTCGGCTGTCCGATGGTGACTCCGTTCGCGGACGACGGCACGCTCGATCGCGCGTCGCTCCGGTCGCTCGTAGACCACCTCGTCGCGGGCGGTGTCGACAGACTCGTCCCCTGTGGCACCACGGGCGAGTTCGCCTCGTTGACGGATTCCGAGCGACGGACCGTCGTCGAAACGACCGTCGCGGCCGCCGACGGCCGGGCGAGCGTGATGGCCGGGGTCGGCGGGACGGCGGTCGAAGACGTTCGCGAGCGCATCGCGGCCGCCGCCGACGCGGGTGCGGACGCGGCGCTCGTCGTCGCTCCGTACTACGGCGGCCAGGCCGCCCCTGCCGGCAACGAACGGTTCTTCGACGCCGTCGCGGCCGGCGCGTCGATCCCGCTGTACCTCTACGACATTCCCAGTGCCACCGGGCAGTCCCTCGCCGTCGAGACCGTCGCGTCCCTGGCCGAACGCGGCCGCTACGACGGTATCAAGGACTCCAGTGGCGACCTGACGCACTTCGACGAACTGCTCGACCGGACGCCCGACTCCTTCGAGGTGCTTCAGGGCTGGGACGCCCAGTACGTCCCCTCGCTGCTCATGGGTGGCGACGGCGGGATCAACGCCGTCACGCACGTCCGGCCCGCGGCCCTCGGGCGGGCCGGTAGCGCCGTCGCCGACGGGGACGTGGCCGCTGCCCGAACGGTCCAGTTCGACGAGATCGATCCCGTGTTCCGGTCGGCAGCCGAACACGGATTCGCGCCGGTCTGCAAGGCGATCCTCGCCGGGCGGGGCGTCATCGAGAACGCCGCGGTCCGTCCGCCACTGGTCGAACTCGACGACGCGACCGCCGCCGAACTGGTCGAGCGGCTGGAAGACTGAACGGCGGGCCGGTAGGATCGCCTTACCCGGCCGCTCGTTCGCTCGCCGATCGGTCAAACGTCGTTCGCACACTCCACGAGATTCATTACACTGGCCGTCTGTGGTTTCGATATGTCGCTGCTGCCCTCCAGAGGCCCCGATACGAGTACGTCACAGGAGGGGGAACTCCAGGTCGTCGGCGTCGACGACGAGGTGGCCCCGCTACTCGACGCGCTCAACTCCGAGACCGCCCGCGCGATTCTCAACGAGATCTACGACGAGCCGGGCACGCCGTCGGAGATCGCCGACAGACTGGACATGTCGATCCAGAAGGTCTCCTATCACATCGAGAAGCTCGACGACCAGGACCTGATCGCCGTCGCTGGCACCCAGTACTCCGAGAAGGGCCAGGAGATGGCGGTGTACCAGCCGCCGGACGATCCGACGGTGCTGTTCGTCGGGACCGAGGAGCGAAAGCGGTCTCTGACGACGATGGTCAAGCGCCTGCTACCCGTGGTCGGCGTCGTCGCGCTCGGCAGTCTGGTCATCGAACAGCTGTTCGGCGACGGGCTCTCGGTCGGGTTCAGCTCCGCCGGGCCGTCCTCGGAGGGCGGTGACGGCGCGGGTGGCAGTGACTCCGGCGGCGTCACGAACACGACGGGCGCGACCGAGACACCGACGGAAGCGCCCGCGGACACGCCGACGCCCACCGAAACGGCGAGCGACGGCGGCGACATCGGCATCGCGGAGGCGACGGAGACACCCGCCGACAGCGCCACGTCGACGCCGACGCCACCACCCGAGACCGACACGCCGGTCCCCGAGGAGGAGACGGTCGATCTGTCGCTCGAAACGACTGCACAGGCCACCGATGTGGCGGCAAGCGGCGGGCTGGAGCTCTCTCCGGGGCTGGCATTCTTCCTCGGCGGGATGACGGTCGTCGCGGTGCTCGGCGTCTGGTGGGCGTACACGAGGAACGCTTAAACTGGATTTTGAGCCACAGGTGGGGCTTTATGGGTATCCTTCGTAGGCGTATCTGCGCCGTCGGCGGGCGGTTCCCGTCACCCGCCGCCCTCGCCGATGGCCGCCGCCTGCCCACCCCGACAGACAGTCCCGCTGACCCCATCCAAATCGCTTAGGCCCTCCACCCCGAGCGATCAGACATGCGCCTGACCTTTCTCGGAACCGGCAGCGCGATGCCGACGGGCACCCGCTTCCAGTCCGGACTGTTGCTCGAAGACGGCTCCGACCGGCTGCTCGTCGACTGTGGCAGCGGCGTCCTTCACGCGCTCGAACGCACCGACGTTGGCTACGAGGGCGTCGACACCGTCTTGCTCACTCACCACCACCTCGATCACGTCTCCGACCTCGACGTGTTCATGAAGGCGCGGTGGCTCGCGGGCGACACCGACCTGACGATCGCCGGTCCGCCGGGGACCCGTGACCTGATCGAGGGGCTCCTCGATCTGCACGGCTACATGCACGGCCGACTCGACCTCACGATCGACGAAGTCGGCGTCGATGAGCCGTTCACGCTCGCCGGCTTCGATATCGAGGCCATAGAGACGCGCCACTCGATGTCGTGTTTCGCCTATCGCTTTCAGGCCGGGGGCGAGGAGCCGGCGCTGGTCTACAGCGGGGACTCCGAGGCGTTCACGGAACTGATCGAGTTCGCGGATCGGGCGGCCGTGCTCGTCCACGACTGCTCGTTCCCGGACGAGGTGGACGTGTCTAACCACCCGACGCCCGCCCAGCTCGGGACGGCCCTGGACCGCGCCGAGGCCGCCGTCGGCCGCGTGTATCTCACCCACCTCTACCCGCACACGGAGGGCCGTCACGAGGAGATGCTGGACTCGATCGGGGCGAGCTACGACGGCGACGTTCGCTTTGCCGCCGACGGGCTGTCGGTGACGATCGATTCGACAGAGTCCTGACCCGCGAGAGTCTCCCCGGCACCGCGACACCGGCCGTCTCGTACGGTTTATTGTAGTTGCGTACCGGTGATCGTCTACTCCGTGGCGACGATCACCGGTAAATCGCTACAATAATCCGTATCAGGCACGCTGGAGCCGAACGCGGAACTCCGCGCCGCCGGCATCGCTTTCGGCGACGGTCACGTCGCCGCCGTACGACTCGGTCAGGGCGCGGACGAAGCCGAGGCCGAACCCGCTGCCGCTGCTGTCGGGGCCTTTCTCGCCCATCTCGAACAGCTCGTCGCGGACCGACGGATCGATACCCGCTCCGTCGTCGGCGAAGCAGACCACCACGTCGTCGACGCCCGTCTCGACGCTCGTCCGGACCGTGACCGCTCCCTCGTTGTGGACGACGGCGTTCGTGAGGACGTTCGTGAACACCGATTCGAGCAGATCCCCGGCGTACACCGTTTCCTCGAAGGCCGCCTTGTCGAACTCGACGGTCAGCTCGTCGTAGCCGGTCTCGGCCTCACTGACGGTCCGTTCGAGTATCGGCGCGAGGCTTCTCGGTTCCGGCTCCTCTTCTTCTTCCAGCGTCGAGACGAGGTTCCCGACCCCCTGGATCAGGTCGGCAGAGCTGTGTGCGGCCTCGTTGATCCGCTCGGCGTAGGTAGCGGTCTCGCCGTCGGCTTCGTCGGCGAGGACCTCGGAGAACCCGGTGATCACCTGCAGGTCGTTGCCCAGGTCGTGGCGCAACAGGCGGTCGTACAGTTCGACCATCTCCTTTTTCGTCTACAGGTCCTGTCTGGCCCGTTCGAGTCGCTCCCGCGACCGGATGTTGCTGATCGCCGTCGCGGCGTGAGACGCCAGAATCTCCATCGGGCGCACGACGGTGTCGTCGAACTCGGACCGGCTCGTCGAGCGCATCACGAGCACCGCCGTCACCTCGTCGACGATCGTCGCCGGGACGGCCAGTGCCGCGGTCGTCTCCGTGTCGGTGGCGGCACGAGCGTCCGCACCGCTGGCCGTCTCGGTCGTTCTGGACTCGTAGGCCCGCCGTGCCACGCTCGTCGGCGCTTCACCGACCGACAACGCGGGGTTCGTGCTGTGGACGACCTGCAGGTCGTCGTTTCGCACTTCCACGAACGTGTTGTCGGCGGCGTCGAACAGCAGTGACATCGCTTCCAGCGTCATCGAAACGACCTCGTCGACGCTTTCGCACCGATTTAGGGCCTGTCCGTACTTGTTGAGGTCGGCGACCTGCCTGGCGAAGTCCGTCTGGTTTTCGAATGACATGCTGGTGACTGGCTCCGGTCGGTAGCTGAACTGTCAGTACCTGACGATAGATATCGCCAATGAAAACCGTTTCGCCCCGTTCGCTCTCTACTGCAGCCGATACCGCAGTAACGCGGCCACACCGCCCAGATTGTGGAGCTGTTGGCCGGGGTCGAACTCGTGGGAGAAGACGGTCACGTCGCCGCCTTTCTGTTCGGCTGCGGTGACGATCTCGTCGACGTCCACGTCCCACTCGCTGTCCTCGCCTCGCTCCTCGCGGAGTCGCTCGTCGAGCACCAGCAGCTCCTCGATCGCGCCGAACTCGGCGGCTTCGGCGACCGCGTCGGGACCGTACGCGACTTTCGTGCCCGTCGCGATGCGTTCCATCAGCTCGTCGATCAGCTCGGCTTCCTCCGCGATACGGGTCCGCTCCTGGACGTCTTCGACCGCACCGCGCTTGAGCACCTCGTGGACGCCGCGGTCGCCGACGGCGCTGGTGTCGACGGTCGTGATCTCCGCTGCCAGATCCGGGTACTCGTCCTGGATGTACTTGAGCGCGTCCTGCTTGGTGAAGCCGGGGCCGGCGAGGATGTAGGCGTCCACGTCCATCCGCCGGAGCACGTCTGACAGTTCCGCGAACAGCTCCGCTCTCGGTCGAGCGTAGTCTCCTTTCCCCGTCGTCGAGGTGATCGACGCGCGCGACTCGGTGCCGTACTGGGCGACGGTGTGGACGTGTGCCTCCCCTTCCTCGACGGTGGCGATCGCCACGTCGGGCTGGTCGGTCGCCTCGGTCGCCTCCTCGACGCGGTCGATCTGGTCGGGCTTCCAGACCTTCTCGACCTCGATCTCGTCGTGTTCCTCGACGTTGAACGTGTGGTGGAAGTCGAGCTGGTCCTCGCGCGAACAGTCGACGATCGTGCCGCCGACGCGCAGCCGGTTGGCGAACTTCGCGAACTCCACGTCGGTGACCTCGACCGCGATCCACATGGGCTCGCGCTCCCCGCCCTTGTCGCGCAACTGATCGTCGTCGCGCTGGATCCGCCGGGTGGTGTCGCCCGCGACGCGGTCGCCCGGCTCGATCACGTACGTCAGGTGCCACAGGTCGTCCAGCGTCTCGGGGACGAGCGTCAGCCGCTCGCGCCCGCCCTCGACCTGCTGGCGATCGGCGATGCGCATACCGTCGAGTCGGCCCGTCGATGGTAAGTGCCCTCCGGTTTCGGCATTCAGGGCTCCGTGTCGACCGCCTCTGGATCGCTCGCGTCGTCGTCGGCACCGTCGGCCGCCAGCCCGAGCTCCGACTGGACCAGTTCGACGGCGTTCTCGACGGCTCCGACGCTGCCGAGATAGCCCGCGCCGACGGAGGTCTTGAGCGCGAGCGCCGCCTGGCCGGTCAGGACGCCGTCGCCGACCTGCGCGACCGCGCCGTCGCCGACGCTGACCAGCCAGCCCAGCGAGTCGAAGGTGTATCGATCCAGCCGCGGCTCGAAGCCCGCGGCCCCGGCCAGTCGATGCTCGACCAGCGCCGTGACGTTCTCCGCGGCGACTCCGGCCTCTCGGATCGCCGCCTGCGCACTCGCCGGGACCGGCTCGCCGTCCGTGTCGACGACTCGCGCCACGTCGCCGACCGCGAAGGTGTCGTCCGCGAGCCGCAGGTCGCTCCTGACGACGGGACGCTCGTCGTCCAGCGCCGACGGTCCCTGTAGTCCACCCGTCCAGACGAGCTGGTCGTACGACAGGTCTGCCCCGTCGGCGACCGTGATCGTCTCTCCGTCGACGGCTTCGACGGTCGTCTCCGTTCGGATCTCGACGCCGCGCTGGCCGAGCTGGTCGGCGACGGCCCGCTGGAACGCCTCGGGGAAGCTCGGCGCGACGCTGTCGAGCTGTTCGAGCAGGAGGATGTCGTGGTCCACACCGGCCGTCCCCCCGTCGCCGGCTGTCTCGTTCCCACGTTCCCGCGCCATCGCCGCGAGTTCGCCAGCGACCTGCACTCCCGAGAGGCCGGCACCGCCGACGACGACGCGCCCGCCCTCGTCGAGCACGTCCAGGTACCGTTCGCGGATCTCGCGAGCGTGTTCGAGTCGCTTCAGCGGCGTCGCGTGTTCTCGCAGTCCGGGGATGTCGTAGAACGCCGTCTCGGCTCCGAGACAGATCGCGCCCACGTCGTAGTCGAGGTCGTCTGCGCCGTCCAGCCGGGCGACGCCCGCCTCGGGATCGACGCTCGTCACCGCCGCCTGCCTGACCTCGCAGTCGAGGAGATCCGTCAGCGGGATCGAGATTTCGTCCTCGACTGCGGGCCGGCGGACGACGCGGTGGAGTTCGTGCTGGACGACGTGGTCCTCGGACTCGTCGACGACGACGAGGTCGGCCGATTCTGGCAGCGACGATTCGAGCTTCCGAGCGAGTGTCAGGCCGGCGTAGCCAGCACCCAGGACGGCGACGCGCATACCGTCGCTTGGGCGCGCCCTCGTATCAACGTTCGCTACATCGTCGTCGACAGCATCACTTCGTCGACCTGCTCGTCGTCGATCGTGTAGTGGTTCCGGCGGATGGCTTCGGTGTTCCACCCGTGGTCCGTGAGGAACTCGATCGCGCGGTCGTTCGTCATCGGGAGGCTGTTGTACACCTTCCGGTAGCCGTTGGCCTCCGCCCAGGAGAGGCCCCGCCGAAGGAGTTCGCTGCCGATTCCCTCGCCTCGATACTCGGTGGTGACGCCGACGGTCTGCTGGGCGGTCCCGGCCAGCGAATCGAGCTGTGGCAGGTCGAGGTGGGTCCAGCCCACGACCTCGCCGTCGACCGCCGCGACGAAGAACACGCGCGACTCGACGGTCGTGTGGCGGTTGATGGTGTCCTCGTAGAGCAGTTCCTCGGCGACGGTCTCGGCGACGACGTACGTCTCCTCGTCGGTCACGTCCCGGATCGCCCGGACGAGACCGTCGAAGTCCTCGTGACGGGCCGGCCGGATCGTCACCGACAGATCCCCGGTCTCGTACGCCTCGACGGCACCGACGTCGAGCGCGACGCGGATGGTGCCGCCGTCCTCGCTGAGATACCCTCGCTCTTTCAGCTCGTCGAGGCGGTCGCCGAACTCCTCGGCGGACGCGTCGCTTTGCTCCAGCAGAATGTGTCGCTTCGCGGTGCCGTGGCGCTCGACGTACTCGTAGATGCGGCGACTGGTGTCAGACTCGAACGTCGGTCGCTCGACTGTCTCCATACTCCCGTTTGGTGGAGCGGGCGCTTAACGATTGCTATGGTATCACATACCTCGGCCGTCACCAGCGGTCGACGGCCGCTGCCGTCGAGAGGACGGTGGCGAATTCCCCGTCGAGGTGTGCCAGCGCAGTTCTGTGAACGAGGGGCGCTTCGAACCGTTCGCCGTCGAGCGTTCGGTCGAACGTCGCCGTCGCGTCTGCCGCGACGAACGTCTCGAAGCCTCGGTTCTCGCCCATCCGGACGGTCGTCGACACGCAGTGATCGGTCGTCAGCCCACAGACGACGATCGACTCGTGGCCTCGTTCGCGGAGCCACGCCCCCAGGCCGGTGTCGACGAACGCACCGTTGACCCGCTTTCGGAACGCCGGCTCACCGTCGACGGGGGCGAGTTCGGGCTTGTAGTCGAAACCGGGCTCGCCCGCCCGCAGCGGCGAGTCGGGCTCCGTCGAGTCGTGGCGGACGTGGACGATCGGACGGTCGTGCTCTCGCCACGCCGAGAGGAGTCGCGCCGCGTTCGCCTCGGCGTCGGGGTTGTTGCGCGTTCCCCAGCCGGGTTCGTCGAACCCTCGCTGAAAGTCGACCAGTACCAGTACCGGTGTTCCCGACATGGTCTCAGTTAGGGTAGCCCACGCTCTCGCGGGCGTCAAGCAGCCGCGTCGACTTGGGGTGCTCGCGGGTGGTCGAGATCGGGCACTCGCTGGGTGCCTGTCGGTCGTCCTCCGAGAGCATGTACTGTGGCCACTCTCGATCTCCTTCGACGCCCCAGTCTCCGAGGTCCGCGTGCGGACAGACGCCGTCGTACCCTTCGAGTCGGTCCTGGATGATCTCCCGGGCGTGTTCGCCGGCCTCGGTATCGGCGGTCACGCCCATGTCCTCGAAGAGCGCCCGCGGCTGGAAGGTGATCTCCAGCCCCACGGGGCAGTACCGGCTCTTCCGATCCTCGTAGAAGGGTGCTCGGCAGGTCGGGAAGATCGGCTCGCCGCCGAAGGAAAACTCCCAGTGGGGATCGTCTGGCTCTGTCGGGATGTCTTCGGGCCAGGGTGCTGGATCGTGGACGTGCAGGAACTGCAAGATGTTCCACAGCGCTTCGTGGTACTGGGCCTCCGTGAGTTCGCGCTCTGGCGGCTTGAAGAACGTGACTAGCGACGCGCGGTCGCTGTGTTCCTGGTACGTGTCCAGATACTGCAGGAGGGTCCGGCCCAGATCCAGCAACGCGTCCTTGTCGGTCATCGACGGGACCGCTGTGTACAGCGGATCTCCGTTGGCCACGGATTCGGCCCCGAAAAAGCACGGGAACGGCGTGCCGTTTCGCTCGCCGAGGAGGCCGTCGCGGAACGTGGTCCAGTGGTCGACGATCCAGTCGGTGGTCGCACCCGATGCCACACGTTCCTCGACGGTCGCCTGGTCCTGAAGCTCGCCGACGATCCGGTCGGACATATTCGCGCTGTAGTGGCTCTGGCTGCATTTATCCGTCGGTATCGGCGTCGAACGCTGGGAATCCGCTCAGAACAGCGCCTCGGAGTCGTCGAGCACCCGCGCGGGGCCGCCGACCTCCCAGACGCGGGTGTCGACGCCGCAGTCGGCCACCGTCTCCTCGACGCGGTCGACGTGCTCTGCCGTGGTGTTGACGTAGACGCTCGCGCCGGTGTCGACCGAGAAGTAGACCGGGACCCCCTCCTCACGGAGTTCGCGGACGGCGTTGAAGATCTCGATCGTCCGTGGCTGCCAGTACACCCAGCCCGCCGGCCCGGTCATCGTCGTGGCCGCCAGCGACAGCGAGTCGTGCTCGGCCAGTTCGAAGGTCCGATCGAACGCCCCCGCCGCGATGGCGTCTCGCGCCGCGGCGATCTGGCCGTGGATGTGGGCCATCCGGTTCTCGAACATGTGACTCGCCGCGGCCTCCTCGTGGGCCGCCTCCGTCTCCTTGTAGGACGGGACCATGCCGGCGACGACCCGGAGGTCGTCTTCCAGCTCGGTCTCGATGCGCTCGGAGCGACAGTCCGCGTCGTTCATGCCGTTCTTGAGGTGGGAGAACCCGCCCGTCACGGCCCGCGCGGCAGAGCACGAGCCACGGCGTGCGACCGTCGAGATCTCGGGGTGGGTCATGTCGAGGCCCGCCGCCTCGACGAGCGCCATCGCCGCGGCCGCGAACCCGGAGGCCGAGGAACCGAAGCCGATGTTCGTCGGGAAGGAGTTCTCCGACTCGAAGCGCACGCGGTGGTCGATCCCCGCCAGCTCGCGGACGTGGTCGACGACGGCCGCGATGCGCTCGGCCCCGCGACCCTCGACCGGCTCGCCGTCGATGACGTACTCGTCGGCGTCGAGGTCGGGATCGAACGCCGCGGTCGTCTTCGAGTGGCTCGGTGCCGTACAGACGCTGATGCTGTCGTGGTAGGGCAAGCGCAGTTCCTCGTCGCGCATCCCGTGATACTTGACGATCCCCTGGATCGGGTGTGCCTTCGCGGTCGCTTTCATACCTGAGCCTCCCGGCGACTCCACTTTGCAGTTCCGAACCGAGGCCGTCCGGAACCGAGCCGTCTTTGATCGTCCAGTCCCGACGTGAGCTATGGAGCGTCGCGCCTACCTGCGAACGGTCGCCGGAGCGAGTGTGGTCGGACTGGCGGGGTGTCTCGGCGGCCTCGCCGAGTCGGGAGACTACGACGTCGGGATGACGAGCAACGCGTTCGATCCCGCCGAGATCACCGTCGCCGCCGGCGACACCGTCGTCTGGCGAAACACGAGCTCTCACGCCCACTCCGTGACTGCCTACGAGGACGGCATCCCGGACGGGGCAGACTACTTCGCCTCCGGCGGGTTCGACGACGAACCGTCCGCCCGCGACGGGTGGACGAACGCGACAGACGGCTCGCTGTACCAGGGGGACACGTACAGCCACACCTTCGAGGTCGCCGGCCAGCACCGCTACTTCTGTATCCCACACGAGCGCGGGGGAATGATCGGGACGGTCGTCGTCGAGTAGCTCGTCCGTGACGGATTCCGCGACCCCGTGTCCTGCTCCCCCGACAACCGCCACTGTCGGTATCAGGCAACGTCTCGATCCGCGAGCGCCAGCTCCCACTCTCGCTCGGTCGGATCGACGCCAGCAACGTCGACCGTCCCGTCCTCCGAGCGGTGTGCCGGACGCACCGCGAGGACAGACCGGTCCGAGAGCATCGACAGCGGGAACGCGTCACTCGCCCGGAAGCCGAACGCGTCGAGGACGGACGGCGGGATCGGCCCCTCGCCGACCTTGACGACGTCCGAGTCGGCCGCGTCGGCGACGATCGGCGTCAGCAGCGCCTCGAAGGCCGCCGGCGCGACTCCGTCACCGCGTGGCACCGTATCGAGGACGGCGGTTGTCCGGATGTCGCCGCGTTGCTCTCGACAGATGACGCAGGCTGCCACGGCTCTCTCGTCGCGCCGGGCGACGTACGTCGTCGTCTCCCAGCGAGGGTTCGCGAAGCGCCACCGGTAGTAGTCGGCGTCTCGGACCACGTGGACGGCGTCCCGTCCCTCGCCGTCGCTCAGTCCGGCGAGCAGGTCGGCGGGGACGCCGTGGTGTCGCTCGACGGCAATCGCCGCCCCGTCGCGGCGGAGTCGGTCCCGAACGGAGAGATAGCCCCGGGCCAGGGGCGTCGCCAGCCGGCCGAGGTGTCGGGACGCGATCGATCGGAACTCCCGCTTGGAACTCGACCCGTGACGGACGAGCCGCTGGGGGTTCTGGACCCGGTAGTGCGTTCGCGGCCCGTCCCTGAGCGTCCAGTCGAACGACTCCAGGCCCGGAACGAGGGCGGCCGTCGGGAAGTTGAAGTACAGTTTCGCGGGGCCGTCGCTGTACTGTTCGAGCAACCGTTCGGTCATCCCGGTGAAGACCCCGCGCTCGCGGTGGTCGGGGTGGACGACCCAGTCGGCCGGCTGGAAGGCCAGCACCGTCTCCTTGCCGAGTCGCACTCTGAACGCCAGACAGGGCTCGGCACCGACGACCTTCCCGTCGCACTCGGCGACGACCATCGGAATCTCGTCGACGTACGGGTTCTCTCCGAACCGCCAGCGGAACCACGCCGCCCGCCGCTCGTGTCCCCAGACCGTCTCGTGGAGGTCGAGAAACCCCTGTACGTCGGTCGACTCGACGGCCCGATACTCGTAGCTCGACGGCCGCTGTTCGAGGTGACTCATTGGGGCGTCGTTCTGCCGACGCCCCCTTCGTTGGGCTCCGTCTACCGGCGATTAGCCGGCCGCTACGGGCGTGGCGTCGAAAAAACGCGGCGAAAGCGCAGCTACTCCTCGACGTCGACCGAGGTCTCTTCTTCGGCTGCGACTTCCTCGGGACGGGCTTCCATCGTGGTCTTCTGGATCTCGACCCGGCGAAGCGGGTAGATGTCCTTGCACTCGCTGTACAGTGCAGAGGAGAGCCGCCCCTCGACGATGGAGTCGACGAGCTGCTCGAAGCTGCGGTCCTCGGCCGTCTCCTCGACGATGTCGATCATCTGTCGGCGGATCGCCTTCTCCTGGGAGGCGTCGGCCTTCTTGGTCGTCAGCGCGACCGGCTGGATCTGGACGCGGTAGTCGTCCGTCGTCAGCACGGTGATGAAGGCCTCGACCTTCGAGGAGCCCCGGCGGACGAGCGACCGCAGGTAGTCGCGGGTCAGCTCGTGCTTGATGAACTCCGTGTACGCGGAGTCGGAGGCGACCTCGTTGATCTTGAAGGTCAGCTTCGTGTTGTTCTCGCTGGCGTCGTCTTTCAGATCGCCAAGCGTTGTCTGGATGGTGCGTCCGAGCACCTTCTCTGCCTCGTCTGCCGTGGTCTCACCGAGTTCCTCCCGGTCGAACTGCTCGGGAGCGAGCACGGTGTACCACCGCTTTTCTTGCTTCTGTCGGGATACGGATCGTTCGCTCATGATGTGTGTGTTGTGTGTTGGTCGGCAAGCTGTGCTGCGACGCGGAGGTTGACGACGTAGTCGTCGACTGTCGAGTGGAGTCCGCCGGTCGTCTCGCGGTCGATCGTCGTCACGATCTCGTCGCCGTCGACGCGCGTGGCCATCTCGTCGGTGTTGTCCGGGCGGAGCGCGCTGGCGATCCGCTCGGCCGCGGCGTCGTCGCCGTGGGCCGTCCGGATCGTCGCTTCTCTCATAGTGCCTCCCGGACCCGCTCGACGAGGTCGTCGGTGTCGCCCTCGAACCGCGCGTTCGTGCGGGTCGCCGTTCCGCCGACGGCGGTCGTCGCGGCGTCGAGCGCGGGCGCGACGGATCGGTCGTCGGTCCCGCGAACCGCGGCCCTGTCGCCAGCGACGACCAGCGTCACCGGCTCGGGCGAGCGAAACCGCGCGACGAGTCTGGCGACCGTCTCGACGGGCATCGCGTCGCCACGGACGACGAACAGGCCGTCGTACCGCTGGGTCGACGCGGTCCGGATTCCGGTGTGGGCTCTGCTGGCGTGCGTGCGCCAGACGTCGAGTGCCTGCTCGCGCACGCCGTCGTGGCCGAGCGCGAGCGCGACGCCGAGTCCGGGCCGTTCGCGTGCGACGGCGTCCAGCACGTCGCCGTAGCCGCCGATCGTCTCGAACGGGCCGCCGACGTAGGGGCGCAGCGCCCGCTGGATCGCCTCGGTGGCTCGATCGGTGGCGGTCTCGTCGCCCGCGATCGCCAGCGCGACCAGCGAGGCGACGCGACGGTGTCGGTCCGTGTCGTCGTCGGAGCCCAGCGCCTCGATCGCGTCCTCGACGGCCGCGCGCTCGCCCGAAAAGGGCGCGTGCAACAGCGTCGAGTGTGCGAGCCCGTCGACGTACTCGCTCACCGGGACGGCGACGCCGGGGCGGCGCTCGAACCCGGCGGCCTCGGCCAGCGTGGCCTCGTCGGAGTCGCCGTCGGCGACGGTCGTGCCGGCCAGCGCGAGCGCCAGATCGGGCTCGGTGCCAAGCGCCCGCACCGTCTCGACGGCCGCGGTGCTCAGTGGCTCGTCCGCGAGTGTCGCGGTCGCGTCGACGCTCTCGGCACCGACGCTGACCGTGACGTCGGCGTCCGTCGTCCGGGCTCCCGCCTCGCCCGTTCGCGCGACCGACGCCTGGAATGGCGTCTCGCGCGCCGCGAGAGCGCGTGCGAGAAGTCCCGTGGCTGCCAGCCCGTCCCCGTCGGCGCGCGCGACGAGCCGAACGAAGTCGGCCCCGTCGAGCGTGCCGGCGAGGTCACTGGGCGGCGTGGCGGACGCCTGATCGCGACCGGCTGTGGACATCGATTACTCGATCAGTTGCTTCGCTCGCTCGTAGCTGTAGGTGAAGTCCGCGTCGATCTCGTCGCCGCGGTAGTAGTCGACGAGGCGGCGGATCTTCGACTGGTTGTTCTGGAGCGCGCGCTTGTTCTGGTGGTCGCCCGGATTTTCGTCCATGTGCTCTCGCAGGCGGACGGCCTTCTTCATCAGGTTCCGGAGGTCTTCGGGCAGTTCGGCGGTCGCGTCGTTCTCTTCGAGGATCTCGGTGACCTTCTTGCCCGTCGCGAGCGAGACGTCCGGGATCGGCGTCCCCTGGACGCCCTCGTCGCGGAGCTTGAGGCCGATCTCGCTGGGCGAGTGGCCCTGCTCTGCGAGCTCGACGACTCGCTCCTCGATCGCGTCTTCGTCTACGTCGCTCCACTCCGGCGGTTCGTCTGCCACGGGCTTGTCCGAGTCGGACGAGCCGCGGCGTCGTGTGTGCATTCGTGCCATTGTTAGGTTGGAACGGCACAGACCGCTACGTGCTACTCGCAGCGCGAGCGTGTGGTGTCGAAACACCGGACACGGCCGCAATCTCGAAGCCACGCAACCGCGTGGCGGGTCAGATTTGCGGTCGTGCTGTTCCCGACGTACTCTCCCCACTCGGCGCGTAAAACCGTTTCTACTGCGGCCGGTGGCTGTCCGTGAACGGTGACGGGCCGGCCCGACCGATTTCCCCTCTCGAATATCACCGGCGATAACCGTTTGAACGGTGCTAAACGGTTCGAACGGTCGCGCGCCTTATTCCCCTCAGTCGCGTCCGTGGCGGTATGTACCGGGGCCTCGGCCGGCGCGGGCAGTCGTCGCCGATCGCCGTGATCCTCCTCGTCTCGATGGTCGTCGCCGGCTCGCTGACCGTCGTGACGCTGGGTGCCCAGTCGCTGTCTGACACCCGAGAGACGATGGGCGTCGAGCGCGCCGAGAAGGGCCTGACACAACTGGACTCGACCGTCGCGATGGTCGCGCTGGGGAGTGCCGGCGGACAGGAGCTCTCGCTGTCGAGGACGGACGGGGCCGCCTATCGGCTCCGGGACGACGCGGGGCGGATGACCGTCGCGGTGACGAACACGTCCAACGACTCCACGAAGACGGTGATGAACGCGACGCTCGGCTCGATCGCCTACGAGAACGACGGCCGCTCGGTCGCGTACCAGGGAGGCGGCGTCTGGAAGACGGACGGTGGCGGCGGCTCGCTGATGGTCTCGCCGCCGGAGTTTCACTACCGGGACGCGACGCTGACGCTCCCGCTGGTGACCGTCTCCGGCGACGAGTCGCTCGACGGCCGGATCGCGGTTCGACCGGGCGGTCGCTCGACGCAGCACTTTCCGAACGCCTCGGCCGACGAACAGTGGGTGAACCCGCTCGACGGCGGCCGCGTCAACGTGACCGTCAGGAGTGAGTACTACCGGGCGTGGGGCCGATTCTTCGAAGAGCGTACGGACGGCGAGGCCACGCTCGATCACGCGAACGAGACGGCGACGGTGACACTCGTCGTCCCGGCCGGGCCACAGACCGTCACGAACGCCGTCGCGGCCACGTCAGCGGGCGGCGAGATCGTACTGGCCGGGAGCGGCGATCAGACCCGGACCGACAGCTACAACTCCTCGAAAGGGACCGGGCTGTACGCCGACACGAAGACGCACAACGGGTCGATCCGGACGGCCGGCGACGTGACGGTCAAGGGCAACAGCCAGGTCAACGGCTCGCTGGCGTCGGGGGGCAAGGTGACCGTCAAAGGGAGCGGTGTGGTGACCCGAGACGCCGGTTACACCGACGACATCAAGGTCACCGGCAGCGGCGGCGTCGACGGCTCGATCGAACAGCTCTCGGGCGTCGACGGGATCGGTCCGATCGACGCCGTCATCGAGCGACGGTACGAGAACGCGACCGGGGACAACGACAACGGCGACACGGGCGCGATCACGGGGACGACGCTGAGCGACGGCGACCAGACGCTCTCGACCGGCGAGTACCACCTCGATCGACTCGTTCTCGACGGCGAGACGCTGACGCTGGACACCGGGACCGACGGGACGATCAGTCTCGCGGTCCGTGACTACGTCCAGCTGAAGAACGACGGCCGAATCCACGTCGTCGGAAACGGGACGGTCCGCCTGTACGTCGACGGACAGACGACGACGGCGTCGGACCACCACTTCTCGATCGAGGGAAGCGGCGGCCAGATCGACATCGACGAGGGGCAGAACGCCTCCCAGTTCTGGCTCTACGGCCGCGAGGACTTCCAGGGACGGATCGACGGGACCTCCAGTGACACCCACCTGTTCGAGGGCGTCGTCTTCGCACCTGGCGGCACGCTCGGCAGTAGCTCGTTCACGGTCGAGAAGGGGAGCCTCTACGGCGGTGTCGTCACCGGGAGCGTCACGATTGACAACGGCGGACAGGTCCACTACGACCGGTCGCTGAAGCGGGTCAACGCCGTCCCGCCGGCCGAGAACATCGTCCGACTGACCTACCTCCACGTCTCGGAGATCGAGATCGAAGCTCGCGACTGACACTGTCGGCTGTCCCTTCGTGACGATATTCGCTGCCCGGGGTGGCGACATCGGTCACGCACACAGCCGACAGTGCGACTCCTCGGCCGTCACAGCTCGATCGTCAGATCGATCTCGTGGACGGGAACGTACAGTCGATCCGGCGACGCCCCCGGCTCCAGGTAGCACGTCACGCTGGCCGCGTCCGGATCGGGCGCACACTCCGAGAGAGCTGTCTGCTCGAAGGCTCGCTGCCAGAGCTCCCACCGCGGCGACGTGACGGTCACGCTGACGTTCTCGAACTGTCCACCGGAGACGGCGACGGCCGAGGACTGCTGGTTCGCGCGTACCAGGACGGTCGACCCGCCGACGCTCCGGACGCGCTCGGTCCGCGTCTGGACGATCGGGACGAGCACACGGCCGTCTCGGGCCACCAGCGGCGGTTCGACGGTGTGAAATCCGCCATCACGGGAGACCTGAAACACCGCGCCACCCTCGTAGACGAGCCGTTGCGCTCCGTCGCTCTCGTAGACGATCGGCCTGACCGATCGCTCGACGCTCTCGTTCCCGTCGGCGGTGTCGCGGTCGATTGCGGTCACGTTGATCGTCACGTTCTCGCCCGTGTACAACTGTGCGCTACCGAGGCTGACCTCGGTCGCTCGGCTCGGGGCCCCCCGCTGATGGATGTCGGCCATGTTGTCCGCCAGCACGTCGAAGGCCCGCTGTGCGTTGTTCGTCTGCTCGGCGTCCCGCACGTCCTGGAGCGTCCCCAGTCCGCTGACCGAGATGATCGCGACCGAGGCGACGACCATTCCGAACACGAGGGCGAACCCGAGCACCTCACTGACCGCGCGATCAGTCATTGCGCACCCCCAGGGCGCTGCCGTCGTAGCCGACGACGACCGTTCCGCCGTCGGCCGACGAGTTGCTGAGTGCCGTCCTGTTCTGGACGCCCACCGTGACACGGACCTCGGGACTGCTCGACCGCAGGCGGATCGTCGGTGACGGCGTCGCCACGAGTTCGAGCCGGTAGGTCGTGCCCGTGATTCGGGCGGGGAACTGCTGTTCGATCCGCACCGTCGCACCGGCCGGATCGTCACTGGCTCTGACGAGCCTGTCCGCGCGTGCGATGTCCGCCGACACCTGCTGGCCGATCACCTGGAGTTCGGATCTGACGACCTGGCGCTGGCGGTCCTCGACGAAGCTGCCGGACGCGACGAGCAGCCCCGTCACCAGCATGGTCGCGATCGCGAGGCTGAGCACGTAGCTGAACGTCGAGGAGACGGCGCGATCGTTCACGTCGGCTCACCCGGCGCGACCCGGATCGTCGTCTCGTAGCGCAGCTTCGCCCCGTCGTAGCGGTACGTGACGTTCGCGGCGTAGATGGCGGGCGTCGCGTACGGATCGTCTCCGGTCGACGACGACGGCAGGTTCCCGTTGCTGGTGGCGTCGTCGCCGACGACCAGCGAGTAGTTGCCGGTCACCTTGTCGCCCTCCTCGTAGGCGATCTCGTAGGGTTCCGACACGCCCTCGCCGAACGACAGCGCCGGACACGGTGCCCCGTCGACGAGCCCCGCCGTCAGATCGACGTGGAAGTAGTCGACCCCGTCGTCGACCGCACAGACGCCCTGTCGTCCGGCACCGTCCTCGACGCCGATCTTGTAGGTCCCGTCGGCAGTGTCGTGGGTGACGTTCATGATCCAGGTCGCGCCCGCGCCGTCCTCGATCCGCACCCGGAACTGGTCGGCCGGACCGCCGAAGTTGCCCGTCCGGTTGACGCCGCTCACGTTCATCCTGTAGGCACGCGTCTCCGCGACGCCGTGGGCGACGCGCCAGTCGACACTCGTCGCGTT
This sequence comes from Halomicrobium katesii DSM 19301, assembly GCF_000379085.1. Lineage (GTDB taxonomy): Archaea > Halobacteriota > Halobacteria > Halobacteriales > Haloarculaceae > Halomicrobium > Halomicrobium katesii. Next base: position 560,024 of record NZ_KB905379.1, on the reverse strand, counting down.
GCCCTCGCTCGCGTTTTCGAACGAGGAGCCGCCGGGGGCGTCGTCCCTGACTCTAGTCCCGTTCTCGATGTCGGTCGGCCCCGCTACGCTGACCACCTTCCCGCCCGAGGCGTGATGCGCTCCCGACAGCGCCGAGAGCGTCCCGACGCTCTCGTCGAGGCTTGTCGCCAGCGTCGTCGTGTCGCTGGCGTTGTGCGTGTTCGCGTACTCGATCGCGTGGCCGGTCGACTGCTCGATCGACTGGCGCACCAGCAACGCGTCGTCGCTGCCAGCCGTTTCGCCGCGGCTGGCGAGGTTCTCCGTGAAGATCGCCGAGTTGACGACCAGCGCCAGCATGACGAACGTGACCGCCATCACGAAGGCCGCCACCAGAATGACCTGTGCGCGGTCGTCGCCCAGCGAGCGACAGCGGCGATCCAGGCGGCTCAGATCCGCCACGCGACCACCTCCACGCGGACCACGTTGTACACCGAGGTGCCGACCCGCTGGACGGGATAGCGACTCGCCGAACCGACCGTCACCGACTCGTTCGCGGTCTCGTCCGGTCGCATCAGCGGATCGTCCGGCCCGAGTGTCACGGTCCGTGCGGCCGACACCGCGTTGTCGCTCGGCCGACCCCGGTAAATCATCCGCCGGGTGGCGATTCCGCCGCTCGGCCTGCGGTACCGGAGGTAGACGTTGTAGGAGATACTGCGCTCGTCGAGCGTCCGTTCCAGGATCTGCCCGAAGGTCGTGTCCGGCGGCTCGTTCGTGTAGAACCCGATGTCGGGCGTGCCGTGGAACCGACCGTCGGTGTCGTTCCAGTACCGGACGCTCGTCGAGAGCGCGCCCCGGTCGGCCGCCGTCGCGAGCACGCCCTGCGCGACCGAACGCTGCTGGTTCTCGATGTGCTGGCTCGAGGTGCTGGCCGACAGCGGCGTCACTGCCGTCATCTGCATCGCGAAGACGACGCTGCTCAACAGCAACAGCCCCGCGATCACCGCTTCGAGCGTGTGGGCCTGCCCGCGTTCCGGACTCATACTACCGGCTGTACCTGTGTCACGATATTCGCGACCACGGGACCGCAATATTCTGTACAGACGGACAGCCGGCAGTATCACCACAGTACGACCTCCAGCGTGACGACCTCGTGATTCAGCGACACCACTCGACGCGCGGTCACCGACTCGTCCACGTCGGCCGTCGTCGGTTCGCCCGCCCGGAGAGACACGTCGCCACTCTCGCAGTCGCTCCGGTCCCGCAGCGACGCGGTGTCCGCGTCCCAGCACAGCGGACTCGCCCCCTCCCGGGCCGTCGTCCCGTTTCGCGTCACCGTGACGTTGACCCGCTGGCGGCTGTCCAGCCCCAGCCGCTCGTTCGTCGTCTCGCCCGCGAAGTGACAGCCACTCGCAGAGCGATTGTCGAAAAACACCGCCGTACACGTGCCGTTCAGGACCTTCGGACGCTCGGCGCTGCCCAGCGTCGCCCGCGAGAGATCGTCTGCTGCCCTGTCGACGGCGACGGTCTCCTCCTGTGCCCCCGCGGTGAACGGCTCGACCACGCCGGGCACGAACAGGAAGACGAACAGCACGACGGCGAGGAAGAGACTCATACCGAACGCGAAATCCAACGTCGTCTGTCCGCGTGTGTAACCCCGCATACTGTGACCCGAAACCGCGCTGACTCTGGTGGAGGGAGGCTGTTGCCCGCCTTATTTATTGTGGCCGAACTATACATCAGTCGACACGACGTGCTCGACGACGGCGGACGACACCGTGACCCACGGTCCGATCCCTTCGATGGGTTTAAGAAAACGCACACGGTACGAAACGATGCGAGGGCTCGTAGATCAGTGGTAGATCATCCCCCTGGCACGGGGAAGGCCCCGGGTTCAAATCCCGGCGAGTCCATCTGTAATTAATCGGGGTGGCGATGGCACCCCGAACGCAATTCTCAGTGGTCTCAGTTCCTTAGCGCAGCGATTTGGGTTCTCGACCGATCCCTCAGAAACGAGAGATGCTAAGGAATCCAAACGCGGGTCCCGCCGTCCGGCGGTTTCTGAGAGGGAAGTCTGCCGTTTCTGTGGATCGTTCGTAGACGAACACACGAGTTGCCCGGCCCTGCCGAACGGGGGGTGTCGCGCGTGAGCGACGAGGAGCCTGCCGCCGAGTCCGCCTGCTACCACGTCGCCGACTGGCGGACCGCACCGCTCGACACGTCTCGACGCCATCAACGGGATCTCTGTCCACTCTGTTTCCCCGACGGCGAGATTCACGACTGCGTCACGCACTACGTTTACGGCCGTGGTGGAACCCGGTTGCACCGGTCGATCGACCAGGGCGGCGAAGCCGAGACACCGTCCGGCCAGAGTTGCGAACACGACAGTCGAACCTACATCCTCCAACGCGAGGATGTCACGACGATCGAAGAGGCTCGCCGTATCGCAGGAGGTGACGCCTGATGGCGGCCACGTCCTCAAGCGGTAGCGATCGCGAGTGGCGCTTTCAGGAAGAGCGCCGGTATCAGATCCCCGAATCGTGGGCCGACAACGGCCGTCACGAGGTCGCCGACGAGGGCGAAGAGCAGTTCTACGCCGTCCAGGTGAAACTCGGTGTCGAACTGCAGTGGACAGTCGACGGCGCGGGCGAGCCCGTCGACGGCCCGCATCGAGATCGGCCTGTCGTTCAGGCCTGCTACGTTTCCCGTGACGGCTCAGCAGCGTTCGTCCGCGATTGGGACGCCGTCCTCGATGACGGTCGGGCGACGCCCGAGCGGGACTTCGCGAGCGTCGTCGCTGTTGATCCTGCCGACGCCGATCCCGTCGAGGATGACGACAATCGCCAGCGGTATCGCGACATCCTCCAAGACCGTTACGACGCTGACCCGATCGTCGCCGACGGCGGTCAGTCCTCGGGCGAGACTGAGAGTCTGACTCTCGACAATGTCGACGAATCGACTGCGCTCCGTATCTATGACGGGCAGTTTGAGGGCTGTATCGACGTAAATGCTGAGGAGGACCCCCGGCCGTGTCTCACGTTCTACGTAATGACGGACTTCGGCATCGCACGCCTCTGTTCGTCGTATCATGATGGGTTTGGGAACGAGGGACATCGCCTCGCTATTCCGAACCGCGGCGAGATCCCAGAGCGGTGTCGTGAGAGCGTTGGACGCCAGGCGGATAGCAAGTCGCTTGAGCTCGTCGATGCCGAACCGCTGCCAAGTCAGCGCGAGCCGCACGGAGAAGATCCGGTCACCGGCCTTCAGATCGAGGTCACAGGCTTCGGGTTTGATGTGAAACCGTGGGCTGAACGCGAGTGTGCCCGTTGTGGACGTCCTCTTGACGCGACATCTGCCGACCAGTCTCCGAATGGGTGGCTTCACGAGGAGTGCAATCCGTCGAACTGGGAAGACGCCACTCTCGACGGGTTTGTAGGAGGTGGTGCGTGATGTCGTCGGACGGTACTGAGCGGGTTGTCCCCCTCTCAAAAGAAGACCTGACGCGAATTATGGCCGACGATGAGGCCGCTACGTTCGAGTTTGACCACGCCGCGAGTGTTACACTCGTCCGCGAAGCGAACCGCCGGAAGTGGGAGGAACACGACCGCCGCGAGGACGCCGGTGACGTATTTTACCTCTCACACGAGGACGCCGAGAGAATCTCTCATAGTAAGACCGGATTCATTGTCGGGTCGAATGTCCGCTTAATCCGCGAGGCGTCGGCTGAAAAAACCGTTCTATCGGTCACGGATACTGAACAGGAGAGATCGCAGTGAGTCTCGACGCCTCACTCGCGCCGAACAAGAAGGCCGGGATCAGCGTCGAGATCGTCATCACGGCTGATCACGTCCCTGCCCTCCAGCTCGTCCCTGACGAGGTCGAGGAACACTACGACGCCGTCGCGACGACAGCACTCTCACCGACGATCGAGATTCCATTCGTCGGGCTGTGTGTCCTGGAGCGTGGCACGGTCGTCGAGATCAAGAGCACCATCGTCACCTACGCCGACGGTCGCCGCGGCCGCTTCAAGATCCGTCGGAGTCAGCACGAGGCGCTCCTGGAGATCGGTGGCGTCTACCTCTTCGCAGTCTGTCGAGACCTGCCCGATCGGCCGCCGGTCGCGCTCAAGATCGTCCCGGCGACGACCGTCGACGACGTGATCCACAGCTGGATCGACTCCAGCGGCACCCGGTCGGACTACGCACAGATCAGCTGGGGCAGCGTCTTCGACGCCGCGGAGGTCGATCGCTGACCATGCCGTCCGCGAATCAGGGCGGTTCCCAGCGTCAGCGCCGGTGTTTCGAGCGCATCCAGCAGGATATCGGCGAAGATCCAGCGCGGTGGCTCGACTGGGAGTTCGTCCGCGACCCCAGTCGTCGCAACATCGTGCTCGGTCTCATCGACGGCATCGACTCGATCGAGCGCATCCGTGCCTGGAAGGCCGTCGAACGTGCTCTCGCAGACGAGTACGATCGGGAGCCGCGAGCGAAGATCATGCAGCGTCTCGACCAGCGAGAGGAGTGGATCGAACTCCACGGCGAGCGTCCCGATCGCCTCGAGGAGCGCGACGACGATCGTGACCTTGCGCCGGTCGAGACGGAGTTTCCCGATCGCGATGATGTCGACGAGGCTGCTGATCGCGCGACCTTCACCGCTGAGCGCGCGTTCGGCTCACTTCCGGAGCGATACCCATATCTCTTCGAACAATCCGACAGCGTCGGCGAGAGCGCCGAGACTGGCGCTGTCGCGGCCGACGGAGGTGACGAGGCGTGAAACCCGTCCCCATCACCGACCACGCCCACGAGCGGTGGGCCGAACGGGCCGATCGCTCCGGTGTCGGCGGTCCCCGGACGGCCTGGCACGAGGGCAAGCCGATCACCGTCCCCCACGGCCTCACGGCCGACGAAGTCCGGTACCACGCTGCCAGCGAGACCGTTCTGGTCCAGATCGACGGGTCGATCGTCACCGTCATCGACGCCGACGGCACGTGCAAGCCCCGCCTTCGTGGGGCGCTGGCAGCCGTTCGCGGGGGTGACCAGCAGTGACAAACTACGAGGATCCTCTTCTGAACGGTGGATACGAGATCGAGCAGCCATTCGCGTCCCCGACGATCGAGCCCGCCGAGGTCGACAACGCCGCCTGTCGCTGGTGTCAGGACACCTACGAGGGAACGGGTGGCGAGTCTAGCCACGAGTGTGCTGAACGGGCTCGCTGGGAAGCCGCTCGCCGGTGTGACCTCGAGTGTGGCGCGACGATCGATCCCGGTATCCACGAGATCGGCGCGAAGCTCCTGTTCGCCAATCGACGGCACGGAATGAGTCCGTACTTCGCGTTCGTCTCCGAGTTCGACCGCTGTCTGCAGGACACCTACGAGGGTGAGAACGGCGCGCAGATCTCACAGGGCGACGATATCGGGACCTTCGAGGCCGCCGGTGACGAGTGGCGGCTCAACCACGACGAAGAGAAGGTCAAGTACTGGCAGGGCTCGATCGCGACCCGCGACCAGGACAGCGGCGACGCCTACTACGAGTACAACGTTGGACTCGTTGCGACCGACGCTGTCGGTCGGAAGCGCGTCAACGTCCAGATCCGCCCGTCGTTGCCGAACGCGACCCACGTCGACAGTGGCGACCCGATCCAGAGTCTGCCCGACGATCTTCCCGAGGGCGTTCGTGTCCAGGTCGACAGCGCGAACGTCCCTCGCGACCAGCTGATCGACGTGGTCAAGGGTCTCGTTGACGCGATGGGCATCCAGCCCTACTACTTCGCTCGCGAGCACCTGCACGAGTGGTCGCGCGTCTACAACTACGCGCTCTACGTTCGGGCCGTCCGCGATCTCGTCGAACAGCAGGTCGTCGCACAGACAGGGCTCCTCGAGCGACTGGCTACGTTCGCCAGTCAGCGCGGTGGCTCCGGCGAGTACAAGTGGGACAACGAGGAGGTCTTCGGCCATCGACATGCCGTCGCGATGAACCCGACCGGCCTCTCGAAGCTCCTGCCCGATCAGACCGTCGGGAAGCTGCTCAAGAGCTACCGTCGCAAGAACCCGACACAGAACCGCCGGCCCAGTGATCCGACGACGGATCCGAAGATCGAGGTGCAGTTCTCGACGAAGTACAGCGACGAGTCCTCGATCCCGTGGGAGGCCGACGACGAGTTCGACGTCGATGATCTCCACCAGGAGCTTGACGAGTACCTCATCACGACGCTGGACTGGGCCGGCCTGCCGACCGTCGCTGATGACAACGTCTACGTCGACGATGCCTACTGGGACGTCGAGGAGACCGATCGCGACCTCAGCCTCTATCCCGACCCGCTCCACGAGCTGCGCGAGGTCGAGGAAGGTCTCGCGCTGCACCACTTCGCTGCCGACGATGTCTCCAGTGGCGAGCGCTCCGTGATCCGGGCGCTGGCGGACGGCGGCCAGATGCACTACGAGCGTCTCGTCGACGAGACCGACACTTCCTCGTCGACGGTCTACCGCGCTGTCGAGACGTTCGACGATGTCCTCCAGACTGCCAACGGTGTGATCGACTTCGCCGACGAATTCATGCGCGAGAAGTTCGAGGACCTGTTCGGGATGCTGGCCGACGCCGCCGAGTGGGTTGAGAACGGTATCGAAGCCGTCCAGGAGGGTGACGATCTCCTCGCCGCGGACTCCGCGTTCGCGAAGTGGGCTCGTCGCTACGGTGCCTCCGTCTCGGGCGACCGCGACGGCCTCGAGATCACGCTGAACGCCGGCTCCTACAGCCGCTACGAGATTCAGCAGATCCTTCGCTCGGGCTACGTTGCCGCCCGTCAGACGGGACACCGGATCTCCGATCAGTTCCTCGACGCGACGGTCACCGTCAACCACCGAGAGAAGGGAGTCATCGAGCGTGAGGCCGGCGTGATCCGCGGCAACAAGGTCGTGATCTGGGGCGAGCGGGTCGGAGATATCGGGTAGTCGCCCGACAGTTGAGTGGCAACGCTACCGTTCCCCTCTAATCTTTATAAGTGATCCCGCGTGCCAGCCGGCCCCACCACCAATCTTGTCGTGTTTCAGACAGCTACGTGACCGTGGGTGCTTCGGGTCATTCCCGGCAGGTGGGCAAACCCCACTTAGCGTGTGCATAAGGGCACATCAGCGAAAAAACTCAGCCGCCGCACCGCTACCGCACGAAGCACAAGAAGCACTCGAAACCAAAGAAGTTAGCAGTAGTTGGTGGGCAATTTTTCATTCAGAAAGTTGTTTGAAACCGAAGTGGGCAATTCGGTAAGTGCGTGTGCGAACTGACCACCGGGATTCCTTCCAGTTTTAGATAATATCTGAAGCGCAGCTCTCATTGTCTGCTTGCTTGGTTTTAGACACATCTTCAGCAAGCAGACGTTCTAACTGAGCGGCTTTGTGAACTACTGAGCCTGTATTAATATTCTGAAGCAACTGATCCACCTTCGCTTTTAATAAAATACTTGTATATGTGAGGTTGAGTTGTTACTGCAATGTCTTACGCATGCACCAACTGCGATGCACAGTTCCAGAGCGCCGCCGGTGTGACCCAGCACGTCGCCTTGCACCACAACCGATGTGCTGCCTGTGACGAGGAGTTCGAAGAGGCCGACTCGCTGCGCGAGCATGTCCACGAGAGTCACTGATCGCTACTTCCCTGTAACCGTACAGCCGCACCCTCGATTGCGATACTGAGTTGCCCCTTACCGAACTCAGTGAAACAGTCATCCTCGTTTATTACACGTCTATTGCAAGGCCCACAGCGTGTGTCGCACAAACCGGTTCTGATTAAGTATCGACGTTGCGGGTTGACGGTAGAAACTGGAACAAGTGTGTGTCTGCCCCGTGAACACTAGCCAGTAGATCGATGCAAAAAAGTAGTCGAGATATTGGAGTTCTCGGGCTACATCTGTGAGACTGTGACCGCGTGTCTCACACGATGAGGTGACTTAGTAGGCACAGTCATAACCAATAGATACAGGAAGCTCATCAGTCGGCATGTATAGAATAGGATAAGCCGGCTTATTTATAATCGTCTGGAGTTCAATTAATAGGCGTCACAACCGCTCCCCAAAGAGACGGCAGCTGGTCGCATGGTGGGAAAATAAATCAGCACCTCGTTTCCACGTGGCTGTACTCGGTTAATTTCGATTTCACCACCTAGAGACTCAACGCACCATTTTATAATAAAAAGTCCGACACCGGTCCCATGTGATGTCGCTGTAATGCTCTCGTGATCGCGAATTGAATCGATTTCGCATTTCGGGATCGGCGGGTTGTTATCCCTGATAGAAATTTTGATTCGGTCAGAGTCCGGCAGTGCTTCAGCAAAGATTCTTATAGTTGGCTCGGTCTCAGAGCTGTGCGTGATGGCGTTCTCAAGGGCGTGTCTGAGAGCATAAGTAAGCGCCTCATCAGCTGGAATCTGCAATTCATCCTGTGCGTTAATAGAAATATTTGCTTTAGGACAGTCGCTGCTAACCGCAGCGGAGACATCTCGTAGTATCTTAGTCGCATTTTGGGGTGCACTGGGTGATCCCTTCTGATCCACAGCATCTTCTATTTGTTTGACAGATTCAACGATCGAGCCGATGTTTTCTGCCGCTGAGTGAATTGAATCGGCAGCCTCACGAACTGACGCCGTCTCAGCGTTCGTCCGAATGCGTCCACTTTGGCCCATGAGCACTGTCGCCTCGTTCCGTAAATTATGTCTAAGAACTCGCCGTAACAAACTTCTGTGATGCGTCGCTTCATGAAGTTCCGTGACATCCCTGAGTTCTGCGCGGACACACGTTTGACCGTCAACTTCGAATTTCGCAAAATGGAACCGAACCCAGCGGAGCTCCCCGTTTTCACGCTGAACGCGCCATCGTAACTGCTGGTGGCCGTCGTTGATAACTGATCTAAGTTGAGCGAGGAACTCATCGCTAGAGTGAACGTATGTGCGCGCAGTGTATTCGCTTATCTGCATTTGTCGGAGGCGCTCAAGATTATATCCGAGTATTGCCTCCGCTCTTTGGTTTGCGTTTAGAATGTGTCCCGTCTGTGGATCGTGTACTGTAATTCCAATACAGAGTGATTCATACTCCGTTGGAAGCGCTACAGCGGGCTCTGGCGTCGTCTTCGATTCCATCTATTAATAATATAGTGTCTGGACTTAATAACACTTATGTTTGGAATATGGGTCACGTCGGCACTGTCTAGTTCAGCTATCGGCGGTTTCCTACTTACCGTAACTCAAACGTGTACATGTTGATAGAACTACTTTACTGTCCGAGTTAGACCCCAATGAGAGAGAAATTACGGTAATTTCCCGAATTGCCTCGATCAACTAGACAGTGCCCTCTGAGCGGTCTATACATGTACTGACCGCCGGTTTCGCGGCTGATTCTGAATAAAGAAACTGGACTACCATCTACTGTTAGTCCAACTGTTCGCGCAGCTTCTTCGCCTTCTTCTCGCCGATCCCGTCGATCTCCTGCAGGTCGTCAACGTCCGCCCCCTGGAGTTCCGCGACCGTCTCGAACTCCCGTGCAAGGTCTCGAGAGAACTCTTCGCCGATCCCGTCGGTGTCGTCAGCCATGTCACGGATCGTCTTCGCCCGGTCGTCGACGAGGATCTCGAGCCGACGCTCCAGCTCGTCCTCGTCGATCCGGTCTTGGAAGTACGCTTCGTGTGCTTCGTCGATCGGCGACGGTTCGAGTTCTGGAGGATCGAGCCGATCCGCGACCCGTAGCAGGAGGTCATACTCCGCCGTGATGGCTGCAACTGCCCAGATCACCGCGACGACCAGCCACGGATCTACCATGCTCTCCCTCCTCGGCGTCGACCGCACGCCGGACACCACCCTTCGGCCGGTTCCGCAGCACAGCGTACGCAGGCGACCAGATCAGTTGAATCAAGATCACTCATCTGGCAGTCCCTCCAGCACGTCCGTAAGCGCGTCTCGACCGCCGGCCAGCACTCGCTGGCCTTCGTCGGTGAGGGTGAACCGCTTCGCTTGGCCGTCCGCGTGCGACTCGATCAGTCCGGCCTCAAGGAGCGGCGAGACCCCGTAGTCCCAGAACCGACCCTCCGACAACTCCGTCCACTCGCGGACCGACTCCAGCAGCACCCCCCCGAAGGGCGGCATCGGCCCTGCCTCGTAGCGGGCGACTTCGAGGAGCGTGATCCGCTCCGTGTCCGAGAGGTTCAGGTACCGACGACGCGGCTCGTCGAGGCCCTCCAAGCTCATCAGATCACCTCCTTGGAGACCCACTCGAACACGTGCTTCCCAGCGGTGTCCCACAACGCGGTGCCGCCGGTCCAGAGATCCGAGAGCATCTGTCCGAGGTCGATCGAGACCCAGCCCGTCGCCATCCCCAAGACGAGTGCGCCGATCACCACCGCCCCGATCGTCGCGGCCGTTCCGATCGCCCCGACGATCCCGCTGAGGAGGGCGCTGATCCGGCGGAACTTGAGCCCGCCGTACACTACCGCCACGACCAGCGCTGCGGAGCGGCCGATCTCCCCCGTCAGGATGCTGAACCACTCGAACTGCATTACTTGTCACCGCCCCGGTCGGCGACGATGTTGACCTGTGGGCGATCGTCGTCGGGCGAGTTGTTCGCCCGGTATTCGCGGACCAGCTGGATGACGACGTAGCCGACCAGGATCAGCACCAGCACGAACGCGTCGGACTCGACGAGCGTCGTCAGCAGGTCGCCCTGCCCGAGTGCCTGCAGTGCGACCACGGCCGACACCCCGACGATCCCGAGCCACCGCGCCGTCGTGAACTCGTTGGATCGGATCAACACCAGCAGCGACCCGATGGCGATCGCGGCGACGGTCCCGATCGCGCCGGCCTCCGGACCGATCTGTAGCAGGCCCGACTGGATCGCCATCGCGACCGTCGCCAGTCCGACCGCAGCGGTCAGGACCTCGTTCTCACCGACCGTGACGATCGCGTCGCCGACGGTCGTGATGGCTGCTTCAACCACACCGGACAGCAGATCTCCTCGCGGGACACGCTCGACCAGCGCGCCCGCCCGCTGAGCGATCGAGTCGATACCGGCACGGGATCGTTCGGGACGGCGGCCGACGACGATCAGCAGTGCGACGCCGCCGAAGAGCAGCGACAGTTCGAGGAAGTTCCCTTCCGACGCAGCCTCGAAGATAGAGCTCGCGGGTTCAGGGTCCGAACTCGGGGCTGGAGCCGTTTTGACGCGGATCAGCGAGTCGATATCGTCCGTCGGGACGGCCATCTGTTGCTGGCCCTGGGCGCGGTCGAATCGCTTGGTCGTGTCGACCTCGTAGACACCGTACCAGGAGCCATCGGACGCTCCGGTGTACTCGACACCGAACGCGTCGCCACGACGGTCACCGGGCGAGACGGAGAACACGGGAGCGGTGGCATTCGTCTGGTCTTCGGGCACGCTCGCCCGGATCGTGCCGTTCGCTGGAGAGAGCTTCAGCGGAACGGTCTTGAGGCCGACCTCGCTGCCGCTCGTCGCAGCTGGGAAGTGGACACGCTGGCCGTGGCTCGTCGAGAGTTCCGCGTAGTCGGACTCGGCGGTGTAACTCTCGTTCGCGCCGTAGTGGAGTAGCTCTGCCTGGCTCGTGTTGCGGACGCTGATGTAGGAGTCCGACGACCAGGAGTCGAGCCGGAGCCGCGAGTCGAGATCGTAGCCGACGGGCGTCGTCTCGACGACAGTGACCGTGCCGTTGTGGACATTCACCTTCGAACCGGTCGACCGGATCTCGACGGTCGTGTCAGCGTCGACGGTCCCGCCGGTCAGCGCGGCGACATCGATCACGGCGCTGGTGCCGTCCATCGTCAGCGCGGAGTCGGGGATCGTCGTCCAGCCGCCGGACTCGCCGATCCGCGCTTCGAGGGTCCGCAACGAGATGATGTTCTCCGCGTGTGGGATCGTCAGCGTCGCCTCCTCACGGCTGGAGAGGTACGTTCGCGAGATATTGTAGCGCTCGCTGAACGCTTCGTCTTCGAAGGTGACCGTCCGTCGCGTCGTCAGGTCGTGCTGGTAGGTGATCGCGACCGTCGGCTTCGGCGCGTCGGTCGAGAGATCACCGTCGCCGGCCACGACCGTCACGTTGTTCTCGCCAGACTGCAGCCACGCGGAGTCCGCCGTCAGCGTCGTCGTGTCGTCCTGACTGAGCGTGCCGTCCATCCGGACTGGGTTGCCGTTGACGATCACGCCCGCATTCTCGGTGACGACACGCTCAGTGTAGCCGAGATCAACGTCGACGACGCCCTCGTTCGTGCCGACCGTGGCACTTGTCACGTTGCGATCGAACTCGGAGATCTGGACCGTCTTGGTCTCATCGTCGGCGAGCTTTCCGAGGTGCTCAGCCTCAGGCTGCCCGTCGCCGTCGATGTCCAGCGTCGGGTCCTCGGTGACCGTTCGGACCGTCGAGCCGGCGGTGACGCCGACTTTGTGGCCCGTCGAGACGGTCGCCGTCTGTGTTCCAGACGGGACGTTCTCGACGGAGCGCGTGACGTTCTCGCCGTCCAGTAGCACGCCGTCGTAGCTGGCCTCTGACTGGCCGTCATCGTCGATATCGACAGCTGGGTCCTTGGTCGCGGTTGTCTCCGTGAGGTCGATCGTCACATCAGTCTGAGAGGCGCTCGTCGAGATCGCGGCCGTCTTCGAGCCCGGCGAGAGGTTCGATATCGATTTCGTCGCCGTCTGGCCGCTCGTGAGAACGCCGTTGTGACTTGCCTCGTCAGTCCCGTCGCCGTCCACGTCGATTGACGGATCTTCCGTAGCGGTCCGTTCCGAGTAGTCGAGCGTATAATCAACCGCTCCAGTCCCGCTGATATCTATCGAGGAGACACCCGCCGATATCGGATAACTTGCTGTTTCTTTTGTTGTGATTGTGCCGAAACTATGGCTTGTACCATCACTTGCAGTTACCTCTACGTTGGTCGCTCCCGATCCGGAGACTTTGATTGCTCCCTGTCGAGATAGTTTCGCGTCTCCGTATTTGTTTACTCTCCAAACCCGCTCCTCCGAGACATCTCTACCGTCAATATAGTATTTTTCTGTCTCGCCAGCCGCCTCTGCTCCGGACGATGTTGTTACAAATGATATATGGATATTCTCTCCAGAGGGCTCATAGGTATCAAACGGTATTGTGTACTCTCCAGATACCCCCGAGGAAACCGAGTGGCCCGACGTGACTAACGTCCCATCGGTGGGGGAGCCGTCCGGCATCCCCGAGTCCACATAAACGTCGATAATTGTTGTATGTCCATTAGTTTCCGAATTTGGAATATCAACCGTCACCGAATCAATAGAGGGAGGGACGCTTTTGATCCCATACTCGCCTTTATAATACACATCCTCCCCTGCATCATACCCCCACAGAGGGTTATCGGACCCAGAGCTATCCAATTCAGATTTGCTATCTGGAGCTGGCGAGAGAGTTAACTCTGGATTGTTGTTTCCTGACGGCCCCGTGGGGTCAAGATTACCGCCAATATCGATTGATTCTGTTGCAGACAGCGACAGATCATTACCGCTATCGGTCTGATCCGTTGCTGATGAATCTCCTGTGAACGTCACGCTCGCGTCCTTTGTCTGGGTGTTTCCACCAACTTGATAAGAGAACGATTCGCCATTCGACAGCGCGGTTTTTGAGACCACCTCGCTGTTCGTGGATGACTTGCCGGAGAACGTCACAGAGACATCAGTCGCATCTGAGTTGCCGTCGACCGAGTAGGTCGTCGAATCACTATCGCTGAACGTCGACGAGAACAGACTGGCATCAGTCGACTGTTGCTCGATGCCGGTGAAGGTCACTTCCGGATTCTGTGGCTGGAGGTTCCCAGCGACCGACAGCGGGATCGACTCGCCGTTTGCGGCGTTGAGGACCTGCTTCGTGTCCCGCTCGCTGTTGACCTGGCCGGTCAGCTGGATTTCGGGATCAGTCGCACTGTCCAGTTCTTGGACCTCGTAGAGGTGCGTCGTGCCGGTCGCGGCAGGCTGGCCGGAGATCTTGAGCACGCCGCCGAACGTGACGATGTTCGTCGAGAACCCGCGCACCCAGAACACCGCCTTCCCGTTGCGGGCGTGGACGGGCTCGGAGTACGTATCCCCACTCTCGTGTGCAACACCGACGACATCGGGGACTGTTCCATACTCAGATTCGAGCCACTCTGTCGAGACCGATACCCAGCGTCCGTCGTGCTGGCGGCTGTCGGTCAGGTTCAGCGCTGACTCACCATCGATCGACGTGGTCGATACCCGCAACGTCTGGGCACCCGTCGACGCCGACACGGGCGGCTCGGACCCGTTCGCGTCCACGTGCGAGTCCGGCACCTGCGAGAGGTTCGTACTTGGCTGCCGTCGGTCGTTGTTCAACTCCTCGATCCGATCGTTGGTATTGTCCGTGTCGTCGCTTGCTGGCGTTGCTGTTGCCGGGGCAGTGTCAGTGTAGACAGTGCCGTTGTTCGCGCCGTCCGTCGCCGGGCTCGTCGACGGAGCCAACAGCATCGGCGACGCGATTGTGACGGCGATCACTGCGACCGCCATGCCGACGATCGTCATCTGTTCTCGTGTCAGTGGAATGTTGTCGGCGTTCATGCAAAACCTCCAGAATCGGTGATCCGGGGGGTCCCCCCTTCCGTTCCTGTTCCTGATACGCGCGCGCACCGAGGCTCAGTATTCTGAGTTGAAACCGATTCGAGTCGCCACCGCCGCCCGGACCGGCCGCCGCCGGCTGCTGCCGGCGCGGCGACGCCGTGGCGTCGAGAAGCTTTTCGGGTGGGTTCGAGGGCGGCAAACGGGTCAGTCATCGGCCACCCCACGGTGATCGGTGGCAGTCGCTCCGGTTGAGCGTGGGATTCGAGCCGCGACCAGCTCGTCGCCGCTGTCGAGTTCGAACACGAGATCGAATGCCGCGTCGGTCTTTCGGATCGGGTTGGTCGGGAAGCTCCCCTCCTCGTAGGGGCTGGACAGCCTCTCAATGATCTCAGGTTCGTCGCCAGTGAGGTCGACGACCCCACACCCGGGCGCGAGTACGCGAAGCTCGTGGACCGCTCCAGCAGCGGCGCGGTACTCCTCGACGAACGATGGCTGCCCGGCGCTGTCGGTTGCGATCTCGATATCATCGACGAGCATCTCGGACTCGCCGGCCTCGATCGCGACCGTCGACGGGATGCCGAGCCGTAGCTGGAACTCCGGCGTGCCGTGCGGGTAGCCCAGGTCGGAGAACTGGAACTCCGAGAAGCGGCTCCCGTTGTAGCACAGGCCGAAGCCGCGGGGTCGAGTGGACAGCAGGTCTTGATCCTGTTCGATGTCACGGAACGGCTTCGGGGCTTCGCTCTTTGCCGTCCGGTTCCCTCGCTCTTTGTTCGAGAGTTCGATCCAGTAATCAAACTCCTTGAGCCAGTGGTTGTGAACGTCCTCCTCGTGGTGGGCGAAGCCGACGATCGACAGCCCTGCCTTCCGTCCCTCCTTGGCGATATCGGACATGATCTTCACGAGTTCGTACGTGTAGTGGCCTTTCTCGCCGCCGCTGGCGCTCTCTGGAGCCAGCATCCCGAACTCGTCGATGTAGGCCGTCATCCAGTTGCGCTCCCCGTCAGCGTCGACGCGAACGCCCTCGAACGTTCGAGCGGCGATGAACCCGAACCACCAGTGAGAGGCCGGCGTCGGGTTGTCCTCGGTCTTCGGCGTGAACTGAGGCTGCTGGACGGTGGTGTCGGCCTGCGAAACTGCCTCGTGGCAACCACGGAACAGCGGGTCGGGATATACGACGTTGTACGTCCCTTTCGGGTGGTCTTGGAGTCGCTCGACCAGATCGGACACGTCCGAGTAGTAGCGCACCGCGCGCACGAGATCGTCGGGCTCGGGCGCGTCGCGATCGACGGCTTCCATCCACCGCCCGTCGACTTCGACGCCCTCGGGTAGCCACAGCGTCGTCCAGTCCTTGACACGACGCCATTCAGAGGTGTTCTGCCGGCCGTTTCGGACGATCCGCTCGTCGTTGTACGCCATTTGGTACGTGGCAAACTGGTCGGCCGCTGTCGATTTGCCCGACCCCTTCGGAGCTTCGACCATCGTCAGGCTCGCGCCCGGACTGGTCACCGTCGACGGGCCTGCAGCGCCGTCCGCGACGTGGATCAGCATATCGGGGTAGACACCCGACAGCGCCGCTCCCTCGCGTGGGACAAACGCTTCGGGGTCGAACGCTGGGATATCGAGCCGTTGCCGGATCTCCTCGGCGTCAGTCGGGTACGATCCCGGCGCGTCCATCCCGGCGACGATCGGCTGTCCCTGTTGCGTTTCTACTGTAAATCCGTCTCCGTCTGGATTTTCGTTGTATGACATTTTTTAGCTCAGTCCTGAGAGTTCAGTCGTCTCGCGGTGCTGGACATCGCCGCCGTTCAGGCCGGCGTTGTAGACGATCGGGATATCCAGATCGGCCAGCGCCCGGCTCACCATTTCCTTCGCGACGGCCACGTCGTCGAGCGTGATCTCGTCGCGAAGGTTCGCCCGAGCGCTGGCCTGTGCCAGTCGTCGGGCAGCGCCGAGTTTCCGCGCCGTCACCGGGACCGGAGGCCCGCGATACTGGCCGTCGGCATCGGCGAGCGCGTCGCGATAGCGCTCCGGCAGCGCCATCTTTTGCTCCTCGAACCACTCGGCCAGTTCCTCGATGACGGCGTCGTTCGCCGGCGTCGGATGCAACTGCCGGGCTCGAACGATGATCGACCGGTACTCCTCGATGGAGAGGATCGGGTCTATCGCGTCGGCCTCCTGGTCGTCGAGGCGCTGATCGGTCGCGTCTTTCAGCGCTGCCAACCACGTCCGAAGCATCGACTCCGCCAGCTCCCGAACGTGCTCTCGGTCCTGTTTCGATCGCATCTGCATGATGAGATCGAACCGGGACAGCAGCGGGCTCTCCAGCGCGAGCGCGTCGACGAGCGGCTCGTCTCCGGCGAAGTGCCCGCCGCGGGGGTTTGCCACGCCGAGTAAGCCACACTCAGCCGGGAGCGTCATCGACTGGCCTGCCAGCGACAGCGGGACGATCTGGTCAGCCAGCGCCGAGTGCATCTTCTCGATCGCATCCTCGCCGGCCTTGTCGAGTTCGTCGACGACGGCCAGCCCTTCGTGGGATCGGACCAGCACCCCCGGCTCGATCGAGAACCCGCCATCGGAGAAGTCGTCTTTCACCGCCGCTGCCGTGAGTCCGGGGCCGCTGACGCGCTCACCAGAGGCGAACGCTGACCGGGGCGAGACGGCCGCCGCCCACTTCGCGAGGACCGACTTGCCCGTGCCGGGATCACCCGGCAAGAGGACGTGGATGTCCCCGCGGTAGTGCGAGCCGTCGGCGGCGTCGAACGTCGAGCCCGAGACCAACTGTAGCACGAGCCCGCGAACGACCTGCCGATCGCGTGGATGGGACCCGGCGACGAACTTCGGCGCGGCCGCGGCCATCAACACGTCGGCCGTCGACGGGTTTTTCGTCCCGATATCGAACGACTCGGGGCGCTCTCGAAGCCGCTCGAACAGCGCCCGTTGCTCGGCCGTGAACTCCTGGTCCTGATAGGACTGGCCAGACGCCTCGATGCTGTTCGCGACGACCTCCGGGCTCGGAGTCGGGCCGCCGCCGCGAAACTGCAGTTCGCCGACGACAACCACGTCCTGACAGCTCTCGATCGCCGCGTTTCCGGCCAGCCCGCCATTCAGGTGGACGGTGATATCAGCCGTATCGCCGCCCATCGCGGCGCTGCCCGGATTCTCCAGCAGGAGTTTCTGATAGTCCTGATAGACGCTCTGGTCGGCGTTGATCCGGAACGGCCCCTGCATCTCACAGCCCTGGCACTCGTGAGGCTCAAGGTAGGCCCCCGGACGCATCGGGATTCGGGTGAGTGTCCCGCATCGCTGGCACTCGAAAGCCCCTTTCACCAGCCGCGGTTTGACCTGTGTCCGCTTGGCGACCTGGCCCTCGAACGCCAGCAGTTGCGCCCGGCGCTCGCTGGGCGAGAACTCGCCTGCTGCCGTCGTGTGCGACTCTGGCAGGTTCTTGAACTGGACCGTCGCCTGTCCGAGTTTCAGGTCGATCGGGAGCGGCACCCGTCGGACGGCTTCCTCGATGTGGTCGAACATCGAATCGGGCGCGTCGAGGATGTCCTCAGCCAGCGACGGGTCCCACCGGGCGAGGTCCGTCCAGTCCAGTACCAACTCCGTCGCGTCGGGATACTGCTGAGCCAGCAGCGCGAGGTCGTCGGCGAGTTCCCAGCGGAGATAGCGAGCGAACCGGTCCGCGATATCAGCCTTACTCGCCACCGTCATCACCGCCCTCATCCGGGTGGGGGTCCGGCAGGATCGACTCGCGCCACTCCTCGATCCGGGCCACGAGGTCGTCGACGAGGGCGCGCTCGTCGTCAGCCACCCCGTCCCAGTTGACGGTCATCCCGGCCGCGTTCAGCGAGGCGAGTTGGAGTATCTTCGCAGCTCGCTCGTCAGCCAGTTCGGTCGCCAGTTCGAACGACCGATCCGCGTCGATCTCGTCGGCGTCGACGGCGTCGTCGAGGCGATCGAAGATAGTCGGGTCGCCTAACTCCACGAGTGACGACTGATCCTGTTCTCTGGCGCGAGCGGCCCGGATATCTTCGATATCGAGATCCGTCATCCCTCCGGCACCCCCCGCCGACGACCGGCAGTCTCCGCGAGCTCGTTGCCGTTGGTCGCCAGCTCCGAGAGCGTCGCGTTCACTGCCGGGAACACCTCGTCGGCCAGCAGCCACTCCAGCCGGACCGACGGGCCGGTCGTGAGACTGTGCCACCACTCGCCGTGGCGATCCAGCACCGTCTCGACGAATCCGTTGTCGAGGTGCCCCTCGGTCGCGTGGATGATATCCTCCGCCCAGGCCATCACCTCCGCCTCGACGCGGGGCGGCTCCCGCAACGTGGCGCGGAGGAGACAGTGCTGTTCGACGGCTCGCTGGTGGAGCCGTGGCCGCCCTGCGACGTGTTTCATCCGCGTCGCGTCCGAACACCGTCCGTGTCCGAAAACTCTGACACGCGCTCTCGCAGCGTCTCCAGCGCCCGCTGGAAGGCTGGGGTCAGCACTTGCCGAATCAGCTTCCGGCGGACCGACTGGATCGTCGTCTCGTCGGTCGGCACCTCTTGGCAGATCGTCTCGCGGTCGTCCGGATCTGCCATGAGGCAGGCCATCCGCCAGCGGTCGCGAGCGAGGTCACTGTGCCAGTCCGACGGCGTCTCGCCGACCGAGACCACGTCGACGGCGTGGCACCACTCCAGCACTTCGCGCCGGCCGCCGAAGCCGTCGCGAAGCGACTGCTGGAGATGGCGCTGCTGGGCTCGCAGCGAGTCCAGTGCCGCGGCGAACGAGCGATTCTCGCCCGTCTCGTCGCCTTCGAGCCACTTGAGGGCGTGATGGCCGTCCTCTGCCACCGGATCAGCGACGGCTTCAGTCATCGCCGACACCTCGCTGTGGTGGCGAGTCCGTCGAGTCAGTCGACGGCTGGTTGCCGCCGTGCTCCTCGTCGAGCGCCTTCGCGATCTCCGAGCGGACCCGCTCGACGATCTGCTGGCCTTTCTCGTGTTCGCCCCATTCCAGGTCGGTGACGGCTTCGAGGACCTGGTCAAAGGTCCGGCGCTCCTCGTACTCCTGGCGCTCGGTCTGGACCTGTGCCTGGACATCGTTCCAGTGCGAGGGTCCCCACTCGACGTTGAGTTCGCCGTCGCGGGCCTCGTGGCCCTCGATCAGCGCCGGCAGCAGTGCGAGCCCGCCGGCGATCAGCGGTGCGCCCAAGAACGCCATCGTCACCCCGTAGACGGCCGCGCCACCGCCCAGTGCGATGCCGATGAACCGCCAGTTCCGGCGCTTCACGAAGTTCGATAGCGCCGCGTTGATCGCCGCTGGAAGGGCCGCAATGCCCTCTTTCTCCGGCGGGTCGGCGAGGTCTTCGTCGTCGACCTCGACCGAGAGCGACGGCGCGAACTTGAGTCGCGCCGGCCGGTGGGTGAGCACTTCGTCGGCCTCGGGATCGACCTCGAACAGCTGGTCGAGATCGCCGTCGCCGGAGTCGTAGCTCTCCCAGTCCTCAGTGGGGATGCTCGCCGGGTCTGCCCAGTAGCGGGCCAGCATCGGCCGAATGCCGGCAACGGGCGCATAGAGGTCCTCACCGTGGCGATAGACCTTCTTGATCTTGTTTTCGACCCGTCGGGTCCCGACAGTCTGATCGCCGCCTGGACTGATCGCATCCCGGCGGAGGGCGCGTCGGAAGAACCCCGCGCGGGAGAGGTCCGAATCGCGAATCGAGAGCATCACCGGCAGGGCCAACAGCCCCATCAACAGCCCGACCACCACCGGCGCGTTCGCCAGGATGATCGATGTCTGCCACGTGGCCAGGAGCGCCGCGATGCCCACGAGGACCACCACGACGACAGCCCAGTAGCTGATGCCCTTGAGTGAGCCAACGATCGTCCGCGACAGGACGTGCCGAGCGGCGATCCCCGAAAAGAGGATTCCGGCAATCGCCGGCAGCATCAGGTTCAGCGCGCCCCACCGCCAGAGGTCGCCCTTCGAGGTTGTCGGATACGCCGGGCTCGCCGTCAGCGGGTTCGTCTGATGGCTGAATCGCCACCGCGCGCCGTCGACGCGCTGTCCATCTTTTTCGATCCACGCCGTCGCCTGCCACGTCTCGTCGTAGTGTGACTGTAGCTTCAGTCGGGACGCGGAGTAGCCGCTGTCTGCCTCGAAGCCGATGCGCTGGATGGTCTGGTTCGCCGCGTAGGTGCGCTGAGTACCGTTGATGCGCGTCGTCTCGGGCTGGTACCAGACGACGACGAACTCGTAGTCACCGACGGCGTCGGCAAAGGCCGACGTGTAGGCCAGCAGGTAGTCCGTTTCGAGACGTTCGTTCTGCTGGACCGGCTGATACGAGTTCTGTGCGGGATTGATGGGCAATTTCTTGAGTACCATGCCACCCGATCCGAGCATCCGCGTCGACGCGGGCGGCCCCTGTGAGCCGCTGCTGCTGACCTGTTGGCCGCCGGTCCGTAGCTCATCGATGCCGAACGGCCCCGGAGCCGTCCAGTTGACGGCCGTCTCGTTGCTGGAGTCGTTCGCCTCTGCCTGTAGTGGGTCGGTCGTCACGGCCGCCGATGCGGGCGTCGCCAGCCCGACCACCGAGATCGTGACGACCAGGACGACGATGCTTACCGCGGCGATCGCGACGCGACCACCTCCGTTGGAGTAGGGGCGCACGTGTCTCATCCTCCAGTGAGTGCGCTCGCGATGCCGTTCACGTAGCTCGTCGTCGCATCAGGGGCGACCAGCAGTGCCGCGGCCAGAAGGATCACAGCGGCCAGCACGACCGCTCCGAAGCCGGAGACGTTAATCTGCATCGTCGACCGCCTCCTCAGCCGCTGCTCCCGTGTACAGCGCCAGTCCGACCACCAGCGCGGCCAGGAACACGACAATCACCTCCTTGGCGGTCAGGCCCCAGGCGACCGCGCCACCAGCTGCGGCGCTGGCACCGAGGAACGACGCCGCTGCCGCCCAGAGGAACCCGCCGGCGTAGATCCCACCGAAAAAGCCGCCGAGGCCCAGCGCCGTCTGGCGGGCTGGCCGTCCCTTGAACCGCGTGACGCCGTAGCCCGCGATCTTCGCGCCGCCGGCGACCTTCGCCAGGACGGAGGTGTACTCACCCAGGATGTAGGCGACGAGGCCGATGATGACCCAGCCGGTCACCGTCGCGATGCCGATCGATCCCGCCATCAGGGACCCCTCCACGTTGCCGTCGTCTGTCGATACGTCCGTTCAGTGTCGTTGTGTGTCATGATTCAGTCTCCTCAAGTCGGTTGTTGACTTGCTTGCGCGCCTCGATACCGAGCTTCAGCAGCAGCAGGAACGCCAGCGCTCCGACGACCTTCGCGACGGTCGTCTGCGAGACCGGCAGGATCGACGACGAGCTGACCAGCAGCGTCGCCATGTAGAACAGCTGTCCGAGGTTGCCCCAGCCCCACGTCAGCAACACCGTGATGACATCGAGCTGGAACACGCTGAACAGCGTCCCCGCGGTTGCCGTCGCAGCCGTCACCGGATGCTTCAGCCAATCGTTCATTCGAGAATTGCACCTCCACCGGGAATCAGGTCGAGCACGATCTCCAGGGCCTTCCGGAGCGTCGCGGCGTACAGGTTGACGATCACGACCAGCGCGATCGCCGCGCCGAGGAGCCCCCACGGACCGGCCCAGTCACCGATTCCGATCAGTCCGTCGACGAGCGGGTCGATCGCCTCGTTGAGGATCGGCTCGCCGATCAGGTTGCCCGCCTCGATGATGGCCCCGCTCGCGAGTCTCGGCACGTCGACGAGCCCGAGTGTCCCATCCGTCGATGCACGCGAGTCGCCGAAGGCGACGAGGTTGAGGTAGTAAAGTATGAGCCTGACGACGCCCTCGATGCCGTTCAGGATCGGCGTCAGCACCACCCCGAAGATGAACCCGACCGGTGACGAGCCGAACGTCTGCAGCACGTCGATCGTGCTCTGATCGAACGGACTCACCGACTCGACAGATCCGGGGTCGTCCTCCGTGTCTGAGTTTCCGTCGCCGCCAGGGAGGTACTCCCACGGGTCAAACACGGACCCGTCGTCCGAGCCAGACGCCGACATCAGCGCCCTCCCGCCAGGCGCTGCCCGGCGCGTCGGAATCCGATCACGACGATGCCGATCGATACCAGCGTGATACCGACCGCGACGAGGTAGCCGAAGACACCGAACGTCTCCAGACTCGCCTCCCAGAGGCCCTCGCGGTACCACCGGAGCAGCGGCACGAACAGTTCTCCGAGGACGCCGGAACCGCTGGCACTCTCCGGATTTACCTCGCCGACCCAGCTCGCCGCACCTCTGATGATGTCCTCGATGCCGCCGAACCAGGTGTCGACGAACTCCTGGAAGATCACCGAGATCGTCGCGATGCCGGACAGCGTGATCGCCGTCCCGACTCGTGCCCAGTTCACCGGGTTGTTCGTGTCGACGAGTGTGTACTCAGTCCCGTTGACGGAGAACGTACTGTCGCCTTCCTGTTCGTTGAGGTAGTCCGTCAGCCCCCCGTCGCTGTCGCTCATCGAGGGTCACCTCGACCGGCGTGGTGGGGCTGGGGAGTTTTCATTCGTCGACCGTGTCCTCCTCTTCGACCCCCACGAACGGGATATCTACCGGCACACCCGGAAGGGTATCTCCGGTCTCATCTTCGCGGAGGTACAGTGTGACTATGTAGAGACCGAGCACCACCAGACCGACTGTCAGCGGGAACGCGATGATCCCTGCCAGTGTCTCGCCCAGTGCCGTCCGTAACGCGGTCTCCGTGATGTCCGCGCCGGCATCGAGCAGGTCTCCCGGTGCCTCGAACAGCCCTGCGAGGAGTGCGCTGATCGCCTCTCCAGCGCCCGAGAACGGCTTGGCGAAGAACGTCCCGATCGCCTGGACGACATCCGCGAACGCGACGAACGGCGAGACCACGAGACCGATAAACGACGCGCTCAGGACCTTCCCAGCACTCCCGTCGTCCTGGAGGAAGTTGGTGATCCCAGTCAGGGTTTCAGTCCCGCCTCCTTCGCCCAACTTCAGCTCAGCGTCATCTGACGAAGACATCCGCGATCACCCCGAGATCCGTCGTTTCACCGGGTCGAAGACCCCGAGGAGGTACGCTCCGGCGAAGATGAGTACCGCGATCAGGAGGTTCATCGGCGTGAGGAGTCCGCCACCGCCACCAGCGAAGATCGCGCCGCCGCCATCAGACGACTGGGTGACGATCTCGCCCACTTCGACTGACTCGACCGATTCGTTGTCACCGTCGTCCGGGTCCTGGTTCACGACGAACCGGTAGGAGTCGTAGGAGTCCGTGTCGGCCGCGAACGTCGTTTCGGTCGAGTTGCCCGCGGTCGCCGAGATTGTCCCGGTGTTGACCTCGGTGGTGATCCCTTCGTCGATACCGTAGACGACGTAGTCGACCGTGTCACCACTCGTGTTGGTCACCTTGAGGTAGACTTCCTGCGTGTCGTTGTCGACTGAGACAGTTTCGTCAGCCAGTTCATCCGAGTTCGAGGTTGGCGTTGGCGTTGCCGTCTCGGTCGTCTGGGCGACGGCACCGCCGGCCATCACCACCATGCTGAGGCCGACGAGCGTTGCCAGCAGCACCGCAAGCGTTTGAGAGCGATTCGAGCCGTCCGTAGTGTGTCCGATCATGAATCTGAGTGCTCCGTTGCGGGCCGGAGCGTGCCCTGGTCGTCTGTCTGTTCGTGGCCGTCGTCAGGCCGCTCGGTCAGTTGCCGTCGGTCCTGGTCTGCTTGGGCGCAGTCGCCACAGCAATAGAGCCACTCGCCAGTCCTCGTCTGCAGTACGACCGAGAGCGGACCGATCGCCGCCCGACGGGGCGATACGGTCGACATGACCTCGACGACTTCGTCGACGCCATCGCGGTTGGACTGCGTGCGGATGCTCTCGCCGCAGTGCTGACACGTCCCTTCGATTTCCGGAGCTGCCTCAGATTGGGCGAAGCCCAGGAGGACCACCGTCAGTACGCCGCCGATCACGAGATCTCCGACTCTGTCGCCGTAGAGTAGGACCTCGACGCCAGCCACGAGCGTCCAGAGCGCGAGACAGCTCGCGCCCGCGATTGCCGCCCAGCCGAGAACTGAGAGATCCGATCGGCGAACGCCGTCGACGGAGACGAGAGTCACAGACCGCCTCCGGCCAGCATCTCGCCGGCGAGGTCGCGGCTCGCGCCGCCGGCCTCTCGACGAGACCGCGCGCGGCGACGCTCGTCGATGTTGAACCAGTCGATACGCCAGTTCCGCAGCGCGGATCGAGCCGCGCCGTCCGGTGGATCTTCGCCACCAGAGTCGTCGTGTCGCATGGGTAGGGGTACACCTCCGCGACCAACGGCCGCGGACACCGCGGGCCACTGGCCCCGTGGATAAAGCATCGAAATAATTAGCTGTTAGTTAGCTGAGGATCAGCTGAGGATTCGCTGGTAATCCGCTGAGGATTAGCTGATTCCGGTGACAATGCTTTTTGTTCAGTATCGCAACAGCATACCTGTCTATGCAGAAGCCCTACTCGCGGACCGTCACCGACCTGGGGAACGGGTGTGCCGGCGTCTCGATCCCGAAAGGTCTCCTCGAACAGTTCGACGTCGACCAGGGAGACGAAGTCGCGATCGACCACGACTCCGACGAGGGAACCTTCATCGTCCGGCTCGACTGACCCCTTCTCCAGAAAACCTTTCAGGACAGTCGCCAACCGCATAGCCACCGCCTCGACGGTCCCGATCGGCGGTTGTCACTGTGGGATGTGGCAGTCCGCGAGTAGGCATCGACCGATCCACGAAAGAGACGTCGCGAGGCGGCCTTTCCGTGTTGCAGACTGTCCCTCCAAGTAATGAATCTTCGGTAGGAAATCTCCTCAATTACGATCGTCCCGGACATTCTGAATTATGTCGATAGAAGTTGCTATTCCTATCATCATATAAAAAAGTCGGAAAGCGAAGATCGCCTGAAACACTGCCAAGATTATGATCGCCGTTCTGGTTAGGAAGAATGCATACAACACGAACGATCCAAAATACCCAATTAGTACCAGAACAACTGCGATATTCCTATTTCTGGTGAGTTTAGCAGAAACTTCATCAAATAATTCCTCTAGCCTCCGCACACTGCTTTTTTTGATTGTGTTCTCAATTTGTCTTATCCATGGGTCAAGATAAGCAGCAATCATCAAATAAAGTACAGCAGCAAGAATTAGCAATTTGTTCGTTGTACTTTGGTATACTAGTCCAAATCCAAATGCAGGCAAATACACGACCCGATGAAAATCTTTTGCGGCCTTGAGATTTCCAACAGACATTGACAACTAAATCACGTTGAAAATAGTTGTATCTTTCCAACCAGATCACCTGCTGACAGTGTTGAAAGCTATAAATCCGCAAATGCCTCGTCGATCACTTCCTCGCTCGGCGCGTTGAGATACGGCTCGATAGCGGCGAAGCTATCCCAGCCCCCCACTGCCATCACGACGCGTGGGTTCATTTGCTGGTCGACCAGGAGTCTCTGTGCGAAGCGCCGTCGGAGATCGTGCGTCGAGACCTTCTCGAAGTCCGCGTCGCCGGTCGCGTCAGCTGCACGTTGGGCTGTCCGTCGGATTACTGCCCGGACGCCGGGCTGGGTGAGGTCGACGAAGGGGTCTTTCGGTGCGATGTTGTGCTCATTCTGGAAGCGCTGAAGGTCTCGCTCGACGCGATCGGGCAGATAGGCATCACGAGGCTTCCCACCGTTGCCGGCCGTGTCCTTTCCTGCCCGTACCCGGAGGCGGTACTGGCCGCTTTCGCTTTGCTTGACGTCGACGGGCCGGACCTGCGGGATCTCGAAGGCGCGCAGGCCGACGAACGCGCCGAGTTGGATGATGAGGTCGTCGCGCTGGCTGTTCGTTGCCCGCCGAAGGTCCTCGATCTCGCTGTCAGTGAGCCAGACCTTGTGTTCGTTGCCCGCTGTCGCTTCGATTCGCATAACGGTTCCTTCAGGATCCGTTACTAAAACAATAGCGAACGGCGTGATCGGGCCGGCGGCACCCCGTGTACCGAGTGAAAATCGGGGAGTCTGTTACGACTTGTTTAACAAGTCGGTAAGACTGTAGCGGGCTCGTTTCAGGAAGTGAGTGGAGATCTATGTTTATGATCAGACTATCCTTGTGATCACGATGCTGTTCGGGTCTCCGAACGACGAATAATTTTCTACCGTATATACTGAGGAGAGCAAGTAGTCGTACAGGCTCGACTCTTAGAGGATGCTCATATCTTCTCTTGAAAATTCATCTTTTCTATCGTCATCAACACCAGTAATAGCCAATATCAATTCACTAGCGACTGAAGAGACTATAGGTCCGAAGATTACTAATAATAATATGACAGACAGTTCTCCTGAAGGTATAGAATTAATCACAAGTCGATCAACAGAGAAGTTATTCTCTAATAAATAAACACTAGCTGCAAAGAAAGATAGGAAATAGATGCTTAGTATAAATGAATATCCGAAGCTGATAGATCTGTCAAATATAGTGTTGGACGTAAGCTCGCTCAGGGAACAAACACGGATTGAAAAATTCATGACTATTGATGCCATTATTAGTGCCTTTCCCTGAGTGAGCCCAAACAGACTTTCACCACCAATTGGAAACGCAGTATATATAAAAATCAATCCGGTGACTGAAATTGCAATGATGAAGTTATATATAGATAATTTTAGTATTTTGAGATATCCTGGTTCAGTATTCGGTTTGTTCTCATCATGGAGTGAGTTCACTGGATGATATGTCCCAATCTTGGTATAAAATATATTAGCAGAAATCACCATTCCCAACGATATGACCGATCCAGCAATTCCAAGAACAATTACTGGACTTCCTGTCATGCCCCAGCGGCAAAATAGCTCTCCTCAATAGATTCTAACAACACGCCAATCCAAAGAATGGCAATAGATACTAGTAGAGTCAAGATCCCGATAGTTGGACTTACAGATATCGTCTCCTTCATCGCGACGATTATCCCTCCTATTCCCCCGACAACACCGATGAAATACAGGAAGCTGCTGAGTAGCATGGAAGTGAAGAACGTGACAGGTAGATTTATATCTTTTGTTTGACTGCCGATCTATGATCCCTCACTAAGCCGGGTTGCTGTTGGTGTTGTCTCTTGTTTTGAGAATGATCAAGAATTCTTTCTATTCCACACCCACCACGTTCTTGTGATTGAGATCAACCTCAAAACTCGCGGCCCGATCAAGACGATTGTCGATCTCACGACGCTTTTCGATGGAGTCAAACAAGTTGAGGATGTCCTTGACGGCGCCGGCGATTCGGACTAACTTGTCGCAAGCGTAGGCGACGGCACCTGACCAATTCGCATCGTAGAAATCGCAGGCTCTCTTGATCGCGTCAAAGCGGTATCTGTTCCCTTCGTCGGTTCGGATCCGAATCGATCCGGGTGGATCAGATGCTATGCTCGTGAACATACGCCGCTATTCCTGAGTTTTCGTGGTGACTGACGGAGGGCTTCTTTAATAATAGTGCCCGTATCTAGGTGTGGTCTTGGGCGTGATTACAGTGACGGGACCAACCGGGACCCGCTCTCGCGAACACGCCGCGATTCGGCACCTATTCATATTTCTATGAATTAGATTCGTGACGTGTGACCGTCTGCACTTGCATCCGACACCCCGTCTATCGAGTGAAAATCACTGGATCTGTTACTGATTGACTTGTATAACAAGCCGGTACTCTCGTTTCACTACTCAAAGAACTACTTTCACTTCCACCGCGGACGTGGCGACCACCTATTTCCTATCTCTCTCATCCCTCGAGTATGGCAGATACCAACCGAGAGGTGTATCGTGAGATTCGATCGAAGGCCGTCGACCGATACGAAAGTGGCCGCTGGGATCGAGATGCTGCAATCGATCTCCTTCGCCACGCACACATGACGTATCTCGTCGATGCACCAGATGAGCAGATCGTTCGAGGATACCGAGACCACGAAGATATCGAATACTGCCCGTTCTGTGGCTCTGATTCGATCGAGTTCACCGGCTGGTTGCCCCACGACGACGAACCAGACAGACCGACAGAATGGCGATTCGACTGTGACAACTGTGGGGGATTCAGTATCGACGGCGATGTCGTGGGTGCTGAACGCTACGTCGTCCTTCCGAGAGCACTCTGCACCTCACCAACCCAGTGGTACTCGAGGTGATCGAAGCGTGATTACCAACGCGAAGGTCTTCCGACCCGAACACCCACCACGAGACCTGCACCACCGCGAGGGACAGCTCGACCATTTGTCGTCGGTTCTCGACCCGACGAGGGTCGATCGCCCCGAGAACGTCTGTATCTTCGGCCCCAGCGGCGCGGGGAAGACGACGATCGCGAAGTACACGCTCGACCAGTTAGAAAAAGAAGCGCTGGACCTGCACTGGGCGTACGTCAACTGCATGGCCGACAACACGCCCGCAGCAGTCCTCTTCGAGATCGTTCGCGAGACCGGGCTCGGCGCAGATATCAAGCGCGAGGGAACGGCGTCGTCGGAGGCCATACACCGGCTCCGCGAGTGTGACGACCATATCATCGCGGTCCTCGACGAGGTCGGATCTCTCGACGAACAACCACTGCTCGCCCTCTGGAACGTCCCGAACGTCTCGCTCATCTGTATCACGATCGACGAAGACGAGTGGTTCACTGCACTCAGTTCGAAGGCAAAATCCCGGATGCAGAGCGCTGAAACTGTCCGAATGGACAAGTACAGACACACCGAACTCGTCGATATCCTCGACAGCCGCGTCGTTCACGGGCTGGTCGGGTCGCGTCTCGACGACGGCGTCATCGATTACATCGCAGATCTCGCCGCCGGCGACGCACGCTACGCGATCGCACTGCTTCGGCAGGCTGCCCTCCACGTCGATCGACACGACATGCACCAGCTCACCGAGCCGGTCGTGGACGCTATTGCCGACGACGCCGCGAGCGAAATCCGTGACCGGAACATCCGGTCTCTGGGATCGC
The DNA here is from genome assembly GCF_000379085.1 of Halomicrobium katesii DSM 19301. GTDB lineage: Archaea > Halobacteriota > Halobacteria > Halobacteriales > Haloarculaceae > Halomicrobium > Halomicrobium katesii. The sequence continues at coordinate 530,474 of NZ_KB905379.1, read as the reverse complement.
ATCACCGTCTCCTGCTCCGGATCATCGAAGAAGCCGACGAGATCGACAGCGGAACACTGCACGCGCGCTACGAAGACCGCGTCCAGTCGCCGAAATCCCGTCCGACTCGACGGCGGTATCTGCGTAGCCTGATCCGGTCCGACCTCGTCGAACGCGACGGCAGCACGCAGGATATGCGGTATCGGTCACTCGATTGATCAACGACTCGTCGATTCGATCACATTCGTTCACTATTCGGTCAGTCCTGATCGACTGTTATCGGGCCTGTATTGTTCGAATACCCCGACCGGACCGTCGATCGAAGTGATTCGGTCACCCGCCCGCCGCAGGGATTTTACCATCCGTCTAGTCGATTCTGGTATGTCGCGAACACAGCGACCAGACAGGACCGCCCGCGAGTGTGTCGACGGTGAAGACGTCCGTCTCCGTCTGTGGCGTTCGGATCCGGAGTTCGCAGCTCGTATCGAGATCGTGGCGACAGAGAAGTGGGTGTTCGGCATCGACGGGGAGAGTATCGCCACGCTGCTGACGCCGACGGCGCTCACGGACCTGGTCTGTGATCCAGATGTCCCTGGCTGGATCGAGGAGATCCTCGTCGGGTTCGGCGTCGTCGATATCGAGACACGGAGGGCGCACTGACGATGCCCGACGCAGTCTTTCCGTTCCCCGGTGGGAAGAGTCGACTCGCGTCGTGGATCCTGGAGCACGTCCCGGAGCACGAGTGTTTCGTCGAGGCCTTCGGCGGCGCTGCAGGTGTGCTGGCGAACAAAGATCCCGAGACAAGCTCTGTGGAGGTGTACAACGACCTCGACGAGGATCTCGTCCACTTCTTCGAAGTGCTCCGTGAGCAGCCCGACGAGCTGGTGCAGTGGCTCTCGTCCGTACCGTACTCGCGGACTGTCCACACCGATTGGGCCGAAGCATACTACCAGGGCTACCGGCCGAAAGACGACGTCAAGCGGGCCGGCCAGTTCTTCTATCTCCGCTATGCACAGTGGGGTGCTGGCTACAGTGGTGAAAACGGCTTTGCGACCAGCAAGGTCTCGAATAGTGCCCTCAGTTTCTCGAACAAGATCGATCGACTTCGCGAGTTCGCAGAGCGATTCGACGACGTGGTCGTCGAGAACCTCCACTGGCGGGAGCTGGTCGAAAAGTACGACAGCGAGGAGACGGTGTTCTACTTCGACCCGCCCTACGTCGGCACCGAGGACTACTACCCGACCAGCGAGATCGTCCACGGCGAGCTCGTCGACGCGATCGGCGACCTGGACGGCTACGGGATCTGCTCGTATCAGGAGCTCCCGGAAGGTGCCGATGATCTAGAAGTACTGGCTCGTGACAGCAAGAACTACATCAACAGTGGAACGAGCGGTTCGGCGAACGAGACCCGCGAGCGGTTGCTACTGAACTTCGAACCGTCGCCGATCGGTATGTGACGCTGCAAGTTCCGGTCGATCCACTCACAGAAGGCCTCAACATCGTTGATGGATGGCCCAGCTATCTGAGATTCCCGACCTGATCGAGAACGGGTGGACCACGCGGTGTCCGAAGGGCCACGTCGATATTCGGGATAAGCAAGGATCGACTGTGAACTGTCGGAGTTGTGGAGGGATTTGTGGATACCCGGGAGCGATGAGTGTCTTGGAAAGCGTGGAATTCGTGACTGAATCGATACAATAACAACACGCGAATAACCACTCCAGGTATGATTGAGGATCTCGATTCTGAAGTCTCAGATGCAGTGCAGTGGTACTGGGAAACGCGGTCCGGGCAAGGCGAAGCACAACGCGAATCCGAAGATTCTACACGTGGGAGACGAGCCGAAGTCCTCGGGGGGCAGCAAATGGATTCATTTGCTGGGCTCATTGAGGATATCGTCGTTGAAGCTGGTGTGCCGAGAGATGCCGTGAAACACGATTACTATGCGACGCTGCCTGGGTACTACAGACACGAAAAAGAGTGGGATACGGCAGTCGTGCATGAGGGAGAACTCCTCGCAGTTGTCGAGTACAAGAGCCAGGCATCGAGTTTCGGAAACAACCTCAATAACCGGGCTGAGGAAGCGATCGGGAACAACACCGACATTATCGAAGCATATGAGGAGGGAGTGTTCGCTCCGAGTCCACAGCCCTGGATTGGATACTTGATGCTCATGGCGGATAACGAAAAATCTCGGAACGTCCCGTCGGTGCGCGAAACGAACTTCGAGGTTGACGACGAGTTCCGCGGTGCGACGTATGTCGATCGGATGGAGGTCTTGTGTCTTCGCATGGTTCGGAAGCGACTTGTGAATGAGTCAGCGTTCCTGTTGAGTGACGAAGAACAGGGTTTGGACGGTGAATTCTGGGAACCGAATGAGGAACTTCGATTCAAGCGGTTCGCACAGTCCCTCGCGTCACATGTTTCGGGGCACATCGATTACGAACAGGACACCCTCGGTGAGTAGTGCATGTGCGTAGATTAAAGTCCGAACACGCACCAGTCGAAGGTAGATGAAAGGGCACGTGCCGACGCCGGACGCGCTCGCCGAGAAAACGGTTCAGCGAGCGTTTCGTGACGATCCACCAGCCGGTGCCGATCATATTCTATACCCAGGCGCAGGTGACGCACCATTCGCTGCCGCAGTCGAGCGCGTCTGCGACGAGGAGGGCTGGGAGTATCCGGATGGCGTCGCGGTCGAGACGGATCCAGAGCACTTGGCACAGGCACGAGACCGCGGACTGACACACGTCACATTCGAAGAACGAGACTTCTTAGCCGACGAGATGCTCGATGCGGGGACGTTCGACTATATTGTCGGGAACCCGCCGTACGTGCCGATCGAAGGCCTCTCAGAGGACGAGAAAGAGCGGTATCGAGCGACGTTCCAAACTGCAGTCGAACGTTTCGATCTGTATCTTTTGTTCTTCGAACGGGCGCTGTCCATGCTCGCACCGACTGGTGTGTTGTCGTTCGTGACGCCGGAAAAATACGAGTATGTGGACACTGCAGCACCGCTCCGACGCTTGCTGAGGAGTGGCGACATCCGGATCGAAGAAATCGAACACATTCCAGAAGACGCATTTACGGGGCTCATCACGTTCCCATGTATAACGACGGTTCGTCGCATCGAGAATCCAGATGTACCTCGTGAGACGCACGTAACGCTTCGGGATGGTACCACTCACACTACCACGCTTCCCGTCACCGGGGACAGCTGGGCGTCAAACGTGCGCGGAGCCGACCTGGAAGACATGCAGACCGGTGCGACGCTCGGTGACATTACAGAACGAATCAGCCCGGGTCTGGCGACCGGTGCGGACAAAGTGTTCGTTCTTGATGCCGACGACGTTCCGGACGAGATCGACGAACAGTGGGTATATCCGACCGTCAGCGGGAGTCAATTGCGGGATTTTGACGGGCCATACACTGATTCGGTATTCGTGTGCCCGTACACATCGACAGGTGAGCTAGCAGACGAGGACGAACTCGACAGGTTCTATGAGTGGTTAGAAGATCACCGTGAACGGTTGGAGGACCGGTCGTGCGTCGAGAACGGCAAGGCCTGGTACGGGTGGCACGAGAACCCGCCGATGCAAGACATACTGCAGCCAAAGATCGTGTTCCGCGATATCGCGAAGGTACCACAGTTCTGGGCTGAATCGGAGGGAACTGTCGTACCGAAGCACTCAGTGTATTACGCCGTCCCACAAGACGGTGTGCCGTTCGATGAGCTTCTCGCTCACCTCAACAGTCCAGAAGCCCGCATGTGGATGGAAGCACATTGCCAAAAGGCACATAATGGGTATTACCGGCTGCAGTCGCGTGTCCTTCGTGATTTGCCGGTGCCGAAGGAATGGGCCGAGACGTTCCAAGCGACTCTGTAAGCGCTGGCGATTCAAGATACGGGTCATGTTTCCGGCCATCGACGACGTGCGCGAGGAACTGTAAGCGAAGATCGAGAGAACGGATGACCTGATCGACGAGATCGTCTACGAACTCTACGGACTGACCGACGGGGAGATCGACATCGACGTAGCGCCGTTCAACGCCCTCGTCGGCTACGAGCCCGGCTATCGGCCCCAGGGGTTCACTCGCGTCGCCGACGATCGCATCGAGCGCGTTGCTGCGGAGCACGACTCGTCCGAGACGGCGATCAACGAACTGACTGACTCCGGGCCGCGGGTGCATGTCGTCGACGATGATCCAGACGATGACGACGAGGAGGAGACGGCGATGGACTTCGGCGAGCGCCTGGTCGCGGCGAGCGAGAACGGCGCGGCCTACGACGAGTTCGAGGAGCTGGTCGCCGAAGCGTTCTCGCGGCTCGGGTTCGACGTGCAGTGGATCGAGGGCGGCGACGACACGGACGTGCAGCTGACCGAGCCGGTCGAGGCGATCGTCGAGGTCAAGGCCCGTGGCAACGGGCAACTCCAGTCGCCCGACGCGAGCCGGATTCGCGGCCACCAGGAGGCCCGGGGTGCCGAGTACGCCGTCGTCGTCGCCCCCGGCTTCATGCCCGCCGCGATCGACGACGCCAACCGGGACGGGCTGGTGCTGGTGAGCGCGGACCGGCTGCGGGGGCTGGTCGAGCGCAACGAGACGTTCGGTCTTCGACCGGAGTTCGTTGCCGATGTGCTGTTCGAGCCTGGCGCGTTCCAGGACGACCGTCTGGACGAGATCGACGAGCGGATCGCGGACCGGCGGGCCGCCGCCGGTGAGCTGGTGTCGATGATGGACGCCCTGGAGCGCGGTGTGGGGGCGTATACGGCGGGGGAGCTACGGCACGTCCTGATCGGGATGCGCGACGGTGACGTGCCCGGTGTGGCACGGATCGAGTCGTCGCTCGTGCTGCTGTCACACCCGAGTCTCGGGGTTGTGGTCGAAGGTGAGGATGGGTACGAACTGACGACGACAGCCGAGCAAGGGGTGGAGCTGTTGGAGCGGTTCGGTCGGTTAATAGGGGCTAAGCGAGTGGCCTGAAATCCGCTATTTCCTATAATATAATAGATCCAAATCACGATTGCCTTCACCTTCGAAAATATTATACAAATATGCAACAAAAGCAGAGATGACATGGGGGAACGATCAACGGGCACTTTGATTATATACTCTATACTCATTATATTTTTACTTGCAGCAGCAGGACTGATTATATATATCCACCCGTTTTGGCCCTCCCAAATATCTAAGGAATCTGCAAAGCCGATGGATCTTTTGCGGGTCATTATTCCAGGATTATTCTCCGCCTCGCTTGTGGTGTTGTATTTTAATATGAGTAAAATACAGAAGGAACAATCAAGTATTCAGAAAACGCAAATGAAGTTAGATCGTGCAGAGAGAGAGCCATTGATTAACGTCAAAGCTATCAAGGCAGATGGAGATATTGCAACGGTCACTCTTGAGAATATTGGGGCTGGTCTAGCAGACCAGCTATCAATTGTTTCTCATATTTATATTCCAAGCCACGATGATGATAGCGACTCAATTTCCATTGGTGAGCCGAGATATGATAACCAATTGAATAAAACAAAGGGCTCGTTTATCAGATCTGTCAAATCTGGTAGTGAAGCAGATTTCTCAGCGGAACTCTATTTACCCAGTCAGGAATTTGACGATTTTGATGAGGTGTTTTCATCAGTGCTGAGGCGGTTGGATGATAACGATTCAATTTCTACAGAAGATGTGTATATGCAATTTGAGATACAGTACGACCATCGAATACCAGATAAGGGGATCGGAAGACAATTTCTTCCCCCTATGAAGATCACTCTTGATAAGGGGCAACAATTGGAAGATATCTTGAACGGTGATTCAGATGTCCACAATGAAGTTCAGTCAATTCTGAAATCAAAAGATAATACCCTCCGTGCTCCTCAAACTACTTATAATGAATAGGAGGATCAGATTTCAAACTATGGGTGCACACCACTTTTGAAGATACTTTTTCAGTAATCGCTATTGTCCCATGGTATTCTCCTCTATACTTTCCGGGGAGTAAGACTTTCATCACAATCTCTGCATTCCCAGACAGTTCATCGACATTTAGGATCTGTTCATCATAGTTCCACTGTATGAACTCTGGAAGGCCAAGACCATCATTACGGACCTCAAAGGGATCTGGTGTTTCAAATCCTATTTGGCCACTGTACCCAGCATCGTTACTCGTTTTCAGTCTCAAGACAAATTTTGCACTGGATTGAACCAACAATTCCTCTACACTGTTCGGTGGGGTCCTTCGAGGCTCTATTTCAGCACATATATCTGGCAAAGTTTGGGACGAAGATAGAACATCTTTCGAAAAATCAAATCGAAAAAACATCGACTATTCTTGAGTGAATGCTGATTCAAACTTTTGAACTACATATTCTCGAAATGAATATTCTCTTGCCACACTTTCTACTAATGCTCCCTCTTCAGTGTCTATTGGAATACTGAGTTGAGCATCTGAATAGGTGATTGAGTGACTTTCCTCATGTTCGAATCGGAGGCGAGCCACTTCTACCGGAATATTCTCTCCTTGTTGGATCCTTTCTTTGGGATTCCTTGACGTTGGAGAATCTACCTTGACAATGCTGCTTGAACTTCTAATAAAATCACAAACCGATTTGTAGGTGGGTGAGAAGTCTGTTTCTATCGGAAAATCTGTTTGTGTAGAATCGCGAAGCTCCGAAAAGATAGTATCTGGTTTCGGTGTATCTTGATCAAGGATCAAGAACACGAATCCTGAACCTTCGCGAACTTCAAGCACACCAGAGACCGACTTCGGGGAACCAAACATCGGATCCGTTGTAAACTCAAAACTCCAGTATCTTCGCGCTTGGTTTACAAATGGATACGGACCAATGTCTGTGTTGCCAATTAGATCAATTGCCGTAACCGAATCTTCCTCCACCAAATCAAACTGAGTATTCCGTTCAAATGGCAGTTGCTGTTGAACCCCGCGTTCCGAAAGACGGCGGACGCTGTCAACTGCCATGGGTAGCTGATTTAAGCTTTAGACTGCGATACGCATACCAGTTGCGATAGTTTTTTGTTACGTCTCGAAATCCCAGTCGTAGTCTCCTGGATCTTCATTCCGGAGGTTTGCGTAGTGAAGTACTAACGATTCAAACCCAAAGTCGTATGTCGCTGCTTCGGGCATATCCTTTGCCTTCTCATGCAGATCTTTGAAGTACTCCGGATCAACGTACTTTTCCTCTGGTGGCATGGATCGCCACTGAAGATAGACTTCAAGCACGCGCTTCATGAACAAATTAGCCAACAGGATCCGTACGTATTGCGTAGCATCCCCAATGGCCTCCTGTGCCATAACCCGGATACTACCGTCTCTGTAAATTTGAGCATCTATCTCGTGATCATGAATCTCGAATACACCCTCAATTTCTTCGAATTTTCTGTTCTCTAGCATCCCAGCGATGATTGGATGAGAGTTTGTAATATTATCTGATTCGCTTACTTCATTTGTACGACCGAAATCCCCTAGATTTCCAGACATAGCTGCGTCTGTGAGTTCATTTATTCCCAATTTCGAGGCACTACCAAGGGTGTCGTATTTCCAGACTAGCCACTGCAGGAACTCTGGGCTGAAAAGTCCCTCTTCTGCACCATTGCTATCACTGTTTCCGTCATCGCCATTTTCTGCTCCGCTGTCATTCACTTCGAAGTTTGTGCGACCAACAACAGGGAATAGTTTATCCTCAACTTCATTTAGTTTCGATTGGCTAGCCTGGATGATTAAAAACTCTCCCGGATACCAGTATACATATGCTGACCAGTCCTCGGCGACCCACCCCTTAACGGGATTACCATCAGTATCCACTAAGTCGTCCGGTGTATCGAACTTTTCGTGCTTGTACTCAACATCCCATGACTGGTCAAGGACTTCCTCAAGCTCTCTTGGAAGTTCACTGTAGCGTTCGTTCCACTCCTCAAGGCTCAGATCTTTGAAACCTCTACCTGGTTTTCGTGGGACTCCTTGCTCAAATTCAGGAAGTTCATTGAGTAAATCTTCTTTTGAGCTAAACGGTGCTTGGTCCTCAGCATCTAAGTACAGTCCATTGAAAACCAGCCGACCGTCATACTCAAATTTCTCGTCTAGGTCCGAGGCGTCACTCATAGAGTGAAGACTATACTGAGATAACTAAACATTTATTATTTGTTTTCTATCTGGAACTACTTTTCAGTATGGATTCCACTGACGTATTTCCTAATTTCTTCTTGGATATACACAGCAAAATCATCGGCATCAAAACCAGATGGCTGATATAATTCTACGTAACCACTCTCTGCGAGTGTCACCTTTACAGTATCGCCGTCACGCTGGTAGACCAGTCCTAACTGGTTGATCTGAGAATCATCCAAAGCGCTTCCAAGATCCTGATCATCAAGTACGTCTTCACCGTATACAACACCTTTCTGAGCTTCGCCCAAGTGATCGTAGAACCCAACTTGCCACAGCTGGGTTTCCTCGTAATCCGAGCGCATCGAAGTTAGATCGAATTGTGCTCGGTTGGCACGCCATCCGAATTCACTCGCAAGCAGATCATGGAAGAAACGACCCTCACTGTTTTCCACGACGACGATTTCGTCAGGAATCAAGAGCCATTCTGTATGCTTGGTTTCGGTTCTTACAGTTGTCTTCCGAGTGATTGTTCCGTCTTCAATCTCGACACGCTCCACTTCTTTCGGGATTTCCATCGCTGCCTCTCCTGTCTGGATCACGCCATTTACCGGAGCATCAGTAAACGTCTCTCGTGGTTCGATACAGTACCGGTACTCACGACCGTCTTGTGTCGTGATTCCGTCTACTGCTTCAATAGTCTCTGAAGGCGAATCCAAGAGTCCGACAATCCCAGCTTTCATAACGTGGTAATAATTTGGTTGCAAAAAGTGTCTTTCGGATAATTGTTTGAAGGTGCCAGATCAGCCTCATGATTGCCAGTTATTTGGCGAATCCGCCTTCAGAACTGCGATCACTGTTTAGCTCTCCGGCTCGGACTCGTCCCGCAGATCGGCCTCGCCCTGTAGATACGACCGGCCACGGTCCGTGATCCGATACCAAGTCCCCTCTTCGATCACCAGTTCGACGAGCCCAGTTTCCTCCAGTTTAGGAAGTCGTCGCTGAATCGTAGAGTACGAGATTCCAGCTTCCTCTGCGTTAAGATTGATCTCCAGCGCCTTCTTGTTCAGAATTGCGCCGCTCTCGTCGAGGAATTCGAGGATGATATCGTCTCTACCAGTCATCCACTTTGCTCGATGGCGGCGTGACACAGTCGTTCGTCATTTCGACGTAAAATAATCCCACCTGTTTCAAATCACTTTGGGCAGATATCTTATATCTATAGCCATATATCTACCCAAAACTATTTTAATGTGGCCAGATATCTGCTCACCACGGACAACGCGATGCCTCTCGGGGCTCACGACTTCCCTGAAAACGGGGGTCGATGCCCGTGTCACAGCACAGGCATCGCGTTGGCCGCACCAACGCATGCAAACCGACGCACTCTAGGGACTTAGTAGGTCTCAACCGACCGACGCACAGTCTACGACCGCCGGCCAGTGCCCCGTCTGTGGGACCCCGCTCGACGGGATCGCCTGCGATGGGCCGACTGGCTACACGGCCGACCCCTGCGGCCACTCGCTCGGCCAGCTGACCGTCAGCGCACTCGCGCGTGATTCTGCATGACCAGGACACTGATGCACCGACAGTCGCACCGCTCGACCGGACGCACCCAGCACCCGATTCGATCACATTCGGTCACGATTCGGTCACTGCTGAAACCGACGCCAAGCGGCCGGAGAATCGCTCTCCGTCGATCCACCCGTCTCGACACGGCCATTCAGTCACCCGCCCGCCGCAGCCTTTCAAGCGTCCTCGTTCAGGCTCCTGGTATGCACGCAACAGGAGTGGCAGCATGACGACGTGGTTCGACCGCACGGGGTTCCAGCGCGATCTCCTGCACGCCGTCGCCGCCCTCGACGCCGACGACGAGCTGCCCTACGGGCTCGCGCTCAAGGAGTGGCTGAGCGAGCGCTACAGCGACCCCGTGAACCACAGCCGGCTGTACCAGAACCTCAACGCGCTGGAAGAGGCGGGCCTCGTCGAAACAGCGGCCGCCGACGGCCGGACGAACGCCTACCGCCTGACCGAAGAGGGACGCGATCTATTCGAGCGCCACGTCCAGCGCGTGGCTGCGATCTCGTTCGGAACGTCACAGCGCGAACTGCGACCACTAACCGGGGGTAGTTAGCGGTGATGGTTGATGTCCCGAATTAGTAAAAGAACCTACCAAACCTTTCCAGATTGGGTTTTCCAAAATTACGGGTACCTACCTATTGACAGATCTCGAACATCCGACAGGGCTGTGAGACGGAGAATATTTTCTTTTCTTTCTTCTGGTTCTCCCTTTTGCTGTTTGATAAAATCGTTTGGGTTTGTTGTACCCAGTTCAGTTTCGCCTCCGAGAGTTACAGCAATATGGTGGGCCTCTAAACACACATCAGGATCGTCACCCTCACAGATCAGCAGCTCTTCCTCTATTTTACTATAGTTATCTACCCCTCCCGACCATGCAGAAACTAGGGTGTTGAACCCTCCATGCTCCTTTGCGGCATCCTCATGTACCTCTGTCGCCATGTCTGAGAGTCGGTCCATGAGGTCTTCTCGCTTGATCTCTCCTTGCTGAGCTAATTGATCATAAAACTCAAAGAGGAACCGATGAGCATCTAGAGCAGTATCTAATATTTGCTCACGGATCTGTACCAGGTCGGTTCTGTTCAGACGCTTTTTGCTGATTTGTTTCGCCAAAGAACTCCTGTGGCGTTTGATATCCCTGCTTAATCTGTCACGGACCTCTGGTAGCTTACTCCGAAATTCATTCCCGACAGTCGGAGTAGCGTACGAGACTTCATCGGTCTCAAGGACGAACTCCAAACATTTTCCATGATGTTGATCATGAGCCACTGCGATACCGACGAGGACACCAGTATCAAGAACTTGCGTACTGCCTGTCATTCGTTCTGTAGCGGTTGGTCGAAGAGATCTCGTGCTGTGTCACTGTAGCTCTCGCTAATAATATCTAACTCATTTGTTTCTCTGCGGTTGTTCAGCACGACTTCACGCTTCTCTTGGATCTCGTTTTCGAACGACTCCATCTCGTCTGAGATCTGGTTATTCCACTGGCTCCGAATACTTAGCGGCACATGCTGATTGTTCTTTGGTCGGAGTTCTACCCTGCTAAATGTCGTCCAGAAAGATTCCATGAAATCCTGAAGGCGGCTGTAAAAGCCGTTCTTCGCCATTTGCCATGAGAGGTTTTCCCAGTCAAGGAACAAGCCTTCCATCTGTGAATACTTGTCCTCGGGATATTCAGCCAATAGAGCATCTAGATGGTCTCGAATTCGGTTATTTGTCTCTGAGGATGCTGAAGAGCCAGTCTTATCGGGTGATGAATCTCCAATTATATCTTTGAATCCGACATCCACACCGCTAATATAATCTTCACTGTTTAGAGCATCGTCTTCGTCAATGTCTTGAATAAAACTTCTAAATTCGTGGAGACTCCGGACAAAGTCATCTGGTGCGTACTCCTTGTATTGGTAGTCCTGTGAGACAGAGATACCGTAACCTTGGCCCAATTCATCAACTACGGATTCGGACATCTCTGATATCGCTCGTTCTACTTCTTCGTCGGTGTCAAAGTCAGAATCTTCTACGCCGTCGGCGATAAGCACATTGCTACCCGCGTTTTCCCCCCATGTCTGTTCTTCAAGCGAATAGAAGCCAGTATTCATGGCATCAGTGGTCAGTACCCCACCATACCGGTACCAGTGAGTGGATAGCTCAATGTCAATATCTTCTTCCTGAAGCCGCCTATCGACAATATAGCAGAGTTTGTAGAATTCCGTTTTCGGCAAGTCCCATGATTGTCCGTACCTCTCGCGGACTTGCTTAATCACTTGGTAGCAGAGGAACTCTGCTTCCCCATAATGGGGATTAGTCATGGTAACTCAATTTTGGGGTTCCATGTATAAATCTTCTCGTCTGGCACCTCAAGTACGACTCAAGCTCTCAAACAGGGCCATAATGATTAATGAAGGATGCAGGGGTGAAGTACTACGACCGACGGGTGGCCGTAGTGATAGAAATACGTGGAGAGGTTGAATTCCAGGTTTAAGCTTTCGTCTCTGGCCCGTAGTCAAAATGGTCTCGTAGATACTTACGACCATTGTCGGAAATCATATAGTATCCACCGTCACCGACTTTCTCAACATACCCATTCTCCTCTAGACGTTGGAGACGACGTTTAACAGTCGATCTGTGCGGAGATGCTATCTCTCGATATTCGAGGTTAAATCCGACGACCCGGGGCGGCAGGGCAGCACCAGTATCGTCTAAGAGCCGCAGAATGATGTCATCATATTTTCCCCACCAGGATGGTTGCACATCTTGAAGAAGAGCACTCCCGGAGTTAATATTCACGAATCTGATAACTCGACACTAAATGGTGCAGTATGCAACAGATAGGGTTAGAATTATATACCTGCTACCATCTGTTGCATTCACGGAAGCACTTCGCGGACCCGTCGCTGGTCGTCGGGTCCACTCTGAGAATCTGCGGACCCCGCTGTTGGAGCCAGCGGGTCCGCGTGGGCTTCCGTGATCAAGGCACGCAAGCCATGTTGAAAGATTCGCGCGGGGTACTTCAAGACCCCGTCCGACAGACGACGTATCGACCACAAACGACGCCGCAATCGCCCAGATCGAACCCAATTCGATCACATTCGGTCACGATTCAGTCACCGCTAGGACGGCTGAATACCGACCGTAAAACGGCGCTCCCCGGATTCGACCATCACAAACCCCCTATTCGGTCACCCGCCCGCCGCAGCCCTTCAAGCGTCCTCGTTCAGGCTCCTGGTATGCAAGAAACAGGAGGGGCAGCATGACGACGTGGTTCGACCGCACGGGGTTCCAGCGCGATCTCCTGCACGCCATCGCCGCCCTCGACGCCGACGACGAGCTTCCCTACGGGCTCGCCATCAGGGCGTGGCTGGGCGAGCGCTACAGCGACCCCGTGAACCACAGCCGGCTGTACCAGAACCTCAACACGCTGGAGGAGGCGGGCCTGATCGAGACCGAGGCCGTCGACGACCGGACGAACGCCTACCGGCTGACCGACGCGGGCCGCGGAGCGATCGATACCCACGCCGACCGCGTGGCGGCGATCTGCGGCCGCGAGTCGAGCGCTGAGCCGCAGGCCCGCGCCGACGGGGGCGATGGGCGATGAGCGAGGCCGACGCCCGTGACGGCGCACACAGCGGCCCGACGGTCGAGGAGTGTCAGTGGCGGCTCCGCTACGCGGTCGGCGAGCTGACCCACTTCAGCGAGTGGACGGCCGACTTCCCGACCGTCGAGGACTACTACGAGCAGTTCCGCCGTGAGGACCACGTCAGCGCGGTCACGATCGAGCGCCGGGAGGTGCTGCGATGAGCCTCGACTGGCCGCCGGACTTCGAACGCACCCCCAAACGGGACCGCAAGCGCAAGAACGACTTCCGGGTCGGGCTGACCCGCGCGTTCGACGAGCTGGTGAACGAGCTCGACCGCATCGGCGTCGACGACTACCACTTCGAGTTCGACGCCAAGGAGCGCAAGCGCGATAGTCGTCCCTACGCCAACGCGAACCCCGACGACTCCGGCTTCGTCCTCCGGTGGACGATGGACGGCGACCAGTTCGCGCTGGCCTGCGATCGCTACGTGCGTTTTCTCAGCAACGTCCGGGCGGTCGGGCTCTACCTTCGCGAGAAGCGCAAGATGGAGGGACGACCGGTCGTCTCCGGCGCGAGCGAGTTCGCCAACGCACGCCTCCCCAGCGGCGACGAGGACGCGATCGTCACCGAACGAGCCGCGCACACGGTACTGGGCGTCGACGCCGACGCGGACCCGGCCACGGTGAAGCGCGCCTACCGTGAGCGCGTCAAAGAAGCGCATCCCGACCAGGGCGGCAGCGAGGCCGAACTGCGCGAGGTTCGCCAGGCGAAGGAGGTACTGACCGATGGCGAGTGAGCACCACCGGACCGTGAGTCTCGGCGCTGACGGACTGCCCGACGATTTCGAGACGTTCGCCGACACGCGGCTCTGCACCCGTTGTGGCGACCGCGTCGAGCCGCGATACTACGTCGCGTCCCACGACCTCTGTATGGGCTGCTTCTGGGGTGACCGACGGTGATCGACTACTACCGCGTCGCCGACGATCGCCCGGCGATCTCCTACGGCCCGGCCGGGACCGACGGCCCGTGGATCCTGGCGGTGACCACCGAGTCCGAGGGACGCGTCGAGATCGCCCTGGACGAACAGGCGATGTACGACCTCTGGATCGAGACGCGCGGCGTCCCCTGGCCCTTCGCCGAGCAGCACGACGCCGAAGAGGAACGGCTGGCCCGGCAGGTCGTCCACGCAGTGAACGGGGCCGACAAGAACGGCCTTCGCGCCGCGCTCGAAGCGCTGGGGGTCCGCGATGACTGACCGTGAGACCCACGTCGACGACGAGCGGGGGCTGTTCATCCCGGAGGACCTGCGGGAGTTCGACGCCCAGATCGTCTTTCGGACCCCGTGGTCGACGATTCAGCACTTCGGAAGTCGTCCGCTGGAGGCCTACTACGGCATGATCCGCGCGGACCAGTTCGGTGATCCCGACGAAATGCGGGACGCCAAGAATCCCGACCTCGCTCCCCAGCGTGTGAAGATCAAGCCACAGGGAGCGGATCCAGTGACTCTGACCGTCGACGTCGATCCACAGATTCGGGCCGACGGTGGTTCTGAGGAACCGGAGGCGTCCTCGGCCGTGTTCGACCGCTGGATTGCGCAGGCCGACCGGAACATCGAGGAGTGGGGCCTCCAGGATGAGGTCACGCTACTGCTGGCGATCCAGGAGGAACTCGGCGAGCTGACCCAGGCCCACCTGGAAGCTCGCGACGAGGACGGGGATCCCGACCGCGTCGACGAGGAACTGGACGATCTGGGCGCACTCCTGCTTCAGTTCCACGAGAGGCGACACAGCGGCGACGTATAGCGCGGAAAATACACTCGCGGAGTGGGCCTGCAGGTGTGTGGACCGGGGTTCGAGTCCCCGGAGGTCTCTCGACAGCGGCCGCGTCTCGCTTGGAACCCGGGCGCGGCCGCTGTCACCAACAGAGACCCATGTACGACAACACAGACGACCACGTTGGTAGTTTCGGACCCGGCAGAGGTGACGGCGAGTGACCGATCTGGAGCCGATCTCGCCGCGCAAAGCGGTGGAGATGTATCTCGAACATCGCAAGCACGAGCTGTCCAAGAAGTCGATCCAGAATCACAAGTACCGACTCGACACGTTCGTCGAGTTCTGCGAGATCGAGGACATCGACGACCTGAACGAACTCACGGGTCGCGATCTCCACGCGTACCGCGTCTGGCGTGGTGAGGATCTGACGACGCTGACTCTCAAGAGTAACCTCGCGACGCTACGCGTGTTTCTGGAGTTCTGCGCGACGATCGACGCCGTCGAGCAAGGGATGCGCGAGAAGGTCGTGCTCCCGGACGTCGACGCCGAAGACGAGTCCCGGAGCGTCCAGCTCGAAGAGGACCGCGCCGAGCGGATCCTGGAGTTCTGCGAGAAGTTCCGGTACGCGAGTCGGGATCACGTCATCATGGCGATCCTCTGGCACACTGGTATTCGGATCGGGACACTCCGCTCGATGGACGTCTCGGACTGGGACAGTGAAGCGCTGCTCCTGAAGGTTCGCCACGACCCGGATTCTGACACGCCGCTCAAGAACGGGACCGCCGCGGAGCGCTCGATAGTCGTCGGCGAACACTACGGCGAGGCGATCGACGACTTCATCGAATACAACCGTGAGGATACGACGGATGATGCCGGACGATCGCCGCTGATCACGACGCGGTTCGGCCGGATCGCGAACGCGACGATTCGGAACACGATCTATCGACTCTCTCGTCCGTGTATTGTCGGTCGTGACTGCCCTCACGACCGTGACGAGGACGAGTGCGAGGCACTGGAACCGTACCAAGGTTCTCAGTGCCCCTCGTCGCGGTCTCCCCACAGCGTCCGGCGTGGTGCCATCACCCGGATGCTACGGGAGGGCGTTCCCGAGGAGGTCGTGTCCGACCGGTCGAACGCGACCCCGGATGTCCTCGAGCAGCACTACGACGAGCGCTCCGAGCGGGAACGCGCGGAGCGACGCCGAGACTTTCTCGACGATGCGTAGGGGTATAGCCGTTCAACCGATCGAATTCGAAACTCTCCAATCCATGAGCAACCACGACGCCCTCGGTAGAGGGACCGAGAACAGCCAGCCAGATAAGACCGTGCGAAACACCTTCAAATCGGTTCTCCCGGCGAGTCCACTATTCTGCATCGCGAGCAAAATCCGCGAGCGGCGCGAATCGTCGTCGACGCCCGGATTTGAACCCCTGGAAGTCGCAGCGCCGAGCGCAGCGAGGTGACCGTCTTCCTCTGGTTCAAATCCCGGCGAGTCCATCTGTAACTAAACGGATGCTGGTGCCATCTTGAATCGCATTTTCGCTGAAATAACGTCTTTAGCGGAGCGATTGGCGTTTTCGAATGGTCCTTCAGAAAACGGAGATGCTAAGGAGAGCAAGCGGAGGTCCCGCAGTCTGGCGGTTCCTGAAAGGGAAGTCCGTCGCTAGTATGGCTCGTCTGTCGACGAGTATATCGATTGCCCGGCTCTCCCCAATGGAAGGTGCTGGCCATGAGCGATCCGGCCGAGACGTCCACGAGCCAGAGTGCGAGCATATTGCGGAGACAATCTGGGAAGTACCGTGATCACTCTGTGAGAGCACAGCTATGCCACCCGATAGATTTAATCCTATCTATCCGGTGGGTTTTTATTCTCTATGATACAATGCTGTGCTAGCGATCACTGGGAAAATATGTGGGGTCAATACGAACTGGACGAACGCGGTGTCTCGAATCTTGTGGGTGTTATCCTGCTAGTAGCAATTTCCATAACGGGGGCGTTACTGATCCTTACAGCGGGTCAAACGACAATCCAGGACACTCAAAACGAGCAGAACGCGGAAGTCGTATCGGACATGTTCAAACAGGTCGACTCGATGTTCCAGTCGGTACCACGAAATGAGAGCAACTCTGGATCACGATCGGTTGCGGTTCCAGAGAGTGTTCAGGGGTCAGTAAAGGCGAACAACGATACGACATATAGGATACGACTGAACGATAATCCGACCTGTGACACAGGTGTACAACCACTGGGATCAATGCAGTACGAGGAGGATGGCACGGTAGTCGGCTACGAAGGAGGGGGCGTCTGGGAGTCCAGAGAGGGTAGTACAGTGATGGAGTCGCCGCCGGCACTCACGTACAAGGACGGAAGCCTCAACGTCCAGTTCCAGCGTGTGTCTGGAAACATCACTGACTCCAACGAAATTACTGCACAAGTCAACGCTACGGACGAGCGCGCGCTCAATGACGAACTCTCGGTACTACTGTACACGAATCTCACACCGTCGAACATCAGCAGTGCAACGTCGTACAGTCTGACGTGTGCGCCGGCACGACTTCAGAACGCCACTGTGTTCATCAATGACAGTCAGTTCGCTGGCGGGTGGGCACGCTACGCAGAGGACCGTTTTAATGACCGCCGTGTCGATGTCCAACCCAGCGACTCAGTGAGTCCACGCCAGAACGTTTCGATCACCTTCGAACTCGGTGATGTGTCGCTGCCAGAATTCTCTGCTCGGAACGTGACCACGAAACGATACAGTGATACGGGCCCACTGTACGTCAACGGCACCGTCCAGAACGAGGGTGGACTGAGCAGTGAGCAAACGGTGACGTTCACCTTCGAAGACCCGGGCGGTAACGAAGTCTCGACCGATTCGAGGGATGTTTCGCTCAACGGTGGTGAGTCAAAGCGAATGAAGTTCGAAGTCCCTGCTAGCGACTTGAGTTCGGTCACCGCTGGGACGTACGACGCAACGATCGAGACGGAAGACGAGTCAGAATCCAGGGCAGTTCAGTTCACGTCTGGGAATCACGTGCCAGAGTTCCAGATCACTTCTGTTTCAGCCCCGTCACAGGGACAGGTCGGCGACGACCTGACAGTTGATGTGACTGTCGAGAACCGCGGAAGTATGACCGGGACGCGAGCAGTCGCCTACGGGTTCGACGGGTCGACAGAGAATACGACAATGTTGCGCCTCCATCCCGGCCAGACGAAGACTCTGAGTTACCCCCTGTCGACGACTACAGACGGAAGCCACGACTGGACGGTCCAGACCGATGGCACTTCCGAGCAAGGAACTGTCTTTGTGGGGACGGGACCGACGTTCACCATCAGTCATACGGACGCACCGAAACATGCGGGCGCTGGCAACACCTTCTGGCTCAATGCCACGGTTGGCAATACTGGTCAACTCAACGGCACGCGTGATATCAACCTCACGATCCGGAACGACACTAACGGGAATGTCGTCACGGACGAAGATCAAACTGTCAGCATCAACGGCACGATCGCTGACAGCAGCGACGAGGCGACGGTCAACGCCTCGGGAACAATCACCACACCAGGGACTTACGAGTACAAAATCGACACGGGAGATATGGTCCAGACCGGCGGTTTCACTGTCGGACCGGCACGGTACCCGAATTTCATCGTCACGTCCCTGCGCTTCTCCGACGATCCCGTCGTGAAAGGTGATCAAGTCACCATCGAAGCAGACATCAAGAATACTGGCCGTGTAGATGACACACAGCCTGTCAGGATTTCGACCGAGCGCGATATCTTGACGGCACCTAACCGACACGTCGATCCTGGCGACGTAGTGACAGTTAGTACTACTGTCGACGTCGCGTCACCGACGTTCGTCCTCGGAGAGGCCAACGAAATCACCGTCGAGACCGACAACAATACCGTCGCTCAGAATCTGGAGGTATTGGCCCAAGAGCCCATCGGCGAGAGCGACGACGGACAGATCATCGCCAACGAACGTCTAGACGTTAGCGTCAGACTCCTCGGAGCAGAACTGGAAGGGAGCAACAGAGAATGGTGCAATCCCAGATACAGCTCGTGTCTCGGCAGCTTCCAGACAAACCGTGGCTACCAGCGTTACGGTATCATCAACGATCCCGTCGAAATGGCACTCCTGATTAACGGCCAAACGGAGAGTGATCTCTGGCAGTCACTGCCGGGTGATGGCGATGTGAATCACCCTGAAGCCGAACAGGAACTTCTGAACGGTCAGAACCCGTACAACGAGACAGCCACCCTAGAGAAAGACGATCGGGCAATCGTGACTGCAACATCGTACCGCTGTAGTTATTACCAGTACACGGATGTACGGTTCCCCGACCTCATCACGTTGGGTAACACCGAGCAAGACGCCGTCGGCAAAGAGTGCGCCAACCGTGGGAGGACACGGCTTTCGATAAACGGGAATGGCGAAGACGACAGAGTCGTCATAAGGAAGGACGGAGAGAGCATCCGCGGCGGCGAGGAGTTTGAACCTCAGGCGGCAAACTACCAGCGCAACGTCAAGCAGATGTTGCAGGGTCGCCTGAACGAGACCGGCCACCTTGACCTGTCGCCCGGCGAACGAGTGCTGATTTACGAACTCTCCGACCGAGACGCGACCATTGAGCAAGCAAGCCAGTCAGGCGATCCCGACTACAACGACGCCCTCGTACTGTTCAAAGTCCTGTCGAAGAACCGCACTCTCTCGCCGCCGGCATCCTACGAGATTACCGATCTTAGCGCACCGGCGAGCGTTCGACGCGGCGACTCCGAGACGATTACAGCGACCATCAACAACACCGGGGGACAGGAAGGTGAGACAGACATCCAGTTTGCATTCGGCGGTACGACTGTCGAGACAGAATCGACTGGAGAACTCGAACCCGGTGAGAAGACGACCGTAACCTTCGACGTTCCCACGGGATCGACTGGGACCTTCGGATACACCGTAACTGTCGCAGACGAGCCGACGGAAAATCGGGCAGGACAATTGACCGTCGGTGTGCCACGATCGCCCCACTTCCAAGTCACCCAGTTCACTCCCGACGCAACCGCTGTTGAACGGGGTGAGACGGTCGGGATCGAGACGACGATCACCAATGTCGGCGCCACAAGCGACACTCAAACTGTCGAACTGCGCAACGTCACTGGTAGCAACGACACGGTCGTCGACACAGTATCTGGCGTGTCTCTGGCGGGCAACGCCGACACCACACTCCCTCTTGACCTTCCGACACACACCAATGGGACCATCCGGTATACGGTATCGACTGAGGACGACCGTGCGATCCCACAGCGAGCATACGTCAACGAATCGCACGTTAAGATCAATCAGACTGAGGTTGGGCTGAGTACCTACAACGAGAGTGAACTCATCGAACGAAAGTCAGTGCCACGGATGACCGTGAAACTGAACAATCGTGGCGGACTGGGAGACGACCGTGATGTCAAATTAACAATCACGAACCAGTCCGACGGCACTACTCACTCTGACACGACTACCGTAAGTGTCGGAGACGGGGAAATAAAGCCACTGTACCCCGGGTATGCTACGTTCGACACTTCCTCGATGGGGATCTCTGAAGGCTACTACAGTTACTCGATCGAGGTTGAAGACGACGGGGCTCGCGAGGACTACTGGACGGGTGAACTATTCGTTCACGAAGATGGGACGGTCGAACAATCGTCTGACTCTGACTCGCCAATCAACGTCGACTCTGGACAGATCGAAGTCGGCAGCTGAGCACTCGAAGCGGTTGGCTGTTGTCCTTGTTTCTGATGCTCTTTTCGATGCTCCTCTGCGTCGTGGCCTGATGCCCCCGCTCACAGCTACTGTCACGTCAGAAGCGACTGATCGACAGAATGCACTACTACAGTACGCCAGTGTCATCGGTACCCGAACCGCTAGCTCGCTGTCTCGTCACAGCAGCACGGCGTCTCGGACAACGAAAGCACGATATCATCTCTCTGTTGAGCGACATCGACTGCATCATACTGCCGGCAATCCGTTATGAAGCGTTTCTCGACTCCGAGATCCCGAAATCCCTTGCAATAGTGACAGCCGACAGTATCAGTTTACAGCTATTCCGACGGTCGTATTGTGGACGACAGCTCGGTCAATCCCGTCACAGGTGTATCGTCCGTTCCCGCCGTTCCATCTCGGAAGTTCCGACTCGAACAGACGCTCCCAGGCGTCGGTGTGTCGTGTGTTTCGAACGTTTACACTCACGTTCTTTACACCTTTATCTGGACTTAGCGGCGTGATCGACTCGCGGTTCTGTGCGTTCGCTCGAACTGTTACGGGACCGTCGCTACTCTGACTCACCTGACCGTTGATCCTGACCAACGAGACGTGAGCCGTGTCACTCCCACAGCGCAGTGCCGGTGTACCCGTCACGACTTCGCCGTTCGGTTGGCTGCGGAACGTGGCACCAGCCGTGTATATAAACCGTGTCCCACTGTCGGTTCGACGGACGAAGCTCTCGACTGGCACGGTTTCGTTGGTGTAGCTGTCGTCCTCGTAGCCGATCTCGATTCGTATCTCGGCGTCGGCAGTCTGGAGTCGATCGCCGCTGAGCTCTAGCCGCTGGACGTGCTGTGGGGCTCTGTTGTCTCGAACCGCCCCGACTCCCCTCGCAAAACTGGTCATCGATCGCTCTGCTGTGTTCGCCTGTGCACTATCACTGATATCTTCGACGGCTTCGACACCGTAGACTCCGGTGAAGCCGACTGACGTAATAATGATCGTGAACACGAGAGTAAATGCTAACGTATCCGAGACGGCGCGGTCGGTTCCGGTCATAATTAGGGATCCCTCAGTTCGAGACACGGTTCCGAAACGTCGAAAACGACGTTGATTTTCCCGCCATCAACAGCACTCGCACAGACACTGCTCTCGTTCTCGAACCGATAGACGACGGTGCGTTGTGACTCACCGGTCGCTTCGAGTACTAGAGTCGACTTCGGGGAGTCTGGTTCTAGAACCACGTCGTAGGTCCGCCCTCCGACCCGCGCTGGATGAGTAGTAGTGTAGCTCAGGTCCGCATCGACACCAGTGGTGTTGAACTGGTCCATACTGACGAGTTCACTCGTGACTGCGCTACCAACATTCTCGAGCCCGTTTTCGACGACGTATGATCGCTGGTCGTCTAGTAGCCCACCAGCACCTACGAGTAAGCCCGTGATCATGATTGCCGAAATGCCGATCGTCAGAGCGTGTGTGACGGCCGGCGTCACTGCACGGTTGTCCATCAAGATCCCGCCTCCCCAACGGCGAAAGTGCGGTTGTACGCCGTCGACGGGCTACGATACTTGTAATCGATGCCCGGATACAGAATCCGTTCACGGGTGCCTGCAAAGTTACCTGTATTGACTGAGCCACCGACGACGGCAATCTCGTATCCACCTTCGGCTCTGTTACCCTTTTCGAACTCGATAGTGTACGGACCGTCTAGCGCATCAGCGAACGACGTGAACGTACAACTGGGGGGTGTCATGGCATCTTCGCCATCGATCAAGTTCAGTTCGATATCGTCGGCATCCGACCGTCTACATGCTGTATTCGTCGATGTCGGCGTTTCGACGACGACATCAACATCGTCTGGGCCTGGCCCAGCTACTGGCACTCCCTCGAGCTTGAGTCTCCATTCGTCTCCCGCAGGGTTGCTGACGACGACTTGGAACGACGTTCCGCCAGTTTTGACGGAAGACTCGTTGAGCCAGAACTGTGACACGGTTTCCGCATCGGTGACCAAGTCCCAGCCAGGCCGCCTGGGACTCGTTTGTTTCCGGTACGGGTCATCCGACTGTGTCATTACTGTTTCGTTGACCGACGCCGCCAGGTTGAGCGTGACGTTTGTGTACGTTGCCCCGCCTGCCGCCGTCATGTTCTCTGAGTAGTTCTGGTACGTCGAGACGTTCTCGCGTAGCGCCTCCTGATACTCCGATCGGTCTGTTCCGTTTCGGACTCTCAGATCGAGCCCATAGAGGGCAGCCCGCGTCTCGGCTTCCGCCTGTGCTGCCTGGTCGATGGCGTCAGTCTGAGCGTTAGATCCTATGGTGTCGGTGTACTGGAGATCATTCAGTTGGATTACGACGCCGACGATGACGACCGAAAAGAGGATTGCTCCGACGAGCAAGAGCTGGCCACGTTCGGCTACCATACGACCAGTCGAACCTCCACGATGTTGTATAGTGGGGAGTCCTCGTCGACATCTGGGATCTTGAACGCTCCCTCACTAATCTCGTATCCTGCTGTCCCACAGCCGTTCCCGAACTGGATCGTCTGATCGTCGTAGAGAGTGATCCGCTGGGTCCCGACCGCGGTGGTCCGGCCGGGCGAAGCGAGCGCCTGGTTCTCACTGGTCGAGATCACCTGTTCCGTGCGATCGTCGACAGAGTCGTTCCAGTAGCTCAGATAGAGGTTGTAGTTTCGGTTTTGCCTATCGAAGGTGTGATTCAGCATCTTCTCAAAGCGAGCGTTCCTGTCGCTCTCGACCGTCCCGTCGACAACTGATTTGTCTGCACCCCAACACCGAACGACTTCCGACAGCGCACCTGTTTCGGCACCTACGGTCAGCACGTCTTCGCTCTGGGTACTGAGTTGCTCCGAGACTTGATCCTGTTGACTGTTCAACTGTCCCGTGTCGACTGCTTGGAGGCCGATCAACACAGCGATTACGACGATGATGGCACCGATTGTCCCTTCCAGCGTGTACGCCTGTCCCCGTTCCATCGTTACCAGACCCTCACGACTAGCAGACAGTTGCTCGAACAGATTGTGCTCTCGTCTTCGAGGGTAACCACCCTCGCTGTACTGGCTGCCCCGTCCTGATTCTTATAAGCTTCACCCCAAGTCAGTTCTCCAGATACTCCCGTGGCTGGTTTTCGAGAACCATCCGCAAGAGCGTCGCTGCCGACGACTGTGACGTTGATCGATAGATTGATGCGTCGGTCTGTGGCCACGTCTAGCCCAGCACCGGCTCGCAACCGGTCCAGAGAGTCGGTATCCCGGTTGAGTGATTGCTCGATCCCGTCAGACGAATCGTACCGCAAGATATTGTCTTTGTCTTCGACGCTGTAGTTCTCGACGACGTAGGAGGCGACTCGGTCCGCGGACTCTTGTACGTCTCCGCTGACCGGGCGGTCGTACGTCGTTACGACGCTGTTCTGTATGAAAACGAAGGTCGCAATGATCGTCAGCAACAGAACCGCAACCCCAACCGCAAAGTCCTGCGGTGTCTGTCCACGGTCGTTCGTCGGCTTGTCTTTCCGTACTGTCAATCTTACTCCCCCCACAAATGCGAGCGGATGGCTGATCCGCCGTCGTACCGCTCGTTTTGTAGCTGCCCCCCGTCGCAGTTCTGCTGGCTGCTGAACTCTCTCAACAACTGTCCGCAACTTCTGCACAGCGTCCCGAGCCAGCATTGTACTCTCGACATATTCTATCCACGACGGGGGGCCTGTTGTCACGCACCCAGAAGATGCGTTCGAGTTGATTCAGAATTCGCCCGTCGGATTATTAGTGTTTTGTTACCATAGCGATGTGAAAGGGAACTGCTCGTGTTGAATCTACGATTCGCGAGGACTGGTGACTATCCCACCGCGATCCAGGTGATGAGCGCGATCGTCGGCAGGATCACCGCGAACTTCACCCCCGAGATGATGTTCACGTCCCGAATGTACCCCGCGATGAACGACGAGAGGAGCGCCTGCAGCGTGACGGCGTGGAAGAACAGCAGCGAGAGCAGGTCCGTGTCGACGTTGCCACCGAAGCTCTGCCCGGTCGCACCACTGCCGCCCGCACTGGCCGCGCTCTCGGACAGCCCTGCCATCACGTCGAGGAACTGGGTCTTCAGCAGTGCCATCACGCCGAGCAGCGTCAGGTACGTCATGAGGATGATGACGACCTGCATTCGGGTCCGGGCGATCCGCTCGCGGTCGATGTCGTCCTGATTCTCCGAGGCCTGTGCGGCCGTCGAGAGCACGTTCTGGATCTGGCTGGACGCTTCCTGTGCCTCGCTGATGAGCTTGACCGTCCGGGCGAGTCGCGGGACGTGGTACTTGTTGTTGAACTCCCTGAGGGCGTCTTTGAGGCTGGTGCCGTAGTTGACTTTCGCGTGCATGATCTCGAACTCCTCCGAGAGCTTGCCTCCCGATGTCGTCGAGACCACCTGTACCGACTCCAGCAGCGTCATACCCGTGTCGTTCGCGCTGGCGAGTTTCCTGAGGTTCTCCGAGAGACTGCCGATGATCGTCTTGCGCGAGCGGACGTTCCACTCGTAGAAGATCGCCAGCGGGAGCAGGTTGATGTACAGTGGCACGTACACCCAGAAGAACGTCCCGAGCACCGGTCGAGCGATCATCCCGTCGAGGCTCATCGGTGCGAGATCGAACACGACGACCAGCAGCAACGCGACGATCGTCACGGGGACCGTCACGCCGAGCACGAACAGCGGGTGATCGCGGAAGAACAGGTCCGGGCGCTTGAGCACCTGCATGAACTCGTAGGTCCCTTCGCGGCTCTTGATGCGGTCGAAGATCGTGTACTGTCCGGTGTAGTTCTCGACCAGTCCGAGGTTCAGAAAGCCCAGCCCGTCGTCGACGACGAAGTCGTCGTCCTTGCCGTCGGGCCGCAAGTAGCCGTCGCCGACCTCGTCTCGGGTCACCGTTGAGACGAGCACGAGGAAGCCGGCACCGGTCAGCGGGATCAGCCCGTAGACCGTGCCATAGAGGAGCCGGTTCTGCGCGTCGCCCATCATCGACATGATGACGAGGATGATGATGAGCAAGAGCGGAAACAGCGACAGGGTCATGTACATCTCCCCGAACAGTTCGAGGGTGTCGAGCATCTTCTGCTGTTCCTGCTTTGCGGTCCGCATGTGCTTGTCCTTCTGATCTTCGAGGAAGGAGGTCATGTCCCCGCCGGAGTTGATGATCGAGAGCATGTCCGTCAGGAACTGCGAGAGCTCGTCCGAGGGCGTCTCGAGTGCCTGATTGCGGATCGCGGTCCGGTAGTCAGTGTCGAAGTACTCCGTCTCCAGCACGATCGACTGGAACTCCTTGGCACACTCCCCGTAGGTGTCGTCGGCCTTGGCCATCGCCTGGAGGATCTCCAGCTGATTGAGCCCCCCGACCGACAGCGCGTACATGAACGAGATCGAGTCCGACAGCAGGACGTTCACCTCTCGCTCGCGTGCGTTGGCCCGGAAGTACGGGATCGAGACCAGCGATCCGAAGCCGATGCCGAAGCCGATGACACCGAACACCAGCCCGGTGACCAGAATCAGCGCCGGGATCTTGATCACGTCGAGCACGGCCGAGACCCCCTCTGGCAGTGGAATCCCGATGAACGTCGGTGCCTCGGCCCCAGTGCCGCCCAGCAGGAAGGTGACGCCGAGGTAGCCGATCAGCGTGCCCACGAGCCACAGCGCCAGTCCCGAGATGACGCCGATCGCCAGCGCGCGTGCGAGGAACATCTCGACGTTGTCGGCCATCCGGGCCTGTGCGAGCTTCTTCTCGACGTTCCTGACGAAGTCGCCGTCCTCGTTGAACAGCCACTGGAAGAGGGGATAGAACGTGTCCCCGAGCGCGCCACCCGAGAGCTGCCGCTGGCCGCGCGTGTCGAGGCTCATTCGCCTTCGGCCTCCGCGCCGGCTTTGGGTACGAACTGTCCGAAGTCCACCTCCTCGTCGTCCGTCGGCTCGCTGTCCTCGTCGCCGCTCATCAGCGCCGAGACGATGTCCGGCGTCTCACGCTCCTGGAACTTCTCGAACAGCGGGCCGGCGTTGTCGAGGATGTCGCCGGTCTCGTCGAGCATCTCCGGCGGTGCCTCGGGTCTGGGGACCATCTCCTCTTTGGCCTCGTCGATGTCGATCTTGACCGACTCCATCTCTCGGAGGTCCTCCAGCGAACTCTCCAGGTCGTCGTTGGCGATCAGCGTGAGGATCGTTCCGGGATCGTTGATGAACGCCTGGATCGTCGCCGCCACCTGCGTGTAGGTGTTGAGCCCGTTCTCGATGAGGTGAGCCAGCACGACCTTGCGCTTGAACAGCTCCTCGTCGAGTTTCTCCTGGGTCCACCCGCGGTCGAACTTGATCTCTTCGAGGGTGTTTGAGTTGCCCATCTGGATGTACTCGTCGGTCTCGGCGCGCCACTCGTAGACGTCTCGGACGTTGATCTCGTCGTTCTCGGCGGAGTACTCGTTGATCTCGGTCAGGGTCTTGTTTCGGCGGACCTTGCTGCCGTCGACGCGGGTCTGGGTCTGGATCGAAACGAGGTCGAGGGCGGTAAACAGCGTCTTCGAGACGTTGATCGGATCGGTGGTGAACCGCTTGATGACCTCGCCGACGGAGTCGGCGTGGAAGGTGGTGTAGGTGGTGTGGCCCGTCGACATGACCTGAAAGAGGACACGACCTTCCTCGCCGCGGATCTCGCCCATGACGATGTAGTCCGGGCGCTGGCGGAGCGCGGCCTCAAGCAGGTCGAACTCGTCGACGTCGCCCTTGTCGTCGTCGCCGAACGAGGGCCGGGTGACGCTGGCGACCCAGTTGCGCTGGGGCAGTTCGACCTCGCGGGTGTCCTCGATGGAGACGATCTTCGAGTTCGACGGGATGAAAAGCGAGACGGCGTTCAGGCTGGTCGTCTTCCCCGACGCGGTCCCGCCAGCGAAGATGAGGCTCTTGTTGTTCTCGATACAGAGCCAGAGAAACGCCATCTCGTCGAGCGAGAAGGTGTTCCAGTTGATGAGGTCGATTGGCGTGAAGGGAACGTCCTTGAACTGCCGGATCGTGTAGTTCGTCCCGTGGTCCGACACTTCCCGGCCGAGCGTCAGTTGCGCGCGCGAGCCGTCCGGCAGGGTCGCGTCGACCTGTGGCTGGCGCTTCGAGATGCCCTTGCCCGAGCGCTGGGCGAGCTTGACGACGAAGTCGTCGAGGCTCTCTCGACCGTGCTCGACGTTCGAGATGATCTGTTCGTAGTCGGTGTGGTAGACGAACACGCGCGAGTCGTAGCCGTCACAGGAGATGTCCTCGACGTTGATGTCGTGTTTCACCGGGTCGATCTTCTGGTAGCCGATGAAGTCCCGCTTGAGGACGTACAGCAGCTTCTCGACCTGGTACTCGGAGAGTTGCTCGGGGTCGTCTTCGAGGACGGCCGGCTCGGGCCGGGCACTGATGCCGTCGAGCTGGCCGGTCCCGACTGCCTGGTCTTCGACCTCCATGTCCAGAAACTCCTTGAACTGATCGAGCACTCCCCGTTTGGCGCTGCCCACGGGGCCGCTGTACAGATCGTAGCGGTCCAGCAGCTGCTCGGCCTCTCGCTGGATCACGTCGGCCCGGTCGGCCTCTGACCCCTGTACGATCACGTCGTCCTCGGAGTACTTGATCGCGGTCTTCAGCTTGTTCGAGAGGAACCCCTTGAGATCGTCCTCGATCTCGTTGTGGTAGGGCTCGATGACGTAGTACTTCTTCTCGTTTTCCTTCCGAGAGTGGAAGATGATCACGCAGCCGTAGGGTTTGTTGACCCAGTAGCGCTCGATCTCCGTGAAGTGCGTCTTTTTCTTCAGCGGGACGGCCTTCTCCAGATCGTAGCGGTTGACGACAGTCGTGTGACCGTCCTGTGTCGAGAAGAAGGCGTCTTCGTCCAGTTCCGGATTGACGTCGACGGTTCGCTGCTCGACGAGGTTGTCGAGTAGCTCTGCGGCCCCGTCGGCCGCCGACAGTTCGCTCCCGACTTCCTCGGGCTCGAAGCCGAGATACTCGGCGGGGTCGAACGGGATCTTCTCGCCGTCCGTCGGCGGCGTACTGTCTTCCTCGTAGTAGTACTCTTGCTTGAAGTGTTCCCACGTGTAGACCCCTTTCGCGACCGGCGTCGCCGCCGGATCGACGTAGGCGTCGAAGGGCTGTTTCAGCGTCTTGGCGTTGCTCGCGGCATCGGTCAGTACCGATTCGATGTCGTTCGGGTCGAAGCCCAGATACTGGCTTCGATCGAACCGACCCCCGCTGTGGTGGTCCCGCCGAAGATCTTCCCAGGTGTACTCACCGACGATGGCCGGCGGCTCCTCGGTCACCTCTCCCCGAGTGACCTCGGACCGGCTCTCCCCCGTGTCATCAATTGCCATTGTGTTTCCTCTGCCCCTACCGGTGAAAAAGCTTTACGCCATCGATGGTGGTCGCTGATACTCGGCCCGCCGTCGCCACCGCGATGCCGGTGGCTCGATCGCGGGAGCGCTACTGGTCGGCGAGGAACGACTCGATTCGGTCCATCGCCGTCTTCAGGTCCGACATCCCGGTCGCGTACGACACGCGGAGGTGGCCGTCCCCGCCCACGCCGAAGGCAGAGCCCGGCACGACGGCGACCCGTTTGGCTTCGAGCAACGCCTCGGCGAACGCGTCGACGTCGTCCCAGGGACACTCCGGGAACGCGTAGAACGCGCCCTTGGCGGTAAAGCAGTCCAGACCCATCTCGTCGAACCGCGAGAGGACGAGCTGTCGACGGCGGTCGTACTGCTCGCGCATCTCCCGGAGTTCGCTCTCGCAGTTGTCCAGCGCCTCGATCGCCGCGTACTGAGGCGTCGTCGGGGCCGACAGCATCGTGTACTGGTGGATCCGATTCATCGCCGTGATCGCCTCGGGCGGGGCCAGCGCGTAGCCGAGGCGCAGGCCGGTCATCGCGTACGCCTTCGAGAAGCCGTTGAAGACGACGGTCCGCTCGCGCATCCCCGGGAGGGTGGCGATCGACGTGTGATCGTGCTCGTAGGACAGCTCCGAGTAGATCTCGTCGGCGAAGACGAGCAGGTCGTGCTCTCGGGCGAACTCGGCGACCGGGCGCAGCTCCGCCTCTGTCATCGTCGCCCCGGTCGGGTTGTTCGGGTAACAGAAGATCAGCGCGTCCGCCTCGGCCGCGCCGCTGTCTTCCAGGACCTCCCGGGTGAGCTTGAAGTCGTCCGCGACGCGCGTGGGCACGTCGATCACGTCGGCTCCGGCGAAGGTGACCCCCGGTTTGTAGGAGACGTAGCAGGGCTGGGACACGGCGACCTGATCGCCGGGGTTCAGCAGTGCGCGAAAGGCCAGGTCGACGCCCTCGCTGGCCCCGGTCGTCACGAGGATCTCCTCGTCGGGATCGTAGTCGAGGCCGTACCGCTCGGCCACGTCGTCGGCGATTCGCTCGCGCAGCTCGCGCTTGCCGCGGTTGGCGGTGTAGGAGGTCTTGCCCTGTTCGAGCGAGGCGATCGCCGCCTCGCGCGCGCTCCACGGCGTCGAGAAGTCCGGCTCGCCGACGCCGAGCGAAATGATGTCGTCCATCTCTTCGGCCAGCTCGAAGAACCGCCGGATTCCGGAGGGGGGGACTTGATCGACGCGGTCGGCTGGCTCGAACGTCATGGCGAGATCGAGAGTCGATCGTCGTCGTTGCCGTCGCCGAACTCGATGCCCTGTTCCTTGTACGACTCCATGATATAGTGTGTCACGGTCTGGGTGATCTCCGGGATCGGCGCGATCTTGTCGCTGACGAAGTGTGACACCTCGCTCATCGAGTCGCCTTCCACCTCCATGTCGAAGTCGTAGTCCCCGCTGATCAGGCGCAGCGACTTCACCTGCGGGAACTTGGCGATCCGATCGGCGATGTCGATGTAGTTGGTCTCGCGATCCAGTGTGACGTTCAGTTCGACGGTCGCACGCACGGGCTCGTCGCCCTCCTCGACGGCCTCCCAGTCGACGATCGCCGTGTACCCCTTGACGACGCCCTCGGATTCGAGTTCGTCGACGATACGCTCGACCTCTGGCTCGGTCAGGCCGGTCTGGCGGGCGATGTCCGCGTTCGACTGGCGGGCGTTCTCGCGCAGGACCGCCAGCACGTCCTTCCGATTGCTCATACGTATACCCGCGCTGGGGCCGACTAAAGCGTTGCTACACCGTGGTGGGTCGACGCACGCTCGGACACGTTTATCTTATTCCAGACCGACGACCGGATATGGACGGCCCCGACAGCGACGACACCGCGTGGCACGTCGTCGCGGAGCACGACGACGCTGCGGCACTGATAGACACGCTCCTCGAACTCGACTCCGAGGCGTCGTTCACGAAGACAGAACTGAGCGACCGGGCGGACGTGCCGCTCAAGTCGCTGTATCTCAACGGAACGCTGGACGCGATCACGGAGCTCGGCCTGCTGGAGAAGCGCGAGCGCGACGGCGAAGAGCCGCTGTACTCGGTCGCCGACGACAGCGACGCCTTCGCGGCGGCCCGGTCGTTCGGCAACGTCATCCGAGCGGCGGCGTCGACGGACCCGTAACGACTGGCGAGGTTTCTTGGGCGGTCCCGACCAACTGTCGGTGAGATGGTCGCACTCGATTCGGAGGACGACGTCCTCCAGCGTGGCGACGAGGCACCGGCCTTCGAACTGCCAGGGACGGACGGCGAGAGCTACACCCTCGACGCGTTCGCCGACCGCGAGGCGCTGCTCGTCGTCTTCACCTGCAACCACTGCCCGTACGCACAGGCGAAGTTCGACGAGCTGAACCGCCTCGCGGCGGCGTACGACGGGGTCGCCGTCGTCGGGATCAACGCGAACGATCCCGAGGAGTACCCCGACGACTCCTTCGAGAAGATGCGGGAACTCGTCGACGACGGGACCGTCGACTACGACGCGTATCTCTTCGACGAGTCTCAGGGGACGGCGGCGGCCTACGGCGCTCGCTGTACGCCCGATCCGTTCCTCTTCGTCGACGACGGTGGGACCTTCCGGCTGGCCTACCACGGTCGCCTCGACGACGCGACCGACCCCGACGACGACCCCACCGAGCGCGAGATGAAGGCCCACATCGAGACGCTGCTGGCCGGCGAGGAGATCACGGCCGAAGCGAAGCCGTCGCGCGGCTGTTCGATCAAGTGGAAGCCGGGCAACGAACCCGACTACTGGGACGCGTAGCACGGGTCGTCCAGCGCCCTTTTCTCCCGGTCGGCCGAACGACCGGCATGACCGAAACTGCACTCGGAGCGATCCGACCGCTCGTCGGGATGGTCCACCTGCCGGCACTGCCCGGCACGCCCGGCTTCGCGGACCGAGCGACGGTCCGGGAACACGCGCTGGCAGATATGGGCGGCGACGCGCTGGTCGGTCTCAACGGTTTCGTCCCCCGGACTACGTCCGCTTCGTGGTCAGCCGGAACCGGTAGCGGGCGTTTTTCACGGTCGGTGTCGAACGTCGCTCCATGTCCGAAGATCCGCTGCCCGACGTGACCGAGGAGTTCGCGCGAACGCTGGCACCCGACCGCGACGGCGTCATCGAACGGATGGACGAGCGCGCCGATCGCGAGGGCTTTCCCACCGTCGGCCCGGCAGTCGGGGGGTGGCTCCGCCTGCTCGCTCGGGCCGTCGACGCCGAGCGCGTCTTCGAGTTCGGCTCTGGCTACGGCTACTCGGCGTACTGGGTCGCGTCGGCGATCCCGGCGGACGGCGAGGTCGTCCTGACCGAGATCGACGCCGACGAACTGGACGACGCGCGCGAGAACCTCGCGGCGGGCGGGTTCGAGGACCGCGCACGCTTCGAACACGGCGACGCCATCGAGACCGTCGACGCGTACGACGGCCCCTTCGACCTCGTGTTGATCGACAACGAGAAGGACCGCTACGCCGAGGCCTTCGAGGCCGTTCGAGAGAAGGTCGCGCCCGGCGGGATCGTCGCCGCCGACAACGCCATCGAAGCGGGGCCGATCGACTTCGAGGACGTGCGCGCGCTCCTGGCGGGCGACGCCGTCGACGCGACCGCGTCGAGCCACGGGATCGCCGACTACCTGACGACGGTGCGTGACGATCCCGACTTCGAGACGAGTCTGCTCCCGCTCGGTGAGGGGATGGCCGTCTCGGTCCGGGTCTGATCGGACGGCCGTCGGACGCGCCGTGGTTCGTCCCCGCTCGGCCTCGGATTCGTTCCCCAATTCTCGTCTCCGAAAATGAGGGTGCATAGCTTATGTGTGAGGCCGGGTAACCCCTGTCCAACGATCGACTACTCATGAGCCTGATGATCGATATCCGGAAGCTGGGGCTGTTCAACAAGATGGCGAAGGAGGGGGGCAACACCGTCGCGAACCACCTGAGCCAGATGACCGGGATGGAGACGGAGATGGAGATCACCAAGATCAACTTCATCGACATCCCCGACATCAAGACCCACATCGGCGACGAACGCCAGATCGGGATCTCGATCCGGATGCTCGAACCCCCACACGGCTACATCCTCTTCCTGTTCAACGCCGAGAACGCGAAGAAGCTGGCCAGCGGGATGATCGGCGACATGGGCGAGACCAGCGACGCCACCGACGGCTTCACCGACATGGAGCGGTCCGCGATCCAGGAGATCGGCAACATCATGACCAGCGGCTTCATCGACGGCTGGGCGAACGTCCTGGAGACGACCATCGACATCTCGACGCCGAACTTCACCTTCGGCCCCGGCAGCGGGATGGTCGACGAGCTCGTCGGCGACCGCGAGACGGACATGGCGCTGATGTTCGACTCTCGCGTTCACGCGCTGGAGTCAGACATCAACGTCAAGGTGTACACCTTCCCCGAACTCGACGAACTGGTCGAACTGATGCAGGAGATCGAAGTATAGGCCGTAAACCTCACTATCGTTTGCCGGTGTTCCACGAGCTATTTGTGAACGCGGCCCGTGACACTGTACATGGATCTCCTAGAAGAGACAGTCGTTCCCGAAGGAGCACGGGACATCAAACAGGAAGCCCGTGAGTTCGCAGCGGAACACATCGAACCGAACGCCCAGGAGTACTACGAGCGCGGCGAGTACCCGGTCGACATCCTGGAGAAGGGGATGGAGGCCGGGCTGGTCGCACAGGACATCGGCGAGGAGTACGGCGGGCGCGGGCTCTCCCTCCAGCAGGTCCTCGCGATGGCCGAGGAGTTCTACAAGGCCGACGCCGGCATCGCCCTGACCCTACAGCTCGCGAGCTTCGGCGCGGAGATGCTCGAAGACCACGGCGACGAGGAACAGAAAGAGGAGTACCTCCGTCCGGTCGCGGAGAACGAACAGCTCACCGGACTGGCCGTCTCGGAGCCCGAGACCGGGAGCGACATGGCGGGGATGCAGACGACGGCGGAGAAAGACGGCGACGAGTACGTCCTCAACGGTGAGAAGTACTGGATCGGCAACGGCGTCGAAGCCGACTGGGTCACGGTCTACGCCAAGACCGGCGACGACCCCAACAACCGCTACGACAACTACTCGCTGTTCATCGTCCCGACCGACACCGACGGCTACGACGCCGAGCACATCCCGGAGAAGATGGGCTTTCGTGCGTCCAAACAGGCCCACATCGTCTTCGACGACTGCCGGGTTCCCGAGGAGAACGTCATCGGCCACGAGGGCGCTGGCTTCTACATGCTCGCGGAGTTCTTCAACCACGGCCGCGTGATCGTCGCCGGCCACGGCCTCGGACTGGCCGCGGCCGCCATCGAGGAGGCGTGGGAGTTCGTCCACGACCGCGAAGCCTTCGGCAAGTCCGTCGACGAGTTCCAGGCGGTCCAGCACAAGCTCGCGGACATGCGCATGGAGTTCGAGTCCGCCCGTGCGCTCACGTGGCGCGCGGCCGACAAGGTGGCCAACCAGGAGGACGCGGGATTCTGGGCGGCCATGGCCAAGACGAAGGCGACCGAAGTGTCGACCCAGTGTGCCGAGAAGGGGATGCAGCTCCACGGCGGCCGTTCGGTCCTGACCGAGAACCGGATCTCTCGGGTCTACCGCGACGTGCGCATCCCGGTCATCTACGAGGGCGCGAACGACATCCAGCGCAATCTCATCTACAGTCAGACGCCCCAGTAACGCGTCGCGGTTCCGAGCCCCAGTTTTTCGTTTTCCGGCCGTCCGCTCACTGCTCGACGTAGCCGTACGTCGAGCACAGGTGTTCGAGGATCCAGTCGACGGTGTCCGCGTCGTACGTCCAGAAGCCGTAGAACTCTCTCGGGGCCCGTTCTTCGGCCAGCAACGCGCACTTCTGACCGTCGTCGCCGCCGCCGTCGAAGACGACGAACCACGACTCCTCGATCTCGGTCGCACGCTCGATGTGGAGCGTGAAGTTGTCGGTCTCTGGGCGCTCCTCGTCGGGCGCGGCGTAGGCGTGTACGTCTATCGCGCCGTCGCCCAACTTCTCGTACCTGTCGAGTTCCCCCGCCAGCGTCGACACCGTCTGGAAACCGGCGTGGAGCGAGCCGCGACCGACGCGGAACGCCCGGTCTTCGATCTCTCTGGTCGCGGCCATCATCTGTCCGATGCTCCAGGACGTGAACATCGTCTCGTCGAGTTCGTCGAGGATCGGACGATACGGGCTCTGTTCGACGCCGATGGGCCGGTCGTTTCGAGCGAGTCGATCGGTGAACTGTTCGAGGCTGGCCGCCGCGATCACCCCGTCCTCGTCACTCAGAGTGACGAACTCTCCCGGCCGTCCACTGACCGTCTCCTCGGTCGTGACGGCGACGTTTCGGTCGGAAAACTGCCGCTGAAGGTCGGCAATCGCGTCATCTCCGGCGTTGAACACGATGAGTCGTTTCTCGTGGTCTTCGACCCCGGCGATGAGTTCCGAAAGCGACATCGCGTCTACGGTAGCAACGGTCCGGGTCGGCTTAGGGGTTGTGCCTCGTCTCCGTCTGCCCGTTGTTCATGGTATTCCGTGTGCTAGCCGACCACTTGACATGTCGAAAACGGCCATCTGAGTGGTATCTGCGCGACGTTCATGATTAATGGGGTGCGACGTAGTGGAAAATCTTTAGTCACGGCCCTCCAACGGTGGATACACGGCTTCCCAACTGGGGCCGATGATCTCAAATGACAGATAATGAACTAATCTGGCGAATCGCTGGCGGTTCCGGTGACGGGATCGACTCGACGAGCCAAAACTTCGCAAAGGCCCTGATGCGCTCGGGACTTGACGTTTTCACACATCGTCACTATCCCTCGCGCATCCGAGGCGGCCACACGTTCGTAGAGGTGCGCGCGGGCGACGAAGACGTACGCTCGCGCGGTGACGGCTACAACTTCCTCCTCGCCCTCGGTGACTCCTTCGCACGGAACCCACAGGACGAAGCCTACTACGGCGACGAGGAAGTCAAGCCGCTCTCGGAGAACCTCCACGATCTCCGAGAGGGCGGCGTCGTCGTCTACGACGAGGGACTCCTCGACGAGGACGCCATCGCCGAGCTGAACCTCGAAGCGCGCGCCGAGGAGAACGACTGGCACGTCTACCCGATGAACCTCCGCGAGATGGCCCGCGAACACGGTCGCGAGGTCATGCGCAACACCGCTGGCGTCGCCGTCACGGCGGCGCTGCTGGATACGGACCCGGCCTTCTTCGAGGCGCTCATGCGAGAGAACATGTCGGGCGACATCCTCGAAGACAACCTCGCGGTGCTCGAAGACGCCTACGAGCGAGCCGAGGAACTCGAACACACCCACGACCTCACGATGCCGGAAGCGGAGGACCACGACGACGAGCAGGTGCTGCTCTCCGGCTCGAACGCCATCGCCTACGGTGCCCTCGACGAGGGCTGTCGCTTCATCGCTGGCTACCCCATGACGCCGTGGACCGACGTGTTCACGATCATGTCCCAGCACCTGCCGAAGTTCGGCGGGATCTCCGAGCAGGTCGAAGACGAGATCGCCGCGGCGGCGCTGGCGCTCGGTGCCAGCCACGCTGGCGTCAAGTCGATGTCCGGCTCTTCCGGCGGCGGATTCGCGCTCATGAGCGAGCCGCTGGGCCTCGCCGAGATGACCGAGACGCCGGTCGTGCTCGTCGAGGCGATGCGTGCCGGTCCCTCGACCGGGATGCCGACCAAGCCCGAGCAGGCCGACCTCGAACACGTCCTGTACACGAGTCAGGGCGACTCGGCTCGCGTCGTCTTCGCACCCGCCAACATCCGGGAGTGCTACGACCAGACGCGAGCGGCCTTCCGGATCGCCTACGAGTACCAGATCCCGTCGATCGTGATCTACGACCAGAAGCTCCAGGGCGAGCTTCGCAACGTCGACGAGAGCTTCTTCGACCGCGAGCCAAACGCCGACCCCGGCTCGGTGCTCACCGAAGAGGAGATCGCCGACGCGGCCCACCACGCTTCGGGCAAGTTCCAGCGCTTCCAGCACGAACCGGAGGACGGCTCCAACGTGAGCCCGCGCTCGGTGCCCGGCCAGAAGGACGGCCGCTACCTCGCGACCGGCAACGAACACAACCCGTCGGGTCACATCAGCGAGGACCCCGACAACCGGATCGCACAGATGAACCGTCGGCTGGACAAGCTCGACGACATCCGTGCTGACTTAGACGAGCACACGTCCCACCAGACCTACCACGGTCCGGAGGACGCCGACTACGGCATCCTCGTGTGGGGCAGCCACCAGGACACCGTCTTCGAGGCCGTCGACCGTCTCAACGACGACGGCCACTCGGTGAAGGCACTCGGCGTCTCCGATATGGCACCCTACCCCGTCGAAGAGGTCTCGGCGTGGCTCGAATCCGTCGACGAGGCGCTCGTCGTCGAGATGAACGCCAGCGCACAGTTCCGCGGCCTCACGCAGAAGGAGATCGGCCGCTTCGGTCCGAAACTCTCCAGTCTGCTGAAGTACAACGGGAACCCGTTCGAACCGGCGGAGATCGTCGAGGGCTTCGAGACCAGCATCAACGGCGAGGATCTCGCCGCGAGCAACATGAAGTACCTCCCAGCGGCAGGTGACTAAGCTATGAGTGCATTCTCAGCAATCGGCGACGAACGCGAGGTTGACCGCGACGAGTTTACGCCCGGTATCGAACCACAGGCGACGTGGTGTCCCGGCTGTGGCGACTTCGGCGTCCTGAAGGCGCTCAAGCAGGCCATGCCGGAGGTCGGCCGCAACCCCGACGAGGTCGCGCTGTTTACCGGTATCGGCTGTTCTGGCAAGCTCAACAGCTACTTCAACAGCTACGGCTTCCACACCATCCACGGGCGCTCGCTGCCCGTCGCACGTGCGGCAAAGCTCGCGAACCCCGACGTCGAGGTCATCGCGGCCGGCGGTGACGGCGACGGCTACGGGATCGGCGGGAACCACTTCATGCACACCGCCCGCGAGAACCACGACATGACCTACATCGTGTTCAACAACGAGATCTTCGGCCTCACGAAGGGCCAGACCTCGCCGACCTCCCCGAAGGGCCACAAGTCAAAGACCCAGCCCTCGGGCTCGGCGAAGTCCCCGATCCGTCCGCTCAGCCTCGCGCTGACCTCCGGCGCGACGTACGTCGCCCGGACCGCGGCGGTCAACCCCAACCAGGCAAAGGAGATCATCGCGGAAGCGATCGAACACGACGGCTTCGCACACGTCGACTTCCTCACCCAGTGCCCGACCTGGAACAAGGACGCGAAGCACTACGTCCCGTACACGGACATCCAGCAGTCCGACGACCACGACTTCGACACCTCGAACCGCGAGGAAGCCCAGCAGATGATGTTCGAGACGGAGAACAAACTCTACGAGGGCGAAGTCCTGACCGGACGCTACTACGTCGACGACGAGAGCCCCTCCTACCAGGAGGAGAAGCAGGCCACCGGTGAGATGCCCGAAGAACCGCTCGCAGAGCGGTACTTCGACGAGGACTACGAGTGGGAGCGCACTGCCGACTCCCTGCTCGAACACCACAAGTAACGCCGCTCGACGCGACTAGATCCTCGTTTGTGGATTCGGAAGGTATTTTTTCGTCCGTGGCAAAGAAACGTCTATGAGCGTCGATTCTACGGAGCGCCGCATTCTCTCTGTCTTAGAGGACGATGCACAGGCATCGTACGCGGAGATCGCCGAACGGGCGGACGTTTCGAAACCGACCGTTCGCAAGTACATCAACAAACTCGAAGAGGAAGGCGTCATCGTCGGCTACTCGGCCGACGTGAACCCGAAGAAGCTATCGAGCCAGTCGATCGCACTGGTCGGGATGGACGTCGCGAGCGACTGTTACGTCGAGGTGACCCGAGGACTCTCCTCGATCGACGCCGTCGAGTCGCTGTACACGTCCAGTGGCGACCACATGCTCATGGCGGAAGTGCGGGCCGCCGACGGCGGCGAAGTCGGCGAGATCATCGAAGACGAGATCCTCTCGACGGAGGGAGTCACGGCGGCACATCCCTCGTTTCTCCAGGAGCGGCTCAAGTAAGTGGTTTTTAGACGCTCCATCGCTCACTCTCGCGTATGACTTCTCGCCTGGTGTTGGGGGCGGGGCCGCTCGTCCGGTCACTGCTCGACGAACTCGCAGCCGGCCGTGGCGAGGTGACGGTCCTCACCGAGGACGAACACCGGGTCGACACGCTCCGTACGGACGCGATCACGGTGCAGTTGGCGGATCCGGCCGACCGCTCGGTACTGTCGTCGCTGGGCTGGACGCCGGAGACGGTGTTCGTCGCT
Source organism: Halomicrobium katesii DSM 19301 (assembly GCF_000379085.1). Classification (GTDB taxonomy): domain Archaea; phylum Halobacteriota; class Halobacteria; order Halobacteriales; family Haloarculaceae; genus Halomicrobium; species Halomicrobium katesii. The sequence goes on along the minus strand of NZ_KB905379.1, from coordinate 491,007 downwards.
GTCGGCGACGCCAAGCGCAACGTGGCCGTCGCGCAGGCGGTGCGATCTGTCTTTCCCTCTGCGATGCTCGTCGCCTACAGCGGGCTGGAGACCGATCCGGCGGTCGACGACGCGCTCGAACACGTCGCCGACCGGGTCGTCGATCCCGGCGCGGCGGTCACCGACCACCTCATGGAACGCGTCGGCGAGGCCGGTCTGCGGACCCGACAGCTCCAGCGCGTGTTACGCGACGTGGACGGAACGCTGGCGGTCGTCATGCACGACAACCCGGATCCCGACGCCATCGCGAGCGGGGTCGCGCTGTCGCGGCTGGCACAGGCCGTCGGCTGTGAGACGGAGCTGTGTTACTACGGCGAGATCACCCACCAGGAGAACAGGGCGTTCGTGAACCTACTGGAGTTCGACCTCCAGAACCTCGACGCCGACGCGGATCTCGACGCGTACGACGGCTTCGCGCTGGTCGATCACTCTCGTCCCGGCGTCAACGATCAGCTCCCGCCCGAGACGCCCATCGACATCGTCGTCGATCACCACCCGCCGCGCGCGCCCGTCGAGGCGCGGTTCGTCGATCTCCGGAGCGACGTAGGTGCGACCAGTACGCTGCTTGCCGACTATCTCCGCCGGTTCGACTCGCTCGTCGAAGAGGCGATCGCGACGGGACTCCTCTTTGGCATCAGCGTCGACACGCGCGAGTTTCGACGCGAGGTGTCGGTCGACGACTTCGAGGCCGCGGCCTACTTGCTGCCACACGCCGACCTCGACATCCTCCAGCGCATCGAGGACCCGAGCATGAGCGCCGACACGCTCGATACGATCGGACACGCGATCGCGAACCGCCAGCGGGAGGGATCGGTGCTGCTGAGCTGCGTGGGAGAGCTCTCGGACCGCGACGCGCTCGCACAGGCCGCCGATCGACTGCTCGACCTCCAGGGGATCAACTCGACGCTGGTCTACGGCGTCAAGGACGGAACGATCTACGCGTCGGCGCGGGCTCGCGGGACCGAGATCGACCTCGGCGAAGTGCTCCGCGAGGCGTTCGGCCAGATCGGCAGTGCGGGGGGCCACGCCGACATGGCCGGTGCCCAGATCACGCTGGGCGTCCTCGAATCCATCGAGGATCGGGACGAGTCGCTCCACGAGGTCGTTCGCGCCGTCGTCGACGACCGGTTCCTCGACGCCGTTCAGGCCCGCCCCAACCACCTCCTGAGCCCGGTGTACACCGCGTCGCGCTACGGGGCGACCGACGAGTATCTCGACGTCGAGGACGGCGAGGAGTGACGGACCGCCGGGGTTTTTCTCTCGTGGTCTCGTTCACGAACACATGGAAGCGGACGGCGAACCACGCGTTCGAGAGTACATGACCAGCGACGTGTCCACGGTGTCGCCCGACGACACGGTCGAAGCGGTAGCCTATCGAATCGCCGAAAGCGACGAGTACAGCGGCTTTCCGGTGTGTGAGGGGCGTCGTGTCGAGGGCTTCGTCAGTGCCCGGGACCTGTTGCTGGCCGAGGACCACGAGCCGATGTTTCGCGTGATGAGCGACGACATCCTCGTCGCCCACCCGGAGATGGGCGTTCAGGACGCGGGGCGGGTCATTCTCCGGTCTGGCATCCAGAAACTCCCGGTCGTCGACGACGCGGGCCATCTCGTCGGCATCATCTCGAACGCGGACGTGATCCGTTCGCACATCGAGCGCGCGACGCCGAACAAGGTCGACAAGCTCACCCGGACCCTGGAGTCGATCCACGACGTGTCCGCGCGGGACGAACGGCGCGAGGTCGCCATCGACGAGCTGGTGCCGACACAGGGGACCGTCTACGCGGACGAACTGGAGGGGCGGACCTACGAACTCAAACGCGGACTCGCCGAGCCGCTCGTGGTCATCGACAACGGGGGGCTCCAGCCGCCCGATCAGGCGACCGTCACCGAGTTCGCCGGCGGCGAGAGCCCGGAGCAGACCCGCGAGCTGTTGCTGGCCGACGGGCACCACCGCGTGAAAGCGGCCGAGCAGCTGGACATCGAGACGATGGACGCCTACGTGATCGTGCTGGACGACCCCGTCGACCTCGGGATGGCACGCACCGCCGACGACGCGGACCTCACTTCGATCAACGACATCGAAGTGGTCGACTACGCGCGCCACCCGCTGGTCGAGACGACCGAACGCCTCCAGGGCGAAGACGAGTAGGGTCCCTCGACGCGTACAAGACTTATTGTCACATGATGTCAACGAACACAGTATGTACGACGAGGCCGACCTGGCAGCCATCCGGGAGGCGAAAGCCGACTGGGAGGCCGAGACGCTCGATCCAGTACTGGACGCCTACGGCGAGCGAGCCGAGCGGTTCGCCACCGTCTCGAATCGCGCGGTCGACAGGCTGTACACGCCGGCCGACGTTGCCGACCTCGACTACGAGCGCGATCTCGGCTTCCCCGGCGAGGAGCCGTACACCCGCGGCGTCTATCCGACGATGTACCGTGGCCGCCAGTGGACGATGCGCCAGTTCGCCGGCTTCGGCACGGCTCGGGAGACCAACGAGCGCTTTCAGTACCTGATCGACGAGGGCCAGACGGGGCTCTCGACGGCCTTCGACATGCCCACGCTGATGGGGATCGACTCGGACGACCGCATGGCCGAGGGCGAGGTCGGCAAGGAGGGCGTCGCCGTCGACACGCTCCGGGACGTGGAGATCCTCTTCGACGGGATCGACCTCGCCGAGATCTCGACGAGTTTCACCATCAACCCCAGCGCACCCGTGATCTACGCGATGTACGTCGCGCTCGCGGACCGCCGCGGCGTCGACCGCACGGAGCTTCGCGGGACCCTCCAGAACGACATGTTCAAGGAGTTCATCGCACAGAAAGAGTGGGTCGTCCCCCCGGAGCCGTCGCTGCGGCTCGTGACCGACGTAATCGAGTTCGCCACCGAGGAGACGCCGTCGTTCAAGCCGGTCTCGGTCTCGGGCTACCACATCCGCGAGGCCGGATCGACGGCCACGCAGGAACTGGCCTTCACGCTCGCCGACGGCTTCGCGTACGTCGAAGACTGTCTCGACCGGGGCCTCGACGTGGACACGTTCGCCCCGCAGCTCTCCTTTTTCTTCAACTCGCACAACTCGATCTTCGAGGAGGTCGCGAAGTTCCGGGCCGCGCGGCGGATCTACGCGCGGGTCATGGACGAGTGGTACGACGCGAGCGAACCGGCCGCCAAGCAACTGAAGTTCCACACCCAGACCGCTGGCCAGTCACTGACCGCCCAGCAGCCGCTGAACAACGTCGTCAGGGTGACGATCCAGGCGCTGGCCGGCGTGCTCGGCGGAACCCAGAGCCTGCACACGAACAGCTTCGACGAGGCGCTCGCCCTGCCCAGCGAGAAGGCGGTCCGGGTCGCGCTGCGGACCCAGCAGATCATCGGCGAGGAGTCCGGCGCTGCGGACATCGTCGATCCGCTGGGCGGGAGCTTCGCCGTCGAGGCGCTGACCGACGAGATCGAGGCGGACGCGATGGCGTACATCGAACACGTCAGGGACGAACTGGGCGACGGCTCCATGCGAGCGGGCGTCCTCGCGGGGATCGAGGACGGGTACTTCCAGCGAGAGATACAGGACGCCGCCTACGAGTACCAGGAACGCGTCGAGGACGGCGAGGAGACCGTCGTCGGCGTCAACGCCTACGCGGTCGAGGAAGAGACCGAACCCGATCTCCTGCAGGTCGAGGACCGCGTGCAAGAACAGCAACGCGAGCGCCTCGCAGACGTACGGACCGAACGCGACGACGAGGCCGTCGACGCGGCGCTCGAACGGGTCCGCGAGGCGGCCGTCGGCGGCGAGAACGTGATGCCCGCGATCGTCGAGGCCGTCAAAGCCGAGGCGACGATGGGCGAGATCATGGGCGTCTTCGAGGATGAGTACGGGAGCTACCGGGAGACGATCGGGGCGGTCTGATACGGAGTATTGTCGCCGTTTGCCCGGCCGATTGCCACCCGGAATGCTTATTCGCTGCCGACAGGTCGTCTGTGACGTGAAGCCCACTGGTGCCCTCTCGACCGGTATCGACACCCTCCGCAGACAGCCCCAGATCGTCGCGATCCTCTTCGCGTTCTCGCTGCTGAGCACCGGACTGTCCGCCGTGCAGTTCGTCAATCCGCTGCTCGTGTATCCGGCGACCGGCGTCGTCTACCTGTCGCTACCGTTCCTCGTCGGCGGGCTCGTCGCCTACGTGGCGGCGTCGATGACGGATTCGCCGTCGTTCGAGCAGTTCCTCGCGGCCGGCCGGGACCACTACGTCGGCCTCCTCCTGGGCGGACTGCTCCTCGGTGCCGTCACGCTCGTCGTCTACGTTCTCGTCGCGATCGTCTTCTTCGTGGCAGTCGTCTTGGTGTTCGGGGCCGCGCTCAACACCGGGTTGGGGGCCGCGACCCTTCCGGTGGTCGTGCTCCTCTCGCTGGTCGGTTTCCTCGTCGTGCTGGTCCCGTGGTTCTTCTCGCAGTTTTTCCCCGCGGCGATGGTGCTTGACGGCGACGGCGTCGCCGACTCGTTCCGTCGAAGCGTCTCGCTCGTCCGCTCGAACGCCGTGTCGGTCGTCGGGTTCGACCTGATCGCGTTCGTCATTGGCCTGCTCGTACAGACTCCGACCGCGTTCCTGTTCTACAGTAGTTTCGACTCGATGGCACTCGACACCCGGTCCAGAACCGGGATGGTCTCGGTCTTCGATTACATGTCGACCACCGAAGTCGGCCTGTTTCTCGGTTCGAGTCTCGTGATCAGTACGGTCGTCGGATCGATCATGTACGCGTACTACGTCGCCTACTACCGTGAGATCGGCGACGCCTCGTCGGCGGCGACCGACACGACCAAGCTGTAACGCCGCTCGACACTCCCGTCTTTGCTCTCCAGTGACCGTTCGCCTCCACTGGACCGACGACGGCTTTTGACCGGAGATTCCGTCGGCTGAGCCGCAGGCGTTTCAGAGTGGTAAGGTGAATGGATTCCCAGTGCTTGCCTGCCATTCGTTTGTCTTTGGGAAACGAGATGCCAGTATCTATACAGATCATGTCGCTTGGAATAACTTAATACGGTTCCACTGTGAGCACCTGTATGAGGTATATTTAATCATGCCAGATGAGGGACCTGAACTTGAGGCTCGCCTGACGGAGCAAGAGTACTTCCGTCCGCCGACGGACTTCGTCGGCCAGGCAAATGTCACCGATCCGGAGATCCACGAACGGTTCGACGAGAACTATCCGGAGGCGTTCGAGGAGTACGCAGAACTGCTCGACTGGGACGAACACTGGGACGAGGTGCTCGACGACTCGAATCCGCCGTTCTACGAGTGGTTCACCGGTGGGAAGCTCAACGCGTCGCACAACTGCATCGACCGCCACCTCGACGAGCGCAAGAACCAGGCCGCGATCATCTGGGAGGGCACCGACGCCGACGAGAGCGAGACGATCACCTATCAGGACCTGTACAACCGGGTCAACGCGATGGCAGCCTCGCTGCAGGACGTCGACGTCCGCGAGGACGACGTGGTCACCTGTCACCTCCCGATGCTCCCAGCGCTGCCGGTGACGATGCTGGCCTGTGCCCGCATCGGCGCGCCGCACTCGGAGGTGTTCGCCGGCTTCTCGGCCCAGGCACTGGCCGACCGGATCGACTCCGCCGACAGCGACGTGGTCGTCACCTGTGACGGCTACTACCGACGCGGCGAGTTCCTCAACCACAAGGAGAAGTGCGACGAGGCGCTGGACGCCGCCGAGTCCGACGTGGACACCGTCCTGCTGTGGACGCGCGAAGACGAACTCCACCCCGACGTCGAGATCGGCGAGGACGATCCGTACGTGCTCGTCGACGACCTGCTTGCCGACAACGAGCGAGCGCGCGTCGACCCGGTCTCGCGTGACGCCGAAGACCCGCTCTTCCTGATGTACACCTCCGGGACGACGGGCCAGCCGAAGGGCTGTCAGCACCGCACCGGCGGCTATCTCTCCTACGTGACGGCCACCTCGAAGAACGTCCTCGACATCAAACCCGAGGACACCTACTGGTGTGCCGCCGACATCGGCTGGATCACGGGCCACAGCTACATCGTCTACGGACCCCTCTCGCTGGGGACCACCAGCGTGATGTACGAGGACACGCCCGATCATCCCCACAAAGGTCGCATCTGGGAGATCGCCGAGCGCTACGACGTGGACATCTTCCACACCTCGCCGACCGCTGTCCGGATGTTCATGAAGTGGGGCGAAGAGTACGTCCAGGACTACGACTTCGACTTCCGGCACATGACGACGGTGGGCGAACCGATCCAGCCGGAAGCGTGGCTGTGGTACTACAAGTACATCGGCGGCGAGGACGCGGCCATCGTTGACACCTGGTGGCAGACCGAGACCGGCGGCCACCTGATCACGAACCTGCCCGCGCTGGACGACATGAAACCCGGCTCCGCCGGCAAGGCGGTTCCGGGCATCCAGCCGGCTATCTACGACGACAACGGCGACCCCATCGAACCCGCGTCGGGACGCGCCGGCAACCTCGTCATCGAAAAGCCCTGGCCCGGCATGCTCCAGACGGTGTACGGCAACGACGAGCGGTTCATCGAGGAGTACTGGCAGGACTTCTCGGACACCGACTCCGACGACCCCGAGGACTGGGTGTACAAAGCCGGCGACGGCGCGGTCCACGGACAGGACAGCTACTATCGCGTCCTCGGTCGCCTCGACGACGTGATGAACGTCGCGGGCCACCGCCTCGGAACGATGGAACTGGAGTCGGCGGTCGCCGAGGTCGAAGACGCTGCCGAGGCCGCCGTGGCCTCCCGCGAAGACGCCGAGAAAGGAGAGGTGCCGGACGTGTACGTCGTCCTCCGAGACGGCATCGAGCCGAGCGAAGCGGTCCGTGACCGGATCGTCTCGGCCGTCGAAGACGAGATCGGGAAGTTCGCCCGTCCGGCCAACGTCATCTTCTGTGGCGACTTGCCCAAGACTCGCTCCGGCAAGATCATGCGCCGGATCCTCGAAAACATCTCCAACGGCGAGGAACTCGGCAACACGACGACGCTGCGTGACCCGAGCGTCCCCGAGGAGATTCGCGACCAGGTCCAGGGCGACTGATCGCCCGACTGCCTACTCCGTTCTGGCGTCGTCGAAGTTGTTCGCGACGTACACCACCAGCGCCAGCAACACTCCCAGCCCGGTCCCGATAGTTACCATCCCGAAGACGGCGACGCCGACCGGCGTCGGCGGCAGCGCGACGACGCCGAACAGCTCCGGTTCGAGCGTCTCGTCGGTCGCCCAGGCCAGTACGTACCCCATCACGCCCGTCAGCGCCACGATGATCAGGTAGAGTCTGACGACGAGTCGATCGCCACGCAGCGTGCCACTCACGCTTTCCTCTCGGGAGTGAGTCGATTAGCCTTTTTCGCTCCAGCGCCAAAACCCGCTATGGCCGAAAAAGACCTCCTCTTTCTCGTGCTCGCCGGGATCGCGTCGCTGATGTTCATCACCGGGATCATTCTCATCTCGGGCGGCGTGTAGACGACCGGCGAACCGAAAAGAGACCGCTCGAACTACCGTTCGTCAGACTGCTGGCCGGGCTGTCCGCCGTCTGCCATCACGGACTCGTCCTCTTCGCCGCCGTCGGCGAGGGCGGTCGCACGCTGTTCTTTGAACCAGCTGAACTCGTTGCCCAGCATGTCGTTCTCTTCGAGGTTCCACGGGTCGTGGCTCTCGACGCGGCGACCTTCGAGCCAGGAGGTCACGACGTTCCAGACGAAGATGAGCTGTCCGACCAGCAGGATGAACGCGCCCACAGTCGCCAGCTGGTGGAACGTCGTCACCTGCGCGAGCGGTGCGATGGCACCGTCGAAGTTGTAGGTCGCATAGCGGCGCGGCATGCCGAGGTAGCCAAGCGCCAGCATCGCGAAGAAGGTGACGTTGGTGCCGATCATCGACAGCCAGAAGTGGGCCTTTCCGAGCGTCTTCTGGTACATCCGCCCGGAGACGATCGGGAACCAGTAGTAGATGCCGGCGAAGACGGCGAAGCCGATCGCACCCATCACGATGTAGTGGAAGTGACCGACCACGTAGTAGGTGTCGTGGAGCACGAGGTCGACGGGGATCGACGCCAGGAAGACGCCGGTGACACCGCCGATGATGAAGTTCGAGACGAAGCCGATACAGAACAGCATCGGCGTCGTCAGTCGAAGCTGTCCGTTCCACATCGTCGTGATCCAGTTGAACGTCTTGACGGCGCTGGGGATCGCGATGGCCAACGAGACCGCCATGAAGGAGGCGCGCAGCCGCGGGTCCATCCCGGTCGAGAACATGTGGTGGGCCCAGACGCCAAAGGAGAGCACGCCGATCGCCAGCGTGGAGTAGACGACGAATTTGAAGCCGAACAGCTTCCGGCCCGAGAACTTCGGGAGGATGTAGCTGACCAGTCCCATCGGCGGGAGCACGAGGATGTACACTTCGGGGTGGCCGAAGAACCAGAACAGGTGTTGCCACAGCATCGTCCCGCCGTTCCCGGTCGCGAAGAACGTCGTCGCGAGATTCCGGTCGAGCAGGAGCATGATCATCGCGCTGCCAAGTAGCGGGAACGCAAAGAGGATCAGTCCTGACTGGGTGAGGACCGTCCAGCTGAAGATGTCGAGGTTGGCCCAGTTCACGCCGTCACCGCGCTCGGTGAAGATGGTCGCGATGAAGTTGATCGCCCCCATCGTCGCCGCGACCCCGGAGAGGTGCAGGCCCAGCAACATCAGGTCGACGCCGGGGTTGGCCTGTTCGGCCGACAGCGGCGTGTACATCGTCCAGGCCGTCTGTGCGGGCTCGATCTCGTTGCCCGTCAGCGGCGCGGTGAAAAAGCCCGCCCAGATCAGGAGTGCGGCCGGCGGGAGCAACCAGAACGCGATCGCGTTGATCCGCGGGAACGCCATGTCGTCGGCCCCGATCAACAGCGGGACGAAGTAGTTCGCGAACGCGGCCAGGATCGGCGTCCCGAACAGGAACAGCATCGTGATCCCGTGGCTGGTCAGGAGCGAGTTGTAGTAGCTGTTCCCGACGATGACGCCGCCCGGCAGCGTCAGCTGCACCCGGATCAACATCGCCATAATGCCACCGACGGCGAAGGCGACCACGGCGTAGACGCCATAGAGGATCCCGATGTCTTTGTGGTCGACCGTCGTGAGCCAGCGCACGAGCCCACCCGGTTTCTCTGCGTGTCCGTGTCCCGTCGCCTCGCCGTAGCCCCCACCGCCTGCAAGGGGCGTGTACGACCGCCAGTCCTCGGCTCGCGCGAGGGCCCCGACAATCACGACGAGGAGAACGGCCATGAGTCCGGTCAGTACTAACTGCTCTCCTGCCATGGGTGTGCCTCAGGTTTGGGGCATAATGAAAGGGTCGGTTCAACTTGAAAGGGCGGCCGAACGGATTCGAAGAGAGCGACGAACACGACGCAGTCGGGAGTCGGAACTGTCGGCGCAACGCGAGAAAAACGGCGTTACTCGGCGTGCTCTTCGCCCTGCTGTTCGGCCCCTTCGATCGCTTTGCCGGTGTAGTACGAGAGAATTGCCAGCCCCGCGAACATCGAGCCGATCAGCGCGAACTGCATCGTACTGAACACCGGATCGACGCCGAACGCCGGGACGACGGCGAAGGCCGCGATGAAAAAGAGGAGGATCCCCAGTGGGATCGCGTTGACGGTCAGATCCAGGAGCGTCTCTTTCTCGAAACCGAGCAGTGACATACTTGATCGTTAGCGAACGGCGACTAATAGCTCTTTGATTTTCCGTCGGTCAGACCGTCGTCTGCTCGGCGACCGAGGCGACGCTTCCGGCCGCCGCGAGGATCACGCCGGCAGCCACGATAGCGACGCTGCGCGAGAGGAGTCCGTTCTGTCCGAACCCCTCCAGCGTCACCGCCGACAGTGGCACCTGCCAGACGACGAGTCCGAGCCCGACGACGGCGAGTAGCCCACCGAAGCCCAGCAGCGTCGGCCACGGGCGGGACGCGTACCCCGACTCCGTCAGGATGCCGGCGATACTGCCACCGAACAACACCAGTCCGAACACTGCGACGGTAAACAGGCCCAGGAAGACCCCGACCTCCGAGACGACCAGTCCCAGAGCGACGAACAGCGGCCACGGGCTCGCTCGACCGTACTGATCGCTCAATCCCTGCTCCTCGTTCATACGCGCGCTTGCGGGCGAGGAAACATAGTCCCGTCGGAGTCGTCGTGCCAGACCGGGCGCAAAGTATTTGTCCCGCATGCGGCTTGTGGGTTACAATGAGTGCACGCACGGTCGAGCAGATCGACTCGTGGGACACCGTGCCCTTCTCGGGTGGGTACGAGGGGCTCCACGAGCTGGCCGACTCGGAGTTTTCCGGCGTCGTCGTCGCCGGTCCGTCTCGGCTGTTCATGCTCAACGGCAACGTCGTCGGAATCCTCGACGGATCGATCGAGGACTTCGAGGACGCCGGTGGGACCGCACGGAAGGCACCGCATCCCGGACTGCCGTTGCTGGCAGTCATGCAAGAGCGATCCGACGAGGTCAGGGCGAAGTACTACACCGAGGACACGCCAATCGCCGAGGTCGACCAGACGCTCTCCAGTGGCGGATTCACCGGCTTCGTCGAGCTCTCGGAGAACGTCCTCTCGGGCGACTACTACCAGATCTACCACCAGGGGCGCTCGATGAGCGTCGCCTGGGTGGGCAACAGCGACCAGCTCGTGACCGAAGACGAGGCCTTCGAGCAGGCCAACGACGAAGTCGGGATCTACGAGGTCCGGCCGGTCGACATCGAGATCGTCGACGTGCCGGAACCGACGATGCCCGAGCCGGCGTCGAGCGAGGAGACGGCGAGCGTCTCCGGCCAAGCGCCGGCAGACGAGCCGCCAGCGGACGAACCCGCCCCGGAATCGGCTGCGTCTCCGGACCCGGACACCCCAGACGAGCCGGCAGCGCCGGGCGACGACGGGCCAGCGGACACCACCGCAGACGACGCGAGTGCGGAGCCGGCGGGACACGGCGGGAACACCCGAACGGACCCCGTCGCGAAGACGGGGACAGAGACGACACGGCGGCACGAAGCGGACGCCGACGCCCGCGAACAGACCGAGCCACGCAGGTCAGAGTCGTCGTCGACGGACGAACGGTCGGACGCGGCTGCGGACTCGCCCGCGCCGTCCTCCGAGTCCGGGGAATCCGAGCAGTCGCCGCCGAACCGAACACCCGAGCAGTCGCCCGACAGCCACCAGCGTCCCCGCGACCGACGCCAGAGCGATCAGACGCCGGCCGGCGACAGATCCGGGGAGCCGACGCGGCGCGAACGGGAGACCCAGAGCCAGCCCGCGACCGACCGGCCGGCGGGCGAGAACGCGACACGCGCGTCCAGCGAGCCCGTCGATCCTCAGCCCACCGACAGCGTCTCGGAGGAATTCGAGGCGGGCAGACAGCCCGAACCAGCGGAGCAGTCCGCGAGTGGCACTGGCGTCGCGCCCGCGCCCAACGATCCGTCGGCCGCGGGTGCCGGTGACCTCGAAACGCGTTCGATCCCGTCGCTCGATCCGTCCCACTCCGGCACCGCGAGCGCGGCCGCGGCCGCCGACGAGCGCTCGGACCCGGAGCCGTCGGCCGGGACGAACGGCGGTGTCGAGAGCGACCCGGAGCCCGAGGGTCGCCAGTCCCGCCATCCCGGCGCACCGGCCGACCAGCAGTCGGCGACGGCTGAGCCGGAGCCGGACCGAACGCGCGAACCCGAGCGCTCCGCCGAGGCGACCGAGCGCCGCCGGTCCCAGCCGGGAGACGAGCCCGAACGACAGTCGGCGGGATGGGCCGACCAGCAGTCGGCGGACGCTCCAGATCGCCAGCCAGCCCAGCCGACGGACGAACCAGCGCCCGAGCCGACGGACACGACAGAGCCCCACGCGGAGCGCGTCGCAGAGCTCGAACAGGCTCTCGAAGAGACCGAGGCCGAGCGCGACCAGCTCCAGTCCGAACTCGACACGCTCGCGAACGAGCGCGATCAACTCCAGTCCGAACTCGAAGAGGCTCGCACGGAGATCGAACGGCTCGAACAGCGCGTCGAAGAGCTGTCGGTCGAAGACGACGACGTGCCGGCCGCGGAGACGCGGCTGAGCCAGCGAGAGGCCATCGACCAGACAAACCTCTTCGTTCGCTACAACTCGAAAGGCGACGCGACGCTCGCGGCCGTCCACTCCGGGAACGCCGACCGATCTGCGGTCGACGACAATCTCCGGCTGGAGTTTCACACGCAGTTCGACGCGGCGACGGCCGCGGTCGGCGACACGGAGTTCGAGACGTTCCTGCCCGAGAGCATCCAGTACCGCTTCGTCGACTGGCTCGTCAGGAACCTCCTCTACGAGATTCGCGACACCGGCAACCCCGAAGCGATGTCGGAGCTGTTCGACGCGCTGCCACAGATCGACAGAGCGGAACTCAACGGACAGATCGCCGTCGAGTACACGGAAGACGGCGAGCAACACCGCTCCCAGGAGCAGTTCGACGTGGTCGTGCGCGACCGGATGGGGAATCCGCTGATCGTCGCCAACATCAACGACTCCCGCGATCCGGCGACCGACGACATGATGACCGACCTGATCACGCGGGCCGAACGGGTCGGGTCATCGAACGAGTCACTGGCCGGTGCCTTCCTCGTCACCGAGAGCTTCTTCGAACCGCCTGCGCTCGAAACGGCCGAGGAGGCGACTTCCAGCGGACTGCTGAGCCGCGACAAGCGAAAGAGCTTCGTCAACCTCTCGCGCAAGGACGGCTATCACCTCTGTCTGGTCGAGGCGCGCAACCAGGAGTTCCACCTCGCGGTCCCGGAACTGTAACTGACGGATCGAACGGCGATTCGATCCGGAGAACTGAACGTGGCTGTCCGATCCCCACCCGACTGGAGCGTCAGCCTTCGATTTCGGCGGCGTCTTCGATCTTCATGCCTTCGAGCTTGTCGATGATCTCGTCGACTTTCTCGTCGAGGTCGTCGACGAACCCGGAGGTCTGTTCGGTCGTGATGGCACCCTGGCTCGACGGCTCGATGAGGTTCTCCTCTTCGAGGACGCGCAGCGAGTACCGAACCTTGTGGTGCGGGTAGCCCGTCTCGTTGGACATCTTCACGATACCGATCGGTTCGTTCTCGATGACCATCCGCAGAACCTGCAGATGACGCTCCAGCATATCTACTTCCTTCTCAAGCCTGTCTATCATGGCAATTGTTAACTTGTGTTTGCAGGATTTAAAAGTTGCTGTCGTGGGGGGCCGTTTGCCGGTATATTTCGCCGATCCCCACCATCTGGCAGCGAGCTACCTTAGCGTACAGCGAATGTGTGCATAAAGCTGTCGTGGTGCGTGCGTACAGTCTCGTCGCGCGCGGTACCGTAATCTGTTTACCCCGGTGGCTGAAAATCTGGATTGATGACCGTAACCATCGTCGGCTCGCAGCTCGGCGACGAAGGGAAGGGCGGGATCGTCGACGTCTACGGCGACGCGGCGGACATCGTCGTCCGCTATCAGGGCGGCGACAACGCCGGCCACACCGTCGTCGACGGCGGCGAGGAGTACAAGCTCTCCCTCGTTCCGAGCGGAGCCATCCGCGGGAAGATCGGCGTTCTCGGGAACGGATGTGTCGTCAACCCCGAGACGCTGTTCGACGAACTCGACGCGCTGCGCGAGCGGGGGATCGAACCCGACGTTCGCGTGGCTGCTCGTGCCCACGTTATTTTCCCCTACCACCGCGTTCTCGACGGAATCGAAGAAGACGCAAAGAGCGAGGAAGGTGATCTCGAAGCGGCGACGACCGGTCGCGGTATCGGCCCGACCTACGAGGACAAGGCGGGCCGGCGCGGCGTTCGCGTCGGCGACCTGCTCGATCCCGAGACCCTCCGGGCCCGACTGGAGTACGTCGTCCCCCAGAAGCGTGCCCTCGCGACGGACGTGTTCGGCATCGAGACCGACGAGGCCTTCGAGGTCGAGCCGCTCTTCGAGCAGTACCGCGAGTACGGCCGCCGACTCCGAGAGGAAGGCATGGTCGTCAACGCCGGCTCGTTCCTCGACGACGCCATCGACGGCGGCCAGAACGTCATGCTCGAAGGCGCTCAGGGCACCTCGATCGACATCGACCACGGCATCTACCCCTACGTCACCTCCTCGAACCCGACGGCCGGCGGGGCCTGTACCGGGACCGGCCTGGGTCCGACCACGGTCGGCCAAGGCGAAGTCATCGGAATCGTGAAAGCGTACCTCTCACGCGTCGGTACCGGCCCGCTCCCGACGGAGCTGGCGGGCGTCGAGGGCCACACGCCCGGCTACGAGGACAGTGAGTCACCGGATGTCTCGGCCGACATCACCGAGCCCCAGAGCGAGGAGGAGCTGGCACACTACATCCGCGAAGAGGGCGGCGAGTACGGGACCGTCACCGGCCGCGCGCGCCGCGTCGGCTGGCTCGACATGCCCATGCTTCGCCACGCCGCGCGGGCCTCCGGCTTCACCGGGATCGTCGTCAACCACGTCGACACGCTCGCGGGACTGGACGAGATCCGGGTCGGCCACTCCTACACGCTCGACGGCGACGAACTGCTCTCGATGCCCCCGACGACCGAACGGTGGGGCGAGTGTGCGGTCAACTACCGCACCTTCGAGGGGTGGGACGAGCAGGACTGGGCCGCGATCGCCGACGAGGGCTACGACGCGCTCCCGGAGACGGCTCGGACCTACCTGGAGTACGTCAGCGACGAACTCGACGTTCCGATCTACGCGGTCGGCGTCGGTCCCGGCCGCGAGGAGACGATCGTCTGCAAACGGCCGTTCTAGACCGTCGACACCCGGCACGTTTTTTACAGCGCCGACCGGAGACGGGTGTATGAAGGAGGATCTGATGGACATCATCTGCTGTCCGCTCGACAAGCACGACCTCGACCTCGAAGTCGACGAGCGCGACGACGAGGAAGTGCTCGCCGGCTCGCTGGTCTGTACGGAGTGTGGCGAGAGCTACCCGATCGAAGACGGGATCCCGAATCTCCTCCCGCCGGACATGCGCGAGGACGCGCCGGCCTGATGGCTGTCACTACGTGAACCTTTTTTTGCCGGCGTCGCCCACTCTCTGGCGTGCCTGATACGTTACCCGTGCACGTCAACAGGGCGTCGTTGCACTCGCTCGAAGTCGCCGACCGCTTCGAGACCGACGACTCCTTCGAGATCCTGTTGATCAATCACGGCGAGCCGACCCACGTTCACCTGCACGTAGACGACGCCCTCTCGGAACTGGCCTCGATCGAAGCGCCGAACCACCACGTCGAGCGCGAGTCCGAGCGGCGGGTTCGCGTCACCGTCCACAGCCACGGCTCGGCGTTCGGCAAGCTCAAGATCGCGACCAGCTACGGGGCCGAGACTCGCTACGTCGACGTCGACATCGACGAGCCAATCGAGACCGAAGAGCCGGTCCAGGTCGACGAGTCGCTGTCCAAGCCCCAGCCCCGGTCGGACGGGCGCGACGACGCGACCGGCGTGAGCGCGGTTCCGTGGCCGCTGCTGGCTCTCGGGCTCGTCGCCGTCGCGCTGGCGCTCGTGGTCGCAGCCTGGGTCGGTGGGACGGCCGCCTGGCTCGGGGCGTTCGTCGTCGTCGCGGCCGTCGCCGTCGCGACCGCGCTCGCAGTCGGCGAGTGACGATCACTCCGCGTCGGTCTCGACGCCACAGAGGTTCCCCTCGTCGTCGAACAGCTTCGCCCGCAGGAACCGCGTCCGGTAGCGGTTGGCTCCGTCGTACACGTCGGCCTCTCTGATCGCTTCGGTCTCGCCGTCGGCCACCGCCTCGACGATCCGCTCGACCTGTTCTTTCTCGCTCGGGGTGAGCTCGAACTCGTAGGTCTGGGGCTGTTCGCCCTCCAGCTTCGTCCAGCGGCGCGCGGCAGAAATCACCAGCGAGCACGGTTCGCGACACGGGAACTCGCCGTCACCGCCGTCGACGTCGAGTTCGGTCTCGTCGTCGTACTCCCACTCCCGACGCTTCAGACACTGCGAGTCGTCACAGCAGGCCTCGGCGACCCAGTTGACGTGTTCGTACCCCTTGCCGCGATCCCAGGTCTGGACCACGCCGTAGATCCCGCTCTGGCGCTCCATCGTCTCGCGCCAGTGGTTGACGTCGAGGTCGCCGGTCCGTTCGCGGTGCCAGTTGGCCACTGTCGCGGGGTAGACGAACTCGACGGTCTGGACCAGATCGGCCGGGTCGAGGTCGACGAACTGCCAGCCGGTCCGCAGCGTCGGAGCCGTCTTCAGCGGACGGTACTTGCCGTCGTCGTCGTGTTTGACGAGCGTTCGCGCGTCGAGCGGGTCGTCATAGCGTTCGAGCGTCGCGTCCGCGGCCGTGTCGTCGACGTGACTGATGTCGTAGCGCCGATTGCCGTCGTCGATACGGGCCGTGATCCGTAGCTGTCCCCAGGTCTGGGTCACGCCCTCGGCGAGCGCGTTGTAGCGCTCTGGCACCGTGCGTTCTTCGGCCCCCTCGATCCACCGGAGGAACGCCCACCGGTCTGCCTTCTGTGGCGCGCTCGCGTGCCAGAAGTACCAGTTCGAGACGTACGCAGGGTACTCTGTCGCGACGCGACGGAGGTCGTCGTCGGTCTCGACCGCGTGACTGTCGCCGTCGACCTCGACGACGTAACCGCCGTCGTCCGGTTCCACGACGAGTCCGTCGAACGCGATGCCGTCGGCTGCCGTCGTCACCAGTGCGTCCAAGTGGGCACCCTGCATGGTCGAACGGACGGATTCTGTCGAGAAAAGTGGGGCGATTCATACTACCGGCTGTAAATCTGTGAACGATTTCGCCACCCCGGGGTAGCGAAGATCTTCACGAAGTTACAGCCGGCAGTATCAGTGGGACATTTGGCCCCAGTACTCGGGGCTCATACGGAAAGTTGTAGTTGCTTACCGGTGAGCGTCGCCACAGGGTAGACGCTCACCGGTAAATTCCTACAACCGTCCGTATCAGTCGCCGCTGGCCTCTGCCCCGCCGGTCTCGGATTTCACTCGCTGGATCGCGTCGCCCACGTCCGCGCCCGCGTCGGCGGCCCGTTCGAGCAACACGTCGGCCATCAGGGGCTCGGTCCCGACGGCACCGGAGTACCAGATGTCGTGGCCGTCGACCGTCGTGGGCACGTCGTATCCGGTCCGGTAGTCGTCGGTCAACCTCATGTCCTCGGGGATGTCTTCCTCGGTGTGGTAGCCGTCGGCGACGAACAGCGGCACGACGACGATGTCGTCGCTCTCGAAGTACTCCGTCACGTCGTCGATCTCGGGGTCCTCGTCCATGAACAGCGCCTGCACCTCGTCGAAGCGGTCGCGCTCCCCGATGCGGTCGGCGTGGTACTCGATGGCCTTCGCGGAGTTCTCGTTGCGCTCCGTGCCGTGACCGACGACCGCGAGCCCGAAGCCGTCGCCGACATCCGGATCGTCGGTCACGGACTGGGCTCGCTGGACGATCACGTCGCTCATCGCGTCGTGGGTGCCGGCGGGACCACAGTAGTGGATCGTCTGCCCGGTGTCTTCGGCCGTCAGCGTCGCCGTGTCGGCGCTGGTGCCGTCCGAGTCCCACAGCTCCGGCTCCCACTCTTCGAGGCGGAACTCGCGGGGGATCACCTGCTCGGTGAAGTACCCCTCACTGATAAAGAGCGGCACGAGATAGACCTCGTCGGCGTCGACGGTCCGCAGCACTTCCCTGAAGTGTGGCTCCTCTTTCCAGAAGCTCTCGCGGACCTCGTCGAAGGCGCTCACCGCGCGGATCGTGTCCGCGTGGTCGAACGTCGGCGTCGATGACCCGGCGCTGAGATGCGATCCGTGGGCCGCGATGACGAGCGCTTGCATAGCCCGTTCTTGGGGAGAGGCGGTCTTAGGGGCTTCGTTGCCGGAACCAGTGGCGCTTTTCCGGGGCCGACGGAACGGTCCGCTATGGCATCACTCGCAGCGCGAACGCGCGAGGCCGTCCGTGCGAGACCGTTCCTCTACGACGCGCTCCGGGCCGGCGTGGTCAACTACACCGCCGCCGCCCGCTGGCTCTCCGTCGAGGGCGACATCGACGCCGTCGCGACCGCGCTCCGGCGCTACGCCGAGGAACTGGACGGCGACGCCGGCCCCGAATCCGACGCCCGCGTCGAGATGCGCAGCGGCCTCGGCCGGACCGACGACGAGGACGCTCTGATCGCGGTCGCCGACGCCGCGTACGCTCCCGACAGTGGCTCACTGACCGGCATCGTCGTCGTCGGCCTCACCGGCGTCGACACGTTCGAGCGGGTGCTCGGCGCGCTCAGAGCAGCGGGGATCGGCGTCGACGCCGCGGGATTCGCCGCGGAGACGGCCCTGGTGGTGGTCGGTCGCCGTGACGGTCCGGACGCGGTGCGGGCCGTCGAGGCGGCGCTGGAGGCGTGAGCGTGGCCGGACATCCGACGCTTTGAAATCGCCGCCTCGTCTGGTACTCGACGATGACGCTTCGCGTGACCAACACGCTCACCGGCGAGCGAGAGGCGTTCGAGCCACGGGATCCCGACTCCGTCCTGCTCTACTACTGTGGCCTGACGACCTCCGATCCCGCTCATCTGGGGCACGCTCGCGGGTGGGTCCACGTCGACGTGATGCATCGCTGGCTGGCGCACCTGGGCTACGACGTGCGTCACGTCGAGAACTTCACCGACGTCAACGAGAAGATCGTCGCCCGCGTGGGCGAGGACGGCGAGAGCGAGGCCGACGTGGCCCGCCACTACGTCCAGTCGGTGATCGACGACATGCGCGCGCTCAACCTCCGGCGCGCGGAGGTGTACCCGCGCGTCTCCGAACACGTCCCCGAGATCGTCGCGATGGTCGAGACGCTGATCGAGAAGGGCTACGCCTACGAGGCCAACGGCTCCGTGTACTTCGACGTGACGACCTTCGAGGAGTACGGGAAACTCTCGAACCAGCAACTCGACGAGATCGAAGCCCAGGGCGACCCGGACGAGCAAAGCGAGAAGCGAAACCCCGCGGACTTCGCGCTGTGGAAGGCCGGCGGCGTCGATCCGGCGGCGATCGAAGACCACCAGCACGAAGGGGCGTCGCCCCCCGAAGCGGCCTGTGAGAGCGCCCAGACCTGGGACTCCCCGTGGAGCGAGGGCCGACCCGGCTGGCACATCGAGTGCTCGGCGATGAGCACGACCCACCTCGGAGAGACCATCGACATCCACGTCGGCGGTCAGGACCTCGTCTTCCCGCATCACGAAAACGAGATCGCACAGAGCGAGGCCGCGACCGGCCAGCAGTTCGCGCGCCACTGGCTCCACGTCCGCCTCTTGGAGACCAAAGGCGAGAAGATGTCCTCGTCGCTGGGCAACTTCTTCACCGTCGAGGCGGCCGTCGACGAGTACGGGACGGATGTGGTGCGGACGTTCCTGCTGTCGACGGCGTATCACAACAGCGCCGTCTACAGCGAGGCGACGATCGACGAGGCAATCGAGCGCTGGGAGACGCTCGAACGGGGCTACGAACGCGCCGTACGGGCGTGTGACGACGTAGACGCGTACGCGACGGTCGAAGACGACACGCTCCGGACGGCCGTCACCACCGCTCGCGAGCACTTCGAGACGGCGATGAACGACGACTTCAACACCCGCGAGGCGCTCGCTGCGCTGACGGAACTCGTCGGTGCCGTCAACGTCCACGTCGACGAGCAGTCGTCGTTCGACTACCGGGCGCTTCGCGAGGTCGTCGAAACGATCGAGGAACTTGGCGGTGGCGTCCTCGGGCTCTCGTTCGGCTACTCCGAGGACGGCGACGTGTCGGTCGCCGAGGATCTCGTCGAACTGCTGCTGGACGTGCGCGAGGCCGAGCGAGCCGCCGGCAACTACGAGCGGGCGGACGAACTCCGAGACGAGGTCGAGTCTCTCGGCGTCGAAGTACAGGACACCGACGACGGCCCGACATACCGACTCGGATAGCCGGCCTCGCCTGCGAGCGGTCCGCCCGCTCACCACCGCCAGCGGCTCGGTGACCAGCGAGAACGCTTTTGTCGATCCCCGGTGTGGACCGTCGTATGACATCGTCAGCGAGGACCCGCTCGCGTGCCGCCTCCGCCCAGTCTGAGACGATCTCGGCCGGCGAGAGCCCTCGCTCGTCCGACTCTCGGGGAGGGTCCGCGCCGTGATCGACGCGTTCGTCTTCGGCGACGGCGGGATCAGCCGCCACGACGAACTCTCGGCGGTACGCGACGCCGAGGGCACGACCTGGGTCCACGCGCCCGAGGTGACCGACGCGGAACTGGACGCCATCGCCGAGACGTTCGCTATCCACCCGCTCACCGTCGAGGACCTCCGGAACGGCGTTCGCGCCAAGACCGAGACGTTCCCGGAGTACACCTTCGTCTTGCTGAAGACGATCACGCTGGCCGGCGGTGCGACGACGTTCGCCGAAGAGCTCTCGACGACGCCGATCGGACTGTTCGTCGGCCGCGACTGGGTGGTCTCCGTCTCGCCGGGCGCTGCGTCGGCCGTCGACCGGGTCCGACACGCGGTCGAACGCGATGACGAGCGACTGCTCCAGCACGGGGCCGACTTCACCGCCTACCGCGTCATCGAAGTCGTCGTCGACGACTACTTCGAGGTGCTGGACCGCGTCGAGGACCTCATCGAGGCGATCGAAGACGAGGTGATCGACTCGCCGGATCGGGAGACGCTCGAACGGATCAACGCGGTTCGGCGCGACCTGCTCTCCTTCCGGAAACAGATCTGGCCGGCCCGAGAGGCCGTCGGCGTCCTCGCGCGCGGCGATCCCGCACAGGTCCAGCCACAGACCGAGAAGTACTTTCGGGACGTGTACGACCACCTCGTCCAGCTGGCCGACCTCACCGAGACGTACCGGGACCTCGTTTCGGGCGCGCGGGACATCTACCTCAACGCGCTCTCGCAGTCGACCAACGAGGTGATGAAGACGCTGACCGTCGTCGCGACGATTTTCATCCCGCTGACGTTCGTCGCCGGCCTCTACGGGATGAACTTCGATCCGGCGGCGAGCCCCTACAACATGCCCGAACTGGGGTGGGCCTACGGCTACCCGGCGGTCCTCGTCGCGATGGCGCTGATCGGCGTTGCGATGCTGGCGTACTTTCGCCGACAGGGCTACTTATAACGCCAGGGGGACGAGCAGGACGCCCATCAGATTCGCCCGTCGTGCGCCACAGCGGGCGGGGACGAGTCCGATCACGGTGCCGGCGGCCAGCGACGCCACGCCGACGGGGCCGGCGAACAACCACCCGAGGGCGACGAGCGAGGCCAACACGGCGACTGCGAGTCGCGTCGTGTCCAGCGTCCCCACGACGGCGAGGTAGCGATCGCCCACTAGCGGGACCAGCACGAACCCGGCGGTCGCGGCGACGGTCACGCTGACGAGCAGGAGGCCGACGGCCAGGGGCGCGTCGGTCTGCTCGAAGGCGACGAGCACGCCGGTCCGCGGCGTTTCGAGCGCGACGAGTGCGAATAGCGCGAAGACGGCCGTCGCCGTGTTGACGCCGCTGGTCGCGACCACGAACTCTCTGGGTCCCGATCCCGACAGCGCGGCCAGGGCACCGGTCGCAGCGATCGCTGCCGTCACGCCGGGCACGTAGCCGACGATCGCTCCGGCGACGGTGCCGGTCAGGGCGACGACGCCGATCGAGCGCCGTGAGAGCGCGACGGTCGCGTCGTCCTGTGGGGGTACGCCGTCGCCGCCGATGCTCTCGATCAGCACTGGTGCCCCGAACAGCCCCGCGAACAGCGGCATCAACATGCTCCCGACCGAGACCAGACCGTCCGGTTCGATCGGCAGCACGACGACGCCGAGGGCACCGCTACCGACCAGCGCGACGCCGGCACCGATCCGCGACCGGCGTCCGCGCTCGGTGAGCACCAGGGCCACCGCGACGAGGGCGAGCAGCGGGCCGAGATGTGTACGGACCGTCGGGTACAGGCGCGTCATCGCCAGCGTGATCGGGACCGCCAGCGGGACGGCCAGCGCCACCGCGAGCCCGCTGCCCAGCGCTGACAGCCGGAGCGCTTCCCGTCCCCGGCCGGCGATCACGAGCCGATGGCTGGGGAGCGCGCTGGCGGCCATCGCCGGATCGGGCACGCCCAGCGCCATCGCCGGCACCACGTCGAGGAATGTGTGGGTCGTCCCGGCGGCCAGCATCGCAGCACCGACGAGCCGCGGCGGTCCCGGCACTGCCGGCGCGACGGTCGCCAGCCCCAGCGCGAACGTGTTGGCGTGGATGCCCGGCACCAGCCCGCTGACCGTTCCCAGTGCGATCCCGCCGGCAATCGCCGCCAGCGCCGCCGCTGTCAGCTCCGGGTGGACGACGAACTGGACCGGTCCGGTCACTGCGACGGGCTGGCCCCGCCTTCGAAGATAAACCTGTGGCGTCGCTACCGGGGCGAATCACGGACGCGGCGCTGTCGCTCTCGGATCTGCGTCGAAAGAATCGAAGTGTTGGTGCTGTGGCCGAATTAGCCGAACAGCTCGCCGAGGCCTTCGCCGCCGTCGCCCTCGTCCTCGTCGTCGTCGCCTGCTTCCTCTTCTTCTGGGGCCTCTTCCTCGGCACCGGCGTCTTCCTCGGCACCGGCGTCTTCCTCGGCACCGTCCTCGGCGGCCGGCGCGGCAGCGCCGCCGGCTGCGACGGGTGCGGCGGCGGCCTCGTCGACGGCCTCGTCGATGTCGACGTCCTCGAGTGCGGCGACAAGCGCCTTCACGCGGGACTCTTCGACGTCGACGCCGGCGGCGTCGAGCACGTCAGTGAGGTTGTCTTCGTTGATCTCTGCGCCCGATTCGTTCAGGATGAGTGCAGCGTAAACGTATTCCATTGTTGTAATTAGAACATTGCTCCGAGTGCGTCACCAGCGTCCTCGTCGTCGTCATCGTCGTCGTCGTCCTCGGCCGCTTCGGCCTCGGCGTCGTCGCTGGTGTCCTCGGTTTCAGCGTCGGTTTCGTCTTTGTCGGTCGATGCGTCCGTGGCTGCCGGCTGGGCGTCGACGCCCTGGAGCTCCTCCGGCAGCGCTTCCTCGTCGTCGATCTGGGCAGCGATCGAACGGACCTGTGCGTCGGCCTTGCTGACCAGATCCGGCACGACCTCGGGATCCTCGATCGACGCGAACACCGCGAGGCCCTTGGCGTCGCCGCGCGCGTTCTGCAGCAGCGTCGACGCGTTCTGCGTGGTCGGGTACTCGGCGTTGACCGAGAGGTTCCACCCGGCCGACGCGGCGGCCTTGATGTCTGCCTCGTACTCCTCGACGTCGAGTTCGAGCTCCTCGGGTTCGAACAGCACGCCGTCGGCGAAGACGCCGCGCAGGTCCAGCCCGACTTCCTTCGGCTCGATCCCGAGTTCGCCGAGAACGTTCTCGAGGTCCGTCGAGACCTCTCCACCCGCTTCCAGCACGGTCGAGTCCTCGACGACCTTGATCGAACCGCCGTCGATGCGCGCGTTGGCACCGACGTTCTGGAGTTCGCCGACGAACGGCCCCGGATCCACGCCCGTGTCACCCTCGGGGATGACGATGTCGTTGGGCGCGATCTCGCCCGCGCTGATCGGTGCGGGCGTCTTCGAGGCTTCCAGTTCCTTGTACAGCCCGAAGGGGTTGTCGTTCGTCCCGATCAGACCGACCTGACCGGCGACGTAGTCGCCCAGCTGTTCGAGGTCGGCGTCGACCTCGTCGAGTGCGCGCTCCAGCAGCGTGTTGCGCGAGACGCGCAGTTCCGCGGTCCCGTGCAGGCCACGGCGCATGTCCTGGAGCTGGCGCGACGGGATGCCGGTGATCGCGACGACCCCGATGCTGTCGTAGGACTCGATCATCTCGACGATCGAGTCGACTTCTTCGCGCTTCCACTCGGGGATCGTCTCGGTCTTTCGTTCTGCTTCGGCGCTCATGTTAGGCCACCTCCACCGCAGGGCCCATCGTGGTCTTGACGTAGACCGAGTCGATGTTCATCGGCCCCTTCTCTAAGTCGGCGTGCAGGCGGCGCAGGATGACGTCGATGTTGTCGCCGATCTCCTCGGCGGACATGTCCTCTGCACCCACGCGGGTGTGGAAGGTTCGGCGGTCACCGCTGCGGATCTGCACGGACTTGCGCATTCGGTCGACCATCTCGACGACGTCGTCGTCGGGACTGATCGGGTCCGGCATCTTCCCGCGTGGACCGAGGACGGTCCCGAGGTAGCGGCCGATGTCTTGCATCAGCCCTTCCTCTGCGAGGAAGAAGTCGGTATCGTCGGCGAGATCTTTCGCTGCATCGTCGTCGTCGCCCAGCTCGGCCAGCTCGTCGCTGGACATGACCTGGTCGGCAACGTCTTCGGCTCGCAGAGCGGTCTCCCCCTCGGCGAACACGACGATGCTCGTCTCCTGACCGGTACCGGCAGGAAGGACGATGCTCTCGTCGATACGGTTCGACGGATCGTTCAAATCAAGGTCGCGCAGGTTGACGGCGAGGTCGACTGTCTCGGTAAAGTTCCGAGGGTCGGCCTCGTCGAGTGCGCGAGAGACTGCGTTCTCTATATCCTGGTCTGCCATTGTTCACCTCCGTAGTACGCCCAACGGGCTTCTACGGGTCAGTGAAACAGGGCGTACTGTCGTAGACAGTACAGTCGCCTGTCTCACCCGGTACGAAGCCGATGCGACACTTAAAGCCGTCGAACCACGGCAGCGACGGCACTGTCGTCGGTCACCGTGTCACCTACCTGTCGGTGAGGAGCGGCGAAAACGCGGAAAACCGGCGTCGGTGGCCTCGCTACGCTTCGGCAGCGTTCAGCAGGATGTCGTCGTACTCGCCGGCATCGACCTTCTCCTTGAAGTCGCGGGGGTTCTCGCCCTCGATGGTGACTCCCAGCGTGACGCAGGTGCCGACGACTTCCTTCGCGGCGTTTTTCGTGTCGTACGCGAGCAGGTCGGTCTGCTTTTGCTCGGCGATCTGTTTGATCTGGTCGACCGAGAGATCGGCGACGAACTCCTCGTGGGGTTCGCCGGATCCGGTGTCGAAGCCAGCTTCGTCCTTGATGAGTTCGGCCGTCGGCGGGACGCCGACCCCGATCTCGAAGGAGCCGTCGTCGTCGTAGTCGACGGTGACGGGCACTTCGGTGCCGTCGAAGGCCGCGGTCTGGTCGTTGATCTCCTGGACGACTGCCTGCACGTCGACGGGGGTCGGCCCCAACTCCGGACCGAGGGGCGGGCCAGGGTTGGCCTCGCCGCCCGGAACGAGCACTTCGATAGTTCCAGCCATGTTAGGTTTGACCTGCCCAGCAGTTTTAAGGATTGCTTTTCGACGACGCCGCGTGGGAGTGAACCACACCGCTCCGGTCGGTGTCGGAGAATCGCGTCGATCACGACCGTCGAGACGGTCCGCACGGTGTCTCGCGACCCGTCGTCGCGAACAGCAAACAGTGACGGTCGACGGTGTCATACGGAAAGTTGTAGGTCTTTACCAGATCGACCGCACGCCGTCGTGCGGTCGACTGGGTAAACGCCTACAACCGTCCGTATCAGGCGAGGTTGACGCCGTTCATCGCCAGGAAGTCCGAGGCCGCCTTGATCTCCACTGGCGAACCGATGATGCGGACCTGTGTGCCCTCCTCGCGTACCGTCAGCGTAAACTCGCGTTCGAGATCTTCGCGGATGCCGTCCAGGGCAGCGGCTGGCAGGAGGATCTGCGTGCTGTCGCGAAACCGGTCGGCACTTGCCATTATCGGATGTGGTGTCGGACGAGGTATTAGTGTATCGAAGTACTCGTATCGCCGAGAATTCGATGTTCGTCCGTTCTCTCGTCTAATACTCTCGGATATTCCGCATCGGTAGCTGTCGGCGCTGTGACACCGTTCTGGCGGGCGTTCACTGCTGGTAAACGGACCGGAGAGCGGAGTCACTCGACCATCCGACTGCCGCCCGGCGGGAGGAACTCCTGGATCAGGTCCGGGCTGGCGACCTTGCGGACGAACGACTCGTCTTCGAACCGCTCTTTGAACTCCCGGTACAGTCGCTTCGCGATGTCGTTCTGTGCGTACTGGCCGGGTTCGATCTCGATACTGCTCGCGACGCGGTCCTCGACGGCCGATCGCGGGCCGCCGAGAACGCCGGTCCAGTCCTCGCAGGAGATTCCGACGGCCACGTCGACTTCGAGGTCCCGGAAGTATGTCCGGTCGCCTCGAATCGCGAACCCGCCCTTCTCCAGGTACTCGCCGCTCTCTGGGGTCTTCGACACCTGGTCGGGATCGACCATGTACGCGTCACCGGCGTACTTGCCGTCCTTCCACACCGACGAGTACGCCACGGCGAACGTCGCCGCTTCACGTTTGTCCCGGTCCGGGATGTCCACGTCGCGGCTGGACTCGCTGGGACCAGTGGCCTTCAGGACGGTCACGGGACCGCCGTGTGCCTGCGCGTGGAAGAACTTGTCTCCGCGGTCGAGGTACTTTTTGACCAGTTCCTCGTTCTGGTCGGCGTTGCGGCCGCCGATCACGAGGAAGCCGTTCGAGGTGCGGAACCACCGGAAGCGATCGTACCACGGCTCCTGTCTCCGGACCGGAATCGA
This sequence comes from Halomicrobium katesii DSM 19301, assembly GCF_000379085.1. GTDB lineage: Archaea > Halobacteriota > Halobacteria > Halobacteriales > Haloarculaceae > Halomicrobium > Halomicrobium katesii. The sequence continues at coordinate 464,430 of NZ_KB905379.1, read as the reverse complement.
CGCCCGCGAGAGCCAGTCGACGCCGTCTGCTTCCGCCGTCTGCTCCTGGGCCTCCGTCGTGTCCTCGGCGTCCCAGTTCTCGCGGCGTCGCTCGACCGCTTCGAGATCCTCTCGCGTGTCTTCGATCGCCGCCTGCGCGCCCTCCTTCTTCTCCTCGATGCGCTTTGCCGCCTGGTAGAGCTGGTCGGCGTTCTTCTCGACGCCCATCGTCGCGTCGATCGTCACGCGCACGTCGTCGATCGACAGGGTCACCGTCCCCTCGCTGCCGTCGAGGCCCTCGACGGCCTCGGCCGCGGCGATGCCCTGCTCTTTGCCCTCCTCGAAGGTCGCCTCGATCTCGTCCCACGGCGTGTCCTGGGCTCGCGCGCCCTGAATCGTCGAGAGGATCTCGTCGACGAGGTCGTAGCGAGCGTACAGCAACTCCGCCTTCTCGCGCTCGGCCTCGGCGTCGGCCTCGAAGTCCTCGATCGCGCTCTGCTGTTGCTGGATGATGCGCTCGTACTTCTCGATCTCGCTCTCGAACTCCGGCCGGTCGACGCCCGCGTCTGCGATCTCCTCGGCCGTGTCCTCCCGTTCGACCTCGTAGAAGTACTCGTCCAGCGCCTCGGTGAAGCTCTCGAAGGCACGGCTCTCTACGTCGTCGTACTCTTCGAGGGGGATCGGCGTCACGTCCACGCGACGCTCGATCTCCTCGCCCTCGATCTCTTCGTACTCGTAGTAGACGCGCGGATCGAGGTCGCCGCTGCGGAGCCGCGCTTTCAGATCGGCGATCACCTCGTACAGCCGCTCGAACGCCGCTTCGTCGGTGTCTTCGATGGCCTGGTTGTACGGAATCCCGGCCCGCGTACACAGCTCCTCGCCGTAGAGCCCCCCGAAGTTCAGCTGGGTCGCGAGCGTCCGTACCACGTCGGCGTCGGACTGGCGCATCCGCTCCAGAAACGTCTCGTAGTCGACGGTCAGCGGATTGAACCGCGCCGACGGGAACTCGTACTGGCTGCCCGGCGCGACGGTGCGTGACTTGAGTCGGACCGTCTCCAGGCAGTCGACGACCTCGCCGTGTTCGTCGAGCACCGCGACGTTGCCGTCGCCGAACAGTTCCGCGACGACCGTGGTGGAGGCGTCGGGACGGTCGAACTCGAACTCCATGATCCGGTCGAACTCGAACTGGCGCACGTCGGCCAGCTCGCCGCCCGAGATCCGATTGCGAAGCATCATCGCGAAGTTGGGCGGTCGGCCCGGCGCGTCGGGGACGTGGTCGGCGTCGACGACGTGGGCGCGCTTGTTCTCGCCGACCTCGATCAGCAGCTCCACCCGCCCGCGGTCGAAGTCCCGCATCTTGAGCCGCAGGAGATCGTCCTCGTAGAGGTACGCCTTGTCGAGCTTGGCCCCCTCGTAGCCGCCCAGCTCCCGTTCGAGGGCGGCGAGGTCGACGCTCGTCAGCTCCCGCTTGTGGTCCATGTCGGGTGGTGCAGGCCGGGACGCAAAACCGCTTCGCTACAGGTGCTCGCCGATTCGCTCGCCGGTTCTCAGGCCGTTCCGGACGGCAGCGTGGAGCCGCGCCTCGCCCGCGACCCAGTCGCCGGCCAAAAAGAGATCGTGTTCCGCCGCGGTCTCCAGGGCGTCCGCCTCCACGCCGTCGTCCGGCAGCGCGTACCGCCAGTGCTGGTGGTCGGTCCAGTCGGGTTCGGCCAGTCGGTCGTCGTCCAGCAGCGTCGCCGTCGCGTCTGCGATGGCGTCGGTCAGCGTGGCGGCGTCGTCACGGTAGTGGGTGACCGACCAGTCCGGTGCCATCTGGACCAACAGGAGCGCCTCGCCGTCGGGGACGTGTCCCGCCTTGCACTCTTCGCGGCCGATCCACCCGATCTCGTGGTCTTCGTCCTCGCTGACTAGTCCGTAGTAGGGCCGGTCGAGCTCGAACTCGTAGTGCAACAGGCCGGCGACGATCGTCCGGTAGGGGACAGACGCGGCGGCCTTTCTGAGGCGTCGCCGGTCGGCGTGTTCCCACTCCGATTGGCCCAGCAGGTCCGCGGTCTGTGGACCCGGTGGCGTCAGGAGGACGGCGTCGAAGGAGTCGTACGTACCGCCCTCGGCGTCGGTGACACGCCAGCTGCCACCGCGTCGCTCCAGTGACTCGACGCGCGTGTGCCGGTGGACCGTCGCGTCGCCGGCCGCGAACAGCCGCTTCGCGAGCTGGGTGATCCCCTGCTCGTAGGTCCAGCGTGTGGTCTGTTCGTCGCGACCCTCGCGTATCTCGCGGTCGGCGTCGAACGTCCACACCGGCTCGTCGATTTCGGTGAGTCCCTCCGAGGGTAGTTCCGCGGTGACCAGTTCGGCCACGCGATCGTCGTCGGCAGTCAGGTAGTTGGCCCCGTACTCGTAGACACAGCCGTCGCGCCGCCGTGTCGCGGCCCGGCCGCAGACGCCGCCGCTCTTCTCGAAGACGGTCACGTCCGCGGGGTGTTCCCGGAGCGCGTACGCCGCCGCCGCGCCGGCCGCGCCCGCACCGACGACCGCGACTGATCGTTGCATAGACAGATCTCCACACGGACAGTACAAAAACCCGCTCGTTCGATCGGTCAGAGAGTCGCAGCGAGTGCGCCGAGTACGTCGTCACCGTCACGGACGAACGGCGTTCCGTGGGCCATCGCCGCCACCTCGAAGGCGGGAGCCCGCGCGGCGAACTCTCGTACGGACGCCCGGACCCGGTCCATGTCGTAGGAGTCGAACCAGATCGGTGTCGTCATCGCACCGCCTTCCTCCCAGACGAGATCGCCGAGCAGCGCCACGCCGCAGTCGTGGACGTACACCGTGTGCCCGGGGTTGTGTCCCGGCGTCGCGTAGCTGGTGAACCGACCGACGGCTTCGCCGTCGTCGACCGGCCGCAGGTCGATCCCGTCGGGCAGCGGACAGAGCGTCCGGGCGGCGCGGTGGAACAGTCCCTTGTGGTTGTTCGACGGCGGCGCGCCGTTCTCGACCAGTTCGTAGTCGGCTCGCCCGAGAAAGACCGGTCCGCTGAACTCCGGTTGCAGCCGTTCGAGCCCGCCGACGTGGTCCAGATCGTAGTGGGTCAGCAGGATCCGATCGAGATCGCCGGGCTCGTAACCGACGGCCGCGAGTTCGTCTCTGATCGAGGGCTCGTTCCAGAACAGTCCGGTGTCACACAGCGTCACCGCCTCGCCGTCGGTGCCGTCCATCTCTCGTTCGTCGAGGAGAAACGCGTTCGACGCCAGCGGCGGCAGTAGTCCCAGATCGAGCTCCCAGACCCCGTCGATCAACCTCCGTGCCATTGCCGACCGTACGCCGGCCCCACGCTAATGGCTGTCGACAGCCTCACTGCACGGTTCCGACAGCTTTGCTCGTCCGGTCACAGCCGCTTGCTGACGTACGGACCGTCTTGCTTGTAGTCGAGCTTCTCGCGGTAGTACTGCCGGACGCCGATACCGGAGATGACCGCGAGCTTGTCGTAGCCGGCGTCGGCCGCCAGTTCCTCCGCCGTCGCGAGCAGTCGGCGACCGTACCCCTCGTGCTGGTGTTGGTCGTCCTCGCTGGCGCTCCCGAGGCCGACCTGGCTCCCGTAGACGTGGAGTTCCCGCACGAGCGCGGCGTTTTGCAGTTCGCGGCGAACCGAGTCGTTCGGGAATCGGAGCCGACAGAAGCCGATCAGCAGGTCCTTGTCGGGGTCCTCGAAGCTGATGAAGTGCTCGGTGCCGCCGGCGGCCTCGTAGGTCAGCACGTCTTTCTCGATGCGCTCTGGGTCCTCGTCGTTCATCCCGACCTCGCGACAGCGGATGCAGTCGCAGGTCCAGCCGTGTTCGTCCATGCGCTGTCGGGCGAGCTGTCGGAGGTTGGACTTCCAGACGCCGCCCTCGATGAAGTCCGCGGGGATGTCACGCTGGACGCGCTGGAGGCGCGTGTACTTCGGGATCATCGACTTGATCTCGGCGACCAGCTCCGCGGCCTCGTCGTTGTCCAGTGGCTCGAACTCGTCTTTGCGGTACCAGTCGTAGGTGACGGTCCCCTCGACGACCAGCGTCGGGTAGATCTTGAGGTAGTCCGGTCGCCACTTGCTGTCCTCGAAGATGCGCCGGAAGTCCTCCAGGCACATCTCCTTGGACATGCCGGGCTGGCCGGGCATCATGTGGAAGCCGACCTTGAACGCCGAGTCCCGCAGCCGGCGGTTCGCGTCGACGCTGGCCTGGACGCCGTGGCCGCGGTGCATCTCGCGGTTGATCCGCTCGTAGGTGGTCTGGACCCCGACTTCGACCTTCGTCCCGCCCAGTCGGAGCATCCGGTCGATCTGCTCGGGGCCACACCAGTCGGGCTTCGTCTCGAAGGTCGTGGCGACGTTTCGCACGTCGGCGGTCTCGTTCTCCGCGATCACGTCCTCCAGATAGCGGAAGTCGTACTCCTCGGGATCCTGCGCGAAGCTCTCGTCTTCCGCTGGCGCTGGCTGGGCCTCGGCGTCGAAGTCGTTCATCGCTTCGAGCGCGCGTTTGACGAACCACTCCTGGTAGTCGTGGCTCCGGGCGGTCATCGTCCCGCCCATGACGATCAGTTCGGCCTTGTCGACGGGATGGCCGATCTCGCGCAGTTGGTTCAGCCGCAGCGTCACCTGTCCGTAGGGGTCGTAGTCGTTCTGGACGCCGCGGGCCGCTGCGGGCTCGTGGCCGGTGTAGGACTGGGAGGAGGAGAACTCCGAGTCGGGGCCGCCGGGACAGTAGAGACACTTCCCGTGTGGACACCGGTGGGGCGAGGTCATCACCGCGATCGGCGAGACGCCGGAGGCGGTCCGCACCGGCTTGCGCTGGAGCGCTTCCTCGAGCTCTTCGCGTCGCTCCAGTGGCGCGTAGTCGAGGATCTCGGAGTTCTTGGGGACCTTCGGCGCGGAGTACTTCGAACAGACCTCCATCTTGGCGCTTTCCACGTCCTCGCGCTCCAGTTCGCCCGCGAGGATGCGGTCGACCAGCTCCGCACAGACCTGCTCGAACGCCTCGGACTCCGTCGGATCGCCCGTCTCGGTGCTCATTGCCGTTATCACAGTTCGTTCGCTCGCGCGAATAAGCGTGTCGCTACTCCTCCCGCTGGCCGCCTCCATCCCCGCCGTCCCAGTAGGGCACCTCGGCGTCGGCGTCGAGATACTTCGAGAGGCGGCGCTCGCTCTCGTCGCCGCCCGGTGGCGAACCGGCGAACACGCCGACGGCGTCGTTGTCCGGGTAGACGGTGATGTCGGGGTCGTGCATCGTCGACATCGCGAGATACCGGAGCCCGTCCGGTCCGGCTTCGAGTTCGTGCTGGCCGTCCTCGCCGCGGGGGAAGACGGCGAAGTCGCCCGCTTCGAGGTCGCGTTCCTCGCGGTCGCCGCCGAGCCACAGCGTCGCGTCGCCGTCGAGCACGAAGATCGCCTCCTCGTTGCCCTCGTGATAGTGCGCGGGCCAGCCCCGTTTGCCCGGTTCGATCTCGTAGAGGCTACAGCCCAGTTCGCTGGCGGCGCTGGCTCGCGTGAACCGCCTGCCGCGGAACGCGCGGTCGCCGTGCTCGACGTCGTTCCACTCCAGGCTGTCCGTGTCGACGACGCGGTCGTCCATAGATCTCGTTCACCGATCGAGTTCAAGAAAGTTCTGCACGGGTGTCACCGACTCTGACGGTTCTGTTCCGATCCAGGAATCTGGCCGTCTACAAGCTGTACGTGGCGTCGGGCCGGTTGCGGCGAATTCGGAGGCTGTAGCAGAGCAAGGCGATGGCGCCGAGGGAGGAGCAGATGACAATCGCCACCACGAGCGCACCTTCGAGTCCACTTAGGGGCGCTTCGTTCCCGGTTACCCGGTTCGTCACGGCGGCGAGTACGCCTAGCCAACTGCCCGCGACCAGCGAGAGCTTCCACTGTGGTATCGCACCCCACCAACGGGTCACGGCGAACACGATGAGGGGACTCAGGAGGAGGCACGTGAATAGGATACCATCGATCAGGCTGACCATATCGGTCGCTCGTCGGCCGAAAATAAATGCGCACCGCTCGATTGGTGAACGAACAGTGTCGTGCCAACGAGCACGACGAAACGAACTCTGCCGTCAGAACTGCTCGCCGACGACGGCCAGCGTCGCGTCGATGACGGCGTCGCGCTCGCCCGAGAGGAATCGGATCGACTGCTCGCGGGCGCTGCGTGTCCGGACGGCCGCTTCCGGTGCGGCCTCGTCGATCGCGTCGGCGAGGTCGTGTACGTCGACCGTCTGGTCGGCCCGCACGAACAGCGTGTCGTCGGCGACGCCGACGAGTGCGTCCGTCCCGCTGTCGGCCTGCCGGAACAGCTCGTCGAGCAGGATCGTCGACGGCGGGAAGTCGTAGCGATGCGTGAAGGCGTCGGTGTCGAGGACTGCGACGGTCGTCCCGCCGATCGTCTCGTGTTCGATGTTGGCCGTCGCGGTGTCGACCTCCGTCGCGAGCTTCTCGCGGAACTGCTCGGCGACGTTGCCGGCGAGCCCGGTCACGTCGTCCTCGTCGTCGCCAAAGAGCAGGTCCTTGATCAGTTCGCGCTTGTCCTCGTAGGACTGGTAGTACGCTTCCAGCGCGACCGCGTCGCGAAGCTCCGTCACCGAGGCTTCGTCGTAGCCCGCCGCCGCCGCGGCGTCGAGGTAGGACGCGGGCGTCTCGTCCCAGAAGCTGACGGCCGGCAGATGGACGAGATCGTCCTGTACGTGCTCGTTGACGTGGGCGGCGACGTTGGCCGCCAGCGCCGTCGCCGTCGTCGGCGACGCGCCGGCCAGCGACGGACTGACGAGCGTGTCGACCGAGTCGGCGATCAGTTCGTCGGCGACGGCGTCGTCGATCACGACGCGGGGTGCGCCGTACACGTCGAGCAGATCGAAGCCGTCGAGGCTCTCGCGGGTCCCGCCGGCGGCGACGAAGACGAACAGCGGGAGCTTTTCGTCGTGGCGCTCCCGGTTTTCGAGCATGTTCGTCACGTCCTTGGTGGCGTCTTGCATGTCGTAGACGCCGCCTTCCAGCGGTCGGCGATCGAAGTAGTGGTACTGCGCGTCGGCTCGACGGTGCTCGTCGGCGACCAGCGGGAGCGTCGCGCGTTCGAGGGCCACGCCGGCGACGTAGCCGTCGGCGGTCGCGGAGTGGCGGACGATCACCGGGCGATCGGTGATGACCGCGCGCCGGATCGCCGTCGCGGCGTCGACGAGATCGTCGGCCAGTGCCTCGATCGTCGGGTCCTCGGTGAGTGCGTCGACGGCGGCGGGCCGGGCGCGGTCGTCTAGCGCGTCGGCCATCCGGTCCTCGACAGTCTGGCGTTCCTCGTCGTCGAGCGCGACGAGCGCCTCGGTCTCGACCTGAATCTCGCCGCGGCGACGGCGCACGTCGCCGTCCAGTCGGACGATGTCCTCTTCGACGATGTCGGGGTAGGCGCGGACGCCCGCCTCGACGAAGGCCGCACAGTCGACGGTGCCGGTCTCGTCGCGGAGCTCGAACACCGTCGGCCCGCTGGTCTGGCGAACGTCGACGATCTCGCCTTCGAGGCGAACGTCGTCGCCTTCGTGGTCGTCCAGGCTGTCGACCGCCACGACGGGGTGGTCTCGCTGCTGGTCGACTGCATCGTCGCTCTCGGCCGTCCCCGTACTGCCCTGTCCGACGACGCTGGCGCTTCGCTCGACGCGCTCGCTGTCGTCGGCCTGGCTGACCTTCGCCGCGTCGGCGTCGGTCGTCGTCGCTTCGGCGGTCTGGTCGTCTGTCGACGAGTCTGTGTCGGTCGTCGTCGTCGCTTCGGCGGTCTGGTCGTCTGCCGACGGCTCGGAGTCGGCGTCGTCGCCCGTCGCCGGCTCCTCACGCCCGTTTCCCGACTCGTCCTCCTCGACATCGTCGGCGAGTCGCGCCGTGTCGAACTCGGGGTCGTCGATCAGCGTGCCGCGGAACTCCCGCTCGGCCTGTCGGATCGACCAGCCGAGGTCGATGTTGCCGTTGTCCCGGACGTTTTTCACCTTCACGAAGACGGTGTCGCCCGGCTCCCAGTCCAGCGAGTCGAGTCGCTGATCCAGCTCGCTGCGGTGGAGCAGCCCGGTCACGCGATCGCCGATGTCGACGAAGACGCCGAACTCGGCGAAGCCGTCGACGGAGCCGCTGTAGTATCGGTTGGTCGTCAGTTGATTCGGATGGTCGCCTCGGAATTCGAACAGGACGTCCTCCTCGTGGAGGTCACAGATGTGACCGTCGACGGAGGTGCCACAGATGATACACGAACCCATTGACCGGTGAAAGCATTTCGGCACTAAAACGGTTGTCGAAATCCTCGTCGCTCGCCGATCGGCCGGGCGGGGCCTGCTGTCGGTCGGTTCCGTCTCGCTACTCGTAGATCTGGCTCTCCGATTCGAGCGTCTCGACGCCACGCGCGACCTCGCTCGCCTGCTCGGGGGTGAGGGCGACCTCGAACCGGCTGCCGTCGTCGTCCTCGAAGGCGAACTTGACGCGCTCGTCGCCGAACTCCCGTACGTCGATGCCTTCGACATCGTACAGCTTCGCGGTCGCGGTCCGGTTCGAGGGGCCGACGTGCTTGATTGCGCCGTCTTTGAGTTCGAACATGAAGTCGTCCAGGTCGAGCGTGAGCATGTTCGAGGCGGCGGTCGGCAGCCACCTAAACCGTTCGACGTGTCCGGGCGCTACAGCAACGCGTCGGCCGCCGCGAAGGCCCGAAAGCCGTAGCCAAAGAGGACGACCGCGGGTGCGGCGCTGACGACGAGGGCACGCGGGAGCGAGAGGTTGTGGATCGTCCCCATTCCGTAGACGTACAGCCCGGCAGCCCAGATGCCACAGGCGATCCGCACCTCCGGGAGCGGTAGCCCGGCGAAGACACACGGAGCTGTCGCGTAGGCGATCACCTGCACGGTCTCGCTGATGCCGCCCCGATCCGGTGCCAGCGGTGCCAACAGGAGCGTCTGGGCGGCCGCCGTGAGGTGAAGCACTGCGGGCGCGACGAAGACGACGATGGCGACCAGCGCCAGCAGCGCTGTCAGCGGTTCCAGGTCACCGATCACCGGGTAGTCGTACGGCCCGAGCGACAGCTGTCCGCGCTGAGCGAGTTCGACGACCGCGAACCGCGAGCCTTCCTCGACGAGGACGACGACGGCGATGAAGACGAGTCCCGGTGCCTGATCGCCGGGTGCGATCCCAGCCTGGAAGAACCGTTGCGGTCGCAGGAGTATCTCGGCCCACGCGCGAACGAGCGCGATCGGGCCGCGGTCGCGCCCGCCCGTCGGGTTCTCGACCCACTGTGTCACGGGTCGTCGTAGGTCCAGCGAGCGTTAGTCAGTTTCCTTTCCCGACGGTCACAGTCGCTCCCACGCTGCCCGGAGTGCCTCCCGCGGACTCTCTCGGAAGCGCCCCAGCGCGGGGAGGAGGTCGTGCTTGAGGCCGTGGAGCGCGACCCCCGCCAGCCCGATGCCCAGCGTGGCACCAGCGAACAGAAAGGACAGCAGTACCACGGGACCGTCGACCGCTGCGGGCACGGTCCCCGGTGGAATCGCCGCGAACAGGGCTCCGGGGATCCCGACGGCGATACCCAGCTTCAGGGACTGCGTGGAGCGCCGACGCAGCCGGTCTCGATCGCTCGCTTTGGCGGTGCCGTCGCCGCTCCCGACTGCCTCGTCGACGTCGAGCGCCGCCAGTGTCCGTTCGTTCGTCTCGATGTCGACGACGCGGCCCCGCGCACGACCGACCACTGTCTCCCGATCGATGTCGTGGAGGAGGCGGAGGCGCTCGGTCACGAGCGACAACTCCCCGAGCATCCGTTCGACGGTCTCGTCGTCGTACTGGTCGAAGGCGAGTTCGAACTGCTCGTCCGGATAGTCGACCAGGAACCCGAAGTCGTCGAGCCCGGCGGCGACGCGTTCGCGAATCTGTCGCTGATCGCGGCGGCGCTTCGCGTCGGACAGTTCGCGAAAGTCACTCGCGATGCGCTCTCGCTGTGCCTTCGTGAGCAGGGCGGCCGGTTTCTCTGGCAAGACGGCCGAATTTATTGCCGACGCGCTCTTAATCGTGTCGACATTCGAGGTGCTGGCCCCAAGAGATCGCCCGCTCCGGGCCTCTTCGAGGCCGGTGTACGACCGTATACGCGGTCGACGAGCGCCAGTGTACGCTCGTCCACCTCCCGATTCGGAAATAAACGGAGGTCCCCGTTCTTGTGGCCCCTCGTGGTACGAGGTGGTGATGGCTGACGACTGCCCACGACCTCCGCGCCCGGAGGACGGATCTCTGGCGCATCGCACCCGAACGCGCGAGCAACGTCGCCCCGCCGTTGGTGATACTACCGGCTGTACATCTGTCACGGATTTCGCCACCCCGCGGTGGCGAATATCCGAACGAAGTTACAGCCGGCAGTATGAGCTGGGGGGAGACGCGTGAGCGTCTTCCCAGAGCGGTTGCCGTCGTCGGCCATCGGCGACACACCGCTGGCGGTCGCTTCGGCCCTCCTCCTCGCTGTCGGCGGCTGGATCGCCGGATTCGGCGGTGTCGCGCTGTTTCAGCTCTCGGGCTCGCTGCTCGGCGTCGCGGAGACGGACGCGTTCACGGTGCTTGGCTCCGGTGTCCAGGTCGGGTTCGGCGTCGTCGCCGTCGCGTACCTGTGGCGTGTCGAGGACCGGCACCGCTACGTTCGGGTCCGGATTCCGACGATCAGAGATCTCGGCTGGATCGCCGGCTTGCCGCTCGGTCTCGGAGCACTCTCGGCGCTCCTGGGTATCGTTTTACCGGCGCTCGGTCTCACGGTCCCGGCTCACGAGACCAGCGAGACCGTCGCGCTCCTCTTCGATCGCCCGGCCCTCTGGCTGGTCGCACTCCTCGGGCTGTACGCTGTCGCGGCTCCCGCTGAGGAACTCCTCTTTAGAGGGATTGTTCAGGGGCGCTTGCGGCCGCACTTCGGAACGGCCGGCGTCGTCCTCGTCAGCGGCGCGGCGTTCGCGCTCATGCACGGAGTCTTCGCCGTCTTCTCGACCGGCAGCGCGGTGTACTCGGTCATCTCGACGGGTGCCGGCGGTCTGCTCTGGGGGTACGCCTACGAGCGGACCGAGAACCTCGCCGTGACGGCCCTGAACCACGCGATGATGTGGACGATCCCGTTCGAATCGGTGCTATCGATTTTCTGACGCATAGCTGTCAGTCCATGGACCGACTCGCCGCCCGAGGCGGCGACGCCGAGACGACGAACTGCCGGCGATGTCATACGGAACGTTGTCGTTGCGTACCGGTGAGCGTCGCCACGGGGTAGACGCTCACCGGTACATTCCGACAACCGTCCGTATCAGTCGTCTGCGCCGACGTTCTCGCAGCTCTCGATACTCCGGGGATCGGGCTCGATGCTCGCGTACTGGACGGCCTCGCGCCCGAGCGTCTCGACGCGGTCGCGGATCGTCTCGTCGACGAGCTGCCCGTCCTCGAAGGCGCTCGACGCGCGTGGGATCGCCGCCTGGTGTGGAATCACCCAGCAGTCCAGTGACCGCCCGATCGACCGGAGGTGCTCCAGGGCCGTCACGGGGAAGCCCCCACCGGCGACACACAGGAGCCCGACGGTCTTGTTCTCGAACTCGTCGAAGCCACAGTAGTCCAGCGCGTTCTTCATCGGCGTCGAGAACGAGCCGTGGTAGACCGGCGTTCCCAGCAGGATCGAGTCGGCTTCTCGGATCCGCTCGCGGAACGCCGCTGCGTCGCCAGCGTCCTCGGCGTCGGGGTCGAACACGGGGAGGTCCCACTCGCGGAGGTCGAGCAGGTCGGTGTCGCCACCGGCCGCCGCTGCGGCCGTCAGTGCGACCCGGAGGCTCTGTCGCGTGTAACTGCCCTCGCGGAGACTGCCACAGATGCCGACGACCTTCGTTCGCGTCATAGCGGTCCAAACGACTGGGGTTTATTTATGAGTACCCTTCGTCCGATCGCTACGGTGCAGAACGGCAGTTAGCGACCGCTCTAGATGACGTCCCCGGGGTCGTGAACGTCTGCCATCTGCCGGGCTTCTGTGGCGTATCGCTCGCGCAGGTCCGCGTCGTCGACGGCCCCGAGGTTTCCCGGCTCGGCGTCGACGGCTGCAGTCGTGTCTCGGATGTCCCCGAACGAGGTGAGCGCCCGCTCCTTGCGGAAGTACCGCTCGCCGTCGGGCGTCGCGTACGTGAGGATGATGAGGTTCTGCTCGTCGTCGGAGTAGGTCCGTTCGACCAGCCAGACGCGGACGGTCTCTGCTTGGACAGTCATACGTGAACGTCGGTCACGGACGTGCAAGTACCACCGGGTGCGTTCTCACTCGCTGAGACCGACCACCAGCGACTCGTCGCCGTCCTCGACGCTGACGAGGCCGTCGTCCGCGAGGTCTTCGACGAGGCCGCGGAGCCACTCCCGTCCGTGTTCGCCCTCGGGCGCGTAGTCGACGCGGACGCGCGGGCCGAGGTCGTCCAGGGCGAGGCGGTCGTACTCGCCGAGGACGTTGACGATCCGCCCGCGGAACTGCCGGCGGCTCCCCTCGAAGTCGGGCTGGGTGGGCACGTCCGGCGCGGTGAAGTCGCCGGTGTCGTAGGCGTGACACCACTCGCGCCACGGGCAGCCGGCGGCGTCGCAGGCCGGCGTCTTCTCGCAGGCGACCCCGCCGAGTTCCATGATCGCGTTGTTCCAGACCCGCGACCGTCCGTCGGGCATGAGCGCCCCCGCGACTTCCTCGAACGCCGCGTCGTCGTCGGGCACGTCGAACGCGCGGTGGAGGACGCGCTTGACGTTCGTGTCGACGACGGCGTCGCCCGCGTTGAACGCGAACGAGGCGACCGCGTTGGCGGTGTAGGGGCCGACGCCGTGGAGCTCCTGCAGTTCGGCTGGCGTCTCGGGGAAAGCGCCGTCCCACTCGTCGATGATCTGGTTCGCGGCGGTGTGGAGGTACTTCGCCCGGTTGTTGTACCCCAGCGAGTGGGCCGTCCAGAACGCGACCACGTCGGACTGGTCGGCAGCCGCCAGCGCCTCGGCGTCGGGCCACCGATCGAGGAACGCCCGCCAGGCCTCGACGACGCGGCCCAGCTGGGTCTGCTGGCTCATCACCTCGGAGACGAGGATCTCGTAGGCGTCGTCGGTCTCGCGCCAGGGAAACGACCGGTGGTCGGCCTCGTACCACTCGATCAGGGCCCGCTGGACGGCCTCGCGGTTCTCGGGGACTGCGCCCGGCAGCTCCGTCATTACCGCGGCGTTACGAGCGACGGCGCTTGTGCGTGACGGTCCGCAGTCGACCGGCGGAGACGAAAGAGGTTTTCCCGCGCTGGACCACCGCCCGAACGTGACGCTGGACGATCTCTCCGACGACGTACAGGCACAGTACTCCGAGCTGGGCGAGGAACTCGCCGTCCCGCTGGACCGCGAGACGCGCAACGAGCTGGCGATGCTGACCAGCGCGCTGGACCCCGACGACCCCGACGAACTCGTCCGCCGCGCGGTCCACATGCTCTTTCAGAGCGCCGTCGAGACCGGCAACCTCGACTTTCACCTCCGCTCTGGCTACGACTGTACCTACGACGAGTACCTCTCGGGGATGACCTTCGACGAGATGACCGGCGCGGACCAGTTCCCACAGGCCCAGGAGAAAGACGACCGGCGCTACCAGTTCTAGACGGCCGGGACGCTCCGACGCGACCCGCTCACTCGACGAGCGGCGCTGCACCGGCCCACAGTTGCTGGAAGTGCCGTTCGAACTCCTCGACGATCTCCGAGTCTTTGATGCCGAGGACGCCGATTCGATCGTCGGCGGCGACCGGGTGCGGGATGTCGATGGTCGTCCCTATTCCGTCGACGACGTCGAAGGACAGTCCCACGTCGGGAAGCGTCCTGACGGCCACGTCGCCAGGCTGGTCGGCGATCAGCCGGTCGAACGTCTCGGGCAGCGTCAGCGCCACCTTCTCGCTGACGAGGAGCTGCACCGTCAGATCCGCGCTCGCGCCCTCGAAGAAGGCATCACACTCCGTCTGGAGCGTCTCCCACGTCGCGTTCTCGTAGGGCGTCCCGACGATGCCGTGGACGAACTCCTCGGCGGTGCGCATGTGTTCTTGCAGCGCCGAACGCATCTCCTCGCTGCCCAGCGAGCCCAGCCAGAAGCTGCTCTCGGTCGGTGGCGTCGGGAGCACGTTCGTGCGGACCGCCGCCGCTCGCTCCCGGTAGTGGTGCCACTCCTGTCTCAGCTCGTAGGCCCGCTCGGCCAGCAGCCTGTCGACGACGGCCTCCGGCTCGACGGCGACGTACTGCTTCGGATCACTCGACTGGAGTCGGACCACTCTCCGGGCTTCGAGGCCGTTGAGCACGTCGTAGATGCGACCTTTCGGAACGCCGCTGGCCTCGGAGAGATCGGTCGCCGTCGCCGCACCCGTCGACAGCAGCGTCCGATACACCTTCTCCTCGTAGCTCGACAGGCCGAGCGCACCCAGCTCCGTCATGCACCCTCGTTGCGAGCCGGTCCGTAAATATGTATCTCGTGCGGTGTGGCGCGGCTGTAGAACTCCGTGGCGGGTCCAGAGCGACGGCCCCGGGAGACGACGGGAAACGAGTCGCAAGTCCCGACCCGTTTCAACACCTCCATTTCGGTGGGCTCCCCAGCCGGCGGTATGCATCCGTACGTCCTGCTCGGTGGTGCGATCGTCTCCGAACTCGTCGGTACGACCGCCCTGAAGCTCTCAGACGGATTCTCACGGCCGCTGCCCAGCCTCGGGGTCGTCGTCGGCTACGGCGTCGCCTTCTACCTCGTCTCGCTGACGCTCGAAGAGTTGCCCATCGGCGTCGTCTACGGGACGTGGGCGGCGCTGGGGATCGTCGGTGTCGCAGCGATCGGCGTCGTCGTCTTCGACGAGCCCATAGACCCCGTGGGGATCGTCGGGATTCTCCTCATCGTCGGCGGCGTCTACTGTGTCAACGTCCTGTCTCAGATGTCCGCCCACTGATGGCGCGAGTCGACGGCGGGTAACAACGAACTGGAAGTGGGAGCCCGTTTCGACATCTTTTCTACGTCGTTGGCGTATCCACGGACAGATTCGTGAGTTCGCTATGGCGCTCCACCACTGTCTGTTCGCCGACGTATCGCCGACGCACTGTCCCCGTCGACACGGTCGCCTGACCCAGAGCCATGCGTGACAACTACGACGTGGTCGTCGCCGGTGCGGGCCCGGCCGGGGCCCAGTGTGCGCGAGATCTCGCCGACCGCGGGTACGACGTGGTCGTACTGGAGACCGAGACGGCAGAGGAGTTCCCGGCCCGGAGCGACAAGTCCACGGGCGGGACGTTCGCGTCGATGATGACGGCCTTCGGGATCCCGGACGACGTGGTGATGCACGCGACCGACGCCGTCGTACTGGAGTCTCCGAACGACCATTTCGTCCAGGACCAGCCAGGTTTCGTGCTGGACTTCCCGGCGTTCAAGCAGTTCCTCGTCGACGACGGCCGGGCGAAGGGTGCCGAGTATCGGTTCGACGCTCGCGTCCGCGACCCGATCGTCGAAGACGGCTCCGTCGTCGGGGTCCGGTACAACGGGGAGGAGACGGTCTACGGTGACATCGTCGTCGACGCGACTGGACCGGCGGCACCGCTGGCGACGGAGCTTGGCGTCGTCGATCTCGAACGCCGGAACCACGCCATCGGCATCGAACACCAGTTCGAGGGCGTCGAACTGGACCATCCCGACTACGCCGATCTGTCGGGCGCGATGATGCTCCGGCTGGACCACGACTTCGCACCCGGCGGCTACTCGTGGATCTTCCACACCGGCGGCGACACGGCCAAAGTCGGCGTCTGCTACATCCAGAACGAGCAGTACCGGGCCCACGCGAGCGACGACCGGACCGTCGACGGCTACCTCGACCACTGGCTCGACAGCGACCCGCGCTTCGCCGACGCCAGTCGGGTGGAGTCGACCCAGGTCCGTGGCTCCGCACACGTTCAGCCGCCGGGATCGATGAGTACCGACTCGTTCGTGGCGATCGGCGACACGGTCCCCTCCGTCGATCCCGTGTGGGGCGAGGGGATCGACAAGGGGATGCGCTCGGCGCGCGCGGCGGCGATGACCGCGGATCGCTGTCTCACCGGAGGCGTGGATACGTCCCGCGAAGCGATGGCGGTCTACGACGATCTCTGGCACGAACGGGTGGCTCTCAGACAGGAGCGTCGCCTGTTCATGACGCGACTGCTGTATCTCGTACCCAACGAGCGATACGATCGGCTCATGCGGGACCTGAACGCTCTGGATCGTGAGACTCTCTCGAAGATCAACGAGGGAAGCCGACGGGACATCCTCAGACTCCTCTCGCCGAGCGATCTCTCCTACCTCTGGCGATACGTCCGCGAGTTCGAACTGCCCGTCTAGGCCACACCGGTGGAGCGTTCGACGCGGGTAGAATCAGGCCACCGCGTCGATCGCATCCGCGAGCAGCCCGGACCCCAACTCAATCTCCCTGCGCGTCGAGTCGAGCGGCGGGAGCAGGCGCAGCGTCCTCCGACCGCAGCCAAGCGTCAACAGTCCGCGTTGCATGGCGGCCTCGATCACCGCTTCCCGTCGTTCCTTGCTGTCGAACTCGACGGCGAGCAAGAGCCCCTCGCCGCGAACGTCTTCTACGGCCGTCGACTGGGCCGTCGCGTCGCGGAACCGCTCGACGAACGCCCGCCCTCGCTCGGCCGCGTTGTCGAGCAGATCGTACTCCTCGATGGCGTCGATGGTGAGCGCGCCCTGGGCGCACGCGAGTACGTCCCCGGCCCCCCACGTCGAAGAGAGACGCCCCTTCTCGTCGGGGAACACGTCCGCGCTGGCGATGGTCGCGCCGACACGGAGCGCCTTCGCGCTGGCGATCACGTCCGGATCGAACGGGTAGTGATCCGAGCCCCACCACTCGCCAGTGCGCCCCAGACCGGTCTGGACTTCGTCGACGACGATCGGTACGCCGCGTCGCTCGGCGATGTCGGCGATCTCCGTCGCGAAGGCGTCGCTGGGGAACCGGTAGCCACCCTCGCCCTGGATCGGCTCGAAGATGATGTAGGACACGTCGTCGGGGTCGACGTGGCCGGTCTCGGGGTCGAGCATTCGTCCCAGCACCGAGCCGTCGCCCGTGAAGAAGCCACAGTCACAGCTCTCGGGCGTGCAGTGGCGGTCGTCACAGAAGGGGGCGTCGTGGACCGCCGCGATCTCGGGGAACTGTCTGCGGTACACCGCCTTCGAGCGGTTGAGCGAGAGCGCCCCCAGCGTTCGGCCGTGGAAGGCACCTTCGAAGGTGATCGCGTACTTCCCACGGCGGTGGTCGTAGCTGATCTTGACGGCGTTCTCGACCGCCTCGGCACCGCTGTTCGAGAGGAAGACGGTGTCCATCCCGTAGTGACTGGCGATGTCCGTCAGGCGCTCCATCAGCCCGGCCGCGCCGGGGAGATCGGAGCCGGTGCCGGTCGCGTAGAAGTCCTGTCCCGCGATCTTCGTGGGCTCGACGAGGTCGAACGTCGACAGCGGATCGAGGACTTTGGGGTTGTTGTAGCCCAGTGGCATCGCGCCGACGTGGCCGGTCCAGTCCATCAGGACGTTGCCGTCCACGTCGGTACAGAAGGGACCGATCGCCGGCGCGTCGCGGTCCCAGACGAACTCGTAGACGTAGGTGCTGGGGGCTGCGTGCTCGTGGTGGTACTCGACCCACTCGCTTGCGCGTTCGCCGGGGAGGTCCCCGACCGTCGGTTCGACGCTGTCACGATCCATGTTACCGAACTACACCTCCACTCGTAATAAAAGACCCCGCCGGATGGGTGCCACCCGACTGACGCCCGTCTCAGAGGATCACCGCGAGCGTCACTGCGGTCGCGCCGGCCAACAGCGCGAGGCTCCAGAGCGCCACTCTGACCGCGAAGCGACGGTCCGGACTCGCGATCGTCAGGCCGGCTTTCACCGCGATGCTCGCGGCCGTCGCCAGCAAGATGGCGATCGTCGCGGTGTTCGAGTCGACGGCACCGCCCCGATAGAGCAACACCGCCGAGGTGGTGCCCGCGCCGCTGGAGACTAGCCCCGACAGCAGCGCGGTCAGGTACAGTCCGCCGGTACCGAACTGGGCTCTCGCAACTGTGCTCGCCACCAGAACGACGAGGAAGATCCCGCCGAACACGAGCGCGTTGCGGAGCGAGAACGGACTGTCGAGTTCCATCTCGACCGACTCCGTCCAGTCGGCGGTGTAGGCCGCGACGGCGACACTGCCGACCGCGACGGCACCCAGCGGGACGATCGACTGATAGAGGATCCCCCGCTCGAACGTGAACGCGATCGCGATGACGATATTCCGCAGCGCCATGGCGGCGTCGGCCAGCAGGATCGCCGCCGGGGCGTAGCTCGCGGCGGCCGGCCGCTGGCGGACGTGGTCGAGCATGGTCCCGACGACCGCCGTCGAGGAGGCGAGTCCGCCGAAAAAACCGGTCACCGCGATGCCACGTCCGTCGTAGGTCTGGACGATCGCGTCGTTCGCGATGCCGATGCCCGCGACGGTGACGACGAGCAGCCACGCGACGCGCAACTCCAGCTCCAGCGAGAGCTCTCCGACCGAGACCGAGATCGGAGCGGCGGGCAACAGCGGATAGACCACGAACGCGAGGATCGCGAACTCCGTCGCAGAGCGCAACTCGGCGCGACTGAGCCCCCAGGCGAAGCTGTGGAGTTCGCGTTTGAGCACCAGCAAGAGCGACGAGAGAATCGCGACGGTCACGCCTTCGAGGATGTACGACTGCATCACGAGCGCGACGACGCCGTAGGCGACCAGCATCGAGACGGAGGTCGTCAGGGACAGCCCAGCCGTCTCGTCCCTGAACCCCTCCGCCGCCAGCAACACGCCATGATACGGAAAGTTGTAGGTATTTACCAGATCGAGCGCACGCTGTCGTGCGGTCGACTGGGTAAACGCCTACAACCGTCCGTATGAACGATGACGAGCAGGCCGCCGACCACGAGCAGGCTGTCGACCTCGACGAGCGTGAAGACGGCACCGAGCAGGCTGAGGAGGGCGAACGTGCGGATCCCGGCGGACTTCTGGGACCCCTCCCGTTCGATGCCCAGAAACATCCCGAGGGCCGCCGCGAGGACGATGCGCCCCACCTCGCCGCCGACCGGACTCAGTCCGAGTGTCGTCAGCGCGGTCACGGGTACCGCATCACGCGCCTGGCATAAATCTCCGCGGTCGGTCCGTGTTCCGGGCCGACCCCGACCTTTTTTTCGGGGTCCATCGAACACGGTGCCATGGTCGAGTTCGAGTTCGATGTCGACTGGCCACGAACTGCGTGGGTCGCCCTGGGGTTCGTGCTCGCCGCCGCCCTCGTCTTCGTCGCCTATCGCTTCGTCGGGACGTTCGTCTTCGGACTGTTCGTCTACTACGCGACCCGGCGGCTCTACCGCCGGGTCCGGCGACGGATCGAACAGCCGTCGGTCGCCGCGGGCGTCTCGCTGGTCGGGATGGTCCTCCCGGCGCTCCTGTTGCTGGCTTACACGCTCGGAATCGCCCTCCAGCAACTGAATCGCTTCGCCGACGAGATCGACGGTGCCGGGTCCGGCAGTCAGATCGACAATCTGCTGCAGATGGCCGAGCCGTACCTGAATCTGACGGTGTTGAGCGATCCGACGGCGCTGCTGGACAACGTCGGCGGCGTCGGGACGATCACGACGACGCTCGAATCGGCGCTTGGCTACCTCGGGGTCGTCGGCACGGGACTCTTACACTTGTTCGTGATGCTCGCGCTCGCGTTCTACCTGTTGCGTGACGATCGCCGCTTTGCGGCCTGGGCCGGCCACCTGACGGCAGAGCGAACCGTCTTCGAGGAGTTCGTCGCTGCCGTCGACGAGAGCTTCGACAAGGTGTTCTACGGGAACATCCTGAACGCGATGATCACGGGGCTGGTCGGTGGGATCGTGTACACGCTGCTCAACCAGATCGCGCCCGCCTCCGTCGCGATTCCGTACGCGGCACTGGTCGGCGTGCTCGCCGGAGCGGCGAGCCTGATCCCCATCGTCGGCATGAAACTGGTCTACGTTCCGATGGCGGCCTATCTCGCCGTCCTGGCGGGGACCAGCGGCGAGGGGTGGTGGTTCGTCGTCGCCTTCGCCGCGGTCAGTTTCGTCGTCGTCGACGTGATCCCGGACCTCCTCGTGCGGCCCTACGTCTCGGGCGGGGAACTCCACACCGGGGTGCTGATGTTCGCCTACATCCTCGGGCCGCTCATCTGGGGGTGGTACGGCATCTTCCTCGGTCCGATCGTGCTGGTGTTGGTCACGCACTTCGCGCGGATCGTCCTGCCGGAGCTGGTGACCGACGAACCGATTCGCGCCAGAGAAGTCGACCCGGCCGCGTTGACCGGCGACACCGACGGCGCAGACGCCGTCGACGGCGAGAGAGACGGCGACGAGGGCACACCAAGCGGAGCCTGAGACCGTCGAGACTCGTCGGTGACACACTCCTCGTCCGAGATGGTCAGCCGGGTGCTACAGTGACAGACGGCAGTCAGCGTCGCTACGTTACGTCCACGTACTCGTCTTCCCAGTCTCGCCGTGCCTCGATCTCTCGTCGGCCGCGCCGCGTGAGACTGTAGTAGTTCGTCCTGCGGTCGCGCTGGCCTTTCTCCACTAGCCCCTTGTCGACGAGCGTATCGAGATTCGGATACAGCCTCCCGTGGTGAATCTCCTTCTCGTAGTAATCTTCGAGCTCCTCCTTGATCGCCAGTCCGTGTGGCTCCTCTTTCCCGGCGATGACGTACAGGAGGTCTCGCTGGAATCCTGTCAGGTCGTACATCGGTAAAGTCTATCACGTATTTATTGTCGGAATCTAATAAGTATATCGGATCCGACTCGACGTTTTCGCTTCGCTTCGAAATCACGCGCTCGTGGCGACCTCTCGCCAGATACGCCGGTGTCAGCTGAGTGCGAAGGAATAGTTGTTGCACTGACGGTATCGCGATCTGTCGACGTATCTCAGAGACATCATACCCCACCGCTGAACGGCGACGGTCGCGGTGCAGTCGCTCGACCGTCTCGTTCCCGTTCGCCGAGCGCCGGCGTCGCAACTATCGAGTTTCGAAACGAAAGTGGAAAACGAATCAGGCGGAAGGCCCGATTCGCTTGCCGCCCTGAATTGGTCCCCGCTGACGCTTCGGCCCTCCAAAGCGAAGCGTCACTTGGTCGTGGGTCGTTGAGTAACTTAAACCTGTCGCCAGCCGCCAGATCCGGTTGCTGCAGTGACCACTATCGCGAGCTACATGTGCTCTTCTTCGAGGACCCACCCCAGTGCGCGCCGATAGTGCGTCAGCATCATCCGCACGCGATCGTGGTTCATCTCCTTGCTGTCCAGCTGTTCACAGAGGAACTCGTACTGCTCTCTGCTTGCTCGCGCATACCGATCGTTCGACCCGGCGACGGAAGGAACTTGAGGCTGCCACGCCGACAGTGAGCCATGAAGGTTCGAGGCCACCGCGAGTGCAAGGCGTGTGGCAGCCGCTGGTCGTACTACGAGACGGCCAGCGTGGAGTGCCCCGACTGCGGGAGTCTCCGGAGCGTCGGCGTCGACGACCGCACGCGCCACACGAACGCCCCCGTCGAGTACGACCTGACGCCGGTGCGCGGGTCGATCGACGAGCAACCGCTCGAAGAGATCGCCACGGACGCCGCCGAGCGGTCGTCGGAGTACGTCCGTCGGCGCGGCTTCGTCGACGGCGGATCGCTGCTCGCCCTCGACGAGACCTTCGTGGCCGCGACCGAACTCCGCCACGTCGCCAGCGAGATCGCGCGCACGCTCCAGCCGACCGACGCCCAGGAGCTGTACTTCGTCACGCTACTCAGAGGTGCCGACGAGGGCGAACGGCCGGAGCCCCGAGCGGTGCCGTCGGGACTGCGTCCGTCCTACGGCCTGGCGATGACGGCCGCCGTCGAGGCCTACCAGCGTGATCTCCGCGCGCGCCTCGACGACGAGCCCGACCCGCAGGCCCGGTCGCTGTCCGGTCGAGTCCGAGACCACCGCAAACGGATCGAAGCCCTCGACGGCGACGTGGACCCGAAAGACGCCGATCGACTCGTCCACGCAGCGCGGGACCTCGGTCGATACCTCGCGGAGGGTGACGAGAGCGCTCTCGTGACGGCCGACAACTGGCTCAACGGTCTCGACGGGTAGCTACCGCAGTTCGTCGATCACGTCGCGGTCGACGGTCGCGGCGGGCACCTCGTCGTGCCACGCGGCGGCGGTGACAGACGCCCGCGCCGGCTCCGGCTCGCCGGCCGCTATCTCGCCGTCGTAGATCTCGAACGCGAGCGACGCCTCCCGGTCCCCGTCGGTCAGCGTCACGTCGTTGACGGCCACCAGCGATCCGACGGTCAGCTCCAGGCCGGTCGTCGCCGCGACGGCATCGCGGAGGGCGGCCTCCCGCGACTGGTCACCGCCGACTTCGCCACCCGGGAGGCTCCAGCGCCCGTCTTCACAGACCAGGAGGACGCGTCCGTCGGCGTCCGTCAGGAGGGCCGCGACGGCACACTCGTAGCCGCCGTCGAGCCGCGACTTGGCGTGGTTGAACGCGTCGGGGTCCAGACGCTGGGTCGACTCGAACCGCGCCACGCCGTCGCCCGCGTCGTCTGCGTCGCGGTCGTGTCCCTCGGCCATCTCAGGGGAGGTCCACGTCGACGCCGTGTTGCTGGGCCGTCGCCTTCACAGTGTTGTACAGCAACATCGCACGTGTCATGGGGCCGACACCGCCGGGGACGGGCGTGATCGCGCTCGCCTTCGCTTTGGCGCTCTCGAAGTCCACGTCGCCGACCAGCTCGTACCCCTTCTCGGTGTCGGCCTCGACGCGGTTGACGCCCACGTCGATCACCGTCGTCCCCTCGGTGAGCATCTCGCCGTCGATCAGCTCCGGCACGCCCGCCGCGGCGATCACGATGTCGGCCTCGCGGGTCTTGGCCGCCATGTCGTCGGTCCGGGAGTGACACACCGTCACCGTGGCGTTGCCGCCCTCGTCTTTCTGAAGCAGGAGGTTCGCCATCGGCTTGCCGACGATCTCCGAGCGGCCGACGACGACGGCGTCTTTGCCCTCGGGATCGACGCCGGCCGAATCGAGGAGCTTCTGGATACCGTGGGGCGTACACGGCTTGAAGCGTGCGTTCCCGGCCACGAGACGGCCGACGTTCTCCGGGTGGAAGCCGTCAACGTCCTTGGCGGGGTCGATGTTTCGCAGGACCGCTCGATCGTCCACGTGGTCCGGGACCGGCATCTGGACGAGAACGCCGTTGACTGCGTCGTCGCCGTTGAGCTCGTCGATCGTGTCGTACAGCTCCTGGGCGTCGGCGTCGGGCGAGATCTCGATGTCCAGCGCCTCGATGCCAACCTCCTCGCAGTCGTCTTGCTTCATCGAGACGTACGTCTCGCTGGCTGGATCGTCGCTCATCAACACCGTCGCCAGCGCGGGCGTGACGCCCGCGTCCTCCAGCGTCGCGATGGCGTCGCCGAGGCCGTCCCGGATCTCCTGGGCGACCTCGTCGCCGTCGATAATTTCGGTCATCACCTGATGGGGGTGGCCCGCGAAACAAAAGCCCTCCTATGACAGTGTCGACACAGTCAACAGCGCCGTCGATCACGGACAGTCTCCGCCGTCGACGGACTCGCTGTCACCGCCCTGTCGTACTCGCCTGGCCTGCCCGGTGTCTACGTCGACGACCATCGCCTGGCCGCCGTAGCCGTGGCGCTGGTCGTGCCCCCGGACGACGACGCAGTGGACGCTCTCTGGCACCTCGATCGTCTCCGAGCGCGTGAACGGTGCCGTCGAGTGAGCGTGCAGGAGCTCTCTGCGCCCGAGGCGATCTCCCGCCAGCGTCTCGACCTGCCACCAGTCCGCGTAGCCGTCCTCTCCGTCGTCGTCGTGATACAGCGTCACACTGAACTCGACCGCTCGCCCGCCTGCCGACTGGAGCGCTACGTCGACGACGTTGGCCTCCCGCAGGTCCAACTCCGCTGTCTCCGTCTCGTCTGCTCGCCTTGCGGTCTCGTCGCCCTCCGCTACCGTCGGCTGTCGAGTGGTCTCGTCACCGGCGTCCGTCTGGGTGTCGCCGGATCTGCCAGTCGTTTCGGGGCCTCTATCCGAAGTCTGAGTGGGGGTCGATTCTCTCTCGCGGCAGCCTGCGACCGTACTCAGCGCCACTCCGAGACCGAGCAAGACTGCTCTCCGGGGACGAGGGGACATGGGCGACAGCACTCGCGGCGTCGACAAAAGGATTCACCAGCGAGGCGTCTCTGCGTCGCCGTCAGCGCCCCCTCGCTACGCTCGGGCTCTCGCTCTACTCGTAAACGAGCCCTTCGCTGTCCTCGCCGTAGAGATCGAACTCGTCGGTGAGTTCGTCGACGCGCGCACTGACCTCGGCGATCACGTCCTCGTCGTCGGGTGCGTCGACGACCTCGTAGATGAGGTCTGCCACTTCCTCGCAGGCTTCCTCGTCGAAGCCTCGCGTCGTGAGGCCGGGCGTGCCGGCGCGGATGCCCGAGGGGTTGAACGCCGAGCGGGTCTCGCCGGGCACCGTGTTGGCGTTGAGGACGATGCCTGCCTCTTCGAGGGCCTCCTCGACCTCTTTGCCGGTCGTGTCCGGGTGGGACGGTCGGAGGTCGATCAGGACGAGGTGGTTATCCGTGCCGTCGGAGACCAGATCGAGGCCGTGCTCCTGCAGGCGGTCGCCCAGTGCCTTCGCGTTGTCGACGGTCGCCTGTGCGTACTCCTCGAACTCCGGTTCGAGCGCTTCGCCGAAGCCGACGGCCTTGCCGGCGACGTTGTGCATCAGTGGACCGCCCTGCATGCCGGGGAACACCGCCGAATCGATGTCGTCGGCGTACTCCTCGTCGCACATGATGATGCCGCCGCGGCCGGCGCGGATCGTCTTGTGCGTCGACCCGGTGACGAAGTCGGCGACGCCGACCGGTGAGGGGTGGACCCCGGCGGCGACCAGCCCGGTGATGTGTGCGATGTCCGCGAGGTGGTAGGCGTCGGCGGCGTCGGCGGCTTCCTGGATGCGCTCCCACTCGACGGTTCGGGGGTACGCGGAGTAGCCCGAGACGACGATGTCGGGGTCGTACTCCTCGGCCTGTGCCCGGAGTTCGTCGTAGTCCAGGCGGCCGGTCTCGGCGTCGACCTCGTACTGCTCGACCTCGTAGACCTGGCCGGCGAAGTTCGCGGGGTGGCCGTGCGAGAGGTGCCCGCCGTGGGTCAGGTCCAGCGAGAGGATCTTGTCGCCGGGGTCGAGCACCGCGAGGTAGACGCCCATGTTGGCCTGGGAACCGGAGTGTGGCTGGACGTTGACGTGGTCGGCACCGTACAGCTCCGTGGCCCGTTCGATCGCGAGTTCCTCGATCTCGTCGGCGGGCTCACAGCCGCCGTAGTAGCGCTCGCCGGGGTATCCCTCGGCGTACTTGTTCGTCAGCGCCGAGCCCTGTGCTTCGAGAACGGCCTCGCTGACGTGGTTCTCCGAGGCGATCATGGCGAGCGTGTCGTTCTGTCGGTCGACCTCGTCCGTCAGCGCGGCGGTGACGTCGGGATCGGCCGACTCCAGATGGTCGAAGTGCACACTCGAACCGTACGGTCCGGCCGTCAATAATCTACCTTTCCGGCGCGCACCTGTGGGCCGTTCACACACTGGTAGCGTATGCGACACTCTGGCACGCGACCAGCAACCATTATGTAGGCGAGGCACACATACCATGCTGTATGTCTACCTGGGGGGTGACATACGCCGGAGACCGGTCGACCGAGTCGGACGCTTCGGGGGGATTCGAAGGGGCCGATCCGACCGGACTTCCAGCGTTGTGTGCCCAGCTGAATCAACTGAGCGAGGCGTCGTCGTCTGCGATTCCGAGAGATATCGACGAGTGTTTCGAGGGCGAGGCCGACCGGCTCTCGATCCCGTGTTCCGACGTGATGGTGACGGCGCTCGACCTCGACGCCCAGTACCGCGTGACGACCCCGACGGAACTCCCCGACGGCGAGTACCTACTCAGGTGCCGCAGTCGATCGGGGGCGTCGGCCCACGGGCCGACGAGCTACCTGCGATTTCCGGGACCGGCGTCGGTCAAGCCGGCCGGCGAGGAGTTCGTCGTCTCGTTCTGGGAGCCGACGACGGTGACCGTCGGCGGCTCGTCTGGCAACCGAGCCGGACCGGGCCGTATCACGATCGAACCGACGCCGTCCGGACTCGCCACTGGACTGACCCACTTGGCGGCCGCCCACCACACGACCGCTCCCGTCAGGTCCCACCCGAGCTTCAGGGCACACCCGCCCTTGCTGGAACTGGGATCGGAGACGAGTGTTCCGTCGGCCGTCGCCGCCGAGACGCCGGACACCGGGATCGAGTTCCTGGTCCCGCCGGAACTGGATCGACTCTTCGTCGCCGCGCCGCTCGCGTACTACCTCGGCGCGACCGTCGAGGTAACCGACTACGACGCGCCCGTGTTACGGGCCGACGACCCCTCGATTCGGTACGAGTTCGACGATCTCCCCGGTTTCCAGCATCAGTGTGCGCAGCTCCTGCGGCGGGCCTTCTTCCTCGACTGTCAGGCTCGCCGGGTCGCGCCCGACCGGGCGTCAAGCGACGGGCTCGAACAGCTCCCGATCGATCTGGACTCGCTGTGCCAGCTCGACCCTGCGGCCCGTCTCGAACAGTGTCTCTCGCTGTCCGAGCGGAATCTGGACGCCCTTCTGCCGGACTGGCACCTGTCGACGTACGCCAAGCCGACGCCGGGTCGGATCACGTGTCTCCCCTTCCTGCTGGACCGACTCAGTCTCGTCTATCTCCCGCGCGCGACCGAACTCGACCGGGACGAGCTGCTCGAACAGACGCTGTCAGACGCCTACACTGCGCGCGGCGAGACCGCCACGTCGGGCGTGCTCAAACCGGAGCTACAGGCCGGGCAGCTCCACGCGTGGCTCGCGCCGGGGACGCCGATCCACGCGTTTAAACCCCTCCCGAAAGCGTACCACAACCGCGGCAAGTACCGACATCGCAGCAACGACCAGCTCCAGGTCGGCGTCGTCCTCAACGACGACGCGATGTGCGAGGAACACCAGATCGTCTCCGACATCTACGAGGAGCGTGCCGCCGACCTCCCGATCGACGTGACGATCCAGTCGCGGCTCGACCGCGCCGAACTGGCGGCCACGTTCGAGGCGAAAAACGACTTCGTCCACTACATCGGGCACTGCGAGGACGGCGGGCTGCGGTGTACGGACGGCACACTCGACGTGGCCGAGATCGAGGAGTCGAACACGCAGACGTTCTTCCTCAATGCCTGTGGCTCCTACGACCAGGGGCTCTCGCTGGTCGAGCGGGGCTCGATCGCGGGCGGTGTCACCTTCGAGAAAGTGCTCGACCAGCAGGCCGCGAAGGTCGGGACCGCGTTCGCGCGGCTGCTCGTCCACGGCTTCAGCATCGAGCGGGCGCTCCAGCTCGCCCGTCGACGGATCATGATGGGGAAAGACTACGCCGTCGTCGGCGACGGCACGTACGCGCTCTTGCCGAGTCCCAAACAGCCCGCGGTCGTCAGGATCGCCGACGCGGGAGAGCGCTACGCCGTCAGCTGCGAGATGTTGACGGCCCAGTCCAACGGGGACCGGTACGACCTCCCCTTCGACGGCAGAGAGATTCTCAACGGCGACACGCTGGAGAAGACCGTGACCGCGGCGGAACTGCGCGAGGTCCTCGCCGCCAAGTCCCTGCCCGTGATCTACGACGGCGACTTCCACTGGTCGGAGGAACTGGTCGACGAACTCTGATCGCACGGGGGCTCTCCGCGGGGCGATCGTCGCTTCCCCGTCGACGTGGCCGGGCTGTCTGTCATTGCCACCCAATCGGTACCGGCAACAATTATGTCTTGACGGCGTGGCAGTATTATCTCTGCAGACGAATTCAATCGCAGCCGGCCAGTAAAATTAAATATGACAAAAACGTAGTAGTCTAACAGAAGCATGCGTTCGAACCTACTCGAAGACGACGTAAGAACTGTTCTGTCCGAAGCACTGGACAGTGAAGACGGTTCGCTCACAGTTGTTAATCCCTCTAGAGAAACGCTTTCGGAACTCGTCTCGGTGCTGGACGAACACGAGGAGCCGCCCGCCGTCCGCCTGCTCGCGGAGGACCGTGCCCTGAAAGACGAGATGGGCGACTTCATCGTCGCGAGCACGGCCGCGGACCTGGTCGAGGCCGACGTGCTGGAGCTGAAGATCCTCGAGGACGTTCCGAACCACTCGCTGCTGATCGGCTCCGAGAGCGTCGTGTCGCTCATCGACGCCGGCGACGCGGTCGCCGGACTCACGTCCGACGAGGACGCGTTCCTCGACGACATCTCGTCGTTCTACGACGACGAGTGGGACCGCGCCGACAGCTACTCGCTGCGGACGCCGGCGATGTCCCGCGTGATGGACACGCTGGAGTCCGACATCGGTCCCGAGACGGCAGCGGACTTCGAGGGCGTGCTGGCCTCGCTCCAGACCGCACGCGGCGACGGCGACGGGCTCGACGAGGTGACGATCAGTCTGCTGGTCGCCGCCAAGAACGGCGAGCTGCTCTACGACATCAGCAAGTGGGGCGAGGACATCGGCCTGGCGAGCAAGGCGACGTTCTCCCGCACCAAGACGACCCTCGAAGACATGGGCCTGATCGACACGGAGAAGGTACCCATCGACGTGGGCCGGCCGCGGCTCCGGCTGATGCTGGGCGACGAGCGGCTCCAGTCGGTCGACAGCGACGAACTCGCGAGCGTCGCGCAGGGCATTATCGCCTCCTAGGCTTTTTTACCCCGACTACTGTTACTCGCCGGTATGGGTACGGTAGTGGACGTTGTGGGGAGTGGACCGGCGACGGAGAGCCTTCTCGCGACACTCGACGACCTCGACGTGAGTATCGACCACCGGGAAGCACCCGCCGTCGACAGCGCCGACTTCGCGGTCGTCGTCGACGAGACCGGGGCTGCGACGTTCGAGACCGCCAGCGAGCAGGCCCGCGACGGTGGGACGCCGTGGCTCGCGGTCGAACTCGGCGGTGTCGGCGGCCGCCCGGTCGTCCCGGCAGCGGTCACTGGATTCGACCCCGACCGCGAGTGCTACGACTGTCTTCGCGGCCGTATCGAAGCCAATACGACGGCGGCCGCCGACGGCGTCGACGAACCCGGCCCGGCGACGCGCCGTGTCGCCGGTGCCGTCGCCGGGGAGGCCGTCGCCGACTATCTCGCTGCCGACTCCGAGCGAGCCGACGCTGACTCGTCGGTGCTTGGCCACGTGGTCGAGTTGCCCCACCGGAAACGCCGTTTCTTCCCGCTGCCGGGCTGTTCGTGTGGCGGCGAGCGCGAGACGAGGATCGACCGCTCTCACGCCGCGGTCGACACCGAGCAGGCGCTCGAACGCGCCGAGCGGGCGCTGGACGACCGGGTCGGGATCGTCCAGCAGGTCGGCGAAGCGGAGTCGTTCCCGGCACCCTACTACCTCGCACGGCTCACCGACACGTCCGGATTCAGCGACGTCACGGCCCCGCGACAGGCGGCCGGCGTCGCGGCCGACTGGGACGGGGCATTTATGAAAGCGCTCGGCGAGTCCTACGAGCGCTACGCTGCCGGCGCGTACACGGCCGCGGAGACGACGACCGCCACGGCGGCGTCGCTGGACGACGCGGTCGCGCCCGAGGCCTTCGTCGCGCCCGACGACACCGGCGCGGACGCGACGACCGAACTCGACTGGATCGGAGCCCGGAACCTCGCGACCGACGAGTCGGCGCTGGTGCCCGCCGAACTCGTCTTTCACCCGCCAGTCGAGTCCCACGTCCGCCCGCCCCTGACCACCGGGCTGGGACTGGGATCGTCGGGCTGTGAGGCGCTGTTGGCCGGACTCTACGAGGTGATCGAACGGGACGCGGCGATGCTGTCGTGGTACTCGACGTTCGAGCCACTGGGGCTGACCGTCGACGACGACGTGTTCGGGACGCTGTACGAGCGCGCCGCGTCGGAGGGACTGACGGTGACGCCGCTGCTGCTGACACAGGACGTGGACGTGCCCGTCGTCGCCGTCGCCGTCCACCGCGACGAGTGGCCCAGCTTCGCCATCGGGTCGGCGGCCGACCTCGACCCCGAGCAGGCCGCGCTCGGCGCGCTCGAAGAGGCGCTCCAGAACTGGATGGAGCTTCGGAGCATGGGCCCCGAACAGGCCGCGGAGGCCAGCGGCGCGATCGGGGAGTACGCCGACAAGCCAGACCGGGCTGTCGACCTGCTGGCGTACGAGCAGACCATCCCGGCCGAGGCGGTCGGCCCAGACGCCGTCGACGACGGCGAGGCCGAACTGGACGCCCTCGTCGCAGCGCTCTCGGAAGCCGGACTGACGCCGTACGCGACGCGGACGACGACGCGGGATCTGGACGAACTCGGCTTCGAGGGCGTCCGCGTGCTGGTGCCCGAGGCCCAACCCCTGTTCCTCGGCGACGCCTTCTTCGGGGAGCGAGCGGCGACGGTCCCGACCGAACTCGGCTTCGAGCCGCGACTCGATCGCCCACATCACCCGTTCCCGTAGATCCACACACGGGGATCGACCGCGTGGGATCGGATCGCTGGCGGTCTGTCGGATTTCCATTTGAGCGTCCAGTGCTTTATTAACATCTCGGATCGGATGCCGGCATATGCCCTCCAGCAGATTCGTCGCCGTCGCTTGTCTCGTCATCTTCGCAGTGACCACGCTCGCCGTCGCCCCCGCGGTCGGTGCGCCGCCGCCTCGTCCCCTCTGTGACGCCTGTGGCGAGAGCTTCGCCGAGACCGCGGGCGCACACGGTGTCGAGGCGACCGTCGTCGAGAGCACCGCGACCGTGCAGGTCGCCCGAAACGGGACGGCGACCTGGACCGTACGAAACACGCTCCGAGAGCCCGCGGCCGAGCGGCTCCGGGCGAACGAGAGCCTGCGGACGGCGATCGCCGATCGGGCGATGTGGGACGTGACGCTTCTGGGGTCGAACGTCTCGTCGGACGGCGTTCTGACGCTTCGCTACCGCGAGCCCGACTTCGCGGAGCCGTCGGCCGGGGGGACACTGCGCTCGGGCGCGTTCACCGAAAGCCACGGCTACCGCTCTCTGGACGGGCTCGGTGCGGATCGCCTCACGGTCGTCGCGCCCGATGGAATGACGGTCGAGCGGACCGTGCCGGGTGCGACCGTCTCGCCCGACCGAACGCGGATGACGCTGACCGACCTGGATCGATACGGCTTTCTCACGTTCACCGAGCGGGGTGATCCTCTCGGGGCCGTGTGGAGTACGGTGGCCCTCCTGGCGCTGTTGGGGCCGGTCGCCGCGCTGAACGCCGCCGTCCTGATCGGGCTCCCGACGGCGGTCTTCGGAACCGTCGTGGCCGCACTCTGTGGTGCCGTCTCGTGGCTCGATTTCGACTTCGGGGCGTCCACCGAGCAGGTGGGCACCGCTCTCGGTGGACTCGGCGTCCTCACCGTACTGGCGACGGTAGCCACAGCGCCGGTCTCGTTTCTCGGCACGGCGGACGCTCCGCTCGTCGGCGCTGGCGTCGGGATCGCCGCCGTCGGTGCCACGCTATCGGTCTCCGCCGTCCGCGATCGGCTGTCCTATCGGACCGTCCTCGCTCTCGCGGGCGCGGGCCTCGTGGCTGCCGTCGGTACGGCCGTCGTCGCGCTGCCGGTGTTCCAGCAGTCCGGCCTCCTCCGCTCTCAGCGCGTCTTCCTGGGGCTGCTCGTCGCGCTGTTCGCGTTTCTGCCGGCCGGCTACGCGCTCGGTCGCAACCGCCACAGACTCGCTCTCGCGACGGTCAGTGTCGGCTTCGCCGCTGCGCTCTTCCAGCAGGGGCTACCGATCGGGCCGCTGGGTCTCGGGATTCTGCTCGCGCTGGTGAACGGGATCTACGGAGTCGTGGTGGTCGCCTGCGGGACGCCGCTGTTGCTCGCCGGTCGGGCGATCGGGCGGGCCGACGGTCGGACCTAGATCCCGAAGGTCACGCGCAGCATGTCCCGCGTTCCGGGACCCAGACCGACGGCCGTCACGGCGACGAGCAAGAGGAGCGCGTACCGCTGGCTCTCCTCGACGAACTCCTCGGTAAAGAGCCACAACACGAGCGAGGCGACGAGCATCTTGACGACGAGGAAGGGCCACGACGTGCCGATCGTCGCCGACAGGGAGGCCGGCTGGAGAGCTTCGGTCACGTCGACGATGATCCGGTTTGCCGGGTGCTTTGCGAAGTACTCGCCAGGAATACCGAGCGCGTCGAGCCAGTCGCCCGTGATCACGTTCGCGATCCCGTCGATCGCGTGGCCCCAGAGCACGAAGAAGCCGATGTACGCCGTCGCGTCGGTCAGCTCCGGCCAGGCGGCCTCGATGGCCTTCCAGTTGACGTACGCGAGCGCGATCGCACCGACGACGACGATGGTCACCATCTGCGGGTACAGCGTGACGTACTCTCTGGTGACCGACAGCCAGAGGAGATAGAGGAGATTCAGCGTGAGCAGGCCCCAGCCGACGACGCCCAGCGCACGATTGCCGTCGTCGATCTGTCCCCCCCGTTCCAGCCGGCGCACGGCGACGAGCGATCCGAGCGTCAGCACGAACAGCGTGAAGTAGATGACCGGACTGACCAGCAGGGAGTTCAGGGGGTACGAGATCGCCGGGTCGACGCCGGCCCTGACGGCGGCGTCGGTCGCGTCCTCGACCACCCGGAGCGAGCCCCCCAACAGCATGAACGGGACCAGCGGGTAGTACAGGTCGATGTCGGTGACGAGGTCGTAGCGCTGCAAGAAGAGGTAGACGCCGACCAGCATGTACACGAGCACGAGCATGTACCCGATCTCCGAGATGATCGTGTATCCCGGCTCGGCGTAGACCGCCGTGCCTGACGCCTGGGCCTGCGCACAGGCGTCGGCGCTAAACACCAACTCCACGGCACTGCCCTCCCGCAACGCACAGCGGGCCGCCTGCGCGTCGGCCGCGACGGGGCCCCAGAAGTACTGCCAGACGAATCGGTCCCAGACAGTCTGCGTGGCCACCAGCGCGGCCCCGGTGAAGAGTCCGACCAGCCCAACCAATGAGGCGACCCAGAGCCGGAGGGGGTCGCGGCCGTCGAGTCTCGATTCCAGTCGAGCCACTGCGTCCATGCATGTCTCGCCGTGAGGTGGGCGTTTTAGCGTTCCGGTCCTGTGTCCATTTCACACCCACGCGTCGCGCTCCAGCGGCGGTCTCATACGGATTATTGTAGCGATTTACCGGTGATCGTCGCCACGGAGTAGACGATCACCGGTAAGCAACTACAATAAATCGTATCATACGGACGGTTGTAGTCGTTTACCCAGTCGACCGCACGACGGCGTGCGGTCGATCTGGTAAAGACCTACAACTTTCCGTATCAGTCGGCGCTTTCCTCGCGGACCTGCGCGACGGCGTCGAGCACGGCCCCGTGATTGGCACCGTTCGACGCCACCATCCCTTCGCTGTCCGGGGTCCAGCGATCGCCGTCGACATCCGTGACGGTCCCGCCCGCCGCACGGACCATGTGGACGCCGGCCACGGTGTCCCAGGCGTTCGCGGGCTGGGTGCAGATCGCGGCGTCGAACCCACCGTCGGCCAGCAGCGACAGGGTCGCCTGGAACGAGCCCAGCCGTCGCACGTCGCCCAGCTCCTCGTCGGCGATTCGACACAGCTCGCCGAACGCGGTCGCGTCCTCCCAGCGGTTGACGACGGCGACCAGGAACGCGTCGGTGTCGGTCTCCTCGCTGACTCGCATCGACTTGCCGTCCCGCGTCACGCTCTCGGGCCCCGCCGCGTAGAGGTCGCCCATCGCCGGGAGGTAGTTCGCCGAGCCGACCGGTTCGCCGTCGACCAGCGCCGTGACGCTGGTCGCCCACGTCCGATTCCCGCGGACGAAGTTCGTCGTGCCGTCGATCGGATCGACGATCCAGGCCGGGCCGGACTCGGGCACGCTCTCGACCAGCGTCGCTTCGACCGCGTCGCTCTCTGGCCCGGCGATCTGGGGGCTGTCCTCCTCACAGACGAACTGGTCGCCGGAGAACTCCTCTCGGATCGTCGCAACGACCTGCTGTTGGGCCTCTCTGTCGGCTATCGTCACCAGATCGGTCTTGTCGGCCTTGGTCTCGATCTCGAAGGTCCCGCGGAACCGCTCGCGAGCGACGACGCCGCCGGCACGCGCTGCGCGCTCGGCGATCGCCGCCCGGTGGTGGACGTCTGTCATGCCGTGGAATCTGTCGTCCTGACAAATAGCCTCACCGCTTCCGACCGCCCCGTCGACGCTACTCTCTCGGTGCTTCGTCGGCGGCTGCGAGGATCGACTCAGCGATGTCACGGGCCTCCTCGGGCGTGTACAGGACCTGATTCCCGAGGGACTGTTCGATGCGGACGTACCCGTCGTCTGTCTCGATGGAGAAAAACGCCGTGTTCTCCAGCGGTGTCACGTCGAGACCGGTTGGCTCGCGCTGATCCGTAGCCATGTGACAGTCTACCACGCCGACGGGCTTAAATCTACGCCATGGTGAAACGAACGCTTGACACATCCGCTCTTTCTCCCGCTGTTTCTCGTTGCGACGTGCTCCTGGTCACTCGGTGGGTGCCGATACCGGTACGACTGTTCGGTCGGCGTCGGTAGAAGTTTGCGAGGGAAGATCGCTCCGTCGGATCTCCCAGCGCCGGTCGCTGTTTGCGGGGGCCGCGTGGGCCACATACCGAGTGCATTCCGCACCGACACGCGTCGTGTCGCCGCGTCATGCGAGGGAAGGGATTTGAACCCTTGGACCCCTACGGGAGCGGATCTTGAGTCCGCCGCCGTTTCCAGGCTTGGCTACCCTCGCACGCTTTGCGTTCGGGTTCAGTGTGGGGAAGTATATATGCAGTACGGAACGATTCTGTCGCGTCCGAACTGTTTTGTCCGGTCGACTGGAGACGCCGGATATGCCCTCCGAGATCGAGTACTGTCCGTTTCTACGCGTTCGTGCAGGCGTCGCTCCTGCTCGGGATCACCGCGAGCGTCGTCGTTCTCGCCGTCGCTCACGTCGACTGGACGGCGCTCGCGTAGCGTCCGCCGTCGAGCGGAGGGATTACCTCCCCGCCACTCCTGTACTCGGTATGGACGATCACACCCGCGATCACGATGTCGCCCCGCCGGTTTCGGGGAACCCGACGGGCTGGGACCGGGATCGTCGCGCGTCGAACGGGTGGGAACACGGCACGCTCCGCGGGGCCGTGGTCCACGGCGTTCGACTCTACAACGCCGGGGAGTTTCACGAGGCCCACGACTGCTTCGAAGCGGAGTGGTACAACTACGGACAGGGGACCACGGAGAGCGCGTTTCTCCACGGGATGGTGCAGGTCGCCGCGGGTGCGTACAAGCACTTCGACTTCGAGAACGACGACGGGATGCGCAGCCTCTTTCGGACCGCCTTGCAGTACCTCCAGGGGACGCCGCTGGACTACTACGGCGTCGACGTGCTCGACGTGCGAACGGTGGTGACCGATGCCCTGGACAATCCGACGGCCCTGCACGGCTGGCAGATCCGGCTGGACGACGAGTGTCCCACCGCGCGCGAGCGGGACTTCGAGTACGCCGCGTCCCTGGAGTAGAGGCCGGCGAGCGTGTGATACTTCTCCGTGGAGCCGCTGCATTCCGCTGTGTACGTCGAACAACTGGGCGACGGCGATCCCGAGGTCGCCGTCGTGGGTGGCATTCACGGTGACGAACCCTGCGGTGTCCACGCGGTCGAGACGCTCCTCGAAGCGTCGCCGACCGTCGAGCGATCCGTCGCGTTCGTGATCGCCAACGAGGCGTCGATCGAGCGCGGCCAGCGTTACGTCGACACGGACCTGAACCGATCGTTCCCCGGCTCGCCGGACGGCTCTCGCGAGGAGCGACTGGCGGCCAGGCTGGTGGCGGAGATCGGGGACTGTACGACGCTGGCGCTGCACTCGACGCGGTCCTACGGCGGGATGTTCGCGCTCGTAGACACGATCGACGACCTCGCGCGGAGCGTCTGCCCACGACTCCCGATCGACGCCGTGATCGAGACGGACGGCTCGAACGAGGGGCGGATCTTCGACGGGATTCCCGCGACGATCGAGGTCGAGTGTGGCTATCAGGGCTCCGAGCAGGCGGCCGACAACGCCGTCGTGCTGACGCGGGCCTTCCTCCAGGCGGTCGGCGTACTGCCGGCGGCGTCACGCACCGAGCCCAGAGACGTGCCGGTGTACGAACTCGGCGAGCCGATCCCGAAGGCGATGGGCGAGGTCTACGAGGTGTACGCGAATAACTTCGAGGAGGTCGGTGCCGGCGAGGCGTTCGCCGCCACCGACGGCGACCCCCTCGTCGCCGACGAGCCGTTCCACCCGGTGTTGCTCTCGCCGGACGGCTACGAGGACGTGTTCGGCTACACGGCCGAGCGGACCGGCAGCCTCCGGAGTGGCGATTGATACGGATTATTGTAGCGATTTACCGGTGATCGTCGCCACGGAGTAGACGATCACCGGTAAGCAACTACAATAAACCGTATGAGACGGCGTTTCGTCGCCGTTTCCCCAGTCGACCGAACGACGGCATCGCCGTCCGCGTCGGCGGGCGTGACCGTCAGCGGCCGCTGCGCTCTTCGGGCGGTGCCAGCTCGACGAGCGTGAGGTCGCGATCCAGCCCGCAGTAGTCGTGGGGGGGATCGCCGACGATCTCGTCGATGCGGTACTCCTCGTCGAAGGACGCTCCCGCCGGCTCGCAGTACTCGTGGCTCGGACAGCCGGTGTAGGGACACGGCCCCTCCAGCGTGGCGCTACTCCCGGCGTAGGCTCCTTTCGCGCTGACGTTGGCCTTGATCGGGGCGGGTTCGACCTCGACGGCCTTGACGCCGCTGTCGTGGACGGCACAGTCCAGTATCTGTCCCGACTCGCGAACGTCTGTGATCCGGTAGCGCACGCCGTCGGTGAGGTTGAGGCACTGGTCGCGATAGGGACAGCCGTCACAGCCGCTGGCCTCGCCGCGATAGACGAACTCCTCGCCGGCCGTCGCGAGGCGGGAGCCGATCAGCGTCACGGTAGTCATGGTCGTTCGTTCTCGGGGCAGACCACTATAGGTGTCGACTGGGTCACGGGCCGGTCGCGGGCCACATATTTACGTACCGAACGTCCCTACGTCGGGTAGTGACCTATCTGCGGCGATACCTCGACGGCGAGCCGACCGTCCTCGTCGTCGGATTCGACGACCCGCCACAGGTGGCCCAAGTGGTCCCGACGTACGAACTGGAGGGCGTGGCCGACCGCGAGGCGGCGCTCGCAGCGCTCGACGAGGGCGTCGTCTGCCTGCTCGCGCGCGACTCGCTGCCCGACGGGACCGGCGACGATCTCGCGACCGACGTGTTCGAGATCACTGACGACGTTTCCGTCCTGATCGCTCCGACGGCCGGCGGGGCCGACCGTGCCGGTGCGGTCGGCCTCACTGGAGCCCGCTACGTCCCCCCGTCGGCCGCCCGGGGCCAGTTCGCGACGGCACTGGCCAGTGGTGCCGAGTCGGGCGAGCGCAGGCGAAGCGAGTCGCTGCTGGCGGACGCGTTCGAGCAACTGCTCTCGACACGGAGCGAGACGATCTACGTCAAGGACTCGGACGGGCGCTATCTCGCCGTCTCGAACTCCGACGAGCGGGATCGCTCGCTGTTGGGCACGACCGACGAACAACTGGCACGCGAAGGCGACGCCGACGCGCCACTGCTCGAACGCCGTCACCGGGACGCGCTTGCGGTCGCCGAGGGAGGCGAGCCGATCGTCGGGGCCGTCGAGCGGTTCGGTCACGGCGAGGGAGCCGCCTGGCTCGAACGGACGATCTACCCCTGGCGGGTGGACGGTTCGATCGTCGGCGTCGTCGGCATCGAGCGGTCCGTCACGGAGCGCCACGACGCCCGAGCCGCGATGCAGACCCGGATCGACCGGCTGGAACGGTTCACCAGCTACGTCAGTCAGGAACTCCGGTCGCCGCTGCAGGTCGTCGACGCCTACCTCGACCTCGCTCGGGCCGGCGACGAGGTCGCCTTCGACCGTCTGGCGGAGGCCACAGACCGGATGGCCGAACTCGTCGACGCCCTCGAACGACTCGTCGACGGTCAGCACGTCGACATCGAGCGCACGCAGACGACCCGGATCGCGGCGATCGCTCGCGACGTGTGGACGGTCGTGGGCGATCGCCGAGGCTCGCTGTCGGTGGCGCTCTCGGACGACGCTGTCGTCAACGCACCCGAATCGATGATCAGGCCGCTCCTCGAAGCGTTCTTCGAGGCGGCCGTCGCCGCGAACGACCGCCCCGACTGCGGCCGGGAGCGCCGATCCGTCGAGGTGTCTCTCGGTGCGCTCGACGACGGCTTCTACGTCGAACACGCCCACACCGACGCCGCTGGCGACGACTCCGAGCCGGTGTCGCCGGGCGTTCGGTCGACGGTCGAAGCACAGGGGTGGACGCTCGCGGTCTCCCGCGCGGACGGCGTCGCGCGCTACGAGGTCCGCAACTGCATGCTGGTCTCCCGGCCACCGCGGGTCCCCGAACTGCGCGCGGACCGCGCGCTCGACGGCTCGGCCACCGTCGGGAACGACCAGTTCGAGGGCCGTGTCGCCGTCGACGGCGACCGCTGGACCCTCTCCAGCGGGCGCAGTTCCGACGAGGGGCAGCGAAGCGAGTTCGCGTACGCGGCAGTCGACGGACCGGTCGAGATGACGGCTCGCCTCCGTCGGCTGGACGAGGGCGGTCCGGACGGCACCGCCGGACTCGCGATCCGGTCGTCGCTGTCGACGGACGCCGTCTCTGGCTCCGTCGGGCGGACGGCGGGGGGCGGAACCGAGGTCCGCTGGCAGACGGCGGCGACCACAGACGAAACGAGCCAGCGCCTGGACGCGGTCGTCGGACGGCACGACTGGTTTCGGCTCACCTTCGACGGCGACCGGGTCACGGTCTCCGTGTCGGTCGACGGCCGGTCCTGGCAGCTGGTCGACCAGCGCACGCTCGAACTGTCCGAACGGGCGTACGTCGGACTGACCGTCTCGGACACTGCGTCTCAGCGACGCTGTACTGCGGTGTTCGACGACGTCTCGGTGCGAGTGGTCGACGACGAGGGCTGATTCTTTCGGTCCGTACGTTTATTTCACTCAGCGCGTAATCCCAGCTATGACGCTCTCCCGTCGGTCGTTCGGACAGACGCCGACGATCCTCGCCGTCGAAGCAGCCGACTCCGACGCCCTGGACCCGCTGACCGAGCTCGACCGGTTCGCCGTTCGCTCGGTCACAGAACGGCTCGCGGCCGACCAGGTCGACCCCGGTGTCGTCTGTGTGGTCGCCGCCGACTCCGGTCGTTCGAGCGTCGATCCCGGAGCGGTGTCGACCGCCGACGGCGTCCCCTGGATCACCGTCTCCGAGAGCTACGACGCCGACGAGGCGGCCGCGACCGCCGCCGCAGGCGGCATCTACCTGCCCCTCTCGACGATTTCGCGTGCGTCGTTCGTCGAGGCGGTCCGGGACGTGGCCCGCCGGGGGGAAGCCCACTCAGTGGCCCGCCTCCGGACAGACGCCTTCGAGCAGTTGCGCGACGCTCACGACGGATCGCTCGCTGTCAAGAACCGCGCCGGACAGTACGTCGCTACCGCTGCCGACGGCGATCTCGACCCGGAACTGCTGTACGGCCGAACCGACACGGACCTCGCGAGCGAGCGCGACGGCGCCTCGCACGTCTCCGAGCACGCACACGACCGAACGCAGTCGGTCCTCGAAACCGGGGAACCGATCGTCGGAGCCGTCGAACGGTACGACACCGGCGAGTCCGCCCGCTGGATCGAGCGCACGATCCTCCCCTGGACCGACGGAGCGGGCGAACCGCGCGGCGTCGTGGGCTGGGCGCGCGACGTGTCCGAGTGGGAGCGCGAGCGCCGGGAGATGCAGCGCCGGATCGCCCAGCTCGAACGCTTCACCGGCTTCGTGACCCACGACCTGCGGTCGCCGCTCCAGGTCGCCGACGGCTCTCTCGAACTGGCCCGGGCGGGCGACCACGCGGCGCTCGACCGCGTGGAGAACGCCAACCGCCGGATGCAGGAGCTCATCAGCGACTTCGAGACCCTGGTCGGCGGCGCACACGACGGCGACCCACACTACACGCGACTGGCCGACATGGCCCGAGACGTGTGGGAAGTCGTCTCGCGGGAGTCCTCGACGCTGCGGATCGATCTCCCGGACGAGACGATCGTCAACGCCGAACGGTCAGCGCTGCGTCCGATCCTGGAGAACCTCTTCACCAACGCGATCGACCACGGGGGCTCGGACGTGACCGTCTGGCTGGGTGCGCTAGCGGACGGGTTCTACGTGGCAGACGACGGCCCCGGTATCCCGGAGGCAGAGCGCGCAAAGGTGTTCGAGGCCGGCTTCACGACGGCCGAGGACGGCACGGGAACGGGGCTGGCGATCGTCGCCGACGCCGCCGACCGGCTGCACTGGGAGATCGGCGTCGAGGACAGTCGTGCCGGCGGCGCGAAGATCACCCTCCGGAACTGCATGATGGCGACCGATCCGTCACGCCACGCGCCGGCCGACGCGACGTACGACCTCACGGACGCCCGCGACGTTGGCAACGCGACCCTCGCGGGGAGCGCGAGCGAGGACGGCGACGAGTGGGTCGTGACTGGCGGCGGTAGCGACGGCGAGCGCGCCGGGTTTTACTACGTCTACACGAGCGTCGCCGGACCGATCAGCGTCCGTGCCCGCCTCGCCGACTTCGAAGGGGCCGGACGCGACAGCCAGGCCGGACTGACCGTCAGGGACGACGCCGCTGGCGGCGCTCCGTACGGCTACGTCGGCCGAACGCCGGACGACGAAGTGGAGACCTGCTGGCGACAGACGCGGCGTGCGACGCCGATCAGCCAGCGCCTCGGATCGGGCGTGGCAGACGCTCGGTGGCTCCGGCTCGATCGAATCGGCGACAGCCTCACCTGTTACGTCTCCCGCGACGGCCGGGGCTGGCGGACGATCGACCAGCGCCCGCTCTCGTTGTCGGACCCGATCACGCTCGGGCTGGCGGTCCACGGCGGAGTCGATCGGGACCGGGCGACGGCGGCGTTCGACAACGTCTCGATCCGCCGGATCGCTCCCGACGAGTGGTGACGGCCCGGTCTCCCTGCTTCGTCTGGACTGGGCGTCGTAGAACCGTTCGATGTTGCTGACGGACGGCTGTGGTCGCTTCGCGTGAGCGTTTACTCCGTGGCGACGCTCACTCGTCTGTCGGGCCGATCACTTCGTCGAGCGCCCGAAAGTACTCCTCGCGGGGCACCTGATACTCGTCTCTGTAGTCGATCCGGCCGGCGTCGAAGTCGTCTGCGAGCGACACCGCGGCGTCGATCGCCGCCGCCCGATCGTCGTACCGATCGGTGCCACAGTCGACGTCGGGTTCGAGGTACAGCGTGACGAACCAGTCGTGACCGACGCGTTCGCCACCGGGGCGACGGCCCCGTTTGCCACGCGTCACGTAGATCGTCGGCAGACACGCCGCCGGCAACGACCCGCCGTCGAACACGTCCGGCCGGTACGCGAGCACGATCCGCCCTCGCTCCTCGTTCCAGCGTTCCCAGGCCGGATTCAGCGCGTCGAGTCCCATGTGCGGTCGACGGTCGCCCCGGAGAAAGGTCCGACGATCGCTCTCGGCGTGACGAGCGTAGCGGTGATTCCCGAGCGTCCCAGCCGGCCCACGCGGATCGACCCACTTACGTAATCGTACTTTCTCGATGACGAATATTGGAATTAATGGCGGCTCTGGTGGCGGTCGAGACAAGGATTATATATCTGCATCACCCATACGTTAAATAGTATCGGAAACAGTTCGATCAGAGACATGGTATCAATGGTCAGGACGGCGGCGTCCGTCTCGGACATTGGTACGTATACACATGGCACGAAAAAGCAACAGACGCCCGGACCGCCGGTCCGAGCGTTCCAGTACTGCTGACCCGAACGGTTCCCGAGACACCGGTTCCAGCACGGCTGACGGCGTCGTCAGCGTCCGACCACACGCTGTGATAGTATGACAGGCACCAAAGAATCACTCGAGGAGTTGAGCAGAGAGTACCAGGATTCCATTCCGGCGGATCTCCGGACGACTCACTCGTTCGACTGGTACCTCGACGAGCTGTACGACCACCCCACGATCGCCCGCAACGCCCACCAGCGCGTCGCCGACATGTTCGACTACTACGGCACCGAGTACGACGAAGATGCCGGCGTCGTCGAGTACAAGCTCGCCTCCGAAGACCCGATCAACGACGGCGAGAACACCTTCTACGGACGCGTCGTCCACGAGGCGATGCACGAGTTCGTCAACAAGGTCAAGTCGGGGGCACGCGGGCTGGGGCCGGAGAAGCGCATCAAGCTGCTGCTGGGACCGGTCGGCTCCGGGAAGTCCGACTTCGACCGACAGATCCGCCGGTACTTCGAGGACTACACGCTCCGGGACGACGGCCGGATGTACACGTTCCGGTGGACGAACCTCTGTGACGTGATCGACGATCAGGACCCGGCCGACGACGTGGTCCGATCGCCGATGAACCAGGACCCAATCGTCCTGCTGCCACAGAAACAGCGCGACCGCGTCATCGAGGACATCAACGAGGAGCTGGACGCTCCCTACACGATCCGAAACGAGCAGTCGCTCGATCCGGCCAGCGAGTTCTACATGGATCGGCTGCTGGCCCACTACGACGACGACCTCGAATCCGTGCTCGACAACCACGTCGAGATCGTCCGCCTCATCGCCGACGAGAACCAGCGTCAGGGGATCGAGACGTTCGAACCCAAAGACAAGAAA
This sequence comes from Halomicrobium katesii DSM 19301, assembly GCF_000379085.1. GTDB lineage: Archaea > Halobacteriota > Halobacteria > Halobacteriales > Haloarculaceae > Halomicrobium > Halomicrobium katesii. Next base: position 421,580 of record NZ_KB905379.1, on the reverse strand, counting down.
AACCAGGACGAGACCGAGCTGACGGGGGACGTGAACTACTCGAAGATCGCGATCTACGGCGAGAGCGATCCGCGGGCGTTCGACTACTCCGGGGCGTTCTGTAACGCCAACCGCGGTATCTTCTCCGGCGAGGAGCTGTTGAAGCTCCAGCGGGAGTTCCTCTACGACTTCCTGCACGCGACCCAGGAACAGACGATCAAGCCCAAGAACAACCCTCGCATCGACATCGACCAGGTGATCGTCGGCCGGACGAACATGCCCGAGTACCGGGACAAGAAGGGCGACGAGAAGATGGAGGCGTTCAACGACCGGACCAAGCGCATCGACTTCCCGTACGTGCTGGGCTACGAGGACGAGGCCAGGATCTACCGGAAGATGCTGCGCAACGCCGACCTGCCGGACATCCAGGTCGAGCCCCACACCCTGGAGATGGCCGGCCTGTTCGGCGTCCTCACCCGGATCGAGGAACCCGACTCCGAGACCGTCGACATGCTCCAGAAGGCCAAAGCCTACAACGGCGAGATCGGCGAGGCCGAGGACGTGGACGTGAAGAAACTGCGCGAGGAGGCCGCCGAGACGGCCGACATCGGCGAGGGGATGGACGGCGTCTCGCCGCGGTTCATCGGCGACGAGATCGCCGAGGCGATCATGGACTCGATGCACCGCAGCCGGCAGTTCCTCTCCCCGCTGACCACGTTCAATCACCTGGAGGGGAACCTCGAAAACCACGGCTCGATCCCCGAAGAGGAGTTCTCGACGTACTACCGCTACCTCGAACTCGTCCGCGAGGAGTACAAGCAGCGAGCCATCGAGGACGTGCGCCACGCGCTGGCCTACGACGTCGACGAGATCCAGCGCCAGGGCGAGAAGTACATGGACCACGTCATGGCCTACATCGACGACGACACCGTCGAGGACGATCTCACCGGCCGCGAGCAGGAGCCAGACGAGCAGTTCCTGCGCGGCGTCGAGGAGAAACTCGACCTGCCCGAAGACCGCAAGGACGACTTCCGGCAGGAAGTGAGCAACTGGGTCTCACGCCGCGCACGCGAAGGGGACACGTTCAACCCACAGGACAACGACCGCCTGCGTCGCGCCCTGGAGCGCAAGCTCTGGGAGGACAAGAAACACAACATCAACTTCTCCGCGCTGGTCTCCAGCGGCGAGATGGACGACGACGAGCGCAACGAGTGGATCGACGCGCTGATCGAGCAGGGCTACTCCGAGGAAGGGGCCAAGGAGGTGCTGGAGTTCGCCGGTGCGGAGGTCGCCAAAAGCGAGATGGAAGAGTGATGAGCGGCGAGGACTTCATCGGTCGGGCGAACGAGGCACTCGACAGCACCTACGAGGAGCCCGTGAGCCTCGCGGCCTTCCTCGATCGGCTGTTCGGACGGCCCGCGCTGGCCTCCCACGCCTCGAAGTACCTGCTCGACGCCATCGAGGACGCCGGCACCCGGACCGTCATCGAGGAGGGCGAGCGAAAGGACCGCTACCGGTTCTTCGACGATCCCCACAACGACGGCGAGCACGCCATCCTGGGCAACACCGAGGTGTTGAACAAGCTCGTCGACGACCTGCGATCGATCGCGGCGGGCCGGGGGAAAGACGAGAAGATCATCTGGCTCGAAGGGCCGACGGCCACTGGGAAATCGGAGCTCAAACGCTGTCTCATCAACGGGCTGCGCGAGTACTCTCGAACCGACGAGGGGCGGCGCTACACCGTCGAGTGGAACGTCGCCGGGGCCGGCGAGAGCGACCGGACGCTCAGCTACGGCGACGACCCCGTGGCCGACGAGGACGACTGGTACGAGAGCCCGGTCCAGGTCAATCCGCTCACGGTGTTCCCACAGGACGTGCGTCGCGATCTCCTCGCGGCGCTGAACGAGCGCCTCGACGACCACGTCACGCTGCGCTCGGAGGGCGACCTCGATCCGTTCTCGCGAGAGGCCTACGAGTTCCTCGAAGAGCAGTACCGCCGCGAGGGGGTCGAGGACCTCTTCTCTGCGGTCACGAGCCCGGAACACCTCCGGGTCAAGAACTTCGTCGTCGACGTGGGCGACGGCATCGGCGTCCTCCACTCCGAAGACGAGGGGTCGCCCAAGGAGCGACTCGTCGGCTCGTGGATGCACGGGATGTTGCGAGAGCTGGACTCTCGCGGGCGCAAGAACCCGCAGGCGTTCTCCTACGACGGCGTCCTCTCGCAGGGCAACGGCCTGCTAACGATCGTCGAGGACGCGGCCCAGCACGCCGATCTGCTCCAGAAACTGCTGAACGTCCCCGACGAGGGCCACGTCAAACTGGACAAGGGGATCGGGATGGACATCGACACCCAGCTGGTCATCATCTCGAACCCCGACCTCGAAGCCCAGCTCAACCAACACGCCGACCGCGAGGGACAGGACCCGCTGAAGGCGCTCAAGCGCCGCCTGGACAAACACGAGTTCACGTACCTGACGAACCTCTCGCTGGAGGCAGAGCTCCTCCGGCGCGAACTCACCAACGAGACGACGGTGTGGCAGGCCGACTCCTGGGACGAACTGGAGACGTGGATCCAGGAACCGCTCACGGTCGCCGTCCGGGACAGTGCCGACGAGGTGACCGACGTGGAGCTGGCTCCCCACACCCTCGAAGCGGCGGCGATGTACGCGATCGTCTCCAGACTCGACGCGACGGACCTGCCTGGCGGGCTCGATCTCGTCGACAAGGCGCTGCTGTTCGACCGTGGCTACCTCCGGGAGGGCGACGACCGGATCGCGGCCGAGGAGTTCGACTTCTCCGACGCCGCCGCCGACGGCGAGGGGGGGATCCCCGTGACGTTCACGCGGGACGTGATCGCGGACCTGCTGCACGAAGCCCAGGACCGCCACCACGCCGAGTTGCCCGTCGAACGGGTCCTCATGCCACGGGACGTGCTCAACCGGATGGCCGAACAACTCGACAGCGCACCGGTGTTCTCCCCGACCGAGGCCAGCGAGTTCGAGGAGCGCGTGGTCCCGGTCAAGAACCACGTCTTCGCCGAGCAAGAACGGGACGTGCTCGACGCCATCATGCGAGACAAGCGCGTCGACGAGTCGACCGTCGAGGAGTACGTCGAACACGTCTACGCCTGGGAGTCCGGGGAACAGATCGAGAACGAACGCGGCGAGTACGAGGAGCCGGACCCGCTGAAGATGAAGGTGTTCGAGATCGAGCACCTCGGCCGCTTCGCGGAGGACAACTACGACGGCAACGAGCCCGACGACGCCGTCAGATCGTTCCGGACCGAGAAGATCATCACGGCGCTGAACCGCCACGCCTGGCAGTCCCGTGACGAGACGTTTCGCGTCGGCGACGTGAACCCCAAGGAGATCCCCGTCATCCAGACGGTCCTGGGGAGCCACGACTGGGCCGACGTACAGCGGGCCTACGAGGACTTCGACCCGCGCCAGTGGGACAACCCGCCGAGCGGGACCGAGACGGCCGACCTGAAGGAGACGACGATCGAGAATATGCGCGAGCTCTTCGACTACAGCGCGGCGTCGGCGGAGCTGACGAGCCGCCACGTCATGAGCCAGGTGAGTTACAGATGGGACTGAGAGACGACCTCGAACGGTACCGTGAAGTCGGCGAGCAACGCCGCCAGGACCTCGCCGAGTTCATCCAGTACGGCGACCTCGGCCAGAGCCGACAGGACTCGGTGCAGATCCCGATCAAGATCGTCGACCTCCCCGAGTTCGAGTACGATCAGCGCGACATGGGCGGCGTCGGTCAGGGCCAGGACGGCCAGCCCCAGCCCGGCGATCCGGTGGGCCAGCCCCAGCCAGACGACGACGGCGACGAGGACGGCGAGCCCGGCGAGGACGGCGGCGACCACGAGTACTACGAGATGGATCCCGAGGAGTTCGCCCAGGAACTGGACGAGCAACTCGGACTCGACCTCGAACCGAAGGGCAAGCAGGTGATCGAGGAGGTCGAGGGCGACTTCACCGACATCACCAGGTCCGGCCCCTCCTCGACGCTGGACTTCGAGCGGCTGTTCAAGCAGGGCCTCAAGCGAAAGCTCGCGATGGACTTCGACGAGGCGTTCGTCCGCGAGGCGCTGAAAGTCGACGGCTGGGGGCCGGCGACCGTCTTCGAGTGGGCCCGCGAGCAACACATCCCCGTCTCGAAGGCCTGGATCGAGGAGGCCTACGCGGAGTTGCCGGCCGACGAGAAGGCCGTCTGGGACAGCATCGACGAGATGACCGACGCGGTCGACCGGGAGAGCACCGCCAACCGGATCCGACGGGAGGGCGTCGACCAGATTCCGTTCCGACGGGAAGACGAGCGATACCGCTACCCGGAGATCGAGGAGGAGCGCGAGAAGAACGTCGTCGTCGTCAACATCCGCGACGTGTCCGGGTCGATGCGCCAGAAGAAACGAGAGCTCGTCGAGCGGACGTTCACGCCGCTGGACTGGTACCTCCAGGGCAAGTACGACCACGCCGAGTTCGTCTACATCGCCCACGACGCCGACGCCTGGGAAGTCGACCGCGACGAGTTCTTCGGCATCCGCTCTGGCGGCGGGACCCGCATCTCCAGCGCGTACGAACTCGCGCTGGCACGGCTCGAAGAGGCCTACCCCTGGGCCGACTGGAACCGCTACGTGTTCGCGGCCGGCGACTCGGAGAACTCCTCGAACGACACCGAGGAACACGTCATTCCACTGATGGAGGAGATCCCGGCGAACCTCCACGCCTACGTCGAGACCCAGCCGTCGGGCAACGCGATCAACGCGACCCACGCCGAGGAAGTGGAGCGCCACTTCCGCGGGACCGACGACGTGGCCGTGGCCTACGTCTCCAGCCCGGAGGACGTGACCGACGCGATCTACGAGATCCTGAGCACGGAGGACGAATCATGAGCACCGACGACCACATCCGCAAACGGCGCGTCGCCGCCGAACTCGAAACGTCAGTCGAGGAGGCGGCGACTCTGGCGAAGAAACTCGGTCTGACCCCCTACCCGGTGAACTACTGGATCGTCGACTACGACGAGATGAACGAGCTGATCGCCTACGGGGGATTCCAGCAGCGGTACCCCCACTGGCGGTGGGGCATGGCCTACGACCGCCAGCAAAAGCAGGGGCAGTTCCTCGGCGGGAAGGCCTTCGAGATCGTCAACAACGACAACCCGGCCCACGCCTTCCTCCAGGAGTCCAACGAGCTGGCCGACCAGAAGGCCGTCATCACCCACGTCGAGGCCCACGCGGACTTCTTCGCGAACAACGACTGGTTCGGACTGTTCGCGGGCGGAGCGGCCCCGGGGGCCGCTGACAGCGAAGACGGCCAGCGCCGTCTGAGCAATCCCGAGGCCGCGGCGATGCTGGGACGCCACGCCGAGACGATCGAGGAGTACATGCAAGACCCCGAGATCGACCGCGCCGAGGTCGAGAAGTGGATCGACCACGTCCTCTGTCTGGAAGACAACATCGACCAGCACCAGCCCTACGCGCCCGTCGACGGCGAGGACCGCCCCGACGAGGCGGACCTCGAAGAGATAGCGGACCAGCTCGGCGATCTCGAACTCTCGGAGGAAGTCCGCCGGCAGGTGTTCACCGAGGAGTGGCTCGACGCGCAGTCCGAGGACGACGAACCGATCACGTTCCCCGAAGAGCCACAAAAAGACGTGCTCGCCTTCCTCCAGACACACGGCATGCAGTACGACGCCGACGGCGAGAAGGCCGTCGAGATGGCCGACTGGCAGTCGGACGTACTGGAGATGCTCCGCCGGGAGGCGTACTACTTCGCGCCCCAGAAGATGACGAAGGTGATGAACGAGGGATGGGCCTGTGTCGCCCCTGAAACGCCAGTTTTCACCGCTGACGGAATCCTCCCGATGGAAGACGTTGCCGACAATCACACCCGCGTGTCAGACGGGGACGAGGTGCGTGAGGTCTACGACTCGAACGTGATCCCCGAGCACGACGTGATCTCGATCGAAACGCGTCGTGGGTTCGAACTGACCGGCTCAGACAACCATCGCATCCGTCAGCCGGATGGCGACTGGATCCGACTCGACGAGCTGTCGCTCGGCGACGAAATCGGCGTCACCGGTGGCGAAGGTATCTGGGCCGACGAGCGCGAAGCCGTGACACGGGATCCACGTGAGTGTACGACCCTCGACGATGTCGCCGAAGAGGCCGGTGTGTCCGTCTGGACCGTAATCCGATATCGGGAGACGGGACGGGCACGACGGGCCGACGCGATCGAAGCTGCGCTGTCGGAGTACGACGCATCGAATCCCGGCCTGTCACAACGCGACCCAATCAGAGTTCCCAGCGAGGTCACAGCGCAGTTCGGTCGATTCCTCGGGCTCCTGATCGGCGACGGCCACGTCCCGTCCAACTCCCGGCATATCGGATTCACGTCCGGCGACGAGGGTCGTGCAGAGGAGTTCGCTGGGCTGGTCTCGGAATTGTTCGGCCATCGGTCGACTGTCGACCGAGACGGATCGCGGTGGCGTGTCTATGCGTACTCAAAGCACCTCCGAGAGTTACTGATCGAGGAGTTCGAACTTCCGACCGGAGAAGCGGCCAGCGAAAAGACCGTCCCCGATCAGATTCTCCGGTCACCACGCCAGGTCGTCGCGGCGTTCCTGAGCGGACTCTTCGACGCCGACGGCTATGCGGGCGATCAGGGAGTGATCCTGTCGACCGCGAGCGAAGAACTGTCGAAGACTGTTCAGCTCTTGCTTTCGAACTTCGGAATACTGAGCCGTCGCCGTGAACAGACCGACGGCTGCTATCACGTGCATCTGACCGGGAAGTCTGCGGATATCTTCGCAGAGGAGATCGGATTCGGATACGAGGAGAAGTCGACCGCGCTCGCGACGTACCTCGACAACCTCGCTTGGTTCGAGTCCGAATCGTGGACCGACGAGGTCGTCGCGATCGAAGCGGATACCGGTGCTGTCTACGACATCTCGGTTCGAGACACGCACCGCTACGCTGGCGGCGGTTTCGTCAACCACAACTCCTACTGGGAGTCGACGATGATGGCCGGAGAGCAGTTCGCGAGCGCCGACGAGTTCGTCCTCTACGCCGACCACATGTCGAAGGTGCTCGGGTCGGGCGGGCTCAACCCCTACAAGCTCGGGCTCGAACTGTGGACGTATCTCGAAAACAGCGAGAACCGCCGGGAAGTCGTCGAGCGACTGCTTCGCGTCGAGGACGTGACCTGGCGGAACTTCCACGACGTGATCGACTTCGAGCGGGTACAGGACCTGATCGCGCCCGATTCGGCGGTGACCGACGTGCTCGCCGGCCTCGACGATCTCGACCCCGACGATCCGCGAGTCGACGCCGACGCGCTCGCTCGCGCCCGCGACGGCGAGATCGACGTCGAGACCTACCCGTGGAAGGTCCTGACCGAAGCGGGGATGGCCGAACGCCACTACTCGCTGGTCAAGCCACAGTACCGCGGATTCGTCTCGCGCATCAGCCAGTCGGAGCTGGAGCGCATCTCGCGGTACATGTTCGACGACGCCCGGTACGAGAGCGTCGCGGACGCCCTCGCGGATGTGGACTACTCGCGGGGCTGGGACCGGATGCGCGAGGTCCGCGAGAGCCACAACGACGTGACCTTCCTCAACGAGTTCCTCACCCAGGAGTTCGTCGACGAACACGACTACTTCACCTACGAGTACACCCACTCCTCGGGCGACTTCCGTGCGACTTCGACGGCCGCCGAAGACGTGAAAAAGAAGCTGATGTTGCAGTTCACCAACTTCGGCAAGCCGACGATCACCGTCGCCGACGGCAACTACCGCAACCGCAACGAACTCCTCTTGACCCACCAGTACAACGGCGTCGTGCTGGACCTCGAACAGGCCGCGGAGACGCTGCAACGCGTCTTCGAACTCTGGGGGCGGCCAGTCAATCTGCTGACCATCGACAAGGAGTTCGACGAACACGACGTGGAGGTCGCGCGGCGACGCGACCAGGAACCCGAGCCCGAGGCGGTCGGCAAGCGCCTGCGATACGACGGCGAGGAGGTCACGATACAGGAGGTCGACTGGTCCGAGGTCGAACACCTGGACGCCGACGACATCGACTACGACACCAAGCCCGAGGAGTGGCTGTCGTAGCCGGTAAATCACTGTCCAGTAAAACGAATTTCTGGACCCGACCAACACAGCCTTAATTGTAGAATTTTAGTGGCGAAATCTATTCACTCACACAGCGGGCACTCAAGCGCGACGAGACCGATCCCGCTCAATACACAGCAAACACATGCTGCTCCTGCTGAGGCTGCTGCGCCGATGAGCGAGGAACATGTGCTACAGCAGGTGATCGTTGCGCCCAGAGCCAGTGCGTACTGTCCGACACAATTTGAATTCCATTCACAATCTGGGAACTCGGTACCCGCCGCTTGTACTTCGATATCGCTTTGACTTTGACTACTGGCTTGGTCGAAAGCTTTCTGCATATCACGTCTTGTTACATTTGAGACGGCAGTCTTCACTTCACCGTCATCGACATAGTATCGTTCAAATTTAACAGCATTCTCACCATTTGGATGTTTGTACAATCCCTTGGTATCAATGTCGTCGTTATCAGCCCAGAACAGACTGGCATTGCCTGATTCTGTTTTGAAGGGAATTGAAACTGTGTGCTGAATCGTTTCTCCGTCGACAATTGTTTTGCTGACCACAATTTCTCCCCACTTCGGGTCCCATCCGTTATGAGCGAATTTGGCGAAGATTCGTCTGACTTCAGGATTTTTCAGAGCATTCTGGCGGGTCCTCACGAACTCGTGTCTGTCCTCAACATCGGTAACTTCAATCTCGTCAGTATCTTCAACCTCGAAGCTGACCTCACTCGTTTCATCAGCGCTCGCACTACCAGTTGAGAGTCCAAGGCCGATAGCGGTAGCCGCAATACCCTTGACCAAACTCCTTCGTTTGAGCTTGCTATCGTTCTCAGAGCGAACTTCGGTCATTGACTCCCATGCTTCGACATATCCTCCCCCATCAACGTTCTCGTCCACTTTTTTTACGTGATTATCTATCTCTGATTCTGTATTTTGCGATATCATACTAATCTATTTACTAATTGCTATTAAATCATTCAGATTGAAAATACACTACATATAATTTTCAAATGTTTTTTTATCATTACCCTCCTAATCTCCCGTACGTCGTGATGGAGTGATTCATACAAGGATGACTGCCCCCTCGAGAATTAACGAACGTACGGAATATCCATATTATATCAAATACATATTAGCCGGGCTTGCCCTCGTGCTTTTGATGAGTGGTGGTTATACGATCTACCAATCACAAATTGTGGAAGGAATTGTGCGTATCGGAGTTGGGATGTTCGTCGCTTTCCTGTCTGTTTCATATTCGAACAGTACCCCCCAATCCGAAAGTGACGAATCAACAACTGATATTGCGGCAGCACAAGCCTTCTGGCTATTGATTACGTTGGTCGTATTACAGTCGGTCTTCCAACTTGTGCCAACAGACATAGCAATGACGGTTCTCGGCATTATTGGCGTCGGATTATTTGCTGCCACGCTCTTGCTCAAGCTAGCGAAAAGACTCCGTTGTATGGAAAGCATCCCGTCTCCTGCTATCAGCTGTGACCAAACAACCAGCATTCGGCGGGATGCTTCAGCAACTTGTATCGCTTGGCGCTTTGGAGTTTCGGCCCGAGCCGCTCGACGCCATCGTCGAGCGGCGTCTCAAGACCATCTGGGAACAGGCACCCTGTCCTGATTGTGGCGCGACAACCATCCGAACCTACGACGATCTCGACCGTATCTGGTGCCGTGGCTGCGGCTTCATGAGTACCTACACGCTCGGTACACCGTTCTACGACGCGGAACTCGCCCCCGGCGAGTTCCTCGTCGCCTTCGTCCTCTACGCTGATTCGTTGCTCAGCATCAATCAAATTGCTTCCCTACTTGATCGGGCGTACAACACGATTCACTCGGCGATTCGTGACGTGGAAGCCGCGTTCCAGCGCGGCTTCCCCGTCGTCTGGGATCGCATCGATCACACTCTCGACGGGCCAACGCAGGTCGATGAAACCCAGCAGGTCTGCTCTGGGTACAAGGGACGCGACCCACCGCGGGACGGTCTGTCCCGCGGCGGGTCGCCAGAGGGCGGTCGCACACGCTGGAGCGGTGAGCAGGGTGATGAACTGACGCTCGTCGCGGCCTGCCGCGACGTGCTTCGCGTGGTTTCTGCTGAGGAAGGAACGAAGTTCAAGGACGAACTCAAGCCAGTGATCGAAGAAGCTGAAGACCTCTCCCAGCGACTGGGAGAGGTCTGGACGGATGAGTACCCGCCGTATCAACAGATGGAGCACGACCACAGAACGGTGGTTCACGACGAAGCATACGTCTCAGATGCGGGNGTTCACACCAACNAAGCTGAGTGTCTCTGGTCGTTGTTGCAACCGTGGATCGAGAAATTCCGCGGCCTGTCCAAGCAGGGCTTGGAACAGGCCGCTCGTACCTACGGCTTCCTGCGGTCATTGAATCTCGCTGGCGCACCAATCCACGGACTCGTTGACTGCTTCGCTGCCGATATTTTTCGCCAGTCTACGTAAGAGCGTGCTGCCATTTGGATATTCTACCAGTATCTGGACTAACACCCTAATCAGGAGTTATTCGCAATGAAGCTAATTCACAAATCAAACGACTCGGATAATTAGACGATGACAACAAACCCGACGAGTGGGTGTCGTAGTCGAGCCGATACCAACTGAGTTAGGAGGCGTTCATTTGGCTGATTGCGAACAATACACGGACATACCGACAGAGACTGGATCGTACGAGATCGAAGCCGACACCGGCAACCACCGACTTTACCTGACGATTCGGGATGCGCTCGACGGCAACCAGATGCAGGCGGCCGCCGACGAAGCGATGACCGCGACGAGCGTCGAGGAGGCCGAACAGTTGCTCTCCTGAGCGGCACGACGAGCGGCCACACACCTACGCTGTTATCCATGCTACATTTTCAGTGAGCGTCCTTCCCATTCTTACGTGACCACCATCGTCGTCTGGTTCCGCCGCGATCTGCGCTGTCACGACAACGCGACGCTGCGACGCGCCGTCGCCGAGGCCGACACCGTCGTGCCGCTGTACTGTCTCCCGGATCGACTGACCGGCGAAGGGATGTTCGGGCTCGACAGGGTCGGTCCTCATCGGGCGCAGTTCCTGATCGAGAGCCTCGCCGACCTGCGCGAGTCGTTGCGGGACCGGGACGGCGAACTGTACGTTCGCGGCGGCGACCCCGGAACGGTCGTCCCCGAGGCCGCCGAGGAGTTCGACGCCGACGCGGTCTACTGGCAGGCGCTTCCGGGTCCCGAAGAGCGGGACGAAGCTGGCAGCGTTCGGGCGGGGCTGGCCGACGCCGGGATCGACTCCGAGACGTTCTGGACGCACACGCTGTACCACCGCGACGACCTCCCCAGACCGCCAGACGAGATCGAGGACACCTTCACGCCGTGGAAGGATCGAACCGAAGCGAAGGCGACCGTCCGACCGGCCAAACCGGCCCCGGAGTGGGTCCACGCCCCCAACGGCGGCCGGCGCGCCACCAGCGGTGCCGACGATCTCCCCACGCTCGCGGACTTCGGCTTCGGCGAGGACGAGGCGACGGTCGACGACCGCGGCGTCCTCGACTGGACCGGCGGCGAGACGGCGGGGCTGGATCGCGTCGCGACGTACGTCTGGGAGCGCGACTGCCTGCGGGAGTACCGCGAGACGCGTAACGGCCTCGTGGGTGCCGACTACTCCTCGAAGTTCTCGCCGTGGCTCTCCTTTGGCTGTCTCTCGCCGCGCCGGATCCACCGCGAGGTCGAGCAGTACGAGACCGATCGGGTGGAAAACGACTCGACGTACTGGCTCGTCTTCGAGCTGACTTGGCGGGACTTCTTCCAGTACCAGCTCGCGAAGTACGGCGCGAAGTGGTTCCAGCCCGGCGGTATCCGCGACCGGGACGACATTCGGTGGCGGCGCGACCGTGCGCAGTTCGAACGCTGGGCGCGTGGCGAGACGGGGATCCCCTTCGTCGACGCCAACATGCGCGAGCTGAACGCGACGGGCTACGTGAGCAATCGCGGCCGCCAGAACGTCGCCTCGTTTCTCTCGAACAACCTCCGGATCGACTGGCGGCTCGGGGCGGCCTACTTCGAGTCGCGGCTGGTCGACTACGACGTGGCCTCGAACTGGTGTAACTGGGCGTACCAGTCACAGGTCGGCAACGACTCGCGAGACAGCTACTTCGAGATCGTCGGCCAGGCGACACACTACGACCCCGAGGGGGCGTACGTCACTCGCTGGTGTCCCGAGCTGGACGGCCTCCCTCCGGAATACGCCCACGAGCCCTGGACGATGAGCGAGCGCGAGCAGGCCGACTACGGCGTCGAACTGGGGATCGACTACCCCGCGCCGATGATCGACCTCGAAGCGTCGTACGAGAAGCTGCGCTGATACCGCCGGTACGCAACGACGGCCGCCGTCTCATACGGATTATTGTAGCGATTTACCGGTGATCGTCGCCACGGAGTAGACGATCACCGGTAAGCAACTACAATAAACCGTATCAGTCGTCTATCGCGACGGGCTCTTCGTAGATCTCCGAGAGGCGGTCCTCGAAGGCCTTCCTGATGTTGCGGCGCTTCTTCTTCATCGACGGCGTCAGGAGGTCGTTCTCTGCGGTCCACTCCCTCGGGAGCAGCACGAACTTCTTGATCGTCTCGACCTTTTCGAGGTCCTCGTTGACCTCGTCGACGGCCTCTTGGATCCACTCGTGGACGCGCTCGTCGTCACACATCTCGGTCTCGCTGTCGGGCAGGTCGATCCCCTCGCGGTCGGCCCAGCGCCGGAGTCGCTCGAAGTTCGGGACGAACATCGCCGCGATGAACTTCTGGTCGTCGCCGACGACCATCGCCTGTGCGACGCGGTCGCTGGTCGAGAAGGCGTCCTCGATGGGCTGGGGAGCGACGTTCTTGCCCGTCGAGAGGACGATCACCTCCTTGAGGCGGTCGTGGTAGATCAGGAAGTCGTCCTCGGTCCGCTCGACGATGTCGCCGGTGTGGAACCAGCCGTCGGGCTCGAAGGACTGGGCGGTCTCTTTCTCCCGGTTCCAGTAGCCGTCGGCGACGTTCGGTCCCCGGACCAGCAACTCGCCCACGTCTCGGCTGGTCTCGAAGTCGTCCTGATCGACGACGTGGGTGTCGAGTTTGACCTCCTCGTCGACGACGGGGACGCCCATCGTCCCCGGTCGCACGTCTTCGGGAGGGTTGACGCTGACGACCGGTGCGGTCTCGGTGAGGCCGTACCCCTCGACGATCGTGAGGTCCATCCCGAGGAACGTCTCGCACAGCTCCTTCGAGAGGCTGCCGCCGCCGCTGACCATGAACTCGATGTTGCCCCCGAGGTTCTCTTTGAGCTGGCTGTAGACCAGCCGGTCGCTGACCGCGTGCTTCAGGCCCAGGAGCGGGCCGGGATCGTCGGTCCGGGCCCACTCTCTGGCCACGTCGGTCGACCACTCGAAGATGCGCTCTTTGATCGGCGACTCGCTGGCCTGATCGCGCATCCGATCGAAGATCCGCTCGTAGACGCGGGGGACGCTCGCACCGGTGTCGGGCCTGATCAGCTTGATGTCGTCGGCGAGCGTGTCGGGATCCTCGACGTAGCCGACCGTCGCGCCCGCGGCGAACATGACGAAGTGGCCGGCGAGCCGTTCGAAGACGTGTGCGAGCGGTAGGAAGGAGATCGACGTGGTGCCGGGCGAGAGCGTCGGATGGTCCGGGTCCTTGTCGGGGCGGGGCGCGAGTCGCTTGTACACCTGGTTGACGTTCGAGCAGAAGTTTCTGTGGGTGAGCTTGACCCCCTTCGGCTGGCCGGTCGTCCCGGACGTGTAGATCAGGCTCGCGAGGTCCGACGGAGAGCGCTCTTCGAGCCAGGACCGGTAGCGCGCGTCGTCGTAGGCCTCGGCACCGATCTCGTGGAGCTCTCCCAGCGTGTACACGTCGTCGCGGTCGGTGTCGTACTCGTCGACCGTGACGATAAAGGAGAGGTCGAGTCGATCCTCGACTTCGAGAAGCCGGTCGAGCAGCGCCTCGTTCTCGACGACGACGCCGTCTGCGCCGGGATCGCTCAGGAGGTACTTGACCTGGCGCGGGGAGGACTCGGTGTAGACCGTCGTGACGATGCCGCCGGCCGCCAGCGCCGCGAAGTCGGAGAGCGCCCACTCCATGCGCGTACTGGAAAAGAGGCCCACGCGAGTGTCGTGGTCGACGCCGAGTTCGCGAAAGCCCGCCGCGAGGTTGTGGACCATCGACTGCATCTCGTCGTAGGTGATCGAGGCGTAGTCTCCGTCCGGAGCCGCCGGCATCACTGCGGGTGTCAGCGAGCGGTCGTAGGTGCCGCCCTTGTACAACTGGGCGGTCCTGTCCGCGTTTCGCTGTGCGGTGGCCTCGAACAGCTCCGGGATCGTCGTGTCGGCGACGACTTCGTCCGAGTACTCTCGCTCCGCTTCACGCCACGACGGCACCGTTCTTGACCCAGCCATGAGACACATATACACGGTCGACCGTGATATAAATAGGGGCGTATAACCGTCCCAGTGTTCCCGCTCGTTCCCGTTGCTCGGCGTTTACTCTCGTCTCTCCGAACGGACCAGCCGCTCGCCCGCGATCCACGGGACCGACCGCGCCTTTTAACGCGGCGGCCCTGCAAACACGCTCTATGACTGACGGGTGGTTCGCCGGGCTCGATCCCGACGACGACGAGGCAGCGGTCGCCACGATCCGCGAGGGCAGCGCCGACGAACCGGCAGAGTGGCCTCGGCTGGCCGTCGACGCGGGGTTCGCCGACGACACCGACGACTACTACGACCGCCTGCGCGCCGCGACGACGGCGGCCGCGGAGCAGGCCGTCCAGGAGCGAGAGGGTGCCGACGACCGCCAGCTCGTCCACGCGGTGCGGTCGATGGCCGACTGCGAACGGACGGCAAACGAGCTGGCAGAGCGAGTCGCCGAGTGGGGCGAGAGCCGCTCGGCGGACGCCGGCAGCGGCGTCGAGTACGCCCGCGAGCTGGCCGCGAGTGAGCCGTCGGATCCGGCCGGGGAGAGAGTGCAGTCGCTCGCCCAGCGCGTCGTCGATCTCGACGAGGAAGCCGACCGTCTGCGAGCGTACATCGACCGGACGGCTCCCGAGGTCGCGCCGAATCTGGCGGCACTGGCCGGGCCCGTGCTGGCCGCTCGTCTCGTCTCGCTGGCCGGCGGGCTCGAATCGCTCGCGAAAAAGCCGAGCGGGACAGTACAGGTCCTGGGCGCTGAAGACGCGCTGTTCGCGCACCTCCGGGGGTCGGCCCCCTCGCCGAAACACGGGATCATCTTCACCCACGAGGCGGTTCGGGGGACTCACCCGGACCACCGCGGGTCGGCCGCCCGCGCGCTCGCGGGTAAGCTCACCATCGCCGCACGGATCGACCACTACAGCGGCGACCTGCGGCCAGACCTCCAGGCGGAACTCGACGAGCGGATCGAGGCGATCCAGTCCCGAACGGGAGGTGACGGCGAGTGACGCTCCCGAACGGCGTCGAGCGCCACGACTTCGACGGCGAAACGGGGCTGGCGACGCGGGGCGAGCCGGTGTACGGCGAGGCGACCGACGGCGCGTGGCGACGCTGGGACCCCGACCGCTCGAAGCTCGGGGCGATGCTCGCACTCGGGATGGAGACCGGCTTGGCGGGCGGCGAGACGGTGCTCTACCTCGGTGCCGCCGCCGGGACGACGGTGAGCCACGTCGCGGACTTCGCCGGGCCGACCTACGCCGTCGAGTTCGCGCCACGGCCCGTCAGGGATCTGCTCGATGCGGCGGACCCGCGACCGACCCTCTTCCCGCTCCTGAAAGACGCCCGCGAGCCGGAGTCGTACGCCCACGTCGTCGAACCGGTCGACGTGCTCGTCCAGGACGTGGCGACGCGCGGACAGGCACTCGTCGCAAACCGCAACGCAGGCTTCCTCCGCCCGGACGGACGGCTCCTGCTGTCGATCAAAGCTCGCAGCGAGGACGTGACCGCCGATCCAGCGGCCGTCTTCGAGGACGTGCTGACGACGCTCGAAGAGCGCTACGAGATCGAGGCCAGCGAGTCGCTGGCACCGCACCACGACGACCACCTCGGCGTCGTCGCCGGGCCTCGGCGTGACGGAACGTTTTAACGCCCGGCAACCGACGCTGTGACCGATGGAGGAGACGGGTTCCGCCGCCGCGTTCGACCGGATGGGCACGCTCGGGATCGAAGAGGAGTTCTACGTCGTCGACGAGTACGGCCGGCCGACCGCAGGGTCGGACGAGCTGGTCTACGAGAGCGACCCGCCGACGATCCTCGACGGACGGCTCGACCACGAACTGTTCAAGACCGTCGTCGAGACTCAGACGCCGACACTCGACGGGCTCGATGACGCACGATCGGCTCTGGAAGACGTTCGCAACGCACTGGTCGACCACGCCGAGGCCAACGGCTTTCAGATCGCGGCGGCCGGGCTCCACCCGCTCGCGAAGTGGCGCGAACTCGAACACGCCCAGAAGCCCCGCTACCGCTCCCAGCTGGATCGCATCCAGTACCCCCAGCACCGCAACACCACGGCCGGCCTCCACGTCCACGTCGGCGTCGACGACGCGGACAAGGCCGTCTGGATCGCCAACGAACTCCGCCGGCACCTCCCGCTCGTGCTCGCGCTGTCTGCGAACTCGCCGTACTGGAACGGCTACGACACCGGGCTCGCGTCCGCTCGTGCGAAGATCTTCGAGGGGCTCCCGAACACGGGAATGCCCACCGCGTTCGAGTCGTACGCGGCCTACGAGCAGTTCGAGCGCCGGATGGTCGAGACCGACAGCATCCGCGACCGGGGAGAGCTGTGGTTCGACGTGCGACCACACTCCGGACACGGCACCGTCGAAGTCCGGACGCCGGACGGCCAGCGGAACCCCGAGTACGTGCTCGCCTTCGTCGAGTACGTCCACGCGCTGGTCGCGTCCCTGGCCGACCAGTTCGAAGACGGTGCCTCGGGAACCGACACCCGGCGTGAGTATCTGGACGAGAACAAGTGGCGAGCGATGCGCCACGGTCACGACGCCTCGCTGCTCACCCGAACGGGGTCGACGGCTCCGCTGGGAGAACTGGTCGACCGGGAGTGTGACCGACTCGGAATCGACGGCCTCCGGACGCTCTACGACCGCGAGAGCGGCGCGAATCGCCAGCGCCGCCTCCGGAAGCAAGGCGTCGCCACTCTCGCAGACGACCTCGTCCTGCAAAAGAACGCGTAATTGGGTACTACCCCCACTCCACGTCGCTTCGAACCCGTCGCGGGCATCCCGGTGTCGGCCGGGTCACCACGCCGGCCGAACGTCCACCTGCGGTGTACCATCCCATGCCACACCGCTACTGCTACATTGTGGGGTATCTGGTAAATAGTTTCCGAGACATCTCGTCCGCGATAATGGCGGAGGGTATCGGCCATTCTTTAAGTAATATTCCTGCAAAAGCAATTTTGACCTTCCGGAAAGGACCCAAGGTTTTAGTGCGCTGGCGACTTCCGTCCTTCTAGAAACGACATGACTACAGACGACACATCCGACGATCGCGAGGACGCGGGCGACGACTTCGGCGAAGATCCGTTCGGCGACGACCCCTTCGACGAGGAACTGGACGACGACGTGGACGTACGCGAGCGACTGGAAGAGGAGGCCGACCGCGCCGTCGAGTCCTTCGACGAGGGGATCGTCGACCTGCTGTCGTGGGTGCTGGACACGGAGACTCGGGCACGGATCTACGTCCACCTCCGGCAGCGTCCCGACAGCACGAGCGACGAGATCGCAGAGGGGACCGGGCTGTACCCGAGCACCGTCCGAGAAGCGCTTGCGGAACTCCACGAGGAGGGGAAAGTCGCCCGCCAGAAACGCGAGAGCGACGGCGCGGGGAACAACCCCTACGAGTACGCCGCGATGGCTCCCAGCGACCTCGTGACGGACGTTGTCGACGAGGTCCAGTCGGAGCTCAACACCGTGTTCAACCTCGACAACTACCTGGGCGGTCGCGACCGCGACACCGAGGACACCGAGACCGATCCGGTCACCATCAGCGTCAGCGACGAGGCCGACGACGAGGCCGACGACGAGGCGACCGACAGCGACGACGACGCGGCCGCTGACGACGACGAGTAGCCCCCTCGTCTCGTACTGCCGGAGTCGAAGCCCCTAAATCGAGAGCCCTTCTGCCACGTTGTATGAAGGTCGCGCTGGGTGGGACGTTCGATCCGATTCACGATGGTCACCGCGCGCTGTTCGAGCGTGCGTTCGAACTGGGCGACGTGACGGTCGGGCTGACCAGCGATGATCTCGCGCCCGAGCTCCGGGACGAAGACCGCTACGTCCGCTCTTTCGACGAGCGCTGCCGGGACCTCGACGAGGAACTCGCCGACTTCGCCGCGGAGTACGACCGCGAGTACGACGTCCGAGAGCTGACGGAACCGACCGGAATCGCCACCGAACCCCAGTTCGACGTACTGATCGTCTCTCCCGAGACCGAGACCGGTGGCAAGCGGATCAACGAGATCCGGAGCGAGCGTGGCCACGACACGCTCGACATCGAGGTCGTCCCGCACGTCTACGCCGACGACGACGAGGTGATTTCGAGCACGCGGATCGTCCGCGGCGAGATCGACCAGCACGGCACCGTCACGCCCGACCGGGACGGTCGCCCGGAACGGGCCTGACCTGCCGGCGTGCGGTTTCGTGACGGTGGTGTTCAGATAGGAGAGAGTAGCGTCATTCGGTCACCGAACGCCCTCGCGTCGCTCGACCGCTCCGGGGCTCGTTGCGCGCGCTCACTCCGTGCGCGTGCTTGTTCCGGGAGAGCAAGCTCTCCCGACGTTCGCCTCGCTCCGCTGGGCTCACCGTCGCCCGGGAGGGATCGAGCGCCCGAAGAGCACGCTCTTCCGAGCCCGCGGCGCAAGCGCCGCGGACGCCGCTCGGTAGCCCGATCTGTGGCGGATATTCTCTCTCCGGTCGAATAGTGCCGCCCCAGATCGGGCTATAGTAGCCATTGAAAATCAATGCACATCCGATCGCACGACTGCAGTGCGATCGGTGTGTAAATTGTTTCAATTGTTACTATAGCGGGCCGAGGGCTTTCGGTGTCTCCAACTCAGAAAATGCAGCGGCTTATCTGAACACTACCTCAGGACCACGGGGTACCTTTATCCACCACCGACTCGTAAGCGTTACCATGAGATTCGTTATCGTGGGTGCCGGTCGCGTCGGACTCCGGACCGCTCGCGTGCTCGACGACGGCGGGCACGACGTGGTTCTCGTGGAGAACGACCCCACGAAAGTAGCGCGTGCCCGCGAAGAGGGACACGACGTGATCGAGGGCGACGGTGCGGTCGAGACGATCCTCGACGACGCCGATCTCGACCGTGCGGACGCACTCGGCGCGCTGACCGGCGACCTCAACGACAACTTCGTAGCCTGTATGATCGCCAAACAGTTTGACTGCCGGACCGTGATGCGCATCGACGAGGACTACCGCGAGGAGATCTACCGCAAGTACGCCGGCGACGTGGACGAAGTGATCTACCCCGAGCGCCTGGGGGCGATCGCCGCGAAGAACGCCCTGCTGGGCGGGAACATCCGTGCCGTCGCCGACATCGATCAGAACCTCCAGCTCGTGGAGTTCACCATCACCGAGCAGTCGCCGATGCGGGGCTACTCCATCAGCGAACTCGAACTGCCGGCCAACGCCCGACTGCTCGCGTTCGGCAAGCGCGACGAGCCCCTGGACCTGCCCGGCGAGGACGAGACCCTCGATCTCGGCGATCACCTCGTCGTCCTCGCGGACTTCGACGCGCTCGGAGACGTGCGCAGCATCGTCGTCGGCGAGACCGGACGCGCGGCCACCATGGGAGGTGCCTGAGATGGTCGTCGCCTACGTGATGGTCAAGGTGTACACCGGCGACGCCGACCGGCTCAAGGGCGAAATCGAAGCCATCGACGGCGTCACGGCCGCTCACATCGTCGCCGGGGACGTAGACTTCA
>NZ_KB905379.1:374167-401393 GCF_000379085.1 Halomicrobium katesii DSM 19301 | reverse complement strand
TAAGGATCTGCAAGAGGCCGACGAGGACATCTCTGAGTACGGCGACGGAAGCGTCATCCTCTGTACCGACGGCTACACGATCTATGAGGACATCGAGGAGACGGAGGGGGTGGACGGCCATCTGGCCGTCACCCACTCCGACACCTACGTCATCGGTGACGCCCACACAAACACCTGCGAGAACCGCCACAGCTTCCTTCGCCAGTGGCTGGCGAAGTTCAGAGGCATCTCGAAGCATCATCTCCAAAAATACCTCGGATTTCTCGCACTGAAACTCAACTCACCGGACGACTGGTTCAAGAAACTGCTGTGTTACAATGTATCGGGATGAGCGCAATCGATTTGCAAGCGAGCCGAAGCAGACGTACCGTCTAAGGAAACAGTCGCGGAGAGGCTCGACAATTTCGTTAATCGAGCTATAGATCACTCGCAGCTCACCGAGAACCCAACGACGAAGCGAGCGTTCGACGACGAAATCAAATCTGCTCCTGAAATCGGATTCCTCCATGCTCTCGGAACACTCCGTGTCGAACGATCCCGCCCATTTGATGACCTACATGGTCGATCAGCCGTCCCCTTGGACAGTTATCGTCGAGAAATGCGCTACTGGCCATTATGGAAAAACCCTGGCTTGTCCAGAATAGCACAGTCGCTTCGCGACTACTTCATTTCCCATATCAAACAAATATTCCGGGTGGCACCGGATGACGTTCAGCGGCGAGTAGTTAGTGCGATTCTCGTTTCCGACTCCCATGCAACCCACGACAGCGAGGAACCGCTCCCGGTCACAGCGGTCAACGAACAGAACATCCTCGTTGACGAAAACGCCCTTTCGCTACGGTGTAGAGCAGAGGCTCGACCGTTCGAGACCCCAGCTAATCTTCCGGCAATTCAAGTCAAAGACGGCGTCGCGAAGATTCCACGCTCGATATGGGAGCGGAAGCTGGAAACGTATGCTCGTATTGGATGGGCGAAGCTCACGCACGCGTACTACCAGATCGTGGACTCTCGGCTGCTGGCATATTGTGTTCAAGAAGGAGAACGTGTCCGTAATGAGATCGTCAAATATCTCGAAACAAGGCACGACGAAGAACTCTACGGGACCTGCTACGGTGCAAACTCACCGACCGAATACAAAGACAGCTCAACCCTTCTGGATTCAGGTATCGTCCCGAGCAAACGACTGGCCAATATCGTCGACGCCGTACGCGCACACCCAGAGGGAAGCTTCGATGAGTACCACACTCCAGACCAACTCTTCGCGATGGTTTGTGATATTCTCCCCGCACCACACCGGCCATCGACCGCCCTCTCCACGGCCAATGCCGTCCAAGACGTTCTCGAACGATCCTACGGTTCCGCCGTCTGCGATCGCAAAACGACAGACAGGTGCCGTACTGGAGGAGCTGAAGTCGAGTACAAGATCGAACAACCAGAGTACACGCCGTTATACCGTCCACAAGAAGACCAGTTGCATCTCTGGGCCGCGTACGAACGCGTACTTGAGAAACAACGAAAGTATCGGTACGACTCAGCCAGCGAGGACCACCCGTATTCAGTTGCAGGTTCCTTGGGCACACAGGACATCGAGGGGACGACGACATCGGATGCAGCAATGATCTCACAGGCACAAGACCAGGCACACCGTGCGGCCGTCTGCGAACCCCTCGCAGTCGACTCCCCGAGTGACGTTCCAATTCACGCTCAACCTGATGAGTTTCCAGAGTGTTCTGCTGATGAGATAGAGTTCTTAACTCGCATCGCGTACGCAATGACCGGCTTCATCGACGGGTATAGTCTCACAGAACCCATGTCTCGATTAACAGACGGGAGTGAACGGCAACTCTCCGTCGATCTCGATAAACTCGAAAATAGGGGACACGTGGCCTTGTTTAGACGCAGTACAAATCGGCTCTTGCGGCGTATGCTCCGCGAACAGATCGACACGATGAGGCACTCAGGACAGATTTTAGATCAACCGCAACGGCCCGTGACTCGCCGGTTGAGGAGCGTCTAAACACGGCCGGGACACGTCGAAATCGTTGACGAACTGGAGGGCATCTACTACGAGATCCCCTACTCCGTTCGGATGCGCCTCATGCAGACGTCTATCAGTCATGAATCCAGACCCTCCTCGAATGACGGCCAATATGAAGATCCACGCTACGGGGGTATCACACACGAGGGATACGCCGAATCGCACCCCGCAGAAACAACCTCCCACCGTGTGGGTGTCGCCCAGATGGCCACCGCACTGTCCGACTTGGTAGCAAACCCGACTGCGCACCGGTATTACGACCTCCACCGACTGGGGGCAGAGCATATCTCGCTTCAAGGATTCTGCCCAGACGCGTGCGAATTGTCCCGAGAGACTGCGAATGCATATGGGGTCGATGTAGGAGCGACCGCCGCAGCCATTCCGCTGTCGCAGCTCGACGATCGATTCACGATGGCCGACCGACACAACCTCACGTTTGGAGACATCAATCTTTCTGACAGTCAGTTTGCCGGAGAGTCGCTCGCTACGGCCGGGCTTGACGACCTGACGCTCGAAGACCTCGGCCTCGACGACTACCGCGATCGAACCCTTGACGTCGCCGTCTTCGATGGCGACACACTCATGCACATCGCCGAAGTGCAACGACGATCCGGTGTTAAGAATCGAACTCGTCGTAATTTCTCGAAGCTCAAAGCCCTCGGAGAACTCGGTGTCACCGCTCACTGGTGTTGTCCCACCATAACCGATCTCCGGTCTGTTATGAGCCAGTTGGACCATCCAGACTATCTAAATTTCGAGAACAGACCTGATCGAAGTCCTGAAACAGATCGGCCCAGCCTCTGGCGTCGCAAACTCTCCACCGCCGATCTCTGGCAACGGGGAATTGAGACGTTGTCAACCCATCGGTCAATCGAGGTGGTGCGCGATGACTGAGTCGGACGACACGAGATCGACGGAGGACGCGGCTAACGCCCGGTCTGAACAGGACGAAGGTAGCGACTCTGGTATCCGGCTGGGAATCCCTCGCCCGTCAGGAGAGAAGATGATTCGGTATCCACTCTCAGAGTACCCGATTCGAACCGCGTATGTCTCCCCGAATCGAGAGAAAATCACCACCCATCTATCTGAGGCCATGCTAACGCTGACAAATACAGGTGGGCCAGTCGTTGCCATTGATTACACGGGCGACCTAACGACGGACTTTGCACAACTCGTCGGTGGACGGTATGCCAACCCGCCAGTCACTGGATACCTGTTCCAGGTGCCCGACTCTCTACCAGCCATCCCACTGGTAGACCGGCGCAGTTTTGATTTGAAACGTCCGATCGATGAGTATACCAAGCAAACTGATCGGCCAGCATACGCGTGGGGAATACCTGCACTCGGCAACCGAGACGGTCTCAGCCCTATCATACAGTCGTGCGAAAGTATTTGCCAGTGTAGACTCAATTTGCGGTAATGGGACGGTTAGACGATATCACTCTGGAAGAGCTTCAGGAGCTCCGTGAACAAACAGAGGGTGAGGTTCCTCGAGAACGTGTTCTTGCTGCAATCGGCCGAAAGCAGGGCGATGAACACGAGACACTAGCTGAACGACATGGTGTCGTGGAGAAGACGATCCGCAACTGGCTCGATCGGTTCACTGAAGAACCGATCGAGCAAGCTCCCTACGACGAATCCAGACCAGGCCGCCCCTCGAAGCTCGACAAACACGAACGCAAACAGTTCTTCGAGCGGCTCCAACAATCGCCGACAGAACTCGGCTACGAGCAACAAGCGTGGTCGCCGAAACTGCTCCTTCACCATGTCAAACAAGAGTACGGAGTCGAATACAGCGAAGGCCACGCTCGGAAACTCCTGGGAAAGGCCGGGCTGTCCTGCCGGACAGCACGGCCGCGAAATCACGAGGCTGATCCAGAACAAGAAGCCGAATTTCAACAAACAGTCGAAAAAAACGGCCGAAACTGACCAACAAAACCGTTGTTGTCGTCGATCAGTTCACCAAGCGCGTCGGCACAGTGCAACGACGTGGCTGGTACCCAATCGGCTCAAATCCAACGATAGAGACATCGAACTCTTGGGATAAGGTGACCGTGCTCGGCGCTGTCACCGACGACGGTGACAGCTTCTATTGTTGGACTGAGGAGAATCTCACATCAAAACAAGGGATCTGGTTGCTCGGTGCACTCCAAGAGCGGTTCGGTGAGGAGTTAGTGGTGTTTCTCGACCGTGCTGGATACTTCTACAACAGAGATCTCTGGGAACACGTTAGCGGTGAACGCGCGACCGAAACTGTCGGAGACAGTTCGGTCGCGTGCGTGCGCGGGGAAAAGGAAACCGACCTCGATATCTGGTACTTCCCACCAAAATTACCGGAGCTCAATCCAGTCGAAGGATGCTGGGATCGTCTCAACGAGTGGTTCAAGCATCGACTCATCCCAGATCTTTCGACGCTAAAACAGCAAATCCAGCGAGGCCTTCCAACTGTTGATGAACCGAATATCTGGAAGTATCTCTGTCGTTAATTACCAGTAAAAACTAATGCACGACCGTATCAAACAAAGAGAACTGGCGAACTTTATCGACGTGCTCGCATCGGGCCGGAGTCCACCCGAGGCTTCTTTTGCAGAACTCGAGCGGTCGCTTGATACGATAGATCCTGACGCACTCCTCAAGGAATCAGGCGATCAGATGACATTCAATCCGACCGCCCGTCAGTCATCGAACCCGTACTACAAACAGAAAGCGTACCTCGACTCATACCTACCAAGTGCACTCGAAGAGCTACGGACCATCGAGCAATCTACGTTCAATGTCTTCGAAGATTTCGGTTCAGACGCTGTGCTCCTGTTTGATCTGAGTGACCTCTCCAGCTATGCACAGTGTGTGCTGAGTGATCTACTCGCTTGGAAGCTATACTGCGACATGCGTGCCACCGATCAGGACATCAAAAATCCACGTCTGAGTCTGGTTCTGAATGAACCATATAGTGCAGGGAATCCAGGCTTCCTTCCTAATCAGGAACCCGGGCCATTATCCAGTGTTGACTGGGACATGGCATCTAAGGAGGGGTTCGTTGTCGATCTCTGCCTTGGCGCAAACCCGACTCGTGATCTAAATATGTGGCAAATCCACGGTTTCAATACGCAAATATACCAGGGAGACCTCAACGATTTCATCCAATCAGACGACGTCCGACCAGACGACATCCCCGAAGACCCGTTCCGGGATGCGATGAAAAAGACAACTGATAATCAATATCAAGTAATCGTCTCTTATGACACACCAGGCGGTAGTAAGACCGGGGGCCTGATCACAGAGCCGTCCTTCGAGGGGTACGCTGCTGGCGAATACCCTCCGAAATATGGTGCAGCGGACAGATGCCTCGAACGATTCGGGCGAGCAGCACAGGAGTATTTAGCGTCTGAAGCTCCCAAGGCTGTACACTGGTCGAGACGCTCGGGTAGGCCAGCAGCTGGCGAACATGTCGAGCGCACAGAGTCCAACGACTGGCGATGCACCGTCTGCAATCGACACTACTGGGAGTACGAAGATGCGGTCTCTTGTCACGATCCGGGAGTATTTGAAAAATACAGGAACTGCAACCTCCCTATTCAGTTCACCCTTCCACCAGCAATTCTCTCCCGAGAGACCACAACCGGTCAGTCACTCGACGAGGCAATCGCAGCGTTACATGCGCTCAATCACCAACGCCCCACCGACGTCGTTGAGGCTCTAGAAGTGCTTGAGTTCGTCAGAGTCGGAGGTCTCCCGTCCTATCTCCGTAACGGGACAGAAGACCTCGTCGAACAGATTTGCGACGCTCTCACGCCCACACAGGCCAACGAGTTCACAGAATTAACAATGACGCGTTCGCTCAGCCGGCGGACCTATCACATCCCGACTGAGGAAGGCAGGTCGCGACTCACAGTCTCTGCCCGTGTTCCAGGCGTTCGAGTTGTCGATTCATCCATACGCCACAACGGCATCCTCAACGACACGGTCCGTCTCCTGTCTTCTTACGACGATGTCGCCTGGGTAGCAGCCCCGTACTACGGTCTACCTGGGAATGAGGCTGACATCGTCGCCTTCAACGACGACTGGAGTATCCAGTATCTCGCCGAAATTGTTTCCGCTGACGACGAGGAGATCGATCAAGAGCCGGTCAAATTCAATTCGCTCGTTGGCGGCACACACCACTTGTACGTCTGTCAGAATAGCGACCTCGTACGCCAACTGATCAACGCCTACACCAACGATACGGTCCCCGACCGACGCTTCTCCGCTTCCAAGCCAATCACTGGCGACTACTATATTGGCGACCTTCGCAAGCGTTTCCTCGAAATCGACCACGACGAACTCCATCCGATCACCACCCACCGAGTTGTGGAAGACGACCTCAAAGAAACTGCATCCTCACCCCAATCTCAATAAATACCAAATAAATTATAACATGGCTTCTGAATCACATGCCAGACCAACTCGTGGGTCCCCTCTCAAAATCAGTATCACCATCCGAATAACCCCACATATCTGTGGAAAGAATTCGCCCTCAACCCCAGTATTCTATAG
This sequence comes from Halomicrobium katesii DSM 19301, assembly GCF_000379085.1. Classification (GTDB taxonomy): domain Archaea; phylum Halobacteriota; class Halobacteria; order Halobacteriales; family Haloarculaceae; genus Halomicrobium; species Halomicrobium katesii. Next base: position 394,822 of record NZ_KB905379.1, on the reverse strand, counting down.
ATCCTGACGGCGCAATAGGTGCTATAGTATTTTCTAATCCAGTAATAACCCGCGTACAATTGCTGTGGGCAGAGTGGCAATCCCCTTCAGAATAGACGAAACGATACACAATAGTGCGCAGAGGGTGGCCACACGGCAGAATCGCTACTGCGAGATTGTAGATTCACCGCCAGGCATAATCAAAAACACCTCAAAGGGTGCCCAATAGCATTCTCAGGGTGGTCAAACCCCAAAGCCGGAGTTAAATATAGTTGGTCTACTAATATATTTGGACTTAGAAATGAAGGCTGCTTTTTGCTGTTTGAGCTATATTGATCTCCTGTCTATCTGACAATCCCATCATACGAGATACAGAAAGTCCATGCGGCACTCGGTCACGGTTGATTTCAAGCCGCTATCGGTGAATCAGCGGCTCAGTGTGGGTGTGAAAGAACAACTGTGAAAGCTCAGTAATCCGGTCGATACTGCTATACTCATGGTCCGGAATTTCACGGCCCTTTTCTTCATCAATCTGAGCGGTCTCAAGCAAGACCGCAAGCACAATTATCCGTACAAAATACAATAGAGGAAGCACAGAAGTCACGAAGTTGGTGTTTCTGACTGTCTTAGGGTTGACAACGCGTCCACTGGACCGCAAGCCAGACCAATCCCAGCGTGACGAGCCCACCGAGCGCGTAGCCACTCCCAATGGCTGCGTACGAAGGAGGCGTTCCTGCACCCACTGGCAGCAGGATGGCAACCAATGCAGTCACACCTAACACCATCCCCGTTACTACGCCGAGTATCGCGACAACAGCAAAGAATTCTGGGACACTGTTGGTCGCTCGTGAAGCGAGTGCGAGGGCGTCGTCAGTGACTGACCCCACAGCCTCAGTGGCCTGCTGTTCTGCTGGGTTGTGATTCTGCGTGTTCCAGGTATACTGTTTGGGGCCATCAGCACCGTCGATCCAGCTGTCATCTTCGAGTGTCTTGAGATGTTGCCGGACCGCTTCCCGTTCGGGGTCAACCTTGGCAGCGATGTCATCGGCTGTAAATTGCCGTCCGTGATTCGTGAGGACGATCTCGGCAATCGTCTCAAAGGTATCACCCTTCTGATCGTACTGCTCCCGGAACTCGGCAGGCAGCTCTGCCATAGCCGTCTGACATACCGTCCGGCGCCCACTTGAGCATAACTGCTGGCAGTGGCACCCATTTGGCCGCGACCAAGACGCTCTTGGTCGGCACAAACACCCGGTAGCGGTGCTTGAACGGTGATCCTCTATTATATGCCTGATGTGCATATATCGGCCTGTCGATGCACAACGCGAACCGTACTTGCGGTCAATACAGACGCATCGAATCTCGAAGAGTGTCAGCATGGATCGACTCACCGTTTCTGGAGGTGACCATCTGTGGAGTGGTCTAACGTTCTGACACCCATACCCGACACCGTTGACCGCCGGCTGGTCGTTGACGCCGGTTTTCTCAGCCTGCTCGCGTGGATCCTCGTGGGCATCCACGTACTCGTCCCATCGAGTGTGCAGACCCAGCTGGCCTTCGATCACGGGGCGTTTATTTCCTGGACCCTGTGGACGCATACGTACGTGCACGCCGGGTGGTCCCATCTGCTTCAGAACGTCGGTGGATTCGTAGCTATCGCCGGAGTGGCGTACATCCTCTGTCGGGTACTTGACGCCCGACGGTGGTTCTGGGTATCGACTGTGGCGTTCTTGACGGTCCTGCCAGTGCTCGTGAGTCTATCGAGTTATGTGCTGCTCGGGTGGTTCGCGCCAGCGGCGACTCCAGTTGAGCGTGGCTTTTCCGGTGTGGTGGCAGGGTTCGCGGGGCTGATTTTTGTTGCATTCTTGGTGTGGGTGAACCGAGAGGTCGGGCTTGCCGTGACACAGGCTGTTGGGCAGATGGCCGTATTGCTCATGCTCTGGGAACTGTCAGTGATATACGCCGGCTGGATCAATGTGCGGGTGACTGCTCTCGTCGCATTCGGTATCGCACTCAGTTGGGTGTTGCTGCTCCGTGCGGTATCGGTGCGAGACATTTGGGACCGACGGCAAGCATGGTGGACAGAACTATGGCTGGCTATGGGGGTAGGTATCGTGCTGCTGACGGTCGTGGTTGCGCTATTCCCAGCTGACCCTGTCAGTGATGGGACGTTCACGAATATTTTCGCGCATGGTGCGGGATTTGTGTGGGGCGGTATCGTCGCCGGCGGGGCGTGGCAGGGGATTCGAAGATGGCTAAAAATCGGGATTACTCACGCAGTTCGCTCCTAAGGTAGTCCTTTGCCGGTTCAGTGGACTTCTGGAGCAATTCGATTGGATTGCCGGTGATCGATGCGTGCCCTGTATTCAGCACGAACGCGGAAACCCATCACTGATTGAGTATCTCAACAGATCGAATAAGACCGCTATTTTGCGAATGACTCGGGTCAACATTCATTAGCTACAGCCGCGATGCTCTGATCTATTCTATTCTTCAGGTAGTCTAGACAAGGCAATCGAGTGAACAGGTAACACGCAACTCGATTTGCCAGCTTTTATATCCCAACCCATAGTACGAATACACGGAATCCCCGGACGGCGACGACCCCCGTGAGAAATCGTTTGGGTTGCGACTTCGCGACGACGGTAAATTTCCCGCCAAAAACCACGAACTGACGCCTAGAAGGGCTAAAATGAGAGAATTCGTACGGTTACGATCCGTACGAAGTTGGTATGGGTTGGGGCGGATTTGAACCTACATTAGAGTTGACACTTCTCGCTTCGCTGCGAGGTGTCAACTCTAATGAGGCTCNCCGTTCGCTCCTCGCTGCGCTCGTCGCTCCACGGCTCACCGCCGACTTGCTCGGTACCTGCCTGCTCGCTTCGCTGCGCGGGCGGGCTTCCGAGTCTGGTGAAGGCGACTGCGAATCGCGCTGAGATCACCGTCTGCGCTTGCGCTCCCGGGCACGGAGACCGCAAGCATGACTGATATCACAATCGAAGAAGCGATAGAAGCGTACCTTGAAGAACGAAAATCTGAACTGTCCGACTCAAGCATCCAGAATCACCGCTACCAGTTGAAGCAGTTTCGACTGTGGGCTCGGGGTGCCGGTGGCATTGACAATCTCGATGACATCGACCCACTCGACCTATCACGGTTCCGAAGATACCGTAGCAACGATTTGAATTCGAATACGATGTACAACCAACTTGGGGTGCTCCGCCTGCTCCTTCGATTCACACATCGGATGGGATGGGTCGAAGAGGAACTCCCCGACAGCATCGTCCTCCCAACTCGTAGCGGCCGGTCACGCGACTCCAGCATCGACCCTGACCGAATCACATCAATCATCGACGACTTGGAGCGCTACCAGTACGCGTCTTTGAATCACGTGATCCTCTCGTTGTTGTGGACCTGTTCGCTTCGAATTGGCGCACTCAGATCACTCGACTCAGACCGGGACCTCCATCTTGATGAACAGTGGATAGATATGGTTCATCGGCCGGACACCGGAACACCACTCAAGAACAAAGGTGGATCCGAGCGCGAGATTAACCTGCATGGGTGGGTAGCGGACGTGCTTCGCGCCTGGATCACCGATCGCCGTCCCGATGTGACTGATGCGTCTAGTCGGCAACCGTTGGTCGCATCGTCGCGCGGTCGTATGGCCCGGTCCTCGATTCGGGAGCGAGTGTACCGGTTGACTGCGTGCGGGTCACTTGGCGACGGGTGCGAGTGCGGGTCGGACCCTATCACTGACTGTTCGGACGTTGTTTCACCACACGATGTGAGACGCAGCTCGATATCGGCTTGGTTGGATGATAAGGTCGATCCTGGCTTGCTTGCTTCGAGGGTGGATTCGTCGCAATCCACGATTGAGGAGCATTACGATGTCCGGTCAGAATCCGATAAGCGGGAGTTGCGACGGGATGCGTTCGATATGTGAGGGTGCCAAGACAATAGGCGATTCTGTCTCCAGGTCTGATCGTGAGTAGAGAACGGCGTACCGCCTCGGGGTGCTGAGGGCTGCTTTCCGGGCGCTGTGATCCGACAGCGTCCTAAGCGCTACTTTGCAGCGCTTAGTCCCCGGCAGTCCGGCTGGCGCACGCGTCTAAAACCACGAATCGGCTTTTTTCGCTGCGTGCTTGGCTCTCCGACTCACTAACGCTCAATTTCCGATAGCCCACCGTCTACGTCCTCCCGGATTTGAATCATAAATACCACACGGACGTGGCGCGACCGCGACTTCCTCGAATGGGGCTATCACGAGCGCGGGCTATCCCCACAGACGATTGCGTATGAACTCGGTGTCTCGAAGAGCCGCGTGACCGTCCACATGGAACGTCTCGGCGTCCTTCGACCATGGCGGCATGAACCTACACTCCGCCGACTCTTCGGCTGTCAGCGGACGAGATAGCGGCCCGCGACGAGTTCGACTGTTCCCCGACGACTGTTCGGAAGTACCTTGCTCGATATAGACTGACTGACGAGAACGCCGACGAGGTGACGTTTGGGTGATTGGCCGAGCTCAACTCCGTGTGACCGTGTAGTCCCCTATCCCGACCTTGGGATTCTTGTCGGTGGCCCCGATTGCTTCGGTTATGTCACTCCTGTCGCCATATGCTCTGTTCTCCAACTGGTTACTGAAATGGGGTCAAGTTCTCGGAGCGCTCGGGTCGCTTATTTTGAGCGGTCTACTTGTGTGGCTCTATTACCAGCAGTACGAACTGTTAAAAATAGAACAAACACCCTCGCTTGAAGTCTCAGATTGGGAAATGAACGGAGACAAGATTACGCTCTACCTCTCAAATTTCGGTGAGGGTTTAGCCAAGAATCTACGTCTCCGTACAACGGCCGAGTACCCCACAGAAGACGACGTGAACATGGTTTCTGATTCTCGAAACCGGGACAACGTCGAGGTATTCACAGTCGAACATAACATACACCGGTACGAAGAAGGAGAACAATTGAGAGAACGCGACATTATGGGTACTGAAAGAAAAGTGGAATTTCGAGGGGAACCACCGTTCCCCGACCCGAGTGGTCAAGGATATGGGAACTTTCAGTCAGGAGTCGGAGAGTCACTGCGAGAGGAGGCCTATGAGTTCTATTTTTGGATTGATGTAGTATATGAGACGGAATTTGGTGAAGAGAAGGCTGAACCCGTAACTGTTCCCGGACGCTGGTTTGAGATTGAACCGGAAGAGGGTAAGAAACTCTTTCAGACACAACCCAATGAGATCACCTACGAATACATTTTCAACAAGAGTGCGTTCGCTTCAAGCCGACCAGATGGATGACGGTTGGGAACCCAAGCGTGTGGAGCAATGACAGGGCTACTAAAAATATAGAAAGCACTGTTGGACGAGTTCATCAGAACAAGGTGCTCTATGGCTGTCACCGGCCAGTTTTCGGCCGGGGACTACAGTTCATCTGCGTATTTCAGAACGATTGGCGCGGCGATAACCACCAGTGCGATGAGTGCTAAGAACCCCGCCAAATCCAATAGGGCCATCGGATTATTCGCCAGAGCAAGCCCGATGTCCTCTATCCAGTGAACCCCATGCAAACTGGACAGGACAGACCCGATCACTAATACACCGACAGCGATCATCACCAGCATCATGAAATAGCGGAGCGTTCGTGGTCCTTCGAAGCTCTCTAAGAGATCTCCGATATCCCCGCCCATAAGCGCTAATGGTCGCCGAGACAGCAAAAGCATACGGGTTAGGTTCACTGTCCCTCACCCTTCTCGGCTACCTACCGCCGAGAACCGGCTACACGAATTCGTTGAACGTTGACTGCGCGTCACCAACGCTCGAATCAGCGAATCCGTCAGATTCGTTGAGCTTCCTCGGAGACCGCTTACTACCGTGTTCTAACTACCGGCTGATTTCAGGTGGAACCGTTGATGATTGGAAACCCCTTATCTTCATTAGCACACTGTTCAATAGAGGCAACAGATGATTCATCTCCAGTGGGGGGTAGCTATTCTACTGTTTGTGATTGTCGTTCTAGCGGCTATGATTTACGCGCGGCGGAAGGGCTATTTTCTCAGTCCCCACTCCCTTCGGTTGCGAATGCTTATTGGTCAATTGAGATTGACCCCGTTTCGATTTTTTGTGAACCTGATCTCTCGGGTCCGCCCGGGAGAGATCCTTGTCACAAGGTTTCGGGGGGTTGCGAGAGCAATTGCGTACACAATCGGTGGTCTGGTGGTGGCCGTGATTTGTGCCAACCAGTTCTCATGGGCAGTGAGGTTGGTTGTTGGCAATAACCTAACTTCACACTTAAATACGGTGTAGCAAGTACACGCGACGCTCACTGGCTTCAGTGTGGTTGCGTTAGTCTTCGTGTGGGAAACTCTGGAGTCAACTGTCCGGGCCCCCGGACTTGTTGGCGAAATGACGGAGAAACAAGGACTGCTCGATCGGATTTACTTCCTGGTTGTTGCCAATTTGATTATTGGCGTTGGGTTGTTCTTGTCGAGCCCGCTCTCTCAAGACGCAACGGTAGAGAATACACCGGTTCTGATCCAGCAGTTGGGGTTGATTTCGGTCGTTTTAGTCGCGGTTCTTTTGATCGTTTCGGCATGGGAGTTATTGCAGTACTACGAAAATATTCACACACTTCTCTTCAAAAAAGGGCCAAACCAAGGTGCGCTGAACCTCTATCAGCAGCAACTAGAAGAAGAAACGGGACCGGATCCAACCCTCTCCTACAGAGAGATTATCGAATCAACGGTGGATACTGAATTGAGCCCCTATATGTCTCTACTCCCGGTGATGGGACAAAGTATTATTCAGATACAAGCGGATGAGATTGATGCCGGTGGGAAGAAACTCACAGATATCAATTTGTCGGGGCTCAGAACTATAGCGGAAACTATCGATGATGATGCGGACCTCAGCTTCTGGTACAGACTCGGTGAACAACCGAGGAACGATACATCCATTATGCGTGCGGAGGCTAACTTCTCTGATTCAGAACGTGCTAGGTTAGTGGACGCGTTACGAGAGAACTATAAATTCGAGTCATGAGTTTTTCAATCCCCAATGCGCCTGTGGTGCATCTGTATCAGCAGACCAAGCAAAACCTCGAAGAGGGAACTGTCACAGATTTCCAGCACAGTCTGATTGAATTCAGTAGAACATTTGGAATCCTATTAGACCACCACTCACAGTCCGATTCGGGCGTACCACGGTTCAAAGACCGGGTACAGGACATCTTAGAACGTCATATTGAGCTGTACCGATTGGCCCTCTCTGGAGATATGATTCGGAATTTTCGATATCCACTGATCAGTACCTTTACCTCAAATTTGCGAACCGCGATTCAGCAAGAAGATTTCCGGGCCGCCGACGAAGTGGTCAAGGCATATATCAAGTGTTTCCAGATAGAGTTGGAATCAGAGTCGAGCGAAGAACTTCTACAATACTTCGCTGATCGCCTGCAGAACCCTGCAATAGACGTAAAACAGTCGTTTCAAGATTCAGAATCTTCCCAAGATGTAGCTCTTTTTCAAGAGAAGGCAGAACACATTCACGGTGTCTACAGGAGTGCCGGGAAAGCAGCGATCGAATCTAACAATCTGCCAGCACTGGAACTGATATTGGAGTCGCGCAGGGAACACTTCGACATCGCCGATATTCGTGTTCCGATCTATCCGCACGAAGACTCTGATATTCCTATCGAGATCAGAAAAAAGAAGAATGCTCTGACTGAGAGATATGAGAATCAAGAACTTATTTTCCTGTTTGTTTTGATGTCTTGGGCTCACCGTCATCACGACAAAGAGTCTGAAGATTGGAGTGAGATACTTGACTTCTTATTAGATGAAATCACATCTGAGGTCAAGTCCTTCAGGGACGTGGCTGAACTTGTTAAGAAAGTACAAGAATCCGAGGATATGTATTGGGAGAGGTGGCAAGACCAAGAAAATTTATTTGATTCAATAGGGGTTTCGTCGGGGTCAATGGCTACTCATACGTGGATTCGTGATGGGTATGCGATTGTGATCGGGAATGTGATGCGGACCGGCGAAGGAGCTCTCGTGCCCGATGTCGATTTGTCCAAATCAGAAATCCCGAACGAAGAGTGGTATTTGGATTACGAGACCAAGATTGAAAATGCGATTGACAATCTGCGAAAACTCCCGGAACAACCAACGTATCTCATTCAACAATTTGGGAGAAGTATCCCGAAGGTCCGAGGCGAAGCGTTGCTGGACCTCCATAACCAACTGGTAACTGAATTAGAAAACAAGAGACGGGAACGTTGGTTACAATCGGACCTGGATTCAGAAGAGGTCAAAGAATATATTCGGGGGCGTCAGCAGGGCTATACAGACGGTGTTACTCTCCGCAAAAGACTATTTGACCGCGGGAATTGGGAGATCAGAGATATCTCTACTTCAGATCTAGAAGGCGTGCTTCTTGTCCAGTACTCGGAACCACGGGTGAGATTCCTATCTGATGCTCCATCCCCTCCCCAATCGAGAGGATCCCAAGCTTTGATTTCGGCGGGTCTCTATCGATATCTTGGCAGGCGAGTATTCGAGAAACGGCGTGTTTCGAGTCAGGCCGAACTTGAAAAAGAAATCAAAGAGGCCCTCAGAAGGAGTCCAGACAATCAGGAATTGTTCATCGCCGAGGGTACAGATCATCGGCTTTTCGGTGGCGACGATGAGTATGACCCCTTCGTTCGAGGGGATGCGATCAAAGACCAGATTGGTTCGATAGGGTCCCATCCGGTCTTCAAGGATTTCATGCACCCCTACGATGCGGTTGTTCTTTCTGAGGGTGATACTCGGATCGTAGAAATCGGAAGCGAGCCGATGATCGTTAACATAAGTGTAGCCCCTGGTGAAAAGGCGAACCTAGGTTCGAGATTTAAAGGGGATCCTTCGGCGGTCGATAGATCTCACGCCGTCATTTCTGTGAGAGTCCGACTCGGAATATGGCCCGGTTCAACCCTCGGCACGGCTTACCTGATCGAAGAGTAGTCATATGCTATTTGGCTGCTCTCGATATTGAAATCTGCGGGATTATGAACGCCGGCGTTCTGGTCGATTTCGCGGTTCTCGCCGACGACAAACCACGTCGTCGGTTGCGCTTCCACCCGCGATCCCGGGCTGCCTGCCTGCAGTAGCGGGCGGGCTGCCGGGCATTCCGCGACTTGGTCCCACAACCATCGTTCGCTCTTGAGCTAAAATCCCGCATCATAGCCGGTGACTGGCGGTTCGACGCATTTCTCGCGGCCCGGACTGTTAAGAGTTCGTGCCCGCGAGTGAATAGATCTCCGACTAGCAAACGCTCATAACACACCCCGGACTTCCTAAGTTCTCGACTTTGACGGAGGGTGTGGTTTGATGGTTCGACACACCCCTCGTTCGGAGTTGAATCTCGAACCAACTTCCCTGGTTTCCTAAGGTCTCGGCGACTAACCTCGGATTATGACCAACGACGATGCTATCGATCCAAACGAACTTGACCAACACACGCTGAGAGAGGTGAAGCGGCTCGTTGAGTCTTACTCGGTCGTTACCTCAGATGAGACGTACCATGAGCTCGATAGCTATCGACAAGGCAAAAGGGACGCATACACGAACGTCGCTACAGTCTTGTCGGACTGGATCGATGATCTGGACGAATTCTGACGGCCAATCCTATACTATCGCCCGGTGAGTAGATGATATGGACGCTGACGAGATCCGAGAGTGGAGCAATCGATACAACGACGGGTATCCCCAAGAGCACCAGACTATCGAAGAGAATCTTCACGAACGTCTCACGGAGCAACAGTACATCACCCAAGATCAACTGGCAAAAGTAATCAACTGGAAGCTGGATAACCAGCCGGGACGACGTGATAGATTCACTGAGGATATGCGGAGCGTCCCTGATGAATTCGTTCGTCTTGTGAGCGAGGCAGCGTTACTGATTGACGACCCGAACCAACAGTTGCACACGCTTGATTCGATTCCCGGCGTCGGTGGAGCCATGGCGACCGTCGTTCTAGCGTTCTATGATCCAACAAACTACGCTGTGGGTGATCGCTACATTGTTGATGTGCTCTTTGGAGATGACCGGCAAATGCGATTTAGCGATTATCCAAAGATTCTCGCGGAGCTCGGACAGAGGAACCCTGGAGACTTCGACCTCCGCACAGTCGAGAAAGCGTACTACCAACGCTATCGGGAAGAAAACGATATCATATAGTGAGGAGTCAGCAGACGGCGCAACGACCGGCCTCTCTCAAAGATGGATATCCCTTGTTGGTAGTCAAGACACAAGTTGATAGAAAGCATCTGATTTAACCTCTATGAGATGGGGTTGTTTGATGCCACCCAAGTAGAACTCCTCAGATACTGCTTCAGCCGAATCCGATAATAGCTCTGATTTGAATTCGTCTGACAAATAGTGATGGCCACCGCCACGGTGTTCACTGATTTTGATAGCTTTCTCAAGTCGCCCGCCCGGTTGCTGACCATCAGCTATGACGACTCCATCATCCTCGGCTTTCAGAGTACCAGTCGACAGAAATCGTTTCGCATGAGCATTCTCGCTGTGCTGTTTCATTAACCGAGTTTGCTCTTCATCCGGAAGTTCGCTGAAGCCGACCGTATCACCTTGGTATTGAATTCGACGAAGATCAAGAATGGATTCTATCGTAAAGTACCCGATAAGATACCGGGCCCGACCACTAATTTCGCTACCCTGTAAACCGGTATAGAATGCGACGATATCCCCACGTTCTAATAACCGTAATTTATTGACATAGTCAGGGCGGCTAATACTCTCACCATACGTGAGGGCCCCGAAATTTGGATCGTGATGAAGTGGCCACTCCGCCATATCGGTTCCTGAGTACCATTCATCATACCTGCCTCCAGGTCTGACACTGTCCAAGTAATCAGCAAGTGTTCCGGAATCGTGACGGAGTTCAGTGTTCCCGTAAGTCTTGGATTCGATGGTTCCCTCAGTACCTTCTGACTCAGGAATCGGAATGTATTCGAACCGTCTGTCTTCGTGGATTGGCGGTGTAGGCGAGCAGTTTGTCGTGTCGGCTCCGACGCCGAGGAATAATACTTTCATACGGTATGGCTCCTTTCGATTAACAACTATCGGCCTTGTTTAGACGCAGTACAAATCGGCTCTTGCGGCGTATGCTCCGCGAACAGATCGACACAATGAGGCACTCAGGACAGATTTTAGACAACCGCTACGGTCCGTGACTCGCCGATCGAGGAGCGTCTAAACACGGCCCAACTATCTGAATCTGTTGTGACTTCGGCTTCGTTTTTCAGGACTGAGGCTGGATCTTTGTTCCAGATACGAGACCTGCCCACTTCCTCCTCAAGCTTTTCGACGCGTTGAAGACATTCCTTGTAGATATTTTCAGCTTGCCTCAGATGATTCAGTATCTCCCATGTCTGATCTTCGGTGAGATTCTTGAAATATGGAAGGTCTGGTCGATCTATCCAACTAAGTGGAAATCCATCATCGAAAGAAACCAACTTCATAGGCCCTTGACTTCCGATCCAACTGTTCTCCGGATTTCGTGGATCGCTAATTCGAAGCGCTCGTCGTTTGTCGATATAACCCACAATATACTGGTCCCAATAATCAGTACCTCACAAAGCTGGTTAGTTAGAACGTCTGCTTGCTGAAGATGTGTCCAAGCACCAGCAGCAAGCAGACAGTGAAATCCACGAAGACCAGCTCCTTAACTTCCTCGTCAACCGGCTTGACGAGGAAGTGACTCTCAACCTCGCAAACAACGCTCAAATCGATGCCGAGGAAATCTACGAGGTCCTCGTCGGCGCGACCGCCGACGGGACCTCGATCTCCACGCTGTGCAACTCCAGCGAAGACTCACCCTCTGCGAACACGATCCTTTACCATCTGCGGACGAAGTTCGAGCCGGAACGGCTCGAACGAGTCGCTAACACGCTTCTTCGGCGAGATATCGTCGAACTGCTTCCCGAGCAGGTGGAGGTCTGCGCAGACCTCCACCTGCGGCCCTACTACGGTGACGAAGACGACACAGACGCCCTCTATCATTCGGAAGCGAAGCGTGGTACCACCGCGTTTCACGCCTACGCCACACTCTACGCGCGTGTGAAGAACAAGCGACACACGCTGGCGGTGCGCCGTCTCGAAGACGGCGACACCGCCAGCACTGTCCTCGCTGAGTTTCTCGGTGTTCTCGACGGCCTTGACACCGAGGTCAAGGCCGTCTACCTCGATCGCGGATTCTACGACAGCAAGTGTCTCACGCTCCTTCAAACGCACAACTACGCCTATGTGGTCCCGATCATTCGGTGGGGAGAGACGATTCAGCAGGAACTCTCGGAAGGGTGGAGTCGCGTCGTCCAGCACGATCTGACAGGGAAACTCGACGGTCACAGCTGGACCGTCGAGTTTCCCGTCTACATCGACTGTACGTACCTGAATGGGAAGTATGACGATAACGGCGTGGCGCGTCACGGCTACGCCGCTGACGCGCCGTTCATCGAGACACCACAGCAGGCTCGATACCATTACTCGAAACGCTTCGGTATCGAATCGAGCTATCGCTTGTCCGAGCAAGCGATAGCGACGACAACGACGCGAGACGCGACGGTGAGACTGCTGTACGTCGTGGTGAGTCTGCTCTTGCAGAACACCTGGCGGTATCTCCACTACGAGTTTGTGGCGACGCCCCGCCGAGGCGGGCGTCGCCTCTGGTGGTGGCCGTACAAAGAGTTCGTCAACATGGTTCGGCGGGCTGCGTGGACGGCCCTCGCGGTGCGTCGGACCGTCCCCGCGAACCGGCCACCTGACGACCGGTTCGACCGATAACCACCGACCGAGAACGCCGTTTCGTGAGTGGCGACGCTGTCGCGTCGGCGGCTGACCGCCGCCGACAGCGACAGCTCCGCCTTCGATCAGCTGTGTTTGACCGCTACTGATACCTCATCACAACAGAACAGGTGACTCAGGTCAGGTTGACTGGCGATGCTTTGTGAGGTACTGAAGTTAGCCCGTTGGAGTCATGCGATTAGAAGCGCCTTTATATATCACCGAGTGTACACCAAGGTTCCTAAGTTTTCGTACTCACGTCGGGTCATTCCTCAAAATCCAGTGTTTGACCGGGTTTCCGAAGTTCTCAATCGTTAGTTCTGCCCGGCCGATCGTCTATTCCAAGATTCCGCTTACCATTGGTCGTCTTGATTATCGGTGCTCACACGGACCTAACCGGCAACGGTTTCCATCGTTGTCGGCATCTCTCTTCCTCCCACACTGACCGTGTAAAGAGTCGCATTTCTCTTACCGGTATGGAAAACTAAAGTTTGTCTTGCCGATTCCACGGTATCCGATATTTTCACGAGTAATACACGTTATCGTGAATGAACGCCGACATACCTGTGGTTGAGTTCTACATTCGAATCGGGATTGCCTAGTATCAGCGGGAATCGGACACGCAACGACAACTAAAAATCTTAGAGGGTGTGTACAATCTATCGTACAGTTATTCGTACGAACGATTGAACAAAGAATTGTACAACGGCCCGTACAATACACCGCCCATCAGTACGGACGTTACAGGGTTACTTTGACCGTATCTGCCCACCCGGCCGGCACCGGAAGGTCCGACAACACTCTGGACTGCAGGTGGTAATACCCCCGTTGTGTATGTATGAGTACCAGTTAAGCACGGACCGATGGGGTCGGGATGGTGGTTCATTAAGGGACTGCATCTGGCTTCGTCACGCCTTCCGACCCGTATGAACTGTCGGTGTCGACCGACTAAAACATCAGCAAAGTTACTCGTCGGCGAGGATGTCGCGGCCGTTCGGAAGATTATGCGGGTACCGTTCCGCCAAACTCACCGGGTCTTTCACGGGTGCGCGTTGCACGGTTGCAGCGATGTCCCCTGCTGCGTGCCCGGCGACCCGGTCACTAGGCTCATCGTCGTCCCATGTCACGTCCACATTCCCGATTTGATGCTCACACCACGACCGGGCTTTATTGCGGGCACTCCACACCGTGGCTGCAGTCTCATCGTCGCGTCCTTCGACTCGTGCAATCCACACGTACAAGCTCGAATCCTCGGTGTCCATATGCTTGTAATTCGACTGCTGGCCAGATGAATAATTGGAAAACCGGTCGAATAGGGTCTGCGTGTCATCGACCGAGGTCTCTTAGTCGAATCCACCAGTATTGGGTTGCAGCCGTTCTCGTTCCGTGTCTTTCGATAGGTACGGTTACGCGCCGTCGTGTGCGTCTCGATAGCCAGCTCGATGGTTATTCCAGTGGCTCCCCATTCCGAGTCCGCCAAGACTGCGGCTGACCCGTGCGCTACAACCCGTGCATGTCACATCTGCCATACCTGTTCTACGCGTGTTCGCTCTGTATACCCGGGCACGAGGGCTGACGCGGGGGGAGAACGTCTGGTGGGGAGGAATGAGAGTCGCCCGGTATATGCAGCGCCAACTGGTAAATACAACCATGCAACCGTCATTCCAGCACGCCGCCGCACTCACCTTCTCGCTCGCCGTACTCGTTGCCGCGATCCGTCGCTACCGATGTCGTGTACTATCTGAATTCACGCGTCGCTATGGTGATTCGATGGAATCGACAATCAACGCGCCCGCACCCGTTCACTGCACCGGACTCGTAACCTCTGCGGAGGATATTGAGGTCAGTGATATCGTCGTAATCAATGTATCGGATTCTGACAGATTACCCAACTATAGCGGAAATTCTCATGAACACAAATTGAATATCGAATGAAACCGGGTTGACGGATCACAGTTATGATCGACAAGGCGCAACAATATCGTATGGTAAGAGCGCCTGGCGGCATCGTAATCGGCGGAGTCAATTTTGAACGGCCTGACCGAGACACCGGGTTGCTCGGTCTCAATGCCCGGCACATCGAGGAAGCAAATCGTGCGCACGTCGCGCTTCCAGGCGGCGGATTCCTCAACTTTTGGGGGCGAGACGTCGCGCACCCCACACCGCGCCCGACCGGCGACGTGTACGCTGAGTGCCTCTCCCCGTTCGACTCGCACCCTGACGCCACCCTCGCATCCGCGTTCACACTCACTGCACACCGCTTCAACGCCGACGTGGGCGTCACTCCATCCATGCCGTCGGATGCCCGTAACCGGTCGTACAGCTGGCACATCACCCGCCTCATCGAAGACACCGTCACTGGTGACTTCATTGAGTCTGACGCGCCAGATAGTATCGAGTCGGATGACGGGCAGGCCGGGCTCGATGACTTCGATGGAGAACTGACTCCGTGCGCTCCGTCTGAGGTCACGGAGTGCGAGTGCTGCCGGTGTCCAGAGTGCGGGATTAAATCGATAAATGCGCGCGCTGGAAAATCGCCGACGTACCGGTGCTACGGTCAGGATTGCGGCGCGGAGTTCGAGGAGCCCCGATTGCGTCCGGGGCAGCGCGCATAGCCCTCCGGCGTCTGAGCCAGCCTCGCCGTCTCACCTCACCTCTCTTCTTCTTAATCTTCTCGGGTAAATCCATACTCCACCGTACACGTTCGGAAACTCAGTCGGATTTAACCGAGTGACTCGCACGTTTCACGGATTAAACTCGCTCCTTAACACCTCCCCGGGTGTCTCCTACCCGGGCACGGTTCGGGGCGATCGGAGGTTCCTCGATTAAGAACTTCAAGCCGGTCGGCGTCTGAGTCACCTCCGCCGTCTCGCCTCGCCCCTACCTCTCTTCTTAATCTTCTCGGGTAAATCCCATACTCCACCATACTCCTTGATAGATTTTCACCGATTTAACCGAGTGTTTCGCACGCCAAACCGATTAAGATCGCTCCTTAACGGCTTGCACTGTTTCTAAATCTGTGCGATATAATCCGGAGGCTTCGACGACCGCCTAAGCCGTCCCGGCAATATGGTCGTGCCGCCAGTGAGTCCACATCGACTCGTACCGCGACCATATCGTCGCCGCTCCCGACCGTCACACGAGTCGATAGACACCAATCGCAACGAGACCACACCAACAACACACCGCCTCCACACCCGCAACCAACTGAACGAAACTGCAACGAGACTACGTAACTAAACGTCACTCACACCAGCAACCAAAACGGGGACCGCGTGGTCCTCGCTTCGCTCGTCCTCCCCCGCAACAGCGCCGCGATCTCGTCACGGTCGGTAAGTTCCCGTAGCGGTTAGGGGTGGGGTGGGGGGCGGGGGTGCTGTGGCTGTGCGGTAGGTGGTGCTGTTGAGAACGGTAACGCGGTCCGGTGTCTGTTTTGCTGAAGCTGTCGTTTTCGCGGTGTAAAGGCTGTATGCTGTCTGTTTTGTCTTTCTGTGTTGCTTTCGCTTCTTCTTCTACTTCTACTACTACTATTCATCTAGTAGACTAGTAGTAGTATACTAATTTTTCTAAGGAACTTTAGCGGCATCTATTCATCTTATTTTAAACTGCACAAATAACTTTAACGTGAGTTTATTTGCGTGTGGGGGACATAGGTCTAATCGAGATGGCAGAAACAACCGAGAATCGCGTGAAGATTGGTGCAAAAGTGAACGAGTCCGTCTACGCCGAGTTCAAACAACACATCCACGACAAAACTGGTCAGAAGCGAGGAGTGCTTGGAGAGGCCGTAGAAGCCGCTTTACGGCAGTACATGGACGAGAACGATAGTGATATCGATGGTGACGTGTCGAATGCGGATTTGATGCGTGAGATTCGTGCCCTACGGTCTACTGATGAGACCCACCCCCCACGCCCCCCCTCTGATGGAAGTAACTCTGACGGTGTTTCGACGGGTTCGGTGTCGTCTGACGCGTCGTCGTCTCCTACTGATGACACCCCCGCCCCACCCCCCGGGGACGATAAGGAAACTTTAGCGAAAGAGAAGTCGGGTGAATCGGAGAAGCCACCGGTCAATGCTGCGATTGGTGACCGAGTGGCGTGGGTATCGTCCGAGGTTAACATCCAGGGCCGGGTGCCGTTCGATACGCTCGTCAAGGAGGTTGGGCGGCAGTACCCGCAGCATTCGGATGGGAAGTGCCGCGAACTGGCGTGGCGGTGGGCTGCGATGCGTGCTCCGACGCCAGAGGACTACCCGGATGACGACGAATACTCGGGCGAGTACAGTCTTGATAAGCTGGACCCGGACTCGGAACTGCAAAAACGTGCGAAAGATGAGAATAACCCGAGGTTGCATACGTGGCCGCGTCGCCATTCGAACGGTGCGTGGTTTCGGATTACTGAGGCACGGAGTGATGCGTCGATGAATCACCAAGAACCGACTGAGCGGGGTGATGTTGTGGTGTACCTTGGTGTGGGTGGTGCGCGTAAGTGCGCCGAGGATATGGAGCTCTTGGACTCCGGCGTTGATGAAGAGGAGTCATTCCGTGAGACGTGGGGTTCCGGTGACCTTCGGTCCAGGTTGTCCCGGGATTCCGATGAGTCTGATGAGTCCGCCGAGTCTGACGGTGTTTCGTCGGATGACTTCGACGGTGTCGATATCGATGGTGCTGAGTCGGACGATGAGTCGGGCGAGTCCAGTGAAGCGGCGGAAGAGGAGGCTGATGAGTTGTCCCTTGATGATCTCGATGGGGCGGACCGCGGGCAGGAGTGACCAGATCGCCCGGTATTCGTGTGCTGTGAGTCGGGGGTCGTGCTACTGACAGCCTGTTATTCTCTCCGGTGCTTGTTAACGAGCGTTACAGGCCCTTATACGCGGATGCAGCTACAACGAAACTGAAATTATCGACACTGCACTTGTGTATTAAAGGGAAGCGTGTAATTTCCGAATCTCCCGAAAGTCCACACAGCAGATGGTAGTAGTGCCTGTAGCCTTGGTAGGGATTATCCGTATACGCCTATCGTGATTTAGTCGTCTGTGCTGGCGCGTTCGGGGGACGGTTGACTCGTTGGTGATGAAACGGGTGATTGGAGATATTTTTCCAGCGTAAACGCTATTTGTTCTCCTAACAGGGGCGGGACGGCATTTCCGATTTGTCGAAACCAACTGGTGAAGGTCCCAAGAAACAGGTAGTCATCAGGGAACGACTGGACCCGCGCCGCTTCACGTGGAGTGATTCCCCGGTTCCGCTCGTTGTCTGGTTTTCCGGTTACTCCTGAGGCATGCTCATAATAATCCGGGAGTACGAAGTTATTGGAGTCTTTGGCGAGATGCGCGACGACGGTTGGTGCAGGTTCATCCCATTCAAGCATCCGGTATTTGTCTTTGAAACGAGGGTTTTCTTCTGTGCCTACATCGTACTCGATGAATTCGGCGTGCTCTCCGTCCTTCGCGTATTTCACATCCCACCCTGTATCACCGGGTTCCAGTGCTTCATCGAAGAGGATACGATCTTTCTCCATCGGGTGTTCACGTGCCTGGTGGTTGAAACACAACCCAATATCGGCGTCCAGCTCACTCTTGTCCACGTATCGGCTTCGTGATCCGCGAACTTTGTCCGGAACGACATTCCCTCCTTCCCCCCGTGATAACTTTGGAAGTCCCGAGAGTGCCTGTTTGAGATCGAACTGTTCTGATGGGGCGGCAGCTGCAACCGCCTCAAACAAATCGTCAATTATGACGTCTCCCGATTGATCAACGAGGTCTTCACGGACACCGAGAATAATAACGCGCTCACGGTGTTGAGGAATTCCACATTTAGCGCAGTCAATTAACTGATAGTCACAGACGTATCCATGGTCGCTTGCACCAATCGATTCAAGTGCATTAATCACCAGATCACCGACCTTGATTCCGGTGTCATCAATCTCACTGACCATCCCTTCGACATTCTCCATAACGAGAGCCCGTGGTCGCAATTCTTCAACAATCTCAACGTACTCTTCATACAGCCCTGTTCGATCATCGTCGAGGATATTGTATTCGTCATCGTCGGCTAACCGTGCCCGATACCCTGCCTGTGAAAGCGACTGGCATGGTGGACCTCCCACGACAACATCAGGGGTTCTCTCGATTTTCTCGACGAGGCCTTGCTCGATCTCTTCCCTGATATCACCGCAGACAACTTTCTTGTGGGGTATTTCGGGATGATTCAGTCGGTACGTGTCGGTGGCATCTTGATCGTTGTCAAGAGCTAACTCAATCGTCCAGTCTTGTCGGTCGAACCCAAGTGATAGACCTCCCGCTCCCGAAAACAGATCGACAAGAACTGGTTTTTCCAGTTCTTCGGCGGCCTGCTTTCGAAGTCGATGCGATAGGAAAAACATCCGAGTCTCGCAAGTGTCACTACAGACATCGATTCCCGCTTTGACTGCATGCCCGGCGATTGCTCGGTGTAACTGTGGGATTTGCCGTTCAGACAATTCTTCCTCCAGCAGTTCTCGGCGTTCGGTGTCGTCTTGGAATCGGTCAGGACCAATTAGACCGAGAGTGCATAGCATTCCATCAACATACGGGTCTGCTGGCCAGACTGGCTTGTCGAACGCAACGAGCATCACCCACCACGCATCTGACCGAGAAACACCGGGGAATCCAGATAGTAAGTCAGCGAAACTGGAATATGGAATTCCTCCAAGCTCACGGAGAGTGACGCCATCAGTCTTCTCACAGTCACTGACAGCACCTAGTAACTCATACAGACGGGTAACCCGTTCATCAGAAATCCCGGGGCGGTTTGTGATCCGGTTGAGTTCTTCCCTCAACTGGTTCCAGTCCAATGAGGCGATTGTGCTCCATGAACCAACATTTTCACGAAGGGTTGCGATGATTCGGCGATATTCCGTATCAAAGTACCGCTGAGCCGGTGGTCGGTTGGGTTGAGCGATTGCTACGGCTGCTACGGTATCCAGTGGGTCATCACTCCCTGCGAGTAGATCTCCACAGACACATTCTGTCTCTGACTCTACAGTCGGAAGTGCGTCGTATCGGCAAGGGAACGATTCTCCTGTACTTCGTTCCCGAGACTGAGTTTCCGGTGTTGCGATAGGACATCCTCTCGGGTGCTGAAACCCATTCTCATACTGCTCAGCAGTCAAAACATCAACGAGGAAATCGACATGACGAAGGAGGAACTCCTGGTGCCGGGCAAATTCAGAATCCGGAGAATTCGACAGAATGGAAGGGATTTCGACCTCATTTCCATCATCAGATAGACCAGCCATTACCTGCCCATTTTATCCCCATCAGGATAAAGGCCAGGTTTCCTGACACAGTGGATCCTGTTGGGGTTGATGAGAGAACCTGTGACCACGGATTTGGACTAACTGTCCCGGAATAGATGGTAGAATTCAACGAGAGTGGTTTATGCAACCCACGTTAAGATTGGTGTAGCTGCATGGGTTCGATGCTGCCATTTGGCCGGACACAGATCAGCCCCGGTGAATACCGTCAACTCATAAACTCAGCTTTGAACGTTGAAGTTGGAGCGTGACATAGGCGGTAGCGAAGACGGATGATGCCGATTACGGACTTCTTGTCGTGTATGCGTGTGTTCGACGAGTTCGAGTCGCTCTCACCGGCGCAACGCTATCACGCCAAAACCTACGCCACAGGTCTTGTTGCGGCCAGCAACAAGACCGTGGCAGGTATCGCACGCGAAGTCCTTCCAGCTGGAGACAAACGCGCTCTCAACAAGTTCCTCACCGAGTACGACTGGGACGAACAGCAATTCAACCACGAACGCCTCGAAGAACTCCAAAAACACGGTGAAACGCG
>NZ_KB905379.1:186633-374067 GCF_000379085.1 Halomicrobium katesii DSM 19301 | reverse complement strand
ATGATCGTGGCGTCGATGACCTCATGGAGGAGATCGATCACCTCTTCGTTCACTCAACAGCCGACGCTAACGTTCAAAGCTGAGTCATAAACAAGGATGAAATAGTCGGGCACCTCGAATCCAAAGATATCTCGAAACCAGAAGAACGAGTAACAGCGTTTATTGAGACAATACCTGACTTACTGGACTGGCTGGAAGAACATGGGCGCGACTATCCATGGCGATATACCACTGATCCTTGGCGAGTCTACGTGACTGAAATACTGCTGCAGCGAACCCGGGCTGACGCCGTTGCAGATATCTACGAGTCGTTTTTCACTACATTTCCAGACCCGCAGACGCTTGTATCAGCTGATGACCGGACTATTTTCGAGGAGGTTCGGTCGCTTGGCTTTGGGAATCAGCGTACCCGGAGTCTCCGTGACACCGCCCAACTCTGTGTCAAGGAGTGTGGTGGGACAGTTCCTGATGATTTGGAAGCGTTGCAGGAACCGTGGCGTGTCGGTCCCTACTCTGCTCGCGCTTGTCTACTCTTTGCGTTCGATACACCAGTGGCGCTTGTCGATTCGAATATTGCCCGGATCTTTGAGCGGGTGTTCGATTATGAAATGCCGGGGCAACCACACAAAAGCGATGCTGTGTATGGTTTCATAGGGACATTCATTCCCGACGACCCGGCATTAGCTCGTGCTATCAACTTCTCGTTTCTTGACCTCGGAGCCATGATCTGTACCACCGATCCGCAGTGTCCGTCTTGCCCGCTCAACGAGTGTTGTGCCTTTGCTCAACGAACTTCTTCGGAGTGATTCGTGACACCGTCAGGACTGGAATACAGATCGGTCAAGGCGCTTCGTATCAGAAGATGCCTGAACAGTAGCGAAGAAGTCTGTGAGGTCATCAACCGCCGGTCCTTGGACAATAAGACCGATTTCGATTGCGCTCCTCAGACTGTAGTTTGTGAAATTTGCACTTCCGACATATGCTCTTTCACGGTCGGCTATTAGTGCCTTTGCGTGGAGGTTCCCGTGGTCTGAATCATATTCAAAGAGATGAAGATTGCGGACATCACCCGCATCCGTGACAGTCTCATGTATCCGCTGCACGTGCTCTGCATTATCATTTCCACCGATTACATCCCGCGTCAGGACAGTGACGCTCACTCCACGGCTAGTTGCCTGTGCCAAGTAGTCTACGAATGCATCAACACCGAATCTGGTGAAGAATGGGGTCACAACGATTAGTTCTGATTCGGCGTTTCTGACGAAGCGGGTTAGTCGTGCCATCAATTCAGCTGATCGGTCCTCGAATGCATCAGGGACGGAGATCGTCAGTTCAACATCATGGACACGGTCCTCAGCGAGGAGTTCGATCTCGGATTTCGTGGCGTACTTGCCGAAGTACGATAAGAATTGAATGAATTCTGTTACCGTCGTCTGGTTCACGCTCACTTGGCTTGTTTGAGCGCTCGTGTATTCGACAAGCTCGAATTCTGAGGCGAGGTCGTGTAACCGGTTTGCAGCCTCATCGTGGATACTGAACTCGTCAGCGGTCTGTTTTGGTGTGACAGTTCCGTCGTTGCGTGCTGATGTATGGATCAGGTGGGTGCAGAAGACAATTGGATCGATGTCGTGGGCACGAAGTGATTGGATGAACTCTGCAGGGGTGGTAAGTGACATGCTGGAGTGCCCCGATCAGGTGCTTCCCAATCCACCGGTGAGTTTCCAGAACCCGGTTGCCGCGTCTTTTGCGATGCGCTCGCCGTACAGGTCGATACGTGACAGGTTCTTGTTGAAGTGCTGGCAGCCGATTTCAGAGATATGGAGGCAGGCGTGACAGGCTCCTCCACGGATTTCTGCACACGTTGAGTCGTACATGCATCTCTCTCCCTGGTTCAGTGTGCTGAGAAGCCAGTCATCTAAATTCCGGTCCGTGAGGGTGAATAGGCCGCCTGCAGTGTAATTTTGGGTGTTGTTTGAATAGATAGCAGTCGCCAATGCATCGGTGAACAGGTACTCCGCGAATGAGGTTTCTTCGATGCCAGAATGGACGGATGCACGCTGCATTAGAAGGTGTGACATCGTGTGCAATAACCGGTGGACGGCACGGGTCACCTCATTATATTTCTCGTTCGTTTCTACGTCGGTCGAGTACGGTTCGACTGGTTCCATCGCTGCGTACAGTGTCGCCCGGGCCTCCGGGAGATCCATGTCCTGTGTGTCAGCAATGTTGTATCCAGCTTCAGAGAGCCAGTGCCCCACCGCGCGTGGATCCAATTGCACGATCGCGGCTTCCGTCTTTGACCTCGTCGTGTATATTGGAGTTCGCCAATCCCCGTCTTCTACTTTGATTGGGGGGAAGGTACGAACAGCGGGGGTTGGTTTGTCGTCTTCCTGTTCGTTAAACGTACGATGGTACCCGTACACACCCTTTAGGAGTGGGAATTCTGATGTGACGCCAATATCGAGAATACCCATCTGGTCCATCAGTTGCTTTTCACGCGTGGATGCGTCTTCTCGTGCGCTTTCCTGCTCCATTATTTCATGCAACTGGATATAGCGCCGCATATTTTCTGTCGGCTCAACGCCACCCACTTTGTTTTCGACTGATCTTCGCACAAGCTCCGGATTCTCACCGCCACCAATCTGTCCAAGAGCGTCTTTTATTCCTTCAATTACCTCGGGATCATCGGCGTCAAGGTCGTCGTAATCAATACCAGAGACACCGTCCTTCTGCACCATCTCACGAAGCGTCGTTTCCGGGTGGTCGAATTCCCCGAGGTATGCACCAATCACCAGTGGGTCAATCTCTTCGTCGCTCCGAAGATCGCTCTGGTACACGTTGTTTGTGCCGAGGTCCACCCTGGTGAGGTCATGGATGTTCATTGCCTTGGACGCGGAGTGGACGGTAACATCCATGTACTCGCCGCAGTCACAGAACGCGTGGATGCCTTCCTTGATTACTGCACCATTGCATGCGCCACATCGCCATTTGAAATTCTGATATCGGTCTGCCCGGTCATCTAACTTGACGTACGACCACCCATGGTCGTCGCACGACGGGACATTAATCGAACTGATATCAGAGCAGGATGGACAGACACCAACGTGGTGAATCTGTGTTAGATTTCCGTCACACCCGTTTCGTTGGCAATCCTGTCCATTCTCTTCCAATCCGGTGATTCGCTTGCCGCTGTAATCGTGAATCTTCCCACAGTCCATGCACTCGAAGACGCGAGGGAAGATTTCTGCATACACCCGTTCTGGATCGGCAATCACCCACTGATCACGACTTGGCGATGGGACGGAGTCGTCAGCGACGCCACCTTCCCACGAACTGAGATTCGCATGAACGTAGTCGATCAGTTCTTGCTCACTACTGATATCCATTTTCTCACCGAACATCGTATCAGAGATTTCGATGAGATTGTGTTTCGGATTCGAGAACGTTGCTTTCGGCGGGAAATTATACATTACCTGCTTTTTCCCGCGTTGCATGTGGTTGGTCATCGGAGATTCACCCCTAGTGCGCGGAAGGCATCTTCATGCTTGTTACTCGGTCTGATGTCGATTGGTTCGTCGACGTCGCGCAGGCTTAGCATGACACGTCCGATGAGACAGTCGCTAATCGTTTCTTCTGCTTCGTTCCCAATTCTGTTGAATGACTGTTGGACGAGTTCTTCGATACGGTCTTCGAACGGACACTGTCCGGTTTCCCAATCCTCACCGTAAATTGCTTTGAGATCGTCAATCATCGTTTCTTGATCAATCACGCCTGCTCGTTTTGCTTTCCTGGCCATACTCGGACTTGCATTGTTTTTGAAATACCCGAGTTCTTCAGATAACTCGTCGAAGTACCGGACCTGAAGCAGTGACATGAACAGACCGGGGAACGTTCTGTCGACACTGAATTTCGCCCACCGATTGATTGCGACTGGTTCGACGAGTCGGTCCATGTATTCGTGGTACTTGTGGAAGTAGTGGTAGTGGGAGCGGTCGCGCTCGCCGATTGGATCAAACACGTCGAGAACCATGCCCGGGTGTTTTCGCCCAACGCGTGAGCTTGCCTGAATGTATTCAGACATGCGTGGTGGCGCGTTGAAGAACAGCATGTACCCGAGTGCGTCTAGGTCAACGCCGTGGCTGATGGAACTGGTTGCTGTGATCAGTCCTTGGATTTCTTTGTAGGTCGTTCCACCTTCCTCACCCAACTCTTCGAAGTTTTTGAGCATATTGGCCATATCATCCGCGTCCGTGTTGCCCTGCATGTCGAAGCGGTCAACGCGGTCGTAGCCATCTGACGTCAGGTTATCATTCACCTGCGTTTCGGTGGACTTGTAGACACGACCCCCCTCGAACTTCGAGATTACGTAGGTGACCAGCGTGTAGTAGTGGCTGAGCAACTTCTCGAACTCATCCGGGTCGGAAAGTTCGTCGAAGTCGAATTCTTGGATGTGTTTAGCAGGGTCTGCCAGGAGGTCCTGTATCCGGCGTTGATGCAGCTCCAGCACCCGAATGATGCTGTTAATTTGACTGCGGTTCCACGGCACGACACCGACGTAATACCGTTGGGTTTTCTCATCATCTGTCGTCGTGTAGGCTGATTCACGATACGCCGGGCCCGGTGCAGGGAACAACGTTGTGTCTTTGCCACCGTACAGGTGTTTGACTTGATTATCTGATTCCTCTATAGTTGCAGTAGCCGCGATCTTCTTCGGTTCTACATACTCAACCCCTTGCGCCTCCGCGGCCCATTCAAGATGCTGCTCGTATGCTGCGTAGTAGTGACTCTCGAAGGTACCAAGATCCTCGTTGACAAGGTGAAGTTCGTCTTGGAGGCAGAGAGTCGGTACCGGATCGGTGAGGTCAACAGGCTTTAGACCGCCGTCAGCCGGCTGTGTTTCAGTGTTATCACGTCCACAGAAGAATCCCAACAGACACTCGTCATGTCGGTGTGAATACCCGTGTTCAGGGCACTTGTGAGTGACATACCCTGCTAGTGTTCGGAACCGGTAATTGTACCCGAGTGCAGCTAGTTTGTCCTGTGTTCCTAGTACGATTGTTGGAACAGCACGGTAAATGTCAATATCAGTGACGTGTACATTGAGATTTTCGCGCCGGCATGATTCTGATGAACAGTGGTGTTCGATGCGGTCCGTTTCCGTACTGAAGTGAAGTTTGACATCGCTTCCGCAGAGTGGGCATTTCTCGACCGTTCGGTAATCCTCTCGGCTGATTTTCTCAAGATCGTGCCCGTCAATTTGATTCCAGCGCTTCTGGAAATCACGGAGTAACTCTCGATTACTTTCCAATTGGTCCTTGTCCTGAGGGTAATCACCTCTCGGATTCCAGTCGAGTTCCGTTGTGAGAAGACCAATAAGACTATTTTCTGTATTGCCGGTATAGAACCCCGCACTAAGCGGTTCGCCACCGTAGCCCTCTTCTTTGCGAACTTCGTCTGCATGAACGAGGATCTCCACCACGCGTTGGAACTGTTGAAGCGATAGCAGTCGAAGTGGGAACCGCATCATGGCCGAGAGACCGAAGTCCTTCCCACGTCGCCTATCGAACAGTGCCGTGAACACGAGGAGTGCTAGGTATGCCTCCGTCTTGCCACCGCCCGTCGGGAAATACAGCAGGTCAGTAATATCTCTGTTGTGTGCTTCGGCGTCGAAATCCCGTTCTTCGTACATGATGTCGGGCAGCAGGGACACGATGAAAACAGCCTGAAATGGTCGCCAGCCAGGATACTCAAGCTCAGCTGTCTCATCCCACGGGTCTCCCTTTCGAACCTTTCGGAGGAACACGCGGTTGACGTTCTGGAAGAGTTCACGCGCCTCGTTGTCTTCTTCGAGGAGTGTCACACCCCGGTCATACCGTTCGATCTCACGTTCGAACTCCGTAATGTCATCCTTGATCTCCGCAACAATTGGGTCAGATTCTGGATTGTCTGCCTTTGCCTTAGCCTCCTGTAATTTCGATTCCCATTCGGATTCCTTATACGACTTCAACTTCCCACGAATCGCTCGGAGAACCGGGAGCGGGTCTTCGGCAAGTGTATCAAACCGTGGGTTGGCATCCCCCGAGAACTGACGGTGGCCGAAGTACGGTTGTTCGTATACCGGGATTGTTTCTGACTTTATGCCGTCCCCATCATCGGTCCGTTCCACTGTACAGTTCTCTCCCTGTCCTGGCACGGACGGGTCGTAGCGGAAGCCTTCAGGTACTTCTTCGAACGTCATATCGGTGAATTCCGTCCCGCCGGTTCCTCGCAGTGCTAATTGGGTTTCGTACGTGGCGAGATCCACATTGCTGAAGTCAGGTTCTTCGTCGCTCTCATTCGTAATATCGACACGGACAGTTGCTTTCCCTGCAGAATCTTCTTCTGTGGGAGTTGTTTCGTCAAGCCCTTCGAGCAGGCGAACATCGATGCCGACGTTGGGCGTTGGGGCATACTCAGAATCCCCTCCGACAACACCGTCAGTCAGTTCGGTAAGGAATTCCTCGTCGTCTTGACCTTCGCGGTCCGAAAGGTACCCCTCAACTGCACGTTCATCATCCTCGTAGAGATCCGGCTGTATTTCGACGTGATTCTCGATCGCGGTCTGAATCTTCGTATTTAATTCTCGTTCGACCTGTACAGACACATCTGACAGAAACCCGGTGTTAGCTGCTTGTGCGTTGAATTCAACAGTCGTGCTGACACCAGAGCGTTCTTCGTTATCACCGTTTGCCCCTTGTAATTCGTATTTCCGGTAGACGAGAGGTACGCTTTCACCAGACTCAACCTGTTCAGACGGAGTCGGAATCACCCGATAATACAGAGAAAAGGAAACCTGGATGTCTAACGCGACGGTTTCTCCGTCACCGGTGTCAGTGACACGACCGATCAAAGTTAGAGAAGACGGTGATGTACGAGATTGGATTTCCCGATCGATTGTCGTTTCTTCCTCTTCGGGAACTAGGACACCGGAAAAGAACTTCGTCCGTGGTGTAAATCCGGGCGGTGTCCGCTCACCGTGTTCGATATGTGCCCCCAAAATCTGATCCGTCGTGTCACCAACAAGATGAGATGCGAACTTCTCAATATCATCCCTGGATGCCCCGTCAATATCTGCCATTTGTTATAAGATGGTATGCATCATCCAGGTATAAATCCCCTGCCAGGAAAACAATAGGAGAACATCTACAGGTATCCTGTAGGGTTCGTTATTCGATTTCTTCACACCGTGACACGATGACTTGGCTCACGCCAGGCTGATCAAACAGGTCACCATCACAAGCACGGTCGGCAAGCCATTGCCAGAAGACGCTTCCTCGCTGCCGATGAGTCGCCCGTATCGCCTTCATTCGGGTGAGCACCTGATTCCAGTTATCCGCCATTCGATCGCTCCCGTACGCCTCTGCGACCGCTTCCACCCCATCTGCATGCCGGGGACCAATACGGAGCTCACTTCGGAACACAAGATCAGACGGTGAATCTGCCCGATAGACCCCACGCGCCCAACCTACGACCGTGTCAGTTGCGACCGATACGTCTGACTCAATCTCACGCGCGAAGCCCCAAATCCCATCACCGGGATCCGACGTCTCGGAGTGTGCAGCCAGACCAGTCGAGACAGCTTCATACCACAACTCAACAGCGTCCATGAACGCTTCTTCTGCGTCAGCGTCTTCATCACTATCCTCCCAATCCTCCCGGAGGAACTCTTCCCACAGGTCCTGCCGGGCATCTGATTCAATAAGCACCATCTCATCACCACTACTGACCCGAGACAGGGATCGCAGCCCATACTCCCCGGCTGAGACAAGATGTTCTTCCGACCGGACGATCATAGGATGGGAATCCCACATCGTTGTTTCTTCTGCTTCTTCAAACTGGACGCGATACCGAGAATTCTCTCCCGAGGACCCTGACTGACTACCATCATCGTCACGGGATTGCGCCGCAACGGAAAGGTAACTCCGGTACAAATCATCGGTGAGGCTCTTGTCATCCTCGGATATCTCGGGTGTGCTCCCGTAAGTTGTGACGTCTACTTCAGGGAGCTCAACATCAACGCACCGGGGGAGGTACGGACGACGTTTATAATCGACACCGTAAACGCGTGATTCGAGTGTTCCATCGGCGTGCCCCAATACGATTGTCTTCTCGATAGCAGGATGGTGATAGTAGATTGCTGTCTGCGGTGGTAACGGGTCGAACGTGATTAGCCAATCCACCTCACCCGGGGACAACTCACGGACAGTATGCTCATCAAAGAGCCGAAGATCATCACCAAGGATCCAGTTACTTGCTTTCTCCTTGAGGTATACGTCAAGCATATCTTTATACGTCTTTTTTGCACAGAGAATTCCAACCTGCTTCCCACCCTCTGCGGCGTTATCAAGAACATCCATGAGTTCCTTAGACAACGGATTTGCCCCATCGATTCTATCAAGGAGAGTATCGATTGTAATGACTACCTCATCAAGTAATTCTGCATCAAAACCTGCCTCATCCGCGAGTGCCTGAATCCCGTCTCGTCGTGAACTAATTTGACGTGGAACCCATTTGTTCCCCTGGTCGATTTGAGTCTGCACCCACGTGTCGTGAAGCTCCACAGGGACCGGGAGACTCCCAATCGTATACCGGAATCCCCTCACAGCCCGGGTCATCTCTGAATCGCTAATCTGCTGACTGTACTCGTCAATTTTCGTGAGTAACTCGCCAATGCCATCACCGGTTTGTACTGCGTGCAGGTCTACAGGAGATGATCCCGATGTCAACTCGACTGCATTCCGACTCTTCTCATCGGCTGCGACTGTCTCATCTGGTTCGGCTTCTTGCTCAATGAAATTCGGTTGTGGAAGGTCGGTCGGAGGTCCGACGTGCTGTCTCCGGTCAGTAGCGTGTTGGGACGTGAAGATACTGTACATCTCTATATGCACAGGACGGTCACGGTGGCATGCGTCGAACTCGTTTGGATCAACGTCATCTACCTGTACCAAGTTCGTCAATGATGCCCGATCGGCAATTTCACCGTATCCGTCCGCTGACACAGCCGGATCTTGATCAACACCGTCACTAATTGACCCACCCGTCAGCGTCCCTCGCCACTGCTGAAGTTGAGCAGCATCCGCGGCATCAATTCCGGGAAGATAGTTGTAAAGGATGATATCAGCTGGCGCTTCTGCGAGCGGTTCAATGTCCCGAACCAGTGTAAGAAACGGTGGATCATCAATTACCGTGCTCCCGGTTGTTTCTACTGTAAGCTCTTCGTCGGTTATCCGAGCTGTCGGAACAAGATCTAAAACCGGGATGATTTCTGTGTGATCATCCGATGGTGCGAGCGCGTATTTCTGCAGTGCTTCTCTAACGTCCTTCTTTGTCCCCCATCCACCCGTAGCAGGTGTGTGTAAAGCGACCCGAGTATCTGGATTGACGATCTGCGCGAAGACTGCACCAAGCACGGCAAACTCAAACCACGTCGAATCATACGATGGCACCACAAATTGAAGAGATTCATTTAGCTCATTGCGGTCTTCTTGTGGGGTGTCAAGTAATTCTGCAAGAACACCACAGATAGCTTTGTGTTGGTCTTCATCTTCCTCTGCCGAAACGGCAGCAAGTCGCGCAACCGCCTGAATAATAGACAATTCAGCGGACCCCAACGACGGTGAATCCCACGTAACTGCTCCAGTTCGACGAACCAACGAATAATCCTCTGAAAGCGCCTGCACACATTCAACATCTCCCGGAATGAGTTGCGGTGTCTTTCCTTGAAATTGTCGCCGAAGATCGGCAACGATCTCTTTTGCCTTCTTATCAATCTCTTCATCAGTCGATCCGTACAGGTTCTTGAGTTGTTGCGGTGGTGGATACACCCCTAGTGATTGGAGTATCTTCCCGACATCTTCGAGTTCCTGCGCTGAAGTGATACGTTCAAGATCACCGACAAGCGGTTCTATAGCCGGGAGAACCAAAGCGGGTTTCACCTCCCCAAGTATGCTGAGCGCTTCACAAATATCGGTCCGAGCATCGCTGTCACAAGTACGTGCTACCGTGACAAGTACGTCCACATGTTCGCATAATTTCTCAGGCCAAGACTCAGCAAACACCTTTACTGAACCTGTCCAAGGAGACGGGTCATTGTCTCCTAACCGCCTCGTGATTTCGTCAATCCAGTTATTCAGATCATCACCAGCACTCTCAACCTGGACGGCACCAAATACAGAAGCCAACACAGCACCGCCTTGCTCTCCACCATCACCTTGCTCCAAGAACCCGATTAATTGCGGGACCGTCTCTTTCCACTGTGTCGGATACACACCAGCCTCTAACACAGTCTCAATCAGATGTCCGATCTCCTGCCGTGTATCTTGAGAACTAACTTCTGTGTATTCATCACAGAGCGTGGCAATTACCCTGCCATGATAGAATCCATCTGGAATTGGCTTTTCATCTGTAACCTCAATCAGTTGTTCGAGTAAATCAGTCTCAGCAGCCTGCTCTGCATTGGCGGCTACTACGCGAAGTGCTTGCCATGGATGATCCACGATTGCCCGGTGAACACATTCTCCCGGAGCTTCCTGCGGGTATCGAAGATAGGTTTTGAGACACCGCATCGCATATGTCTGGAAGAATCCACCAACAGGATACCTCTCATCCAAGTCTACTACGCCATCGAACATCTCTGCTGTGCGCTTCAGTTCATTGTATATACTGTCATCGGGTGGAAGACGAGATAGTGCCCGGTACCCTTCCATCCGGTCAGTATGTGAAAGTTCGTCTCTTTCGAGACAATCAGAATCAAATGACGTTTCCAGAGCGGCAGCATCACGTGGATAGATTTCAAGCAAATGCTCAATGACAGGTAGTGGATCGACGTGTTCGTCATCGAGAACAGCAACAAGCCCCGGACAGTCGATAGGCGGTGTAGTTTCCTTCAAAATGATATCGATGCACTTGCCAGCACTCCACGCTCCATACCCACCGTCTTGAACTTGGTCGATTAGTTCTGGTAACTTGCCCGCCGCTTTCTCAGCCCCGGGAGTTGTCTCTTCTCGGAGCCAGGTAAGAAACTCATTTGGGTCACCAGCTGCTGGAGGTTCTTCCTCCGTTTCTGGCTGTTCTGACACCGACGAACGACTTCCCGTATTTGAGTAGTCGGTTATCGAACGCTGCTCCGAGTTATCATCGGTCACGAACTACTATCAATTTGGTCACCCTTACGGATAACAGTACGGGGAGGGTAAAGTGGCCACTAACCGAATACTAATCGAATAACTCTCCAAGATACGTTGAGAAACTGGTTGAATTACCGGAGTTCCCATTCGTTGGCTGTCCCGTGGGGGTCACCTGTATCTCGTGGCGATTTAGACGTAGCAGCGAGGTCTCTGAGCGTGTCAGGAGAGTCTACACTGCACTCGTCATGCCACGTGTCAATCTGATAGGCGTATTGTACAATTAGTTATACAACGCTTTGTACAGTCTTTTGTAGAATCGTTCGAACGAATGAATATATAATCATTAGTACAGCTTTTTAAAAACTGTTTCAGCTACAACGACAACTAAAGAAATTTTGAGGGTAGTGGGCTGCCGAAGATTTGAACTTCGGACCTGCTCCGTGTGAAGGAGCCGTCATAACCGAACTAGACCAGCAGCCCTGTACACCACAGTTGCTCACCATGCTTGATAAGCGGTATGGGTTCCGTCGCTGGTAGTATATGTCCCCGTGGTTTTATTTCTCCTTCAAGCAATTGCGGAGACGTGTCCGGGGTGCAAGACAGCATCGTCGGTTTCGATGACGGATTCAAACTCGGCAGTTGCTCGCCGGAAGTGAAAGCACCGGGTTCAACAGGCTCAGAGTGCGATATCCTGTCCTACAAGATAGCGGAAGAGAGGATGGGTTGGGGCGGATTCGAACCGCCGACTTCCTCCGTGTGAAGGAGGTATCATAACCGACTAGATCACCAACCCTGACACCTGTTGCTATTCGAGGGGTCGACTTAAGAATTGTCTTCCCGATCAGGCCTCTGTCCGGCGATAGGACCCGATCCGCTCGCGCGCCGCCTCAACCGCGGCTTCGGCGCGCTCTCGCATCGCCGCTAGATCGGCCCGCGCCGATTCGAGACGGCCGGGCTCTGGTTCCGCTTCGCGACCAGTGAGGTCGCGAACTCGGCGGACGGCCGGTTCGAGTTCGGCTGTGACGCCGTTCTTCGCCGTCGTACCCGCGCGTTTGCGGTAGTACCGTGTGTCTTCGACGTGCCTGTCCATATCTGACCTTCGGCAGAGGACGAATAAATCGTTTGTGGCGCGGCTGACGTTGAGAGAACTGTTTTCCAGCATGAGCGAGTACGGGTGGTATGTTTCGCCGTGTGTCACTTCCGACGCCGTTTCAGGTCGGCCCAGTCAACAGCTACCTCACCGGTCGGACGATCATCGATCCCGGCCCCGACAGCGAGGAAGCGTGGTCGGAGCTGCTGACGGCCTTGGAAGCGCGGTCGCTCGCGCCCGACGATATCGAGCAAGTGCTGATCACCCACCCCCATCCAGACCACTTCGGGCTGGCGCACCGCTTTAGCGAACGGGGTGCCCGAATCGTCGCCAGCGAGCCCGCGACGCCGATCCTCGAAGACTTCGCGGGACGACTCTATCACGAGCAATCGTACTTCGTGGACTTCTTCGAGCGCTGTGGCATGGCGGCCGAGACCGCCGAGACCGTCACACAGCTGCCCGAGGCGTTCCTCAACTACGCGTCCAGCGTCACGGTCGATCAGTCGGTCGCTGCCGGCGACGAGGTCACCGTCGACGACAGCCTCGTCACGGTCGACGATCTCGTCGGCCACTCCGTCGGCGAGGTCCTCTTCGCGTTCGAGGCCGACGGCGAACGCCGGGCGATCGTCGGCGACAACGTGCTGGCCGACATCACGCCGAACCCTTTCCTCCAGCCGCCGGCCGACGACGGCGAGGCGCGACCGCGGGTGCTGCCGCGGTACAACGACTCGCTCGACCGGCTCGCGACGGCGGGGTACGATCGATTCCTGCCGGGCCACAGAACGGACATCGAGGAGCCAAGCGCACGCATCGAGGCCATCAGAGCCGACCACGAGGACCGCACCGACGATGTCGAGACGCTACTGGATAGCCCCACGACGCCGGTCAGCGTGATGGAGGGGCTCTTCGGTGACCTCCCCGTGACCGAGCAGTTCTCGGGCATGAGCGAGGCTGTCGGCCACCTGGACGTGCTGGAACAACGAGGTCGCGTCGAGAGAGAAGAGAGCGGCGGCGTCGTCCTCTACGAGCGCGCTTAGAGCAGGCTCGCAGCTGTTTCTGCGGTCTGAGACACCGCGTCGAAGCCCGGCAAGAGCAGGACCGTCACGAGCGCGGCCACGAGCACCGCGGTGTACAGCCCGATCGGGTACCGCTCGATCTCCAGGCCGCTGGCGGGCTCTTCGATCCACATGGCCTTGACGACCCGCGTGTAGTAGTAGAGGCTCAGTGCGCTGTTGACGATCAGCGCCGCGCCGAGGAACCACGTCCCCGAACGGACGGTCGCCATCAGTAGGTTGAACTTCGAGAAGAAGCCCCCGCCGATGGGGAGGCCGGCGAGACTGAACAGGAACACCGTCATGGCCGCACAGGCCAGGGGCGCTTGGGTCGCGAGCCCGTTGTAGTCCTCGAAGGTGCGACCGATGTCCCAGTACTCGACCAGCGCGATGAACAGGAACGCGCCCGTGTTCATGAAGCCGTAGACGAGCAGATGCATCATCCCCGACCCGAGCACGTAGGCGTCACTGCTGCCGCCGGTCAGTGCCGCCAGTCCGATCAGGACGTAGCCGGCGTGTCCGACGCTGGAGTAGGCCAGCATCCGCTTGACGTTCTCCTGGGTCGCGGCCGCGAAGTTGCCGACGAACATCGTCACGATCGCCAGCACCTGGAAGACCAGCACCCAGTCGACGACCGCGAGGACCGCATCGCCCATGAGTGCGGTAGCGAACACGCGGAACGCGAGCACGAAGCCCGCGGCCTTGGAGGCCGAAGAGAGGAACGCCGAGATCGGAGCCGGCGCGCCCTCGTAGGCTTCCGGTGCCCAGAAGTGGAAGGGGACGCTCGCGGTCTTGAACGCGACGCCGCCGACGATCATCAGGACGCCGATGCCGAGGATGCCCGCGGGCACGCCGTCGGTCAGTGCCGCTGCGACGGCGTCGAACTGGAGCGAGCCGGTCGCACCGTACACCAGCGAGATGCCGTACAGGAACACGCCCGACGAGAGCGCACCGACGAGGAAGTACTTCAGCGCGGCCTCGACGCTCCCCTTGTTCGTCTTGAGGATCGCCACGAGCGCGTACGACGGCAGGGAGGCCAGTTCGAGGGCGACGAACGCGACCGCGAGGCCGTTGGCGCTGCCCAGCAGGCTCATCCCCGTCGCAGCCATCACCGTCAGGGAGTAGTATTTTGCCTGTCGGGCCTTGTCCGCCATGTAGTCGTAGCTGGCGACGACCACCAGCGTGAGGACGCTGGCGACCAGGAACGAGAAGAACAGCGCCATCTGGTCGACGACGAGCTGGTCGTCGAACAGGGAGATCAACTCGCCGTTCTCGGCCGGCAGGCCCGTGCCGGCGACGATAAACCAGACGCTCGTCGCCGCGGCGGCGATCGAGCCGAGCCCCGCGACGCCGGCCAGCAGTTCGTTGTTCGAGGAGTCCGGATCGATGCTATCGACGAGCAGGAGGACGATCGCCGTCAGACCGAGCAGCAGCGTCGGACTGAGCGCCGTCCACGTTGGAAGTTGTACCATTAGACACCACCTCCGATTTCGAGGATCGGATTAACCGCTTCCTGGATCATCCCGTACGAGAGGTCGGGCGCGACGCCGAGCAGGATGACCAGCAAGAGCAGGACTGCCAGCGGAGCCACGTCGTGGAACGCCGCACCGTCGAGCTCGTAGTCGGTTTCGAGCTCGTAGCCGCCGAAGAGGGTCCGCTGCATCGCCCACAGGAGGTAGCCGGCGACGATGACGATGCCGAACATCGCGATCGAAGTCAGCACCGGCGCGAGCGTTCCCAGCGTGTCCGTCGCACCGAACGAGCCCAGGAAGATGAACACCTCGGCGGCGAACCCGCTCATTAGGGGCAGCCCCATATACCCGAAGGCCGCCGAGACGAAGATGCCGACCGTCCACGGCATCCGATCCGCCAGGCCGGACATATCGCCGACCATGCGCGTGTGCGTCTCGTTGTAGATGACGCCGACGGCCATGAACATCAGCCCGGAGATCAGGCCGTGGGAGATCATCTGGAAGGTCGCTCCGCCCATGCCGTGTGGCGTGAACGCGACCAGCCCGAGGATGACGTAGCCCATCGACGAGATCGAGGAGTACGCGACGATGCGCTTGAGGTCGCGCTGCGCGAGTGCGAGCAGCGCGCCGTAGATGACGCTGAACACGCCGATCACCGCGATCGCGACCGGCATGATCGCGAGGACCGAGCCCGTCGCCACGTCCGACAGCATGGTGAAGTTGAACCGCAGGAGCGCGTAGGTCCCCATCTTCAGGAGGACGCCGGCAAGCATCACCGACACCGGCGTCGGAGCCTCGACGTGAGCGTCTGGCAGCCACGTGTGCAGCGGGAACACCGGCACCTTCACCGCGAAGCCGACGAACATCAGGACGAACGCCAGCAGCTTCAGGTCGGCGACGGCGATACCGGCGAGGGATCCCATCTCACCGGCGACGAGGGCCTGCGTGATCTCCGGCAGGCCGAGCGTCGCGATGGAGTCGCCCAGCGAGAACACCAGCGTGAAAAAGCCCACGAACATGACCAGCGAGGCCACGTTCGTGTAGACGAAGAACTTGATCGCGGCGTACTTCCGGCGCGGGCCGCCCCAGACCCCGATCAGCAGGTACATCGGGATGAGGACGCCCTCCCAGAAGACGAACCAGAAGAAGAAATCCAGCGCCGAGAAGACGCCGATGAGGCTGACCTCCATCAGGAGCATCAGTCCGTAGAACTGCGACTGGCGCTCGTCGATCGGCGTCCAGGAACTCACGAGTGCGAGCGTCGTCAGGATGCCGGTCAGCGCCAGCAGCGGCATGCTCACGCCGTCCAGTCCGACGGAGTACTGGATCGTGTAACCGCCCAGCTCGATCCAGTCGATCGTCTGTCTGAAAGCGACCGTGTCGGGCGAGAGCAAGGCGTTCCCGACGCCCTGGTACTCGGTGAGGTAGACGTAGTACATCCACACCGAGCCGACGAGCGGGATCGTGCTCACAGCGGTCGCGAACTTCGCCGCGTAGCGGTCGTCGACCAGGAAGGTCGCGATGGCACCGAGTAGCGTGACGGCAAGTAGTGCGGCGACGGCGACCATCTAGAACCACCCCCCAGTGAGGCCGAAGACGACCAGTAACACGACCAGTGCGATCGTGATGAACAGCGCGTAGTTGGTGACGACGCCAGTCTGGAGGCGGCGAACGCGGCTGCCCGAGAACAGACTGACGCTGCTAATTCCGTTGACGACGCCGTCGATCACGCCCTGATCGAACTTGTCTGCGGCCCGTGAGAGCGGGTAGGTGAACCCCGTCGCGAGCCAGACCTGATACTCGTCTTGGTAGTAGTTGTGCATGAGCAGCGTCTTGATCGAGCCGAGTTTGTCCGTGTGTTCGACCGGTTCGGGCACCTTGTACAGCGAGCGCGCGGCGAGGACGCCAGCGACCGCGAGCCCCAGCGAGAGCAGTGCGGAAGCGATCAGCGTCCCCGTCGCGCCGAGTGGCTCACCGACGAGGACGTGTGCCGGCCCGTCGTGGAGTACGTGTTCGTAGTGCTCGTAGCCGGTTAGCAGTGCCTCCCAGCCGGATCCTTCCGCACCGAGCAGCCACTTGTGGAGGAAGTCGACCTCGAGGCCGGTGAGCTTCTTGACCGGGGCGAGGTTGACGAAGCCGATCGTCGTCGCGAGAATGCCCAGCACGGCCAGCGGCCCCTTGACGTTCCAGCGAACGCCGTGGGGCTTCTTGGCCGTCTCGGTCCGGGCCTCGCCGTGGAAGGTCAGGTAGACCATCCGGAAGGTGTAGAAGCCGGTGAAGAAGACGGCCAGCAGTCCCATCGCGTACGCGACGAGGAACACGGTGCCGAGACCGCCCTCGGTCCCGAACCCGTGTATCAGGGCCTCGTACAGCACCTCGTCTTTCGACCAGAAGCCGGCGAACGGAACGATGCCCGCCAGCGCGAGCGAGCCCGCGAGGAACGTGTAGTAGGTGACGGGCATCTTGTCCTTGAGACCGCCCATCTCCCACATGTTCTCCTCGTGGTGCATCGCGATGATCACCGCACCGGCACCGAGGAACAGGAGCGCCTTGAACACCGCGTGGGTGGTCAGGTGGAAGACGGCGGCGATGTAGCCACCCGACCCCAGCGCGAGCATCATGTATCCGTACTGCGAGATCGTCGAGTACGCCAGCACCTGCTTGAGTTCCTGCTTGACGACGCCCATCGTCGCCGCGAACAGGGCCGTGAAGCCGCCGACGAGCGCGATCACCGCGAGCGTCGTCGGCGTCAGCGCGTAGAAGCCGTACATCCGAGCGACGAGGTAGACACCCGCCGCGACCATCGTCGCCGCGTGGATCAGCGCCGAGACCGGCGTCGGGCCTTCCATCGCGTCGGGCAGCCACGTGTGCAGCGGGAACTGGGCCGACTTGCCCATCACGCCGCCGAGCACGAGCAGTCCGAGGATCGTGAACCAGGTCTGGGGCTCGAAGCCGAAGGTGTTCAGCCCCTCGGTCGCGCCGTCGACGATCGCGTGTTCCGCGACGACCGGGAACGAGCCCTCACCGGCGAACAGGCCCGGCGTCTGGGTCGCACCCGCGAAGGTGACGAAGATGCCGACGACGCCGATGAGGAAGAAGTAGTCACCGAAGCGAGTGACCAGGAACGCCTTCTTGGCGGCGCTCGGCGGGCCTGCTTCCCGGAAGTTGAAGCCGATCAGGAGGTACGAACAGAGCCCGACCAGCTCGAAGAACATGAACGCCATCAGGATGTTGTCGGCGTAGACGAACCCGAGCATGCTCGCCGTGAACAGCCCCAGCCCGGCGTAGTAGCGTGGGAGGCCCGTCTCGCCCTCGTCGTTCATGTAGCCAAGCGAGAAGACGTGGACGAGCAGGGCGATAAAGGAGACGATCAACAGCATCAGCGCCGTCAGCGGATCGATGAGGATTCCCAGGTGGAGATCGAACGTCTCCAGCCCAGCCGTGAAGGTGTACAGCGCCTCGTTGTACGTCTGGCCCCCGGCGACGGTCAGCGCGACCCACGCCGACAGCACGAGCGAACCGGCCGTGGCTGCGATCCCGGCCAGGGCCCCCTTCTTCGGGAGGTACTGCCCGCCGAACAGCGCGACGAGGAACGATACGAACGGAAGCAACGCGATCGCGGGTGCGTAGTCGAATGCAGTCATGTTACCACCTCATTGTCGTCGCCTCGGTCACGTCGATGTCCGAGAAGTTGCGGTACAGCACGAGGACGATCCCGAGCCCGACGGCGACCTCCGCGGCCGCCAGCCCCATCGCGAAGAGGGCGAAGACCTGCCCGGAGAGGTTCCCGTACTGAAACGAGAACGCCACGAGATTGATGTTGGCGGCGTTGAGGATCAACTCGACGGACATCAGGAAGATGAGCGCGTTCCGGCGGGTGAGGACGCCGAAGATCCCGATACAGAAGACCGCGGCCGAGAGCAACAGATAGTACTGCGTGGGGATCATCGGCTCTCACCTCCGGAGTGGTCCTCGTCGCGTTCGGCGAGCATCAGCGCGCCGTCGAGGGCCGCGTCGAGCACCACGGCGATGATGAGGAACAACGCGAGGAAGCCCTCACTCGGGACCGCACCCTCGTCCATGATCGCCGTCGGGTCGATGTTGAACATCGCCGCCCCGATGCTCTTGACGATCTGTGCGTCGGCCCCGAAGCCAGCGGGCTCCGGCAGCGACGCCCCGAGGAACGCCGCCGCGAGGACGCCAAAGAGCGCGACCGCCGCCAGCCCGGGCCACAGGGAAGTGCCGGTGTGGAGCCGTGGACGGCTCATGCCCCCACCTCGACGACGCTCTCGTCTTTGCGCGTGAGCATCACCGCGAACGTGATCAGGATCAGAACCCCGCCGACGTAGACGAGGATCTGCATCGCGGCGACGAACTCGGCCCTGAGCATGAGGTAGTGGACCGCGACGCTCAGTAACGCCACGCCCAGTAACAGCGCCGAGTGCCAGACGTCGCGGACGAGCACGACGCCCCAGCTGCTCGCAATGGTAACCACTGCGAACAGCACGAACGCTATTGTCTCGTACAGTCCCATCATTGTTGCACAGTCTTGCCGGCGCGCTTTTGAAGATTCCTCTTTCCGTTCGTCAGAACACGGCCGGTTTGGCACTCGCTGACAGCAATTGCCGGAGAATGTTGCCGAGTGAGGGAGAAAGCCCCACAGGATAGTGGTCTGGCCCGGCGACCAGTCTCTGCGAATCCGCGGCCGGTGCGCAGCGCGCGCGACGACCGCCTGCCAAAGAGTCTGCGATCAGGTTCGTCGCCGACGCGCTCGAACGGGTTCTCTGGCAGTGTGAAAAGAAGCCCTGAACTTCGGTTGAGCGAGTGAGCCGGCGACGCGGTCGCCGGAGACGACTGTTTACTGATAGTCGACTTCGCCGTCGCCCTCGCCGATCCACGCGCCGCGGTCGGGTTCACGCGACTGCAGCGGATCGATGTCCTTGTACCACGGGACGTTCTTCAGCTGCTCTTTGTTGTAGGCGAACTCGTCTTTGGTGTCGGCCGTGAACTCGAAGTTCTGGGTCAGCAGGATGGCGTCGACCGGACAGACCTCCTCGCAGAGTCGGCAGTAGATACACTGCCCGATGTGGAGGTTGTACTGTTCGCCGTTTCGCTGGTCGTCGGTGACGATCTGGATCGTGTTGTTCGGACAGACGTTCTCGCACTGGCGACACCAGATACACCGCTCCTGGCTGAACTTGTGAACACCGCGGAAGCGCGGGCTCACTTCGGGTACCTCTTCGGGGTACGAGACCGTGAAGGTCTCGCCGTCCAGCGCGTGCTTCATCGTCGTTGCCATCGATTTCAGGATTCCGATCATAGCAGGTCACCTCGGGTTGTGGTCGTCGCGTTCATCAGGCGATCACCCCGACGATCCCGGCCGTCAGGAGCAGGTTCGCGAAGGCCAGCACAAGCAGGCCCTTCCAGCCGATCTCGATGAGCTGGTCGATCCGGACCCGTGGGATCGCGGAACGCGCCCACTGGGTGAACAGGTAGATCCCGACGATCTTGATCAGGAACCAGACGATACCCGGCAACACCGGGCCGGCCGGCCCGCCCAGGAAGATCGTCGCGATGATCGCACCGCCGAGGAAGATGTGGATGAACTCCGAGAGGTACGCGAGCACGAAGTACACCGAGGAGTACTCGGTCTGCCACCCGGCGACGATCTCGGTCGGCGCTTCGGGAATGTCGAACGGGTTCCGTCCGACCTCCGCGAGGTTCGCGACCATGAACAGCACGAACGCGAAGGGGTTGACGAACGCGTACCACGACGGGATCGCGAGGCCGCCGAGGCTGAACAGCGCCGTGCTCTGGGCCGCGACGATCTCGCTCAGGCGGAGCGTCCCGGCGAAAAGCGCCACGGACATCCCCGTCAGGATCAGCGGAATCTCGTAGGCGAGGTTCTGTGCGACCGCGCGCAGTCCCCCGAGGAACGAGTACTTGTTGTTCGACGAGTAGCCGGCCATCACGAGCCCGAGCGAGGCGACAGACGCCATCGCGAACACGTAGGCCAGTCCCGTCTCCGGGTCGGCGATCTGGATGCCGTTCCCCATAGGGATGACGGCGAAGCCGGCCAGCGCCGAGAAGACCATGATGAGCGGCCCCAGGTCCCAGGCCGGACGGTCGACGCCCTCCGGAACGATCAGTTCCTTCGAGAGGAGCCGGAGCGCGTCTGCCGGGATGATCAGGATGCCCGCCGGCCCGTGTCGGTTGACAGCGATCCGGTCGGTGAACGCTGCCGTGATCTTCCGCTTGCCCCAGATCCCCGAGACGGCGACCAGGGCGAGCAGTCCAGACGCGATCACACCGGACGCGACGACCGCTATCACGAACAGGACCAGCGGGTTCGACGGGTCCAGTCCGAGCAGGTTCGCGAGCGTGTCGGGAAGCGGCGTCTCGGATTGCATTACCGGTCCACCTCCCCGAGCACGATGTCGAGGCTGCCCAGCGAGGCGATCATGTCAGGGATGTACTCGCCTTCCGACATCGTCGGCAGCGTGTGGAGGTTGCTGAAACACGGGCTGCGGATCTTGAACCGCGCCGGCTTGTCGGTGCCGTCCGAGCGGATGTAGATACCCAGCTCGCCTTTCGCACCCTCGACCGCACGGTAGATCTCGCGGTCGGGGTCCGGGCGCAGCGTACGGGGCACGTTGGCCTGAATCTCGCGCTCGTCTTCGGGCCAGTCTTCCAGCAGGTCGACGCACTGCTCGATGATCTTGGCCGACTCCTCGACCTCGCGCATGCGGACGAGCAGGCGCGAGAAGTTGTCACAGCCGTCCTCCGTGACGACGTCCCAGTCGAGTTCGTCGTAGTAGCCGTAGGGGTCGTCGCGACGGAGGTCGTAGTCGATGCCGGAACCGCGTGCGACCGGGCCCGTCGCGCCGTAGCTCTTGGCGTCTTCCGGCGGCAGGACCCCCGTGTCGACGGTCCGCATCTGGAGAATCTCGTTGTTCGTCAGCAGGTCGTGATACTCGGTGAGTTTCTCCGGGAGGCCGTCGACGAAGTCACGGACCTTCTCGAAGTACTCCTCGCGGGGCTCTGGCAGGTCCCAGGCAACGCCGCCCAGCCGGAAGTAGTTGAACATCAGCCGCTGGCCGGTCAGGTCTTCGAGGAGGTTCTGGACGACCTCGCGGTCGCGGATACCGTACATGAACGTCGCGGTGAAGTCCCCGTTGATGTCCAGCGCGAACGTCGACACCGCGAGCATGTGTGCGGCGATCCGGGACATCTCTGCGCCCATCGTTCGGATGACTTGGGCGTAGTCGGGCACGTCGATGTCCGCCAGGTCCTCGGCGGCGCGGGCGTAGGCCCACTCGTTGAGCAGGCCGGCCGAGATGTAGTCCCAGCGGTCCGGGTACGGCATGATCTGGTGGCGATAGGTCCCCTGCTGGCACATCTGCTCCTCGCAGCGGTGGAGGTAGCCGATGTCGGGTTCGAGGTCGGCGATCTGCTCGCCGTCGAGTGCGGTCTTGATGTGGAGCACACCGTGAGTCGCCGGGTGGTGTGGCCCGATGTTGACGAACATCGTGTCCGGGTCGCTCGGGCTCCGCTTGTCGTCTTGCAGCGGGTTCGCGTGTTCCCGCAGCGGGACGATCTGGGGCTTGTCCTGGTTGTAGTCCAGCGAGAGGGGGTGACCCTGCCACGTCTCGGGGAGGAGAATACGGCGGAGATCCGGATGGTCGTCGTACTCGATCCCCACGAGGTCGTAGGCCTCGCGTTCGTGCCAGTCGGCGGTCTCGTACACGTCGGCACCGGACTGGTTGTGCGGGTCGTCACGCGGCGAGGGCACGACGACGCTGACTTCCTGTGTCGGGTCGTCGTACTTTTTGAGGTGGTAGATCGATTCGTAGCGGTCCTGGTACTCCTGTGCGGTGACACAGGAACAGAAGTCGAACCC
This sequence comes from Halomicrobium katesii DSM 19301, assembly GCF_000379085.1. GTDB lineage: Archaea > Halobacteriota > Halobacteria > Halobacteriales > Haloarculaceae > Halomicrobium > Halomicrobium katesii. Next base: position 351,388 of record NZ_KB905379.1, on the reverse strand, counting down.
GGCCTCGGTCTTCAGGGTCGAGAGCACGGCCTGCACGTCGTCGGGTCGGACGACGAACCCCTCAGCGTTGACGTGGCTCTCGCGACCGATGACGTAGTCGTCGATCAGCGCCTCGATCTGGTCGTAGTCCAGTCCGTCGTCCGTGACGCCGACGTCGAGCTGCGTCGACGGTTCAGGTTCTTCGAGACTCATGCGAGACACCTCCGAGTCATGGCGAATCAGCCCAGTTGTACCGCATCACGAGGTCCTCCTCGTCGATCTCGGCGGCCAGTTTGTCGACGAGTTCGTCCTGTTCGAGGTCGCCGAACTGTTCGAGCTCGTAGGGTTTGACCGTGACCGGCGCGGACTCGCCGTTGGCGATCCGCTCCTGGAGTTTCGCGACGCCGTAGATCAGCGCCTCGGGGCGGGGCGGGCAGCCGGGGACGTGGATGTCCACCGGGATGACCTCCTCGGCACCCTTGATGACGTTGTACCCTTCCTGGAACGGGCCCCCAGAGATGGTACACGATCCCATCGAGACGACGAACTTCGGCTCGGGCATCTGGTCGTAGACCCGCTTCATCCGCGGGGCGAACTTGGAGACGATCGTCCCGGGGACGATGATCACGTCCGCCTGTCGCGGCGAGGCGCGCGGGACGCCGGCACCGAAGCGGTCGAGGTCGTGCTTGACCGCGTAGGTGTGCATCATCTCGATGCTGCAACAGGCGATCCCGAACTGTAGCATGAACATCGAGGAGCCCCGCACCCAGTTCATGAACTTGTCGAACTTCGTGAGGATGAACGGCGTCGAGCCGAACGCCTCCCGAAGCTTGGAGTTGAAGCGGTCGTCAGCACCGCTCCCGATCCGGGCTTCCTGTGTAGACTGTGCGTCGCCGGGTGTTGGTTGGTCACTACTCATTGTTCGTACTCAGTTGCCGAGTTGCCCGCGGGCTTTTGACCCACTGTACAGCGCCGTTGCGCCACGCCCAGGCGAGCCCCGCGACCAGGACCCCGAGGAACAGAAGCATGGGGAACAGCACCTGCTCGTAGCCGAGGGCACCGACCGCGTCCCGATAGATGACCGTCCAGGGGAAGATGAGGACGGTCTCGATGTCGAAGACGACGAACAGCAGCGCGACCATGTAGTACTGGATGTTGAATCTGATCTGCTGGCTGCTGCCGGTCGGAATTTCACCGCTCTCGTAGGTGGCGCGTTTGCCTTGTTCGGGCACGCTCGGTCGTAACAGCGCCGATACCGATATCATGCTCAACGGAATCAGGACGCCGACGAGCGCGAGCGCGCCGATCGCAATCCATGGATTACTCATTCCGGAATCTCCTATCGTTCGTGACTATCGACCGCTGGCATATAAGGGTTGATTCTTGTGATTTCCGGGGATTCCAGTGGCCTACGACAGCCACGCCCGGGCGTCGGTGCTCGGAGCGCGTCGAGAGCCGGCTCAGCCGGGCTACTCCCCGTCCCAGTACGTCGATTTGAACTCCGGCGTCCCGAGTTCGTGCAGATCGCGAGACACCGTGCCGACCTCGTCCTGTAGCTCGTCGTGGTACCCCTGCAGGCGCTCGCGAAGTTCGGGGTGTTTCCGCGAGAGGATCTGCGCCGCGGTGAGAGCGGCGTTGAACGACTTGCCGGCGTCGACGGCCGTGATCGGCGCGCCCTGTGGCATCCCGATCACGCTGTCGACGGACTTCTCCTGGACCGGAACGCCGATCACCGGCAGCGGGTAGGCGATCGAGGCGGTCATGTTCGGGAGGTCCGCGCTCTTCCCGCCCGCGCCCGCGATGACGACATCGAGACCGCGGGCCTCGGCCGTCTCGGCGTAGGCGTACATCAGTTCCGGCGTCCGGTGGGCCGAGACGACGAAGCTCTCGAACGTAAAGCGAGCCTCGGGCGCGTCGGTGAAGTCGGTCTGTTCGGCAAAGCCCAGTTCCTCGGCGAGGGCAGCGTAGGCACCCGGACGCTTTCCCTTGCCGCCGGCCATCGTCGCCAGGTCCGAGTCCGAGCCCATGACGATTCCCACGTCGGGGGTCGCCTCGTTCGGACGGTCCATCTCGGCTTCCTCGCGGAGCTGGTCGATCAGCGACTGCACGCTCTCCGAGTCTGTCATGAACGCCTCTCCGTCCCGCTGGGCCGTAAGTGTGGGCGATCCGTCGCCGGTCACTCGACGGCGTCTTGAAGCGAGACGAGGAGATCGATCAGCTCCTCGCGGGTCATGTCGTCGAAATCGTTCCGAGAGAGCTCCCGAAACTCCATGAAATCGTCGTCGTCGAGACCGAACTCCAGCAGCGTGTCGCCGCCAGGGTCGGCGACGAGCCGATCGCCGCCGGGGCGGTCGACCAGCGCGACCGGCACCACGCCGCCGGCGTCGCGGACCGTCGACAGGAAGTTCGAGAAGATCTGTTCCGGAGTCGTGCCGGCCTCGTGCTGGCGGACGATGTCCCGGTGGGCCGCGCGGTAGAGCTCGGACTCGGTGTCGATGTTCGGGTACGCGCGAGAGAGCTGGTAGGCGAGCGTCGGCGGCCGGGTGTAGTGGGCGTGGCGCTCCGCCGTGAGCCACTCGGGAAAGTCGTCTGGCAGCTCGGACATGTCAGACAGTACGACAGCCGTTCAGAAAAGTACTAACAATTAGCAAAACGCCTCGCGGAACTGTAACTGAGGTTTATTTCGGCCGGGACGAAATTGAGGGTGCGGTTCCTATCAGAGGCACGCGGCGCGACTCTCTTCCCGTGGCGGGGACTGGACATGGCCTCGCCACGCCCGACACGAATCGAGACGGACAGTGGTCACTGCGAGCGGGACTGGAAGGTCAGTCGCTCTCGCAGTGCCCGAACGTCCGCGAGTAGTTTGCCCGTCGTCTCGCCGTCGCCGACGAGGGTCACGTGTCCCATCTTCCGGAGCCGGTACACCGCTCGCTTTCCGTACCAGTGGAGGTGCGCCCGAGGCGTCTCGAAGACCGCGTCTTCGCCCGAGAGTGTCGCACGCTGGCGGTCCGGTACGTCGCCCAGCACGTTTGCCGAAACCGTCGGTCCACGGCGCTCGGTCGTCCCGAGCGGTCGCCCGGTGACGGCCCGAACGTGCTGTTCGAACTGCGAGGTGTGACACCCCTCGATAGTCCAGTGGCCCGAGTTGTGGGGGCGGGGCGCGATCTCGTTGAGCAGGATCTCGCCGTCGCTCGTCTCGAACAGCTCGATCCCGTAGACGCCCCGCCCCTCCATCGCGTCGAGTACGTCGAGCGCGACCGCTCTGGCTCGTTCTCGAACGTCCTCGTCGGCTCGCGGAGGAGAGACCGTCTCTCGGAGGATCTCCTCGCGGTGGATCGTCTCGGTGACCGGGAACGTGTCGCGCTCGTCGGCTCCCAGACAGCCCATCACGGCCAGTTCCCGCTCGAAGTCGATCATCTCCTCGGCCATCGCCGGCCCCTGGATCGCGTCGAGGGCGTCGGTCACGTCGTCGGGCGACTCGACCGGGTAGTTGCCCCGCCCGTCGTAGCCGCCTTCGCGGGCCTTGAGCATCAGGGGATAGCCCAGTTCCTCGCCCGCCGCCCGGAGATCGTCCTCGTCGTCGACCTGCCGGAAGGCCGGGACCGGGACGCCAGCGTCGCCGAGGCGGCGTTTCTGGACGAGCTTGTCCTGGATGAGTCGGAGCGTGTCCGGCTTCGGGTGTACCGGAACGCCGGTCTCCTCGGCGACCTGCTCCAGTGCGTCCGGGTCGGTCAGCTCGATCTCGAAGGTGAGGTAGTCGGCGCGCTCGGCGACGGCTCGAATCGTCGAGAGCTCGTCGAAATCGCCCACGAGCGCGTCGCTCGCGACCGGGCCGGCCGGCGGGTCCTCGGTCGGATCGGTCACGACGAGATCGACGCCCAGCGGCGCGGCGGCCTCCGCCAGCATCCGTCCGAGCTGACCGCCGCCGACGACGCCCAGCGTCACGCCTGGTGTCGAGATGGTCATGTGCGAGGGGTTCCGACCGACCCGCTTAAGCGTTGCCTCACGGACCGACGCGACGGACGGATCTCACCTCCCGGTCGCGCTCGACGCGGTCGTGGACCCAGAAGGTCATCCGCGTGCCGTTCGCTCGCATCTCGTAGGTCTCCCGGCTGTACGCGTCGCGCAGCGCCGCCTCGGGGGTCGTCCGGTCCGAGGCGACCGTGACGACGACGGCCGGCGGCCCGTCGTCGAGGCGATCCGTGACGTTACCGGGCGTCCTCGCACAGTCCACGTCGGCGTCGCTGGTGGCGAAGTACCAGGGCAACGGCAGCGCGTTGAACCACTTGCTACAGAGGGGCCGATAGTTGAACTTCGAGCGGTTCCAGCCGGCACGGTCCCGCTCGACGAGGGCCTCGTCGTCGGCCCAGCGATCCCCCTCCTCGCCGTAGAACAGCAACACGTCCGGCCCGGGTCGGTCGTCGCCGGCCGCTCGATCGATCGCTTCGAGTTCGGCCCGCGGGCTGTCGCCGGGCTGGGCGTACTGGACCAGATAGTTGTCCTCGGACCGGTCGTTCAGGTACACCGAGTTCGTGACGACGCCGGCAGTCGCGCCGCCGACGAGCAACAGGACCGCCGCGGCGGTCGTGAGCCCGACCGCGTCGTCCGCGACGAACGCGCCCCGCGCCCAGTCGACGATCCGAGCGAGCCCCACGGCGGCCGGAATCGAGAGCGGGACGAGCGCGTGGACGACGAGCCAGGCCCCGAAGATGTCCGTCCCCAGCGGATAGCCAAGCACCGAGACGAACCCGCAGTAGCCGGCGAGCATCACGAGGTTCCGGCTCTCCGCGCGCCCGTATCGCTCGGCGGCGAACCCGACGACCGAGAGTACCGTCAGGGGCGCTGCCTTCAGCCCCATGACACGAACGAACCGGCCGAGATACTCGACGTACGTGCTGGCGATGCTCTCCTCGCCGCTCTCGCCGGCCTGCCCGAACCACTCGCCGTACTCGAACCGAACGTGGGCCCAGGTCTCTTCGAGCAGCGTCGGCAACTGCGCCGGGTCCCCGACCGCCTGCCAGAGCATCACCTGCTCTGTCGTCCCCGGCGGGTGGTACAGCCCCGCCTCGCCCGCACCTCGCGGTGCGTAGAAGAACAGGCTGAGCGCGAGAAAGACCGCGGCGACGCCGACGAGATGCAGCAGTATCCGCCCGCCTCGGGAGCGCCAGCCCGGAGACCGCTCGGGCGAGGACCCGCCGTTGGCGGCCGTCGGCGCGTCCCCGCGGACGCGACCGGCCAGCGCCCGCAGTTTCGCCAGGAGGAGCGCCGAGCCGCTCGCGTCGTTCCGGGGACGGTACAGCGCCTGGTCGGCGAGCAGACCGACCGCGCCGAGCCACGTCAGCACGTAGAGAATCGCGTTCTCCTTCGAGGCGAAGCCACACGCCATCAGCGCCCCGGCGGCGTAGACGTAGCGCCAGCGCCGGGTGTCGTAGAACCGCACGAGAGCACCCAGCGCGAGGAACATGAACGTCGCGACCAGCAGGTCGCTGCGCATGAACCGCGAGTAGTAGAGGACGACGGGGTTGACGGCCAGGAAGAGCGCCATCGCGAGCAGTTCGACCCTGCGGAGGTGCTCGCGAAACAGCAGCGCCGACAGCGGGAGCGTCGCGCTGATCAGCGCGACCGGGAGCCGCATCGTGAAGTCGTTGGCACCCACCAGCGGGAACAGCCAGCCGTTGACGTGCTGGACGAAGGGGCCGTGGATGATCCGGCGGTAGGCGAACGACCCCGTCTCGACGTAGTAGGTGATCCAGTAGCCGACGCGCGCTTCGTCCCAGTGGGCGATGCGGTCACCCAGGAAGGCCAGTCGGAGGACGAGACCGACGGCCGCCACCGCGAGGACCAGACCGACGGTCGTCGTCGCCAGCGTCCGAAGCGATCTGCCGTCGTCGCCCGGGTCGCCAGCCTCACCGTCCGTCTCCTGTGGAGGGCGCTCGGAGTCGGTGTCGGGGCCGGACGAATGCATACCGGCCACTGAAACGAGGCCCGCTTAGAACACTTCTGGTTCGCGGTAGACCGACGCCGTCCGATCGGCGCGGACTCGGCCGTAAGCGGTACTTCTTTTAGCTCTCCCACCCGCCACTCGGGTATGGTGCAGCTCGGGCTCGTCGTCGCCCAGTACGACAAACACGGGCAGGTTATCGAAGCGATGGAAGCGTCGGCGCGCGAGGCCGCCAGCGATCACGACGCGACGATCGTCGCGACCCGCGAGGTGCCGGGGTCCTACGACACGCCGCTGGCCGCAGACCGGCTGGCGCGGCGCGAGGACGTCGACGCCGTCGCGGTGCTGGGCGCGATCGTCACCGGCGACACCGACCACGATCAGGTGATCGCCGACGCCGCCGCCCAGGGACTGACGCGGGTCAGCCTCGACCGCGACACCCCAGTGACGATGGGCGTCATCGGCCCGGGCATGAGCCAGGACGAGGCGACGGCACGGACCGACAAAGGCGGCGACGCCGTCGACAGTGCCGTCTCGCTCGCGACGGAACTGCGACAGTGAGCGCGGACCGACGACAACGACAGAGAGTACCACAATGACACAGGACTTCGCCGCACGTGTAGGACGAGTCGAACCGAGCGCGACGCTCGCGATCAGCAACAAGGCCGCCGAACTGGAGGCCCAGGGAGTCGACGTGGTCGACCTGAGCGTCGGCGAACCGGACTTCGACACGCCCGAGAACATCAAGGACGCCGCCAAGGCGGCCCTCGACGCCGGCCACACGGGGTATACCCCGACGAGCGGGATTCCGGAACTGAAGACCGCCATCGCCGAGAAGCTCCACGACGACGGGCTGACCCAGTACGGCGAAGACAACCTCATGGTCACGCCCGGCGGCAAGCAGGCCCTCTACGAGATCTTCCAGACGCTCATCGACGACGGGGACGAGGTCGTCCTGCTGGACCCGGCGTGGGTCTCCTACGAGGCGATGGTGAAACTCGCCGACGGCTCGCTGAAACGCGTCGACACCGCTGCCCACGACTTCCAGCTCGCGGGCGCGCTCGACGATCTCGCCGAGACGGTCAGCGACGACACGGAACTGCTCGTGGTGAACTCGCCGGGCAACCCCCACGGCGCGGTCTACACCGACGAGGCCCTCGAAGGCGTTCGCGACCTGGCCGTCGAGCACGACTTCCAGGTCATCTCCGACGAGATCTACAAGGAGATCACCTACGACGGCCGCGAGGCGACCTCGCTGGGGACGCTGGACGGCATAGAAGACCGGACCATCACGCTCAACGGCTTCTCGAAGGCCTACTCGATGACCGGCTGGCGGCTCGGCTACTTCGCCGGCCCCGAGGAGCTGATCGACGAGGCCGGGAAGGTCCACGGCCACTCCGTCTCCTGTGCCGTCAACTTCGTCCAGCACGCGGGCGTCGAGGCGATCCGCAACACCGAGAGCGAGGTCGAGGAGATGGTCGAAGCCTTCGACGAACGGCGCACCTTCCTCAAGGACCTCTTCGAGGAGCGGGGCGTCCACGTCCCCGAGCCCCAGGGAGCCTTCTACATGATGCCCGAGGTCGCGCCCGACGGCGACGACGACGCCTGGTGCGAGGAAGCGATCGAGGAGGCCCACGTCGCCACCGTGCCGGGCCACGCCTTCGGGACGCCGGGCTACGCGCGCATCTCCTACGCCAACAGCAAGGAGCGGCTCGAAGAAGCCGTCGAGCGACTCGACGACGCCGGTCTGCTGTAGTACCACCGTTTTCTACTTCGGATTCGCGAGCGCAGCGAGCGAACCACTTGCGCAAAAACGTGGGTGAAAACGGCCGCCCCCCACTCCGATCGGGGCAGTGAATCGAGCGAGAAGCAATCTCCAGACCGAAGACCGCAACCCAGTCACCTCCGTTCGTCCAGAATCTTCTCGATGATCGATCCCGTCGAGAGGATCTCGTCCTCGCTGGCTTTTCGCGGTCCGGCCCGACGCACTTCGCAGTCGAGGCCACGCTCGTCGAGTGCCGTCTCGATCCCCTCGACCTCGTGGTGCTGGTCGTAGCCCAGCGCGATCACGTCGGGTTCGATCTGCTCGATGGGGACGAAGATGTCCTCGGCGTGGCCCAGCCGGGCGTCGTCGACGGGATCGAGGGCTTCGACCATCTCGACGCGCTGGCGGTCGGGGACGACCGGTGGCGCTTTGTGCGTGACGTTCTGGCTACGGGCGACGATGACGTGGAGTCGGTCGCCCATCGCCTTCGCTTCCCGAAGATAGTGGACGTGTCCGGGGTGGAGGATGTCGAAGGTCCCCTGGGCGACGACGTCGCGGGTCACCACTCGTCCTCCCGCAACTCGGCGTCGATGTCCGCCTGGGTGAAGTCGAAGAACTCCTCCTCTGGCGGGTCCACGTCCAGCACGTCGAGTTCGATCGGCTGGCCCTCGTTGTCGAACGCCTGCCAGTCGTCTTTCCCGTAGGGCGCGCCGACGATGATGTGTACGTCGCCGCGGCCGAACGTCTGCAGGTCGGCGTCGCTCGGCTTGAGCACGCCGTTGGGGTGGGAGTGGATCGATCCCGCGGCCCGCAGGTCGTTGGGTACCATGCTCGTCTTGAGCGTCGCGCTCACCGGGTTCGATTCCGTTCCGGGGATCACGAGCACGTCGGACAGTACCGTGCCGTCCTCGTCCAGTCCGAGTGTGCGTGCGTCCTCGCCGCGCAGGATCCCCATGTACTCGTTGGGGTGGCTCTCCTCCGACGCCGCGAGGGCGAACTCGAGCGCGGAGTCGGCGATGCCGAGGATCCCGCCCGAGCGAAACAGGCCCATGTCTGAACGTGTGGTATCGCGCCTTCTAAACTTTCCGAGGAGCGTGCGGTGGGAGCGACCACGGAAAAGAGGCGACGTTCCGTACGAACGCCCGCCCTGGCGGAGGTCGAGACGACGGCGTGCGTCGCCGTTGTCCGGTCGGCGTGACGGGCAGTTGCCGGCGCGACGATACCGAAGCATAAAAACGCGGTAGCGACCAAGACAGGTCAAATGTCTCCGCCAGCCGGCACCGACACGGGTGCCCCGGTTCCCGACGGGGGAACCGTCGTTTACGAACTCGCTGACGGCTGCACCCTCGACGACGTCGAGGAGGGCAGCTGCTACGTTGGTACAGTCAACGGCGTCGTCGAGTACGGCGTCTTCGTCGATCTCTCGGAAGAACTGTCCGGGCTCGTCCACGACTCGAACCTCGTCGGCGACTACGACGTGGGCGACGAGCTCGTCGTCGAGCTCGCCGAGGTGCGAGAGAACGGCGACGTGAGCTTCGAAGAGGTCCAGTTCGCCGACTACACGACCGAAGCGGTCGGCCGCGGGACCGACGCCGTCGTCGACGACCTCGCGGACGTGACCGGCGAGACAGTCACGGTCCGGGGCGAGATTCTCCAGATCAAACAGACCGGCGGCCCGACGATCTTCCAGCTCCGAGACGAGAGCGGCGTCGTTCCCTGCGCGGCCTTCGACGAGGCCGGCGTCCGGGCGTTCCCGGCCGTCGACCTCGGCGACGTGGCCGAGGTGACCGGCCGCGTCGAGAGCCGCAACGGCGGCGTCCAGGTCGAGGTCGAGGAGCTGACCGTCCTCGGGAGCGACCGCGAGCGGGCTGTCCGTGACGACATCGACGAGGCGCTGGACGAAGCCGCCGAGCCGGCCGACATCGACCCGCTGGTCGAGTGGCCGGCCTTCGAGAAGCTGTGGGACGACCTCAGAGACGTGGCCCGGCAGCTCCGTCGGACCGTCCTCGAAGGACGGCCGATCCGGATGCGACACCACGCCGACGGCGACGGCCTCTGTGCCAGCGTCCCGCTACAGCTCGCGCTAGAGCGGTTCGTCGCACGGCACTACCAGGACGACGAGGCGGGCCGACACATGCTCAAGCGGCTGCCGAGCAAGGCACCCTACTACGAGCTGGAGGACGTGACCCGCGACCTCAACTTCGCGCTGGAGAACCGCGAGCGTCACGGCCAGAAGCTCCCGCTGGTCCTGATGCTCGACAACGGCTCGACCGAGGAGGACACGCCGGCCTACCGGAACCTCCGACACTACGACATCCCCGTGGTCGTCGTCGACCACCACCACCCCGATCCCGAGGCCGTCGAGCCGCTGATCGACGCCCACGTCAACCCCTACCTCCACGACGAGGACTACCGGATCACGACCGGGATGATGTGCGTCGAACTCGCCCGCATGATCGACCCGTCGCTGACCGACGAGCTACGCCACGTCCCGGCGGTCGCCGGAGTCTCGGACCGCTCCGAGGGCGAGGCCATGCCCGAGTACGTCGAGCTGGCCCGACAGGAGGGCTACGACGAGGCAGACCTCCGAGACGTCGGCGAAGCACTCGACTACGCAACCTTCTGGCTCAAGTACGACGACGGTCGCGAACTGATCGACGACGCGCTGAACGTCAACTGCGACGACCGGGACCGCCACGAGGAGATCGTCGAGTTCCTCTCGACTCGGGCCGAGCGAGACGTCGACACCCAGCTCGACGCCGCGATGGACCACCTCGAACACGAGCGCCTGGACAACGGCGCACACCTCTACCAGATCGACGTGGAACACCACGCCCATCGCTTTACCTACCCTGCGCCGGGCAAGACCACGGGCAAGATCCACGACCGCAAGGTCCAGGAGACCGGCGATCCCGTCATCACGATCGGCTACGGTCCGGACTTCGCCGTCCTCCGCTCTGACGGCGTCCGCCTCGACATTCCGGAGTACGTCACCGAGCTGAGTGACGAGATCGACGGCGGCGGCGTCAGCGGTGGGGGCCACCTTGTCGTCGGCTCCATCAAGTTCGTCAAGGGGATGCGCGAACAGGTGATCGACGCGCTGGTCGAGAAGATGGCCGACGCCGAGATCGACGAGGAACTACAGAGCACGGGCGTGCTGAGCCAGGACTGACCTACCGCCGTTCGAACCTGATTTTCCCGCCGACGATCGCGGCCAGTCCGAGACAGCCAGCGACCGCCGCGAGCAGTCCGTAGGGCAGCGGCGAGCGACCGCCCCGCCAGTCGGCGTCGAACACCGTTCCGTAGTAGTCGGCCACCGCAGAGCCACGCAGTAAGAGGACCGTCTCGCGGTTGTTCGCGGCCGCTCGGTCGTTCCAGTTGAGGCTCCCGAGGACGACGCGGCGGTCGTCGACGATCGCGCCCTTCGCGTGGATCTTCTCGTAGCGTCCCGCAGGGTCGGCGAGGCGAACCGACAGGGGTGCGTCGTTGGCGCTGGCCCATTCCTCGAAGCGCTCGGCGAGACGCTCGTTGTCCTCGCGGACGTACCACGCGCTGGACAGCAGGAGGCGAACGCGAACCCCGCGGTCGGCGGCGCGGCGGAGCGCGGCGGCGAGCGTGCCGTCCCATCCCAGCGACACCTGTATCACGTCGATCGAGGTCTGTGCCCCGTCCAGCCGATCGACCAGTCGCGGCTCGCCGTTGTCCGGAGTCACCAGCAGCGTCGTCTCCTCGACGGGGACGGTCTCGGGAGCGACGGTCGTCTCGTAGCTCGCGTTCGAGACCGCGCCCCGTTCGAAGGAGCGGCCGCGGCGAAACTGCGACCAGGGGCGCGCATCGCGACCGCTGGCGTCGGCCCGGTACGTCGCCGCGAGACCGTCGACGACGCGGGACTGGTTGGTTCGGACGCCCCAGCCGCGGCTGCTGTGGCCGCCGGTCCCACTCGGCTTCCAGTTCTCGGTGAGGACGAGCGCGCGGTCGTCGGCGACCGCGTACTTCGCGTGGTGGTAGTCGTAGCGTGCGTACTCGCCGCCGATCAGGCGAACCTCGATCCCGGCCTCGGTCAGACGGTCGAGTCGTCGTGCGCCCTGGCGCGTGCGCCCGCCGACCGGCGCGCCCTCCAGCAGGACGCGCACCGTGACGCCCCGTTCGTGTGCCGCGACGAGCGCGTCGGTGACCCGGTCGGAGGTGAGCGTGTATCCCGCCAGAAGGACGCGGTCGTCGGCGTCACGCACCGTCTGGATCGGCACGGCGGGGCCGTCCGGGAGCACGAACGCACGGACGTGCCCGCCCTCTGCCGACACCACCGGCCGATCCGTCGCACCGATCGGTCGCCAGACGGGCTCGGTCCCGTTCCAGGTGACGCGTTCGCCCTCCTCCGTGTCGCGATAGACGGCTCGGTCGACGACTGTCCCGTTCCGACGCACCTGGAGGTGTTCGCCGCCGTTTGCGAGTCCGAGTCGGTCGACCGCGACGACCGGTGCGGCCGTGTGATTGCGAGCGCGGTCGGGTCCAGCAGAGAGAGCGACCCGCCCCCGCCGGGAGACGTTCGACAGCGAGACGGTCGTGTCGCCGTCGGTGAAGACGTAGCCGGCGAGCGCCGCCTCGGCGGGAAGCCGGAGGACGACGAACTCGCCCGCGTCGCCGTCGGCGATCGGGTCCGGGTACGCGGCGACGATCTCCGGGTGCGGAGCAGACGGTGTCGTCTCGTCCTGTGCGACGGCCGGGAGCGCACTCGCTGCGAGGAACAGACAGCAGACACAGAGGAGCGGGGCGAAACGGACCATCGAGACGGGATGGGCCGTCTTCCCTGATAAACTGTGGGCGAGACGCTCAGACGCTCGCGGCTTTCTCGGCCTCGGCCTGGACGAGGTAGGCCTCGTCGTCGGTGTACTCGCCGGCCACGTCCAGCGCGCGCTCGGTGCCGATCTGGCGCAGCGCCCACGCGGCAGAGGCTCGAACGGAGTCCGCGTCGTCCTCGCCGAGTACGTCGGCGAGCGGCTCGATCGCACGGGTGTCGCCGAGCAGGCCAAGCGCGCGGGCCGCGACCGACCGGACCTCGTCGTCCTCGGCCACGAGTCGGTTGGCGACCGGCTGGACGGAGTCCGCGCTGCCGATCTCACCCAGCGCGCGCAGCGTCACCTTCTGGAGCGCCGGATCGCCGTCGCCCTCGATGAAGTCGTGGAGAGTGTCGGCGGCACGCTCGTCGCCCATCTTTCCGAGGATCCGGATCGGGAGCTTGTCGCGCTTCTGTGCGCGCTGGTGGAGCTCGTCGAAGGCGTCGGCCGCCTCGCTGCCCATGTGGAGGAACTGGTCGAGGACGTACTCCTCCATGAACTCCGAGTCGTCCAGCTTCCCCAGCGCGAACAGCATCGGCTCGACCTCGCCCTGCTTGGCGTAGATCTTCAGGGCCGACCACTCCGGCGGGAAGTCCTTGCGGTTCTCGTTGTCCAGCACGTCGTAGAAGCCCCGAGCGTCGAGTTGCTCCTGAACGGTGAGATCGTCCCACGTCTCCGCGGCGTCGAGGTCGTCTGCGAGCGCGTCCGCGGCTTCGACCAGTCCGGCGACGGCGTCGGCGTCTTCGTCGGGATCGAGGCCGGACGCATCGAGTGCCGTCGCGGCGTCGGCCAGCGCGTCGGACGCCCTCTGGGGCGTGTCGCCCGCGTCGGCGTCGAGGTCGTAGTGCTCGCCAGCGGCGTCGAGGAACGACTCGACGGCGGTGACGGCCTCCCGTTCCCCGTCGTCGGTCCACTCGCTGTCCGCGACGGTCGCGGACGCCGAATCGACGGTCTCGGCGACGTCCTCGACGTAGGGGCCGCGCTGGTCTTCGAGGTCGTCACGCAGCTCCGAGAGGCGCGACTCCAGTTGCTCGCGGGGGTCGTCCGCGTCCTCGTCGTCCTCGTCGGGCTCCGGTAGCTCGGCGTCTTCGAGGTCCGATTCGATCTCGTCGAGGGTCGCCTCGACGTCGTCCAGTGCCGACTCGGTCGTTGCGGCCTCCAGGGCCTCGGCTGCGTCGTCGAGGCGACTGTCGAGAGTCACGTCGAGTGCAGCGTCCTCGCCGTCGTCGTCCCCGTTGCTCATGCTCTGATGTGTGTCTGTCCGGATCAAAGGCGTTTCCATCCGCAGTCGTGAGCGCCCGCCGACGAGCGGGCCACGCCGGCTGGCCGATCAGTACTCGGGATTCTCCTCGCGGACGCCCTCGCGTTTGTTGACCAGCCGCGCGAGCGTAAAGAGCGCGTCCGACAGTCGGTTCAGATAGACGATCGCAGTCTCGTTGACCGGCTCTTCGGCCGAGAACGAGACCGCTCGCCGTTCGGCGCGCCGACAGACCGCCCGAGCGTGGTGGAGTTTCGCGCCCGGTTCGGAGCCCGACGGGAGGATGAACTGCGTGAGCTGCTCCAGTTCGGCGTCGGCCTCGTCGATGAACGACTCCAGGGTCTCGACGTGACGGTCGCCGATCTGTGGATCGTCGTCCTCCGGCGCGGGGTTCGCAAAGTCGGCCTGGACGACGTGGAGGTGGTTCTGGATCTCCCGGAGCTTCTCGTCGATGTCGTCGTGGCCGGTCGGCCGCACGACGCCGACGAGCGCGTTGACCTCGTCGACGGTGCCGTAGGCTTCGATCCGTTTGCTGTCCTTCGAAACCCGTTCCATGTTTCGGAGGTCGGTCTGGCCCTGGTCGCCACGGCCCGTGTAGATCGTCATGGTCGACGCTGGGGCGGCCAGTGACTTATAACGTTAGTCGAGGCGGGAGACGGCCGAGATTCGATATAGCGCTCTCTGATTTACGGCGGTGAAACCGGGAGCTTCAATTACGACCGGAAAAAAGCGCTCGTTATGGCGATGGACCTTGAGCACTACTGTCCCGACTGTGAGGAGTACCGGACGTTCTGGAAAGTCGCGAGCACGACGATGCACCTGGGCACGAAGACGAAGTGGCACTGCGAGGAGTGCGACTACGGATTCGTCCGCATCGACGGCGAAGTCGACACCGGCGCGACGGCCTGATCGGCGGCGGGGCCGAGCGGAGACACCGACGACGCGTCGGCGCGGTCAATAGCGACTATAGCTCTCGATAGCACTCTTAGTAGCCGTTTTTGCCCTCGTCTGTGAGCATCGAACCGAATGAGCCCGCACGGCACCCGCGCGACGGCGTGCGCTGGTCGATCACTGGCGTTGCAAGCGACGGTCGTAGAGTACGACGACGGCCCGGATCGCTGTACGGTGTCGCCCCGGACAGTCGAGGAGGGTGAGCGAACGACCACCTGGCTGAGTGCCGACCGGGACGTGTTCGAGGACCTGGCCGCGATGCGGTGAGGGGGGGTAACCGCTCTCGTCACCGCGAGGTGGCGAGTCGCCCCGGGAAGCGACAGACGGCGGCGGGAGGCCCCGTGACCCGGGGGTTTAACTCAGTGTGTGCCATTCACATGTGACGATGGCAATCGAGGTCCTGATCGTAGACGAAGACGAAGACGTACTCGAGATCACCGAGGCATTTCTGGGGAGACAGGAGGGACTGACGGTCGCGACCGAGAGCGATCCGGAAGCGGCCCTGGAGCGGGTGCGTGCCGGTTCCTTCGATGCCGTCGTGAGCGACCTGACGATGCCCAAACTCGACGGACTCGAACTCTGTCGGGAGATCCGCGCGAGCCGACCGGAGATCCCGTTTCTGGTGTTTACCGGCCGCGACGAGGACGACGTCGACGATGGAGCGGCCGCTTGCCCGACGGCGTTCGTCAAGAAGAGCACGGGGACCGAACAGTACGCGACCCTGGCCCGAGAGATCCGAGAAGCCCTGTAGTTCAGCGGTCCGTGTGGGGTACGCGGAGCGTCACGGTCGTCCCGGCGGTGTTCTCGAAGGTCACGGTGCCGCCGTAGGACTCGATCAGCCACGTGATGAGCCACAGGCCCAGGCCGGTGCCGTGTGTCAGTTGCGTGATCTCTCCGTCCCCGGTGACGACGGCGAGTTCGTCCGCCGGAATGCCGCTGCCGTCGTCCTCGATCCGGATACGGACGCTCTCGGGGTCGGCCGTCACGTCGACGGAGACGGTCGGTGCCTCGTTGTGTTCCAGGGCGTTCTCGACGGTCTCGTACAGCGCCGTTCGGAGCCGCGGGTCCGCGATGGGCGGAACGGGATCGCAGTCGGTCCGGAGCGTCGCCTCGGGGTGCTCGGTCGCGAGTTCGTCGACGACGCTCTCGACGATCTCCGGCACCGAGACGGAGTCCGTCGTCGCGGAGTCCCGGCGGACGGCCGCCTCGATCTCGCGGGCCCGATCCGACAGCGAGACGACGCCCTCGGCCTTTCGGAGGAGTCGCCTGAGGAGGGTGCGGTGCTCCTCGTCGTCGGCGCGGTCGACCAGTTCCTCGGCCGTCCCCAGAATGACGGTCATGTCGTTGCGGAGGTTGTGGCGCAAGACGCGATTGAGCACTTCGAGCCGCCGCTGGCGCTCGCGCTGCTCGGTGATGTCGGTGTAGATACCGAAGGCGAACTGCCGGCCGTCGCCCCGCTGATAGGGGACCGCCCGGAAGAGAAAGTCTCGGAACCCGTCGGCTGTCCAGCGCCTGAGTTCGCCCTGAGCCGACTCGCCGTCGGCGACCGCAGACAGCGAGGGACCGGTCGACTCCGAGTCGTCCGGCCCCCGCAGCAGGGAATCGATCGTCCGACCCGACAGCGACGAGTCGCCGAGATCGAACGTCTCGGCGAACGCGGGGTTGGCCGATCGAACGACCGGCTCGCCGTCGACCAGCTCCGCCTCCACGACCGGGTCCGGCAGCGCGTCGAAGAGGTAGGAAAAGCGAGTCTGTTCCTGATGGAGCTGTTCGCGGGTCTGCTGGAGTTCCGTCCGGTCGCGGACGACGCCGACGGTCCCCTGGAACGCCCCCTCGCCGGAGATGAGCGAGATCTCGATCTCGACCGGTCGATCGTTGCCGTCTGCCGTCGACAGCTCGGTCTGTACGTCGGCGTGGTCGGCGTCTCCACGGCGGAGCGAGCCGATCTCGGCTTCGAACCGGCCGACGGTCGCGTCGTCGAGGACGATCTCCGGGCGCGCCCCGAGAAGTTCGGACCGGTCGAAGCCGAGGTACGTCGCCAGCGGCTGTGTGACCAGCTGGAATCGCCCTTCCTCGTCGAGGACGTAGAGCATGTCGTTGACGTTCTCGACGGCCGTCTCGTAGCGCGACAGCTCCTGTTCGCGATCGACGCGCTCGAACGCCGCCGCGGCGTTCGAGGCGAGGATCTCGGCGATCGATCGGTCGCTGTCGTCGAAGGCGCGCGGCTCGGTGCTGGCGACCGTACAGACCCCGTACTCGCCGAGTGGGAGGTAGATCGCCGACGCCGCTGGCCCGCTGTCGTAGCCGGCGCGGTCGTTCAGGTCGTCGACGACGAGCGTCTCGCCAGTGGTGAAGGCCTCACCGGGATACCCCTCGTCGCTGTCCCACGTCGGGCGCTCGATCTCGTCGGCGCTGTCGCCGGCTCTGGCGATCGGGACGAGCGTGTCGTCGTCGGAATCGTACAGTCGAACCAGATTGAGTTCGAACCCCAGCGTCTCGCTGGCGGCACCGGCGACGATCTCTGCGACCTCCGTCGGTGTCTGGGCGGCCATCAGCGATCGGGTCGTCTCTAACAGCCCCTCCAGTGCCTCGTCGCGGGCTCGCTGTGCGGTCACGTCGCGGATCACGCCGGCAGTCCCGGCGAACGCGCCGTCGTCGCGCAGAATCGTCATGTGATCCTGTGCGGGAAAGGCGGTCCCGTCGGCGCGCTGGATCGACAGCTCGAACGTCTCCTCGTCGGATCGGACCCCGCGGAGCATCTCCACGAGGATCGACTGGGCGCGGTCGACGGTCCCGTCGTCCTTGATGCGGGCCGTGTGCGAGCCCAGCAGCGTTTCGCGGTCGTAGCCCTTGAGATCCGTCATCGCCTCGTTGACCAGGGTAAAGCGGCCCTCGTCGTCGAGCGCGTAAACGCCGTCGTCGACGGCTTCGATGATGTCGGCGTATCGCCGGAGATCCGTCGCTCGCTGGTTGCGCTCGATCTCGTTGCCGACCCACTCGACGAGCAGGTTGACGAGGCGCTTCTCGGCGTCGGTAAACGACCGGTCTCTGGGATCCATCGCGGCGAAACACAGCGTACCGTAGGTCTCGCCGTCGACGACGACGGTCCCGCCGAGATAACAGGAGACGCCGAAGCTCTCGAAGGCCGGGTCGTCGCTCCACCCTTCCCGCTCGGCGTCGGCGATCGTCAGCAGACCGTCCTGCTGGATCGTCCGCCGACAGTACGTCTTCGATAGGGGAGCCGACAGTCCCGGACTGACCAGATCAGAGCGACCGGCCGTCACCTCGATCCGCTGGGTCGAGCCGTCGATCCGGGTGAAGTATCCGAGCGAGAGCCCGAGACGCTGGCGGCCGATCTCCAGGGCCCGGCGGATCCGTTCCGTCTGCGTGAGGTCGTTTCGCGACGCAAGCGTGGCGAGTGACTCCAGTGCCTCGTTGGTCGCCGTCAGCGCGTGCCGGCGCTGCTCGCGTTCCGAGATGCCGGCGCTGGCGGCCGCCGACCTCCCCGTCGACTCGGGCGCGGACGCATCGTCGGACGTGTGGTCAGCGACAACGGCTCGCACCCGATCGGCGACGCGAACCGCGCCGTCTCGGGGGACGTACTCGGTCACGCCGTGGCGCGTGGCGGCGGCCGCGACGGTCCCGTCGGCGACCGCAGTACAGAGGACGACCGGCAGCGAGGGAGCCCGCTCGCGCAGCGCCCTCAGCGCGTCGGTCCCGTCGTCGTCGCCGAGGGCCGCCTCGACGACGGCACAGTCAAGACTCGCCGTCTCGAAGTCAGCGCCGTCGATCTCGTGGACGACGGTGACCGCGAAGTCGTCACCGAATTCGGGGCCGGACCAGTCGGCGGGTCTGACGTGGAGGACGCGAAGAGCGGACATCGAACGGCGTCAGATAACGCGCGGAGGGAGATATATCAACCGGTCAACGGCAGACGGGAATGATACGGACGGTTGTAGGAAGCGGGGATCGGGGCGTTCACGCGCCCTCGAAGGTCGGTTCGAAGCCGTCGACCGGCGTCACCGAGTAGTCGACGGTCAGCGTGTCCTTGGTCGCGCGGATCTTGCCCACGAACGCAGAGACCTCGTCGAGTTGCCCCTCCGGAACGAACAGTTCCGTGCAGAAGGCGTCGCCGACGTGGCTGTGGAAGTTCGAGGCGACCAGCCCCTCGTGTTCGTGGCGCAGGTGCATCGTCCGCTCTTCGACGCTCGCGGTCTCGTAGTTGAACAGGGCAGTGACGACGCCGAGCAGTTCGCGATCTTCGAGCTTGCGGTCCTCGAACTCGCCGAGGAGGGTCCGGGCGGCCTCGCGAAACACCTCGCTCCGGCCGGTGTACCCGTGATCTTCGGAGAACTCGTCGATCCGTTCGAGCAGTTCGTCGGGCATCGAGACGCTAACCCAGCGCCAGTAAAATAATAAGGATTGCCTACCTCCAGCGGCTATTCGTCCAGCGATTGCCAACTGAGGCGCGGCTCGCGAGCGGCACGGACCTGATCGATCCGGCGGGCCGCGGTCGACTCCGGAGCGCTCGCGAGCGTCTCGTCGCTCTCCCCGGCGACGGCGTCGAACGCCGCGGCCAGTTGGTCGAGCGTCCGTCGAGACTCGGCCTCGGTCGGTTCGGTCATCAGCGCCTCGGGCACGATCTCGGGCCACTTCGTCGTCGGCGGATGGACGCCGTAGTCGAGCATCCGCTTTGCCACGTCCGCGGCGTCCTGCTCGCCCGCGCTGGCGACGAACTCGTGGTGGAAGGGACCGAACGGGATCTCGTAGTCGATCTGCTCGGCGAGGTAGTTCGCGTTGAGGACGGCCTTGGCGCTGGCGTCGGCGAGCCCCGCGTCGCCCAAGCGAGCGATGTACGCGTAGGCCTTCAACAGCACCGGCCAGTTGCCGTAGAAGCCGTGGACCTTGCCGATCGAGCGGTCGGGATCGACGTACTCGTAGCCGCCGCGGGACTCTGCGACCCGCGGGGCGGGGAGGAACGGCGCGAGGTCGTCGGTGACGCCGATCGGACCCGCGCCCGGACCGCCGCCGCCGTGGGGCGTCGCAAAGGTCTTGTGGACGTTGTAGTGCATCACGTCGAAGCCCATGTCGCCGGGCCGGGCGCGGCCGAGGAGCGCGTTGAGGTTCGCGCCGTCGTAGTACAGCAGGCCGCCAGCGTCGTGGACGATCGCGGCGATCGCCTCGATGTCGCGCTCGAACAGGCCCAGCGTGTTCGGGTTCGTCAGCATCAGCGCCGCGGTCTCCTCGCCGACGGCCGCTTCCAGCGCGTCGAGGTCGACGCGGCCGTCGTCGTCGCCGGCCAGCGAGACCACGTCGTAGCCCGCCATCGCCGCGCTGGCGAAGTTGGTGCCGTGAGCCGACTCGGGGATCAGGACCTCACTGCGGTCCTCGCCGTTGTGCTCGTGGTAGGCCTTCGCGACGAGGATCCCCGCGAACTCGCCGGCCGCACCGGCGGGGGGCTGGAGCGAGACGGCGTCCATCCCCCCGATCCGCCCGAGATAGTCCTGGAGCCGGTACAGCAACTCCAGCGTCCCCTGTGTCGTCTCCGTCGGCTGATCGGGGTGGACCGCCGCGTCGGGGCTGGCGGCCAGATCCTCGGTGAACGAGGGGTTGTACTTCATCGTACACGAGCCGAGCGGGAAGGGGCCGCTCTCGACGCCGTAGTTCGTCTGTGAGAGCCGTGTGTAGTGGCGGGCCAGCTCGGGTTCGCTCACGTCGGGCAGCGTCAGCGAGTCGCGGGTCAGATCGTCTGGCAGGGGGCCGTCCTCGGTCGAGACCGTTTCGCTGGACTTCTCGGAGAGCAGCGGTTCGTACCGGTCGTCGTCGTCCGTCCAGCGGGCCTGTGCGTAGTTCATCGGGCCACCTCCGCGAGGGCGTCGACGAAGCCGTCGACGGCGCGTTCGGTCGTCTCGGTCGCGCAGATCTGTATCTCGTGGTCGCCGACCGCGTGGACCGCGTACCCCTCCTCGGCGAGGTCCGCGCGGATCGCCTCGGCGGGCTGGTCGGTGTGGGCCACGAACTCGCGGAAGTGGTGGCGGTCGTGGACCGGCGCTCGCACGCCGCTGATCTCGTCGATCCGCGCCGCGAGGTCGCGAGCGCGGGTGACACAGGACTCGGCGAGATCGACCAGCCCGTCGGGGCCGAGCCAGGCGGCGTGCATCGCCGCTCGCAGCGCGACCCAGGCCTGGTTCGTACAGATGTTCGAGGTGGCCCGCTCGCGGCGAATGTGCTGTTCGCGCGTCTGGAGCGTGAGCGTGTAGGCCCGCCGGCCGCTGTCGTCCTCGGCCGCGCCGACGAGGCGTCCCGGGACCTGCCGGAGGTACGCCTCGCGGGTGACGAACAGCCCGAGTCCGAACCCGTAGGCCGTGCCGGTCCCCAGCGAGCTCGCGTCGCCGACGACCACGTCCGCGCCGACGCTGGCCGGCGGTTCGAGCAGCGCCATCGCTACCGGGTCCGTCCCGAGACAGAACAGCGCGTCGTGGGCGTCGGCGGCGTCGCCGACGGCGGCCAGCCCTTCCTCGATGGTGCCCCGGACCGTCGGGTTCTCGGCGTAGACCATCGCCACGTCGTCGTCGAGTGCCCCGCGCAGGGCGTCGAGATCGACGTTGCCGTCCGCCGTCGGGTACGTCTCGACGGTCAGTCCCGGCCCCCCGGCGTAGTTGTCCAGCACGGCGCGCTTGCCCGCTCGCAGCAGGTCCGGCACGAGTACCCGGTCGCCGGAGACGCTCCGGAGCCGCTGTGAGAGCGTCGCGGCCTCGCCCAGCGCGGTCGCGGCGTCGTACATCGAGCAGTTCGCGACGCCCAGGCCCGTCAGCTCGACCAGCATCGACTGGTACTCGAACAGCGCCTGCAGGAACCCCTGTGCGATCTCGGGCTGGTACTGGGTGTAGGAGGTCAGAAACTCCGAGCGTCCCGCCAGGTCGTCGACGACGCTGGGGACGTAGTGGTCGTAGTGACCCCGGCCCAGGAACGCCGTCAGGTCGTCGTTGCGCCCGAGGATCTCCTCGACGTGCGAGCGCGTCTCCCGCTCGGAGCGTTCCGGGATGTCGAAGTCCGCGTCGAAAGCGACGGACTCGGGGATGTCGAACAGTGCGGCCTCGCTGTCGACGCCGACGGCGTCGAGCATCGCCGCCGTCGTCGCCGCCGTGTGCGGTGCATAGGGTGTCCCGCGAGAATCGTCTTCGCTCATGATGTAGGTCGTCCCCGTAGGGACGTGATAGGCGAGGCTTGCGGCTGGGCCTACATTAGTGTGCGCGTTCCGCAGGCGGTGGTGTTCAGATAAGAGATCAGTGCAGGCAGTCTGAAGCACCGAAAGCCCTCGGCCCGCTCCGGGGTTCTGTGGCGGATATCCTCACTCCGTTCGGATAGTGCCGCCGCAGAACCCCGGACCGCGCCTCGCCCTTTCATCCGCCAGGATTCGGCTGCCTCATACGGACGGTTGTAGGCGTTTACCCAGTCGACCGCACGACGGCGTGCGGTCGATCTGGTAAAGACCTACAACTTTCCGTATCACAGTCTGAACCCTGGCGGATGAAAGGGCGAGTACAGTTGCGGGAACCCCGAGGATGCAAGCACGCGAAGCGCGCGCAGCGAGTCGCGGGACCGCAACTGTACGAGGGCTTTCGGTGTCTCCAACTCAGAAAATGCAGCGGCTTATCTGAACACGATCCCGCAGGCAGGTCGCGCTCGCGACACCGTCACCGAAACGTCTACCACCGTTCTGCCCGAACGAATCAGCATGCGTGTCCCCCGTCGCGAACTCCTCCTGAGCGGCGCAGCATTGCTCGCCGGCTGCTCGGCGCTGGGCGGCGATCAGACGCCGACGCCCACACCGCCCGACAGTGACGGCGACGGCGTTCCCGACCGCGCGGACGACTACCCCGAAGACCCTCGTCGAGCGTTCAGGTCGAGCACCAGTGAGGGGACCGTCGAACTCCCACCGGGCGAGTTCAGCGCCCACCAGTTACAGACCGACGACGCGACCGGTGGCTCCTATCTCAGCTACGAGGTGTCGGTCGTCGACGACGCGACGGTCGACGTGCTGGTGTTCGAGCGCGCGGCCTACGACGCCTACCAGAGCGGGGCCCGAAACGTGTCGGTCGTCGACGAGTACACCCGTCAGAACGTCAGTGAGACGGCGCTGGTCGAACGACTGGACGACCGAGAGTTGCTCCTGGCGCTGGACAACACCGACCAGCAGACACCGGCGACCGACGACCCGATCGAAGTCGAGTTCGAGCTGGGCATCGCCGAGCCACCGGGAGCGCCCGCCGAGACGACGACCGGGAAGTGAGAGACGGCCAGCGGTTCGAGCCGGTCAGGCGATCTGCTCGCGGTACTCGTCGGGCGAGAGCAGGTCGTCCAGCTCCGAGTCGTCGGCCAGTTCGATCTCCAGCAGCCAGCCGTCGCCGTAAGGGTCGTCGTTGACCAGTTCCGGCTCGTCGAACAGGGCGTCGTTGACCGCGGTGACGGTTCCCGAAACGGGGGCGTAGATGTCCGAGACCGCCTTGATCGATTCGACGACGCCGAACTCCTCGCCGGCAGTCAGTTCCGCGCCCTCGTCGGGCAGTTCGACGAAGACCACGTCGCCGAGTTCGTCCTGCGCGAAGTCTGAGATGCCGATCGTCGCCGCGTCGTCTGCCTGTCGCACCCACTCGTGGGAGTCGAGGTACCGACAGTCGTCGGGAACGTCGAAGCTCATCTATCGAGGAATGGCGTGGTCCTGATACGTGCCTTCTTCGGTTCGCCCCGAACGACGACCCGGACCGTCCGTCCGGGTTCGATATAGTCAGTGTCGATATACGCCAGCGCGATCGGTTCGCCCAGCGTCGGGCTCATCGTCCCGCTGGTGACCGTGCCGACGCGGTCGCCGTTCGGCGTCGTCACGTCGTAGCCCGCACGCGGAACGCCGCGGTCGATCAGCGACAGGCCGGTCAGCTTCTCCGCGGGACCCTCCACGTCGACGCCTTCCAGCGCGTCACGACCCACGAACTCGGTGTCGAGGTCGACGACGAAGCCGATCCCTGCCTCGTAGGGGTTGCGGGGATCGTCCTCGGGATCGAAGTCCTGCCCGGAGAGGAGAAAGCCCATCTCCAGTCTGAGCGTGTCTCGCGCGCCCAGTCCGCAGGGCTGGCAGTCGAGCGCACCCCAGACGGTCTCGGTCTCGTCCCACGGCACGACGAGTTCGTAGCCCGCCTCGCCGGTGTATCCGGTCGTCGCGACGAGCGTCTCGACGCCCGCGACGGTGGCCGTGGCGATCTCGAAGCGGCCAAGCTCGTCCAGCGACAGCGTCGTCTCCTCTGCGAGCAGCGACGGTGCATCGGGCCCCTGGAGCGCGATCAGGCCGTACTCGGTCGTCCGATTGTCGACGCTGGCGTCGAGGTCGCGTTCGTCCGCGTACTCGCGCCACCGCGTCGCCATCTGCTCGTCGTGACCGGCGTTGGGGATGAACAGGTACTCGCCCTCGACGGGCTCTGGCAGCCGGTAGACGACGGTGTCGTCGAGCATCACCCCGTCCTCGCGGGTGATCGCCGCGTAGTGTGCCTGGCCGGGCCGGAGGTCGGTCGCGTCGTTCGTCGTGAGCCGCTGCATCAGACCCGTCGCTTCGGTCCCCGAGACGACGATCTCGCCCATGTGAGACACGTCGAACTTGCCGGCCGCCTCGCGGACGGCGGCGTGTTCGGTCCGGATCGAGTCGAACTCGACGGGCATCTCCCAGCCACCGAAGTCGGTGAAGCTCGCCTCGGCCGCGGCGTGAACGTCGTCGAGAGGGGGTGCTCGTAGACCCATGTCGCTGCTCTCGCCCGGCGCAGGCATATCGTTTGGTCTTTCGTGCGTTCGATCACGCGTACATAAACCACAATCCGCGATATAGAATGGGCGCCGACTCCGAGCGACGCCGTTCCACACTACGCGTTCGCGCCGTCGACCGGTCCGGCGAACGTCCCGTAGAGGAACTTGAAGTACCACAGCACGAGCGCCAACACCGGTAGCCCGAGAACGGTCGTGAGGTTGAGCGCGAGCGGCGAGACGACGGCGGCGTCGACTGTCAGCCCGCTCGCGGGATGCACCCTCGGATAGAGCAACGCCGCGACGAGCCCGACGAGTGCGAACGAGAGTCCGAACGCCGTCCCGAACCAGAGGCGGTGCCTGCCGAGTCGGGCGGCGGCGAGACCGGCCCCGGCGAACGAGACGGTGGCGAGGACAGCGCCGAGCGCCGGGGCCGAGAGCAACAGCGCCCGGACGTTCGACGGGTTCGCGAGAGCGGCGACCGCCAGCAGGGCGACGACGCCGACGAGATAGACGACCGTCGCCGTGGTTCCGTAGCGAACCATCGCGTCGGCCAGCGAGCCGCTCGTCTTCGCGGCGACGAAGGCCGCGCCGCTGGTGACACAGAGCGCGACCAGCCCGACGCCCGTCAGCAGGCTCGGAGCGCTCAGCGTCGGCGTCCCGAACGCCCAGCTCCCGACGAGGACGCCGAGCAGCAGCGGCGTCACCGTGCTGCCGAACACGAACAGCCGGTCACAGCGCCGTCGCCAGTCGGGATCGTCACGCTGCTCGCGGAGTTCCGGCGCGACGCCGCGGACGAGCAGGCCCATCACGATCGCGATCGAGAGCAAGTAGTGCCCGCTCAGCAGCCGCGCGTAGATCGGCGGGAAGGCCGCGAGCAGCGTCGTCCCGAAGGCGACCAGCCACACCTCGTTGGCGTCCCAGATCGGACCGAACGCGGAGAGGAGCGTCTCTCGCTCGTGCTCGTCGCGAGTGGCGTACAGCATCCCGATGCCGAAGTCCAGGCCGTCGAGCGCGACGTACATCGCCAGCGAGAACACGACGACGCCGAACCAGATCGTCGGCAAGGAGTCGACGAGATACCGGTCGACCGGGAGCAGCTCAGTCATCGCCGCTCACCCACGGGAGGCGTGGCCGGCTGGTGTCGTCGACCGTCCTGACGCCCATGCGTTCGAGTTCGCCCTCGATCAGCCACTTGAGGACGGCTCCGAAGGCGGCGAGCAAGGCGAGATACAGCAGGACGAAGGCCACCAGCGTCCCGGTGGCCGCCGTGGCAGTGAGGCTCCGTGAGACCGCGTCGCTCGTCTTGAGGACGTCCTGAACGACCCAGGGCTGACGACCGATCTCGGTGACGTACCACCCAGTCAGCAGCGCCACGTAGCCCAGTGGGCTCGACAGCATCATCGCGCGTAAGTACCGCCCGGAGTCGGAGAGGCGGCCCTTGCGGAGTCGGTTGCCGCCCCACAGCGCCAGCCCGACGAACAGGAAGCCGAGTCCGACCATCAGCCGGAACGACCAGAACACGAGCGCGACCGGGGGGTTCTCGTCGTACTCGTGTAACCCGACGACCTCGGCCGAGAAGTCACCCCCGCTGGCGAGGAACGAGCCGAGCCCGGGGAGACTGATCGTAAAGAGGGTGTCCGTTCGGGGGTCGGTCAGCGCGTCGAGACTCCGCGGGATCGCGATCAGGTGGAGATCCGCCTGCCCGGTCTCGTAGTGGGCCTCCATCGCCGCGAACTTCTGGGGTTGGGTGTCGGCCACGTGTCGCCCGTACGCGTCCCCGTGAAGCGCCTGCAGCGGAGCAGTGATCAACAGGACGACGACGGCCATACGGAGGGCCGTGTTCCAGGCCTCGGAGTCACGCTTGCGCCACACAAAGTACGCGGCGATCCCGGCGACGACCAGTGTCACGGCGATCACCGACGCGTTCATCATGTGAACGTACATCCACGGCATCCGCGGCGTGAAAAACGCGGCAACGGGGTCGGTGAGCCTGGCGATCTCCATACCGTTTCGCCGGACGAGTTCGAACCCCCGTGGTGTCTGCATCCAGGCGTTGACGACGAGAATCCAGAATCCAGAGAGCCACGCGCCCACACCAGTCAGTATCGACGAGAGGACGTACGTCCGGTCGGAGACCCGTTCGCGGCCGAACAGGAGAATCCCGAGGAAGACGGCTTCGAGGAAGAACGCCATCTTCGCTTCGAACGCCAGCGGGCCGCCGATCAGTTCGCCACTGACCTCTGCGAAGCGCGGGAAGTTCGTCCCGAACTGGAAGCTCATCGGAATCCCCGTCACGGTGCCCATCACGAAGCCGACGGCGAACACGTTGATCCAGAACTCTCGAAGCCGCGCGTACGCCGGATCGTCGCTTCGAACGTCCTTCCAGGTGAAATAGACGATGTACGGGGCGAGCCCGATCGAGAGCGCCGCAAAGAGGATGTGGACGGTGATCGTCCACCCGAACTGGACCCGGCTGGCGAACTCCGGAGACAACAGAATATTGTTTTCGGCGAGCAATACCGTGCCGTCGATCAGGGCTCCTGTGGCGGACACTATGATCTCCTCTATCCGCTGTGTACTACTTCCCTCCCATACATAGCGGTTTCATCGGTTTTCAGGAACTGGGAATCGCCTCCGCAGATAGTTGTGGTACAATCGTCGAATTCCGGAGCGGTGTATCCACCGATCGCGCGACGCCGCCGCCTCTCGGCCGACACTGGAGAAGAGAGCACAGCAACTCGAACCGTGTAAACTAAGCACTGACTGGTGAAACGAACGGGCAATGGATGCACTGACCGACGGACGGTCACGTCACTGGCTGGCAGGCGGAGCGATCGTCGCAGCCGTCGCGACGGCCGGGAGCCTCTGGTTCAGCCTCGGGCTCGGGCTGGTGCCCTGCGGGCTGTGCTGGTACCAGCGCATTCTCATGTATCCGCTGGTGGTCGTCCTCGGCGTCGCCGCGATCGAGGACCGACCGGGGGTGTGGCGGACCGCACTGCCGCTGTCGGTGCTCGGCGGCGGCGTCGCGGCGTACCACTCGTACCTGCAGGCGACAGTGGACAGTTGCACGCTGAACGGCCCGTGTGCGGCGGTCCAGTGGCAGTCGCCGCTGCTCGGACTGACGATTCCGAACCTCGCGCTGGTGGGGTTCGTGCTCGTGACCCTGGCCGTCGTCGCCGCCACGCGGTGAACGGGGACCCTATCGCTCGATGTCGGCCGACAGTCGCAGGTCACGCGAGGAACGCCCGACCGCGACGGTGAAGCGTCCGTCGTCGATCGTCCAGCCGTCCGCGGCGTCGTAGCGACCGAGTGCGCGGTCGTCGAGCGTCAGTTCGATCGTCACCGTCTCGCCGCCCGAGATCTCGACGGCCTCGAACGCGGCCAGCTCGCGGGGCGGGCGTTCGAGATCGTCGGGGGCATCGGGCGCGTCGACGTAGGCCTGGACGACCTCGCGGCCGGCCCGCTCGCTCTCGTTCGTTACCGTGACGGTGGCCGTCTCCCCTTCGACGGCGAACTCCTCGTACGCGAAAGTGGCATAGGAGTGGCCGTGTCCGAACGGGTAGGTCGGCTCGGCGTCGGTCGCGTCGAAGTGCCGGTAGCCCACGAGCAGCCCCTCGGAGTACTCGGCCACGTCGTCGACACCGGGGAACTGTGTCGCCGTATCGGCCGGGTAGGCGTCTTCCGGGGCGAGCGTGACGGGGAGGCGACCGCCGGGGTCGGCGTCGCCGTAGAGGACGGCAGCGATCGACTCGCCGTGAGACTGGCCGGGGTACCACTGGGAGACGACAGCGGCAACGTCCTCGCGCCAGGGGAGTTCGACGGGACCGCTGGTGTTGAGAACGACGATCGTGTCGTCGTTGACTGCGGCCACGCGCTCGACGAGTGCATCCTGTTGACCGGGCAGTGCGATGGTGTCGCGGTCCGCGGCCTCCGTCGCCGCGTCACGGACGAACACGACGGCGGCGTCGGCCTCGCTCGCGGCGGCGACCGCCGCGTCGATGTCTGGCTCCGGTTCGTCGGCGGCCTCGGTATCGGCGTCGTCGCCGCCGAGCATGCCGTCGAACATCGACACCGATTCGACGGGAGGCAGGCCGCGGGCGACAGTCACTTCGCCGTCGGCGCGGTCCGTGATGCCCTCGACGGGGCTCGTCTCGTCGAAGGGGGTCGTCTCCGAAGAGCCCCCGCCGCCGAGGATCGCCTCGTCGACGTTCGGACCGACGACCGCGACGCTCGCGTCGTCGGCCAGCGGGAGCACGCTCTCGTTTTTCAGCAGGACCGTCCCCCGGGTGGCGATGGTACGGGCCAGTTCGCGGTGGTCGGGCTCGTCGGTAGCATCGCCGCCGCGTGCGTCGCCGGTCGCGTCGCTCGGGGCGTCGGCGCTGTCGAGCAGTCCCGCCCACTCGATCGCGCTCAGGACGCGAGCGACCATGTCGTCGAGGCGCGCCTCGGGTACGTCACCCGCGTCGACGGCGTCGAGGAGATCGTCGGCAAAGTGCCCGCCAGCGCCGGTGTCGGGCATCCCCTCGGCGATGTCGGGATCCATCTCGTCGGCCACGGCTTCCGGCTCCATCCCCATCGAGGCGAACTGCTCTTCGAGAGAGACGCCGGGCATCTCCACGTCGAGCCCGGCGTTGGCGGCGCGTCGGGCCGACTCGGTCCCGAACCAGTCGGAGACGACGAACCCCTCGAAGCCCCACTCACCCTTGAGGACCTCAGCGAGGAGGTGGCGGTGTTCGCTCATGTACGTGCCGTTGACCCGGTTGTACGCGGTCATCACTGAGCGGGCACCGGCGTCGACGGCGTCTCTGAAGCCAGGGAGGTACAGTTCGCGGAGCACGCGCTCGTCGACCGCGGCGCTGACGGACGCTCGGCGGGTCTCCTGGCTGTTGGCGACGTAGTGTTTCGGCGTCGCCACGACGCCGGCCGACTGGATCCCCGCGACGGCGGCACCCGCGAACGCGCCCGTCAGGATGGGGTCCTCGCTGTAGTACTCGAAGGTGCGGCCACACTGGGGAACCCGAATCAGATTCAGTCCCGGAGCCAGCAACACGTCCTGGTCGCGCGCCGCCGCTTCCACACCCATCGACTCGCCCTGTCGGCGCGCGAGGCCGGGATCGAACGTCGACGCCAGCGCGGTCGAGGCCGGGAACGCCGTCGCCGGCTCCTCCGTCCGGACCCCCAGAGGGCCGTCGGCCAGGCGCAGTTCCGGCACGTCGAGTCGCTCGACACCGGGCAGATAGCCCGTCGCGTTGCCCTCGGGGTCGACGGCTCCCCGGACGAGCGAGAGTTTCTCTTCGGCGGTGAGGTCGTCGACGAGTGTTGCGACTCGATCGGACAGTTCGATAGTGTGGGTAGGCGGATGCTCGCGGTCACTCATTCCTGACTGACCATTCAGTCAGCGCCGGCTTAACGCTTTGGTTCCGACAGGTCGCGGACGGCCGTTGCCGGTTCCCCCACGTTTAGACCAGATACGGGATTATCGCAGTTGCTGACCGGCGATCGTCGCCACGGGGTAAACGCTCACCGGTAAGTCGCTACAATAATCCGTATGAGAGTGCGAACGCTGAGTCATGACGGCTGAAACCGGCGACGACACGAGCGTTCTGGCACCGTTCCGGCGGTTCTTCGCGCTCGAACGGGACGTGCTCGTGCTCTCGCTCGCGATGCTCGCCTTCAGCCTCGCCTTCCAGATGACGAGTCGGTACGTCCCCGAGTACCTGAACGTCCTGGGGGCGAGTGCCGGCGTGATCGGCCTCTACGGGAGCGTCGGCAACCTCATCAGCGCGGTCTACCCCTATCCCGGCGGAGCCGTCTCGGACCGGATCGGCTCGCGGCTCGCGCTGACGCTGTTCGGAACGATCGCGACCGTCGGCTTCCTGCTGTGGTACGTCGCGCCGTCCGTCCCGACGGTCTCGGTGCCGGTCGTCGAGTTCGCCCTGCCGGTCGCGGGCACGGTGACGGTCGGCGGCCGTCTCGAACCGTGGCTCTGGCTGTTCGTCGGCCTCTTTCTCACGCAGGCCTGGAAGTCGTTCGGGCTGGGCGCGACGTTTGCGGTCGTCAAGCAGAGCGTCGCCCGGGAACATCTGGCGGTGGGATTCGCCAGCACCGAGGTGTTCCGCCGGATCGGCTTCCTGCTGGGACCGTTGCTCGCGGCCGGTCTGCTCGCCGTCGCGGCCGGCTTCGTCACCGGCTTCCAGTGGATCCTGCTCGTCGCCGTCGCCTTCGGCGCGGTCGCGACCGTCGCACAGCACGTCCTCTACGACGCCAGCGACGATACGGTCGGCAAGTCCTTCGAGGGCGTTTCCGGCGTCGTCGACGACCTCAGAGCGATGCCCGCGACGTTGCGACCGCTGCTCGTCGCCGACACGCTCGTGCGCTTCGCCAACGGGATGGTGTACGTCTTCTTCGTCATCGTCGTCACCGACTTCCTCGCCGTCGGCTTCGACGTCGCCGGCGTCTCGCTGCGTCCCGACGCGTTCTTCGGCGTCCTGCTCGGTGTCGAGATGGTCGTCGCGTTGCTGTCGATGATCCCCGTCTCGAAGCTCGCCGAGCGGGTCGGGCTGAAGCCGGTCGTCGCCATCGGCTTCGCCGTCTACGCCGTCTTCCCGCTCCTGTTGATCTTCGCGCCGGCCGATCAGTGGGTGCTGGTCCTGTTGTTTGCCTTCTCCGGGCTGCGGTTCGCGGGCCTGCCGGCACACAAAGCGCTGATCGTCGGTCCGGCCGAACAGGACACCGGCGGACGCGTCACCGGGACCTACTACCTCCTGCGAAACACGCTCGTGATCCCGAGCGCCGCGCTGGGCGGGTGGCTCTACGGCAGCGACTGGACGCTGTCGACCGGCCTCGGAGCGATCACGGCCGGCCCGGAGCTGGCGTTCGCCGTCGCCTCGGCGATCGGGATCGTCGGCGTCGCCGCCTTTCTCGCGTTCGGCCGCGAGTTCGAGGCGTACGCGTAGGGCCGCTACCGGGGTGTGAGCCCGACGCCCTCGGCCAGCAGCTCGTGGGAGCGCATCGCGTCGTCGTGGTCCGCGACGACGTGCTGGATCATCACCTCGTCGACGCCGACGCGGTCGGAGAGCTGTTCGAGCAGGCCGGCCAGCGTCTCCGGACTGCCCGAGATGGCGCGGGGCCACTCGTCGCCGTCGAGCGTGGCCGGCGTCGGTTCCGGAACGGCTCCGAGTTCGTCGATGGCCTCCTCGACGGACGGCGTCGTGCCGACGACGCCACGCTCCATCCGTTTGTACGACGCCTCGGCCACCGCGCGGAGCCGCGCCGCTTCGGCGTCGCTCTCGGCGGCGACCGCGTTGACCGCGACCATGCAGTCGGGTTCGTCGAGACCACCGGCGAGCTGGCTGGGCTGGAAGGCCTCGCGGTACGCCTCGAAGGCGTGGGTAGCGAACTGCGGCCGGATGAACGCCGCGAAGCAAAACGGCAGACCGAGCTCGCCGGCGATCGTCGCACTCGACGGGCTCGATCCGAGCACCCACGGGGCGG
The DNA here is from genome assembly GCF_000379085.1 of Halomicrobium katesii DSM 19301. Lineage (GTDB taxonomy): Archaea > Halobacteriota > Halobacteria > Halobacteriales > Haloarculaceae > Halomicrobium > Halomicrobium katesii. The sequence continues at coordinate 319,373 of NZ_KB905379.1, read as the reverse complement.
GCGGGGCCGCGTCCGAGCGTGGGATCTCTACGTCGCTGTAGGCGTGTTCCGGCGGATAGTCGTCGTAGAGATGGTTGACGACCGCCTCGATCTTCTCGGCGTGGTCCTCGTCCGGGTTCTGGACGCGGCGGTCGGTCCCCAGCGCGCGGTCGACGGCCGGCGAGCCGTTGGCCCGGCCCAGCCCGGCGTCGATCCGGCCGGGCGCGAGCCCGTCCAGCGCGCCGAACTGCTCGGCGACCTTGAACGGGCTGTAGTGGTTGAGCAACACCGCGCCCGACCCGAGGCGGATCGCCGTCGTCTCGGCGGCCAGGTGGCCGAGCAGCACTTCCGGCGTCGTTCCCGCGAGCTTGTCGGCCATCCCGTGGTGTTCGGCCACCCAGAACCGCTCGTAGCCGAGTCGTTCTGCCTGCTGTGCGGCCGCGACGGTGTTAGCGTAGGCGTCGGTCGCGGTGCCGCCCGCCGGTACCGGGGAGAGGTCGACGATCGAGAGGTCCATAGCCACAGCCCGGAGAGTGCCACGGATAACGGTTTGGCCCGCGCCCGTCCCGGCCGGTAGTTCGCCCGCGGGCGGTCCGAACCCGACATTCGTATTATCCTCGCGACCCAAGCGGCGACCGTGAGCGAGCGACGAGCGCGGGGAGCGCTGGCCGGCGTCGTGTTCCTGGTCCTGCTGGCACAGGTGTTGCTCTACCCGGGCATCGACACACTCGTGGCTGCGCTGGGGGCGACGACCGACCTCCAGGCCAGCATGTGGTTTCTCGCTGCCGAGTTCGGAGCGTTCGTGCTCTGTGCCGGCGTCTGGGGAGTCGTCAGCGACGCGACCGGACGCCGCACGCCCTACATCGTCGCCGGTGCGCTCGGGGGCGCGGCGGGCTACGCCGCGTTGCTGGTCGCGCCCCGGCTCGGCCCCGCCTTCCCGACGGTCCTCGGACTGCGGATCGCTCAGGGAGCGATGACGATCGGTGCCTTCTCGCTGGCGATGACGATGCTGATGGACCTGGACGGGGGCCACGGCCGCAACATGGGGGCAGCGGGGATCGCCATCGGCTCGGGGACGGCACTGGGTGCGCCACTCGGCGGGCAGCTGTACGAGATCGGGCCGCTGGTCCCGGTCGCGGGCGCGAGCGTCCTCCTGACCTGTAGCGCGGTACTGGCCGTGACGGTGACCGACCGGGCACCGACGGACCGGCGCGGCCTCGCTGCGGCCGTCGAGAGCGTCACCGCACGTCCGCGGCTGGTCGTCCCCTACGCCTACGGCTTCATCGATCGCTTTACCGCCGGCTTCTTCGCGCTGGTCGGGACGCTGTACTTCCGGACGGCCTTCGAGCTCTCGCCGGGCGCGACCGGGATCGTGCTCGCGCTCTTTTTCGCGCCCTTCGCGCTCCTGCAATACCCCTTCGGCGTCCTCTCGGACCGGATCGGACGAACGGGTCCGATCGTCGCTGGCTCTGCGTGCTACGGCGTCGCGGTCGTCGGCGTGGGGCTCGCGCCCCGGATCGAGCTGGTCGGCCTCAGCATGGTCGCGGTGGGGATCATCGGCGCGCTGATGGCTCCGGCGACGATGGCACTCGTGACGGACCTGGCGGCCCCCGAAGAACGCGGGGCGGCCATGGCGGGGTTCAACGTCTTCGGGAGCGTCGGCTTCCTCGCGGGGGTGTTGATCGGCGGCACCGTCGCGGAGCGGGCCGGCTACGTCACCGCCTTCCTCGTCACCGGCGGGATCGAGATCGGGATCGCGGCCCTGACCCTGCCCGTGTTTCTTCACTGGCGTCGCCGCGGCGCGGCCCCGAGCGCGTAGCCGGGCCGCTCTCGTCGCCACGGAGGATCGACGCGCTCGATTCACACCGAGGGCAGTTCGATCACCGTGTCAACTGATTCGACTGTCGGGACAGTATATCAGTACGGGGCTCCAACGGGGAAGTGTGCCAGAAGAAGTCCTCTTCGAGTCCGAATCCGACCAGCGCCGTACCGATGTCGCCGCGTACCTCCGGCAGGTCGCCGACAGCCTCGACGCGGACGGACCGCTCACGCTGCGTGCGGGCGACCAGTCCGTGACGATGGAGCCCCCGGAGACCGTCGAGTTCGAGGTGAAAGCCGAACGCGAAGGACCGACCGACGGCGACGGCGAACTCAGCGTCGAGTTCGAACTGGAGTGGCCGGAGAACGCCGACGGCGACGCGTCGGGGAGCGGGACGCTCGAAATCGAGTGAGGGGACGCCACGCCGATCCCAGAGAGGTAACCCCTTTACTCGTCCGGTCGGACCGGCAGGTATGAAACTGGTGAGCCGGCTCCTCGGGGGCGGCGACGATGCGAGCGAGCCGCGGGTGGGAGTGTTCGTCGACGGACCGAACGTGCTGCGCAGCGAGTTCGACGTGGACCTCGACGACGTGCGCGAGGAGGCCGAAAACTGGGGGCGGCTGGCGATAACGCGACTCTACGTGGACGAACACGCCACGCCGGGCCTGATTCAGGCCGCGGAGGCGCGTGGCTTCGAGGTCGTCGTCACCAGCGGCGACGTGGACGTGAAGTTGGCCGTCGACGCCACCGCCGCCGGAGCCGACGACGCGATCGATCTGCTGGCGATCGTCTCGCGAGACACCGACTTCAAGCCCGTCCTGGAGAGCGTCGGCGAGCGGGCCATCGAGACGCTGGCGATCGCGCCGGGCGAACACGGCCGCTCGGACGCACTCAGGAACGCCGCCCAGAACGCGACGACGCTCGAAGAGTAGCACTCCTTTTGTCTCGGCCGCCCCACGACCGCGTATGGACGAACTCGACACGCCGGTACTGGACAACCACCTCCACCTCGATCCGGTCAACGGTCGCGGGGTCGAAGCCGTCGCGGAGTTCGCCGACCACGGCGGGACCCACCTGAACGTGCTGAACAAGCCCTCCTGGAACCTCGTCGAGGCGGCGACCGACGAGTCGATCTTCCGGGAGTGTTTCGATCTGACGGTCGAGATCACGGCGGCGGCCGACGAGGTCCTGCCCGGCAAGGCCTGGCCGGTGCTTGGCGTCCATCCGGCGCTGATCAGCCGGCTCGTCGACGACGGCTACGCGCCCGCGGAGGCCCGGGACATCATGCAGGCCGGGCTGGACGTGGCCGCCGAGTACGTCGCCGACGGCCCGGCGCTGGCGATCAAGTCCGGGCGGCCGCACTACGAGGTCGACGACGCCGTCTGGGAGGCGTCGAACGCGGTGATGCGCCACGCCTTCGATCTGGCCGGCGAGGTGGGCTGTGTCGTCCAGCTCCACACGGAGGGCGGCGAGGAGTTCACCGAGATCGCCGAGTGGGCCGAGAGCGAGGGGCTGCCCCGCGAGCAGGTCGTCAAACACTACTCGAACGGCCGCGTCCGCGGCCCGGTCAAGAGCGTCATCGCCAACAAAGACGACATCGAGGACGCTATCGAGACCGACGAGCCGTTCCTGATGGAGACCGACTACATCGACGACCCCGACCGACCCGGCGCGGTGCTCGGACCGAAGACAGTCCCGCGGCGGGTCCGGTGGCTCCTGGAGGAGGGGCACGACGAGGCCGTCCACCGGGCCCACGTCGAGACGCCCGCCCGCGTGTACGGCGTCGACACCGAGGCGACGCTGGACGGGTGAGCGACGCCGTCGAGGTCCCGCAGGGCTGGTGAGGACGGCGAGACTGGGAGACGCCGACCGTGACCCACCGGGCGGGGGCTCAGATAATCGCGCTGACCTCGTCGACGATTGCCGATTCGACGAACACGATTGCGTGGTCACCGACCTCGATCGTCGTATCGCCGCGTGGCGTCACGAGTGTGCCGCTACGGGAGACCGCCCCGACGACGACGCCCGGCGGGAGGTCCTGAACGGCGTCGGCGATCGGGCGACCCGCCAACACGCTGTCGGATTCGATCTCGATCTCGATGACTTCCGCCAGATCGTGTTCGAGCATGGCGATCTTCTCGGTTCGGTTGTCCCGCGTGAAGCGAACGATCTCCTCGGCCGTCTCCTCGCGGGGGTTGACCGCGATGTCGACGCCGACAGTCTCGAACAGGTCGGCGTACTCGACCTGGTTGACGACGGCGATCGTCCGGTCGACGCCGATGCGCGCGGCCAGCAGCGAGACGAGCAGGTTCTTCTCGTCGCTTTCCAGAGCGGCGGCGACGACGTCCGCCTCGTCGACGCGCTCTTCGAGGAGAAACTCCGAATCGGTCGCGTCGCTCTGGAGGACGGTCGTGTTCGGGAGCTGTTCGGCCAGTTCGCGGGCCCGATCCTCGTCGCGCTCGATCAGTTGTGGATAGTACCCGTGTTCTTCGAACAGGCGAGCGACCTGGAACCCGATCTTGCTGCCGCCGACGATGACGACCGAGTCGGCCCCGCTCTCCTCGTCCGCACACACCGTATCGGTCGCGAAGTCGCCGATCGAATCCGGGCTCCCGATGACGACCACCCGGTCGCCGATCTCGATGACGGTGTCGCCGGTCGGAATGATGACTGCCTCGTCTCGGAACAGGGCGGCGAACGTCAGCGACGCGTAGCGGTCCGCGTCTCTGACTGACTGGCCGGTGACCGGACTGTCCTCGTCGATCTCGAACTCCGCCATCCGGACGATTCCGCCCGCGAACGTATCGACGTCCTGGGCACCGGGCACGCCGGAGATGCGGAAAATGGCTTCTGCGGTCAACAGGTCGGAACTGACCATGAAGTCGACATCGAACGCCCGGTTCGTGTTCTGCCACGTCTCCAGGAGGTCCCGGCGCTTTACCCGCGCGATGGTGAACGCGTCAGAGATCGCCTTCGCCGCGCCGCAAGCGACGATGTTGGTCTCGTCGATGTCGGTACTGGCGATCAGCATGTCGGCCTCCTCGACGCCGGCCTCTCGGAGAACGTCGAGTTTGGTACCGTCGCCCTCGATCGCGAGCACGTCCAGCGAGTAGGTGAGTTCTTCGACGAGTTCGGCGTCGCGTTCGACGACCACGACGTCGTGTCCGTCGGCGAGGTTCGCGGCGATCGAGCGGCCGACCTCACCGGCCCCGACGACGATCACGCGCATACGGTCCACTCCCGTGTCATTCCCACGACTTTCCGGAGGTGTCGGCAAGTACGTTACGGACCCGCTACGATCGGTCCAGTCGGCCGACGAACAGCGCGAGCACCGGCACGATCTCGAGGCGACCGATCCACATCAGGAACACCATCAACAGCTTCGAGGTGTCCGGGAGATCGAGGTAGCTCCCGAACGGCCCCAGGCGGCCGAATCCCGGGCCGATGTTCCCCAGTGCTGCCAGTGAGGCACTGACCGACTCAAGGACGGTCAGGTCGTAGCCCACTCGCGCAGAATCGAGACCGAGAAAGACCGCGCTAATGCCGAACAGCACCAGGTACAGCAGCGTAAAGCCCATGATTCCGCGGATCGCGTCCTCGTCGACGACCCGTCCGGCGAGCCGAACCGGACGAACCGTGTTTGGATTCGCCGTCGTGAACAGTTCCCGACGGACCGCTTTGAACACGACGAGCCACCGGACGACCTTCACGCCCCCGCCGGTCGATCCGGCCGAGCCGCCGATAAACATCGTAAAGAGCAGGAAGATCTTCGTGTGGTCGTCCCACTGGGCGAAGTCGCTGGTCGCGAATCCCGTCGAGTTCAGCAGGGAAGCGATCTGGAAGGCCGCCTGACGCAGCGCGTTCTCGGTCGCGCCGGCCGTCGTCCCGCCGAGTTCGAGCGGCGGTGCGGCCCCGCGGAACAGCAGCGCCGACAGCACGGCGATCAGTACCGCCGTCGCACCGGCGTAGGCCCGGAGCTCCGTGTCTTCGAGCAGCGATCGGAACTCGCCGCGGACGACGTGCCAGAACAGGGCGAAGTTGACACCAGCCGCGACCATGAACGGGATCGCGACCCACTGGACGATCGGCTTGAACGCGGCGATACTGGCGGCCTCGGGCGAGAAGCCGCCAGTCGGCATCGTCGAGAAGCCGTGGGCGACCGCGTTGTACAGCGTCATGTTCTCGGCCAGCCCGACGAGCTGGAGAGCGTACATCACGGCGACGTACAGCACGGTGAAGCCGAAGTAGATCAGCCACAGCGCGCGGGCCGTCTCGACGATCTTGGGGGTGAGCTTCTGGAGTTCCGGGCCGGGGGCCTCGGACTGCATCAGCTGTGCGCCGTTGACCGCCAGCTCCGGCAGAATCGCGATCATTAGGACGATGATCCCCATGCCGCCCAGCCACTGGGTGAGCTGTCGCCACAGCATCACCGCGTGGGAGTGACGATCCGTGCTGATCTCGCCCAGCACCGTCGCTCCCGTCGTCGTGAAGCCGCTCGTCGACTCGAAGAGGGCGTTGACCGGGTTGGCCAGCGTCGACGCTGGCGTGCTCGGGGCCATCACGAACGGGACGCCGTTCCCGGCGATCAGATAGGGGATCGCCCCGACGGCGGCCGCGGCCAGCCACGCGAACGAGACCAACACGAGCGCCTCGCGGGGGCCGACGTCTGGCTCCGGATCGAGCTGTTCGAGTGCCAGCCCGAGCACGGCGGTGGCGGCGATCGACACGACGAAGACGGCGATATCCTCGCCGTAGACGACCGCGACGACGAGGGGCACCAGCATCGTCAGAGAGAGGTACTTCACGACGGTACCGACGAGGCTCATGCTGGCCCGCCAGTCGACGCCCCAGCTCACGGCCGACCACGCCCGCACATCACTATCGGGTATCCGACTGTCGGACACTATCAAATCACCGAAACGCCCGTGGTGGTTTCGTGACGAGAAAGGCGATACGAATCGACGGCAACCGAGGCCGTCCCGACTGCAGTCAGCTTCTTTGCGTCAGGGACCCTACGACCACAAACGTGGCACGAACGGATCACCGGCCGCTCGTCCTCGTCGTCGAAGACGAGGAGAGCGTGGCCGAGACGTACGCGCTCGCCCTCGACGAGGCGTTCGAGACACGCGTCGCGATCGGTGGAGCCGCCGGTCTCGACGCCATCGACGACGACGTCGACGCCGTGTTGCTCGACCGGCGAATGCCGGAGCTGCACGGGGACGACGTGCTCGCCGAGTTGCGCGAGCGAGGGTACGACTGTCCCGTGATCATGGCGACCGCCGTCGGTCCGGACCTCAACATTCTGGAGATGGACTTCGACGACTACCTGACGAAACCGATCGACGGCGAGACGGTCGCCCAGCACGTCGACCGAGAGCTCGACGAGCGGCTCGACGAGTTCTTCGAGCTCCGATCGAAACTCGACGTGCTCGAATCCGAGCAGCCACAGTACGAGCTGGCCGACAGCGAGGAGTACCAGGAGCTAAAGCGGCGGGCGAGCGAGCTCCGCGGGCAACTCGAAGCCGAGATCGACGACTTCGAGAGCGTCGTCGAGACCCACGAACAGATCGAGCGGGGAAGCTAGGGCCGCCGCCGGGGCCCAGCCAGACGAAAGCTCCTTTGGGGTAAAACAACCAAAATTGTTTTACGCACAACGAGCTTTGTGTTCGCCGATGGCGCACGTATCGCTTCCCCACGACGCCAAGGCAGGCCCGACGAAGCCGGAAGTCAGGGCCGTCCTGCTCGACAAGCTCGCTCTCGGCCCGGACGACCACTTCGTCGAAGTCGGTTCCTGTACCGGTGCCGTGACGATCCAGGCGAGTCGCCGGGCCGGATCGATCACTGCCCTGGAGCGCAAGGCAAGTAAGGTTGCAACGACGCGCAAGAACCTCGCGGCCAACGACGCGGCCGCCGACGTGACCGTCCGCGAGGCCGAGGCCCCCGACGGACTCCCCGACGACGCCGACGCGCTCTTTCTGGGCGGGAGTCGGAACTACGAGGCGATCCTCGACCACGCCGTCGAGACCGAGGTCGATCGGATCGTGATGAACGTCTCGCGGCTCGAAGTGGCGGGTAGCGCGACCGAGGCGTTCCGCGAGCGAGAGATCCTCGACGAGGTCGTCCAGTTCCAGGTGAGCCACGGCTACGAACTCGCCGGGGCGACGAGCTTCGACGCCGAGAACCCGGTGTACATGCTCGTCGGCGGTGCGGGGAACCGGGAGAGAGAGCAGTGACCCTCTACGGCGTCGGGCTCGGCCCCGGGGACGCCGACCTCGTGACCGTGCGCGGGCGCGAGGTCCTCGAAACCGCCGACGTGGTGTACACGCCCGGCAGGCTCTCGCGGTCGGTCGCGACGGCGTACGTCGACGAGGACCGGATCGGAGACCTCGACTTCCCGATGACTCGCGACGAGGACGAACTCCGCCGGGCCTGGAAGGCGGCCGCCGCCGAGATCGCACCGCGAGCCCGCGACGGGACGGCGGCGTTCGTGACGCTCGGGGACCCGAACGTCTACTCGACGTTCGGCCACCTGCGCCGGACGCTGGACGCGTTCCACCCCGACGTGACCGTCGAGACGATTCCCGGCGTCAGCGCCGTCAGCGCGTTCACGACGGCGCTTGGCGTCGAAGTGGCGGCCGGCGCGAGCCTCACGCTCCACGAGGCGGCCCGCGGCGCGGCCCCGACCGGGCCAGACCGGATGGTGCTGTTCAAGGTGACGGACGTGCCGGCGACCCACGAACGGCTCGTCGACGCCGGCTACGAGGTCGTCTACGGCCGCCGGCTCTACATGGAACAGGGAGAGACGGTCGTCACCGACGACCCCGAGGAACTCGCGGAACGGGACTACTACACGCTGGCCTACGCCGAGAAGCGAGGGCTCGAAGCCGAGCCGGCGACGGCGACCTTCGAGACGGCAGACGAGCGGGGAGAGGCCGGGACGGCCGTCGAGGCGACCGACGGCGATGCCAGCGCCGACGCGTCCGCGGGGGGACAGCGATGACTGACCCACAGGACGCGATCGACGCGGCCGCGGACGACCGCGAGGACCGCGACGACCGGATACAGGCCCACGCCGCTGGCGACGTACAGGACGGGATCCCCTTCGTCGGTGCCGGCCCCGGCGATCCGGGACTGCTGACGGTCACCGGCAGGGAACTGGTCGAGGACGCGGATCTGGTCGTCCACGCCGGCTCGCTGGTCAACAGCGAGCTGCTCGACGCCTACTGTGCGGACGCCGAACGGGTTTCGAGCATCGGCAAGGACCTCGAAGAGCTGGTGCCGCTGATGCGAGACGCCTACGAGGACGGGCGTGACGTGGTGCGGCTCCACAGCGGCGATCCGGCGATCTACGGCGCGGCGCTGGAACAGATGGACGCGCTGGAACACGAGGGCGTTCCGACCTACATCGTCCCCGGCGTGACCTCGGCGTTCGCGGCGAGTGCGACGCTGCGGACCCAGCTGACCCTGAACGGCGTGGCGAACCACGTCGCCTTCACCCGCCCGCAGGGCAAGACCCTCGACGCCGAGGACGACCACATCTCCGAGTTCGTCGAGATGGGCGACGTGACGACCTGCCTCTATCTGGGGACCCACGCCGTCGCCGAGACGATGGACCGCCTGCTCGACGACGGTCACGACCCGGACACCCCGGTCGCCGTCGTCTATCACGCCTCCTGGCCGGACGAGGACGTGATCGAGGGAACGATCGAGACGATCGGCGACCGCGTCGAGGCCGCCGGCTACCGCGCCTCGGCGATGGTCGTGATCGGCGACGCGGCCCGGAAGGCGGGCTACGAACGCTCGTATCTGTACGACGGCTGGGCGAATCGCGACGGAAGCGAGAGCGAGGCGGACGACTGATACATGAGTACCGAAACAGACGACAACGACACAGGCAACGAGGAATCGAGCGGCCACTGTTCGACGCCCGACTCGGACGGCGAGGTGGCCGAGGAGATCGCGATCATCAGCTTCGAGCGCAAGCTCGACACCGCGCGCGAGATCGAGGCCGAGATCGGCGACGACTACGAGAGCGTCGACATCGTCGAGTACCACGGCGACGTGTTCGAGGAGCACTGGGGCGAGTACGACTGCTTCGTCGGCCTGATGGCCTCGGGCATCGCGATGCGAAAGACCGCGCCGCTGCTCGACGACAAGTGGGACGACCCCGCGATCGTCGTGATCGACGAGGCCCTGACCTGGGCCATCCCGATCACCGGGGGCCACCACGGTGCCAATCAGGTCGCCAACGACCTCGCCCGCCTCGGCGCGGTGCCGGCGATGACGACCGCGAGCGAGGCCGCGGGCAAGCAGGGCGTCGAGAGCAAGGCGAAAGCGCTGGACACCCACGTCGTCAACGGCGACTCGACGGTGGCGACGAACCTCGCGGTGCTGAACGAGGAACTGGGTCCCGTGGCGCGACTCGACGGCCCGAAGGCCGTCCTCGTGGGCGACGACGTGACCGTGCTCAAGCGCAACGGAGACGACGGCGTGGTGCTGGGGACGGGGACGGTCTCCGGCGTCGACACCCAGCAGGTGCTCGACGCCTGGGACGCCGCGCTCGACGACCTGGATCTCGACCGCTCGGACGTGGACTTCGTCGCCACGGGGACCCGAAAGGAGGGCGAAGACGGGCTCTACGAGGCCGCCCAGGAGATCGGGGCCGGCGTCGTCCTCTTCGAGAAAGAGACTCTGGAAGCGTTCGAGGGCCCCTCGCCCTCCCGGTCGAAGGAGCTGATCGGCTGGCCGGGCATCGCGGAGGCCTCGGCCATCGCTGGCGGCCGCGAGCACGACCTCGCCCGCGAGAAGGAGCGCTTCGACGACGCCGTCACCGTGGCGGTGGGGCGGTAGAATGGCAGCGGAGTCGCCCGGCGATTCGGACGCGAGCGGCTCAACCGACGCCGAGGAATACGGCACGCTCTCCGTCGTCGGGATCGGTCCCGGCCTCCCCCACGCGATGACACAGGAGGCCAAAGACGTGATCCGCACCGCGGACTGCGTCATCGCCTCCAACCTCTACCAGGAGTTCCTCCGCAAGGACGGCACGCTGCCACCCGAGAGCGCGGCGATCGAGGCGGTCGCGGACGGAGGGGCCGACAGCGAGTCGGGGACCGTCCTCGAACGGCCGAACGGGACCCGCCAGGAGCTGGTGCGCTCCTCGATGGGCCGCCAGATCGAACTCGCCAGAGAGGCCTTCGAGCGGGTTCGAGCGGGAGAGGACGTGGCCCACGTCTCGGGCGGCGACCCGAACGTCTACGGCAAGAGCGACCTGCTGTACACGATGGCCGAGGCCGAGGGCGCGACCGACGTGCCCATCGAGGTCGTCCCCGGCGTGACGGCGGCGCTCGGCGGCGCGGCCAACCTCGGCGCGCCGCTGTCGAACGACTTCTGTACGATCTCGCTGTCCGACAAGTGGCGCGGCTGGGACGAGATCGAGGAGAAGCTCCGGGCCGCGGCGATCAGCGGCTTCGTCGTCGTCCTCTACAACTGCTGGCGCGACTACGAGCGCGCCATCGACGTGCTCCGCGAGGAGCGGGCCGACGACGTACCGGTGGGCATCTTCAACGACGCCGGCCGCGGCGAGGCCGGTCGCAATCTGGAGGACGAGACCCACACGATCACGACGCTGGGCGCGGCGACCGACCACGACGACGAGGTCGGCGGCATGGGCACCTCGATCCTCGTGGGCAACCACGAGACGGAGGTCTGGGAGAACGACTACGGCAAACACCTCGTCACCCCGCGCGGCGGGCGTGACGTCGACGACTTCTGAACAATGAGCACTGACGACACCACCGACGCGAGTACCGACACCGAATCGAACTGTGGCGCGAGCAGTACCGACGACGACAGCGCCGCCACGTGCGGGGCCAGCGGCGACAGTTCGTCGTCCGGTTCCGGCTGTGGCGGCTCGGATTCGACGACCGACGAGAAGGTCGGCGCGACCGTCGACGACTTCGACGCCGACCCCGGCCGCCTCGTGGCGGTCGGGCTCGGTCCCGGCCAGCCCGAGGGGATGACCCAGCGGGCGCGGGGCGCGCTGCTCGACGCGGAGCACATCGTCGGCTACACGACCTACGTCGACCTGCTGCCAGCGGAGATCACCGAGTCGGCCGAGGAACTGTACGACACGCCGATGTGTGGCGAGGTCTCTCGGACGGAGGAGGCTATCGACCGCGCGCTGGCGGGCAACGACGTGGCGATCATCGGCAGCGGCGACCCCAACGTCTACGCGCTCGCCGGCCTCGCACTGGAGATCCTCGAATCGAAGGGCGGGACGGCAAGCGCCGTCGACTTCGAGGTCGTCCCCGGCGTGCCCGCGGCCCAGTCCTGTGGCGCGCGGCTGGGCGCACCGCTGGTCAACGACACCGTCAGCGTCTCGCTGTCCGACCACCTGACGCCGATGGAGACCATCGAGTCGCGCCTGCACGCCGTCGCCGACGAGGGCTTCACCATCGCCGTCTACAACCCCTGGAGCCGCAAGCGACGGGAGAACTTCCAGCGGTGCTGTGAGATCCTGCTGGACCACCGGGACCCGGACACGCCCGTGGGGATCGTCCACGGCGCGGGCCGCGAGGACGAAAGCGTCGAGATCGTCACGCTGGGCGAGCTCGAAGACCTCGGCGAGACCGACCTGATCGACATGACGACGACCATCCTCGTGGGCAACGAGGACACCTACGTCTGGGACGACCGGATGGTGACGCCGCGGGGGTACGAGTCCAAGTATGACTACTGAGTACCGCGTGGCACTCGACCGGGCGGCCTGCGACGGGATCTTCGCCTGTCTCGTCCGTGACGATCGGTTCGTGGAGGCCAGCGACGGGCTGGCGACGATCGGCGCGACCGACGCGGACGGCGAGGAGACCGTCGTCGCGACGTTCGACGACGACCGGATCGAGGCGGCTCGACAGGCCGCGGCCGCCTGTCCGGTCGACGCGATCTCGGTGTCGGAGGGGAGCGATGAGTGACGCCGACAGCGCGAGGGCGACGCCGAGAGCCGCCGAGGACCTGCTGACGGTCACGCCCGGAACGGCGTACTTCTGGGGCCGGGTCGCCGGAGACGGCGATCTCACCGCGGACTGCGTGACCGTCAGGGCGGGCGACGAGACGGCCGCGAACGCGCTGGCGGCGGTGGCGGGTGCCGATCGCACCGACCGCGACCACCGCGTCGCCGAGCGCGAGTCGGCCCACGACGCCTCGATCGTCCGGTACGAGGACGCCTACGAGCTACGGGTGTTCGGCCCGCCCGCGGACCGAGCGAGCGCGGCCCTCGGTCTCCCGCTGGACGGCCAGCCCGGTGGCTACCGCTTCGACGCCTTCAGCGAGGAGCGAGCGGCGCTGGTGCGTGGCCTGCTGGAGGCCTGCGGGACGGTCTGTTTCCGCGAGTCCGCCGGGTCGGTCGGGGTCTCGTTCGTCCACGACGACGAGCGGCTGCTGGCGACGATCCAGTCGCTGCTCGCCGAGGCAGCGCCGACGCTGCCGACGGACGACCGCTCGGAGACGTCCTCGGGGGGCTACTGGTTCGGGCTCGCCGACGACGCCGACGTGGCGGCGTTGGCCGAGTGGGTGTACGCCGGCAGCGACGAGACGGGGCTCTACTCGGCCCAGCGCCGCCAGAAGCTCCGGCGCAGCGTCGAACGCGCGACCGGGAGCGACGTGGGGGCGTTAGAATGACCGCCGACGCCGCCGCGACGCCGGTCTCGCTCGACGACGAGGCCGTCCTGCTGGTCGGGCACGGCTCTCGACGCGAGAAGTCGAACGAACAGGTCCGGGAGCTGGCCGCGGCCGTCGAGGAGCGCCTCGGCGTGCCGACCGACGCGGGCTTTCTCGAACTCGCCGAGCCCTCGATCGAGGCGGCCATCGCGGGACTGGCGGCGTCGGTCTCGCGGGTCACCGTCGTCCAGCTCTCGCTCTTCGCCGCGAGCCACGTCAAGAACGACGTGCCGCTGGCGGTCGAGCAGGCCCGCTCTGCCCATCCCGATCTGACGATCCACAACGGGGCACACCTCGGCGTCCACCCGGCGATCGTGGACCTGCTGGACGATCGCGCGGCGGCGGTCGAGGCGGAACTCGGACTCGACCGCACGGCCGACGACCTGACGGTCGTCCTCTGTGCGCGGGGCTCCAGCGACCCCGACGCCAACAGCGACGCGCACAAACTGGCGCGCCTGCTGTACGAGGGGCGCGCGTTCGACCACGTCGAGACGGGCTTCATCGGCGTGACCGAACCGCTCCTGGAGGACACGCTGCACACGGTCGCCAAGCGGCGACCGGACGGCGTCGTCGTCCTCCCGTACATGCTCGGCGACGGGGTCCTCACCCAGCGGATTCGAGACCGCGCCGACGCGTTCGACGAGGAGTACCCCTACGTCGACGCCGCGGCCGGCGACCCCCTCGGGACGGACTCGCGGCTGCTGGACGTGCTGGGCGACCGCTGGCAGGAGGCCCGCACCGACAGCGTCGAGATGTCCTGTGACACCTGCAAGTACAAGGTCGAACTCGACGGCTACGAGGAAGACGTGGGCGGCGCGCGCGCGATGCTCCGGGCGCTGACCCACCAGGAGACCCACGCCGACCGCGAGAACGTCGACGACGAACCCCACGCACACGACGCCCCGGAGAAACACGTCGCCGTCTGTACGAACCAGACCTGCGCGGCCGACGGCTCGGCCGCCGTCCTGGAGCGGCTCCGGCAGGCCGAACGCGACTCGGAGGCCTGTGACGCCCGCGTGACCCGCTCCTCGTGTCTCGGTCGCTGTGGCGAGGGGCCGATGGTCGCCGTCTACCCCGACGGCGTCTGGTACGGCGGCGTCGGCGAGGACGACGCCGAGCGGATCGTCTCCTCGCACCTCGACCGTGACCGCATCGTCTCAGAACTCGTCGATCAAACACTCTCACAATGAGCTGCTACGAAATCGAAGCGCTCCGACTCGGACTGATGAACGTACTGGGAAGCGAAGACGAACACGCGCGCGAGCACGCGGAAAAAGAACTTGAAGGCGAGCTCGACGGCCCGATCGAGGCCCTGGCAGAGGCCCAGTCGCTCTCGGCCATCGAACGCCACCTCGACGCGGCGCTGGTCGATCTCGAAGCCGAGATCGCCGAGGCCGACCCGGACAGTCAGGAGTACGACTACATGCGGGGGCGACTCGTCGCGGTCCGGGACGCCGAGCGGGCGGTCCACCGGCTGACGAGCCAGGGTGAGAGCGTCCTCGACGGGCTAGGCGAGGCCCACGACGTGCTCCACGAAGCCTTCCCGGTCGATGAGTGAGCGGCCGAAGCCACGGTCGGTCGGCCTCGGCGAACCGTCTCCGGCGCGGTCGCGCCACGCGGGCCGGCGCTCGGCAGTCGCGCTGACGGGTGAACTGGTCGTCGTCGGGACGGCGACGGGCGACGTGATCGCGTTCGATCACGCCACCCTGACAGAGCAGTGGCGCGCGGACCGCGAGGGAGCGGACGCCGCCGTGGTCGCGCTCGCGGCGTTCGGCGACGCGGTCCTCGCCGGTGAGCGAGGCCCGGACGGGCGGGTGCGGTGCTACGAGGCGGCGACGGGTCGACGGCGCTGGCAGCACGCGACGGCGGCAGAGATCGGCGAGCCACAGAGAGAGACGCGGTTCTTCTTGCCGTTCGTCGCAGACATCGTGACCGACGAGGACCGCGCGTACGTCGCCGCCCGCCGCTACGAGCGCGACGGCGACCGCCGCTCGTTTCGAAGCGTCGTCTCCGCGTTCGCCGACGACGGGACGCGACGCTGGCAGTTCGAGGCCGACGCGTCGCCGATCAGCCTCGATCGGCGAGACGACCGCCTCGCGGTCGCGTACAACCGCTGTCCCGGCAGCCACCAGCGGGGCCTCGTCGTGCTCGACGCCGAACGCGGGACGAGCCACTGGCAGTGGGACCCCGACAGCGACGGACAGCGCCGGGTCGGTGACGTCGCGCTCGTCGAGGACGGTGCCCTCGTCGCGAGTCACGGCGACTACTGTGGCTACCGCCTCGACGACGGCGGCACCGTCCGGTGGCGCGCCGAGCTGGCGACACGGACGACGGTCGGCGACGAGACGCTGTACGCGTACCCGAACCACGTCGCCGCCAGCAACGGAGCGTCCGTCTTCGTCACCGGCAACACCTACGCCGTCGACGGCCGCGAGACCGACGCCCTCCACCCCGCGGAACACACCGCCTTCGGCTACGGACCGGAGGGCCAACGTCGGTGGTCGGCCGACGTAGGCGGGTTTGCCGGCGAGATCGCCGTCGCGGACCACCACGTAGTCGTGCCGGGCGCACAGCACTTCCGGACGCGCGATGCCGACTGTCACGGCCTGCGGGTGCTGTCGGCCCGGGACGGCCCGGTAGCGAGCCGCAAGACCGACGGCATCGTCACGGCGGTCGCGGCCGACGGAGACCGCGTCGTCGCCGTCGAGGAGCCCGTCGTCTACCACGACGACGGCACCGAGCACGGTGCGTATCGTCTTCTCGTCGATCGTGCGCCGAGAAGCCAGTCGGCGAGGAGTTCACAGGGCCGGTAGCCCGCTCGGCAGTTTCTCCGCGACACGCGGTCGGTGATACTGCCGGCTGTAACTTCGTGCAGATATTCGCCAGCCCGGGGTCGCGAAATGATGTACAGATTTACAGCCGGTAGTATGAGAAGTCTCGTCACACCGGTCGGGTGAAGCTATTCGCGATGGCAAAATCGGTCACGGACTGTCAGTCGACAGTGACGCCGAGCCGGGACCCGTCGGGACCGAACTCCTCGGCCAGCAGCGCGGCCACGTCGTCGGGTCGCACGTCCGAGTACCAACTGCTCCGAGGGTGGACCGCGATCGCCGCGCCGTCGGCGCTACAGAGTCCGAGACAGCCCGTCTCGGCGACGTAGACGCGCGACCACAGCAGGTCGCGCTCGCGGAGCCACTCGACGACGGCGTCGAAGACCGCCTCGCCGCCGGCCTCGCCACAGCAGGCGTGCTCGCTCTCTCGGCCGTTCGTACAGACGAGCACGTGATCGGAGAAGCCCCGCTCGTGGACCTCGGCCGTGCGCTCCTCCATCAGTCCGCACTGAGGGCGGCGTCTGTCCGTGCGGACGGCGTCGCCGATCGAGACGCATCGTCGCCGCCCAGTCGCGCGTGTGTCGCTGCGAGAGCCGTCCACAGGAGGAGCTGGCCGAAGACGACCGTTCCGAGCAGCCCGTCGGCCAGCGCCGGAGAGAGCGAGCCGGTCGCCGGTCCGAAGGGCGTGAGCGTGCCCACTGCGACGAGCAGCGCGAACGGTGCCATCGCTACGGTCCCTGCCGCGAGGCGACCGTACCGGTCGCGAAGTCGGTCGTAGCACACCGCAGACAGCAGGCAGACGACCGCGCCAGCGACCATCATGCCGGCGTAGAGCACCATGCCGGTGTCCGTCGGAATGGCGCGTTCGACGCCCGGAAGCGACGGCGGGAGGAGGAGCCACGGCGCGCCGGAGACGGTGACGAAGCCACCGACCGCGAGCAGCGCGCTCTGGACGGCACCCTCGCCGGGAACGATCGGTTCGAGGACGTAGCCGGCGACGCCGAAGACGACCGTCCCGAGCAGCAGGCCCCACAGCACGCTGGCACCGACGCTCACGACGTTCGTCACCGTCGCCGAGACGGCGCTCTCGTGGTGACCACCGGCCTCGGCGTGGCCTTCCTCGGCGTGGTCTTCGTCAGCGTGGCCTTCCTCGGCGTGGTCTTCGTCAGCGTGGCCCTCCTCAGCGTGGCCTTCCTCAGCGTGACCCTCCTCGGCATGCCCTTCCTCAGCGTGACCCTCCTCGGCATGGCCCTCCTCGGCATGCCCTTCCTCAGCGTGTTCACCGGACGTTCCGGCATCGGCGTGGCCGTGCGTGTCGGCCGCGGCGACGAGCGGATTGGCGACCAGGGCCACGAGTAGCCCGAACAGCAGGCCGGCGACCAGTCCCGCTTTCGCGCCGCGAAGAATGTAGTCGGCGAGCATGATCAGTGACAGACGACCCCGGCGGCGTGTCGGAAGTTGTGCATCGAGTCGTGGGCCATCGGTGCCTGGAGGAAGACCAGCGCGAAGCCCAGCGCGGCCACGAGCGCGATGCCGGCGAGTAACTGTGTCGGAGTCAGTTCCGTCTGTGCCTGTGCGACGCGACCCGAGACGGTGTCGGTAGCAGTCGTCATTGAAACCACGAGTGGATAAGTACAAACTAGATTGTAAAGCTTTCGTCTCTGTTAAATCTCGTTTGCTCTGGCGGCTCCGGCGGCGGCGTCGATCCGTTCGGCCGAGAGCGCGTCCAGGGGCACACGCCGGCCGTCGGTCTCGTCGGCGATCAGCCCCGTGAGGCCGGTGTCGCCGTCGTCCCCGGCGTCGACGACCACGACGGAACTTCCGCGCGCGGCGATCCAGCGGGCCGCGTCGCGCGTCTCCTCGATCGGGCTCCCGTCGGCGACGTTGGCGCGCCCGTCGGTCACGAGGACGACGACGCTGGCGGCCGGATCGGCTCGCCGGATCACGTCGCCGGCAGCGCGCAGTCCCGCCGGCAGCGGCGTTCGATCCCCCGTCGGGAGGTCTTTGAGGTGTCTGGCCGCGAGCGTGACGCTGTCGGTCGGCGGCAAGAGCACGTCGGCCCCCTCACCGGCGAAGGTCACGAACGCGACCTCGTCGCGTTCCTGGTAGGCGTCTTTCAGGAGTTCCAGTACCGTCCCCTTCGCGGCCCGCATCGCCGGCCGCATCGACGCGCTCGCGTCGACGGCGAAGACCACGAGCACGGCGCTGTCCCGTTCCCGGACCGACTGGCGGAGGTCGCGAGACTCGACGCCGGAGCCGCCTCGTGCGGTCGCGGCCCGGACCGAGGCCGCGGCGTCGATCTGGCGGTCCGAGTTCGCGCGCTGGGTTCTGACCCGCGCACCCTCCCCGTCGACGGCGGGAGCGACCGACCCGCGTCCGCTGGCGGCCCGACCCTCGGCGACGACCTCGGGCGCACTGAGGTCGGGCGCGTCGCTCTCGCCGACGGGCGTGGGGGACTGGCCGGGCACCAGCGGCGTCCCCTCGGTCCGTTCGTCGCTCTCGCCGCCGTCGGACTCGTCCTCGCCGCGCTCGGCCTCGCCAGAGTCCTCCCCGGCGTCGACGGCTTCGGAGTCGGGCGGCGGTGACGGGGCGTCGTCTCCGCCGTCGTCGGCCGCCGGCTGCCGTGTCTGCCCCTCGTCGTCGCCGTCCGGCGTGTCTCCTGCACTCTCTTCGTCCGCGGTGTCGTCCCCGCTCTCCTCGTCGGCGGTGTCGCCGTCGGCGTCGTCACCGCCCTCCCCATCGGCCTCACTCTGGTCGCCGTCGCCCTCCGCGTCGGCTTCGGTCTCGTCTCGCTCGGACTCGCCGTCGCCGCCGCTCTCGTCGTCGAAGTGGTCGTCCAGCAGCTCCGAGGCGTCTGGCTCGTCTTCGAAGGGACGCGAGCGGAGTCGGTGGGGCAGGGCCATAGCGGCCGCCCGCCGTACGTCGGATTCGAGGACCTTCGCGCGGTCGTCGAGTGCCGCGAGGGTGCGGGCGGCGCGGGCCGTCGCGATGTCCGCGCGGTGGCCGTCGACGCCCGCGTCGCGGCACAGTTCGGCGATCTCGGTGGTGAACTCTGGGGGCAGCGTCACTGCCGACAGCCCCGCTCGGGCCTCGCGGAGCCGTGTCCGTCGCTCGTCGTCTGGAACGTCGGCCCGCCGGTCGCCGTCGTCGCCGTCTGCAAGCGCCTGCTCGATGATCGCGACCCGGTCGTCGAGGTCGTCGGCACCCGTGACGGTCGCCTGGAGCGCGAAGCGGTCCCGTAGCTGCGGGCGTAGTTCGCCCTCTTCGGGGTTCATCGTCCCGACGAGCGTGAAGTCGGCGGGGTGGGCGACGCTCACGCCGTCGCGCTCGACGCGGTTGGTCCCGCTGGCTGCGGCGTCGAGCAACACGTCGACGAGGTGGTCGTCCAGCAGATTCACCTCGTCGACGTAGAGGATGCCACGGTTCGCTCGCGCCAGCAGTCCGGGGTCGAACTCGTAGTCGCCAGCGAGCGCGTCGGCGACCGAGAGCGTGCCGACGACGCGCTCGCGGGTCGCGCCGAGCGGGAGGGTCACGAGCGGGACCGGGCGCTGCTCGGTCGGCGGGTCGGTCCGCTCGCGACAGTCCTCACACTGGCGGTCGGGCTCGTCGGGCGGACAGCCGTACGGGCAGTCGGCGACGGCGGTCTGGTCGGGGAGCAACGCCGCGAGCGCCCGCACCGCCGTCGACTTGCCGGTCCCCTTCTCGCCCTGAATCAGCAGTCCGTCGAGGTCGTCGTTGGCCGCGACGGTCAACAGCGCCTCTTTGAGTTCCGCCTGACCCACGATGTCGGCGAACCCGAGTTCGCCCGCCCGCCCGGGCGAAGCTTTTTTGCCGCCACCGAAATCAATCATGCTTGTATTAGGACAATGGAGGTTTAACAATATTATGCCAACGATCGCCCTGTACACGGCGACGGAGAACGAGCTCGGGGCAGTCCAGCGAGCCGCGTCGCGAGTCGACGCGGAGCTGGTGGTCCGCTCGGAGAGCGACCTGGAGGACCAGAGCGATGTCGACGAGTTCCTCGACGAGATATCGGACGCGACCGCGGCCGTTTTCTGGCTCCACGGTGCCGAAGACAGCATGCCGGGCTACGACCACGCGGTCGCCCAACTGGAAGACGCTGGCGTGCCCCTGGTCGTCAAGTCGACCGGCGACGCCTACGCGATCGAGGACACGTCCGTCGCCGCGACGGACCGCGACCGAGTGTACGACTACCTCGAACGGGGCGGCACCAGCAACGTCGCCAACTGCATCCGCTTTCTCGTCGACGAGTACGGCGGCGTCGACCGCCCGTACGACGACCCGGTGGACCTCCCGACGGAGGGCGTCTACCACCCGGACCATCCGGGCGCGTCGTACGCCGAACTCGTCGCGACGTTCGACGCCGACCGCCCGACCGTCGCCGTGTGGTTCTACGAGTCCCACTGGACACACGAGAACACCCGCTACGTCGACGCACAGGTCAGGGCGATCGAGGCACAGGGGGCCGACGCCCTGCCGATCTTCTGCAACCCGGCGACCGACACCGACGAACAGTGGGACGCAGAGCGCGTGACCGAGGAGTGGCTCCTCGCCAGCGAGGACGGTCCCAGCGCCCGGCCCGCAGGCGATCCGGTCGTCGACGCCGTCTGCTCGTCGTTCATGTTCTCGCTGTCGATGGACGAGCGGGGCCGGGACGCCGACGACGAGGGCGACGACGCCCAGGCCGTGTTCCTCGACAGGCTGGGCGTTCCGGTGCTCCAGACCGTGACGACGATGCGCTCCCGATCCCGGTACGAGAGCAGCGACACCGGCGTGATGGGCTTCGAACTCGCCCTCTCGGTCGCGCTGCCGGAGTTCGACGGCAACGTCGTCACGCACCCGATCAGCGGCAAGGAACGCACCGACGACGAGGCCGGCATCGGCACCGCGCCCAAGCAGCACTTCCCGATCGACGACCGGGTCGACCACGTCGCGCGGCTGGCGGTCAACTGGGCGCGCCTGCGACACGCGCCGAACGAGGACAAGCGAGTCGCCGTCGTCCTCCACAACTACCCGCCCAGCGACGACGGCATCGGCACCGCGTTCGGCCTCGACAGCCCCGAGAGCACGGTCAATCTGCTCGACGAGCTCGACGAGCGCGGGTACGACACGGGGACGACGATGCCCGACAGCGGCCAGGCGCTCGTCGAGCGGCTCACACGGCAACTCACGCTCGACGACCGCTGGGTCGCGCCCGAAGACGTGCGAGAGCTGAGCGTCGACGTGGTGTCGACCGACGAGTACGACGACTACTTCGCCGAGACCGACGAGCGGTTTCGGGACGCCGTTCGCGAGGAGTGGGGCGACCCACCGGACCGACCCTTCGCCATCCCCGGCGTCGAGTTCGGAAACGTCCTCGTGACGGTCCAGCCGCCGCGTGGCTTCGGCATGGATCCCGCGAAGGTGTACCACGACTCGGATCTCCAGCCGCCCCACGACTACGTGGCCTTCTACAGCTGGCTGCGCGAGGCGTTCGAGGCCGACGCCGTCGTCCACCTCGGCACCCACGGCAGCCTGGAGTGGCTGCCGGGCAAGACCGTCGGCCTGAACGGCGCGAGCGCCCCAGACCAGCTGATCGACGACATCCCGAACGTCTACCCCTACATCGTCAACAACCCCGGCGAGGGAACACAGGCAAAGCGCCGCTCCTACGCCGCCGTCGTGGACTACCTCACGCCGGTCATGAGCAACGCCGGCACCTACGACGAACTGGCGGAACTGGAGGAACTGGCCGACCAGTACCGCGAGGCGGGCATGGAAGACGCCCGCGCCGACGACGGCGAGCACCTCGAATCGCTGTTGCGCGAGAAAGTGGCGGAGCTGGATCTGGCGGTGGAACTCGGTATCACGGGGACAGTTGACGAGAAAGCCGACGTGCGGGGTCCCGACGAAGCAGGGACCACGCTCGCCGAAGGAGCGGTCGACGGGGACGCCGTCGACATCGACGAGCTGGTCGAACGGGTCCACGAGTATCTCACAGACGTGAAGACGACCCAGATCCGGATGGGGCTGCACACGATGGGCGAGCCCCCGACCGACGACCGCCTCGTCGAGTACCTCGTCGCGCTCACTCGGCTGGAGAACCCCGGCGGCCCGAGCCTCCGTGAGAGCGTCGCGGGCGTGCTGGGCGTCGACTACCAGCGGATGCTCGACGAGCCCGGCGTCTACGACGAACGGCTGGGAATGACGCTGTCGGAAGCGGCAGACGAGGTGTACGAGACGAGCATCGACCTCGTGGAGACCCTCGCCGAACACGAGTTCGACCTCCCGGAGTCGAACGTCGAAGCGGGTCCCGACGAGGAACTGAACATGAACCTCCTCGTGGTCGACATCGACCCGCTCGGCGACGCCCGGGCGAAGTCGGGCGCACACGACGAGCTGCGGGCGGCACTGGCGTTCGTCTGCGAAGAGGTCCAGCCCCGCGTGCAAGGTGCCGCCGAGGAGATTCCCCGAACCGCTGACGCGCTGGCCGGCGAGTACGTCCCGCCGGGTGGCAGTGGCGCGCCGACTCGGGGCGGCGTCGACCTGCTGCCGACGGGCCGGAACTTCTACACGCTCGATCCGCGCAAAGTGCCCGCAAAGAGCGCCTGGCAGGTCGGCAGCGAGGTCGCAGAGCAGACGCTCGCGCGCCACCACGACGAACACGACGACTACCCCGAGGAGATCGGCGTCGTCGCGTGGGGGACGCCGACCGTCAGAACCCGAGGCGAGACGATCGCGCAGGTGCTCGCGCTGCTGGGCGTCGAACCGCGCTGGACCGACGCCGGTCGAATCGACGACGTGGAACCGATCCCGCTGGACGAGCTCGGACGACCGCGCGTCGACGTGACGACGCGCGTCTCGGGACTGTTCCGTGACGCGTTCCCGCAGGCCGCGAGCGTGATCCACGACGCCGTCGACGCCGTGGTCGAGCTGGACGAGCCACACGAGTCGAACTACGTCAAGAAACACGTCGAGGAAGCCACCGAGGAACTCGACGAGCAGGGCGTCGAGAACCCGGAAAAGCAGGCGAAACACCGCGTGTTCACGACCCGCCCCGGCGGCTACGGCGCGGGGACGAACAAGGCCGTCGACGAGGGCAACTGGGAGGACCGCTCGGACCTCGCGGACGTGTACGTCCAGTGGGGCGGCTACGCGCTGGGCAGTCGCGGGACGACGACGGAAGCCCACGCCTCCTTCGAGCGGCGTCTGGGAAGCGTCGACGCCACGGTGAAGATCGAAGACACGGCCGAGCAAGACGAGTTCGACAGCTCCGACTGGTACGCCTTCCACGGCGGCTTCATCACCGCCGTCTCCGAGATCGCGGGCGAGGAGCCCGCGTCGTACGTCGGCGACTCCAGCGATCCGGACAACGTCTCCGTCTACACCAACGAGGAGAAGGTCCGCAAGGCCATGCGAGCCCGCGTGCTCAACCCCGAGTGGCTCGACAGCATGGAAGAGCACGACTACAAGGGAGCCGGCGACCTCTCGACGACGGTCGACGTGGTGCTGGGCTGGGACGCGACGACGGGCGTCGTCAGCGACCGCCTCTGGGACGACGTGGCCGAGCAGTACGCCTTCGACGAGGAGCGACAGGAGTGGCTCCGGGACGTGAACCCGTGGGCACTGGAGAGTATCACCGACACGCTACTGGAGGCGATCGACCGCGGCCTCTGGGACGCCGACGACGAGACGGCCGATCGACTCCGCGATCTGAATCTGCGGGTCGACGGCGACATCGAGGCGCGTGCCGGCGGCGAAGCCGGCCAGGAGGTGCCCGGCGATGACGACTGACGGCGCGACGCCGGAGGAGTCGCGAGACGAGGGCGACCCAGCCGCCGACGAGGAGCGCGACGCCTTCGAGGAGTACGCCGACCTCGGCGCGACCACCGCGAACGCGATGGAGATCGCCGAGACGAGCATGGACCGCGTGCGCGAGATCGTGCCGGACGAGACGCTCGCGGATCGGATCCGACAGAAGTCGGTCCACGCCACCGGCGACCCCGAGTTTCAGCACCTGATGCGGTTCACTAGCACCGACGACTCCGAACCCGTCCGTGCGGGCGCGCGAGCGGTCCTCGACGAGCGACCGATCGTCACCGACATCACGATGGTCAAGGAGGGGATCACCGGGCGCGGGCACGACTGCCCGGTCCGGAAGGCGATCGGCAACGGGGCCGAACTGGCGGCCGAGACCGGTATGACCAGAACCGCCGCCTCGGTGCTCGAACTCGACAGCGAGGGCGTCTACGAGGACGCGATCGCCGTCGTCGGCAACGCCCCGACCGCCGCGCTGGCGCTGGCCGACTGCATCGAGGACGGCACTCGACCCGCCGTCGTCGTCGCGACGCCCGTGGGCTTCGTCAAGGCCGCGGAGAGCCGCACGCGCCTGCGGGAGGTGGCCGCCGAGCACGGCGTCCCGACGATCACCAACGTCGGCCGACGCGGTGGCAGCGGCCTGGCGGCGGGGCTGGCGAACGAACTGGTCCACGTCGCAAGCGACGTGCGTGCGGGTGAGCTCTCGATCGAGAGCTCACCCGCAGGCCGACCGAGCGGGGAACGAAGTGACCCGCGAGGCGGGGCGAGCGAATCCGCCGAACGATCGAGCGGGGAGAGCGGCGACGAATGAGCGACGACTACGACCTCGATTCGGGGCCGGACCCGGCCGCGTTCGCCGCGGCGACGCCGGAAGTCGAGTCGCCCGCCGATCCCGTCTCCGCGGTCGGCATCGGTCCGGGCAACCCCGACTACCTCACGCCGCGGGGTGAGCGCGCGATCCGCGAGGCCGACGTGGTCGTCGGCTTCGAGACCGTCGTCGAGTTCGTCGGCGAGGTGATCGAGGGCGACGCGCTGACCTGTGGCTACCGGGACGAGAGCGAGACGCTCGATCGCTTCGCGGAGCGCGTGGCCGACGGCGAGTCCGGGACGGCGCTGTTGATGGGCGATCCCAACCACTCGGGCTACCAGTTCGTCGGGAAGGTCCAGCGGGCGGTCGACCGCCCGGTCACCATCGTTCCCGGCGTCTCCTCGCTCCAGGTCGCCGCCAGCCGTGCGCGCACGCCGATGGAGGCGACGACGTTCGTCACGCTGCACAGGAGCGGCGACGTGACGCCCGACCTCGATCGGTTGCGCGCCGACGCCGGCCGGCGGCACCTGCTGGTGTTGCCCCGGCCCTACGACTGGATGCCCGGCGATATCGCCGCCGAACTGCTCGACGCGGGCGCGGACCCGTCGCTGGCGGCGCTCGTCTTCGAGCACCTGACCCACGACGAGGAGGCGCAGACGACGACGACGCTCGGCGAACTGGCGAACCACGCCGGGGGCAGCGGTCCGGACGCGACGCCGTTCTCCGATCTCTCCGTGCTGGCCGTGCGAACGGAGTAGGCGGGTCGTCACCGCCGTCTCCGCTATTTCTGCGCGAGCGTCACCAGGGTCGGAGCCGTCGCGCCGTAAGCGGCGGTGTCATACGGAGAGTTGTAGGTCTTTACCAGATCGACCGCACGCCGTCGTGCGGTCGACTGGGTAGACGCCTACAACCGTCCGTATCAGTTGTCCGGCGGCGTGGAGCGCCCGTCGCCGTCGGTGGCGACCGGCCTGGGCTGGGCCGTCGAGGCCGTCGGCGTCGCGGCGTCGCCGTCGGCCAGGACGCGCTGTTGCTCGACCGCCGCGCGGATGGCGTCGGTGATCCGCGGGTGCTCGCCCAGCGGTTCGGCGTACTCGATTCCGCCGCGGTCCAGTTCGAGGGCCTCGGGAATCCGTCGCTCCGTGGCCTCGCTCCGCGTGAAAAAGAGCGGCACGGCGACGGCGCGTTCGTTGCGGAGGTTGTAGCGGACGCATTCGACGGTCGGGTTCTGGAGGAGATAGCAGGTCTCGACCTCGTCGTAGGCCGACTGCTCGGCGATGCGGGCGGCGTGGTACTCCGCCGTCTGTCTGTGGTGGGGCTTCGAGCTGCTGCCGAAACCGACGAGCGCCAGCGAAGTGGGCTCCGTGGCGGGCATCGCGTCGGTGGCACGGCTTCGCAGCACCTCCGTCACCACCGGGCTCTCACCGAGGGGTTCACAGTAGCGCACGTCTCCGGAGACGTGCGTGAGCGCGGCCGGGAGGTCGTCCAGCGTCGCGTAGGAGTGGGCGACACACATCGGCACCGCGAACACCCGATCGGCCGAGACCGCTTCGAACTGATCGCGGAGTTCGCGGATCGGCTCGCTCTCGAAAGTACACACGTGAACCTCGTCGACGAAGCCGCGGTCTTCGAGGCGAGCCGCGTGGGTCTCGAACGTCGCCTGAGCGTGTGTCGTGCGCCGGCCGATGAGGAGGAGTGCGTCGGAAGTCATCTGTTGAGGAGAGGGTAGTACAAGTGTAGTTGTACTACACCAATTGTGCTTGCTATTGTCGATGGATGGAAGGATCAAATAAGTTGTGGTCAGCGCGATCGCGCTGGTACACGGCCACTCGACAGCGCCGCCAGTGCGTGACAAAGCCGCCCGATCGATCGAACTGTGGTAGCGGACGCGTGTCCCGACGCCCGTCGAGAGTCACGTGAGCGGGCGGCTGGCAGCCTGGCCGAAAGGACACACCGGGCCAAATTAAAGTGTGCTGATCGCTGGGGACGCGCTCGTCTCATACGGACGGTTGTAGGAATTTACCGGTGAGCGTCTACCCCGTGGCGACGCTCACCGGTAAGTAACTACAACTTTCCGTATCAGTGGGGAGCGGCGATCGCCGTTCGGGTCGCCCCGAACGAGGTCCGCGCCGATCAGACACCAGGAGCCGACATCGACTGATTAAAGTCAGTTTGTGCTAACTACAGTGTATTGGTGCTACCAGACAGATGAACGGGTTCGTCCTGGGCGGAACGAGTTCGGGCGTCGGCAAGACCGTCGCGACGCTGGCCACGATTCGGGCGCTCGACGACGCCGGCTACGCGGTCCAGCCGGCGAAGGCCGGCCCCGACTTCATCGATCCCAGCCATCACGAGCACGTTGCCGGTCGTCCATCGCGCACGCTCGACCGGTGGCTCGAAGGCGAGACCGGGCTCCGGCGCAACTACTATCGGGGCGAGGGCGACATCTGCGTCGTCGAGGGCGTCATGGGGCTGTACGACGGCGATTGTTCGAGTACGGCGATGGTCGCAGAGACGCTGGCGCTGCCGGTCGTCCTCGTCGTCGACGCGAAGGCCGGGATGGAGAGCGTCGCCGCGACGGCGCTGGGGTTCCAGCGGTACGCCGCGTCGATCGGCCGCGAGATCGACGTCGCGGGCGTGATCGCCCAGCGCGCCCACGGCGGTCGTCACGCCGACGGCATCCGCGAGGCGTTGCCCGAGGGCATCGAGTACTTCGGTCGCATCCCGCCCCGAGAGGACCTGGAGATCCCGGATCGCCACCTCGGGCTCCACATGGGCGCGGAGGCACCGCTCGAAGCGGCGGCGCTCGCCGAGGCCGGAGCGCACCTGCGCACGGAGCGCCTCGCTGAGATCGCCACTGCGCCGCCCCGACCGGACCCCGAGCCGGCGGGCCCAGCGACGGAGAAGCGCGTCGCCGTCGCCCGTGACGCGGCGTTCCAGTTCTACTACCCGGCCACCGTCGAGCGCCTCCGCCAGCGGGCCGACGTGACGACGTTCGCTCCGACGGCGGACGACCCGCTGCCCGACTGCGACGGCGTCTACCTCCCCGGCGGCTATCCGGAACGCCGCGGCGACGCGCTGGCAGACAGCCCCGCGCTCGATACGCTCGCCCGCCGAGCGGCCGACGGGCTCCCCGTCTACGGCGAGTGCGGTGGGCTGATGGCGCTGGCCGAGACGCTGACGACGACCGACGGCGACACTCACTCGATGGCCGGCGTCCTCCCCGCGACGGTCACGATGCACGACCGCTATCAGGCGCTCGACCACGTCGAGCTGGCCGCCGAGAGAGACACGCTCACGGCCGGCGCGGGACAGCGCCGACGCGGCCACGAGTTTCACTACTCCAGTGCGACCGTCGGTCGAGACGCCACCTTCGCGTTCGACGTAGCGCGGGGCGACGGGATCGCGGACGGGAGCGACGGCCTCACGGAGTATCGAACGCTGGGCACGTACTGCCACTGCCACCCCGAGAGCGGTGCCTTCGATCGCTTCCTCGACGCCATATGACGACGATCCTCGTCGCCGGAACCGCGAGTCACGTCGGCAAGAGCACCGTCGTCGCGGGACTGTGCCGACTGCTGGCGGACCGGGGCGTCTCCGTCGCGCCGTTCAAAGCCCAGAACATGAGCAACAACGCCCGCGCGGTGCCGACGCCCGACGGCGACTGGGGCGAGATCGGCGTCTCGCAGTACGTCCAGGCCCGCGCCGCCGGGATCACGCCGACGACGGACGCGAATCCGGTCCTGCTGAAGCCCCGTGGTGACGGGGAGAGCCAGCTCGTGATCGACGGCGAGGCGGTCGGTCACTACGAGGCCCGGACCTACTACGACGACCACTGGGAGCGCGCTCGCAGCGCGGCCAGAGACGCCTACGAGCGACTGAGAGACGAGTACAGCGTGATCGTCGCCGAGGGAGCCGGCAGCGCCGCCGAGATCAACCTTCAGGACCGGGACCTCGCCAACGTCGAAACCGCCCGCGTTACAGACGCCAGCGTCCTCTTGCTCGGGGATATCGAGCGAGGGGGCGTCTTCGCCAGCCTCTACGGGACGCTCGAACTCGCGCCGGAGGCCATCCGAGAGCGGGTCGCCGGAGTCGCGATCACGAAGTTCCGGGGCGACCCGACGCTCCTCGAAGACGGCATCGACGAACTCGAAGCCCGGACCGGCGTCCCGGTCCTCGGCGTGCTCCCCTACGACGATCCCGGCCTGCCGGCGGAAGACAGCCTCTCGCTGCCCGACCGAGACCAGCGGGCCGTCGTCGGTGCCGACGACGGCGTCCCGGAAGCGGCGACCGTCACGGTCGGCGTCCCCCGACTGCCCCACATCTCGAATTTCACCGACCTCGAACCGCTGGCCGCCGTGCCCGGCGTCCGGGTCGCCTACCTCCCACTCGATGGGACGCTGGACCGGATCGAGGGACTCGTCCTCCCCGGCACGAAAAACACCGTCGACGACCTGCTGGCGCTGTGTGAGGCCGGCCTCGACGAGGCCATCCGGACGTTTTCCGGCCCGATCGTCGGACTCTGTGGCGGCTACCAGCTGCTGGGCGAGCGGATCACGAACGCCAGCGTCGAAGGCACCGGCGACGCGGAGACCGTCGCGGGCGTCGGCCGCCTCCCGGTCGAAACCCGATTCAGCGAGACCAAACGCGTCGAGCAGGTCAGCGTCGCGGTCGACGGCGTCGGCCCCATCGACGGCGCGAGCGGGACCGCGTCGGGCTACGAGATCCACATGGGGGAGACGAGCGTCGCAGCGTCGGCCCACCGGCCACTCGGACCCGACAGCGCCGCGACCCAGGACGTGCTCGGCACCTATCTCCACGGCCTCTTCGAGAACGAGCAGATTCGGTCGGCGTTCGTCGACGCGGTGTACGCACACGCCGACCGGACCAGGCCCAGCAGCGAGCGGTCGGTCCAGACGCCGTTCGACGACGCCGCGGCGCTGGTCCGCGAACTCGAGCTGTCCGCCCTCGATCTCCCGGCAGACCGCTCCGAGTCGTGATCGCCGGTCAGTGGAGCGTCCCCTCGCGGACGCGGTCGTCGTGGGCGAACAGCGCGTAGCCGACCTCGACCGGTCGATACCCCGTCTCCCCGGCGATGGCTCTGATCGGCTCGATCATCGTCACGTAGTCGGCCGCGTCGAACGACTCCGTGCGCCCCTCCAGGTACCCCGTCCGCTCCAGGGACGCCCAGACGCGCGTGTCGACGACGGCGTGGCGGTCGCCGTCGAGCGCGGCGAGCACGCACGACGCAGTCGGGGCTTTGAAGCCGCTGAGCCCAGTGAGCAACTGGATCTTCGAGAAGTCACCGTCGACAGCCCGGACGTTGCGGGTCACCTCCCGGCAGCGCTCGTCCGGGTTCGACTCGACGTGGTAGGCGCTGCGCGTCGAGGACTCGTAGGCGATCTCGTAGAGCTGGTCGCGGGTCAGGTACCCCTGCTCGCGGTACGTCTCGCCGAAGGCGTCGAGCCGTTCGGGCAACACACCCTGCGTCTCCGCGTAGTAGTCGAGGTTCTCGGCGACGAACGCCTCCATGTCGAGGCGTACAGTCCCGAACCGCGAAAAAGGTGTGGCCGCATCCACGTTCCCGACCAATCCGGGGCAAATACCTACGAGACCCCCACACCAACCCATAGATACACCCTCAACGGTTCTTCTTGCCCCGGCGGTACAACCAGAACAGCAAGAATCCGACGCCGCCGATGGCCGGCGACGCGAACTCGCCGCCGTTCGCGTTCGCCAGAAGTGCGAGAGCGACCATCCCGACGAATCCAGCCAGCAGGATCGGGAAGACGATCTTCTCGCCGATGCTCAGGCCAGACCAGAACGTCCCACTGGTGGAAGTCTGCGTCGAAGACGTCCCACTTGCCGAGGATCGTGTCGAAGGCGCTCCACTCGTCGAAGTCTGCGAAGTGGATACTGCGGGCTGCCCTCCATCACAGTCAGTACAGACGACCGGATCGCCACCGAGTTCCTGATACCGCGACGGCTGGAGACGCAGCCCACGGCCACAGGACTGGCACTCCGTGTGGATCAGGCAGTCCTGACAGAACGGCTCCTCGCCGTATATCTGAAAGTAGCGAGTGTCGACCTGGAACGCAGTCCCACACTTCGTACACGTAACGTCTGCCTGTCCCATAGCATCTCGTTGCCAACGTTCGACAAATAGGTACTGGTAGACGAACCGCGAACGCTCCGCTGCCGCGGAGAACGGTTCATACGGAAAGTTGTAGGTCTTTACCAGATCGACCGCACGCCATCGTGCGGTCGACTGGGTAAACGCCTACAACCGTCCGTATCAGTCGCCACGTCCCGTGGCGACACCTCTCCGAGATATTGGCGGAGCTATTCGTGTTCGGCGAGAAAGATCGCCCCAGAGCCGGGGCGTCGACAGAAGCGTGTGAGAGTTACCCGAACATCTGGCGCATCATCGGGTGCATCTCCATGAGCTGCTCCTCTGCGATCTCCTCGTACAGCTTGTACGTGATCGAGACCGTCAGCAGCAGCCCGGTACCGGAGACGCCTCCGACGGTACCCAGCATGTTCGCCATCACGGCGAGCAGCCCGACGAGGGCACCGCCGATGACGGTGACCTGCGGAATGTAGCGTTCGAGCACCTTCTCGACGACGCCGACGTTCTGTCGGAAGCCGGGGATCTGCATCCCGGAGTTGTGGATCTGCTGGGCCGTCGCTTCCGGCCCCATGTCGGTGGTCTCCACCCAGAAGATGGCGAAGATCGCGCCGCCGATCACCATGAACGTCAGGTCGACGCCGACCCGCAGGAGCACGTTGAGCGCGTCCTGCGTCGAGTAGGCCCACCACATCCAGTCCTGTGGCGCGTAGATCGGCGACAGGTAGTAGAAGAGCCCGCCGGTCGGATTGGCGGGACTCCCCTGCGAGATCGAGTAGACGCCGAGCCACGGCAGTTCCATGCCGAACAGCGAGATGACGCCGTTCTGGCCGGTCTGGGACACCAGAATCCGGCCGAGGAACTGGATGTTGGCCTGCAGCGCGCGGACGAGGATCATCGGCAGGACGCTGGCGTAGATGAGCTTCACCGGGAAGCGACCGCGAGCGCCCTTGACCCGCGCGTTCGACAGCGGGATCTCGACGCGGACCGACTCCGCGTAGACGACCACGACGAAGATGAGGATCGTCGTCAGGAGCGCGATAATCTGGCCCTCACCGATCAGCAGCTCCTGGAGTCCGTCGGCCTGCAGGACGGGTCCGATCGGGATGTTGCCGGTGATGATCTGGAACCAGGTCGGGAAGAACCCGAGTTCGCCCTGGGGGCTCCCGAAGATCGGGTGCGCGAACAGACCACCGATCAGCTGCTGGCTGACGCCGGCAATGATGAACAGGCCGATCCCGCTCCCGACCCCCCACTTGGAGATGATCTCGTCCATGTAGAGGATGAGGACGCCACCGACGGCGATCTGAGCGAAGATGAGCCACGAAGTGGCCCCGGCGCTCAGAGACATCCCGAACAGATTCACCGATGTCGGCGGTAGGAAGCCGCCGGCAAAGACCATCGGTAGCCCCGTGAGGAAGATCATCACGAGTACCAGCAGCTTCTGGAGCCCCTGGTAGAGGATCTGGTCACGAGGGTTGTTCTGCGTGTCGAGTCCGAGCAGGTCGGCACCGCCGAGCAGCTGCAACACGATGCTGGCCGTGACGATCGGCCCGATACCGAGCTGCATGATCGAACCCTGACCAGACGCCAGGATCGACGAGAATCGACCCAGTGGGGCCGAGTCCGAGCCGATGTCGAGCCCGAACAGCATCACGTTGGTCAGGAAGAAATACAGCACGAGCACCCCGGCTGTCCAGGCCAGCTTCCGCTTGAAGGGGACGTGCCCCTCCGGCCGGCGGACGGCGGGCATGCGAACGAGGACCGGTTCGGCGGTGTCCTTCCAGCTCATGTTACTCCTCGTCGGTTGCTTCGTCTTCGTCGTCTTCAGCCTTGGCTTGTGCGCGCTCCTCGCCGAGCTCGGTCAGCTCGACGCTCCCACCGGCGGCCTCGACCTTCTCGCGAGCGCCGTCGGAGAAGGCGTCGGCGACCAGTTCGAGCTCGTTTCGGACCTGGCCGGCACCGAGGACCTTCACCGCGTCGGCGTCCTCGTCGACGACCTCGCGGGCGTCGATGCGGTAGCCGCCGTCGGTCGCTTCCGCGACGCCCTCGGCCGCCAGCAGTGCAGCGTCCTCGTCGAGCTCGCGGACCTCGACCTCGGCGATCTCCTCTTTGACCTTCTGGGGTCGCTTGAAGCCGCTCTTGCCGATCGGTTCGTAGTTGTGGAACTCGTGTTTGTCGCGCCCGGCACGACCGCGGCCACCGCGGTGACCGGCACCGCGGCGGTTCTTGTGGGAGCCGCCGCCGTGGGTGCGCGAACCTCGTTGTCGTCGTTTCTTACTCGTCATTATCGCATCGCCTCCAGTAGCTGATCGATCTGCTCGGAGTCGTGCTTCCCGAGCTGGCCGCTCTCGGTAGCGGCGTGTTTGAGCCCGTCGTGGCCGCCACGGGGCGGGTGCAGACGGAGCGTCGGGGAGAGCCCCTCGTCGCGGAGCGTCGTCT
This sequence comes from Halomicrobium katesii DSM 19301, assembly GCF_000379085.1. Classification (GTDB taxonomy): domain Archaea; phylum Halobacteriota; class Halobacteria; order Halobacteriales; family Haloarculaceae; genus Halomicrobium; species Halomicrobium katesii. Next base: position 285,837 of record NZ_KB905379.1, on the reverse strand, counting down.
CCTCGTCGACGAGGGCCTGCGCGAGCGCACCGAGGTCGTCGTAGTCGGTGTGCTCGGCGATCCACTCGTCGTCGACGTCGGCCGACCCTTCGAGGGGTTCGGCTCGCTTTGCGAGCAGCGTCTCGACGACGTCGACGCTCGGCTGACCGTGGGCGACGAAGTCGTTGACCTTCGTCACCATGCCACGGTAGGTGTCCGTCTCGGGGACCAGCACGCAGTGGTTCACGCCGTGGATGTTGAGCATCTCCAGCGTGTCCGATACCTCCTCGCTCATGTCGACCTCACCGCGGAGCTGAACAAGTGCCTTCATTCGATCACCTCACGCTTCTCGAAGGTACGTTCGGGCACGCGAGCCTCGGCCGTGTTCTGCAGGGCGTTGAAGGTAGCCTTCGCGAAGTTCACGGTCGTTCGCGTGTTGCCCGACGAGCGGGTCCAGATGTCTTCGATACCGGCGAGTTCGAGCACCTTGCGGACGGTCTCTCCGCCCGCCAGGCCCAGCCCACGCGGTGCGGGCTGGAGCTCGACCTCGACGCTCCCGGCTTTGCCGGTCGTGCGCAGCGCGACCGTGTGGGGACGGCCACAGCCACACTCCCAGGAACCGCAGCCACGGGAGATGTCGATGAGGTTGAGCTTGCCGACCTCGATCGCCTTCTGGATCGCACCGCCGACCTGGTCGTCACGTCCCTCGGCGTAGCCGACGAGCCCGTCGCGGTTGCCCACGACGACGACACAGCGGAACTTGACCCGGCGTCCGGAGTCGGTCATCCGCTGGACCATGTTGATGTCCAGGACCTCGTCCTCCAGATCGGGGACGAGCTGGTCGACAATTTCCGGTTCCTTGAGCGGCAGGCCAGAGTTCAGCGCCTCCTGCATCGAGTCGATCTCGCCGTTGGCGACCTGTTTGCCCAGCCGCGTTCGTGGGTTCCATCCGTTACTCATAGTTCATCTGCCTCCAGCAGTGTCTCCCGGAGCTCGTCGAAGTGCTCCGGCAGCTCGGTGGCGTCGAAGTCCCGACCGTAGAGGTCCTCGTCGAGCGACTCGGCGTACTCCGCGATGTGAGAGCCGCGGGTTCGCTGCCAGTCGGCGAGCACACTGTCGTTGTGGGGGATTTCGAGCCCAGCGTCGATTGCACCTTCCTGTACCGCAAAGACCTTGCTGCCCGGCGTCGGGCTGTTGAGCCCGATGTCGAGGACCGCCTCCTCGACGCCGTTCTCGATCGCTCGCAGACCCGCGAGCAGACCGGTGAGGTACGCGGCGGGCAGGTTGCCCGTCGGTGCCTCCCAGCCGAACTCCTGTAGGTCCTGCGACTGTGCTGCAGCGAGGGTCTCGTCTCCGTCGGGGCCGAGCGTCACCAGCTGCGCCCTGACGTGCTTGTTGCTCTTTCGAGCAACGAGACGGGGCTTGCCAGATTTCAACAGGCGCAACCGCTGATGGTAGTCCGTTCGTGCCTCACGGCGGCGCCGCATCGGCACCTTGTATCGTGGTCCTGTTGCCATTATTCGTCACCGTAGTTTGCTTCGACGTATCGTTGCAGGTCGGCGACGCTGTCGAACTCGCCGCCGGCCGCCTGATCGTACAGGTCGCGGTACTGCGAACTGTCGAGTTGGCCGTCGTCGCGCTGCTCTTTGAGCCAGTTTCGCTGGGCTCGGATGCGCGACGACCAGTCCTTTTTCTCGTTCTGTCGTGCGCCGGCTTTCCCCTTCCGGGAACCCGCTCCCTTCTGGTGGCCGTACGCTCGCTTCTCCTGGCGTGCTCGCGCCTGACCGCGCGAGTTGCCCTGGGCGTCTTTCGCCTGAATGGCACCCTCGTCGATCATCTCGCGGACGTCGTCACGCGTGATGGCGTCTGCGAGGTCGGACTGGCGTTCGGGATCGAACCAGACCTTGTTCTCGCCGACGTCGAGGATGTCTGCTGCGAGTCGCTTCTGTGCTGTCAGGTCCGTCATTCGACTTGTACCTCCTCGTAGGTGGGGTTGAGTACGCGGATACCCTCGTCCTCGGCGACCTCTTCGATGCGCTCGCGCTTGCGAGCGCCGACCTTCGAGGCGATTCGGACGGCTTCGCGGTCACCGTCGACGCCCTCGAGGTCGTCCACGTTGTGGACGTACACTTCCTCGAAGCCCGACGGGTGCTTGCCTCGCACCGCCGTGGGCGAGCGGAAGCCGGCTTCGACTTTGTCGCCCTTGCCCTTGATGCCGCGGCGCTGCTTCGAGAGCTTGCCACGCGGCGCGCGCCAAGAGGTCGGGATCCGCTTTTTCTTGTGGTGGTCCTGTGCGTTGAACTGAGGCTTGCCGACCCGGTCGCGCTGGGTGAGGAGCCGTTCTTCCTCGTCGTCGAGGGTCGGCGTCTTGTCGACCAGGCCGCGAGGGCGGAGTTCCGTCTCGACGTCCTCGTCGGACTCGTCGGTCTCCTCTTCCTCGACCTCGGCCTCAGTGTCGTCGGCGACTTCGAGGCTGCCGACGTCGGCCTTGATCCGAGCGGCGAGCGCGTTGCCGACGCCCGAGACGTTTGCGAGCTGGGACTGGTCGGCACCGCGAACGTCGTCGACGGTCTCGAAGCCGGCCTCTCGGAGGGCCTCTGCTTTCGAGTCGCCGACGCCGCTGATGTCGGTCAGTTCGGTGAGTTCGTCGTCGCCCTGCTCGGTTGCGTCTTCGTCGTCTACCATCAGGCGTCACCTCGGTTCGGCTTGTTCGTGATGTACACGCCGTCCTGGAACACGCGGACGTCCTTGTCGTTGACGCGTGTGAGCTGTTCGATGTCTGCGGCTGTCTGGCCCACGGCCTCGATGTCCGGGCCGGAGAGGGTGAGTTCCTCTCCGTCGACGGACACGTCGGTGTCGCCGTGGATGGGAGCGCGTCGGGGCGCTCGCTCGCCGAGGAAGTTCTCGATGACGACGTCACCGTCTTCGACTTCGACCTGCATCGGGAAGTGAGAGTAGAAGACTTCCATCTCGTACTCCCACCCTTCGGTGACGCCGTGGAACATGTTCTCGACGTGGCTCTCGAACGTCCCGATCGTCGAGCGCGTCTTCGCGTCCGATTCCTCGGAGGCGATGACGACGCTACCGTCCTGAACGGAGACGTCGATGTCCGGATACCAGAGTCGCCGTGTGACGGAGCCGTTGGGCCCCTCGACCGTGAGGTCGAGGTGGTCCTGCTCCGCGCTTGCCTCGTCTGGAATTGCGAGTGTTACTTCTGGCATTGTTAGTAGACGTATGCGATGACCTGGCCACCGATGCCCTCTTCGCGGGCCTCGTAGTGGCTCATGATGCCGTGGCTGGTGGTCACGACGAGCGTCCCGTAGTCACGGGCGGGGAGGAATCGTTTCTCCCACTTTTCGAACTCGTCTGCGCCCGCGGTGTAGCGGGGCTTGACCGGGCCACATTCGTTGATGGCACCTTTCAGTTCGATCTCGAAGGAGCCGGCTTTGCCGTCGTCGACGAACTGGAAGCCGTCGATGTACCCGCGGTCGTAGAAGACCTCGAGTACGCTGCCGATCTCGTTCGAAGCGGGCTGTACTGTCTGTTCGAGGTGGCCGACGCTCTCGGCGTTGTCGAGCGCCGACAGCGCGTTGGCGAGTGGGTCGTTTCCTGTCATAGTTAGCTGTACTTCTTGAATCCCATGCCCCGAGAGATCTCTCGGAAGCACTGGCGACACAGCCAGATGTCGTACTTGCCGACGAGACCCTGCTCGCGACCGCATCGCTGGCACGCCTCGAGCTGTCCGGTCGGGACCGATTCCTCGGCCTCTGTTTCTGATTCGCTTTCGCTCATTCGCTCACCTCCACGTCGAAGGTCGACTCGACGTAGGCAGCGGCGTCGTCGGCGTCGAGTCGATGGCTGGACGGGATCGATCGCGAAGCCTTGTCGCGCTTGGCCACGCGGTAGCCGGGGCGGACGAGGTTGACCGTCACGTCCAGCCCGTAGATCCCGATCTGCGGGTCGTACTCCTGACTCGGGAAGTCGGTGTGTTCCGCGACACCGAAGCTGAAGTTGCCGGTGTCGTCGAACTGCGAAACTGACAGCTCCGTCAGCGGGAGCGCAGTTTCGAGGAACTTCTGGGCGTCGTCGGCCCGCAGGGTCACCTTCGCACCGATGGGGTCGCCCTGGCGGATCTCGAACTCGCCGACGGTGTTCTGTGCGACCGTCCGGACCGGCTGCTGGCCCGCGATCTCGGCGAGAATCTCCTCGCCTTCCTGGAGTTCGCGACCACCCTGGCCGACGCCCATGTGGACGACGACCTTCTCGACGCGGGGCTCGCGCATCTCGTGGAAGCCGGCGTCGGTCTCGGAGCTCATTCGTCGTCACCTCCGTCGTCCTGTGCGGCCGCGTCCTCGGCGTCCTCGTCGACGAAGTTCTCGTCGATGACGACGACGTACTCTTCGACGGTCTCGAAGCCGTCGCCGTCGGTCTGCTCGACGAGCACGTTGTTCGAGGAGCTCCCCGGCGTGACCTGAATCTCGTCGATCTCGCCGATCTCACCGGCGTGTGCGCCGTCGACGGCGGTGACCAGCGCGCCCGCTTCGTACTCGAAGTGAGCGACGATCTCGCCTTCTCGGGGCTCGTCGCCGCTCGAACTGTCCGAGTCGCCCTGAGACTCGCTGTCCTCGTTGGCGACGACGATGGAGTCGCCACCGTCGTAGTCGGTGTCTTCCTCGACCAGGAGCGTCTGGCCGTCGTGCAGCGTCAGCTGGATCTGATCGCCGCTGACCGCTCGCTTGCCGACGATCTTGCCCAGCTTGGACTGTGCGCTGTCCTCGTCGATGGGGGTCAGCGCCAGCCGACCGCCCTCGCCGGGGAACACGCGGTAGTACTCGTCTCGCTCGACGAACGCCAGGATGTCGAACATCCCGACCGGGCGTTCCTCGTCGGAGACGGCCTTTCCGTTGATCAGGACGCTGTCGTTGTTGAGGGCGTAGCGGGCTTCCTTGCGGGAGTCCGCGTAGCCCAGCACGTCCCGCAGGACGATCAGGAGGGGGACTCCTGCTTCGCCGTGGGGACCAGCGTCTGCCTTTACGGTGAACGTCTCGGTCTTGCGCTCGACCGGCCAACTCTTCGGGACCGATAGTCGTTTCTGATGGTTGCTCATGCGCTGTCCTCCTCGGATTCGAGGCGCGCCTCGCGGCGGTCGTCGTCGAGATCCAGCTCCGTGACGCGAACGTTGCTCGCGTCGAGCGGGCGTGGAACGTCCTCGCCGTCGGCTGCCGCGACGGTCACATCCTCGACGTAGATGGCGGCGTCGTCGAGGTCGACCTCGACGACTTCGCCCTCTTCGCCTGCGTAGTCGCCGCGCAGCACTTCGACGGTGTCGCCCGCGTTGACGCGAACGGATCGCTGGTCGTACTCCTCGCGGAGGTCGTCGGCCAGCGTCGCTCGCACCTGCTTTTGCTTCTCGTGAAGCGGGGCACGCCGTGCGTTCTTGCGCTGTTTGGATGGTTGTCGTGTCATGCTATACGATCATCGTCGCCGTGCTCGCGATGGAGCCGAACCGTTCGGCGACCTCGCGAGCGATCGGGCCCTTGATCTCCGAGCCCTGGGGTTCTTCGTTCTCGTTGATGATGACGGCCGCGTTGTCTTCGAACTTGACGCGGGTGCCGTCCGGACGGCGGATCGGCTTGCGCTGGCGGACCACGACGGCCTCCAGCACCTGCCGACGCATCTCCGGCGTCCCCTTCGTGACCGAGACGGTGATCTTGTCACCGATCCCGGCCTTCGGATGACGGTTCTTCGTCCCGGAGTAGCCCGAGACGCTGATGACTCGCAGCTCGCGTGCGCCCGTGTTGTCGGCACACGTGATCAGCGAGCCCTTCTCGAGACCCTGCGTCACGTCTGCTTTCAGGGCCTCCATCAGTCGTCACCCTCCTCGATTGCAACGACAACGTGGCTTTTCGTCTTCGAGAGCGGTCGACACTCTGCGATCGTGACCGTGTCGCCGACCGCGAGGTCGAGACAGTCGGGTGCGTGAGCCGGTACGCGGCTGCGTCGCTTCATCAGCCGGTCGTACTTGGGCACCTTCACGTCGTACTCGCGTTCGACGACGACGGTCTTCTCCATGTCAGTGGACGCGACCTCGCCTTCGATCGTCTGCCCGCGGACACTCAGTGTGCCGTGGAACGGGCAGTTATCGTCGGCACAGGCCTCGTCCGGTTCCTGTACGTTCAGTCCTAGCGCCATTTGGAATCACCTGTCGCTTCCGTGCGTCGAGCGGGGCGGGCGACCAGGTTCGAACCGCGAACCCGGACCGACTGCGACTCGGAGTCGCCCTCGGCCGGGAGGTCGAACCGGAACGTCGCCGCGTCCTTCGGCACGTGCCACACCCGATCGGTCCCCTCGACACCCAGCGTCTTCGTCGTCTCGGTGACGACGGTCCCGGCGATACCGATCGCGTCGGGATTCGCCGCTGCGACGACCTCGACGTCGAGGCCGGCGAGTTCGTGTCGTGGGAGGGTTTCGGGTGTCAGTGGCATCATTCGGAGTCCTCTTCGTCCGCAACGCCGCACGTCTCACGGGTCAGACAGCTGTCTCGCGGCGAAGCCGCGCGACCGTCCGCGGAACGTCGATCCGCGCTCTTCGACCCGTCGGACCTCATTCGAGGTCCCCTTCTTCGGTCTGGATCGTCTTGATCCGGGCGATGGCCTTCCGCAGCTCGCCGATGCGACCCGGATTCTCGGGTGCCCCACCCGCCGCCTGGACGGCGCGGGCGTTGAGCAGTTCCGTCTTGAGGTCTTCGAGTTCCGACTCGCGCTCGGCGGCCGTCATGTCGCGGACCTCCTCGACGTGGATGACGGTCATTCGTCGTCACCCTCCTCGCCGTCTGCGGACGAGTCCGCACCGTCCATCTCGTCCATCAGCTCTTCGGCCTCTTCGGCGGTGTCCTCGTCGAGGTCCTCCTCGATGGACTCCTCGACGTCGTCGATGTCGACGTCGGCGTCCTCGTCGGAGGGTGTCTCGACCTCGTCGAAGTCGTCTGTCGTTTCCTCGACGACCTCCTCGTCGACGTCTTCGACGAGTTCGTCCTCGTCCGCGTCCTCGTCGGCGGGGGCCTGCGCGCCGTGCTCGGCGGCAGCGTCCTCGCCTTCGGGCTCGCCTTCGAGGAGTTCCTCGACGGACTCGCCGTCGGTGTCGGCGACGTAGTCCTCGACCTCGACGTCTTCGTAGATCTCGAAGTCGTCGGGGAGTTCCGCTTCCGGCGGGATGATCTTCACTCGGACACCGATGGTACCGAGTTTCATCACGGCGACGCCGACGCCGCTGTCGACGATGTTCTCCGCGGGCTCACCGTTGTGCTTGATGTAGCCGCGGTTGAACTTCTCCACGCGCGAGCGTGCACCCGTGACCTTTCCGGAGAGGACGATCTCTGCGCCCTTCGCGCCTGCTTCCATGATCCGGTCGATCGTGGTGTGACCGGCCTTGCGGAAGTACCAGCCGCGTTCGAGGGCGTTGCCCAGACGGTCCGCGACGATGCGGGCGTTGAGGTCTGGCTCCTCGACTTCCTGGACGTCGACCTGCGGATCTTCGAGGCCGAACTCCTCTTCGAGTGTGGTAGTGATCTTCCGGATGTTCTTCCCACCCTTGCCGATCACCATACCGGGTTTCTCGGCTTCGAGCACGATCTGGGTCCCCATCGGCGTCTTGGCGACGTCCATGCCGCCGTAGCCGGCACGACCGAGTTCGTCTGCGAAGAACTCGTCGATCTGGGTCCTCTGAAGTCCGTCTTCGATGAACTGCTGTTCGTCTGCCATTATTCGTCGACCTCCTCTAAGATCAGTTCGACGTCGACCTGCGGACTGTTCCAGGCAGATGCCCGGCCCATCGCGCGGGGCTGGCGACCCTGCTGTTCGCCGACCTTGTGGGCGGCGACGTGCATGATCTCCATGGACCCGCCGTCGAAGCCCTGGTGGTCCGCGTTCCCGACTGCGTTTTCCAGCAGGTCGAGGAACGCTTCGCTGGCCTTCTCGGGGTAGCGACCGGCGTCCCAGCCGTCGATGTCGTTGCGGTGGCCGACGCCCGAGTTGTGGGACTTGAACGGGACCGACTGCTTCTCCGCGATCACGTCTTCGAGGTACGAGACCGCGTCGTCGGCCGTCATGCCCTTTATCTCCCGAGCGATAGCCTTGCTGTGCTTGTGGCTCATCTGCCGCTCCCGGAGCATCGCTTTCGCCGTCGTGTCCGGGTCGGCGTCGACTGAGTAGCTGATTCCCATGATTTACTTGAGCGGTACGAACTTCGAGGAGCGGGTCGCCCCGATGCCGGCCTGACCGTGTTCGACCGACTTCCGAGTGAGCTGGAACTCGCCGAGATAGTGACCGATCATCTCGGGCTCGACCTGCACGCGCTCGAAGCTCTGCCCGTTGTGGACGGCGAAGGTCAGATCGACGAACTCCGGCAGGATCGGCATATCCCGCAGGTGGGTTCGGATCGGGTTGTTCGCCGTCTCCTCGGGCGCTGCGTCGCGGGCCTCCTCGAGCAGCTTCTGTTGCTCGTCGGTCAGACCGCGTGTGATACTTCGCCGCTGGCGAGCGGGGAGCAGTTCCGCAACCTCGTCGAGCGACAGCTCCTGCAGCTCGTCGAGCGTGTGGCCACGATAGGTGAAGTCACCCTCCTGGCCAGTCTGATATCCTGAACTCATTCGTTGCCACCTCGACCGGTTCGCTTCGAGGAAATGTCGCCGACCTTTCGACCCGGCGGGGCGTTACGCGAGATGGACTTGGGCTTGCCGGGGTGCTGTCGGCCGCCGCCACCGAACGGGTGATCGACGGCGTTCATCGCGACACCGCGGACGTTGGGCCACTTGGTCCCTCGCGCTTTCATCTTGTGGTGCTTGTTGCCGGCTTTGACCATCGGCTTCTCGGTGCGGCCGCCACCGGCGACGACGCCGATGGTGGCACGACACTGCGGGTCGAGCCGCTTGACAGCTCCCGAGGGGAGCTTCACGACCGCGACGTTGCGGTCGTGGGTCATCAGCTGTGCGCTGACGCCGGAGGCCCGGGCGAATCGACCGCCGTCGCCCTGGTTGGCCTCGACGTTGCACACCGGGACCCCTTCCGGGATCTCGGCGAGCGGGAGGGTGTTGCCGGGCTCGATGGCCGCGGAGACACCCACCTGCATCCGATCACCGACGCCCACGCCCTCGGGCGCGAGCACGAGGCGTCGGTCGCCGTCGCCGGACTGCGTCCGGCTGCCCGAGGGACTCTGTCCCTCGCTGTCCTCGAACTCGACGGCCGCGACGGGTGCCGAGCGGGCGGGATCGTGCTCGATGTCGACGACCGTGCCGGAGACGACATCGCCGTCTTCGACGTTACGGTGCTGCAGGTCTGCCTTGTAGCGGTGCGAGGGAGCCCGGAACGTGGACGTCCCGCGACCGCGTCGTTGTCCCTGAATTCGTCGTCCCATCGTTAGAACACCCCAATCCTGGAGGCGACTTCCTGGGCGTCGTCGTCCTCGGAGAGGCGAACGACGGCCTTCTTTTCGCCGTCCATCGCGTTCTGCGTCGTGACCGCTTCGACGGTGACGTCGTACTGCTGTTCGACCGCGTCGGCGACCTCGGGCTTCGAGGCCGCGGAGTCGACGGCGAACTGCAGCTTGTTCTGGAAGTCCATGTCGTTCATGGCCTTCTCGGTCACGTGCGGATACTTGATCACGTCCCACGTCATCGCTCGGACACCTCCGCGAGTGCGCTCTCTGTCCAGATCGTGAGCCGACCGGGCGCGGTGCCCGGTGCGAGGTCCTCTGCGTTGACCTCGCGCGCGCTGGTCACGTCGGCACCGGCGAGGTTGCGAGCCGCCTTCGACGGCTCCTCGCTGGTGACGAATAGAATCGAGGAGGGACGACGGTACTTCCGCCCGCGGGCGGAGCCCTTGCCGGCCTTGATCTTCGTGTCGTCGGCGCGCTCGATGTCGGCGTGAACGCCGAGCGATTCGAGCGTGTCGACGACGGCCTGGGTCTTCTGGAGGTCCTCGAAGGAGTCGTCGACGACGAGCGGGAGTTCGAGATCGTCGTCGAACTCGTGACCGCGCTCGGCGACGAGTTCGCTGTCGGCCGTCGCAGCGATGGCCGAGCGCGTCGCGAGCTTGCGCTCCTTGTCGTTGATCGTCAGCGATCGGTCCTTCTCGGCCTTCGGCGGGTGGGCCGGTCGGCCCCCGACTGCCTGGGGGACGCGCCGTGCCTGGCCCCCCTCTCGGGGAACGTGGGCCATCCCGCGACCGCTACCGAACGACTCGGCAGGCGTTCGCAGTCCCGCGTACTCGTCGGACCCGTAGTCCTGCTTCCGGTTTGCCTGTTGGGCACGCACTGCACTGGCGATGAGATCGGGTCGGACCGTGGTCTCGAAGACCGCGGGCAGATCGACCTCGTCGCCTGCGTTACCGTCCAGGTCGTAGATTGTTGCCTGCATGTGTTATCCCTGATTCGACTGCGTCGAGACGAAGCGCACCTCTGGGTCGAGGCGCGGCTGGTCGTTCGGACGCACTGCCGGTCGGAAGCGCACGAGGCGCTGGTCCGGACCGGGGACCGAGCCCTTGACGAGCGTGTACGGCCCGTCGACCTCGCCGTAGTTGACGAAGCCGCCGTCGACGCTGGCGTCGTCGCCGTCGCCGATGTCGATGAGGCGCTTGTTGAGCTCGGTTCGCTGGTGGTAGCCGGTCTGGCCCTGCTGGGGCACCGTCGAGCGGACCCGGGAGGGGTTCCACGGACCGAGGTTGCCGATCCGTCGTCGCCAGCCCTGGCGGGCGTGCTTGCCCTTCCGCTTCTGGACGCCCCATCGCTTGACGGGGCCCTGGGTGCCTTTCCCCTTGGTGACGGCCGCGATGTCGGTGTACTCACCGGCGCGGAACACGTCGTTCATGGCGTGTTCGCCGCCGTCGTCGACCAGTTCGAGCGCGTGCTCGAATCGGTCGCTCAGCGAGCCACCGCCGACTCGCGTCTCCATCACGTCGGGCTTCTTTTTCGGCACGTTGGCCAGTTCGTCGGGGACCGTGTGCGTGACGACGCGCACGTCCGCGATGTCACCGGCGTCGAGTGCGTCGCGTACCTGTTCCTCTGCGGCATCGGCGTCGTGGCCCTCGGGAAGGTCCAGAGCGCGATCGAGTTCCGAGTGGAACTCGTCGGTCCAGACTTCCGTGAGCGGACGCTTGCCGTACGGCGTGTCTTCGTAGGCTCGGACTGCCACGGCGCGCACTGGCGGCGTCTCCACGACCGTCACCGGGACGGTCTCTTCCATCCCCTCGCGTGGGGAGTTGGGTTCGTCGTTGACGAGAGTGACGTGTGTCATTCCCGCCTTGTAGCCGGCGAACCCCTGGAGACCAGCCTGGCCGTCGTCGGACGGCCAGCTGTTGAAGCGCGGCGTTTCGTTCGCCGCTCGCGTACGCGGGCCGTAGCCCAGCGAGCCTTTGCGTGGTCTGCTTGGTTGTGGCATGGTCTACTCCGTGAGGGTCAGCGAAGCGAGGGTGGCGAACATCGCTTCTTCGGTTCGCACGACCTCGCTTCCCTGGTTTGGAACCGTATTCAGCCAAAGGTCGAACCCGGCGTCGTCGTCACCTGTGCCGTCTGGGACGGCGTCGTCCGGGTCCAATCCGAATATCGCTGGCAACCCGCGCTCCGGAGCGCCGAAGGCCACTGTCATGTGGCCCGCGTCGTCCCGGCGCTCGACCAGTTGGCCGAGCCGGTCGACGCCGAGTTCCTCACCATACCGCGATGCGGCGATGGCGAACCCGGCGTCGGACCGTTCGAGTGCCGTATCCACGTCCGCGGTGTCGACGACGTACCCGGTGAGGGGCTCGTCGACGAGCTTTGCGCGGACTGGCCGTCGCGAAGAGACCCTGACGGTGACGCGCTCCCCCTCGCCGGGCACTTCCATCGCGGAAGGTACCGGGAGAGAGATCGGGTGTTGCAGTCCGCAATTGACCCGAACGCGCCCATCAGCTCCGACCTCGGTCACGATTCCCTGTCTTAACGACCCCGAACCCTCAGATCCGGAGCCGGTCTGTGAACGGACGCGGAGCGGCGGTAAGACGCCGACGTACTCCAGTTCGTTCCGCTTGCCCCAGACCTCTTTTCGGAGGTACGGCGGCGTCGCGGCGTACCGCAAGACGGTTTCGACGAACCCGTCTTCCCACTTCCCCGCTCCCGCTGGATCGGGGAAGATCGTCAGCCGATCGACCTGGAACACGACGGCCGCGCGGGCCACGTATCCCAGCTTGCGAGTCGCCTCGCGTCTGTCCTCGGCTTCCCGGACGAGGGAAGACGGCACGAGTACGCTAGTCGTCATACCGGAACGCTTCCACGTCGCGCCACTAGACTGTGCCGATACATCCCCCAGCCATCCTTAAAAAGAGTCCGCTTCACGCGCGCGATGAGAAGCGTTCACACGGCCCTAGATGGTCGTTACCTGGCGATTCCACGTGACTACGTTCCATGCGACTGGGAAGGACTGGAGCGGGATCAGACAGCTGTCGCCACGGACGCTCCGACGGTGGATATATCCGGGCACCATCGGTACTGTGACACGTGCTGACGCGACAACTCTACCTCCTCGGCGGTGGGTTGGCACTGCTGGGGAGCCTCACGATTCTCGCCAACCTCGTGATCGCGGGAATGTGGGACAACTTTCTCGTCATCAATGCGCTGGTCGTGGTCTTCGTCTGCGTCGCCGGGCTCAGGAAAATCTACGAGCGAGAGGACTTCGAGCGCGACCACGCCCTGCCGTACCGTGTCCTCAATCTGGGGATAGCTATCGGCACCGTCATCATGGGAATAGTGATGCTCGGCATCGGCAGTCTCACCTACCAGTGGCTCGTCGTCGGCGGGAGCCCGTAACGCGAGACGGGACCCCGGTGTGTGAGGGTATCGTTCGGGTCGCCCTCCCACGGTTATGGCTCCAATTCGGAAGCCTTTTATTCTTCACCCCCGCCACATCAAAATGCACTCACCCGCGGTGGTAGTGTAGTGGTATCACAGGACCCTGCCACGGTCCTAACGGGGGTTCAAATCCCCCCCACCGCATTGTTCTGGCGCGAACACAAACCGACGAGCACCGCGTAGCGTGTGCTCGTCTCTCGAAAGAGAGACATCGCAGCTCGTCCTTCGAGTGTGAGTAGCTCTTCGTATGTCGCACGGGCGTAGCCGGCGAGTGCCCACCGCACGCGGCCCGCGGACGCGAGCGCTACTGTCACCGTCCGGCGGGAACTGTTGTCCGGAACCTCTTTACACCACTGTTTTTTAGGCTTGCCTAAATGGGTCGGAGCGCAGAGCAACTCGTCGGCGCGCTGTTCAACGTCCTCGGAACCGAGGGCTACACTGAGGTCCAGCAGCTCTTGTTGAGCACGTACCAGTCCAACGCCTCGACGGATCGCGACGAGCTGGTCGATCAGCTCGTCGTCGACCTCGTCACTGTTCTCCGGGAACACCTGACCACCGAGGAGGAGATGGAGGTCCTCACCACGACGATCGAATATCTGGTGAGTCGGTTCGTCTCCGTCGTCGAGGTCGCACCGGTCGCGATCGTGGTCGTCGACAGCGAGGGCGCGATACAGCTCTGGAACGCGGGTGCCGAGTCGATGTTCGGCTGGGCGGAGTCCGAAGTCGTGGGTCGGCCTTACTCCCAGACCGTGGCCGACACGCCGGAAACCGTCGAGTCGTGGTGTCGCCGGCTCGAAGCGGGCGAACAGTTCACCGGCGTCGAAACGCGGCACCGCGACAGCGACGGCGCGATACTGGACGTTCGAGTGTGGGCGGGACCGCTGTACACCAGCGACGGCCAGTTCACCGGCGCGACGTTCGTCACGACCGACATCACCGAGCAGAAGACGCGCGAGCAACGGCTCAGTGTGCTCAATCGAGTGTTGCGACACAACATCCGAAACGACGTGACCGTGATGCGGGGGCACCTCGAAGCGCTCGCCGAGGCGGTGCCCGAAGCAAGCGATCACGTCGACGCGATCGAGCGCCGGATCGACAACGTCACCGAGCTCAGCGAGACGGCACGCCACATCGAGCGGCTGCGTGACTGTGGCGATGAGGAGGACAGGACCACGTTCGAGCTGTCGTCGATACTGGACGACAACAGAGAGCGACTGGAACTCGACTGGCCGGCGGCAACGGTCACGACGACGGGGCCGACCGCGACCGTCGTCAGGGGTCACGAGCTGCTCCCGTACGCGGTCGAGAACCTGCTCGAAAACGCGGTCGAGCACAACGACGGCGACGATCCCAGCGTCCACGTCGAGGTGTCCCGGAATCCACGGGACCCAGCCCACGACGTGTCGCTGGCGATCGCGGACGACGGCCCCGGACTCCCCGCCGTCGAACGAGACGTACTGACACAGGACACCGAGAGCGCGCTCTCATACGGAAAGTTGTAGTTGCTTACCGGTGAGCGTCGCCACGGGGGAGACGCTCACCGGTAAATTCCTACAACCGTCCGTATCACACAGTAGCGGGATGGGACTGTGGCTGACCCGCTGGATCGTCCGTAGCTCCGGTGGGGACCTCCGCGTCGAAGAGAGTCGGTTCGGCGGGACCCGCGTCGTCGTCGGATTGCACCAGCCGGCGGATACCGAGGGCGCGGAGTGAGGCGACCACAGGCGGTCGCCGTTCACAGACTCGTCCTCGGGCGACCCCGAGAGCGGGGCCGTGACACTGTCGGCCCGGAGTGCCGTTCACTATATAGAAATACCCTGTCGTCGTGTGTCAGCGGTCAGCGTCGGCGTGCGCGGGCGATCGCACGCCCCCACAGGTACGCGGCGACGAGGAATCCGTAGGCGAAGACGAACGCCCCGAGGAGGGGCCCGGCGCGGGAGAACGTGAGGAGCGATCCTCCGATGCCGAGCGTGACAGTAAGCGCGACGAAGCCGAGCGTCCAGCCGAAGAAGTACGCGCCGTGGCCGCCGATCGATCGAAACGAGGCGATGGAGAACGCCTGCCGGAGCGACCCCGTCTGGCCGTACACCGTCAGCGCGATCGGGAGCAAGTAGAGCCCCAGCAGGCCGATACACAGCGTCGCCGTCGAACCGGCGAGAATGCGACCGGTCGGAAGGTCGCCCGCGCTGGCGTCCAGCGTGACGACGCCGTACACCGTCACGAGCAGGGCGGCGAGGGGTAGCCCGAGGAAGAACAGACAGAGGATCGACCCGCCGACGGACTGCCGGAGGAGGGTTCGACCGTCCGCGAGAAACGGGGGAAGAGAGTCACCCCGTTCGCTGGCCGTCAGGACACGGACGACGTAGCCGACGACCGGGAGCAGTGGGACGGCTGGGACGACGAACGAGAGAGCGAGCGACAGCCACACGGCGAGCAGCGGCCGCTCACGCGCGTCGCCAGCGATGGGGTACGTTGCGGCGGTCGTCGAGGGGCGCATGGGTACGATCACCGCGTGGACCGCCGTATGCCCATCGGTCTTCGATCGTTCTGGTCGGCTGTCGACACACAGTTTGTTCGCAATAGTAAACAGAACTAAGTGAGGAAATTTCGGTAAGAATGGTTTCGCTCAGAGGGACAAATATATATGGCAATCGATCATTCCCTATCATGGAGTACCATGACTGACGATAGTGACCGACTTTCGCGGCGGCGGTTCGTTGAAGCGACAGGAGCGGCAACACTGATCGGCCTCGCTGGCTGTAGCGGGGACGGCGGTGGTGACGGCGGCGACGGCGGCGACGGCGGCAGTGAGAACACCGACGGCAGTGACGGCAGTGACGGCGGCGACAGCAGCGGGGACCCACTCGAAGTGCTTCACGGCTGGACCGGCGGCGACGGTGCAGCGGCGGCCGAAGCACTCGTCGAGGCGTTCGAAGAGGAGTACCCCGATATGGAACACGAGTTCAACCCCATCGGTGGGGGCGGGAACCAGAACCTCGACGCAGTCGTCGCCAATCGGCTGCAGAACAACAACCCGCCGAGTTCCTTCGCCAACTGGCCCGGCAAGAACCTCCAGCGCTACGAGGGCGTGCTGGGCGAGGCCGACAGCGTGTGGGAAGAAGAGGGCTTCGAGGACGTGATGGTCCAGGAAGCGGTCGATCTCCACCAGTACAACGGTGCGTTCCGAGCCGTGCCACTGGGTTCCCACCGACTGAACTGCCTGTTCTACAACACCTCGGTCGTCGAGGAGGCGGGCGTCGATCCCGATTCGCTGACCAGCGTCTCGGCCCTGATCGACGCACTGGAGACGGTCGCGACCGAGACCGACGCGGTGCCGATGACCCACGGTATGAGTGGGACCTGGACGACGACCCAGCTGTGGGCGTCGACCATGCTCGGGAAGGAAGGATACGACCCGTACATGAACTTCATCGAGGGCAGTCCCGACGAGGCCGCCGTTCAGTCGGCCTTCGAGTCGGTCGCCGAGATCCTCGAGAACTACATCAACGACGACGCGTCCTCGATCGGTCTGACGGAGTCCAACCAGAACATCATCGAGGGCAACGCCGCCTTCATCCACCAGGGCAACTGGGCGGCCGGTGCCTTCCGCAACGCCGAGGACTTCGAGTACGACGAGGACTGGGGCTTCAAGACGTACCCCGGCTCCGAGGGGATGTACATGCTCCACTTCGACTCGTTCCTCTACCCGTCGAACAACCCGACCCCGGAGAAGACGGACACGTTCATGGCCTTCGCCGGGAGCGAGGCCGCACAGGTCGCGTTCAACCAGTACAAGGGATCGATCCCGACCCGGACGGACGTGGACATGAGCGCGTTCGGTCCGTACCTCCAGGAGACCCAGGAGGACTTCGCCAACGCCGAGGAGCGGCCCCCGAACCTCCAGCACGGTCTGGGTGTCGACTCAGAGACGATGTCGACGCTGAACGACGTGATCTCCAGCGAGTTCTCGGGACCGTACAACGTCGAGGCGGCGACCAGCGGCTTCATCGACGCGGTCTCCAACTGATTCCGGTCCAATGAGCGACCGGATTTCGGCGGTTTCGACAGGTGGTGAGAGACATGGCATCGCATAACGACGACACCGAGGAGAGTGGCGACGCAGTCACCGACGGCGGGGTCGTCGAAGAACAACAACAGACCGGATTCGGGCCGATCACCAAGCTGAACGAGCGGTTCGGCAGCGACTTCGTCGAGTCCTCGCAGTTCTGGCTCCCGCCGTTCCTGCTGGTGGGGCTGTTCGTCTACGGCGCGATCATCTGGAACGTCATGATCTCGCTGACGGACTTCCAGGGGTTCGGAACGCCGGACTACA
Organism: Halomicrobium katesii DSM 19301; assembly: GCF_000379085.1. GTDB lineage: Archaea > Halobacteriota > Halobacteria > Halobacteriales > Haloarculaceae > Halomicrobium > Halomicrobium katesii. The sequence continues at coordinate 268,652 of NZ_KB905379.1, read as the reverse complement.
GCGATCTGGACCTGGAGATGTACGCCCGAGCGCTGAGCGACAGCGGCTTCGTCGACGCCGCGGTCAACACGTTCGTGCTCCTGATCGGGTTCACGCTCGTGACGCTGGCGATCGGGCTCGGGCTCGCAATCCTGATCGATCGGAACATCCGATTCGAGAACACCTTCCGGACGATCTACCTGCTCCCGATGAGCCTCTCGTTCGTGGTGACCGCCCAGTTCTGGGCGTGGATGTACAACTTCAACAACGGCGTCATCAACATCGTGCTCACGTCGGTCGGCCTCGACCGAGTCGACTGGATCGGTAGCCCAAATATCGTTCTCTGGGCGGTCGTGTTCGCGCTGATGTGGCAGTTCGCGGGCTATGCGATGGTCGTCTACCTCGCCGGGTTGCGCGCGATTCCGGACGAGCACTACGAGGCGGCCAAGGTCGACGGCGCGTCGACGCTGCGGATGTACTGGCGCGTCATCATCCCACAGCTGAAGGGATCGACGATCAGCGCCTCGGTCGTCCTGATGGTGTTCGCGCTGAAGGCCTTCGACTTCCTGTACTCGCTGGTCGGCGGTTACCGACCACCGAACGGGGCCGACATCCTCGCGACCAAGATGGTCCGTGAGGCGTACGCGAACCTCAACTGGGCGTACTCGTCGGCGATCGCGATCATGCTGTTCCTGATGGCACTGAGCATCGTCGGCCCGTACCTCTACTACCAGTACAAGGAGGGACACCTATGAGCGACGAGACACGGACGGACGGTGGCGCTGTATCGGCGGCGGGATCGGACCAGCCAGCGGGACTGCTCGCAGAGATCGACGCCTATCGCGTCGCGCTGTACCTCGGGCTGCTCGCGATCCTTGCGTTCTTCCTGATCCCGATCGAGTCGGGACTGGTCACCTCGTTCAAGACCAGCACCGGCGTCAGCGGAACGCTCCCGTTCGCACCGCCGACGCCGGAGGTGTTCACGCTCGCGAAGTGGCAGACCGCGTTCGACGCGCTCGCGCGCGGGCTCGTCAACAGCGCGCTGTACGCGGTGCCGGCGACGGTCATCTCCGCGTTGCTGGGCAGCTTCGCAGCCTACGGAATCACGCAGTCGAACTGGAAGCCCAAGTACAAGGCACCGATCCTCGCGCTGTTCGTCGCGGGGATCTTCATCCCCTATCAGGCCGTGCTCGTGCCGCTCTCGCAGTTCTGGTCGATGGTGCCACTGCAGGAGGCACTCGGCTTCGTGTGGGCACTCGGGATCAGCTCGGACTACACCGGCGTCGTCGAGCTCATCGTCACACACGTCGCCTACGGGCTCCCGATCTGTACGGTGCTGTTCCGATCGTACTACAAGAACATGAGCGAGGAGATGATCGAAGCGGCACGGCTCGACGGCGCGTCGATCCGGCGCGTCTATCGCCGGATCGTCCTCCCGCTATCGGGACCGATGTTCGCCGTCGTTCTGATCTATCAGTTCACCCAGATCTGGAACGACCTGCTGTTCACGCTCGTGTTGGTCCAGACCGAGTCCAGTACGGCCGCACCGATCGTGTTGATCCTCGCGGGCCTGGGACAGTCACTCGAAGGACAGGACTTCGCGCTTCGGATGGCGGGTGCGTTCATCGCCGCCTTGCCGACGCTCGCGGTGTACATCATGTTCGGCGAAGAGTTCGCCGAAGGGGTGGCGACATGACCAGACGCACCAGCCAGCAGGAACTCATGATTCGACATCAGTCACACAGTCGACGAAACGTATCGCACGAGAACTGTACCGTCGCTTCCGGGGGGCGATAGGATGGGAACGCTCGAACTCGACCGACTGACGAAGGTGTTCCAGGACGGCGAAGAAGGCGAGATCGTCGCAGTCGACAACGTCGACATCCAGATGGACGACGGCGAGTTCATCGTCGTCGTCGGCCCCTCCGGCTGTGGCAAGTCGACGACCCTGCGGATGGTCGCCGGGCTGGAGACGGTGACCAGCGGCAATATCCGCCTTGACGGACGGGTCGTCAACGACGAGAAACCCCAGAATCGCGACATCGCGATGGTGTTCCAGTCGTACGCGCTGTACCCCCACATGACCGTGGCGGAGAACATGGCGTTCGGCCTGGAGGAGTCGACGACGCTCCCGGACGACGAGATCGAAGAGCGGGTCCACGACGCCGCAGAGACGATGGGTATCGCGGAGCTGCTGGATCGCAAACCCTCGGAGCTCTCTGGTGGCCAGCAACAGCGCGTCGCGCTCGGCCGAGCGATCGTCCGAGATCCGGAGGTGTTCCTGATGGACGAGCCGCTCAGCAACCTCGACGCCAAGCTGCGCTCCCAGATGCGGACGGAGCTCCAGCGCTTGCAGGCCGAACTGGACGTGACGACGATGTACGTCACCCACGACCAGACCGAGGCCATGACGATGGGCGACCGCATCGCCATCCTCAACGACGGGAAGCTCCAGCAGGTGGCGACGCCGCTGGAGTGTTACCACGAGCCGGCCAACCAGTTCGTCGCCGGCTTCATCGGCGATCCGTCGATGAACTTCTTCGACATGGAACGGGACGGCGACACACTCGTCGGTTCGCGGTTCGAGTATCCCCTCTCTCAGTCGACGCTCGACGACGTGGGCGAGACCCGAAACGTCACGCTCGGCGTCCGCCCCGAGGACGTCGAAGTTGGCACCGACGAGTCGGGCAGTCACACCTACTCGGCGGTCGTCGAGGTCGTCGAGCCGATGGGCGACGAGAACACGGTGTATCTCCGGTTCGAGAGCGCACCGGAGGGCGAGACGTTCATCGCGACGATCGACGGCCTCCAGCAGGCTGCCGTCGGTGATCGTGTCACCGTCTCGATTCCCGAAGAGACGATCCACCTCTTCGACGGACGGTCGGGCGAAGCAGTCCACAACCGCCGACTCGACATGAACGACGAGATCTCCAGCCCGCCGACCTGATCGGCGCGATCAGTGCGGGAGGGCCTCGTCGTCGATCTCCGACTCGATCGATTCGAGTTGGGCTTCGAGATCGGCAATCTCGGACTGTAGCGCGGCGAACTCCTCGCTGCGTTCGAGCTCCGTCCGAGACAGTTCGGCCGAGAGGACGCCCCGCTTGACGCGTTTCTCGCTCAACGTCTGGTAGACGTCGTCGTACGCTTCTAGTTTCAACAGTCCGTCGATCACCGTCCGAAGGTCGGACGGCGTGACCGGTTTGACCACGTAGTCGTCGAACCCCATGTCGATGATGTCGAGCGACGGGTCGACGGCGGTCACCATAGCCGTTCGACAGTCGATGGGTGCCGACTGGATGTACTTCAGAACGTCGTCGCCGGACCGTTCGGGGAGCCGGCGATCGAGGAGGGCCACGTCGAGATCGTCGCCGAGACCGTCCACGTGGTCCGTCGCGGTCGCCGCGGTCTCGGCTGCGTACACGTCGTACTCGTCTTCGAGCCCGTTGACGTACGCGTCCAGTAGTTCGGTCTCGTCTTCGAGGACGAGCACCGAAACGTCGTCTGAGACACCCCTCACGGGGGCGACTTTCGTGCCCAATAACCTATACTTATTGGAACGGTACGGGGCGTCGATACAGCGCCCACTCGTCACTGACTGAGGTCGTACACGGTCGAGAAAAACATGGAGTCGGCAACGGTGAGGCGGAGATGGGCGGAGTCGGCGACGGTGTTAGAGGGAGTGCTCCGTATTCCGAACGGTACCGCCACCTCCTGCGGTCGCGTGGTAGTCTCGGTCGCGTAGTCGTCCCAGTGGCGAGGTGGTCCCGGTCACGTGGTAGTCTCGGTCGCGTGGAGTGTTGCCACCGCGTGATCTAAGGGGCGGTGCGTCGAACCGTCAGCTACCAGCATGACCTGTATCGCGTTCCTCTCGGTCGCACCGGTCGTCGAAGAGAGCATGGCGTCGTACGTCGCCGACGCCGTCGCCGCGCTGGAACCGTTCGACGTGTCCTACGAGACGACGCCGATGGGCACGATCATCGAAGCCCAGGACAGCAAGGAGCTGTTCGACGCGGCACACGCCGCCCACGAGGCAGTCGAGGCCGATCGCGTCGAGACCTTCCTGAAGATAGACGACAAGCGGACCATCGACCAGGAGGCCGCCGACAAGGTGACCGCCGTCGAGGAGCACCTCGGTCGGGCGGCCCGGAGCGACCGCGACTGATTTCACGACGGCCGACACAGGTGTGGGCATGCAATCGTGGCTGACCGTCGCGTTCGGGGCGTTTTGCGTGGTACTCGGCGTCGTCTGGGCGATCAAGCCGGTGGCGATGGGGAAACTCCAGCAGCGGTACCTCTATCTGGGTGCCGGCGGCGACGAGGTCCAGATCAACGAGACGCTGGGACGCGTCGCCGGACTCGTCCTGGCCGCGGCGGGCGTGTATCTCGTCGTGACGTGATTACAGATCCCCAGTCGAACACGAACAGTCTTAGGGCAGGGAGAGCCAAGCGGTGGGTATGGAGAGTCTCAATCGGATGGCGACGGAGCTCGTCGACGAGGCGATCGACTTCGCCGACGAACTGACGATCGCCGTCCACGCGCTGGAGGGCGACGCCGCGGTGCTCGATTTCGGTGTCGACGTTCCCGGTGCCGTCGAGGCGGGGCTGCTCGCGGCCGAGATACAGACGGCCGGGCTGGCGACCGTCCAGACGAAGCTGTCGAGCGTCGCGGACGCGCCGCTGACCCACGTCGAACTGTCGACCGACCATCCCGCACTGGGGCTGCTGTGCTCCCAGAAAGGCGGCTGGGAGCTCAGCGTCGGCGGCTTCGAGGGGCTGGGCAGCGGCCCCGCCCGCGCGCTGGTGGCCGAAGAGGAGATCTACAGCCGCGTGGGCTATCACGACGCCGCGGACTTCGCCGTGTTGACGATCGAGGCCGACGAGCTACCGGAGCAGGACGTGGCCGGCCACGTCGCCGAGCGGACCGGCGTCCCCGAGACGGCCGTCTTCCTCCCGGTCTACGCGACGGCCAGCGTCACGGGCAGCGTCGTCGCGGCGGCACGGGCGGCCGAGCTGGCCGCCTTCCGGCTGTCAGAGCTTGGTTACGATCCCATCTCGATCCTCTCGGCGACCGGCTCCGCGCCGGTCGCATCCGTCGCCGACAGCGAGGCGGCCGCCATCGCCCGGACGACCGACGCGTTGGCCTACGGCGGACGGGTCCACCTCACCGTCGAAGAGGAGTTCGACCGCTTTGAGGAGGTCACCTCGATCGCGGGCGAAGAGTACGGGACGCCGCTGGCCGAGACCTTCGATGACGCCGACTGGGACTTCAGCGAGCTCCCCGTCGAAGTGTTTGCGCCGGCCCAGGTGACCGTCGACGTGGTCGGCGGCGAGACCCACGTCTTCGGCGACACCCACGAGGACGTACTGGCCGAGAGCTTCGGACTCTGAGCGGATGTCGGACCTCCGGTACAAGATCGTCCCGCAGGTCCGCTCGGTGCGCTTCCTCCGAGCGGCCGCCGAGACGCTCCCGCTGGTCCCCGGCAGCGTCGAGGACTGCTGTACGCGGGTGCGGGACGGAACTGCGGTCACGTCGCGAGACGAAGCGCGGGAGTACCTGACGTTCATGCAGGCGCTGGGCCTCGTCGCCGAGACCGACCGCGGATTCCACCGGGTGCGTGACGCGCCGAGCGACGAGGAACTGGCCGAAGCCTTCCGAGAGCGGGTCTTCGGTGCCCGAGAGGTGCTGGAGTGTGTGGCGACGGAGCCACGGACGCCCGAAGCGGTCTTTACTGCCATCCGAGAGGAGATTCCCCGGTGGGAACGGAACCGCTACGAAGACTGGGAGGCCGAGTGGCACGAACGGGGAGGGCGGTTGCTCGGGTGGGCCCAGACGTTCGGGCTGGTGTCTGAGGCCGACGGGCAGTACCGGGCGACGGACTGATCGGCGAGCTGGCTGGCAGTGACGGCCCGTCTGGACGGTCCCGCTCGCGTCGTGTGAGTCGTTGTCGGGAAGCACACGAAACGTACTCTCCCACACCCGACAGGCCGGCGCAGTCGCGTGGAAAGCACTCGAAACCCACTCTGGAGAGCGACCGAGACGGCGAACGGGCGAGTCAGTAGAGAGTGAGAGGGGATTTCGAGTGCTTTCGGTTGCGAATGAGGGGTGGGGAGATACGGAGCAGCGGGCGAGGGAGTGTGTAGACAGTGTCGACAGGTCGTGATCGTCGACCGGGCGTGGTCATTGACGGTTCGGAATCGACGACGGCTCGTAGTCATTGACGCTTCGTCGTGATCGTCGGCGTCCATAGAACGGTGTTCGTCGTGTCGGGGGCCAGTCGACCACTGAGAGAAAGAAAGAGAGAGTAGCTTTCGAGTGCTTTCACGTGAGTGCGGTGCGAGGAAAAAGCGAGAGACGGGCGTGTGGGAAGTTCGCACTGAGAAAGACGAAATCGGAAACGGTGGTCGTCGCCACGCTGGCAACCTTCTGAAGCACGAGAAACGAGAGAAACACATGAAGTAAGGTTTATGTGATGGCCACGGTTTGACCAAACTAACGATGGGTGGTCCCTTCGATGCGATTACGGACACTATCTTCGCAGACAAAAGTGTCCTGACCGAGGACTACCAGCCCGACGAGATCCTCGAACGCGACGAAGAGATCGAGGAGTACCGCAACGCGCTTAAGGACGTGCTGTTCGGCCGGAGTCCCCAGAACATCTTCCTCTACGGGAAAGCCGGGCTCGGGAAGACGGCGGTGACGAACTACATGATGGACGCGCTGACCGAGGAGATCCAGCAGCGTCCGGAGGCCGACGCGCTCCACGTCCACGAGCAGAACTGCAACGGCAAGACGGTGTTCATGGTCGTGCGAGCGCTCGTCAACGACCTCCGCGGGCCGGACGGGGAGACGTTCCCCAAGCGCGGGCTCGGAACCGGCGACGCCTTCGGAGCGCTGTACGAGGAACTGGACACGACCGGCGGGACCCACCTGGTCGTCTTCGACGAGATCGACCACCTCGACGACGTGGACACGCTGTTGTACGAGCTCCCGCGAGCGCGTTCGATCGGCCACATCACTGACTCGCGCGTGGGCGTCATCGGCATCTCGAACAACTACACCTTCCGCCAGCAGCTCTCGGCGAAGGTCAAAGACACGCTGATGGAGACGGAGATCTCCTTCTCGCCGTACTCGGCCGACGAACTCCGCGCAATTCTCGAAGAGCGTGCGGAGAACGCACTGAAAGACGACGGTTACGACTCGTCGGCGATCGCGATGGCCGCCGCGCTGGCCGCTCGCGACATGGGGAACGCCCGGCAGGCGATCGACCTGCTACGCGTCGGAGCGGAGGTCGCCGAGAACCAGGGCGAGTTTCGGGTGACTGACGAACACATCGAACGCGCCCGAGAGCGCGTCCAGCGCGGGCGTCTCAGCGACAAGATCCGCGATCAGACGACCCACGCACAGCTGGTGCTGGAGACGCTGGCTCATCTCGAAGACGACGGCGAGACGCCCGCCCGTGCAAAGGAAATTTACGAGCTCTACCAGAACGTCGCCGAATCGTGGGCGAACGAACCGCTGACGACCGTCCGGAGCGTCCACAGCCATCTCTCGGACCTGCGGATGCTCGGGTTCCTCAAGCGCTACGAACGCAACGAGGGTCTCAGCGGCGGCCAGTACTACGAGTTCGAACTCGACGATCTCGATCCGGAACTGGTCTTCGACACCCGCGAGGACATCGAAGACGTGGCCGGAGAGTCCTGAGACTGCCGGCTGTACGTCTGTACAGCATTTCGCGACCCCGTGGTCGGAATGTCTCGAAACAGTTACAGCCGGCAGCATGAGTCAGTATCGACTCCGCACCCACCCCCATCTACACAGCGAAAAGCACTCGAAACCTCCTCTCTCTCTACCACTTCACTCCATCACTCTATTCCACCTCGTTACTCCCACCCCATCATTCTATTCCACCCCGTTACTCCCACCCCATCACTCTACTCCACCCCACCACCCCACCACTCGCAAAAGCACTCGAAACTTCCTCTCACTCTCCGTTCTCACCTCACGCCGCAGTCCGACGCCGCAGTCCGACGCCGCAGTCCGACGCCGCCGTCAGTCGTCCGTCTCGACGCTGGTGATCGTCCCGACACCTTTCGATCGGCCTTCGCGGAAGACGAACCGCTGGCCTTCCTCGACGAGGTACGAGCGGAACTTGAACCGGACCGTCGCCTCGCCGCTGTCGCCGGGCAACAGCTGGCCGTCGGTCGGGAAGAACTGGGCGGCCTCGCTGATCGTCTCGACGTGGACGACCGGCTCGTAGCCGTCGCCGATTCGCGTCGGGTGGTTGAGCACCATCACCTCCGCCTCGAACTCCCTGACCGGGTCCGGGTCGGCATCGCGGGGGAGCAGAACCATCCCCCGTTCGAGCGCGGGCTCGGTGACGCCCTTGAGTGCGATGCCGACGATGCGGCCGGCTTTGGCCTCGTCGACGCGGTGGTAGTGCATCTCGATCGATCGGACTTCGACCTCGCGGAAGGTGCCGTCGGGCATCGGTCCCAGCAGCAACTCGTCGCCGGCCTCGACCACGCCCGACTTGATCGTCCCGGAGGCGACCGCGCCGACGCCCTGAACGTTGTAGCTGCGATCGACGTACATCCGGAACGCGCCGCTCTCGCCGGCGGTCTTGGGGAGGCGCTCGAACATCGCGTCGAGCTGGTCCATCCCGTCCATCGTGACAGCGCTCGTCGTCACGACGGGAACGACGGTCTCGGAGATCTCTTCGATCGCGGCGTCGACGCCGTGGCGCTCGACGCGCAACGGGGTCTTGTCCACGTCTCGCAGCGCTCGTTCGACCTCCCGTTCGACCTCGGCGACGCGCTCGTCGTCGACGAGGTCGGCCTTCGTGATGGCGACGATCGTCGGCAGTTCCGTCGCGAGCAGGATGCCCAGGTGCTCTCTGGTCGTCTTGGTCGGTCCGTCGTCGGCTGCCACGGTCAGCAGACCGTAGTCGAGCTTCTGCCCGACGAGACCCCGAATGGTGGTCCGAAGCCACGGCTCGTGACCGACGGTGTCGACGAAGCTGACGAGGCGGTCGGACTCCTCGACGACGCGTGCCCGATCGTCCTTGCGGTCGGGGTTGTCCATGCGGACCGGCTCGTCGTCCTCGAAGCCGTAGACGCCGTAGGAGAGGTCGGCCGACAGGCCGCGTTCGACCTCGTGGGGCTGCACGTCCAGATACGAGCGAGTGCTTCCCTCACCGTCGTCGGCGCTCCCGGTGACGAGCGTGCCCACCAGCGTCGACTTCCCGTGGTCGACGTGGCCCGCGGTGCCGACGACGATGTGGTCGTCGTCCTCCAGCACGGCACCCTCACGGATCGTCGCGACGCCGACGATACCCTCTGGCGCGGTGTCTGTGTCCGTGTCTGCCGTCGCCGAAGCTCCCTCCGATTCCGTGTCTGTCGTCACCGAGGCACCGTCCGCGTCGGTCGTCTGCGACGCGCTGTCGATCCCCCAGGTCTGGACGGCATCGATGTGTGCGCCGGCCTCGTCGGCCAGCAGCGAAAGCACGTCCATCGACTCGGAGAACGCCTCCGGGGAGATCCCGGCGAGCCCGCCGTCGTCCGTGACGCCGACGACGTAGGTTGCCTCCCCGTCACCGGAGAGGACGCGGTGGCGCAACTGTGCGGCGAGGCTCTCCAGCCGACCCTCGGCGAGGTGGAGGTCTTCGGTGAGCCGCTCTTTGAACTCGACGCTGCCGCCCTCCTGTTCACCGCGCTCGATCGCACGGCGGAGCACGGCTTGGTCGGGGCTCATGCGACGGGGTAACGGACCACAGAATAAAAACCTTCCCCGGGTACGGGGACGTATCCCACCTGAGCGGTCAATAGCGGTCCGGAGGCGACAGTCTGGTACTCGCCGACGGTGGAACGAAAGTGGCCACCAGCCGGGACCCACCGGCTGACCGACACACACCAGCGAACCGGCATAGCCCACGCATCGATACCCGCACAGCCCGGCGAACCGATACAGTCCAGCAAACAGTCTCACCGACACCCACACGGTCCGGCGAACAGGTCCAGCCCACGCACCGACACCTGGACGGAGCGGTGAACAGGCCCTGCCCACGTATCGACACCCACACGGCCCGGCCGGCGCGCGGATCCGCCACCATTATATGAATGGTTGTGCAATCAAGCAAATAGCGATGGCCGAACAATCTGAGCGACTGGAGCGACTCCTCACGCGGGAACTCGGCGAGTGCTGTGACGGCGACATCGAGGACCGCGTCGAATCGATCGAATCGCACGCAGCGACGATCCCGTCGGATCCCGAGGCCGATCTGGCGGCACTGGCAACGCTAAGCAACGACACCCGCTACAGGATCGCACGGCTGCTGTCGGCCGCCGAGGACGAACTCTGCGTCTGTGAGATCAGTCCGGTCGTCGACGTCAGCGAGAGCGCGATCAGTCACGCGCTGTCGGACCTCCGAGAGGCGGGGCTCGTCAGCCGACGCAAGGACGGGACCTGGCGCTACTACGAGGCGACAGCGCGGACGGCGGCACTCCTGTCGGCGCTGGACGAGACGCGAGGTGAGGCCTGATGGCCGACGTTCGGCTCGCGTTCGTCTGTGTCCAGAACGCCGGCCGCTCGCAGATGTCGACGGCGTTCGCCGAGCGCGAGCGCGACCGTCGGAACCTCGGTGACGTCGTCGAGATCCGTACCGGGGGGACTCATCCGGCCGACCACGTCCACGAGGAGGTGATCGACGTGATGGACGAGATCGGCATCGACATCTCGGACCGGACACCGCGCGAGATCTCGACCGCCGAACTGGACGCCTGCGATCACGTCGCGACGATGGGCTGTTCGACGCTCGATCTCGACGCCACGGTCGACGTGCGCGACTGGGCGCTGGACGATCCGGACGGACAGGACCTCGACGCGGTGCGTGCGATCCGCGACGAGATCGAAGATCGGGTCGTTGCCCTGTTCGACGAAATCGAGGAGACGCTCGATCGATGAGCACCGCCGAACACGACCACGGGCCGGACTGCGAGTGTGAGAGCTGTGGCGACCCACGGTCGATGGACGTGCTCGACAAGTACCTCACCGTCTGGATCTTCGGCGCGATGGCGATCGGCGTCGGCCTCGGGTACGTCGCGCCCTCGGTGACCCAGCCGATCCAGAACCTCCACCTCGTCGAGATCGGCCTGATCCTGATGATGTACCCGCCGCTGGCCAAGGCCGACTACTCGCAGCTCCGGACCGTCTTCAGCAACTGGCGCGTACTCGGGCTGAGCCTCGTCCAGAACTGGCTGATCGGTCCGACGCTGATGTTCGGACTCGCCGTGATCTTTTTCAGCGGTCTCGTTCCGGGACTGCCCGCCCGCCCCGAGTACTTCCTCGGGCTCGTGTTCATCGGGATGGCCCGCTGTATCGCGATGGTACTGGTCTGGAACGAACTCGCGGAGGGGTCGACCGAGTACGTGACGGGACTGGTCGCGTTCAACAGCCTCTTCCAGATCGTCACCTACGGCGTCTACGTCTGGTTTTTCGCGCTCTTCCTCCCGCCGGTGCTGGGCATGGAGTCGCTGGTCGCCGGCATCACGACCTTCGACATCACGCCGATGCAGGTGTTCGAGGCGATCGTCGTCTTCCTCGGGATTCCCTTTGCGGCCGGGTTCCTGAGCCGCTACGTGGGGACCCGCGTCAAGAGCGAAGCGTGGTACGAGGCGGAGTTCGTCCCGAGGATCGATCCGCTGACACTGGTCGCGCTGCTCTTTACGGTCGTCGTGATGTTCGCCACGCAGGGCGGTGCCATCGTCGCGTCGCCGGGCGACGTGTTGCTGATCGCGGTGCCGCTGACGATCTACTTCGTCGTGATGTTCCTCGTGAGCTTCGGCATGGGACGGGGCATCGGGGCGGACTACTCGACGACGACGGCGATCGGCTTCACCGCCGCCTCGAACAACTTCGAACTGGCGATCGCGGTCGCCGTCGCGGTCTTCGGCGTCGGCTCGGGCGTCGCGTTCGCGACCGTCGTCGGCCCGCTCATCGAGGTGCCGGTCCTGCTCGCGCTGGTCAACGTCGCGCTGTACTTCCAGCGACGGTTCGACTGGGGCCGTGCCACGACCGGACAGCTCGACCGTTCCGCAGCGACGGACGACGATTGAACCGCCGGATCGATCGCGTTCACCGATACGGCTCGACCGCTTCGAGGAACCCCGCGGCGTACCGGGCGTCGGTCCGGCGGTCGGCCGCCGCGGCCGCGTGTTCGTCCGCGTTGGCGACGGCGACGCTCTCGCCGGCCAGTTCGAACGTCGCGACGTCGTTGATCGAGTCGCCGACCGCGAGAAAGTCCTCCGGTACGTGCCCGAGTTCCTCGGCGACCGCCCGCAGCCCCGTCCCCTTGTCGACGCCCGGAGACTTGACGTGGTAGGCGTAGCCCGTGTCGATGACGGTTAGCCCGTGGGTCTGGGCCAGTTCGTCTAACGGTTCCCGGGGCTGGTCCAGCGAGACGGCGATCTCCGTCTCGCGCCAGCGGTTCGCCAGGTCCACGCTCCCCCAGCCGAGCGAGTGTCCCCGCTCGCGATACGCCGCGACGAAGGCGTCGACGGCCTCCGGATCACCGCCGAACACCAGTTCGTCGCTCTCGCCGACGAAGACGACGCCGCCGTTCTCCGCGATCACGCACGGCTCGATGCCGACGAACTGACAGAGCGCGACCGGGAACGGGAACGCCTTGCCCGTGGCCACGACGACCGGAGCCGGCCACTCTGCGAGGACCGTCATCGCACGGGGCGCGACTGCCTGGTCCGGTCCGGTCAGCGTTCCGTCGACGTCGACGACCAGCGGCGGTGTCTCCTGCATACGATCGCTCGGTCGGCGATCGGTATGTCCGTTACGGACGGGTGGGCGTGGGTCCGTCCTCGATCGCCTCGAACGACGGGCGCAGGCGCGCCGTCTCGGCGAGGGGCGCGAGCGCTCGACACTGCCTGTCGGCCAGCGCCAGCTGCTCCTCCGCGTACCGGGCGAGCCCGTGGCAGTCGACGTGGTACGCGAGCCCGCAGTCGGCGTCGAGGGCGAGCGTCCACCTGGCTGCTCGTCCGGCCGCGAGGGTCCGGCCGAACGCTTCGAGACGGTCCCGAGACCGGTCGTCGAGCCCACCGATCGCCGCGCCGACGGCGGCGGCACCGCCACCGAGTGCCCCGGCCGTGCCCTCGATCACCGAGCGCGCGGACTGGGCAGTCGCGTCGTCGGCGACCGTCTCGACGATGCGCTGTGATGCGTCGAGCATCGTCTCGACGCAGTCGCGACAGCGGTCGGCGTCGACGGCCAGCAGCTCCGAGTACGCCACCGAGTAGAGGAAATCGCCCGCCAGTAACGACGCCGTCCGATCCCCCGCCCCGAGGTCGTCGTCCGAGATATGGCCGAGGAGATCGCCCCGGCGGTGACAGTACTCTCGCAGCAACTCGACGGCCACTGCCCCCGAGAGCGCCGTCTCGGCCGTCGGCTCGTCGGCGATCGACGCGTACGACCGCACCAGCAGTTCGCCGTACCACCGGTCATCGAGGACCGGAGACACTCGCGACGGGAGGTGATCGTCGCGCGCGTCTACGAGGGCGGCCAGGCGACGCTCGATCTCCGCCCCGTGGTCGGTTGGGACACGTCCGTCGACCATGGTCAGTCGTCCGTCGTCGCGGGCTCCATCCCCGCGTCGTCGAGGTCGATTCCGTCCTCGGTGAGGTCGTTGTCGCGCCACGTCCCGCGACGATACCAGCCGTAGGCGATCACCGCACCGGCGACGTTCGAGATCGCGAAGGAGAGCCAAATCCCGGTCTCGCCGATCTCGCCGGCCGCGAACCACGCGATGGGGAACCGGACGACCCCGAGCATCAGCACGGAGATCGCGGCGGCGGTGAGCGTCTTGCCGGCCCCGCGGAAACTCCCCGTGTACGCTCGCATGATCCCGATGAAGCCGAAGGTCAGCGCGACGTAGCGCAGGAACTGCGTCGCGACGGCGACGACTTCGGGATCGGTCGTGAACACGTCGGCGATGGGTGCGGCGACGAAGAAGACGAGGATCCCCGCGGCCGAGAGCACGCCGAAGAGGACCGTCGCGGCGAGCCCGGTCGCTCGCTGTGCCCGGTCGGGTTTGTCCGCGCCCATGTTCTGGCCGGTCATCGTCTCGACGCCGCGGGCGACGGCGATCGCCGGCAGGAAGATCACCGAGAACACGCGCGTCCCGATGCCGTAGGCGGCGACGACGGCGTCGGGGAAGAACGCGACGATGAACAGCAGGAGGTTCATCGACAGCGCTCGCCCCATCCCCTCGACCGACGCCGGCAGGCCGATCCGGACGAGCCGCGGGAGGTAGTCGAGATCGGGCACCATGTCGCCGAGGTGGATCTGGACGCCCCGCGTGCCACGGAACATGATCGCGAGGCCGACGACGAGTGCGACCGCCCGCGAGAAGATCGTCGCGATGGCCGCGCCGGTGATGCCCGAGCCCGTGTAGCCCGTCGCCGCCAGCAGCGTCGCTTCGAGCTCGCCGAGGCCGAGCATCGAGAACAGCGGATTGCTCTCGAAGCCGAAGATCAGGAACGGGTCGATGACGATGTTGAGCACCACCGACCCGAACATCACCACCATCGGGGTGATGGTGTCGCCGTAGCCCCGCATGAGCGCGATGAACACGGCGAAGCCGAACATGAAGAGCAGTCCGAGCGAGATCACTTCCATGTAGCTCGTCGCCAGGGGCAACACGTCCGCGGACGCCCCCATCACGCCGAGGAACGCCTCGACGGCGAAGAAGCCCACGACGCCGAGCACGACCGACGCGATAGCCGCGAAGGTCACCGTCTGTGAGGCCGCGTACTCCGCCTCTCGCTCCTCGTCGGCACCCGTGTACTGAGCGACGAGCACGCTCCCGGCGACGGAGATGCCCATGCCCAGCGAGATGAGCAGGAACACCATCGGGAACGCGAAGCTAATCGCGGCCAGCGCGTCCGTGCTGTACTGGCCGAGCCAGAAGGTGTCTGCGAGGTTGTAGGCCGTCTGGAAGAGGTTCGTGATCACGATCGGCATCGACAGGAAAAAGAGGGGTTTGCCGATGCTCCCCGAGGTGAGGTCGAACTCCTCGGGTCCCTTGAACAGCGCCCGGATCCGGTCGAGGAGCCTCATCAGTCTGCGACCCCCGTCGAACCCGCTGCCAGCAGATGTCGCTCCGTGTACTCGGTGAGCGTGGCGTACAGACGGTCCGACGGAGCACCGGCGGCGACTTCTCGCGTGTGTGCGCCCGTGATCGTCGCTGTCAGAAACTCCGCCGTGACGGCCGGATCGACGCGGTCGTCGAACGCGCCCGTCTCGATGCCGTCCGCGATGGTCTCCCGGAGCTGTTCGAACAGCAGTTCGTCGAACTCCGCGAGACGGTCACGAATTGCATCATCGTACGGTGCCTGTGCCGTCACTTCCAGCATCGCCGTGCGAAACGCCTGCTGTGGGCCGTCGGGACCGTCGTCGAACGACACGTCGAATAGGGCGTCGAGCCGGTCCCGCGGCGAGTCCCCGCTCGCCTCGGCCAGCCGCTCGGTGTATCGGTCGTACAGATAATCGAGGAAGGCGACGAACAGCTGGTCTTTGTCGTCGTAGTGGTAGTGAATAGAGGCGGTGCTCCTGTCGGCCTCGGCGGCGATGTCCTGCACGGTGAGATTCGCGTAGCCGTACTCGCAGAGCGCACGATACGTCGCGTGTAGAATCTCGGTAGCTGGTTCGTCCTCCATGTCGGTCGATAGTTCACTTACTGACTGTTTAGTCAAAAGCCTTTGGAAGCGGACGATGACCACGGTCACGGCGACACGACGACGACGGTTGGCCGAAGACTGACCGATGACTGTTCGGCGGTCAAAAGCGTTATGCGGGACTGGCTATACGTTATAGCAATGGCCGAACCGCCGGACCGATCACTCTCGGAGTCGGACGAAGCGATCATGCGCGCGACCTACCGTGCGCTCCGAGACCACGGCTACGCCGACCTGACGATCAAGCGCATCGCGGAGGAGTACGGCAAGACGACTGCCGCCGTCCACTACCACTACGAGACGAAAGAGGATCTCCTCGCGGCGTTTCTGGACTACATCCTCGATCAGTTCGCGGCGGCGGTCCACGACGTGGAGACGACGGACCCCGAACAGCGGCTCGACTTACTGATCGATAAGTTGATCGCCGACGCGGAGGACCACCAGGATCTGCTGATCGCGATGCTGGAGATGCGCAGCCAGGCACCCTACAACGAGACGTTCGGCGAGCGGTTCCAGCAAAACGACGAGTACGTCCGCTACATGCTCCGGACGGTGATCGACCACGGCGTCAGGGAAGGGGTCTTCTCGCCGGTCGACTCCGAACACGTCGCGCGCGCGCTCATGACGATCGTCGACGGCGCTCGCACCCGAGCGGTTGTCCTCGACGGAGAGGACAGCCTGGCGACCGCACGCCAGACGGCAGCCGAGTACGTCGACGCCGTGTTGCTCGACGACTGAGGGGGCGGCCTGGCACCGACGCTCTCCGCTACGGTCAGTCGTTCAGCCGCTCGTAGGCCTCTTTGACCCGTTTGAACGACTGCTCGTCGCCGCTGTCGGTGTCGGGATGGACCTCTTTGACCTTCTGTCGGTACGCGGCCTTGACCGAAGACTGATCGGCACCCGGATCGAGGCCGAGCCGGCTGTAGGCCTCTGTCGCGCTGATCTCGTCGCTCGCCGACGGCGCGCGGGCTCGTCGTTCGCGTCGCTGGCGCTGCCCCCGCTGTCTCCGCGAACTGCCGGTCTGTCGGGCACGCGCGCCCCTGTTTGCCTGGCGCGTGCTCGCACTGTCGCGCGGCGGTTCCCACTCCTCGCGTGGACCAGCGCCGGTCCGTCGCCGGCGACCGCCGTCGACCCTGGCCTGCCGTTCGACCCGCCGGTAGATCCGATCGGCCATCCGCCCGCTGGCGTGGTAGTAGACGAAGTACGTCGCCACGCCGAACGTCGACGCGAGAACGAGGACGGCGGGGCTCTCGACCAGGCCCACCACCGTCAGGACGACGGTCAGTCCACCGAGCACGACTGCCAGCCCCGTAGTGAGACGGTCGTACTGCACAGTCGGGGTTCGGGACCCACGACCGTAAGCCTCTCGCCGCTGGGTGTGCTATCGAGTAACATGAGCGTCACCGGACTCTGTGAGATCTGTGAGGGCGCGACCAGCGAGGACGCCTGTGACCTGTGCGGGAGACAGGTCTGTGAGAACCACTACGCCGAGAGCGACGGCATCTGTACCGCCTGTCTGGGCGACGCCGGGAGTCGGCCAGATCGACAGCCGACATCGGACGACCTGCCCGACGGCGTCGACACCTACGAGTTCTGAGACGGATCATTGTAGATTGTTGCTACCGAACAATTCGATACGGGTTTGCACTTTCCGGAGGTCACGCACTGTTCCACCGTGTTGCAGAGTCTCTACGTCACTCACAGGGTAGTCGATCCGGTCAAGACGTGGTTTATGAGGCTCGGTAAGTGGTGCGAATGTACCCACGGAGAGCGTGACTGGAAGATCGATTCTCTCGTCGACGGGCCGCTCGCCGACGCCGTCGCAAGCGATTCGGCCACGTCGCCGGCCTCGTTCCATCGACCCCCCAGGGGTTCAGGGGTTATTGCGGGTCGACGGAAATAGTAAAGTGAGTTCCGGCAGGATAGCCGCTATGGCCTCCAAATCGGCCATGGTTTCAGACGGACCCTTGGGCGGTTGAAGCAGGACGGCTCGTATGGCTCCGGCGGCGAGGACGAGTTTCAGACGGACCCTTGGGCGGTTGAAGCTGTTGGATCGAGTACGTCTCCGCGTCGCCGTCGGTGGTTTCAGACGGACCCTTGGGCGGTTGAAGCGAACTGACGCGGGCCGAGTTTCGGGCGATCGCCTACGTTTCAGACGGACCCTTGGGCGGTTGAAGCCCCGGCCCGTCGATCCTGTTCGATCTGGACCACGAGTTTCAGACGGACCCTTGGGCGGTTGAAGCAGTTCCTCGGCGTCCTGTCCGCTTGCGTCGTAATCGCGTTTCAGACGGACCCTTGGGCGGTTGAAGCCACCATTGCGATCTGTCAGAGGGGTGGGTCGACCAAGTTTCAGACGGACCCTTGGGCGGTTGAAGCGACAGATATCGGAGCCAGTGGACGACCATCGACTCGTTTCAGACGGACCCTTGGGCGGTTGAAGCTGGCAACCGGGAGTACTTCCAGCGGGCGATGGCCGGGTTTCAGACGGACCCTTGGGCGGTTGAAGCTTATGGCACCGCTCACACACTCCGACTAAGTTCTCGTTTCAGACGGACCCTTGGGCGGTTGAAGCACGGCGGCAAGTCGGTGGATGAGTCGGCCCTCAAGGTTTCAGACGGACCCTTGGGCGGTTGAAGCTCGAAACCGAGGGCGGTAAGGACTCCTTCGAGGACGGTTTCAGACGGACCCTTGGGCGGTTGAAGCAGGCATCGTGACTCCCTCCGTTACCCAAGGGTGTCCGGCGTTTCAGACGGACCCTTGGGCGGTTGAAGCGACGCGCTACGTCGTCCTAGCTGTTGCTTTGACTATGTTTCAGACGGACCCTTGGGCGGTTGAAGCGCTCTAAGTTCGCGCTGTCGAGTCCGCCGCTGCGCGTGTTTCAGACGGACCCTTGGGCGGTTGAAGCAACTGGTATTCCCGTCGAAGGGTCGGCACTCGGCTTGTTTCAGACGGACCCTTGGGCGGTTGAAGCCGGTACCAATAACGGTGGACGAAACGAATCCGAGGAGTTTCAGACGGACCCTTGGGCGGTTGAAGCAATACCCTCTGCCTGAGATGTCGTCTCTGAGCCGCTGTTTCAGACGGACCCTTGGGCGGTTGAAGCTACACCGGTAATCCCGCTAATGCGTGACGAACGGGTTTCAGACGGACCCTTGGGCGGTTGAAGCGACAGCCGACGCCGTCGGGTTTGCGGTCAAGCTCGTTTCAGACGGACCCTTGGGCGGTTGAAGCCATGTCAGCGTGCCGGACGAGCGCGATCAGCTCGGACGTTTCAGACGGACCCTTGGGCGGTTGAAGCAGACCGGAGATGTCGGAGCGTTGGTCCTGCTGGCCGGTTTCAGACGGACCCTTGGGCGGTTGAAGCGCGCTCGCCGTCTTTGTCGCGACTTCCGATCCGTCGAGTTTCAGACGGACCCTTGGGCGGTTGAAGCGTGGTCGTCTGGTCCTAGCATTGGGTACACTCAACGTTTCAGACGGACCCTTGGGCGGTTGAAGCTCGACGAGATCCCGATGCACGAGGAGGTTGCCATCGTTTCAGACGGACCCTTGGGCGGTTGAAGCCGCGCTTCGCGTACGGGCCGTGTTCGGCTTCGTCCGTTTCAGACGGACCCTTGGGCGGTTGAAGCACACCGAGTGCTGGCGAGACCTGAGCAACGACTGGAGTTTCAGACGGACCCTTGGGCGGTTGAAGCAAGATCCTGATCCGCCACCTCATCGCGTAGATGCACGTTTCAGACGGACCCTTGGGCGGTTGAAGCAAGTCCAAGAACGGACTTGTCCTTTTCCCGATCTTCGTTTCAGACGGACCCTTGGGCGGTTGAAGCCGGTCGTGGCCCGACTCGGCACAGACCGAGAGGCTGGGTTTCAGACGGACCCTTGGGCGGTTGAAGCCTCAACATCGCCGGGATGTGCCGTTGCGATTCGTTCAGTTTCAGACGGACCCTTGGGCGGTTGAAGCGCCGTCGTCTCGATACTCTCTAAACCGAGAATCGACCGTTTCAGACGGACCCTTGGGCGGTTGAAGCTGACGAGAGTGTGCCCTCGGTCGCTGGCGAAACCTCGTTTCAGACGGACCCTTGGGCGGTTGAAGCGCATCCGACATGCCAGACAGCCATGTCCTCCCCCGGTTTCAGACGGACCCTTGGGCGGTTGAAGCGAGGGGCGACTGGAACAGATGCAGACAACCGTACGTTTCAGACGGACCCTTGGGCGGTTGAAGCGCCCCACTCGCCCCGGTCGTCGGCCGTCTCGTCGGGTTTCAGACGGACCCTTGGGCGGTTGAAGCACGGACAAGTCATCCACCCGCCAGTATCTCCCGGTGTTTCAGACGGACCCTTGGGCGGTTGAAGTAGCAATGTCATGGCGACGAGCGGCAACGCTTCGGTGGTTTCGGCTCCATTGAATCACTAGACAGCGTCGGGGTAGTGTCGATTTTCCGGTGTTCGATGGCCTGATCCGATTGATTTCGTTCACGGAAATCGACATCGACACGATCAGATCGCAGGTGACGTTGATATACTCCCCAGCTGGTCAACTGCTCTCCCGGTCAAAATCCGACTATTGATCGTCTATCCCGATAGAATCGACTGCCCTATGGCGATTCAATAGAGCCGCACATTCGGTCTGCTTGTGGTCGAGGTAGATGTCGCGCGCAGTTGTCGGTTCTATCGGTTCGAGATCATTTTCGTTGGTCGTCATGGTTTCTCACAGAGTCCCGTAAGAAGCTGTATACCGCCCGAATTCGCGACCGAAGGGAACCGGCGAGGTGTGGTCTGATGCCGCCCTAACCCATTCTCTGATTTCTCGCAACGACGAGCGTGACGGTTCTTTCGCCGGTCTGGAATCTACCCGCGTCGATAGACGGCACCGCTTCGAGAAACCACCACTGGACGGCGGTGCGCCCCCTGTGTCACAATTTTTCACGCACGATATCGACGGTCCCAATAGCTTCATACGCCGCCCGCGAGAGTGTGTCCACATGGACGAGACGATCAGCTCACTTCGGCCGTTCGAACAGTTCGTGCTGCTGGCGGTCGCCGAACTGACCGTCGATGGGGAGATGCCCGTCCAGTCCCACGTGGTGACGGAGACGATCAAGGACCAGCTCGATACGGTCGCTCGTGATTCGTTCGGCGGCGTCGAACGACAGGAGGTCGTGTCTGCCCTGGGATCGCTCGCGGCGGACGACCTGCTGTCGACCGAGCGGACCACGTCGGCGACGGGGAAAGGGCGGCCCGCCTACGACGCCGAAGCCGGCGTGAAGACGATCGTGGAGACACTCCTGGACGACGACACGGTCGGTCCCTACGCCGAACGCCTGCAGACCACGGTCTGAGCCGCGTCTCTCCGCTGCTGGGCTGTCGTTTGGCGTCTCGGAACGAAATCCACTTGGAGATAGCCAATCGACCTCCGCGTATGCGCGAGTTCGAGTTCACGGTCCAGTACGAGCCGGGCGCAGACGACCTGATGGACCTCTTCGTCGAGACTCCGTCGCTCTCCGCTCGCTCGCAGGCCTGTTTCGCCAACGCGGACGCGATGTGGCGAATCGACCGCATCGTCGGGCCGTCGGACGTGCTCGACCGGCTCGACGATCTCTATCTCGACGAGTCGATCTGTAACGAGTGTCTGGACATGGAGCGGTGTTCGTCCACCCGCGAGTACCAGCTTCTGGACGCCGGCCCGGAGCATCGCCTGGTCTACACGCGCCGCCAGGAGATCGACCGCTGTCACTCCATCCCGTATCTCGCCGTCGACTACGTGGGCGACGGGGTGCTGTTCGACGCGGAACGATCGGGCGACGAGTACGTCTGGCGGGTCCTGATGCCGGAAGCGACGCCGGTCGGCGAGCTGTACGACGCGATCGAGCGAAACCTCAGAGACGGACTGACGCTCGAGCTGGGCCACGTCGGCGGGATCGACGGCTGGCGCGGCGACGATGCCTTCGACGCCGACCTCACCGTCGAGGAGCGCCGAACGCTGCAGGCGGCCGTCGACGCGGGATACTACCGGACGCCACGGGAGACGACCGTCGGCGAACTGGGCGAGCGACTGGACGTACCGCGATCGACGGTACAGTATCGGTTACAGCGAGCGGAGGGCAAGGCCGTCGAACAGTTCGCTGACGACAGTCTCTAGACGATCGAGGCGTTGCTCGCTTCCTGCTCGATCGCCGGTGGTTCGCCGGCTTCCAGGCGTTCGAGTCGGTCCATGATCGTGTGGACCACGTCACCACTCGTACAGGGAGCCACGTGCTGGAGTTCCCCGCCCGCGTACTCGGCCAGTCCCATCACGGGCAGGATCATCGCCGAGTAGTCGTCGGTGATCTCCGAAGAGATCTCGGTCGTCTGGTAGAACGACTCCAGCGAGACGTTGTTCGACAGCGCCCACTGCTTGAACTCGGCGACGCGATTGAGGATGTACCGCCCCTCCTCGGTGTGGGCGGCCGCCGACTCCCGGGACACCTGCTTGCCCCAGACGATGACGGAGAAGTCTTCGATCGCGTCGTTCTGGTCCAGCGTTTCGAGTCGCTCGATGACGGTCGCCTGTCGCTCGTGGGCACCGTCCGGAACGAGCGACCGGACGTAGAGTTCGATGTGGGGAGTGGGGGTATCGGACATGGTTCAACTGATCTACGTGTCAACACTCCCGCACCACACTAATACTTTGCGTGGACCCGTTGTCGTGGGTACCGTTCACATACAAAATAGTGGGTAGAGCGGTTTTGCACTGGCTTTGACACCGGCTAGCTCTGTAATCGTTCAACTGACAGGGGCGAACACTTTCCAACGATAACTAGATATTTAAGAAACACTATATTAGTCGCTCTGCGGTGTCTCGTTGCTGTGGTCGGCGAGCCGTCGCCGTCGTCGCCGGTTGCGCCTCACACCGTCTGTGAAAGCGCGTTACGATAGCACTCCCTCGGTAGCGACAGCCCGGAGACAAACAGCCGGCAGCGTCAGTCGTCGTCGAGTCGGGCGAGTGTCTCGTGAGCGCCGACGACCATCGCGGGGACGACGATCATGAAGACGTGTTCCTCGATCGGAATTCCGAGCAGTTCGACGCCGGTTCGCATCGGGATCGCGAACACGCCGACTGCCAGCGTGTACCAGTCCCAGACGTACGCGAACGGATAGAGGACGGCGATCGTTCGGACAGCGGTCCGGGCCGCGTCGGCGTACCAGAGCAGGCCGGCCGCGACGAGACCCCACACGATCTCTGTCGCGAGGTACGTGTACGGACCGAGGACGGTGATATCCGGGAGCACGCCGGGTATTCGGCCGCTGGCACAATGAACTCCGGGGGTGAGCGAGTCCGACGAGCGTTCTCAGCTGCTGGAACCGGAACCAACTTTGATTACCTCTGGCGTCGAACCCCTGTAGTGGGAAGTACGATGAATATAGCTGATATTGCCACCAGTGATTTTGTTGAACTCGACGCCGATGTCCGCCTCGGCAAAGTGCGCTCGATCTTCGAGCGCGAGAACCCCAAGGGAATCGTCATCACCGAGGACGGGGCGTACGCCGGTGTGATTACCCAGAAGCAGCTGGTCCAGTCCCACGTCGAGGACAACGCCAAGGCAGGTGCGATGATGCGGTCGGCCCCGAAAGTCGAACGCCACGACGACGTCCGCGAAGTCGCTCGCGTCCTCGTCGAGGGCGGTGCGAAGATCGCACCGGTCTTCGAGGGGGGCTCGCTGTGGGGGGTCGTCACTGGCGACGACATTCTCGAAGCCGTCCTGGAGAATCTCGATGCCCTCACCGTCGAACAGATCTACACCAAAGACGTCGTCACCATCACCGAGGAGACCCACGTCGGGCAAGCGATCAACCTCCTGCGCAAGCACAGCATCTCTCGTATCCCCGTACTCGACGACGACGGAGACCTCTCTGGCATGGTCACGACCCACGACATCGTCGACGTCGTCGTTCGAGACATGAACAAGGCGACGCGTGGCGACCGCTCCGGCGAGAACGACCGCGTCCTCGATCTGCCGGTCTACGACATCATGAACAGCCCCGTCGCGACGACCTCTCGCGACGGTTCGGTTCGAGATGCCGTCGAGCGGATGCTCGAAAACGACTTCGCCGGCCTCGTCGTCACCCCAGACCACGACGACTCGCTGGTCGCCGGGATCGTCACCAAGACGGACGTGCTCCGCGCGCTGACGTTCACCGAGGAGGAGCATATGGACGTACAGATCACCAACATTAACCTCCTGGACAACACGATCTCTCGGGACGACATCCGCGAGGAGATCGGCGACGTGGCCAGCAAGTACCAGGACATGCAGGTCCAGCACGCCCACGTCCGCTTCCACGAGCACAAGGAGAAACTCCGTGGCACGCCCCTGATCCAGTGCCAGATCCGTCTGCGGACCAACAAGGGCCAGGCCGCCGGCTCCGGCGAGGGCTACGGCTCCGACACGGCGTTCAACGTCGCTCTCGACAAGCTCCAGCGTAACGTCCTGGAGATGAAAGGCGTCCGCGCCGACGAGGAGTACCGCGGCCAGCTGCTCCGGAAGCTCGGCGAGCTGTAGCGCCCTCCTTCCTCTGTATCCGCCGAGCCCCCGCGAGGCGGTTCACTCGATCGAACGGTGCGAGGCGCGCCGAAGGCGGGCCTCGATGTGAACGGGGGAACGAACTGACCCGTGAACGGAGTGAGATCGAGCGTTTTTTCACCCACGTTTTTACGCGAGGGTTCCCGCAGTGAGCGAAGCGAGCGAGGAAACCCGACGCGGAAAAAGGTGGAGGAGTACCGCGGCCAGCTGCTCCGGAAGCTCGGCGAACTGTAGAGTCTGACGGTCCGTTTCCACACGTTTTGATCGGGCATCTTCGCTCTGGCACGATGGAGTATCACGGCACCGTCACGGCGCGGTTCGGCCGTCGTTCGAGCGTCGCTCTGCCAGCAACAGAACGACGCCACCGAGGAACGTCACGTAGACTCCGACGTCGGCGATAAACATGCCAGTGACTCCGTATTCACCGACACAGAAACTGACTGATGTCACTACTGCGACGACTCCGACCGACACTCAGTCGATCACATCAAGAACTCTCTAATCGCTCCATTAGAGCGTGAATCTGCGTTTTCGATGCGTAATTAGTTCTCAAAATGACACAGACGGAGAGTCTCGGTAATTCGGAGTCGCTGTCGGCGGCAAATCGCCGCCGACGCGACGGTGTTGCCACTCACGACCACTGTCCTGATCGGCGGACAGCTACCGGAAGAACCGGTCGTCGAGTGGTTGGTTTGCTGGAACTGTCCTGCGCACACCGAGCGCTGTCCAGGCTGCTCGCAGCACTATCTCACAGAATTCCGTGAATGACCACTGCCAGAGGCGGCGCCCCCCGCGGCGGGGCGCCGCCACGTACCTCCAGTGGAGATACCGCCAGCTGTTCTGGAGCAGCAGGCTCACCACAAACATCACCAGTCGCAGACCAGCATCCTCAGAACTGGTGAACGCGAGGCTCTGCTTGGCTAATCGGTAGCTCGATTCGATGCCGAAGCGCTTGCTGTAGTGCTCTCGTGCATCTCGTGGTGTGTCGATAAACGGCGCGTCAGCGGCGTAGCCGTGACGCGCCACCCCGTGTTCGTCGTATCGTCCTTGCTGGTAGACGCAGTCGATGAACACAGGGAACGTCACCTTGCCGGCGAGATCGTGTCCGATCTCGCGGCTCCAGCCGCTGCTAAGTTCGTTCTGAATCGTCTCACCCCACTTGACAATCGGCATGGCGAAAGCGTAGTTGTGCGCGTACAGCAGGCTGAGACAGGTGCTATTGTAGAATCCGCGATCCAGGTAGACGGCCTTGACGCCGAGGTCAAGGCCGTCGAGGAGTTCGAGAAACTCGGCGAGGACATCGCTGGTGGTGTCGCCAGCGACCAGCTGGCGAACCGCCAGCGTGTACCGTTTGTTGCGTACCCCGCGCATAGAGCGTTGCATAGGCGTGAAACGTCGTTGTTCCGCGTTTCGCTTGAGACGAGTACAACGCCTCTGTCTCATCTTCGTCGCCGTAGTAGGGGATCGAGGTGGAGGTCGGCGACGACCTCCACCGATCGATCGGCAGTGTTTCAAGAGCATCCCGTTGCAGGAGCGTGTCTCCGACCGCCTCAACAGAGTCAAGGTCGAACTGATCGGTGAGATATCCACGGACGGTATTGGCGTGCGGCGAGTCGTCAGTCGTTTCGCAGACGTGGTTGATCGAGGTCCCGCCGGCGCTGGCGCCGGCGAGGACCTCGTACAACGTCTCCGTCGTGACCTCNANGTNNTCNCCGAGATCTAACGCAAGCTCCTCGTCGAGGCTGTTGACGACAAAATTAAGCAGGTGCTCTTCCTCTATCTCGCTGTCTGCTTGGGTAGGCTTCACACCGCATCCAAGCAGACACTTCCTCTAACCCGATGTGATCGACTGACACTCGAAACGAACTCTCGCTGACCCATTTGAGGTCACCGAGCAGTCCCAGAGCAGTGACGAGCCCGAGTATGAGCGTGACGAGACCGTACGTTTCTGTCCCGGAATGCATCCCCGATAGTCCGACTGTCAGGACCGCCTCGTACGTCGGGTTAGCCCTGACCCACGGTAGATACGCCCCGACGAGGAGAAAACACAGACCGATCCAGACTTGTCTCCGTGAGTGCATCGCTATCTCGTACACTGCCCGCTGGTGGTTGTAGTCTTTCTGTCCGGTTCCCTAGTCAAATGACTGAAATAGCCGCGCTGGCAGTCGGAGAACAGCCAATCAGATACGGCCGAAATCTCCGTGTCGAAGTTCGTCCCGACAGTATTTTTATGGAGTGTGCGAGTGAAATTGAAGACGCGAACCGCTCGATTACGATCGATACTCGTCGATGTCGACGGCGCGTCTCGTCTCCTCGTGTGTGAGATCGCTGTCGGCGGAGACAATCGGTGCGCCCCACTCACGGCCGACCGCAGCCACGAGCCCGTCGACGCCGTCGAGATACGGTCCGCCGGCCGGAATCTCGTCTGCGATCCGGGCAGCGGTCTCGGACAGTTTCGCATCGACTTCGACGACCTCTACCCAGCCCAGCGCCTCGATCGCTTCCTCTACGTCGCCGTCTGGGTGGTTGCCGACGCCGACGATCGCTTCGGTGTACGCTGGTGCGGGTGCGATCCAGGTTTGGTCGTCACCACCGTTGGCCTCGTAGTACTCTCTCGTCGCCGAGAGCCCACTCATACGGATTATTGTAGCGATTTACCGGTGATCGTCTACTCCGTGGCGACGATCACCGGTAAGCAACTACAATAAACCGTATCAGGTAATCGATGAGAAAATTCGCGTCCAAGACTCTCATCGATCTCCCAGCCGCTCCGCGCGGTCCGCACGCTCGTCTCTGGCCTTGGCTCGTTTCGTCCGGATCCACTCACCTTGTTCCTCGGACAGCACCCCGAACCCGTCGTCGAAGTCACTCTCCGTGGTGTCGGCGATCAATCGTTCGAGGACGTCGTTGTACGACTCGCCCTCGCGTCGCCGGTGTTCGAGGCGTTCTTTGATCCGTTCACTGACCCGGATCTGTTCGTCGGCGGTTGCCATCGCTCGTGTCGACGTTGGCGTTGACAGAATAAATCGTTTGGCTCTCCCCATCCGGTCGTGTTCAGATAAGAGATCAGTGCAGGCAGTCTGAAGCACCGAAAGCCCTCGGCCCGCTCCGGGGTTCTGTGGCGGATATCCTCACTCCGTTCGGATAGTGCCGCCGCAGAACCCCGGAGCGGGCCTCGCCCTTTCATCCGCCAGGATTCGGCTGCCTCACAGTCTGAACCCTGGCGGATGAAAGGGCGAGTACAGTTGCGGGAACCCCGACGAAGGTGACCCGAACGAAGAGAGGCGAACGTCGAGAGAGCTTGCTCTCTCGGAACAAGCACGCGAAGCGCGCACAGCGAGTCGCGGGACCGCAACTGTACGAGGGCTTTCGGTGTCTCCAACTCAGAAAATGGAGCGGCTTATCTGAACACTACCCCCCATCCGGTCGTGTTCGGATATGAGATTTGAGAAGGCACTACCCAAGCGCTGAATGATTATTAAAATTACAAGAGTCGCTCAAATCCCGGAATTCGTATAACCTGACAATGTTGGAAACAGGAACAGTAGAAGAAGGGCCGTGTTTAGACGCTCCTCAACCGGCGAGTCACGGGCCGTTGCGGTTGATCTAAAATCTGTCCTGAGTGCCTCATCGTGTCGATCTGTTCGCGGAGCATACGCCGCAAGAGCCGATTTGTACTGCGTCTAAACAAGGCCTAGAAGAAGTAGTATCGCTAGAACTGCGTGTTTGTAACGTCGGTTGTATCCCGAATATCCGGCGCCGAACAGGAGTCCAAGGATGCATAGTGCATAGATGATAGAAGGGATGTTTACACCAAACATATTTACAACCCGCTTCGACTACATTAGAATTCTACGATTTCCGGATAATAGTGCGCAATAGACTAGCTGATACTAACAGCTATGATAAACTGCAGGTGGCCGTAATCTGGGTGGTCTGATGTCTCTGTGAGCGTATCTGAGAACTCATCTCGTAGCTTTTCCTAGCCAGGATCGTTCCCGCGTCCCAAGTTTGTACCTGTACTGATGTATCGGAGGTATAGCCCAACGTACAGTGACCATGTCTCCATCCGTCGTGAGGCGGGGATGAATTGACCAGGACGCCCACTGGAGATGACCAATGGGCGGACTACCTGTTGTGTTGGGCGGCATTCGCGCGACCGAGTGGTCCGAAGGACCCGGCAGGTCGCGCAATTCACCGGACGAGCGAAGCGAGTCCGACCTTTTTCACCACCGGGAGAGCTCGCTCTCCCGAGCCTCACTTCGCTTCGCTCAGTGAGACCACGTTTTTGCGCAAGTGGTTCGCGCACCGCGCGAACCCGCAGCCGAAAAAGGTGGTCTACTGGAAGCCGATGCGGCCGCCACCGCGAGTCTGCTGGGGTTCGCCGCCGCCCTTGAACTCGTCTTGCATCTGCTCGTAGTAGTCGCGGATGTCGTCGGAGATCGTTGGGCGCACGTTCTCCATGGCCTGCCGGAAGTGCTTCATCTCGACCATCTCGGCGTCGTCGTCCTCGCGCAGCGCCTCGATGGCGGCCTCGCGGCCGATCGACTCCAGGTCGGAGCCGACGTAGCCGTCGGTCATCTCCGCGAGTTCGCGCAGGCTCACGTCCGGCGACAGCGGCGTGTCGTCGGTGTGGATCTTGAAGATCTGCTCGCGGCCCTCGATACCGGGTTCGCCCACCATCACGAGGCGGTCGAACCGACCCGAGCGGATCAGTGCCGGATCGATCATGTCCGGCCGGTTGGTCGCGCCGATCACCATCACCTCTTCCATCTCTTCGAGTCCGTCGAGCTCGGTCAGCAGTTGGTTGACGACGCGTTCGGAGACGTTGCTCCCGGTCTCGCCGCCACGCCCCGGTGCGAGGGAGTCGAGTTCGTCGAAGAAGATCACCGTCGGTGCGACCTGCCGGGCCTTCCGGAAGGTCTGACGGATCGCCTTCTCCGACTCGCCGACCCACTTCGAGAGGAGCTGTGGTCCCCGCACCGAGATGAAGTTGGCGTCGGTCTCGTTGGCGACGGCTTTGGCCATCAGGGTCTTTCCAGTCCCCGGCGGCCCGTACAGCAGGACGCCAGAGGGCGGTGAGACGCCCATGCGCTCGAACTTTTCGGGCTGGTTCATGGGCCACTCGACGGACTCCTGGACCTGCTCTTTGGCGTCGTCGAGGCCGCCCACGTCGTCCCAGGAGATCTTCGGGAGCTCGACCAGCACCTCCCGCATGGCGCTCGGGCTCACCTCGTTGAGGGCCCCGCGGAAGTCCTCGCGTTTGATGATCATGCGGTCGATCAGGCTCGGCGGGATGTCCTCCTCGTCTAAGTCGATCTCGGGGAGGTACCGACGCAGCGCCTTCATCGCGGCCTCTTTGGTCAGGCTCTCGATGTCGGCACCGACGAAGCCGTGGGTCTCGGTCGCCAGGTTCGAGAGGGCCACGTCGTCCGAGAGAGGCATCCCGCGGGTGTGGATCTGGAGGATCTCCTCGCGGCCGACTTCGTCGGGGACGCCGATCTCGATCTCGCGGTCGAACCGGCCCGGCCGGCGCAGTGCCGGGTCGACGCTGTCGACGCGGTTGGTCGCGGCGATGACGATGACCTGACCGCGGGATTCGAGGCCGTCCATCATCGTCAGCAGCTGAGCGACGACGCGGCGCTCGACCTCGCCGGTCACGTCCTCGCGCTTGGGCGCGATCGAGTCCAGCTCGTCGATGAAGATGATCGAGGGGGCCTCCTCGCTGGCGTCCTCGAAGATCTCCCTGAGTTGCTGTTCGGACTCGCCGTAGTACTTCGAGATGATCTCCGGACCGGCAATAGAGAAGAAACTGGCGGAGGTCTCGTTGGCGACGGCCTTCGCGAGCAGGGTCTTGCCGGTACCCGGTGGACCGTGGAGCAACACCCCCTGTGGCGGCTCGATGCCGAGCTTCTTGAAGATCTGGGGGTGTTTCATCGGCAACTCGACCATCTCGCGGACCCGCTGAATCTCGCTGGAGAGGCCGCCGATGTCCTCGTAGGTGATACCCCCGCCGGTCTTCTCGAAGCCGCTGATGGGCTCTTCGCGCAACTCCACATCCGTGTCCTCGGTGATGAGACAGACGCCCTCCGGCTCGGTCTCGACGGCGATCAGCGGGATCGCCTGGCCCGGCGAGCGCATGAACGGGTGGTTCGTACTGGACATCACGGGGACGATGTCGCGCTCGACGACCGGGCGCTTGAGGATCTGGCGCTTGACCATGCCGGCCGCGTCCGAGCCGAACTGGACGCTGGCTTCCTCCGGCGGAGCCAGCACGAGCTTGTCGGCCTTCTCGGCGTCGGCCTTGCGGATCGTCACGCGTTCGCCGATGCCCACGTCGGCGTTCTGTCGCGTGAAGCCGTCGATGCGCACCGTGTCGGTGTTCCAGTCCTGTCGATCCGCACGCCACACTTTCGCGGCGGTGGTCTCACTTCCCTCGATCTCGATGATGTCGCCGGGCGAGAGCTTGAGATGCAAGAGCGTGTCCGGATCCAGGCGAGCGATACCGCGCCCCGAGTCGTTCGGGTACGCTTTCGCGACCTCCAGTTGAACCTCGTTCATAGTTAGTCTGCGGGGATACCTGATTTCAGTCGTGACCGGAGATATGCTTTATGCTACCGGCGGTCCCCTGTCCGTCCGGTAGGTACTTATGCTATCATGTGTCACACTGTCACGGCCGCGCTACCGACGCCGCCACAGTCCGTCGGTTGAACCTCCGCATGTCATACTTTGCCGTGGTGGTAGCTTTCATAGGGCTGGCCGAGAAAGCCGCGACTATGGTGTTTCTCGTCCCGTACGACGGATCGTCGCCGGCCCGTGCAGCACTCGAACGCGCAGTCGAGTACGGTACGCCACTGGATCGCGATGTCGTCGCCGTCAGCTACATCCCGACCGGCAACAGCTACGCCGAGCGTCGTCAGTGGGTCGACCCCGAGGACGAGTTCCCCTTCGAGACGGTCACGCAGGACCTCGAACGCAAGATCGAGGAGGCGACCGACGACACCGAACTGCGCTACACCGACGTGAGCGCACACTCGCCCGCGGGCGGCTTCTCCGAGGAAGTCCGCCAGACCGCCAGCGACGTGGACGCGACCGTCCTGTTCGTCGGGAGCGACGACGAGGACGTGGTCGTGCCGGTCGGTGAAGGCACCGACGAGGAGTACGACGTACACGTCGTCCGCGGCTGAGACGCTTCGCGGTACTTTTTTTTTTTGGCGCACCGACGCCACGAGTATGCGAACACTCGCTTTCGACGGCCGGATGGGTGCCAGCGGCGACATGCTGCTCGCTGCCCTCCTGGCCGTCGGTGCCGATCGAGACGCCCTCGCCCCCGTCGAGGACGCCCTCCCGATCCGGTACGACGTCTCCGAGACGGTCGAACGCGGGATCGGTGCGACGAGCGTCGCCGTCGTGTTGACCGACGCAGACGAGACTGAAACGGACGGAACCGACGCGGACACCCAGATACCCTCGAAGGTACCGGGACACGACCACAGCCACGACCACGCGGACGACAGTCACGATCACACTCACGGCGGTACTGCCGCCGAGGGACACGGTCCGTCTCGCTCGCTGGGCGAGGTCCGCGAGATCGTCGGGGAGATGACCCTCCCCGACGGCGTCGAGCGCGACGCGCTGGCGATCTTCGAGATCCTCGGCGAGGCCGAAGCCGCGGTCCACGACACGACCCTCGACGAGATGCACTTCCACGAGGTCGGGGCCGACGACGCCATCGCCGACGTGGTCGGCGTCTGTCTCCTACTGGACGACCTCGGCGTCGAACGCGTCGTCACGACGCCGCTGTCCGCGGGCGGTGGCACCGTCGAGATGAGCCACGGGACCTACCCCGTTCCCGGCCCCGCCGTCGTCGAGATCGCCGAGCGGGCCGACTGGTCGCTCGCTGGCGGACCCGTCGACGCCGAGTTGCTGACGCCGACCGGTGCGAGCATCCTCGCACACGTCGCCGACGGCGTCGACGCGCTGCCGGAACTCGCCGTCGAGGCGTCTGGCTACGGCGCTGGGGGGTACGACTTCGAGAATCGACCGAACGTCCTGCGGTCGATCGTCGGCGACGGTGGCGGCGGGCTCCGCCGCGACGAGATCACCGTCCTGGAGACGAACCTCGACGATACGACGCCGGAGGTACTGGGTAGCTTGCAGGAACGACTGCAGGACGCGGGGGCGCGAGACGTGTCGATCCTCCCGGCCACGATGAAGAAGTCGCGGCCGGGCCACCTCGTCAAGGTGGTCTGCAAGCCGGCAGACAGCCAACGCGTCGCGCGCCGACTCGCCGAGGAGACGGGAACGCTGGGCGTTCGGGCCCACGGTGCCGGGCACCGCTGGATCGCCGACCGCGAGATCGTCACCGCCACCGTCGAGATCGACGGCGACGCCTACGAGATCGACGTGAAGGTCGCCACCGACAGCGAGGGCACCGTCTTCGACGTGAGCGGCGAGTACGACGACGCCGCGGGGGTCGCCGACGAGACCGGACTGCCCGTCCGCGAGGTGCTTCGCCGGGCCGAAGACGCCCTCCGGTAGCTGGTCAGGGATCTGCGCGCTGACGGTCGGTCGCCAGCGAGTCGTCCAGGACCGTCTTCGTGATCGCGACCGCCCCGACGGCCACGAGCAGGAAGCCGGCGATCTCGGTCAGGAAGCCCGAGACGCTCAGCAACGGGCGCTGGAGGAAGCGTGGCAGCAGGGCGACGACGATTGACAGCGGTTCGAGGACGTTCCAGTTCCGGAGGGCCAGTCCCACGAAGACGACGCCGTAGAGGACGAGCAGTTTCCGTTTGGCCGCGTACGCGAGCGTCGCACCGAGTGGAGGGCGCATGGTTCGATGGGCTTGCGGGCGTGCAAAATGGATTTCGGGTCGTCGACGACCGGTCACGCGTCGTTGGTGTCACCGTCGTCGCGGTGCTCGGCCAGCGCCTCCTCGATCGTCAACTGCCCGTCTGCGACACGGCGGGCCAGCGCCTCGCCGATGGCCCGGTTCGTCGCGCTGGCCTCTCGGGAACGCTCCTTGATGCGCTTGAGCTCGCCCGCCGTAGGATCGATCTCGCGGGACTCGATCTCCTCGCCCTCGATACGGGCGATGTTGACCGCCGCGAGCACGTCGTCCATGCCGCGGGTTCCCGTTCCGAGGTGTGGCGTCGTCCCGGTCTCGTCGACCAGTTCGACAGTCACGTCGCCGAGGTCGTCGATGATCCGCGCTCCCAGCAGTCGCGCGCCGTCGCCGATCCGGACGAGGGGGTCGACCGCTTCGGCCAGCTCCTCGTGGACGGCCTCGGCGACCTGATCGGCCGGCACCTGGAACGCGGCCACGACCATCTCGCCCGAGAGGACGGCGATCCCCGGCCGGTCCCCGGGATCGATGCCGACGACCAGCTTGCCGCCGTTGCCCCGCAGCAGCGAGACCACCTCGTCGACGGCCCCACGCGGTGTCGCCGGATCCGCTCGCACGACCTCGACGCCCGCCGGCGCGTGGCTCTCGTCGGCCGCGGTGACGACGACGCTGGTCTCGTCGGGCAGCTCCTCGCCCGGCTCGATCGTCGTGAAGTCGACGCCGCGGTCCCGCAGCTCGCCGACGACGCCGTGGTACACCTCGAAGTCCGCCGTTGCGACGACGATCACTAGTCGTCACTTGTCGCTCGCCTCCAAGTATCTACCGTCGCAGGTGCCGATCGGCGAACGCGGGTCACGCGTCGGTCGTCAGCGTTTAACCGCACCTCGCCGTAGCCGAGGACGTGAGCGAGTACGTTTCGACCGGCTGCGCGGAGATCGACGACCTGCTCGGTGGCGGGTTCGAGCGCGGCGCGGTCACCCAGATCTACGGCCCACCGGCAGCGGGCAAGACGAACCTCGCGCTCAGTGGCGCGGTCGAGGTGGCGGCCGCCGGTGACTCGGCGCTGTACATCGACACGGAGGGGCTGTCGGCCGACCGGATGGAGCAGATCGCTGGCGCGCGCGC
Source organism: Halomicrobium katesii DSM 19301 (assembly GCF_000379085.1). Classification (GTDB taxonomy): domain Archaea; phylum Halobacteriota; class Halobacteria; order Halobacteriales; family Haloarculaceae; genus Halomicrobium; species Halomicrobium katesii. The sequence goes on along the minus strand of NZ_KB905379.1, from coordinate 234,408 downwards.
CAGCGAGACCGACGAGACGCTCGCGGCCCTGGCCGAACGGATCGTCGTCTCCGAGGCGCTCGACTTCGAGGACCAGGAGGTCGCCGTCCAGGACGCCGCTGAGCTGGCCTCGCAGGTCGAGCTGATCGTCCTCGACAGCGCGACCGGCTTCTACCGGCTCGAACGGGACGACGGCGACGGCGGCGAGGCCCTGCGGGACGTGGCCCGCCAGATCACGCACCTGCTCTCGCTGGCGCGCAAGCACGATCTGGCCGTCGCCGTCACGAACCAGGTCTTCGCGGATCCGGACAGCGACGGCACCCGTGCCCTGGGCGGCCACACGCTGAACCACTGGTCCGGCGCGATCCTCCGACTCGATCGGTTCCGGGGCGGGAATCGGAGAGCGACACTGGAGAAACACCGCGCCAAGGCCGCGGGCGACACCGTCCAGTTCCGGATCACCGAGGCCGGTCTGGCCGGCGGACAGGACCGTTCGCTCGACTAGTAGATCAGTTCGTCGTCGTTCTCGACCATGTACAGCGTCCGGGCGGCGATGTTGACGGCGTGGTCGCCGACCCGTTCGAGGTCTCGAATCGTCAACAGGAGACGCGACACGTCGTTCATCAGCCGTTCGATCTCCGTTTCGTCGGCCCCGTCGCCGACCTCGCGCTCGATGAGGTCGCGGACGACCGCCTCGGAGGCGTCTTCACAGCGTTCGTCGATCTCGTCGTCGCGTTCGGCGATCTGGTAGCAGGCGTCGGTGTCCTCGTCGCGGTACCCCGCCATCGCGTCCTCGATCATCTCCAGGGTGTGGTCGGCGATGCCCTGGATGTCGACCTCGGGGAACATGTCCCGGTCGGCGGTGAGCGTGTACTCGCCGAGGTTGGTCGCCAGATCGGCGACGCGTTCGAGGTCGGTGATGATCTTGAACGAGGCGGCGATAAAGCGCAGGTCACCGGCGACGGGCTGTTGGAGCGCCAGCAGGTCGACACAGTCCCGTTCGAGTTCGAGGTACATCTGGTTGATCTCGTCGTCGCCCTCGATGACTTCCCAGGCCAGTTCCTCGTCTTTCTGTTCGAGCGCGTCGAGTCCGACGCGGAACCGCTCCAGGACGACTTCGGACATGTAGAGTACGTCTTCTCGGAGCTCTTCGAGGCGTTCTTGATACGATTCGCGTGGCATGCACGGTCTTGCGCCGGACATCCGTATCAGGCTTTCCCTTCGACGAACTCTGGCTGGCGACGCCGCGCCGGGGCGGCCAATAGATCAGTTCGTCGTCGCTCTCGACCACCTTTTTCCGCGTCGGGTCAGCCGAGCTGACCACTCGCGCAAAAACGTGGTCTCACTGAGCGAAGCGAAGTGAGGCTCGGGAGAGCGAGCTCTCCCGGTGGTGAAAAAGCTGGTCCTCACTTCGCTCGGACCAGTGAACCCCGCTCGCTTCGCTCGCGGGGATGCAGACAGATTCGGTCAGTAGATCAGTTCGTCGTCGCTCTCGATCATGTAGAAGGTCCGGGCAGCGATGTTGACGGCGTGGTCGCCGACGCGTTCGAGATCGCGGACGGTCAGGAGAAACTGCTTGGTGTCTGCTAGCAGCCTCTCGTGCTCGTCGCCGGCCGCGTCGTACGTCGCCAGGTATCGCACGAGGTCGTCGGCCGCGGCCTCACAGCGCTGGTCGAGGTCCGTATCGCCGGTCACGACCGTCCGGCACTGCTCTGGGTCCGCCTCGACGTAGGCCGCGATCGCGTCGGCCACCTGGCTGCTGGCCATCTCGGCGATGTCGGCGATCGGGACGACGGTGAGTCGGTCGCGTCCGGGCGTCCCGGCGTACCGGCCGATGTTGGCGGCGAGGTCGGCGATTCGCTCCAGATCGGTGAGAATCTTGAACGTCGCGACGACGAATCTGAGATCGCCGGCCACGGGCTGTTGGAGCGCCAGCAGATCGATACACTCGCTTTCGAGTTCGAGATACAGCTCGTTGATCTCGTCGTCGCGCTCGGCGATCTCCCGGCCGCCGTCCTCGTCGCCGTCCTCGTAGGCGCGTGACGCCTCGCGGAGGCGCTCGACGACCAGCGTCGCCATCGACGTGACGCCCTCTTTCAGCGTTTCGAGCTCGGTTTCGTAGCGATCTCGTGTCATGTGTCTCCGTTCGATCGGTGGCTCACTCGATCCGGACGCCCAGTCGGTCGGCCAGTTCGTAGAGGTCCGCGACCTCGTAGGTCGGCGTCGCCGAGAGATCGAGGTCGGCACGGTGGTCACGCCGAACGAACGCCGCGTCGATCCCGGCCCGCTGGGCAGCGACCACGTCTTTCTCGCTGTCGCCGACGTACAGCGCCGATCGCGTGCCGAGGTCGTCGAGGGCCGCCTCGATGTAGCTCGGGTCCGGCTTCTTGCGTCTCGCCCCTTCGATTGTGGGAACGCGTCCGTACGCGGTCTCGAAGTGTCTCCCGAGGTCGTGATAGTCGAGGATGAACTCGATCGTCGCGTGCTGGTTGTTGCTGACGAGGCCGGTCCGGTGGGGCAGGGCTGTCACTGCGTCGCTGTCGTCGTACAGTGCTTTCTCACCGCTTCGGATCGCCTCGCGCTGGTACTCGCTGGCGACGGCTTCGCGCCGCTCCCAGAACCGTGCGGGGTCGATCCCGTACTCGCGTTCGAAGTCGCCGTCGGGTACGGCGTCGGCGGCGACCATCTCGCGGGCGCACGCCTCGTCGACCGTTACGTCGAACGCCGCGAACGCCTCACTGACGGCCCGGGCTAACCGTCCTCTGTCGGTCGGTTCGATGAGAACTCCGTCGTTGTCGAAGACGACCGCGTCGTACGCTGGTGCCATTCGTCGGTGTTATCCGAACTTGCCGGTGATGTAGTCCTCGACGCGCTGGTGCTCCGGGTTCTCGAAGATGGACTGCGTGTCGCCGAACTCGACGAGTTCGCCGCCGGTGAGGAAGACGGCGGTCTTGTCCGAGATCCGGGCGGCCTGTTGCATGTTGTGCGTGACGATGACGACAGTGAACTCTTCGGCCAGTTCCTCGATGAGGTCTTCGATCTTCGAGGTGGCGATCGGGTCAAGCGCCGACGCCGGTTCGTCCATGAGGATCACGTCGGGATCGACCGCGATGGCCCGCGCGATACAGAGGCGCTGTTGTTGCCCACCCGAGAGGTCGAGCGCTGACTTGTCGAGTTGGTCCTCGACCTCGTCCCACAGCGCCGCTCGCTTGAGCGCCGTCTCGACCTTCTGGTCTAAGTTCTCGGTCTCGTCCTGGATCCGCAGGCCGTAGGCGACGTTGTCGTAGATGCTCTTGGGGAAGGGGTTGGGGTGCTGGAACACCATCCCGATCCGGCGGCGCAGTGCGACCGGGTCAACGTCGTCGTCGTAGATGTTCTTGCCCTCGAAGTAGAGTTCGCCGTCGACCCTGGCGGTGTCGATGAGGTCGTTCATCCGGTTAATCGAGCGCAGGAACGTGGACTTCCCACAGCCCGAGGGACCGATCATCGCCGTCACCTGATTCTCGGGGATCGACATGGTGATGTCCTGCAGGGCCTGTACGTCGCCGTAGAAGACGTTCAGGTCCCGGGCCTCGATGACCTGCTCACGACCGGCCTGGGCACTGCTGTCGGTGCCGTCGACCTCGATCGACTGGTCGACCAGTGGCTCACCCGACGGATCCGGGGTGGCAGTGGTCCCAACGGCCGCGGGATCGGTACTGTCGTCGCTCGTCATCTCGTTCTGTGTCATGGATTGTCACTCTCGTTGATACCGGTTGCGGATGACGATCGCAGTCGCGTTCATCACCAGCAACACCGCGAGTAGCGTGATCACGCCAGCGGCGAGGACGCCGTGGCGAAACGCCGGCTCCAGTTCGCTCGACCAGCTGTAGATCTGTCGGGGCATCATACCCGCCACGTCGAAGAAGCCGTTCGGGGCGAGTCGCACCGACGCCGCCGCCCCGATCATCAGCAGCGGTGCCGTCTCGCCGATCGCGCGCCCGAGCGCCAGGATCGTCCCGGTGAGGATCCCCGGCAGCGCTTCGGGCAGGACGACCTGCCGGATCGTCTGCCAGCGGGTCGCACCCATTCCGTAGGAGGCCTGTCGGAACGAGTCTGGCACCGAGCGGATCGCCTCCTGTGCGGAGATGATGACGATCGGCAGGATCAACAGGCCGACCGCGAGGCCGGCGACGACGATCGAGCCCTGGGGCCACTGGACGATCCGGATGAACAGTGCCAGTCCCAGCAGGCCGTAGACGACCGATGGGACGCCGGCCAGGTTCCCGATGTTGATCTCGACGAGCGTGACGAACTTGCCCATCGGCCCCTCGGAGGGAGCGTACTCTTCCAGATAGATCGCCGCGCCGACGCCGACGGGGAACGTCGCCAGGACGATCACGATGATCATCATTATCGAGCCGACCATCGCGGGGTAGATCCCGGCGTCGGCGGCGGTCCGCGAGGTCGCGCTGGTCAGGAACCCCCAGTCGATCCAGGAGTCGGGACCGGCCAAACCGGCGGCGTCGACGACGACGCTGCCGACAGCCACCCCGAGGACGGCGGTGACCGGGAAGGCCAGTCCGCGCACGCCCTCGCGGCGGCGCACGACGCCCTCGACGTAGACGCCGACCGGCAGCGCGACGAACGCGACCAGCAGCATCCAGCCGCCGTAGCCGATCCCGAGCGCCGGGCCGGTGACGAGTCCCACCAGCGCGCCGACGAGTGTCGCCCCGACGACCGCGAAGCCGGCCCGTCGAGAGTCGCAACGCCGGGCGACGAACACGCCGCCGGCCACGGCGAGTGGCGCGACCAGCGTCCCGAGGAGCAACAGCCAGTTCGTGGGCACGTACGGCAAGCGCAACAGCACTTCTCGCAGACTGATCACGCGGTGGTACAGACCGAAGTCGACGCCCAGCGCCGCCGCCAGGTCGGTGACGAGCCAGTTGAACTGGGCCGGCGGAGTCCCCAGGACCGTCACGATCGGCGCGCCAAACAGCACGACGAGGCGTTCGAGGGCCGCGTTGGGCCGCAGGCGTCCGTGGGCGACGATCAGGCCGCCGGCCGCGACCAGCGAGGTCACCAGCGCGAACCACTCGAGGATCGAGAGCAACTCGATGAACATGACCGCGAACCCGCCCGTGAGCAAGACGCCGACCACGGGGAGACCGCTGGTCACGTACGCGACCTCGCCGGCCGGTTCGTCGAGCCGGTAGTAGTACACCGCGAGTGCGGCCAGCGGGACCACCACGGTCACAGCGTAGGTGAGGAGCCACCCGCTGTCGGCCGAGAGCGGTCTGAACGCGTCGTTGGCGACGAACAGCAAGAGGAGCAACACGGAGACGAGCCCGAACGCGGTCGCCGCGAGGCAGGTCGCCTCGAACGCTCGCCCGCGGAGCTGGCTGATCGAGCTGTCGTCGCCGTGCCAATCAGCGTCCGGTTCCGTCGTCGCCATCAGTGCTCACCCATCGTTGTGTCGTTCATTCGTACTCCTCCCGGTATCGGGCCGCGATTCGGTTGCTCACGAGGTTCAGCAGGAACGTGATCGCAAACAGCGTCAGCCCGATCGCGAACATGCTGCTGAAACCGAGCTGACTGACGCTGTCGGCGCTGTTGATCTGAACCATTGCGGCCGTCATCGGCTGGAACCCCTGCCAGAGGTTCTGGAGCGGCTCCGCGAGGTTCAGCATCCGGGGCTGACTGCCGGCCGCGACCACGACGATCATCGTCTCGCCGATGGCTCGCGACAGCGCGAGGATGAACGAGGAGAAGATCCCCGACGCCGCCGCGGGCAAGACCACGCCGGTAGTCACCTCGAACTTCGTCGCACCCATTCCGTAGCCGGCCCGCCGCAGCGAGTCCGGGACGGCGCTCATGGCGTCTTCGCTCAGGCTGGACACCATCGGGACGATCATGATCCCGACCATGATCGACGGGCTGAGGATGTTGAAGGTGTTGACCGGCAGGCCGATCGTCCGCAGGAACGGCGTCACGTAGACGAGCGCGAAGATCCCGTAGACGACGGTCGGAATCCCCGCGAGGACTTCCAGACCGGGCTTGAGCACCGAGCGCATCCGGTCGCTGGCGTACTCGCTGAGATACACCGCCGCCGCGACGCCGGTCGGCAGTGCGATCAGCGCGGCGATTACCGTCACCAGCAGGGTGCCACTCAACAGCGGGAGCAGCCCGTAGACGTCGCGACTGAGGAGAAACTCCGTCCCGCCGAAGAAGTCGAGCGGGTTCACGAGCGTGAAGAAGGTGATCGCGTCCCGCGCGAGCAACGCGACGATGCTGATCGTCACGAGAATCGACAGCGCCGCACACAGCAACAGGAGGTACTGGTACATCCGTTCGCGCGCCGCACGCCCGCGTGGTCTGGACGTGATATCCGGTTCGGGCGTCTCGGTGCTCATCGCGTTCGCCCCCGTGTGTACTCCATGTGTGTGTCCTGATACAGCACTGTTCTATCCGGCGACCTCTTCGAGCTTGGCGAGGTTCTCGTCGCGTTGCTCGGCGCTGGACGGGACGTAGCCGATGTCCTGAACCACGTCGGTTTCGGCCTGTTCGAGGTAGTACCGGACGTACTCGTACACTTCCTCGCGCTGGAGCGCCGACTCGGCGACGTAGAGAAAGAGCGGCCGCGCCATCGGGTAGGAGCCGTCCTTGGCGTTCGGGAGGGTCGGCGGCGTACACTCCTCGTCTACCTCGACCTTGATGTCGATCGCCTTGACGGCCTCCGAGTTCGAACTGTAGTACGCGTAGCCGAAGTATCCCATGCCGCCCTCGTTGTCCCGGATCCCCCGAACGATCGTCTCGTCTTCTTCGGTCGGCTGGTAGTCGGTCGTGTGCTCAATCTCCTCGCCGACGACGTGCTCGTTGAACCAGTCGAAGGTCCCGGAGGTCGACGCCGGACCGTAGAGTTCGAGTTTCCGGTCGGGCCAGTCCTCGCGTACGTCCGACCAGCGGGTCACGTCGTTGTCGCTCCAGATCTGTCGCAACTCCTCGAAGCTCATGCACTCGACCCACTCGGCGTCGTTGTTGACGGCCGCCGTCAGCGCGTCGCCCGCCACCTGGAACTCGATCGGTTCCACGTCGTTGGTCGCACACTGGTCGACCTCGGCGTCCGTGATCGGCCGTGACGAGCCGTTGAGGTCGGAGTCGCCGGCACAGAACCAGTTTTCGAAGCCGCCACCGCTCCCGGTCGGGTCGACGGTGACGTTGACGTTCCCGTGGTCCTCCATGAACTCCTCGGCCATCGTGTCAGAGATCGGAAAGACAGTGCTGCTCCCTTTCACGATGACCTGCCCGGAGAGACCGTCGCCGCCACCACCGTCGTCGCCGGAACCGCCGCCCCACGCGTCCCGACGCGTGTTCTGGACACAACCCGACAGCGCCGTCACCCCGGCCAACCCACCGGCGAGAAATTTCCGACGCGAAACGTCCCTGTTGGGGTCCCGTGTCATCGTCTGAAGCGTACTCAGGGGTGAATAAGTACTCTACTATGAAGGGTACCAAACTATACGTAGTCTATATAGAAGTACGTTTGGTATAGATCAACAGTGATATCCGAATCGGCCGAAACCATCCCGAGACAGCCACACAGATGGCTTCTCGGGATTCGTCGAGGGCCCGATATCACTCCCGAGCGGGCTCCTAATCGATCGCTTTCGGTCGAGAAATTGTTTGTTACCCTCGACACATCTCGTATTGTTGTCGCTATATAGTTCCATGTGGATTTATGTTGCTCTGGCTGTGAGGGCACCTATGGAGACGCGAAAGGTGCAGGTGACGGGTGGATCGACGTACACCGTCTCGCTTCCCAAAGAATGGGCGACAGAGAACGACGTGAGTGCCGGGAGCGTCGTGGAGTTTCACGCCGAAGAGGACCTCCTCCTGCTCTCGCCCCGGCGCGAGAACGGGCGCGTCGAGGGGACGCTCGACATCAGCGGTCTCGACGAGGACCACGAGCTCACCCGCGCGGTGATGACGATGTACGTGAGCGGCTTCGACGTCATCACTCTGGAGACGCCCCGAATTTCGCCGAAACAGCGCCGCGTGGTCCGCGACGCCGTCCAGGGGCTCGTGGGGCTGGAAGTGATCGAAGAGACCTCCGATCGAGTCGTCCTGCAGGACCTGCTGGACTCCTCGGAGCTGTCGGTCCACAACGCCATCACGCGGATGCAGCTGGTCTCGCTGACGATGCTTGCAGACGCCATCGACGCCCTCGTCGAGGACGACGACGACCTCGCGGCCGACGTGATCCACCGCGACGAGGACGTGGACCGTCTCTGGTACATGGTCTCGCGCGTGTTCCGGACGGTGCTGCGGAACCCGACGGCGGCGACCGAGATCGGGTTCCCCCGAGAGACCGTCTTCGACTACCAGTCCAGCGCCCGCCAGCTGGAGCGCATCGCCGACCACGCGACGAAGATCGCCGAGCTGTCCCGCGAGATCGACGCCATCAGCGGCGAGACCGGCGAGAAGCTCCGGACGCTCCGCGAGGAGGCCGCGACCGTGCCCGAGACCGCGATGGAGGCGCTGCTGGCCGACGACTCCGAAGCGGCGGTCGAGCAGGCCAACCAGGCCCGTGGCACCATCGAGGACGTCGACGCGATGGCCCGCGAGGTCGACGAGCAGGTCCGAGAGGCCGACCCCCAGAGCGCCCAGGTGCTCGGGCTGGTCGTCGACTCGCTGTCCCGGACCGCCGACTACGGCGGGAACATCGCCGAGAGCGCACTCCAGAAGGCCGCACCGCGTCCCTGATGAACGGTTGTCGGAATGCGCCGGTGATCGTCTACCCCGTGGCGACGATCACCGGTAAATCGCTACAATAATCCGTATTACTCGATCAGGACCGCGTTGACCTGACCGTCCTGACCGGGACGGGAGGTGACGCGGGCCCGGCCCTCGCTGGTCTCGACGATCGCACCCTTGGTGACGATGTTTCGGCGAGCGTAGTTCGGGTCGGAGGCGTTCTCGACGACATCCTCGATCGTGGCCTCGACGACCTCGCCGCCGTCTGCGACGCTGGCGACGTCGGTGGTGACGGCGCGGAACTTCTCGGTGTTACCGCGGGCGTCGACGGTCTTGAGCTTCTGGTCGCCGACAGTCGTCTCGGTGGACTCGTTGCCCAGTTCGTACTTTCGCTTGTTGCGCGACGGACGAACGCGACCGCCGGTCCGCTTGCGTGTGGAGCGTCCCTGATCTTTCATACGGTAGGGATAGCCCAGCGGCTACTTGAAGCGTTCGATGACGAGCCGCCAGCGACCGACACCCTGATACGCCGCCCAGCCACACGTCTCGGCGATGAGTCTCCGCCGCGCCGTCGCCGCACCGTTCGCCAGAGACGGGAGCGACCGACTCGGAGAGAGCGAGTTCGTCGTCGCGCTGTCGCTGGATCGCGACTGGTTCTCGCCAGATCAGGCCAAGCGTCTCGTCGACGTGGCCGCCAGCGAGGGGCTCGTCGAGCGCGACGGTGACGACCTCGTCGTCGCCTTCGATCCCTCCGAGGTCTCGCTGCCGGACGGGTTCGCCCCCGACGAGTCGATCCTCCGCGAGCGGTCGACGTTCGAGCGCGTCCTCGCGGCCGTCGTCCAGCACGGCGAGGACAAACAGTCGGCGGTCGCGGCGATCAACCGACTCCAGGACGAGCTGGGCGTCACCCTGGAGGCTGCCGCCGTCGTCTACGCCCGCCGACGGGGGATCGACGTGGCCGAATTCGCCGAGCGCGCACGAGGTGATCTGTGATGGTCGAGGATCGAATCACCGACGGCAAACGCGTCGCACAGCTGCTCGCGTCGGAGCTGACGGGACTGGAAACGCCGCCGCTGAACCGGATCGACGTCGTCGATGCCACGCCGGAGGTCGAGCCGACGGCGGACGGAACTACGGCCTACGGCGTCGCGATCGACGGCGACCGGATCGGGACCGTGACGGTCTTTCCCGACGGTGCGACCCTGTCCGTCGACGGCTCGCTGCCCGAGGCGTTCGAGTCGGCAGACGGGATCGATGTCGAGCGCGGAGACGAGGGCGTCGTGGTCCGGATCGAGCACGGTGGTGCGGTCAAAGGTGCCGTCGACGCGCTCGTCGCGATCACTGCCCTGTAGGCCCGGAGCTACCGCGAGACCGGCGATTCGACGAGCTTTCTGGAAGTCCAGGCGATGAACCCGGTGAGGATGAGCACGGAGCCAAGCACCGCGAGCGCCGCGGCCGCGAGCCAGACGGCCGTGGCAAAGCCCAGTATCGGCCCCAGCAGGGCCACGGTGATCGGCGAGAAGACCACCAGCAGCGATCCGATGCCGACGATGCGGCGCTGTTCACGGGTGAGGTCGACACCGAGGGTGAAAATCTCCCAGCCGTCGTCCGGCTCTGGGGCCGCCAGTCCGACGGAGAACAGCGGGATCCCGACGAACACGAGCACGCCGGAGACGACGGAGGTCCAGAAGGTGTTTGCCAGCGGGAGTCCGAGCAGGGCCCCGATCAACACGAGCGCGAAACCGCCGACGAGGCCGATCGGGCGGAGACGGGTGTCATCGAGCACGGCGTCGAGGTCCGGAAGCTCCCGGGCGACGTGCTCGATGTCGAGCGAGCGGTCCATAGCTGAGCCGACGGAAGCCAGCGATTTATAGACCCCGGTCCCCGTATCAAAAATCATAACACGCCACCCCGTCGGCGATCGACCGATGAAAACCGGGCCGACGGTCGGGGGTCCGACACGGAAGGAAACGCTTGTGTCGGTCGCCGACGCCAGATCGGTCATGGGATTTTTCGATCGACTCGGCCAGCGAATCGCGGTCGCAGACAGCGTCGTCTCGGTGGGTCTCGACCCGGACCCCGACCGACTGCCGGACTGTGTCGCCGACGCGGAGCTGCCCCGCTGGGCGTTCAACCGCCGCGTCATCGACGCGACCCACGAACACGCGGCCTGCTACAAGCCCAACGCCGCCTTCTACGAGGACGTGGACGGGTGGCGCGCGCTCGAAGAGACGATCGCCTACGCCCACGGCAAGGACGTGCCGGTGTTGCTGGACGCCAAACGAGGCGACATCGGGAACACCGCCCGCCAGTACGCCACGGCACTCGATCTGGCCGACGCGATCACGGTCAACCCCTACATGGGCGGTGACTCGCTGGCCCCGTTCCTCCAGCGCGAGGACGGCGGCGTCTTCGTCCTCTGTCGAACGTCGAACTCCGGCGGGGCGGACCTACAGGACCTCGAGCTGGCGTCGGGCGGGCCGCTGTACGAGCGGGTGGCGACGCTGGCCGAGGCCTGGAACGAGCGGGGCAACGTCGGCCTCGTCGTCGGCGCGACCAACCCCGACGAACTCGCGGCGATTCGCGAAGTGGTCCCCGACCTTCCCTTCCTCGTCCCCGGTGTCGGCGCGCAGGGCGGCGACGCCGAGGCGGCCGTCGAGCACGGCCTGGCCGACGGCGTCGGCCTCGTCAACTCCTCTCGCGGGATCATCTTCGCCGGCGAAGACGCGGGCCGCGGTGTGGGCACCGACGAAGACGCGTACTTCGGCGCTGCCGAGCAGGCGGCCCGCCGGCTCAAAGAGCGACTGAACGAACACCGGGACTGATACGATTTATTGTAGTTGCTTACCGGTGATCGTTGCCACGGAGTAGACGATCACCGGTAAATCGCTACAATAATCCGTATGATACGGAGGGCTGTCGGAACGTCCGGTCTACGGCTTTCCGCACGATTCAGGTATATAAATACTTCGGCCATCATTCCGGGTCTGAAGTCGTGGGCCGGTTTATACAATGACGTGGCGCTTTGCTTCGAGTGCCGCACGACGACAGACTCGCTCCCGACCGATCCCACGCTCGCCCGTCCCAACCGACGAGGTCCCCGCTGACATCCCCATCCCTCCAAACCCACCCACCGTACCGCGCTCGTCGGTCGCCCCCGCCCCTCACCCGCAACCGTCCGTCGGCCCGGCCGGACTCACCCCCTCTGTCCGTGGGTCCACAGCCCCTCTCCGTCCGGACCCACCACCCTCTCCGCCCTCTCCCACCACCACGGTCCCGCCGGCACCGACCGCCCCGCTGTCGTCCCGTGTGGCCCTCCAACCACTCACGGATCCGCAACGACGACGTTCCGTCACATACGGATATTGTCGCTGCTTGCCCGGTCGACCGCACGGCGTCCGGCCGAACGCTGTGAGGACGGAGCGAATCTCCCGGTGGCGTGCAGTCGAAGAACTTCGAATACGCTCCTCAACTCAATGTACTGCTCTTGATCGGATCCTCGCTGGTCACCAACAAAAAGAACAACGCTCATCCCGATACATTGTAACACAGCAGTTTCTTGAACCAGTCGTCCGGTGAGTTGAGTTTCAGTGCGAGAAATCCGAGGTATTTTTGGAGATGATGCTTCGAGATGCCTCTGAACTTCGCCAGCCACTGGCGAAGGAAGCTGTGGCGGTTCTCGCAGGTATTTGTGTGGGCGTCACCGATGACGTAGGTGTCGGAGTGGGTGACGGCCAGATGGCCGTCCACCCCCTCCGTCTCCTCGATATCCTCATAGATCGTGTAGCCGTCGGTACAGAGGATGACGCTTCCGTCGCCGTACTCAGAGATGTCCTCGTCGGCCTCTTGCAGATCCTTACAGACGAGAAATCGCACTCGTCCGTCGCTCCGACGGACGAGTGTCAACACTGGCGGTTTGTCTGATTCGAAGGTTCCGCGCCCCTTTTTGAGAGTCCGCGCTCGCGCGGACTCCCATCCTCATCTTCGAGTCCCTTCTCACCAGCCGTGACGTAGACCTCGTCAGCTTCGCACACGTCGTAGAGGTCGAATTCGTCGATATTATCACTCACTTCCTGCACTTTGTGAACGTAGTTGAGAACAGCCTCGTAGTCTCGATCAAGGTCACGAGCGATCTGAGCGGTCGGCTCAGATCGCATCTCCTTGACGATATAGAACATCTCTTCGAGANCGAAGCGATGCTGGCCGAAGATCGTCTTTGTGAGGTCGTTGAAGTAGGTTTCGCAGGATTTGCACCAGTACTGCTGAGCGTCCTTACCGGTCGTTCCTCGGTCGACAACCGCGTCACTCTCGCAGTGAACACACGTCACCGTCTCGCCGAACCGGGCGAGACGGAGACGCTCGAAGCATCGCTCACGCGGTGGAAGGAACACTTGAGCTGACTGCTCGTCCATCGTTGGCTGCTACTGAGTCGCCAGCAGAATTGATGTTACGATCTATCGAGATGAGCGTATTGTTTTAGTTCGCTCTCGACGGCGTCGATCGCTCGCTGGCCGACCTCGGCCACGTCTGTCGGGAGGTCGTCGCGGTTTCGCAACTCGGCCGCAGTGAGCCACTCCCAGTCCTCGACCGGCTGTTCGCCCGGACCGGGCTGGATATCGCGGTGGGGGGCCTCGCCGTAGAAGATGAAGTCGACGTGCTGGTGGCCGACGCCTTCGGCACTGACGTTGATGTCTTCGAGCAGGAAGTGCTGTGGCTCGGGAATCGATCGGGCCGTCTCGCTCTCCAGATCGCCCTCGGGTGCGAGCAGGTCCACGTCGAAGCCCAGCTCCTCGCGGATCTCACGTAGCGCCGCCTCGTGTGGGAGTTCGTCGCGGTCGATGTGGCCCCCCGGCGGGAGCCACATCTCGAGCTTGTCGTGTTCGTGTAGCGCGACGGCTCCGTTCTCGACGACGTAGACGGTCGCAACGAAATGCCGGGTCGTTTCCATACCGTCAGTCGAGACGCGATGGCACCAAGAGATTACGATTCAGAGCTGCTGGACTTCCTCTTCGGCTTCCAGCAGTTCGTGGTAGCGGTTGCGGATCGTCACTTCGGAGATGTTCGCGACTTCGCTGACCTCGCTCTGGGTGACCTTCTCGTTTGTCAGCAGCGAGGCGGCGTACACGCCGGCCGCCGCGAGGCCGACCGGGGACTTGCCGGAGTGGACGCCCTGCTGTTTGGCGTTCTGGAGCAGCTGGCGAGCCCGTCGCTCGACCTCGTCCGAGAGGTCGAGATCGGAGGCGAAACGCGGCACGTAGCTCTCGGGATCCGCCGGCTGGATCTCCAGGCCGAGCTCGCGGACGACGTAGCGATAGGTCCGGGCGATCTCGTCTTTCTCGACGCGAGAGACGGCGCTGATCTCGTCGAGCGAGCGCGGCGTGCCGGCCTGACGTGCGGCGGCGTACAGCGACGAGGTGGCGACGCCCTCGATGGAGCGGCCCGGCAGGAGGTCCTCGTCGAGCGCGCGGCGATAGATGACGCTGGCGGTCTCGCGGACGTTCTCGGGCAGGCCCAGCGCCGAGGCCATCCGGTCGATCTCGCCAAGCGCCTGCTTGAGGTTGCGCTCCTTGGAGTCGCGTGTCCGGAACCGCTCGTTCCAGGTACGCAGGCGCTGCATCTTCTCGCGCTGGCGCGAGGACAGGGAGTTACCGTATGCGTCCTTGTCCTGCCAGCCGATGTTGGTCGACAGCCCCTTGTCGTGCATCATGTTGGTCGTCGGCGCGCCGACGCGGGACTTCTCGTCTTTCTCGCTGGCGTCGAACGCGCGCCACTCGGGACCGGGGTCGATCTCGTCTTCCTCGACGACCAGTCCACACTCTTCACAGACGGTCTCGCCGCGTTCGCTGTCGGCGACCAGATCGCCCCCACACTCTGGACAGACGTGCTCTGACTCGTCCTCGGTCTCCTCTGTGTGCTCGGTCTCGTCCGTAAATCGTCGGATGGTGGTGTCGGTCATTGGTTGGAGTGACAGCCGGGTCAGCGACCCGAGAAACCTTCTAGCGATTACACTGTTGTTGTCGCGTCGACTTAAAAGTTTTGGCTATCGGCGAATTCAGATTTCCTGAACCACAAAACAAGCTTTGCTGGTGTGATATCGGTCCCCCGCCGAGCGGCCGTCGAACTCCGTTCCGAGCGGCCGTTCCCAGGGTATCGAAACCCTTACCGCCGGGCCACCGCTCCGGGGATGTATGAGCGAATCCGTCGTCGATCCAGACGAGGTCCGTCACGTCGCGGATCTCGCCCGTGTCGACCTCGACGACGACGAGGTCGAACGGTTCACCGAACAGTTCGCGGACATCCTCTCGTACTTCGAGACGCTGGACGAGGTCCCCGAAGTCGAGCGGGAGGCCGAACTGACCAACGTCATGCGTCCGGACGAGACCCACGAGGGGCTCAGCCAGGACGAGGCGCTCGAAAACGCGCCGGACAGCGAGGCCGGCCACTTCAAGGGGCCGAAGGTGTCGTAAGATGGCGACGGAGTACAACGCCTACATCAGCGACGAGACGATCGAGGGCGCGGACGAGGGGCCACTGGCCGGGCAGACGGTCGCAGTCAAGGACAACATCTCGACGAAAGGCGTCCAGACCACCTGTGGCTCGTCGATGCTTGCGGGGTACGTCCCGCCCTACGACGCGACGGTCGTCGAACGGCTCACGGCGGCCGGCGCGACCGTCCCCGGCAAGACCAACATGGACGAGTTCGGGATGGGGACGACGACCGAGACCTCGGCCTACGGGCCGGTCGAGAACCCCGCCGCTCCGGGCCACGTCCCCGGAGGCTCCTCGGGTGGCTCCGCCGCCGTCGTCGCGGCGGGCGACGCCGACATGGCCCTGGGGACCGACACCGGCGGTTCGATCCGCTGTCCCGCCGCGTTCTGTGGCGTCGTCGGCATCAAGCCCACGTACGGGCTGGTCTCCCGGTACGGGCTCGTCGCCTACGCCAACAGCCTCGAACAGATCGGCCCGATCGCGCCGACCGTCGAGGAGGCCGCGGAGCTGCTCGAAGTGATCGCCGGTCCCGACGAGCACGACGCGACGACGCGAGATCACGAGGGCGCGACCGAGGGCCTCGCCGACGCCGCCGACGGCGACGTCGACGGGCTCTCGATCGGCGTGCCGACGGAACTCGTCGACGGAGCGGACGAGGCGGTCGTCGAGACCTTCTGGGACGCGATCGACGAACTCGAAACACGGGGTGCGAGCTACCACGAGGTCGACCTTCCGAGCGTCGAACACGCAGTCGAGGCCTACTACGTCATCGCGATGTCCGAGGCGTCGTCGAACCTCGCGCGCTTCGACGGCGTCCGCTACGGCCAGAGCGGCGGCTACGAGGGCAACTGGAACGAGAGCTTCGCCAACGCACGCGAGGACGGCTTCGGCGAGGAAGTCAAGCGACGGGTCCTGCTCGGGACGTACGCGCTCTCGGCGGGCTACCACGACAAGTACTACAAGAAGGCCCAGGACGCCCGCGCGTGGGTCAAGCAGGACTTCGATTCGGCACTCGACGAGGCCGACGTGCTGGCATCGCCGACGATGCCGATCCCGCCGATGGAGATGGGCGAGAGCCTCGACGATCCACTGACGATGTACCTGGCCGACGCCAACACGACGCCGGTCAACCTGGCGAATCTCCCGGCGATCTCCGTGCCTGCCGGCGAGACCGACGACGGACTCCCGGTCGGCCTGCAACTGGTGGGTCCCGCCTTCGGCGAGAAACAGCTGATTCGGGCCGGTAGCGCGCTGGCCTGAGTGGACGGCAGCGCGCTGGCCTGAGTGGACGGCGGCCGCTCCGAGACGCGCATTCACAGCGGCGCTCCCCCGTCTGCCACGCTCACCGATACTTTTTCACTGTGCTGGGACGAATCCGTAAATGATGCCCTCCCCCAACTCCCTCGGTACGCGGTTCCGGCTGGCCGCGCTGGTCGCGCTGCTGGTCGCCTTCGACGCGGTCTTCGTCGTCGCCGTCTACTGGCTGGGTCATCTGGCGGCCGGCCTGTTCTCGTGGGCCATCACCTACGAGTCCGCCGGGCTGGTGGTCGACGCGTTGCAGTTCCGGACGCTCCCGTCGCCGCTGGTCGTCGCCGTCGGGACCGCGGCGACGCTGGCGGGACAGTCGGTGTTTGGCTACCGGATGAGCGCCAACACCGTCCCTGGCCAGCGACAGACGTTCCGGGACCTCTTCGCGCCGGTCGCCGATCCGGTCGAACCCGGACAGCCTTTCGGCGGCCTGCTGGCCGACCGCTCGCACGCGGTCTCTGCGGACGATGAGGACGAACGCGATCCACGCGTCGTGCCGACGTTCGACTACGGCGAGTACCGCGAGCGCGTCGCGGTCCGACTCACCGGGCTGGCACAGCTCTCGGACACACCGATTCCGGACGTGCGGGTCGTCGACAGCGAGACGCCGAACAGCTACGTCGCCGGCCGGCCCGGCGAGCAGATCCTCGTCGTCACGACGGGGCTGCTTCGCACGCTCGACGACGAGGAACTCGACGCCGTCCTGGCTCACGAGCTCGCCCACCTCAAGCACGGCGACGCGTTCGTGATGACGGCCGCTGGCTTCCTACCGACGGTCACGGCCCGCGTCAACGGAGGGACGATCGAGTTCCTCCGCCGGTCCGGACTCGGGTACCTCCCCGGCGTCGAGCAGCCCGAGGACAGTGACACCGTCGCGTTCGGCCAGCTCCACGTCGCGATGGTCGCGCTCTCGCCGATCGTCCTCGCGCTCTCCTCGGCGCTGTGGCTCGCGAGCACGGCCTGTTACCGATCGCTCTCCCGAGTGCGCGAGTTTCACGCCGACGCCGGGGCGGCCGCGATCAGAGGGTCGCCGGCCGCCCTCGTCGGCGCACTGGAGACGCTCGAAGATCTGCGTCCGTCCGAGGACCTGCGGACCGCCCAGACCGGCGTTCGCGAACTGTGCGTGTTGCCCGACGCGATCGACGACGGGGACGGAATCGACGGCGACGACGCCATCGCCCGGACGCGGCGGCGGTGGCGCTCGGTGGCCGCTCGCGTGCTCCCCTCCTCGCACCCGCCGATCGAATCACGGGTCGCCGCGCTCCGAGAGCGGGAGCGCACGGGCCGCCGATAGCGGGACCGTGCGGGGGATCGTCTGTACTGACCACTGCCATGCGGTTAGCATCCGGGCGACCGTCCGGGTCCTTCGGACCACTCGGTCGCCCAGTCCGCTGACCCGAGCGGGAAAACGGTGGTTTAGAAGAAAAAGAGGCGCTCGGCGGCGTCCTCGGTCAGCGGCGCACCGTACTCGGAGATCTCGACGGCCTCGGCGTGGTCGACGGCGGCACCGGCGTCTTCGCCGTAGCGGTCTTTCAGCTCGGCACGGAAGCGGTCGGCGACGTTGATCTCGGTGTTGGCGGCGAGGTGGTCGACGCCCTCCTCGGTGAGCCACTCGCGGCGGGCGTCAGCGCCCTCGGGGACGTTCTCCAGCTCGCCGAAGGTGTAGGGGAGCCACTCGTACATCTGGGAGACGTGGCAGTCCATCGCGTCGATTTTCCGCTCTTCGACGTCGCTCACGTCGAGGACCACGTCGGGCTCGAAGGGTTCGGGCTTCTGGAAGTGGTCGGCGACGTAGCCGATGACGGGGTTCGACTCCATGGGCTGGGTGTCGGGGACGATGTTGGGAACGATCAGGGAGTACGCGGCGTCGCGCACCAGCTGTGCGGTGTAGCGGTGGTCGGGGTGGTAGTCGTTGGGTCGCGGTCCGAGCACCAGATCGGGGTCGACTCGGCGGATGTAGCGGATGAGCTTCTTGCGGTTGGCGAGCGTCGGTTCGAGCAAGCCGTCGGCGATGTCGAACACGTCGTAGTCGATGCCCAGCGTCTCCGCGACGGCCTCGGTTTCGCGCTTGCGTCGCGCGGCGAGCTTCTTGCGGTTCATCTCGTGGTGGCCGGCACTCCCGTCGGTGACGGAGAGGAAGGTCACGTCGTGGCCCGCCGCCGCGTACTTTGCCGCGATACCGCCGGCCTTGATCGAGCAGTCGTCCGGATGCGCACCGATCACGAGCAGGTGCTGTGTCTCGCTCATACCCGTGTCTCGTCGGGAGTGAACGAAACGTTTTGGATATTTTCCGGCGAGAGAACCTGTCAGCTGACCTGTTCGTAGATATCCGCCAGTCGTTCCACGGAGTGTTCGACGCTCGTCTCCGCGCGGCGGTCCAGGCAGCGCTTTCGGAGTCGTTCGGACTCGTCGAGCGCCCGCTCGATCCCGTCGCGGAAGGCGTCGGTGTCGCCCTCGGGGTACTTGTAGCCGGTGACGCCGTCGTCGATCGTGCCACTCAGCGCGCCGCTGTCGACCCCGACGACCGGCGTGCCACAGGCGTTTGCCTCCAGTGCGACCAGTCCCTGGGTCTCGACCGGGCTGGGGAACGCGAACACGTCGAGTGCGGCGTACAGCTCGGGAAGCTCCGCTCGGTCGAGGAACCCCAGGAAGTGGGCGTCGACGCTCGCCGCCTCGGCCGTCGCTTCGAGGTTCTCGCGAGCGGGTCCGTCGCCGCCGAAGACCAGCGTCACGTCCAGTCCCTCCGCGGCGGCGACGATGTCGTCGAGGCACTTCTCGTAGCCGTGCCGACCGGTGTATCCCACCAGCGGGCCGTCTGGGAGGTCGTGGCGCTCGCGAAAGGCCGCCGTCTCGCTCGGCGCGAAGAACTCGGTGTCGACGCCGTTCGCGAGCACTTTCACCGGCGTCGAGACGCCGACGGTCTCCCGGAGGTGTCGAGCGGTCCGTTCGCTGGGCGTGATGACCACGTCGGCACCGTTCAGGAACCACCGCTCGTAGCGGGTCGCGCAGTTGCGAATCAGTCGCTCGATGGTGCCGTTGAGGGAGACGTACTCGGCGTACTCGCCGGTCGGCGTGTGGTAAGACGCCACCAGCGGCGCGTCGTTGCTCCGGGCGAACCGCTTTGCGGCCAGCCCGAGACTGAACGGGGTGTGTGCGTGGACCACGTCGGCCGCCTCGACGGCCGTCGGGATCTGCGGTGCCGCGACGCGAAAGCCCTCGTAGAACGGGAACGGGAGGCTCGACACCGGGTGTTCGCCGGCCGTCGCCTGGTGTTCGCTCCGGGGATAGATCACGTCCATCTCGCTGTCGCGGCGGCTCCACTGCTCTCGCCAGGTCTTGACAGTGTAGGTGACGCCGTTGACCGTCGGGAGGTATGTGTCGGTGAACGCAGCCACGCGCGGCAGTGCCATCGGCGACGTTTGATCGACCACGCCTTAAACCGTTGCTATCTCTCGCCGACAGCCTCTGGCACGTCCCCGTCGAGGACCCGTTCGTAGATGTCCGTCAGCTGTTCGCCGACCCGGTCGAGTCCGTGTTCGCGAGCGGTCGCTTTCGCGTTCTTGCCCAGCCGTTCCCGGAGATCGGGATTCGCTTCCAGCTGTTCGAGCGCGTCGACGAACTCCCGCTCGGACGAGCAGATCAGGCAGTCGTGGCCGTCCTCGTAGTACTCCGAGAAGGCGGGGATGTCCGAAATCACACAGGCTTTCCCGCAGGCCATCGCTTCGAGCACGACGATGCCCTGGTTCTCGACCTTCGCGGGGAACATGAACACGTCGCCGGCCCCGTAGGCCCCGCGGATGTCGTCGACCCACCCCGAGAACGTGACGTTGTCCGGCGGATCACCGGTCCACTCACGGACCGTCGCCGAGGCGCTCGGTCCGGTCTCGTAGGTGCCAAACCAGGTGAAGTCGTAGTCGGTCCGCCGGGCGACCCGACAGAAGGTAGAGAGCCCCTTGCGCTCGAAGACGTTGCCGACGGCGAAGATCCCCATCCCCTCGATGCCGTAGCGCTCGCGGAACTCCTCGCGGAACTCCTCGTACCCCGTCAGCCGGTCGAGGTCGATCCCGTTCGTGATCGGCCGGATCGGCGCGTCGATCGGATACGACTGCAACACCCCTCTCGTGTACTCGCTGGGACACAGCACGAGGTCGGCCTGCGAGTAGAACCACTTGAGGTACCTCCCCAGGGCCGGGGCGACGACGTTGGCCCCGCGGAAACTGTCTCGGAAGTCCTCGCGAGTGACGTGTGCGTGGCAGATCACCGGCGTGTCGGTCCGCTGGGCGTGCTTGATGGTCGCGGCCGTTCCCGGGCCGATCATGTTGCAGTGGACGAGGTCCACGTCGGTGAACGCGCGCCCGCCGGTGAGCTTCGACCGGACGGCGTCGACCGGATGACCGCCCTCCCACGGCGAGGTGACGACCTCGACGTCTCTGTCGGCGAGCGCCGCTCGCTGGTGTTCGACCGACGTACCGATCCCGCTGCGGTCCAGCCAGCCCGCGACCTCCAGGTAGTTCAGCGTGCGCACAGGGATCTGTCCTCCAGTATCCGACAAAAGACTGTCGGTCCGATGCGAAACGTATTCCCGTCGTGTCGGCGGAGTTGTGGTCGATGACGCCCGGTGGGTCCGAGATCGCTCGCGAGCGGATTCGACGACTCCACGACCTCGCTCGCGAGGCGGCCGGCGACGGCAACGACGAGCGCGCTCGGGAGTACGTCCGCCGCGCTCGCCGCGTCGCCGAGCGCAACCGTCTCGGACTCCCGCGGCGGTTCAAGCGTTTCACCTGTGACGCCTGCGACGCCTACCTCCGTCCGAGCGTCAACGCGCGGGTCCGCCTTCGGGACGGCCACGTCGTCGTCACCTGCGACTGTGGGACTCAGGCGCGCTATCCCTACGAGTGACGACCGACTGCCTGCGTTCCCGTTCCGCCTGTTGGCCAAGTGTTTAAGTCCCCAACAGTAAAATCGAAACAGTATGAGTGACAAGGACCGCCGACAGCGGATTCACGAACTCGACGCCACGCTCCGTGTCGGCAAGCAGGGTATCGATCCGGTCGCCGACGAACTCTCGAACCAGCTCGACGACCGCGACCTCGTGAAAGTGAAGTTCCTCCGGTCTGCGCTGGGCGGGACGACGACCGAAGACGAAGCCGAGACGCTCGCCGACCTCGCCGGTGGGACTGTTGTCCAGACGAGAGGTCACACCGCCGTGTTCGAACGATGACGCAGGGGACGCCGGCCGTCGACAACGACCCGACGCCACTGGCCCAGATTCTCGCCGACTTCGGGGTTCCCTACGCCGACTCGATCGGTCAGGCACTGACGTTCGTCGCCGTCTTCCTGGCGATCTACCTGTTCGGCCGCGCCGTGATCCTCCCGGTGGTCAACCGCGCGCTCAAAGCCCGGGACCTCGACGCGCACGCCCGCAAGCCGCTGAAGAAGATCGTCAGTATCGCCGTCGTCTTCGTCGGGATCTCGGTGGCGTTCGGGGCCGCACAGTTCGGCAGCTTCCTCCAGTCACTGGCGACGATCGCCGCCGCCGCGACGCTGGCGATCGGCTTCGCGATGCAGGACGTGCTCTCGAACTTCGTCGCCGGCATCTTCATTTTCACCGACAAACCGTTCCGCATCGGCGACTGGATCGAGTGGGACGGTCACGCTGGCGTTGTCGAAGACATCTCGTTGCGTGTCACCCGTGTCCGGACCTTCGACAACGAGCTGCTGACGGTGCCCAACTCTCAGCTGACCGACGGCGTCATCAAGAACCCCGTCGCCAAGGAGCAACTCCGCCTGAAGTTCGTCTTCGGCATCGGCTACGACGACGACATCGACAGCGCAACTGAGATCATCCTCGACGAAGCCGACGAGCACGAGGGCATCCTCGCCGACCCCGAACCGTCGGTGCGTCTGATCGAACTGGGCGACTCCTCCGTGGGACTCCAGTCTCGCATCTGGATCGCGAACCCATCGCGGGCCGACTTCGTCAAGATCCGCGGCGAGTACGTCAAAGCCGTCAAGCAACGCTTCGACGAGGCGGGCATCGACATCCCCTACCCGAACCGCACTATCGGCGGTGGTCTCGAACTGGCCAACGTCGACGGCCTCGTGGAACCGACCGCCGACGACGCCTGACCACCGTTTCCGTCCGCTCGTCTTCGCGATCTCTCGTCGTCGCAGTGACGAACGTTTTACCGTCAGCTTCCCGACGAACACACAGTGACAGCATTCGATCCAGAGAAGTTCGAACGGAAGTACGAGCACTACTTCGAGGAGCTCGAAACGGCGTACTCGAACGCGTACCAGCAACTCCACGGGCAGGTCGACTCCGCAGTCCTCCGAACGATCGACCGACAGGTGCTCAGTGAGAGCGAACCGGTATACGACGGTGACGGAACGTTCCGCGTCACTCTGCCCGACGACGCGAAAGAGACGGCACGACCACTACCCGGCGACGAAGATACCTTCGATGCCGTCCTCGACGAGTTCACCGACCGCATCGAGGACGAACTGCGCCGGCTCTTCGAGTTCGACGAGTAAGGTCACCGACGACTCTTTCGTGCAAGTGGTGCGCGCGGCGCACCCGCTGTGGACGAGATGGCGGCGTATGAATGGGATGGACAGCGAGATTGCCCGGCGTTCGGGCGCAGGTAGTCCCGTTTGCCTCCTCCACCCCGCGATCCGACGAGCGACAGGTGTACGAGGGTCCGCTGCTCACTTCCGTGCCTGGCGGAGTGCCCTCGTCTAACCACAGGCGAACGCCCCTGCAGGCGCAGCCGTGTGGACCGCTGTCCCCGTTGGACGAGGCTTCGACGTTAGCTCACGGGGCCTGCGTCCGGCAGACCGGACGCCCCCGAGTTCGGTCCCCGCTCAAGACCGTAGTGCGGGCGAGGAGGGGGGCCTAACCCCTCGACCTAGTCCACTCGAAGATCCGCCGCCACAACTTAAGGACCTTTCGGAAAGACGGGACGGCGTGGTGGTCGTCGCCACGCGGCCGGCTAGATGAGCCGCTGGGCGCGTGCGTACCACGCTGCGGCGGCGGGCACACAGAGCGCGGTGACCACGAGCGCCCCGCGGTGATACCCCAGCACGTCTGCCGTCGTGAGCTGTGTCACCATGCTCTGGGGGACCGTACTGGCCCAGACCGCGGCCAGGACCGTCATGAACAGGCCCAGGACCAGCGTCGCCCCGGCGACCAGATCGGGTGGCGACCGGCCCTGTCGCCCCGCGGCGAAGACGATGATCGCCACGCTCGCGAAGAGGCCGACGACGAGCGGACTGATCGCCCCGGCGGCGAAGTACGCGCCCACGGCGCTGCTCTGCTCGACGACCGCGTACGGTGCCGCGAGGACCGCGAGGACGGCCAGCGATGCGACGATGCCGACGGTCGGTGCGAGCCGCAACTGCTCCATACTCGGAGGTGGATCTCCGCCGGTCTTATACTGTCGGTTCGCGGCGGGCGTGGCTTCTTTCCACACGCGGTGTCCGGGAGCCGAAAGGGCCACAAGGGTGACTCACGATAGCCCGGCCATGGGACTCGGAAGCACGGCCAAGAAGGTCCAGAAGCTCGCGGATCTGGCCGAGAAGATGTACAAGCGGATCAACCACATGGTCGAGCAGCTTCAGGACCTTCGGGGGACGGTCGACGAGACGGGGGCACGTGTCGAGGAGATCGAACGGGAGCTCGAACAGCACCGCACGCTGCTGGAGGCGATCGCCGAGGAGCACGATATCGACGTCGACAGTGCCGTCACCGACGCCGTCATTCAGGACGCCGAAGGGGCGGACCCGAGCGGCGACGCGGCAGCGCCGGACGACCCGGACACTGCCGGAACGCCGTCGGAGACCACCGAAGACGCCGACTAACCGAGCGCCCGGCTGGGCCGTCGTGTCACTGACTCATACGGTTCATTGTAGTTGCTTACCGGTGATCGTCGCCACGGAGTAGACGATCACCGGCAAATCGCTACAATAATCCGTATCACCGCAGCCGCTCGTGCTCGACTTTGAGACACCGATCCTGGACGACCCGTAGCCCCGCGTCCTCGGCTCGCCTCGCGGCGTCGTCGTCACGGATTCCCAACTGGGTCCACAGCACGCGCACGTCCTCGCGGTCGAGCGTCTCGTCGACGATACCGGCCACCTCCTCGCTCGGCCGGAACACGTCGACGATGTCGACCGTCGCCGCCACGTCGGACAGCGAATCGTACGCGCGTTCTCCGAGGATCTCGTCGGCGAAGGGGTTGACCGGAACGATACGGTAGCCCTGTGATTGCAGATACGCCGGCACGTCGTGGGCCGGTTTCCCGCTCGTCGTCGAACAGCCGACGACGGCGATCGTGTCGTGGTCGAGGATCTCCCGGAGCGTGTCGTCAGAGTCGACGGGCATACTGACATCTACCGACGGCGTCGGCAAAAGCGTGCTGTCGATCCTGTCGTCTGGGCCCACCTCTGCCAGCGGTGGGCGTCCTACGGGTTCGCCGACTCGGCCTCGGTCGGGAGATCGACGGCGACGATGCCGCTCTCGTCGAGTTCGACCGTCCCGTCGAACAGCTGCTCGATCGTGTGTAGCGTCTGTTCGTCGTGAGCGGTAGACTCGATGACGTGGACGCCGACCGCGTCGACGTCGTCGACACGGCTCGTGATCGCGTGCATGAACTCGAAGACCGTCTGTAGCGTCGCGTACATCAGCAGCGTCGACAGCGAATCGACCATCACGCGGTTGCGCTCCCGGCCGAGGTCGCCGTAGAAGTACTCGATGAAGTTCGAGAACCCCAGCCCGATCCCCGTCATGTCGACCGGCGACGTCGCGTACTTGACCGTCAGCGTGTCGGTCGTCGACCGCCCGACGTGCTCGGTGACACAGTCGACGATCCCGATCGCTCGCGCTTCGTCCTCGTCGTCGAACCCGAACTGCCTGGCGACCCGCCGGGCGCTGTCACGCGTCGTGATCACGATCGCCCCCTGGTCGGCGTCGAGCCCGTGGGCGAGAATCTGTCGAGCCAGGCGGCGCTTTCCCGTCAACGGCGGCCCCTTCACGAGGATGTTCGTCCCCGGTGCAACCATCTGTCCGTCCAGTTGTTCCCCCAGATCGTACATCGGTAGTCGTCCGTGTGCGACGCTAGCCAGGCGTGCACAGATACGGTAGCCCATGCTTCCCGTTCAACAGTTATTGCTTTTCGGGATTCGGCAGCAATCGTGGGACGCGAACACGTAACCCGGTGCCCGCGAACCGGGGAGTTTAAACCGGGACGCCCTCATAGCAATCAGTACAGGGCGCTTAGCTCAGCCTGGACAGAGTACGTGGCTTCGGACCACGTTGCCGGGGGTTCAAATCCCTCAGCGCTCGTTCCCTTTTCGAACGATTCGAATCCGACAGACAGCGGTGGGTTGTTTATAAACCGACTGGTGATATCGAGCTACAGTTCGTTCGATCATCGAACGATTCTGCGCTCAGATCTCGACGAGCAAGCCACGCTGGAGCACTCACATGGTGAGTCGGCGGATGAAGCGAACGTGGTGGGAGTGGCAGTGGTGTGCATCGATCAGATGGTGAGGATGTCGTCGGCGTCGGGATCGTGGTAGTCGGGATACATTTCGAGGAGTTTGTAGGCGGCGACGGACTCCAGACGACCGTTGCCGAGCACGCGGAACTCCTCAGGTGGGTGGACGCCCATTCTGATGAAGCAATCTCGGATCTGGCATTTGAGGTGATGATCCAGATAGGCGCGGAACTGGTCGAGCGAGTGGGGATCGATCGGCGGCAGTTCGATGAGGGTGTCTGGCTCGCGGTCGTGTGGGTCCTGGTCGGGCTCGGTGTCGTGTTGGACACCGCTCTCGTCGAGATACGTCGCGTACAGGGAGGAGGCTCCGTCGATGTAGACGCTGTCGTCGAGACTCACATCCTCGTCGTCTGCGAGGTCAGCGAGATCTTCGCCGAAGGCTTCCCAGTCGTCGCGTTGGTCGCCAGTGAGTTCGTCGACGATCGTTTCGAGAAGCGAGTCCTCGGAGAGGTCGAGTCCGTGGGCGTGAGCGAGCCCCTCCGCCTGCTGTGCGAGGTCGGTGTCGAGTGGGTTGACACCGAGATAGACGCGCTGGCGGTAGAGGATGTCCTCGGTGGCGGCTGCGGGCTCGGGGATCACGCGGTCGGTGGTGGTGTCGTGGTAACTCTGCATCTGCTGGTGAAGATCACCGAACAGCGCCTCGAACTCGTCGTCGGAGAGCTCCTGAAGAGCTAGCCGAACGGCATCGATGCGTTCGGGGTGATCGACGGGTGGTACGGTATCGTAGCCGCGTTCCAGGTAGACGTAGTATCGGGCGAACTTGCGGGCTTGCTCGCTGTACTCGTTTTCCTCTGGCGTGCGTTTGGCTGCCTTGTCGTGGTAGGCGTCGCACTCGTGACCATCTATTTCGCCATCGAAACGCACTCCAATTTTATGCTCAGCCTCAGTATTATCGATGACCAAGACACCGAACCCATCGTCGGTTTCTTTCTTGATTTCTGCCTGCATGGTTAGAAGTCTGTTTTGCTGCTTGCACCGTGGTCTGCTCCACCGAGCATCTCCTCGATGTTGTTTTCGACGAATTGTTCGAGACCCTGCTTTGCGCTGCCGGCCATACTGCTGATAGCTTCGGGGCCTTTCTCGTAGGCTTGGTCGGTGGCCATCTTGGTGACGTCACCGGCGACACCTTTGGCGATTTCCTGGCCGACGGCGGCACCGCCGATGGTACCGACGCCGGGCATGATGGCCGTGCCGGCAGCGGCTCCGAGGAGGCCACCGACGGCACCGACGGTCCCTTTGGTGGCAGCTTTGCTGGCTTTGTTGGCCATCGACGGCTCGGCGGTGGCTGCTTCGAGGGCCCCGACGCGCTCGCTGAGTTGCTCGATCTCTTGGGCGAGTGCCTCGGGGTCTGCTGGCACGCCTTCGTTCTGCTCGTCGCTGTCCAGGACATCGAGGTTGAGTGGGTCGACGTCGTAGCCCAGATACGTGCCGTCATCGCCGACGGAGAGGCGCTGGACGTGGACGTCGGTGCCCATGCGGTTGATGGCGTCGGCGGCCTGGGTGGTCGTCCGAACAGTACCATGTCGACACCCACCCATTCGTGATCACCCGAATAGCAGATTGGAGTCGTCGTCGGCCATGTGGAACCGCGGATACAGATCGTAGTGGTCGTAGCGGCGGGCGTAGATGAACTTCCCGAAGCCGACCGTCTGGAAGGGTTCGGGTGGCATGAGACCCATTCCGGCGAAGCAATCTCGAACCTGACTCCGGAGATGGTGATCGAGCCACGCCCGGAATTCGTCGAGAGAGCCAGGATCTGCCGGCAGCAGTTCGATCCTGGCGTCGGCCTCGCGGTCGAGCGGGTCCTCGGCCTCTTGGACTTCGTGTTCGCCAGCGGCGCTGGGATAGCCAACGTGAATACCCGACACGGAGTTGATCGCCAGGGGTACGTCGCCGTCGGTGATGTCGAGGAGGTGGTCGCCGACGGCATCCCAGTCTGCGAGGTCGCTTTCGGTGGCGTCGGTGACTGTCTGCATGCCGTCCTCGAAGTCGAGGCCATGGGCCTCGGCGAGTGCTTTGACTTGATCGACGATCGACTCGTCTTCGACGTCGACGCCGAGATACACATCGAGTTCGTAGACGATGGCGTCGTCTGCGCGAGCGCCGGCGGGAATGTCGACGAGGCGGTCCGTGCTGGAGTTATGGTGGCTCTGGAGTTGCTGATAGAGCGCACCGAAGTACTGCTGGAATTCGTCATCGGAGAGGGCGGCAATAGCCTCCCGGACCGCGTTCACGTAGTCGGGGTTTTTTGTGTGGTCGATCGTATCATATCCCCGCTCGCGGTAGACATAGAATTTGGCGAATCGCCTGGCCTGGTTGACGTGCTCGTTTTCGTCTTCCGTCCGTCTTGCCGCCTTGTCCGAGTAGCCCTCTTGTTCGTGGTACGAGATGTCCTTACTATTATATTTGATTTCGATCCAGTGTTCGATGTTGTTATTATCGACTACTTCTAACCCACAACCTTCGTCGTCTTCTCCTTCTATAGATGCTTGCATATTTTTCACCTCATTTGTACTCAGCACTGCCCTGGCCAGTATTCCTGCCCTCTTTGAGTTCCTTGTACATCTGGGACATTTCCCGGTACATTTTGGCCATGTCCTGGGCCTGACTGCCAGGAAGGTGGTCCGAGGCGTATTCGACGCCCTGTTTGGTGAGGTCGGTGGCCATGCCACTGAGGGCACCGATACCGGCGCCGACGAGCGTCCCGGCCGGCCCACCGAAGGCGGTACCGACGGCTGCACCGACGAGGGCACCGCCAGCGCCTTTGGTTGCGGTCGTAGCCAAGTCACGCATGCCGGGTGTCCCGGGCGCTCCTGGCTGGGCTTCGGTCAACGTCTCCATGACGTGTTCCTGGTTTTGCTTGAGCTGTTCGACCTCCTTGGCGAGTGCCTCGGGCTCGGCGGGTACATTGTACTCGGCGCCGTCTTCCTCGCTGCCGAAGAGTCCACCGCCTGGCATCACCGGCATGATTCCACCGAACCGCTGGACGTGGACGTCGGTGCCCATGCGGTTGATGGTCACTGGCCCGTCTTGCATGGCCTCTCTGGCGGCCTCGTCGGCCTCTTGCTCCAGTTTGGGATCTGGGTCGATCTCCAAATCTGCATTCGGCTTGGGTTTCATCGAGAGTGGGGCGCCGCCGTTCTGTTGTGTGACGTGGGCGAGTTCGTGGGCCAGCAGGTGTTGGCCCTCCGCTGACTGGGGGTCGTACTCGCCGCTGTTGAAGACGATGGAGTTGCCGCAGGTGAAGGCTTTGGCGTCGATGGCGTCGGCGGCCTGGGCGGCCTTGCCGCCGGTGTGGATCCGGACGTTGCCGAAGTCGGCGTCCATGCGGTCTTCGAGTGAGCGCTGGATGGGCAACTCGAGTGGCATGCCGCCGCTGCCGATGACGTCGAGCACCTGGTCGGGGACCTCGTCCTGGGTGGTGCCGGTGTCTTGCATCGCGCGCTGGGGCGGGTCGTCAGTGAGGCCCACTGCTGTATCCGAGGGTATACTGGTGCTCGTCACACACTCGGACTGCATGCGAACTAGGTTTAATTCCACAGGCATTCAGTCTGTCGATGAAAAACTCATTTCGTCCCTTTCAGTGTCTATGGCCGCGAAATACTGTACTGTTACTGGATAACGGCGCCGTGGTCGCCATCTCGGAGGTGGAACTGTGGATACAGATCGTAGTGATCGTACCGACGAGCGTAGATGAACTTCCCGAAGCCGACGACTTTGTACGGTTCGGGGGGCATGAGGCCCATGCCAGCGAAGCAATCGCGCACCTGACAGCGCAGATGGTGGTCGAGATACTGGCGGAACGCTTCGAACGAGCCCGGTTCAGCTGGCATCAGTTCCAGCCGTGCGTCAGGCTCTCTGTCGAGTGGCCGCTCGGCCCACACGACTTCGTGTTCGCCACGGGCGTTCGGGAAACCGACGTGAATCCCAGAGACAGCACTGATGTCCAGTTCGAGATCGTCCTCGTCGGCGAGGTCCGTCAGGTGGTCGCCGAATTCCGCCCACTGGTCGAGTTGGTCGTCATCGACCGCTGCAGCCGTTTTCGTGGTCGAGCCGTCGTCGTAGTTCAGGCTGTGTGCCTGAGCGAGTGATCGGGCCTGTTCGGTGAGGCCACTGTCGTCGATATCGACACCGAGACAGATATCGAGTTTGTAGACGACTGCGTCGGGTTTCTGGACGCCTGCCGGAAGGTCGACGGGGCGATCGATGTTCTCGTGGTGGCTGCGCAATTGGGTGTGGAGTGGTCCGAAGAGATCCTCGAACTCCTCGTCGGACAGCGTGTGGATTGCGCGGCGGACTGCATCGACGTAATCGGGGTTCTCGATGTGCTCGACGGTGTCGTACCCGTGCTTGCGATACACGTGGAATTTGGCGAACCGTCGGGCCTGATTCACGCATTCGTTCTCGTCTTCAGTACGTTTCGATGCGTTATCTGGATATCCTTCTTGATGATGGGCATACACACCGCCGTCCCTCTCAATCTGTATTTCGTGTTCAACACCGTTGTTGTCAACAACGGTCACTCCGGTTACAACGTCGTCTTCACCGTATATTTCGACATTCATTTCTATAAGTCTCGCAATGAGTTCTGTCCGGTGTCCTTTCGCTCTTTCATTTCCTTGTACATCTGAGACATCTCCTGGTACATCTGTTGGAGCTTGGCCGGCGTGCCGTCGGGAGCGTTGTCGGCGAGGACGCCGATGCCTTCTTTGGTCAGGTCACTGGCAGCACCTGACACTGCAGCGCCGACCGCAGCACCGACGGCGGTGCCTGCACCAGGAAGGACTGAGCCACCGAGAGCGCCGAGTGCGGCCCCAGCACCGGCACCGGCAAGCGAGCCATAGATCCCCTTTGTTGCTGCTTCGGTCCAGTCTCCGTCTGCTGGTGCCCCGGGTTTGGCTTCGGTCAACGTCTCCATGACGTGTTCCTGGTTTTGCTTGAGCTGTTCGACCTCCTTAGCGAGTGCTTCGGGGTCGGCCGCAACTCCGCCGTCGCTGTCGGTGCCAAATCGCTCGGCGGCTTGCTGGCGGGCCTGATCGAGTTTGTCGGCCTCTGGCAGCCGCTGGACGTGGACGTCGGTACCCATGCGGTTGATGGTCACTGGCCCGTCTTGCATGGCCTCTTTGGCGGCTTCATCGGCCTCTTGCTCGAGTTTGGGATCGGGATCGATTTTGAGGTCGGCGTTGGCCTTGGGCTTCATCGAGAGTGGGGCGCCGCCGTTCTGTTGTGTGACGTGGGCGAGTTCGTGGGCGAGCAGGTGCTGGCCCTCCGCCGACTGGGGGTCGTACTCGCCTGAGTTGAAGACGATCGAGTTGCCGCAGGTGAAGGCTTTGTCGTCGATGGCGTCGGCGGCCTGGGCGGCCTTGCCGCCGGTGTGGATCCGGACGTTGCCGAAGTCGGCGTCCATGCGGTCTTCGAGTGAGCGCTGGATGGGCAACTCGAGTGGCATGCCGCCGCTGCCGATGACGTCGAGCACCTGGTCGGGGACCTCGTCCTGGGTGGTGCCGGTGTCTTGCATCGCGCGCTGGATGTTGCGCTGGCGTCGGCGCCTGTTCTGTTCGGCCCTGGGGACGTGGTCGATGGTCGGCTCGGAGAAGGTGCCCGCGTTCAGCGGGTTGGACTGCTTGGCGGTCCGCTGGACGTCAGCGACGGTCCGCTGGGACCGCTCGGCGTCGGTCTCGTCGGACTGCTTCGAGCGGTCCTCACGCCGTTTCCGTCCCATCTACCGCCCCTCCACTCCGCGGTCGAGCGAACGTGCCGTGAACATCTTTGTATTGTACCCTTCCGCTAGCAGGTTCTTATTTGTTTCTGTCAGACATTTCTGGCGCGAAACTGATCGGCCCCACAGTCGCCGATCTCGCACTGTCCTCACGACACCGGACGCAAGCGTAACGGACCGTCACTGCGCGTTCGATCGGACGGGGACAGTCCGACCAGAGACTACTCGCTGGGACTGCTCCGATCGGTGTCCGTCTCGTCGGTGTCGATTTCTTCCAGTCCCGCGTCACCCAGGAGTGCATTCGTCTCCTCGGACTCGCTGGCCTCGGCCTCGTTCATCACAGGCACGGCCGCCGCGCCACCGGTCAGTGCGTCGGTCTGGTCCGCCGACTCCGACGCTTCCTCCTCGTGTTCCGTCTCCTCCGCCTGCTCCGCTTCGTGTGACTGCCGCCGCTCGTCGGCTTTTTCCTCCGACTCCGTCACGTAGGTCGTCCGATTGGCCTGTTTCTTCTCGCTCATGCGTCGCCCTCGCTGGTTCGGTCGTCGACGACTGTGGTGTCACTACCGTCCATATTTGCACATCTTCTCACTCAATTATAATGCTTGCCCTCTTGTAATGACTCGGCCGTGGCGAAAACGACAATTTATTATCGAATCGAGGGCCATCGGAACTATGTACGATCACGGTGGCGAGCACCTCCGTGCCGAGTTCGACCGGATCCGCGCCGTGCTCGAGCGTGCACGCGCTATCGAGGGTGCCAGCGAGGAGGAGGTGGTGTCGCCGACGCGATTGAACGCCTTCGCCGGCGAAGCGACCTCGATCGACGAGGCCGACGAGTCGGTCGACATCGATGCCCGCGCCGAAGAGATCGCGACAGCAGTCGAGGCCAGCCATGAGGAAGACGTCTCGTTGTCGTTCGACACGTTATCTCGAGCCTTCGATCTTTCGCGCGCGGAGCGAGATGCGCTCCTGGTCGTTCTCGGACCGGAGATCGATCGCTCGATAACGAAGGTGTACGGTGAGATCTGTGGCGCGGACACCGCGATGCTGCCGTCGGTCGAACTCGTCGAGACTGTCCTCGCTGTCGCCGGGCACGGAGCGACGGAGACGAACAGTGCATCGTCCCGGGCGCTCGCACCGACCGGTCCGCTGTTCGAATACGACATCCTCACACGAGCAGCTCGGAAATCCAGCCAGCCAGCGAGCTACGACGTGCTGTCTGTCGACGACCGGATCGTCGACTTTCTCCGGGGGTGCGACGCGCTCGGCTCCGCACTCCGTGATCTCGTGACGCTCGAACGTCACGACCGCACACTCTCGGATATGGTCTTCGACGAACAGACGACGGCGACGCTCGAGGCCATTCGCGACCGACTCACGGACCGAACTGACCCGTCGCTCGTCTTCCTCGCAGGCGAGGACGGCACCGGAAAAGACCGACTCCCAGGTGCACTCACCGACGGACCGCTCCTCACCGCCCCAGCGGCGGAGGTCGTTCGCTCGGACGAGCTACTGACTCGCCTCCTCCGCGAAGCCAGGCTTCGCGACGTGCCGGTCCACATCGACGGTATCGAGGCCGTCACTGACATCGACGAGCCGACCGCATCGACAGCCGACGACGAGCAAGCGGCGGAGTCTGCGGACGTCCGTTCTGTCGACGACATCGTCCAGCGACTCGACGACGCCCCGTCACACGTTTTCGTCGGATCTAGCACCGCGTGGACACCGGACGTCGCCCTCGAAACCCATCACGTCGAGACCTGCCTGTGTCCGTTCCCGGACGACGCGGTTCGCGAACGGGTCTGGGACGAGTACGCTGACGAGTTCGTCGACGAACAGCTCGTCTCCCACGTTGCGACGAACTTCCGTCTCCCCCAGCGCGACATCAGACGTGCCGCCCGACTTGCACGGTACTTCTCCCGACGGGGGGTAGAGGGGCATACGCCCGAGGAGGCCACAGCAAAGCACACGTCGGCCGATGCACCCGACGCGTTCGCCCCCATCGAGAGCGGACTGACCAGCGGGCACCTCTACGAGGCCTGCAAGCGCTACTCGGCGAGTACTCTGGGGACGCTGGCCGAACCGATCGACCCAGGCTACGCCTGGGAGGACCTCGCGCTCGCCGATCGGCAAGCGTCTCACTTACGACAACTCTGTGGCCACCTCCAGTACCGCGGGGCGGTCACGAGCGAGTGGGGCTTCGGCGAACCCGGGAGTCGCGGTGACGGCGTCGTCGCGCTGTTCTACGGTCAGCCAGGCACCGGGAAGACGATGGCCGCGGAGGTCATCGCCAACGAGACGGGACTCGACCTCTACCGGGTCGACCTCTCACAGATCATCAACAAGTACGTCGGTGAGACCGAGAGCCGGCTGGCGACTATTCTGGACGAAGCAGAACGATCCAACGCGATCTTGCTGTTCGACGAGGCAGACGCCATCTTTGGAGAGCGAGCGGACGTCAACGACGCCACTGATCGGTACGCTAATATGGAGATCAACTTCTTGCTGCAACGCCTGGAGTCGTTCGACGGCATCCTCCTGTTGACGACGAACAAACGCTCGGGCATCGACTCGGCGTTCAAACGGCGGATCCAGCACTCTATCGCCTTCGAGAAACCGCAAGAACGTGTGCGCCAAACGCTCTGGCGGGACGCTTTCCCCCCGGATGCGAACGTCGCGACTGATGGCTTCGACTACGAGTTCCTCAGCGAAATCACGACCACGCCGGCACTCATCCGGAAAGTTGCGAAGTACGCTGCGTACATCGCGGCAACGGAAGCACACGACGGACGCCCGCTCGAGGCAGAACGAACGGAGCTCTCGAACGTGACGATCACCTTCGACCACGTCGTCCGCGCACTGCAGTACGCCCGGGAAGCCGGCGGCGCTGGCTTTCAGGTCGAGTTCGGAGCCTACAGCGACAAACGCCGACAGTATGGGACAGACACGACGGATCGAGACTGGCGAACCGAACTCAGACGAGCGAATGCGAGTACGACTGCCGAGATTGAGACGGACTCACCTGGGGACGGTCACGACGAGACCGACACAGATCGCTGACCGGACTGCCTGTCCGCGAGTCGGCTAGCCCATGTCCAGGCGGTCATCGCTTGCGTCCCCGTCGCTACCACCAGATCCTTTTTCGACGCCGAGATCGCGCTCTTCGACTTCCGTCAACAGCGTTTCCTGTGTCGACGGTATTTTCACCGGACGCACGACGTACGATGCACAGGGGTGCAGCGGCGGATCGGAGAACGACCCCCACAGCTCGGTCAATTCTAACGGATCACGCTCTTCGAGTGTGATCGTTATTCCTTCGTCCTGGAATTCACCGGGGAGTTCTTCCGAACTGATCGTTTCGGCATCGTAGAAGGTTTGCATCGCCTTGCCCAGCAACTCGTGCTGGAACATGATACCTTCTGTCTCGTTTTCGGCCTTGGCGTCGGGGAACGCTATTACCAGATATCGAAGCTCGACCGACAGGTCAGCCTTCTCACGCGTTGTCCCGGAGTACTGCGTTCGGTCTGTATTGAGTGCTCCTGAACTCGTGACGTTGTAGAGGTAGACGATCAGCTGGACATCGGATTCTTCGTCGATAGCTGTCGGCGGGATAGCCTGGATCTGGTCGTCGTTCAGTTTGGACTCGTCGTCGGGTTGTGCGAGCCGGATTCTGAGCAACCGGAGCAATAGCGTCGTCGTCAACCGTATCGACGCGGACGATGTGACCACTGCTATCTCTCCATGTGCTCCCGTCGGCCGGTGGCTCTCGGGTACATTTTTGGGATATGTCTCTCGTACATCGACATATTATATACTATCTAATTGAAATATTTTTATCTTCCGATATTGCAGCAAATGACTGTATACTGGGAATGGTCGGCGTCGCTTCCAACAGATTCGACCGTCTACACTGGGCATACTGCTAACAGCCGTCCTCGCCTGTAGAGCGGTCTGCTTCTCGGAGACTACCCACACGTGCATGTTGCATTCGACCGAAGAAGGTGGCGCCTGGCGGTCGACGTTACTCCGGTAAGCCGGAGATGGTCTCGAAGCCCTGGTATGTCAACTCGATCGACTCGATCGTTATCTGATTGTTTCCGCCCACGAGGTCCGGGCCCTGCCACTTCGTCGGGTACGCGTCGGTGAACTCCCAGCCCCAGACACTGTCGCCTTGGTAGCTCTCCTGTAGTTTGATGACGACGTCACGCCGAGATATCTTCCCGCTCATGACGTCTTGTACCCACTTCCACAGCGTCGTGTCTTCGGTCATCCCTCGCTGTAATACGAGATTCGCGTGTGCCATCGTGCCTGGGAGCGTGTGAACGTGGTCGTTCACGCCACCCTCCTGATACTGTGTCGTATCGAGTTGCATATTCAGCCCCGACACCTCCGAAAAGCCGGCGACAGCTTCGCCATCGATTTGCACTTCGAAGGTGTACTGCGAGTAGGGCGTATTGTCGTCTGTATACTGTGTCATGCTTGTCTGCTCCTGAAACGAGGGCTACAGGTCCTCGAGCGAGTTCGAGAGGACCGTCCCCTCGCTGTCGTCGAGGATACTGCCCTGGTTGGGCTCGTTTCGTGACGGCGCTTCACCGTCGTTCATTCGGTCGTTGATCGCGCTGATCTCCTCGCACCACTTGTGTCGTTCCCAGTGTGGGAGTTCGAGGACTTCGTTGTGGCTCCAGCCGAAGTGATAGGCGACGAACGCGACCTCCTCGAAGAGAGTATCGCGGTCGTACAGCTGAATCACTCGGTCAGATTTCCCGTCGGCATCTCACCTGAATCCGTATCATCTGGCTCGATACCCATGGTCTCTGATTCCTCGTTGTCCTGTCCTGCGATCGCCGTCGGGGGCTGTTCCGTGTCGGCTGGCACTGTCATCCCCGACTCGACGTCGACCTCGAAGGCGTTCCCACAGTCGGGACAGCCACTTTCGACAGTGTTCGTGCCGTGATTGTTGACCCGCTCGTACATCGCCTGCAGGTACTCGAGATCGTTGACGAAGAGGTCTTCGATGACGCTCTTATCGACCGTCTCGAGTGTTCCCAGCTCCGTCACAACGCGTGACAACAACGCGATCGTCAGGTACGACTGGTTCGATTGCACCTTCGGGTCCTGCAGCGGTTGGATCTCGTCTGCTGCCGTTGCCAACCGCATCCGCCCCTCCTTGTGGAGCGTCCCGTCGTCACCGACGTAACCCTGTGGGAGCGTGAACTCGAACTCTGTTTGGAGTGCTTGGTCTGTCATTTCTGATCCGCCTCTCGATATTCGATCGTGATCGTATCGACGTGACCTGATCCGCTGTGAGTGTGCAGATACCCTTCACTGTCGCGGTGATATTGGTCGCCGTCCGGCGACCGTTCCAGGGTGTAGACGAGCGATGGGCTCAGGTCCGTATTGCTCATAGCGTTTTCCGTTCCATCTCCTCGAACTCGACAGTGAACGTCTCCACGGCGACTGCTTCTGCACCACTGCCGGCCTGCGCGTTGAGCGTGGGCGGCTCGTACTTTTTGACCCACGCGTTCGTGAATTCGTACCGGAGGACCGACTCACCGTCCTGCTTCTGCAGGACGACCGCGATGTTCTTGCGTGCGTCGTTTGCTTTTCCGTCCTCGACGGCCTGGATCCAGTCGTCGATTCTGTCGTTGTCCTCGTCCGCTCCGCGAGCGAGGACGAGTGGGGAGTACTGGGTGTCACCGAACAGCTTTCGCGCGTGCTTGTCGTCCGCTCCTTCGCGGTACGCTTTCGTATCGGTTTCCTGGGTCGGCAGTTTGACTTCAAGGAAGCCAGGGATGTCGACGCCGTCGAGTTCTACTTTGAATTCAGTGCTCGGGAGAGGTCCGTGTTCTGGCATGTGTATGTGGTGGTTTGTCGTGTGTTCAGTTGGCGTGCGATACTATCAGGCTTCACCAGTGTCTTGGGCAATCCGGAAGACGACGAACTCCGCCGGTTTGACCGGCGCGATACCGACTTCGACGATCAGTCGACCGTTGTCGATATCTTCCTGCGTCATGGTATCCTCGCCACAGCGGACGAAGAAGGCTTCGTCCTGTGTGGCTCCCTGGAGGCCGCCCTCGCGCCAGACAGTCTTCAAGAAGTTCTCTGTGGACTGTCGGATCCGTGCCCACAGATCCTTGTCGTTCGGTTCGAAGACCGCCCACTGGGTTCCCTGCTCGAGAGACTGCTCGATGTACAGGAAGAGTCGCCGGACGTTGAGATACTTCCACTCTGGGTCGCTCGAACACGTTCGTGCGCCCCAGACGCGGATCCCACGTCCCTGGAAACTTCGGATGCAGTTGATTCCTTTGGGATTGAGAATGTCCTGCTCGCCTTTCGTGATGTCGTGTTGGAGCCCGACAATCCCGCGCATGGGCTCGTTGGCCGGCGCTTTGTGGACACCGTGCTCGATGTCACTCCGGGAATAGATGCCAGCAATGTGGCCACCTGGAGGGGCGAGCTTCTCGCGATTTGTCACCGGGTCGAGGACCTTGATCCACGGATAGTAGTACGCCGCGTACGAGGAATCGACCGGCGTTTCCATATCCTGGACCGGACTAGGGGTTTGTTCGGACTGGAGGATCGCGAACCGATCTCCTTTGTTCTCGCAGTGCGCGACGAGTGAATCTGTCAGTCCCTGGACATTCTTTTCGTCCGGTGCACAGACAATCGATATCTCGTCGATGGCTTCGAAGGCTGCGAGTCCGGTACGGAGGCCGGGCTTGTCCACGCCTTCGTAATCGCTCAGGGTGACTTCGTCGGATTCGCTTTCCTCACCAGTTTCAGACGGTAGCTCGGCAACGATTTCAACATCGACATCTTTGTCACCCTCGCGGATCTCCTTCAGTTCTTCTACGAACTCTTCGGAGGAGGGATCTGCCTCAATATTGATCGGCTCGGCGAGCGCTTCGAGCTCGTCTTCGTCCAGGGAATCGAGTTCCTCTGGAATGTGCACGACGTCTTCTTCGGCTTCAACGACGCCACCGTCCGTCATCAATTCGGCGTCGTCGTTACTGAGCCAAACGAGCCCATCTTTCGGTCGTCCCTCTGCCAGGAATTCGACGTTGATCAGCACCGAGCTTGCCAGTTGTTTCTCGTAGAACTGGCTCGACTGTGGGTCGGCCGTCACACCGTCGAACACCTCTTCGACTTCCGGGCTCGGCTCGGGCCGGTCGGAAGCGGGTTTCATAATCTCGTTGCGGTCACAGGACCAATACCGAACGACGATATCGAACTGGCCCGGCTGTTGCCCGTCGCTGACGAGCACCGCAACGTTCGATCCCCATTCACCTGGTCCGTTCGCCTCGATTTCCAGAACCTCGTTTTTGTCTTCGTCGATGAGGGTTCGGGTGGCGACATCGTTCGGGTCCGCTGCCGTCACTCGCGCGACGAAACAACGGCTTCCGCCGTTCTTGAAGAAGCCGTTGACAGCGACATCCAAATCTGATCCTTTCGGACTCGACCCGTAGGTTCGTTCGAACTGGTTGTAGCTCGTTACCAGTTGCGGTTCAACTGGACCACGAACAGTCTCTCCGAGGAAGCCGGCTGTACTGGTTCCGACCCCCTCTACAGACTTGCTTCCAGTGCTTTCTTCTTCGACATAGACGCCTGGTGCTTGATACTCTGGCATTCATCTCCTCCTTCTGATCCGCTACGGTATGCATCTTTGCACAACACATAAAAATAAATTCCGGTCTATTCTACATTATTTGACGTGGGTAAGTATACTGATAAAGGACGCTACAATCAGTGAGCATCCCTCTCACTCCCGCTCGTCAGACGATGCCACCCGATCGTTACGCGTCGGGCGTCACACCGACCAGTGGGTCGAGCGAGTCTGCGGTTTCGCACATTTGATTGTCCGCTTCGATCAGGTCAAGTAGCTCGATGTCTGACTCGACGGCCGACTGGAGCTTGGACACCGCGAACAGGTATCGCTCCAGTGACTCGTCGGTGACGTACCCCTCGAGGAGATCGCCGATTCTGATCAGGTGCTCGAGTATTTCGATGAGTTGGCGCCGGTAGGCTGCTTCCATGTCCGATTCCTCGATGATTTCGTCGCTCGACATCTGCGCTGTCTCACGTGCGATCCGGCTCGCGTCCCCGCTGAATTTTTCGACGCGATCACTCAGTTCTGCGAAGAACCGTGCTCGATCCTTGACCGTCTTGCGCAGCGTGTATTGGACGAATGTGTCTCGTTCGGCTCGCAGTTCCGAGATGGTCCCTTCGATAGCGTCCATTCGTTGGTTCAACGTCTCGATGTCGTCTGGCTGGGGATCTACTGGCTCGTGGATCGGCGTCTCGTGGGGGTTGTCCGTGTCAGCGAGGTGGTGGACGACCAGGTCGTACAGCATCTGGTGGTCGTAGACGTACTGGCGCCTGGGGGCGTCAGATGCCTCGATCCAACTCCCGTCGTGACTCCGCTCGTACCCTCCGAGGTACACTGCTGAGTCTCGCTCTCCCGTCGCTCCTGTCCGACGCTTTTTGTGGTACTGGTCTGCTAGTTCCCCCATCAACTCCTGTGGGTCGTTCGTGTCCAGATCGAGTTCCGAGTAATCGAAGGCACCTCCCGACCTGTTTCGCTCTGGGGCTGTCTCACGATGCGTGAGCTCGAACGTTTCGGCGAGACGGTTCGGCACTGCGTCCTCCTCGACCGCGCCATCCGTGTCCGGGACTGGAACCATCTCGATTGGCACTTCGTCGTACTGGATGAACAGATAGAGTTCGTCAGCAGAGGCGGCAGGTAGTGTCCGCGTCGTGGCCTTCTCGACGACGATTGGCCGGCCACGCCCGTCGAGTGCCAGCCCCGAATCGACCGTCACTTCCAGTCCGTCGCTCGTCGTTGCGACGGATTCGACCTCCAGTCCGTGAACGATACCCATTCCCTCGGTGTATTGGTTCAGTGTCTGGAAGCGTTCGTTCTGATACTCCCGCGTACTCTCCATGATCCGGGGAGTCATCAGCTTCCCTTTGAAAAACCGGTTTTTGGTAAATTGAGAGAGCCCTTGACTCTCTCTCGGAACGTCTGTGTTTTTCCGGCTCATGCTCTCTCGGATACTACGATTAAATTATCCCTGGACAATAAGCAATTCGATTACAGATGTCTCCCGAGTGCCGTTTGTCAGGTGCTCGTTTCGACGACGGCTTCTCGGGAAGACTGTCCGTCTGGATGCAGCGACAGGTCACCGCTGCTGACCACATCCAGGACCTGGTCTGGCACCTCGTCCTGGCTGGTGGCGGTCTTTCTCCTCACACAGTTGGGTGACGCCTCATACGGAAAGTTGTAGCTGCGTACCGGTGAGCGTCGTCACGGGGTAGACACTCATCGGTAAATTCCTACAACCCTCCGTATCAGGCGGGCTCCCAGGACTGGATGGTGGCCTCGCTGGACCAGTAATCGTCGTAGAGGTCACAGAACTTCTGGGCCTGGAAGCCGTCGTAGCTGCCCCAGCCCTGCGCCTGGAACGCAGCGGGTGGTGTCAGGCCCATCAACAGGAATCGATCGCGGATCTGGTAGGCCATGTTCGAGACGACGTAGTGCTGGAAAGAGTCGATCTCGGTGGGATCGAACGCCATCAGTTCGACCCGCGCGTCGGGGTCGCGGTCAAGTGGGTCCTCACCACGAGACACCTGTTCGTTTCCGAGTCCGTCGTTGTGGATGACGTGCATGCCAGAGACTGCCTCGATGTCGAAATTCAGGGTGTCCATTTCCGAGGCCGATAGCGTCGTTGGGTCGGCGATTTCCGCCGAATCAGACTGGCCCTCGAAGCGCGCGCGGAACTGGTCGAGCACCGGCGGGTCGAATTCCGTCGGGTCTGGCTGGAGGTAGAGGTCTTTCTGGTAGATGATCGCGTCGTCCGGGTCGGCGTTCGGGAACGGAAGCTTGATCGGCGAGCCGTCGTAGTGGCACCGGAGTTGCGCCGCTACGTCTCTGAAGTGTTGCTCGAACATCGCTTCGGACAACTGGGCGAGTGCGAGCAATCCCGCGAGGATGCTGTCCGGATTTTCGGCCCGTGGGAGGGTGTCGTAGCCACGTTCGCGGTAGACGTGCCACTTCGCGTACTGGCGAGCCTGACTTCCGTATTCCGTCTCTTCGCGTGTTCGGCCAGATGGTTTGTCTGCATAATCCTCCTGAAGATGTCCGTTTATTTCGCCATCATACAAGACCCCGATCTTATGTTTAGTTCTGTTATTATCGTATACAGTTACTCCAAACCCGTTATCGGTTTCTTTCTCGATCTCCGCTTTCATCAGTAATCGACCTCCTCGGTCTTCTCGCCACCCTCCCAGGTACTTTGACGGATTTCCCGCTCGGTCTGCTCGGCACGGTCTGCGAGGCTGCCAGTAGTCTGTTGCCAGATCTGCTTGATGTCCTCCCAGCTAGAGATCTCTCCTTGGCGGACGCGCGCGACAGCCTGGGTACCAATCTCATCAGTATCGACGTCCTTGGCGGCCGCGGCGGTTTCAGAGGCGGCGATGAAGGCGCCCAGCGATGTCACTGACAGCAGTCCTTTGACCGTGTTCCAGGCGACGTCGTCCCACTTGTTGGTATCGACGTTGCCGTCGAGTGCCTGGCGCTGGTCGTCGGTGAGGGCCACGTCCTCCAAGTCTGCATCGATGCTCTGGGTCAGCTCCTCGATTTCGGCCTTGAGATCGGCCTCTGAGGGGTATCGATTGGCGAGTTCCTGCATCCCGCGGCTCCCGTCCTGGAGTTCCCGCTTGGTGTCTAAGCTCGTCTCTGCGTCTTGCTTGGCGATGACGTCGGTGGCGACTTCGGTGAGATAGCTCAACTGAAGCTGATTGTGGTTTTCTCGATGCTCGCTCAGGCCGGTATCGTCTTGCAGTTCGGCCTCGAATAGCGCCATCGCCTCGAACACCTCGTCTTCGGCCAGGCGCTGAACGTGCACGTCGGTACCCATTCGGCTGACCGTCAGTGGCTCGTCGCCACTCAACGCTTCTTTGGCAGCCTGATCGGCGTCGCGTTCGAGTTGCGGATCTGGATCGATCTCCAAATCCGCCCCCTGCTGGGGCATCATGGAGAGTGGCGCGCCGCCGTTCTGTTGCTCGACGTGGGCGAGTTCGTGGGCGAGCAGGAACTGGCCTTCAGTACTCTCGGGATCGTACTCGCCGGAGTTGAAGACGATCGAATTGCCGCAGGTGAAGGCTTTGGCGTCGATGGCGTCGGCGGCCTCGGCGGCTTTCGCGCCAGTGTGGATGCGAACGTCGGAGAAGTCTGCGTCCATGCGGTCCTCAAGTAAGTCCTGGACGGAGCGTTCGAGTGGCATCCCGCCGGAGCCCACGACGTCCAGGACCTGGTCTGGGACCTCGTCCTGGCTGGTGCCGGTCTCTTGCATCGCCCGCTGGATGTTGCGCTGGCGGTGGCTGACGGCTGTGGCGGCGGCGATGGGGCTTATTTCCATCCCTGGGAACTCGGTCTCCGTCGGTCGAACGTGCACGGTCACTTGTTTTCACACACCAGCCAATGGTTCACGGAACTTTCGGTTCCCACGACTCGATCGTCGCGGTCGCGTCCCAGTAGTTCTCGTACTGCGGGCAGAACTTCTGTTCGTGGAACGAGCGATATTTCCCCCAGCCTGCTTTTCTAAACGCCACCGGCGGTTTCACGCCCATCCGCAGGAAGCAATCTCTGATCTGGTAGGCAAGGTGAGAGACGACGTAGTGGTGGAACGAGCCGATCTCGGCGGGATCGAACGGCACGAGTTCGATCGTAGCGTCGGGTTTTCTGTCTAGTGGATCCTCGCCACGGTGTGTCTGTTCGGTGCCCAGCCCGTCGGTGTGGAGATAGTGCATCGGCGACACTGCCTCGATCTCGGCTTCGAGGTCGTCGAATTC
Source organism: Halomicrobium katesii DSM 19301 (assembly GCF_000379085.1). Lineage (GTDB taxonomy): Archaea > Halobacteriota > Halobacteria > Halobacteriales > Haloarculaceae > Halomicrobium > Halomicrobium katesii. Next base: position 190,773 of record NZ_KB905379.1, on the reverse strand, counting down.
GCTGGTGTCGAGGGTGTCCTTCGCTGGCATCACCGGGGAGTCCGACTCACCGTCGAAGTGGCCCAGATACTGTTCGAGCAATGGTGGCTCGTAGCCGGTCGGATCCGGCTGCACGTAGACATCTTTCCGGTAGACGATGACGTCGTCGGGATCGGCGTCGGGGAACGGCAGGTCGACGGTCGAGCCGTCGTAGTGACTCTCGATCTGGCGCTGGAGGTCGCCGAAGTGCTCGTCGAATTCTGCTTCTGACAGTCGTGGCGAGAGCGAGGAGGCTGGCGAGGATTCGATCGGGGTTGTTGCCGGCGTCGAGCGTGTCGTAGCCTCGCTCGCGGTAGACGTGCCACTTGGCAAACCGACGGGCCTGGCTTACGTGCTCGTTGCCGGCGTCAGTCCGCTTGGATACATTGTCTGGGTAGCCGTCTTGTTCGTGGTACGTGATCTCGCCGTCAAAATCAACAGAGATCAAATTCTCAACATCATTGTTATCAATAATGCTGAGGGCCAACACCACCTTCATCTTCTCCGGTGATCATTGCATCCATGAATTATTCCTCCCGACTTTTGACTCGCTCAGGACGGTTGCCCTCGCCAGTACCAAATTCGGCGAGGACCTGCTCTTTGACTTGCGCGAGCCGGTTCGGTAGTGGGCCGTCGGTCTGCTCCCAGAACTGGCGGAGTGCGGTCTCACCGATCTCGAAGGTGGCGATGAGCGCACCCATTCCTGGAATCAGCGAGACCAGCCCTTTCGCGGCCGTCCAGCCGAGTTCGGTGAGGAACTCGCCGCCGTCGAAGTCGTCGAGTTTCTCGCGTTGCTCGTCGGTGAGGGCGATCTGTTGGGCGCCCTCCTGGAGATGCTCGTACAGTTCGGCGATGCGGTCGCCGATCGACTCTTTGGCGTCTTCGAGTGCAGAGGCGCGTTCTTGGTCACCGGCGGCACGCGCGTCCAGGATCGCCTCCTCCTGGTGGGCCAGCGCCTCCTGGTGGGTGCCGATGTTGTCGATGGCCCCTCGAGTTCGTCTTCGATAAAGTCGATGCGGTTCTGGTTCTGTGACTGCTGGAACGAGCCGCCGACGCCCCAGTTCGGCCTCGAATAGCGCCATCGCCTCGAACACCTCGTCTTCGGCCAGGCGCTGAACGTGCACGTCGGTACCCATTCGGCTGACCGTCAGTGGCTCGTCGCGCCCTCAACGCTTCTTTGGCAGCCTGATCGGCGTTCGCTCCAGTTGCGGTCTGGATCGATCTCCAAATCCGCCCCTTGCTGGGGCATCATGGAGAGTGGCGCGCCGCCGTTTTGCTGTTTGACGTGCGCGAGTCTCGTGGGCGAGCAGGAACTGGCCTTCAGTACTCTCGGGATCGTACTCGCCGCTGTTGAAGACGATCGAATTGCCGCAGGTGAAGGCTTTGGCGTCGATGGCGTCGGCGGCCTCGGCGGCCTTGGCGCCGGTGTGGATGCGAACGTCGGAGAAGTCGGCATCCATGCGGTCCTCAAGTGAGTCCTGGACGGAGCGTTCGAGTGGCATGCCGCCGGAGCCGACGACATCCAGGACCTGGTCTGGGACCTCGTCCTGTGAGGTGCCGGTGTCTTGCATCGCGCGCTGGATGTTTTGATTATGCTGTGTGACGCTGGGAGTGTTTAGAGACCGCTGGTGCGATTGAGGACGATCTAGCATTGTTGGCGAGAACAGTCGACAGTTCGACAGTAGCGAGAGAGTCACTGTGGTCGGAGAGTGAATGCGCGGCGGAGACGGGTATTATTTTCGTTCGGCCACTGCAGTTGCAATTTTGGCCATCTCTTTGCCTTTTTCGCCAAATCCGTAGTCGTAGTCGAGTGTGTAGTCGGGGACGTCCGCATGGAAGGCGTGGTATGAGTGATATGGACGTTCCTCGCGGAGATAGCGAGTCGTTCCGTCGTACAGGCCGGGACCCAGGACGCGATACGCTTCGGGCGGCTCCTCGCCGCGAAGCAAGTGACAATCTCGGATCTGGCAGTCGAGGTGGTAGGCGAAAAAGTCTTGTGCGGCCTCCAGTGACGGGAGATAGTTCGGCGGGAGTTGGAGTTGAGCGTCCGGGTCACGGTTGAAGGGCTTGTCACCGAACTGGTACTGACGCTCGCGATCGTCGGCAAGATAGAGGAAGTGAATGCCCGATACCGCCTCGATCTGGTCTCGGTCATCGAGATAGACGTCGAGCAAGTACAGGCGGAAGTCGTCGTCCTCGATAGCATCTGGCTCTGGAACTGGTGGCTCCACGCCCGGCAACCGACCGTTGATCTGGTTAAAGTACGTGCCGAAGTGGTCTTGGAAGTCCTCTGCAGAGAGGGTCTCGATGGCTTGTTTCACCCGGTCCATCGCTGCTTGGTCGTGCTCAAATGGCAGCACGTCATGTTTGGTTTTCTGGGCAACGTGATACTTAGCGTACCGTCGTGCCTGGTTCACGTGTTCGTCTTCGACCGGAGTCCGTTCTGCTGCTTTGTCCGGGTAGCCGTCCTGTTCGTGATACGCTATTTCACCACTGGCGATCTCAATGGTAATGTTATGTTCGTTGTTATTGTTATCAGTCACATATATCTTCAAATATTCTCCGTCTTCGCCGTCAATAGTTGCCTCCATTATGAATCACCACCCTGATACGGGTCGTCGCCCTCGCCAGTATCGTCGCTGGTGAGTTTGTCGTAGCCCTGTCTGACGGCGACAGCGGTCAGGAGGGCCCCGAAGTAAATAACGATGTTTTCGATCAGTGCACCGCCTTGTGCTCCGATTGTATCTGTTTCAGTGGCTAACATCTCTGCGAGGGTATGATAATCGGTTCCGGACTCGACAGCTTTGTACAGGAGACCGGCCACACCCAGGTCAATCCCGCCATCTGTGAGGATTTCCTTTAGCGTACTTTCTTCGGGGATGTCGCCCTGAAGATCGGAAATAAGCTCTTCAACTGTGTTGCCAAACTCTTCGATGAGCTGTCTGTGTTTCTGGACGACTTCTGTTTGTTGCTGCGAGAGATCGAGGGAGTCTATGTCTGCGTCGTCTGAGACCGTGAGAGACATCCCGTCGTCGATAGGTGTCTGTGTTTGCTCAGTTATCGTCGTTCCATCACCCGTCGACGTCACCGACACGCCCATCTCGTCACCTAACTCACTGATTTGCTGGGCAAGGTCTTCCAATTCTTCGACCTTGCTCTGTAATTCCTCGATTTTCTCCGGGTCAGTATCTAACGCGTCTATCTCTCCCCCATTGTCGAGGAATCGCTCCTGAGCGTCCGTCGATGCCACGTAGTCCGTGAATTTGGGTGCCCGCTGGACGTGCACGTCGGTCCCCAGTCGATTGACGGTCAGCGGCTCCTCACCAGACAGCGCCTCTTCGGCTGCCCGATCTGCATCCCGCTCGAGTTGCGGATCCGGATCGATTTCGAGATCCGCATTCTCTTGGGGCATCATCGACAGCGGCGCGCCGCCGTTTTGCTGCTTGACGTGCGCGAGTTCGTGCGCTAAGAGAAACTGGCCTTCCGGCGAGGAGGGATCGTACTCGCCGGAGTTGAAGACGATGGAATTGCCGCAGGTGAAGGCTTTGGCGTCGATGGCGTCGGCGGCTTCGGCGGCCTTGGCGCCAGTGTGGATGCGAACGTCGGAGAAATCGGCGTCCATGCGATCTTCGAGTGAGTCCTGGACGGAGCGTTCGAGTGGCATCCCGCCCGAGCCCACGACATCCAGGACTTGGTCCGGGACCTCGTCCTGGCTGGTGCCAGTGCCTTGCATCGCCCGCTGGATGTTGCTCTGGCGTTGCTGGTTGGCCTGCTCTCTGGGGGTCTTGGTCGGGACGATATCGCCCTGCTCGGGCGAGAGTGTGGCGTCGGCCAGCAGCGGATCCCGGCCGGTCGCCTGCCGCGTGGCCGACTCGCTGCGCTGGACGGTGCGAGTGGCACCGTCGGCCCGCTCCCGCTCGGCGTCGGCGTCGTCCTTCGAGCGACCTTTGCGGTTGGCCTTCCGTTTCCCAGCCATCTACTCATCACCCGCCGCGACCGTGACTCGGTGGCTCGCCTCGGGACCGTTCATTACTTCACCGTTCAAACCGCTGTATGATAATGGTTTCTCTCTGAATATTTCGATCGCCTGGCATCAGTCCGTCCGCGAGTGGCTGGGTCGGG
>NZ_KB905379.1:177120-186533 GCF_000379085.1 Halomicrobium katesii DSM 19301 | reverse complement strand
CGGTTCCGAGCCGATTGACCGTCAGTGGCTCGTCGCCCTGGAGCGCCTCCTCGGCAGCCTGATCTGCCTGGCGCTCCAGTTGCGGATCCGGATCGATTTCGAGATCCGCATTCTCTTGGGGCATCATCGACAGCGGCGCGCCGCCGTTTTGCTGCTTGACGTGCGCGAGTTCGTGCGCTAAGAGAAACTGGCCCTCCGCCGATTGGGGATCGTACTCGCCGGAGTTGAAGACGATGGCGTTGCCGCAGGTGAAGGCTTTGGCGTCGATCGCATCCGCCGCTTCGGCGGCTTTCGCGCCAGTGTGGATGCGAACGTCGGAGAAGTCTGCGTCCATGCGGTCCTCAAGTGAGTCCTGGACGGAGCGTTCGAGTGGCATGCCGCCGGAGCCGACGACATCCAGGACCTGGTCTGGGACCTCGTCCTGGCTGGTCCCGGTGTCTTGCATCGCGCGCTGGATGTTGTGCTGGCGGTGGGTGAGAGCTGTGGCCCCAATAGCAGTCATTTCGGTCCCCGGGTACTCGGTCGCCATCGGTCGAACGTGCAGGGTCACTCGTTTTGACACACCAGCCGATGGCTCACGGAACTTTCGGTTCCCACGACTGGATCGTCGCGGTCGCGTCCCAGTAGTTCTCGTACTGTGGTTTGAATTTCTGGCGGTGGAAGGCCCGATATTTCCCCCAGCCAGCTTTTCTGAACGCCACGGGCGGTTTCACACCCATCAACAGGAAACCATCCCGGATCTGATAGGCCAGATGGGACACGACGTAATGGTGAAACGAGCCGATCTCCTCGGGATCGAACGGCACCAGTTCGATCGTCGCGTCGGATTCTCTCTCCAGTGGATCCTCGCCACGTTCCGTCTGTTCGTTGCCCAGGCCGTCGGTGTGGAGGTAGTGCATCGCCGACACTGCCTCGATCTCGGCTTCGAGGGCGTCGAACTCGCTGGTGTCGAGGGTGTCCTTCGCCGGCATCACCGGCGAGTCCGACTCACCGTCGAAGTGGCCCAGATACTGTTCGAGCAATGGTGGCTCGTAGCCGGTCGGATCCGGCTGCACGTAGACATCTTTCCGGTAGACGATGACGTCGTCGGGATCGGCGTCGGGGAACGGCAGGTCGACGGTCGAGCCGTCGTAGTGACTCTCGATCTGGCGCTGGAGGTCGCCGAAGTGCTCGTCGAATTCTGCTTCTGACAGTCGTGCGAGAGCGAGGAGGCTGGCGAGGATTCGATCGGGGTTGTTGCCGGCGTCGAGCGTGTCGTAGCCTCGCTCGCGGTAGACGTGCCACTTGGCAAACCGACGGGCCTGGCTTACGTGCTCGTTGCCGGCGTCAGTCCGCTTGGATACATTGTCTGGGTAGCCGTCTTGTTCGTGGTACGTGATCTCGCCGTCAAAATCAACAGAGATCAAATTCTCAACATCATTGTTATCAATAATGCTGAGGCCAACACCACCTTCATCTTCTCCGGTGATCATTGCATCCATGAATTATTCCTCCCGACTTTTGACTCGCTCAGGACGGTTGCCCTCGCCAGTACCAAATTCGGCGAGGACCTGCTCTTTGACTTGCGCGAGCCGGTTCGGTAGTGGGCCGTCGGTCTGCTCCCAGAACTGGCGGAGTGCGGTCTCACCGATCTCGAAGGTGGCGATGAGCGCACCCATTCCTGGAATCAGCGAGACCAGCCCTTTCGCGGCCGTCCAGCCGAGTTCGGTGAGGAACTCGCCGCCGTCGAAGTCGTCGAGTTTCTCGCGTTGCTCGTCGGTGAGGGCGATCTGTTGGGCGCCCTCCTGGAGATGCTCGTACAGTTCGGCGATGCGGTCGCCGATCGACTCTTTGGCGTCTTCGAGTGCGGAGGCGCGTTCTTGGTCACCGGCGGCACGCGCGTCCAGGATCGCCTCCTCCTGGTGGGCCAGCGCCTCCTGGTGGGTGCCGATGTTGTCGATGGCCCCCTCGAGTTCGTCTTCGATAAAGTCGATGCGGTTCTGGTTCTGTGACTGCTGGAACGAGCCGCCGACGCCCCCCTCGACTTCGGCTTTGAACAGCTCCAGGGCCTGGGGCACTTGCTCGGCGGGCATTCGCTGAACTTGCACGTCGGTTCCCATCCGGCTGACCGTCAGTGGCTCGTCGCCCTGGAGGGCCTCCTCGGCAGCCTGGTCGGCGTTCCGCTCCAGTTGCGGGTCGGGATCGATCTCGAGATCCGCTTCTTGCTGGGGCATCATCGAGAGTGGCGCGCCGCCGTTTTGCTGTTTGACGTGCGCGAGCTCGTGGGCGAGCAGGAACTGGCCTTCAGTACTCTCGGGATCGTACTCGCCGCTGTTGAAGACGATCGAATTGCCGCAGGTGAAGGCTTTGGCGTCGATGGCGTCGGCGGCCTCGGCGGCCTTGGCGCCGGTGTGGATGCGAACGTCGGAGAAGTCGGCATCCATGCGGTCCTCAAGTGAGTCCTGGACGGAGCGTTCGAGTGGCATGCCGCCGGAGCCGACGACATCCAGGACCTGGTCTGGGACCTCGTCCTGTGAGGTGCCGGTGTCTTGCATCGCGCGCTGGATGTTTTGATTATGCTGTGTGACGCTGGGAGTGTTTAGAGACCGCTGGTGCGATTGAGGACGATCTAGCATTGTTGGCGAGAACAGTCGACAGTTCGACAGTAGCGAGAGAGTCACTGTGGTCGGAGAGTGAATGCGCGGCGGAGACGGGTATTATTTTCGTTCGGCCACTGCAGTTGCAATTTTGGCCATCTCTTTGCCTTTTTCGCCAAATCCGTAGTCGTAGTCGAGTGTGTAGTCGGGGACGTCCGCATGGAAGGCGTGGTATGAGTGATATGGACGTTCCTCGCGGAGATAGCGAGTCGTTCCGTCGTACAGGCCGGGACCCAGGACGCGATACGCTTCGGGCGGCTCCTCGCCGCGAAGCAAGTGACAATCTCGGATCTGGCAGTCGAGGTGGTAGGCGAAAAAGTCTTGTGCGGCCTCCAGTGACGGGAGATAGTTCGGCGGGAGTTGGAGTTGAGCGTCCGGGTCACGGTTGAAGGGCTTGTCACCGAACTGGTACTGACGCTCGCGATCGTCGGCAAGATAGAGGAAGTGAATGCCCGATACCGCCTCGATCTGGTCTCGGTCATCGAGATAGACGTCGAGCAAGTACAGGCGGAAGTCGTCGTCCTCGATAGCATCTGGCTCTGGAACTGGTGGCTCCACGCCCGGCAACCGACCGTTGATCTGGTTAAAGTACGTGCCGAAGTGGTCTTGGAAGTCCTCTGCAGAGAGGGTCTCGATGGCTTGTTTCACCCGGTCCATCGCTGCTTGGTCGTGCTCAAATGGCAGCACGTCATGTTTGGTTTTCTGGGCAACGTGATACTTAGCGTACCGTCGTGCCTGGTTCACGTGTTCGTCTTCGACCGGAGTCCGTTCTGCTGCTTTGTCCGGGTAGCCGTCCTGTTCGTGATACGCTATTTCACCACTGGCGATCTCAATGGTAATGTTATGTTCGTTGTTATTGTTATCAGTCACATATATCTTCAAATATTCTCCGTCTTCGCCGTCAATAGTTGCCTCCATTATGAATCACCACCCTGATACGGGTCGTCGCCCTCGCCAGTATCGTCGCTGGTGAGTTTGTCGTAGCCCTGTCTGACGGCGACAGCGGTCAGGAGGGCCCCGAAGTAAATAACGATGTTTTCGATCAGTGCACCGCCTTGTGCTCCGATTGTATCTGTTTCAGTGGCTAACATCTCTGCGAGGGTATGATAATCGGTTCCGGACTCGACAGCTTTGTACAGGAGACCGGCCACACCCAGGTCAATCCCGCCATCTGTGAGGATTTCCTTTAGCGTACTTTCTTCGGGGATGTCGCCCTGAAGATCGGAAATAAGCTCTTCAACTGTGTTGCCAAACTCTTCGATGAGCTGTCTGTGTTTCTGGACGACTTCTGTTTGTTGCTGCGAGAGATCGAGGGAGTCTATGTCTGCGTCGTCTGAGACCGTGAGAGACATCCCGTCGTCGATAGGTGTCTGTGTTTGCTCAGTTATCGTCGTTCCATCACCCGTCGACGTCACCGACACGCCCATCTCGTCACCTAACTCACTGATTTGCTGGGCAAGGTCTTCCAATTCTTCGACCTTGCTCTGTAATTCCTCGATTTTCTCCGGGTCAGTATCTAACGCGTCTATCTCTCCCCCATTGTCGAGGAATCGCTCCTGAGCGTCCGTCGATGCCACGTAGTCCGTGAATTTGGGTGCCCGCTGGACGTGCACGTCGGTCCCCAGTCGATTGACGGTCAGCGGCTCCTCACCAGACAGCGCCTCTTCGGCTGCCCGATCTGCATCCCGCTCGAGTTGCGGATCCGGATCGATTTCGAGATCCGCATTCTCTTGGGGCATCATCGACAGCGGCGCGCCGCCGTTTTGCTGCTTGACGTGCGCGAGTTCGTGCGCTAAGAGAAACTGGCCTTCCGGCGAGGAGGGATCGTACTCGCCGGAGTTGAAGACGATGGAATTGCCGCAGGTGAAGGCTTTGGCGTCGATGGCGTCGGCGGCTTCGGCGGCCTTGGCGCCAGTGTGGATGCGAACGTCGGAGAAATCGGCGTCCATGCGATCTTCGAGTGAGTCCTGGACGGAGCGTTCGAGTGGCATCCCGCCCGAGCCCACGACATCCAGGACTTGGTCCGGGACCTCGTCCTGGCTGGTGCCAGTGCCTTGCATCGCCCGCTGGATGTTGCTCTGGCGTTGCTGGTTGGCCTGCTCTCTGGGGGTCTTGGTCGGGACGATATCGCCCTGCTCGGGCGAGAGTGTGGCGTCGGCCAGCAGCGGATCCCGGCCGGTCGCCTGCCGCGTGGCCGACTCGCTGCGCTGGACGGTGCGAGTGGCACCGTCGGCCCGCTCCCGCTCGGCGTCGGCGTCGTCCTTCGAGCGACCTTTGCGGTTGGCCTTCCGTTTCCCAGCCATCTACTCATCACCCGCCGCGACCGTGACTCGGTGGCTCGCCTCGGGACCGTTCATTACTTCACCGTTCAAACCGCTGTATGATAATGGTTTCTCTCTGAATATTTCGATCGCCTGGCATCAGTCCGTCCGCGAGTGGCTGGATCGGGCCGCCGTCGACCGGGCGAAGCCGCCGTTTATCGAGCGGAGCCGCCGTCGACGGGGCGGGGGTGCTGTCGGGACGCGGCGATCCCCTCACGTGAGCACTCATTGTGGCCTCACTTGTCGTCTGTTTGGATGGCACCGACTCATACGGACGGTTGTAGGAATTTACCGGTGAGCGTCTACCCCGTGGCGACGCTCACCGGTAAGTAACTACAACTTTCCGTATCATACATTGCTCTGTGTAGGTGTGTCACCAGCAAGGCACTTGAGGTCGTAAGTGAGTTCGGAAAGCAGGTACACAGGTGTTGGCCCTCACTTAGAGTAGGCCCGCACTGGGAATTGATTCGTCTCCTCCCGGACGGTAGTACTCCTCGTACATGTTCATGAGCCGTTGCTTGACCATCGGTTTGAATGCGCCGGGGCCGTTTAGGTCGAGTATTTCCGGCGGTTCCAGACCCATCTCCAGGAGTCGGTCCCGGATCTGGAATCGCAGGTGCGAGACAATCAGCATTCGCGGTGAGCCGAACGTGTCGACATCCAGTGGGAGCAGTTCGAGTCGTGTGTCGGGCGCTCTCTCGAGCGGTAGTGAATCGTCCGGATATTCGGTCAAGCTAATGCCGTCGGTCTGAATGTAATGCACGTCCGAGACAGCCTCGATGTCGAAGCTGGGGAGCGATGTATGTGGCAGTGGGTCGTCTGTGAGCAGGTGTTCGGCGAGGTCGGCCACATCCGTCTGGCGTGCCATTTCGAGATACTGCTCCAGCAGGGGTGGCTCACACTCGGTTGGATCGTCGCTTAGCCAGAGGTCCTGGCAGTAGATGACGGTATCACTCGCAGCTGCCGGGAACGGGAGGTCGACGGGATCGCCGTCGCTGTGGCGCTGGCTGTGTTCGATGAGAGGTCCAAACAGCGAGTCGAAGTCTTCCTCGTCGAGGTCGATTATCGCCAGCATGGCAGCGGCGATGCGATCCGGATTTTCGGTTGGCGGGACCGTGTCGTAGCCCCGTTCCCGGTAGACGTGCCACTTGGCAAAACGGCGAGCCTGGTTGACGTGTTCACTGCCTTCCTTCGTTCGCTTCGCTGCCTTGTCCGGGTACCCATCTTGAAGATGGCCATCAATTTCGCCAGTATAACTAACTCCTATCTTATGTTCAACATCATTGTTGTCGAGGACAAGCAGTCCAAATCCATCTTCCGTCTCTTTTTTAATTTCTGCATCCATAGTTAGAAGTCCACCTTCTCGCTATCCTCGCCAGTATCCATGTCCTCAAGGACCTCTTCGAGCAGTTCTTCCTGCAATTTGGCCATCCGGTTGGTGATGTCACCGTCGAGCAAGCGCCACTTTCGCATGGCGATGTCGATCCCGACTGCACCGAGGAGCCCTGCGACGGGGCCGCCGATCAATCCGATAATCGCAGCGAGAGTATTCGACGCGATGTCGCCCCCAACGCCCAAGTCGGCCCCTTACTTGATTTCCTCTCGTTGATCGTCGGTGAGTGCAATCTGGTCGGCGACATCGGACATATTCTCTTTTGCTGTTTCGAGTTCCGCCTCGATTTCGTCTCGATCCATCAACTCTCGCTCGCGAGCTTGTTCGAAAGCCTCGCGATCGATATCGTCAGGATCGAGAGTCGAGTTCTCAGGCAGAATGATAGTTCCATCATCCTCGACCGAGCCGCCTTCGTTTCCGACGATCTTTCTGACCGTTTTGTTCACCATCTCGGCGTGTTGATCGCCGATGTCCTCCTTGAAATCACCCAGTTGTTGCTTGATCGATCGCTCGATAAACGCAATTCTCCGCTCATTTTGGTCCCTTTGGAACGTGCCAGCGGGGTCGCGATTGCTGTTGGGATCGTTCTCCAGATCCATCAGCGCGAGTGCGGGTAACATCTCATCTTTCTCAATCCGCTGGACGTGCACGTCGGTGCCCAGCCGATTGACAGTAACGGGATCCTCACCGGAGAGCGCCTCCTCGGCAGCCTGGTCGGCGTCGCGTTCGAGTTGCGGATCCGGGTCGATCTCCAACTCCGCTCCTTCCTGGGGCATCATCGACAGCGGCGCCCCACCGTTCTGCTGCTCGACGTGGGCGAGCTCGTGGGCGAGCAGGAACTGGCCTTCAGTACTCTCGGGATCGTACTCGCCGCTGTTGAAAACGATCGAATTGCCGCAGGTGAAGGCTTTGGCGTCGATGGCGTCGGCGGCTTCGGCGGCCTTGGCGCCGGTGTGGATGCGAACGTCGGAGAAGTCTGCGTCCATGCGGTCCTCAAGTAAGTCCTGGACGGAGCGTTCGAGTGGCATCCCGCCGGAGCCCACGACGTCCAGGACCTGGTCTGGGACCTCGTCCTGACTGGTGCCGGTCTCTTGCATCGCCCGCTGGATGTTGCGCTGGCGGTGGCTGACGGCTGTGGCGGCGGCGATGGGGCTTATTTCCATCCCTGGGAACTCGGTCTCCGTCGGTCGAACGTGCACGGTCACTTGTTTTCACACACCAGCCAATGGTTCACGGAACTTTCGGTTCCCACGACTCGATCGTCGCGGTCGCGTCCCAGTAGTTCTCGTACTGCGGGCAGAACTTCTGTTCGTGGAACGAGCGATATTTCCCCCAGCCTGCTTTTCTAAACGCCACCGGCGGTTTCACGCCCATCCGCAGGAAGCAATCTCTGATCTGGTAGGCAAGGTGAGAGACGATGTAGTGGTGGAACGAGCCGATCTCAGCGGGATCGAACGGCACCAGTTCGATCGTGGCGTCGGGCTCGCGGTCCAAGGGGTTCTCGCCACGGTGTGTCTGTTCGGTGCCCAGCCCGTCGGTGTGGAGATAGTGCATCGGCGACACTGCCTCGATCTCGGCTTCGAGATCGTCGAATTCGCTGGTGTCGAGGGTGTCCTTCGCTGGCATCACCGGGGAGTCTGAATCGCCTTCGAAGTGACCGAGATACTGTTCGAGGAGTGGTGGGTCGTACTCGGTCGGGTCGGGCTGGACATAGATATCTTTCCGGTAGACGAGTACGTCGTCAGGGTCAGCATCTGGGAACGGCAGATCGACGGTCGAGCCGTCGTAGTGGCTCTCTATCTGGCGCTGGAGGTCGCCGAAGTGTTCGTCAAAGTCTTCTTGGGAGAGTCGAGCGATCGCGAGCAGTGCCGCCAGGATGCGGTCGGGGTTGTTGCCAGCGTCGAGCGTGTCGTAGCCTCGTTCACGGTAGACGTGCCACTTGGCAAACCGGCGGGCCTGATTGTTGTGTTCGTTGTCTTCGGTCGTTCTGTTGCTAGCTTTGTCGGCATATGCGTCACATTCGTGGAATTTAATCTCGCCTTCTAGATCCATGCCAACATGATGCTTTCCATTAGTATTGTCGACGACGTCAACTCCGAATCCTTTGTCATCCTCGCCTACGATTTCCGCTTCCATGATCATTCACCCCTGTAGTCGTATTCATCGTCGCCACCGTGACTGAATTCGGCGAGAACCTGTTCTTTGACCTGGTGGAGTCGTTCAGTCAGTGAGCCGTCGGTTTGCTCCCAGAACTGGCGGAGTGCGGTCTCACCGATCTCGAATGTGGCGATGAGTGCACCCATGCCCGGAATCAGCGAGACCAGCCCTTTCGCGGCCGTCCAGCCGAGTTCGGTGAGGAACTCGTCGCCGTCGAAGTCGTCGAGTTTCTCGCGTTGCTCGTCGGTGAGGGCGATCTGTTGGGCGCCCTCCTGGAGATGCTCGTACAGTTCGGCGATGCGGTCGCCGATCGACTCTTTGGCGTCTTCGAGTGCAGAGGCGCGTTCTTGGTCACCGGCGGCACGCGCGTCCAGGATCGCCTCCTCCTGGTGGGCCAGCGCATCCTGGTGGGTGCCGATGTTGTCGATGGCCCCCTTGAGTTCGTCTTCGATAAAGTCGATGCGGTTCTGGTTCTGTGACTGCTGGAACGAGCCGCCGACGCCCCCCTCGACTTCGGCTTTGAACAGCTCCAGGGCCTGGGGCACTTGCTCGGCGGGCATTCGCTGAACTTGCACGTCGGTACCCATCCGGCTGACCGTCAGTGGCTCGTCGCCCTGGAGGGCCTCCTCGGCAGCCTGGTCGGCGTTCCGCTCCAGTTGCGGGTCGGGATCGATCTCGAGATCCGCTTCTTGCTGGGGCATCATCGAGAGTGGCGCGCCGCCGTTTTGCTGTTTGACGTGCGCGAGCTCGTGGGCGAGCAGGAACTGGCCTTCAGTACTCTCGGGATCGTACTCGCCGCTGTTGAAGACGATCGAATTGCCGCAGGTGAAGGCTTTGGCGTCGATGGCGTCGGCGGCCTCGGCGGCCTTGGCGCCGGTGTGGATGCGAACGTCGGAGAAGTCGGCA
>NZ_KB905379.1:176793-177110 GCF_000379085.1 Halomicrobium katesii DSM 19301 | reverse complement strand
AGGGCGATCTGTTGGGCGCCCTCCTGGAGATGCTCGTACAGTTCGGCGATGCGGTCGCCGATCGACTCTTTGGCGTCTTCGAGTGCAGAGGCGCGTTCTTGGTCACCGGCGGCACGCGCGTCCAGGATCGCCTCCTCCTGGTGGGCCAGCGCATCCTGGTGGGTGCCGATGTTGTCGATGGCCCCCTTGAGTTCGTCTTCGATAAAGTCGATGCGGTTTTGGTTTTGTGATTGCTGGAACGAGCCGCCGACGCCCCCCTCGACTTCGGCTTTGAACAGCTCCAGGGCCTGGGGCACTTGCTCGGCGGGCATTCGCTG
>NZ_KB905379.1:0-176693 GCF_000379085.1 Halomicrobium katesii DSM 19301 | reverse complement strand
CCAGCCCTTTCGCGGCCGTCCAGCCGAGTTCGGTGAGGAACTCGCCGCCGTCGAAGTCGTCGAGTTTCTCGCGTTGCTCGTCGGTGAGGGCGATCTGTTGGGCGCCGTCCTGGAGCTGCTCGTACAGTTCGGCGATGCGATCGTGGATGGATTCTTTGGCGTCTTCGAGTGCAGAGGAGCGTTCTTCGTCACCGGCGGCACGCGCATCCACGATCGCTTCCTCCTGGTGTTCGAGCGCATCCTGGTGGGTGCCGATGTTGTCGATGGCCCCCTCGAGTTCGTCTTCGATAAAGTCGATGCGGTTTTGGTTTTGTGATTGCTGGAACGAGCCGCCGACACCCCCTTCGACCTCGGCTTTGAACAGCTCCAGAGCCTGAGGTACCTGCTGGGCGGGCATTCGCTGAACGTGCACGTCGGTGCCCATTCGGCTGACCGTCAGTGGCTCGTCGCCTTGGAGCGCCTCCTCGGCAGCCTGGTCGGCGTCGCGTTCGAGTTGCGGATCCGGGTCGATCTCCAACTCCGGTCCTTCCTGGGGCATCATCGAGAGCGGTGCCCCACCGTTCTGTTGCTCGACGTGGGCGAGTTCGTGGGCCAGTAGGAACTGGCCCTCAGCTGAGGAGGGATCGTACTCGCCGGAGTTGAAGACGATGGAATTGCCGCACGTGAAGGCTTTGGTGTCGACGGCGTCGGCGGCCGGTTGGCACTCCTCGTGGTCTGCCTTACTTAGCTCAGGACTGACCGGCCTGTATCCTGGCCACACTTCCATCGTGGTCAACTCACGTTGTGCAGTCCTGAGTGAAGGCATCTCTCAGGTCAGGGGCTTGTGGGCGTCCAGTTGCTTGTCGAGCCCGAAAACGTATAGTACTGTTCGTACATCGGGTTGATTTGCTGTTTGACTGTCCCGCGATAGGTACCAAAGCCTCTGTGCTGAAACGCTTCCGGCGGTTGTTCGCCCATCATCAGAAATCGATCCCGGACCTGGCAACTCAGGTTCGTGACGAGCAACAATTTGAACAGGTCGAACTGGCGGATATCCAGCGGCGGCAGTTCGATCCGCGCATCGGGCTCGCGGTCGAGTGGTGCGGTGGGCTCGGTGGTCTGCTCGGTTTTGCCGTCGGTATGCAACGTGTACATGTCCGAAACCGCTTCCACCTCGAAGGACAGAAGTTCGGAGTCGAGACGGTCCTGGTAGCTTACTAACTCCAGGAGCTGGTGTTCGATGTCGTCGGATTCCGTGAGGACCGCCTCAGAGTCTGCCCGAATCGAGGCCACGACATCAGCGTACTGATCGACTAGGGGCGGTTCGACGGTAGTGGGGTCCGGCGAAAGGTAGAGGTCTTTCCGGTAGACGAGTGGGTCATCGGGATGTGCGTCTTCGAATGGTAACTCCACTGTCGAGCCATCGTAATGGCTCTCAATCTGCTTGCGGAGGTCACCGAACTGTTCGTCTATGCTATCATCGGCCAAGCCAGATAGTGCAATCATGGCAGCGGCGAGGTAATCTGGGTTTTCGTGCCGAGGCATCGTCTCGTAGCCCCGCTCGCGGTAGACGTGATACTTGGCGTAGCGACGGGCCTGCCGACCATGCTCGTTTTCTTCCTGCGTGCGATCTGATGGGTGTTTTGGGTAGCCTTCTGTGTCGTGGTACTTGATCTCGCCGTCGAAATCCATCTCTATCCAGTGTTCCACATCGTTGTTGTCGTAGACGTAGAGACCAATCCGCTCGTCGTTTTCGCCTGTAATTTCAGCTTCCATTGTGAATCACTTCCCGAGTTCGTCACCAGTTGAGTCACCCTCACCGTAGAGATAGCTTTCCTCTTCGAGTTCCTTGGTTAATTTCTCGAACCGTTCTTCGATGTCGCCGTCGAGTTTGCCGAAGCGGTTTTCTAGGACTGCAATGCCGAGACCGGTGGCCAGCCCAGCCAGCGGGTGTAGCAAAGAACCGATGACAGTTTCTGCCCCTGTTGTCCCGTAGTCGACCCACTCGCCCGTGTCGATTCCTTGCTCTAGTTTCTGCCGTTGGTCGTCGGTCAGGGCTACGTCGTCGAGTTTCTCCGCTAGCTCTTCGTCAAGTTCCTTCAATTGGAGGCGCTCCGAGATGTCTCCAATGTCTCCGTCTTCGTCGCCGATATCCTGGAAATCTGGATTGTACTCGTTGAGGACCGACCGGAGGTATGTAATGCGGTTATCGTTTTGGCCTTCCCTGAAATCACTGATTTGATCCGACTCTTCCTCGTTCTCAACTTCCAACATCGCCAATGTCTCCAGCGCCTCATACTTTGCAAATCGCTGGACGTGAACGTCGGTGTCCAGCCGATTGACGGTCAGCGGCTCCTCACCCTGAAGTGCCTCCTCGGCAGCCTGGTCGGCGTCGCGTTCGAGTTGCGGATCCGGGTCGATCTCCAACTCCGGTCCTTCCTGGGGCATCATCGACAGCGGCGCCCCACCGTTCTGCTGCTCGACGTGGGCGAGCTCGTGGGCGAGCAAGAACTGACCCTCTGGAGAGGATGGATCGTACTCGCCGGAGTTGAAGACGATCGAATTGCCGCAGGTGAAGGCTTTGGCGTCGATCGCATCCGCCGCTTCGGCGGCTTTCGCGCCAGTGTGGATGCGAACGTCGGAGAAGTCTGCGTCCATGCGGTCCTCGAGTGAGTCCTGGACGGAGCGTTCGAGTGGCATCCCGCCCGAGCCCACGACATCCAGGACCTGCTCTGGGACCTCGTCCTGGCTGGTGGCGGTGTCTTGCATCGCGCGCTGGATGTTGCGGTCGTGGGTCTCCTGGTTTCGCTGCTCGAAAGGCTTGGTCGGGACGATATCGCCTCGCTCCGGGGAGAGGACGGCCGGCGCGAGCATGGGGTTCTCGCGCGCCGCAGCATCCTGTTGGCGAGTCGTTGAGCGCCCCTCGCGCCGCTGGGTGGTCGTCTGGTCGTCGTCGCGGCGTCGATTCGACCGGCGTTTGCGGTTGGCTTTCTTCCCGGCCATCTATCGATCCTCCATCGGAGACGTGAACGAGCGGCGAGGGACTTCTCGGACGGTGTGCATTTGTTCTTTCATCAGATGGTGGCGTAATAATTGTTTCTATCGGACAGGTCCGGCTGCGGCGATCTCGCTGCAGATGCCACGCTGGAAACAGGCGGTCACTCGCCCCAACAGGGAAAATTTAATTTTTGTTGGAGAGCACGAAACGCTATGTACGATCGTTTCGGCGACCACCTGCAGGCAGAATTCGACCGAATCCTGTTTGCGGTCACGGCCGTCGCCGAATCCGACGAAGACGGCGATCCGATCGGGCCGTTCGGCGCGAGTCTCAGCACTGTCGGCGAGCGAGTTCGCTCGCTGGCGGGACGGGAGCAGGAGGACCGAGTGGGCACCGATTTGCCCGAAACCCTCGCCAGGAGGGCGGCGTCGATCGAGCGCGATATCGCGGCGACTCGCGGGACGGACGTGGACCTCCGCCTCGATCGGCTCACCCGCGAGTTCGAGCTCTCCCGGCCGGATCTCGACGCGTTCCTGCTGGTCCTCGCGCCCGTGTTCGACCGGAGCGTTTGCAACATGTACGGGCGCATTCAGGGCACTGGCGAGCCGGTCATGCCGACGGTGGACTTCGTCGAGCGCCTCCTGATCGAGATGGGCCACGGCCGAGAGGATGAGGCCCCCGCGCCGGCGACCGTCCTTAGCCCGACGAGTCCGCTGTTCGAGTACGGACTGCTCCGGCGTCGGTCGGCCGGGCCGTCCCGGCCCGACGCCTTCGATCGGCTCTCGGTCGACGACCGAATCGTCCAGTACCTCAAGGGTGACGACACGCTCGACCCCGCGCTCGACGGGATCGCGACCCTCGAACGCGCCGACCGCCGTCCGGACGCGCTGGTGTTCGACGACGAGACCGCCGACACCGTCGCGGCGATCGACCGGCGGTCGTCGGCCGCAGAGACGCCGACGATCTTCTACTGCTGGGGCGAGGCAGGTACCGGCAGGGATCGGCTCCCGGCGGCGCTGACAGACGCCGAGACGCCACTGCTCCGGGCCGACGCCGACGCAGTGCTCCGGTCACCCGAGGTCCAGATGCGACTGCACCGCGAGGCCGCACTGCGGGACGCCGCGATCCATCTGGAAGACCTGGGGGCCGTCACCGATGACGACGAACCCTCGCCCGACGCCGATGGCGACGCGGAGGCGCCTCTCCCGGTCGACGACGCGCCAGAGCCACTGAGCGTCGACGAGATCACGGAACTGGTCGACGAAGCCCCAGCCGATGTCTTCCTGAGCCACACCGACGCCTGGACGCCGGAGGTCGAACTCTCGGGCCACCGCCTCGAGATCTGTGCGTGTCCGTTTCCCGACCAGTCGGTCCGCGAGCGGGTCTGGGCGGAGTACGCCGCGGAGTTCGCCGACGAGGAGCTGATCACTCACATCGCGACGAACTTCCGGCTCCCCCAGCGGGACATCCGCCGGGCGGTCCGGACCGCGCGGTACCTCTGTCGGACCGGCACGGACGCGGACGACATCGCCGACGAGGACCTCCCGACACCACAGTCCGACGACGACGCGTTCGCACCCGTCGACGGCGGGCTGACCCGCGAGCACCTCTACGAGGCCTGCAAGCGCTACTCGGCGAGTAATCTGGAGACGCTGGCCGAACCGATCGACCCCGGCTACTCCTGGGACGACATCGCACTCAACGACCGCCAGGAGTCACACCTGCGGGAACTCTGCGGTCACCTCCAGTACCGCGGTGCCGTCACGAGCGAGTGGGGCTTCGGCGAACCCGGGAGTCGCGGTGACGGTGTCGTCGCGTTGTTCTATGGCCAGCCAGGTACCGGGAAGACGATGGCTGCGGAGATCATCGCCAACGAGACGGGACTCGATCTCTACCGGGTCGACCTCTCACAGATCATCAACAAGTACGTCGGCGAGACCGAGAGTCGACTGGCGACGCTCCTGGACGAAGCAGAACGATCCAACGCGATCTTGCTATTCGACGAGGCCGACTCGATCTTCGGGAAGCGCGCCGAAGTCAAGGACGCGACCGACCGCTACGCGAACACGGAGATCAACTTCCTGCTGCAACGCCTGGAGTCGTTCGACGGCATCCTCCTGTTGACGACGAACAAACGCTCGGGCATCGACTCGGCGTTCAAACGGCGGATCCAGCACTCCATCGCCTTCGAGAAACCACAGGAACTCATCAGACGGCAGTTCTGGACCGACGTGTTCCCGGACGACGCCGACGTCGCGACGGAGACGTTCGATTACGAGTTCCTCGGCCGGATCACGACGACGCCGGCACTGATCCGCAAGGTCGCCAAGTACGCCGCCTACATCGCGGCGACGGAGGCACACGAGGGGCGACCGCTCGCCGACGGGACGGCACAACTGGACGATGTCACGATCACCTTCGATCACGTACTGCGCGCGCTCCAGTACGCGCGGGAGGCAGGCGGTGCCGGATTCCAGGTGAACTACGGTGAGTACGAGGATCGCCTTCGGGAGTACGAGACCCACGGCGTCGAGCGTGACTGGGAGACGGAACTCGAACGATTCCGGGGGACTGACGACGAGTCCCAGACGTCGGTGGATGACGACGGGGCGTCGCCGGCGGCCACTGACGATGGCACGACCAGAGAGAAGGGGTCTGCCGAGCGCGTCGACCCCGGAGACGGGCGTTCACCCGAGACGGTCGTTCGGGAGTTCTTCTCCCGGCTATCGGATGCAGACGA
The DNA here is from genome assembly GCF_000379085.1 of Halomicrobium katesii DSM 19301. Classification (GTDB taxonomy): domain Archaea; phylum Halobacteriota; class Halobacteria; order Halobacteriales; family Haloarculaceae; genus Halomicrobium; species Halomicrobium katesii. The sequence goes on along the minus strand of NZ_KB905379.1, from coordinate 170,976 downwards.
ACGCGCACACGAGCTGTACCACTCAGACGCCGTCGCCGAGGAGTTCTCCCATCGGAGCCTCAGGCTGATGAAACACGGCGACCTCTCGATCGAGGGTGAGATCGACCGTCACACGAACGATCAGGACAGAGTCGTCCTCGGTTTCCACCAGCAGCTGGCCGGGAGCCACGTCCCGGACGATATCGATGGTCGACCGCTCCCAGTCAGGTGTGAACTGCGGCCCGAGCGAGACGGGTGGCGTATCTTCGACATCACCAAAGTCGATGGCTCGAAGCAAGCCCACTGATACGGACGCGTGTCGCGATTTCTGGTGAGCGTCCCCACCGATAGCTGCGGTGAGCACACAGGTGATCCGTGACGGACCGGGCACACACGACGACGATTCGAACATGGCAAAGGACGGTATAATCAAAGTGTTTATAGTCCTCATCTTACAATGCGATAACGAAAACTATGCGCACGGTGCTTGGGAGTCACACGCTGTTTCCCGGGCCGTGCGGAGATCGGAACAGCGAGGCAGTGACGAGCGACCACGGGAGGATACGTACGATGATCGGAGACACACCTACGCAGCGAGTGGAGGCGGACGGATGAGCCGGATGAAGAAACGACTCAAAAAGGCGATCAAAGGGGTCCTCAAGCCACTCCTTCCGGTCATGGTGATCGCTCTGCTGCTGGGACTCCTCATGGTCGGTATTTACTCACTGACCGGACTGCTGGACTGGGTTCCGAGCTACGAGGCTCCTGTGGTTGGGGCGGTAGCACCGTCTCGTGTCGTGTTCGGCGTATCGTTCCTCGTCGGACTCGTCGTCGCCGGGAGTTACTACCTGTATCGCATCAACAAAGAACGGGCCCACGATCACTGGGGGCGATACTCTACGTGGGCGAAATCGACACTGCTCGGGACTGCTTCGGCGATCGTCGTCACCGGAGTACTCGCGATCGGGTACGCTGCGAACATGCTCGAGTTTCCGGTTGTCGTCCTCGGTGCCGCTCTCACCTGGCCCACTGTGGTGGGCGCGGTACTGCTGGCGTACCGTCGGAGTTCGCGTTCCGACTCGCTCAAGGAATCACTGGCCACTGCCTACGTGCTGACCAAAGGGCTCGAGAGCCGAACGCTCTCGATAATTATCGGTCTCCTCGTCGCTGTCGGCGGCGGTCTGATCGTCGACGTCCTCGGCTCACTGTACACGGAGGGCTGGCCGCTCTGGCCGTCGGTGCTCTGTGCGAGCCTCCTCTGGATCGTCGTGACACTGTTCACCTACAACCGGTACGAAAAGACGACCGTCGAACGCGCGAATCTGACCATCATCGACCTGAACAGTCCGGAGTCACGGGATGGGCGCGAACTGGTCCTCAAGAACACGTCGGGACGGACGGTCCCGCTCGCAGAGTCACTCATCCAGGACACCGATCTCTCGCTCTATCGGCCGGACTTCGACTATCAGTTGAAACCCGGCCAGTACGGTTCCCTGGAGATCGCCGACGAGTTTTCCCTGGAACCCAACGACGAGGCGATCGAACTGCCACTGGGATACGATCTGAAACAGGGTGGTGAGACGCCAGCGATCTACACCCCCAACAACGAAGTCCATCACCTCCAGTGGACGGAGGAGGCTGCCGCAGTCATCGACAGAGAGAGCACAAAACACGTCGACGAGGTCACCGACACTGATAGGACGACAGCGACAGCCCGTACGAAACCGCTGTCGGAGTCCGGTGTCGACCCGACACCACAGGATTAGGCCCCGGGTTTCGATGTTGACGATTCGAGCCGATGCGAGATCGATCTTCCGAACAAATCTCCCGATCACAGAACGCAGATGAGACGACACACGCCTCCCGACACCAACCACGCGGACTCGCCACTTCGTGACATAACTGTCAGCAGCGACCGACACGGAGCAGCGAGCGACGACGACCCCAGCTCTCTTGGTGACCAGCCAGCGATCAGGACAGCGGCTGGGGGCCTTGCGAACGGGGACACCATCGGGAGCGTGGCCCACCAGGACGGGAGCATCGCGCGACTGGACCCCGATCGGCTGATCGGTGGCTTTGCTCTCCGTATCATCGACAGATACGGCGCTGCTACCATGGTGTTCCAGCGCAACAAACCGCGTGACACAGCCGACGGCGACGAACCCCAGGAGTCGTTGTTGCCAACGGACGAACTCGAGCAGCAGGACGATCCGATCAGCTGGCTGGCCGATGACCACCTCTCGTATCTCACGGGGACCAGAGGTGCGTTCGACTCTCCCGACCAACAGCACTTGGCTGCGAAGACTGCGGGGCACAGTCCACAGCCCACCCCAGCAGTTGCGGACTCTAGGGACGGGACAGTAGACGAGCCCCAGTCACCATCGTCGCCCGTCCGAACAGCAGACGGGCCCCAGTCACCATCGTCGCCCGTCCGAACAGTAGACGGGCCGTCGCCGACGCGGTCAGGACAAAGCGGGTGGGGAACCGCAACCGCAGACCACAGTCAAAACCCCGGTGATACGGCCGGCGAAACGTTCATCGAGACGGAGAGAGAGCGAGCGTCCCAGACGACTGTAACTCCGACCACGTCGGAGGCTCGCGACTCGTCTTACAACGCAGGGAACGAGCAACCGACGCCGTCGACCCAATCGGTCACCTCACCCTGGCAACCCCGTCGTATGACTGTGACGACGCCGACTGTGGCAGGGTCCGTTACAGAGGTGCCGTCGACCGAAGCGGCGACTGATCGATCGAGACCGGGTCCAAGCGGGGAGAACCACTTTCAAGCGCGGCGGGGTGCCGATAGAGCTCCCACGACGAACGTCCGGACCGAGTCAGACGCTCGTGCAGCGACGAGGGACACGACGGAGGAAGCACTACGCCGCCAGCAGGCCGGAGCGGAACGTACGAACCGACCCGGCAATCGATTGCTCGCCGGAGCCGACAACAGTAGCGTGTCACGACAGCCAGTGAGTGACACGGGCCCGGACAGTCACAGTGTTCCATCGGGCACCGCTTCTCCTGTCGAGTATACCGATACTCCGACGACACGACGATCTGTCGAGAAGGAACGATCGGCAGTGAGAGAAGTCCAATCTGGAACTCAGACCGGAGTGGAGTCGACCCAGCGTGACATGCCCCACGGACGATCCACGCGATCTGTGTCGACTGCGTCAGTCCCCCACAGTGCCGGCGGTCGTGAGTCGATTCACGAGGCACCGATGGCACGACTCGTGACGGCTCCATCGACAGTCGGTTCGCGGCCAGGAGTGGCGACAGATCGGGACGAACCGATGACAGGCAGCCGTGAGACCATCGGACGGGACACTCGACCGGACAGTCGTGGTGCCCCCTCACATTCGGTCTTGTCGACTGGTGGGTCGGACACCATACCGTCGTCGACGCCGCCTGCGTCGAGCAACCGATTGACGACGACCACGAGCAACACTGTCGAAGCCACGTCCGCAACGAGGGACACCCCGACGGTGTCTCCCGCACGATCTGATTCGCAGCGCTCGGAGCAGCCCGCCACGTCGTCGCATCGAGACTCGACGGGACCCGACGCTGTGGCTGGTGGGGGGAGCGAGTTTGCGGGTGACGTGGAGACGACTGTCCGGAGGCGACGGGAGGCCCAAGCCATTGAGGCCGAGACCCGCGGTACCGATCAGGCCAGCGACGGACTGCGTGCCGCTGGAGCCTCGCAGTCCTGGGTGTCACCATCCGAGTCTAGTCCGAGTCCGGAGCGAACAACAGGGAGTCGGCACCTGTCCGAGCCAAGCCGAGTTGGCACGTTGACTGGACGGCCCGAGGCGACTCCCGATCGGGCGACTGCGACCGACCTTCGACCAGAGTCGGAGCGACCGGCAGTGCAGCGCTGGATCAGCGCGCGTACCCGACCGTCGACTGCTGAGCCTTCCGAGACTCCCACGCCGGCTGCACCGCCTACGCCCATTGATGGACCCTCGCCAGCAAGCGGGGCCGCTGATATCCCAACCCACGCGGACGCCACCCGCACCGAGGCGCCGACGACACCGAAGCTGACTGTGGGGGTCCGTGGACAGACTCCTGCGTCGTTGTCCCGGAGCTATGGGAGCACGGCGACGATACTTGAGATGTCCGCAGCGTCCGTCCGCCACCGGCGGGGACGGACTAGGCAGCGATCATTTGCGGAGAGAGTGACAGCAGGACAGCGCCACCAGGCGACCGTACCAGAGACGAACACGGTGGGAACACGAGAACCGGTACAGAGGAGTGACAGTACAGCCGGACCACCTGCGGCGCCGACAGTACCGCCCAGGAACGGATCATATCACGTCCACCAGGCTGATCGAGTGTCAGCAGACAGGGAGCCACTGGATATCGACGGTCGTGAGAACAGTGCACAGGCACTCCCAACCGACCAACAGGGCCGTCACCCGGACGCTTCTCCGGGGGCACCCGGCCACTCCGACGCGATACGGTCGGCACCGGTGCCCGCAACGAGCGGCGAGCCATCCGCGCCAGGTGTGACAGACAGCGCTGGCCCTCATCGTCGCAGGACGAGAACGACAGCTCCTGCTTCCCAGAAGCTTGCGGACACAGAGCATCAGTACTCGCGTCGAGCGGTCGCCGGGACAGCGAGGACAAGCGGCATCGACCACGAGAGAACAGCGAGGACAGGTGGCATCGACCACGAGGGCAGTGGGCGGCCTCACCGAGAGAGTGCCAGTGTGAGTTCACGGTCAAAGAAGCCTGCTCTCTGGACGCGACTCGACGTGCGCGCGTCGACCAGAACTCGACTGGTCGCCACTGGCCAGCACACGCTACTGACACCCTCGCGTGAGTCGGGTTCCGCCGGTGGTGCGGAAAGTGGCCAGCGAGGAACCACGGAACACCTGACACAGAACGTCGGTACAGTGGTCGCCACGGAACGGAAACGAACAGATCAGGGCAGCGTAGATCGGCGACCTACCGACCCTCATGCGCCGAGCGCTCGATCAGTTCCGACCGGATCGGCTCCCACCTCAGACACGGAACCAGGGGTTGTCCAACAGCGAGTGGCCGATCCGGACCGACGGCGGGAGAGACAGCCAACGGGCCCGGCCAACACCAACGCTCGCTCACCACAGCTAGACGACCGAGGGCACACGACGACAAGTGCAGGCCGGCGCCACTCCGAACGAGCCGGTGCGAACTCAATGCACGAATCGCCATTGTCTCCTCGACCTGTCTCCAGTGGGCGGCGCTCGACACATTCACCGGATTCGACGTCAACTGGAACAGACACAGTCCCCGAAATCAGATCTCCGGAACAGCGAACTGAATCAGCCGTCGTTCGTTCGGACTCGTCCGGTCCGATTCGCCTGACGGTCGCGAATCCTACGATCGCCACCCTCGACAGCACTCTTCGTCCGGGGCACGACCGTCCCTCAGAGATTGTGACTTGGGGTGTGGTGAGTCCTGAGCGAACGGCCGGGCAGGACAGGACAGAAGCTCGAGCAGGTCGTTCGGTACACGCGGCGGCCCCCTCGTCGATCGGTCGCTCGGATGCCAACAGCAAAAGGGCTGCTCCGTCGGCGACCGGTGTCGTTCGCGACAACAGCGAGCCGTCCTCCCTATCGGAACGTGTTCCATCGAACGACGAGATCGACGAGAACGGCGTGAAGTCTAATATCGTCGGAATACAGCACCAAGGGCGCACCGAAAGCGATGGTCGGACTGCGCAACACGAGACACTGCCAGTGCAACGGGCCGGCGGGGCCGTCACGAGTGAACCCCCAGCTGTACCGAGCATGGGGACCGAACGATCGACTCTCGGTGACCGTTCGGGGACCGTGACGAACACTCGCTGGAGCAGCTACCAGGAGTTCACAGCAAGCGAGGAGCATCTGACCGTGACCCGAGGACTGTCGTTCAGTCGAACAGGTACAGTGGCCGGCTCTCAGACTGATTTCGAAACGGAGACAGAAGTCGATTCGCTGATACGAACGCCGTCGACAGAACAACAGCAACTGGAATCGCAGGCCAGCCAGAGGGCCGGATCGGTACCACACCAGTCCGTCCAGATGGGCGCATCGCCGTCGACGACAGGTAGTCGCCGCCACAATCAACTGACGGACTCCGAGACACCGGACTCGCTCCACAGCCGACTGGAGCAAAACAGTGAAAGCGAACGATCCCAGATCGATCGAGGACCTGGGCACGTTGCTATGCGCCGACAGTATAGCAACGGCGGTACCGCCCAGCCGACCGAGACGGAGGTGGCACACTCAGCGTTCGAACTCGTAGATCAATCCGCCGTTGGCGGTCACAGCCAACACGGGCCGACCGTCGAATCGCGGGGTGCACAATCCGCACAACGAGCGGATCCCGCCGGGAACGCGACTGGTACGACGGGATATACGTCACGTATCGAACGATCGGAGACGGCAGCGACTCGTCTCAACACGATGTCGGTGACGACACTGGCTGAAACAGTGACCCAGCGGGACTGGGTCCAGACGAGTCGACACCAGCAGATGGCGAACGACGACCAGACGGACAGTATCGGTCGAACGACCGGTGTCGACCGACCCGTAACTACTGCGCGTACGCTGTCGGAGGATACTGCCCAGGACGAACCCAAACCGGGCCAGACGGTGTCCGCTCCAAAGGCGCGGGATGTCGACGCAAAGACACGCACACGCGATGCGACTGGAGCAACACCGTCAACGACTACCGAACCCGGCGATGGTCCTGAGACAGCCACATCGTCATCGATCGGGACACTCGGGACCGCGGAGCCACAGTCGAACGGGCGACAGGCAATAGAGACGGCAGTACCGGAGGACAGGTCGAACGGTCACCGATCGACATCCAGGGATCAAAACGGTGACGTGATTGCTGAAATGAATAAAAACTTAATACAAGGAGACGAATCGAAAAAACAGGGCCCTATGGGCGTAACAGAATCTGACGGTCTGGATGTCAACGGCGACGATCGTCCGTCGCTCGTCTACCGTACCCCGATGCGAACGGGCTTCACCGATATGGAACAGTCGGAACAGACAGCCCAGCGTTCGGCAGAGAACGGTGCATCACAGGACAGACGGCCCGCTGACGGCCGGACCGAGATATCTCGACCGTCACAAACGGAACGGCATCTCAGTACCGACCCCAGTCCAGGGTACAGCAACAGCGGAAGTGAGGGTCGTTCACCGACTGCCCAGACCAGGCGTTCACCGAAAGGAGGAGGGTCGGGAATCCAGCAGGCCACCGAGCCGGCTGACAAACTCGAAGGTCCCGACAGAACGGCCCAGCGCAACGAGCCTGGACAGCCCGGTGTGCACAACACAGGAACACACCCACAGTTCACCGACGGCAACACTGAGCCCGGGAGACAGGGTCGTCGGGCGGACAACGATACTCGGAGTAGACGCGGCGATGTTCCACTTCCCGACGACTCACGACGATACGAAGCCGACGTGGACCGTATCGTCGAACGGTTGTACCGTAGACTGGAGCGGAAAGAACGGATCGAACGCGAACGGAAGGGTCGACGATGACAACGAGTGGAAAACTAGAGAAAGCCAAGATAACAATCTTGAACGGAAAGAAACAGGGTGAAGAGGTCGAGTGCAAATTCAACCCGAACTCGTACACTCTGGAAAAGAGCGTCAATTACGGCGAGATGAAGGCGACAGGGTCCGGTGCTTCCGTAATGCAGTTCGTGGACGGCAACGCAGAAACGTTGTCGATGGAACTATTTTTCGACACCACGGATAAACTGGACACGGACAACGTTTCATCGAAAGAGGTCGATGTCCGCGAACAGTACACGAAATACATCGATCTGCTTCTCTCGGTGGACGGAGAACTACACGCCCCACCGGTCTGCCAATTCGTCTGGGGGGATGGAATCGAGTTCACAGCCCTCGTAGAGAGTGCAAACAAGCAGTTCACGAAGTTCCTGCCCAGTGGTGTTCCGGTCCGTGCTCGAGTCGGAATCGTGTTCAAAGAGTTCAAAACCGCCGACTATCATAAGTCCGAGGTGTCTCCTGAGTCGACGGACAAAACCAAAGTGTGGACGGTATCGGAGGGTGACACGCTCTGGCAGATCGCTTCCGAGGAGTACAGTGACGTATCACATTGGCGGACAATTGCAGACAAGAACGGGATCGACAACCCGCGTGCGATAGAACCGGGCGATAAGTTGGAACTGCCCCCACTCCACTAACATGAGTCAAATCGACAACCACCCACGGTATTCGCCGCGATTCAAGGTGACAGTGGGTGATCAGAAGTTCCAGGAACCGGGTGGCCGTATCGCAGATCTCGTGGTCGAGACCTCTTTTGAAGGTGCCGATCGCTTCACGTTTGCCCTCAATTACCCCTTCGACGAAGAGCTCGACGAGTTCGCAGGTCTCTCCTGGGACGACTTCGCGATCGGAACCGAGGTCGACATCTCGATGGGGTACGGAAACGAGGGAGAACTCACTCCCTTGCTGTCAGGAAAAATTCAATCCATCTCCTCCGACTTCACGGTCGACCAGGGACCGTCGGTGCAAGTCACGGGATACGGACTCCTGTGGCAGACCATGCAAGGAGCCAACGCGGATTCGTGGACGGAGACCACTATTGGCGATGCAGTGGACGACGTGTTGTCAAAATATGCGTTCTCGAAGGTCGATATCGAGGGTGCCGGGATTCAGCGGGAGATCCTGATTCAGGATGACTGCAGCGATTACGAGTTCGTCGACGACCTCGCTCGCACGTACGGCTTCGAGTTCTACGCGGAGCGAGATACAGTCAAGTTCGTACCTCGGTCTTCGGCAAATAAAAACGATCCTATCGGAGAACTCTGGTACGGCGAGGAACTGCACGATTTCTTCGGTGAGATAACACAACGTAGTGAGACCCACGAGGTCGAGGTTCGATCGTGGAATATCGACGAAAAGAAAGAGATCGTCGTGACGGCGTCTAGCTCGAACGCGAAACATAAAGAAGTATACAGAATACCAGCAATGTCACGAGACGAAGCCGAAAAGATCGCAGAGACGAAACACGGACAGTTCGCAGACGGAGTGGTCCAATGTCACGGTGAGGCAGACGGGATTCCGGATCTCCGGGCCGGTAAGACGGTCGAAATCGCTGAGCTTGGCAACCGGTTCTCGGGAACGTACCACGTGACGAAAGCCACACACCGGATGGGTGCATCCGGCTACCGGACCACCTTCGAGGCGACGGAGGTGGCACAGTGAGCGAACCAGGCTTTTTCGACGGTGAGACCTCGGCCGGGGGTATCCAGGGTGTTGTCGTCGCTATCGTCACCAACAACGAAGACCCCAAAGACATGGGTCGGGTCAAACTCAGGTACCCCTGGCGTGACGCAGATGACGAGAGTTACTGGGCACGGATCGCGACGCCCATGAGTGGTGATCAGTACGGAACGTACTTCCTCCCCGAAGTTGACGACGAAGTACTCGTGGCCTTCGAGAACGGAGATATCCACAAGCCCTACGTCGTTGGGAGTCTCTGGAACGGTAAGCAAAAACCGCCGCAGAAAAACGAGGGCAAGAACAAAACTCGCGAGATCCGTTCACGAAGCGAACATCGACTCACTTTCGAAGACGATAGTAAGAACGACGAGGGGTCGATTACCATACAAACGAGTGGTGGCCACGAAATCATCGTCGACGACTCGAAAAACAAGGAGACGATACTGATTCGCGACAAAGACAAGAAAAACAAGATACTGTTGGACGGCAACTCCGACACGATCGATATCGAGGCGAGCAAAGATCTGAATCTCTCCGCACAGAACATCACGATCGAGGGCGACAAGAGCGTCAAGGTAAAGGGTGGTACGAAAGTAGACATCTCCAGTAAGAACACTGCGACCCTCTCGGGGAAATCGAAGGTCGACGTCAAGAGCAACGGGCTGATGGGTATCAACGCCACCGGCCCACTCACGATCAAAGGTGCACTCATCCGACTCAACTGATCCATCATGAAACCAGCAGCACGACTCGGCGATCAGACGGCGCACGGTACACCACTCACAGGTGTCGGTAGTCCGAACGTCCTCATCGGCGGCAAGCCAGCGTGGCGCGCACTCACTGACTTCCACAGTTGTCCACTGTCGAGTGGACCGGCCCCTCACGTCGGCGGTTCTGTCGTCGCTGGGAGTACTAGCGTACTGATAAATAACTTCCCAGCAACGAGGCTGGGTGACTCGATCGTCGAGGCAGGCCCGCCGAACACGATCGCGGCCGGCTGCCCAACCGTTTTGATCGGATAGTATGGCAGACGAGTTCCTCGGTACCGGTTGGCAGTTCCCTGTCACAACGGACCATCGTGGCAACATCGAAACCTCTGAGAGCGAGGCTGATATCCGTGAATCGATTTCGATCATTCTCGGGACGGCGAAGGGCGAACGAGTGATGCGACCGGAGTTTGGCTGTGACATCCACGAACACGTCTACTCGTCGGCCTCCCCAGCGACGTTGAACATGATCGAGACGAGTGTCCGTGAAGCCCTCGTGAAATGGGAGCCCCGGATCGATGTCGAAGGCATCTCGGCCCGCACAGCCGATGACGATCCGAATCGGATTCTCATCGAGATCGAGTACTATGTCCGATCGACGAACAGTCTCGCAAATATGGTGTATCCGTTCCATATCACTGAAGGGGACGGATAGTGAGGGGCAACGACTGAGATGACGATAGAGAGACCGACAATCGACGAGCGTAGTGAAGAGGAGCTTTTCGAAGCACTCCTCGACCGAGCAGAGGGATACACTACTGCGTGGGAACCGCGCTCGAATGACGTCGGGTGGACACTGATGCGCATCTTTTCGACATTCGAGCGGTCCGTCCGCAAACGTCTCAACGAGGTTCCAGACAAACAGTTGCTTGCGTTTCTCGATGCACTCGATTTCGATCGCCGACGTCCCCAAGCGGCGAGGGCACCACTTTCGTTCGACATCTCGCCGGATCTGGATCGGAACGTCCCGATCCCGGGCGGAACAACGGCAATCGCAGAGCCCAGCGACGGGGAGAATCAACAATTCGAACTCACACGAGACGGTGGTTTCGAGGCGACGCCTGCGGAACTCACCGATATCATCACAGTCGCTCCTGATACAGACACCATCGTCGACCATCACACCGGCCTCGAGGCTGACCACATAGAGCTGTTTACGGGCGACAACATTCAGTCACATACGCTGTACATGGAAAACGAGTCAGCGTTCAACCTCGACGAGGGGTCGTCGTTTACCTGCCGAATCGAGGCGAATGGAGAGGCACAAGCGGTCTTCGATAATACGATCTGGGAGTACTATGGCGAAAACCCTGCTGGCGATGTCGGATGGCACCAACTTGAGGTCGTCGAGGCCGAAGAAGTCGGTGACGATGCGGGAGTCGAGGCCCTCCAGGCACAGTTGCGTGAGAACGTCGCCCGTGAGGAACCGGAAGGCGACGAAGTCGCCGAACAGGCCTTCCGTGTCCCTGGAAAGATCACGATACACGAGGTCAACGGGACGGAGAGCCGCTGGATCCGGTGTAACAGGCAGGAACAGTCCGACGAAATCCCACGAGCAATCGTCTCGATGTCAGTACACCTGTCGAGTTCCGACAGGGAAGATGGTGTCCGGCCTGATATGATGCTGTCGAACGATATGCAACTGAGTGCCGATGACGATGTTATCCGCCCTTTCGGGCGGAATCCTCATCCGCCAGTGATGTTTTCGATCGCCTGTGCAGAGGCCCTCACGAAACCCGGGGCGACGGTCGAAATTTCGTTCCTCTCGTCTGGAGAAGACGACCAGACGGATCCCGATAGTGGCGATGACAGTGAGCGCACAGAGCGTGGAACAGGCATTCTTGCCGGACCGCCACAGATAACGTGGGAATACTGGAACGGCGAGGGATGGATGCGTCTCGAGTCGGTGACCGACCGGACGGATTCGCTGCAAAAAGAGGGAAGTGTCGTCTTCGAGGTACCGGACGACATCGGTTCGACAAGTGTTGCCGGTCACGAAAACGTCTGGATTCGAGGTCGGTTGGTCAGTGGCAATTACGGACAACCGACGTTCAAGCAGCCTGACGACGATGCAGCGGGCGGACTCGTCGGCGAACCGGACGAGCCTGTCTATGACGACGTGGTGATCCAGTACGAACAGCTAGACCAGGAATTTCAGACGGTCTACGGTTACAACAACGCTTCATATAGCGAGAACCTGGTCCTCGACGACAAGCCGTTCACACCGTTCGATCCGCCCCCCAATCCGGAACAGTGCGTCTACTTCGGGTTTGACGATACACTGGAGAACGGACCGTTGACGCTGTTCATTCCTGTCGAAGACGCAACGTATCCACCGTCGTTTGACACAGGCGTGCAGTGGGAGTATTGCACTCACCCAGGACAGTTCGAGTGGGAGAAACTCGATGTCAAAGACCAGACCGATGGCCTGACAGAGCGTGGGATCGTCATGCTTACTTTTCCGACGCCGACGACTGCTTTCGAACTGTTCGACCGGGAGTGCCACTGGATTCGAACTCGTCTCACCGGCGACGAGTTCGACGTCGACAGCCCGAAGCAAGCCGCCAAACCGGAGTCCGCTACCACAACAGAACAGTCCACGGACAACTCGATTGAGCGTCGGGCGGCGGAACGTTCCCGGTCACCACCAGTACTGGAGGGTGTTTACCCGAACACGCAACTCGCGTACAACAAAGTGACCGTCGAAGACGAGAAACTCGGTTCCAGCGACGGTTCCCACGATCAGTCGTTTGCCTGCGCACACGCACCGGTCATCGATATCGACGTGTGGGTCGACGAATTTTCCACCCTATCGGAGAGTGAATGTCGACGGTTGGGTGAGAATCGTCCGGAAACGACACAGGCAGAGTACGATTCTCGGGGTGAACTGACCGCTTTTTGGATCCAGTGGACTCCGACCGACGACTTCCTCGACTCTGGCCCGCAGGACCGCCACTGCGTGGTCAACCGAACCCTCGGCACGGTCGATTTCGGTGACGGCGACAACGGGATGATCCCCCCGAGCGGACAGGACAATATCAAAACAACCTACACGACGGGTGGCGGGCGGGACGGGAACGTTGCTGCGAAGACGGTGACAGAACTCAAGAGTTCGATCGCACTCGTCGACGGTGTGACGAACCCATTACCTGCCGACGGTGGTGCTGATATCGAATCCACCGAGACGCTCGTCACACGTTCGACCAACGCGATCAAACACCGGAATCGTGCCGTGACGGCACGGGATTACGAGAACGTGGCGAAAGCGGAGTTTCCCGAACTCGCCAGAGTCAGTTGTGATCCCGAACACAGTGGTGACCAGACACGTGTGAAGATACTCATCGTCCCGGAGACAAAACGAGAGAAGCCCGTCCCGTCGATCGAGCTGAAACACCGAGTTCGGGAAACACTGTCTGCAAATGCGCCAGCCGCAGTCACAGCAGACGACAATACGGATATTGCCGTCCGTGGGCCGGGATACACAGAGCTCTCTATTCAGGCGACGGTCAGAGCGACGAACGTAAAGAGTGTGTCGCTGCTGAAAACGCGGGCGGAACAAGCGCTCGACAGCCATCTGCACCCTCTCGAGGGGAACGGTGGTGACGGCTGGATGTTCGGCGAACTACCGACAAATGGGGAACTGACAGAACTGCTCGCGGATGTCGAGTCGGTCACAGACGTGTCGAGTTTCGAAGCGACCTTCGAGGTGGGTGGGGAACGACACTCGCTGGTCGACCAACTGGGATACCAGGCACTACCCGAGGACACGCTCATTTGTAGTGGATCACACCGAATCACAGTAACACTGAGTGGGGACTGACAATGGGACTGGATCTACCGGAGCTCGACGACAGAGAACACGAAGAGCTTCTCGAGCAGGCAAAGAAATTGATTCCGGCCTACTCTGAAAACTGGACGGATTTCAACCCACACGATCCCGGAATAACGATCCTCGAAGTGCTCGCGTGGCTAACTGAGACACATACGTACCAGTTAGACCAGATCACCGACGAACACCGCAAAAAATACCTTCAGCTGGTCGGCCATCGACCTCATCCCCCCGAACCCGCGACGGCTTCGATCCGAGTGGACCCGCCGCGATCGATGATTGGGAAGCGAATCGCGGCCGGTAGCAGATTGGCAGTGACCGAGGGGACTGACACACTCTATCAGTTCGAAACCGATCGAGATCTCGTTCTTGTACCCGAGTCTCTGGATGAGATCGTGACCGTTGACGAGTTTGGTAGTAGTGTCCATACGGATGCCAACGGGAACGACGAGATGCACTATCTGCCCTTCGGTAAGAACAGCTCTCGAGGAAATAGCCTGTATATCGGCTTCGATACGGACCCGTTTCTGGAGAGCGACCGGCTGACACTCCACGTCGCGTACCACGACGATAACCTCCCGGAGCCAGCGCCAGCGACCGACGGTGAACTGACATTCGATCCGTCTGTCGAACTGGCCTGGGAGTACAACGACGCCAGTGACGACCGATGGTGCACACTCGAGGTCGTTCGTGACGGCACGAACCAGTTCTACGAGAGTGGCCTCCTCGAACTCGAATTGGTGGACAGCCGGATCCACGACGGCAGACTTCCGGATAGGCTCTCTCCTGACCGTCACTGGATTCGATGTCGCATTCGGACTCCCGGTCACGAAATCCCACCGCAGGTCGATGCCATCAGAACAAACGTCGTCACTGCGAGTCACGCAGCCTCGGTGACGACAGAGCGGCTCGTACCGGCCGGGGATGCCACCGACTACCGCACCACGCCCGTTCTCAACGATCAAACCTACGCCTTCGAGAACCAACCGATCCTCTCGGCGGAGGTGTACGTCGACGGAGAACTGTTCAGGGGAGTAGAAAACTTCGACGCCTCGAGTCCAGAAGACCCTCACTACGTTCTCGACAGAGAACTCGGTCAGGTCACGTTCGGAGATGGGACCCACGGGCGCGTTCCGGCTCCGGATGCGACGATCACGGCAGATTACGTCTACGGCGGTGGTGAGCAAGGAAACGTCTCGGCGAACTCCGCGTGGAGATTTACCGATCTGAAAGGGAAGGTCGACGAGTCCGACGGTGAACTCGATGTCTTCCCACTGGAGTCGGCGACAGGTGGTCGCGATGCTGAAAGCATCGAAGCCGCCTTACGGCGCGCGCGGAGAGACCTACAAAAACCCTATCGAGCAGTGACGATGGACGACTATCGATATATCACAGCGAACACACCTGGACTCAGGATCGGTCGGACAGGTGTCTGGCACAACGATGGCCATACGACGGTCATCGTCGTTCCGTACGCCCCACCCGATGTCAACAGTCCGGAACCGAGCGATGCATTCCTCGACGCTGTTCGTGATCACCTCCTCGAACGGACGCTGTTGGCCGACCAGGTGACAGTTTCCGGACCGCGGTACGTTAGACTCGAACTCACAGTCACTGGCACGATCAGACCGGAGTTCGCTCGAAGCGGGTACGAATCCGCTGTCACTGATGCCATCACTTCGCACCTGCACCCACTGACTGGCTTCGACGGAAACGGCTGGCCGTTTGGCCGGAAGCTTATCGTCGAGGAACTGAAAGAGCAGATAACAACTGTCGACGCTGTCGATCACCTCTCGAACCTCGATATTACTGCACACGGTGGCACCGTCGTCGACGGGACTGAAGTACTCGTGGACGAAACGGCGCTGTTTTCAATCGCCGACATCACGATCAACATGACACCAGCGAGGAGGGAGTGACCGTGGAGTTTTCCTACACGACGACGACAAGCACGACAGGGTGGCAAAATTGGGTACGCCGAAACATCGACGTCTCGAACGGCGGTATTCTACTTTCTCAAACGACCGGGATCCGAACGTCGACAGTCGGAGAGCAGGTGCGTGACATCGCTGTCGACGAAACGGGGCTCCTGTACATGCTCTCCCATTCGGGCACGCTGGACCAATACAATCCCAAGACCGATACACGCCAAGAAATCAACGTTGGGGGGGCCGACAGAGTACCGCAAGCGAGTGCAATCGCCGCAAGTTCGAGCCAACTCTTCATAGCAGACGACAGCACGATTACACGGATATCGCAGGAACGACGGCGCGAACGGGAACCACTCGAGACCGATGTTCGTCACCCGACAGGCCTCACCTATCAGGATCGTGGTGTCTACGTGATAGACAATTACGGCACGCTATTATCGCCCGATGAAGAGCGCCACACTTTCGAGAATCTGCTGGACATTGCGGTGACGGGTGACGAGGTCTACGCCCTCGAAAAGAAGCGTCAACGTCGTATTATCCGGACGCTGGGGTCGGATATCGACCCCACTCTCCCTGACCCCGGATCGTTCACCGCCGCTGGTGATCAGTTCACTCTGTCGGTGCTCACGGTGCTTGATGATGCGATCGTCGTTGCTGGGTCGATTTCTGATCGAAGCGAGCATTGGCTGTTCGAGTGGGACGCCGAAGCACAGTCGTTCACTCGACTGATCGAGCTCGATGGTGCCTGTCACACACTGACCAGCCGCGTTCGAACGAACGGCATGCGAACGCTGTATGCAATTGTCGGTGAAGACAGACGCTGCCAGATGTTTACCGAAACCACGCAGAATCTCACTCATCCGAGCCGCGAGAAGTACGTCGGTTTCGCTGCAACACAGTTCGACTCAGGTGTGCGTGACCTCGACTGGCATCGACTGACGTTCGAACGCACCGGGTCGTCTGTTAACACCCAGGTGCGTATCTTCTATCACGCAACAGATCAGCCGGAATTGAAGCTAATCGAACAGACCGAACCTGATGGTGGATCGGGGGCGACAGTGAAGCAATCAGAACCGACGACGCTGCTCGAAGAGACGTTCTCCGATCAGATCCGAGATTCACTGTCGTCTCTCGGTGTCGATACTGTACAAGAACTCACATCAGCAGACGCGGCTGAACTCGCCAGTCGGAGCGAGAGCGTCACGCCGGCTGAGATTGAAGGATGGCAAGGCACCGCACTTGATGCGTTCGAGTCTCATATCAAGAACCACTGGAAACTTGTTACAGAGCCTGAGACACGAGATCTACTGTTGCGGGAAGCGAGCGGTCGGTACCTCAACGTCGCGTTCGAACTCATCGGAACTCCCACTACTTCACCACACGTCGATACTGTCACGGTGTATTGCCCTCGTAAGTCGTACCTCCGGTACATGCCGGAACTGTACAAAGAAGACGATCGATCGGCCGCGTTCCTCGAACGATTCCTCTCGGTATTCGAGACGTCGTTCACGGATATTCAATCAGAGATCGAGCAGATTACACAGTATTTCGACCCGTCGGGTACTCCGACGAATTCGCTTGCGTGGTTGGAAAGCTGGCTCGCAGCTAACGAGTACCGCGACTGGCCAGAGAGTGCCAGGAGAGAATACCTTTCTCGAGCGCCTGAACTATACAAAAAGCGAGGGACGCGTGCTGGTCTGGAGGAGATCATCGAACTGTACCTGCGCCACGCAACAGATGGCGGCCCGGAGCCAGCGACATCCGCGGATACGGTCACCGGTCATCGGCTGATCATCCTCGATCGAAGTGACTTCGACGCGGTAGAGCAAGATACCAACCAGGAAGCCTACGAGTCACTGCTCCCCAAAGACCAGTCGCTGGTGGTGTTGTGTGGCCCGTTCGAGTCTGAATCACATCGAGACGCAATTGCGACGATCGTCGAGACCGAGAAACCGGCCCACGTCGATGCGTCGATACGGACGCTCGACAACGCGTTCACCCTCGGTACCAGTTCGTTTCTGGGACTCAACACCGAACTCGACACCGAGTCGTTCTCCTTGGGCGATGCGACGCTCGGGCGAGACACGTATCTTAGCGATTCCGAGTTCGAGGCAAACGGTTGACGATTCGATCCAAAGCAGGAGGGTGGCGCCTCTACATCCCGTCGGATGGTACCTCAGCCGATGTCGATCCCTCACTCGATGCCTGGCTGTCCGGAACCGAACTGTGACTGCAGTTGTTCGTAATGGCGTTTTGTCTCGGCATCGACGCTCGGACTGATCTCCTGTATTGCATCGTCGAAATCCGACTGTAGCAGCTTGATCTCGTCCACCGAGTTATCTTGATCGTCTCTTTCGTCGTCGAGAAAGCCACGTGCAGTCTGCATCGATGCCTCGCGACAGACTGCTTCGATGTCTGCACCGACGTACCCGTCGGTTCTCTCGGCAAGATCGTCCAAGTCGACCTCGCTGTCCAGCGGCTTGCTGTCGGTGTGGACTTCGAATATCTTTCGGCGACCGGCGACATCGGGGACAGGCACGTGGATGTGGCGATCGAGCCTCCCTGGCCGCAACAGTGCGTTGTCGATAAGGTCGGGTCGATTGCTCGTGGCGATAACAACGACGTCTTCTAACTTCTCGAGACCATCGAGTTCGGTAAGTAGTTGCGAGACGACACGCTCGCCGACACCAGTGCCGCTCGCACTCTGGCCGCGTTCTGTCGCGATCGAATCGATCTCGTCGAAAAACACGACTGCAGGTGCATTCGAGCGGGCCTTTTCGAATACTTCACGGACTCCCTTCTCGCTCTCTCCGACGTACTTGTTGAGTAACTCCGGTCCCTTAATGGAAATGAAGTTACTTTCAGACTCGTTGGCGATAGCCTTTGCAAGCAAGGTCTTTCCCGTACCGGGTGGTCCATAAAGTAGAACCCCCTTCGCCGCTTCCAGATCAAGTCGCTCGAACACATCGGGATGGTCGAGCGGCCACTGAATCGTCTCCTGCAGACTCTTCTTCGTGTTATTGAGCCCACCAACATCGTCCCACGAGACATCTGGGACTTCGACGAATACTTCACGGAGCGCGGACGGCTCGATTCCAGATCTTGCGTCTCTGAAATCATCTGTCGTGACCTGGAGAGACTCGAGCGTATCCGCATCGATTTCGTCCGTCTCGAGGTCGATGTCGGGCCTGATCCGACGGAGTGCGTTCATCGCAGCCTCTTTTGCTAGCTGCTCGATGTCTGCCCCGACGAACCCGTGCGTGTCAGTTGCGTATGTGTCGAGATCAATGTCCTCGGAGAGGGGCATCCCACGAGTGTGTACCTGCAAAATCTCTTTTCGCCCACTCTTGTCTGGAATGCCGACTTCGATCTCACGGTCGAATCGCCCACCCCGCCGGAGTGCAGGGTCGAGCGCATCGACGCGGTTCGTTGCACCGATGACAGTCACTTCCCCACGGTCTTCGAGTCCGTCCATCAGTGAGAGGAGCTGCGCGACGATACGGCGCTCGACGTCGCCGGAGGTTTCGCTCCGCTCCGGCGCGATCGAATCTATTTCGTCGACAAAGATCACTGCCGGTGCTTCTTCCGACGCTTCCTCGAATACTTCCCGGAGTTGTTCCTCTGATTCGCCGTAGTGTTTCGACATGATCTCCGGGCCCGAAATGTCTGTAAAGTGGGCATCGATCTCGTTGGCGACGGCTCTCGCCATGAGCGTTTTACCAGTGCCCGGTGGGCCGTGCAGTAACACTCCTTTGGGTGGTTCGATACCGAGTTGCTGAAACAGCTCTGGATGTCGCATCGGGAGCTCTATCATCTCTCGAACCTGCTCGAGCTCGTCGTCCAACCCCCCGATGTCCTCGTACGTGATATCGAGTGTTACATCTTCGTCTTCGACATCGTCATCTTCGACGAAATCATCTGCCGGTCGCTCGCCGATCGAGATCGTGGTCGATTCTGTAACGACGACAGTTCCGTCTGGTTTCGTCTCCGATACAGTTAACGGCACCTTCTGTTTCGACACCACCGAGTCTGGCCCCAGCCCGAACGAGACTCGAATCGTCTGCCCCGTCGTGACGGCCTGGCCCTTGAGATTCTTCTGGATCATCGGACTCAAATCACCCGTCACGCGCAGGTCGTCCGGCAGGGTGATCCTCACTTCGTCTGCAGTGTAGACATCTGCCTGCTTGATCTGGACCGTGTCGTCGATCCCGGCACCGATCTTCGTTCGGTGTTTGCCGTCGATGCGTATGACCTCACGGCCATCATCCTCCGGGTACCCGGGCCAGATGCGGGCTACCGTTTTGCCTGCTTCACCTTCGATAAGAATGTAATCTCCATTCTCGACACCGAGCTCGTCCATAGCCGACTGATCGAGGGTCGCGAGGCCTCGGCCTGCATCCTTCTGTTTTAGCGGCTTGACTCTTAGATTCATTCTCCAGTGTAGTTGTGATTAAGCAATGGCTTTACAATTTCCATATTCCGTGATATCGACTCACATGTCGAATACACGGATCGCTATATTTCGGAGAAGATCACGGAGAGACTGATACGGATTATTGTAGCCGTTTACCGCACCGACCGCGCAACAGCGCACGGTCGATATATTTCGCAGTCTCTGAGACGCGTTTAGATCGCCGTACCCACTCTCTAAGGAAGATCGTTCGATAAGCCAACGAACGCCCTCAGCGCTCGTGGCTTTTCGCGAACGAACGTGAGCGAAAGAGCGGAGCGTACCGGTGATTCGAGCAGACGAGACGAGCGAAGCGAGTCTCGACGCGGTTCAAATCCCACAGCGCTCGCTTCTCTGCGGCTTGCAGACACGCGAGCCACTGGTTCGGGAACAACTGTGGATTTCAGAGCTATTTTCAAGCAGTACCGGACTTCGCTTACTCAGCGTTGACCACCTCTCTCTAACTAAACGATCTCCGAAAATCATTTACTCAACGGAGCGCTATCGAGAGTAATGAAAGACGGGTATCTGATCGATACACCAGCGCCGGGGAAGTACCTGTCCGCCAATTCGACAGCACCACTTCCCGCATCGAAATTCTATCTCCCAGACGACCTTCCACCGTCGTTGGAACTCTCTGCCGAGGTCATCGATGCACACGGGCGAGCGATGCATTCACTCGGTCGCCTCGACGGTTTCTGGAGTGAGATCGACGACCCAGAGACTGCCTTTGGCCTGTTCGTGTACAAGGAGGCAGAACAGTCCTCGCAGGTCGAAGGGACGCAGGTGACCGTCTCAGATATGCTTCAGAGAGGGAGCCATTCGAAGGACGTTCAAGAAGCTCGGAACTACGCTACGGCGCTCCGGGATGCGACCGAGACGCTGACCAATCAGGGCCGGAGTCGGCAACAACTCTCTCTCGCTCTCCTGCAATCACTGCACGAGTCGCTGATGGAAACCGGACGAACGGACGACGAGGATCCACGACCGGGCGAGTTCCGGGACCGGTACGTCTGGATCGAGGAAGAGCAACAGCGTGGCTACGGTACCGCTGTCCGATTCGCTCCCCCGAAACCGGAGATCGCTGTGTCGAAGATGGATAACTTCGAGGAGTATATGCAGCACGGAGAGTACCCGACGCTCGTCGATATCGGGCTGCTCCATTACCAGCTCGAAACGGTTCATCCGTTCGTCGACGGCAACGGTCGTGTCGGGCGGCTGTTGATCGTCCTGATGCTGATCGCTGACGACATTCTCGTCCACCCGCTGTTCTACCTCAGCTCCTATATTCGCCGTAATCGCGACGAGTATACGGATCGCTTGCTCGCAGTCAACGAAGCGGGCGAGTGGAACGCATGGCTCGAATTCTTCTTGACCGGCATCCGGGAACAGGCAGACGAGGCATTCGGCCGTGCGAAATTACTGCTTCAGTTACGGGAGGGGTATCGTCAGGAATACAGTGACGCCGCTCCCTCGGTAAAGGCCCTGATTGAAGCTCTGTTCACCGAACCGATCCTCACCGTCTCTCGGGCCGCCGAACTGATCGATATGTCGTACCAGGCAGCGAACAAAGCAGTCGACCGACTCGAAGCAGACGGTGTCGTCGAGGAACTCACTGGTCAAGAACGATATCGTGAGTTTCGGGCGAACGAAGTACTCGGGGTTCTGAACAGAGGTCAGGCTGAGATTCCCGCTCCCGGTGAACTAATGGCTGAGTAAACTGTCGTTCGATCAGAACGCGTTCGGCCGGGATGGATCTACTCGATCGGTCGTTTTCCCCATTACGTTCTCCCAGCGGGACTTCTTTCGCTGTCTGGCGGTCTTTGAGACGCGTATAGATCCTCGTGGCGTTGCTCTACTGTAGATCGTTCGACGCTCGAACGAACGGTCTCGGCGCTCGTGACTTTGCGACGAGCGGAGCCGAGGAGGTCGGGCACCGCTCTGATACTGTCGGCTATCTCTTCGTGATACATCTCCTCTCGACCGGATCGAACGCAAGCGCTTTCAGTCGGTCCCGTGATGTCGCTCCCACGACCATTCAGATGGTGGATCGAACTGAACCACCGGAGCCGGCACGGCTCGTCGAGATCGTCGAAACGGAACCGGTCGAACGGGTGCGGGACGCACTGACGGCACTCGCCGCCGCGTCCCCGTCCGTTCGGAAGGACGCGGTACGGGCGCTGGGCGACCTCGCGGACGACGCTCCCTCGCGCTTCGACGGTCTGGCTCCCGCGGTCGCCTCGTTTCTCACCGACGAGGAACGCGCGATACGGCTCACGACCGCGAAGCTGTTCGTCGCCGTCGCCGAGGCCGAACCCGACGCCGTCCTCGCGGCCGTCGACGATCTCGGTGCTCGCCTCGCCGACGAGGACGAGTTTTACTACGTCCGTGCTCGCTCGGCCGAAGCGCTGGGGTACGTCGCTCTCGACCACCCCGACGCTGTCGCAGCGCCCGACGTGCTCGCCGATCTGCGCGTCGGCCTCGCGTTCGACGAGCCCGAGGTCACGGCGAAACTCGCCAAGGCGCTGGCGTTCGTCGCGCTCGGCGATCCCGACCGACTCCGGCACCTCGTCGAACACCTCGGGGACCACCTCGACGCCGAGAGCGAACTCGTCAGGTACCACGTCTGTACGGCGCTGGTCGCGACCGGCTGCGAGCACCCGGAGCGCCTGGCCGACGTTCGGGGGGCGCTCGCTGCGCGCCTGGACGACCCGAATCCGTACGTCCGGGGTCGCGCGGCGGAAGCGTTCGGTACCGTCGGGGCCGACGTGTTCGAAGAGTATCCGACCGCCCGACTGCGGGCGCTGACTGACGACGACGAGTCGTTCGTCACAGAGCGTGGAGCGTTCGCGCTCACGGCGGAGCGAGGCCGATCAGCGGAACGGCGCTCGGACGACGGCGATCTCGGAACGATCGCGTCGCTTCGCCGGACGACCGGTTCGGTGATCGAGGCGCTGACGACCGCCGACGCCGTCGACGACTGTCCCCACTGCGGGACTGCACTGCCCGAGTCGGGGCCGCCGATGTGTCTCCAGTGTGGCGCGCCGCGGTAGTTTCGGCTCGCCTAAAATCCACAACGCATATATATCGTTTAGGCGAGCCAAATCCTATGGCGCGCAACTCGAACGACGCGAACGGAGCGACCCGACGAGAGTACGTGTTGTCCGGTGGTTCTCTGGCGCTCGCCGGTCTGATCGCAGGCTGTAGCGGTACCAGCAGCGACTCTTCGACCGAGACAGCCACCCAGACGGACGCACAAACCGAGTCGAGCGACGGGGATGCGTACTCCGTCTCGATGGCCCCCGTTAGCGACGTGACCTTCGACGCCGTCCCGGAGACGTGGGTGCCCTACGGCGGGGACTTCGCCGACATGGGCGTCGCGCTGGGCCAGGCCGACGGGATGGTCGGGATCGGCCAGTCCGGCGAGTATCACACTGGCGTCTACGACGAGCTCCCGGGCGTCAGTGTCGACTTCGAGCGGATAGCCGCCAACGATCTCGTCGAGGCAGACATGTCCAGGGAACTGTTCTACGAACTCGACAGCGACGTCCACGTCGTCGACACGGGCATGCTGCGAAACTGGTTCGACTGGAGCGACGACGACATCGCCGAGATCCGGGAGAACGTCGGCCCGTTCTTCGGAAACATGATCTTTCGGCGGTCCGACGAGTGGCACGACTACCGGTACTACACGCTCTACCAGGCATTCGAGAAGATGGCCGCGATGTTCCGGGAGCGGGCCCGTTTCGAGGCCTTCGAGACGCTCCACGAGGAGTTCCTGGCCGAGCTCCAGTCCCAGCTGCCGCCGGCAGACGATCGTCCGAGCGTCTTTCTCACCTACGAGGGAACGGACGAGCCGGAGACGTTCTCCCCGTACCGACTCAACGACGACGGGACGAGCAAGAAGCAGTGGAACGACCTCGGTGTCAGCGACGCACTCGCCGGAACGGGCGTCGAGAACCTGAGCACTGAGAACCGGGGGGAACTCGACTACGAGAACCTGCTCACGATCGACCCGGACGTGTTGTTGCTTCGCGGCCACGAGGAGAAGTCGGCGACCGAGTTCCGCGAGACCGTCCTCGGCTTCCTCCGCGAACATCCCGTCGGCGGGCAACTGACGGCGGTCGAGAACGGTCGCGTCTACCGAGGTGGGCCGCTCCGACAGGGTCCGATTCAGAATCTGTTCCTCACCGAGCGGGCCGCCAAGCAACTGTACCCAGAGACGTTCGGGCGCGTCACCGACGATGCGGAACTCTTCGACCGCCAGCGGGTCGCGGATATCGTCACCGGAGAGCTCTGACGATGGGCGAGACGACGCCCGCGAACGGAGCTACCGACCGCGAAGTCGTGATCGTCGGCGGCGGCCCAGCAGGTTGTTCTGCGGGCGTGTTTACCGCCCGGTACGGCCTCGATACGGTCGTGTTCGACCGTGGGCGCTCGTCGCTCCGGCGGTGCGCTCACCTCGAAAACTACCTCGGCTTCCCCGCGGGCATCGACATCGAGACGCTCTACGAGCTGTTCCACGACCACGCCCGAGAGGCCGGCTGTGAGCTCCGTTCGGACCTCGTCGAGTCCGTCGAGCGCCGTGACGACGGCGGCTTCCGCGTGGAGCTTCAGTCCGGCGACCCGGTCACGACCGACCGAGTCGTCGCCGCGACGCGATACGGCGGGGAGTACCTCCTGTCGCTGGACGAGGCCGCGATGGTGACGACCCGCGAGCACGACGGCGAGGTACACGAGACCTTCGACGACTCCTATCCCGCGGCGGACGGGACGACACCGATCGACGGGCTGTACGTCGCCTCGCCCTCCGGGGCGTCTCGGCAGGCGATCGTCGCTGCCGGGCGGGGCGCGCGGACGGCCCTGAGCGTCGTCGAAGACGTTCGCCGCGACCGCGGCGTTCCCGAGCCGGTCGCCGATCACTACGACTGGGTCCGTCGGCGCGCGGAACTCGACGAGGAGTGGGACGATCGGGACCGGTGGCGCGAGTGGTTCGCCCAGCGGCTTCCGGACGATCTCGACCCCGAATCGCCGGCACTGGCGTCCGTTCGCGAGTCCGAGATCGATCGGGTGTTCGAGAGCTACGTCGACGACGACGAGATCGAGCGACGGCGCGAACGCGGCCAGGAACGGCTCCTCGATCACGTCGACGACGATCTGATCGTCGAACGGGCCCGTGCCATCGAGGACCGAACCGCGCCAGAGCGTGCCGACGACTGACGCCGATCGTCCGTCTGTGACGTACCCGCCACCCCGAACGAGCGACCATCTCACGACGGGACTGACGGGAAGTCGTCCGACTGCCGTCTCGCTCTGAGTGCCGGCGATCTCGTCGGCGTCGCCGGAGCGGAGACCGTAGCGGTTATATGTTTTTAGGTAAACCTAAAATATAGTCGCAGACGCCGGTGACGGCGACAACTACGGTGAGAGACAGATGATCGGGACGACACTCGCAGAGCTTCGGGAACGCGTGGAACGGCTCGCCACGGACGACGGTTCGTACCGCGTCGTCTGTGGTCGGACTGGCGAGCGACCGGTCCCCGTCGCGACACTGCGCTTCGACAGTCGCTCGACGGCACGCCTCGCGGTCCGTGCGACCGAACAGTACCGGAGCACGCTTCGCACGTACGATCCCCGGACGCCGCGATACGACCTGATCGTCTGCGAGGAGTCGGACCCGTTCGGCGACCGGGCGCTCTCTGCTGGGTCCCGTCCGGACACCGACGCCGCGGTGCCGTCGGTGGCTGACGCCGGCGATTCGGACGAGGGGACGCAACGGCGCATCGAGTTCTGTCACCGGGTCGCCGCCGCCGTCTTCGAGGCGCTGTCCGACGGCCCGTACGACGACCTGGAGACCGCCGTCGTGGACGCGTACTTCGAACTCGCAGAGACAGTCGACGACCCGGACGACCTCTGTCTGTGCTTGCTGGAGTGTCTCGCCACCGAGTTCGACGCGCGACTGCGCCCCGACCAGCAGGCAGCACTGCTGACTGATGCGGCGTCGCAGCTGACGCCCGTCGATCGGACCCGGCAGCCGGTCGCCACGGCACTGGCGGCGCTCCAGCGTCGCGGCCTCGTCGGAGAGTTCAGCTGTCGCTCGACCTCGATCGACCGGGAGAACCGACGACGGACCGTCCAGGCGACGCTCTCTGCGTACGCACTGTCGGTCCGAGACGGCCGACTGCCGGTGCTCCCGGTGGCGGTCGAACTGTCTCGCCACCAGCCCGAGTGGTCTCTATCGGGGTTCCGCGTCGTCGACGCGGACCGCGGCTGGCGTCTCGTCGTCGAACTCGGTGGCAGCGAGCCGATGTCGCTCTCGACTGTGCCAGTCCAGTCGCCGTAGCGCCCCGGACGGCCATCCACTCCGCATCGACTGCGATCGGTCGTCGTTCTCAGTCGATAGGAACGCCACTCTCGCTTGAAGCAGTCTCACACGGTAGTTACACGTAGATCGATCGGCGTCCCCGTCGTGCCCACTGGACGCAGAAACGCAACAGCCAACCCCACACCAATGTTACCGAATATCACTACCACGGTCATGGTCATCGTCCTCGTGATCAGCACGGTCACCTTCGGCGGGCTCATCGCGTCTCTCGCGCACCGCGCTGCCCGCCGATTACACTCCCGACCGATGCAACTGTTCAGCGTCGGGTTCGCCATTCTGACGGCCGGCCTGGCTACCAGCGGGGTGCTCGCAGTGCTCTTTCGCCTCGACGCGAAGGAGGGACTGCTGATTCAGGGCGTGTTCGTCCTCGTCGGCCTCGGCGTCCTCCTTCGGTCGATCTACATGCGCCGCCCGAACGTCGGGGTCTGATGCCGTCGCCCGTCGCTGGCAACTACCGATCTCCGGCGACACGAACGAACGCCATCGGGTGACGCTATAGCCCCGTTCACACCCGACAGCCACCTATGGCCCACGAGTCCCAGACTGACGCCGACAGACGCCTCGACGCCCGCAAGATCGGCGGTGAACCGTTCGACGACATCATGAGTGCGCTCGGATCGCTATAGTAACAATTGAAACGATTTACACACCGATCGCACTGTAGTCGTGCGATCGGGTGTGCATTGACTTTCAATGGCTACTATACCAGCCGACGAGACGCTGGTGCTCGTGAACAGTTTCGAACCCTCGCCGCTGTATGGCGTCCTCGAAGAACACGGGTTCGAGTACACATCACACAATCTGTCACCAGATATGTGGGAGATGGAGATAAAATATGGATAAGTACATCTATATATCTCAAGACTTGCAGATCTCTCTATCTATATTCATACATCGCATTTCACACTCACTTTTTACCTCGACTGGCAGTTCATTCGCTTCGCTGTCGTCGACCTGCCTCGGAGACGAAGCCGTTCGGGACAACTACTTCCTCGAACGGCGCGAAACGTCTGCCCGATGACCGAAGACTACGACGACCTGCCGCTGGTGTACTCGTGCTCTGGGTGTTCGAGTGCGGCCCAGATGGCCAACGACCTCGCCGTGCGACTCGACCGCGAGCGCGTGGCGGAGATGTCCTGTATCGCGGGCGTGGGTGCAGACGTCGACCCGCTCGTGGAGACGGCGACTGCCGGGCGACCGATGGTCGTGATCGACGGGTGCCCCCCGGAGTGTGCGCGCAACAGCCTCGAACGCCACGACGTGGCCCCGGACCGTCACGTCAACCTCGCCAAACGCGGCGTGGCGAAGGAGTATCACACGGACTACGACGACGAGCAGGCCGAGCGCCTGTTCGAAGACCGCCGCGCGACGGTCGAAGACCTCACCGCGACGGCCTGATCTCCCGGCCGGCAGTGTGGTGTGTGTGTCGAGCCCGGCCGGAGATCCGCCTCGATCCCGGTGCGTTGAAGCCGTCGCAGTCCCGAGTCCCGATATGCAGAGTCCCGAAGAGTGGACGGCGGCGGACGTACGCGAGTTGCACGACGACCTCGTCTCGCTGTACGAACCGGTCGCACAGACCGAGGCACACGGGGCCGACGCCGACGCGGAGCCGGGCGAGGGCGTCCGACAGCTCGTGACGACGATCCTCTCCCAGAACGTCGCCGACGAGAACACGCGCCGGGCCTCGGAGTCGCTGTTCGAAACCTACGAGGACTTCGCGGCAATCGAGGCGGCCGACCACGACGAGCTGGCCGAGACGATCCGCGTCGCCGGCCTCCCGGACCAGAAGGCGGCCCGCATCCAGCGTGCGCTGACCGCGATCCGCGAGGAGACCGGCGGGGCCTACTCGCTGGCCTTCCTCGACGCGCTGCCGACAGCGGAGGCGAAGGCGTGGCTCACCGACATCAAGGGCGTGGGTCCCAAGACCGCGAGCGTCGTGCTGAACTTCCACTTCGGGAAGCCGACGATGGCCGTCGACACGCACGTCGAGCGCGTGTCCAAGCGATTCGGACTCGTCCCCGAGGACGCGAGCAACGAGCGCGCCCACGACGCCCTCGACGCGGTCGTGCCGGACGAACTCACGTATCCGCTCCACGTCCTGCTCATCCGCCACGGGCGCACGCACTGCTCGGCGCGGAACCCGAACTGTGACAACCCGCTCTGTGAGCGCTACTGCGACTGTGAGGGCTGTGGGAGCGACTGACGGCTGGGAGCTTCTGACCGACGGGAACAGTGGTCGCCGTTTATGATCCAGGGGCGAGTCTGTCCGAGTGGAAACACCATGTACGACACCGTTCTGGTTCCGACCGACGGCAGCGACCACGCGGAACAGGCCGGAGCCCACGCCGCGTTCCTCGCGCGGGCGTTCGACGCGTCGATCCACCTCCTCAACGTCGTCGACCTCCAGGCGGCGGCCGGCCCGATCAACGCCGGTGGCGTCGACGAGGCCTACGTCGAGCGCCTCGAATCGGAAGGCGAAGCGACGATCGGGGCGCTCGAACCGATCTTCGAGGATGTCTCGGTCGAGACGGCCGTCGTCCGGGGACGGCCCAGCGAGACGATCCTCGACTACGCCGCGGAACACGACGCGGATCTGCTGGCGATGGGGACCCACGGCCGGACTGGTCTCGAACGGTACATCGCCGGGAGCGTCGTCGAACACGTCGTTCGTCACGCGACTGTCCCGGTCCTGACGACTCGGGCGGTCGAGACGAGCACCGTCGACGACGGCTACGACGAGATCGTGATCCCGACCGACGGGAGCGAGCCGTCGACGGCGGCGGTCGAGCACGGCCTCGCCATCGCCGAGCGGGCCGACGCCCGAGTCCACGCGATCAACGTCGTCAACGTCGCGACGCTGTCTTCGGGCCCGGACCAGACCGCGCCCACGGAGCTGCTAGCGGAGTTCACTGCCCGCGGCGAGCGTGCTACCGAAGAGATCGCGACGGCCGCGGCCGATCGCGGGCTCGACGCCACGACGACGGTCCGCGAGGGATTCCCGGCCCGAGACATCCTCGACTACGTCGAAGCGAACGACGCCGATCTGGTCGCGATGGGGACGGCGGGGCGAAGCGGCCTGAACCGCTTCCTCCTTGGCAGCACCACCGAGCGCGTCATCCGCCACTCCCCGGTACCGGTCTGTGCGGTCAACGCTCGGGACGCGGAGTGAGCACCGGCCGGCTCGCCCGGGACTCGATCACAGGGCGTAGGCGAGCCGTTCGCCCACGTCGAGGCCGTTGCGAAGCGCCGCGTGGAGGCGGGCCTCTCCGGCGACCCAGTCGCCGACCGGATAGAGTCCGTGCTCGTTGGCCGAGGCGACCGGGCCGGACTGGACGCCCGCGTCCGGGAGCGCGTAGCGCCACCCCTGGTGGTCGGTCCAGTCAGGCTCGGTGAGCCGGTCGTCGCCGACGACGGCCGCGGTCAGTTCGGCCAGCTCGGCGACGTTGTCTGCCGGATCGCCGTCGTAGTTGTCGACCGACCACTCCGGGCTCGCCTGGACGACGAGCAGACTCTCCCCGTCTGGGACGTGGCCGCGCTTGCACTCCTCGCGAGCGATCCAGCCCACGTCGTGGTCGTCGTCGGTGTTGATGAGCGCGTAGTAGCGGCGGTCGAGTTCGAACTCGTAGTGGAGCACGGCCGTCCAGATCGTCCGGTAGGGCACGTCCGTCGCGGCCGCGGCCAGCCGTTCACGCACGGGATGCTCCCACTCCGCGTCGTCGAGCAGCGCCGCGGTCTGGGGTGCCGGCGGATTCAGTGCCAGCGCGTCGAAGGGACCCCACTGCCGGCCGTCGGTATCGGTCAGCTCCCACTGGTCGGTCTCCGGGAGCCGGCGAACGGCCTCGACCCGCGTCCGGCGGTGGACGGTCGCGTCGGTCTCGGAAAACAGCCGCTTCGCGATCTGGGTGAGGCCCGACTCGTAACTCCACCTGTGCTCGTCGGTGTCTCGTCCCTCGGAGACCGTTCCGTCCCCGTCGAAGGTGTAGATCGGCTCGGTCACGTCGACCCGTCCCGCCTCGCCCAGCGTCTCGCGGACGAGGTCCGCGACGCGCTCGTCGTCGGACTTCAGGTAGTTCGCGCCGTAGTCGTAGGTCAGCGAGCCGTGCCGCCGGGTCGCGGCCCGCCCGCAGACGCCGCCGGACTTTTCGAGGACCGTCAGATCTGCCGACGGGTGGGAGCCGTCGACCACGTAGCTGAGTGCCGCTGCGCCAGCGCCCGCGCCGACCACGCCAACGTCGACCATACGGGTAGAAGGGCCACCAGGCAGATAAAACGGCGACCAACACAGTTGGATCGGTCGCGTTCGCGGCGGCGTCGCGACGCCCGATCCGGCCGAAACCGGTGGTAGGAACGGCTTACTCGCGCACGAACAGCCGCTGTACGGCGGTGACGAGCCGGGCGGCGGGGCCAGAGTCGCCGAGGCCGTCCGCGCTCGCGGCCCCCGTCACCTGCTCGACCGTGTTGCGAACGTCGCGGACGAACGGGCCGGGATCGTCGGTCGAGAGGTAGTCGAAGCGGGGATGCCCGAGCAGCGACGCCGCGATCTCGCCGGCACGGACCGGGAACGAGGGGCGTTCGACCAGCGGGTACTCCTCGGTCAGGACGCTGTGGAGGTGCAGCGCTTCGCCACGGAGGAGGTGCCCCCCGATCCCGACCTCGTAGTCGGGTGCGCCGTCGATGGGGTGATCCGTCGCCTGCGCCCAGGCGAGCAGTGGGAAGTCGACGCCGGCCTGGACCGTGAAGGGCAGCGACGACCAGAACCGGGGGTTGATCTCCATCAGCTTGAACGCCCCCGTGCGCGGGTCTCGCAGGAACTCCACCATGGCGACGCCGTGCCAGTCGAGTTCGTCCAGCAGCGCCCGCCCGGCCCGCTCCAGGGTCGGGATGTCGACGGACTCGCGGAACGCGCTCGGGCCGCCACAGTACTTCCAGCCGCGACGCTGGCGGTGCTGAAACGTCGCTACGGGACTGCCGTGGTCGTACTGGGCGAAGAAGCCGTACTCCTCGATCGTCGGGACGTACTCCTGGACGAGGGGCACGTGCCCCATCTCCTCGACGATCGCCTCACTGTCGGGTCGCTCGCCCGGTTCGAGGTACGCGGTCGAACTCCACTGGGTCTCGGGGTCCGCAAAGCGGTCGGCGTACTCCGGTGCGCGGAAGGTGTAGCGGGGCTTGACGATGCACTCTGCCTCCCAGTCGGTCCACTCCGAGAGCGTCCGGGTCCGGGGCGTGGCGACGCCGGCCCGGTCGGCGGCCTCGAACAGCGCCACCCGATCTTGCACCCGTTGCAGGGTCGCAAGCGTCGGCCACGGCGTTCCGACGTGCTCGCGAAACTGGTCGCGGTTGCGCGCCAGGGCGTACACGTCCGGTTCGCGAAAGGGGAGGATCGTCGCCACGTCGTCGCGCCGGGCCAGTTCCAGCAGCGCCGTCTCGTAGCCCGGAAAGTCCTCCCCAGGATCGGGGACGCTGACCGATTCCTCGCAGTACGCCGACTCGGCTGCCGGTGGTGTGTCGTGCTCGGAGGCGACGATCGCCGGGATCGATCGGCGACCGAGCGACCGGACCGCCGCGGTGCTGCTCGCCGTATCGATTCCGGGGACGACCACGCCCTCCCGGCGACCGTCTCGCGTACCTGCCATACCCCTTCCATGGGCGGACTGCGGTTTTGTTACGGAGGTCCTGTCGACGCGTCCGAACCGGGGCGACGAGCGACGGCGGCGACGGCCGGCGGGACACGCCAGCAGCGGCGAGTAACTCCGTCCTACGGCAGCCGTAAGCTCGTCGTACGCGGTCACCGGCGGGTCCGCGTGCGAGCGTTGCGCCGCCTTCGAAACGGTCGCTCTCACCGATAGTCGCAACCAACCCGTACCCAACCGCCGCTATCCCGGTCGTATCTGGCGGTTATCGGTGCCCCAGACCGTCAGAACGCTTAGGTGTGTAATCACTCGCTACTCGTACATGGCTGATGAACAGTCTGACCGTACCGACAGTAAGACGACGCTACTGGGCCGTCGCGACGCGCTGAAAGTGCTCGGGGGCACCGCGCTCGTCGGGATGGGCGTCGGGTCCGCGACCGGCCAGAGCGAGACCGAGTCGTTCGTCATCGACGCCAGCGAGGCGACGTGGAGCTACGTCATCGAGACGACCGGCGACGTGACGCGCGTCCCGACCGACGGCGACGTCGACGACAGCGTCTCCGACGGGACGATCCAGGGCACCGTCTCCTCGGGCCTCGCCGCCTACGAGCTGACGGGCGACGTGACGGCGCTGACGATGGACGGCCCGTCGACGTTCTCCTTCGGGCCCGACGCCGGGGGCCAGCTCAAGGAGCGCCACGAGATCGCGATCTCCTCGCCGACGGAAGTCGCCTACGAGCTGACGACCACCGGCGAGATCACGAAGCTCACGGACGTGGGTAAACTGTCCGCCGAGACCGAGAACGACGTGATCTCCCAGAACGACGACGGGACGTACACCGTCGAAGGCTACACGGGCAACGGCTACGGCGACTCCTACGAGTTCCTGGGCAGCGTCGTCGCCTTCTCACCGAAAGACGCCGACGCGAACGTCACGCTCGACGGGGACTCGATCTCCCCGTACGACCTCGTCGGCGAGGCCGAGCCCAGCCAGACGCTGGCGGTCGTCTCACAGACGGAGGTTTCCTACGAGTTCACCGTCGACGGCTCCGTCGAGAAGGTCCTCGACGCCGGCCGGAACTCCGCCGAGACCGAGAACGACGTGATCGCCGAGAACGACGACGGCACGTACGCCGTCGCGGGCTACACGGGCAACGGCTACGGCGACTCCTACGAGATCACGGGCGAGGTCAGCGACTTCGCCCCGGTCGAGGGCGACTACACGCTGTACCTGGACGGCGACCAGATCGCGCTCTCGGAGCTGACCGGCCAGGAGTCGACGGACGAATCGACGGACTCGACCGAGGACGGCGACTCGGACGACTCGACGGAATCGACGAGTCCGGTGATCGGCGGCGGCGACGGCTACGCGGACGCCGTCGAGCCGGCGCAGGCGACCGTCACCGTCGACTCGGTGTCCGAGCTGGTCGACGCGCTGGGCAGTGCCACCAGCGGCGACGTGGTCTACGTCGACGGGAGCGCCGAACTCGACCTCGGTTCGCGGGACATCACCGTCCCGGCCGGCGTCACGCTGGCGAGTGACCGGGGCGTCGACGGGGCCGCCGGTGGCCACCTCTACACCACGTCGGTCATGTGGCCGCTGGTCTACGTCTCCGGGGGCGCTCGCGTCACCGGACTGCGCGTCAGCGGCCCGAGCTACTCCTACCGCGAGTACGACGCCGACGCGGTCGACATGGGACTGCGGGTCACTGGCAGCGGCGTCGAGATCGACAACAACGAGATCTGGGGGTTCACCCACGCGGCGGTCCGACCGGCCGGCGACACGCACGTCCACCACAACCACATCCATCACAACCCGATGGACGGCCTGGGTTACGGGGTCAGCACCACGTCGGGACAGCCGCTCGTCGAGTACAACGAGTTCAACTACAACCGCCACAGCATCGCCAGCGGCGGCGGCAACGGCTACGTCGCCCGATACAACTACTTCGGCTCCGCGGCCGTCGACCACGTGATGGACATGCACCGGCCCGGCGGCACGACCGTCGAGATCCACCACAACACCGTCGAGGCGGTCACGCACGTTCAGGACAGCGGTCGCACGGAGGCCGTCGCGATCCGGGGGACGCCAAGCGACGTGGCCGACATCCACGGCAACTGGTTCTACAACCCCAACGAGCCCAAGTCGACGCCGGAGGGCTGGGACGGCAGCGCGATCACGCAGGTCCACACCAGTCGCTGGCAGAACGTCGAGTTCCGGAACAACCACTACGGCAGCGACGAGCCGGCACCGGACATCGGCTGTCCGCGGTAGCGAGGGGTTCGTTTCGCGCTGGCGGTTCTCGTCTCGGGGGCAGGTGGGGGATACCCAGTCGAACCGGTACCCGCCACTTACCCGTTCGTAAGAGCTGCCATTACAATGACGACGGGGGGTCACGCTTCGCCTGTGTCACGAGATTCGCAGCCCCGCCGCTCTCGCCGTGCCTTCCTCGCGCTCACAGCGGCAGCCGTCGGCTCGCTCGCCGGCTGTCCGGGTGGTGGTCCGGAGACTGAGACGCCGGTGCCGCCAGACGACGGGACCCGGACGCCGGGGGAGACGACGGAGACGCCGGTCCAGACGACCGAGAGACAGTCCCGGTTCGACGAGGTGATCGACATCACCGAGGTCGGCGGTGCGGCCGACGGCTCGGAACCGATCACCGATCTGCTGGCCGAACACGCGGCCGACGATACGCTGATCGAGTTCCCGGCCGGGACCTACGCGGTCGATCACCTCTCGCTGAGCGGGCTCCGCAACGTCGGGCTCCGTGCCGTCGACGGGGCCGACGTGTCGTTCGTTCCGACCGCTCCCGCCAGCGAGCTGGGCACGACCCTCCTGCGACTGGTCGACCTCAAGCGGTTCCTCTTCGAGGAGATCGACCTCGACTTCCGGGCCGAGGGGGACGGCGGCATGATGTACGTACTGGGAACCGACGACTTCGCCGTCCGCGATGTCACGGTCAGGGGCCAGTACCCGCCCGACGTGTCCGGGTTCCGGTTCGAGGCGGTCACGCCAGACAGCACCGCCCTCGTCGAGAACGTCCGCCTCTCCGGTGGCTCGACCGACGATTCGGACTCCGTCGGGATCTACGTCGGCCACAACCACGCCGGGACCCTGACCGTCCGGGACTGCGTGGTGGAGAACTTCCCGAACAACGGGATCTACGCGTCGTCGCCGGGCCGCCAGGACGGCCTCTCGGGATCGAACGGCCCCGTCCACGTCCGGGGCGGGCGCTACCGGAACAACAACATCGCCAACGTCAGGCTCGGATCCACCGGTTCGTCGGTCAAGCGCGCGACCGTCGTCGTCGACGAGGTCCCGCCGCGTCACACCAACGGGCTCGATCCCCGCGGGATCAGGATGCGGGCCCGCGAAGGACAGGTCGTCGAGGACTGCGAGGTCCGCATCGAGGGACAGATCCCGACGAGCTCCGGCGGGATCGTGCTCCACTCGGAGGCGGGCCGGGCGACGATCAGAGACTCGACGGTGACCGTCGACACCGACGGCGTCCCGGCGATCAACGCCCTCCGTCCCGCCGACAGCCAGCGGGGGCCGGTCGTCGAGAACGTCACCATCAGCGGCCGCGCGGCGACGGAACACGCGATCGACATCACCAGGCGAAACGGCACCCGCATCCGCGGATCGCGGATCGAACAGACGGGGCCACGCCGCTCCGGAATCCGGTTCGAACAGTCGCGTGACTGTCTCGTCGCCGATACGAACTTCGACGTGACCGGCGATCCGATCACCGCGATCGACTCCGAGATCGTGCGCCAGAACGTCTCGCACGACCCGCCGGAAAAGAGATCCGAGTAGCGCGACCCGGCGGCACTTCTCCGAGGACGACACGACCGAGAGCGGCGGCTGTCGTCGCGATCTTCGATCGCCGAAAAGAGAGTAGCCGTGTTACCTGATCCGGACGCGCAGCCAGCGAACTGCGCTCTCTCGGGACGGCTCCGCCGGTGGTTCCCCCTCGTAGAGGAGGTAGGTCAGTTCGAGCGGGCGGTCGCCGCGTTCGAGGTCGAGTGCGTACGTCGCCGTCCCGGTCCCGCCGTCGCCGAGCGTGAGCGACGTGCGACCGAGGGTCCGCTCCTCGACGACGCCGCGGTCGGTGGCGATGCCGGTCCGGGCGACGACGGTGTAGTTCGCACCGGGACGCTCCGGGCTCTCGACGACCAGCTCGTGGACCGACTCGTTGCCGATCGTCTCGCCGGTCGCCATCACCCGCTCGCCGTCGGGTCCGTCGGTGGTGAGGTAGAACTCCGTGACTCCCTGACCGCTGTCGGCCGTCGCGACGACGCCCCCGGCACCCACGGCGGCGACGCTCAACAGGACGGCGACGATCAGGAACACCTGCGTCTTCGGCCGTTCGGTCGTCCCCGCCAGCGCCCGGCGCAGCGGCGTCGTCACCTCGAACCGCTCTCCGACCGGCAACCGCTCGCGTCGGACGAGCGCGATCACGCCCGCGGCGATCGTCACCGCGGCGACGGTGTCGAGGACGGGGACGAGCGTCAGCGACCAGACGGCCTCGACGGCGACTCCGACCAGCGGGACGACAAACAGGCTCAGTCCGACCGCGAGCGCGGCGCGCTCGATCGCCGTCGGGCCGTCCACGGTCGTCTCGGTCTCTCGGCGGGCCGCCGGATAGAGGGCCGCGACGACGGCGTACCCCGGCACGAACAGCAAGAGCGGGACCGCGAGGACGGCCCTCGCGGCGACTGGGAGCCCGAGCGGGAGCGAGAACAGGATCGCCCCCACGAGGGCCAGCAAGACGACCGCTGCGACGTCGATCGACGACGCCAGTCGCGGCAGCGCGACCGACGACTGGACAGTTCTGTCTGACATTGGGCTGGATTCCGAATCTCCGCGCATAGTTATGCTCCGTCTATCTCGTCGATACCGGTACAGACGGTGACGTTGCTGTTCGCGTAGAGGCGGTGCATGTCCTCGCGACACACCTCCGAGGGGGCGACCCTGCGCGTCCGCGACTCGTTGTCGACGAGGACCACCGGTGCGCCGGTCGACTGGTACTGCCGGTAGACGACGGTGTCGTGGTAGATCTCCCCGTCCTCGACGGCCAGCATGTTGGCCGGCGTCGCGCCGCTGCGCTCGAACACCGTCCGATAGGGGTGGTCGGTGTAGACCGGATCGGCCGCTTCGGGCCGCGTCGCTCCGACCGTCTCGACGGCCGACAGCTCAGTCTCGTCGTAGGCGTAGGTCGAGTACTCCTGGTCGAAGACCGGGCTCTCCGGGGTCCCCTTGTGGTTGATCGCCATCGCACCGGGGACCACCAGCGCGAACACGAGCAGGCCGGTCATCGCCATCCGTGGCGAGAGCCGACGCACCGCGAACCGGCAGCCGAGCGCCGCGAGCAGCGCCATCGGGGCGTACATGAACGCGTACCAGCGGCCGGGCAGGAAGGTCGTGAAGCCAAACAGCGGGAGTCCGAAGGTAAACGTCGCCAGCACCACCGCGGCCGCGGCGACGGTCACCGTCGCCGGAGTGGCGTTGCGTCGACGGAAGACGGCGACGGTCCCGATCACGACCGCGAACAACAGCGCGAAGAAGCCGAGCGCGTCCGCGAAGGCGACGCCGATCCGGACGCCCGCAGCGCTGCTGGCACCGCCCGCGCCGCCCGGATCCGGACCGGAGAGGTTGAGGAAGCCGACGGAGGTCGCGATCGCCCGGTCGACGGTGTCGAGCAGTTCCAGGGCGAACACGCTGTCTCGGTACGGCGTGATCGACCAGAGCGCTGCCACGAAGGCGGTGACGAGCGCGAAGACGGGCCACAGCGACCCCGCGCGGTCGAAGTCGCCGGGCAGCACCGATCCGAGCGACCCCACCACGGCACCGACGCCCAGCACCACCAGCAGGATGAACGCCGAGATCTGGTGGGTCAGCGCGGTCGCGATCCCGAACGCCACGACGATCGCGTACGTGGCGCGTCTGGTGTCGCCAGCGAGGAGCCGCGTCGTCCCGGCCAGCGCTCCGAGGAAGAAGACCAGCCCCATGCTGGTCGGGATGATGTGGACGCCCCACCGGATCACGTGATCGGCCATCGCGAACAGGCCCGCTGCCAGCAGCGCCCAGCGGCGGTCGAACAGCAGCGTCCCGATCGCGTACACCAGCAGCGTCGACAGCGGGAGCGCGAGCCCCATCGAGACGTAGGTGGCCGCCCGCAGGCCGACACCGATGGCGTCGGCCGCGATCACCACCAGGACGTGAAAGAGCGGCGCAGTCCGGTACTTCACGTCGGCGATCGCCGACAGCGAGTCCGTCGACTGGATGGCCGCCGCGTAGTCCGTGAGGTGCGTCCAGCTGTCGACGCCGATCAGTCCGGGCGTCGAGAGCAACGCGGTGAACCTGACGACGAGCGCCAGCGCGAGCAACTGGCCCAGCACGAGTCCGGGACCGAGCGCGTCGTCGTCGAGGAACAGGATCTGCACGAGGATCGCGGTCCCGACGAGCCCGCTGGCCAGCAGGAACGTCGTCGTCCGACCGCCGGCACTCGCGCCAAACAGCGCGAGCCCGCCGATCCCCAGTGCCGTGAGGCCCGCGACGACACGCCCGTCGACGCCGACGCGTCGGCGCTCGATCGCCCGCTCGTACTCGCCAGCACGGACGCGTCCGACGAGATACACCAGGCTTCCGAGGCCCAGCACCGGCGGGAGCACCTGGATGAACAGCTGTCCGGAGAGGAATCGAAGCGGGAAGAGGACGACCGCGACCGCGAGGCCGGCGAGCCCCACGAGGAGGTCCGGCTCCGCCGGGAGTCGCTCGCGGGGCGTCGCGCTAGCCATCGACGGTCACCCCCCGTGCGCCGGCTCGTCGATACACCGACGCGATGTTGCGGGCCATCTCCGACAACCCGAGCGCCGCGACCTGTTCGCGGCCCTCAGAGACCGGTGCGGCCCGGAGCGTCGCGACGAGTCGCTCGACGAGTTCGTCGTCGTCGGCACAGACCCCCGAGTAGTCGAGGGCTTCGACGTAGTTGGCCACGTCTCCCACGTCGGTCGAGACGACGGGGCAGTTACACGCCAGTGCTTCTTTCACCGTGTTCGGTGACCCCTCGCGTCGAGAGGTCAGGAGCATCACGTCTGTTGCGTTCATGTATCGTGGTATCTCTCCGTGGTCGACGCCGCTCACCGTCCGGAGCGCGACGTGTCCATCGAGGCGCGACGCCGCGTCGTCGACGACCGCGCGGGCCCGTGGGAAGTCCTTGATCGGGCGCTCGGGATCGTAGGGAAACAGGACGATCCGGGCGTTCTGATCCCATCCGAGTTCGTCGCGAGCGCTCGCCTGTGCGGTGGGACTGAA
The DNA here is from genome assembly GCF_000379085.1 of Halomicrobium katesii DSM 19301. GTDB lineage: Archaea > Halobacteriota > Halobacteria > Halobacteriales > Haloarculaceae > Halomicrobium > Halomicrobium katesii. The sequence goes on along the minus strand of NZ_KB905379.1, from coordinate 131,448 downwards.
CCGCTCCATGTCGACGCCGTGGGGAATGACGTGGGCCTCTCGGTCGAGTTCGGTCGCCATCGCGTCGGACATGACGATCACTTCGTCACACCGATTGGCACACCACGTCGACAGCCGTCCGTACGACCCCAGCAGGTCCGATCCCCACAGCGAGAGGACGACCGGGCGACGCCGCTGGGCGAGGGCGGCCGGGGCTGTCAGCCCGTAGTTGGCGTGGACGACGTCGTACTCCGACAGCGACTTGCGCAGCGTCGTCCCGTAGAAGCGCGCGTAGTGGCGCAACCGCCGGGTTCCGCCCTCGCTGTTGGGGACTGCCACCGTCTCACAGTTCAGCCCCAGGTCTTCGAGGGCGTCGACCTGTTGTCTGTAGAACGACGCGTCTTCGTTGGTCACCAGCATGAGCACGTCACCCATCGGCGATCACCTCGACGACCCGCTCGGCCGCGTCGCCGTCGCCGTAGGGGTGGCCCCTGTCGGTGGCGTCGACCGGCGTCGCCAGCGCGTCGCGGATCGCCGTCGTCCGTGCGCCGACGAGCCTGTTCCACCCCTCGGCGACCGTCTCGTCCCACTCGGTCTCCTCGCGCAACGTCACGCAGGGCGTTTCGAGGAAGAACGCCTCCTTCTGGACGCCCCCGGAGTCGGTGACCACCCGATCGGCGGCGTCGAGCAGGCGGACGAAATCGAGGTAGCCGACCGGGTCGATACAGTGCAGCTCGGACCGGACCGTCTCGAACAGCCCCTGATCTCGGAGCGCGGCCGCCGTGCGCGGGTGGACCGGGAAGACGACCGGCGCGGGGTGGGTCACCAGCGCCTCCACGATGGCGGCGAGGCGGTCGGGATCGTCGGTGTTGCGGGGCCGGTGTACCGTCGCGAGGACGAACGACTCGTCGAGCCCGAGCCGATCGAGGACGGCCGACTCGTCGCGCGCGATCCGCTCGGCCCAGCGGAGCGCGTCGTACATCACGTCGCCGGTCTCGTGGACCCGATGGCCCAGCCCCTCCCGTTCGAGCGTCTCGGTCGCCGCCCGGCAGGGCGTACAGAGCACGTCGGCGACGTGATCCGTGACGATGCGGTTGGTCTCTTCGGGCATCGATCGCGTCCCGCTCCGCAGTCCGGCCTCGACGTGGGCGACCGTCACGTCGCGGTTGGCCCCGACGAGCGCTCCGGCAACCGTCGAATTCGTGTCCCCGTACAGGAGGACTACGTCGGGCGCTTCCCTGGCGACGATCGGGTCCAGTCGCTCCATGATCTGTGCGGTCTGGACCGCGTGGGTGTGCGAGCCCACCCCGAGGTTGTAGGCGGGTTCGTCCAGATCCAGGTCGTCGAAGAACACCGCCGACAGCTCTTCGTCGTAGTGCTGGCCGGTGTGTACGAGCACCTCCTCGTGGTCGGGTGCCAGCGCACGCGAGACGGGGAACGACTTGACGAACTGTGGACGCGCCCCGACGACGGTGAGGACCCTCATGTTCCCACCGCCACGAGCACGTCCCGGACGAACGAGGCCACGTCGATGGTCTCTGCGACGAACTCGCCGCGGCGGCGGTCCCAGTCGCCGTCGTCGTCCGCGAGCAGCGTCTCGATTCGGTCGTGGGCCTCCGCCTCGTCGTCGGTCGAGAACACGAGCCCGTACTCTGCGAGTCGCCGGAAGTTCGCCATGTCGTCGCCGCCCGCAAAGGAGTTACAGCGCACGGCCGGCGTCCCGAGCAACGCCGCCTCCGTCGCCATCGTCTGGGAGTCGCCGACGTACAACTGCGCGAACGCCAGCAGGTGGTGGAGGTCGGCCGGCGCGACCGGGAGTCGGTACTGGTCGAGGGGTGCGTCGAGTGGCTCCTCGGACGTGATGTACACCTCGCCGGCCTCGGCGAGCGTCTCGACGATCGCCTCCTTGCCGGCCCGCGAGAGGCCCCCCTCGCCCACGTCGTGCTGGGCACCCCAGGAGACGAACCGGACCAGCGAGTAGTCGGCCGACGGGTCCACCCCGGCCGCCCTGACCACCTCCCGATCTGGTTCGAACCGGTCGGGATGGAGGTAGGCCAGTTCGTGGAGCCCCTCGTAGCGCACGTGGCGCGCGTCGATCTCCCCGTCGTACCACGCCGGCGTACACACCACGTCGGCGAAGGGGAAGGCGAGGCGGTTGGTCAGCGCCGCCGGCTCGCTGTCGGTCAGGACGACGCTCCTGGCTCCGAGGGCGGTCGCGACGTGGGCCGCCGCGACCCCGCCGATCGCGGTGACCACGTCGGGCCGGAAGCGCCGCGCCGCCGCCAGCAAGCGCAGCTCGTACAGCGCCTGCACGCCGATCCGCTCTAGCGTCGACTGGCCCGAACCGGCGAGCACGCTGTGTTCGATGTCGAAGGCGGTCAGCAGCTCGGTGGCCACGTCCTTCTCGCGCGTACAGACGCGCACCTCGTGCCCGTCGGCGGTCAGCTCCTCGATGACGGGGCGATAGAAGTGGACGTGGGCGGGGTGCTGAATCGTGATCAGAACCCGAAGCCGCTCGGTCTGTTCCGCTGGTGGCGTCCCGACTCCGTTTTGATCGGGGGGGACGGTAGCGTTCCGTGGCGTGTCTGTGGCTGTTACGGCCGAGGCGTGTCTCCGACGCATCACTCGGTGGTGACCGGGTGAGTGTTTTGTTATGGCCGACCTACGCCCTCGCACACGGCAGCCGGCGGCCACGGCGTCGCAGGGGCCTCGGCGAGTTCTCCGGCGTTCTCGCCTCCGGTCGCCTCCGGTTGCCTCTCACTCGATGGGAGCGCGGGCGCGCGACGAGGCAGGAAGAGTCCCGTCGTCGTCCGTCGTGACTCGCCGTCGACGAGCGGGGAAAATGGAAGCGGGAAAGGGGAGTGGGGTGGGGGNGGGGGGNGGGCAAGTGGCGACGAGTCGGGGGGACGGAGACAGCCACTGTGTGGGGGGATTCGCTCCCCAGATACCACGTATCGGCCCAGGGGTATTGTTAGTCGATTCGTACCGCTCTGGCGTCGACGTGGGAGCGTCGACTACTCGCGGTAAGATCGACGAAACGCTCCTCCGTGCAAAATGGTGACAGTAACATAATACATAACCTTCCGTATCCGGCCGTCACCTCTCACCGATGACCGAACATGGGTCGCTGCCGACTGACGCCTCGGACGACAAGCCAGACCACGTGCTCCGACTGCTCGCCTCGGAGACGCGGCGTGCAACGCTACGGGAACTCCGCTCGGAGCCGTCTCGATCGCTCGACGCCCTCGCGGACGCCGTCGCCGACAGCGGGGAAGTCTCGGTCGAGTCCACGGAGCGACTCTCTCGCCGCCTCCATCACTGTCACCTTCCTCGCCTCGAAACGGCCGGCGTCTGTCGGTACGATCCCGACGAGTCGCGGGTCGACTACGTCGGCGACGAGACGGTCGAAGCCGTGCTCTCGCTGCTAGAGGAGTGATCGCTCGGCCATCGAGAGCGAAATCGCCTGTTACGAGCGGGTCCACAAGAGTTACGTCTGTACAATCCAACTTTCTGTCACCTATGCAGTTTGCTCTCGCCTCTGCGCCCGCCCGTCTGTGTCGTCCGGACTCGACATCGCCCTCCAGTTCGAGCGCCCGTGCAGCGTACGACGGCGTCCTGGTGCGACACCGCGCCCCTGGCCGCGTCCCGACCGCTGGAGCAGCGACCGCCACCGTCGACGGTTCGAGGACGGTGAGACGAAACAGATGAACGACGATCTCGTCGTCGAGTACGATGCGGAGTTCGACCGCCACGTCGTCGAGTTCGACGCCGACGACGATTGGTCGACCAGCGAGATGGTCGTCTACGCGATGTCGGAGGTGTCGGGTGAAGAACCGACGGCACTGCGACCGCTGGGGACGGTGATCGATCCGGACGCGCTGGACACCATCTTCGATAGATGTCCCGACGACGGTCGCGGAGACGCCCACATCTCCTTCGAGTACGAGGGCTACGAGGTGACGGTGTACAGCCACGGTCGCCTGACGATCACCGAGCCCCGGTCCTGATCTGTCCGAGATTCCCGAAACGGGCTCGCTCGTGTGTGTCACTCGCCAAATCACGAAGAGTACTTACGGGGTCGACGGCTACAATCTGTGCGTATCAGATGCGGTTCTCTTCAACTGACGGCCGGGGCGTGTCGGCCGATACTGCCCGTACCGGTGGGTACCGTGATGGGACGACGAGGCATGACAGCGAACACTGACGACGCCAGGCGGCAGGCGATCGACAAGCTCGAAAGTCTCGGGCTGAGTGCGTACGCCGCGCGCACGTTCGTCGCGCTCGTCGAACTCGAGAGCGGCACGGCGAAGTCGATCAGCGATACGGTGAATGTCCCGCGCACGCGAGTGTACGACGCCGCCGACGAACTGTCCGAGAGGGGGCTCGTCGAGATCGAGTCGGTGACGCCGCGCCAATTTCACGCGGTCTCGATCGAGCACGCGCTGTTCGTGCTGGGGACCGAGTACACCGATCGGATCGACGACGTGACGGCGGCACTGGAGGCGGTCGGCTCGACGGAGTCGTCGCTGTCGCGGGACGACCTCTGGCTGTCGAGCGATCCGGCGGCGATCACGGAGCGAACGAGCGCGGTCGTTGCCGACGCCCAGGAGTCGGTGTTGCTGGCGACGACCGACGACCGGGGGGCCGAGCCAGTCGCGGACGCCCTCGTCACAGCCGCAAAGCGCGGCGTCGAGGTCCGTGCGATCGGCGTCGACGACCGGTTCGACGAGAGCCCGGTCACCGTCGTGGACGACGACCGACCGTGGAACCCGGCGGTGTTGCCCCTCTCGACGGTACTGCTCGCCGACGACGAGGACGCCGTGGTGACGTTCCAGTCCGAGGAGCCGCTGGCGTTCTGGAGCCGCGGCGAGTCGAACAATCTGCTCGTCCTCCTGCGGGCGTTGCTGGGGATCGAGTAGCGAGGGCAGTCGCCGGCTTACTCCTCGAAGGCCCACAATAACCAAACCCCTTCTCACGGACAGCGTGAACGAACCATGCCGTCAGTGACCGATCGGACGACTGCGGGGACGGAGTACAGGGCGATCGTCGAGCGATACGACGCGCGGCCGAACCGGTGTACGATCTTCCGGGCGACAGACGAGCACGCGGTCGCCTGGATCTCGGCCGACGAAGCGACCTACGTCGATCTGGCCCTGGTTCGGTAGCGCGCCTTCTCGCGGACCGTCGCCGTACCCAAGCGCCGTGCGTTCGGCGTTCGTCCTGTCGACTGTCACAGTTGCTCGCGCAGAAAACCGGACCCGGTCCCGCAGACCGTCCTAGACCGTGCTCTGCTCGTCGGTCTGTCGGTCGACGTACTCGTTGGCGATCGCACAGCAGGCGAACGCGACGAGTACGACCGGGACGACGACGCCGACGCTGACGGCCGGGACGATCAGTGCGAGTCCGTACAGTGCGGTCCCGCCGGCAGCGAGCCCCGCGTAGTACCGGGGCCAGGGACGGTCCTCGTCGTCGCCGATGTCGAGGAACTCTTCGAGCTGGTCGGCGTTCGGTCCGAGACTGATCGTCCCCCGGTTCTGATCGAACGCCACGACGTTCATGTCGTCCATCTTGGGCAGATGGCACTGATAGAGGCCGACGTAGACGCGCTTGCGCTCGCTCGACGAGATCGCCTGGACGGTCGTGTCGTTCTCGATGGCGGCGATGTGTTCGGCGAGATCGCTCAGCGAGACCGTCTCGCCGTCGGCCGCTTCGAGGTACCGCAACACTTCGCGGCGACGCTGGTTTTTCAGTAACTCGAACACCCGATCGACCGGTAAGGGTGCCGGCTCGTCCGCCGTCACCTCAGCCCCTTCCTGCTGGGCTGACTCCCTCATCTTGTTCGTGTCGCCGACCGATCCACCCTCCGTCTGTGTTGACTCATCGCGCGTTGCGCTCATAGTAGTCTCCCAGTGTTCGCTGATTCATGTTCGTGACCTCCGTTGATCGTCCATTACCGGCTTGTGTCTGTGTCTGTTTCCTCGGTGACCCCGTACCGGTGACGCGACGCCAGCACCCACCATGGATCCTGGCCTCGGTCCAGTGGACGTATACTCACACCACCGGGAGACTTTTAATTGTTTCCTATACTTAACTTCTATTCTGAACGTTACTATATCTGTAACATTTGTCAAACAGAGTATTATAGGAGACAGTCGGTAGTTACTCCGGCTGATCGAACGTATAATCCGTTCTTTCGGCCGAAAAACGAATATCTAAAAGTAAATTATTATTTTCGGAAAAATTACTAATTTCACTCTCCGCATCGCGCTGTTGGCCGCTACCGTCCCAACGCTCACCGGTACGCAACGACAACGTTCCGTATCATACGGATTATTGTAGCGATTTACCGGTGATCGTCGCCACGGAGTAGACGATCACCGGTAAGCAACTACAATAAACCGTATCAGTCGGAGGTCGCGGGCCCGCTCCCGATCGTGTACACCTCGCCGGCCGTCGGCGGGTCCGTCAGTGCGTCTCGACCGTCGACCACGACCGGATCGGCGAGTCGGTCCCAGGGCACGTCGTCGAACGCGTCGTGGGCCGTCACCAGTACGAGCGCGTCCGGGTCGATCGCAGGGAGCTCCGACAGCGTCGCCGGGTGTCCCGGGAAGGCCGCGAGGTCGCTGCACACCGGATCGACGGTGTACACGTCGGCACCGGCCGCCGACAGCGCGGCGGTAATCGTCCAGGCCGGCGACGCCCGCGTCTCGTCGATGCCCGGACGGTAGGTGACACCGAGGACGGCGACGCTCGCGTCTCCGATCTCCGTCCCGGCGTCGACGAGCTGCTCGACGGTCTTGTGGACAGTGAACTCCTCCATCCGCTCGTTGACCCGGCGGGCCGTCTCCAGCAGCGGTGTCGACGTCTCGACGGTGTCGATGACGAAGTGGGGGTAGTAGGGGATACAGTGCCCGCCGACGCCGGCACCGGGATCGTGGAGCTCGCAGTACGGCTGGGTGTTGGCCGCCTCGATCGCTTCGCGCACGTCGATCGCGAGCTCGTCGGCCAGCCGCCCCAGCTCGTTGGCCAGCGCGATGTTGACGTCCCGGTAGAGCCCTTCGAACAGTTTGACGCACTCGGCGGTCGTCGGATCGCTCACGGGAATGACCTCGTTGCTCGTGAGTTCGCCGTACACCAGCTTCGCGACGCGCGTGCTCTCTTCGTCGACGCCGCCGACGATCTTCGGGTAGCTGCCGGTGATGTCTTCGAGCGCGCGCCCGCTGGCCGTCCGCTCCGGACAGAACGCGAGCGCGAACTCGTCGGGGGCCAGCCCGCTCTTCTCGACGAGCCGTGGCCGTAGCACGTCGACGCACGTGCGCGGGGGGAGCGTCGATTCGAGGAACACCGCGTCGCCCGGTGCCAGTCCGGCAGCCACGTCGTCGACGACCGACTCCACTGCGGACAGGTCTGGACTGTCCGCGTCGTCGAGCAGCGTCGGGACGATGACGACGTGTAGCGCCGCCGACTCGGCGGCGTCGACCCCGTCAGTGGTGGCACGCAGCGACTCCGTCTCGACGGCCGTCTCGACGGCGGTGTCCAGTCCCGGCTCGTCTTCGACCGGGGACTGACCGTCGTTGACCGCGTTCACGACGGCGCTGTCGATGTCGACGCCGGTCACGTTCCCCGACCGGTCGGCGAACACCGCCGCGAGGGGCAACCCCATCTTGCCGAGGCCGTAGACCGCGACCGGAACGCTGCCGTCCCTGAAGGCCCGTCGCTGCTCGTCGGCCGGACGGTCACTGCCGTACAGCCGACGCAGTGTCGTGCTCATCCGTCGATCCCTCCGTCCGGCGTGGCCGGTCCGTGATCTGTCGTCATCATCTGGTTTGCCCGTCCGACGAGAGCGACATTGTTACGAACACCATTGCCCGGACGTACGACGGCGTTATGGCTCGCGTGATCGCCCCTCTCGTCGCGGTGGCGTGGCTCGCGCGAACGTGACGCATCTGGGACCATTTCCGGCGCGGTTCGTCGCCCGGTGGCGACTCCGCGCCCGTCGTGTCGGCCGTCTGGGACTGCGACACCACCGCGTCGCCGATCGGTAATCCGATCGTAGCGACTGTCTGGACGGCGAGGTAACCGGGTAACCTCACTGTTACTAAACTATGGGCGAGGGTCATATGTGCTGTATCGATTGTATATGCCGGACGCTGCGGGACAATCCGAAAACGTTCGATGTTCAGCAACAACGATGAACTCTCACAAGACACGGTGTTCGACGTGCTTAGCAGCGCGCGGCGGCGGGAAACGATCGCGATCTTACGGGAGGAGGAGACTCCGATCGAACTGACGACCCTGGCGGAGATCGTGGCCGCCCGAGAGAACGACACGACCGTCGAGGAGCTCTCCTCGCAGGACCGCAAGCGCGTGTACGTCTCCCTCTACCAGACTCACGTGCCGAAGCTCGTCGACGTCGGGATCGTCGAACACGACGCCGACACGGGCGAAGTGTGGCTCACGTCCCAGGCCGGTGCGATCGAGCCGTACCTGCACAACCCCGAACAGTCCAGACGGTGGCACCGGTATTACCTGGTCGTGGCGGTCGTCGGTGGGCTGGCGTTTCTGGCCACGTCGTTCGGCGCGCTCCCGTTCGTCTCGGGAGCGCTGCTGGGCCAGATTCTCGTTCTCGCGTTCGTTCTCCTCGCGGGTGCGCAGTTTCTCCTCGCGTGGCAGCGCCGCCTCTGACCCGCCGTCTGGGACTGTCCGTGGCGCGTCGCACTGTCGGCCTCTCGTCGCGGCTCGCCGGCCCGATGTGCCGACGCTCACCGATCGATAGCCGACAGTGCCACCGGCTCGACGCCACGGCTGATGGTCGGTGGAATGCGGTATGAGAATGATACTGCCGGCTGTAACTGTTTCAAGATATTCGCGACCACGGGTCGCGAAATTCTGTACAGACTTACAGCCGGCAGTATGAGGTGGTCAGTCGTCGGTGCCCGAGTCTGGTAGCAGCTGTTCCGGTGTCCGTTCGTAAACCGGCGTCTCTGCGAACTCTGTGATCCGTTCCATTTCGCGTTCCGAGATGTGCTGAACCATCGCCAGTGTCTGGGTCGTACGATCCTATAGTAATTGTGTCCGTAGCGAGTTCCCGGCCCACGGAAGCGGCGAGTTACCGCACGGAAGCCACAGCGTTCTCGGGCTGTCGGGACCGACCGGCATCTCCGAGATGGATCTGGCAGCGCTGGCCGTCCGTCTGTACAACGTTGGGGTCGCGGATAGCCCGGTCCACACGGTGGCGCTGCTGTCCGTGGTTCGTCCGCGAGCGCCGGCGGCGCTACACCATGTTCTCGGCTTCGATCGTCTGCCAGACCCGGTCGCCTTCCTCTGTGAGGCCGTAGACGCGCCCTTTCTTGCGCTCGTCGGAGACGAGCAGATCGACCAGTTCGTTCTCTCGGAGCTCCTGGAGCGCCCGCGAGACGTGGGCCAGGCCCACGCTGGCGTCGTCGGCGATGTTCGACGGCGTCGACGGTCCCTCGTCGAGGCGACGCATCGCGGCGACCCTGTAGCGCGAACTGATGACGAAGCTCACGTCGTCCCAGTCGGGGTCGGTCATGACCGTCTCGCCCCCGATCGGTCCGTCGCGCCACTGGGTGACGGCACGCGACAGCGTCCGGTAGTACTGTGGAGTATCACTGTCGCTATAAGCGAGTCGAGTCGGACATAAAGACAGTCGGTCGTTAATCCCGTTCACACTCAGTAAGCGGGTCTTTCTCCCGTGCTCTCCTCTGCCGACGGTCAGCAGGCGGTCCGTATGCAGTGGTCGGTCGGCCAACGAGCGCCTTCGCATATGGCGTCCATAACAATACCACTCGGTTTCCGACCACCAGTCGTGACTTTCAGACGTGTTCGAACCCGTTCAGAGAGCGTTATCGACCGCGCGGGGCGTATCGAGGCCGGAGTACGAGCGACGCGACCAACGACCGACGCCACCTGATGTGGCCCTGGGAGCACCTCGCCTGTGGCTACGTCGCCCTCTCGGTGCTGTCTCGTCTCCGCGACGGCGATCGGCCTACGGGTCCACAGACCGTCGCCGTCGCGGTCGGGACGCAGTTCCCGGACCTGGTCGACAAACCGCTGGGCTGGGGGACGACGCTGCTGCCTTCCGGCATCTCGTTGGCCCACTCGCTGCTGGTCGCCGTCCCGGTGTCGGCCGCCGTCGTCGCCGTCGCGCGCGAGACCGGCCACGGACGGGTCGGCTGGGCGTTCGCGATCGGCTACCTCGCTCACCTGCCCGGCGACGTCGTCTATCCGATGGCACTGGGCGGACCGCCCCGGCTGGCCTTCCTGTTGTGGCCGCTCACGGAGACCGCCGCGTCCGCGCCGGTCTCGATCACCGGCCACGTCTGGACACTCCTCGCCCAGTTCGTCGCCCTGCTGGCCACGCCCGCGGGACGAGTGTACGTCGTCCTCGAACTCCTCCTGGTGGGCGGGGCGCTCCTCGCGTGGGTGCTGGACGGGACGCCCCTCGCACCCGACGCCCGGTAGCAGCGGTCAACCGACGAGTGTCGTCGGTGTCGTTCGACGCGAACTGGCCAGTACACCGAAAGAACCCACAAAAGCGCACGGGAGGTACTGTATAGCATGGGTGCCGAGCATCACGACGACCAGTTAGCTGCCGTGGAGTTCGACGACGAGCTGTCGTCGTCGTCGGTGACCGTGACGACGGTCTCCATCGACGACCTCTTCGATGTCCTCGCACGCCCCGCGAACCGATACGTCTTGACGTATCTCCTGCGGGACGAGGGGTCGGTCTACGCACACGAACTGGTCGAATACATCATCGAAGAGACCGATCCGCCCGAGGGCCTCTCGGAACAGGAGTACCGTGGCCAGATCGACTCGCGACTGCTCCACGTCTCGCTGCCCAAGCTCGAAGACGTGGGACTGATCGAGTTCGACGGTCGCCGACAACGAATCTCCGAGACCGACGAGACGACGGCCGCGCTACCGTACCTCCGCTTTGCACTCGCCCAGCAGCAAAGCCACGACGACTGATACGGATCGCTGTCCCCGTTTTTCCGGTCGACCTGGACCGGTGCGACCGTTCGCACGGGACTGTCCGTGCGGACCCCGGCGGCGACGCGATCGCGGCCGCCTCCCAACAGTGATCGCCGACGACACGAGCGGCGGGGCGTCTCGGGGCCGACGACGACGGTCTCTCCGAGACAGGCGCTCCCTTACGGATTCATCACCCGGCTAACCAGACCGCACCACTCCTATCATCTCCATAACAAAGGCGTCTGTCGCGGAGTGACCTGACGAACACTGGCTCTCAGTGTGGATACTATGACAAACGCGAGAATCGGTGACGGGAGTTACGTAGCACCGGAGGCCGTCGTGGGTCGCGACGAGGACGCGGAGACGACCCCACGACTCGGCGAGAACGCAACGATTCGATCGGGGACCGTGATATACGGCGACGTGACGATCGGCGACGACTTCTCGACCGGGCACAACGCCCTCGTCCGAGACGGGACCGTCGCGGGCGACGACGTGCTCGTCGGGACCAACACGGTCGTCGACGGCGACGTGACGATCGGCTCGCACGTCAGCCTCCAGACCGGCGTGTACGTCCCGCCGGAGACGACGATCGGAGACGAGGTCTTCCTGGGGCCCCACGCCACGGTCACGAACGACAACTACCCGATCCGCTCGGCGAGCGAACTCGACGGCGTCACGATCGAAGAGCACGTCTCGATCGGAGCCAACGCGACCCTCCTGCCCGGCGTGACGATCGGTGAGCGGTCGTTCGTCGCCGCCGGGACCGTCGTCACGGCCGACGTTCCGCCCGAGACGCTCGTCGTCGGTGCGCCCGGCCGACACGAGGAACTGCCCGCCTCGCTCCAGGGAGGGAACCGGATCGAATGAGCTCTCAGATCGACCTCGACGGGATCTCGCTGGCCGACCCGGTCGTCGAGGACCGCGAACAGCGCCGCGTCCGGTCGGTCCTCGAAAGCGGGCACCTCGCGGCCGGCAGCGAGGTCGCGGCCTTCGAAGCGGCCTTCGCGGACTACTGTGGGACCGACCACGCCGTCGCCACCAGCAACGGGACGACCGCGCTCCACGCGGCGCTGGCGGCGCTCGACATCGGCGAGGGCGACCGCGTACTCACCACGCCCCTGTCCTTCGTGGCGACGGCCAACGCGATCCGGCTGGTCGGCGCAGAGCCGGTCTTCGCCGACGTGGATCCCGACACGTACAACCTCGATCCCGAGGCCGCCAGCGAGCGCGTCGACTCCCTCGACGGCGGCGTCGACGCCATCATGCCGGTCCACCTCTACGGGCTCCCCGCCGAGATGGACCGGTTCAGAGCGCTGGCCGACGCCTGCGACGCGACCCTGATCGAGGACGCCGCACAGGCCCACGGAGCCACCTACCGCGGCGAGCCGGTCGGATCGCTGGGCGACGCGGGCTGTTTCTCCTTCTATCCGACCAAGAACATGACGACCGGCGAGGGCGGGATGGTCGTCACCGACGACGACGCGGTCGCTCGTCGGCTCCGCTCGTTCATCAACCACGGGCGCGACCCCGAGGACGGCTCCGTCCACCGCTCGGTCGGCCACAACTTCCGGATGACCGACATCGCGGCCGCCATCGGACGGGCACAGCTGGAGCGGTTGCCCGACTTCGTCGAGTCCCGGCGTGCGAACGCCCGGCGACTCTCCGCGGGGATCGATGCCCCGTCGATCACGACGCCGACGGAGGCGGCGTACAAGCGCCACTCGTACCACCAGTACACCGTCCGCTCGCCCGAACGAGACGCGCTGGCGTCCGGCCTCGAACGAATCGGGATCGACACCGGCGTCTACTACCCGACGCCGATCCACGAACAGCCCGCCTACGACGACATCGAGTCGTCGTTCCCCGTCGCGGAGCGGCTGACACGAGAGGTCCTCTCCGTGCCCGTCCACCCCTCGCTGGCGGACGAGACGGTCGAAACGATCGCGACTGCGATCGACACGGTGATCGACGATGAGTGAGAACGGCAGCCTCAGGACGGGCGTCGTCGGCGTGGGCAACATGGGTCGCCACCACGCCCGCGTCTACGCACAGAACCGCGCCGTCTCGCTGGTCGGCGTCGCCGACGCCGACGAGGCGACGGCCCGCGAGGTCGCCGACGACTACGATACGACCGTCATGCCGACCGCCGAGCTGCTCGACGCCGTCGACGCCGTCACCGTCGCCGTCCCGACCCGGTACCACGACGACCTCGTCGAGCGGGCGCTGGACGCTGGCGTCCACGTCCTCGTCGAGAAGCCGTTCGTGAAGGACCTCGCCGACGGCGAGGCGCTGGTCGAACGCGCCGCCGACGAGAACCTCGTCCTCCAGGTCGGCCACATCGAGCGATTCAACCCCGCCATCCGAACCCTGACGGAGGTCCTGGCCGACCACGAGGTGATCGCGGTCGAGGCCCGGCGGCTCGGTCCGCCGGTCGACCGGGACACGACCGACACGGTCACGATGGACCTGATGGTCCACGACCTCGACGTGACTCTCTCCCTGCTCGACAGCGGCGTCAGGACCGTCGACGCGGCCGGCACCTGCGACGGCCAGCACGTCACCGCACAGCTCTCCTTCGAGGACGACACGGTCGCCCAGTTCAGTGCCAGCAGAGTGACCCAGCAGAAGGTCCGTCAGCTGGCGGTGACGACCCGCGACGCGCGGATCACCGTCGACTACGCCGACCAGGACGTGCGAATCCACCGCCACTCCGTGCCGGCCTACGTCGAGAACGACGGCGACGTTCGGTACCGCCACGAGAGCGTCATCGAACAGCCGACCGTCGCCAACGGCGAGCCGCTGGTGACGGAACTGGACGCGTTCGTCGAGGCGGTCGTGACCGACAGCGAACCGGTCGTCTCCGGGACGGACGGTCTGCGCGCCCTCGAACTCGTCGACCGGATCGACGCACAGGTGTCGACCGAACTGGACGCCACTGCCCAGCAGCCCCGCTAACGAGTGTGAGACGGCTATGATACTGTCCCGCCAGCGCGTCGGTCCCGGCCCACCGAGAGCGGCCCGCACGGAGGTGAGCGGATGGGCTCGGTCGTGATCTCCGTCGACGCAGAACTCGGCTGGGGCTTTCACGACGTGTCGGGCCACTCGGAGCGACTGGCGGCCGCCCGCGTCGGCTGGAAGCGACTCGCCGGGCTCTGCTCGGAGTACGAGATTCCTGCGACGTGGGCGGTCGTCGGTCACCTGTTGCTCACCGACTGTGACGGCCGCCACGAGAACCACCCTCGCGGTCCGGAGTGGTTCCGGTGTGAACGCGACCGCTGGGCCGACCGTCCGGGCCTGCGGTACGGCCCCCACCTCGTCGCCGACGTGGCGGCGGACCCGGTCGGCCACGAGATCGGCTGCCACACGTTCTCACACGTCCTCTTCGGAGCGGACGACACGACGGCCGCGACCGCTCGCGCCGAGATCGAGGCGTGTCTCGACGCGACCAGCGCGACCGACTACTCGCTTCGCTCGTTCGTCTTTCCGCGCAACAGCGTGGGTCACCGGGAGCTGCTCGCGGAGTACGACTTCGACTGCTATCGCGGTGTCGCCCCGGCGGAACGGACGCCGCTGAACAAACTCCGCGAAGCGACCGTCGGCGAGCCCGAGCCACGCCTCGTCACACCCGCCGTCGACGAGCACGGTCTGGTCGACATCCCGGCGTCGCTGTACCTCTTCTCCTTCGAGGGCCGACCCCGGCGACTCCTGACGACGGTCTTCGAGGATCCGATCGTCCAGTACGCCCGTCGCGGGATCGACGCCGCGGCCCGCCGGGACGGTGTCTTCCACATGTGGCTCCATCCGAACAACCTCGTCGGCCGCCCGGAGATCGCACGCATGCGAGCGATCTTCGACTACCTCGACGAGCGCCGCGCCGACCTCGCTATCGAGACGATGGGCGAGGTCGCTGCCCGAGTCGGCCGCGCGGATCCGCCGACGGCGGGCCACTCTCCCGATGGCGTTTAATTCAGAAAACACTATAGGGCGGGCATAACAAACCCGACACGAGTGGAGTTCCTTTCCATGTCTGAACCCAACCTCAGCGACAGATCGGTGCTGGTCACGGGCGGTGCCGGCTTCGTCGGCGGCCAGCTCGTCCAGACGCTCGCCCCGGACAACGAGGTGACCGTCATCGACGACCTCTCGACGGGCGACCGCGACCGCGTTCCCGACGACGTGACCTTCGTCCACGGCGACGTACGCGACCAGCGCAAGCTCAAGCAGGAGATCGAGGCGGCAGACGTCGTCTTCCACGAGGCGGCCGTCGTCGGCGTCCCGGCTTCGCTGCGGGATCCGCCCCGGAGCAACCACGTCAACACCGGCGCGACCGTCCAGTTGCTCGACTACGCTCGCCAGTACGACACGCGGGTCGTCCTCGCCTCCAGCGCCGCGATCTACGGCGAGCCCGAGTCGGTTCCCATCGAGGAGGACCACCCCCTCGAACCGACCTCACCGTACGGCGTCGACAAGCTCGCGGTCGATCACTACGCCCGCGTGTTCGCCCAGCAGTACGATCTCCCGGTCGTCCCGCTGCGCTACTTCAACATCTACGGGCCGCGGACTGGCCCCAACCCCTACAGTGCCGTGGCCGACGTGTTCCTCGAACAGGCTCGAAGCGGCGAGCCGATCACGGTCCACGGGACCGGCGAGCAGACCCGCGACTTCGTCCACGTCGACGACGTGGTCCAGGCGAACCTCCGGGCCGCGACCACCGACGAGGTCGGCGTGGCCTACAACGTCGGCACCGGTTCGTCGATCTCGATCGCGGAGCTCGCCGAGCTGATCCGGGCGGCGACGGACAGCGACTCGCCGATTACACACGCCGACGAGCGGTCGGGCGACATCAGCGACAGCGAGGCAGACATATCTCGCGCACGCGAACGACTCGGCTACGAGCCGACGGTCGATCTCCGCTCGGGCATCGACCGGCTCGTCGACGTGGCCACCCCCGCGGATCCCCCTTCCTCGTCGTAGCGCGTCCATAACAAACCCGTCCCGCCGGGAAGAGAGAGTCACCGATTGCTGCACGGACTTTCAGCAGACATGTTCAACGGACACTCTCTCAGCGTCGTCGTACCGGCATACAACGAGGAAGCACACGTCGGCGAAGTCATCGACACGCTCCCTGACTGTGTCGACCGGGCGTACGTCGTCGACGACTGCTCGACCGACGACACCTGGTCGGTCATCCAGTCACACGTTCCCGCCCGCGAACGCTCTCGGTCGCGGGCACGCGCGGACGGCGGCGAGGCGGCACAGACGGTCGTCCCGATTCGCCACGAGCGAAATCGCGGTGTCGGTGGCGCGATCAAGACCGGCTACCTCGCGGCGAGCCGGGACGGCACGGACATCGTCGCCGTGATGGGCGGCGACGGGCAGATGGACCCGGACCTGCTGCCCGACATCGTCGCGCCGGTGGCCGACGGGCGGGCCGCCTACGCGAAGGGGAATCGGCTGTGTTCGCCGTCGGACCGCTCGTCGATGCCGACCGTCCGTCAGGCGGGCAACCGCATGCTCTCGACGCTGACGCGACTCGCGTCGGGGTACTGGGGGATCGGCGACCCACAGAACGGGTACACCGCCGCCTCCACGGCGGCGCTCGAACGCAGCGGGGTCGACGAGATGTACGAGTTCTACGGCTACTGCAACGACCTGCTGGTCAAGCTCAACGTCGCGGACTGCCGGGTCGCCGACGTGCCGATGCCCGCCGAGTACGGCGACGAGACCAGCCACATCGACCTCCGGACGTACGTGCCCCGCGTCTCCGGTATGCTGGCGCGGAACTTCTTCTGGCGGCTCCGCCGATACGCCAGCGACGTCAGTCCGGCGATCCCGGCCGGCTATCTCGGCGGGATCGCGCTTTCCGTCCCCGGCCTGGCTGGCGTCCTGTTCGCGTTGCTGGCGGGTAACAGCGGCCTACTCGCTCTCTCGTCGGTGGTTCTCCTCGTCGCGACCGTGGCGCTCGCGGCCGGCGTCGCGCTCGACCGCAGGCACAACGAAGAGCTGGCCGTCGTCGTCGATAACTGATACTGCCGGCTGTCCCCTCGTTCAGATATTCGCCACTTCGGAGTGGCGAAATCCGTGACAGATGTACAGCCGGTAGTATGAGCCCTACCGCTCGGGAGCGTCGGTAACCGCTCCTTTCGGCGTCCCCTCGGAAGGCGCAACCACGCCGCTACCGACTGGTAGGCAAGTCAGTCCACTTCGACGGAACCGTTTTGTCGGTATGTACGGATTACCAGGTGTTGATGGCTCCGACACCCACCTACCTGGCCCTCCGCGACGTGGACAGTACGTCTGCTACTGTCGGCTGTCCGTCTGTGACCGATCTCGCCACCTCGGGGTGGCGGACGGCTTCGCGACGTGACAGCCGACCGTCTGAACGACGCCGATGGGGGACCAGACGATGACCAACGAGACGGACAACACCGACAGTGATCCGCTCGCCGACGCCGCCACGACGTTCGCGGGGACGCCCTGGGAGGGCCGGCCGGTCGATCCGGACCTGCACAGCGATCTGGGGTACGAGCTGGTCGACTGGGAGGTCGTGCCCAACGCTCGCGACGACAAGCAGGTGTTCCTCCCGATCGAGGAGTCGATGCTGCGCGACGAGGCGTTCATCGTCGCGGAACCGGACGCCTGCTGTGACCTCGGAACGAAGCTGTAGCTGCGCTCTCGTACGGATATCGCCCGTCGCTTCGCGGTCGGTCGAGTCCCGCGGCGACGCTCACCGGGACGTCGCTACAGCCGTCCGTCTCACTCGACGGTCACGCTCTTGGCGAGGTTCCGTGGCTTGTCGATCGGTCGGTCGAGTTCCGCGGCGACGTGATAGGCAAGCAACTGGAGGTGAACGTTCGCGAGCACGCCCGTCAGTGCCGGATCGGTGTCGGGCACCGGCAAGTGAGCGTCCGCTCGGTCGCCCAGCGGGCTGTCGGCCGGGCCGACCGCGACGACCGGCCCGCCGCGTGATCGAATTTCCTCGGCGTTGCTGGCGACCTTCTCGGTGTTGCGCCCCGTGTCGATCGCGAACACCGGCGTCCGTTCGGTCACGAGTGCGAGCGGACCGTGTTTGAGTTCGCCGGCGGCGAACCCCTCGGCGTGTTCGTAGGTGATCTCTTTGAGCTTGAGCGCTCCCTCCAGTGCGACCGGATGGCCGGTCCCGCGACCGACGAAGAAGTACGCGTCGCTGTCTCGAAACTGCCGAGCCACGGACCGAACGTCGTCCGACTCGACGACCGCGCGGACGTCGTCGGGCAGGGCAGTAAGCGCGCGTCGGAAGGGGCGGCCCCGCTCGGTCCCCTCGCGAGCGGCCAGTTGCTCGGCCAGCAACGCCAGCGTCGCGACCTGCGAGGAGAAGGTCTTGGTCGCCGCGACGCCGATCTCGGGACCGGCCCGGATGAACAGCGCGTCGTCGCACTCTCTGGCGGCCGTGGAACCGACCGTGTTCGTGACCGCGAGCGTGGGCTGGTCCTGTGAGTGTGCCTCCCGGAGCGCCGCCAGTGTGTCGGCCGTCTCCCCGCTCTGGGTCACGCCGACGACGATCGTCCCCGGCCGCGCCGGTGGCGGTGCCGTGACGTACTCGCTGGCCAGGTGTGCGCTCGCGGGGACGCCACGCTCGGTCAGTAACCGCGCCCCGTACAGCGAAGCGTGGTAGGAGGTTCCACAGGCGACGAAGGCCACGCGTTCGACGCCGTCGAGTGTCTCGTCCGCGAGGTCGTCGAGCGCGACGCCGTCGCCGAGTCGCCCCTGAAGGGTCTGCTCTAGGGCCCGTGGCTGCTCGTGGATCTCCTTGTGCATGTAGTGGTCGTAGCGCCCCTTCTCGGCGTCCTCGGCGGTCCACTCGACGGTCCGGACCGGTCGATCGCGGACGCGACCGTCCGCGCCGGTCACCTCGTAGTGGTTCGGTCCGATCGCGACGACGTCGCCGTCGTCGAGGTAGACCACGCTGTCGGTGCGCTCGATGAACGCGGGCACGTCGCTCGCGAGGTAGTTCGCGTCGTCGCCCAGGCCCAGGACCAGCGGCGAGCCGTTCCGTGCGGCGTAGACTCGGTCGCTGTCGGCGACGACCATCGCGATCGCGTAGCTCCCGTCGATGTCCTCGATCGTCGCCCGGAGCGCGTCGACCGGCGTCGCGCCCGCGGCCAGATACTCCTCGACGAGGTGTGGCACCACTTCGGTGTCTGTTTCGCTGTCGAGGACGTGACCACTCGCCCGGAGTCGATCACGCAACGACGCGTAGTTCTCGACGATCCCGTTGTGGACGACGGCGACGCGCCCCGTGCAGTCGGTGTGTGGGTGGGCGTTCTCGTCGCTCGGTTCGCCGTGGGTGCTCCAGCGGGTGTGGCCGATCCCGACCGTCCCGCCGGGGCGGTCACGACGGACGCGCCGGGCCAGCTCGGCGACCTCGCCGGAGCGCTTGACGACCTCCAGGGACGCACCGTCCGGCACGGCGATCCCGGCGGAGTCGTACCCCCGGTATTCGAGGTTGTCCAGTCCCGAAAGCAGCGTCGAGACTGCCTCGTCACATCCCACGCAGGCGGTAATCCCACACATCAGCGGCCATCCTCCGTGGCGAGACTGGGGCGTCGCTGTCGGTCGACTGCGCGTCCGCGGGGCGGTCTTGACATACACACCCGCTACCCCGCTTGCCACCTTTGTTATGCGACGGCTGTCGGTCGTCCGACGGAGTCGCCGGCCCGTTCAGAGACTGCCCACAGACTTCACCTCACCCCGGTCTGTGGCGGCCAGGGGATCGCTCGCGAGTTCGGCCAGCCCCGTCAGATACGAGTGGACCGTCATGTCGACCGCCTCGAACTGGCTCGGGACGACCCCCGCGAGTTCGCCGTCGACGTACGTCGCCAGACAGATCCGCGGGAGCTTGACGCAGTCGAACGCTTCGTCGGTGACGAACGATTCACAGACCGTCTGCTCGAAGGGGAGTTCGACCTCGGGATAGCCGTCTGCCCAGCGTTCGAACTCCTCGATCTTGTTGTGCAGGTATCGCCCGACCGGCGACTGGGAACAGCGTTCCCCCGTGTAGAGACGGTCGCCCCACACCTGAACGGTGAACCGATCGATCCTGTCCCGTTCCTCCAGTCCGTCGAGGCGTTCGAGGACAGCCGACTGCGTCGTCTGGGAGGGCGTCGGTGCCCCCAGCGACCGCACGAACACGTCGACGCGAACGTCGTCACTCGCTTCGACGCGCTCGCTGTGATTCGACCACCACTCACGGTACGGTGTCTCTGACATCGTGTTCTCCTTGTTGGGTCCGTACCAGCCGACATAAGCGGGTTCGACCGTTCACAGAACTGATTCGTGATAACCCTCCACTGTCGCCGATATGGTGTGGTTTCGCCGTGCTGGCGTCCAGGCGCTGCTGTCCGAGCGCGAGCTGCGTCCGCTCCACCTGCGGTGGCCCGTCCCGGCCTTACCGGGCGACTGACCGTTGGTCCGTCCGGTACCGAGCCGAGAGCGTTCGGTAGCCCGGCCATAACAATGCGCGGGCCAGCGGTGCGTCGGGACAAGAAATGGTGATCGGTGTATGAGCTGCCGGGGGCAGGCCACGAGCGGGCACAGCAGCGACACAGCGTCCGATCTTGCCCTCTCCGTGGTCGTCGTGACCTACAACGAGGCCGATCGTATCGAGGCGTGTCTCGATGCGATCTTCGAGGCGTGTCGCCAGTTCGAACAGACCGACGTCGTCCTCGTCGATTCGCGCTCGACCGACGAGACCGTCGCGCTGGCCGCCGACTATCCGGTCCGCGTCTACCGTCTCCCCGCGTCTGCCGACCGCACGCCCGGTGCCGGTCGATACGTCGGGACACAGGTCACGTCGGCTGACCCCGTGCTGTTCGTCGACGGCGACATGATCGTCGAGCCCTCGTGGGTCGCGGCCGCCGCGGCGCGGCTCCGGTCCGAGCCCGCGGTCGCCGGGGTCGACGGCTGTCTCAACGACGCCTCCGGACGGACCGAGCGCCGCGTCGACACGCTGCGTGGCGTCGTACTGTACGACCGGTCGATCCTGGCGTCGGTCGGCGGCTTCGACCCGCACCTGCAGGCCCTCGAAGACGTGGAGCTGGGCTTTCGCCTCAGGGACGCGGGGTACCACCTCGTGCGGCTCCCGATCGTCGCCGCAGCCCACCCCTTCGGCGACGGGCTGCCGGAGCTGCGTCGCCGGTGGCGCAGCGGCTACTACTTCGGTCGCGGGCAGGTCCTGCGCAAGTGGTCTCGATCCCCGCGGATGGTCGCGCGCGTGTGTCACTATTCTCGACTCTACGCGGTGATGGGTGGCTGGACGGCGCTCGGAATCCTCGCGACCGGTTCGCTGGGTCCGGTCGGGCTTCTGGCGTGGTGCTGCGTGACGACGGCGCTGGTCGGCGTCTGTCTCCGACTCAAGGGGCGGACCTGGGTCGAAAACAAGTCGATATCGCTCGCTCCCGTCTGGGCGGGCGCACTCGCCGGCTTCCTCGGGCCGCACCCGCCGCAGTCTGCCTATCCGGTCGGACGGGTCGAGCTGGTCGCGACGCCGACCGGGCGGAGTTCCGGAGCGGTCGGAGGGATTCGATGACCGACGCGGCCACGCTGGGGGGAGGTCCGTGGACCGGTCGCTAACCGAGGCGTTCAGCGCACTGTTCAGCGCCAAGCTGGCGACTTCGGTGATCAGTATCGTCTCCTTACCGATCGTCGTCCGGGAGCTGGGGACGACGGGGTACGGGGACTATGCCTTCCTCATCTCCTCGTTCAGCCTCTACATGATCCTCGTCAGCTCCGGTGTCACGGAGGGCATCCAGAAGTTCGTCGCCGAGGAGCGCGCGGACGACCGCTGGCACGAACACGTCGTCGGCTTCTACCTCCGACTGACGCTCGGACTCGGGACGGTCGGTGCCGTCGTCGTCGGCGCGGCCAGCGCGAGCGGGTTGCCGAACCGCCTGCTCGGTGCTCCGTTCTCCTACTACTTCGCGTTGCTGGCGGTGCTGGTCGTCGCCGCACAGCTCCGGGCGTTCACCCGCCGGACGCTGATGGGGCTCGGTCTGGAGCGCTACTCCGAGCCCCTCCGGGTCGCGACGAAGCTCACCTGGGTCGGACTCGGACTCGGGCTGGCCGCCCTCGGACTCGGCGTCGACGCCTTCCTCATCTCGAACATCGCCGGTGCGACGCTGCTCGCCGTCGTCGGTCTCGCGGTGATCGCCCGCCGACTGTCGGTGTCTGCCATCCTCCGTGGGCCTCCAGACGACTTCCCCACCCGAGAACTGCTCTCGTTCAACGGGCTCAACATCGTCCTCGTACTCCTCTTGCTGTCGCTGTTCCACGTCGACGTGGTGATGATGCGGCTCCTGACCGACGGCGGACAGACGGGACAGTACAGGGCGGCCCTGGCGATCGCGGAGTACGTCTGGTTCGTTCCGCTCTCTCTCCAGACGCTGCTCTTGCACTCCAGTTCCCGACTGTGGGCCGAGCGTCGGTTCGAGCGCCTCACCGACATCGCCTCTCGAATCACGCGCTACGTCTGGCTGCTCGTGTCCCTGATGGCGATCGGTCTGTTCGTCCTGGCCGACGCGGCGATCCCGCTGTACTTCGGTCCCGCGTTCACCGACACCGTCGGGCCGCTGCTCGTCCTGTTGCCCGGGACGATCGGCTTCGCGCTGGCCCGCCCGCTGTACGCCATCAATCAGGGGAGCGGTCGCCTTCGAATCCCGATCGTCGCCACGGGCGGGGCTGCCGGTATCAACGTCGTCCTCAACGCAGTACTGATTCCGGCCTACGGGATGATCGGCGCTTCGGCTGCCACCAGCGTCGGCTACGGTTCGATGTTCGCCTTCCACGTCGCCTGCGCGCGGTATCTGGGGTATCGACCGCTGGCCGATCTCCGGTTCCCGTCGCTGGTCGGGACCGCGGTCGTCGCCGCTCCCGTCATCTATGCCGTCGACGCCGTTCTCGTCGGCGAGTACCTCTCTCTCGCGGTGGTCCCGGTCGTCGGTACAGTCGTCTACACGATCGTCGCCGTGGCGTTCGGTGCGGTGACCGTCGACGAACTCCGGTCGGTCACCGGCGCGTTGCCCGCACCGGTCGGTCCTCGTCTCCGGGCGCTCTTGCCGGGGTCGGACCGGTGACGTGTCGCGTCCCCCGGCAATTTTATTCCCTATATAAAAATGAAGAAATGTAAACTGGTGGCCCGTACCATCAACGGGGTGTGACGTTCGACCGACCGCCGCGACGCATTAGACCTCCAGTTTCGTCTGGAAATATATCGAACACAACAGCCGCCACCCTGAATACGGTTCCGGTGTCGTACCGACGATCGGGAGGGTCTGGTGCCGTTCGATACGCGGTCGCCTCGACGGTAACGATGTGACCGTCGACGCTGGTACCCTCACTCTTCGACTGTCTCGTGGCCGCACGCGAAATCGTACTGTTCGATCTTGGGGCTATCTCGCTCCGGACGCGCCCGCGCAATCTCGACGTGTACCGGAGGTCGGGCCAATGTCACACGATCCGGTCCGCGGATTCGAGCATATCAGCGAGAGACGACTACCCAATTTTGATACTGCATCTCAAACCGGTGGTTCGTTTCTCGCGTAAACAAGTGTACGCAGCCAGATACGTTCTCCACGGGCCGATGCTTCCGGCCGGTCGCCGCCGGCAGCTCTCCCGAACGTATCACTTTCAGTACACCGTTCCCGACCCGCGGTTTCCTCCCTCGCTCTCGATAGTTCTATCACTGGTACCACCGTTATTTCCTCCTCGTGAACACCTGTGCCGGCTCCCGGATAGCGACCAATCAGTTTCGAAGGAGTTTCTCCCCGACGGCGACAGTCCTTACATCTATCATACCAGAATCTACAAATAGGAGCGCGCCGTGGGCCGCCACATGGACTCCGGAACGCTGACCGTCGAGAATATCGGCGGCATCGAGCACACGACAGCAGAGATACCGCCCGGCGTCACCGTCCTCGCGAGCCCGAACGCCTCGAACAAGACCTCGTTTCTCCGATCGGTGATGGCCGCGCTCGGTAGCGATCAGGTCTCGCTCAAGGGCGACGCAGACGAGGGATCGGTGAGCCTCGAACTCGACGGGACGACGTACGAACGGACGTTCGAACGAACGGGCGCGACCGTCCGCTCGGACGGCACCCCCTACCTCGACGACTCTGCCGTCGCGGACCTCTTTGCCTTCCTGTTGAAGTCTAACGAGGCCAGGCGTGCCGTCCAGTCGACCGTCGACCTGCGGGAACTCATCATGCGACCGGTCGATACCGAAGCGATCCAGTCCGAGATCGAGCGTTGTCAGCGCGAACGCGATCACATCGACGAACAACTGGACGAGATCGACTCGCTCAAGCAGCGACTACCCGACCTCGAAGAGCGAAAGCGCGAGCTGCAAGACGAGGTCGAGGCGAAGCGTTCGGAACTGGAGTCACTCGAAACGGAGATCGAGGAGGCCGACGCTTCCGTCGAAAGCCAGCGCGAGGAACGCGACGAACTCGAAACGGCGCTGGAAGAGCTTCGAGACGTTCGCTCGACACTCGAAGACGTTCGCTACGAGATCGAGGCAAAGCGCAAGCGCCACTCCTCGCTCAAGGAGGAGCGAAACGAGCTCGAAACCGAAATCGACGAACTGGCCGACGTGCCCGAAGACGAACTGGCCAACATCGAGGGCCACGTCGACGACCTTCGCTCTCGGAAGCAGCAACTCGACGCCGAAATCAGCGAACTCCAGAAGACGATCCAGTTCAACGAGAAGATGATCGACGAGGCGACGAGCGGGAGCCACCCGGCCGTCGACATCGCGACCGACGGCGGGGACGGTGCCACCGTGACCGACCAACTACTCGACCAGCGCCAGGAGACCGTCTGTTGGACCTGTGGCTCTGAGGTCGAGATCGACCAGATCGAGGACACCGTCGCCAACCTCCGTGACGTACGCCGCGAGAAGCTCGATACGATCGACGACATCGAGTCGGAACTCGACGAGTACAAACGCCAGAAGAAGTCCTACGAGTCCCAACAACGCGACCGCGACCAGGCACAGCGCCGCCTCGCGCGTGTAGAGAACGATATCGAGTCCACCGAGAGCGCGCTCGAACGACTGACCGAACGCAAAGACGAACTCACTGACGAGGTCGAAGACCTCGAAGCCCGCGTCGAGGACCTCGAATCCGGCAGCTACGACGAAGTCCTGGAACTCCACCGGACCGCCAACGACATGGAGTACGAGCTCGGGCGACTGGAGACCGAACGCGACGAAGTCGAGAGCGAGATCGCGGACATCGAGTCCCGCGTCGCCGAGGCAGACGACCTGCGCGCACAGCGCGAGCAACTCCAGGCGGAACTGACGGACCTCCGCACTCGCATCGACCAGATCGAGGCCGACGCCGTCGAGCAGTTCAACGACCACATGGAACAGCTCCTCGGTATCCTCGACTACGACAACATCGAACGGATCTGGATCGAGATCGTCGAGGAGGAGGTCAGAAAGGGACGACGCAAGACCACCGAACGGACCTTCGAACTCCACGTCATCCGTAGCAGCGACAGCGGCGTCGCCTACGAAGACACTGTCGACCACCTCAGCGACTCCGAGCGGGAGGTGACCGGACTGGTGTTCGCTCTGGCCGGCTACCTGGTCCACGACGTTCACGAGGACGTGCCGGTGATGATCATGGACGCACTCGAACCGATCGACTCCGAGCGCATCGCCGCACTCGTCGAGTACTTCGAGTCGTATGTCGACTATCTCGTCGTCGCGCTACTGCCCGAAGACGCCGACGCGTTGGAGATCGACCACCACCGAATCACCGATATCGGCGCGTAACGACCGCTAGCGGCTTTCGAACGGTCTCCGACACGATCGCTTCGACCGACAGTGTCAGCTCTCCTCGCTCTCACACTCGCAACCGCCCTCGTCGAGCAACGACGCCACGGTCTTCTGTGTCTCGCAGTCCCGACAGTACACCTGGAAGTCGATGATGAGCCGGAAGTCGCCGAGCGAGATCCGGCCGGTGTCGCGCAGCCGCGTCAGCTTCTCCTCGGTGACCGATGTCGCCCGACTGACGAGGCGCTGGATCGTCGTCTTTTGCTTCTCGATGTGCTCTTCGTCGCTCGGCGTCTCGTACTCCGCGTCACGGACGTCTTTGACGTAGGATCTGATCGCCTGGTACGTGACGAAGTCGCTCTGTAGCTGCTCGACGTCGACGCCCTCCCGTTCGAGCCGCGTCTCGATGGTTGCACGGTCCGTCTCGGCGTCGTCGTTCGCCAGCGCCTCGTAGATCGCCTTCCCGTCGCTGTCGAAGTGCGTGACGCCTTCACTCTCCAGTCGCGCGTCGACCAGCGCGACGTTGAACTCGGTCGCGAGCTGCCGGAGGCTCTTCCGATCGTCGCCGTCGGCTGTCCAACTGGCGACGAGTTCGTCTCCCAGGCTACCCAACCCGTACTCGTCCAGCAATCGTTCGACTTTGCTTCGCCGCTGTCTGTTCATACGTGGCTCCAACGCGCTCCCGGGTTATGTAAATTGCTTCCGGTCTCCACACTGGCCGTCCGCTGCAGTGAAATAACGTGGGTATCGGCGTTACGTTTCACTGCTCCCCATCGTGACTGTCGTGTCGGGTGCTGCCACAGCCACAGTTCGAGCCATATCTCACTCGTGTTCACCTTCACTGAATGTCTGAGGTCTGTGTAAATAGACGACATTATAAGTCTATATAGCTCCAATATAATCTCTTTTGTGGAAACTTATCTCTATATTTGGGAAGACTAGACTAAACAATTCTAAATATGGTATCAAATGTGGAATATATGTCTATAGAGAACGCTTTTCTATGCGAATATTTGATTATATAGATGGATCTTAGCCGGGGCTTCCGGAGCTATGGGACTGTCTTCCTGTCCGTGTTCGCTGACGATTCTGTGGTCGTCGTTTCCGCTGCAAGACTCACACTGTTGGCCGTCATCGTCACAGGATACTCGCTCCCTCGAAGACGACGATGTCTCACGCAGACAGCCGGCTGTCCGTGTCGGGTCGGTCGTCCGGCTGCCAGCTGCACTGTGGTCGCCGCGTGCCCGTGATGCAGCCGCTGTCGTTCGGGGAGTTCCAGCGTCGATTCTGACCGTCGGTTCTGTCCCGCTTATATCCCCTCGCTCAGTTACATTACGGTGCGGACCACCACACGTGAGCCGTGTGCTTGCATCACAGGGCCGCTTCGAGACGTGCGATTTATATGTACCCCTCCCATCGGGTGTAATACGAAGGTCGCGCCGGGTCGCCCGGCAAGGCCGGACCGACAAACCGCCGTGGTTTGTCGGCCACGAAGAGTGAGAGTGTGCCTAACTCGCCGGTCCGCGGCGAGCGGCCCTCTCGCGAAGTATGAGGATCCCACCCCTGCGGTCCGCCGTCAAGATGAGATCTGATGTGAGCCCACGGACCCAACACGATGTTGCTGGGGTTGGATACCTCAGCATTTTAGCTTCCAATGGAGTGCAACCACTTCCGCCGCTGATGTATATCAGCACATTCCGGTTGATCCTGCCGGAGGCCATTGCTATCGGAGTCCGATTTAGCCATGCTAGTCGCACGGGCTTAGACCCGTGGCGTATAGCTCAGTAACACGTGGCCAAACTACCCTATAGACCATGATAACCTCGGGAAACTGAGGCTAATCGTGGATATCGCATTCACGCTTGAACTGCCGAATGCGAGAAACGTTCCGGCGCTATAGGATGTGGCTGCGGCCGATTAGGTAGACGGTGGGGTAACGGCCCACCGTGCCAGTAATCGGTACGGGTGGTGACAGCCAGAGCCCGGAGACGGTATCTGAGACAAGATACCGGGCCCTACGGGGCGCAGCAGGCGCGAAACCTTTACACTGCACGACAGTGCGATAGGGGGACTCCGAGTGCGAGGGCATATAGCCCTCGCTTTTTTCGACCCTAAGGTGGTCGACGAATAAGGACTGGGCAAGACCGGTGCCAGCCGCCGCGGTAATACCGGCAGTCCGAGTGATGGCCGCTGTTATTGGGCCTAAAGCGTCCGTAGCTTGNCGTGAAAGTCTATCGGGAAATCGACGCGCTCAACGCGTCGGCTTCCGGTGGAAACTGCACGGCTTGGGGCCGGAAGACTCAGCGGGTACGTCTGGGGTAGGAGTGAAATCCTGTAATCCTGGACGGACCACCAATGGCGAAAGCACGCTGAGAAGCCGGACCCGACAGTGAGGGACGAAAGCCAGGGTCTCGAACCGGATTAGATACCCGGGTAGTCCTGGCCGTAAACGATGCTCGTTAGGTCTGCCGTGCACTACGAGTGCACGGTGAGCCGAAGTGAAGACGATAAACGAGCCGCCTGGGAAGTACGTCCGCAAGGATGAAACTTAAAGGAATTGGCGGGGGAGCACCACAACCGGAGGAGCCTGCGGTTTAATTGGACTCAACGCCGGACATCTCACCAGTCCCGACAGTAATAACGACGGTCAGCTTGACGAGCTTACCCGAGTTACTGAGAGGAGGTGCATGGCCGCCGTCAGCTCGTACCGTGAGGCATCCTGTTAAGTCAGGTAACGAGCGAGACCCGCATCTGTAGTTGCCAGCGATACCCTTGTGGTAGTCGGGTACACTACAGAGACCGCCGACGCTAAGTCGGAGGAAGGAACGGGCAACGGTAGGTCAGTATGCCCCGAATGGACCGGGCAACACGCGGGCTACAATGGTCGAGACAATGGGTTGCGATACCGAGAGGTAGAGCTAATCTCCCAAACTCGATCGTAGTTCGGATTGAGGGCTGAAACTCGCCCTCATGAAGCTGGATTCGGTAGTAATCGCGTGTCAGAAGCGCGCGGTGAATACGTCCCTGCTCCTTGCACACACCGCCCGTCAAAGCACCCGAGTGAGGTCCGGATGAGGCCATCATGCGATGGTCAAATCTGGGCTTCGCAAGGGGGCTTAAGTCGTAACAAGGTAGCCGTAGAGGAATCTGCGGCTGGATCACCTCCTACTGAACGGGACCAGGCCGACGCGCCTGGCCCACCTGCTGTTACCGTTGGTCGAGCGTGACCAACAATCTGGTCGGAAGACCGTGTTGGGCCGTCAGGGCTCACAAGACCCATCCGAGGTGGATCTCCCTTCGGGGAGGCCGGGTGCAACTCCCGGCGGGTCCGTATCTCGTAGCAGTTCCGAACCGAGCCCCTTAAGTGTGGGACGGCGCTCGGATCTGGTACGAAGACCAGTGCACTACTCCGTGCAAGCGTGGGTAGGAAGGGTCGATGTACAGACCGGGTCGCACCGGCTGTACTGATGACACCGCGTGTACGTGCGATCCAGGCGTCCACTGGACTCGTGCAATTTCATCGAGTCACAACCAAATTTGACGTTGGCTACTGTGCCGCCTGGTGGATAGCTCGGCTCGGAAGCCGATGACGGACGTGCCAAGCTGCGAAAAGCCATGGGGAGCCGCACGGAGGCGAAGAACTACGGATCTCCGAATGGGAATCCCTCTTACAATTGCTTCGCGCAATGGGGAACCTCGAGAATTGAAACATCTTAGTATCGAGAGGAACAGAAAGCGCAATGCGATGTCGTTACTAACCGCGAGTGAACGCGACACAGCCCAAACCGAAGCCCTCACGGGCAATGTGGTGTACGGACTACCTTTCATCGGCCGACCATCTTCACGAAGTCTTCTGGAACGAAGCGTGATACAGGGTGACAACCCCGTAGTGAAGGTCAGTACGTCGTGCGGTAGCTCCAGAGTAGCGGGGGTTGGAAATCCCTCGTCAAGANGGCAGGCATCGACTGCCAAGGCTAAATACTCTCCGAGACCGATAGTGAACAAGTAGCGTGAGCGAACGCTGAAAAGCACCCTCAGACGGGGGTTGCAATAGGGCTTGAAATCAGGTGGCGATCGAGCGACGGGGCTTACAAGGTCCTGTAACAAACGAGAGCGGCGCGAGCCGTCAGTAGGACTTACAGGAAGCCGAAGTTCCGTCGTGCGTTTTGAAAAACGAGCCAGAGAGTGTGCCTGTTTGGCGAGTCTAACCCGATAATCGGGGAAGGCATAGGGAAACCGACATGGCCGCAGCATTGCGAGGGCCGCCGTCTTCAAGGGCGGGGAGTCAAACGAGCACGACCCGAAACCGGGTGATCTACGCGTGGGCAGGGTGAAGCGTGCCGAAAGGCACGTGGAGGCCCGTTAGGGATGGTGTCCTACAATACCCTCCCGTGACCTACGTGTAGGGGTGAAAGGCCCATCGAACCCGGAAACAGCTGGTTCCAACCAAAACATGTCGAAGCATGACGTCCGCCGAGGTAGTTCGTGGGGTAGAGCGACCGATTGAGGTGCTTCACTTCGAGAGAAGTGAACACTTCTGTCAAACTCCGAACCTACGAACGCTGTCGACGCGGGCAGTCCGGTATGCGGGGTAAGCCTGTGTACCGTAAGGGAGACAACCCAGCGCCGGGTTAAGGTCCCAAAGTGTGGATTAAGTGTGATCGAAAGTGGTCTCAAGCCCTAGACAGCCGGGAGGTGAGCTTAGAAGCAGCTACCCTCTAAGAATAGCGTAACAGCTTACCGGCCGAGGTTTGAGGCGCTGAAAATGATCGGGACTCAAATCCACCACCGAGACCTGGCCGCTCCCGTGAAAGGGAGATCGAGTAGGTTGGCGCTCCGATTGGATGGAAGCAGGGGTGAGAACTCCTGTGGACCGATCGGTGACGACAATTCTGGCCATAGTAGCAGCGATAGTCGGGTGAGAATTCCGACGGCCGAACGAGCAAGGGTTCCTCAGCACTGTTCGTCAACTGAGGGTTAGCCGGTCCTAAGTCCCCCCGTAATTCGAAGGGGACGACATGGGAAGCTGGTTAATATTCCAGCGCTCGTATGCAACGAAACCGACGCCTCGGGGTCGACCGAGCTGGGCCTTCGCCCAGTCGAACCGTCCAAATCCGTGGAAGCCGTAATGGCAGGAAGCGGACGAACGGCGGGATAGTGAAAATTGGTTCAACCTGGGGCCCGTGAAAAGGGAGCATACGATCCGTACCGAGATCCGACACAGGTGCTCGTGGCGGCGAAAGCCAAGGCCTGTCGGGAACAACCGACGTTAGGGAATTCGGCAAGTTAGTCCCGTACCTTCGGAATAAGGGATGCCTGCTCCTGACAGGAGCAGGTCGCAGTGACTCGGACGCTCCGACTGTCTAGTAACAACATAGGTGACCGCAAATCCGCAAGGACTCGTACGGTCACTGAATCCTGCCCAGTGCGGGTATCTGAACACCTAGTACAATAGGACGAAGGACCCGTCAACGGCGGGGGGAACTATGACCCTCTTAAGGTAGCGTAGTACCTTGCCGCTTCAGTAGCGGCTTGCATGAATGGATTAACGAGAGCGTCACTGTCCCAACGTTGGGCCCGGTGAACTGTACGTTCCAGTGCGGAGTCTGGAGACCCCCAAGGGGAAGCGAAGACCCTATGGAGCTTTACTGCAGGCTGTTGCTGGGACATGGTCGCTACTGTGCAGGGTAGGTAGGAGACATTACACAGGTATCCGCGCTAGCGGATCACCGAGTCAGACATGAAACACTACCCGGTAGTGACTGTGACCCTCACTCCTGGCGGAGGACACCAATAGCCGGGCAGTTTGACTGGGGCGGTACGCGCTCGAAAGAATATCGAGCGCGCCCTAAGGCTATCTCAGCCGTGACAGAGACGCGGCGAAGAGCGCAAGAGCAAAAGATAGCTTGACAGTGTCACTACCAACACGGTGACGCTGACGCGAAAGCGTGGTCTAGCGAACGGATGCGCCTGCTTGATGCGGGCCGATCTACGACAGAAAAGCTACCCTAGGGATAACAGAGTCGTCACCGGCAAGAGCACATATCGACCCGGTGGCTTGCTACCTCGATGTCGGTTCCCTCCATCCTGCCCGTGCAGCAGCGGGCAAGGGTGAGGTTGTTCGCCTATTAAAGGAGGTCGTGAGCTGGGTTTAGACCGTCGTGAGACAGGTCGGCTGCTATCTATTGGGGGTGTAAAGGAATCTGACGGGAACGATCGTATAGTACGAGAGGAACTCCGATTGGTGGCCACTGGTGTACCGGTTGTCCGAGAGGGCACGTGCCGGGCAGCCACGCCACACGGGGTAAGAGCTGAATGCATCTAAGCTCGAAACCCACCTGGAAAAGAGATACCGCAGAGGTCACTCGTAGAAGACGAGATAGATAGACTCGGGGTGTACGCGTCGAGGCAACGAGACGTTGAGCCCGCGAGCACTAATCGACCGAAGCCACACACTCATTGCACTGTGACTCGTTGCGTTGCACGAGTCCAGGCGTTCACTGGATCGCACGTAGACGCGGAGACCGAGACTGGTATCCTCGTGGTTCGACTCCACGACTCGGCGTAAAGGCGGCCATAGCGGCAGGGAAACACCCGTACCCATCCCGAACACGGACGTTAAGCCTGCCAGCGTTCCAGTGAGTACTGGGGTGTGCGAACCCCTGGGAAAGCCGGTTCGCCGCCTGCTACTCATACTTTAGAGCCCGCAGCCATTACGGCTGTGGGCTTTTTTCATGTCGATCGACAGCGGCAGTGCTCCCTCCGAGCGATATCGTTCCGCTCGGTAACTGTCGGTGTAGCTGTGTGGGGACCACGTCGGCATCACTCCGGTCTGGTCGATGATCGCGACGAGGACTACCGGGCGTGACGGCGCTTCGACGCATGCAAAAAGTGGGTCGCTGGTCGTGCGTGTCGTCTCCAATCGCTTCGATTCGCATACCTGCGAGTCCGTCGCGGTT
Source organism: Halomicrobium katesii DSM 19301 (assembly GCF_000379085.1). Classification (GTDB taxonomy): domain Archaea; phylum Halobacteriota; class Halobacteria; order Halobacteriales; family Haloarculaceae; genus Halomicrobium; species Halomicrobium katesii. The sequence goes on along the minus strand of NZ_KB905379.1, from coordinate 98,697 downwards.
CGCTGCGTAGGTTATGACCTACGAGCTCGGGCCTCTGGTGACGGTCCAGAACAGACTCTCGATGGACTTGCTGAGGAAGTATCCGACGATGGCCCACAGTACGCCGCTCTCGACGCCGTACAGTCCGAACCCGACAGCACCGCACAGCAGCGCGCATGCGATCTCCGGCCGGTCGATCACCGATTGCTCCATGCGGATCGTTGTTGCCCGACGACTGAGAGTGTTCTCCCGAATGGATTCGCCAGCGGCGATATCGACCGTCGCTGAGAGCGATGTGTAGCCTTCTGGTAGTTCGAAGAGCAGATATGACTTTGGATGGGACAAGAGAGTACACATATTCTAGATAAAGAGACCAAAAATTACGATATGTAGCTGAAAACTCGCAGATGGGTACTTATACTTAGAATATGAGACTAGTATGGCAGCTATCTTTGGTGACTGGTGAAAGTTCTCTAGGTTCATCGTATGTGTGGTTGACTCGGAGAGTCTGCTTCTGGTCGCCGAGCCATGGTCGTTCTACGAGCGATTGGATGGGGTACCGAATAAACCGACTGCATTACAGCACTAGTTTTGTAATACAACCCACTGGTCCAATATGCGACTATATTCGACAATAGGGGACTCTATACATTATAGGCAAACATTGATCGTCATGAGACATTCACTCGCGGTTTTCTGGTACAGGCCTTGTTCTCGCAGCGAACTGTTCAGCCATGCTGGACTGTCGTCGTCAAAACTGGATTGGTGCTGTCTATCCCGGCGGCTGTCGTCGGTCTGGTCACGCCGTGGGCGGCTCGGACGGTTCCCGACTGTGAATGAAAGTGTTCGCCGTCCGGCTACGAGGTCTGTACCCGAAGCGTCGGCACCTTCTCGTCGGCGTCTCGGCTGTTGAAGTCGGTGTACAGGCCGCTCTGTGGCTGCTGGACGGCCAGACTGACGACGCCATCGCCGCCGGCCTCCGATCGGACGAACTTGGTCACGTCGACGGTCCACCACTGTGGCGTCCGGGTGACGGTCACGGAACCGAGCGCCGAGCCCACCTCGGGTTTCGTGTCCCAGGTGAGTCCGTCCTCCGTCCAGCTGTCGTCGTCGACGGCGTTGATCGCACAGTCGACGGCATCGCCGCCGCTGTCGTCGGTGACCGCGCCGTAGAGGTAGAGAACGGCCTCGTCGACCGAACCCGACAGCGCGCTCAGGTCGAAGGTGAGATATCCCTGTCGACTGTAGCCGGTCGACGCGTTCTTGACGACCAGCGACGACCACGACCCGTAGTTGTCACTGGAGTACGACCCGTTCCGGACGAAGGTGTCTGCTGTCGGGGTGAGTGCCGTCGTGTCGGGGCGACTGGTCGTGACGCGCAGTGACGGCGGGTTCTCGTCTGCTTCTCGGCTATCGAAGCTGGCGTAGCGCTCGTCGTTCGGTTGCCGAAGCGCGACGCTGGCGGGACCGTCACCGATGGCGGCTGTCTGTACGAACTCCGTCACGTCTTCGCGCCACCAGCGGCGTTCCCGTGTGACGGTCAGAGAGCCCAGCGACGAGCCCAGATCTGGTTTCGTATCCCAGGTGAGTCCGCCTTCCGTCCAGCTGTCGTCGTCGACGGCGGCGACTGTACAGTCGACGGACGCTCCGCCGTTGTCGTCGGTGACCGCGCCGTACACGTCGAGCACGGCCTCCTGAACCTCGCCCGCGACCGACGCCAGGTCGAACGCGAGATACGACTCTCTGCTGTAGCCCGTCGGACCGCCTTTGACGACCAACGAGGACCACGACCCGTAGTTGTCGCCAGCGTACGAGCCGTCGCGAACGAACGTGTCTGCACGCGGTGAGAGCTCCGTGACGGGGGCGTCGAAAGTCGCCGAGTGGGTCACACCGCGGGTTCCGCCGACGGCGACCGCCATCGTGACGCGTGGTTGGAACTGCGTGACGCCGACCGCCGAGTCCGTACTGACGATCCCGTCCGTGTAGTGATCGTACTCGACGGTGACCGTCTCCTGTGTTCGGGAGGGGTCGGCGACGCCGACCACGAGTTCGTCGTTGCGGTGTCTGACGACGACGGCTGCTGGGCCACTCACCGAGAGCGTTCGTTCGGAGCCGGGGACCGTGATCGAACCGCTACTCCAGAAGTTGGCGGCCGTCAACCCCAGACGGGGCACCGTGACGGCCTGGACCGTGGCGTCGTTGGCGACGATCTCGAAGCCGGGCTCCTGATTCCGCTGTCGCGTCTCGGACGCGGTGTGGCCCGGGAGCAGTGCGTACGCGTACGTCTCGGCGCTGGGATCGACACCGTGGTCGAGCCAGAGGGTCTGGTACTCGCGGGTCAGCGACTCGCTCGGTCCGCCCGCGTTGATCTCCTGCCAGGAACCGGTGCGTTCCTCGCGTTTGGCTTCGAGGGTCGGCTGGTTCGGGAACAGGTAGCCACCGACGCCGTCGAGGTGGGCCCAGGACACGTCGGTGAGCGTCTCGGACCAGTCCGGTGTCGTGGACTTCTCGGTGTCGTCGACGGTGAGCGTCTCGCTCCCGTCCGTGTGGAGATTCCGGTTCTCGACGGTGGTCTCGATCGGGCGACCGTCGGAGCTGGTGATGTCGGCTCCGAGTGCGACGACGGTGTCGTCGAGGAGTAGCCAGGACTTCTTGCCGGTGAGTGATGCACCCTCGGCGTCGAACTCCATTCCGGCGATCCCGAACTCGTCGACCGACGCGCCGCCGACCCACTGTGTCGACGGTCGTGGGTGGTGAGTGCCGTCGAGAGCGGACCGGTCGCGGGTGTCGACGGTCGTTCCGGGGAGCCGGTAGGGGTCGACGGTGGGCCAGTAGCCGTCGGTGTAGTGGCCGAGGTCGTCGTTGTACAGCTGGGTCATCCCGGCACCGGTGTACCAGCCACGGAGGTTCTCCTCGTTGATCGCCTCGTAGCGTGCGATCCGCTCCGAGCACATGCTGATCGTGTAGGCCCACTCCGAGCGGTTGTGTACGACCCGGTCCATGTTGTGGAACACGTCGTGTCGGACCGGTTCGTCGGCGGCACTGATCGTCGAATCGTCGAGGACCGCCGTCGCGTTCGCGATGTCGGGCACGTCTGCACCGCTCAGGAAACTGTCCCACGTGTCGTTCTCGATCCAGCCCTTGGCGAGCGACCGGAACTCGCTGGCGTAGGGTTCCGGTGCGGTGTTCGCCAGCCGAAGGACGGTCGCGGTGATGCCGTGGCCGCGTACGTGGTCGGTCTGGTCTGCTCGCGAGATCGACCGGCCGCTGACCGCGTCCATCATCAGCCCTCTGTACATGAACGGGGCGACCGCGTCACCGACGGTGTCGTAGATCACGTCGTGGTCGACGGCCGTGATCTCCCAGGTCGTCCCGTCGAGAACCGTGAACAGTTCACCGAGCCCTTCGAGCAAGATTGCACCGTACGACCCGATGTAGGGTATCTCCTCGTGGTAGACGTAAGATCCGTCGCGGTAGAGTCCGTTGCCGCCGCCGCTGGTGTTGTACTGGAAGATATCGCTCTCTTCGATGCAGTCTCGGGCGAGAGCGATCGTCGAGTCCGTCCCCGAGATCGCGCCACGGAGCGCGGTGATGATACACATGTCGACGCGGTTGGCACCGCCACTCGTCACGTCGTACTCCGTGTACTCGTAGGGCGTTCCGGTGTGAGCGCCGACGGCGTTCGTGTAGTTCGTCTCCTGTGTCGAGGACAGTTCGTCGCCGACCAGCGCGCAGACGCTGACGAGACGCATCGGCGAGCCGATCTCCCAGTGCCACCAGTTGCCAAACTGAGACTGGTCTTCGTTGTAGACCCGATCGTAGAGGAAGTCGAGTCCGTCGACGACGTCTGCCACGAGCGCGCTATCGTTCTCCAGCGAACTCCCGTTCGTGACGTAGGCCATGGCCATCTCCTGGAGGCGGCCGTAGCTGTCGGTGATGTTGCTCTCGCCCGCGCTCGCACTGGACGACGCCGGGATCGGGAGGTCGGACCAGAGCCGATCACGGTCGGCGCTGGTGTCCATCGTCTCCCAGTGGTCCTGTGCCGTCTGGTCCAGCTCGGCTAGCGGATCCTGATACTCGGACTGTGTTTCGTCGAAGTCGCCACCGGTGAGCAACTGTGCCCACCGCTGTCTGAGCGTCTCGTACTCGCTCGCGCCGGTCACTGTCCCGGTCGTGCCAGACAGCGAAACACCGGCCAGCGACAGTCCCAGACTGGACTTGAGCACCGAGCGGCGTGACCAGCCGTCAGACATCTGTCTCCCGTTCGTCGAGTGCTGTTTCCCCACTACTACTGTCTGATGCGAACCGTTGCCACATCCCTCGCATACGTCTGTTGTTGAAGATCGTTATATTAAAACTTCCGACAAGCAACAACGGGCTGTCACTCCTCACTCGTCACGCGCCGTGTCTCCGGTGTAGACCGCGCTGCAGTCCGATTTCCAAAAGAATGAATAGCCGACCGAAACAGTGGGCAGACAGCATGCCCGACTGGACAGATCCGCGAGTAGTCGGTCGTAACAGGCTCGCACCACACACTGACGTGTTCCCGTTCTCGGACGAGCAATCTGCACGCCGGGACAGCGTGACTGCCTCGCCGTGGGTTCGGCGATTGAACGGCGAGTGGCAGTTTCACCTCGCTGAGACCCCTGCGGACGCGCCAGCGATCCCCGGCACGACGGACGATGTCGACTGGGACCGAATCGAGGTCCCGCTGAACTGGCAACTCGACGGCCACGGACACCCACACTACACGAACGTCGTCTACCCGTTCCCGGTCGATCCGCCCAACGTCCCGACCGAGAACCCGACGGGGACGTACCGGCGCTCCGTCCACGTCGACGAGGACTGGGACGGTCGACAGATCCGCCTGCGCTTCGAGGGGGTCGACTCCGCCTTCCACCTCTGGGTCAACGGCGAGCGCGTCGGCTACAGCGAAGGCGCGCGTCTCCCCGCGGAGTTCGACGTGAGCGACTACGTCGAGCCGGGGGAGAACACGGTCACTGCACGGGTCTACAAGTGGTCTAACGGGAGCTACCTCGAAGACCAGGACATGTGGTGGCTCAGCGGTATCTTCCGTGACGTCTCTCTGTACGCCGTGCCGGAGACTCACGTCGCCGATGTCGACGTCCGTACCGAACTGGACGACGACTACGTCGACGCCCGGTTCTCCGCGGCGGTCGACATCGAATCGGCAGCCGGTGGCGACGCGACGGGCCGTCTCCGCGCTTCTCTGGTCGACGAGGCGGGCGACACCGCCGCCACCTTCGCGGAGTCGTACGCGCTGACCGACGGTCAGACGACGCTCTCGCTGTCGACGACCGTCGAGGACCCGGACAAGTGGACCGCAGAGACGCCGGACCGGTACACGCTCCTGGTGACGCTACTGGACGACGGGACGCCCGTCGAGACGGTTCGCGAGACGGTCGGCTTTCGCGAGGTCGAGATCGACGGCGGCCAGTTCCTGGTCAACGGCGAAGCCGTGACGATCCGCGGCGTGAACCGCCACGACTTCGATCCCGACCGGGGGCGGGCCGTCACCGTCGACCAGATGCGCGCGGACATCGAGCTGATGAAACGGCACAACGTCAACGCCGTCCGGACCGCTCACTACCCCAACGACACGCGGTTCTACGACCTCTGTGACGAGTACGGGCTCTACGTCATGGACGAGACCGACATCGAGTGTCACGGGATGGAACGCATCGACGCCGTCCAGCACCTCAGTGACGACCCCGCGTGGGAAGACACCTACGTCGATCGGATGGTCCGGATGCTCGAACGAGACAAGAACCACCCGAGCGTCGTGATCTGGTCGCTGGGCAACGAGTCCGCCGTCGGGGCCCACCACGAGACGATGTACGAGCTGACACGCGAGTGCGATCCGACGCGGCCGGTCCACTACGAGCAGGACCACGACCAGCGGGTCAGCGACATCGTCGGGCCCATGTACACCCCGCCCGAGGACATCGAGGCCCTGGCAGTCGACGATCCGGACCACCCCGTGATCCTCTGCGAGTACGCCCACGCCATGGGGAACGGTCCGGGCGGGTTCGAGGAGTACTGGGACGTGTTCGACGGCCACGAGCGACTGCAGGGCGGGTTCGTCTGGGACTGGATCGATCAGGGCATCCGCCAGACGACCGAGGACGGAGCGGAGTGGTTCGCCTACGGCGGCGACTTCGGCGACGAGCCCAACACGGGGAACTTCAACATCAACGGTCTCGTCTTTCCCGATCGAACGCCCTCGCCGGGACTCACCGAGTTCAAGAACGTCGTCGAGCCGGTCACGTTCGAGCCCGCAGCCCTCGAACGGGGCGAACTCGTCGTCGAGAACCGCTACGACTTCCGCGGGCTCGATCACCTCCGCGCCCGGTGGCGCGTCGAGGCCGACGGCCGGGTCGTCCAGAGTGGCACGCTCGACCTCCCCGCCGTCGCACCCGGCGACAGCGAACCAGTCACGGTGCCGTTCGAGGCTGGCCGGGGCGAGCGGTTCCTCGTCGTCGAGGTCTCGCTGGCCAGCGACACGTCGTGGGCACCGGCCGGCCACACGGTCGCCACGACCCAGCTCGAACTCCCGACGAGCGAGGCACCGACGGTGCCGGCCGCGAGGCTTCCCGCACCGCTGTCCTGTGAACGCGGGGACGACGAGATCGTCGTCTCGAACGCGGAGTTCGAGCTCCGGTTCGACGCCCGATACGGCGTCGTCGACTCGCTGTCCTACCGCGGTCGGTCGGTCGTCACCGAGGGTCCCGAGATCGGACTCTGGCGTGCCCCGACGGACAACGACAGAGGGTTGCCGCTGGTCCCGACTTTCTTCACGCGCTTCCTCGAACTACACGAAAACGAGGAACCGATCGCCGACTGGGACGCCCGGACGGTCGGCTTCGCACAGCTCTGGCGCGAGCACGGTCTCGACAGCTTGCAGTCCCGCGTCGACGCCGTCGACACCGAGGTCGGGGAGGAGACGGTCACGATCACCGTCGACGGTCGCCTCGCGCCGCCGATGTTCGCCCACGGGTTCGCGACGACGCAGACGTACACGATCCACCCCACCGGAGCCGTCGAGATCGAGACGGATCTCGACCCCGAGGGCGACCTCTCGATGCTCCCGTCGCTGCCACGGATCGGACTCGACCTGACGCTCGACGGGGACTTCGACCACGTCACGTGGTACGGCCGCGGCCCGGGCGAGTCCTACGCCGACAGCGAGCAGGCGTCCCCCGTCGGTCGGTACGAGGCCGACGTTGCCGATCTCCACACGCCCTACGTCAGGCCCCAGGCGAACGGCACCCGCAGCGACACCCGCTGGGTGGCCGTCACCGACCGCAACGGTACCGGGCTCCTCGCGACCGGGGACTCGCTGCTCGACGTGACCGCACACCACTACTCGACCGAGCAGCTGGCGGCCGCCGATCACGAACACGAACTGTCCCGCGAGGACGACGTGTTCCTCTCGCTGGACCACGCACACTCCGGACTCGGGTCGGGCAGCTGTGGGCCCGAGACGTTCGAGTCCGACCGCGTCCAGCCCGAGCGGACCTCGTTCACGGTCACGCTCCACCCGTACGTCGACGACTGATACGGTTTATTGTAGTTGCTTACCGGTGATCGTCGCCACGGAGTAGACAATCACCGGTAAATCGCTACAATAATCCGTATGAGGCCGCCGGTTGTCACTCTTTGATGGATCTCGTGACCGTAGGGTTGCGGGAGTTCGCAGCGATCGCCAGCAGTGTGGGCGACACACGCGCTCTTTTAGCGGGCTTCGATCGCTGGCCACGCGTCACAGCACTCGCTGGTGCTTGGCAGTCGTCGATCGATCTGGGCGCGAACCGTCGACGCCGAAGGAGAATGCGAGCGGCGACGAGTTAGAACTGCGCCGCCTGCGGTTCGATCTCGTCGGTCTTGGTCTTGATCGCCGCACCGGTTTCGCTCTCGAAGAGGTACATCGCCGATTCGGCGAAGGAGATGCCGACCCGCTGGTCGGGCTCCGGGCGAACGGTCACCGGGGTCCGGGCGACGACCTCCACGTCGCCGACGGTGCCGTAGATGAAGTTCTCGTTGCCCATCTTCTCGACGACGGTGACGGTCATGTCGTCCCCGCCCTCTTCGATCGTCAGGTCTTCCGGTCGGATCCCGAGGCGGACGGTGTCGTCCTCGACGCTGTGGTCTTCGAGTTCGTAGCTGAACCCACTCGGGGCGGTCAGCGTCTGTCCGTCGACGCTCACGTCGAAGAAGTTGATGCTCGGGCTCCCGATGAAGCCGGCGACGAACTCGTTTGCGGGACGCCGGTAGATCTCTTCGGGCGGTGCGACCTGCTGGAGGAGCCCGTCGTTCAGCACGGCGATTCGGTCGCCCATCGCCATCGCCTCGGTCTGGTCGTGGGTGACGTACACCGTCGTCACGCCGAGGTCGTTCTGGAGTTCCTGGATCTCGGTGCGCATCTCCGCCCGGAGCTTCGCGTCGAGGTTCGAGAGCGGTTCGTCCATCAGGAAGATGCCCGGTTCGCGCACGATCGAACGCCCGAGCGCGACGCGTTGCTGTTGGCCGCCCGAGAGCTCGTCGGGCGTCTTCGAGAGGAGGTCCTCGATCCCCATCATCTCGGCCACGTCCGTGACGCGACTGTCGATCTCCGGCGTCGTCAGCGCCGAGGACAGGCGCAGACCGAAGCTGATGTTCTTCCGGACCGTCATGTGGGGGTACAGCGCGTAGTTCTGGAACACCATCGCCACGTCGCGGTCGCGCGGCCGGAGATCGTTGACGACCGTCTCGCCGAACCGGATCTCTCCGCCGGTCGCGTCTTCGAGGCCGGCGATACAGCGCAGCGTCGTCGACTTCCCACAGCCCGACGGACCGACGAAGACGAGGAACTCGCCGTCCTCGATTTCGAGGTCGACGTCCTCGACGGCGACGATCTCGTTGTCGGGGATGTCGTCCATGTCAGTCGCGTCGTAGCTCTTCGTCAATCCATCGAGAGTTATTGCTGTCATCGTGTATCACTCCTTGACTGCTCCGCCGAGTATCCCGTTTACGAAGTGGCGCTGGAGCAGGATGAACACCACGAACATCGGGACGATCGCCATCGCGGACGCGACCATCAGCTGGTCGTACGCGATCATGTCGTTGCTCATGATCTTCGAGATCGCCACCGGGATCGTGTACTTTCCTTCGCGCAACACCACGAGGGGCCACAGGAAGAGGTTCCACTGGAAGAGAAACAGGATCACCGCCAGCGCGGCGAGCGACGACTTCATCGACGGGAGCACGACGCGGTAGTACAGCTGGAACTCCGACGCGCCGTCCATCCGTGCGGCTTCGAGCAGCGAGTCCGGGATCGACTGCATGGCCTGTTTCATGAAGAAGATCCCCAGCGGATACGCGGCCCACGGGAGGATCACGGCCCAGTAGCTGTTGGACAGGCCCATGTTCGAGACGAGCAAGAACAGCGGGATCACCAGCAGATTCGTCGGGAGCAACAGCGTTCCCAGAATCCCCATGAACAGCGCCCGCTTGTACTTGAACTCGTACTTCGCCAGTGCGAACCCGCCCATCGAACAGAACAGCAGCGCCAGGCCCGTGTAGACGACGGCGATCACGAGACTGTTGAGCATGCTCCGGTAGAAGTCGACTTCCGGACGGGCGGCGAGCGCCTCGGCGTTCGCCAGGAAGTTCCTCCCCGGAATCAGCCGCGGCAGTTCGCCCGCACCACCGGCGAAGATCGCCGACTGCGGGAGCGTCGAGGCGACGACGAGCCAGTAGATGGGGAACATCATCACCATCGTGACGGCGACGAGGAAGCCGTAGCCGCCGAACTGCCACAGCGCCTCCTTTTCGAGTTTTTCGTGCATCTTAGGACACCTTGAATTGGATGAGCGACAGGGTCATGATGATCGCCACGAGGGCGACGGTCAGCGCGCTCCCGTAGCCGAGTTCGAGGTTCTGGAATGCCACCTGCCAGATGTAGTAGACGATCGTTCGCGTCTCGTTGAGCGGTCCGCCGGAGCTGATGACGATCATCGGCTCGGCGAACTTCTTGAAGACGCCGATCGTCGTCGTCACGAAGACGAACAGCATGATCGGCTTCAGCTGTGGTAGCGTGATGTGGCGGAACTTCTGGATCTTCGTCGCGCCGCCGATCTCCGCGGCCTCGTACAGCGACGGCGAGATCGTCTGTAGCCCGGCGAGGATGATGATCATGTTGTACCCCGTCCAGCGCCACACCGACATGAACGCCACGAGGTTCCGCGCCCAGAAGCCGTCGCTGATCCAGTCGATCGGCGGGATACCGATCGCTCCGAGCGCGATGTCGGCGAGCCCGCCTTCCGCCGCGATCACGATGAACACCGCCGAGTACGCGACCGTGTTCGCCGACACCGGGAGCAACAGGAGGCTCCTGAAGATGCCCTTGTACCTAGTGTAGGCGGCGTTCAACACGAGCGCGAGCCCGAGTGCCAGCGCGACCATCAACGGCACCTGCACGACGAAGATGATCGCCGTGTTCAACAGCGACTGGTAGAACACGCTGTCGGTGAGCAGGCGTCGATAGTTGTCCAGACCGACGTACTGGAGGTTCGCCATCTCGGGGATCATGATCTGGTACGCGCCGACGTCGATGGCGAACAGCGCCTCCGTCGAGACGCCCTGGAACGTGAAGAAAGACAGGTAGAAGGTGTAGAACACCGGGATCGCGAGGAACACGCCGAACAGCAGGAAGAACGGACTCAAGAACAACAGCGGCGTTCCAGGCAGCGTCGGGAGTCGGTCTTTCAACTGCTCGCGCTTGAATCGAACCTGATCGAGCAGCGGAACGAGCAGCTGACGGCTCATGTTAGGCGACTTCACGCCCGGTCTCGTTGGCGGACTGGGTGACCCACTCCTCCAGTGCCGACTCGGGATCGAGGTCACCGTAGACGACGTCCTGCAGGAGCGGGTTGAGCAGGTTCATGATCTTCGGCGAGTCGAGCGTGTAGCGGTACGGCGGAATGTCGTCGGCGATGTCGGTCCACAGCGTACCGAGCGCCTGTCCGCCGAAGAACTCCCGGGGGTTCTCGAAGGCCTCGTCGTCCCACGCGGGCATGTACGCGCTGATGTTGCCCTCCTCGGCGAACAGGTTCGCCATCTCCTCGACGTTGGTCGTCGTGTTGACGACGAAGTCGAAGGCCCGGCGGGCCGTGGCCTCGTCGTTCTGGTCCGGGAAGCAGACGCCGGAGCCGCCGATGTTGCTCGCACGGGTGCCGCCCGACTCCAGGGCCGGGATCTTCATCCCCCGCCAGTCGCCCGCCGCCTCGTCCATCGAGGACATCAGCGTCCCGCTGAACCACGCCCCCGAGAGGTAGGCCGTGACGGTCCCCTCGTTGAAGCCGGCAAACCACTGCTGGCTCCAGCTCGCGGTGTCGTCCGTGATGCCGGCGTCGGCCAGTTCCTGGAGCTGGGCCATCGCCTGCACCGCTTTGTCGTTGTCGAACGCGAGCCGCCCTTCCTCGTCGAACTCGACGCCGCCGAGCTGGCGGTACATCATCCGCCAGAACACCGAGAGACCGCTGTCCGGCAGCGACAGCAGCGAAACGTCGTCGGGAAGCTTCTTGCCCTCCTCGATGAACTCGTCGTAGGTCTCGATGTCGTCGCTGAGCCCGTGCTCGTCCCAGATGTCCTTGCGGTAGAACAGCGTCGCCGGTCCGATGTCGTAGGGGACCTCGTACACTGCGTCGCCGTCGCTGACGACCTCCCAGATCCCCGACGTGAAGTCGTCGCGGATGTCGGCCTCGTCGATCCAGTCGGAGACGTCACGCAGCCCGCCGGTCTTGGCGACCTGCTTGAGCGAGGTGTACTCGACCATCGCGGCGTCGGGCGCACCGGTGCCCGAGAGCAGCCGCGTCTGGAGGTTGTCGAGCAGTTCGTCCGGACCCATGTTCGTGTGCTCGACCGTCGCGTCGGTCTCGGACTCGTAGCGCTCGATGTGTGGCCCCCACGTCTTGCTCAGCTCCCAGAAGCTGAACGAGTCGGCCATCGGTACCGGTGTGGCCTCCCCGCCCTCCTCGGTGGAGCCGTCCCCGGACGAACCGGTGGACCCGTCTCCGCTCTCGCCCGAGCCGTCCCCGTCGGAACCGCTTTGGCTGACACAGCCAGCCATACTTGCGACACTGAGCGTGCCGAGCGCCTTCAGTAGCTGTCGCCGATCGCTGCTCGCATTCTGGTCTGTCATTGCGGACGTGGGAATAACTATGACGTTTATACATATAGTTTTCGGATGACACACCCCGACAGTTTCCGACAATAGGTTTATTGTCCGTCTGGAGTGAGTTCGAATCGAATGAGCCGAAGTCCTCAGGCGCTCGCGGCCGCAGTGACCGAACCGGCGCTTCCCGACCGATACTTCGAGCGGCCCGAGCGAAGCCAGGAACAGTTCGAACGGGCGTTGACGGCCGCGATCGAGCGGATCGGCGAGAACCTCGATCGGTACTACGACCGGTTCCCGACGGCTTCGAGCGACGACCTCGTCTACGGGTCGACCGACAACACCGACGGGTGGACGACCGCCTTCTGGACCGGACTGTGCTGGCTCGCCTACGACGTGACCGGCCAGCGGCGGTTCAGAGACGCCGCCGAGGCACAGCTGGAGACGTTCGCGCACCGCCTCGACGGCGGCCTCGTCGAGACGCACGATCTGGGCTTTCTGTACACGCTGTCGGCGGTCGCCGGCTACCGGCTCACCGACGAGGAGCGGTATCGATCGATCGCGCTCCGCGGGGCCGATCTGCTCACCGACCGCTACTGGCAGGCTCCCGGGCTCCTCCAGGCCTGGGGGAGCATGGACGACGAAGACGACGAGAACCGCGGGCGGATGATCGTCGACACGATGATGAACCTCCCGCTGCTGTTCTGGGCCAGCGAGGTCACGGGAGAGCCGCGGTGCCGAGCTATCGCGGCCTCCCACGCCCGAACGAACGCCGCCCACGTCGTCCGCCCGGACGCCTCGACGTTTCACACGTTCCGGTGTACCGTCGAAGACGGGACGCCGCTGGGCGGTGAGACGGCTCAGGGGTACGCCGACGACTCCTGCTGGTCGCGCGGGCAGACGTGGGCGATCTACGGCTACGCGGTCGCCGCCGACTATCTCGACACCGCTGCCTACGCGGCGCTCTCGGCCAAGACCGCGAACTACTACCTCTCGCACGTCGAGGACGACCACGTCCCGCTGTGGGACTTCGACGCCCCGACTGATCCGGCGATCCGCGACAGCTCGGCCGCCGCCGTCGCCGCCTGCGGGCTGGACGAACTCTCCCGACAGCTGCCAAGCGGCGACGAGCGCGTCCCGGCCTACCGCAACGCCTCGCTGGCGACGCTGGCCAGTCTCACCGAGCACTACACCGCGGGCGCGGACTCGAACGGACTCCTGACCGACGGTGCGTACCACCCGTCGGACGGCGACTACGGCGAGTGTTGCATCTGGGGCGACTACTTTTACGTCGAGGCGCTCGTCCGGGCGACCCGACACTACGACCGGTTCTGGTAACCGCCGACCGACCTCTCGGTGCGGTGGCCGCGGCGAGCGGCCGACGTCACGACGCTTCGACGTTCGCGAGCTGTGCCGCGCCGACGAGCCCCGCCGCCGACAGGAGCACGAGACCGAGCATGCCGAACGCGACCGTCCAGCCCAGTCGATCCGCGACGCCGCCCGTGACGACGCTTCCGAGCGACCCGAGCAAGACGTACACGGTCCGCACGAGTCCGAAGCCGGTGCCCCGCTCCGCACGGCCGAGCTGATCGAGAAAGAGCGCCTGGATCGGCGTGCTCCAGCTCATCGCGTACCCGGCCAGCGTGACCCCGGCGACGACCGGCACCAGGCCCGTGGCACCGACCAGCAGGGCGTACCCGGCGACGCCACTCGCCAGCGCAAGCATCGTCGCTCGGGCGCGACCGACGGCGTCCGACAGCCAGCCGGTCGCCGGCTGGGCGACCGCCAGGACGACGAAGTACAGCGAGAACAGCAGGCTCGCTCGCTGGAGGGACAACCCCTGTGCGGCCACCAGAAAGGTCGGGAGAAACGACGTGGCCGCCATCCCGACGAACTCCGCGAGCACGGCCACCGCCGTCCCGTAGGCCAGCACCGGCCGAGAGAGGATGTCCCGGAGCAAGCCCGCGTCGAACTGTCGATGGACGCTCACGTCCGGCCGACGCGGCGGCGTGGGCCGGACGGCCGCCCAGAACAGGAGCAGTATCGGCGCGGCGACGACCCCGACCAGTAACCCGGCCCGCCAGCCGAACCGGACGCTCACGGCCGCGACCGAAATCGGGGCCAGCAGGCCCGCCGCCTGTCCGCCGATCCGATGGACGCCGATCGCTCGACCGACGCCGTCGAACTCCCGAGCGAGGAGCGTCGTCCCGGCGTTGTAGTACAGTCCGACGCCCGCGCCCAGGGCGACGACGACGAGGACGAACAGCGGGAAGGTCGCCACGACGGCGAGCAGGAGGCTTCCGACGGCCGCAGTCGCGAGCGAGACCAGCACGACCGGGCGCTCGCCGAACCGGTCACCGAAGACACCGGCGGGGTACTGCACGAGCGCGTACGCGGCCCACATGCCCGTCAGCGCCGCACCGATCGACCCCTTCGACACCTCGAACGCCCCGGTGATCTCTGGGACGAGCGGACTGATGACGAGCTGGCCGACGCGGCTCCCGAAGAAGGCGAGCACGCAACTCGCGAGGACGACGTGTCGATAGCCCCGCTCCATCTATGCCAGGTAGAACGGCTGGGTCCAGGCCGCGTCGTCGCCCCGGCCACGACATTCCACTCGAACGTAGCTGTGCTCCCGTCCGTAGACCAGATCGTCCGGCAGGTGGAACCGGACCGTCTCGCCCGCTCTCGTTCGCTGGACCCGCCCCCAGTCGCTCACCAGACGGGCCGTCACGCGCTCGCTCGCGTCGAGTTCGATGCTCCCGTCCTCGACCGCGATTCGCTCGATACCGACGCCGGTCGAGACGTACGTCTGTCCGGCAGTCAGGGCTTCGAGCACCGCCGCGGGCGTTCGCTCGGCCACCTGTACGACCGTCCAGGCGTTCCCGATATCGACCGCGTCGTGGGCGTCGTCCGTTCCGAAGCCCCAGACGCGCCGCCCGGCCGACAGGAGCTGGTCCCACCGATCGGTCGCCAGCGGCGTGCCCGGACACCGCTCGATGTTGCCGTTGTAGATCTCGATGCCGTGATAGCCGGTCAGCTCCGACAGCCGGCGCTGTGGCCAGTGGTCGAAGTCGGCCTCCCAGTTGGGGTGTGCGGGGATCGCCATCGCCCCCTGTTCTCGGATGTCGTCGACGACGGTCTGGCGGTCCGCCCGCGGCTCGACGACCGCCGTCGCCCCGACGTGTACCACGTGGCTGCCGTTCGCCGTCACTTCGACGGCCGGCAACAGCGTCAGCGACGTGTCCGCCCGATACCGGTCGGGATCGACAAGCAGGTCGTGGTCAGAGATCGCGAGGAAGTCGTGTCCGATCGACTCGTAGGCGTCGAGTACGTCCTCGACGCTGTCCGCGCCGTCGGTCTCCGTCGTGTGCGTGTGGAGGTTCCCTCGCAGCCAACGCCCGTCGCCGGTGTAGGGGTGTTCGATCTGCATACTGTTGGCGAATCAATCGGATGGTATTAAATCCACTGCCACTTTGCCCGCTCTCGAACACACACTCTTTTGGGTCGGAGCACGCACGGTGAGCCATGATCGAGAACCGAGCGACACTGGAGCGCAGTCCGGCCCACGCTCTCGCACTCGACTGTCTCGAACGCGCCGTCGCCGCCGCAGCACCCGAAGCGGCGATCCGGTCGACCGTCTCTGTCACGGATGGCACGCTGTCGATCGCCGACACCGACTACGACCTCACCGCGTACCGCGACGTGTTCGTCGTCGGCGGCGGGAAAGCCGCCAGCGGCGTCGTCGCCGCGCTGGAATCGATCCTCGGCGACCACGTTACCGACGGACTGGTCGTGACCAAACACCCGACCGACGGCGACCGCGTCCGGTGTGTCACCGGCGACCATCCGCTTCCGTCCGAGCGCAACGTCCGGGCCACGACCGACCTGCTGGAGCTGGTGGCGGCCGCCGACGCCGAGACGCTCGTGCTCCCGGTCGTCACCGGCGGGACGAGCGCACTCCTGACGGCTCCGACCGGCGACCTCTCGCTGACGGAGCTCCGCGAGACGACGGCGCTGCTGCTCGACAGCGGCGCGCCCATCCACGAAATCAACGCGGTCCGCAAACACCTCTCGGAGATCAAGGGGGGCCGCCTCGCACGGGCGGCCGCGCCGGCCACGGTCGCAACGCTCGTCCTCTCGGATGTCGTCGGCAACGACCTGTCGGCCATCGGCAGTGGGCCGACGGTCCCGGACGAGACGACCTACGGCGACGCCCTGGCCGTGCTCGAACGGTACGACGTTACGCCGCCGGACGCCGTCGCCTCGCACCTCGCGGCCGGGGACGCGGGTCGGCGATCGGAAACGCCGACCACCGCTGCGCTGTCGGCCGAGCGCGTCCGGACGCACCTGGTCGGGGACAACGCGCTGGCGCTCGACGCGGCCCGCGATGTCGCACGCGAGGCGGGGTACACGCCGCTCGTGGTGACTTCGCGCCTGCGTGGCGAGGCCCGCGAGGCCGGCACGACCCTGCTGGCCGTCGCCGAGGAGATCGCCGCCACCGGCGACCCGATCGAACCGCCGGCAGTCGTGCTGGCCGGCGGGGAGTGTACCGTCTCGATCACCGGCGAGGGCGGGACCGGCGGTCCCAACCAGGAACTCGCGCTGTCGGCCGGGATCGAACTGACCGGCGAGACGGTCGTCGCCGCCGCCGACAGCGACGGCGAGGACGGGAGCTCGGCGGTCGCTGGCGCGCTCGTCGACGGCGAGACAGTCGCGGATCGGGCGGCCGCCCGTGAGGCGCTCGCCGCCAACGACGCGGGCCGGTTCCTGAGCGAGGCGGACGCGACGATCCGGACCGGCCCCACGGGAACGAACGTCAACGACGTCGTGGTCCTCGTGGTTCCCGACCGCGCCTGATACTGTCGGCTGTCTCTTCGTGACGGGATTCGCTGTCGGGATATCGAAATCGCGGACAGATGGACGGCCGACAGTACGAGCGACTCCGCCGGCCGCGCTCGTCGCCCCTATCGGCCGACGACCGGATTCCGAAGCGTTCCGATACCTTCGATCTCTGCCTCGACCGTCTGGCCCGGTTCCAGCACCTCGACCGGATCGCGGAAGATGCCGACGCCGCCGGGCGTCCCCGTCGAGATCACGTCGCCGGGCCGCAGCGTCATGGCCTCGCTGATGTAGGCGACGAGCTCGCCCACGTCGAAGATGAACTGCTCGGTGTTCGAAGACTGCTTCGTCTCGCCGTCGACGCGCAACTCCACGTCGAGGGCGTTCGGATCGATGTCGTCGCCGGTGACCAGTCGTGGCCCCATCGGGGCGAACGTGTCGTAGCTCTTGCCCCGGAAGAACTGCCCGTCTTCGTTCTGGGCCGTTCGCTCGCTCACGTCGTTGAGCACGGTGTAGCCGGCGATGTGGTCGTAGGCGTCGGCCTCGTCGACCGAGGAGATCGTGTCGCCGACGACGACGGCCAGTTCGACCTCGTAGTCGACCTGGGGCGGCCCCTCGGGATCGGGGTGGACGATCGGATCTGCCGGGTTGGTGACGGCGGTCGGGGCCTTCCCGAACAGCATCGGGCTGTCCGGCACCGTCTCGCCTTGCTCTTGGGCGTGATCGTGGTAGTTGAGGCCACAGCAGACGATCTTGCCCGGCTGTGGCACCGGCGCGAGCAGCGACACCGCGGTGGGATCGATCTGCGTCGACGCCCCGTTCTCGATGCGGGCTGCGACGTGTGATCGGTAGCTGGGGTTCGCGAGGTCGTTCAGTGACGGCTCTCCCCACGGGAGATCGGACAGTGCGTGAATCGTCTGTTCGAGTTCCAGACCCCACGCTGGGGTCGTTCCGTCGGTGTATCGAACGAAGCGCATCAGTTCGATAGGCGGCAGTTCGACCCTTAAATCTTGAGATCCGTCGACACCCGCCGACCGGCGGTATCAGCCACGTTTATGACGCTCTCGCCACACAGTGGGCGCATGGAGCGAAACCAAAGCGCCAGCGAACTCTCGGTTCCGGAGGCGACGATCGTCGACGCGTGTGGCGATCTCGACCTCCCGAAACTCGGTGTCGTCGAACAGGTCTGGGAGACCGATCCGATCCCGGCCGCGGCCATCGACGCCCACGTCGAGAGCGCCGTCGATGCTCTCGAACTCGACGACGTGCCCGCGGGCGGCGAGATCGCGCTGGGCGTCGGCAGCCGGGGAATCGACAACGTCCCCGAGATCGTCGCAGCGGCCGTCTCGACGCTCGAAGACAGGGGGTACGATCCGTTCGTCTTCCCGGCGATGGGGAGCCACGGCGGCGCGACCGGCGAGGGACAGGCCGAGATGCTCGCGGAACTGGGCGTCACGGAGTCGTCGATCGGCTGTGAGATCCGGTCCAGCATGGACGTGGTCGAGGTGGGCCGAACGCCCGAGCGGGACGTGCCGGTCGTCGCCGACGCCCACGCCGCCGGGGCCGACGCCATCGTCCCGATCAACCGCGTCAAGCCCCACACCGACTTCGACGGGGCCGTCGAGAGCGGGCTCTCGAAGATGCTCGTCATCGGGATGGGCAAGCAACGGGGCGCGAAGATCGCCCACGAGTGGGCCGTCGACTGGTCGTTCCGGAACATGATCCCGGAGATCGCCGGGCAGCTGCTCGACGCGTTGCCGGTCGTGGGCGGGATCGCCCTGCTGGAAGATCAGCACGACGAGACGACGCTGATCGAGGGCGTCCCACCGAGTGGCTTCCTCGACCGCGAGCGGGAACTGCTCGAACGGGCCTACGACGTCATGCCGACGCTGCCCTTCTCGGAGCTCGACGTGGTCGTGTTCGACAGACAGGGCAAGGACATCAGCGGCCAGGGGCTCGACACGAACGTCATCGGCCGCCGGGCCTTCGCGATCAACGAGCCGGCACCCGACGAGCCGACGATCAAGCGCATCTACACCCGCGGGCTGACGGCGGCGACCCACGGCAACGCGATGGGCGTCGGCTCGGCGGACCTGATCCACGAGGACGTGGTCGCCGAGCTGGACGCCGAGACGACCCTGATCAATGCGCTCACCGCCAGCACCGTCCGCGGCGTCCGTCTGCCGCCGGTCGTCGAGAGCGACAGGGCCGGTCTCGTCGCGGCGCTCTCGACCATCGGCGTCGTCGATCTCGAGACCGTTCGCGTGGTCCGGGCGCGTGACACCATGCACCTCGCTCGCTTCTTCGCCTCCGAGGCCCTGATCGAGGAGGCACGCCAGCGCGCGGACCTCCGCGTCGTCGAGGAAGCGACGCCGATCGAGTTCGACGACGGCGCGCTCAGCGCCTCGCTGGCGGACTGACGGTCGCTGCTACTGCTGTTCGAGACTGACTGTCTGTACCGTCTCTCCCTCGCCGTCGCCGACGGTGACCCCCGACCAGGTCCACTCGACGGTCGGCGGTTCGGTCCAGGCCGTCGGGCTGGCTGTCCCCGGCACGCCGAGGACGGCCGACGCGAACCGGTAACTGCCGGGCTCGAAGGAGCGAGAGAGGACCGGGACCGCGGTACGGGGATGCTGGACGTTCGTGTTCGGGACCGGTGTGGTCACCGCTGGCTCACAGCGGTTCCCGCCGCCGACGGCCCGGAGGCCGCTGAAGTCCTCGAACGACACCGCCGCCATCTGTCCCTCGGTCGTCTCTCGCACGTCGTCGGCGTACCGTTCCTCGGTCGTCGGCAGCGCGAAGCCGCCCTCCGCGGTCTCGATCGCCCGCGCGGCTTCGAGCTGGTGGATGCGGACGTGCCACGGTCCGATCGGGACCACCTTCGTCCTGACTGTGACGTCGTCGAAGGGGTCCCACGTCGACGCCGCGACGCCGTCGTCGACGGTGCCGTCGAGACCGCCCGTCCGGCCGCGGAAGTGCTCGCCGTCCGTACTGACCACGAGCGTGCTGTCGATGCCACAGGCGTCGAGTCCGGCGATCCCGTCGTCGACGCCGAACCCGAAGTGACTGGAGTAGGCGAACTTGTCGTACTTGTTCCGGTAGCGGGGCGTGGCGGTGTCGCCGGTGAATGCGACGACGTGGTCCGGCTCGCGCCGGACGAGCAGGTCCGCCGCCTCGATCGGCCGCTGGCGGTCGAGTTCGGGCAGCGGCCGTTCCTCGGCCGTCCAGAAGGGGTGGTCCGCGTCGACGATCAGGGGCAGGAACGCCCGAAACGCCCAGTACGGCGAGGACGGGGAGTTGTACCGCTCGGTCATCTTCTGTGAGGGGTAGCGGTAGCCGACGGTCAGCGTCCCGTCGGCGGCGAAGATCGGCTGGTCGAACCACCACCGGAGATTCCGGAGCCACAGCCCCCTGATCTCGCCCCACGGGAGGTCGGCGTCTCGACCGACGAGCGCGAGCGCGCCCCAGAACGCGGCCTGGGCGAACCGGTAGGTGAGACTCCGGCCGTAGGGGACCGCGCGCCCGCTGGGCTCGAACAGGTGGCGGTACTCGCTGGCGAACTCGACCGCTCGCCGCCTGAACCGGGCCGCTCGCTCGGCATCGTCCTCGGCCAGCCAGGCGTAGAGGAGCCCCTCGACGTGCATCGTCCACGCACAGTAGTAGTCGACCGGGGCGTCCGGACCGTCGGCGTACCAGCCGTTCTCCAGCGCAAACGTTTCCAGACGGTCCAGGTCGGTCGCGACCTGCTGGCGGTCGAACGAGGCCCCGACCGACGACAGCCCGACGTTGGCCAGCACCCGGAAAAAGCGCCAGTTGTTGTCCGGGATCCACTCGCCGTTGGCCGCCGTCAGCCACGTCTGCACTCGCTCGCGTTCCGCCTCGTCGAGTGGCTCCCAGAGCCGCTCGGGGACGAGCCCGAGCGCCGTTCCCAGACAGGAGCCCTCGACGACCTTCTGTCGCCCGTCGGCGATCGTGCCCCAGTACTCCGGGTGATCCGGGTCCGTTCCGTTGACCAGTCCCGCCCGATACCGTTCCCACCCGTCGAACTCGCCGCCGCCGGCCGCGAGTGTGGCGACGCCCCACAGCGAGCGAGCGTACCCCTCGATCCCCGCTTCGTGGTTCGGGAACGACGCGCCGGCCGCGCCGACGCGAACGAGCGCCCCGCCCGGACTGTGGTGTGCTTCCAGCGGTGCGACGAGCTGTCGCACCGCTCGCTGTACGTCCGACCGCGTCTCCAGTGGGTTCTCCGTGACTGGATTTCCCATACCACCCCAACCGCGCTGTGGACAATGTATGTTGTGGCTCTGCCCTCGACGCGCGGCCGCCCCTCCGACCGCCGACGTGGCCGACGGCATGCCCTCGTTCGGTGCGGAAACTCAAGGATTTATAAATAGCGGCGTCGAAAGAGCTTCGCATGGGTCAGTCGAGCAGTGGCTCCAGCCATCCGGCTGGACTCGACGACGCAGAACCACAGACCACTATGAGCTACAACGCAGCGATCATCGGAACGGGCGGTATCGCCGGCATGGGCATCCTCGGGATGCACGACGAGGACGCCATCGGAAACGAAAAGATCGACGCCAGCCACGCTGGCGGCTACGCCAGCACGTCGGAGATCGAACTCGTCGCCGTCGCGGACGTAGACGAGGACAAGCTCGACACGTTCGGCGACGCGTGGGACATTCCCGAGGGTGGCCGCTATCTGGACCACGAGACGATGCTCGCGAGCGAAGACCTCGACGTGGTCTCGATCTGTACGCCGTCGTATCTCCACGACGGCCACGTGATCGACGCCGCACAGTCGCCCGCCGATCCGGACGTGATCTGGTGTGAGAAGCCGATCGCCTCGGACGTGTCCCGGGCACAGGAGATGGTCGACACCTGCGCGGAGACGGGGACGGAACTGGTCGTCAACCACTCGTTTCGGTTCACCGAGAAGCTCCAGCGGCTCCGATATCTCATCCAGCACGAGAACATTCTGGGCGACGTGCGGTCGGTCAGCACCCAGTACCGCATGGAGCTGATGCGCAACTCGACACACGTCCTCGACACGCTCGTCTTCCTGCTCGATACGGTGCCACGGGAGGTCAGCGGCTACATCACCGGCGAAAACGAGGCCGTCGACTCGCTTGACGTCGACGAGACGGTCGACGACGCCGGTGGCGGCGGCTACGTGGTCATGGAGGACGGGACCTTCGTGACGGTCGACTGTACGATCCCGCGCGACATCTCTTCGATGACGCTGAACTTCGTCGGCACCGAGGGGAAACTCTATCTCAACAACGACGACGGCGAGTGGCGCTACTGGCGGCTCGAAGACGGCGAACACGTCGAGACGCCACTGGACAACATCGACGGCGAGTGGACCTGGGACGACGACTACAAGAACTCCTTCGCCAACGCCGCCGCCCACGTCCAGGACCTCCTCGCGGGCGAGTCGGAGAACTACTCGCCTGGCGCGGAGGCCGTGCGATCCCTGGAGATGATCGTCGGCTTCTACGTCTCACACTATACCGGCGGCGTCGTCGACGTTCCCCTCGACCGACCGCTGCGCGACGTGACGATCACGTCCTGGTGATACCGTCGGCCGTCACTGCTTCTCGATCGCGGTCGCGAATTACCGGACGGCTGCCGGTCTCAGAGCCACGGTGCGCCGTCGCGCTCGACGAACCGCTCGGTCCGGTCGATCGCCTCGATCGCCTCGACGTCTTCCTCGTCGAGTTCGAGTTCGCGCGACGCGAGGTTGTCGCGGATGTGTGCTTCGCTCGACGCCTTCGGGATCGGCGTCACCACGTCTTTGGACTGGAGCCAGGCGAGACTGACCTGCGCCTCACTGACGCCGTGTTTCTCCGCGATCGACTGGAGTTCGGGCAGCTCGAAGACGTTCCCGCGTGCTAGCGGCGAGTAGGCCACGAGGTTGTAGTCGTGTTCGCGCGCGTGAGCCAGCAGTTCGTCCTGCTGGAGCAGCGGGTGCATCTCGACCTGGTGGGCAAACAGCGGGGCGGAGAGCTCAGCAAGCGCCTCGTCGAGGAGTTCGACCGAGAAGTTGCTCAGGCCGACGTGGTCGATCAGGCCCCGTTCTCGGAGTTCGCCGAACGCCGGCATCGTCTCCGCGGGATCGTAGTTGCCCACTGGCCAGTGGACGTACAGCAGGTCAAGCGAGTCGAGTCCGAGGCGGTCGAGGCTGGCTTCCAGTCCCTCGATCACTTCCTCGTGGGCGAGTCCGAACTTCTCGGCGTGGACTTTCGTCGCGACGAACACTTCCTCTCGGGGCACGTCGGCCTCGGCGATGCCCTCTCCGACGAGCCGTTCGTTGTCGTAGTACTGTGCGGTGTCGACGTGGCGGTAGCCCGCTTCGAGCGCGAGACGGACGCTCTCTCGACAGGTGTCCGGGTCGGTGTTTTGCCACGTACCGAGTCCAATCGCTGGCATCTGACGCATATCTGGTCGATTAGGCCCCACTCATTTAGCCTCTTTGGAAGCCTCGACCGCCGGTGTCCAGCCCCTAGCAGCCGATTTTCCCCGGGACACGGACCACCGCCCGTTCGGACATCGGCGACCGCCGTTCAGTATTGGTGGAGTAGCTTTATTATCACACACGGGAAAGACGACATCGATGCCCCAACAGAACAACTCCGGCGAGATACAGTCAGTGCAAACGGCCTTCCAGATCCTCGAAGAGTTGCGCCGCCGCAACGAGGCGAGTCTGATGGAGCTGACCGACGCCTTCTCGCTCTCGAAGAGCAGCATCCACAACTACCTGAGCACGCTCGAAGGGGACGGCTACGTCGTCAAGGACGGTAGCACGTACCGGCTCAGTCTCAAACACCTCGCGCTCGGGGGCAAGGCCCGACGCAGAGAGCAGATCTACGACATCGCCCGGGACGAAGTGACCGACCTGGCCGAGGAGACCGGCGAGATGGCGAACCTCCTCGTCGAGGAGAACGGCAAGGGGATCTACATCCACCGGGACCACGGAGCCGACGCCGTCAAGACTGACTCCTACGTCGGCCAGCGGGTCAACCTCCACAGCACGGCGCTGGGTAACGCGATCCTCGCACACCTCCCCGAGGAACGCGTCGACGAGATCATCGAGCGACACGGTCTCCCGGAGATGACCGAGAACACGATCACCGAACGCGACGAGCTGTTCGAGCGCCTGAAACGCGTCCGAACCGAGGGCGTCGCCTTCGACGACGAAGCCCGCGTCAAGGGCCTGCGGTGTGTCGCCGTCCCGATCGTGAACAACGACGACGTCGTCGAGGGCGCGATCAGCGTCTCCGGACCGACGAGCCGACTCCAGGGGGATCGCTTCCGCTCGGAACTCCCCGCGAAGCTCAAGAGCGTCGCCAACGTCATCGAACTCAACATCACGTACACGTAGTTCGACACCGGGTAGGTCAGGGCCTCGTCGCACCAACTGGAACGCTGCTGTCCGACGGTACGGTCGACCGTCCACGGGCGTCGACGCACGGCGAAGCCGAAGTCGTCCCACGGAGAACATTCACTTATGGCATACGGTAGTCCAGCATCGCTCGAAACTGCCTGTGTGCAGGAGAAAAGTCACGTTACAGCCGTTTCGCCTCGACAAATCCCGGACGCGGTCTGTGTTAGTAAATACTGTACAGTAAAACGCGACCAATATTATCTAAAAGAGAACAAAAGTCTATATACTGGTATAAGATTTGGTATATACAAATTCTGTCCAGTTAGCTACCGTCGTCGAGTCGACCATTGCGGGACGCTCTCGACGGGATCTCACTCTGATCAGTGTCCTCGTTCGTTCGTGCTGTCGGCCCTCCGCCGCAGCACTTTACAGAATTAGGACTGTAAAGCAAATCGTCGACCGGCGACGATCAGCGGGGGACGCCGCCCCGCTGTCTCGACGGCTCCGGTGTTCGTTGTTCATCTACTGTGATCCAGCATTGTTGGACTGGAGTGCTGTCGTTCGGCATCGGTCACCGTTCGTCGAACGATACTCGACCGCTATCGGCTCGCTTCCCTAGTACGGGACGTGATTCGTCTCTGCACGAGCACCGTATCGTATCGCTCGACCACAGTCACCGATTCTGTCCGGACACTAGATACTGTCACTCGATGCGAAAAGTGCCCAACACGCGCCGTCCGTCGTCGGTTGCTGACCACTCACCGACCAAACGCCGCTTACGAGTCACGTCCGGGCGCACTCTCTCGCTGGATTGCCACTTCCGTCCCCTTTTTTGGCTCGTCAGGAGTCCGCCGTCGCCAGATCCCCGAGGACGCGATCACCGAGTGCGAGGGCGAGCCCTGAGCCGACGAGGTGCCGGTCGATACCGTCCGTCCGTGGGTCCCCAGCACGACTACGCCGATGTCGTGTGCCTCGACGGACTCGCTGATTGCCTTCCCTCGCTCCCCCACTCTACCGACAGTGCACTTATTGGGCCTTGTTTAGACGCAGTACAAATCGGCTCTTGCGGCGTATGCTCCGCGAACAGATCGACACGATGAGGCACTCAGGACAGGTTTTAGATCAACCGCAACGGCCCGTGACTCGCCGGTTGAGGAGCGTCTAAACACGGCCCACTTATTGTGTTCCCCGCCGTCCTGTCAAGCATGTCGAAAGAAAACCCGGTCAGTATGTCGGCCGCGGAGCGCGACGAGATCCTCGACAGCGGCGGGACGGGCGTTCTCTCGCTCGCCGCCGGGGACGAGCCACCACACTCGATCCCGGTGTCGTACGGCTACGACGCGGCGGCCAGTACGTTCTACTTCCGACTGGCCGTGGGCGTCGACACCACGAAAGGCGATCTCGACGACCGGCCGGCGTCGTTCGTCACGTATCGGGAGGAGTCCGGGGACTGGCAGAGCGTGGTCGCCCGCGGCAGACTCGAAGACGTCGAGCGCGAGGGCATCGAGATCGAGACGCTGGAAGGGCTCGAACACGTCGACATCCCGCTGGTGGACATCTTCGACCGACCGCTCCGAGAAGTGTCGTTCGAGTTCTACCGGCTCGTTCCCGACGAACTGACCGGGAGAACAGAAGTCTAACGGTGATATGCCTTCAGAAGACGAGTACCAAGCAAAAATTCGTCCAACTAGTTACAGACATCTATTTACGTATATGGTCTGTCCAAGATAAGTGTAAAAACGGAGAAACTGTCGCTAACTATCGCTATTCTCTGGCCGTCTGACGGTCATCACGGGAGCCGACGACGTTCGAACGAGCTTTTCGGTGACACTGCCCAGCAGGAACCGCTCGACGCCGCTTCGGCCGTGGGTGCCCATGACGACCAGATCGATGTCGTTCTCCTCGACGTAGGTCCTGATCTGTCGGTACGGATCGCCGAAGCCGACGGCGGTTTCGATCGGTCCGAGCGACGCGTTCGCGGCTCGCTCGGCCACGCCGTCGACGGCCGACTGGGCCCGTTCTTCGAGTGCCTCCACGATGACGTGTGACCGAACGTCGACGCCCATCGACAGCGGCTCGATCGCCGAGAGCGCGTGGACGCTGGCGTCGTACGCACCGGCGATGTCGAGGGCCGGATCGATCGCCGCGTTCGCGGCGTCGCTGCCGTCGGTCGGGATCAGCACGTCTTCGAAGGGCGTCGGGCGCTCGTCGGCGTCCGCTCCCCGGACCGTGAGCACGGGCGTCTCGGCCAGCCGGAGCACCTTCTCGGTGACGCTGCCCAGCACGTATCGCTGGACGCCGGTCCGCCCGTGCGTGCCCATGACCACGAGGTCGACCGACGCCTCGTCGGCGTACTCCACGATCACTTCGTGTGGCAGTCCCCGCTCGACTGCCTCTACGACGCCGATCTCTGCCGAGAGATCCTCGCTGGCGTCGCGAACGATCGTCTCGTGTGCCGCGTGCTGACTCTCGTCGCCGACGGTGTGGTCCTCGATCCGCGAATCGGCCGCGGACAGGAGATGAATCGTCGCTCCGTATCGCTTCGCCATCTCTTCGGCGGCGCTGAGCGCGACCGCTGCACAGGTACTGCCGTCCGTCGGAACGAGGATGTCGTCGAACACAGTGTTCCCGATTCGCCCGTCTGAAGTATGAACGTACCGCCGCTCCGTGGGTGGCCGTGGGCCGTCCGCTCGGTCGACGCTACGACGTGGCGAGCCGGTCGAGTCACACCGCTGTCGCTACACGTCGCTCTCGGCCGCTGTGCTCGACTCCGG
This sequence comes from Halomicrobium katesii DSM 19301, assembly GCF_000379085.1. Lineage (GTDB taxonomy): Archaea > Halobacteriota > Halobacteria > Halobacteriales > Haloarculaceae > Halomicrobium > Halomicrobium katesii. The sequence goes on along the minus strand of NZ_KB905379.1, from coordinate 71,540 downwards.
ATACGCTCGCTTCCAGAGTCCCCGCAGCGGGAGGGTGGCGAACGGCAGCACGAACACCCCGTACAGCAGCGCCGTCGACGAGGACAGCGCCGGCACGAGCACGACGGCCACTGGAGCGAGAACGATCACGCCGACACAGCCCGCGACGACGGCGGCCACCCGTCGATCGATGGGTGCGAGTGCCGTCGTCCTGACGGGCAGGTCGAACGCCGTCACGAGGGTCTCGGCGTCGGCGACGGGTCCGAGCGAGCGCCGCGGATCGTCGCCCCAGCCCGCTGCCAGCGAGATCGTGCGCGTCCCCAGCAGCCGGTCGGGGAGCCGATCGGACACGACCTCGGCGTCGCGCAGCGACCCGATCGAGGCCCACCACTGGGGCTCGTCGAGCAGGCTGTCGTACGCCACGATTCGGTCGTCGTACCGGCGGTATTCGAGCGCCCCGTCCCTGAGGTAGAACGTCCCGACACGCGCCGCCAGGAGCGCGACGAACAGGCAGACCAGGACGAGACCGGAGCCGAGCGCGACTTGCCGCGAGGGCTCCTCTCCGCCGAGGATCACGAGCGAGAAGAGCCAGACGATGACGAAAGACGTCGCGTAGACGGGCGCTCGCTCACTCAGCGCCCGGAGTACGCCGGTGTACAGCACCGCGCGGCCGTCCGTCCGGACGCGCGCGTCGGGCTCGCCCGCGGGCACGTCGTCGACCTCTCGCTCACGGCCCGACTCGTCGGGTCCGGAGAGCCACCCGGTAAGTCGCCCGCCGTCGCCGTGGCTCGCTCGATAGCCCGACCACTCCACGAGGGTCTTGACGACGACGAACACGCCGAGCGTCGCACCCGTGCCGGCCACGGCCGTCACCGGGACGACGAACAGGACGAACGCCAGGAAAAACGCCTGCCGGGCCGGCGTCTCGATCACGGCGTACGGCGTGGTCGTCTCGTGGTGTCCGTCCCGCAAGTCCCGCCAGGTCTCGACGGTCTGGCCGACGACCAGCGTGGCGACACTCAACAGGACCTCCGGCTGGCTGACGACCGTGGTGATCGGGATCGTCTCGTTGACCACGACGCCGATGGCGATTCCGAACCACGCGGCGACACCGCCGACGGCGAGGGCGAAGGGCACGTTCCGCGGGTAGACCGGCGGCAGCCACGGGACCACCGTGACGCTCCCGCGCTTTCGGGTCAGCTCGTCCGAGACGCTGATGACGGTCGACCCCTCGTGGTCGGTCCGGGGCGGTTGCCGTGCGAACAGCGCCTTCACGCCCGCCAGCGGGAACGCGAACAGCACTTCCAGCGTGTAGACGACCAGCAGCGTCTCTGGCTCCCAGCCCAGTCGGACGACGCCGACCAGCGGGACCAGATTCGCGAGGGCGACCGGAACGAACCCCGCCGCTGTCGGCAGGCGCTCACTGCTCGTGGAGGGCATCGCCGGGGAGTTACGGACAGTGGCTCATAAGCGTACTGACCGGGGAGAGAGTGGGCGACGCTCCCGGAGATCGACGAAGACGAGTGCGAGCGTGTCCTCGACGTGAACCAGACCATCGTCTGGCTGTGCTCCGACGAGGTGTCGTTCGTTACCGGCCACGCCCTCCCGGCCGACGGTCTGATAAAATATAGCTTAGCTGCTAAGCTAGTTTGTAACGCTCCGCTGACTTCCGGCCTCACGACAGCACAACGTATCCCTCGGGCCGGCGTAGCTCGGCCCGTGACACGAGACGAGGAAGACTCCGAGACCGAAGACGGAACAATCGAGTGGCTGGACCGGCTCGTGAACTTCCTCGCGATCGACCTGCCCTGACGTGCCTGTCCGCGCACAGTCATACGGACGGTTGTAGCAATGTACCGGTGACCGTCGCCACGGGAGAGACGGTCACCGGTACGCAAGACAACTTTCCGTATCAGGCGGTGTCGACGACGGCGACGCCGTCGGGGTCGATCGCGACCGAAACCGTGGTCCCGACGGTCGTCTCCTCGGCGGTGCCGTTCAGGCGCAAGCGCAACTGCTGTCCGTCGGGCAACTCGCCGACGGCGCTGGTCGTCTCACCGAGGTACTGGTACTCCCGGATCGTCACCGGGATCGAACCGCTGCCGACCGCGATGTCGTCGGGTCGGACCACGACCGTCGCGTCCCCGCTCGTGTCGTCCGTGACCGCGTGCAGCCGCGTAAACCCCAGATCGACCGTGCCGTCGTCGAGCTGTGCGTCGAGCAGGTTCGCCGAGCCGACGAATCCGGCGACGAACTCGTTTGCGGGCGACTCGTAGATCTCGCGAGGCGTTCCGACCTGTTCCAGGCGGCCGTCGTTCAGCACCGCGATCCGGTCACACATCGCCATCGCCTCCTCCTGGTCGTGGGTCACGTACAGCGCGGTGACGCCCAGTTCGTCGAGCAGGCTCCCGATCTCGCGCCGGAGCCGATCCTTGAGCTTGGCGTCCAGCCCCGTCATGGGCTCGTCCAGCAGGAGGATGTTCGGCTCGATCGCGAGCGCACGCGCCAGCCCGACCCGCTGTTGTTGCCCGCCGGAGAGGGTCTCGGGCGCTCTGTCGGCGAGTTCGGCGATGTCGAGCAGCTCCAGCAGCTCCACGGCGCGGTCCCGTCGCTCGGCCTTCTCGACGCCTTGCATCTTCGGGCCGAACGCCACGTTCGCGAGGACGCTCATGTTGTCGAACAGCGCGTACGACTGGAACACGAGCCCGACGTTTCGCCGCTCTGGTGAGACGTGGGTCACGTCCTCGTCGGCGAACCGGACCCGACCGGCCGTCGGCGTCTCGAAGCCGGCGATCGTCCGCAGCGTCGTCGTCTTGCCACAGCCCGAGGGGCCGACGACGCCGAGGATCTCGCCGTCGGCGACAGTCAGGTCGAGCGCCTCGACTGCAGTTTCGTCTCCGTACGTCTTCCGGATGTCGTCGAGTTCAACAGTTACCATGCGTCTGTCTCGTGAGTGTCCGTTCGAGCGTTCATGTCGTAGTGAATCCGTGTCGGCCGACGGTCTGTAGCACGAGGATGGCGGCGACGACGAGACAGAAGTAGATCGAGATGGCCGCCGCCGACTGCAGGAACGGAGCGCGACTGATGTTCTCGTAGAGAAACAGCGAGAAGGGCCGTGGGCCGCGGGTGTACACCATGTAGGTGAAGTTGAACTCCGCGGCGGCCAGCGTCCACGTGATGATCGAGCCCGCGAGGATCCCGCCCCTGGCGTTGGGGACGATGACGGTGACGAACGTTCGGGGCCACGACGCTCCGAGCGAGCGGGCGCTCTCTTCGAGTCGGCGGAGATCCATCGACTGGAACGCGCTCTGGACGGTCAACACCATGTACGGCGACTTCAGCAGCGCGTAGCCGACGACGAGTCCGAAGGCCGTCCCGGCGTTGTCGGGATAGGTTCGCAGGAACGCGATCCCGAGGATGATCCCCGGCACGAGCGGCAGGACCGCGAGCGTGTTCAGCCACTCTCGGCCCCGGAACTCGTAGCGGGTCAGCGCGTAGGCGATCGGCACGCCGACGACGAGGTTGACGAACATCCCGCCGGTCGCCAGGAGGACGCTGAACCACAGGCCGGAGCCGATCCCTCTGCGCGCGCCCACGTCGGTCAGGCCGAGTGCCGTCCGCCAGTGTTCGGCGGTGACGAAGCCGGTGGGAACGACACCGGTGGCCGACTGTGCGAACGAGGAGACGAACGTCACCGCGATCGGGACCACGAGTACCGCGAGGACGAGTCCCGTCACCAGCGTGATCGCGGCCTTCCCGAGCGACTGGGGCGTCCGGAGCGTCGTCATCGGCGGATCACGTCCGCTTCGGTGTAGCGCAGGCCGACGAACGTGACCGCGAGGATGAACGCGAAGTACACCAGCCCGATGCTGGCGGCGATCTGGCTCTCGTAGCCGACCGAGAGCACCTGACTGATCTGGAGCGTCGCGACGTTCAACCCCTGCAAGACCAGGACCGTGCCGAAGATCGCCAGTGCCGTCCGGAACGTGAGCAACGACGCGGCGACGATCCCGGGACGGATCTCGGGCAGCGTGACGTAGTAGAACGTCCGAAGCGGATCGGCACCGAGCGCTCTGGCCGCCTGCTCGGCGTCGGTGTTGACCTCGGCGTAGGTCCCGCGCAGGACCATCGTCGCTCGCGGGAGCAGCGAGTAGACGTACCCCACGAACAGCCCCGTCACGGTCGTCGCGGTCGCCAGGTCGATCGGCCCCTGACCGCTGAAGAACGCGACCGCGTTCGTCACCAGTCCCTGTCGGCCCAGCAGGGCGACGACCATGAACGCGACGACGATCCCGGGGAGCGCGATGGGGAACGAGACCACCGAGACGAGTACGCGTTCGAAGGGCAGCGAGTACTTCGCGAACGCGTGTGACACTGCGACGCCCAGCGTGACGCTGACGGCGCTCGTCGCCGCAGCGAACCAGAGCGTGTTCACGGCGACCCGTCGATACAGCGGGTCCGTCGCCAGCGTCCGCCAGGCCGACACCGAGAACCCGACGTTCGCGAACCGGTCTGCGGAGACACTCATCCGGATCATCGTCGCCAGCGGGACGAATGCGGCCACCGCGGCCAGGACGAGGAAGGGCGCACACAGGACGAGGATGCGTCGCCGTCGCCGGTCGCGCTCGGTCTCGGGTGTGAGGGTGTCTCTGGCAGCCGACAGTTCGAACCAGGTGGTGGTGCTCATGGCTGCTCCCGAGTTACCCCTGGATGCCGGGGATGTCCGACTCCGAGGTCACCTGATCGATGATGGGCTCCTGTCGCTCGACGAGATCCAGCTGGTCGACGGTGAACTCCGCCGCCTCGTAGGTCGTCTGGTCGGGGAACTCGTCGGGCATCTCCAGCTCGCCGGCCCGGATCGGGCGGACGAACGCGTCGAAGAACAGCCGCTGGCCCTCCAGTGAGAGAACGAAGTCCATGAACAGCTTCGCCGTCTCCGGATTCGGTGCGCCGTCGAGCATGCCGTAGCCGTACGGGATGTTCATCGCTCCGGCGTCGCCCTCGGGGCCGGGCAGGATCGCGACGCCGACGTTCTCCGCGGGCACCTCCTCGTGGTTGTACTTCATCTCCAGGGCGGTGTAGTCGTACTGAGCGACCGCCGAGACCTCGCCGCTGGTGAAGTCGCCGGTGATGTTGCGACGCACGTCTGCGCCTTCCGCGGCGATGTCATTGTAGTAGTCGACGACCGGCCCCAGATCGTCCATCGTCCCGCCGTAGGCGTTGTTGATCGACAGCGCCGTCGCCAGCCCGTTGGCCGAGTGGGGCGGGGTCACACAGAAGTCCTTGGCGGCGTCGGGGTGTTTGAACTCCTCCCAGCTCTCGGGCTCGCCCAGCCCGCGCTCCTCGTAGATGTCCTTGCGGTAGGTGACCGCCGTCGTCATCTGCCGGGTCGCGGTGAGGTGGCCGTTGTCCGTCTTCAGATCCGCCGGAACGGCGTCCCAGTTGGCCGGCTTGTAGTCCGTGGTGAACCCCTCTTCCATGGCGGTGATACCGAACGAGTAGCCGCCGTTGTACGCCGAGTGGGTAGGGTTCTCGGCGTTCGATCGGATGTGTGTGAGCGCCTCGCCGGAGGTGCGCTGATCGTCGTTCAGATCGACGCCGTACCGCTCGTCGAAGGCGTCCATGACGGCACCCCAGTTCGACCACCCCGTCTGGACGGCGTAGATGTAGAGTCTGTCCGAGGGGAAGTCGCTCTCGCTGACGGTCGTCTGGTAGTCCCCGTGGCCGACCTCGTAGGTCTCGCCGCCACCGCCGCCGATGGCTTCGGTGCCGCTACACCCTGCGACCGTGGCGGCCGTCGCCGAGCCCGCCACGGTCAGGAACCCGCGTCGTGTGTGATCTGTCACACGCGGTGGTCCGGCAATCCCGATAAAGGTGTTTTATATTACATCTCTATACCGCGATCGTCGGGTGGGGACGGTACGTCGTGGTACCGACCGGGCGTGAGGGATATATAGACGCCGGGCCGCTGGGCCGGCCGAGGGGATCCCGCTGTCAGATCGACTGTCCCGCTACTCGTCGGCGAGACGGCCGGGCGTCCACTCGCCGTCGAAGCCCTCGTGGGTGAAGGCCCTGGCGTCGTCGCCCGCGTAGGTGGCCACGAGCTGGCCGTCGCCTTCGAGGTGGTACTTGTAGGTCGTCAGCCCGGCCAGGCCGACCGGGCCGCGAGCGTGGATCTTCCCCGTCGAGATGCCGACCTCCGCGCCGAGGCCGTAGCGGTAGCCGTCGGCAAAGCGCGTCGAGGCGTTGTGGAAGACGCTCGCGGCGTCGATGCCGGTCATGAACAGCTCGGCGGTCTCGGCGTCTTCCGTGACGATCGACTCGGTGTGCTTCGAGCCGTGAGCGTTGACGTGCTCGACGGCCTCGTACACGTCCGAGACGACCTTGATCGACAGTTCGAGGTCGCCGTACTCGCTGTCCCAGTCGTCGTCGGTCGCCTCGCCCACGTCGACGATCTCGCGGGTCGCCTCGTCACCGCGGAGTTCGACGCCGGCCGCCTCGTAGCGCTCGACGATGGCCGGCAGGAACGTCTCTGCGACGCTGTCGTCGACCAGCAGCGTCTCGACGGCGTTACAGACCGCCGGGTACTGGACCTTGGCGTCGAAGGCGATCTCCTCGGCCTGTTCGAGCTCGGCGGCCTCGTCGACGTAGACGTGACAGATCCCTTCCGTGTGCCCCAGCACGGGGATCTGGGTGTTGTTCTGAATGTAGGAGACGAACTCCGAGGAGCCACGGGGCATCAGCAGGTCCACCTTGTCGTCCATCTCCAGCAGCGCGTCGACCTCCTCGTGGGCTTCGATGAGCTGGACCCAGCCGTCGGGCAGATCGGCGGTCGCCTCGCGGATGAGTTCGTAGAGGACGCGGTTGGACTCGCTGGCCTCGCTGCCGCCCTTGAGGATGACGGCGTTGCCGGACTTGAGCGCGAGGGCGGCGATCTGGACCAGCGCGTCCGGCCGCGACTCGAAGATCGTGCCGACGACGCCGATCGGCACGGCGACCTTGTACAGTTCGAGGTCCTCGTCCAGCTCCCGGGCCGCAAGCGTCTCGCCGAGGGGATCTTCCTGTTGGCCGACGCTCTCGACCATCTCGGCGATGCTGTCGAGTTTCGCGTCGTCGAGCTTCAGTCGGTCGACGAGCGCCTGGGTGTACTCGCCGCGTTCGAGCATGGCTTCAGCGGCCTCCACGTCGGTCGCGTTGGCCTCGCGGATCTCGGCCTCGTGGTCGCGAATGGCGTCGGCGATCGACTCAAGCGCCGCGTCGCGTGTCGCCTCGTCGACGTTCGCCAGCCGCAGTGCGGCGTGCTGTGCATCGGTCACCTGGGATTCGGTGTCGTACTCAGTCATCTGTGGCTCCGTTTATCGGGACGAATAGCGTGCCCACCGATTTGGCAGTAGCGATCCGTTCCAGCACGTCGCGGTCCGCCGAGCCGGCGATGATCGCCGGTGTGCCGTGTTCGCTCACGTCGCGCGCGCCCTCGACTTTCGTCTGGATGCCGCCGAACTCGGCGGTCGTGCTGTCGTCGACGAGCGACTGGACGGCGTCGTAGTTCGCGCCGACGGCCTCGATCAGCGCCGCGTCGTCGTCGTCTTTCGGGTTGCCCGTGTAGACGCCGCCAACGTCGGTCAGGGTCACCAGCAGGTCGGCGTTGACGCCGATGGCGACCGACGCCGAGAGCATGTCGTTGTCGCCGATCTGGATCTCCTCGGTCGCGATCGCGTCGTTCTCGTTGATGATCGGCACGATCCCCCAGTCGAACAGCGTCTCGATAGTGTTGCGGACGTTCGTGAACCGTTCGGGGTTGGCCAGATCGTGCTCGGTCAGCAGGATCTGTGCGACCGTCTGGTCGTAGCGGTCGAAGCTCTGGGTGTAGTGGCGCATCAGGTGGCTCTGTCCGACCGTCGAGAGGGCCTGGCTCTCCTCGACGGTCTCGGTCTCCTCGTCGATCAGCCCCTTGCCCGCACCGACCGCGCCAGACGAGACCAGCAGCACGTCTTTCCCCCGCTTCCGGAGGTCCATGATGTCGCTGACCAGCTTGTCGAGTTTCACGCGATCGAGCTGGGAGTCGTCGTCGGTCAGCGAGTTCGTCCCCGCCTTGACGATCACGCGCCGGGCGTCGGCGGCCTGCTCGCGCGCCTGCTCGACGGTCGCCTCGCCGACGCTTTCGATCGCCGACTGCTCACTCATCGTCGAACTCCTCGGCGAGTTCTCTGGACCGCTGCTCGGCGGCTTCGACGGCCTCGATGACCGCCGCGTCGGCGTCGCTGTCCCACAGGACCTCCATCCCCTCGATGGTGGTCCCGTTGGGCGAGCAGACGGCGTCGATGAGCTCGGAGACGCTTCGGTTGTCCCGGAGGACCGTCTCGGCTGCGCCCTTGAACGTCTGGGCCGCCAGCGTCTCGGCCTGCTCGGGGTCGAGACCGCCGTCGATGCCGGCCTCTTTCATCGCGTCGATGAGGTAGAAGGCGAAGGCCGGGCCGCTGCCGTTGACCGCCGTCGACACGTCCATCAGCTCCTCGTCGATCTCGACGAACTCGCCGACCGCGTCCAGCAGTTCCCGCACGTCGTCGTCGATCCCCGCTCGGGTGGCCGCCGCGGCCATGTCGCCGGTCTCGGCCGCCAGGTTCGGCATGATCCGGACGACGGTCGCGTCGGTCTCGCCCGCGACGAACGACCGCGAGACGCCCGCCGCGATGGTGAGAAGCGACTGGTCCGGTCGGAGATCGAGATCAGCGAGGACTGCCGAGACCGCCTTCGGTTTGACTGCCAACACGACGATCTCTGCCTCCCGGGCCGCGTCGATGTCGTCGGTCGTCTCGTCGGCGTCGTCGGCGACTGACGCCAGCGCCTCGGGATCGAGGTCGATCGCTGTCACTTCGTAGGCTCCGGTCTGGGCGAGCCCCTTCACGAAGGCCCCACCCATGTTGCCACAGCCGATAACGCTCACGTGTGTCATCCTATCTTCACAGGGGAGACTGAGGTACATACCAACTACGGCTTCATCCGAGCAGCGCGACGCTGCCCGCTCGACCACACGCTACCCGACCTCACGCGGTGTACTGCTCGACGAGCGAGCGCAACTCGTCTTCGCCCTGGACGCCGACGATCTCCTCGACCTGCTCGCCGTCGGTAAAGAGGACGAGCGTGGGCACGCCACGGACGCCGTAGGCCGTCGCGAGCTGCTGGTTCTCGTCGACGTCGACTTTCGCCACGGCGGCGTCTGTCTCGGCTGCCAGTGTCTCGACGATCGGTTCGAGCATCTGGCAGGGGCCACACCAGTCGGCGTAGAAGTCTGCCAGAACGACCTCGTAGTCGGCGACCGCGTCGTCCAGCTCGGACTGGCCGTCGACGTGGACTGGCTCCGTGGGCGTACCTGCTCCGGCTTCGATATCGGTTGTCATCACTCAACCGTAGGTGCCTCTCGTAGTTAAGAGTTTTGGACGTACTAAACAATACTGTCCCCAGCACGAGCCGGCCGACGACGGGCTATCGCACTACCTACGGCACGTGCGACTCGGGAGCACGAAGACGGTGAAAATCCACAGCGGCCGGTCTCAGCGGGAGGGGCGTCGCGTGGGGGCTTCGTACGGATTATTGTCGCCGTTCGCCCGGCCGACCGCACGACGGCGTGGGGCCGCTCCGGGAACGATCGACGACAAGCCTATCAGTGGTCCGTCGAACTGGGGGCTCAGCCCTCGACCGACGGCGCTGTCGCGTCGCGATCCTCGTACTTCGTCTCGAACTCCTGAATGAGCTGGCCCATCTTCGCGTACCAGTCGTTGAGGAGCCGCTGCATGTCGTCCGCGATGTTCGCGGGGTCGGTCGGTCTGTAGACGTGGTAGTACCCTCCCTGGTCGTAGTTGACCTGTTCTTTCTGGATGAATCCGGCCTGGAGGAGCCGCTGTACGGCCCGGTACGCGGTCGAGCGCTCACGGTCGACGGCGTCTGCGATCTCGTCGACGGTGAGCGCGTCCTCGGTGTCGACGAGCGCCTGAAAGACCTCTCGATCGAGCTGTTTGAGTCCGTGGAAACACTCCAGAAGCCCCTCACACTCCATGTCCCGCTGAAGCTGTTCAGACATCGAATCTGGCATCGGTATCGAGTGAACGTACGGTCTACCGCGTTAAAAGACTTGTGTGCGAATCTCACAATGCCGCACGAACTCCTGCTGGCAGATCGACGACGCGAGTCATACGGACAGTTGTAGGCGTTTACCTAGTCGACCGCACGACAGAGTGCGATCGGTCTGGTAAAGACCTACAACTTTCCGTATCAGTGGCGGACACTGTGGCTCGTGTGGCCGTCGATGTTGTCTCTTTCGCGAGCTATCACTCGACGGACGGGTCCCGCCAGTCCGCACGACGGCCGACAGTCTCGGCTCGTCGACGCATCCAGGCGATCGCCGCTGCGGGGGAGACGATCACCGAGAAACCGCGACAGTCGTCAGGTCCACTCCGGTTCGAGCGCGTCGAGCAGGCTGTCGATCTCGCTGCGGGTGTTGACCGCGTGGACCGACGCGCGGACTGCGTTCGGTGTCGGCAGAGCGCGAACGACGATCCCTCGCGAGGCGAGGCGATCGACCGTCGCCTCGGGGTCGTCGACGCCGATCGTGACGAGTCCCGACTCCGGCTCCACCGGACTGTGGAGTCGTTCGTTCGGGACGCCGTCGGTCAACTGCTCGGCCAACTCCTGAATCTGGTTCGCGATGCGGTCGACGCCGACCTCCTCGATCACGTCGATCGCCTCGGCCAGCGCGACGTGTGGCGCGGGATTCGACGAGCCGACCTCGAATCGGCCCGCACCGGGTACGAACTCGTATGGATCTGCCGTCGGTGTCTCGACGCTTCGGTAGCCGACTGTCGCGGGCCTGAGCGATTCTGCGGACGCCCGGTCGACGTAGAGGAAACCACCGCCCCACAGCCCAAGCAGCCACTTGTGGCCGGCCGCCGCGACGGCGTCTGCGCCCCACTGGGCGACGTTCATCGGGAGCTGACCCGGCACCTGTACGGCGTCGACGAGCGCGAACGCGCCGGCCTCGTGGGTGATCTCGACGAGGTCCGCGACGGGCAGGCGAGTGCCGTGCGTCCACGTCACGGCACTGAAACACGCGAGCCGCGCCCCGTCGACGGCCGCGGCGAAGGCGTCGCGGTCGACCCGTCCGTCCGCGGTCTCGACGACGCGAACCTCGACGCCGTCTCGTTCCAGCCGTTGCCACGGGAGCGTCCCGGCCGGATGTTCGAGATCGGTCCGAACGACCACGTCACCGGGCTGCCAGTCGATCGCGTTCGCGACGGCGTTGATGCCGGCAGTCGTACTCTCCGTGAGCGCGATCTCGGGGGGCGCTGCACCGACGAAGTCAGCGACCCGTTCTCGGGTCCGGTCGTACGCGTCGAACGCCACGTCGTACGGATCGTTTCGAGCGCTCGTCTCGTACTCGTGTCTCCGGACGAACTCGTCGGCCGCTTCGACGACGTACCGTGGGCTCGGTCCGTGAGCGCCGAAGTTCAGGTAGATGTCCTCGTGCAGGGCGGGCGTGTCGGCGCGAAGTTCTCTGGGATTCATCTCTTCTGGGCGGATCCCCTGGCTCCGAACTCGATCGCAGCTTCGGAGTGTCGCTCGGCGGCCTCGATGTCGCCGTCGAGTGAAACGACGCCGTCTCTCTTCGGCATCTGTGTTGCCATTGGCAGATACTACGGGCCGTCGGTTTAATAGTCTTGGGTAAAACACACAATACAATTTGACTCGGGTCCGGACCCGCCGTCGAAAACGAGCGGCAGTGTCGAACCTGCCGGTGCCATTAGCGGGACTCTCCGGACGGGCGCTCGCGTCCGATCGCGCCCAGCAGTGCCAGCAGGTAGCCCAGCCCGTACTGCACGTCCGGCTCGCGCAGTCTGCGAAGCAATCCGAGGAGACCGACGCGGTCAGCCGGTTCCTGCTCCGCTTTCCCGACACTGTCAAGTAGCGTCTCGATTCCGTCACGAGTATCGTCGTCCGTGGCCGTCTGCGCGACCTCGCCGAGTCCAGCGCCGGTGCCGGCCAGCGATCTGACCATCTCGTCGTCGAGCGCCGCGGTCGCCAGCGAGCCTACTTCCGCGAGTTCGGCCAATTCGTCGAGCGTTCCGCTCTCTTGCAGTGCGAGCAGGGTGTCGAGTGCGTCCTGTAGCTCGTCGCCGTTCTCCCCGACTGTCTCGGCCAGCGCGACGGTCTCGTCGGTCGCGAGCCCGTCTGCGGACTCGGCGAGGGTCGACCCCGTGGCCGAGAGCTCGCGGACCATTTCGTCGTCGAGCGCGCTCTCGCCCAGCGAGAGCACGTCCAGTAGCTCGTTGACGGCGTCGAGGTGTTCCACGAACTCGGCGACGGCTTCGGGGTTCTGTTCGATCGCTGCTTCGAGCTCGGGTTGCTCAGCGGCGCGCTCCCCGGACATCGTCAGAGCAACCCCCGTGCAGTCAGCCAGTACGTCTCGTTGTACGCTAGCTTCGACCAGTGGAGTTTCTCCGAGGGCGGTGCGGGCGACGGCGGCGTCTCGTAGTCGAACTCGACGAACGACGCCGCGTCCATCCCCGTCTCGATGAAGCACAGCGTCTTGCCATCGTAGGTCGCCGTCGCCGGCCGATCGCGGATCTCGCTGGCGAGGCGCTGGCCGACGACGCCGGCCTGGTAGTGGGCGACGCTGCCCGCGTTCGGGACGCCGGTGTCGGCGGTGTCGCCGAGCGCGTAGACGTTCTCGGCGGCCTCGGCTTCCAGCGTGTGCTTGTCCACGTCGACCCAGCCGTCGTCGCCGAGGCCCGCCGCCGCGATCAGGTCGACGCCGGCGTGGGGCGGGATCGTCACGAGGAGGTCGTAGTCGAGTTCGGTCCCCTCCATGGACGTGATGGTCTCGGCCTCGGGGTCGACCGCCTCGGCGTTGAAGAACGTCTCCACTTGGATGTCCCGTTCCTCCATGATCGGACGGGCCCACTCGGCGATGTGGGGATTGCCGTGGACGCGCTGGATCGGGTACGTGTAGGTGATATCGATCTCCTCGCGGAGGCCGCGCTCGCGGAGCCAGTCGTCGGCCATGAAGACGAACTCCAGCGGTGCCGCCGGGCACATGTGGGGCGTCCCGATGACGCTCAACACGAGCCTGCCCTCGGTCAGAGACAGCAGTTCGTCGCGCAGGTCGACCGCGCCGGACTCGCTGTAGTAGTCGTGGCCGCCGTCGACGAGGCCCGGAATCTCCTCCGGTACGAGCGTCGATCCGGTCGCCAGCACGAGGTAATCGTATTCGATGACGTCGTTGCCCTCCATGCTCTCCAGGCGCTTGGCGTCGGTGTCGATCTCGGTCACGCGATCGATCCGGATGTCGACCCGATCGTCGACGAGGTCTTCGAGCGGCCGCCGGCCGTTGTCGGGCTCGCGCTGGCCGAACGGCACGTACAGCCAGACCGGCTTGTAGACGTGGTCGGCGTCGTCGTTGATCAGTGTGATCCGCACGTCTCCAGCGTCGAGTTCGGGTTCGAGTCGGTCAGCGAGATCGTTCGCGAGGACGGACCCACCGGTCCCGCCGCCGACGATGACGACGTGCTCGGTCATGCTTTCTCCACGTAGAACTCGCGGTGGTCGTCGAGCTCTTCGACGGCGCGCAGTTCGTTGCCGGCTTCCTCGGCCCACTCGGGAACGTCGGACAGTGACTGCTCGTTGTCGCTCAGCAGGCGGATCACCTCGCCGGAGTCGGCGCTCCGAATGGCTCCGATGAGGTCCATCAGTGGGCCGGGGCAGGCTGCGCCTCTGGCGTCGACGGTTTCGTCGGGTTCGATGTCGGTCATAGATCGCTCACAGGTAATCGTTGGGTCCCGAGCGTATTAGTATTGTACATCAATTCCAAGACTCTGGGAATCAAAGGTTCGGACGGACCCATCCTGATACGGATTATTGTAGCGATTTACCGGTGATAGTCGCCACGGAGTAGACGATCACCGGTAAGCAACTACAATAAACCGTATGAGGGAGTCCGGCGACAGCGTGATCGAGCTGTCACCTGTCACTCTCGTTGGTCTGGGACTGCCACGTCGCCGGCAGCTGCGTGTAGACGACCGCGTTGTCGACGAGCACGTCGACGGGCACGTACTCGTCGGGCGCGTGGACGGTGTCGGTGCCGAGCGCGAACTCGACGGTCGGAATGCCCGCGTGTCGGAGTTTCTTGGCGTCGCCACCGCCCGTCGCACTCCGTCGAAAGATCCGCGTTTCCGTCACGTCCGCCGCCGTCTGTGCGACTGCTTCGACGAGCGGGCTGTCGGGTGCCTCGGCGGTGCCGACGCTCCAGGAGACGTCGGCGATCGTGATGCCAGCACAGTCGGCGACGCACTCTCGAATGCCCGCCAGTACGTCGGGCGTGTGGACACCCGCAGTCAGGCGCACGTCGATCTCGGCGCGGGCAGACTGCGGAACGCTGTTTATCGCGTCGCCGCCTTCCAGAACTCCGAGATTGATCGAGGGGTACCAGAACAGATCGCGAGCGACGGCCTCGCCCATCGACGGCGCGTAGTACTCGACGGACTCGTCGACGATGGCTGCCACGTCCGGTTCGATTTCGAGTCGCTCGGTTCCGAACCGCTCGCGCACGGTCTCGACGGCCTCGTAGAGCCGATCGATCGCGTTGACGCCGAGTCCTGGCCGGGAGCCGTGGGCCCCTTCGCCGCTGGCTTCGAGCGTCAGCCAGATGCTGCCCCGGTCGGCGACCGTGACGGCGTGACGATCTACCGTACAGGTCGGTTCGCCGATCACACAGGCGTCGGCGTCGAGCATCTCTGCGTCCAGTAGCGCCGCCAGCCCGGCGTCGCCGCCGACTTCCTCGTCGCTCACGAAGGCGAACAGGAGATCCACGGGCGGAGTCGCGTCGGTCGCTGTGAATGCCCGGATCGCGAACAGCATCGACGCCACGGCACCTTTCATATCGGTCGCACCGCGCCCGTAGACGCGTCCGTCGGCGTCCTCCCCGAGCGGGTCGCGTGTCCACGCGTCGGCGTCGAACGGCACCGTATCGAGGTGGCCGTTGTACAGCAGCGTGTGGTCTGACACGCCAGGCACCCGAACGAGGAGGTTCGGTTTCGCCGGATCGGCAGCAAAACGCTCGACGTCGACCGGGAGCGGTTCGAGGAACTGTTCGATCTCGGTGACGATCTCGCGCGTATCGCCAGGCGGGTTCGACGTGTCGATCGCGAGGAGATCGAGGGCGAGTCCGACCAGCTCCTCGCGGTGGGCTCGCACGTACTCTGCGGGCGTAGTGCCGGTCATGTCTTGGCGTTCGATCGGAAGAAATAAAAACGGGCTAGTCAGCCGCGGAGGTCTGCTGGCGGTGCGTCACGCGCAGCGACGACAGCGCCGTATAGAGGATCGCGAGCGCGACGACGACTGCCGCGCCGACGACGAGCACTAGTCCGAGCAGCTCGAGTGCCGGGCTCCCGACGTAGGAGCCGACCTCGCCGACGCCGACGGCAACGGCACCGACCAGTAACATCCCGCCGAAGTAGATCTTGATGCCGTCGGCGTCGACGACGGCGGTCGCCGCCGAGCCGACACGGGCACCGAGTGCGCTGCCCAACAGCAGCGGTGCGACGATACCGAGGTCGACGCCGCCACCCTGTCCGTAGAGGTAACTCCCGAGACCGCCGGAGAAGACGATCTCGAAGAGGTCCGTCCCGACGGCGACGGGCACGGGAACGCCGATCGCGTAGATCATCGCCGGCATCCGGATGAAGCCGCCACCGACGCCGAGAAAGCCCGACAGGAGGCCGGTCGCGAAGGCGACGGCCGTGATGACCCACGCGGACACGCGGATGTCGCCTCGGAGCGTCACCATCGGCGGAATCCGAACGGTTCGTTGAATCGTTTTGGCGATGTCGGGGATCTCGTACTCGCTGAGGTCCTTGTCAGCAGCCTCGTGATCGATGCGATCCCCGCCGTCACCGCCCAGGGCGTCACGGGTCACCATCGCCCCGACGCCGCCGAGCAAGACGACGTACGCGACGCTGATGATCCCACCAGCCAGTCCCAGCGATTCGAGGTAGTAGACGCTGGCGCGCCCGACCTCGATACCGATGGTCGTGCCGGTAATCATGATCACGCCCAGCTTGTAGTCGACCTGTCCGAGGTCGTGGTGCTTCAGGGTCGCGATGACGGCCGTCCCGAAGACGAACGCCATCCCGCTGCCGACTGCAACGGGGGCAGGGTAATCGAGCATCAGCAGGGCGGGGGTGACGAGGAACGACCCGCCCATGCCGAAGAATCCGAACAGGACGCCCACGACGAGCCCGAATCCGACGAACAGCGCGAGCATTTCGGGGCTCGTCCCCAGAATCCCGGACCCGCCGAGCAGGCTATCGAGCATTCGTCTCACCTCCGACCAGGAGTTCCATCAGATAGGGGCCAAAGAGTCGTTCGAGACTCCCATAGCCCACGTACAGCACGATCGACTCCAAGAGGATCGCGCCGATGAGCACTGCCGTTTCGGGGTCCCACGTGGGTATCTCTAGTCCAGCCATCGATTCTCCCTCTGACGTTCGACCGCGGAAATTCGTTGTTGGCACATTTCTGCTCACCTTCCCCTATCCGGCTCGACCCTATAACGGTTTTGGGGATACTATACAATACTATATTCGAGTAACCTTCGCTGGAGTACCGATAACGTATGGAGAACGTATCCACCTCTCGGCGGCGTTCCAAGCGCACCTCGTCGCCCGGACGGTGGCTGTCGCTCTAGTAGCCATTGAAAATCAATGTACACCCGATCGCACGACTGCAGTGCGATCGATATGTAAACCGTTTCAATTGTTACTATATCACACGTTGGAGTGACCGACCGAGAGCTAGCGGGGTGGCTGTCAACGATGGATCGTGTCCCGGCCCTGCCTACAGCAGCAGGGACGCGGCGACGTACGCGAGCACGAACGAGAGGACGAACGACCCTGTCCACGCTCCCACAGTCACGAGTATCTTCCGTGCGTCTACCGCGTCGCGTCCGCCGACGGCGGCACCGCTTCCGATGATGGCGCTGACGACGATCTCGTTGAACGACACCGGAACGCCCAGCAGGACGGCCAGTTGTGCGATCAGGAACGACGGCACGAGTGCCGAAATGGAGCGTCGCGGTCCCAGCGAGGAGTAGTCCCGTGCCAGCGACTTGATCATCCGGGGCGCGCCCGTCCACGACCCGGCGAGCATCCCCAGCCCGCCGCCGACGAGCACGGTCATCGTCGACACCATCCCGATCTCGTCGAGCAGGGGCACCAACGGTCCGACGGCGAGGCCGACCTGACTCCCGCCCGCGGAGAAGGCGACGAGCGAGCCGAGCGCGAGCAGGACGCGCCGCAGGCCGCCGCGTTCGTCACGGCGAACGTCCCATCGGACGACGGCGGCGACGGCCAGCGCGACGACGCCGGTCACGACGATCCCCGACGCGAGACCGTCCACTGCCAGCACGCGTTGCCCGAGCCCGCGGACCGTCCCCGACGTGGCCCCCTCGCCGAGGAAGCTGAACTCGACGTTCGCGAGGACGGCACTGACGAGAGCTCCGAGGGCCGGGATGCTGTCCCGCTCGGCAACGTCGGGACGGGGCAGGAGGCTGGCGATGACGAACGCGATGCCGCCGCCGACGACGGGCGTCAACACCCAGACGGCGGCGATCTGCTGGTACTTCGGCCAGACCGGCGTCCCGCCCAGCGCGAGGCCGACGCCGACGACGGCACCCGTCACGGTGAACGCGGTCGCGATCGGATAGCCCGTCGCGATCCCGACCGCCATCAGCCCCGCGCCCAGCACGAGCACGAGGATGACTCCGGCGACGGGCAGACTGATGCCGCCCACGAGACCGCTCCCGACCGCTTTCGAGACGCTCCCGCCCTGTGTGACTGCCCCTGCGAATCCGAAGATGCCGACCAGAAAGGCGGCCCGCATCGTTCCGATGGCGTTCGCGCCGACGGCTGGTGCGAAGGGAGTCGCGCCGCTCGATCCAGCGCCGATGACCCACGCCATGAACAGGCTGGCGAGCGCTGCACCGACGAAGAGAGCGATGAGAGCGGGGTCCATAGAACGTGGTCAGTCTACGCCCGTTACGGCGGTGTCACGTGCCTGGCTGCGGCTCCGCCAGTAGCCCTGGGCGTACGCGCCCAGGAACATCCCGGCCAGCGCCCAGAGGATCGTGACGTTGCCGACGCCGAGGCTCGCGTACGCGGCACCCGGACAGATGCCCGAGAGTCCCCAGCCGACGCCGAAGATGGCTCCGCCGACGAGGACGTTCCGGTCGAACGGCTTCAGGCGACGCTCGTAGCGGTCGCCCGTCAGGGGTGCCGCGTCCCGAATCCGGGGCATCACTGCGAACGCGATCCCGGAGACGATGGCCGCGCCGAACATGACGAACAGCAGTCCGAAGTCCTCGAACTGGAGGAAGTTCAGCACCACTTCCGGACGCGCCATCTGACTGAACCCGAGTCCGAACCCGAAGATCAGGCCGCCGACGAAGATCAGCGGCTCGAACAGCGGATGTCGGTCGTCGCTCACGTGTCGCTCCCTCCGTTCGCTCCCGTTCGCGTCTGTCGAGGCCTCTCGCTGGTCGGCCTCGCTGCCCACGTGTCGCTCCCTCCGTTCGCTCCCGTTCGCGTCTGTCGAGGCCTCTCGCTGGTCGGCCTCGCTGCCCACGTGTCGCTCCCTCCGTTCGCGCCTCGATGCGCTCGCGTCTCGCACATCACGGGCTCACCCCCAGCGCGGCGACGACCTGTGCCGTCCCGATCGCCACCGTCAGGAAGGTCGCGACGCCGACGAGCGAGGTCTTCGACGCCGAGCCGACGCCACAGACGCCGTGGCCGGACGTACAGCCCTTCCCGATCCGAGTGCCGATGCCGACGAGGACGCCGCCGACGAACAGCCGCCACGGCTGGACGTTCGTCGTCCAGAGCGTCACCCCGCCGACTTCGTACAGTTGCCCGGTCGTCCCCGGCTGGTAGAGCGCCGTCGACACCAGACCGGACTGGACGGTCGCCGCGAACAGGGTCGCCCCGAGGATGATGCCCAGCGTGAACACCACGCGCCAGTCCCGCGAGCCCACGTACTGCTGGAACCGCGACTGGTCGGAGACGTACGACAGCGTCGACTCCAGGAACGTACTCGCCCCGGCCGGAATGCCGGTCCCGACGTAGATCACGACCGCGCCGAGTCCGACGAGCAGTCCGCCGACGGCGTAGCGGCTGATCCCGTTGGGAAACAGCTCGGCGGTCACCTGAAGCGCGAGTGGATCAGTCACTATCGCCCTCCTCAGTCATCCGCCAGCGAGCTCTGGCTCGCGGCGCAGTTGTTCGGGCCGAGTTCGAGCGTGAACGCCGCTTCGTCGTCGACGGCGTTCTGGCCGAGGTTCGTCGCGATGATCTCCTCGTAGTTGGCCGGCCGCGGCGGCATGTCCGAGAGGATCAGGTCGACGAACGCCTCTTCGTCCATCGTGAGCGCGTCCATCTCCGCGACGAGCTCGCCGATTGGGGCGGTGTAGGTGCCGTCGTCGTCGGGTTCGGCGGCGTCGCTGAAGTGGGCTCCGCCGATCAGCGTGTCGTCGGGCAGCGTCAGCACGCGCTCCTGTAGGGACTCGTAGAGCGTGCGCGCGGCATCCGGAGCGCCCTCGTCGCCCTCTTCGAGGTCGGGGCGAGCGACGCTCTCGACGAACAGCCCGTCGCCGGTCGCGAGCAGGCTGTCGTCGATCAGATACGAGGTCATCCCGGTCGTGTGGCCGGGCGTGTGGACGGCCTCGATGGTGGCGTCGCCGACCTGGAAGGTGTCGCCGTCCGCGGCCGTTGTCAGTTCGTCTGCATAGGTAACGCCGCGGTCGACGGCCGCCTCGGGAATGACGCCCTCGACACCCTCGTCGTCGAGGGCACGCACGCCCGAGATGTGGTCGGCGTGGATGTGGGTGTCCAGCGCGTACTGGAGGTCGACGCCGAGGTCGTCGGCGTCCTGCCGAGCCTGCGAGGCAGGGCTCGCGGAACGGAGTTCCGCGGCGTCCGCGAGGTAGCGGTCCGTGAACGCCCGCAGCGGGTCGATGATCGCTGCCTCCCCGTCGTCGTAGAGGAGGTACCCCAGGCAACCCGAAGAGGGCCGCTGGTACTGGAGCAGCGTGCCCGCGCCGTCGTAGCGCTCGACCTCGACGGCCTCGTAGATGCTCGCCCAGCCGTTCATCCCGTCTTCGAGGTGGTCCACCTCGTAGCCCTGTTCGACGAGCGTGCCCGCGACGTACTCGCTGGCACCGCCCTTCGCACAGAGGACTGTCACTTCGCGGTCGTCGGGGATCCGGTCGAGCACGCTCTCGTCGATCTCGTCGTCGAGGAACTCGAAGTAGGGGACGTTGATCGACGTGACGCTCTCGCCGTCGATCCGCCACTCCTCGTAGTCCGCGCTCATCCGGGCGTCGAGTAGCGTGACGTCCTCGCCGTCGTCGATTCGATCCTTCAGCGTCTCCGGCGCGACGCTCGCAACGTCGGCGTCGGGAGTCGGGAAGTCTTCGGCGTTCATGTCGTACACCCCCAGCTATCGGATCGACGCACAAAAGGGTTTGCAAAGAATTTCACTAACTACACAATATAGTGGTCTGGGAAGAAGCGGAGAAGCCCTCTAAAACCCTATTAAAGGAATTTTGTGGGTATTTCTGTCTATCTTCGACTGTATGGACTGTTGTAGTACACACAATAACCAACATTCTTTTAACCTCGAAGACGATATTGTGTGATAGCTCCAATACGACTCAACGGAGCAGAGACACTATGAGTGCTGAATTCGACATCGCGGAGACGCTCGACGTGAAAGGTGCATCGTGTCCCATGCCAGTGGTGAAAACGAAGTCCGCCATCGACGACCTCTCCGAGGACGCCGTCCTCGAAGTGCTGGCGACCGACGCCGGCAGCATGAGCGACATCGACGGCTGGGCCTCCGGAACCGAGGGCGTCGAGCTGCTCGACCAGGAGGAAGGCGACGACGTGTACAGACACTACGTCCGCAAGACGGAGTGACGATGAGCACGGACACGCCAGACGCGCCCGGCGACGAGATGCCCTCTCGCGCGGAGCTCGCCGCGCGCGTCGACGAACTGGAAGACGCGCTCGCCGAGGCCACCGGCGAGGACGACGGCAAGAAGATGAGCATCATCGCCACCAAAGGGACGCTGGACATGGCGTACCCGCCGCTCATCCTCGCCAGCACTGCCGCCGCCTTCGGCTACGAGGTGACGGTCTTTCACACGTTCTGGGGGCTGGAGATACTCCACGAGGAGCGCTCGAAAGACCTCAAGCTCAGCTCCGTGGGCAACCCCAACATGCCCGTCCCGAACGCCGTCGCCGCGCTTCCCGGCATGGACCGCGTCACGACGAAGATGATGGAGAAGAAGATCGCGGACAACGACACCGCCACCATCGAGGAACTCGTCGAGACGAGCCTCGACATGGGCGTGGAGTTCCAGGCCTGCCAGATGACGATCGATCTGATGGACTACGACGAAGCGGAGTTCTACGACGGCGTCACGACCGGCGTCGGCGCTGCGACGGCGCTGCAGGACATGGCCGACGCCGACATCCAGCTTCTCGTCTGACCCTCACTATTTTTAGGTACTCCTAAGAATGGAAAGTCTTTTGTGTTATTAGGCTGGCCTAAACTTCATGGACGGCGACGAGACACAGTCCGACGTACCGACGCGGCGCGAATACATGAAATACGGCAGCGCAGTCGTTGCCGGCGGACTCCTCGCCGGTTGCAGTGAGCAGTCCGGTTCCGAAGCGACACCGACACAGTCGAGTACTCCCGCGGCATCGACGCCGACGGAAACGTCGACACCGGAGACAGAGCGCTACTCTGTCACGATGGAACCGGTCGGCACGCTCGAATTCGACGGCGTCCCGGAGAGAGTCGCACCGTTTACCGCCGACTACATCGACATGATGGTGGCGCTTGGCCACGGTGACGCCGCCCAGTCCATCTGGTACCAGGGTCGGTACAAGACGATCCACTACGAGGAGCTCGACGGCGTTTCGATCGACCTCGACTCGCTCACGCAGATCTGGAACGACGGCATCTCGAAGGAGACGTTCTACGACATCGACGCCGACCTCCATCTCATGGATCCCTCCACAGTCACCGACTGGTTTCAGGCCTGGGATCAGCGGGATCTCGAAGAGATCCGAAGCAACGTCGCCCCCTTCATCGGCAACGTCATCTTCCGGCGGACGGACTCGTGGCACGACTACCGGTACTACTCGCTGTACGAGGCCTTCGAGAAGGTCGCCGAGGTGTTTCAGGAGCGCGACCGGTTCGAAGCGATCCGGTCGATGCACGACGAACTGGTCGCGACGGTCCAGTCGCGTCTCCCCGCCCCCGACGAGCGGCCAAACGCCGCGCTCGTCTTTGCCGGCGAAGAGCCCGAAGAGTTCTCGCCGTATCGGCTGTCGGGCAACGGTGCGAACAAGGAGCACTACCACACGCTGGGGTTGTCAGATGCGTTCGCGGGGAGCGGCGTCGACGGGCTCTCCACGACCGACAGGGGGACCATCGACTACGAAACGCTGCTGGAGATCGATCCCGACTCGCTGCTGTTGCGCTATCACAAGCGGGGGAAGAGCCGCGAGGAATTCGAGGACACGATCCTCTCGTACATGCAGGACCATCCGGTCGGCAGCCAGCTGACCGCCGTTCAGGAGGAGCGGGTGTTCCGTGGCGGTCCGATCTACGCGGGGCCGCTTCACAACCTCTTCATGATCGAGCGCTACGCGACCGGCTACTTCCCAGAGGCGTTCTCCGAGGACGAACTGTTCGATCGACAGCGCCTCGCGGATATCATCAACGGCAACGTCTGATACGGAAAGTTGTCGTTGCTTACCGGTGAGCGTCTACCCCGTGGCGACGCCCACCGGTACATTCCGACAACCGTCCGTACGACCGCTATCCGGTTCGGCGCGCACCTCGACCGTGGTCGTCGATCGCGTGTCCCAGCACGCTGGCTGGTCGGGCTACTCGCGCTGTCTGCCGTCTGGTACAGCGGTCGTTCCGACGGTGAGACAGCTCCCAGTAGGCCACGGCGGTGTTCAGATAAGAGATAGAGAGTAACAGGCACGGAAAGCCCTCGTGCAGTTGCGGTCCCGCGACTCGCTGCGCGCGCTTCGCGTGCTTGTTCCGAGAGAGCAAGCTCTCTCGACGTTCGCCTCTCTTCGTTCGGCTCACCTTCGTCGGGGTTCCCGCAACTGCACTCGCCCTTTCATCCACCAGGGTTCAGACTGTGAGGCAGCCGAATCCTGGCGGATGGAAGGGCGAGGCTCGGTAGCCCGATCTGCGGCGGCACTATTCGACCGGTGGGAGAATATCCGCCACAGATCGGGCCAGCGGGCCGAGGGCTTTCCGTGTCTGCAACTCAGAAAATACAGCGGCTTATCTGAACACTATCGTAGGCCACGGACCGTAGCGTTTTGTCTCCGGGGTTCAATTATCAACCATCCATGTCCACGTCACGTACGCGCGACGCTCGTCGTCGACGCTCTCTCTCGTCCCGCCACGACGAAACGGCCTGCGACTCACTCGCCGGTCGCTGATGGCTCTGGACTCACTCGCGTCTGCACGCATTCTGCTGGTCGGGTCCTCGGAGTGGGTCGACGACGCTGCGACCGCGTTCGACGAGCGGACGACGCTCCTGCGGGCCGACACCGCCGACGCGGCGCTCACGCTGGTCGCCGAGCAGTCGCCGGACTGTCTGGTCACGGCGTACGACCTCCCCGACTCGACCGGGGTCGCCCTCCTGGGAGACGTTCGCGACGTGGCCCCGACGCTCCCGGTCGTCGTCGGCGCGGCCGACGGCAGCGAATCGGCGGCCAGCGACGCGATCGCCGCTGGCGTCGACGACTACGTCGTGATCGACGAAGCGGCCGACCGACCGAGCGACGCGCTCCTCGACCGGACGAGAGCGGTGCTGGAAGCGACGCCGGACAGCGACCGGCACGAGCGACGGGCACGCCAGTTCGAGGCGGTGTTCGGGGACGCGCGGACCGCGACGTGGGTGCTCGACCCCGACGGCTCGCTCGTGCGAGCGAACCAGACCGCTCGCGAGATCGGCGACGACGCGGCGTCGGCACAGACGGGCGGCCCGTTCTGGACGCTCCCGTGGCTGTCGGGCGACGAACGCACTAGGGCCGACGTGCGACGCCTCGTGGAGCGTGGCGTCGACGGGGCGTTCGCCCACGCCGTCGTCACGCTGGCAGCGATCGACGGGCCGTCGCGAGTGTTCGACCTGTCGGTCCGGCCGGTCGACGACGGCGGCAGCGTCGATTCGATCGTCGTCGAGGCCGTCGACATCACGGACCGGGTCGAACTCGAACGCGACCTTCGCCGATCCGAGGAACTCCACCGAGTGACGCTGAACAACATGACCGACACCGTCCTCATGACCGACGAGGACGGGGAGTACACGTACGTCTGCCCGAACGTCCACTTCATCTTCGGCTACACGGCCGCGGAGATCCGCGAGCAAAAGCCCATCGAGGAGCTGCTGGGGGAGGACCTCTTCGACCGCGAGGAGCTGGCTCGGCGTGGCGTCTGCAAGAACATCGAGTGTACGGCCACGGACAAGGCCGGACGCGAGCACACGCTCCTGGTCAACGTCCGGGCGGTGTCGATCCAGGACGGGACGCTCCTCTACAGCTGTCGGGACATCACCAAACGCAAGCGCCGCGAGGACGCGCTGGCCGCGCTGCACGGGACTGCACGGCGATTTCTCTACGCGGAGACCCACCAGGAGATCGCACAGCGCGTCGTCGACGACGCCCCGGCAGTCCTCGGCGTCGACGCCGTCGCGGTGTACCTGTTCGACGACGCGGCCAACGAACTTCGGCCGGCGGCGTACTCGCCGTCGGCGACAGAGCTACATGGGCCGCTCCCGACGGTCGCGGTCGACGACGAGACGCTGCCGGGACACAGCTTCGTCGCGGACGACACGCTGTTTTTCGACGACGTTCACCATGCGGACCGACTGGACAACCGGGCGACGGAGTTTCGCGGGACGACCTACATCCCGCTGGGTGACCACGGCGTGTTCGTCGCCGCCTCGCCCGAGGTCGGTGCCTTCGACGACGTGACCCGTGAGCTGGCGGACCTGTTCGCCGCGACCACCGAGGCGGCGCTCGATCGCGTGGCCCGCGAGGCACAGCTCCGCGAGCGAGATCGGCAACTCCAGCGCCAGAACGAGCAGCTGTCGGCGCTGAACCGCATCAACGACACGATCCGCGAGATCGGGCGGACGATCGTGCGAGCGGAGACCCGCGAGGAGATCGACCGGGCGGTCTGTGAGCGACTGACCGACGGCGACCGGTTCAGCTTCGCGTGGGTCGGCTCCGTCGACCCCGCACGCGAGGTCCTCGAACCGCGGGCCTGGGCCGGCGACGAGCAGGGGTATCTCGACTGCCAGTCGTTCGCCGTCGGCGCGTCCGACGCCGAACCGTCCGGCCAGGCCGCGGCGACGGACACCGTGACTCTGGAGACGAACGTCGCGGCCGGACTGCGAGACGAGCCCTGGCGAACGGAGGCGCTCCGGCGCGATTTCACGTCCGTCCTGAGCATTCCGCTCGTGTACAACGACCTCAGCCACGGCGTCCTCTCGGTCTACGCCGACTCGAAGGACGCCTTCGACGAGACGGCGCGGGCGGTGCTCGCCGAACTCGGCGAAACGATCGCGTCGGCGCTCAGCGCTCTCGAACGGAAGAACGCGCTCCTCACGCCGTCGGTCACCCGCGTCGAGTTCGCGGTCGACGATCCGACCTTCCTCCTCTCGCGGCTCGCCGACCAGGCGGGGTGTACGGTCAGCTATCAGGGCGGCATCCGACAGACCGACGCGGGCAGCGCTCTCTTTCTCACCGTCGAGGGTGCGCCGGTCGACGCCGTCGTCGACCACGCCGCCGAGATGGCGGCGGTCGACGAGGTGCAGGCGGTCAGCGCCGACGAGAACGGCGGCGTCGTGCGGCTCGTCGTGGCGCGCTCTCTCGCACAGGAACTGGCCGACCACGGCGCGCTCCTCCGGGCGGTCACCGCCAGTCAGGGAGGCACCGAACTCCGTGTCGACGTGCCAGAGCGCATCACCGTGCGGGAGATCTCGGAACTGATCGGCCAGACGGTGTCGAACGTCGCACTCCGCTCCAGACGGAGCGTCGAGCGACCCACACAACACGACGTTCGCTCGACTGTCCTCGACGAGATGACCGAGCGGCAACTGGAAGTGGTCCAGACCGCCTACTACAGCGGGTTCTTCGAGTCGCCCCGAGAGACCAACGGCAAGGAACTCGCGGCGATGCTCGACATCTCCCCACCCGCGTTCTACCAGCACGTCAGAGCCGTCCAGCGGAAGCTGTTCACGGCGGTGTTCGAGGCACACGGACTCCTGGAGTCTGGTAGGTTCAATAGTTAACTACGGCCACTGCCATACACCTCGATAGTGAACCACTGAATACTCCCTAAAACACCTAATACTCATTAACTGAGTGCCGCCGCTACTGGCACTCGTGATCCTACATGAGAGATGTCAACCAGGAGCCCGAGGAAGAGACGCCGTACGAGTGCTTCGACTGTGGAACGATCGTCGTCACCGAGGACAACCCGACCGCCTGCCCGGAGTGTGGCGGCGAGATACGGAACCGCCTGACACCGATCGAGTGATGGCCTCAGAATCAGTAGCGGCCGACCGCAACGACTCGGAAGCGGCGTCGGACACGGAGTCCGCCGTCGAAACGGCGCGCCGACAGCTCCACCGAGCCGCGGCCCACCTCGACATCGATCCCGCCATCGTCGAGCGGCTCAAACACCCAACGAAGGTCCAGGAAGTCACCGTCCCCATCGAGCGTGACGACGGCTCCGTCGAGGTGTTCACGGGGTATCGAGCCCAGCACGACAGCGTCCGTGGACCCCACAAGGGCGGTCTCCGGTACCACCCCGAGGTGACCAGAGACGAGTGTGTCGGCCTCGGGATGTGGATGACCTGGAAGTGCGCGGTCATGGACATCCCCTTCGGCGGAGCGAAAGGCGGGATCGCAGTCGACCCCAAGCGACTCAGCGCGTCCGAGAAAGAGCGCCTCACGCGTCGATTCGCCGAGGAGATCCGCGACAGCATCGGCCCGAACAGGGACATTCCGGCCCCGGACATGGGCACCGATCCACAGACGATGGCCTGGCTCATGGACGCCTACTCGATGCAGGAAGGCGAGACGGTGCCCGGCGTCGTGACGGGGAAACCGCCGGCCGTCGGCGGGAGCTACGGCCGCGACGAGGCCCCCGGCCGGAGCGTCGCGATCGTCACCCGCGAGGCCGTCGAGTACTACGAGACGGACCTCTCGTCGACCACGGTCGCGATCCAGGGGTACGGCAGCGTCGGCGCGAACGCCGCCCGACTCCTCGACGACTGGGGCGCGACGGTCGTCGCCGTCAGCGACGTCAACGGTGCGATCTACGATCCGGACGGCCTCGACACCCACTCGATTCCCAGCCACGACGAGGAGCCAGAGGCGGTTACGCGCCAGTCGGTCCCCCACACGATCACCAACGGCGAACTCCTCGAACTCGACGTCGACGTGCTCGTTCCGGCCGCGCTCGGCAACGTCCTGACGGCCGAGAACGCCGCCGACGTGCGGGCCGACCTCGTCGTCGAGGGTGCCAACGGACCGACGACCAGCGCCGCAGACGAGATCTTCGCCGACCGCTCGCTCCCCGTGATCCCCGACATCCTCGCGAACGCGGGCGGCGTCACGGTGTCGTACTTCGAGTGGCTCCAGGACATCAATCGCCGCTCCTGGTCCAGAGAGCGCGTCAACGACGAACTCGAAAGCGAGATGCTCGCCGCGTGGCGCGACGTTCGCGACGCGTTCGACGAGCGAGACGTTCGGTGGCGCGACGCCGCCTACACCGTCGCCCTGGAGCGCATCGCAGCGGCCCACGAGGCCAGAGGTCTCTGGCCCTGAGCTGTTCACTCTGCCCGGCTCCCGCCGGGGAAGACGAGTGTGACGGCGCTCCCTCGTGGCTCGGCGACCAGATCGTCACGACCCGCGTGAGATCGAGCGTCGCGTGCGTCGGCGGTTCGGTCAGCAACTCGACGATCTCGCGTTCCTTGTTCGCCTGCGTGAGCAGTCGCTCGACCGCGTCTTCGATCGGCGCTGCGAGTTCTGCGACCTCCTTCGACGCACGAGCGTCGATGATCTCTGCCCGTCCCTGGATGACGTTCAGCGCGTTGTGGAGGTTGTGCCTGAGCAGGCGATCCAGCGAGGCGAGCTGTTGTTCGCGCTCGACCTGTTCGGTCACGTCTCGCATCGTGGCGACCAGTCCCTGGATCGTCCCACTCCCGTCGGTCAGTGGCGTGTACTGGACGTTGAACGTGTGGTCGGACCTGCCCGACCGCGTTCGTGTCGCGCGGAACTGGACCGTCTCGCCCTCGAAGCCCCGGTCGAGGTAGGGCTCGACGACCGCAAACTGTTCGGGGGCCAGGAGGTCGACCAGCCGCGTCTCAGTGACCGACTCCGGATCCATCGCGTGGAACTGTCGATAGGACTCGTTGGCAAACAGGAACTGGTAGTCGTGGTCGACCGCGGCGATCAGCTCACTCGCCCCCTCGATCGCGTGCTCGTACTGCCGGAGCTGTGACTCCCGTCGGCGCTGTTCCGTCGTGTCGTTTTGAATCGCGACGTACGACACTACCTCGCCGTCGTCGTCGGTCAGGGGGGCGATCGTCTGATGGGCGTAGTACAGCGCCCCCGACTGCCGGCGGTCGCGGATCTCTTCTTCCCACACGTCGCCGCTCGTGATGGTCGACCACAGGTCCTCGTAGTACTCCTCGGACATCGTGCCAGAGGAGAGGATCGCGGGCGTCTTCCCGAGCACGCCGTCGCTATCGTAGCCCGTCATCTCCTCGAAGGCGGGGTTGACGTAGGTGATCGCGCCGTCCGGGTCGGTCATGTAGATGGCGTGTCCGGCCGCCTCGACGGCTCGCTGGAACTGTCGGAGCATCTGCTCGTCGGCTCTCCGTTCGTCGATGTCCCGCACCACCAGCACGGTCGCCGGGCCGTCGCTCCAGCGGACTCGCGTCGCGGTGACTTCGACCGACAGTTCTCGGCCCCCGCTGGTCGTCAGGGTCGCTTCGAACTGCTCGACTGGCTGGTCGCCCGACTGTACGGCAGCCAGCGACGCGGAGAGGTCCCGTCCGTCGGGCGGCGACAGCCACGACTCGATGGGGCGATCGACGGCCTGGGCTCGGTCGTCGAGGGCCAGCAGATCGAGCCCGGTCGCGTTGACGTACTCACACTGACCGTCGCGAACGACGCTGATCATGTCGTTTGCAGCGTCTAACAGCGTCGTAGCTCGCGTCTCGGGATCGAACAGGCCCTGCTGGCTACGGTGGTAGTCGACCGCGTCGACGACGAGCGTCGCCAGCCGATCCCACTGGTCGTCGTGACACCCCTTGACGAGATACTCCGTCACGTCGGCGGAGATCGCGTGGCTGGCGATCTCTTCGGTCCCTTCGCTGGTGAACAGCACGAACGGGAGCATCGGTGACTGCGTCCGGACCGATTCGAGAAACGCGAGCCCGTCCGTGTCGGGCAGATCGTGGTCGCTGACGATGCAGTCGACACCCCCGTCGCCAGCGAGTCGTTCGATCGCCTCACCGACCGTCCCCGCCGTGGTGACGGTGAGGGAGTCGTGTTCGCCGAGGTGGCGCTCACAGGAACTCGCGAACGAGGGGTCTGCCGTCACCGCGAGCACGCGCACGCGCTCACTCCTGTAGGTGGTCATACTCGACTGGAGTGACCGGGATATGTCTTTCATAACGGGACGAATATGTTCAACGACAGCGCGGGCGGTACGCGCACGCCGAGGCGCTCACTCGCCGAGTCGCTCCGCCGTCTCGCTGATCTCGCGGATCGTCTTCGTTTGCTCTTCGTTTGCGGCTGCGACTGCCTCTACCTCGTCGGCGACCTGGTCGGCCTGGTCGACGAGTTCGTCCACCATACCCGCCACCGCCTCTGCAGAGGCCGCCTGATCGTCGGTCGCGTCCGAGACCTCGTGGATCCCGCGAGAGGCTTCGGCCACGACGTCGACGATCTCCTGGAGGGTCTCGGTCGCCGATTCGACCCGCTCGATTCCGCGGTCGACGTCCTGCGCGGTCGCTTCGAGACTGGCGACTGCGTTCTCGGTGTCGGCCTGTATCTCCTCGACCATCTCCTCGATCTCGCTGGCGTGTGTGCGAGATTCCTCGGCGAGGCTCTTGACCTCGTCTGCGACGACGGCGAAGCCGTCGCCGGCCTCGCCGGCACGGGCGGCCTCGATGGAGGCGTTCAGCGCCAGCATGTTCGTCTGATCGGAGATGTCGTTGATCATGTCCACGATCTCGTCGATCTCTGCGACGCGCTCTTCCAGCCGGTCCACGTCGCTGACGACGTCTCCGGACGACGCCTGCACTCGCTCCATCGCCTCGATCGCGTCGGCGGCAGCGGTCCGCCCGTCCTCGGCGAGTCGCTCGGCACGCTCGCTCGTGGCCGCGACCTCGTCGGCCGTCGAGGCGATCTCCTCGACGGTCGCGCTGACGTTGCTGATCTCTCGGCCGACGGTTTCGGTCGTCTTTGCCTGTTCGCGAGCGATGTCGCTGATCTCGTCGGTGCTGGTGGCGACCTCCTCGGCGGAGTCACGGAGCGTCCGGATCGGATCTGCGAGGTCCTGCTCGATCTCCGTCATGAGCTGCTCGCGCTCTTCGATCGACTGTTCGAGCTCCTGACTGTAGGAGTGGATGTACGTGTCGGCGACGACCTGCATATCGAGGTTGACGATTCGCAAGACAGCGAGAATCTCTTCGAGGCCGCGATCCAGTTCTTCGCCGACGATCTCCTCGACCGACTCTCGGGTTCCTGCCTCGACCGCCTGGGGACCGCCGTCGCCCGCGAGAGCCGCTGTATCTGTCAGTCGGTCGACGAGCCGTTCCTCGATCCGGTCGAACAGGAGCGGGAAGATGAGGTCGTAGTAGACGCCGTACTGACCGATGTAGTGTTTCATCGGCATTTCGAGCAGATCGTGGATCTTGCCGATCCGTGCCCGGTCGCGGAAGTAGTCCATTCCGTACTCTCCGCTGGCGAGGGTCACGAGATACGCTGACTGAGTCTCTTTGAGCTGCTGGAGGGACTTGTCCGACCGGCCGATCACGTCGCTGGTCTGCTGGTGATCGGTCAGGTTGTCGTAGAAGCCGTCTGCGATCTCGTCGGTGTGGGCCCGAAACAGCTCTTCGAGCTCCGAGAGGTGCTGTTCGTCGGTCTCGTCGAAGCCGACGAACTCCTTTCGCCACTCGATTTCCGACTCGTCTATGCCACACGCGGCGACGAGCGAGTCGACGTCGAGGAGGGCGTTGAGGCCGCCGTCTCCGAAGGCGTTCGACCAATCTTTCATACCGAGAGAGAAAAAACGCCCGAAAGTAAGCCTGTCCCTCCGTTCCCAGCAGTGATAACTCCAGGGCACCCGGGCGATCCGAAGGGCCCACTGCCTGAGACCAGCGCTGTCGGGAGTTGTCGAGAGACAACCTCTGATTTAATTAGCGGTGTGGCGTACCGGAGCCCATGGCACGGATCCCGCTCTCGTGGCTGCCGCTGGTGGGACTGCTCACGATCCCGTCGGTGCTCGCGTTCGTGATCTGGCTGGAGCCCGTCGCGGTGCTCGCGGTCCTCAACACCGTCCTGATCGTGGTCGCCGTCCGCATCATGTTCGATTCGGCGGACGAACTGCGTCTACCCGGCGGCCTCGCCTGACTCGATGTCTGTCCCGCAGGTGTCTGGTGCCCTCTCTGGGCAGGTCGAGCTGGTCGTCTTCGCGCTCGTCGGGCTGCTCGGTGGTGTGCACTGTCTGGGCATGTGCGGACCGCTGGTGACTGTCTACGCCGATCAGATGGGGACAGACGGTCCGGCGACCTGGCGGACGATCCGCCAGCACCTGCTGTTTAATCTGGGTCGGACCGCGATCTACACCGCCCTCGGGGTGCTGTTCGGCGGGCTGGGTGCGCTGCTGTACGACGCCGCGGCGGTCGCGGCCGTCGCGAACGACGTTCGCGCGGTCGCCGGTCTGGTGATCGGCGGTGTCATCCTCCTCGTCGGCGCGAACTACCTGTTGACGGGAACTGGGGGACTGTTCGGTCACGCCCCGACACCGGCGGTCTTCGAACGGGTGAGTACCGCGTTGCTCGACCGGATCGAGCGGTGGGTTCGTGGCCCCCGGATCGTCGCGCTCGGCGCGGCCCACGGGGTCCTCCCGTGCCCGTTGCTGTACCCCGCGTTTCTGTACGCCTTCGCGACGGGGTCGCCGGTCCGTGGCGGCGTCGCGCTCGCCGTGCTGGGGCTGGCGACGGTGCCGACCGTTTTCGCCTACGGCGTCGCGTTCCAGTCGATCTCGCCGCGATTTCAGGGACCGCTCCACCGCCTGCTCGGCGTCACGTTCTTGCTGCTTGGCTACCTCCCGCTGGCACACGGTGCGATGTTACTGGGCATCCACCTCCCGCATCCGAGCATTCCGATCTACCAACCACTGGGATAACGATGGACGAGTGTACGCTCTGTGGCCTGTCGACGCCCGATCCGCCCCACACCGCTCCGGACGTGGACGGTGCCTTCTGCTGTCAGGGGTGTCTGACGGTCGCCCGAACGCTCGACGACGCGCCCGCCGACGCCGATCCCCAGACGGCCGTCGACACCGGGCCAGACGTGGCCACCGCCGATGGCGACCGGGCCTACTTCGACGTCGACGGGATGCACTGTGCCACCTGCGAGACCTTCCTCGAAGCCACCGCGACCGACGCTCCGGGCGTTCGGGCCGCCGAGGCCAGCTACACTGCCGGGATGGTCCGTGTCGTCTTCGACCCGGCGACGGCCGAACCCGACGCGATCGCGGACCGCATCTCGGGGCACGGCTACGACGCGACCCGAGAGGGCGCGGCGTCGGCCGACGACGCCCAAGAGACCGTCGGTCGTCTCATGGTCGGTGGCTTCTTCGGGATGATGGTGATGGCCTGGTACGTCCTCTTTCTCTATCCCGTGTACACGGGCGTCGCGCCGTCGTCGCTGCTCGTCGACCTGGACGGTCCCGCCGGTGGGTTCCTGTTCGCGAACGTCTGGGTCATGGCGACGGTCGTGGTGGCCTACACCGGCTATCCGCTGTTCCGTGGTGCGGTCGTGAGCCTGCGGGTCGGCCACCCGAACATGGACTTGCTCGTGGCGATCGCGGCGGCGACGGCCTACGTCTACAGCACGATCGCGATGGCGCTCGGTCAGACGGATCTGTACTTCGACGTGGCGGTCGTCGTCGTCCTCGCGGTGACCGTCGGCGACTACTATCAGGAGCGTGTCCGCAGACGGGCCATGGGCCGCCTCGCAACGGTCTCCGACGAACGAGCGGACGCGGCACGCCGCCGGACGGCCGACGGCACCGAGTCGGTTTCTCGGTCGGCAGTCGACGGCGGCGACGAACTGGTAGTCAAAGGCGGCGAACCGGTCCCCGTCGACGGGACGGTCGTCGAAGGCACGGCCGCGGTCGACGAGTCACTGGTCACCGGCGAGTCGCTGCCCGTCTCGAAAGCCACCGGGGACGCGGTTCTCGGCGGGACGACGGTCACGGACGGTGGGGTCGTCGTCCGCGCTGACGAGGACCCGACGAGCACTGTGGACCGACTCGCAGAGACGCTGTGGGACGTACAGAGCGCGACACCCGGCGCACAGCGCCTCGTCGACAGGATCGCGGCGGTGTTCGTCCCGCTCGTGTTCGTCCTGGCTGTCGGGACGCTGGTCGTCCACCTGCTCGCGGGCACTGGAGCGACCGCGGCACTGTTGACCGGCCTGACCGTCCTCGTCGTCTCCTGTCCCTGTGCGCTGGGCCTGGCGACGCCGATGGCCGTCGCCGCTGGGATTCGAGACGCTCTCGACGCGGGCATCGTGATCACCGACGACACGGCCCTGGAGACGGCACCGGCGGTCGAGACCGTCGCGCTCGACAAGACCGGCACTCTCACCACGGGATCGATGACCGTTCGAACGGTCGCGGGCCACGACGAGAGCCTCGCGTACGCCAGCGCCGTCGAACAGTTCGCGACCCACCCCGTCGCGGAGGCGATCTCCGAGGCGGAGACACCGCCCGACGAGCCCGTCACGGCCTTCGAGACGATCCCCGGACGGGGCGTGCAGGCGACAGTCGGCGACAGGACTGTACTGGTCGGCGACGAGTCGCTGTTCGCGGCGCGGGACTGGACCGTCCCCAGCGGCGTGGCCGCCACCTACGACGGTGCCGGTGACGACGCGATCGCGAGCTACGTCGGCTGGGACGGGCGCGTTCGCGGTGCCGTCGTCGTCGGCGACGAGGTGCGCGAGGGGTGGCAATCGGTGCTCGATCGCCTCGCGGCCGACCGCCGCGTCGTCGTGATCACGGGCGACGACCGGGCGGCGGCCGAACAGTTCGCGTCCCACCGCTCGGTCGACGAGGTCTTCGCCGGTGTCCCGCCCGAGGCCAAGGCCGCGGTCGTCGATCGGCTGGGGAACGACGGCACCGTGGCGATGGTCGGCGACGGGAGCAACGACGCGCCGGCACTGGGGGCGGCCGACCTCGGAATCACCGTCGAGAGTGGCACACGGCTCGCGTTCGACGCGGCGGACGTGGTCGTCACCGACGACTCTCTCGCCGCGCTGCCCGAGGTGTTCGCCACGACGGAAGGGACCCGCCGACGGATCCGCGAGAACCTCGGCTGGGCGTTCCTGTACAACGGGATCGCGCTGCCACTCGCCGTCGTCGGTGTCCTGAACCCCCTGTTTGCCGCCGTGGCGATGGCGACCAGTAGCCTGCTCGTCGTACTCAACTCGACCCGCCCGGTCGGTAGCGAGGCGGGGTCGTAGCCGTCGGCCACGGCGGGCCGCCGTCCCGAAGTTGTCCTGTGACAACCCAGAGTACATGTCAGTTCGCTCGAACCCAACCGAGTATGAGGGGTCTCGAAATAGCACTGGCCACAGCGTCGGGTGGTGGTTCCGGCGGGAGTCGCATGTTACTTCTGACGACCGCGATCGGCCTCGGAGTCACCGCCGGCATTCTGCTACTCAGCTATCGGTTCGGGTGGCACGACCGACCCGACACGTCGTTCGAGTCGCACGGCGACGAGCGAACGGATACACAGCCAGCAGCCGGGGTGATGTACGAGTCCTCGGTGGCCGAATCCGAGACGGAGTCGGTCGACCACGACGCGTTCGACCCCGTCGGGACGGCGACGTTGCTGGCTCTTTACTTCGCCGTCGTCTCGCTGACCTGGCTGTTCATGTACTTCGTCGAGTTCCTCGACAACGGACCAACGGTGATCGGGTGACTATGCACGTCCACAGGTTCGAACGCATCTGGCTGGTGGGATCGCTGCTGTTGATCGCTCTGTTCGTCGCGACGGTGACCTACGGGGCCGTCGGCGCTGGCTACGGGATGGTCGACGCGGAGGGTGGACAGGTCGACGGGACCGACCCCACCGCGAGCGAGAACGTCCGCGAACCCGGCGTCTACAACGGGAGCGAAGACGGTCACTACGACGTCTACGTCGAAACGCAGCGGTTCCTGTTCGTCCCCGGAACGAACGAGCCCATCCGCGTGCCGGCCAACAGCACCGTGACCTTCCACGTGACCAGCAGTGACGTCCTCCACGGGTTCGAGGTCGTCGGTACGAACATCAATACGATGACCGTTCCGGGACAGAAGGCGACGGTCACGGCCGAGTTCGACGAGCCCGCCGAGTACGGCATCGTCTGTAACGAGTACTGTGGCAGCGGCCACCACACGATGGAGGGATCACTGCAGGTGGTCCCACCGTCGGAGTTCAACGAGACGAGTGAGGTGCAGTAACGATGGCACATGCACACGACGACCCGACCAGCGAGAACCGAGCACAGTCCGAGCTGACTGCCGGCAACCGAGTTGCCTTCGTCGACCAGTATCCCACCGCGGCACGCGTGACGCGACTGTGCTTCGGCGTCTCGTTTACCGCCCTGTTGATCGGTGCGGTGCTCGGGATCGTCCAGGCGCTGCACCGAACGAACGTCTTCCGAGGTGTGATCAGCTCGGTCGACTACTACACGGTGCTGACCGGCCACGGCGTCTTGCTCGCGCTGTTCTTTACGATCTTCTTCCTCTCTGGGGTCTTCTCCTGGGGCGTCGCCCGGAGTCTCGACCGCGACCTCCTCTCGCGGCGCTTCTCGCTGTTCTGGTTCGGGCTCCAACTCGCCGGTGCCACCGCGGTCGCCCTGGCGATCTTCGGCGGCTTCGTCGGCGAGATCCCGTTCGAGGCAGACGTGCTCTACACCTTCTACGCGCCCCTGCAGGCTCATCCGCTGTTCTACGCCGGACTGGCGGCGTGGCTCGTCGGCACGTGGCTCGCGGGAGCCGACTGGATCCGCCTGTACGTCCGCTGGCGGCGTGACAACGGCGGCGAGCGGATCCCACTCCAGACGTTCATGGTGTTGACGACGACGCTGATGTGGTACATCGCCACCCTCGGCGTCGCCGTCGAGGTGCTCGTGTTCCTCCTGCCGCTCTCGCTCGGGCTGATCGACAGCGTCGACCCCCTGCTGACCCGGACGCTGTTCTGGTACTTCGGCCACCCGGTCGTCTACTTCTGGCTCATGCCGGCGTACTTCGCGTGGTACACGATCCTGCCCAAGCTCGCCGGCGGCCGGCTGTTCAGCGACCCGCTCGCGCGCGTCGTGTTCGTCCTCTTCTTGATCCTCTCGACGCCCGTCGGGTTCCACCACCAGTACGCGGACCCCGGGATCGCGGAAGGGTTCAAGTTCGTCGCGATGACCAACACGATGTTCCTGTTGCTCCCGAGCTTCCTCACCGCGTTTACCGCCGTCGCGAGCATCGAGTACGGCGCGCGACAGCGCGGCGGGAAGGGCTACCTTCGCTGGATGACCGCCCTGCCGTGGTCGAACCCGGCCTTCGCGGGGTGTGCGCTCGCCGGCCTGATGTTCGCCGCGGGCGGGTTCTCCGGGATCGTCAACGCGGGCATGAACATCAACTCGCTGATCCACAACACGCTGTGGGTGCCGGGCCACTTCCACCTCACCGTCGGGACGGCCAGCGCGCTGACGATGATGGCGATCAGCTACTGGCTGTACCCACAGGTCACGGGCAAGCGCCTCCAGTTCTACGGCCTCGCACAGATCCAGCCCTACGTCTGGTTCATCGGGATGGCCCTGATGTCGAACGCGATGCACCGGGCGGGACTGGCCGGCGTCCCGCGCCGGACCGCCGAGCCGCAGTACCAGCAGTTCTCCTTCGAGGCGGTCTTCGGATCGGTCCCAGAGATGCGGCTGCAGATCGCGGCCGGCGCTCTGCTGCTGACGATCGGTGCCCTGCTGTTCGTCACCGTGATGGCGGGCACCTGGCTCGCAGAGCGTGGCCGCGGACGGCTCCGCGTCGACAGCCACCTCCCCGAACCGATCTCCGGGGTCTCGGACAGTCCGCGCGTGCTGGACAACATGAAGCTGTGGGTCGTCGTGGCCGTCGTCCTCGTGGCCATCGCCTACGGCTTCCCGATCTACTCGATGCTGGCAGACGGGGCCTTCAATCCGGCTGCTCCGCCGGTGCCCGTCTGATCTGCGACCCTCTCGATCGGGACCGAGCCGCCGTCACGTCGACGAGAGGAAGGCGTCGACCAGTTCCGCCTCGGCTCGCCTGAGTCGGTACGAGACGGTCGAGCGGGGCTCGTCGAGCCGCGACGCGATCGCTTCTAGCGTCGTTTCCCGCGGCGTCTCGTAGTACCCCATCTCCGCTGCGAGTTCGAGCACACGGCGCTGTTCGGGGCGCAGCGACAGCGAAGCCAGCGGGTCCGTCGGGGGCGTCGTGACCGCTTCGAGGTGTTCGAACCGGAAGGTGATTCCCTCCCTGAGCTTCCCGCAGATCGTGTCGTAGAGCAGTCCGATCCGCTCGTCGGTCTGCATCAGGACGCGCCAGCGCTCCTCTGTCCCTCGGCGCGTGACTTCGATGAGGACCGCACCCGGCAGGTAGCGGTTCGCGACCAGCGAGACGGAGTCACAGCTGCTCGCGTCGACGACGTGTGTGTACACCGTCGCCTGGCCGCCCGAGGACGCGAGCACCTCGCTGTGGCGATCGCCGCCACAGCGCCTGTCGCTGATCGAGAACCCGCCGTACTCGTCGCCCGTGAGCAGCCCGGCCGCTCGCTCGACGGACTTCGGGCCACCGCTGAGACGATCCAGCCGCCAGAACTCGCTGTCGGTCATCGGACAGATCAGCGTCGTCGCGTGCATCTCGGGAGCGTCGATGAACACGTCCATCACGGCGTCGGCCCCCTTCGCGTAGTTCAGTGTGAAGACGAACTCCCGCATCTAGCTGTACTGATTCCCCGAGGGGCCAGTCTCTTTCGGTCTCCCCGTCGACTGGCGGTTGTCCTGGGCCAACGGAGGATTCACGTAGTCGACTCCCCGACGGTGTGGTATGAGCGATACGGGCACTGGTGAACAGTCGATGCCGTGGTTTCTCAAGACGATCATCCTCGTTGCCATCCTCGTGGTGCTTTTCATCGTCGCCATCGACCTGCTGACCTTCGCGGGAGCGCTGTAACTGCCGGTCGCGGTGGCCGTGTGCCGGCGTTTCCGTCGCGATACCGTCGGCATCGTCCCCGCGTCACCCACGGAACCGTCAGTTGCATTCGGCTCCAGTACCGAGAGCCGGCGATCGATCGGCGAGCGTCACGGCCACCGGACGGGTCGGACGACGCCCCGATAGCCACCGAAGGGTCCACAGCAGCGCGGCCTGGACGCGTACACGGAGACGGACCGAGAATGAGCGACAGCGCCGGTTGGGCCAGCCGTCTCGACATGAGGACGCTTGGAGACGACCGGACGCCGTCCCCAGCGACGGTTTTCTGGCTCGGAAAACCGGCGGCCGGGGTTATGCCGTCGGACGGCCTCTGGCTATCTATGGGTGTCCTCCAAGCACTCCAACGTACGCCCGGCGCACTCAAGCGTGCCCCCGGGCTGTTGGTCCCCCAGCTGATCGTGTTCGTACTGTTGCTCCCCCAGCTGCTGTTGCAGTCGACAGCGCCGCTCCTCTCCTCGCTGGTCTCGCTTGGCGTCTCCGGCGTCTTCCTCGTCGTGACGCCCTTCATCCAGGGCGGGATGTTCGGCATGGCCGACGAGGCACTGCGGGGCCGGAGTTCGCTGTCGCGGTTCTTCGCCGACGGGAAGTCGAACTACGTGCAGTTGCTGATCGCCTACGTCCTCCTACTGGTCGTCAACGGCGTGCTCGGCGTCGTCGCCGTGTTCGCTGGCGTCGGCGCGTTGCTGGGCCACGGCAGTACCGGACTGGTGCTCCTCGCCGTCGTCGCCATCGTCGGCCTCCTGTACCTCCTCGTGACGTTCTTCGTCCAGTTCTACGGACAGGCCATCGTCGTCGACGGGGAGTCCGCGATCGCTGCGTTCGCGCGGAGCTACCGCGTCGTCCGGGCGAATCTGCTCGGAACGATCGGCTATCTGGTGATCGCGGTGCTCGTCGGCGGAGTGGCCGGCGGACTCTACGGCGGCCTGTCGGTGCTGGCGACGCCCGAAGCGGCGGCGTACGGCCTGCCGTCGCTCTCGATCCCGCTGCTCGTCGTCGTCGGCCTCCTGGCAGCGGTCGTCGGGAGCGTCGTCTCGGCGTTCTCGCTGACGTTCTCCGTCGCGGTCTACGACGAGTTCACGGCCTGACGCCGTCGGGAACGGTCCGTCACTTCGGGTGCTCATCTGCTCCTCAAACGGATCCACCCAGAGACACAGTCTCTTTTTAGAGGTAAAATCACTAGTTTGAACAAGCACTCCGGTAGCCTTCGAACTGGTGACGGCCGTAGTGGCTCCCCACGCCGCCGAATTAGGTGCGGCGGTACAGGGAGTAGAGGATGGTGACGAGGCCGACGACCTCGATCGTCCTGGTGAGAATCGGAACGTAGTAGCTGTAGACGATCGGCCCGAAGCCGAGGACAGTTCCGGCCGACGTGACGACCAACGAGACCACGAAGGGGACGACCGTGAGCAAGACCAGTCCGACCGCGAGCAACAGCATCGGTTGGCTGTCGTTGCGCCGGTACCCGCGATACGCCTGGAACACGATCGCGAAACTGAGCACCAGGCCCAGCAGCGTTACTGCCAGTAGCGCGAGGTAGTGTGCGTACAGTCCCGTGCTGCCGGTTTGTATCATGTTAGATCCCCTCCCAGAGGTTGGTAAAGCGGTCGGCGGGGTCCTCGGGTTCGCCCGCGTCGATCGTCACCGAGAGCTCTCCCTCGTCGAGTTCGACGGTGAGTCGATCGAGACACGCCTCGAAGACAGTGTAGTGGTGGCCGTTCTGTCGCACTTTCGTCTGTTCTACGAGCAGGTCACACTCGACGAGCCGTTCCGTCCGCCGGTAGATCGTCGGCAAGGACGCGTCACATCGGTCGCTCAACGTTTTGGCTGACATCGGTTCGACACTCGTCTGAGTAAGGATCTCCCGTGCGTACTCGTCGTCGAGGAGTGCGAAGATATCCTCGTCGGCGGGATCCTCACTCACGGTCGGCCCTTCTGGACGGACCAAGTAATAGCTACCACTTCTTTTCCAGCTCGGAAAATCGGGTGGTGCTCATACTGCCGGCTGTACGTCTGTACAGACTGTTGCGACCCCGTGGTCGCGAATATTTTGAAACAGTGACAGCCAGCAGTCTCAGATCGCCGCGGTCCCTTTCTGGCCTACAGACACCGGCCGCCCTCGCCACGCTGGACGGATCTGTGCCGGAGACGCTCCTGCCGGTCGACTGTTCCGACACGGAGACAGTCCGTAGAATTGAACTCAGCGGGTGACAAATCCCGCGGCATGGCCCTCCACGTTCGACAGACGATCACCGGCGGTCTCGCACGCGCGCTCTCGCGAAACGGCGCTCTCCTCGTGGCGACGCTCTTCGTTGCGAGCGTCCTCCAGGGCGCGTTCGTGTGGGTGCTGGCGACGACGTATATTCCTCTCGGTACGAGCGGAGCGATGACACCGGCCAACACGCCGGCACCCGGGACGGCGCTCCCGGCGTTGGCGTCGGCAGGCGCTGCGCTGCTGGGTGGACTCACCGGCGGGATACTCACGGTCCCCATCCAGGTCGTCGCCGTTCGTGCGCTCGTCGACGACGGGCGCGACCACATCCCCGAACAGCTGATCTTTCGATCGCTTGGCTGGGCGACGCTGCGGCTGTTCGTCGCCTCCCTGTTGAAGATGACTGCCATATTTGTTCTGACGATGCTCAGTATAATCGCCGTCTTTCTGGCGGCGATCGGGGTGTTCCTGGTGCTCCCGGAATCACTGCAGACGACACTCGTCGGTTCGTGGTACGCGCCGCTGCTCCTGGTCCCGATGTTCTTGCTGGCGACCCTTCCGATCGGTGTCGTCGTCGTGGTGTTCGCCTTCGTCGATCACGAGATCGTCGTCCGGGACGCGTCGGTCCCGTCGGCGTTCGTTCGGAGCTGGCGCGTCGCCGCCGGCAACCGACTGCGACTGGGACTCGCACTCGTCGTCCCCTACGGGGTGAACATAGCCTTTAGCCTGCTTTTCGGACAGCTCACGCCGGACGCGACGTTCCAGTCGCCGACGTTCCTGGCCAGCCAGGCGATCCTCTCGCTGGAGTCTGCGGTGGTCTCGATTGTCGTCCTCGGTATCACCGCTCAGGCGTGGGTCCAGCTGACCGGTGTCGACGGCCCGCTCGAAGCGTACTGGAACGCGAGCGACACGGGATCGACTCCGGCTCCAGACGGTGCCGCGACGGACGCGATCGAGTGAACGGCCGCTCCGTTCTCGACGGTATCGACACTGTCTGTGATTCGATCGTTTCCGAGAGTAGGCGCAGGCGGTCGTCGTCCCCATCTGGATAGGCCCCATCCGTGGTCTTTGTGTGAGTGGGATCGGGGTGAAGTGCTGGCGAGTCAGTGGTGTCTCTGAGAGCGACTGGACGGTCGGCTGGCCCTGTTGTTGGAGATGGTGGAAGAGTTCCTCCTCGTCGGTGACTGTATACCGTTGATGACTATCGCGCTCGTGGTATCGCAGTTTGCCGTCGACAGCCGGCGGTGTTCAGATACGGATAAAAAGTGAGGCGGTTCGTTTTCAAAGTGATCTATGCCCGAAAACGACCGCCTCAGCGATAATATCGACTAGATCGACTTAGAGTTTGTTGAACGAGAAGCGACACCACGATTTCTGATGACGCTCTTACGCAGACTGGCGAAAAATATCGGCAGCGAAGCAGTCAACGAGTCCGTGGATTGGTGCGCCAGCGAGATTCAATGACCGCAGGAAGCCGTAGGTACGAGCGGCCTGTTCCAAGCCCTGCTTGGACAGGCCGCGGAATTTCTCGATCCACGGTTGCAACAACGACCAGAGACACTCAGCTTAGTTGGTGTGAACACCCGCATCTGAGACGTATGCTTCGTCGTGAACCACCGTTCTGTGGTCGTGCTCCATCTGTTGATACGGCGGGTACTCATCCGTCCAGACCTCTCCCAGTCGCTGGGAGAGGTCTTCAGCTTCTTCGATCACTGGCTTGAGTTCGTCCTTGAACTTCGTTCCTTCCTCAGCAGAAACCACGCGAAGCACGTCGCGGCAGGCCGCGACGAGCGTCAGTTCATCACCCTGCTCACCGCTCCAGCGTGTGCGACCGCCCTCTGGCGACCCGCCGCGGGACAGACCGTCCCGCGGTGGGTCGCGTCCCTTGTACCCAGAGCAGACCTGCTGGGTTTCATCGACCTGCGTTGGCCCGTCGAGAGTGTGATCGATGCGATCCCAGACGACGGGGAAGCCGCGCTGGAACGCGGCTTCCACGTCACGAATCGCCGAGTGAATCGTGTTGTATGCCCGATCAAGTAGGGAAGCAATTTGATTGATGCTGAGCAACGAATCAGCGTAGAGGACGAAGGCGACGAGGAACTCGCCGGGGGCGAGTTCCGCGTCGTAGAACGGTGTACCGAGCGTGTAGGTACTCATGAAGCCGCAGCCACGGCACCAGATACGGTCGAGATCGTCGTAGGTTCGGATGGTTGTCGCGCCACAATCAGGACAGGGTGCCTGTTCCCAGATGGTCTTGAGACGCCGCTCGACGATGGCGTCGAGCGGCTCGGGCCGAAACTCCAAAGCGCCAAGCGATACAAGTTGCTGAAGCATCCCGCCGAATGCTGGTTGTTTGGTCACAGCTGATAGCAGGAGACGGGATGCTTTCCATACAACGGAGTCTTTTCGCTAGCTTGAGCAAGAGCGTCCTCTCTTTCTACTCTCGTATGGCAACCCAAGAGACGCCATCCTTCGA
Source organism: Halomicrobium katesii DSM 19301 (assembly GCF_000379085.1). Classification (GTDB taxonomy): domain Archaea; phylum Halobacteriota; class Halobacteria; order Halobacteriales; family Haloarculaceae; genus Halomicrobium; species Halomicrobium katesii. Next base: position 28,200 of record NZ_KB905379.1, on the reverse strand, counting down.
CGATCTCGAACCGGTCGATACGAACACGCAGGACGACGAGTACGACAGTGAGTGGATCGAACTCGACCAGGGAGAGGACGTGGTCGGCGAGATTCGTGACCTCACGCCCAACTGCGGCAAGTACGACACCACGGTGATCGAGTTGGCCCGTGGTATCGGCGACGTGGTCGCGATGTGGTCGAATTCCCAGATCGATCGCCAGCTCGAAGACAACGATCTCGGTGAGGGCGACGTTGTCGGTATCCGCCACACCGAGGAGACTGGCACCTTCGAGACCGAGGACGGTGAGGAACGCGAGTACGACATCTGGGAGGTCCGTCAGCTGGGTGGTGGCGAATGAGCTACCAGAACCGCGCGAAGGGGATGGTCAGCGACTACATGAACGTGCGTACGCTCCCGGCGACGCTCTCGGTCGCGTTCATCCTCGCCAGCCTCTACCAGTTCGGCGGGATCACAACGGTCGAACTCCCGTGGATCTCCTACACGCTGACGACGCAGCACGGCGTGATGGTCTCGCTGGGTGCGTTCGCTGCGGCGTTCGCCTCGAGCGAGACCAAGCGGTTCGAACACTACGAACTGTGGGAACAGATCGCGATCGCTACCGGTCCGGCTGTGATCCTCGGCCAGCAGTACGTGACCGAAGTGAACGACTTCCTCGTCAGTCTGGGCGACCCGCTCGGGATGCAACTGGCGTTCGCTGCGACGGTCGTCTCCTGGGGAGTCGCGGTCCAGTAAAGCCATGATCGGACACAAAAACGCTCTCCGACTGCTCGTGGCGCTGCTCGTCGTCGGGTCTGTTATCCCGGCACCGGCAGTCGCCCAGTCGGATAACGAATACTCCCATCAGTACACTGATGGGCCGCAAAAGGTCGTGGTCGACCAGAGTAACATCTCTGGCGACTTCACGGTCACTGTCTCCACCAACCAAGCCACGGGCGCGGTTGGTGAAAAAACCCTGCTTCAGCGGGTGCAACTCGGCCCCGGTGCTGAACAGGACATCGTGTACGACAACTACGGTGCCTACGACAACATCACGCTCGAGGTCACTGTTCACGGCAGTGGCGAACCGTCTTTCGAGCAGGGTGAGGGCGCTATCAAGGTCCCGTACAACATCGGTCACACTGGTGGCGACCGCGATCTCCGGTGCGACGAGGTTGACAAGCTGTACTCGATGACGAACCCCGGCGTCACGATCACTGACTGCACGCCGCCGGTCGGCAACGGACCTCAACACGACCAACACGGACGCCGAACAGATCAAGCTCGACATCTACCAGTCTGCTCAGAACGAGAAGGCTTCGAGCGAGGTCTACCAGACCACGCTCGACAACTACCTCGAGGACACCAAGACGCAGGCTCGGATCATCGGCAAGAACGCCTACATCCGGGCGCTGAACAACGGCAGCAGTAAGGCCGCTGCGAAGACGGCTGCGAAAGATGCTGTCGCTGACTACTACGCCACTAAACAGGCAAATCTTGCCAAGAAGTGGGGCCAACAGGTTGCTAACTTCGACCACCTACATGGCGTTGCTGAAAACGAAACTGGTGTAGATTCCTCAACGGATAGGTATGTTGCTGTTGCTGGAACTACTGGTCCTGACGCGGACCACTACCCTGAGTACACTGGCACGGGATCAACCACTCTCGACCTCGCCAACGGCTCGTCTACTTCGGTCGCTGCTCTTGAAATCTTCCACGATGGTAACAAGCCGACCACAAAGACAGTCGGCCCGAAGACTGAATCTTACAGCTACGACGTGAACCCTGACGGGTCTCTTAACTACACGCACTACGTTGATGGTGTTGAAATCAAGGCTCCGGACGATAATCACGACCGGCTGCTGTATCTTGATTTCGACCAGTACGGCCCTGCGTTCTCTGAAATCCAGTCCCAGAACGACGCTGTGCAAGCGGACATGGACACCCTCGCCAACAACACGTACGACGAGTACCAGTCGGGCGAGATCAACAACACCGATCTCGTCGACCCGTACGTGCTGTCGAACGAGTTCAGTGCTGGTGACGAGTACCAGTCGTGGACGGCTGCCCAGTTGACGCTGCTCGGGACGAACAGTCCCGAAGCCATGTCGAACATGGGCGAGTTCAACGTCACGACCGCTAACGGCACCACGCACACTGGTATCCTCATGTCGCAGACGAACCCGGACAGTGGCCTGTTCGAGGTCAACACGACCTACGACACGGCCAACATCACCGGCCCGCAGTTCGTGGTCACTGCTGATCAACTCGTCGAACTCGACGGCGAGTTCACGGTCGATTCGATCGAGACGACCGACGGCGAGAGTCGACAGAACGTGACGATCGAGAAAACGACCTACGACACTGCGGACATCAACGTGACGCAGCTGATCGAGGAGTACGAACAACTCAACAAGGAGCGCGCCGAGTGGGAAGCCCGCGAGCAGAACATGCGCGGCGGCGCTGGGGGCTTCGCGTTCGGTAACAGTACCAGCCTCGGCATCCTCGCCGCCCTCGCTGGTGGTCTCCTCCTCCTGAACAACCGCGACGACGGAGGTCGATACTGATGGTCTACTGGCTGGTGCTGAAAGCGATCCCGATGAAGCCCGTCGTCGCGATCGCGCTGCTCGGGTTCGGCCTCGAGGCGATGGGCGTTCCCGTGATCGGCCCAGCCGTAGATCTCGTTTCGCCACTCGTCGCCGACGCGATCGGCTGGATAGAGTCGCAACTAACTGCCTCGTGGCAGTTCTGGTAACACCATTCCCCTACCCGGTTTCAGACATGAATCACAACGTCGTTAGCATCGCGTTCGTCCTGCTCGTCTGTAGCACAGTCCTGGCTGGCGTCTCGATCGGTCAACAGACTGCCGGCAACACAGCAACTCCAGCGGGTCCGTCCGGTCCCGATGGCGGTCCCTCGAACTACGAACTCGTGATCGACGAGAACGTCGGCGTCGTCGACTATAGCGTCGAGGACGGTGTGTTCGTTATCGAGTTCTACTCGGACGAGTTCAAGTCGGTCACCCTCTCGGCAGCTCCGGATACCAGCAGCGAGTCCGGCTCGATCTCGTTCCGTTCAGTTGTCGTCGAGGCCGATACTACGACCACGGTACGCATCACAGCCTCGTCTGCTGTGTCGATGTGGACTGACGACAGTCTTGAACGAGAACAAGCGTACTACATCCGGAAGCCATCGGGCTTCATCATCGACGGCCCGTGGACTGGTTCGGACGTTCGTGACGCTGCTCTCGGTGGCGCTCTCGGCGTCGTGGTCGCCGTCCTGTACGAAGCAGTCGCGGCCAAGGTCGGCACAACCGAACGGGGTGAGCGCGTCGCATGAGCGACCCTGAACCCGAACAAAAACAGCCCGACGACACACCCGAGAACCCGAGTCGGTCCCGCTGGTTCCGCGCGTTCCGCTGGCTGACCGAGAACCTAACGCTTCTTGCGTCGGGACTCGGCCTCGGTGTGTTCATCCTGGCGTCGGTCATCGGCTACGAACTCCCTCGCAACCTCAAGATCATCGGCCTCACCGCCGTCATCATCGTCCCGATCGTCGGTCGACCGACCGGCAAGAAGGTTCGCTCCCTGCTGTGGGAACCAGCGTACGTCTGGCTCGTTGACATTGATGCTCGAGAGACCGACGGCGGAATCTTCCGCGTTCCCGGTCAACGGTTCAACGAGTGGACAGTCACCGAGGGACAACTCGATTGGGTGAGTCCCGATCTCGCCTTCGGGAAACAGGTGGATCTCGAAACACAGACCGTCGAAGGCACCTGGCGCGGCACCATGTCAGGTCGTGAGCTGATGAAAACGCTCCAGGCCGTCGAAGAGTGTCGCGGCCAGCTCGAGGAGGACGCCAAGCGTGGCTTCGCCATCGAAGCCCAGGCGTTCACGATCATCCGTAACGCCACCCGCAAAGCGGTCATGCAGATCGTCTCGACGTTCGAGCGCGGGACGCTCCCCGACGAAGGTCAGGGTCTCACCGACGAGATAGATAGTGCGATCGAGCAGTTCGGCCTCGAGCGCAAGATCCGCGACACCGAAGAGGACGACAGTCCGCAATCGGACAGTCCGGGCGTTCGGATCGACTTCGACCAGGACCTTGCCGATCTCGCTGACGCCGGAAACGGAGGTGCGCCTGCTGATGATTGAAATCACACTCACTGATCGAGAGAAGAGTATCGTTGCGGTGACCGCTGCGGCCTCGTTCGTCATCGGATTCTGGGCCGGTCTCTGGTCTGTCCCGGTCCAGGCGCTCGACATTCCGATCAAGACGGCCTTCGAAAACGGAGAAACTGTCTATACTGCTGCCTACCGTCCGGTCCCGACTTCGCTTCCGTATGTGACCATCTTCGTGCCACTCCTTGCAATCGCATACGTGTATCGAGACCGGCTGCTCGACGAAGAACCGGACTCGACGGAGGTCCCGGCCGATGACTAACGGCGTCGACGAGCATCTACTGACTGCGGCGAAGCTCCGGGAACAGATTCGTGGCGATCTCGAAACACATGAAAGGGGCCTTGTTTAGACGCAGTACAAATCGGCTCTTGCAGCGTATGCTCCGCGAACAGATCGACACGATGAGGCACTCAGGACAGGTTTTAGATCAACCGCAACGGCCCGTGACTCGCCGGTTGAGGAGCGTCTAAACACGGCCCATGAAAGGTACTATCCGCACACCGGGATCGTCGACGACCCGCAGGATCGCGCGGCGCTGTCCTTCGTCGAGGACGCTGTCGCTCGCGGTAATCTCGAGGCGACCACGTTCGAAGACTCGAAACTCGGGGAGACTCTGCTCGAGAAGTACCTCGCCGACAGGACGACCGAAGCCGTCACCAGCGGAAACGGCTCGGTCATGTCGCACTTGGTCGGCGTCACCGAGCAGGATCTCGATGGATCCGCGCTCCGGCTCCCGATGATGCTCCTCGACGAGATCGAAAATAATGAGGCACCAGCGTTCATCATCGGCGCGGGCAACCCCAACACGGGCAAGACCAACACAATGTCTCTGCTCGCCGAGCTGCGGAAAGCCCAGCTCGACGAGTACATGATTATCTCGAACGTCCGAAGCTGGCCCCTGACCGACGAAGTAGTGACCTCCGCGCACGACCTCGCGGTCACGCTCCTGGAATATCGCGACGTTCCGAACTTCGTCTTCATCGACGAATCGTCTACACACTTCGACGCCCGAACCTATCGTCGAGAAGTAGCGACACAGTGGACACCGCTCGCGAAGCGATTCGCCAAGATCGGTGTCGACGCCTGCGGCAACGTGATCCACACCGGGAAAGATGCTCACCCGGAGCTGAAGCGCATGTCGACGCTGGCCTACTACAAGACCGAGAAGAAGGTCGCCGAGTTCTACGAGCGTTGGCCTGCCGACGGTGACTACCCGACGGACCAGCTCTTCGGCGGCTCGATTGAGGACCTCGAACCGACTGGCTACGAAGCAGATCCCAACGACGCCGCGCCGTGGGCGTGGAATCTCGAACCAGATCTATTCTCGAAGGACCTCCGCTGGCCCGATCTCCTCGACGCGTTGCGGGCGCGTGGTCCTGCAGAGTGATCGTTGCAAACCCACCCAGCCACCGACCTTGAGAGAAGCCCGCGCCCCCTTGCGGGGTGCGGGGTGTTTCTATTAATCATCGCTTAAATGAGTTCCACCAACCTACATACCCAACATTCGTTTATCATAGTCCTCGTCCTTCATGATATGTCTGATAAGAAAAAGCAATTCTGGATCTGTGATCATGAGAACCCGCTCGTCAGAATCCCACTCAATCAGTTCCTCACCGGGTCGATTTTCATCAGCGATACTCTCCATCTGGTCACAAACGTTACTAATCTGGGTGCCTCTGGGGACTCTATCAACGCAATCCTCTCGAATCCTTTTTTTCAGGTCGGAGAAATGGAATGAGTTGGTTGCGTCCCCATTGGCAATTGCTCTTAAAGTTAAAACATACGTGTCGACCTCTTCTTCTCCTCCATAATCATATGTTTCTCTTCCCGAGTCGTTCACCCCGCCAAGCATCTGTCTGACTACGGACCGTTTCCCCATCCAATCAGAAGCAATTGTGAGGACGCGCTCAAATTCGTCGTCAGAGAGATCGATAACTTCGGGTTCCGTGTTTGGATCGCGGGTCCCAGTTATTCCCGCAACCTCACATGCAGAAGCACACAATCTCTGCATAATCATCGGAGATTTCACCGCATTTTTAGCTAAACCATCCTTTAATTCTTCAGAAAATTCGATGTTTAAATGCTGTTGTCCTTCGTTGACAATCTCTTTTAATTCAGATGTTGTCCAAGATTGAACTGGGATAGTCATAATACGGTCATCAATGTCGGATACAAGTTGTTGCAACGTTTCTCCCCGGTGAGTTACAAATGCGACACAAACCGGTACTTTATCTTCAATTGCGCCCTTTAAAGACTGCACAATTGACTTCTTAGTCTCTTTGCTGTCGATATAATGAAAGTCGTCGATGAGAATAATGAAGTTCCGCGATTCTGCATAATCAATGACTTGTCTCAGGCCACGGCGACTAAAAGATCTAGATTGCCCGGTTGTCTCGGCATCTCTCTTTTGTCTGGCGTGATCAATTCCGGTTCCCTGAGGTTTTATTCCACCAGTAGTCGTTGACCCGCTTTCCGTTGTATCTGATCGGTGTTCATCGACTGTTTCAGGGGCATCTAACTCATCAAGGACAATGTTCCATAGTTCGTCTACAGATCCGATCTCCGGACCTCGAACCTGAATTACCGGGATACCCGTCTCTCTTGCCGTATTCTTCACCAGTGCAGTCTTTCCAGACTTTGAGGGTCCTACAATTGAGGCACCCGGCGTGGAACTTCTGAGAACCCGCTCTAACCGAGAATCAATCCTTCTACTGTCACGTTTAACATAGCTATATTGTGAATATTCACCAGCATCAAATACTTCTTTTGCGGTAGGCATGAATGCAAAATATATTGCTTCGTATATGAAACTTCAGGCCTAAAGAAGCCAATTAAGACATGGTGGTTATCAGTGCCCGTCAAAAAATTCAATTACATCTATTGAATAGCTGTAAGTCGAAATTCCTTCTCCCTCACAATGTGATTTGAGATTTGCCGGTTCGATCTCCCCTGACAACTGACTCTCGAAGGTTACTTCGACTTCATCACCATCTACCCCGACGACGATCGCAGTGTCCGGGTCGTCGTGGCTCGGCTTGATCACGTAGTCGCCAACGGTGTACGGATTCTCCGCGTACTGCAGATTCTCGTGCTTGTAGGTGTAGAGCTGAATATCCTGATCGTTACAATACGAAGACAATAGTGCGTCGTCGATCTCCCGCCAGTCGCCCGGACCCTCGTCGAGCGAACTCGGGAACGCGACCCTGACCGCTTCACCGTCGAGTTCCTGCCCGTACAGCTCGACCTGTGTCTCTGGCGGTAGGACCTCAACGACGGCTGCAACCGACGTATCTTTGTCGCTCGCCTTCTCGACGCGATCGCCCGGTTGATATGGATTCTCCGGCGTCTGGTTCATGTTCGCCGTGTTCGGCCCGAGGTCCTGCAGATCGTTCATCGGTCGCACTGCGAGGTGTTCGAGCTTTGCGGGCGACTCGCCGGAGAACTGTTCTTCGGTTTGGACCTTCGACTTCAGCGTGTCGACGTGCTCCCAGCCGATGAGCATTAGGCTATCCTCGTTGTCGCGGTGCCAGACCATCACTACAATATCGTCGTCAGGATCGTTCTCGATGAGCGACTGCGGGAGGAAGGCCGACACGTCGCGAGAGGTCTTCACGTCGACCTCGTAGCCAAAGATCTCGAAGTCGTGCCCGGAGAAGCTTTCAGGGTTACACCGTCGAAGTGCGTCTTCGTTCTCCCACTCCCACATCTCGGCTGGCAGGTACTCGCGGCAGAACTGCTCGAACGCGATTTCTCCGAGATTCCCGATTCGTTTCACATCGATATCGTCAGCGTCCTGTTTCACCGCTTGGTGATGGGCGCGACGTTGGTCGATCTCGTCGGGTGTGAATTGATACACGATAACCGCTGCTCAACCAATCGATATGAAAATTACTACTGACTCACTCCCACGAATTCGGGTGTCGAGGTCGTGGATAGAGTTCAACGTCTACTTCGCCGTTGAGGTACTGCTCACCCATCGTCGTCAGCCCCACCATATCCTGCCGGTCGGTGAGGAAATAGACGAGATCGGCGTCGGCCAGTACGCGACACCGCTCCTGTATCTGATTCTCTGTCGCGTGAATCCCGTCCATGATGGACATCTGGGTAGCAGTCGAATGATTCTCGTCACGCAGGTGTTCGAGTATCCGATCGTCGATACACTGTTGCCATCGGGCGGTCTTTCGGATCGTCATTGCTGAAGGACAACTTACACGTCGTTCGTCTCTGGTTCAGCTGGAGAGGACGGTTCAGCGGGATCGTAATCACTGTCGATGTAGACACCCTTCTCGGCGTCATATTCCTCGTCGAGGTAGGCTTTCCCCTCTTCGGTGATCACGTAGGCACCGTTCCCGATCTCTCGAAGGAGTCCGTTTTCAGCTAACGTTCCACACCGTCGGGAGATGTGTGCCTGCGAGACTCTAATCAGTCCGCTCTCTTTGAGCTTCTTCGGTGTTCCTGCGCCGTCGTTCTCCCGTATCCACTCCAAGATACGGTCGTCCCAGACACTTTGCCACGAACCAGATCTACGCATCTGTTTCACACTCTCGTCCCCAAGTACCTAATAGATTTTAAACAGAGCTTAAAATCTGGAAGTTGTTGATAGATCTGTTCGTTACATTTATGCAGGGAGAACGTAACTGGGTAGTTGCGGGCCACCGACTGATGGCTCTCGCCCGTTGAGAGCTGGGCCGTGCTGGTACACGGCCCAGAAGGTGGCTCCGGCCGTAATCCATGTCGTACGGAACCAGCACGGGGAGTACTCCCCGCACGAAGATAGTCGACTCGCCAGATAAAAAACCCGACGCTCGCTCGACGACGGAGTACCGCGTCCGCTGTCCGAACTGTGAGTTCTCGAAGCGGTGCCACACCCACGCGGGCGCGATCTCTCACCAGCGGCGGAACCCCTGTCCGAACTGCGACCGGATGCTCGGCGTCTCCGAGGTCGCCGTTCGCTATCCCGCCGACGCGCTCGAGGCGGCCGAAGCAGTCGCCGATGCGGAAGCCACTCGTCGAGAGCTGTCGATCGACGGGCCCGCCCCGTCGACGAAAGAGATTCTTCGCGCGATGGGTCGTGACAGTGACGGCTACCCACGCGCCGACGGAACGAACGATCTCGACGCGCACGAAGCAGCTCGCCAACTCCTCCAGGAGGGTCCACAGTGAGCGGTGGTCCTTCCTCTCCGTCAGAACTCTCCCCCCGAGATGCTCGTGAGCGGTTCCTCGACGAGTGCCGGATCGACTCGACCGAGGCGACCGTTCGGAGCTACTTCAATCGTCTCTCTCGGTTCGTCGAGTGGTGCGAAGAAGAGCAGATCGAAGAGGTCGGCGAGCTGTCCGGCTGGCTCCTCGACGAGTACCGCCGGTCCCTCACCGACGACGCACCCGTGACGGTGAAAGGCAAGATGATGGCGGTGAAGCAACTGATCGGGTACCTCGGACGAATCGAGGCCGTCGGGGATGGTCTCGAAGACAAGGTACCGATCCCGACGCTCTCCGCCGAGGACGAGCGAAGCGAGGTCAAACTCGCACCGGACGAAGCGACGACACTTCTCTCGTTCTATCGAGATTCGATGGCGATGAATGCCACGCCGCGCCACGCGGTCCTGGAAGTCATCTGGTTCACTGGATGCCGGATGAGCGGCGTGAAAGCTCTCGATCTTGACGACTACGATTCAGAGAAGGGTATCCTCCGGTTCGTCAATCGACCGCAGACCGGTACTCGACTCAAAAACGGGAACGACGGTGAGCGTCCCGTTGCGATCCCGCCGGAGGTCGTCGACGTGCTGGATGCGTACATCGCTCGCGAGCGCGTCGACAAGCGTGACGATCACGGCCGCCGGCCACTGTTCGCAGCTCGCCAAGGGCGTCCCTCCGACACGACGATCCGGGCGTGGTGCTATCTCGGAACCCAGCCGTGTCTCTACCAGTCGTGTCCCCACAGTCGCGATCGGGAGAAGTGCAGGTACCGGAAGCGGACCTACTCAAGCCAGTGTCCGTCGTCGAGATCTCCCCATCAGATTCGAACGGGTTCGATCACGTGGCAACTCAACTGTGGAATGCCAATCGAGGATGTAGCCGAGCGAGTGAACTCTTCGCCCGCTGTGATCCGCCGGCACTACGACGTGGCGACCGGTGAGGAAAAGCTCGAAGAGCGTCGTCGACAGTTCCTCGGAGACCTCTCAATTTCCAATAATGAGTGAACACAGATCGCCCGCGCTAACGGCCGCTACCTGCGAAAATCCGGGAGGCGCTAGCCCCTCCGACCCCATACCGTATAAAAGTAAAGCGGGTCTTTTCGCCGCTTTTCACTCGGCACTCTCCAGTCGTTACTCTCGCCTTGGATGGTGAAATTGACTTCCTGATGGTGTAGCATTCCGAGAAACAACGTTGGTTGTGGTGCAGACACCGAAATCCCTCGACGCGCTCGGTCCTCCTCACCGGCCGAGACCGTCTGCCCCTCGCGCTTCAGCGTTCCGTTGATCTGGCCGGCGAGACGCGCAATCTCCGGCGTCAGCTTCCTCGTCCGAGAGGATGCCAGCGATCTCCAGCAGCGACGTGCCGCCGACGTGCCGCTCGACAGCCTCCGAAAAAGTCTCGTCCCAATCCGGATCGCGCCGAACAGAACGGGCATGAGGGCGCGACGAACTGTGTTCTCGAGTGTGAATCGTGGAGTGTCTGTCCAAAGGACTTATGCTGTAAGCGTTGTAAGGATTGCACACGAAGCGTCGGCGATAACGTGTGTTGGGGGCACACGTTTAGACTCGTTTCGTCACTCTCACCGAAGCGAGAGTGAAAGACGCGTGGAACGTGTGACACTATGGCTCAAGCAAACAAACGAATTCCGGTCACAGAAGAACGATGGCAAGAACTGAACGAACTCAAGCAGGCTGGCGAAACGTACGACGAGCTACTCGACGAGTTGATTCAAGAACATCAGCGGCGACAACTCGCCGAGCGAACCCGCGAGGTTCGCGAAGCCGACAGCGAGGAACTGACGCCGCTCGATGAGCTATGAGATCCTGCTCGCGGAAGACGCCCGTGAGTACGTCGCCGCCTTAGACGACAAGAGCAAGCGTATCGTCAAAGACAACCTTCGAAAGCTGGCCGAAGAGCCCTATCCGCGGCCCGAGGCCGGTCGTGGCGACAGGAAGACACTCACCGTCGACGGGGAGGAACTCTATCGACTCCACATCGGCCGAACGCATACAGCCTTCTACGAGGTACTCGAAGACGAGCGAGAGGTCCGGGTGATCGAAGTGCTCGACATCGACGAGGCCCACAAGCGCTACGGATTCGACTGATACCGTCGAAAGCGGTCGGTGTGTCTCTGGAAGTCGCGGTTCTGGATCAGTGTCGACCGATTTGTCGCTGTCGTTGTGACGATCCGTTCACTCCGCGCTTGGCTCCGCGTCGTCGCCAGCGACGACCGTTCGGTCGGGCAGTTCCACGTCAGGCGTCCGACCGAGCGTCAGCAGTCGTTCGGTGAGGGTCAGTTCTTCGGGACTCGGCGTCGGCTTCTCGATCTGTTCGTACTCGACGGCGACGCCGTCCCCGGTGGGGGCGATTCTGACCGCACAGAGCTGATAGGAGGGGTAGAACACCGGCGGGAGCAGGCCGATGACGCCGTCTCGGCGGTGGAGGCGTTTGAGCCACGTACCGGTGTTGACGACGAGGCCGCCGTCGACACTCTGGACTGAGGGGCGGTGGGTGTGGCCGTAACAGAAGATGGTCGTCGCCGGCTGCTCGTCAAAGACGGTTCGGGCGGCCGCGGCATAGGGTGCCTCTGCGTCGACGGTCAGGCCCGTCTCGAAGACGCCAAAGCGGTCGATGGTCTTTCTGATGTCGCGCCGTAGCAGAGACAGTGGGATCGCGACGAGCACTAGGACACCGGCGACGGCGGTGTTGATCGCGAGCAAGAACCACACTGCGGTCCCGATGGGACCGAACTGGCCGAGGAACGCGGTCGTGGCGTCGACGGGGAGCGACCAGATGTCCAGGAGGTCCAGGCCGGCCAGGACGGCCAGGACGGCGCTGACGTTGAACAGCAACAGGAACGGGATCAGTGCGTACCGCAGTACCGGATTCATCTCGCGGTAGAAGTACTTCGAGAGCATCCAGACCGGCACGCGCTCCGTGGGCGTGACCGCCTGAACGTCCTTGAGCCAGTTGTACTTCCCCCGGTTCGAGAGCTGGCCGGCCCGGCTCGTCACGAGCGTGTTGTAGTAGTAGCCAAGCGGCGTCACGTGTGGGTCGCCCCAGTTGTCGATGTGGTTGTTCGGATCCTGCTGGTGGCCGTGCTCGAAGTGGATCGCGTGGTCGCCGACCGGGCGCGTGACAGATTGTGACTGGACGAGGTCGACGTTGTACTCGGCGAAGCGATCGACGTAGGCGTCGTAGGCGGCGAGCTCGTGGTCGTGGTTGCCGGGGACGAGCGTGATGGGGATCTGTTCGCCGGTCGCGCGCAGTTGCGCGAACAGCTCCGGGTAGGTCGATTCGAGCACGTCGAACTTCGCCATCCCCTCGACGGTGGTGAACTCCCAGAGACCGAACGCGTCGCCGTTGATGACCAGCGCGGCGTTCTCGTCGGTCCGTTCCAGCCGTTGCAGGAAGGCGAGCAGTTCGTCGAGAAAGTCGATCTCCTCCAGTTGCTCGTCGCCGCCGATGTGGAGGTCGCTGATCACGTAGTAGACGCGGTCGTCGTCGCCGACCATTGCACTATGGTGTCGGGGCCACCGCAAAAGGCGTTGCTCTCGGTGAGTGTGACCGCCGGCCGCTCGGCTGTCGTACGTCACGCCGAGATGGGTCGTCTCGGAGCGGTGACAGCCGACGATGTCAGTGTCGATCCGTCCTGGTCACGTCGATGCCGACACCGGATTCCCGAACGGAGACGCTGACGCTGGTACCGAAGTACTCGAACTGGAGTTGGCTGCCCTCCTCGGCAGTGGTCACGAAGTCGTCGATCGCTTCCGGATCGAGCGCGTCGTAGAGCGGTGGGAGGTCGGTTCGGGGCACGTCCCGCGTGTGTGCGACAGTCTCGATGATCCGATCGCTCGGTGTCAGCGGCTCGCCGTCCGTCTGTAGCATTGTTCTCGTCGTAGGAGTACACGGCAGAGCGTAAAAAGTGACGTTCATTCTGATAGTGCAGCCATCATTTCTTCTTGGTTGCCAGAACGGGGAGATGTACGCGCAGCCAGCTGATCAGGCGGCCGCTTCGACGGCGGCCAGCACGTCGTCGTAGTCGGGTTCGTTGGTGGGATCGTCGGCGACCCAGCCGTAGCTGACGGTCCCATCGTCGCCGATCACGAACACCGCGCGATTGGCGATACCGTGGAGGCCGAGCTCTTCGATGTCCATCTCCGGGTCGTAGGCGCGGATTGCCTCGCCGCTCATGTCGCTGACGAGGTCGAACTCGATGCCGTGCTCTTCCCGAAAGGCCCCTTGCGAGAACGGCGAGTCGGCGCTGACACCCAGCAGCGTCGCGCCGATCGTAGCGGCCCCTCGTCGTCACTGGTCGGTCGCGGTCTCCAGCAGCGTCTCGCGTTCCTCGAAGAAGGCGGGCGCGTCGGCGTCGGCCTCCAGTTCCAGCACTCGTCTGATCGCCTCGGTCGCGTCGCTCTCTGCCTGGAGTGACGATGCGAGGTGGACGTACGCTGCTGCGAGTGTGCCGATCTCGTCGAGGCGCTCCTGCTTGTCGGCGACCGTCGACTGCTTGGCCTCCAGTTCCGCCACGGTCGTCTCGTCGACGGCCTCGCCGGGACCGGCCGGCTGGTCGGGACTGTCTGCCTGTTCCCGACCGGACGCGAGTCGGTCGCGGACGGCAGCGGCCTCCGTGTCGATCTCGTCGAGGAGGTCGTCGATCTCCGCAGAGAGGCGCTCCGACTGTCCGGAGAGGAGCCGCGCCTGTGTGCGACAGTAGTCTACGACGGCCTCGACTGACTGCTCACGGTCGTCCATACTGGCAGTACGCGATCGAGCGGGAAGGTCGTTCCGTCACGAGAGTTCGGACGCAGTTAGAACGTGAAGTCGTCGCCGCTGCCCTCGTCGCGGGCTGCGGGGTCGGTCTGGTCGTTCATGTTCTGGTCGAAGAGGTTCTCACCTGGTTCTTCGGTCTCTTCTTCGGCGGGTCCGTACGCGGAGAGGCCCATCGTCAGCAGCTCCTCGTAGGCCTGCTCGCGGTTGAGGTACTCGCCGGACTCGACGAGCCGGTCGATCTCGGAGACGATCCGGTCGGGGAGGTCGACGCTTGTCTTGGCCATGTTCACCCCTCTGTGAGGTACCACCGTCAACGTTACGCTCCCCGTAAGGGCTCTGTCGACACGAACGTTGAAGTGTGTGCAGTGTTAACATGGCAGTAGCGCCAGGGAGCAACCGGCGGGAACCACCGTCGACGCAAACTGGTCGTGGCACTGCACCACAACGACGACCGCGGCGACCGTGGCTCCGGTCCCACCACGAACGCACACCGCCGGAGTCCACGGTTGCCCTCATCACCGGCAGGAAGACCCCCCTGTCTCGCACCGTTTCGCTTTTTTGCGCGAACGTTAAGGGCTCGGGCTCACGTAGCCACCGCTATGGACGGGGCCCGGTTGCCGGGAACGTCGGTAGACGACGGCGACCGTATCGTCGCCCACGTCGACATGGACTGCTTCTACGCGGCCTGTGAGCGCCGCCGCGAGCCCCCTCTGGAGGGCGACCCCGTCGTCGTCGGCATGGGATTCGAGCCCGGAGAGACACACGGTGCGGTCGCGACGGCCAGCTACGAGGCCCGCGAGTACGGCGTCGACAGCGCGATGGCGATCTCGGCGGCGCTCGAACGGCTCCCTCGAAAGGTCGACGCCGTCGACGATCCGGCTCTGGATGTCGCGGACGCCGGCTTCTACCGCCCGGTCGACATGGAGTACTACGAGTCGGTCAGCGGGCGGGTCCGGGCGATCCTCCACGACTGCGCGCCGGTCGTCAGAGAGGTGAGTATCGACGAGGCGTATCTGGACGTGACGGACGAAACGGACTGGAACACCGTCGAGCAGTGGGCGGCGCGACTGAAAGACGAGATCCGATCGACCGTCGGCGTCCCGGCGAGTGTCGGCGTCGCCCCGACGATGAGCGCCGCCAAGGTCGCGAGCGACCGCGACAAGCCCGACGGGCTCGTCGTGGTCGAACCCGGTGACGTTCGGGACTTCTTCGCCGACCTCCCGGTCGAGGACGTTCACGGCGTCGGACCGGTCACGGCCGAGGAACTGGACGACCTCGGGATCGAGACGGCCGGTGATCTCGCGAGCGCGGACCCGGACGTGCTCGAAGAGCGCTTCGGTGAGCGCGGGCTGGAAATCTACAGCTACGCGCGTGGCGAGGACGACCGGGAGGTGACGCCACGCGGGCGGCCAAAAAGTCTCTCGCGCGAATCGGCCTTCACCGAGGCGACGGACGACCGCGCGGAGCTGGGCGACAGGGTGCGCTCGCTCGCGGCGTCGGTCGCGGATCGGGCCACGAGCAAGGACGCGCTGTATCAGACGATCGGCATCAAGGTGGTCACGCCCCCGTTCGACGTCAACACCCGCGCTCGCTCGCTTCCGGGACCGGTCGACGAACCGGAGCTGGTCGAATCCGTCGCGCTGGACCTGCTGGACGAGTTCGAGGGCCAGCGCGTCAGGAAGGTCGGCGTCCGCGTCTCGAACCTCTCGTTTACCGCCGGTGAGCAGGCCAGCCTCGGCGGCTTCGAGGGCGCGAACGACGACACCGCGACGACCGGGCCAGGTGCGGACGAAGTGAACGACGACGGGACCTCGGAGCCGGCACCGGACGGCCAGGTGACACTCACCGGGGCCGCGTGGGCGGAGGGCGACGCCTCGGACGACGCCGCGACGCCGCCCGTGGACGGACAGACGACGATCGACGACTTCTGCAAGTGAATCCTCGGGACCGCGTGACGGGCGTCTGACGGAGAGTTATGAGGCGGTGGAAACTGGTAGTGGACAACTGAACCATGGCCGAGACGGAACACATCACTGTCGCGACGACCAGCGCCGGTGTCGGCGGAACTGACGAACCGGGCCACTCCGTCGATCTCCCGGTCGTCGAACTCCTCACCGGCCGGGGGTTCGTCACGGGCAAGTCCGGCTCCGGAAAGTCCAACACGGCGTCGGTCATCGCCGAGAAGCTGCTGGACAACGGCTTCGGCCTGCTGATCGTCGACATCGACGGGGAGTACTACGGCCTCAAAGAGGAGTACGAGATCCTCCACGTCGGCGGCGACGAGGAGTGTGACATCCAGGTCACCGTCGAACACGCCGAGAAGATCGCCTCGCTCGCGCTCGAACAGAACGTTCCGATCATCCTCGACATCTCGTCGTTCCTCGATCAGGAGGAGGCCGAGGACCTCCTCACCGAAGTCGCTCGACACCTCTTTGCCAAGGCAAAAAAGCAGAAACAGCCGTTCCTCATGCTCGTCGAGGAGTGCCACGAGTGGATTCCGGAGCAGGGATCGGTCAACGAGGTCGGGCAGATGCTCATCAAGATCGGCAAGCGCGGGCGCAAGCACGGCCTCGGAATGGTGGGCATCTCCCAGCGGCCGGCCGACGTGAAGAAAGACTACATCACGCAGTGTGACTGGCTGGTCTGGCACCGGCTGACCTGGAACAACGACACCAAAGTCGTCGGTCGGATCATCGACTCGGAGTACGCCGACGCCGTCGAGGACCTGGACGACGGCGAAGCGTTCCTGATGACCGACTGGGCCGAGACCATCCGACGGGTCCAGTTCCACCGCAAGCAGACCTTCGACGCGGGCGCGACGCCGGGACTGGACGACTTCGAACGCCCCGAGCTGAAGTCCGTCAGCGACGACCTCGTCGGCGAGCTGGAGACCATCAGCGAGGAGAAAGAACAGACCCAGGGTCGGATCAAAGAACTCCGAGAGGAGTTAGACAAGAAGAACTCCCGGATCGCAGAGCTGGAGAGGGAACTCCAGGACGCCCGCGACATGACCCGCATGGCCGAGCAGTTCACCGAGGCACTGCTGGACCACGTCGAGGGGTACAATCCCGGCCGCACCCAAAAAGAGAAAGAGCGGACCCGACAGGCGCAGCTCCGGGGCGCTCTCGACGACGGTGACGAGGCCGACGACGAATCGAGCGTGGCCGAATCGACCGACGACCGGTCCGCGGGATCGGACGGCCCGGACGGGGAGCCGTCCGACGGATCCGAACCCGCATCGACCGCGGACGAACCAGTGGACGCCGCTGACGAATCCGACGGCCGCTCGGACGGGCCCGCCGACACGCCGGAGGACGGCTCTGTGCCTCCGAACACGGACGAACCTGCCCCCGACGGGACCTCTGGCGGCGGGTTCGGTGACGCTTTCGGCTCGTTTGCCGACGGTGGCCCCGCCATCTCCGGCGGCGAGCCGGCGGGCGACACTGACGAGACGGCAGCTGGCGAGGGAGCGACCGACGACGCTGGCGACGAACCAGACGGGCTCGACCTCGACTTCGAACCGGCGACCTCGGGGAACGCCGACGGCGGTGCCGAAGTCGCGTTCGCGGACGCGACAGCCGACGGAGACGAGTCCGGCGACGCGGACGACCAGCGAGGGTCCCCGGCCGACGAGGGGCCCCACTCACAGCCGCGGTTCGTGGTCGACCTGCGAACCGAACTCGAAGAGATGGACGAGAAGACCAGGCGGATGCTGCAGTACTACGTCGAGCAGGGCGCGGATACGCCGCTGAACGCGCACTTCTCTGCCGGCGGGAGCGGCGACCGGACGAGCGCCTACGCGCACAACCGCGGGCTTCGGCTCGCCGGGTTCGTCGAACACGTCGGCCGCGGGCGGTACGCGCCGCGGCTGAAAGCGCTCGTTCGAGAGCGCGCTCCCGGCGAGCCGTCGGCGACCGCGGTCGTCGACGCCGTCACGGAGCTTCGAAGCACGATCGGGTCGGCGTAATCGCTCGCCTCCTCGCGGTGACGGCGCTACTCCAGCGGTGCGACCAGGTCTTCCAGCGCGGCCCGCGGATCGTCGGCCTTCGCGACGCCGCTCGCGAGCAGGACGCCGCTCGCGCCGAGTTCGCCGGCCGACACCACGTCTTCGCCGGTCGAGATGCCAGCGCCACAGAGCACCTCGACGCTCTCGTCGACCGACGCCGCGGCCGAGACCGCGTCCGTGACGATCTCCGGGTCGGCCTTGCTGACCGGCGTCCCGGTCCCGATCAGGGCGGGCGGCTCGACGGCGACGGCGTCCGGTCCCAGCGCCGCCGCGGCGGCGATCTGTTCGGGGTTGTTGGCACAGACGATCGTCTCCAGGTCCGCGCGCTCGGCGGCGTCCAGCGAGCCGTCGATGTCGGCCAGCTTCAGTCGGTTCTCGGAGTGGTTCAACAGCGTCCCGGTCGCACCGGCGTCGGCCGCGGCCTCCGCGAGCGTGGAGCCGGTGTGGCTGCCGTGCTCGACGGGACTGACGTGCTGGGCCCACGTCTCGACACCGGTCTCGGCGACGGCGTCGAGGTGGGCCGCCTGGGGCGCGACGGCGACGCGAACGCCGGTCTCGTCGCTCACGTCGGCGGCGGCGGTCGCGACTTCGATCGGATCACACGGGTACGCTTTGAGGTTCACCAGAACGAACATACAGAGCCCACCGGACGCCGGGATCATATGCGTTGCGTGACGACCTCGGCTCGCGCTCGCCGGTCCCAGTATCGTTAATACGAACAAGCGGGTACCCACTGCTACGAGTGTGAGTGATCTGGTGCCAGACGAACCGACGGTGTTGGTCGTGGAAGACGAGCCCCAGCTGGCGGATCTCTACGTGGAGTACATCGACGACTCGTATACGGTCCTGACGGCCTACAGCGGCGAGGCGGCTATCGACCGGCTCCACGAGGCTATCGACGTGGTGCTGCTGGACCGCCGGATGCCGGTCTGCTCGGGCAACGAGGTGCTCGCCGCCATCGAGGACCACCCACTGGACTGTCGGGTCGCGATGGTGACTGCCGTCGACCCCGACTTCGACATCATCGAGCTCGGCGTCGACGACTACCTCGTCAAGCCCGTCGGCCGGGACGAGATCCGGGAGGTCGTCGATCGACTGTTCAAGATCTCGGAGTACAACGATCAGCTCACGGAGCTCACCGGAAAGAAGCTCAAGCGCAACGTCCTCCAGGTCGAGAAGCCACCGCACGAACTCGAAGCCAGCGACCGGTTCCAGCAGCTCGAAGCCGAGATCAGAGAACTCGAAGCGACGGTCGAGACGATCGCAGACGACCTCGACGTCGAGGAGCGCGACCTCCGACTCTAGTCCTTCCGCTTGACCACGTCGCCCAGCGTGTACTCGCCACTCGACGAGCCGCCGCTCCACTCCTCGTCGGCGTCGGTACCGCCGGCACTCAGCGAGATGTCGAGCTCGCGTTCGAGCGTCGTCTGGACGTCGTCGCTGGGTAGCGTGTCGCCGTGTTCGAGCTTGCGGATCAGACTCGCCTTCAGGTTGAGCTCGCCGGCCAGCTCCTCCTGGGTGAGGCCGCGTTCCTCGCGCGCCTCGCGGATCCGCTGGTCGTAGTCCTGTGCCAGCTCGTCCATCTCGTCGAACATGTCGTGTCGGGGACGGTCACTGGAGCTGCTGGAACTGCCGGAGCTGCTCCCGGAGCTGCCAGACGAAGAACTGCTCGTCGAGTACTTCGTCGAGGTCGAGGAACTGTCCTCCGTCGTGACCTCGGTCCCGAAGTCGGTACATTCGTCGCAGACGTCGAGCTCGGCACCCTCGATCTTCACTCGATTCGGTGAAGCGACGTCCTTCCCGCACATCTCACACTGAACCATACGCACGGCTTCGATGTGGCGAGGCATAAATGGTGTGGCACCGGGCCACGGCTCCCCGTGCCCGCCAGTCCCGAGCGACTGTCCCCGTCGAGACGGACCGTCCGTATCATACGGACGGTTGTAGGCGTTTACCCAGTCGACCGCACGACGGCGTGCGGTCGATCTGGTAAAGACCGACAACTTTCCGTATCAGTCCAGCGCCCGCATCGCGTAGTAGAACCGCTGGAGCGCCGTCAGGTGGCCCACGACCGCGAAGACGACCAGCAGCCAGCCGACGACGGTGAGCCCCTGGACGGGCCGAGCGAGGACGGCCGCGACCGCGCCCACGACGCCGATCAGCGCCAGCCGGTCCGCGCGACCGAGCAGGCCGCCGTACACCCGGTCGAGGTCGACCGCCTGTGCCTGTGTGCCGAGGTAGGAGGTCATCAGGACGCCGGTGACGGCCGCCAGTCCGAGGTCGTACCGACCGATTCCGGCCGCGAGGCCGACCAGCATGACGATGTCGGCGTATCGGTCGAGCACGTGATCCAGCAGATCACCGCCGGAGGAGGCGACAGACAGCTCTCGGGCCAGCGCGCCGTCGACGAGGTCGAGCCAGCCGTTGGCGAACACCAGCACGGCACCGACGGCGTACAGTCGGGGTCGAGTCCCCGCCAGGAAGAACGCACCGCCGGCAGCGGCCGCGAGGGCGAACGCGACGACGCTGACGCCGTTGGGGCTCACGCCCAGCCGTTTTGCGACCGTCACGAAGGGGCCAAGCGCCCGGTCGGCCAGCGGGCGGAACTGATCCAGCGTCATAGCCACTCGACGAACGAGACGGTGCCGGCGCTCGGCTCTCGTTCACCGTCGACGACGGCCGCGATCTCTTCGGCGACCGCCGCTCTCGATCGGTCCGTCGTGTCGATCTCGTAGACGGAGTCGGTGCCGTGGGATTCGACGGCTTCGGTGAGGATCACGTCGAGCGCCTCGCTCTCCGCGTTCTCGGCGATCGAGGCGTCGCTCTCGCCCCGGTCGGCGAGGCGCTCCTCGATCGTCGCCGGATGCGCCCGCAACACGATCACGCGATCCGCGTCGAAGTGGTGTGCGAGGTGTGACTCGACGAGGGCGTCGTCGCGGCCGTCGAGCCACGACTCGATCGCTTCGAAATCGGCCACGACGCTGTCGCGCTCGTCGTCGACGCCGTCGTCCAGCCCCTCGCGCTTGATGGCGTCGTTGAGGTGGATCACGTCGAGGTCGGTCGCCAGTCGCTCGGTCGCCGTCGTCTTCCCGGTGCCCGGCGTCCCGGTGACCGCGACGCGCATCAGTCGAGCACCCCGTTGACGACCTCGACGGCCGTCCTCGTGTCCTCGCGCGTGCCACAGGTGATCCGAACGCACTCGGGCAGGCCGAAGCTGCCACAGTCCCGGACGATGACGCCGTCGCGCTGGGCCGCGTCGGCGACGGCCTCGGCGTCGCCCACCTCCGCGAGCACGAAGTTCCCCCCGCTCTCCCAGGTCGGTGCGTCGAGGTGCTCGTGGTAGTACTCGCGGGCCCAGCGGGCGGTCTCGACGGTCTTCTCGACGTGTTCGTCGTCGTCAAGTGCGGCCCGTCCGGCCCGACAGGCCAGTTCGCCGGCCGCAAACGGCGTGTTGATGCGCGCGTAGGCGTCGGCCCACTTCGCCGGGACAAAGCCGTAGCCGAGACGAACGCCGGCGAGTCCGTACGCCTTCGAGAAGGTCCGCAGGACGGCCACGTCGTCGCGCTCGTCGACGAGTGTGCGCGCGCTGGTCGCGTCGGTGAACTCGCCGTAGGCCTCGTCGACGAGGACGAGCGTCTCCTCGTCGGTCCGGTCTGCGATCTCGACCACGTCGTCGTTGCCGATCTCCGTCCCGGTCGGATTGTGGGGGCTGGTGAGATAGACGATCCGCTCGCCGTCGTAGGCCTCGAGGACTGTCTCGGCCGTCTGCTCGAAGTCGTCGGCCTTCGAGAGGGTGTACTCCCGGATCGTGCCGTGGTGGAACCGCGCGCTCATCGGGTAGTAGGCAAACCCCGGCGCGGGGACGAGGACCGCGTCGCCGGGCTCCAGCATCGCGCGGGCGAAGTAGTCGAGGACGCCGTCGCCGCCGTTGCCCAGCCAGACCTGTTCCGGGGCGAGCCCCCAGCGGTCGGCGAGGCGATCGACGAGGTCCGCGTGGGAGGCTTTCGGGTACGAGTGCATCTGTTCGGCCGACGACTGGATCGCTTCGACGGCGGCCGGGCTCGGACCGTACATGTTCTCGTTCGACGCGAGCTTCACGAGGTCGTCCGGGTCCACGTCGAGTTCCCGGGCGACCTCTTCGATCCCTCGTCCGGCACGGTAGACGCCGTGGGCCGAGAGGTCCCGTGGTTGCATGGTCGATGCAAGCGGACGGGAGGGCTTAAGCGTGCTCACTGTGGGCGGTGTGGCGCGATTACAGCAGTTGATAGCGCGGGGGAAAACAATATGATACGGGCACCGCTCCTGTGAATCGATGCCGTTACTCATCGACGTTCGGAAGCTGTCGATCATCAACCAGCTGATAAAGAGCGGGGCCGAGAACGTGACGGCCTCGCTGGAGACGCTGGCCGGCGTCGAAGCGACCGTCGAGATCAAGAGCCTCTCGTTCGTCGAACCGTCCGACATCCCCGCCGAGATGGGTGACGGCGAGATTTACGGGGCGCGCGTCAGGCTCACCGAGCCGCCCTACGGCGTCTTCCTGATGACATTCTCCCCGGCGACGGCGGCCGAGGTCGCCAGCCTGCTCACGAACACGTCGACGGAAGACGGCTTCAACCAGCTCCACGAGAGCGCGCTGTCGGAGATGTGTAACGTCCTCACGTCGGGCTTTATCGACGGCATCGCGAACACGCTGGAGACGACGATCGACTTCGCCACGCCACAGCTGGAGCGCGATCAGGCGACGGCGATCGCCGACGACGCGCTGACCCACGTCAGGCGCGACTCGATGTCGATCGTACTGGACTCGATCGTCGACATCGCCGACTCCGACGTGGCGTTCAAGCTCCGGATCTTCCTCGTCCCGGATCCGGGCTCGTTCGTCCACGTGATCGATCAGCTGGAGCTCGACCGGTCGACGAGCGAGCCGACGCGGTCGAAGGCCCACGAGGTCGAAGAGCTCGACATGACGGCCGAGGACCCGGTCGACTTCGGCGAGTGATCCCCACTGTTTGATTACGGTCGAGTCCCGACGGCAATCCATGAGCGAGCTACTGGCTGGTATCTACGCCGTCCACATGACGTTCGCCGCGCTGTGGACGGGGAGTGTCGTGTTCGTCGCAATCGCCGTCCTGCCGACCGCGATGGACGGCGAGGGATCGCCCGCGCCGCTGTCGGCGATGATCGGGAAGCTGAAGCTCATCTCGCGGACGAGCGCCCTCTTGCTCTTTCTCACTGGCGGCCACCTCGCGGCGACTCAGTACGGAGCCAGCGGGCTCACTGGGACGTTCCGTGGCTACCTCGTCATCGCGATGCTGGTCCTCTGGTTCGTGCTGGCCGGCCTCGTCGAGGTCGGGTCGAGCAAGCTCACGGACGGGTTCGACCAGCAGAAACTCAGAGAGCCGGCGCGCAACGCCCGACCGTTCTTCCTGGGGGCGACGGTCGTCGCCGTCCTCCTGTTGCTCGACGCGGGCATCATCCTCGGGATCTGATCACAGCCGCTCGTCGAGTGCGTCGCCACACCGAAGCGCCAGCGCCGCGATCGTCAGCGTCGGGTTCATCGAGCCCGCAGTCGGGAACACGCTCGACGACGCGATCCAGCAGTTGTCCAGGTCGTGGGTCCGGAGGTCGGGGTCGACGACGCTCGCTGCCGGGTCGGTCCCCATCCGCGTCGTCCCCATGTGGTGGGCGGCGGGACCGGTCGAGTCCGGCCCCGCAGTCCAGCCGATGTCGACGCCGAGCTCCGAGAGGACCGCGTGTTGGATGCGGTTCGCCCGCTCGATCGTTCGGAGCACGCGCTCGCCCCACGACCAGTGGATCTCCGGGACCGGATTGCCGTGGTCGTCGGTCGTCGACGGGTCGAGCGTGATCCGGTTCTCGGCCCGCGGGGGCTGGCCGACGAGCCCCCCCATCGCGACGTGGTTCCCGTAGCCCGCCCGGAGGTCGTCGAGCAGGTCGTCGCCCCACGTCTCGGCGTCCAGCGCCATCTCGACGGGCGACGGGCCGGCGTAGTTGAGAAACTCCAGTTTGATCGGCGACAGCGGGCCGTCGGCAGCCGGCACCACGGTCTCGTCGTCTCTGGTGACCGCCTGTCCGGGCTCGTCGTAGAACTGGTGGCTCTCGCTGGTGAGGAAGCCGACGTGGTTCTGGCGGGTCGGCTCGTCGATCGTCCCGCCGGCCCCGGCAAAGAGGTGCTCTATGAAGTACCGGCCGACCGCGCCCGAACTGTTCGCCAGTCCGTCGGGATGGTCGGGCGAGCGAGACAGCAAGAGGAGCCGCGGAATCTCGATCCCGCCGGCCGCCAGCACGAACTGGCGAGCCCGCTGGCGGTGTTCGGTCCCGTCCGGCGTCGCGTACACCGCGGCGTCGATCCGACGGGAATCGTCGCCGCTCTCCAGTCGCTGAACCGGCGCGCGGTCGACGACTCGGGCACCCGCGCGCTCGGCCTTCTGGACGTGGGTGTCGGCGCTGTACTTCGCGCCGGAGGGACAGACCGGCTGACAGGTCCCGTAGCCGACGCAGGTCGATCTGTCGTCGTAGGGCTCGCTGTTGCGGGCGTTGGGCACGCTGTGGGTCGTGATACCGAGCCGCTCGCAGGCGGGTGCAAACAGCGAGTCGCTGTACGACGGCTCGAACGCCGACATGGGGAACGGCGTTCGCCGTGGCGGTCCGAAGGGGTTGTCCGACGCCCCCGCGACGCCCAGCGCCGACTCCGCCTCGGCGTAGTAGGGTCGCAGCTCCTCGTAGTCGATCGGCCAGGCCGGATCGTCGTTCGGGTGGTCACCGGCGAAGTCTGTCGGATGGAGCCGCGGGACCATCCCCTGCCAGTGCAGCGTCGATCCGCCGACGCCCTTGACGCGGTTGGCGTTCAGCGGGTAGAACTGCTCGCCGCCCGTCGAGTACTCGTCGCGCTCGCCGCCCATCTCCCAGATCGACAGGTCGTCGTGGGCCGGCCGGATCGCTCGCTCCATCTGCTCGGGCCGCGCGTCGAAGTCGAACCGCGGCCCGGCTTCCAGTACGACCACGTCGTGGCCGGCGCTGGCGAGCCGATGAGCCACGAGCGCGCCGGCCGGCCCCGCGCCGACGACGCACACGTCCTGTCTGGGTGACGGCGTGCGCGACTGCACGCGAGAGAATTAGGCAATCCTAAACTTATGGGTTGTCATCCGGGCCAACCAGTTTGAGAGTCGGGCCCGAGACCATGGTATGGACGTGTTGCTCACCGGCGCGAGTGCAACGGTTGCACGGCGAACGTCTTCTGGGCGGCCCGCGACGCTGGTGTCGAACAGATCGTCTACGCCGCCTCGAACCACGCACAGGAGATGTACGAACTCGACAACGCGCCTGTGATCTACGACTTCGACTTGCTGGTCGATCACACTGACCTCGTTCGGCCCGAACTGTACGACGACGGGCGTGTTCTGGAGCGGTCACGAGTTCGACCACTGGCGACGAGAGTATGTGAAGCGTCGTAGCTCACTCCAGCAGTGTGGAAGCCGCTACGCTCGTGAGAACGTACCGGAAGTCGGTCGGAAAGAGACAGGCCGGTTCGAGATGATGCTTCATACGGACGGTTGTAGTTGCTTACGCGTAGCGGTCCGCGAACGCCCACTCGCGATCCAGGAGTGCTTCGACGCCGTGGTCCAGCATCGCCTCACCGAGCGAACTTACGCGGTAGTAGGAGTAGAGACCGTCACGGTCGGGCGCGGATCGCTTTCGGTTCCGGACGAGCCCCACGTCGACGAGCGTGTCGAGATGGTAGTGGAGCGTGTTCGTCTCGATGTCGAGGACCTCAGCGAGCTGGCTCGCGCTCAGGTCGCCGTTGCGCGCCAGCGTCCGGAGGACCTGAAACCGAGTCTCGTTACCGATGGCACGCTGCATCGCCAGGTACTCCGACAGGTCGAGCACGCTGTCGTCGGGGAGCAACGGCTCCGGAGGCTCGGCCCCGCCAGTGTCGTTGGTCGCGTCCGCCATACCCGTTTGTACGGCACGACAGTACATAGTCGTTACTGAGTCAGTATCTACTGAAAACAGCTGTTTTTATATGTGCTGGCGGACACACAGACCTATGCGCAATCGGCTGCTGGATACCCTCTCGCCCGTTCGATACCGACGCTTTCTGGTGTACGTGATGGGGCCGTACAAAGCGTTCGGAGTCGACGACGCGAACCCCTTTCTGGAGTGGGATGAGGACGTCGGCGGCGAGTACGACGAGGAGGACGTGCAAGCGCTGCTCGAACGGACACGTGACAGGCTTCGGGAAGCGGTTGGCGTCAACGCTTTCCTCGCTATCGACGCGGAGATACCACTCGACGAGATGGACGCGGCGACACAGACGATCGAGTTCGCACGAGCAAGCAACGCAGTCGTCTTCGTCGCACCACTGGTCGGAAAGAACCTCGGCGTCGGGATCGAGGTGGGATCAGTGATGGAGGCTCTCGACGAGCAACAGCGTGAGCGGGTGGTATTTGTTCACGAAACAGGTGTTCGCAGTGCGATGATCGATGGTCTAGCACGTCGCTGGGACGCGACGATCCTCACCTACGAGACCGAAGACGAACTGTTCGATCGGCTCCGGTACTTCGTCGCACAGGTGATGAACGCAGAGTACACTGGCGATCTCCCTGATCTGGACGAATAAATCTGGTCGGTCCAGTCATACGCAACTACACCCGTCCGTATCAGGGAATCCGGACGCTGTGTTTGAGCGTCCCGACGCCTTCGATCTCGATCTCGACGCTGTCGCCGTCGGCCAGCGGACCGACACCCTCCGGTGTCCCGGTCGCGATCACGTCGCCGGGTTCCAGCGTCATGTAGGCCGTGATCTCCTCGATGAGCTCCGGAATGGAGAAGATGAGGTGTTCGATCGAGGAGGACTGCTTGGTCTCGCCGTTGACGCGCGTCTCGATCGTCGCGTCGTCGGGGACGTGTTCCGGCGTCGCGACGAGGGGGCCGATCGGACACGCGTTGTCGAAGGCCTTCCCGCGAACCCAGTTTTGCTCTCTGTTCTGGTCGTCGCGGTTCGAGAGGTCGTTGACGCAGGTGTAGCCCGCGATCACGTCCTCGGCGTTGCGCTGGCTGACGTTCTTGCACTGCTCGCCGATGACCACGCCCAGCTCTGCCTCGTAGTCGATCCGGTCTTTGTCCGCCAGCAGCGTCACCGTCTTGTCGTGTCTCGCGACGGTGTTGGGCGGTTTCAGAAAGAGGAGCGGCCGATCCGGCACGTCGTTGTCCATCTCGTCGGCGTGCTCCGCGTAGTTGCGACCCACACAGACGATCTTCGTGGGCTCGCAGGGCGGGAGTACGTCGACTTCCTCCGGGGCGTAGGACTCGTCGCCGAAGGCGATGCGGCCGTACGGGCCAGCCGCCGCCGTGACGACCGGCTCACCGTCTTCGACGGTCCACCGTCCACCACGGACGTTCCCCGCAGAGTCGCGAAATCGAACACGCTTCATACGGCCGGCAACACGGCCGGTACTGATAAGCGTTTACACGGGCATTCGAGGGGCGTCGTGCGGTACGACGGCCGCCTAGGGCATCTTCGTCATACGGTCGTGCATTAGTTTTTACTGGTAATTAACGACAGAGATACTTCCAGATATTCGGTTCATCAACAGTTGGAAGGCCTCGCTGGATTTGCTGTTTTAGCGTCGAAAGATCTGGGATGAGTCGATGCTTGAACCACTCGTTGAGACGATCCCAGCATCCTTCGACTGGATTGAGCTCCGGTAATTTTGGTGGGAAGTACCAGATATCGAGGTCGGTTTCCTNNTCCCCGCGCACGCACGCGACCGAACTGTCTCCGACAGTTTCGGTCGCGCGTTCACCGCTAACGTGTTCCCAGAGATCTCTGTTGTAAAAGTATCCAGCACGGTCGAGAAACACCACTAACTCCTCACCGAACCGCTCTTGGAGTGCACCGAGCAACCAGATCCCTTGTTTTGATGTGAGATTCTCCTCAGTCCAACAATAGAAGCTGTCACCGTCGTCGGTGACAGCGCCGAGCACGGTCACCTTATCCCAAGAGTTCGATGTCTCTATCGTTGGATTTGAGCCGATTGGGT
>NZ_KB905378.1:2958627-2964157 GCF_000379085.1 Halomicrobium katesii DSM 19301 | reverse complement strand
GTGCTGCGAGCAGCCTGGACAGCGCTCGGTGTGCGCAGGACAGTTCCAGCAAACCAACCACTCGACGACCGGTTCTTCCGGTAGCTGTCCACCGATCAGGACAGTGGTCGTGAGTGGCAACACCGTCGCGTCGGCGGCGATTTGCCGCCGACAGCGACTCCGAATCACCGAGACTCTCCGTCTGTGTCATTTTGAGAACTAACTACGCATCGAAAACGCAGATTCACGCTCTAATGGAGCGATTAGAGAGTTCTTGATGTGATCGACTGATAATACGGCTGAGAACGCACTTCGTGAACCTGTTGTTCTCCGGAAAATCATCGGCACGCTTCGGAATGACCGAGGAATGTTCGTTCACGAGACGGTCTTGTCCCTGCTGGCGACGTGGCGCCAGCAGGGACGCAATCCCTACCAAGAGCTTCGTCGAGTCGTCAGCAGCAATGAGATGATCTCACGCGCTCACGCTGTGCCGGCTGTTGAGACCTCCGGGTAAACACATACCCTCGTTCTAACGGTTGAAGCCGATGCCGTACAGCGATTCATCAGAGCCGCACGAACCGAAACCCATTATACAGAAACGATTCGTACACTGTAACCTATGCTGACTCTACCAGTTCTGAGTATGATCTCGGTAGTCTCAGTTCAATTGAGTAAGATTGGCGTTACAAGCGGTTATGGATTGATCGTCTTTTTTTTAATTGGCCTCTTCGGCGGAGCACACTGTATTGGAATGTGCGGCCCACTCGTTGCAACCTACGCCGAACGCATGGAAACCAACGATCGCTGGTCAGGTGCACTCACCCTTTATGAAGTGCGTCAGCACGCACTATTCAATCTCGGGCGGACAGTGAGCTACGCTCTCATCGGAGCTGTTTTTGGGGCTGCTGGCACATTGCTCTATGGGACGGTTGGACTCGCTGGAATTCTCGGGCCAGTTCAGGGTGTCGTCGGTATCTGCGTCGGCGGAGCGATCCTCGTTATGGGAGCCACTCGATTGTTTGGCTACCAACAAGGAGCTGTTGAAAGCGTTATTGCGGGTACTGGCATCGGATCAGTATTCGCCCGCACTTACACAGTCATCTCAACGCGGATCGATCGCTGGGTCAATGGTATCGGTGTCGTTGGCCTTGGCGCGCTTCACGGACTGTTGCCGTGTATGCTACTCTACCCTGCATTTCTGTACGTGTTCGCACAGGGTTCGCCTGCCTATGGCTTCCTCTCGCTCGGCGCGCTCGGATTAGGAACGATTCCGAGTGTGTTCCTCTACGGAACAGTAGTCCAGTCGGTGAGCGCCCGCCAGCGACAGGTAGTTCACTATGGACTCGGTGTGTTGTTCATTGGACTCGGATATCTGCTGTTAGCGATGGGGCTCATGCGGTTTGGCATCATGCTCCCATTGCCCGACATCCCGTACTATCAGCCGATCGCTAAATCGGAGGCGATTACCTAAAATGCCGACCTGTACACTCTGTGAGCTCCCTGTCGACGCACCAATTACCGATGAGACAATCGATGGTGAGTTCTGCTGTCGAGGCTGTCTAGAGGTTGCACGCATGGTCGACAACGGTGAGGACGTCGATCTTTCGATTGCGGCCGTCCGTGACCGCGTCGCAGCCGAGGACGTCAAACCCGATGTCCCCGATGACGCCGAAACGGCCTATCTCTCGATCGACGGAATGCACTGTCAGACCTGCGAAGGATTCATCGAACTCCTCGCCGAGAAAGAGGACGGTGTCCACGAGGCGCGTGCGAGCTACGCGACCGAAATGGCGCAGGTAGTGTACGATCCCGACCGCATTGATCGCAACGCGATCGCCGCGGCACTCAGCCGATTGGGCTATCAAGCCCGCGGTCCCAGAGAAGAAAACGACTCGCTGCGCTCACGTGTCGAGTTGGGGAAATACCGTGCGGTGATGGCAGCGATACTGATGATGCCGGTGTTGATTCTGTACGTCCTGTTCATCTATCCAGTGTCTCTCGGCATCTATCCCGAGAGCTTCCTCTATGGGAGTACTGTCGAGGCGATGGTGTTCGGGCCATTAGCGGTCTGGAGCACGCTCATCCTCATTGGGCTGGGATACCCGATCTTCCGCGGGGCCTATGTGAGCCTGCGAGTCGGTCGCCCGAACATGGACGTGTTGATTGCCATCGCAGTGCTCGCAGCGTACGTCTACTCGCTGACAACCTATATCACGGGTGGACGGGACCCGTACTTCGACGTCGTAGTGATGGTGCTCGCAATCGTCACTATCGGTAACCATCTGGAATCACGAGTCAAACGTGATGCGCTCGGCAAGCGCGCTGACCTCACTGATTCGCGCGTCAATGAGGCCCGCCGGCTCGACGACGATAGTGATGCTACCGAAACCATCGAGATTGCAGAGTGTGAGCCGGGCGATCGTCTGTTAGTCAAACCTGGCGAACGGATTCCAGTCGACGGCCAGATCGTCGACGGAACTGCCGCGATCGATGAGGCGCTCGTCACGGGTGAATCGCTTCCGCAACGCAAATCCGTCGGAGACAGCGTACTCGGCGGGTCGATCCTCACTGACAGCGCGATCGTCGTCGAAGTTGGGACGGATGCCACCAGCACGATCGATCGCCTCGTCGAACTCCTCTGGAACGTCAAGAGTGCGGCGACGGGCGTCCAGCGTATTGTCAACCGCTTTGCGGTGCTGTTCGTCCCGTTCGTCCTCGGACTCGCCGCGCTGACTGCCGCTGGCTGGTTCGTCCTTGGGAACGACCCGAACACAGCCATACTAGCCGGTGTGTCCGTGTTAGTGGTCTCATGTCCGTGCTCGCTTGGGATTGCGACCCCACTTGCCCTCGCGGCAGCCACTCGCGATGCCACCGCCAATCGGATGCTCGTTCTCAACGAGACGGTGCTCGAACGGATCGACGACTCCTCGGTCGTCGTGTTCGACAAGACAGGGACGCTCACCACGGGAGAGATGGAACTCGCGGACGTCGCGGGCGACAATCCCGACGAAGTGCTCTCGATGGCAGCCGCCGTCGAACGCCGGTCGAGCCACCCCATCGCCGCTGCGATCGACGATGCTGCCCCGCCAACCACACGCTCGGTGTCAAGTTTCGAGCGCGCCGACCGGACCGTCTCGGCGCTCGTCGACGACACCTGCGTCGTGGTCGGCCATCCCGACTCTTTCGACACCGACGAATGGACGATTCCTGCAGAGATTGAGGCCGCCGTCACGGACGCCTACGAGTCGGGCACGCATCCCACAGCGGTCGCGTGGGAAGGTGTCGTCCGAGGAATCGTCACGGTGCAAGACAGGCCTCGTGACAACTGGCAGTGCGTGGTTTCCGAGCTCGCGGACGCGGATCGAGAACTTGTCGTTCTCACCGGCGATGACGAGCGGATGACCAAGACGTTCGCGAACTATCCAGCGATCGATCACGTGTTCGCGGGCGTACGGCCCGAGTCCAAGGAAGCGATCGTTCAGGGTCTCCGTGAGCGCGGGACGACAACGATGATCGGCGACGGGACGAATGATGCGCCCGCACTCGCGAGCGCGGACCTCGGGGTCGCGGTCTCAAGCGGTACCGAACTAGCGATCGAGGCGGCCGATGCGGTGGTACTGGACGACCGTCTCGACGCCGTTCCCGAACTCTTCGAGCTGGCGACTGATACACGGGGTCGAATCAAACAGAATCTCGTCTGGGCAGCTGGCTACAACACAATTGCGCTTCCATTAGCAATAATTGGCGTGATCACGCCGTTGATCGCCGCTGTTATGATGGCGATTAGTAGTCTCATTGTTGTGTTTAACTCGAAGCGCCGACTCCTTCCAGCGGGCAGAGGACAGGTGGCTGAAACCGACTCTAGCGTGCATAACGATCGTCTGGGGCCGCCAGCACATTCGGACTGAGCGCTCGAATTCATCCGCACCCGGACACGATTCTGTCACCAATTGCGAGTGGTGCTGGGCGTCCGAGCGATGTGCTACCTCGCGGCTGATACCACAATGAACTGCCGTGTTGAATAGCGGTCTCTGAGCCACGTGAAACGACACTGATTTTGAGACCACTAGTTTTAGCACCTAACAAGCCGACTCAAATTTTGACCCTCACGGCTAACACCGCTATTCAACAGAGCACAATGAACCCATTGCGTGTTCGTGTCCGGGTGTATCGGCTGTGACTAGCGTATGACGCTTCGTATCTACTCGCTGAAAGCCCCGGCCACGAGCAGTGGGAAGACGAGCGTCGCTTCTGCCTCGACCTGCGTGTAGTTCGTCTGCTCATCGTCTTTGATTTTCCCCCACGACACTGCCTCGTTGGGGGGCGCTCCAGAGAGTGACCCGTCCCCTTCCATACCGGTCGAAATATAGATGACATAATCTGCTCCACCACGGAAGAGATTCGTCATAATTGCGTGATGTTTCGGTACGCCCCCTCCGACTGCAATCAGACCCGTCGTGTCGGCGAGCATCCCGTCCTCGATGAGCGAGTCGTAATCGTCGAGGATCTCGATGCCGACCTCCGAATCGTACCCCTGTCGGTAATAGTAGAGAAAGTTCCCGACCTCGGCGTCTGTCAGCGCCGGGCAGTACACAGGCACGTCATTGTCAGCCGCTTGTTTCAGGACTGAATCCGGATCATTGAGTGTCTCCCCTAACTCGCGGGCGAACGCCGTCGGTGTCCGAACCTTTTTTTCAGAAAAGAATCCATCGAAGAAGTCGTACAGGTACTCCTCTAACCAGACGTAGCGGTCAGATGGAACGAAGAGGTTTCCAAGGCGGTTGATTCCCTGTTCCCGGAGCGCGGCTTCGTCCACATCCCACTCCCCCATTTTGAACGGTTTCGCCGTCTTGATGACATCCTCCGCCAACGACCCCGCAGTCGTAATAAGCACGTCGACGTACCCTTCACGAACGAGGTAGGCAACGACTTCACGCAATCCCGACGAGACGATATTCGACGTACACGTGAGATAGATCGTGGCATCGGCGTCTTGCATCTGCTTGGCGATGTCGATAGCTTCTGCGAGTTGTGTCGCCTGAAAGCCTGTCGTCGCATAGGATTCCAGCATCTCCTGGAAATCGAATTCACCACGGAAATCGTAGCCCCGAACATCTGGCGTAGCCAACTCTTCGTTACTTCCGGGAACAACGTGATCGTGAGAGTCGTCGTCCATACCGGTGCTTCACAAGATAAAGGTTTGAATCGTTCGAGATTGGTCACCGATTCTCGATACACACAAGTCCAGCATCGGCTAACTGTCTGGCATGTCCAGGCCAAAGGTGGCTGTCCTCCGACCCGACGACAACCGTATCGTTGAGGCGGTTGAGTATCTCCAGTCACTCGATGTCTCACCGGTTCCAGATCCAATGCTGGCAATCGACCCGACTGGTCAAGTTCCCCAATATGCGGACTCGCTCTTGCTCAAGCTAGCGAAAAGACTCCGTTGTATGGAAAGCATCCCGTCTCCTGCTATCAGCTGTGACCAAACAACCAGCATTCGGCGGGATGCTTCAGCAACTTGTATCGCTTGGCGCTTTGGAGTTTCGGC
>NZ_KB905378.1:2950594-2958527 GCF_000379085.1 Halomicrobium katesii DSM 19301 | reverse complement strand
CCAATCCACGGACTCGTTGACTGCTTCGCTGCCGATATTTTTCGCCAGTCTACGTAAGAGCGTCGGCTCTTGCGGCGTATGCTCCGCGAACAGATCGACACGATGAGGCACTCAGGACAGATTTTAGATCAACCGCAACGGCCCGTGACTCGCCGGTTGAGGAGCGTCTAAACACGGCCCAACCACTGGTGACCGAGTGGTAGTCACCCGACCCACTATTTAAACAAAGATGGTGCTGTCAGGCAACAGATTTATAAGCGAGCAGGCACTAGGTGGTAACAAGGCTGGGGTCTGCAGTTGGCTTTGCGCCCAAGCCGAAGCGCGTAGCACCGTACCAAAACGGTGCACGGCCGTAGGGCCCGACGAAGATGTGTCAGCCCATCAACTAGAAGCGGCTCTATATGTAGACGGAAGTATGTCTACTTTTGACGATATCCCGCCTGCCGACAAGTGCCAAGAATGTCAGTATCCACCCGATATAAAGGACGTTCTTGCCACTCTACTACTACTGTTCGGTGCAGCGGTGTGCCCTCTCGTGCTTATCGGTACACCGTTGACAGTGTTCAACGTCGGCACAGTAATGGGGCTCATAGCCCTGTTACTGCAGGTCTGTGGCATCCCACTTCGTCCGACATAGCGGGTGCCCTTTCGCTGCAAGAGTAGTAACCCGTAGAACCTAAGTCTTGGCGGAGACAGCACTGACGGTTCTACGGATGTTGCATCGGTAAAAACGAAGGGGTCTGCAGTTGGCTTACTTCATCGTACGGCTCCTTCGTTGATAAACACTACGGTTTTAGAGATATAAGACAGTCTATTTCGAGCCAGAGGAATTAACACGTAAAGTTAGACGATAATCTCTAACCAAAGAAGATCATTAGCTGTCTGTGTCTAGTTGCTCAAAAGCCCAATTGCATGGTCTCGCACACAGGGGGCGGCTCGGGATTGAAAACTGAGAATCTACCTATCGCTGGCCGATAGGTTAGAAGAGATCATCTGCCAATAGTCCTGTGCCAGCACGTCGGCTCTCTTCGTCGACATCGCCGAGCATCTTCGCTTTGAGCTCCGGGCGCCAACTTTTCCCGAACATTCGATCCAGTCGTCTTCAGCGAGTTAGTCGACGGCCAGCAGACGTTTCGACCAAGCTTCTGTAGTTCACCAGCTATTCAAGGACAGCCCTCATCTCATCCCGAACAGCCTGCAGGAGTTGTTCTCCCTCTTCAGTGATTTCGTAGTAGTCGATTTTCCCATCGGGATCCAACTCAGTGAGGAAGTCTTGGTCCGTGAGATTCGTGAGTGCGCGGTATCCCTGGCGCTCAGACATGGAGTGGTAGTGCTCGTCTGCATGATCGATGACGGCCCCGCCCCACGGGAAGATCTCCGGCTGTGACAGCCGGCCGACGGCCAGGAAAATCGCCTCTTCAGTCGGAGAGAGAGCGATCCACTCGTCGACCGTTGTCGGGTCAAGGCCCGACAGTTCCTCGGCGCTCATCGAGACACCCCACGAAGGCGAGCTACAGAGAAGTCGATGACACGGAGCACAGCGGGCGGTACAGAGAGGTCGAACGTACGCACAGGCATCACCCAGCGATTGCAGGTGCAGGACCTAGATTCTTCCGCCGAGACTGGTCACTCGATGGAACCAGTTACCTCGAGATCTGGATGAGTCTGCCAGCAAATTGAGTACTCAACAGGGGTGGAGGGGGGTCCCCCCTTCCGTTCTTGTTCCAGATACGCGCGCGCACCGCGGCGCCATTTTTGTCACTGACAGATCGATACTGGTCCCAGAACGGCGGCTCCCCCGACAGGGTGCGGAGTGATCGAGGGACGGATTCAGGAGGGAGAGTCCGACCGGTGTGTAAGCAGCGTAGTTGATCGTATACACAACGGTAACTAAGAACACACTGACAATATGAGAAAATGTATCAACGATCTGGTGTCAAAATGGGTGCGATTTATATGTCGTTTCTGGCCCCCTAATGGACTGTGATCATCCAGAACGGATGGTCGTGAGAGACCCATGACATGGATCACGAACCTCAGCACCAACCGCGGCACCGGCATCGTATCGATCCCGAAAGACGAGCTGCAGCTCTGTGACCTCCTCGACGAAGACGGCGACCCAGACACTGATGTCCAACTGGTGGTGATGATGGAAGCGCCTGGCGAGTGGCGTGTGTCCGTCATGGACGACTCGGTCGTCGACGACTCCTGGTACAACGGCGAAACGCCCGAGACCGGTGTGAACGTTGGCAGCAGTAGTAGTAGCGCCTTCATAGGGTGCCGTCCCCGAATTCTGGGAAAGACAGTATGGCGTAGAAGTGAGACGAATTCTGTGTACGGTAACGGCGAGGAGGTTGTCAGCGGCTGATTCACGGGCGGTTTGCGCGACTCTCCATAGTCAAACCAGAAATCGATATTCTATGAGATTCCTTACTACCAAGATCTACGGCGCTGTGCCCCAACGCCGATTCGAACCGGCTACCTTGTCTTCGATATTTTTGAGAATCTCTTCTCGATCTATATGATCGTACGTACCGCTACTTGTACCGTAGTGGGTCTCATTTGCATTCTTTTTCCTTCCGCGACCACACTGATCCATCTCGCCATTTTTGTTTCGGTAAGAAACTGTGAATTCTTTCTCATCAAATCCGACTCTTGCGATCTCCCGCTCAGTTTGAATGCTCGTGAAAGTGAGATATGTTTTACCATCATCACTTTCGGAAACAGCTCGGGTGAAGTCATCGATAGATTCGATCAACTCAACCACCTCGTGAGCTGCCTCTCGAAGTTCTTCTAAAAGATAAGCAGCGAGTTCGTCAATCTTTGCGTCAGGGACTATATTGAGTTCGTGTCGGAGTACGTCGTTGAACGTACTAACGTCGTATTTCCCTTTGAGCCGTTCTAGTTCCGAATGGACGGCGTCGTCGACTTTGACTGAGTTATGAGGATTGCTCATTTCTTCTCCCATCCCCCAATTACACACAGTAGAATAAATATCTTGGGTGGAAATTACACTGAGAGTATCCAATATCTTCAGTGTATATCATCGCTGCTGATGACTATCCGGCATCGCTCTCCTACATGGAGACCGCGACGCCTGCAACGGACGAACCGCGACACCAACAGAGTCAGTCTGCACCAGCCATAGCCTCAGCGATCGAGACCTGACCAACGCCCGGACCCGCCGACTGCGGCCCGATTTGTACCCCTGAAGGGTTCGAGTAAGACTCGCTATCTGCCTCGTGCCAATCGTCACAGAACGCCTGGAGGATCGGGCGGAACCGCTCCAAGTCCAGCTCCTCGAGGAGCGTGTGCCATTCGTGCTGGCGGTAGCCCAGCTCGGTGTACCGCTCGGGCGAGAGCTCGATGTGGTCCGTCTCGACGATCACCTCCATGATGAGCCGGCCGGGATCGGTCGGCGGTGCGGACCGCTTGATCGCGACGCCCTCCCGCTGCGGGAGCGGCATCGGATGGTCCTCGTGGAACGGTTCGCGCTCATCGTTCGTCGACGCCCACCAGGGCTCGAGGTGTGCGACAAAGCCGTCGTCGGTCCGCTCGACGAGGAAGAACGCCCGCAGCGTCTTCCAGTGGCGGTCGTAGGAGCTCTCGCTCGTGATGTCGATGAGGGCCTGACGGTCGAGTGGCTCGTCGCTCGCGAACAGCGCCGAGAGCATCCGGCGGGCGGCCGGCGGCAGTGTCGGGAAGATCGCCGTCGACGGCAGCTCGGCCAGTGCTGTCTCGATCGCATGGACGTCCAGCGAGTCGTAGACGCGATCGCGAGCCTCGAGTGACGACAGGGCGTCGGCGACCAGGTAGGGATCGGGGCCGCGGTCGTCGGTGGCGAGCGTTGCCTCGAGACAGCGGGCGAGGCGATCCAGATCCTGGCGATTTGCCTCGTGGAAGCCCTTGCGGTCGGCCATCTCCCGGACTAACCCCCGGATGTGAGCGTAGGAGTTGGCCTCGACCACCGGAATATCGAGCGTCGCGGCCTGCTCGGTGCCCTCTGCGACGCGTTCCCGCAGTCGAGATGACTCCTCGTCGACGGCGTCCTCGACGAGGTCGCGGAGCTCACTGGCTTCGGGGCCGGAAACGATCCACGACGCCGTGAGTTCGGCAGTCGAGTCGCCGTCGTCGACGTCGTAGGCTGCACGAGCCTTCAGCTTCTGCTTGCGGTCCTCGACGCACATCCGGAACCAGCTGTGGAAACCGTTCTCGTCCTCGTAGCCAGCCTGTTTGGTGACGGTGTAGCGCATGAAGTCCAGGAAGTCTTCGAGCGCCTTGCCGTTCGCGAGGAGTTCCTTCGTCCGGGGCAGCCGGATGTTGAACGTGACGTCGATACCGGCTGCCCGGTACAGGTGCGTCGCCGAGCACAGCAGGCCGTGGAGATCTTCGAAGAGTTCGCTGCGCTCGCCCTGGGTGAGATCCCCGAGGCCAGCGACTGTCGACAGCAGCGTCGATCGAACGCTGCCGTATCGTTCGCGGAAGGCATCGTAGTGCTCGAGCTCGTCCTCACTGAGCCAGCCGATCTGCTGGGCCCGGGTAAGAACGTCGTGGAGATCGTTCTCGAAGGCATCGACGCCGCCGTGGGTCTGTTCGAATTGCGCCCCAACAGCATCGATATTTAATGCCTTACTCAGCATCTTGTTGCTGAGTAAGCTCGCACAGAGACGTGCCAGCATCTGTGCAGGACCGCCCCACTGAGTGACGCAGAGGGCATGGTCGTCGAAGATCGAGACGTAGCTCACGCGGCCGTCACCGTTCGGCGCCTGATTCTCCTCGGTCCAGTCGATGATATCTGAATCGGCGAAGTTCACGCCTTTAGCACGCTCTCCGGCGAGAATCCGGCGGTGCAGCACCGGCGGTTCGACCTCGCGAGGGCCAGCGGAGTCGCCCAGGAACTGCACGTACCCATCTTCGGCGGGGTCGCCCGTCTCGGCCAGCCACTGTTCGGCCGGGGGGTGGTGGGTCCCTCCTGTTTGCTGGGGCGCTACACTGTACTTGTGCGACGCTGAGGGGTGTCCGTAAGACGCACCCACCAATTGGGATTGGTTCCGGTGAACAACCTCGCCCGTCGACGTCACATACTCCTGTGCAGCGGTACCCAGCGGCGTCAGCGAGAGCCTGTTGGATGCGTGTGTGCGATCGATGTCAATCAGGCCTGCCGGCTCTAGATCGGCTACATAGCGGTCGATACTGGTGTCTGCGTAGTCGATCTCGACATCCCGCTTGAGGGCGCGCACCGAGCGCTCGTCGGCAGCATCAAGGTGAGCCAACACCGTGAGCAGGCCAGTCTCGTTGGCGTTGTCCTCGACGAAGCCCCACGCCTCCGCGGCAACCTCGGGGTCGGCTGACGCGGCCGTACCATCATGGGACCGGCGGGACGTCTGCTCACCGTCAGTAAGGAACGCGAAGCGATCTGCCCACGTGGGTCGCGTCTCGGCTGCCGTGTCCAGCGCAGTGTTGGTGAGCCGACGCACACGCTGGCGAACGCCCGGCGACATCCAGAGCCGAACATCGAAGCCATCAGCGAGTGCGTCGAAGGCCGTGAGCGCCCGCTTGATCGTGTCCCGGTCGGCAGCCGTCCACGCCTCCCCATCGAGCAGGAACGTCAGTGTGCGCGGGACAGCGCGCTCTGCGTGCAGCGCCACGAGCGAATGCCGCAATGCATCGACACCAGCGTTGAACTGTCCTCGACTGGTGCCGACCGTTTCGAGTGTGCTCGTGATGCGGTCGAACTGTTTGGTGCCCTTGAACCCACGGCGCACACGATAGACATCGTCGGCCCACAACAGCGCGTAGCGGCCGATCGCATCGAGATACGACCGCGCCTCTTCGACGGCCGCTGTGTTGGCGTCGACGGACTCGAGCTGGGCGATATCGGTGACCAGCTCGTCGTGGATGACTGTCTCAACAGCGCCGGACCCGGCGTCAGGATCGCGGTAGTCGAAATCATAGCGCTCGCGTGCGATGTCCTGGACAAGCCGTGCCGTCGAGGGCACCAACTCTGCAATGACGTCAGCCAGCCACTCAGAGGTACGTGGGCTCACACCCTGATAGGTGTGCCCGGCAATCCCCAACTGCCCACCAGGGTCGATCACCGAAATGCCGGGTGTGTGTGGCTCATCGCCAGTGCCGTGCAGTTGTGGCCGCTCAGCGACGGGCACGTCGACGTCGGGACCACTTCCCGGAGATTGGGTCGTGGTCGTCGACGGCGCGGCAGGCTCGGACTCGTCTGGCTCAGACTCCTCTGGCTCGTCGGTCAGCTGGTCGACGAGCTCGGGCGCAACCCCGAGGCCGTTGAGGTAGGTGCGATCGTCGACGACGACCTCGGCAGCACGAGCGTCCTGTGCCCAGTAGGGGTCGAGATCGGCGTCGGCGGCGCCGGCCCGATCGGCCAGGAGCGCCGTGCGTTGCTGGCTCGCAACGTCCCGATCCTCAGCCTGTGCAAGCGGTCTGAGAGCATCCCGCTGGTGGCGCGTTCCACAGGTCGGACAGTGAGCGGCCTGGCTGTTGTCGTCCTCGAGCAGCCAGAGCGACTGGCACTCCGAACAGCCGACGACGGCGTAGGTCACTGGCGCTCACCCCCAGATGGGATCGCTCTGACAGAGTGTCGCCCACCATCGCGACCACAGTCGCGACGGTGTCGCGCTCGGCAGAGCGAACGGGAGCGAGAGATCCATCGCTGCGTGGGCGAGCCCCCAAGCTCAGTCCCCGGGCGTGCTATCGGGTCACCAGACCCGTCGAGAGAGAGAGGTAGTCCTGCCATTCGCGACGCTTACGACGGTCTCACGGCTCGCTGGCCAACTGAGAGTCCCCCGACTGTGCGCAGAGATGCGTCTGACGCTGGGGGGAAATCCTTATATCGGGTGCGAGGGAAGAGATAGGTGTCCAAACCTAAGGGGCGAATCAACGCCCCCATTCTCTTCCCGCGTCCCACTTCGATTAGTGGCGGGTATGTCCTAGCTTGATATCGGAATGTGACATCCCGTCCCGTATTAAATCCCCTGCACAGATTGACACTGCGTCTGACGCACGTCATGCGGTTGCGCTCGTCAGCGCAGTACCGCTCAGCAGTCATGGACGACCTCCATGTGACGGTGATGGGCTTCGATCGTCGCGCTGCTGGCGTCACACAGGACGCAGTCGATGTCGCCTTCGGTCGGCTCCGTCTCACCGATGCCCCAGTAGTTGCCATGACCCGTCATCGTCGGACCTCCGTGCGGCGCTCGATGACGACGTCGTGGCCGTAGTCGCCGCGGCGGTACTGTTCGTAGAGGTTCTCGACAGTCGCGAACTCGTGGGTCCACTCCGTGTAGTGGACGAGATCGCCGACGGCGTAGCGCAAGCGCCATTTCTGGCGCTGTGTGGGCGCTGGATCTGGTTCGTCTTGCGTCGGGGAACTGGCCCGAGACATCACTCGCGCCCCCCCTGTGGCAGGTGACAGCCCTGGATGCCCGGCTGGCCACGATGGCGCAGGTCTGCGAAGGGCACGCGGAACGTCATCAGGTCTGCGTGCTGGACCGCGTCGACGAGCTGGCGGCGCTGGTCGCGATCACCGGCCGTGTCGGTGAGTCGCTGGATGGTTTCGTCGGCCAGGTCCGCTAAGAGGACGCCGCGGACGGCGTCGGACTCGACGTGAGTGACTAACAGTGGCGGCTCGCTGTCGACGGTCGTGACGGCGACGACCTCGCCGCGCTCGGGCGTGGTCATCATCAGTGATCCGCCTCCGTGTCCAGTCGGTGGCCCAGCCTTTTGTTGCGAAGTTGCGAACGGGCTATCGTGGCACGACCGAGTATTTCCGTCTCAGACGAACTGCTAGAGGAATTCGACGACAAACTCTTCGAGATGCGCTCATCTCGATAGATCGTAACATCAATTCTGCTGGCGACTCAGTAGCAGCCAACGATGGACGAGCAGTCAGCTCAAGTGTTCC
>NZ_KB905378.1:2935330-2950494 GCF_000379085.1 Halomicrobium katesii DSM 19301 | reverse complement strand
TACTGGCACGGTGGGCCGTTACCCCACCGTCTACCTAATCGGCCGCAGCCACATCCTATAGCGCCGGAACGTTTCTCGCATTCGGCAGTTCAAGCGTGAATGCGATATCCACGATTAGCCTCAGTTTCCCGAGGTTATCATGGTCTATAGGGTAGTTTGGCCACGTGTTACTGAGCTATACGCCACGGGTCTAAGCCCGTGCGACTAGCATGGCTAAATCGGACTCCGATAGCAATGGCCTCCGGCAGGATCAACCGGAATGTGCTGATATACATCAGCGGCGGAAGTGGTTGCACTCCATTGGAAGCTAAAATGCTGAGGTATCCAACCCCAGCAACATCGTGTTGGGTCCGTGGGCTCACATCAGATCCCATCTTGACGGCGGACCGCAGGGGTGGGATCCTCATGCTGTCGGACACCACATCACCGTGACGTGGCGTCCAAATCGCTCCGGGCGACCCGGCGCGACCTTCGAACGGATATAATCGCAGAGGAGTGCGATATATAAGACCAGCGGTTCAGGAGTCGTATGAGTAGTGAAATCACACGACAGCAATGTGAAGACGAACCATCGTTCGAGATGGTTCAGATAGAGAATAGAGGCAATAAATGAAAACGCGCTTACTCTAGTCTTCGAATAGCTGGACAACAAAACAAAATACGACAGGGGACCGACTACGATCGATACTCTTCGGCATCGACGACACTTTTCGTTTTTTCGTGCGTGGAATCACCATCTGCGGAGACAATTGGTGCACCCCATTCACGGTCAACTGCAGCGACAAGTCCATCGACACCGTCGAGGTATGGCCCCCCAAACGGGATCTCGTCCGCGATTCGAGCAGCACTTACAGACAATTCCTCATCGACTTCGGCGACTTCCCCCCACCCGAGCGCTTCAATCGCTTCGTCGATGTCCCCATCTAGGTGATTTCCCACACCGATGATCGCCTCAGTGTACGCTGGTGCAGGTATCACCCCCAGACTTGGTCAGCACCGCCGTTTGCCTCATAGTACTCTTTTGTCGCTGGAACGCCACTCAGATAGTCGATGAAAAAATTCGCATCGAGGACTTTCATGTATTTCCAAGATCGCGCAGTCGTTCCTTTCGATCCTCTTTGGCTTTGACACGCTTTTCTCGGATCCACTCTCCCTGCTTTTCGGACAAAATCCCGAACCCGTCATCGAAGTCACTCTCTGTGGTGTCCTCAATCAATCGATCGAGAACGTCATTATACGACTCGCTCTCACGTCGCCGGTTATCGAGCCGTTTTTTAATACATTCACTGACACGAATCTATTCATCGGCGGTTGCCATCTCTTCTGTCAACGTTGGCGTTGACAGCGTAAATTGTTTGGCTCTATTCTATCGTAGTATGCCAATCGAACACTCTTCCTAACATCCGTCGGCAGCGACAGTAGTCGCGAGTGTCGCCTGGCTGTCTGCATCACCCGGCCGTCGTGGCCCGATTTGTACCCCTGAAGGGGCCGAATAAGATAGCACGTCAGTGGCTGCCCAGTCTTCACAGTACGCTCTGAGAAGAGGGCGAAATCGTTCCAGTCCCAGCTCCTCGAGCAGCCAGTCGATCTCGTCGATTCGCTTGCCGAGTTCATAATAGCGATCTGGCGAGATCTCGACGTGGTCGGTCTCGGCAATCACCTCCATCACGAGTGCCCCAGGCATCGTCGGCGGTGCCGACTGTTTGATATAGCCGCCGGGTGGCTGGGGCTGTGGGTTCGGATGAGGTTCGTGATACGGCGTGTGTTCGTCCGTCGCTGCGGCCCACCACGGTTCCAGTTGGGCGACAAAGCCATCATCGGTCTCCTCGACGAGGAAGAACGCGCGAAGTGTCTTCCAGTGTCGGTCGTACGAACTCTCACTCGTTACTTCGATAAGGGCCTGCCGATCCAGTGGCTCGTCGCTCGCGAACAGCGCCGAGAGCATCCGACGGGCGGCCGGCGGTAGCGTCGGGAACAGCGCCTCACTCGGGAGCGTCGCCAGGGCGTTCTGGACCGACCACGTGTCAAGGCGATCGCGAGCCGTATCCCGGGCTTCCAGGGCGGTGAGCGCGTCGGCAACGAGGAACGGGTCCGGTCCGCGGTCGTTGGCCGCGAGGGCAGCCTCAAGACACCGGGTCAACCGGTCCGGATCCTGCCGATTCGTCTCGTAGAACCCCTTGCGGTCGGCGATCTCCCGGACGAGCCCCCGGATATGACCGTGCGAATTAGCTTCGACCATCGGGATATCGAGCATGGCGGCGTCTTCGACCCCCTCGTCGACGCGTTCGCGAAGGCGGCTCGATTCTGCTGCGATGGCTTCCTCGACGTGGTCCCGGAGCGCTGTCGCCTCAGGTCCAGAGAGAATCCACGAGGCGGTGAGGTCCGCCGTCGAATCGACTTCGTCAACGTCGTATGCGGCCCGCGCTTTCAGCTTCTCTTTGCGGTCTTCGATACACATCCGATACCAGCTGTGGAAGCCGTTCTCGTCCTCGTAGCCAGCCTGTTTGGTGACAGTAAAGCGCATGAACTCCAGGAAGTGCTGGAGTGCCTCATCGTTCGCAAGCAGTTCTTTGGTTCGTGGCAACCGCAGGTTGATCGTGACGTCGATCCCGGCGGCGTAGTACAGGTGCGTTGCCGACGTGAGTAGACCGTGCAGGTCGTTGAACAACTCTCGCCGGAGGCCGTTATCGAGGTCGTCCAGTTCACCAACCTTCGAGAGAATGTTCGACCGGACAGCGCCGATGCGATCGCGCCAGTTGTCGTAGTGTTCGAGTTCGTCTTCGCTCAGCCAGCCGATCTGCTGGGCTCGAACAAGGACATCATGAAGGTCATTCTCGAAGGCTTCGACCCCACCGTGAGTCTGTTCGAACTGTCTTCCGACGGCGTCAATAGTTAAGGCCTTACTGAGCATCCGATTTCCAAGTAAGCTAGCACAGAGACGTGCCATCGTCTGTGCTGGACCGCCCCACTGCGTGATCAAGAGGGCGTGATCGTCGAAGATCGACGCGTAGGTGACACGGCCATCGCCGGATGGTGCTTGCCGTTCGTTCGTCCAGTCGATGAGGTCCGCATCGGCGAAGTTCACGCCGGAGACACGTTCTCCGGCCAGCATGCGACGGTGCAAGACTGGCGGCTCGACCTTGCGAGGTCCGGTCGAATCGCCGAGGAACTGCACGTACCCATCGTCGGCTGGGTCGCCAGTATCGGCCAACCACCGTTCGGCTGGGGGGTGGTGGTCCCCTCCTGTTCCTTGGGGGGCTACACTGTACTTGTGAGACGCTGAAGGGTGTCCATAAGACGCAC
Source organism: Halomicrobium katesii DSM 19301 (assembly GCF_000379085.1). Taxonomy (GTDB): domain Archaea; phylum Halobacteriota; class Halobacteria; order Halobacteriales; family Haloarculaceae; genus Halomicrobium; species Halomicrobium katesii. The sequence continues at coordinate 2,947,191 of NZ_KB905378.1, read as the reverse complement.
CCACCAATCGGGATTGGTCCCGATGGACGACCTCGCCCGTCGGCATCACATACTCCTGTGCAGCGGTGCCCAGCGCCGTCAACGACAGCCGGTTGGAGGCATGCGACCGGTCGATTGCGATGAGCTCTGCAGCCTCCAGATCAGCCACATAGCGGTCGATACTGGCGTCGGCATAGTCGATATGGGCGTCTCGCTTCAGTGCCCGCACCGAGCGCTCGCCGTCTCGATCGAGCTGGGCCAACAGCGTCAGCAGGCCGGTCTGGGTAGCGTTGTCCTCGACGAAGGCCCAAGCTTTCTCGGCGACGTCGGGGTCCGTTGACGAGGCCGTGGCATCGGCTGGCCGCCGGGACGTCTGCCCGGCGTCAGTAAGGAACGCGAAGCGCCCAGCCCACGTGGGCACATCGTCTTCCTCGTCGAGTGCATTCTTCGTGAGCCGACGCACGCGCTGGCGGACGCCCGGGGACATCCAGAGGCGGACATCGAACCCAGCAGCGAGCGCATCGAAGGCCGTCAGTGCCCGCTTGATCGTTTCGCGGTCGGCGGCGGTCCATGCCTCCCCGTCGAGGACGAACGTCAGCGTGTGCGGGACAGCGCGCTCTTTATGGAGCGCTACCAGCGAATGACGGAGTGCGTCGACGCCGGCGTTGAACTGCCCCTGGCTGGTCCCCGTCGTTTCGAGTGTTTTCGTGATGCGCTCGAACTGCTCGGTGCCATCGAAGCCACGGCGCACGCGGTAGACCTCGTCGGCCCACAGAAGCGCGTACCGACCGATAGCGTCGAGATACGACCGCGCCTCTTCGACGGCGGCTGTGTTGGCGTCGACGGTGTCCAACTGTGCGATGGAGTCGATTAGTTCCTCGTGGATGAACGTCCCGACGGCACCGGCCCCGGCGTCGGGGTCGCGGTAGTCAAAGGTGTAGCGCTCGCGTGCGAGATCCTGGACGAGGCGTGCCGTCGAGGGTACTAACTCTGTGACGACGTCGGGAAGCCACTCGGAGGTGCGCGGGCTCACATCGTGATAGGTCCGGCCGGCGATGCCCAGTTGCCCGCCGGGATCGATTAGCGAGACGCCGGGGGAGCGGGAATCGCCGTCGGTGATCCCGTGGAGTTGCGGGCGATCGGCGACGGGAACGTCGAGGTCGGGTCCGGTCCCCGGGGTTTGCGTCGTCGCACTCGACTCGGTAGTGTCGGGCTCGTTGTGTTCGCCAGTCAGCTGGTCGACGAGGTCGGGAGCAAGGCCAAGGCCGTCGAGATAGGCGCGGTCGTCGACGACGGGCTCATCCGTGCGTGTGGCTTGCGCCCAGTAGGGATCGAGATCGGCGTCGCCGGCGCCGGCTCGGTCGGCCAGGAGCGCACTGCGTTGCTGGTTCGCGACGTCTCTGTCGTCGGCCTGTGCGAGCGATTTGAGCGCGTTCTGCTGGTGGCGCGTGCCACAGCGCGGACAGGTGGCTGTGTCGTCATTTGTGTCCTCGAGGAGCCACAGCGACTGACAGTCCGAACAGCCGACGACGTGGTAGGTCATCGGAAATCACCGCCGGAGAGTGCTCTACAGGAGTGTCGCCCACCATCGCGACCACGGCCGCGACAGTGTTGCGCTCGGCAGAGTGAACGGTGGTGAGGGACGCGTCGCTGCGTGGGCGAGCCCCCACACCCAGTCCCCAGGCGTACTATCGGGTCGTCAGACCCGTCGAGGGAGAGAGATAATCCAGCCATTCGCGACGCTTACAACGGTCTCACGGCTCTCTGACCAACTGTGAGTCCCCCGAGCGTGCGCAGAGATGCGTCTGGCGCTGGGGGGAAATGCTTATGATGGGGGCACAGGAAGAGTAAGGTGTCCAAACCTTGGGGGCGAATTAACGCCCCCCTCTTCCTGTGCCCCACTTCGATTAGTGGTGGGTCTGTCCTTGCTTGATACCGAAATGTGACATCCCGTCCCGTATTAAATCCCCCGCACAGATTGACATCGCGTCTGACGCACGTCATGCGCTTGGGCCCGCCAGCACAGTCCCGCTCAGCAGTCATGGACGCCCTCCATGTGACGGTGATGGGCTTCGACGGTCGCGCTGCTGGCATCGCAGAGGACACAGTCGATGTCCTCGTCGGCGCCGTCGACGTCGTAGTAGTTGCCATGGCCCGTCATCGTCGGACCTCCGTGCGCCGTTCGATGACGACGTCGTGGCCGTAGTCGCCGCGGCGGTACTGCTCGGAGAGGTTCTCGACGGTCGCGAACTCGTGGGTCCACTCCGTGTAGTGGACGAGATCACCGACAGCGTAGCGCAGGCGCCATTTCTGGCGCTGTGTGGGCGCTGGATCTGGTTCGTCTTGCGTCGGGGAACTGGCCCGAGACATCACTCGCGCCCCTCCTGTGGCAGGTGACAGCCCTGGATGCCCGGCTGGCCACGATGGCGCAGGTCTGCGAAGGGCACGCGGAACGTCATCAGGTCTGCGTGCTGGACCGCGTCGACGAGCTGGCGGCGCTGGTCGCGATCACCGGCCGTGTCGGTGAGTCGCTGGATGGTTTCGCCGGCCAGATCCGCTAAGAGGACGCCACGGACGGCGTCGGCCTCAACGTGGGTGATCAGGAGTGGCGGCTCGCTGTCGACGGTCGTGACGGCGACGACCTCGCCGTGTTCGGGCGTGGTCATCATCAGTGATCCGCCTCCGTGTCCAGTCGGTGGCCCAGCCTTTTGTTGCGAAGTTGCGAACGGGCTACTGTGGCACGACCGAGTATTTCCGTCTCAGACGAACTGCTAGAGGAATTCGACGACAAACTCTTCGAGATGAAAGCCGCCGGGAAGCTCGACCGGGATGTCTCCCGGAGTGAGTTGATCGCTCGGTTGATGAGCGAGTGGATCGAGGAGCGCGAGGACGTACCCGACCCGCTTTGAGGCGTCATTTTTCACCACCGCCATCGGCGATGGCCTGGGGACGGTCGCACACCTGGACGAGCGTGTCAGCCTGGCACTGGAGCTGGCGGCGGCCGGTGTCGGTGAGCCGGTAGGCGTTCGTACGCTTGTCGCTGGCCTGCCGTTCGACGGTCACGAGCCCAGCGTCGTCGAGTTCGTCGAGATTCTGGTAGAGCCGGCTGTGGTTGATCGGGTCGGGGTAGCGCTCGTCGAGGTACGCCTTCAGCGCGAGTCCGTAGGGTTCGTCGTCGACGGCGGCGATGGCCGTCAGGAGATCGCGCTGGAAGGCGGTGAGGGCGTGCCACTCAGTCATTGGTGGCCTCCGTGCGTTGGCATGATCGGAGGGTGGTGAGGGTGGTACGTGAGTCTGCGGCGGGCGGGTGATCGAATCGCGTCTGTGCTGGGTCGATTTTCGTCTCTAACCCGCTGCGGGGTGTTCGTGGCCCGCTCAGGCGTGACCGAATCGTGACCGAATGTGACTGAATGGGCGTTGGCGAGCGATGCGACTGTTCGTGGGTGGGTTTGGCTGCTCTCATGGGTTCGATGCGACGCCGCCGGTCTGTGTGGGCGTCGCCTATCTCAGACTACTATCGCCGACTCTATTAATAGTTGCCGTACGGTAACCAGTATCCGAGCGACTCTGAAGTAATAATCCGGTGGTGATTTTTGTTTCCAAGGAGGATAGCAACCAAGATGGGTGAGCGAGGGCGTAAGAAAACCGTATCTGATGCTGAAATACTCCGCCAGTTTGCGCTAGATCCAGCCCCATTTATGCACCCAACGGAGCTAACTGAAACGCTTGATATGTCCCGTCAGGGAGTCTACAAGCGCTTGAAGGATCTGGAAGAGCAGGGGCTATTAGAAAGTAAGAAGGCCGCCGATACTCGGAACTGGTGGATCACAGATGAGGGCCGTCGTTATCTCTCAGAGAGGTCTTGAGTGTTCTCTCGCCACCATCCAATCATATGCTGTGTCGGCTTCTTACAGTTGATCTTACCCTCTTGATGGAGCTTCTGAAGCCTCTTGTGAATCGCAGTACGAGTGATCGGGAGCACGGTTTCTAATTCACTCGCGGTCACAAATGGGCCATCGATCTCATCGAACGCCTCCAATAACTCTTGATCTGAGACTAATTGATTCCCGTGGGAAGAGCTCATCTGTTGTGATTAGCATTTAGTTACCGCACGACAATAGTTTTATGGTGGTCGCGATACATAATCTGAGTACAGGAACACACGCGCCGCTGGGCGATTTCCGACAGAAATCGCCCCGGTGCTAGAGACACCGAGGCGCGTGGTTCCAGTGGATAAGAACCAATGGCAACTACGCAAGCGAATCCCCAAGAACGTATCGCACGCGAACGATTGACTCAGCGGCCGACGTTCATCGGCGTCGACGGCAACGGTGGCGCCCACTACTGGAGCAGCTACGAGCAGACGGTTGTTGTGGTGGAAGGCTACGACGCCGAGACAGTCGAACTGGCTGAGACTCCTTTTGCTACGTTGGGCGAGTGGTGTGAGTATACGCATCGAGAGCGTGGGTGGGAGATCGGGCCGCATGTCGGTGGGACGCTCGTCGACGATCTCGTTCGGGCGGTGAAAGCATGAGCAGCCAGTCCGTCGCCGAGGCGAAGGGCTTCGTCTACGAGCCCGTTCGTGGACCGAAACGGAAGGTGGAGTTCAAGCCGCGGAGTGATGGCGGCTTCGAGCGGATCGAGGCGGTGTGGAATGGGTGCCAGTCTCGACGATGGCGTGGATCCCGTGGAAACATCATATAACAGCACATATGATTCTGCCGTGTTGAATAGCGGCCCCTGAGCCAATGTGAAGTGACATTGATTCTGATACCGCTGGTATCAGCCCCTGACAAGCCGATTCAAATTTCGACCGTCTTGGCCAACGCCGCTATTCAACAGAGCAGATGATTCCGGTATGTAAACATTCTTGAGCACGATGTTTGACTTGTCCTTATGGAGCTTATCGATATAGAGATTGAACGATTCCGGTCCGTCAAGGAGCAGACGGGTTCAGAATCTATTGAATTTCAAGGGTTAGATTGTCTGGTAGGCGAAAATAATTCTGGGAAGACCAATATCCTTTCTGCCGTTCGGTTTTTGTTAGAGGAAGAGACAAAGGAAAATGATAGTGAGCTCTTCTGGCAGAAACGAGACAACGAAACTGTAGAGGTACGAGGATACTTTGAAACTACGCCAACTGATTTAGACCGTATCGGCCTTGTTTAGACGCAGTACAAATCGGCTCTTGCGGCGTATGCTCCGCGAACAGATCGACACGATGAGGCACTCAGGACAGGTTTTAGATCAACCGCAACGGCCCGTGACTCGCCGGTTGAGGAGCGTCTAAACACGGCCGACCGTATCAATAAGGACAAGAAAAGAGGGCAAATTGAAGACATCCTGCTGGAGGAGCACAACGGACATGAATCAGTTCTTGCCGTGTGTAGACGGTTTGATGGCTCTGAGAAGTCATCGCCATCGTTCAAACTTCTACAAGAGCTTCCTGTCAAAGAGGAACTCCAAAAGAGCACTGTAGAGGATGAACGGGATAGGCTCTGGAAAAAGCAAAAAGAGGACGACGGATTTAGTAAGTCTGATTACCGTTCTGAGATGGAACAAAAGTACGAGGGTCTTGCAGAATGTATCCCAGAAGATAAGCGAACACAGAAAGGGATATGGATCGATAAATTCCCTGAATTTATTGAAGAGAACCGTTATGATATCGAACTTGCGCTCACACCAACGGACTTCCCGAGTGGAACCAAAAGTCGGACGCGCGATCAGCTTCTCCCGGAGATTATCACAATCCCAGCAGTCAAGGAAATGGATTCGACGACGAAGCGTGGTGGTGAAGTTGGTGAATTGATCGACGTCATCTCTGAGGATATCCAAGAGGAGCTAAATGCCGACTTAGAGGCTCAACTAGCGGATTTTGGATTCAGGGATCATCAAGGAATTACCCAAATAGAGGACCGTGTCACACGCCATCTGGGAGATACATTTGACGATCGTGAAGTATCGTTCGACTTCCCCAGCTTCTCTATCAGTAGACTCTGATTTCACCGGGTTTTGTTGCACAGGTTAACGGCACCGTTACCCCGCACGCCGAATCGCGTGAAGCGTCTCTGTCGCAGTAATATCCACGTCGGTCCCTAACCGGTGAGGGGCTTCTCGATTAAGCGCCACCCACATATTGAAAAATAACTGGGCGACGCCAGCGTACAACGTCCGCATCGACCGATCAGAAGACCGGCACCGCCCCATGAAGTCGTTCTTCAACTGGCGAATTGCGGTCTCAACGCGCCACCGGGTCCTGAACTGGTAGGCAAGCCCACGTAGGTCTCGCTCTCCAACATCAAGCGGGGTGAGGAACGCCTCGTGTTCTCGGTCGCGCTCATCCGCTGCTTCTTCCTCCGGGAAGATCGGCGAGACGAACGCATTCGGGCGCTTCTGCGGCGGTAGTCCCGCGAACTCAATCCCGATCTCATATCCGAACTCACCACTGGGGGTATCCTCCCGAAGTCGCTTGATGTCCCCCTTGTTCTTCGCCTGGATTATGTAGTCAACGTCGGTCTCGGAACACGCCGTTACAACGCTCCCTTGGTACATCTCCCGGTCGAAGTATCCCCTTCCTGCTTCAACCGGGGATAGCTCCCGAAAGTATCGGAGGAAGCGACGAAACGTGGCAGCAATCTCACTTCGCTTTTTCATTAGCGAGGCGTTCAGGACGTACTTGTGGGTCGCGTTAGCAATCGAGAGTACGCCGTACTGCCAGGCTGACGCCGTGTTATTCGACGCCTTGCGTCCGCCAGTCCATTCGTGGGACTGCCCATACCAGTTGACATCAGTGACATCGTACGCCAAGTGAACCGGTCCTCCAGGCGTGAGACCTGGTCGCTGCATCAACGCGTACGTTGCCTCAGCGAACTTCCGTTCCAGTTCCGCGACGGAGAAGTCTTTCGCGTATCTTCGAACCGTCCGTGAAGGCGGGACAGCATCAGTATAATCCATCCACTTGAGAACCTCAACGCCGTTCTCCAGATAGCAGTTCTCTAAGGCGATATGAGCGAAGAGGGAGAGAAATGATTCAGTAGGATACTGGAAATTGGGGGTGTCCGGGTCTCGGTCGAACACGACATAGGGGGTTACGATCTCCAGATACTCCTCGACGAGAGTACAGGCAGCATCCATCTTCTCGTCCATACTGACACCGAAGTATTCGGCGGCTTCACGCGGCCGACTAGGGTTAGCAGGCAGGTCTCCCGGCGAGGTTCCGTTGAACGTGAAGTGAAGAGAGGCGTTTTCTACGCGCCGGTAAAGTTGGTCGACGGCCGCAGCATCGACATCGTTCACCCAGCGCGAGAGCGTCGTGTAGTCTGGAATGGGGGAGTGAACCCCCACCTCAGTGGCGACCTCCCGCCACTCCGACAACCGCTGCTCCAGATCTCTGTACGAGATATCGAGATCCCGCCTCAGGACTGCCACCCGGTACTTTACTCGTTGAGCCTCGGATAGTACCCCCCAGTTGTCGACGACAGCCGGGGCGGCAACGAGGTTTACAAATCGAATTGTTTGAACGGCGGTATGGACGCGGGCTTGTTCGCGTTCAGGGACATCGTAGTCGCCAATTCGCAGCGAATATGAATGAGAAGACTGCGTCTCTTGAGGCGGCTCCGACAGCGACAGTTGTACCGAAAGGGGGAGGGATTCCGTGCGGAAGTCGCGGTCCATACCCCTCACTTACAGTGATCACTAAACAATATTGTCACGTACAACGAACACCCGCAAAATCAGAGTCTACTGGTAAAGAACGAACCTACGACAAACTCGGAGAGATCCAGATCCAGATCAGCGACGCTGACCATGTCGATCTACTGTGTGAAGGCTAGTACCCACACGTGACACGTTGATGCCGGTCTAAATCAAGACTGGCACTGTTTCCGAGCGTTTCAGTACTACTTTCGGTACTTCTCAAGTCCAAGGGCGAATGTCTGACGCAGTTATTTGTATCACCGATATGTATACAGTATCTGTATATGGCATCAGTGCAACGAGCAGCAACCTACGTCGAAAAGGGGGGCGTTGGGAAGACGACCAGTGCCGCCCATATCGCCGTTGCTGCACACAACATGGGCCACAAGGTCCTCCTGGTGGATCTCGCCGGCACCCAGAACGACCTGGCCACACACTTCGGCATCTCCATCGTCGACGAAGAGACGACAACCGACGGCGGCGTTTCCATCGACGCCCCGATCTCGGCTGTCTTCGGAGACGACTGGGAGTTCCTGCGGGACAACATCGACGACCTCCTGGACCGGATGACCTTCGCGACCGACGAGGGGCCGGATCTCATCCCAGCCGATCCAGGACTGGGCGGCGCCGACAACAACCTCGCGAACGTGCCGCTTGAGGAACGCTACCAGAAACTGGATGGCTTCGTCGAGGATCTCGTTGCTAACCAGTACGATCTCGTCGTGTTCGACCTGCCCGGGAAGGAAGACAACATCGCGCTCAACGGCCTCTTTGCTGCCCGGAACGTCGTTGCGCCGCTGAAACCAGGTGCCTTCGAGCGCGACCAGCTCCAGAAGCTGGATGCAACACTTGAAGAGATCAGTAGCGACCTCGACGTCGACCTCGATATCGCACTGGTCATCCCGACAATCATCAGCAGCCAGGAGACGCTCTCGGAATCGTTCGTCGAGTACGTGACCGAAGAGTACCCCGAGATCGTTGGCGAGCCCGTCACGAAGACCGCGGACATCGGGAACAACCAGAACAACGGCCGGACACTCTTCGCGGTCCCCGATGACGAACTCTATGCCACCGGGAAGCGGGCACGCGAGGCGTACAGTACGAACACCGAGCAATTGCTGAGCCAACTCACAGACCGATGAGTGACACTACTGACGACCGCGACCCCGAAGAGCTACTCGAACAGTCGAAAGAACAGAAGCGCCATCGTAGCGAGTCCCAGCAACAGCGTGACGAGCCCGACGAGCCGTCGCTGGAGGAGCACATCGCCGACGTGTACGAAGAGCTCGATGCTGGTGAGGTGCCGACGAATCTCACGATGCGTGACCGAAACCTCGCAGCGCTGATCCGCGGTCTCGACGAGGCTGGCCAGCTGGACGACGTGGGATCCGACCTGCGCGAGCACCTCGACAGAGACGCTGCTGACTCAGAGAGTCGGGGTTCAGTGCTGGGACTGCTCGTGCGCGCGGGCCTCGACGAGGTACGGCCCGACCTCATCGAAGCCGGCGAAGCAGGGTACGAGACGTTCACCGAACGGCAAGAAACGCAGTTCTAAGCGACGGTTCCCTCTTACGGATCAATAGTCAACATCCACATTACGGATTCAGATAGTGTATCCAGATCACGTATCCATATTCTGTATCTGTATCTCATATCTGGAAATGTAGTCGAGGGACTGTGCAGTGATGTTGCGAAGATGGTTCTATAATGCAAAGGTTTCACGTATATAGATACTGAAAGAAGTGTCTGAGACTCACTGAGACTGCGCTTCTGAGAAACTTATCGGAATCCGTTCAGGAACCAGTGGAGAAATCGACGGTCAGAGTAGCGCCGCCGCTCACGACCGAGCGGGCCCAGAGGAAACGAGGGGTTAGTCCGGCGGCTCCAGACTGTAGCTCTTCTTGGCGAACGTCAAAAACGAGTTCGCCGTAATCGCCGGCTCGTCACCGACCTCGCTGTCCATCTCCAACTGCACGAGAATGTCTACGAGCCGCCAGCAGTTGTAGAGGACGCAGGCGAACGCGAAGTTGAAGTACCGAAACCGGTGGTCAGGGCTTTGCGTCTCCGCAAGGAACGTCTTCAGCTTCTTGAACCCGTTCTCGATGCCCCAGCGCCGCTTGTACCGAGCCATCAGCCGCCCGATCTGGTGTTTCATCTCTCGCTCGTCATCGGTATCGACATCCACCCACGGAAGATTCGTCTCGAAAGGCACGGTCGGCGCTTCGACACGCGCCGTCTCCTCGATCTCCTCCTCTTCGGCAACCTCGTCAAGAAGGTTGCTCAACGGTGAGTCGCCGTCTCGGTCTTCCGATAGCGGCGTCGTGTCGCCAACATCCTCGAAGTCCTCGATGAGCTCCTGGCGAATCGTCACGTCAGTCCCGTCGTCTTCGTCCTCACGTTCCCACTCGCGCTTCGAGAGATAGACGGCCTTCCGCGTCGGCCCGTCGTCGAGACGCTCCTGCTCGACCACGTCGACGTCTTTGTCCTCGCTGGCGAGCTTGGCAATCTGGTGTTCGTGGTCGCTACTGGACCGCACGACACCGGGATTGAGGTAGTGGACGTCGTGGGCTTCGCAGGCGTCTTTGACGCCGTCGTTGGCGAACTCTCGGTCCATCATCACGAGGTCCAGACCAGGAACGACGTTAGTCGCTCCGTCGAGGAGCTCGTCCACGAGGTCGGCTCGCTTCCGACCGCGGGCGACTGGGGCGGCATCGAGGATCAGGGGCACGTCGTGGCCGACGAGCTTGATGACGGCCCACTGGAAGAACGGGCAGTCCTCGCCTTTGTAGCCGAGCAACCACGGCTCCTGGTTCCGGCCGTTGCTGTCACGGGTGACCTTGCCGCCCCACGGACTTCCTTTCGTGATGTCGATGGCAGCCATCTGCGTGCGCCCCATCTTGTCCTTCGATTTCGCCCGAGAAACGAGCGTACGGGCAGTTTCTTGGAGCATCGTGCGGATGCGCTGGGCGCCCAGCGTGCGCGTCTGAAGCCGGTGGGAGTCCCCCGAGGGCGTCCTCCTGCGGGTCGTGTCCTCGGCGAAGGATTGTGCACCGTCGTTGGGGTGCATGTCGGTCCGCATCCCGAGGTACGCCTGCTGTTCCCAGAACGAGCCTTCCGGGATAGAGGCGTTGCTGGCGCGGTCCAGCCGGAAGCAGTCCTCGACGATAGGCTTCGCACCCTTCCAGACCTCGCGGGCCTTCTCACGGGCGAGCGTATCCGTACTCTTTGAGTATATAACTGTCTCGGTCGGCTGGTCCGGGAGGAACTCGGGATCAGGTGCAGGGATGTCATGGTAGCGAGCAACATCTACGACGACTTCGGCGGCATCCTGGATGGCATCCTGGACGTCGGTGAGCCGGTCGTTCCACGCTCGCCAGAGTGTGGACTGGTCGGGGAGGCCATCGAAGCCGAGGTCGGTGCAGAGGCCGGGCTTCCCTTCGAGGTACGTGTGGAGTGCTTGTTCGTGTTTCCAGCCGTTGACGCAGCGGAGAACGTGCGCGCGGAAGACTGCACCCCAGGGTTTCGGTTCGCCTTGTGCGTGGTCGTAGGGGTCGTAGAAGCGGACGTAGCACGCCGGGACTCTGGCGACAAGGTCATCGAGTGTGACTGAGCGGTTGTAGCGGACTTGTTGTTTGCGGGGATAGGTTTTGAGGACGCCATCAACCATCTCGCGGTAGGTCATGTCGAAGGACCGTGCTTCTACGAGGTTGCCGGTGGTCGTGGCGAAGAGGCCGTCGACGCTGTAATCTTTCGGCGTAGATTCATAGCCGGCGTTGTCGAGTCGCCGCCGCGGCCCGAGGCGCGTCCACCGTGACCCCGTTGGAGCCTGTTTCGCGCGAGTTGCCACTATCTATGGGTGCTGCGGTTTCGTATATAAAGAGGGTGTCATAGAAGTCTTCACACACTATGGTCGAGATTGTGATTATTATAGAGCGTTACTAGCTTAGAAAGCCGTGCACTTGGTGCACGGTGCGTTGAAATGTTTAGAGTATCTCTTTTCGTTTCCGAATTATGATTTCTCTCACTCGTTCAGCGTGATTTGACTCGGATTGAACGAACGCTGTGAGGATGGCCTCGACGATCTCGGAGCGGCTGGCTCCGAGATCGTCACACTCAGCAACTAATTCGTCCACTTCTTGTACGATCTCTTCGTCAACAGCAACGCCGAATTTCTCTTTGCCCATATC
>NZ_KB905378.1:2924214-2935230 GCF_000379085.1 Halomicrobium katesii DSM 19301 | reverse complement strand
CATGGAGGAGATCGATCACCTCTTCGTTCACTCAACAGCCGACGCTAACGTTCAAAGCTGAGTACGCAAGTGAGTGCCGGATTGGGTTTCAATCACTATGATAGGTGAGCTGGCCGGGGCGTGCAGACCGGCTGTTGAGTGATGGGTGTAGGGTTTGTAACAAGCAGGTGGTCAATACATCCTCTATACTTATTATTCCGGAAAATAATAGAAAAGATATATGAACAATTCTATGACAGCCTCTGTTCATGACTCCTAAATATCTGAATAGGATTCAAACGGCCTTGTTTAGACGCAGTATAAATCGGCTCTTGCGGCGTATGCTCCGCGAACAGATCGACACGATGAGGCACTCAGGACAGATTTTAGATCAACCGCAACGGCCCGTGACTCGCCGGTTGAGGAGCGTCTAAACACGGCCGATTCAAACATCTCTTTGAGTCTGCCATAGGGACATTCTACCCCAAACAGATAACACAACTATGTCTTCACTACTACCCTTGAAACCCACCCCCAGAACAGCTTCAAATCGTGATTTGGAACCGAGGCTCGTTGGATTCGAAGATGAATCCGCGGAACAGATTCTGTCGGCGGTCACCTCAACAACAGCACGCCGCATTCTCAACCAAATCTATACCGAACCAACGACAGTATCGGATATCGCTACCGAGATTGACTCCTCAGTACAGAATGTCAGCTATCATCTCGACCGACTTCGAGACGCGGAGTTAGTGGAAGTCATCGAGACGTGGTATTCGAAACAAGGGCGCGAAATGGATGTATATGCCCCGACCAATAGCGCTCTTGTCCTCTTTGCGGGAGCAGAACGAACAACTCCGTCACTCACGACTGCGTTGCGTCGCGTCTTCAGCGCAGTCGGTATTGTGGGGGTTATCAGTGCAATTGTCCATGTACGCTGGTCAGTACTGACACCCTCACCATCGTCCCGGAGTGTTGAACTCCCCGTTCAGCAACCTGATCCAACCATGTGGGAGACGCTCGTTACGTTCGGGGCCGGCCCCGGTGGGTTCGTTCTAGGGGTCGGCGTCTTCCTGATCCTGTTCTTCTTCGTGGCGTGGTACTGGCGAACGTATCGTCCAGCACGGAGCCAAACTCAATCGATGTGAGTGGTTTCCGGGACTCAAAGACATCTTTGAATCTGGGATAGGACGATACTTGACCCCTTCCAATGGTAGTATATGGAACGTAGAACGTTTCTGGCAAGTGCTGGAATTGGGCTCACAACCGCAGTCGCTGGCTGCACGTCCCAAGCAGCATCGGGTGACTCAACGGAAACGGACTCGGAGGAGACGACCACGTCCACGGGTCCACAGACCGAGACAGACCCGCTGGTGGATGCAACGCACATCGAAACTGATGCAACCGCCGAACGAACTATCGGGACCGCATCGCTTGAAGAGCGTGGCCTCCGAAACACGCACTACGTGGCATTCACGAATCCGACGGAAGGGACCCACAAGGGAACAATTACGATTTCGAAGGCTAGCGATCCGGTGTTCGAGGAATCCGTGGAACTCGAACCGAACGCGAGCATCATTGGGTCACTGACCGATCTCGGGAGATACAGCGTAGGCGTGTCGATTCCCGAGTTGGACGCGGAGGAGACGATCACCGTCGAACCCGGCCAATTCACCTGTAATGTGACCAGGACGACGGTCAGCGTCCAAGACGACAATACACTCGATTCGATGGCTGTTTCGACGCGGATGGCATGTCCCGGTGTTGTCACCGAGACAGTACCCGCCGATGGGCTAGCGTCGTATACACTCGGCGACGACCCGAGTCTTACGGATACGGGAAAATTTAGCCACACGCTCATGCTTCAGAACCCGTCGGAGGAAACGTGGACGACCCGAATTCTCGTCGAGAATGACTCGACAGCGCAATTCGACGGCGTCTACACGGTCGAGCCCGAGGGAACTGTGTTGCTGACCCTCACTGAGAGTGATACGTACACGCTCTCGATGAGCGTACTCAAAACCGAGGCCACGGTGACTGAGCAGATCACTCCCGAAAACTTCGACTGTAACGAATCCTCGACACGAGCGGAGATCGACGCTGCAGGAAAACTCACGGCGAACACCGTCTCGACGCGTATGGCTTGTGACGTCGAGACAAATTCGACAAACGAGTCCTCCTAGCCGGGGTACGGCCGTCGCCGCGTTTCTCCCAACAGATTTACATTCGCATACCTACTTACCAGCCTGTTCACTATAGAAAATAATAAAACCAACACTGTGGGAAGAATTCTATAACATCCTCTAACAACGACTGATTTTATGTTGCTGTTCTAATAAACTGCGGTCGTTCACTCGTAATCAGGAGATGTACTCAACCAGTCAGGCACGTGAGTCAATGTCGCTGGACCTGTACATTATTCCCTACCTTCGGAACACGTCTGTGCAGAGATACTATAGCAAGATACGCTTTATCCAAGCTGAAGGGTGTTGGTTGGCTGGACCCCAGGGCTCAGGCTTCATGATCGAGATGAGAAGGGCTCTACCAGAACGTCAACGACACCATCGAACCCACACTCCGGACAGACGATCGACAGGCCATCAACAGCCGCGGAGTCAACACCCTGGAGAACACCGCTGCAGATGGTCCTCTGACACTCTGGACAGGCGACTACGTCGAGCTCGACCGGTTTCTCGTGACGGACGCAGTTCTTGCAGCCCGAGTAGGCTGGCACCACTGCACTGATGCGGGCGATCCGATACTCGGCATCCTGGTTCCCGCCGCCACAGACTGGGGCTGCCTCGCCGAATGCAGCTGCCTGTGGGTCCGGGAAGTGGTACTTGCCGGCACCGCTGGTCACAACCACCCACGGGACTTGCTGGTCGAGGATCTCGACGTTGGTGACATCGTAGGTGCTGTTTGCCTCAGCCCAACGAGTCGTTTCGACGGGCTGGAGCGTCGCTTCGTGGTGGTCTGCAAACTCCACAAGTTCGATGGCGAACACAGCCTTCCGAGTCGAGAGCCGGCAGACACGCGTGGACTGGCGTGAATCAGTGACATCCTCAAGAGACTGCTCAGAGACGGCGGTGACCTCCCACGTCCGGGTATCGTCATTGACCAAGAGAAGGTCGCCCTCTGTGATGGCCGTGATCGTGTCGACGAGCTCAGGATCAACGCAGTCATCCGATTCAGTGAGAGGACTGGTTTCACTCATCAGTCATCGCCCGGAACGGCGTCAGGGCGTGTGTTCCAAAGCTGGCGCGCCGGGCCGTTGCTTGGTGGCTGGTCATGATCGATATCGTGGCGGTCGAGATACCGATAGATCGTCCGCTTCGAGACCTCGTGGGCCCTGGCAAGGTCAATGACATCAAACCCAGCCTCGAGGGCGGCGCGAAGGTATGTTGGTTCAGTGTGGGCCGTTGGGCCGAACGTCTCGAGATCGAGTGTAGCAACGATCTCCGCCTGGATCTGCCTCGTGGCAGTCTGTGAATTACGGTCAGTCATCGGTGCTTGTGTCAAACTGACTAGCTACGATTCCTAGAGTGTTTCGACGAGCGAGAGAAGAAAGGGAACAGGATTGAAGTACAAAATCAGCTATCGGGACTCGGAGTGTATCGATGTAGTTCGGTAACCGCTTCGGCGACAAGCGTAGGTTCCAGCGTGCCCTGCTGGCGGTCAAAATCACGGTGCTTGATCGTCGTCGTATACCACGGCGAAATGTATGCATCCGTGTCCGACCCGCCCTCGAGCCAGGCGCCGTCCGAGACAGAAATCGCCCCGGTGTGTTGCTGCGTCGTCATCGCGAGTGCAATGCACTCCGTGTGGGCGAATGGATGCGAACCGTCGCTGACGATAACCCACGGTCGGTACGAGGGACCAGACTTGTGTGGTGCAGGACCCCACCAGACCTCCCCCTGCTCGTAGCTCATTCGCCAGACTCCGAAGACTCGTCGACGCCTTGACCCCACTCATCAGGGTTCTCTTCGCCGAGTCGCTCAGTCGCTGCACGGGCAGTTGCCAGAGATGAGAGTGTGGTGTCGATGTCATCGGCCTCACCGATCGCCCAGTACTCTCCACGGTGACGTACGAGATCACGTTCTTCAAGCCGCGAGAGGACGACACCGACGCTGCCTCGTGGGACACCTGTGGCTTCGTGAACCTCTTTGGGCGTGTACGCTTGCTCCGGGTGAGTAGCGAGGAACCCCAAGATTTCCTCAGCGTTCGTTCGACCACCCGAGCGGAGTTCGTCGGTCGAGTTCTGCTCGAACCGGTCGATGTCGATCGGCATACCTACTACTTCGTAATAGAGTGTAATAGATGTAGTGGCTGTAATAGAAGTCATAGACCCACATCGATCAAGGGCGGGAGAGAATTTCTCGTCTCAGGGTGCGACGCTGACATCCCCACCAACATCCATGTCACGAAGTGGGATATCGCCTGAAAACTCGATCTCGTCGTACCAGATGGTCGGCCGCTTCGCACGACCATGTTCTTCCAGTTCGATGAGACCGTAGTCAGCGAGCTCATGGACGTTTTCGGTGACCTCTGGCGGATGCCGGTTAACGAGGCGAGCGAGTTCACGGATACTGTCGGGTTCGTGTTCGACGATCGCCTCCAGGAGTTCCAGATTCGTCGGCCGAAAGATCCGACCGAAGGTTGCCAAACTCTCGATACTGAGTCGAGATGGTTGGGATGCGACGTCCTCGCCGGCGTCAATTGCACCCAGGGTCTCCTCAAGACCGCTACGATCAGGCCGCGTGCCGATGGTGATGTGGAGCGTTCGAGTCATGATGGTTCGTGTGGGGTTCGGGATAATTACCAATCGATACGTTTCTCGGGTGGAAGAGCAGCTCTCCATGCCCGGTACAGTGGTTGTAAGCCGTCGAATTCGATTTCGAATAGCTGCCCTGCGATGTGAAGCTCATGTGGTCCGTGGTGGTTGTCGAATCGGATGATGGGTTCGTTCGCGCCAGCCTCACCGTAGTGGAACGCGTACTTGATCCCGTCAGGGAAGCGGCTGGACTCAGGGACGTCAAGGACACGGATTCGTGCGACAGTGCCATCGTCGTACGCCTGGATCTCATCTTCCAGCACCTCGACGTCGTCGCCCATCTCTATGTGTTAGTCTGCACCCTAACACAATGAATGTTAGGGACATCCCTAACAATTCAGTAGTACCGACTTGTCTGATAAGTCGTAACAGACACTGTGATTTTCACTCGGTACACGGGGTGTGTACCGCCATTCATACCAACCACTAGATATATTAGTAACGGAAGCTAAAGTAATCGTAATGCGCATCGAAGCCACCGAGGGAAACGAGCACAAAGTGTGGCTCACCGATCCGGAGATCGAGGATCTCCGACGAGCAACCAACAGTCAACGAGACGACCTCATCATTCAACTCGGCGCGTTCGTTGGCTTGCGTGCATTCGAGATCCCACAGGTTCGGCCCGTCGACGTCAAGCAAACCGAGAGTGGCCAGTACCGTCTCCGGGTGCGAGCTGGGAAAGACACCAGCGGCAACGATGGGAAGCCCCGTGATGCCTACCTGCCCGACAACGTCGAGCGCGATCTCCAGCGCTTCCAGAACGAGCACAACATTGCGCCGAAGGACCCCTTTATCGATCTATCACAGCCTGGGGTCCGTGCGGTGGTTCGGCGGACGGCTGGACGGGCAGCTAAAGCGACGGGAGACGAGGACTTCGAGAAGGTCAGTACACACGATCTCCGTCGGCGGTTCGCCCAGCGCCTCCTCGTCGACGAACAGATGAATCCGCGTGTGGTGATGGCCGTCGGGGGCTGGGACAGTTTCGCTGCGATCGAACCCTACCTCAACGCGCCGAGCGAAGACGTAATCGACGACGCTTTCGCCAGTGTCAGCCTCTGAGATCGAACAGCCGACTCGAACACATGTGGCGCAACATGTATGATCGAAGAAGCTGTATCCCCAAGTATGGCTACCAACGATGCTCCCGAAGAAACGAAGGTCAGCGACCGGGGGATGGTGACGATCCCCGCTTCGCTCCGTCGGCGTCTCGACATCGAGCCGGGCGACAAACTCCGCTGGGATACTGACGATGAGGGGAACCTCTCTGTAGAGGTTGTCAAGCAGCGCTATGGAGCGTTTGATGACTTCGAGCCAGTCTCGATGGGTGGTGGCGGCTCAGAGACACACGACATCGCTGGTCATGACGACGATCCCGCATTCTCGGAGAGCAGCTGATGGCAACTGCTCTTGTCGATACGGGCGTTCTCATCGGCATGGCAGATACCGATGATCAGCACCACGACGTTGCGATGGAAATCGTCCGTGGGATGGACCACGGCGATCTCCCTACAGGACGGGTGACGAACTATATCGTCCTCGAGACGCTCAACTGGATCCACAACCGGAAGCGTCAACAAACTGCTGTCGAGACATACGATCGGTTGAACCGGTCTGCGGGATTCGAAATCCATCATTCGGCACAGAAGGACTTCAACCGAGCTCTTGAACTATTTCAGACCCACGACGGCCTCTCCTGTGGCGACACGACGATCGCTGCATACATGCAACGAGAAGGGATTGAGTATCTCTACTCGTTTGACGATGACTTCGACATGGTCGACGGCATCACCCGATTGGAAACGGCTGATAACCCGTTTAATTGACGACCGCAGAACTGTACGCCAATCACGTAGATCTTCGCACGATCACCTGATTAGCAGTCTCGGTTCTATAGCGGCGTCATTCACACAGCGGAGTCCGCTGGTGGCTCTTCCAGATCAGGGATATCATAGATTGCATAAGCCAACCAAGCGACGAGAGCGATCGGCATCTCGAGAGGCACAGAGCCAGGGTCACCGATTGGATTTATACCGAGGTGAGTAGCCATCACGCCGATCACGGTGGACATCGCCAACATCCCGGCGGCGACAACCATGGCTTCCCGGCGCGACGGGAGCGAGGTTTCCGGATCGTACTCAATGGCCTCCTTCTCTCGTTGCGCTCGAGCCGTCGTCAGCTGGACCGACAGGCAGGCGGGAGCAATGCCGGGTATCCACGCGCCGACGAAGTCTCCAAGAGAGGTCTGGCTATCCTCGTCATCGGCGTCGGTATCGCGGGCCGTAGCAATCTCCTCAGGAGAGACGACAACATCAGTCGGGAATGCAGTCTCGAAGTGCTGGTGAGCAAACTGGCGAAAGTGGTCCCGAGCACGATGGCTAGCAAGATAGTGCTTGTCAACAATTTCCGCAGACGTACTCGACTGTGCCGCCGCAACGTCCTCGACCTTGGCAATATATGCCTCGTAGGCATCAAGATATTCATTGAACCAGAACTGACGGAAGTGCTTTGGCGTCGGCTTCGACCCGTCGGGCAGTCGGACATCAGCACGATCGACTCGATCCGATCGCGCACCCAAGTGTCCGACCGAGTACCATCCTCAGAGCGCTCACTCGGGAACAACATTTCGTAGCCCGCCTCGTCCAGCAGTTCGATATACTGCCGAAAGTAATCCAGACCCGCCATGATCGGCGTGGTCCCGGGACCGTTCTTCCGCCCTTCATCGAAGCAGACCCGAGGATCGTCCCGGTCAAGGATGAGGTCCTCGTGTGCATTCACAACAAGCGTATCGCTGGTTCGATGTCCACAGCCCGCGAGACAGAGCAACAGCGTTTTGTCGACGAGGTGTTTGCGTAGGTCTTCAGGGTCGAGTTCAACCAGAGCCTCTTCATCGATCTCCTTCGTCGCCTCCCAGCAGTCCCGGACTTGGCGCGGCGTGAGTCTCTGCTTGGGTGACTCGCGGTTGTATGACCAACCCATCCGTGGGAGGACCATCTCTGCGGGGTTCGATTCAACTTCACCGACCAGCTCGAGATACTCGTAGAATGATGCAAGCGTCGAGGCGTAGTTGTACCGCGTACCCTCAGATAGGAACTTATCGTTCAGTCCTCGAAACAGATCGAGCGTGAGCCGAATATTCTTGCCAGCAGACGCTCGGGCAGGCCGAAGGAGATTGCTTGAGCCGAGTTCTTCTCGGGAGACCTCCATCAGTTTGCGCATGTGTGTCCAAGCGTTCCCGACGGAAGTGTCGTTGAGCCGCCCGAATTCCTCGTCCTCGTCCTGAAGCCACGTGTGAATCAGTTGTTTCGTCTCAGCGTGTGTCCCCGGAAGCGATTTGCGCTCTCTGTGCTCGAAACCACACTCGTCGAGAAGGACTTCATCGACAGTTTTCCCCTGACGCACGGCATAGCCCTGGATACCGCTGAATCCATGTTCACGGAGCCATGAGTGGGTAGGCTTCACGTCTGGATTGTTCCCTTCCGATCGTCGGTGCTCCCGGACTTCGGCAGGGAATCCCTGCTGAACGTATGTTGGCGTCCATTTGCGATTCGACATATATCATTCAGTAATGGATTGGTTTGTAAAAGGGTAAGGGTGGCGTGATTTATTGCGCACAACAAACTCAGACGTTTGGTTGTGGTTTCTGTTGAATCGGTCAAAGCTGAGATCCCAACGACGTCGATAGGCTGGTGGCGCGGGGGTGACTACATTCGAACTGATCAGCGACAACAAACCACCAGAAGGCGCTGTTTTCAAGACCGGCCAAAGACGTGTGTTTTCTGTCCAAGGTGCAACACCGAACCCACCCACGAAGAGAACCACAGGATTTCAGTTTCCTAGATGGGATTTTTAGTAACTGCTACTGGAAACGCAGCTTTAAAATCATCTAAGGAGTCCTCAGCCGGTCCACACTTAGAGTGGTTGTCCACCAGTAGAGTGTATATTTGTGATCGTAGAAGGTTAGGTCAAGAGACGAGATCGTCTGGTGACAGATAACCCTAGGTGGTGAGGAGTCGATGTAATTGCTCGACGGGCGGGTGGATCCGTGTGGATACCCAGTGCAGAAATGAAAAGACGAATGCAGCATCGACGCGACAGAATCGTGTGCGGTCAGCGATAACTCGGTGGACATCCCATCTCCGGAAGCACGGTGTTCATCGCGGTCTATTCAAGCAGAATCTGCAATTCGTCTCGAACCACATGCAAGAGCTGTTCCCCTTCGTCGGTCACATCATAGTAGTCGATCCGACCCTCAGGATCCAACTCGACGATGAGGTCCTTTTCGGTGAGATTCGTGAGTGCACGGTACCCCTGTCGCTCTGACATAGAGTGGTAGTGCTCGTCTGCATAATCTATGATTCCTCCACCCCAGGGGAAGAAATCCGGCTGTAATAGCTGTGCGACGGCCAGGAAAGCTGCCTCCTCGGTCGGCGAGAGGGCGACCCAGTCACTGAGAGGGGGTCGCTCGGGGAGGCCGGTCAGTTCGTCGGCACTCATCGAAATATCACCCGAGAGCTGGCCGCAAGTAGTTCGATGGGACTGATCACAGAGGGTCGTTCAGATGCCGCCAACAGATGCACGAGCATACGTCATCGATTGCTGGTGCAGGACCTAGATTCTTCCGACGAAAGTAGTCGATCGATGAGACTCGACCAGCCGAGATCGGGATTCGTATGCCAGCAAATTTGCCACTCATCAGGGGTGGTGGGGGGTCCCCCCTTCCGTTCTTGTTCCTGAAACGCGCGCGCACCTAGGCGCCATTTTTGGCACTCAGAGAGTGAAACTAGCCCGAGACCGGCTGGCCACCCCCAATCGGCCAGGAGAGCAAACCGTGGGTAAACCATCGGATGAGGGAAATCACCGGGACCGGGGTACAGACAAAAGAAAGGCGCTCAGTAGTGACGAGTGTCGTAGCTGCACACTGCTTGTATCTGTCTACTCGACCGCCGTACGTACCGGATCGTGAAGCATCTGATGTGCGTATCCAGCGTATGTAGTTGTATACACTTCACCAAGGACAGATCATTCTGAGAGGCAGTGGAAACCTATCAACCAAGTAGTGTCAAAATGGGTGCGATTTATATAATACTTCCAGCCCATCGATTGGTCGTGACCACCCACTACGGATGGTCGTGAGAGATCGATGGCACGGATCACCAACCTCAGCGACAACAACGGCACCGGAATCGTATCGCTCCCGAAAGACGAACTCGAGATGTGCAGCCTCCTCGACGAGGACGGCGGACCTGATACCGAGGTCCAGCTGATGGTCATGATGGAAGCGCCTGGCGAGTGGCGCGTGTCCGTCCTCGACGACTCGGCCGTCGACGACTCCTGGTACACCGGAGAAACGCCCGACACTGGTGTGGCCGTCAGCAGCGGGAGTAGCAGTACGCATCGATAGCGAAGCGAGATCGACGAATTCTGGAGGGCCAGCGTGGGTGTTTTTCGAGCGCGATCGAGAAACTCGTGCAAAATAGCAGGTCGATTACAGCAGCCGAGTGCCTGAATCGTTCAGAGAGTATCAGAGATTTGTTCTAACGCGTGTACGCTGCAGATTTCCGATCTCGGTTTGCAGTTGTCATCGACTTCGATATTGGGCCCTCACCTTCGGCCACGGTCTCGTCAAGGTCGCCATCGTAGTCGGTGAACGACACAAGAGCGAACCAAAACAGTCTCCTAACCAGCACCGTGGCTAATCGCAGACCAGAAAGAGGACCAACCCCCGACCAGCGTCACCACTGGTCGAAGGCTGAATGAACGGTATGAATAGGTAGGCGGCGAATCGGGTTTCCCAGGGGTTCGCACACCCCAGTACTCACCGAAACGCAGGCAGGCTTAACGTCCGTGTTCGGGATGGGTACGGGTGTTTCCCTGCCGCTATGGCCGCCTTCACGCCGACTCGCGGAATCGAACCGCGATAGACACCAGCGTCGGTCGGTCGAAACTACCGTATGATACGTGCGATCCAGTAAACGCCTGGACTCGTGCAACGCAATGAGTCACAGTGCAATGAGTGTGTGGCTTCGGTCGATTAGTGCTCGCGGGCTCAACGTCTCGTTGCCTCGACGCGTACACCCCGAGTCTATCTATCTCGTCTTCTACGAGTGACCTCGGTGGAATCTCTTTTCCAGGTGGGTTTCGAGCTTAGATGCATTCAGCTCTTACCCCGTGTGACGTGGCTGCCCGGCACGTGCCCTCTCGGACAA
>NZ_KB905378.1:2747229-2924114 GCF_000379085.1 Halomicrobium katesii DSM 19301 | reverse complement strand
TTGGGCTGTGTCGCGTTCACTCGCGGTTAGTAACGACATCGCATTGCGCTTTCTGTTCCTCTCGATACTAAGATGTTTCAATTCTCGAGGTTCCCCATTGCGCGAAGCAATTGTAAGAGGGATTCCCATTCGGAGATCCATGGTTCTTCGCCTCCGTGCGGCTCCCCATGGCTTTTCGCAGCTTGGCACGTCCGTCATCGGCTTCCGAGCCGAGCTATCCACCAGGCGGCACAGTAGCCAACGTCAAATTTGGTTGTGACTCGATGAAATTGCACGAGTCCAGTGGACGCCTGGATCGCACGTACACGCGGTGTCATCAGTACAGCCGGTGCGACCCGGTCTGTACATCNACCCTTCCTACCCACGCTTGCACGGAGTAGTGCACTGGTCTTCGTACCAGATCCGAGCGCCGTCCCACACTTAAGGGGCTCGGTTCGGAACTGCTACGAGATACGGACCCGCCGGGAGTTGCACCCGGCCTCCCCGAAGGGAGATCCACCTCGGATGGGTCTTGTGAGCCCTGACGGCCCAACACGGTCTTCCGACCAGATTGTTGGTCACGCTCGACCAACGGTAACAGCAGGTGGGCCAGGCGCGTCGGCCTGGTCCCGTTCAGTAGGAGGTGATCCAGCCGCAGATTCCTCTACGGCTACCTTGTTACGACTTAAGCCCCCTTGCGAAGCCCAGATTTGACCATCGCATGATGGCCTCATCCGGACCTCACTCGGGTGCTTTGACGGGCGGTGTGTGCAAGGAGCAGGGACGTATTCACCGCGCGCTTCTGACACGCGATTACTACCGAATCCAGCTTCATGTGGGCGAGTTTCAGCCCACAATCCGAACTACGACCGAGTTTGGGAGATTAGCTCTACCTCTCGGTATCGCGACCCATTGTCTCGACCATTGTAGCCCGCGTGTTGCCCAGTCCATTCGGGGCATACTGACCTACCGTTGCCCGTTCCTTCCTCCGACTTAGCGTCGGCGGTCTCCGTAGTGTACCCGACTACCTCGGGGTATCGCTGGCAACTACGGATGCGGGTCTCGCTCGTTACCTGACTTAACAGGATGCCTCACGGTACGAGCTGACGGCGGCCATGCACCTCCTCTCAGTAACTCGGGTAAGCTCGTCAAGCTGACCGTCGTTATTACTGTCGGGACCGGTGAGATGTCCGGCGTTGAGTCCAATTAAACCGCAGGCTCCTCCGGTTGTGGTGCTCCCCCGCCAATTCCTTTAAGTTTCATCCTTGCGGACGTACTTCCCAGGCGGCTCGTTTATCGTCTTCACTTCGGCTCACCGTGCACTCGTAGTGCACGGCAGACCTAACGAGCATCGTTTACGGCCAGGACTACCCGGGTATCTAATCCGGTTCGAGACCCTGGCTTTCGTCCCTCACTGTCGGGTCCGGCTTCTCAGCGTGCTTTCGCCATTGGTGGTCCGTCCAGGATTACAGGATTTCACTCCTACCCCAGACGTACCCGCTGAGTCTTCCGGCCCCAAGCCGTGCAGTTTCCACCGGAAGCCGACGCGTTGAGCGCGTCGATTTCCCGATAGACTTTCACGACAAGCTACGGACGCTTTAGGCCCAATAACAGCGGCCATCACTCGGACTGCCGGTATTACCGCGGCGGCTGGCACCGGTCTTGCCCAGTCCTTATTCGTCGACCACCTTAGGGTCGAAAAAAGCGAGGGCTATATGCCCTCGCACTCGGAGTCCCCCTATCGCACTGTCGTGCAGTGTAAAGGTTTCGCGCCTGCTGCGCCCCGTAGGGCCCGGTATCTTGTCTCAGATACCGTCTCCGGGTTCTGGCTGTCACCACCCGTACCGATTACTGGCACGGTGGGCCGTTACCCCACCGTCTACCTAATCGGCCGCAGCCACATCCTATAGCGCCGGAACGTTTCTCGCATTCGGCAGTTCAAGCGTGAATGCGATATCCACGATTAGCCTCAGTTTCCCGAGGTTATCATGGTCTATAGGGTAGTTTGGCCACGTGTTACTGAGCTATATGCCACGGGTCTAAGCCCGTGCGACTAGCATGGCTAAATCGGACTCCGATAGCAATGGCCTCCGGCAGGATCAACCGGAATGTGCTGACATAGTCAGCGGCGGAAAGGTATCACTCCGTCGGAAGCAAACGCTGGGGTATCCCTCCCCAGCTACATCGTGTTGGGTCCGTCAGGGCTCACATCAGATCCCATCTTGACGGCGGACCGCAGGGGTGGGATCCTCATACTTCGCGAGAGTGTCGACCACCGCGAGGCGGCGATCAGAGGCACGCTCGCTCGCTAGCTCGTCGACGACCGAAGTCGCCGAGAGCCGGGGTGACGTAGCGGGCAGCAACCCGGCGTCCGTCATCCCTCGTACGGATATAATTGTGAAAGAGGAGACTATAAAAGGCCAACGGTTCGACGGCAGCATGGGTAATGAAACCACAAGACAGCGTCAGGGAGAGAGGGGTTCGGAATTGCCGTTTTTGGGTAGTAGGGAGGCGCTCGGCGGACTCCTCGGAGACGATAGGCGTCACGGCGAGGTGGGCCAGTTCGATCAGACGATGGCCGAGAGTCGAACAGCACTGCGACACCACAGACGGCGAAAACCGCTCGTAGCGTGGTCAGGTCGTACTACGACGAGGAGTTCGTCGTCGTGTCCGGCGTCGGCTCGGGCCAGGCCATGAGCGTCGTCATCGTACTCACGGACAGTTCGCCGTCGGCGTCGATCGTCGCCCGCGTCGAGGACTTGTTGCAGTCGAACGAGGAAGACGGAACCGCTTCGGTCGCAGTCTCGCCGGTTTCGAGCACGTCGAAGGAGACGGAGTAGGTGCCACGCTCGGCGAGCGTGAGGCGGACACGTCCGCCCGGGGCGACGGTGTACACGCCGTCGAACAGGGGACCGGCGTCGCTGTCGACGAGGAGACGAGCCGTCCAGGTCCGATCGGACTCGTTTCGGAGGGAGACGCCGTGCGTCGTCTCTTCCCGGTCGTCGTCGCTCGAATCGGCCCCGAGCGGACGTGAGGCGACGGCGTCGGCCGAGACCTCTTCGGTGACGACGCCGGGGCAGGCCATGCGCGTGGACGTGGACAGTACGTCGAGAGAGCCATCGTCCTGTATCCCGATCGACGTTTTCGTCACGTTACACGTGAAGTGATCGGGACCGAGAGAAATCGTCTCCGTCGCGTCGGCTGCTGGCACGGTCACTGTGAGGGCGTACCTTCCCAGTTCCGTGAGCGCGATTTCGACTGTCGCCGCCGATCGGAGTGTGAACGCCTCCGCCAGAACAGTAGTACCGGACCGTTCGAGAGAGACAGTCACCCGTTTGCGCTCGTCGGTCGAGTTCGTGATCGCGACGCGGTGGGGTCGACGGCGGCCGCGCTCTTTGAGAGTCCCCGTGCCCACAGTGCGTTCGACAGTCTCGCCGGTTTCGACGAGTGCCCCCTCGAATCGATCGCGCCCGGTCGACTGCGTCGTGTCCGTCGAGGGGTCTGTGGCCTGAGAGTCCGCACTCCCGGGGGAGAGACAGCCACCGGCCGCCGTCAGTCCGACACCGATCGTCGTCAGAAACGCTCTGCGTTCCATACCACAGTGTCAGAGTGGGAAAGCCATTGGTCTGTGGAAGATTCAAAGACGGCTTTGAGTCCACGAGTACACCACAGTTCGTCCCTCTACTGTCGTGTCTTGGCTGGTCTACGTGGAGTCGTCGTGGGACCACACAATGCAGGTCCCTGAACAGTTTGCTACTCGGGACGGCGACGCGAGCGGGCGACAGTCACTCGTGGTTCCACCGGTTCGAACGGCGTCGACGAGGTCGGTCGAGCGGCCGATCTGGCAGGGCGATCGCTACGGTCGTCCCGTGCTAGTTCCCGAAGTGAGTGAAAGACACCTGTGCCGAAGCGGTTCGGCATCGGCGAATCGCCGGTCTCCGAGCGCGTCGCCCAGAGGAGGTGCCACAGAGAAGCCGTCAAGTCGCGGGGACCCGTAGCGAGGGTATGCGCGAACTCGTCTTCGCCCTGGAGTACGAACCCGGCTGCAACAGGGTGGCCGACACGCTCGCCGACCACCCCGAGGCCCGGATTCGGTCGCTCTCGTTGCACGCGACCGCGGATCAGCTCTGGCGGGTCGACCACGCCACCGGATCGCCCGAGGCGCTGAGCGCCCTCGAAAATGCCGTTCTGGACGCAGACTACTACGCGGACTGTCTGGCGACCGACCACTGTGGCGCGACCCAGACGACGCAGGTGCTCGATCACGCCGACGACACACTCGTGCTCTACTCGAACTGGGAGCGGACGCCGGACTGTGACTCCGTGCCCCACATCGCGCGCGACCACCTCGGTAACGGCGTCCTCTTCGAGACGCGCCACGAGAGTCGCCACTACACGTGGCGGATCATACACTCGGGAGCGGGTGACGTCACCACCTTCTTCGACGCGCTCGAAACGGCGGTCGGGGACTGCGCTCGGACGGAGATGCTCCGGACGGCAGAGACATCGGCGGAGGGCGAGACGAGCGGATCGGGTTCGCTCTCGGCAGAACAGGAGGCCGCGCTCCGGGCCGCCGTCGAACACGGCTACTACGAATCGCCCCGAGAGGTCGACGTGGGCGAACTCGCCTCTCATCTGGACGTGCCGCGGTCGACACTCACCTACCGGCTGCGACGGGCCGAAGAGCGACTGGCAAAGCAGTACGTGGCCGACGAGCGGTTGCTGGGTGAGCTGGCGAGCGACGACTGATACTGCGGGCTGTCGGCCCGTGACGACGGACGACACCTCCGTGTGACGGCCGTCGAGAAACGTCGACAGCCCGCAGTATGGGATTGCAGGCTGTCGGCCCGTGACGACGGACGGTACGCCGAGAGGAGAGCACCAGAAGCAGACGGTCGACGGCGTGAGTCAGCGAGCGAGCGGGGCCGACGGCGGGGTTGGAATATTCCAATGAGGGCTTATCGAACTGTGGCCCGAACGAGTACGTAATGTCGAGCAAATCGGAGACGGCGGGAGACGGTGGACCGGGTGAGACGACCGTCCGGGTGACCGTCCCCGAGATGGACTGTCCGTCGTGTGCACAGAAAGTCGACAAGAGCCTCCAGCGCGTCGACGGCGTGCGTGAGACGACCCTCCAGCCGACGACCGGAACGGCGATCGTGACCATCGACACGGGCGAGACGAGCGAGGCCGAAGTCCGCGGAGCCATCGAGAGCGCCGGCTACGAGGTCAGCGGAGAGCCGGGCGACTCGTCCGGCGAGGGGATCGAGGTCGCTCCTCCGGCGGAGATCTGGCGGAGTTCTCGGGCCGTCAAGACGTGGATCGGAGCCGCGTTCGTGACGCTCGGACTCCTCTTCGAGTTCGTCCTCGGAGGCCAGAACGTCGCTCTCGGGAGCGTCTTCGAGCTCTCGCTTCATCTCGCCGACGGGCTGTTCCTCGTCGCGATCGTCGTCAGTGGCTCCCCGGTCGTCCACGGGGGCTACTACTCGGCGAAAAACAGGAGCCTCGACATCGACCTCCTGATGGGAACGGCGATCATCGCCGCGACGGGAATCGGCTACTTCGTGGAGGCCGCGACGCTCGCGGTCCTGTTCAGCATCGCAGAGCTCCTCGAAGACTACGCGATGGATCGGGCGCGGGACTCGCTGCGTGAACTGATGGAGCTGTCCCCCGACGAAGCGACCGTCCGTCGGAACGGAGACGAGGAGACCGTGCCCGCCGAGGACGTGGCCGTCGGCGAGACGGTCGTCGTCCGCCCAGGCGAGAAGATTCCACTCGACGGCACGGTCGTCGAGGGCACCAGCGCGGTCGACGAATCGCCGATCACGGGCGAGAGCGTCCCCGTCGACAAGAACGCCGGCGACGAGGTGTACGCCGGCAGCATCAACGCGGAGGGGTACTTCGAGTTCGAGGCCACGTCGTCGGCCTCGGAGTCGACGCTCTCCCAGATCATCGAGATGGTCCAGGGCGCACAGGAAAAGAAGACCGAGAAAGAGCAGTTCGTCGACCGCTTTGCCGGCTACTACACGCCGACGGTCGTCGTGCTGGCGATACTGACGGCCGCGCTCCCGCCGCTGTTCATCGGTGGCGGCGCGACCGTCAGTGTCGCCGGGATCGGCCACACGTTCGTCGGGAGCTGGCAGACCTGGTTCGTCCGCGGGCTGACGCTGCTGGTCATCGCGTGCCCGTGCGCGTTCGTCATCTCGACGCCCGTCTCGGTCGTCTCGGGCATCACGAGCGCCGCCAAGAACGGCGTCCTCATCAAGGGCGGCAACCACCTCGAAGCGATGGGCGGCGTCGACGCCGTCGCGCTGGACAAGACCGGGACGCTCACGAAAGGCGAGCTCGCCGTCACCGACGTGGTTCCCCTCGGCGAGGCGAGCGAGACGGAGCTGCTCCGGTACGCCGCCACCCTCGAACAGCGCAGCGAGCACCCCATCGCCGAGGCGATCCGCGAGCGCGCCCGAGAATCGGCGGTCGGCGAGCTGCCCGTCGTCGAGGCGTTCGAGAGCATCACCGGAAAGGGGCTCCGCGCGGAGAGCGACGGCGAGACGTACTACGCCGGCAAGCCCGCGCTGTTCGAGGAACTGGGCTTCGATCTGTCACACGCCCACGCCCGTCCCGACGGCGGTACCGTCGTCGAGGCGACCGACGATGAGTGTGACCGGGACGACTGTGCCGACCTCGAAGCCGGCACGCTCTCGCAGTTCGAAGCGGAGGGGAAGACGGTCGTCCTCGTCGGCACGGCCACCGAACTGCTCGGCGTCGTCGCCATCGCCGACGAGGTTCGCCCGGCGGCCTCGAAGGCAGTCGATCGACTCCACGAACTCGGCGTCGAACACGTCGTGATGCTCACCGGCGACAACGAGGGGACCGCCCGCGCGATCGCCGACCGCGTCGGGGTCGACGAGTACCGCGCCGAACTGCTGCCCGACGAGAAGGTCGACGCCGTCGAGTCGTTACAGGCCAGCCACGGCGACGTGGCCATGGTCGGTGACGGGATCAACGACGCGCCCGCGCTGGCGACCGCCGACGTCGCGGTTGCGATGGGGGCCGCGGGAACCGATACCGCTCTCGAAACGGCCGACATCGCGCTGATGGGCGACGACATCGGGAAGCTCCCGTATCTGTATACGTTGTCTAACGAAGCAAACAGCGTCATCCGGCAGAACATCTGGGCGAGTCTGGGCGTGAAGGCGGTGCTGGCACTCGGTGTGCCCCTGGGACTGGTCAGCGTCGCGCTGGCGGTCGTGGTCGGCGACATGGGAATGAGCCTCGGGGTCACCGGAAACGCCATGCGACTGTCCCGAGTCACACCGGATCGCTTCTTCGAGGAGTGATACGGATTATTGTAGCGATTTACCGGTGATCGTCGCCACGGAGTAGACGATCACCGGTAAGCAACTACAATAAACGAGGGTGTCATAGAACGGTTCTCATGGTTTCGTTGACTTCCTCAAAACGCTGTACACTTGGTGCACGCCATTTTTAGTGGGTTATAGATATGGGCAAAGAGAAATTCGGCGTTGCTGTTGACGAAGAGATCGTACAAGAAGTGGACGAATTAGTTGCTGAGTGTGACGATCTCGGAGCCAGCCGCTCCGAGATCGTCGAGGCCATCCTCACAGCGTTCGTTCAATCCGAGTCAAATCACGCTGAACGAGTGAGAGAAATCATAATTCGGAAACGAAAAGGGATACTCTAAACATTTCAACGCACCGTGCACCAAGTGCACGGCTTTCTAAGCTAGTAACGCTCTATAATAATCACAATCTCGACCATAGTGTGTGAAGACTTCTATGACACCCTCATAAACCGTATGAGAGAGGGTCGTAGAGCAGTCATTTCGGCTACAAAAATCTCGTTCAGAGAACGTTCAAGTCGCTTTCGGGCGTTCTATCGGATGCAATGAGCGAACACGAACTGCCGCCGCTGCCGTACGACTACGACGCGCTCGAACCACACATCAGCGAACAGGTCCTGACCTGGCACCACGACACCCACCATCAGGGCTACGTCAACGGCTGGAACGCCGCCGAAGAGACGCTCGAAGCGAACCGCGAGGCGGGCGACTTCTCCTCCTCGTCGGGCGCACTCCGGAACGTCACGCACAACGGCTCCGGGCACGTCCTCCACGACCTGTTCTGGCAGTCCATGAGCCCGACCGGCGGCGACGAGCCCTCGGGCGCGCTGGCCGACCGGATCGAGGAAGACTTCGGCTCCTACGAGGCCTGGAAAGGCGAGTTCGAGGCCGCCGCCTCGGCCGCCGGTGGCTGGGCGCTGCTGGTGTACGACTCGTTCAGCAACCAGCTCCGGAACGTCGTCGTCGACAAGCACGACCAGGGCGCGCTCTGGGGGAGCCACCCCGTCCTCGCGCTGGACGTGTGGGAACACTCCTACTACCACGACTACGGGCCGGCCCGCGGCGAGTTCGTCGACAACTTCTTCGAAGTCGTCGACTGGGAAGAGCCCAGCCAGCGCTACGAACAGGTCGTCGAGCAGTTCGAGTAGCGCGCAGTCGAGGCGGCTCGACTGTGTGGCATCACGTCGGCGCTGGGGGGCGCTGACGGTTCGAGCGCCGTCCGACGCCTCACCAGACCGCGGTTTGTTACCACTCTCCCGCCGATTCCTGCACCAGAGATACCAACGATGGGAGACGGTTTACCCCGTGGCGACGGTCACCGGTAAGCACTACAACAATCCGTATCAGTCGCCGCTGGTCGACGACGTGGTACCGTTCGTCTCGAAGGTCACCGTCTCGTTGCCGTCGACGACGACGGTATCGGTGTCGACGCTCTCGATCGACAGCTTCGTGTAGGCGGTGACGACGTTCTCAGTTTCGAGATCGATCCGGACCACGACGGTCGGACTGTCCGACGACGACGCCGTGAGTTCGAGTGTGACCTCGCCCTCGTTGGTCGCTTCGACGACGGTCGCCGCCAGCGCACTGGGATCGTCGAACCGCTGCTGGACGGTGTAGCTGGCCTGTGAGTCGTTCTCGACGAGTCGCTCGACCAGCGTCCGTTCCTCGTCGTCGAGGACGCCGATCGCGTCCGTGACCGTCAGGTCGAGATCGTCGAGCGTCGGCCGTGCGGAGCGCACGTCGACCGACTCGTCGTCGAGCGAGACCGTCCCCGCGACGCTCGGGAGACAGCCGTCGGCGGGACTGGCGCGAACGCCGACGGTGTCGGTCGGCTCCTCGCGGTCGACGCTCTCGTAGTACTGGTTGACTCGGAGTTCGACGTGCTCGTACTCGCCGAGTCCGGCGCTGGTCGAGAACTCGTCCCAGACCAGCGCCGCGAATCGCTGTCGGTCGATCTCGTCGAAGGCCTCGCCGCCGTGTGCCTCGATCAGCGTGACGGTGACGCCGTCGACGCGCACGTCGGTCCGGGTCCGGTTCGGATCGTCGACCCGGAGCGCGCCGCCGCACGTACGGCCGGCCTCGCTGACCGTGAACGTCGTTGCGCTGGCGTTGGTGACCGATACGTCGACGGTCTCCGTGTCGGTGCCGGACGTGGAGACGGTGTCGTTCGTCGGTTCGGGCGACTCGTCCGTCGGGTCGGCCACGCTGCCGTCGGCGACGACGACCGCGCCACTGGCGGCCAGGAGGAGCGCCGAAACGGCCAGCGCGTAGGCTGCGAGCCGATACTCACGTCGCATCTGTACCACTCCGTTGGCGGGGACTGGATCGTGTCATGTGTGTTCGTGTAGCGACCGGGTCAGCGTTGCGGGCGGTCGAGAGTGACTCGTGGAGAGCGTGTGACGGGATCTCGACCGACGGTCGACGGCGACCGCCCACGGGAGCCGGCCCGATCTCGCCACCTGTGGCTTGACAGAAAGGGCTTGTAAGTGTCCGTTGGAAACGGCCGTGAAACAGGTGTGAAACGCGTTTCGTACCCGTTTCAGGCGTTTCAAACCGGTGGAAACCAGCACCTTCTTGGGAGGACGTTCGGTCTCGGAAGACATGAAGACGGTCGTGCGGTCCCGAGTGGTGTTGGTCCTCGCACTCGGCGTCCTCGGCGGCAGTATCGCGCTGTTCGCGACCGTGACCGGCGTCACTGCGGCGGTCACACCACCCGCGGAACACGAGTTCGCGATCGACGGCGCACAGCTCGTCGAAACGAGCGGCGAGAGCGACCGGACGGTGGTCGCCGATCTGCGTACCGTCAAGCGGGTCGAGATCACCGGTCGCGGGAGTCACCTCGTCGTGACGACGACACCGCGCGAACCGGTCGAGCTCCCGCTCGCGACCCGAGAGCGTGCCAAAGAGGTCGTGCGGACGGCGGGGGCGTTCGCCGACGGGTCCGCGCCGGACGGCGCGGTGTACACGATCCGACCGATCCCCGAGTCCGTCCGAAGCGACACCGCCGCAGTGGCGGGAGCGGATCCACAGACGGCGTGGACGCAGCTCGCGCCGGCCAACGACTCCGCGTTCACCCTGCGAGAGCGAGCCGACGGCGTCGTCGTCGAGCGGACCGAACGGCGAGTCAGCGACCGGCGAGCGCTGGTGGTCGTCGATCCGGTCGAACGAGAGACGCGGTACAGCGTCGTCGTGGATCTGGAAAACGAGACGGTCGACGCGTTCGTCCGGCTCAGAGAGGGGTCCGGCGCGTCCCCTCGTGGACGATGAGCGACGAGAGCCGCGACCGCCGAGCGCTCGTCGCCGCCGGGACCTTCGTCGCCGCGACGGCTGTGACGGTCGCGATAGTCGCCCACCTCATCACGCCGCCGTCGATCACGGTCGTAGTCGGTGACGCGAGCGTGCGGACCGGGACGCTGGGTCCGTCGCTTCGCCTCGGGGACGCGATCGCACTCACGATCGCGGCGTTCGCCGCTGGCGCGAGTGCGACCGTCCTCCTCGTCGACGGCGAGCCTGTGTCGCCAGCGGACCGACCGGTCCCAGAGCCGGACGGCCCAGCCGGCGGCGACGGCGAGCAGACAGCGCCGTCGGAACTGCTGGCGGCCCGGCGAAGCGAGTGGGAAGAAGTGGCAGACCGGCTCGCGAGCAACGAGCGGATCGTCTACGAGGCCGTACTCGACGCCGACGGCGTGCTCCCACAGAGCGAGATCGTCGAGCAGACCGACGTGTCGAAAGCGACCGTCAGCCGGGCGCTGGACAACCTCGAAGCGCGGGACCTCATCGAGCGCAAGCGCCGCGGGATGGGTAACGTCGTCGTCCTCTCGTGATCCGCTTTCGACCGCGCTGGCAGCGGGGCCGGGACCGTCGACCAGACGATATGAAAGGTTAATTCGGAGCGCCTGTAACAGGCCCCCGTGAGCGAGTACAGCCCTGTTCCCTCCCCCGATGCGACGACCGTGTTCCCGTATCACGATCTCACCCCGCCAGCGACCGCCGACGTGTACGAGGCCCGTCCCGTCGTCGACGACCACCTCCCGCGAACGCCGCTCGTCCGGAGCGAGTCCCTCTCGGCCGAGTTCGACGCCGACGTGTACCTCAAGCGCGAGGATACCCTGCCGACCGGGGCGTTCAAGGTCCGCGGCGGCGTCACCCTCGCGTCGCGCCTCGACGACGAGTTCCGCGAGTCGGGCCTGATCGCCGCGAGCACCGGCAACCACGGGCAGTCGGTCGCCTACGCCGGCCGTGCGTTCGACGTGCCGGTGACCATCGTGGTGCCCGAGGCAGCCAACGCCGCGAAGGTGGCCGCGATGGAACGGCTCGGTGCCGACGTGCAGTTCCGCGGCGCTGACTTCGACGAGGCCCGAGAGCACGCCGAGTCCCTGGCCGCGCAGGCGGGCTATCGATACGTCCACTCCGCGAACGAGCCGAGCCTCGTCGCCGGGGTCGGGACCGCCGGCCTCGAGATCGTCGAGACGCTGCCGGACCTCGACTATCTGTTTTGCCCGATCGGCGGCGGATCCAGCGCCGCCGGCTACTGTCTGACTGTGGGTGCGCTCACGGACGCCACCGTGATCGGAGCCCAGTCGGAGGCGGCACCGGCGATGCACCGCGCCTGGGCCGACGACACGCTCGAACCCCACGATCGGATGGAGACGTTCGCCGAGGGTGTCGCGACGCGCGTCCCGTTCGCGCTGACGACGACGGTCCTCCGCGAGCGACTCGACGGGTTCCGGCTCGTGAGCGAAGCGGCCCTCCGGCGAGGCGTTCGCGATCTGTTCGTAGACGAGAGGGTGCCCATCGAAGGTGCCTGTGCGACGAGCCTGGCGGCGATGAGACAGCGCGCGGACGAACTGGCGGGATCGACGATCGTGTTCCCGATCTCGGGCCGGAACATCGAGCCCGAAAAGCTGACCGACATCCTCGACGGCGCGCCCTGATCGGCCGGGCTCGCGGGGACACTCCCCAATACCTATTTCAGAGGAGCCAGAGAAGGCAGACAACGAATGGGAGGGACACAGCCAGGAGCGGCGCTGGCCGCGAGCGTCGGCATCGAGATCGAGGGCGGCCACTGCGAGCAGTTGCTCTCCCGAGGGCAGTCGCTGCCGGCGTCGGCGACAGAGACCTTCACGACGGCCGAAGACAACCAGCAGACGGTCCAGATCCGTCTGTTCCAGGGCGATCAGGAACGTGTCGATGGAAACGAGCGGCTCGGAGAGTGTACGGTCTCCGGCCTCGTACCTGCCCCCGCGGGCGTGCCGGACGTAGCAGTCACGTTCACCGTCGACAGAGCGGGAGTCCTGCAGGTCTCGGTCCAGAACGGCACCGGCGACGCGACACTCCAGATCGAGGGACAGCGTGAGTTCGACGGCGTCGCGGTCGAGACGGCAGAGCCGACCACCGGACGGTCGACCGGGGGCGCGATACTCGGTATCGACTTCGGGACGACCAACAGCGTCTGTGCCGTCCCGGGCGACGGCGAGCCAGAAATCCTCCGCAACAGCGAGGGAGATCGCGCCACGCCGTCCGCGCTGTCCGTCGACGACGAGGAGAACCAACTGCTCGGCAAAGCAGCGCGAGATCGGGCGGTCGCGCACCCAGAGCAGACGATCACGTCGATCAAGCGTGCCCTCTTCGACGGTGACGACGCGGTCGAGCGTGACGGCACGGCGTACGAACCCGTGGAGCTCGCGGCCGCGTTCTTCGAGAAGTTGCGGTCGGACGCCGAGAGCGCCCTCGGACGACCAGTCGAGAGGGCCGTCGTCACCGTGCCCGCGACCGCGTCGATCCGCCAGCGGAGCCGAATCAGGCGGGCGGGCGAGATCGCCGAATTGGAGATCGAGCGGACGATCGACGACGCCGCCAGCGCGGCGATGGGCTACGGCCACGGCGACGACGCCGAGCGGACTCTGCTGGTCTGTGATCTCGGCGGTGGTTGCCTGAGCGTCTCGCTGGTAGACATAGAAAACAGCGTCTACGAGATCGTGGCCAGCGGTGGCGACAGCGACCTGGGCGGCGAGGACTGGGACCAAGCGATCGTCGACTACCTCGCCGACCAGTTCGAAGCGGAGCATGGAATCGATCTGCGCGAGGACCGCCAGGCGCACAGACGGCTGGCCGACGCCGCGGCAGACGCGAAGGTCGAACTCACCTCGCGGAGCCGAACGCGGATCGAACTTCCCTACGTCGCGACGACAGACGGCGGCCCCCTCGACCTGGCCGCGACACTCAGTCGCGAACGCTTCGAGTCGCTGACCGAGCCCCTCGTCGAGCGCGTCGTCGAGTCGGCTGGAACGGTGCTGTCGAGGAGTCGCCACGGGACGGACGACATCGACGAGGTCGTCCTCGTCGGGGGCGCGAGCCAAATTCCACAGGTCCGAGACGGCATCGAGACCCTGGTGGGACAGCGGACCGCAAAGCGCGTCAACGAGGCCGAAGCCACGGCTCTCGGTGCGGGCGTGCAAGCGGGCATCTTGGTCGGCGAGGTCGACGACGTGGTGCTGCTGGACGTGACCGCGCGATCGCTCGGCGTCGCTGTCGAGGACGGTCGCTTCGAGCGCGTCGTCGAGCAAACCACCACGATCCCCACGGTGGAATCCGCGAGATTCACCACGACGACAGACCGACAGACACAGGTACCGATACGACTGTACCAGGGCGAGCACGAATCCGCCGCGGAAAACGAGCTCCTCGCCAAGTTCACGGTGACAGGCGTGCCACCCGCACCGGCGGGGACCCCGACCATCGAGCTCAGAGTCAGCATCGACGAGAACCGGCGGATCAACGTCGAAGCGGAACACGACGACGGCAGTGAATCGGTCACAATCGAGCCCGGCCACGGCGAACTGCCGACACAGAGACCGGAAGGACGGCGGGGCACACGGGATCTGCCCGCGCCCCAGTTCGCCAATAGCCGGGACGAAAACGAAGCGGCGGCCGATGAAAGCCAGGAGCCAGGTACCCGACTGGACCAGGAGACGCTGATCGACGAGGCCCTCGACGTACGCAACCAGCTCCACCGGGGCGTCCTCTACTGTCGCCGGTCGATCGACAACGACGTAGCGGATCTCCGCGACAACCTCGAAAAGACGACCCGGAACGTCGAGTCGATCGTCGGGACGAACACGGAAAGTGCGGACAAACGCGACGAGGACGGCGAAGAGGTGGGCGACCGGCTCGTCGGCGAGCTGGCGGCCGTCGAGGACTCGCTGCGGGCACTGCTCGACGAGGACACGTCGACGGGGCTGGCCGACGACGACCTCGAAGCGCTGGTCGGCCGGATCGACCGCGGGCTCGAAGCGGCGGGACTCGTGCTCGTCGATCCCGACGGCGGGGCCGAGACGGACCCGTACCGCCACCGGGTGGTCTCCTCGACAGAGAGCTCCGTCCCCGAGGGGCGAATCGTCTCCGTCCAGCAGATCGGATACGAGCGCGACGGTGGGGTGCGCCGGGAGGCGACGGTGGTCGTCAGCGCCGGTTCTCCAGCGGAACGTGTCACAGCGGCCACGGGGCAGCCCGATCCCGGCCGGTCGAGCGACACACTCGATCGAGCGGTCAGAGACGCGCGTGCCCCGGCCGTCGAGCAGTTCCCGAGCCCACCGCGACGGTCGGTGAGCTACGAGGACTTCGAGATCAGCGCGACGCTGGGCACCGGCGGCCAGGCGGTCGTGTACGAGACGACCCACCCGGCGATCGAGTCGCCGGCCCGGATCGCACTAAAAGAACCGGCTCGCGGCGAGCGGACCCTGACACACGACGCGATCAGTTCGTTTCTACAGCGGGCACAGACGTGGCGGACCGTCGACGACCGCGAGCGAGAGAGCCGCCGGTGGCGCTCCCACGAGTACATCGTCGGCGTCGTCGACGTCGGGGACACCCGTCCGTGGATCGCAATGGAGTACATGGACGGCGGCGACCTCGCCGAGCGACTCGACGGCACCGAGGGGCTGCCAGTCGAGGAGGCCGTGTGGATCGCGCAGTGTCTCTGCCGCGCGCTCGAAGTCGCACACGAGTACGGGATCGCCCACCTGGACGTCAAGCCGGGGAACGTCCTCTTCACCGAAACGACACCGTCACGCTGGGACCTGCCGAAGCTCGCCGACTGGGGCCTCGCGAGAAAGCTACTGGACCGAACCGACTCGATGGAAGGCTTCTCACGGCACTTCGCCGCGCCCGAACAGTTCGACGCCGAGACCTTCGGCGAACCGGACGCCGTCACGGATATCTACCAGGTCGGCGCTGTGCTGTACGCGATGCTACGCGGCGAGCCCCCCGTGAGCGGCGGCCGCCTCGCCGTCCGCAAGCGAATCGTCCGCGACGACGGGCCACCGCCAGCCCCGAGTGCCGATCGTGACGACGTGCCACCCGAACTCGACGAGATCGTACGCACGGCGCTGGCGACCGCAAAGCGGGACCGGTACGAATCGATCCGGTATCTGCGAGACGATCTGGAAGCCCTGTGGCAGTCGCCGGACGATTCCGTCTAGCTTCGGTCCCACAAGGGTCCGTCTGAAACCCCTCGTGCGTCGACGGCGAGAACTCGCCAGGATAGCTTCAATCCCACAAGGGTCCGTCTGAAACTACTCCCTCTACCAGGGACCGGACAGCAGCGCGAAGCTTCAATCCCACAAGGGTCCGTCTGAAACGGTGTCGTCAGACATCAGATTCGCCTCCGGACATCGCTTCAATCCCACAAGGGTCCGTCTGAAACGTCCAGCAGCGGCGTCGGGACGCGATTGTACTCCGCGCTTCAATCCCACAAGGGTCCGTCTGAAACGCAACTCACAGGCCGCAAACACTAATCGGCAAGCCGCTTCAATCCCACAAGGGTCCGTCTGAAACCATCGCGAACTGCCGATCGACGCGGCCGTCGTCGGTGCTTCAATCCCACAAGGGTCCGTCTGAAACTCGTTCCACGTTTCGTCGTCTCCGGTTCGAGTGTTGCTTCAATCCCACAAGGGTCCGTCTGAAACGCCCGCAAGGGGGAGCGAGTAGCATGAGCGACCCCCGCTTCAATCCCACAAGGGTCCGTCTGAAACCCGTACTTTTCGACTGTCGAATCAAGGGTTTGAGTGCTTCAATCCCACAAGGGTCCGTCTGAAACCTTCGCTGATAACTGTCGTCGTCGCCCTCAAGCGCTTCAATCCCACAAGGGTCCGTCTGAAACGAGATTCTTGACGGGACATGGGAGTATCAAGGCACAGCTTCAATCCCACAAGGGTCCGTCTGAAACACAACACCACCGCGAACGTCGACCTGGTCGTCCCGGCTTCAATCCCACAAGGGTCCGTCTGAAACCATCGCCACCTACGGCTACCTGTTGCTGGGTGCGTGCTTCAATCCCACAAGGGTCCGTCTGAAACCCGATCACTGCCGGTGCATCGCTCTCAAGTTCGGCACTGCTTCAATCCCACAAGGGTCCGTCTGAAACGACAATCCGTTTGATAGTGGAACCATCCCAATCGAGGCTTCAATCCCACAAGGGTCCGTCTGAAACATGACCCGGACAATGATCGCAAGTGCTGCGATCAGGCTTCAATCCCACAAGGGTCCGTCTGAAACCGTTGACGACGATCGCGCCGGTCGGGATGGTGGTAGCTTCAATCCCACAAGGGTCCGTCTGAAACGCTCAGATGGCGTATGGAACTACGCAGAGTGGCACGCTTCAATCCCACAAGGGTCCGTCTGAAACGCAGATGTCTCGGCGGATCTGTACCAGGCGTTTCTCGCTTCAATCCCACAAGGGTCCGTCTGAAACGTAGCCCGATTCGTTCGTCGTGGTCGTGATCGTCTGGCTTCAATCCCACAAGGGTCCGTCTGAAACTCAATCTTCTCCTCGGTGGAGCCGGTGAGGTTCGGCTTCAATCCCACAAGGGTCCGTCTGAAACAAACTCCCGGGTTCTATCAGCAGTCCTTTGGTAATTGCTTCAATCCCACAAGGGTCCGTCTGAAACTGGTGGCACCTGCTGATCTTCGTCTGGTCGGGTGAGCTTCAATCCCACAAGGGTCCGTCTGAAACTCGACGACCTGGACGAGCTTCGGGACTCCCTCGCGGCTTCAATCCCACAAGGGTCCGTCTGAAACCGAGCGCAGGGCTATCTCGACATCGCCGCGAAGCTTCAATCCCACAAGGGTCCGTCTGAAACGCGGGCGGGACTACGCAGGCTGTTCAATGAGATCGAGGCTTCAATCCCACAAGGGTCCGTCTGAAACCTTCCACCAACTGCGTTCGGTCTTGTAATGGGTCTCGCTTCAATCCCACAAGGGTCCGTCTGAAACTCATTTGCCGCATTCTGACACTTCCCGGCGGCGAGGGGGCTTCAATCCCACAAGGGTCCGTCTGAAACTCGATCGGGCAAGTGTAGTTGCTCATGTGTAGTCGAGCTTCAATCCCACAAGGGTCCGTCTGAAACCGTCGTTGTCAGTCATGTTCGTATCAGTTCCGTCGCCGGCTTCAATCCCACAAGGGTCCGTCTGAAACGCGGTCAACCAGTGCGTTTCTCGACTCCCACGTTGGGCTTCAATCCCACAAGGGTCCGTCTGAAACATGGGACTGGGGGCTTGCACAACATGACGGACGGTGAGCTTCAATCCCACAAGGGTCCGTCTGAAACTCGGTTCACCCGCACTGTTCGTCCCGGTTCTAACAAGCTTCAATCCCACAAGGGTCCGTCTGAAACGTGTTCTGACGGCTCTGAGTGCCAAAACTATCCGGTAGCTTCAATCCCACAAGGGTCCGTCTGAAACGCCGCAGAGGATAGTAGCCTCTCAAGCGGACGACTGGCTTCAATCCCACAAGGGTCCGTCTGAAACACGCTCCGGCCAGCCCGGAGCCGACGCCCATCCTGCTTCAATCCCACAAGGGTCCGTCTGAAACTACTGTCAGACGAAAAACTACTGTTGCTCTCGCGGTCGCTTCAATCCCACAAGGGTCCGTCTGAAACTAGACATGGGGACAACACCCCGAGTAACATCGCTGAGCTTCAATCCCACAAGGGTCCGTCTGAAACGTGACGAGTTCGATCGAGGTGACGAGACCAGTGCGCGGCTTCAATCCCACAAGGGTCCGTCTGAAACCCGTCGACGGCGACGCCGCTCGATCCGAGTCGAGCTTCAATCCCACAAGGGTCCGTCTGAAACTCGCCGTGTTCCACGGCTTCTGCGTTCGCCAGTTCGTGCTTCAATCCCACAAGGGTCCGTCTGAAACTCGGAATCTCAACTATGACACCACTTACAAGAGCGTGCTTCAATCCCACAAGGGTCCGTCTGAAACCATGGCCGATTTGACCACGTATACACCGCTACTTGCTGTTTGCACTTCATCGTTTCCGTCGACCCTCGATACCCCTCGAACCCCCCGGGGGTCGATGGAAACACGTACTTCCTCGGTCGGTAGGCAGGCGAGACACCGTCGACGTGGCGAGAAGCCGGCGACAGAGGGGTCTGTTCGACCGCCTTAACCAACAGAACGACGGTAGTGGGGTCTGTGTTGGTTACAGACTGATCGAAGTGAGCGACGATCCGCCGACGCCGCCGGGAGACCTGCCCGATGATCTCGGCGACGCACTCGAACAGTGTTCGCCGGCCCGTCTCCGCCAGATCGCGGACTACGCCGAGGCCCTCGCAGCGTTTCGCGAACGGAGTGATCGTCCGGATGGGGCCGACGACGGCGACGGCGCGGACGGCGACAGAGCCCGCGAACGAGAGGAAGGACCCGACGATCCTCCCGACAGCGTCCCGGCGAAGGCGACGATCACGGTCAAGGAGATCGACGGCAACCGATACTACTACTGGCAGTGATGCGACGGCGAGCAGATTCGTTCGCAGTACGAAAGTCCCGTTGATCCGG
This sequence comes from Halomicrobium katesii DSM 19301, assembly GCF_000379085.1. Classification (GTDB taxonomy): domain Archaea; phylum Halobacteriota; class Halobacteria; order Halobacteriales; family Haloarculaceae; genus Halomicrobium; species Halomicrobium katesii. The sequence goes on along the minus strand of NZ_KB905378.1, from coordinate 2,904,930 downwards.
CGTAGTCGTCGCCCGAAGCGACAGTGGCTGGGGCGAGTGCAACACACCCCGTGTGCGAAGTGATTCTCGGGTCGTGTCCGGAACACCACCCCCCGTGTGCGAGATGAATCGCGCCGGGAGCGGGACCGACACCGTGTGCGAAGTGAAGCGGTGTACCGTGCTGGGTTCGCGCCGGAGCCGTGTCGCCGCCGCCAGTGAGTGGTACACACCCACCCCGTGTGCGAAGTGACTTGGGCACACTCCGTCTGCGAAATGATCGATCGCGAGGTCGGCACCACACCGTCTGCGAGATGATCACCCCATGTGCGAGATGAAACAGTCAGCGTGAGCGAGAGACAGCGATCGGCGTGTACGAGCTGGATCGGAGGATCCCAGAACCCGCGCGGCCTCACCCCTCGAAGAAGTCCTCGATCTGAGCGTTGACGACGGACTGGATCAGTGACTCGTCCTGCTCGACCTCTTCGAGTCGGATGTCCGAGCGCAGCGTTTCGGCGACGACCTCTGGATCGTCGACGAACGTGTACTCTTTGTGGACGCCGCTGCCGTAGCCACGGCCCCGTTTCTCCGAGGTGACGAAGTTGTAGGTCTCGGCCTCGCCCATGTACCGGAGGTAGGAGTCCCGAGACTTCTCGTCCGTGTCCAGAAGCTCCGTGAGATACTGATAGACGCGGTAGGCGACCGTACTCGGGACGGCGTTGAGGTTGCGATTCGAGTAGACCGGGACGACCGCGGTCGCGTACAGCGAGAGCTTCTTCTGGGAGGAGAGGCCCTGCATCTGGGTCAGCGTCCGGTCGCGTTCGGCCTCTTCCTGTGCGTCGCGAACGTGCTGTTCGTGGACCGTGTCGTCGCCGGCACGATCCGCAATCTCGCCTGCCGTCCGGAACAGGTCGATCGCTTTCCGCGCATCGCCGTGATCCTGTGCCGCGAAGGCAGCACTGAGCGGGATGATCCCGTCTTCGAGGACCCCCTCCTGGAACGCGTCGCGTCGGCGTTCCAGGATCGCCTGCAGTTGGTTGGCGTCGTAGTCCGAAAACACCACGTCCTGAGGGTTGAACGAGCTCTCGGCACGACCGTCGAGTTCCTCCATGAAGCGCGGATCGTTCGTGAGGGCGGCGACCGAGACGTGCTGGTCGATCCGGCCCAGCTGAGAGGCCCGGGACAGCTGATACAGGAGTTTCGAGTACGCCGGTTCGTCGTTTGGATCCCGCTGGCGACCGACGAGCAGGTCGACCTCGTCGAGGATGATGATGACCGACTCGAAGTGTTCACTCAGAATATCGTAGAAACGGTTGAGCTTCTGGCTCGTGGAGACCCCGATTTGTGGAACGCCGACCTCGACGCCTGCTTTCGCCGCGGCGTTTTCTACGAGCTGGTAGACGGCTCGATCGTGTGATTTGAGCGTCTGGCAGTTGATTTCGACGACGCCGAAGTCGATGTCCTGGCTGTTTGCCAGTTCGAGTACCTGCTGGCAGACGGCGTTGATGATCAGAGACTTGCCGGTCCCGGACGGGCCGTAGAGCAGCATATTCGGCGGGCGGTTGCCCTGCAGCGCCGGCCGGAGATACGTGATGATGTCTTCGAGCTGTTCGTCGCGACCGACGATGCGGTCCTCGTCGATAACGGCATCCGGATCGAGGAGACCCTTGTCCCTGAAAACGGAGTCCTGCACGCCCTCCTGAAGTCGTCCCTTGATAGACTGGGACAGTGACTGCTGGTCGTCGCCGTCACCCATGATACCGTGATATAATCCACATCGCAGATAAAGATTTGGAACCGCCTGCAAGATTAAATGTAGAGAATATACCGCATAGAGTCGATAATATCTGCGAAGAGATGGAGATGGGACGTACCGTGGGCAAAGTCAAATACCGACGTGTGCAGAGACGAACGCATGCAGAGACGGACGAGTGTAGAGAAGGGGGTGTGTAGAGAAGGAGGTGTGTAGAGAAGGAGGTGTGCAGAGAAGGAGATGTGCAGAGAAGGAGATGAGAGGACACGGACCCCGTGTGCGAGATGAAACGAGAATCCGGAAACCACGACGACTGTGAAGATCGAGGGAACACCGTTTCAGCGGGTTCGGATTGCGTCCCGATTCGGACGACGTGCGGACCCACACACCCCGTGTGCGAAATGAAATGCAGACGAACGGAAAGGTACTGGTAGAGAGTCGAGTTCCGACGGCGGTCGGGATCCGTCGCCCCCACACCCCGTGTGCGAAGTGAATCGCCGTGGAGAACAGGCCGATGAAGTCGTTCCGGAGTACGAGCGCCGTGGAGTAAGACGGATTATCGGAACGCTTTACCGGATCAATCCCACGCTATCGTAGAATCGACCCAAGAAATGGGCAAAGAGGGGGGAAGTTGACCCCCACACCCCGTGTGCGAGATGAAATCGGCAAAGAGAGAGTGCCCCTCTAGCCCGAGTCAGTGACGGATATCGTCGCCAGCAGTCGAGAAGCCGCGTTAGAGGCCTAGAGAGGCGCATTTAGAGGTGGTTGATGATCGATAGATTACAGCAGTCATTTTAGATAATCGATATATGCTATAGATATTTTCACCTGAGCTATCTAGACTATCTAGTATATTTTTACTCTTATTCCTGACCCCTCTTGCATTACGGATTCGGTTTTTCTGTCTTAGTAATAAGTGTTTCTATTATACTAGGTAATTCTCTATTCTGGCTTTTCAGATTCTCTATTTGCTGAAAACGTCGATATTAGCTGTTCCCTGTCTCAGCTCGCCCGCTCTCGCTACGACCCCACCCCTACTCTCTCACTGATTTCATCTCGCACACGGGGTGAGGGGGTTCACTCACCCACTCACCCACTCACTCCCGCTCCCCCCTCTCTCCTCACAGCACCCACCGAAAACTCGCCCTCTCTATTTTGCTGTCTCTTTCTCTCCCCTCGCTCCCCTCTCTCGTTATCTTGTTACGCTCTCTCCTGTCGCCCTTCTGTCTTCTTTTCGTGTCGCTCTCTCTCGTCGTTCTCTCCCACTTCGAGTGTTCTAAACGGTCGACGGCTACAACGGCTACAGGTCTTCACACGCTTCCTGTAGAGCGTCCCGGAGGTACAGGATGTCGTCGTACCGCTGGGCTTTCGATTTGGACAGTGCCGTCAACAGGATCTCGTCTACGCGCGGTGGGACCCCCGCGATCTCGCTGGGCGGCGTCGGCTCACTCTCCAGGATCTGGTACATCGCCTTCGATGGATTACTGTCGAACGGCGGCTGTCCGGTGAACAGCTCGTAGAAGACCGCGCCGAGCTGATAGATGTCCGTGCTGTGATCGCTGGTCCCGTAGTCGTCGTCGAACTGCTCCGGTGCGGCGTACTGTGGCGTGAGCCCCTGTACGCTCTGGGAGTGTTCGAGCAACCGCTTCGAGAGTCCCCAGTCCGCTACTTTCGGCACGTCCCAGGCGTCTTCGACCGTCCGAAAGAGGACGTTCTCGGGCTTGAGATCGAGGTGAGCGACGCCGTGTTTGTGGGCGTGGCGAACGGCCTTCGTGACTGCGAGCGCGGTCCAGAGCTTCTGGGCCAGACTCATCTCTCCGGCTCGTTCGCCGAGGTGTCCGCCGTCCATGAACTCCATTCCGATCCACGGGACCGGGCTCGCCCCCCAGTCGACGACGCCGACGATGTGGTCGTGTCCGTCCAGCCTCTCCCAGCGCTCGGCTTCGTCGAGCATCCGCTCGATCGTCTCGCCGTGAATCGTCCCCGACATCCGCGGTCTCTTGATCGCGATCGACGTGTCTCCTGTCCCGCTCGGAACCGACGCCTCCACCACGTCGGCGTTGCCCCCCTGTCCGATCGTCCGTTCCTCTTCGATCTCGTCGAGGGCGATCTCCGCTTCTGGCGCACCCGGAATGTCTGCCGGTCGCCGTTTGTCGACGCGGGTCGACTCTGAAGTGTCGTCATCGTCGTCCTCTGACGTGTTTGCAGCTACGATTGCTTCTACTCGCTCGACCGCCGCCGCTCCGAACCGCCTCGACTCTGCAGAGCGGAGCAGGTCTCGCAACGGCCCCGGATCGTGTCTGGCGACCTGGGCGAAACAGGACCCTGCGTAGTCCTCGATGGTGTCGTTCCCGTCTGCCAGCAGTGGGACGATCGACGGAAGGTAGCCGGCGACCCGTGACGGGTCCTCTTCGGATACGGTTGCGAACGTGGAGGCGGCGAACTTTCGTGTCGAGCGCTTCGGATCGTCGAGTCGCGGCTCGATCGCGTCCAGATGGTCGATCACCTGCCGGGGCTCTTCTTTGGCCACTTCCGCGAACACGTAGGTCGCGAGATTTCGCGTGTTCTCGCTCTCGTCGTCGAGTCGCGGTTCGAGTGCGTCCAGATAGTCACTCACTCGCCGAGGGGAGACCTCGACGCCCTCGCTGAACGGAGTGGTCGCGAAGTTTCGCGTCGGTCGTTTGGGGTCGTCGAGCCGTGGTACGAGCGCGTCTAAGTAGTCGAGTGTCTGCCGGGGCTCTTCCTTGGAGACCTCTCCGAAGACGTAGGCCGCGAGGTTTCGCGTGTTCTCGCTCTCGTCGTCGAGTCGCGGTTCGAGCGCGTCTATATGACCACTCACTCGCTGGGGGGCAACCTCGACGGCTTCGCCGAACGCGGTGGTCGCGAAGTTTCGCGTGTTCCCACTCGCATCGTCGAGGCGGTCTTCGAGCGCGTCGAGATAGTCGAGAACCTGGTTCGGTTTCTCGTTGGCGACTTGCTTGAAGACGTAGGCTGCGAAGTTTCTCGTTCCTTGGCTTTCGTCATCGAGGCGGTCTTCGAGCGCGTCGAGATAGTCAATCGTCAGCCGTGGATCTTCCTTGGAGACTTCCTTGAAGACGTAGGTTGCGAAGTTTCTCGTTTCCTGGCCCTGATCGTCGAGGCGGTCTTCGAGCGCGTCGAGATAGTCATACGCGAGGCGTGGCTCTTTTTTGGCGACTTGCTTGAAGACGTACGCTGCGAAGTTCCTCGTCTTCTCTCCTCGGTCGTCGAGGCAGTCTTCGAGCGCGTCGAGATAGCCGCTCGTGTGGCGTGGCTTCTCCTTTGCGACTTCCTTGAACACGTAGGCCGCGAGGTGTCTCGTGTTCTCGCTCTCGTCGCCGAGTCGTGGTTCGAGCGCGTCCAGAGAACGCCTCACTGGCCGGGGGGCGACTTCGACGACTTCGCTGAACGCGGTAGTCGCGAAGTTCCGAGTGGATTGTTTGGCATCGTCGAGCCGTGGCTCGATCGCGTCCAGATAGTCGATCACTTGTCGGGGTTCCTCCCTAGAGACCTCTCCGAAGACGTAGGTCGCGAGGCTTCGCGTATTTTCGCTCTTGTCGTCGAGCCGCGGTTCGATGGCGTCGAGATAGTCACTCACTCGCCGGGGGTCGACTTCGACCACTTCGCTGAACACGGAGACCGCGAAGTTCCGTGTCGATTCCTCGGCGTCGTCGAGTCGCGGTTCGACCGCGTCGAGAGAGTCGATTACCTGCCGGGGGTCCTCCTGGGCGACCTCTTTGAAGACGTGGGTCGCGAGATTTCGCGTATTTTTGCTCTCGTCGTCAAGTCGTGGCTTGATCGCGTCGAGATAGTCACTCACTCGCCGGGGGTCGACTTCGACGACCTCGCTGAACGCGAACAGCGTGAAGTTTCGCGTCTTACTGTTCGAATCGTTGAGACGCGGTTCGAGAGTGTCGAGATGGCCCCTCACTCGCCGTGCGTCCGATTTGGCGACCTGCTTGAACACGTAGGTAGCTGTCTGGCGGTTCTTGGGCTGGTTGCTGTCGAGAAACCGACCGGCCGCGTCGAGATCTACCCGGGCCGGAGCGCCATCGGCGTCACGCCGTAGACTGTCGATCTCACGAGTCGAATCCTCGTCGGTGTCCATCGCTCCTCTCGGCGTAGGATCTCCAGTTCAAATTATCTTCCCACTAGAACACCTCTCGAATCGGAACGAATACGGACACTCCTCGGTCACGTTCCTCTCGGTCAGTACGTTGAAGCCACTCCCAGTCCAACGACCTGCAGATGAGTGACTCACGGGAGCCGGACCCTTCGACCGTCGAGAGTCCGAGTCGGCGGTCGCTGTCGCCCGACTCGTTCGATCACGAGGCAGTGATCGGTCGAACTCCCACGACGGTCGTCCACCGGATCGGGGTCGGCGAGGGCGATCAGATCGCGGTCAAACACCCGGCGACCCACGGGACCCTGGGCGGTGACGTGTTCGATTCGTTTCGACGGGAGGGCAAACGGTGGGCTCAACTGGCCGACCACCCGCACATCGTCGGCGTCGTCGACTGGGGCGAGAGCCCGCTGCCGTGGCTCCACCACGACGCCGACGTGCCGTGAGTCGCGATGGAGTACATGGACGGCGGGGACCTCGGGGAGTACACGGAGGGTCTCTCCGTCGAGGGCAGGCTCTGGGTCGCCGAGCGACTCGCCGACGCCGTCTGGTACGCACACCACGACGGCGGCGGCCTGATCCACCACGATCTGAAGCCCGAGAACATCCTCTTCCGCGAGACGCCGGGCGAACAGTGGGACGTGCCCAAGATCGCCGACTGGGAGCTCGCCCGGACGCTCCTGAACCACTCCGACAGCGTCGGCGTTACCACGCCACAGTACGTCGCGCCCGAACAGGCCCACAACGAGTCGACCGACCAGCTCACCGACCAGTTCCAGCTGGGAATCGTCCTGTACGAGCTGTTCGCGGGGACACACCCGTTCGTCGACGGCCCCGAATCGGCTCCCGAAGCGGCACTGATCACGGGCATCCTGCGGAACGATCCCGTCCCGCTCAGCGAACGTCGACCCGTGGTGCCGTCGGCGCTGGACGACGTGATCCTGACGATGCTGGCAAAGGACCCCGACGATCGCTACGAGGCGATGCTCCAGGTCCGAAACGACCTGCGTTCGATCGAGCGAGGCGACGACCGCTCCGAGGAACCGGAGCCGAACCCGACCGCTCGGAGCCGTCCTGACTCCCGTTCGGTGCCGAGCCAGACGGCCGACTGGAACGGTGTCGGTGTCGGCACTGGCGTGGTCCTCGACACCACTGCCCGCGGAGCGGCGGCGATCAGGACCGACCTGGCAGACGATGGGACCTTCTACCTGAGCGATCTGGACCACGATCTCGAACCCACCCAACGGGTCTCGCTCTACTACGAGGGGGACGATCCGGGAGCGAGCGACATTATCGAGGTCCAGCCCGTCGAGAGCGACGAAGACCCGCCCGCCGTGGGCGACAGCGAGACGTTCGGCGAGGGCGTGGTGATCGACACGACCGGCGACAGCAAGGCGGCCGTCGAGACCGCCCTCGCAAACGACGGCGTGTTCTACCTCAGCGGTATCGAGGCGACTCTCCAGACCGGTGACGCGGTCGCGCTTCGCTACGAGGGATCCGATCCGACGGCGAGTGACGTCTCGCAGGTGGTGCCGATCGACGAACTCGACCAGCCCGACGCGGCGGGGGCCGTCGAGTCTGACGCCACCGGACGGTCCGACTCTGCGTCCGGATCGCCGTCGGCGACCGCCAGCGACCGATCGATACGCGGCAGCTGGCCGCGATTTGGCTATGATCGAGGACGGACGTTCCACACGCCGGACCAGCGAGGTCCCGACGGGTATGCCGCCGTGGCCTGGGAGTCGGAGATCGGGAGCGGGCTCGAAGCGTCGCCGGTCGTCGCGGACGGGACCGTCTACGCTGGCACCACGAACGGGCTGGTGTTCGCACTCGACGCGCGGACGGGAGAGAAACGGTGGCACTTCAAGACGGAGAACGCCGTCGTCGCTGCGCCAGCGGTGGCTGGAGACACGCTCTACGCGGTGAGCACGGACGCCCACGTCTACGCGATCGACCGCACGGCCGGGACCGAGCGGTGGGCACACGACACTGGGAGCGGGATCTACGCACCGCCCGTGGTGACGAACGACCGCGTCGTCGTCACGTCTCGGTCCGGTGCTGTCAGCGCGATCCACACCGAGACCGGCAACGAGATGTGGACCGTGGAGACGACACCGGGCATTCGCGTTCCGGTGACCCAGTACGGCCGGCGACGGCTGCTGGTCGGTGACGACAACGGCGTCGTACACGTCCTGACGAAGGGCGGCTCCGAGCAGGCGACGATCGACATCAGTGGCCGTGGGCGCATCCGAACGCCGATCGTCGCGCCGGGAAACTCCGGAACGGTGCTGGTCGGTGACACGCTGGTCGACCTACAGCGCGAGACCGTCGTCGATACGCTCGGCCGGGGCGTCCTGTCGATGCCCGCCGTCGCCGAGGGGACGGCCTACTACGTGACCGATACGGAAGTCAGGGGCATCGAGATCTACAGCGGCGAGCAGATCGTTTCCTACGGCTTCGACGGCTCGACGACCCGTCTCGGGACAGAAACGACACCGGCGATCGCCGACGGCATCGTGTACACGGGCCTCGGTGACGGAACGGTCGTCGCGTTCGACGGGGCGACCGGACGGAAACGGTGGCGACGAGAACTCGGCTCGACGGTCGCCTGCTCGCCTGTCCCCGTCGACGGGCACCTCTTCGCTGCGACGCGTGAGGGGACTCTCTACGCACTCGCCGAGCGATCCTGACTTCGTGTCGGGACCTCATGGTCGCCTTTCGGATGAGTGTCGATCACGCCCCGGAACAAAGCATTTAGTAGTCGAACCGGAACGTGGCACCCAACGTGGTCTCTTCAGCAACGCCGTCTGTCCCGTCGCACGATCGCAACACGACCGCCGCGTCGAAGGGAGTCTCTCGGTGTCTATGAGCCCGGAGACGACGGCCGATCCGGACGCCGAGAGTCGTACTGTCGGCTCCCAGACGGACGAGACCTTCAGCGAACTCTCGGTGCTCGAAGACGTTGGCCACGAGAAGGTGCCGAGCGTTCGGCGAGACGACTACCACCACCGCCAGATCGAGGGCGATCGGACCGACGTCGAGATCGTCACCCGCGCGCTGGAACTGGGGATGAACGTCGTCCTCAAGGGTCCCCCCGGCGTCGGCAAGAGCTTCCTCACGCGGTACGTCTGTGCGATGACGAACCGACCGCTGTACCGCGTGACGCTGTCGGAGACGACGTACCGCGAGGACCTGCTCGGTCACCTCCACCTCGTGAGCGGCGACGGCGGCGAGACGGTCACGGAGTGGATCGACGGGCCGCTCACTCGTGCGGTCAGGGAGGGAGCGATCCTCCTGCTCGACGAGATCAACGCCGCCGACGCCAACACCGTCGCCGCTCTCAACGCCGTGATGGAACAGCGCGCGACCCGGTCGCTGACGATCCCACAGACCGGCGAGCAGCTCGTCCCACACGAGGAGTTTCGCGTCGTCGCGACCTCGAACCCCGGCTATCAGGGGACCTACGAGCTAAACGACGCCTTCGAGGATCGGTTTCGCCACGTCAAGCTCTCCTATCTCCCGGAGTCGGTCGAGGTCGAACTCGTCTTCGACCGGACGGACCTCGACAGGGGGAAAGCAGCTCAGATCCGGGACCTGGTGTCGTTCGCGAGCCGACTCCGGGAGGCGTACGTCGACGGCGAGCTGTCGACGCCGGTCACGACCCGGGAGCTCGTTCGAATCGCCCGGTTCATGGAAGACGACTTCATGACCGTCGGGGAGGCGGCCAGGAGCGAACTCGTCGCGCGCGTCGACGAGTACGACGAGTCGCTGGTCCGAACCCTCATCGACAAACGACTGTAGATGCGACTGACAGCACAGACGGAGCCGACAGACCTGGCCGCGCTCTCGACGCCGGAGCGGGCCTCCAGCGAGCGCCGCCGAGAGCTCGAACGACTCGCGTCGCTGTGTACGGACAGGGAGACGACGATCTCGATCGCCTTCGACGAGGAGCGAGCGTGGGCTCGGCCGGCAGAGGGGGCCGGCCCGGACGCCTACGAGATCGTGCTGCCGACGGAGAAATACGAGCAGCCCGGCACGGAGCTGCCGCCGGGGCTGTGGGATCGCTCGATTCAGGTCGCCTTTCTCTTCCACGAACTGGGCCACGTCTACTACTCCGACTTCGATCGCTTCGGCGACTGTTTAGAGCGGGTCGACGGGCGCTGGCGCGACCTGTTTCGGATGGTGTACAACACCGCCGAGGACGGCGTCGTCGAGACTCAGATCGCCAACGAGTTCTCAGTCAGCGACGACTTCGTCCTCCTCAACGACGTGCTCGTCTCGCGGGCCGACGAGCGACACCGCGCGTACGTCGAGCTGTTCGACCTCGCGACCGCAGACGGCGAGCCGGTCCAGTCCTACACCGTCTTCGAGGCCCTCGCAGTCGGGCTGCTCGACCGTGGCTTCGTCGACAGCGGTCGCTTCGCCGCCATCGTCGACCCGGACGACGGCCGGCGTGTCGTCTACGACGGTCAGCGGGAGGCGCTCGTCGACCTCGTCCCGGCGATGGACGAGTTCGTCGCCGACGTGCTCTCGGAGCCCGACGGCACTCGCCGGGTCGAACGGGCCCACGACTTCTTCGGGACCGCCAGAGACGCCCTCGCGGGGCTCCCGCCGCGACAGAACGGGCGTCTCCAGACCGCGCCGGTCCGGCCCAGCGACGCCCGGGCCCGCGCCGGCTGGACCGCAGACGCGGCGGACCAGCTGCCCGACGACGGGGCGGCCAGCGCCCACGTCGCCCGAGATCGCGCTGCTGACGGGCGGTCCGCCTCCGGAGCCGACGGTGCGGGAAGCGTCGCCGATCCGGACGAGGACCGTCGGCCGCCGGGCCGGGTCGAGGACGACACGGTCAGACGGGTCCGGCGACAGCGCGTGCGCGCACAGTCGAATCGGGCGGGCTCGGGCCGGTCGCCCCTCGAACGCGAGGCTCGCGAACTGCTCGCCGTCGTCGACGACGAGTCGACGGCCCTCGAAGAAGTGATCGTCGTTGACCCCGCCGAGGACGGCGGCGACCGGGACCGCTGGGACGACGCGGTCGGACGTTCGAAGCAACTCCAGCGGGACCTCTCGACGCAGCTTCGCCGCGAGCGTCGTCCCCGGGACGCGCCCGGGCATCGCACCGGCCGACTCGACGGGCGGCGACTCGTCGGCGCGAGCAACGGGGCCCAGCGGGTCTTCACCCGCCGGGAGTCGGGGACGGCCAGAGACCACTCCTGTCTGGTCGTGCTGGACCGGTCGGGATCGATGGACGGCGAACCCGTCCGGACGGCCGAGACCGCGACGGCCCAGCTCGTCCACGCGCTGTTCGCGGTCGGGGTCGACGCGTCCGTGCTGTCTATCTGGGAGGGGTATCCGTGTCTTGAACTCCCCTTCGGGGGTCGCCCGTCCGAGCACGTCGACCGGCTGATGACCGAACGTGCGGACTGGGGGACGCCGCTCTCGACGGCCGTCGCCGTCGCCCGTGAGCGCCTCGACGACGGTCGGGGATCTCACCCGTTCGTCGTCGTCGTGACCGACGGCGCGCCGGACCACCCCGACCGCTACCAGTCGCAGCTGGCGGCGTGTACCGTTCCCGTGTTCGGCGTCTACATCGGGTCGGAACCGGGCACTCACACCGAGTACTTCGACCGGATCGTCCACGCCGAGACCGACACGCTCGCACGAACGATGCAGCGCCTCGTCAGGGCGCTGTTCTCGACGGAGGCCTGAACCGTGTTCGATCGGACGCCGCGGTCGCTCCGTGTCGGCTTCGAGACCGGACACGTCTCGGGTGAGGCGGTGATCGACCGCGCGCTCGCTGCCCTCGATTCGGAGACGATCGCGCGGCGACGAGCCGCGCTCGCGGCACTCGCGGCGGCCACCGACTCACGGCCCGACCGGACGACCGAAGTCGTCGACGCGGTCGAGTCGTCGATCGGACCGGGAGCGACCCCGACGCGGGCGGAGCTGGCGGCGTTGCGTGATCTGGGCTGCCGTCGGCCGCGGGCGTTCGCGCCGCTGGTCGAGACGTTCCGACGGCCCCTCACGCATGCCGGCGAATCCGCCGTCGACACCGCCGCGCTCTCGGCGCTCCTCGGCGATCTCGGCACCGCGGCTCCGGGTGTGGCAAAGCCGCTGCTCGGCCCGCTGGTCGACGCGGCCGACGACGCCCACTCGGCAGTCCGGAACGAGGCCGCCTGGGCGGTCGTGCGGGTCGCGACGAGCGAACCGGCCATGCTTCGGCCCCTCGTCGCCGGCCTCGTCTGGGAGCTGGACCGCGAGAACCCGGCCACCGTCTGTGACGCGCTCGCGACGCTCGGCCGGATCGGGCGGTTCCTGCCCGGCCACCTCGCGGGGCTGGACGCGATCGGGTCGCTGCTCGACCACCCGTCCCCGGACGTTCGGACCGCCGCGATCGAGGCTCTCGGGGAGACGGCGGGACGCGGGACGAAGTTCGACACCGGCGTCGCAGCACCGGCCCGCGTCGAGCCGTTTCTGGACACCGTTTCCGAGCGTGCGACCGACCCGGAGCCACAGGTCCGGGCGGCGGCCCTCAAGACGCTGGGACGGGTAGCTCGCCACGAGCCACGCCTGGCTGGGACGTACACCCAGCGGTTCCTGGCCGCGACCGACGACGACGACCGCCGCGTTCGGCACACGGCCCTCGACGCGATCGGTGACACGTTCGATCCGTCGACGATCGATCTCGCACGCTTCCAGCGACGGGTGGGGTCCCGGCTGACCGACGGAGACGACGACGTTCTGGGTGCCGCCGTCGGGGTGCTCCTGACGGCCGTCCGGGCACTGCGCTCTGACCACCCCGGACGGGCACGGTATCTCGTCGATCTGCTCGTGTGGTTCCAGCTGTCGCCCCACAGCGGGCTGGGCGTTCCGGATCCGCTCGACGAACTGGGCTCGGAACTGGCCGCACTCGTCGATCTCGACCGGTATCTGGAAGTCGCGCGCACGCTCCGAGACGCCGACGACGACTCGCTGCGCCACGCGGGCGTTTCGATCTGCGACGCGATCGCGCGCCACGCCGACAGCCATCGGCTCGCGGCCGTCGGCGTCCTCCAGTCGATGCTCGCCGACGAGGACGAGCACGTGCGGCGGCGCGTCCTGTCTGTCTTCGAACGACTCGCCGAGATCGAACCGACCCTGTGCTCGCTGCTCGGGCGGATTGCCTGGCCCGTGGCCGCCTACGATCCCGCGGTGCGACCCCAGGCCGTGTCGGTGCTCGCAGCCACCGGACAGACCGACGCCAAGCACCGCACCGGACCGGTCGCCGTGCAGTGTCGCGTCCTCCGAGACCGCCGGGACGCCGAGGACGAGGGCGACGGGATGGACATTCTCGATCCGGACCCGGCGTCCGAGCCGCTCCAGCGACTCGCCGAGGCCGCGCCGGAGGCCGTCACCGAGGCGGCACCGACGCTGGTCGAGTTCCTCGGCGACGACGAGCGTGACGCGCTCGTCGCCGAGGCCCTCGCTACTGCCGTCGCCGAGGGTGGCCGGCTCACGGCGGCGACCGTTCGGCGTCTCGAAGCCGTCGTCCAGTCGGACCCGGTCGCGCCGCCGCTGCTCGCGTGGCTCTCGACCCTCCTTCTCCTCGACGGTGACGAGGCGGCGCGCAGACGGGCACGCGACCGCCTCCACTCTCTGGCCGAGCGACGCGAGGAGACGCCGCTGCTCGCGTGTCTGTCCGTGCTCGTCGACCACGAGCCGACCGTCGTCGCCGAGGTGCTCGGCTCCTGTCCGCCCGGCGAGACGCTCTCGGAGTCGCGCGCCCGGCGACTGGCGAGGCTCGTCACCGCTCATCCGCGACTCCTGTTGCGCTGTCGGACCGGCTGGTCGCCGTTCCCCGAGAGCGCACGCGAGCGCGAGCGCCCCGGACGGACGGCGTGGCCGACGGCGCTGGCCGAGACGGCTCCCCAGACCGTCTCGGCGACTGACTGGCTCGCAGACCGGTTCTGGACCGACGACGGCGAACTGACCGCGTCCCTGCTCGAAACGATGGGCCGCGCGGACTCACTTCCGGGCGGTCCCGACGACGCGTGGCGACACCACCCCAGTCCCGCGGTCAGAGACGCCGCCTGGGCGTTGCTGGACGGTGACCCGGACACAGACCGGGACGCCGAGCGGGGCGCTTCGACGGTCGACCCGGCGGCGGCCACGGCCGACACCGTCGACGAGATCGCGTCCCGCCTCGCCGCGGCGTCTCGCGCCCGCTGTCGCCGCGCCTGCGAGCGTCTGGTCTCGATCGCCGTCCACGCGCCGTCCCTGCGTCCGACCGTCCGTCAGCAGCTCCTCGCCAGTACCCCCACGCTCCGGGAGACGGCCTCGCCCGTCGCCGTCCTCGGCGCGCTGTCGACGCTCGCTCCCCGCGTCGAGACCCCCTCTGAGCGGACGGCCTCCTCGGCTCCACCGGCAGAGAGCGTCGGGGCGTTGCTCTGTCGGTACGCGTCCGCGCCGTCGCCCGGCGTCCGCGACGTTGCACTGTCCGCGTTGCGTGTCAGGGCGACGGACGAGCCGGCGGCGCTGGCGGACGTGGTGATCGAGCGACTGCGCGACCCGTCCGACGCTGTTCGCGCCCAGGCCGCCCACACGGCCGCCACGCTGGTCGGAGACTCCCTGCGCGTCTCCTCGCCCCTCGTCGACGCGCTCTGTGACGCGGTCGACGGCCCTCGATACGTCGCGCTCGCGGCCTGTCGCGCGCTGGGTCACTGCGGAGCGATCGAGCCGTCGGTCACGGACCGCGTGGTCGCGGCGTTGACGACGCATCTCCGCGCACGCGAGCGCGGCGTCAGGCGCTCGGCCGCCGGTGGGCTCGCCCGAATCGGTCACGCCGATCCGGCTGCGCTCGTCCCGGTCGCCGACACGCTGTGTGACCGGATTCGGACCGACAGCGTGACGCGGCCCGCTCTGTTGCCCGTGGTGACGATCCTGGGGACGGAGTGCTCGGTGACACTCGACTCGCTCGTCGAGCCGTCGCTGACGGCCCTCGTCTCCGACACCTCTCCGACCGTCACCCGTGCCGCCGGTCGCTTGCTCGCCGCCGTCGCCGAGGACGCGCCCGGCACCGTTCACGGACGGCTCCACCCCGTCGGCGAGCGCCTCCACGAGGAGTACGACGGCGAGATCGTCACCAACTTCCGGGACATCGCTCCCAGCCCGCTGTCGACGTACTGGCTCTTTCGCGTCGTCGCCACCTGCGCGCGCGCCAACCACACGATCACGGAGTCGTTCGCGTGGGCGCTGTCCGAGACCGTCGACTTTCTCACGTCGCCCGCGGCGGCCTCACCCCACTACGACCTCCCGCGCGACAGCGTCACCACGGACGGACTGGCGACGGTGACCGCGCGAGCGGCGGGGCTCGGCGGCGATTCGTCCTACGAGACGATTCTCGAATCGTGGCCGGGCGATCCGACGAAACCGACGCTGGAGCCGGCGGTGACCGCGCAGTTTCTCGTCCTCGCCGACGACCAGACGCGGGACCGCTCGTTCGAACACATCGAGAACCACGTCGCGCCCGCCGACCGCGACGACGTTCTGGCGGCACTGCTCTCCCAGTCGGTCAACCTGAACCGCCACGAGGCCGTCTTCGCGTCGCTCACCCGGCTCCTCCCGCTGAGCGACGACGAGGGGCTGCACCGCCGCGGCGTCGCGACGCTGCTCGACGCCTGCGAGGCCCACAACTGGGCGGTTCGCGTCGACGCCATCGAGGCGATCGCGACGCTCGGAACCACCGCGGTGCTCCCGGCCGACGAGGCGATCGGTCACCTGCTGGGACGGCCCGGGCGGGAACCGCGAACGCACGAGGCGATCGTCGACGCGGTCCTCGGCCTGCTGGGCCACGCCGAACGCACGCCCGAGACGGTAGCCACCGCGATGGCCGTCCGGTACGAACGCGGCGGACCAGCGCGTCGCCGACTCGCCGTCTGGCTGCTCGGGCGACTGGCGACGCGGCACGCGACAGTCCGCTCGCGAGCGGCGGCGACCCTGCTCGCGGCGCTGTCGGACTCGGACCGCTGGGCGAGAGAACGGGCCGGCGAGGACCTCGCCGCGATCGCGGCGATCGATCCGGAGCCACTCGCCGCCCACCGCGAGCGACTCGAACGTCGGGTAACGCGGGCCGACGGCGAGGTGGCGGACGCCCTCCGGACGTGTCTCTCCGAACTGGACGACCAGAGGTAATCACTCCCGCCCCGGACCCTCTCTCCGCCCGTACCGCTCACAGCAGGAACGCGAAGACCGGATACGAGGCGGCGATCGCCAGCGACGGGGTCAACAGCCACATCGTCACGATCCGTTTCGCCGCGCCCGGATCGAAGAGGCTCCGCTCGTCGAGATCCGCGGGCCCCTCCGCGCCCACGTCTGGCACGTCCGGCACCTCTGTGGGCTTCTCCGCGGGCGCTTCCTCGCGGGCGATATCTCCGATGGTCGGACCGGCGGGTGCCTCCTCGACGCGCGAGGTGACCAGCGCGCCCGTCGAGACCTCCAGATCCGGGCGCTCGGGGGTCGGCGTCGCCAGCTCTGTCAACGTCGCGGCTCGACTCGCCCGCCCCCAGCCCAGCCCGATGATCGTCGAGGTCGTACTGACCGCGAGACTCGCGGGGATCCCGAAGTAAGACAGCACCGTGATCACCGAGGCACCGACCACGGAGACGATCAGCGACGCGAGAATCGGCAGCTCCGTGATGTCGTCGCCGACCGTCTCCAGGGTCCGCCGAGCGATGGTGAAACTCCCCAGCCCGAAGGCCGCCACCGCGAGCAAGACGCCCTGGTTGACGGTGAGCGAGCCACCCTCTCCGACCAGCGGGGCCACGGCGTTGGCCGCGTTCGACGCGCCCGCCGAGAACGCCATGTAGCAGGCGATCACGATCACCAGGAGCGAGCCGACGATGTCCTGTGGCGACGCGTTCACGTTCAGATACGGGCGCGGGATCGTTCCCGAGCGGTCGAGCTGGACGAAGTGGAGGTCGAACTTCGTGAACGCGACGTAGCGGTCGAGATGCGGGTAGACGTACCGTCCGACGACGACGCCGATGACGAAGCACAGAAGCGGCGCGACGATCCACGCCGAGACGATCACGAACATGAGCGCCTGGTTGAGGGTGCCGGAGGCCAGGCCCAGCCCGACGATCGCGCCGACGGCCGTCATCGAGGTCGAGGCCGGGACGCCGTAGAGATTCGAGATCAACAGCGACGCGCCCGTAAAGAACAGCACCGCGACGCTCGCGACGGGCGTGAACTGGGCCGCCGGCACGATACTGCTGCTCATCGTCGCGATGACGTTTCGCCCGACCGTCCAGGCACCCAGGAAGCCGAACGCGACGAACAGCGCACCCGCTGTCGTCTTCCGTACGAGGCGAGAACCGACCGCCGGGCCGAATGCCACCCCCGTCGACGAGCCGCCGATGTTGAACCCCACGAACACGGCGACGGCGATACCGACGACGGCTACGGTTCCGAGCATCCTGTCTCTCTCGACACTGCTGTCTGCCCGCGCATAAAACGATTCGGTATCTCTGGAGCCGCCCGGCTCGAAGCGAGCATAGCCAACGGTATCGATCACCGTCGCCCGGCACCCATATAACTCCTGCCGACCGCTCCGCGCCGGTGCCGCCCGAGCGTCGCCGCTCTCAGATCACCCTGTTCTGGAGCCGATCCCTGTGTTTGGCGTTGTACAGGAGCTTGACCCGGTCCGACGCGGGCGTCCCGATGCAGGTCAGGACCACGTCCTCCTGTTCGACCTCCTCGTCGGAGAGGATCTGCTGCATCTCCATGTCGATCTCGCCTTCGACGACGACGGCCGCGCAGTTCGTACACGCCCCGGCACGACAGGAGGAGGGCCAATCGAGCCCCGCCGCCTCGGCGGCGTCGAGGATGTACTCGTCCTGTTCGACCTCGATCGTTCCGTAGTCCTCCGGCGGGAGATCGCTCGTGGCGGCCCGCGTGAACGCCTCTCCGTCTCGTGGGTCCCACGCCCGATCTGTGACGACTTCGTCGTTCAGGTACTCGACGGTCGCCGTCCGCGAGGACGACGCCGTCGAACCCCGGTCGCTCGATCGCTCCACCGCACCCCGCGAGCCCGTGAGGTGGTAGCCGCCGTTGGGGTCCGAGCGATACGCCACCCGGCCGTCGTCTTTCAGGTCGTCGAGCGCGTCGAGGACGGCTCCACGGCTCGCGTCGAGCGCTCGGCTCAACTCGACGCTCGAAACCGGCGTGGTGCCCCGCCGCGACCGGTCCCTGATCGCCTCGTACACCGCTTCGGCCCCGATGTTCGACGCTCTGTGCTGGGACCCGCCGGTCTCTCGATCGCCGCTCTGGTCGGTCCTCGACACGTCGACCTCGGTCCCCCTCGCGCGCTCGACCCCGCGCCGGGTCGGCCTGTAGCCGGAGGGTCTGTCGGAGGTGTACTCGACCAGGTTCGCCTGCTTGAGTTCGTCGAGCCGATCCAGCACCGACTGTCGCCCGTCCTCGACGTGCTCTGCTATCGTCTCGCTGGAGACCGTCCGCTCCCCGCTGTCGGTGAGTTCGTCGACGACTGCGAGCAGATACTCCGTCGATACGGTGTCTGTCGGTTCTGCTTGGTGCTCTGCCGTCTGCTCGTTCCGTCCCGAGTCGCTCGTCTGCTGGGTGTGGCTGTGCTGTAATTCGCTGGACTGCCCGGTCTCTGGGCGCGCTCTCTCGCCGGCATCGACCGGCTCGTCGACCCGGTCTGCGATGATCGTCGGCAGCCGTCCACCGCTCCGGACGGCGCGTAGCGCTCGCTCGAACAACTGGACGCTCTCGTATCGCGACCGCTTCTCGGTCTCCAGTGCCGTCAGCACGACCGCGTCGATGGCCTCGGTCACGTCGTCGCGGTAGTCGCTGGGCGGCGTCGGCGGGTCGCCGTAGACGATGTCGTGCATGATCCCGGTCTGACTCCCGGTGTAGGGCGGTTCCCGGTGAGCAGCGCGTAGACGATCGCACCGGCCTGATACACGTCCGTCAGCGTGTCGGGATCGCCGAACTCGTCGGACTCGAACTGTTCGGGCGCGGCGTAGGCCACCGACAGTCCGTCCATCGTTCCGGTCTGCTCCGAGAGGACCCGAGACAGCCCCCAGTCGCCGATCTTGGGGAGGTCCCACGTCCCGGCGGCCGTCTCGCGAAAGAGGACGTTCGCCGGTTTGAGATCGAGGTGGACGATCCCGTAGGCGTGGGCGACGGCCAGGCCCCGGCAGAGACATTCGCCGATCCAGAGCGCGTGGGTCAGTCCCAGTCCGCCGTCGCTCGCGTCGAGGCGATCGGCGAGCGTGCCACCGCCCATGTACTCGATGGCGATCCAGGGCAGCCGGTCGCCGGTGTCGACGACGCCGACGATGTGGTCCGACTCCGTCCAGCGCTGCTTGTTCCGTTCCCGACCGTCGACCGTCTCCCAGCGCTGGGCTTCGCTGAGAAACCGTTCGATCGCGTCGCCGGTGAGCGTCCCGGCTCGGGGTGGCTCCTTGAGTGCGATTCTGTCCGGTGGCTCCTCGTCGGTGACCCGTCCCTCGTACACGACGGCTTGCCCCCCTCGCCCGATCGGCTCGTCGCTGGTCTCGATGTGCTCGTATCGCAGCGACCGACGCGGGGGACTGGTGACAGCTTCGATGTCGGGTGGGTTCCGATCGCTCATCGTCTCTGCTGTCTGGCTGGATATCATTAATGTTTTTCCGGTGCTATCGGGTCTGATTCGTCAGTTCACGCGTCGACTCGTAAGATTGAATTGAACGGTTGCTAACTACCTGGTATGCGTGCAACGATCCGTGCGGCCGATCCCGAGTCGACGGCGTCTCTCTCCGTCACAGACGAGTCGGCTGTACGCGTCTACCGCGTCCCCGAGCGCGGGGAAGCGGTCGTCGCCGACAAGGACGGGTCCGTCACCTCGCTGGGCGTTCACGACATCTCCGTGTCCCGCGAGTTCGACGACGACGGCGAGCCCGGATACATCGAGTTCTACAAGGAGGACAGCCAGCTCTACGTCCAGGACGCGGGTTCGAGCAGCGAGACGGTACAGCAAAACGCCTTCGGCGAGATCGACCTCTCCGACGGCGACCCCTCGCTGATCACCGGCGACTGTACGGTACAGATCGGCTACAGTACGGCACTCGAAGTCGAGGTCCAGCAGTCCCGTGGGAACGACCGTCCGATCCCGTACAAGGCCGACCTCGTGCTCAAGATCTGCGACGTTCGGTCGACCAACGAGGTAAAGAGCGAACTGCGAGAACTCAAAGAGATGATGCACGCGGCCGACATCTCGGACGAGCGGTACCGCAACGTCCTCGCCGACGTGGAGACGGCCTTCGAAAACGTCGAGAACACGAGAAGCGACGAGCTACCGACCGAGGCCGTCCAGAAAGTCTCCAGTGCGACCAAACGGGCTCGCAACTACTTCCTCAGTTCCTGATACTGCCGGCTGTACCTTCGTTTCGATATTTGCCCCCTCGGGGTGGCCAAATCCGTGACAGATGTACAGCCGGTAGTGTGACGCGCCCCGTCGTTTGCTCTTCGTGCTGTCGCTCCGGCCCGTTCCAGTTCGAACGGAGGCGCTGCTGTGTGGCCGGTCACGCGCCGGAGCCAAACTCCCGATCCCACTCGTCGAAGCGCCGCACGCTCTCCTCGGAGAGCGAGGCCGAGGTGCGTTCGAACGCCACCTGCACGTCCTGTGGCCGGACGGCGTCGACCGAGAGGTCGTACTCCCTGACGGCGTCGAAGCCACGGTCGGCGACGGACGCCAGTCCCGTGTTCGACCGGTTGATCATGGCGTTGACGGCGGTCCGACACACCGCCTCCACGTCACTGCCGGTGTACCCGCGGTGGATACACTCGCTGGCGATCGCCTCGACGGGTGTGTCGACGCTTCGACCGGTGTCTGACAGCTGGAACGCCGAGGAATCTCCCTCGAAGGTAATCCCGCCTTCGACGGTGTTGATCGCGACGATCTCTTCGGCCGCGCCCACGTCGGGCAGCGGGATCAGCACCCGTCGCGGGAAGCGACGACGGATCGCCTGATCGAGGTCCCACGGGGTGTTTGTCGAGCCCAGGACCATCACGAAACTATCGTCGCTCTTGTCGATCCCGTCCAGCTCCGACAGCAGCGTGTTCAACACGCGGCGAGACGTTTCGTCCAGGTCGGACTCGCGGGACTGTGTCAGCGCGTCGATCTCGTCGAGGAAGACGATGCTCGGGCTCATCTCCTCGGCGAGGTCGAACAGCGCCGTGATCTGCTTGCTCGTCTCGCCGAAGTACTTCGAGAGCAGTCCCCCGAGCTTGACGTCGAAGAACGTCGCGTCGAGCGAGCCGGCGACCGCAGACGCCAGCAGCGTCTTCCCGGTTCCCGGCGGGCCGAACAGGAGGACGCGATCGGTCGCGGCGACGGCGTCGGGCTTGTCGTCGATGCCGCCCAGCGTGATCGTCCGCTTTAACTCGCCTTTGACCTCGTCGAGGCCTCCGATGTCGTCCCACGTGACCTCCGTCTGGGAGATGAACGATTCGACTTGCTCACGAAAGTCCGTCTCCGGCTGTTCGGCGTCCTCAGCTCCGCCGCCGCGGTTCTCGCCGATGTCCTCTTCGGAGAGGGCCTCACCGCTCTTTAGCTTCGAGATCGACGACTCCAATTGCTCTTTGCGATCCGGATACGTCGTCTCCCGGATCGTTTCGAGCTCTTCCAACCGATCGAGAGACTGTGAGAACGCTTTCGCGGCCTTCTCGTGGTTCTCCTGATCGAGGTGTGACTTCCCCTTCTTGAGGTACTCTTCGTACTGTTCCTGTAGGATGTCCTCTTTGTACTGTCCGAGATCCATAGTTTCAAAATTGGTGTGACGGGAACGCGGTGGGCGCGTTAGCGACCCAGCTCCTCGTTGAAGATGTCCTCACTCTCGTCTTCTTCTTTCGTGAGCTCGCTCAGCGAGACCGGGTCCTCGTTGGCGTCCTTGAACAGAGTGTCGATCTCCGACTCCTCCATCGTCGCCCCGAAGTCCTGCGAGACGCTGGTGAGGGTCCGGTTGAGCTGATCTCCCTTGCGCTGGATCCACTCCGTATCTTTGTTGCGCTTTTCGATCTCCCGGACGATGTCGTTCATGAACTCCTGTACGTCCTTCTCGCTCATGTCCCGGAGCGACGACTGGGGCTGCTCTTCGAGACGCTCCTTGGCGTTTTTGGCGGCCAGCAGGGTGGTGTACTCTTCCAGCATCTCCTGCCACGCGGCTTCCTTGTTCTCGTAGTCTCGCTTGAGCTGCTTGGCCTTTCGCTTCAGCCGCTCCTTTTTCTGTCCGGCGGCCTTTCGCCCCTTCTCGACCAGTTGCTCGAACTCGTGATCGAGCCGTTCGAGCTCCTGTTCCTTCAGCTCGATCTGGGTCTCGAAGGTCCGCGCTTCGAGGTCGAGTTCGTCGGCGTCTTTGTCCATGAGCTCGTTCGAACTGCCGCCCCAGCTACCTGGAATCCAGTCTCTGAACTGAACCATATACGAGTACATGGTAGGCACCATAATAAAACTTTGGCACTAAACCCACTCTACTGAATCTCCACATCGGAGAAAGCCGCTACGAAAACTCGACGGTCTCGTCGTCGCTGTCTTCGCTCAGTGCGTCCGATTCGGTTTCGATGTCCCCCACCTCTGTGGGCTCTTCGCTCACTTCTTCGTCGGTCTCGGATGTGTCGTCGCTCCATTCCTCTTCGAGTTCGGAGCCGGTGTGGAGCTGGCTCGCGCCCTCACCGAACGAATCCAGCGTGTTCGAAGAGAGCGTATCCGTCTGACCGAGCACGTCGTGTAGCTCCTCGTTTTTCATCTCCTCTTGCTGGAACAGCCGGACCAGTTCGCTCTGGTCCATCTCCCGGAGCTGGCTCCAGTAGTCGTCGCCCCGGCTCTCGCCGATCTCCTTGATGTTCGCCAGGTTCGAGGCCAGATTCCGCTGTTTGCTCGTCTCGTCGATCCGCCCTCTTACGGTTTCGAGTTCCTCTTTGATCTCTTCTGCGTCGCGAAGGAAGTCCTGTGCTCGCTCTTCGTTACCGGCTTCCTTCGCCGACTCGTACTTCGAGCGCTTGTCATCGAGCGCTTCTTTCAGCTCTTCTCGGCGACTCTTGAGCTCGTCGAGCTTCCGTTCGGCTTCCTGTCGCTTGACCTGATGGTCCTCCTTCGGACGATCGAGCAGGTGGCCGTCGTCACTGTCGCCAAACAGTGAGCCGAACCACGACTTCACGGTAGCAAACATAGTTGCTATCTTTGGTCACAGGTGCATAAATGTGCGTGCAAGTGGCTATCACGCGATGACGGCCGTCTGAGAGACGCCGCCGTCTGTCCCGGAGTGTGACATCGATGGTACGCTGCTGGTGCGATCACCGAGTGACGACTTCGATCGTTTTCTCGATCACCGCCCGGTAGAACGGCCCCGGATCGTTCTCCCGGAGTCGCGCGGTGAACGGTTCGATCCACGCTCGCAGGTGTTCGTCGAGGAACTGCTCGACCGTGTCGTCGTCCTCGGTGGCGGCGAGGTAGGCGGCGAACTCGAGCTCCGTCGCGATGTGGTCCGGCGGTGCCGATCTCGAGTCCCGCAGCTCAAGTCCGTACTCGGCGTACCAGCGCGCAACCGCCTGTGTCGCTGGCCCGTACACCGGACCGACGTTCTGGTCGTCGCCGTCGTGGTCGCCGTCCCGATAGACGCTCTCGTAGGGCGGGCACTGTTCGGGGCCGGGGCCGACGAACAGTCGCGTGTACTCCACGCGCAGCTCGTCCAGATCGACGGCCGCCTCGCTCTCGTCGAGCCACGCGACTGCGCCCGACTCGACGGTACCACGCAACTCCTCGGACGGCTCGCGCCAGCACACTGCCAGGGTAGCGAGGGTGTCGGCCGTCGGCCGTCTCGTCTCCTCCGTCGCGTCGTCGACCGCCGTCGCGGTGTCGTCAGTCACACCCACCACCTCCGCTGTCTGCCGCGTATCTCTCCTGTTCGGTCTGCCGCTGGAGCGGGACGTATCGGAGCCCGACGGTGACGATCAGTGCGCCGACCGCGACGATTCCCGCGGTCACCACCAACTCGATCACTGTCGGCGTGTACACCCCCGTCGTGGCCCAGATGTCCGTCGTGACGCCCGCGTACTCGCCGCCCAGCGAGATGCCCGGCGCGGCGTCGATGTTCACACTCTCGTAGCCGGTGAACACCAGCCGAATCCCCTCGAACAGGGTGCCGAACACGGCGAGTACGCCTGCGACGAATATCACGGACAGTCGCTTCCTGAGTTGCGGTGTCGCCAACAGCACCAGCGGTACTGCCCCGCCGACGCCGGTCCAGAGCCAGAAGTAGATCGAGTCCCCGATGAGGAACTCGCTGGTGATCGCCCAGAAGCCGAAGTGGTCTGCCCAGGCGTGTGGCAGGCGCTCGGCAGCGAGGAGGTAGACGACGTGAAACGCCAGGAAGATCCCCAGCATCTTCCCCAGACTCGTCAGCTCGTCCCGGTCGGCGTCGAAGCCCGTGTAGCGGTCGGCGAGTATCGAGACCACGAGCAGGAGGCCCAGGCCGGAGACGAGCGCTTTGGCGATGAACACCGGTGCAACGAGCGGGCTGAACCAGTCGCCGCGGCCGACCTGTGTCGCGAAGATCCAGCCGGTCACGGAGTGGAGCATCACCGCTGTCGGCAACGCGACCGCGGCGGTCCAGAACAGCAGCGTCCGGTCCCGCTCCCGGCCGGCCTGTGTGTCCTCGGCTCCGAAGGCCAGTCGCGATCCGCGGGCAGCGAGGTCTCGCCGAGTGAGCAGCCAGAGGTACCAGACGTTCAACACGCCGTACAGGACGACGATCCCGAAGTCCCAGACCATCGGCGAACGAAAGTCCGGCGACGTGAAGAACTGGTACAGCCGCTCTGGCCGACCGATATCGGGCAGGATGAGCAGTCCCGCGACGATGATGCAGGCCAGACTCACGAGGACGCCGAGCCGTGCGAACCCCTCGTACCGGTCCGAGTGGAAGAACTTCGGCGCGCTCGAGATGATGAGCCCGCCCGCCGACAGCCCGACGAACATCACGAACAGCATGATGTACAGCCCCCAAGAGAACACGTTCCGCATCCCGGTCACGACCAGACCCTGCTGGAGCTGGTATGCCCACGCCCCGAGTCCGGCGACCAGGAGCACACCCAGGTGGCCGAGCCAGACCTTCGAAACGGTCCCGAACGAGGACACCACGGGGCTCCGCACTGTCGACGTCGCCGATCTCTCGGTCACTTCACCACTCATCAGTCATCACCCCACACTGCGTCGGCAGTAGCACGTCGCATCGATTCCTCGCTGTCGGGGTCGTCGGCCTCCTCGGGCGTCGGCTGTTCGTCGAGTTCCGATTCGAGTTCTTTGCCCTTCCAGGGCCGACCGGGTGACATCTCGCCCTGGATATAGTACGTTTTCGGATCGGTGCCCTTCTCGTCGAGCAGTCGGTTGGTATCGTATTCGGCGACGTACTTTGAGACAGTGCTCCCATCGTCGTCGAGGTCCCCGAAGATTCGGGCATCGGCAGGACAGTTTACGACACACGCGGGATCGAGTCCTTCCTCGACGCGGTGGCTACAGAACGTACACTTCTCGACGACGCCCTGGGGCCGTTCCTCGACGTCACCAGTGCCCTCTTCGGGGCGGTGCTGTGGCTCGTCCCAGTTGAACACCCGAGCGTTGTAGGGACAGGCGGCCATGCAGTACCGGCAGCCGATGCACTTGTCGTAGTCGATCTCCACGATGCCGTCCTCGCGCTTGTACGTCGCGTTGACCGGACAGACCTTCACACAGGGTGCGTTCTCGCAGTGCTGACAGGCCGTCGGCTGATAGCTCATCTCCAGCGTTCCGTCGTCTCCATCCTCTGGATACGAGCCTTCGGGTGTATCGATGTGATCGCCACCGACGGTCAGTACGCGATTCCAGGCCTGTCCCATCGGGACGTTATTCTCTTGCTTACAGCTCATGGCACAGGAGTGGCAGCCAATGCAGCGCTCTTGATCGATTACGAGTCCATAATTTGTCATTTTTAATCACCTCCGGCCGAGCTGCCAGCCGTACCGTGTGGATTGTCCTGCGTGTACTGGTTGGACTGGTACTCATCAGCTGCGGGTTCGACTTCTACTCTGCAATCGTAGAAGGCGAACGTGCGTCCAACTTTTGCAGTCTCCGCGGAGATCGGGTCCTGGTAGTGCCCTTCAACGAAGTCCTCGGCCCACCATCCCTGGTCCGTGTTCACAAGTCCCGGACGAATCCCCTTGTTGTACTTCGCGCGGACAACCACCGAGCCACGGTCGTTGTGGACGCGCACGTAGTCTCCATCCGAAATTCCTCTCCGCTCGGCATCTTTCGGATGAATGTCCAGCTGTGGCTCCCGGTTGACCTCTCTGAGCCATGGGACATTGGCCCACTGGGAGTGAATCCGCCACTTCGAGTGCTTTTGCATGAACACCAGTGGGTACTCATCTTGTTTCTCCCAGTCGTCGTCTGTTCTGGCTTCTAATGGCTCCGGAACTTCGAGCGCGACTCCCTCATCGGGCAGTCCCGGTCCCTTCTCAGTTGGCGCGTCGTCGTCGTACACCGTGATCCGACCGGATTTCGTCCCAAACTCGTCAGTGTACGCGACATCCGGAGTTTCGTCAGTGGCGACCGTTCCGGTCTCTCGAAGTTGTTCCCAGGAGAGCCGGTCGTCGTTTTGTACGAACTGGTCGAGTACTTCGTGTTTGTCGTCGGGGAATTTGTCTCCGTGGCCGAGTCGCTCGGCTAACCCAGCTATGATGTAGTAGTCGTCACGGGCCTCCCAAAGTGGCTCGTGGGCCTGCTGCCGATAACTGAGGTTGGGGTGGGTGTACGTCGTGAGCAAGTCTTCAGTTTCGAACCAGTGAGCGGCCGGCAGGATAATATCCGCTTGCTGAGTCGTCGGCGTGTGGTACATGTCCGCCCACACGATGGTGTCGAGATTCTCCATCGCGTTCAGCCAGCGGTCCCTATCCGGGAACTGGTTCCCGAGCATATTCGAGTTCATTCCGTAGAGGAACCTGGGTTGGGCGGGGCCGCCGTCCTCAAGCAGATCGAGGACGCGTTGGTACCCATACGTTTCGACACCGACCGCATCGTCTGGACTTCCCCAATCGCCTTTCTGAAGGTAAGAGCCGTTGTACGACGGGTGCTGTGCGTGGATGTTTCCGTGACGGCCGTAGTCGCCGGTCAGTGCCAGTAGCGTCGCGTAGGCCTGCCCAAACACGTGTCCGTACAGGTATCGGCCAACACCGTAACTCGGCATAATACCGCCTGCGCCACGAGTAGCTAACCAGTCGGCTGCCGTTTCGATGTTTTCAGTCGTCAGTCCCGCGATATCGGCCACCTTCTCCGGGGGATAGTTCGCAGCTTGCTCACGGAGTGCCACCAGTCCGGGTTGGACAGTCGTCCCATCGATGGACCATTCGCCCGTGAGCGCGAACGGACCACCAGTTTCAGCGCCGACAACCTCTGGCTCGCCAGTTTCCTTGTTCATCACGACGACTGCATCATCGGCAGGATCGTCGACGACCCGGCTTGGGTCAAGGAGTGTTCCGTCGTCAGTGCGGACGAGTGCTGGTGCGTTCGTCCGCTGCCGGAGGAAGGACTCGTCGTAAACCTCGTTCTCGAAGATGTAGTGCATCATCGAGAGAGCGAGGTGCGTGTCTTTTCCCGGGCGGATCGGTAACCAGAGGTCCGATTTCTCCGCCGTGTTCGTGTACATGGGGTCGACGACGACAAGCTTCGCGCCGTTGCGCTTGGCTTCGAGGATCCACTCGGCGTCCATCTGGAACTGACTCGCGAAGATGTCCGACCCCCAGATGATGATCGTCCTCGCGTTGACCCAGTCTTCAGCGGTATTCGTCGGAGGCATGAAGACGCCACCTTCGCCGGTAACTCGGTTGAAGCCCTGGCCGACGTTAGTGTCGATCCCGAAGACGAAGCTGTCCTGAATGCCACCGACCAGTTGTTTCAGGCGACCGAAGCCAGTCGTCCCACCGTCACCCGATCCGGCGTGCCAAAAAATGCCTTCCATCCCGTGTTCGTCCTTGGTGGTCCGTATCTGTTCAGCCACTAGGTCAAGTGCGTCGTCCCAACTGATTCGCTTGAAGTCTGCGTCTTCACCACGCTTGTCGGGCTGGGGGGTATCTGGCGACCAGCTAGCGCGTTTCATTGGGTACTTCAACCGCTTCGCGTTGTACACGCGCTGTAAGTGTGAAATGCCCAGCGTACAGCCACGCTTGAACTCAGTTGCAGCGGGCACCTGCTGCTCGACTTTCTTCACCTGCCCGTCCCGAATGTAAACGTCCAGCGGACACTTCCCGCGGCAGTTCGGCGAACAGGCGGTCTTCACGACTTGATCTTCTCCGAGGAAGCTAGTAACCTGATTAACACTTTTTCCCGAGTCGTCGGCGGGCTGGAGCGTCGAGAGAACGCTGTCAGCGCCGCCGAGTCCGACTGCGGCGACGACACCGCTCTTCAGAACGTCCCGGCGGGACGCCGTGAACTCTTGGTCAGTCATCGAATCCCTCCGGTTTGGTGGGTCGTTCGTCGGTTCCGAACTCCGTTTTAACCTCCTCGTGGTACTTCTCGTGGAACTCCTGCTCGGTTAGCTCACCGTTCGTGATCTTGATGGCGTCTTCGGCCATCCGTTTCCCGAGATCCGGATCGTATCCACACCCATCGAGGATCTCGTCGGCAGCCTCGTCCCACTCTGGTATCGGCTCGTGGGCGGGTCGCGATTCTTTTGTCATACAGTTCAATGTCGCCGCTTCTCGTCGATATCTCTTCGTGTGAATTATGAAGTGATTCAAGTGGGGGCTGGGGAAGCCTGCTACGAACGGCCGGCACATTGATCGTCATTCTTTTTGGGGTCCACCGTTAGCGGCTGGTGGTAGCGTTCGCAAATGCGTTGACTGCAAGCGTCGATTCTACGGCGGTCAAACGCTGTGAGCACGCCGACTTCGAGATGTCGAGATCATCAGCTAGCTCTTCTAGCGAGGTTTCGCGTGGCGTCGCGTAGTACCCGGCGGCGACGGCCCTCGTAACTGCTTCACGCTGTTTTTCTGTAACGTCGTCGAGAGCGAGTGTGATGGTCTGTTCCCCCGTCTCGCCCGTTCTCGTGTCGATTCGTTTCAGCTGTCGCAGATGCAACTCACGCGTTACATCTCTCAACGTCTCGACTAACTCGGTGAGCTGGTTCCTGTCCGGGAGATACGTCTCGACGCAGACCGACTCCTCGGTGACGTCGACGATCTCCGGAATACAGTCGAACTCACCGAAGACAGCACAGAAACAGGCTCCATCGACCTCACTCACCGAGTGAACGATATCTGCTTCCTCGCAACCCGGAGATACGGGAGCCTCCTCCGACTGGATCGTCATCTCGGTCTGACACTGGTCGTGCAGCAGCTGTTGTCGTACCTCGACGACGTCGCCGTCGGCGTCCTCGAACTCGTCGAGTGGACAGTCGCTGTCGAGCACGGGTTTGATTTCGAAAGCGACATACAGATCTCGGCCGTCGTCTTTCTGTTTTGTCGTGGTATCTTGCATATCCTATAAGAGTCTCTACAGCTAGCGTCGGTATACGAACCCGGCTGGTTCTCACTCACTGAGAACAAACGGGTAACGTTGACGTGTCTACACTGCCTCAGTCTGTCGGTATCGCAGCTCGCGACCTCGGCGCTCCAAATTTTCGGAACTGTGACGGCCGCCAGTGTCTCTCTAAAGGGCTGTGTTGAATCACTAGACAGCGTCGGGACAGGTCAGTAAATCAAAGGCGTTGAAGCGGGAGACTCCGGTTGTCCATGACCCAAATCTCCCGCTTCATTGGGGAAGTTGTGCCGGTCGCTAAAAGAGTCACGGGCGATGGAGACGAATCCGCCGCTCCGGAAGGAGGCGGCGGATTCGCCGACTATGCGTTCGTTTCTCTCCATTGTCTCCGGGTTTACCTCGACACGTCCTATCGGATGACTATCGACCTGCTGAAGGAGATGCCACAAATAATCGGGGAGATCGGCCTTGAAGCGGACGATCTCCCTCATCCATCAACGTTGTGTAAAGCATTCGATGATATGAGCATGAGCGTGTGTCGAGTGCTGCTGCGCCAGTCGGCGCAGCTGCACGACCCCTCGAAACACGGCGCTATCGATGCCACGTTCTACGAACGATCTGCCGCGAGTCGTCACTACTGCCAGCGAACGAGTTACCGTGTGCAGAAGCTGAAAGTCACGAAACTCGTCGATACAGACACGCAAGCGATCCTTGATGTGCACTGCTCGACCAACCGCAAGGGAAGTGATGCCGATCTCTGTGCGCAGATCGCCCGCCGGAACGCGGGCGATCTGCTGAGTCTCGCCGCCGACAAGGGATACGACAAGCAAGCGCTCAGAGAAGCACTCCGTGAACTCGATATTCGCCCGCTAATCAAGAATCGCATCTTCGCTGCGTACGATCACGCTCACAACGCTCGGATTGACGACGACTGCTACAACCAGCGCTCAATGACTGAAACCGTCAATTCGGTGGTCAAGCGCTCGCTCGGCTTTGCCGTGCGAGCTCGGTCCTGGTTTCGTGAGTTCCGAGAAATTGCCCTAATGTGTGTCGTCTACAACATTAAGCGGGCCGTGAAACAGTGAATTCCCACGCCATATGGTGATTCAACACAGCCCTCTAAAGAGCCCATTGCAGCAGTCGTCTCGACGCACGTTTCGTTGCGCACCCAGTCCCCGCCGTGTGTCACACGGATGCGATGGCTGCTCGCGTAGAACCGCGGGTTCTCTACGGGATCGACGACCTCGATCACACCGGTGCTCTCAGAGTCCGGAGACTGCACGTGGTACCGCCGTTGACCGTGCATCTCGCGGGTCTCGACGGAGTCCGCGCGGTCCTCCAACCAGCCGTGGACGCGGTCGATGTCGATCGCCCGCTCGGGGTGGCCGGCGAGTTCGGATGTGGAATCGACGAGCTGGAGCCAGAGACCGACGCGGACTGCGACGCGTTTGAGGCTTACGCCGACCGCGTGGTGACTCTCTGTGGCGGCGAGTCGGATGCTGCGCCGCAGGTCCGCGCCGATGGCGGGATGAACGATGAGCGAGGTCGACGCGCGTTACGACGCTCATTCGACGTGTTGGCCGAGCGACTCAGACGCCGCTGGTCGGTTTCGACGAGTGAGAATCCTCAGTAGGCCTTTATTTTGGTCGGCTGAGTAGCACACATGAGCGTCATCTGTGAATTCGAGTTGCAGTCCGCAGATATGCCGCTGTGTGCGGTCGCTGCCGAGCTGGAGACCCAACTGATCGTCGACAATGTCGTCTCCGGAATGACTGCTGAACCGGCGCTCGTGTTCTCCGCGACGGGTGTCAATCCGGATACGCTCGAATTGGCGTTGCTCGGTGACGAGTCAGTCGTGGAGTTCGTCGCCATAGACTCGGCCATCGTTGAGTCTCGGTATCGTGTCGTCCTCGATACGAACTACGTCGAGATGTACACCCAACTTGTCGACCGGCAGACGTATCCGATAGGTGCGCTCGTGACCGAACACGGGTGGAAGGTGAGCACGCAATTCGCCGACCGAGCAGACTTCGAAGCGTTCCGGGACGCCTGTCAGTCCAGCAGTGTCACGTTCCGTCCACACCGGCTCTGCGAGACGGAACACGGCGGCGACGATTACGGGCTCACTGCTCCACAGCGAGAGGCGCTACTGGCAGCCCACCGGCTGGGGTATTTCGCCGTCCCCCGCGGAGCAGATCTGACGGAACTCGCAGCGGAACTCGACGCGACCGCGTCCGCGATCTCAGAGCGACTCCGTCGTGGGACGGATCGGTTGATCGACCACACGATCGCCAGCTCCGAACAGTGACAGCGAGCTATAGTAGCCATTGAAAGAGCCTGTCATAGAATACGCCCCACACTTTGGTCGGCCTGATTACTGTTTTTAAGCCGTAACAGATTCAGAAGCTCGTGCACCCGGTGCACGGACTATAGAACCAGTCAGAAAGAAAACGTTCCGTTGTGAATACTGATATTTAGACAGCATCAACGGTGATTCGGTGTGGAGCGCACGACTGCTGTGAGAATGGAGATGACGGTCTCGGAGTCGCTGACTCCGAATACACAAACAACCATGCGGACTATTCTATGACACGCTGATTGAAAATCAATGCACACTCGATCGCACGACAAAAGCGCGATAGGTATGTAGATCATTTCAATTGTTACTATAACCAGAGCGTGGCCGTTCCGGCGACAGCTCTCCCCCTCTGATAAACTGCTGTACATATGTTGGCAACGGTTAGGGCCGTGACTGGCGTACCACTACATGACGGTGAGTCACTATGACCCACAATCAGCACCCACACGTCACTGACCGCGAGGCACACTTCGTCGGGGGCGGTATCGCCTCCCTCGCTGGCGCAGCCTTTCTCGTCCGGGACGGCAATATGCCCGGCGAGAATATCCACGTCTACGAAAAGCTGGATGTCGTCGGTGGCGCGATGGACGGAGCCGGCGACCCGGACGAGGCGTACCTCATTCGAGGTGGCCGGATGTTCAATTACCCGACGTACGAATGCACGTGGGACCTCTTCGAGTCTATCCCGTCGCTCGAAGACGATTCGCGTTCGGTCAAAGCTGTGATGGACGAGTTCAACGACGCGAACCCCTCGTACGCGAAAACGCGACTGATGCACGAGGGTGAACGAATCGACGCGGGCGAGTACGGACTGACGCGCCAGCACCGGCAGTCGATGGCTCGGCTCCTCCTCACGCCCGAACCGCGGCTCGGTGATACGCGCATCGAGGAGTGGTTCGACGAGTCCTTCCTCGAAACGAACTTCTGGTACGTCTGGGCGACCATCTTCGCGTTCCAGCCGTGGCACAGCGTCGCCGAAGTCCGGCGATATATGTACCGGTTCCTCCACGAGTTCCCGCGCCTGCACACCATGGAGGGCATCGATCGAACGAAGTACAACCAGTACGATTCGATGATTCTCCCGCTCCGGCGCTGGCTCGAAGACAGAGGGGTCTCCTTCGAGCACGGACACGAAGTGACCGATATGGACATCGTCCCGTCGCGGACGGGGCGCACCGTCGAGCGAATATACTGTGAGACCGACAGCGGCACCGAATCGGTCCCCGTCGAGCCGTCCGACCTCGTGTTCGTAACGAACGGTTCGATGACCGACGGCTCGTCCATCGGCGGGATGGACGAAGTACCTGAACTGAACGAGACCGGTGCGTCGTGGGAACTGTGGAAGTCCATCGCCGAGGACAACCCACAGTTCGGCAATCCGTCGGTGTTCGCGGACAACGTCACGGAGACGAAATGGGAGTCGTTCACCGTTACCCTGCACAACACCGAGCTGTTCGACCACATCGTCGAGTTCACCAACGAGGAACCGGGCAACGGGCTCGTCACCTACCTCGGGTCGAACTGGCTGTTGTCGACGGTCGTCGCCGCCCAGCCCCACTTCGCGAACCAGCCGGACGACGTGAAGGTCTTCTGGGGCTACGCGCTGTTCCCGGACCGCGAGGGGAACTACGTGGAGAAACCGATGTCCGAGTGTACTGGCCGGGAGATCCTGCAGGAACTGTGTTACCACCTGCAGTGCGAGGACTGGCTCCCGGAGCTACTCGACGACGTGACCTGCATCCCGGCGATGATGCCGTTCATCACGGCGCACTTCCAACCCCGAGAACCCGGTGACCGACCGGAGGTCGTTCCGGACGGGTCGAACAATCTGGCGTTCCTCGGACAGTACGCCGAACAGCCGCGGGATGTCGTGTTCACTGTCGAGTATTCGGTTCGGTCGGCGATGACTGCCGTCTACGAGATGCTCGACCTCGACCGCGAGGTTCCCTCGGTGACCAAACACTACCGGAAACCCAGTGTGCTTGCGGACACTGTTCGCGCCGCGTACCGCTGAGAATCGACAGCGGTACGGATGAGTGCATTCCAGATTCTACGAGGCCCTGTTGACGCCACAGACGGCGTAGCGATCACTCCTTGATGGCCCGTTCGAGATTGCAGACGGCGACGGCCACGACCAGGTCTCTGCATCGCGACACTCGCTCGGAGGACCGTCACGGCGTCGAGGGTGCTGGGAAAGCGAGTCGAGTCAACTGCAACAGGCCACGAACCAGATTCATTTCGCTGGCCAAACCGACGATCTCGGGGTAGCTCGCATCCATGTGGCTCCGAAAGAAATACTACGTCTGGTGCTTCCAATCCGCAAATCCATTGCCGGCCGGGTTACTCTCACCGGTTCGTTTCCTCCTTCAGAGAGACGCGATCCTCTCGCAGTCGTCGGATTCCTCCGATCAGACGATCGCGACCGGTCGGTTCAAATGGCGTAGTTCTGCCGACGGTCGGGCTATCGCGCGTACTTCAGGCAGACCCGATGATGTTCACGCCAACATATTTTTAGCCTCGCCTAAAACATGTCCGTACACAGAACCGGAGCGATCCTTTCGGACACGCCGGTGAGCACCTCGATTCCACCATGCCCTACGCAGAACTCACGATCACGGTTCCGGAGACGGTCTGGATCAGCGAACTGTCCCGTGCGTATCCCGACACGCGGTTTCGCGTGCTTGCGGCGACGGCCAGCACCGCGAGCGGCGTCGCCAGAATCGAAATTCTCGGCGACGACTCTGATACGGATTATTGTAGCGATTTACCGATGATCGTCGCCACGGAGTAGACGATCACCGGTAAGCAACTACAATAAACCGTATGAGACGGTCTGTACGGAGTTCCGGGAGTACGACGCCGTGACCGACCTGACGGTCTTCGACACCGAGGCCGAGGCGATCCGCGTGCAAGTCGAGACGACGGTCCCGCTGTTGCTGACCTCGCTGCAAGACTCCGGGGTACCGCTGGAGATGTCGTTCGAGGTCGTGGACGGACGGATGACGCTCGAAGCGACGCTCCCACAGGAGACGCTCTCGGAACTGGGCGAGACGCTCGACAACTTCGGTATCCGGTACACCGTCGAGCGCATCCAACAGGAGCCCGAATCAGATTCGCTCTTGACCGAACGCCAGGAGTGGGTGCTCGACGAGGCGATCGAACGGGGCTACTACGACACGCCCCGACGTACTACGCTCGTCGACCTCGCCGACGAACTGGACGTCGCGAAGTCGACCTGTAGCGAGATCCTTCACCGCGCCGAAGGACGGGTGCTGAAAGAGCATCGGGACGACGAGGTCCCTTCCGAAGTCGTGGTGTCGTCCAGCTGACCGCGCTCGGCCGGCGCTGAATCGTCGGGTCTCCGGGTATCGACCTCACTGACAGATGTCACAGCCGATCGACCAGAGCGCGATCAGCGCGACGACGACCGGGACGTGAGCGACGACCAGCAGTGGGGTCGTCAGCCACCCCAGTTCGAGAGCCCGACCGACCGCTCGAACCGCCGTGCCAAGCAACGGCAGCGACAGGAGTGCCAGTACCGTGATCCCGACCCGCGTGGGAATCGACCGCCGATCCACCGCCGTCCTGATGTGTGTGACATGTTCTCGAATCATTTTAGGCTGACCTAAATTATTGCGTCTTCGCATGGCGACGGATCGAACCTGACTCTTTCCCCGAACTGGTTCGGACGTGCGATCGACCGAAGTCAGTCGTCGATCGGTCGGAACTGTTCGGGTGATCCCTCAAGAACGCCCTCGACGACGCTTCAGACGGATCTATGACTGGGCGATCAGGGCGGGACACCTCGCGGCCTTCTCCCTCTGGATCGGTGGAGCCGGCTGGCACAACTTCGTCGTCCTCCCGACGGTGCGATCCCGTCCCGACGCCGATGACGCGCTGCGGTCACAGGCGCGAGCGTTCCGCCGCCACCTGCCGGCCGTGATCGCGCTGGTGTTCCTGACCGGACTCTATCAGACCGACCGCCTCCTCGGGCTCGCACCGTCAGCGGTGCTGGGTTCGCGCCTCGGCCACCTCGTGGGCTTCAAGCTCCTCGTTCTGACGACCCTGACTGCGATGGTCGCGGCGACGTACAGACGGACGGTGTGAGGCCTCTCACGGCCCTCTCCTCACGTGGGGACTGTGGCCGATACCGCGGCTTCACTCGCCGGTTTCGAGGACGATCTGCCCGGTCGCGAGCTGCGTCAGCTCGGGCGTCGCGTCGGCGTGTGGATCGAACGCGGTGTAGGCAAACGCCTGCCAGAGGGCGCGTTCGGGGTACGGTCGCCGTGATAGGTCGACGCCGAGTGCCGCCGCGAGCGCCAGATCGTCGAGTTCGCCGGTCGTCGTGGGGACCGAGAGCGAATTCGGGAGCGCTTCGAGGTCCAGACCGAAAGCCGGGAACAGTCGGTACGTCGCTCCCGGTGCGGGGTGGTGGATTCGCGCCAGCCGGGGAAGCGGACGACGAGTTCCGGAGCGATCGTCTTCGGGCGACCGTCCGTGCCGACGGGCTCGACGCGCTGCTCGCCGAGGCGTATTCGACGCCGTTGCCCCGGCGAGAGATCGTGTCGGGTCCCGTCGACCCTCAGTTCGACCGCCGACTCGACGTGTCGCTCGATCGAGACGGCCGGCGGTACGTAGGCTCCGACGTGGCTCGTCGTCACGTCCCCGCCGATGGTGCCATCGACGACGACCGTCGTCCCGCTCGCACCTTCCGTGACGAGCGGTGGCCCCTCTGCTGGCAACGACTCGAACCCGACGAGTTCGTGCGTGGTCCCACAGGCCAGTTCCCGGTCTCGCGGCTCCGCAGTCGAGGACGCTAACGCGGGTCGCCAGTAGAAGACGCGCGACGTTCCGTCGAGTTCGTACGGCACTGCGTCCGGAAAGAACCGGTCACCGGTCTCGGTCGGTTCGAGCCCGGGATGTTCGAGTTTCAGTTCCAGATACGGGCGCTCCTGGACGACGGGGGGCGACACCCCGTCTGGCGGGACCTGCCGCCACTCGACGGGGACTGCGTCGTCGACTGTGTTTGCTTCGTCCATTGGTGGGGTGTTACGGGCCGGCAGACTCGTGTTCCGTGGTCTACACACGCGACTGCCCTCGTCGGTGTCGTGACCGCGTGACGGACTCGCCACGCGGTACCGACTTTCGTCCGAGCGGCCGACGGCGTCGAACTCCCGACCGACGGACACCGTCTCCGTGTCGACGAGCTTCGAGCGAGACGGCCGAGTGTGTTCGGCCGAATATCTCCGCCCGCGGGTCGCTCTCGACTGTCGGGTCCTCGATCACGGTCCCGAAAGGATTTGCCACGGAGGTAATGGGATCGGGGCGAAAACGGACCGTAGACATGGCAACGGAACTCGACCTGCGAGAACACTCGGAAGACGAGCACTGCCGGACGCTGTTCGACACGCTGTCGGAGATAGAGACCGGGGACACCGTCGAGGTCGTGGCGAATCGAGACCTCGATCTCCACCTGGTCCGCTACCAGATCGAACGCGATCGGGAGATCGAGTGGACGTACGCGGATCCCGACGCGGAGCCCCGGGAACTCACAGTAGCCAAGCGCGATCCGCTGGCGGCCGACCTGGGAACGATCGACGTTCGCGACCTGAAGCCCCAGCGCCGTCACGAGGCGCTGCTCGCGATCTTCGACGAACTGGGGGCCGACGAGGGGTTCGTCCTGCACAACGACCACGACCCCAAACCGCTGTATCACGAGCTCAGGTCGATGCACGGCGACGTGGTCGACTGAGAGTACAGAAGCCGCGGCGACGACGGCTGGCGCGTCGAGGTCGTCAAGACCGGCGAGTCCGACGCCGACGACGAGGGCGTCGTCACCCGCTACGACGTTCGTGACATCCCCAAAGAAGAGCGCCATCCGACGATCCACCATCGCTACGGGATGATCCCCGAGGGCGGGACGGTGGAACTGATCGCTCCCCACGAGCCGCGACCGCTCCGCGGCGAGTTCCGGGAACGGTACGGAAACGCCTTCTCCTGGGAGGTCGTCGAGAGCGAGCCCGGTCGCTGTCGCGTCCAAATCACGAAAGAGGCCGGCGGCGACGCCGACGGTTCCGGGGACACGAACGAGGCGGAGGCCGACGACGAGGCGGTCGAGATCCTCGAAGAGCTGGACGTGCGCGATCTGCCGCCGGCCCAGCGCCACGAGCGTATCTTCGCCGCGTACGACGACCTGACGGAGGGAACGGGGTTCGTGCTGGTCAACGACCACGACCCCAAACCGCTGTACCACCAGTTCGAGGCCGAGACGGGGCCGGAGTTCCGCTGGGAGTACCGACAGAAAGAGCCCGAGGAATTCAGAGTGCTGATCGGGAAGACGAGAGTGGCCGGCAGCGAACCGTCCAGCGGGAAAGAAGCGGCCGGCGACGCGTCGAACGCGCCGTTCTGACGGTCGCCGACGCGCTCGTCGACGCGGAACTTGAACGCCGGCCGGCCGTCGACGAGCACGTAGGGGACGCGGTCGCCGTACTCCTCGCGCAGCGACGCCTCGTCGACGTCGACGACTTCGATGTCGACCGACCGAGCCACCGACTGGGCCACCGTCCGTATCGTCCGGAGCGCGTCGTCACAGCGGTGACACTCCTCCCGGGTGTACACTGTCACTGTCGTGTCCG
The DNA here is from genome assembly GCF_000379085.1 of Halomicrobium katesii DSM 19301. Taxonomy (GTDB): domain Archaea; phylum Halobacteriota; class Halobacteria; order Halobacteriales; family Haloarculaceae; genus Halomicrobium; species Halomicrobium katesii. The sequence goes on along the minus strand of NZ_KB905378.1, from coordinate 2,866,524 downwards.
CCATCGTCTCGGTGTTAGTCCAGCGGGGTGAAAATCGATGCGATGGTCCGGCCACCGGACGCGCGTCACCGAGAGCCAGCGAACTGTCGCCCCCTCACCCGGCAGTACAGTTATCTGGGACGCGTGATAACCGATCGGTCACGACCTGTTCGTCGCAGATCAACTATGATCTCGTACTGCCACAGCAACGTCGGCCAGCAGCGTTCCGAAAACGAGGATGCGTCCCGCTGTGCGTCGCTCGACGACGGGCGGGAACTCGTCGTCGTCGCCGACGGCATGGGGGGCCACCCGAAGGGTGCCGAGGCGAGTGCAACGGCCGTCGAGCGACTGTTCGAAGCGGTCACCTCGGAGACGCCCGAGGACGACGGGCCGGAGGCCGTGCTCGAACGCGGCTTCCGGGCCGCACACGACGCCGTGACCGATCTCGCGGCGGGCGAGCGCAAGACGCCGGGGACGACGCTCGTCGCCGCACTCGTCGCGGACGACACCGCGACGATCGCCAACGTCGGAGACAGCCGCGCCTACTACGTCGACGACGCACTCCGGCAGGTGACCACCGACCAATCGCAGGTCCAGGAACTCGTCGAGGCGGGCGAGATCACGCCGGAAGAGGCCTCGAACCACCCGATGAGTCACGTGCTATCCCAGGCGATCGGGACCGCCGACGACCTCGACGTCGACCTGTACACGCAGTCGCTCTCGGAGGGGTGGCTCCTGCTCTGTACGGACGGGCTCACCGACCCCGTTCCGGAGGACACGATCGAGGCGACCTGTCTCGACGCCACGTCGCTCGAAGCCGCGGGGACGGATCTGATCCGGGACGCCAACGATCGAGGCGGACCGGACAACGTCACTGTCGGTCTCTGCCGGACCGAAACGGCGTAGGCCACACCGCGGTGTCCGCTTCGTCGCCGCTTCGGGGACAGCTCTCGCCCGCCGGCCGCGTCTGTCGGACAGTTTGCCGCCCCGGAGTGGCCAATGGCCCGTATCACTCACAGCGCCATCTCAGACGGTGTATCGTCGTTGCGTACCGGCGATCGTCGCCACGGGGTCGACGACACCGGTCAATCGCTCCACTCAGCCGTCTCAGTCGACGACGAAACAGAGCCCGTCCGCGGCGGCGGGGTAGCCGGTCGTCCCGTAGCCGTCGTCGGCCAGTCGTTCGAAGGCGGCCCGCACGATGTGTGGGCCGAGGTCGTGTTCGTCGACGACCGCGTGGTGCTGAACGACTTCGGTCATCGGGTCGTCGACGTAGTCGTCGCGCAGGACTTCGATGCAGTCGGCGACGCGCTCGCTGTCCACCGCTCGCGTGAACAGATCGACGTTCTCGGAGACGAGGCGGTCGTTCCGGTCGTAAATCAGCTCGTTGGACTGGATGTCGACCAGACAGACGCTCACCTGCTGGTCGAACCGGGACCGCGCGGCGTCCTCGTTCTGGACGAACGCTTCCACGTCGTCGGTCCAGCCGGTGGGTGAGGCGATGCCGATCAGGTGGGTCGTGTCGTTCGACTCGGCCCGGGCGACCGTCTCGTTGACGACATCGATGAGGTCGTCGATGCCCGCGGGCCGCGCGTCGAAGCCGTTCGCGGCGAAGGCTTCGAGGTTGGCGGCGACGACGGCCTCGACGACCAGTTTCGTCTCCGAGAACGCGACGAACTTGTTCGTCCGCACGCGGTAGGTCGAGAAGCGTCCGACCGGGTAGCGGTCGACCGTGGTCTCGTCGTCCAGTACGTCTGCGACGATCGATCGGTGGTCCCCGGTGAAGTGTCGGCGTCGATCCTCCCAGAACCCCTCCGGGATCTCGAAGCGATCGCCACCGGGGAGCGTCAGGTGGGTCGCCTCCTCGACGGAGGTCTCGAACCGCGTGACGTAGTCCATCTCGTACAGCCGCGCCACTTGCGCGCGGATCGCCTTCCCGTCGGGCTCCTCGCGCTGGCCTCGGACGGAATCGGCGATCTCACCGACGCGCTCGTCCAGCTCGTCGACTCGGTCGACCCGCTGTTCGGCCGTCGCGACCCGCTCTTCGAGGTCGCCGAACTCCCGGTCCAGTCGATCTCCCGTCGTCTCCAGGCGCTCGCGTTCGTTCCGTAACCGCTGGATCTCGGCGCTGAGATCGCCTTTCCGCTCAGAGAGGCGGTCGAGTTCGTCTTCGAGCAGCGACGCGGCTTTCGACGCGGCCTCGTCCTGTAGCTCCTGGCGGGTCTCCTCGCGGGCCGCCTCTAGCTGTTCGATCTGGGCTTCGAGATCGCCTTCCAGCGTCGAGATCGTGTCGAGTTTCTCCGAGATCTCTCGTCTGTCCGCGGAGCGTTGCTCCGAGAGGGTCGCGATCTGGGCTTTGATCTCGTCGAGCTCGCCTTCGACGGCGTCCGTGTCGACGCCGCCGGTCGCCATCTCCGACTGGAGTCGGCTCATCTCGGTCCGCAGGGATCGCTCTTGCTCCCGGAGGCTGTGGTGGATCGTCTCCGAGAGCGACTCCAGCTCGTCCCGTACCGTCGCTTCGATGGTCTCTCGCTCGGACTTCGCGTCCCGGGCCGCTTCCGCGGCACTGACGATACCCTCGATGGTGTTCGGGAGCCCGTGGTGTTTGATGTAGAGGAAGACGGCCTCGTCGGCCAGTTCGAAGAACTCCTCGAACTCCCGCTGGAAGTACGAGATCGTCGCGCCGCGGATCTCGTTGGACGACGTGTCGAGCAGCGACTCCCGGAGGTCGGCTTGCGCTTCGAGCTCCTCGGTGACGAACTGGTGGACCTTCCCGTCCTTGTTCTTGATGTTGGTCTCCAGGTTCTCCTCGTCGATCTGCTTGAACTTCCGGCGGAAGTCGTCGAACTGCCTGACGAACTCCCGTTCGCCCGCCTCGAACTGGTCGACGAACCCCTTCGACTCGGGCTCGCTCTCGCCTGCCTCTTCGATCGCCGTCGCCAGGAGCAGCTTCGCGGCCTCGAAGGAGGCCAGCTCGTTCTCTTTGGTGGCTTCGGGGATCGACTCCCGGTGTTCGGGGTAGAAGTCCCACTCGTACTCCTCTTTGTTCTGTTCGAGTTGGTTGTACAGGTCTCGTCGGCGCTGTGCCGAGTAGTTCGCTAGTTCGACCAGGTCCTTCTGCAAGACCTGGTGGGCCGGATACGTCAGCTCGTCGCGCTTGTCTTTGATCGTTCCCATTGTTAGGCAATCATGTACCCGATCTCCTCTTCGATAAATTCACGGAGAAACTCCGGTGCCTCTCCGAAACCGTCGATGACGACGTGGAGTCGGACGGTGTTCTGTTCTCGCTCTCGGATGTCGTACTGGATCTCGGCTCGTCCCTTCTTCGTGTAGACGGCCCAGAGACTCTCGCCGTCGGTCGTCGACCCCTGGTCGACGGCCTTTCGCTTTTTCATGATCGATTCCATCGCCCACTCGACGCGTTCGGCCTCGACGCCGTCGAACGTCTCGTCGATCGTCGCCTGGACCTGCGTCGCCTCGGTGTCGACGCGGTTCAGTTCGTACGCCGACAGCTCCTCTTCTGGCACCTTCGCCGCCAGCTGGTCGTACAGCTCGTCGATGTCGACGTCTCGCACGACGCGGGACATGCCGTCGAGGGACTCGATCGTCCCGTCCTCCCAGTTGTCGAGCAGGTACTCCGCGCGCTTTCGCTCGCGCTCGTCTTCGTAGTCGACGACGACGAGGTACGCACCGTCCTCGCTCATCTCGGTGCTGCCCTCCACTGGTCTGGGTGCTCCGTCGCGACGCCGACCGGCGTCGACCGACTCGCACACCCCTTCGTCGCGTCTCTCATCTCTCTGGCACAACGTTCCACCTCCAACTATAAACAATTTCTCCATATTGGACACAACTGTCCGTCGGAACCGATGGTCCGGACGCGACGCTTCGGTTCCGACTCCGTCGCGCTCACCACTGTTTCGCGGTGGCGCTCGGAGGGCGTCGCGTCACTCGCCAAGGTCGATCACGTCGTCCAGCGTCCACTCGTCGTCGGCCGCTTCGAAATCGAGCGTCGGTTCGCCGTCGGCCTGTTCGAGCGGTTCGGGATCGAACGCCGGACCGTCGTCCCCGTCGAACGGCCCCGGCATCGGCTCCGGGTCGAGCGACCAGTCGGGGAGGTACCGATCGTCGATCTCCAGTGCGTCTGCGACGGCGGCGAGATACTCGTCGGCCCGGCGCAACTCGACGCCGCAGTTCGCCTGTGCCCGGTTCACTCGCCGCTGTACGGCCTGGGGCGCTTCGCCCTCGACCGCACGGAGCGCGCGGACGACCTGCGTCGCGGTGAGTCGCCGCCCGTGCCTGTCGCGCCTTTCCGCTCGCTGCTCGTAGTTCTGCTTGAGCCGTGTGGCTCTCTCCTCGTGTCGTTCCCGCTCGTGGCCGTCGGCGTCGGCACCCGCCCGAAGCGTCTCCTCGAACCGTTCCTCTATAGTAACAATTGAAACGATTTACACACCGATCGCACTGCTATCGTGCGATCGGGTGTGCATTGATTTTCAATGGCTACTATAGCTCGGCCATCTCCTCGCCGACGAGTTCGTACTCGATCGCCTGCTCGCGTTCGAACAGTTCGAGGCGCTTCGCCTCCAGCTCGGCGTCCAGCAGCCGCTCGTCACGCGCGCCGAACTCGATCTCGATCCACTCGCCGAGTTCCTGCCGGAACATGGCTCCCGGTTGTAGTGACTCCCATGTGAACTACCCCACCCTACTCGCCAGCTACCGCTGGCTCCTTGAGGGTGGGGCTTCCTGCTTCTAAGACGCGCTTTGCAGATACAAGTGTATCCACAGTGAGCGCAGTCTCCACAGGCGTTCCTTCGGAGTGTCCCACTCCTAGCTGGCTCAGACCGCGAGAGAGGATATTGATCGCCGCGTTCGAGTCTCTATCTGTCTCAAACCCACACGCCGGACAGGAGTGTTCCCGAACCCACAACGGCTTGTCCGTCTTCACGCCACAGGACGCACACTCTTTCGTCGTGTCTTTCGGGTCAACAGCGACAAAATGCGTGCCTTCGCGTTCGCACTTGTATTCCAACATCCGCTTGAACGTTCCCCATGCCGCCGACGCTCGGTTGCGGGAGTTGCCGGGAAGTTCGACTAAACCACGCCAAACTGAGTTGCTGGGTGACTTTTGACCGCCGAGCCCGTTTGCGAGAGCGTGAGCGAGGAGTCACTGCTGCCCGTCCGCCGCGAGCGTGAGATGACAGGGACCCACGCGGCCCTCTGGAGTGCGATTCTCGTCGCAACCGTCCTTGATGTCCTCACGACGATGGTCGGTCTAGAGCGAGGACTACGAGAGGGCAACGCCGTCGTCGCGGCCGCGATCGAACTACTCGGACTGCCGGGCCTGTGGCTCGTAAAGTTCGCGGCGATGGTGTGGCTCGTCGGTGGCTGGGCGCTGCTCTCGGATCGCGACGCGGCGATCTTTCTCGGTCTGTTCGCCGCGGTCACCGTGGCGACGGTCGTCGTCAACGTCGTGACGTTGCTGGGTGCGTGACGCTACAGCAGCGACTCGACGTACTTCGTGACGTGGTCGTCCATCCGGCGCTTGAAGCCGTCTCGACGTGCGAGTCGGTCGAGTTCGCGGGCGGCGTACGTGCCGTACTGGACGGCTTTCTTGTCCCGCCGCGCGATCTCGTCGGGGAGCCACTCGCTGGCGGCTCGGCGCAGCGCCCACTTGCGGTCGTCCTCCCCGCGGACGAGCTGGTCGCCGACCAGTCCCAGCGCCATCTCGACGACGCCGTCGGAAAGCAGCGGTGCGACCGGATCGACGCCCGCCCCTCGCAGTGCGAGCACGTCCCGCTCCAGTTGCTCGGGCAGCGTGGCGATCACTTCCCGCTGTGCGCCACGGACCGTGTCCGCCTCGATGCGGTGATCGTCCGGGGCGTTTGCCACCTTCGCGTAGCCACCGAACAGCTCGTCCGCACCCTGGCCGACGACGAGACGGTCGTAGCCGTCGGCGGCGACGCGCTCGGCGGTCAGGAAAAGCGGGAGCGCGATCTGTACGTCCATCGCGTTGGTCCGCCCGGTCGCGCGAGCGATCCGGGGCACGGCGCGTTCGAGGTCGGCGTGATCGAATTCGACGACGGTTAGCTCACGATCCAGCAGCGCCGCGGCCGAGCGGGCCGCTTCGATGTCGTGGCTTCCCTCGAAGCCGGCGACGTACAGCGGCGCGTCGAGTCGTGCGGCCAGGAGCGCGGAGTCGACGCCGCCCGAGAAGGCGACGGCGGTCGACGCCGTGTCGACGGCGTCGGTCGCGGTCCGAATCGCCCGCCGGACGGCAGCGACCGCGGTGTCGTCGTCGCTCCGGTCGCCCTCGGGGAGCGTCCAGCGAGCGTCGTCCTCGTCGGCCGTCCGACAGTGGCCCGCGGGCACCGACACCGGGTCGTCGAGCGCCGTCGGGTCGAACGCCCACGCGCCGTCGGCGGTCGGATCGGCGGCCCCACGCTCGGCGAACAGCGGGACTCGGCCGAGCAGGTCTCTGACGAGCGTGGGTCGGCCCTCGACGGACACTCGTCCGGCGAACCCCCGTGTTCCCGGCAGTGGGTCCCGGTCCCGGATCGCTCGTCGGACGAGCGACGCGTCGGCACCCCGGATCATTCGATCAACTGCGAGAAGCGGTTCTTCACCCGGCGCTTGGCCCCGCCAGCGGCCTGGCGGAAGCTGATGTGCCAAGGCGTGCGCTTGCCCTCGACCGTCGTCTGTCCCGCCCGGATGGCGTCGAGAATCGCCTCGACGCTTCGCTCGTCGGTGTCGACGTGTGTCACCGCCTGCCCGACCATCTCGCTGATATGGGCGTCGCTGCCGGCGGTCATCGGCAGCCCGCGGCGACTGGCGAACTGGTGGGCCTGTCGGTTCGAGCGCCCGGTCAGCAGCCGGGAGTTGTACACCTCGATGGCGTCGGCCGCCGTCAGCTCGTCTTTCGAGATCCTGTCCAGGACGCCGCTGCGAGACTCCTGGAAGGGATGGGGGACGACGGCGACGCCGCCCTGCTCGTGGATGCGGTCGAGCGTCTCGGAAAAGGAGAGCCCGGCCGGGACGAGCTCCTCGATGCCCAGCCCCAGGACGTGGCCGGCCTGGCTGGAGATCTCCGCCCCCGGAATGCCGACCAGTCCGTACTCGGGCGCGAGCCGGGCGGCTTCGAGGCTCGCGTCGATCTCGTCGTGGTCGGTGACGGCCAGCGCGTCCAGACCGACTGCCTCGGCCTGTTCGAGCAGGAGCTCGACCGGATCGCGGCCGTCGTAGGACAGCGCAGAGTGGGAGTGGAGCTCGACCGTTAGCACGGGCGAACGTACTGTAGCGGTCGGCAAAAGCGCCTCGGTCGCGGCCAGCGGCCACGCGTCGCGCGACGGTGTCTCGCTGTCAGTCCGCCGTCCCCGTGTCGGGTCGCGTCGGCGGTGGCGTCTGGATCTCCTCGTCGGTGAGGTAACACTGCGGATCGGGGGCGAAGAGGTCGTCCTCGACGGTCAGCGCGCGCAGGCGGGAGCCCCCGCGGCAGACCGCCTTGTACGCACAGTCGGCGCACTTCCCGGTCAGGCGGGACTCGCGGTCCCGGAGCGCCGAGAGCAGGGGATTCGACTCGTCCTCCCAGATCGCGCCGAAGGAGCGGTCCCGGACGTTGCCAAGCGAGTAGTTCTGCCAGAACTGCGTGAGATGGACGTTGCCCTGGTAGTCCACGTCGGCGACCCGTTCGCCCGTGGGATCGCCGCCGTTGGTCCGGAGGTACTCGTAGACGGTGCGGGCCTTGGCCTCGCCGTAGTGTTCGCGCGCGTACTCGACGATGTAAGCGGCGTCGGCGTAGTTGCCGACCAGCAGCGTCTCGATCTCCTCGCCGCGCTCGTGGTAGTCCCGGGTCATGTCACAGACCGTCTCGACGGCGTCGCGGCGCTGTTCGGGCGTCAGGTCGGTGTCGAGGATCTCCGTCCCCCGCCCGCCGTAGTCGAGGTGATAGAAGCAGAAGCGATCGAGCCCTTTGTCGCTGAGCAAGTCGACGACGCCCGTGAGGTCCGGCGCGTTGCGTTCTGTGATCGTGTACCGCAGGCCGGTCTTGAGGCCCGCGTCCAGGGAGTTGCGGATCCCTCGAACGGCGGCGTCGAACGCGCCCTCTTTCCCGCGGAAGGCGTCGTTGCGCTCGGGGAGCCCGTCGACGGAGACCCCGGCGTACTTCAGACCGGCGTCCCGGAGCGAGCGGGCCCGGTCCTCGGTGATGAGCGTGCCGTTGGTCGAGAGCACCGGACGAACGCCCAGGTCGTCGGCGTAGGCGATCAGCTCTTCGAGGTCGTCCCGAACGAGCGGTTCGCCGCCCGAGAAGAGGACGACGGGGACGCCGTAGTCGGCCAGCCCGTCGAGCATCGCCTTCCCCTCGGCCGTCGACAGCTCGCCGTCTGCGACCTCGGTGTCGGCGGCGGCGTAGCAGTGGTCACAGTAGAGGTTGCACTGCTTGGTGACGTTCCAGACGACGACCGGCCGGCGCTGCTTGCGGTCGCGGATCTGTTCTTTCCGAGAGTCCTCGGCCGCGTCGTAGCGCAGCCCGTCGCCCTCTGCGTCGAGGTCACAGAGGAGTTTGCTGACGGAGATCACGCCTCGTCGACCTCCGTGGCGGCGACGGCCGAGGCACGCTCGGCCTGGCACCGCTCGACCGCCTCGGCGGGACAGAGCCACAGCGCCTCGGCGCTCCAGTCGAACAGCTGCCGAGCCTGTTCGCGGGCGATGTCGGCCGACGGCGCGCTGACGCTGCCCGCGTGCGTGAGCGGGTCCGACTCGTGCTCGCGGACGAACAGTTCCCACTCCCGAGAGACAGCGTCCCGCGGTTCGTCGACGGTGACTGACAGGGGGTCGTCTGGCATACCCGACGGTTACGCTCTGACCCACAAAACCGGGGGACCGCGTTCCCACCGGCTGGGAACGGGGACGCACCGGTTCGGGAGACGGACGGCGAAAAGCCGATCCTACGATCGGTAGGATCGGCGGTATGAGACGGTCAGCGGAGCGGCGAAAAGGGACAGATATCGAGAGGAGAGCTGGGAAAATAACGAATTTATACTTAATGCGGGCTGGTGTCACTCAACGGTTGCCGCCCGGCGACCCCGGGACGGCGGTTTACCATGCCACGAGACTTCATGGCCGAAGACAGAGGCAAGAACGTACTGACAGCCGACGGCGATATGGTCGGTACGATCGAAGACATCAAAGGGAGCAACGCACACGTCAAGCCCGAGTCCTCACTGAACCAGAGCATCCGGAGCAAACTGGGCTGGACATCGGACAGCGAAGACGTGTACGAGCTCAATCACTCGGAAGTGTCCCAGATATCGGACGACGAGGTGCATATCAAGCGCAATCCCTGATTACACTCGGATCCCAGTGAACCCCCCATCGCAGTAGCCGGTGACGCTGCTACTGCCCTCCCGGTCGTGTTCCGGACCGCTATTTTTCCGCGTACTCGCACAGAGTCCCGGCGTCGACGGACAGCGACGTGGCTCCGCGATCCCGCAGTTCCGCGACGATCCCGTCGAGGTGTTCGAAGCCGACGACGGCGACTGCGGTCCCGTCGGTTCCGGCCAACGCCCGCGCCATCGTGCGCTCGCGAGCGGCGTCGGCGATCTCGTCGGCCGCCGGGCGCTCGAAGGCTCGCAGGACCGAGAAGCTCCGCGAGAGGTGTCGGCGTTCGTGTTCGGCGACGGTCGCGGGATCGCCCGGCCGCTCGACGTCGAGGTCGATCCCCCCGTCGGCCAGCGGCGTCGGGAACCGATCGCGACCGAAGACGCTCGCGAGACGACAGGACAGTGCCTGCCGGCCGACTGTGATCGCGTTGGAGGCGATTCGACCGAGCGTCTCACGGTCGGGCGAGCGGTCGCGGATCTCGTCGACCAGCGCCGCCAGGAACCGGGGGCCGTGAGCGTCGATCGCCGCGCTATCGGCGTCGGTCGCGGCGAGTGCAGCGCTCATCTCTCCCTCGCCGCCCGCTTCGAACAGGGGAAGCGCGAGCGGCGGGAGTTCGACCGCGACCGTGTCGGGATCGAGCGCCCGGATCGCGCTGTCGACACGGTAGACGCTGGCAGGGTGGTCGTGGACGACGCCGATCAGGAGGACGGCTCCGTCCGGATCTTCGAGGAGACGGAAGTGATCGGTACGAATGCGGGGGTCGGCAAGCAGTGCGTCGGGCGACTCGGGAACGGCCCCGAGATCGTCGGTGGTCATCGAAGGGTTAGCATCCGTATGCTTTCGACCGGTTTAACCCTTGCTTATCCTGTCAGTAGAGAGATCGTACCGAGGCGGCGTGCGAAACCCTGCCGGGCGCGCGAAAGAGCGGCGGCAGCGCGCGGTTAGTCGTCGTCGAGGACGCCTTTCGCGACGGCGACGTCGTCGACGTCCGGGTCCTCCGCAGTCTCTCGGAGGACGAATCGCTTGCGGACGATGTCGGCCGCGTAGATGACCGTCCCCAGGACCATCAGCGTGTCGCCGGGCAGACGGGCCCAGAAGAGGGTCTGGACGAGCGGCTGGTTGTAGAACGGTAGGCTCCGGCCGGCCGCGTAGCTCCCGGTGAAGATCGCCTCCAGCTGGAGGAAGCCGACCGGCAGCACGGAGACGAACACCATCAGCGCCAGCCCGACGTTCCAGCACCAGAAGGCGTAGCGAAGCCAGGTGCCGTCCCAGCGGTCGGGTTCGATGGCGATCTGGAGCATGTACGTGACCATCCCCAGCGCGAGGAAGCCGAAGGCCCCGAACATCGCGGCGTGGGCGTGACCGACGGTGAGGTAGGTGCCGTGCTCGTAGTAGTTGATCAACGGAAGGTTGATGAAAAAGCCCAGCACCCCAGCGCCGACGAAGTTCCAGACGCCGCTGGCGATGATGAACATGAACGGGAGCCGGTAGGGGAAGCTCTCGCCGGCCCCGGTCATAGCGCGGTACTGGCTCAGTGCCTCGTAGAGGATGAACACCAGCGGGATCAGCTCCAGCGTCGAAAAGACGCTCCCGATGGGTACCCAGATGTCGGGCATCCCGATCCACCAGTAGTGATGGGAGACGCCGATGACGCCGGTCGACATCACCAGCAGCGCCTGGAGCATGACCGCCTTCTCGGCGCTGCGGCGCTTCAGGAGGTTCATCGACACCAGCGTCAGCCCGATGATGGCGACGATGAAGAACTCGAAGGCCCCTTCGACCCACATGTGGACGACCCACCAGCGCCAGAACTCCGTGACGGCGATGTTGGTGTCCGGGGTAAAGAGAAAGCCCGCGGTAAACAGGAGGGCGATGGAGCCGCCGGCATAGAGGATCATGTGTGCGAGCCCGTAGCTGGGTTCCCTATCGAGCAGCGGCTTCAGGCCCCGAACCGAGAGGACGGCCCAGATGAGAAAGCCCGCGAGGATGCCGAACTGCCAGAGCTTCCCGACTTCGAGGTACTCCAGGCCCTCGTTGCCCAGGATCCACCAGAGGCCGCCGTCGATGTACCCCTTGGAGCCGAGCCAGATCCCGCCGAGACCGCCGACGACGACCACGACGATCGCCGCCAACAGCCCGTTGACGTACGTCGACTGGCGATCCGGCTCGTGGCCCGTCAGCAGCGGCGGGAGGAACAGTCCGGCCCCGAGCCACGTCGCGGCGATCCAGAGGATCCCCAGATCGATGTGCCAGGTCTTGGCGATGGCGAAGGGGAGGAGCTGGAGGATGTGGACGCCGAATATCTCTTCGACGCCGAAGAAGCCGGCTCGCTCGATGTAGAAGTGCGCCAGTAATCCCCCCAGTAACACCTGTGCCAGGAAGAGCCCGGCGGCGACCGGCACGAATCGCAAGGCGGCCCGCTGGCTGGGGAACACCTTCACGTCGCCGGGTTCGGGGACGGAAATTCCCTTCGCGGACGGTTCGGGGAGCGAGATCGACTTGTACAGCCAGACGCCGAAGCCGGCCCCAGCGACCAGCAGGACCATCGCGATGACGCTCCAGGTCATCGCCGCCGCCGTCGCGTCGTTACCGGCACCGGGCTGGAAGGGCCAGTCGTTCGTGTAGGAGTGGTCGCCGTCCGGTCGGTCGGTGTGGGAGAACCACGCCGTCCACAGCGCGAAGTCCGCGAACTGGCGGGCCGCCTCCTCGCTGTCGATCATGTCGACGGGCACGCCGCGCTCGTGGTCGCCCTCGTGGTAGCGTTCGACGTACTCCTGGCGGACCTGCTCGTGGGCGTAGGCCTCCGCCGCGGAGTACTCGATCGGGCCCCCGCCGTACTCGCCGTCGAGGTCCCGCTCGACCACGTCGGCGACGGCGGCCTGCTCGTCGCTTTCGAGGGCCTCGTACGCGCTGTCGTGGCGCTTCTGGGCGTAGTAGTCCCGCATGTGCTGGACCTTCAGGTCCAGCGTGTCCGCAGTGTAGTCCTGCCCGTAGTACGCACCGTTGCCCAGGATCGAGCCGTGGTTCATCAGCCCGTCCTTCTGGAACGCCTTCTTGCCGTCTCTGATCTCCTGTCCGGTCACGATCGTGTCGCCGTCGGGTCCGACGACTTCGTCGGGAATCGGCGGTGCCGACTGGTACGCGAGCCAGGCACCACCGCCCATGACGATCAGATTGAACACGAAGACCACCGCGATGATCTTCGCGATCGTCGCACGTTGTACTTGCATACAGGTGGCGATTGGCCGACTCCCTACATCAATCCGCGTCGGGTTCTCAGCACCGGGCGACGGGGCGAACATGTTCACCGTCGGCGCGGGCGGCGGCGATACCGACAAGAGCCGCAGTATGACGGCCGAACTCGTCAGTCCGTGTCGGTGCTGTTTTACCCCTCCACAGGTGAGATTCTGTCACGGATGGTCCGGGACCCGTTCGAAGACGAGTTGTCGCCGGCGCTAGAGGACGTGCTCGACGCGCTGGACGACGAGGACTGTCGGGCGATTGTCAGCGTCCTGGAAGAACCGATGACAGCCAGCGAGATCGCGGAGGAAAGCGGCGTACCGCTATCGACGACCTACCGGAAGCTCGAACTGCTGACGGAGGCGTCGCTGCTCCACGAGGGCGTCGAGGTGCGTCCCGACGGACAACACGCCAGCCGCTACGCGATCAGCTTCGAAGACGTCGTCATCTCGCTGGACGACGACCGGACGTTCGAAGTCGAGATCTCTCACCGGCCTCGGACGCCGGACGAACGCCTCGAAAACCTCTGGTCGGAGGTCAGAAAAGAAACATGAGCCCACATGTCCCCAGTTCACAGGTCGGTATCGTCGCGACGAAGACGCTCACGCTCATCCTCGGTGGGCTGATTACGTACTACTCCTATCGGGCCTACCAGCGAACGAGCGCCAGAGAGTTACAGGCCCTCTCGTGGGGGTTCGGGATAATGACATTTGGGGCGTTGATCGGGGGCGTGATCGACATCTTCGTCCCCAGGATCCTGGCTCGTCTCGCGTGGCTCCCCGAGAGCGGCTTCCAGGACTGGCTCGTGGTCAGTGTCTTCGTCCAGAGCCTCCTGACGACGGTCGCCTTCGCCATCATCCTCTACTCGCTGTACGTCGACTGACCTCGCAGTTGGCGTGAGCGAACCGTTCACGCGCTGACGAGGGTCCCGACGGAGTAGTCGCCGTGTTCGACGACGACCAGCAGCAGGTTCGCCGCGAAGGCGAGTGCGCCCAGGGCCGCCAGTCCCCAGCCCGCAGTGATCGCGGGCGACGGGAGGAGGTCGGGAGCGACCGAACCGAGGACGACCAGCGCGATCCCGGCGGTGTAGGCGACGCCGTCGACGACCGCCAGCCGGTCGAGATAGAGGTCGTCGACCATCGGCACCGGTTCGAGGCCGACCTGATCGCTGTAGCGGTCGACCCACACGAGAAACGGAACGATGTGGTACAGCGTTCCGAGGACGACGAAGGCCAGACCGCCGGCCAGTAACAGCGGGCCCGTCGCCGGGCCGCCGAAGGTGACGGCCGTCCCGAGCGCGTTCCGCGACCAGCCGACCAGTGCCGCGACCGCCCACGCGCCCAGCCCCGCTGCCGCGAGTCCGTAGCGGGTGAGCATCGGCGTCCACTCGACGCGGGTCTGGCGGAGCCTGTTGGCGACGACGACGGCGATGCCCAGCACTGAGAGGGCGACGACCACCCCGCCAGCGCGGGCGATCGGTGCGACGCCGAACAGCCGGCCCGCGACGAGCGCCGCCACGCCGACGGGGTACGCGAACGTTTCGATCCGCTGGAAGCGCCGCTCGATCGGACCGAGTTCGGTCTGGGTGAACATCGTCGCCAGCTGGTAGAGCGCCCCGAGCACCGTCGTGAGCACGGCACCGAAGATCGCCGCCGTCGCGTGGGCCGAGCGGACGGTCGCGTGGGTGAGGCCTACAGCGGGGAGCGCGCTCGCGGCGAAGTCGACCGCCAGCACCATCCCCAGCGTGGGCACGACCACGAACCAGCCGACGGCGACGACGAAGTGTGACTCCGTGGCATCGAAGGGACGGGCCCCGGCGAGCGTCCGGGCGAGATTGTAGGCGAAGAGCCAGACACCGGCGACCGCGAGCACGCCAGCGATCGGGAGCAGCCCGAGCGCGCCCGTGAGGAAGCCAGCGGCCAGGCCGGCGAACCCGAGCCCCGCGAGGGGCAACTGGAGGACCGCCAGCCGTCTGGAGTGCAGGGAGACGCCCGACCAGACCGGGACGAACTGCGTCATCGCCCCGAGGATGGTCAGACAGATCCAGCCCGCGACGAACAGGTGGACGTGAGCGACCTGCCCCGCCCAGCCGGTCGTCACCGCGGCAGTCGCCACTCCCGCGACCAGGTACGCCAGTGCCACGAGGAAGTGGGCGAGCGGGATCGCAGTCGGCGGACCGCTCGACTCGTCGATGGCGGCCGGAATGACGCTCATACCCGTCCGTTCGTCCGCCAGCGTGCTGTCGGTGTGGCCGAACACGTTCGGGACAACGGTTGCTTCGGGAGCAGCCGTCTGTTCACGCATGGACGCGACCGAGGCCCTGCAGACGACCGACGCACCCGACGACGCACCGATCCGCGAACTCGACGTACGTTCGCTGGGCCCGCCGAAGCCACTGCAAACCACCCTCGAAACCCTGGCAGAGATCGACGACGACGAGGTCGTCGTCCAGTTCAACGATCGCGCGCCGGAGTTCCTGTACCCGAAACTCGACGACCGCGGCTTCGCCTACGACACCGTCGAGGGCGACGACGTGACCGCGACGACGATCTGGAAGGCATGACCGACTACCTGACCGAGCCGGACCGCGAACCCGGGGGCGACGCCACCCGGTCGGCGGAGAACGCGGCGATCGACCGGATCAGAGAGCGCGGCGAGTCCGTCCGCGACCGCCAGGTCGAGCGAGCGCTGTCGGAGCTGGAGCTGTCGGAACGCGAGCGCGACGCCGTGGAGCGACTCGGCGACCGCCTCGTCGAACGGCTCCTGGCAGTCCCGGAAGCGCAACTCGAACGGGCCGCGGGCGACGGCGACGACGAGACGCTGGCGGCCGCCCTGAAGCTGTTCTCTGGCAGTCGGTGATACGGAAAGTTGTAGGTCTTTACCAGATCGATCGCACGCCGTCGTGCGGTCGACTGGGTAAACGCCTACAACCGTCCGTATGAGTGCGTTCGCGGCGAGAACTGGAGGGGTGAGGCCGGGGACGGTCGAACCGAGGTTCAGGCCGAAGACGCGAGGATCAACAGCGCCTCGCTGTCGGTCCGGGCCCGGGGAGCGATGTCCTGGTCGCCGTCGAACCGGACCACGTCGCCGGCCGTCAGTGACACGACCTCGTCACCGAGGTGGAGATCCAGCTCCCCCGAGAGCTGGTGAAAGACGATCTGGCGGTCGGGATGTTGGTGGACCGGGACGCCCTCGTCGGCCGCGAGGCTGAGCCGGACAGTGTGGGGTTCGTGCTCGAACAGCGTCGCCCGGCCGTCGTCGAGGTCGTCCAGCGAGACCAGTTCGGTGTCGCTCATGCTTTCGGGAGCCGGGCGACGTAGTTGCCGTCGTCGCGCTCCTCACAGGAGTACCCCGCCGCGTCGAAGGCCTCGACCTCCGCCTGGAACTCGTAGAACAGCGGCTTCGGTTCGTGGTCGTTGACGATCTCCAGGGCCTCGCCGCTGTCGAGGGTCTGGAACGCCTCGTGGATCATGGGGTGGCGCTGTGGCGGCGGTACCTCGCGCAGATCGAGTGTTTCGGCTGGCATCGGTCGACGGTAGTGGCCACGAGCGGGAGGGACTTTGGCCGAACGTGTTCGGCCAGAGCGGCGATATCAGTCCGGGTCGAACTGCCCCGTCTGGAGGCCCCGACGCACCGGCTCGTGTTCGGCGTCGGTCGGCGGCGGCGCGGTGACGAGCGTCGCCTCCAGTCGCTCGCCGTCGTCGGCTTTCACCCCGCGTTCCGTCCCTGCGGGCACGACGGCGACGCTCCCGGGCTCGGCCGCGTGGTCGCTCTCGCCGTCGCGGATCACGCCCGACCCCGACACGACCGTGATCGCCACGTCGCTGTCGGGCGCGTGGACGGGGATGAACTGTCCCGGCTCGAAGTATCCCAGGACGACCTTCTGGCGCTCGGTCTCGTGGATCGTCTGTGCGGAGAACTGTGCGTCGTCGTAGCGTCGTTCGGCGTCGATCGACGTTGCGGTCACGAACGATAGATCGGCCGGGACCGCGGTCTGGGTTTGCCCGAACGTGTTCGCCAGCAACCACAGCGGGCTGGCGGCCCAACGCTGACGTATGAGTCTCCTCTCCGGATTCGCTCGCGACGGTGAGGGCCCCGAGTACGACGACTACGACGAGTTCGCCCCCGAACACCTCCCGGAACCGGGACCGTTCCTCGACGGCGCGGTCCTGACCGGCCGCGAACACGCCGCCTTCCACCGGGCGACGCGGACGCTCTTCGAGCGTCGCGGCGTCATCGACATGACCTTCGGCTACAACCTCGCGCGGCTGAACCTCGACCGGCGACATCCCGATTCGGGCTTTCGGTACGCCCGCGAGACCGAGACGGACGGCGAGCGCGTCCTCCGGGCGGAGTTCGCCCCGACGACCGAGTTCTGTCCACAGAGCGACACGCTGACCGTCGGCGCGTTCCGGGCCTGGAACGGCTGTCGCGAGTCCCACGAGTACGACCTCGTGCGGGTCCGGGTCGATCCGATGCACCACCAGAGTGCGACGATCAACGCGAAGCTACGGGAACTCGAAACGGTGTTCCGAGAGGCCGGCGAGATCCCCTCCGATATCGACGCGGGCGACGCCACGGCGGCCGACGACGTTGTCGACGAGGGCGGGTTCGACACCCCGTTCTAGGTGGCGCGACAGTGAGGTGTGCGAACGACCGTCAAGGCTCGCACGAACGTGTTCGGAGTAACGCCGACGTAGCGAGCGGCGAAACCGGCCCCCAATGGCAGCAACGCAGCTCGTCCTGACGACAGTGATGGTCGCACTGGTGGCCGGTGCGGCCGCGGTCGTAACGAGGCTGGAGAACTGGCGCTCGTACACGCCGGCCGTCGGCGGCGGTGGCGGGACGGTCGACGAGACGGCACACCACGGCGAGAAGCCCGGCGGACTGACTCGCTGGCTCACGACGGTCGACCACAAAGACATCGGACTGCTCTACGGGACCTTCGCCGTGCTGGCCTTCGCCTGGGGCGGCGTGGCAGTCGTGTTGATGCGGTTCGAGCTGGTCACCCCAACCTCGAACGTCCTCCAGCCGGCGATGTACAACGCGCTCCTGACCAGCCACGGGATCACAATGCTGTTCCTGTTCGGGACGCCGATCCTGGCCGCGTTCTCGAACTACTTCGTCCCGCTGTTGATCGGGGCCGACGACATGGCGTTCCCGCGGATCAACGCGATCGCGTTCTGGCTGTTGCCCTTCGGGGCGGTCCTGATCTGGGCCGGCTTCTTCATCCCCGGCATCGCACCCGCACAGACGGCCTGGACGATTTACACGCCGCTGTCGCTGGATCAGCCAAGCCCCGCGATCGACCTGATGATCCTGGGGCTGCACCTGACCGGCGTCTCCGCGACGATGGGTGCGATCAACTTCATCGCGACCATCTTCACCGAACAGGGTGAGGACATCGACTGGGCCAACCTCGACATCTTCAGCTGGACGGTGCTGGTCCAGTCCGGCCAGATCCTCTTTGCGTTCCCCCTGCTGGGCAGCGCCCTCGTAATGTTGCTGCTCGATCGCAACCTGGGGACGACCTTCTTCGCGATCGGCGACGGCGGCGGGACGCTGTTGTGGCAACACCTGTTCTGGTTCTTCGGCCACCCCGAGGTGTACATCCTCGTGCTCCCGCCGATGGGGCTGATCAGCTACATCCTCCCGAAGTTTTGCGGTCGGAAGCTGTTCGGCTTCAAGTTCGTCGTCTACTCGACGCTGGCGCTGGGGGTCCTCTCCTTTGGCGTCTGGGCACACCACATGTTCGCGACCGGGATGGACCCGCGGCTGCGGGGCGCGTTCATGGCGATCACGATCTCGATCGCGATCCCCAGCGCGGTCAAGACGTTCAACTGGATGGCGACGATGTGGAACGGCCGCCTGCGGCTGACCGCACCGTTTCTCTTCTGTGTCGGCTTCATCGCCAACTTCGTCATCGGCGGGGTGACCGGCGTCTTCGAGGCGGCGATCCCCGTCGACCTCCTGTTGCACGACACATACCAGGTCGTCGCCCACTTCCACTACGTCATCATGGGCGGGATCGCCTTCGCGGTGTTCGCCGGGATCTACTACTGGTTCCCTATCTACACCGGCCGCTGGTACCAGCGCACGCTCGCCAAAGCCCACTTCTGGCTCACGATGATCGGGACCAACATCACCTTCTTCCCGATGATCCTGCTGGGCTACGCCGGGATGCCCCGGCGGTACGCGACCTACGACGTGGCCGTCGGTCCGATCGACCTGTTCACGCTGCTCCACCAGATCGCGACGCTGGGCGTCGTCCTGCTCGTCGTCGGCCAGCTCCTCTTCCTCTGGAACGTCGTCACCTCGTGGCTCGAAGGGCCGCGAGTGACCAGCAACGACCCGTGGAACCTCGACCGCGACGGCATGCGAGCCCGCGAGTTCGAGTGGTTCGCGTCCGAGCGACTGCCCGCGCTGACCGACGGCGGCTCCGAGAGCGAAGTGAGCGGAGCCTCGTCGGAGTTGCGGTCCGACGACGGCGACTAATACGGTTTATTGTAGTTGCTTACCGGTGATCGTCTACTCCGTGGCGACGATCACCGGTACATTCCTACAACCGCCCGTATGAGACGGGTTCGTCGCGGCCGACGCGTTACAGCGCTTCGAGCGTGACCGAGCCGTCGTCGACCTCGACTGTCAGCTGATCGGTTCCCGCACCGATTTGTCCGCGCGTCCCCTCCTCGCCGCTCTCGACCTCGTCTAGCACGCCGTCCGAGACCGTGACCGTCCCGTTGTCGCTGCGGGCGGTAACCGAGAGATCCAGGGACGGAGAGAGTCGGAGCGTCACGTCACCGTCGTCGGCGCTGACGGTCGCCGGGCCGTCGACGTTCGCGACGGCGAGGTCGAGGTCGCCGTCGTCGGCCTCGACGTCGCCGATCGTTGTCGCCTCGGTCGCCGAGATGCCGCCGTCGTCGACCTTCCCCGCGACGCTGTCGACCGCACCGACTTCGATGTCGCCGTCGTCCGCGTCGATCTGAACACCGCCGTCGAGCGGGCCGACCTCGGCGGTGCCGTCGTCGACCGAGAGCGCGAGGTCTCCGGCCACGTCGCCGATGGTCGCGTCGCCGTCGTCGATTGTGAGCTCCCCGACTCGGACGCCGGACGGCACCTCGACCGTGAGCGATTCGAGTCCGCCCCCGACGGTGCCGATCGCGACACCTGTCGTGTCCTTCACGCCGACCGAGAGTCGTCCGTCGTCGACGTTTCTGGTGACCTGTACGTCGCTCAACTCCGTCCCGCCGATAGCGTACTTCGTCGCCCGAATCCGGACTTCGTCCCCGTCCCAGGGCTCGACGGTCGTCTCGCCGTCGTCGCCGTCGATAGCTACTGCATCGACGCCTCCGACACTGTACTCCACGTCCGTCGTTTCGCGCTCCGGTTGTCCGGAGATCGTACAGCCCGCGAGCGCCGCCGCCGCGCCGGCAGCGCCAGTAGCGAGGAAGTGGCGTCGAGTCGGCGTGTTCGATACGTCGTCCGAGTTCGAGTGAGACCAATCCATACCTGGTGGTTCCGGTGCTAGCAGTATAATCCACCCACCACAGCTTCAGAATGCGAAAGTGTGCCCGTCGATGAGCCAGACCGACAGCGACGCCGCGTGTCCGAACGCAGACTGCGATCCGCGTGCTGCCCGTCGTTGCCGGCGGTTAGCCTTCGTAGCCGGCGTAGTCCATCAGCTCGGCGAAGATGTCCGAGTCCATCGCCTCCTCGTAGACGATGCCGCCGACCATTCCGCCGGGGTAGGTGTTGCCGTTCATCGCGTGGCTGACCTTGTGGCAGTGCATGAGGTAGACGCCGGGGTCGGCGTCGGCGTCGAACTCGATGGCCTTTCGCTCCGCGGGAGCGACGTTGATCACGTCCTGTTCGTACTGCGCGGCCTCGGGGACCTCCGACCCGTCTTTCTCGACCACGCGGAAGCGGTGGTTGTGCGTGTGCATCGGGTGGCTCATGTAGCCGTTGTTGGTGAGGTGGATGCGGACCGTGTCGCCCTGCGAGACGATGACCGGCGAGCCGTCTTCGGGGTGGAGCGTCCGTGGCGCGCTCTTGCCGTTGATCGTGAACACGTCGGGGTCGCGGTCCCGCGGGCTGTAGGTGGCGTCCATGCCGGCCATCTGCTTGTTCAGGGTCGAGTCCCAGTCTTTCAGCGTCATGAACAGCTCCTGGTCGGCCTCCTCGTACCCCTTCGGGTCGACGCGGAAGATGCCGTACATCCCCATGTCGATGTGACGCTGGGTCTGGTAGTGGCAGTGATAGAGGTGCGTCCCGGGGACGTTGGCCGGGATCTCGTAGGTGTGCTTCTCGCCGGGGTTGACCGTGATGCCCGTCGTCGTCGGCACGCCGTCGTTCTCCCAGGTCTTCTTGACGCCGTGGAAGTGCAGCGTGTGGGGCATGTTGGCGTCGGTGTTGTCGAGCGTCACCGTCATGTCTTCACCCTCGGTCGTCCGGAGGATCGGACCTGGGACGCTGGGATCGCCGTCGTCGGCCTTGAACGCCCACACCTTCGGCAGTTCGACCGGGCCGCCCATCGTCTCCTCGGGGTGAACCATGTGCTTCGAGGCGACGGTCGAAATCGTGACCTCGCCGCCCTGCTCGTCGACGTTGACGATCTCCGGCGGCGACGTCGTCGGCAGCGACTCGGACTGACTCGCCATCGAGGTCTCCGTCGCCGTTTCGCTCGTCGTCGAGACCTTCGAGGACGACGTGGGTGCCTGACAGCCGGCGAGCGCCAGCGAACCGCTCAGGCCCGTTGCAGCGACGAACTCTCGGCGACTCATACTCGTTCCGGGGGCTCCGATGCGATCAGTCATTACACTTTGTCGTAGGTAAGACTCCCTTATAGCCCGCCGCGGGGATTCCCACCAGATGGAAACTCCCCGAGTATGCAGGGGCCGGCGGTATTCGTCGACGGATTGCGGCGCGGCGGGCGCGCATGGAAAGCGATTTAGCTGGCCGGAAGCCACGGGGAGGTAATGAGCCTCTCCGATGCTGACCACGATCTCGTGGTCGAGGAGCTCGGCCGAGAACCGACCCAGGCCGAGGCGGCCCTCTTCGAGAACCTCTGGAGCGAGCACTGTGCGTACCGATCGTCGCGACCACTGCTGGGCGCGTTCGACTCCGAGGGCGATCAGGTCGTCGTCGGTCCGGGCGACGACGCCGCCGTCGTGGAACTGCCCGACTGCGACGGCACGTACATCACGATGGGGATCGAGAGCCACAACCACCCATCCTACGTCGACCCGTTCGACGGTGCAGCGACCGGCGTCGGCGGGATCGTGCGGGACACGCTGTCGATGGGTGCCTACCCCATCGCGCTGGCGGACTCGCTGTACTTCGGCGACTTCGACCGCGAGCACTCGCGATACCTGCTCGAAGGCGTCGTCGAGGGGATCAGCCACTACGGCAACTGTATCGGCGTCCCGACCGTCACCGGGAGCGCGGCCTTCCACGACGGCTACGAGGGCAACCCGCTGGTCAACGTCTCCTGTATCGGTCTGGTCGACGAAGAGCGGATGATCACTGCGGTCGCACAGCAGCCGGGCAACAAGCTCGTCCTGGTGGGCAACTCCACCGGTCGCGACGGTCTCGGCGGAGCCTCTTTCGCCAGCGAAGACCTCGCAGAGGACGCCGAGACGGAGGACCGTCCCGCAGTGCAGGTCGGCGACCCGTACACCGAGAAGCTGCTGATCGAGGCCAACGAACAGCTCATCGACGAGGGGCTGATCGAGTCGGCCCGCGACCTCGGCGCGGCCGGCCTCGGCGGTGCGAGCTCCGAACTGGTCGCCAAGGGCGGCTTGGGTGCGGAGATCGAGCTCACCGAAGTCCACGAGCGCGAGCCCAACATGAACGCCATGGAGTATCTGCTCGCCGAGAGCCAGGAGCGGATGTGCTACGAGGTCGCGCCCGAGAACGTCGACCGCGTGCGAGAGATCGCGGACCGTTTCGACCTCGGTGCCTCCGTCATCGGTGAGGTCACCGACACGGGCGACTACGTCTGCACGTTCGATGGCGAGACGGTCGTCGACTGCGACGCCGAGTTCCTCGGCGAGGGCGCGCCGTTCAACGACCTCCCGTTCGAGGAGCCGACACAGCCAGAGCGCGATCTCCCAGACGGCGTCGCCCTCGACGACGCGTTCGAGTCGGTCGTCGCCAGCCCCAACACCGCCTCGAAGCGCTGGGTGTACCGCCAGTACGACCACGAAGTGCAGGTCCGGACGGCGACTCCGCCGGGCGACGACGCGGCGGTACTTGCCGTCCGCGAAGCCGGCGCGGCGGCGAGCGACGACGGTGAGACCGGCGTCGGGCTGGCCTACACGGCCGGTGCAGATCCCAACTGGACTGACACGGCACCCTACGAGGGCGCACGCGCCGTCGCGCTGGAGAACGCCACCAACCTCGCCGCCAAGGGGACGACGCCGCTAGCGGCGGTCGACTGTCTCAACGGCGGCAACCCCGAGAAGCCCGAGGTCTACGGCGCGTTCAAGGGGATCGTCGACGGGCTCGCCGACATGTGCTCGACGCTCGACATCCCCGTCGTCGGTGGCAACGTCTCGCTGTACAACGACTCGGTGGCCGGCCCGATCCCGCCGACGCCGACGCTGGCAGCGGTCGGCACCAAGGACGGCTACGAGGCACCCCCGATGTCGCTGTCGGGCGAGGGCGAACTCCTCCTCGTCGGTGCTCGCGCGCTCGAAGGCGACGCCGAACCGCGACTCGGCGGCTCGGAGTACCTCACGCAGTTCGGCGGCACGGATCGGTTCCCGACGCTGCTGGACGCCCCCGACGCCTTCATCGAGACGCTCGCCGACGTGGCCGACGAGGACGCGACGCTCGCGACCCACGACCTGAGCCACGGCGGCCTCGCCGTCGGACTGGCGGAGATGGTCCACGAAGATGCCGGCGCGAGCGTCGAGGTCGACGCACCGAACAAGGGCAGTGTGGCCGAACTGCTCTTCGGCGAGCAGCCGGGCCGCGTGGTGATCGAGACGACGGACGCCCGCGCGGTGCGCGAGGCCTTCGACGGCGTCGCGCCCGTCTACGACCTCGGGGCGGCCGACGACTCGGGCGCGCTGGACCTGACGGTCACCGGCGAATCGCTCTCCTACGACGCCGACGAGATCGCCGGACTGCGCTCGACGATCACGAACGAACTGGAGTAGAACGCGGTTTTTCGAGCGATTCGACGGACGGATAACGACCGATCAGATCGGCACCAGCGCCAGCGCCAGCCCGAACGTCAGCAGCAGACCGACGGCGGCGACGGCGGCCCCGCGACCGACCTGTCCGGTCGTGAACTCACTCTGGGGTGCGGTCTCGCGCAGCGGCGGTTCGCGCGCTGGCAGTTCGACGTGCTCTGGGTCGTAGTCGGGACGGTCCTCGTCGTGCCCGTGGTCGTCGCTCATGCCAGGCCGTTCCCCGCGGTGGTACCTATTCCTGTCGGAATCGCGTCTCAGATGCGCCAGCCGAAACCGACAAAGCCCGGAGCGACGAACGGACGGGTAGTAAATGACTCTCACGAAGCGGATCATCCCCTGTATCGACGTGGACTTAGACGAGGACGGCGACGCCGCCGTCTACACCGGCGTCAACTTCGAGGACCTGGCCTACACCGGCGACCCCGTCGAGATGGCCAAAAAGTACAACGAGTCCGGAGCCGACGAGTTCGTCTTTCTCGATATCACCGCCAGCGCCGAGGGCCGCGAGACGATGCTCGACACCGTCTCGCAGGTCGCAGACGAGGTGTTCATCCCCCTGACGGTCGGCGGCGGAATCCGCACCCGAGAGGACATCAAAGAGACGCTGCGGGCCGGCGCGGACAAGGTCTCGATCAACTCCGGTGCGATCGCGCGACCGGAACTGATCGGAGAGGGCGCGGCGGCGTTTGGCAGCCAGTGTATCGTCATCTCGGTCGACGCGCGGCGACGCTTCGACGAGCAAGGCGAACACTACGCGGACGTCGACGGCGAGTCCTGCTGGTTCGAGTGTACCGTCAAGGGCGGCCGCGAGGGCACCGGCCTCGACGTGGTCGAGTGGGCCATCGAGGCCGAGCAGCGCGGCGCGGGCGAGCTGTTCGTCAACTCGATCGACGCCGACGGCACCAAGGACGGCTACGACATCCCGCTGACCAGCGCCGTCTGTGACGCCGTCTCCACGCCCGTGATCGCCTCCTCTGGCTGTGGCGGTCCCGAAGACATGTACGAGGTCTTCGAGGAGGCCGGTGCCGACGCCGGACTCGCGGCCTCGATCTTCCACTTCGACGAGTACTCCATCGCAGAGACCAAGCAGCGCCTCGACGAGATGGGCGTGCCGGTGCGTTTGTAGCGTTCCAGCGATTCTCGACGATCACTCCGTTTCGTAGCGAAGTTCGACACATTTTTTGTTGGCTACTTGGTTCGTAATGATAATGGAGTGGCGGTGTACCTGGTGTGGGAAGCCTCACGACGCGGACGATCCACCGTGTGACGAGTGTGGCCACCACAAGTTCGAGCGCGCGATCGAACAACTCAACGAGAGCGACGGCCAGGATCACGGTCCGGTCTGGGCCTGTACCGAGTGTGATCGCGAGCACCAGAAGCACTCGCCGCCGTGCAGTCGCTGCGGGAACGCCCAACTGGAGAAACGCCAACCGCAGTACGACGAACTCGACGACCTGGGCGGGACGAGCTTCGTGGACGTACTGGAGCCGAAGTACGCTGCCGGCTACCTCCTCGTCGCCGTCCTCGTTGGCTCGCTCGCTCTGGGTGTGACGGGACTGATCACCGTTCCGTTCGTCGGATCGCCGGACGCACCAGGCCACGCCGAAAGCTACGGCAACCTCTCGCTCGATAGCGTCGAAGACGCGTACGTCGAGGAACTCAACGACCGTCGGACAGCCGAAGACGCATCAGCAGTCAGCAGCGGTGCGGCACTGGACGACGCCGCAGCGGCGTACAACAAACAATGGGTTCGCTCCGAGTACGGTGACGCCGACGACCCGACACCACGTGACGCCGTCAATCAACACGATCCGAACTGCAACTCGGAGATTACGTTCGCACCCCACGCGACATCGTCGGAAACGGTCGAGAACTTCGACGAGCAGAACGAATCTGCTGTCGCTCGGGGACTCCAGATATTCACTTTGGGGGACCCAAACG
Organism: Halomicrobium katesii DSM 19301; assembly: GCF_000379085.1. Lineage (GTDB taxonomy): Archaea > Halobacteriota > Halobacteria > Halobacteriales > Haloarculaceae > Halomicrobium > Halomicrobium katesii. The sequence continues at coordinate 2,840,791 of NZ_KB905378.1, read as the reverse complement.
AGTTGCTCGAAGAGCGATACGACTCGATCGGTGTCGACATCCACGTCGCACCGGACGAGCGGATCTTCGTGACCGTCTTCGTCTGTGACGGGGGCGCGTTCTAAGCACCGGGCCAGCAGCAGCAGGCGGCCGCATCCACGACGAACCACCAGCACGCTTTTGCGTTCGAGTCCCCGAGTATCCGCCAATGGAGTGGCGGTGTACCTGGTGTGGCAAACCACACGAAGAGAACGATCCACCGTGTGACAACTGCGGGCACAACACGTTCGAGCGGGCCGTCGAACAGGTCCCGACGGCCGAGACCGACGGACCGACCGATCCGGTCTGGGTCTGTACGGAGTGTGGCCGCCAGCACACCAAAAACTCCCCGCCCTGCAAGCGCTGTGGCAACGTCGACCTCGAACAGCGCCAGCCGGACTGGGACGACCTCGACGAGCTGGGCGGGACCTCCTATCGCGACGTGCTCGAACCGCGGTACGTCGTCGGCTACGCCGTCGCCGCCGTTCTGGGGATCACGCTCGTCCTCGCGTACGCGGGCGTCGTCACGCTCCCCGGAATGGGTCGGCCACCGGTGCCCGACGACGTGGCCGGCGAGGGCCAGCAGATCGGCGACCGATCGATCGCGGCCGTCGAAACCGCCTACGTCGAGCAGCTGAACGAGCGCCGTGACGCGGCCGGCGTCGGCCCGCTGACCAACGACACGGATCTGGAGTGGTACACCGCCTACGTCAACAAGCGCACCGTCCAGAGCGTGGCGGGCGACGGACGACAGCTCAGTCAAGAAGAGCGCAACAGCGTGCGCGATTACTGTGACGATCCCGTCACTGACCGGTACATCGCCGCGGAAACGGCGGTCGACGCGTTCGACAGCGACGCGTCGCTGGCCGAGGCACTGCTCGATAGCTGGGACGGAAACGACGAAGCCCTGATCGCCACACAGGAGTCGATCGGCGTCGACGTACACGTCGGACCGGACGGCCGCGTGTTCGTCACCGTCGCCGTCTGCTAGCCAGGCGCGTCATACGGAACGTTGTAGGTCTTTACCAGATCGACCGCACGCCGTCGTGGGGTCGGCTGGGTAAACGCCTACAACCGTCCGTATCAGGCCGCGGCGTCGAAGGCCGCGTCGAAGTCGTCTGCTTTCTCCATGACGCGGTCCGCACCGGCTTCGAGCGCGTCCAGCGCGTTCACGTCGACGTCGGTCTTGACCGTCAGCACGGGGTCGGTCTGGCCGCCGGACTGTTCGGGGTTCATGTCGTAGGTCGCCGCCGTGACGCCGTCGGTCTCCAGCAGCGCCCCCTTCAGGACGTTCATGAACGTGTGGTCCTCGCCGGCAATCTCGATCGAGAGCATCGTCTCCTCTTTCTCGATGACGCGCAGATCCATGCCCGTCCGTATTCCGTTCGCGCGCATGAAAGCTTCGCTTCGAGGTTTCCGCGGCCGCTACAGTGTCGCGTAGATCATCAGCAGTCCGAAGTACACGAGCACCAGCGCCGCAAGCGCCTTCAGTCGGAACATGCCGATCGACTCCGCTTCCTCGCGGTAGGCGTCGCGGAACCGTTCGACCTCGTCGTCGTCGAGGTCGCTCGCGTGTTCGAGACCGCGGTGGAGCGCCCGGAACCGCTCGCAGGCGAACGGGCGACCGCAGTACGCACACTCGTACACCGGGGCTGACGTGGGAACGTGGTAGTCCTCGTTCATAGGTAGGGGAGTGGGATATCTGGCTGGGAGATGACCCAGAGGCTCGTCATGGTGTAGACGACCATGACGGCGATGAACGGATACTGCGACCGGATCGCCTGCAAGCGACCGGGAAACAGGTCGTAGGCCGCCGCGTGGGCCACCCAGATCGCCAGCAGGTGGCCGACGATGATACTGGCCATCGCGACGCCGCCGAACCACCCCGGTATCGAGAGCACCAGAACGGTGCTCCGGGCCGTCAGCGGCGCGGCAAGCGTCTGGAGCAGTGAGGGAGCGAGTCCGAGGAAGTAGTCGAGGTAGTGAGCGAAGTGGTAGCCGGCGACGATCGCGAGCAACGGCGGCGCGAATCGCGCGGCCAGCGCAGCGGGCGTCAGGAAGGTCTCTGCAGTCGAACGAGAGAGGCGGGCCGCGAGCAGGTACAGAGACCAGAACAGCCCGAAGCCCAGCAGGAGAGCGAGCAGGTAGACGCCCAGCGGCGGAATCCCGAGCCCGACGAACGGCCCCGCCAGCCCGCGCCAGGCGGGCGTCGAGACGAACCCGTCGAAAGTCGTCACCCACAGCAGAGCGAGGACGAACGCGACCTCGTCGCGGCCGTCGACCAGCCGACGCTCGGACAGCGCCATCCCCGGAAGGCGCAGCGTCAGCCCGTCGCCGTCGGACGAGAGCGGGGCGACGCGGCCGTAGTAGCGGAACACGCGAGCCGGCGGGTCGACCTGCCCGAACCACGTCGACGGCCCGAACGCCACCGCGCCAGCGAGCGTCACGGCGGAGTACGCCAACACCGTGGTCGCGAGCAGCGACGCGTTCTCGGCCAGCGGACTGACGACCTCCAGATAGACCAGCGCCAGCAGACCGACGACGCTGGGCCACGCGCCGAACCGGTCGGGATACCGCAGGTCGAGCGAGGGCACCAGTTCGGCGACCGTCCGCCACGGATTGAGTGCGGGCCAGCTGTTGCCCACCAGATACGCGCTCATCGACAGCCCCGCCCACCAGCCGACCCAGACCAGCAAGATCGCGGCGTTCGAACTCGCATCCGTCGGTCCGAGGTAACCGACGACCACGACGAGGACGACGCCAGCGATCCCGAGCACCCGCAGCGAGGCCACGGCGGCGCGACGCGCCGGGACCGCGACCGCACGACGCCAGTCGTGAATCGCGTCGATCAGTTCCCGATCGGTGACGAAGCTGGCGAGCAGGAACGAAGCGCCGACCGCCGCCCCGCCCGTCGAGAGGAACAACCACGTCGGAATCGTCAGCGGCTCGCGGATGTCTTGGGCCAGACTGCCCCCGTGGGCGGCGGCGCGGCCGACCGCGAGCACTGCAAGCGCGACGACTGCGACGACGCGACGCCGGAGCATTGTTCGACCGTTCCGGCTCGGTGAGGGAGAAGGCATCGATTCGCGCCCGACCGGCCAGCTACGCGTGCGAAGCGCACGGAGTTGGAAGCGCTTTTGATGGTCCACTCGAAAGAAACGCGTATGACCGTAGCCGAAGACACGTCAGAGGAGCACGGGGACCACCACCTCCCCGCCGTCGAGGACTGGCCCCGCGGGTTCGGGGAGGCCAGCTGGTGGCCCTTCATCACCGCCATCGGCGCTGCCGGCATCTACGTCGCCGCCGGCCTGTTCGTCCTCTCACAGGCAGAGAATCCCGTCGTCTCCGAGCTGATCGCTGCCGGGACGACCGTCGCCACCGTCGGGATCTTCCTGGCCGGTCTCTATGGCTGGCTCTACCACGCCTTCGTCGCCAACTTCTGGGAGCGTGGGACAGATCACCACTCCGGCGGGACGCTTCGGTTCGCGATGCTGCTGTTTCTGGGCACCGAGGTCGCCACCTTCGGTGCCGGCTTCGTCTACTACTTCTTCGTCCGCGGAGCGAACGTCTGGTCGGCCGAACTGCTCCCCCACGGCGGAAACGTGTTCGGTAATCTCGTCATCGCCAACACGATCATCCTCGTGATCAGTTCCCTGACGCTGCACTACGCACACGCCAAACTCCTCGACGGTGACCGGCAGAGCTTCGTCCGGTGGCTCGGGCTGACGCTCCTGCTCGGCGTGATCTTCATCGCCGGACAGACCTACGAGTACTACGAGTTCATCGTCGGCGAAGGGTTCACCATCGCGGGAGGGGCCTACGCCTCCGCGTTCTACGGGCTGACCGGGCTCCACGGACTCCACGTCACGATGGGTGCCGTCCTGCTGGGCATCGTCTTCGTCCGAGCGGTCTACGGCCAGTACTCTGCAGAGCGACACACGTCGGTCTCGACGGTGTCGATGTACTGGCACTTCGTCGACGTGGTCTGGATCTTCCTCGTCGTCGTGCTGTACGTGGGCGCGGAGCTGTCGATCTGAGCCGCCGGTAGTTTCAAGCAAGATTCTCACCAGCTACCCGTATGGACGAACTCGACGTGAGCGACGGCTTCGACGTCCACGACTATCGCCACGGACTCAAGCTCCTCAAAGAGGACCGGGAGACGATGGCACTCGAAAACCGTGCGGGATTTGCCTGTCCGGCCTGTGGTGAGTCCTTCGAGAAGCTGTTCGTCTCTCGGCGTCGCGAGAACACCTTCGGCAACCCCGACAGCCCGATCTGTCTCGTCCGGACCGACGAGCGACTCCTCCTGTTGACTCACTGAGACTGGCGACTACCCGGCCGTGCTCCCGTTCCGGCCCGTTGTCACGGCCGTACCGCGACGACTCCGGAGAACGGAGACAAACGGAGACGCTATTGGAGAAAGCATTTACCGGGCGGCACTGAGGCCAGAGCATGAATCGAAGATCGCTCGCGACACTCGCAGTCGGTGTCCTCCTGGTGTTGAGCGGCTGTGCCGACGTTGCCGTCGACGCGACCGTCGACGGCGACGGCACGGTCGAGTCCTACGAGACGACGATCGAGATGCCCCCCTCGACCTACGAGCGTCTCCAGTCGACGGCCGAAGACGAGGGATACGGCTCGGTCGAGCGGTACCTGCTCCGCGGGGTCAACGAGAGCCGCGCGGAGTCGGTGTCGTACAACCAGAGCCTCGCCGACGACGGCAACGTGACGGTCGATCTTCGGCTGTCGTCGTGGAATCCCGGCCCGAGCAGCGGCGTCGAGACGACCGTCGAAGCGGGCAACGTCTCCTTCGTCGATCGCTCGTTCGTCCAGAACAGCGGGCAGTTGGGTTCCCAGAGCGGCTACGCGCTGACCTACACGGTCACGATGCCGACCAACGTCACCGACAGTAACGCCGACACGGTCGAGGGCGCGACGGCGACGTGGCGCTACGACAGCGACGAGGCGATCGAATCGCCGATCCGCGCACAGAGCCCGGTCCCCGACTCCGGCTCCGGCCCCGGCTTCGGTGCCGTCGGCGCGCTCGTGGCCGTCGCCCTCGCAGTGGGACTGCTCGGACGACGGGCGTAGCGATCGACGACCGCGACACTCACCACAGGTGTCGCAGCAGCGTCGGTGCTTTCCGAACGTCGTCGAGCCGGAACGGATACAGCGAGAGCAGATCCGGCAGCGTCAGCTCGTACCGCTGGAGGCGATCGAGCTGTGCCTCCGAGAGGCGGCCGCTGTTGGCGACGAAACGGTCCTGCTGGGCCGCGTCGAAGTCGTAGAGCAACTCACCAGCGATGCGCTGGCGCTTCCAGTTCGATCCCTTCTCGCGGTTCCAGCGGCGCTCGTAGGCCGACAGGAACGACCGAGACACGTCACCGGCGGTGAGGGCCCGCGTCGCGACCTCGGCCGCCATCTCGGCCGACTCCATGCCCGATCGAATTCCCTCACCGAACAGAGGGTTGATGCTTGAGACGCTGTCGCCCACGGCGACCAGCCCGTCGGTCGCGCGGCGGTTGATCGAGTTGTCGGAGATCGCCTGTCCGGCGTGGACGGCCTGCACGTCGTCGACCTCCCACCGAGGATCGCTGCGAGCCCACCGCTCGACGTAGTCGTCGATCGCCCCGTCGTCCGGCGGGCTATGACGCGCGTAGAAGTCGTCGATCCAGCAGACGCCGACTTTGAACACGTCGTCACCGCCCGGAAACACCCACGCGTACCCGCCCGGCGCGTACTCGTGGTCGAACCGGAACAGCATCGACGACAGGTCGTACCGGCCGGTCACCTCGTACTCCTTGCCGATCCCGCGCTGGGCCGCCTCGCGGTCCCACATGTCGAGTCGGGTCGTCAGCGTCCCCGCCGGTCCCGTCGCGTCGACGACCAGATCGGCCCGGTAGGTCACCGACTCGCCGTCGCGGGTCCCGCGGACGCCGACGACGGTACCACCCTCGACGATCGGTTCTCGAACGCGAACCCCCGTGTGGATATCGGCCCCGTCGGCGGCCGCGTCCGCGCCGAGAAATTCGAGCAAGGCCGGGAAATCGAGGACGTAATTGGGGATGTCGAGAGTCGCCCGGGCGCTTGGCCCCTCGAACTGGACCGTAGCCGACTCGGACATGACGACCTCGTCGGGCACGCCAAAGCCCTCGACGACCTGGTGGAAGGTCCCTCCGGTGGACTTGTCGTTGTCCGCCAGTTCGTCGTTTGCTTCGAGCACCGCGACCGAGTAGTCCGAGCGCCCGACGACCGACCGGGCGAACTGCAACCCCGCCGGCCCACCGCCTGCGACGACGATATCGTACGACTCCATCTCGACTCACACTGGGGCACAAGTCGGGTAGTAGGTTGCGGTCGAGTGCCACGGCGAGGCGACAGGCCCGAGCCTGGGAGCCACGCTGCCAGACGATCACCCGTTCAGAGTCGAGGCGATGTCCACGCCGAGACGTGGACTGGCCAACGCTCCTCGGTATCGATCGCGATAGCAAGCCGGTGGAAGAATTTTGAACCACGGTCGGAGCACGGCTCTTCCCTGATTCAAATCCCACGTTAGCTACCGCTCGTCACCTTCGTTCCTCGCAGAAAGCCGGTGGAGGGCTGTCAACTGGTGGTTTACAATCCCACATGACAACCACCCATGTAGATGACGCCCAACGTGGACCGGGACCTGGAGAACCTGCAGAACCGAATCACCGAAAGCGAGGAACTGAGTGCCGAGGACCGCGATGCCCTCAGAACCTTCGACAATCGGCTCGCCTTGCTCGGAAGCCAGTACGGAAAGCATCGAAGAATCAAGCTGCTCAGACATTGCGTTCGCATCGCTGAGGAAGTCGGTGATCTCGCCGAAACAGTCAGCGATCGCCAGCATACCGAAGATATCGTCCGCTGGATTCACGATAACTACGACAATCAGGAGACGAACCGAGACTATCGCGTCGCACTCAGGATGTTCGGGAAGCACGTCACTGATGGGGATGACATCCCCGAGACCATCGAGTGGGTGTCCGCATCCACGTCGAAGGACTACAACCCAATGCCGAACCCCGCAAAAATGCTCGATTGGGAGCAGCATATCCAACCGATGCTCGACGAGTGCCGCCACGCCCGAGACAAAGCACTCATCTCCGTCGCGTGGGACTCCGGCGCTCGGAGTGGGGAGATTCGAAACTTGACCATTGGAGACGTTTCCGACCACAAGTACGGCCTGCGCATCTCCGTCGACGGGAAGAAGGGAGAACGATCGATCACCCTGACCACTGCCTGCCCGTATCTCAAGCAGTGGCTCAACGTTCATCCCGCTCCGGAACAGCCGGACGCACCGCTCTGGTCGAAGCTGAACAAGCCGGAGGATATCAGCTACCAGATGAAGCTGAAGATCCTCAAGAAGCACGCACGAAAGGCCGACATCACTCACACCGACGTGACCTTCACCCAGATGCGCAAATCCTCTGCCTCCTATCTCGCCTCTGACGGCGTGAACCAGGCACACATCGAGGACCACCACGGATGGGATCGAGGCTCGGACGTTGCTTCGCGTTACGTGGCTGTCTTCGGGGACGCCAACGACCGGGCCATCGCGAAGGCCCACGGCGTCGACGTTGAGGAAGACGAGTCCGATCCGATCGCACCGGTCGCGTGCCCTCGCTGTGGGAAGGAGACACCGCGGGACGAACCCACCTGTGTCTGGTGCCATCAAGCCCTGGACGCCGCGGCGGTCGAAGAACTGGAAGAAGACCAGCGGGAGACACGGACCGAGCTGCTCCGTATCGCTCGCGACGATCCCGAGCTGCTCGACGACATCGAGCGCGTCGAGCGGTTCGTCGAACTCGCCGACGACAATCCCGAACTCCTCCGCGAAGCGCGGGAGTTCGCCAGTGTTGGCGAGAGCTGAAACGGACACCGGCTACACCTCCTCCTTGGCGCGCTCAATTTCGCTTTCCACGTCGTGCAGCATCGGCTCGTTCCCGTACCGAACGAGCGCACTCAGTGCGAGAGCACGGACGAACTCGTCGTCTCCGTGCTTGAGGATGCGGACGAGGGTGTCCTTGTTCTCCTGAACGAACTGGTCTCCGTCAGCGCTTTTCGCCGTCATTGGATCACCCCCTGCGGCGACAGTCCGAACTCACTCGGTCGGTGGGACGCGATATGATGCGAGACGCGCTTGTTACGCAGGTCGGTACCACAGACGGGACACTCGACCAGACGGAGCTTGTCGTGGCCGAAGCGCTCAATCATCCCGCTCACCCCCGGTATGGCGGCGTCCTTCGATGACGATACTATCAGTCGCTAGTCCATCGTGCTGTGAATCCATGATCCGATGAAACGCCGGTAAGGCTGGCGAAACCGGACCAGGAAGCCATTATCCCGAAGGTCTAAGTATCTAGCGCTAGTAACTAAGAGTGGGAAGACCGCTTCCCGGTCCAATCGTTTCAGAACGGCGGGCCGAAGCCTGGTGAGCTTGAACCGGCCTGCCGTTCGCACTTTCCAACTGTTGAGAGTCATCGTTGTCGTGTTGCCTCCGAGTGTACAGTGCAGATATTCCGGGAGATCATACTTGAAACCTGTTGACAAGCAAATAAATAATTAATTAACCTACGAAGGTACTGCGGTACAGCAGTGCTTTTCTTGTGTATCATACAGTTGTAGTCTGTGGAAGTATCGTATCCTCTATGTTATCTTGGGGAGACTACGCCGCTATCTACCGCTGGCCCGCGCTTGCTGCGCGGGCAACATCTCTGGGCACCGGTACCTCGACGGTTGCTCGTGGCTCGTTCCCATCGCTGTCCGTTTCGGATTCCTCACCGAACAGCGCCGTCTGGAGTCGTACGAGCGCCGATTGTAGTTCCTCAAGCGCCTCGGTACGGTCGTGGTCGGGTTTGACGAGCGCGCGCCGGGCCGGCTCGACGTGCTCGGTGACGATCTCCGCCGCTTCCGCTTCAGTGAGCGACTCGGGCGGCGTGTCCTCGATCGTCGCCAGTGCTGAGAGTTTGGCCGCGAGAACGTCAGAATGGATTGCTGGGTCGTCTGCGCCACTCTCTGAGTCGGTGCCTTCTTGCGTCGATGGGTCGTCTTTCGTCATGGGTTCTTGGTCTCCGAGAACCCGGTCCGGGTGTTCCAAGCACCCGTTTTTGCGCGATGGACCGGTGTTCTCAGTCTATACTGTAGTGAGTATCCAACTTGAAGGTTAGGATATATCGATATGTTTGGACATTTCCTAATGTTATTGGGTGCAGGGCTGCTTAGGTACTTCTACAATGGAAGAGCGAGGCTATTCGATAATGGCAAAGCAGCGGGCTCTCCTGACCGAGAAAGAACGCAGACAGATCGCTGGCGAAGAAGGAGCCACTCGAAAGTATCAGGCCACGTCCCGCGTTCGTCGCCGACTGAAGGACGAACTGCCCGAAGATCTTCAGGTGCTTGAGCAACACAACCAAGACCTTCTCACTGAACTGTACGAGGCAGTCGGTCCGATTTTCTATTGTCCTATCTGTGGTTCCCCGTTCGTCCAAGTCTCGACTGCGATTCAGCACGCGATGAACACCGACGACGACGAGCATGGACTGACTGAAGAGGAACTCAAGCAGAGGACTCCTATTTGGTGGGCTGAAGAAGCACCCAGTGAGTTGAACTTCTGGACAGAGGAATAGCCACAGTCAGCTGTTTGCTGTGAGCTACTGATTAGCGCTCGCCACTCGAACCGACCGCTGGAAATAAGACCACCACAGCGTATGCGTACTCTATGTCGATTACGCTGGACGAGCTGGACTCTCATCTTTTCAAATGCGCCGACATCATCCGGGACGCCGTCGACCCGACGGACTACAAGGAGTACATCCTCCCGCTGGTGTTCTACAAAGCCATCTCCGACGAGTACGAGCAGGAACGGGCCGAGATCGTCGAGGAGTACGGCGAGGACTTCGCCGACAACAAGAACCTCTACGAGGTGCCCGTCGTCCCCGAGGGCCACCGCTGGGGCGACCTGCGCGAAACAAGCGAGAAGGTCGATCAGGCCATCGACGACGCCTTCACCGAACTGACACAGGAGAACCCCGAACTGGAGGGTGTCTTCAACGCGAACTTCATGGAGGCCGACGGCCTCACCGACGATCGCCTCATCAAGCTCGTCGAGCACCTCAGCACCCACGACCTCGACCGGGACAGCGTGCCGCCGGACATGCTCGGCGAGGCCTACATGGACCTCGTGCGCCACTTCGCTGAGGAGGAGGGCAAGTCCGGCGGGCAGTTCTTCACGCCGCCCCACATCGTCCAGCTCTGTGTCCGCCTCGTCGACGACTTCGAGGACGGGATGACTTTCCACGACCCGACTTCCGGCTCCGGCGGGATGCTCACCGAGGCCGCGAAGTACTACCGCGAGGAGCAGGGCGGCGATCCGTCGAAGCTCCGCTTCACCGGCCAGGAGATCAATCCCGACATCGCCGCCATCGGTCGGATGAACCTCTCGCTGCACACGCTCAACGGCGAGATCGAGCGCGGCGACTCCCTCGCCAGTCCGGCCTTCACCGACGGCGACGAACTGGAGCGCTTCGACCGCGTCCTCGCCAACTTCCCCTTCTCCGCCGACTGGGCCAAGAGCGACCTGCAAGACGACCAGTACGGGCGCTTCGACTGGCACAACAAGCTCCCCCGCGCCGACCGGGGCGACTACGCCTTCATCATGCACATCGCCGAGCAACTGAAGGACCCCGACCGCGGCGACGAGTCCGGTGGCAAGGCCGCCATCGTCATCCCCCACGGCGTGCTCTTCCGCAAGCACGAGCAGCGGTATCGTAAGCCCATGCTGGAGAACGACATGGTCGAGGCCATCGTCGGCCTGCCCGAGAACCTCTTCCAGAACAACAGCATTCCGTCGGCCATTCTGGTGTTGAACACCGACAAGCCCGCCGAGCGCGAGGGCGAAGTGCAGTTCATCCACGCCGCCGACGAGGACTTCTATCGGGAACTCTCGAACCAGAACGAACTGACCGACGACGGGCTGGACCACATCGTCGAGAACTTCGACGACTGGACGACAGAGGAGCGCGTCAGTCGGACGGTCGGGCTGGACGAGATCGAGGAGAACGACTTCAATCTGAATATCGCGCTGTACGTCGACACGACGGAGCCAGAAGAGGACATCGACGTGAGCGAGGAACTCGGGGAGCTTCGGGAGTTGCAGGCTGAACGCGAGGAGATTGAAAGTCGAATGACCGAGCACATGGAGGCGCTACAATATGAGTGAGCAGGACGCGACACTAGATGAGTTTACGGACAGAGAGGAACCAGAGTCGGGCAACCAAGAGAATAAGACACATCCCCGATTTGGTTGTCTGCCACCAGAATGGGAGATTGAAGAAATCGCTGACGTAGCTGAAGTCGTTGGAGGGAGTACGCCAACAACAGATAATGAGGACTACTGGGACGGAAAAATCAAGTGGGCGACACCGACCGACATCACGGGACTCTCAGGAAATACGATCAACGAAACAGAGGATACCCTCACCGAGGAAGGTCTCGAATCTGCCTCGACACATCTTCTCCCGCCCTATTCGGTGTTGATGACCTCACGGGCAACGATTGGAGAGTGTGCTGTGAACACGGTCGAAATAGCGACCAATCAGGGCTTCAAGAATCTGGTTCCTAGTCAGGGAGTCAATCCTTGGTATCTCCACTATCGAATGCTGGCGACGGCGGCATACCTTGACAGCCTCGGGTCGGGTAGCACCTTCGACGAAGTGAGCAAAAGCGTCGTTCAAACAGTCGAAATCCCAATCCCGCCACTCGAAGAACAGCGCCAGATCGCCAGCATGCTCTACAACGTCGATCAGGCGATCCAGAAAACAGAAGAGATCATAATACAAATAAATAGGGTAAAAAAAGGGCTCCTGCAAGAGTTGTTCACTACCGGTTATTATGATCACACCAACCTAAAAGAGACGAGAGCGGGTAAAATACCAGAGCCTTGGGAGGTAAAAAAGATAAAGAGCCATGTTGACCTCATCTCTGGTGCTCATGTTAAATCTGACTTAGTATCAGATGATAGCTCATTGACGCCGTATCTTACCGGACCAGAAGATTTTGATGAGTTTGGTTTCACCGTGACGAAATACACGAATGAACCAACCAAGTTCTGTGAACCACAAGATACACTGGTCACAGTCAAAGGATCTGGGTGTGGGAAATCTACCTACGCAAATCAACGCGCTTGTATCAGTAGACAACTTAAAGCACTTCGACCAAAGGATAATCTACAACCGTTATACCTCTTCTACTTTGTGAAGACAAAACAAAACTTCCTCGAATCTCTCGCAGAAGGATCTGCTATTCCAGGCCTGTCAAATAGCCACTTAACGACACTCGACATCCCCGTTCCAAGTCCAGAAGAACAGAGTGATATCTCTAATGCATTACGGGAAGTCGATTATACTATAGAACAAGAGCGGGAGTACAAGAACCAACTAAAGCGCCTCAAACAGGGCCTCATGCAAGACCTGCTCTCCGGGACAGTCAGAACCACCGACACTAACATATCTGTGCTTAATGAAATAGCGAAGCATGGGTAGCCGTCCGTCGGAGCAGAGCGTCGAGAAGTCGCTGTTGTCGTGGCTGGACTACTGACACTGTCCGCCATCTACTCCGATCCAAGCATCGCCCGCGTTCGCTCACCGCTGAATTTCGGTATTTCCCCTTCGTCGATGTCGGAACCGCTGAGTCTGACGGCAGTCGCCAACTCATTCGGTCCAATGTCGTCCGGGCAGTCGCTGCTGATTGCAGCTACCACACCCGAGACGACCGGCGTCCCGAAGCTCGTGCCGCTCTGGAGAATTGGGCTGTCTGCACCGTCGACGGGGTGGTGGACGGGCGCGAGCACGTCCGGGACGGCGTTGTGGAAGGAGACGTTGCCGCGCCACGGGTATTCGTATCGGTGCTCGTCACAGCGCTCTCCTGATCCACAGCCCCGCTGTCCACAATAGGGGCCATCCACGTCGTTGTCCCTGATCCAGTACTGACCCGCGTCCGACGTGTCGAGTACGTCGTGGCGACAGCGGGCGACGAACCCACCGACGCCGATCGCTGCGTCCAGTCTCGACGGGCAATGGACCGCCAGCGAATCATCTGATTCTCTGTTGCCCGTCGCGGCGACGACCGCCGTCCCGTCTTCGATCGCCAGCCGTGCCTCGTCGGCCACGCGACAGTGTCCACCACAATCGCCGTGCGGTTCTTCGGCGTGATAGACACCGACGGAGAGGTTCAGAATATCGACATCGTGACGGCTCGCGTCCGCGATCGCCTGCACGAGATTCCCGCGTTTCGCGGTGCCATCGGCAGCGACCACGCGATACAGGTTGTAGACGGCATCAGGCGCGAAGTACTGCGCCAACTCGAAGACATCGCCGCCGTGGTTCGTCGTGTCCGATTCATCGCTTTCGACGTAGTTCTTCTGACGGTCGATATCGAACCCTGTCGTGTCAGCTGGTTCCAGCAGAGAATCGACGATTCCGAGGCGAACGGACTGCCCTCTGTGCGACGACTGTGGGATATCGAGCGTGAGTGCATACGACTCGAAAACGAACTTTCGAAGGTCTATGACCGAGTCAAACGCTGCCGGGAGTGCCCGTTTCCCTCGCTCAGCGTCCGTACGTCGTCGCGCTCGATCTCGATTGACTTCAGCCCGTCGAGTTCACAGAGCGCGTCGACGGCCGACTCGGGTGCGGTGACGCGCAGCGTCGCCTGACCGATCTGAGCCGTGACCGTCCCAGCGCACTCCTCGACGCGAGTGGCGAACTCGTCGCGATCGCCCGAGACACCGACCAGGAGCGTGACCTCGTCGTCGCTCTCGCTGTCCCGCAGTTCCGCGACACCCGCGTCGATGTACTCTGGCATACTGTTTCCCATGTCTGGTTTCTGTATCTTAAATCTAGGCGATAGCGTCTGAGGCTGGACGATACTCGTCTTCGTTTCGACTGTGGAACTGCATCGGTAAGAATCCCGGCCGCGGGGTGAATGTGGTCGACTGATCCCACCGTTAGAAACATCCCGCCCCACATACATGATCGAGTAATGAGTAGCCTCCCGTCGGAGCAGGGCGTCGAGAAGTCGCTGTTGTCGTGGCTGGATGAACTGGGCTGGGAGACCCACGGTCTCGACGGCAGCCAGGGCGCGAGCGTCCTCGACGAGCGATACAGCCGCTCCAGCGCCGACGTGGTGTACTGGGGCCTGCTGGCCGAGCAGGCCATCAACCTCAACGACGCCGTGACTGAGGACAACGTCGACCGCCTCGTCAGCACACTCCGGCGCGATCTCGATACGGACGACCTCGTGGCTGGCAATCGCGAATTCTACAGGCTCCTCACCAGGGGCAAGCAGTTTCAGGTCGAGCAGGCCGACAGCTCGACCGAGTACGTCTACGTCGATCTGATCGACTTCGAGAATCTGGAGCGTAATCGCTTCCACGCGGTCAATCAGTTCTCGGTCTCGCGGGGAACCACCATCCGCCCGGACGTGAATCTCTTCGTCAACGGGATTCCGCTCGTGACGATGGAACTCAAGAGCCTCGCGCAGGACAACGACTACTACGACGCCATCAGCGACCTGCACAACTACGAGGACGACGTGCCGCGCCTGTTCGTGCCGGGGCTGTTCAACGTCGCCGCCGACACGACCGCGCTGCGCTACGGGGCCGTCGGCGCGCCGACGCAGTTCTACATGAAGTGGGCCGACGCACCCGAGGAGTTCCAGTCCGACAACGAGATGCGCCAGGCGGTGCAGGCGCTGTGCAACCCCGCGACGCTGCTGGACATGCTGAAGCGCTTCGTGTTCTACGACCGGCGGGCCGGCGGCGACGCCAAGATCGTCCCGCGGTACATGCAGTACTACGCCGTCAACGAGATCCTCGACCGCGTCGCCGAGGGCGAACCGTCCGCCGATCCCGAGGGAGGTACGCTCGACCGCGGGCTGATCTGGCACACCCAGGGGTCGGGCAAGTCCTTCACGATGCTGTACGCCGCCCAGAATCTGCTCTCGCGGGACCTGCTCGCGACGCCGCAGGTGTTCATCATCGTCGACACGGACAAGCTCGCCAGCCAGATGCGGGACACCCTCTCGAATATCGGCTTCGAGCAGTCCGTCGTCGCCGAGAGCATCGACCACCTGCAGGAGCTGATCGAGCAGGGCCGCAGCGAAGTCGTGCTGACGACCATCCAGAAGTTCCAGGACGTGGAGCCAGACAGTCAGGGCAACGACGAGGTGGTGGTGATGTCCGACGAGGCCCACCGCTTCATGGAGAAGGACCTGAGCAGCCGTCTCAAGGCGGCGCTCCCGAAGAACTTCCACTTCGGATTCACCGGGACGCCAGTCCGTGAAGGGGAGGACGAGACCGACCGCAACACCTTCGACGAGTTCTCACCCGAGGGAGAAGAGTACCTGCATCGCTACTCTGTCAAAGAGGGCATCGAGGATGGCCTGATCCTGCCGGTCTACTTCACGCTGCGCCATCAGATGGAGTGGAACGTCGACGAGGCCGGTCTCGACGAGGAGTTCGAACAGCAGTTCGCCGGCCTCTCGACCGACGACAAACGGGAGTTCATCCGAAACAACATCACCAGCCGCGACCTGGCCGAACTCTCGCCCCGCGTCGACCGGATCGTCGAGGAGATCGACGACCACTTCGAGGGCGTCGACAAGAACGGCTGGAAGGGAATAGTCGTCACTCCCAGCCGCAAATCCGCCGCGATGTACGGCGAACGCCTGATCGAGCGTCTCGGCGAAGACGCGATCGAAGTGCTGTACACCGCGACCGGCGACGACAGTGACCTCGTCCAGCAGTTCCACACCGAGAACGAGGAGCGCGACCAGATCGTCAAGCGATTCAAGGACGAAGACGAGCCGAAGCTCCTCGTGGTCCACAACATGCTGCTGACCGGCTTCGACGCTCCCAACATGAAGACGATGTACCTCGACCGGAACCTCAAGAACCACACCCTCATGCAGGCGATCGCCCGGACGAACCGGGTGGCCGAGGGCAAGGAGAACGGCGAGATCGTCGACTTCCAGGGCGTCTTCGAGAACATCGACGAAGCGCTCGACTACGATACCGACACCAAGGAGTACGCCGCCCGAGACAAGGCCGAACTCTTCGCCGAACTGGAGACACAGCTCGACTTCGTTCTCGATATCTTCGAGGACATCCCGATGGACGACTCTCAAGAGACGATCGACCAGTGTCTCGCCAGGGTGAGCACCCACCCGGAGAAAGGCGACTTCAAAGAAGGCTTCCGCCGCCTGCAGAACCTCTACGAATCCATCTCACCGGACGCCCGACTCATCAAAGAGGGGATTCAGGACGACTATCAGTGGCTCGCACGAGTCTACACGGCCTTCCAGCGCCATCACAACCGCTCGGACCGGCCCGAGGACGCGATGCGGGAGAAGACCAAGGAGATCATCGAAGAGCACGTCGACGTTGGCGAGATCAAGCGGGACTTTCCGGTGTACGAACTCGGGAAGGAGCACCTCGAAGCCATCGAGGACATGGACCCGGCGACGGCCGCCACGAACGTCGCCCACGCGACTCGCGACCACCTCCAGCCCAAGACCGGCCAGAATCCCAAGTACAAACGCCTCAGTGAGCGTGTCACCGAGATCGTCGAGGAGTGGGAGCAGGGCGACCGCAGCGATCCCGAAGCCGTCGAGGCACTGAAAGCGGTCGAGGAGCAGGTGCTGGCCGTCGACGAAGAGGCCGGCGAGCAGGCCAAAGCACGGGCCGAGTTCGCGATCTACACCCACCTCACGGACGAGATGCCCGACGCTGTCGACTCGCCAGAGGAGGCCGAGACGATAGCCGCCGACATCGTCACCGAGTTCGACGAGCGCGTCGATCGCAGTTATCCAGGCTGGGAGACGAATCAGACCACGGTCCAGCAGATCGACACACTGCTGCTGGACGTGCTGCTGAAAGAGCACACACGCCCCGAGCTGGCGAAAGACGAGCGCTTCATGGACGCCCTCCGGCGCTATCTCGTCCAGAACTATGTCTAAGTCGAAACAGCAACGAGAGACAGTGCTCGCCGGTCGACCCCTTGAGTACGAGGTTCGCCGGAGCGAGGACGCCACCGAACCCCGTATCGACATCGACATTCAGGGCGTACAGGTGATTCTCCCGGAAGACTCCGAAGAATCTCCTGACGAGATCCTTAGCGACAATCTGAACTGGGTGCTTTCGAAGAAGCGCAAGTACGACTCATTCCGGGAACGAGCACCCGACCGAGTGTTTGCGCCCGGCGAGACCTTCCCGTATCTGGGCGAGGACCACGAGATCGTCGTCGAACCACGCCCTGCCCACCAGGTGAGTGAGGACGAGATCCGCCTCCGACGGAGTGCAATCGACCAGTCGTCACTCCGGCAGGTGCTCGAAAACTTCTATCGAACCCGAGCAAGAGAGTTCCTCACCGAACGAGCGGATTCCTTCGCCGACTCGATGGACCTGGGCTACGACCGGATAGAGCTACGCAATCAGCGCACCCGCTGGGGGAGTTGCTCGACAAATGGCGTCCTGAGCTTCAACTGGCGGCTGATTATGGCCCCACTCGAAGCGCTTGATTACGTCGTCGTTCACGAACTGGCCCACCTGAAGGAGGCCAATCACAACGACCAATTCTGGCGTCTCGTCGAGAGCGAACTCCCCGACTATCAGCAGTGGGCCGACTGGCTCAATGCCAACAGCGTGGAGCTGATCTTTTCCGAAGACGATCTCTGAACCCCCCTTCAGAGTTGGTCGTCCTTTGCCAGTCTCCAACGACCAGCCACGACCACCGCTCAAGCACGCTTTTCGCCGCTGGTAGTACTGCCTGTTCTGCGCTGCTTGAGCGCCCTCTTTCCCCTGTTCGTGCTGGTCTTCGATCCCGGTGCTACTGGGAAGCAGGGAATATTGCTGCTACCACCCGCATCTCACCGCTCGCTCAAGCAAAGGTTTGCGCTGCTTGAGGGCGCTCGCTCCCCTGTTCTCGCTGCTCTTCGATACCGACCACCGAGACCACCCTCTCGACAGGGGCAAACCACCGCTTGAGCACCCCCTTTCTGGTTGGTCTTGCCCCTTCGGTTCAGATCGAGCGGGAACGACCACCGTTCAGGGGGTGCTTTCGCAGCTGCTCGTACTGCTGCTTGAGCGCTGCTTGAGGGTGCTCGCTCCCCTGCTTTTGCTCGTCGTCGAGACGGGGCGAACGAGCAGCGGTGAAAGGGGCAGAAATCTGCCCCCGATACTGGTGCTTGAGCGCTGCTTGACACTGCTCTACTGCTCGTTTTTGGTCGACAAGATCGAAGCGCCCCCTGAAGCACCCTTCTGCCCCTGCTCGCTGTACCCGTCGGAATCCGAGCTATGCTAGCCTCGATTCCTCGAATTCTCGATTCACCACTTCAGCGGTGGGTGCATTCAAATATGGTTCCACCGCGGAGAACGACGACCACCCACCGACTTCCATCACCACGCGCGGATTCATCCGCTCGCGTACCAGCAACGTCTGGGCGTAGTAGCGTCGGAGATCGTGACTCGACACCTTCTGCCAGTCGGTACCTCCAGACTCCTCTGCAACTCGTTCGGCAGTCGCCTTGACCCGGCGCTGCACAGAGCGCTCGCTCAGGTCAATGATCGGCTCGTCGCGATCGATGTCCTCGACGTTGGCGTAGCGGAGGAGTTCACTCTCGACCTGCTCTGGAAGGTAGGCATCGCGGGGCTTCCCACCGCTCCCTTCGGTGTCTTTTCCCTTGGGAACGCGAAGCCGAGCGTGGCCGTCGACGTGCTTGATGTGCTCTGGATGAATCTGCGGGATCTCGAAGGAGCGGAGTCCGACTTCACCGCCGAGCTGGATGATCAGGGAGTCGCGGTAGCTCCCCGCGCTCTGCTTGAGGGTCTTGTACTCGTCCGGCGTGAGCCAGCAGCGATACGAATGGTGGTTCTCGTTGCGCTCGATTCGCATGGATAGTTCTCAATGACAAGTGCGACATCATAAACCACCGTTTGGCCCGGACTGGGCCGAATCAGGCCGCTATAGCGGGTACCGTGTCGTAGTTCTTGATGAACTCTGATGATCTGGTTCTCGACAAAGACCGTGATCACTCTCTCACAATAACTAACCACAGAATGAGTGCATTCAATCAGGGGTTGGTTCTGTACGTGGATCAGCTACCTGATGTTCGTATGTTTGACCGCATGAGCAATCAGCGGTAATTGATCGACCCCATTCACTGACTGCTATATCTCCGCTTGATAGCTTGACCCAATATTTGTGTTCGACTGTTGCCTCACAACGGAAGCATTCAAATGATGCGATCGTATTAATCGATACCTCAGAAGCCCCACGAACGTCCTTATCTGCAAAAGTTTGAATTTTCACGGGAAACGTTGGCTCCGGTCCTTCTCCAGGCCACCACGGCTTTGTTGGTGTGTCAAACTCCGCATCAATTGACCTCTTGAGCTCAGCTTGAATGTCCTCGTTAGTGTTGAGGACTTTCATGAGATTTTTTCCGAGAGATGTTAGACGAAGGATCTTGCCGGTCTTATCTTTGTCATTTATAACATCTGTATGGCCCACAGAATCCGTCACATTTCGTCGTGATATTGCTCCGTATCGGCCGTGTTTAGACGCTCCTCGATCGGCGAGTCACGGACCGTAGCGGTTGTCTAAAATCTGTCCTGAGTGCCTCATTGTGTCGATCTGTTCGCGGAGCATACGCCGCAAGAGCCGATTTGTACTGCGTCTAAACAAGGCCCTCCGTATCCTTCCTTCAGAGTTGGTATTCCGGGATCATCTAGCCCAAGATCTTGTTTAGCGTATGAACGGACTGAACCCTCTTCAGTGTGGTAATTTGAGGTCTTGCCAATCCCCACATCAGAATTCACTGCTAAGTAGAGTATCCAAAGAGTGCCACCGAATCCAACGGTTTCACCAGCTTCCAGTACACTAGACTCATCCCAGGACACATCAACTGTTAGTAACAGCCGTCTAATAAACTATACGGGAGAGTAGGCTTCTCATTCCACGAAAAGACTTATGTCTTCCCTCCCCTCTCATTGTAATGAGAATGAGCACTCGCACGGAGCCCACCGAGGCTATCGAACGCTTAGCCTGGGCACTCAATTACCACCAAGGCGAATCCATCTCGACTAACAAACTCGCCGAGAAAACCGGGCTCTCTTGGGCTACTACAAAAAAGTATGTCCAAGCACTGGAAAAGATCAACAGAATATCCCCAGATATCAATGTAAACAGCGATGGCGTTATCGTGAACGCTATCGGGGACAATCTGGACAATCTAAAACAGGAGAAGGATCTCCAACTGGTAATATATATTATCCACCATGCACAAATAGAGGAAGGAGACGATAGTACGATATCCAAAGACCTCCATGCCGATATCTTGGAAAAGTACGACGACACATTAGACGAGATCGAAGAATCAGGTTGGATCCAGTGCACTGACGACACCATCCGTATTACCCCGAAAGGTGCTTCCGTTGCGGGGCCTGCCAAATCCAAATACCAGAATACAAATCTGGAACGAAGCTCCACTATACCCGAAGTCGAACCTATCCAAGCCAGTAGTGTGGACGAGTGGGAGCACAATACTCCAGTTGAGTCTGACACAGACTGGCAAAGCACTTCCCCCGGGGAATCTGATGTGGAGAACGACTTCGAAAATAGCAAATTCCAGCGTGTCGAAGCTGGTGCAGCCACTCGGTGATCTAGATGGCCTACGAAAAAGAATCTGGAACGGAAATTCACGTAGCTGATGAAGAATCTCCTGCACTCACTACCTATGAACCAAACTTTCAGCGTGTCTTTGCACGTGGAACACTCCTCAGAATGGAGGAAGAAGATGAGGACACGATCCAATTAGGATTTTGGAGTGCCAAGGAAACTGGAATAGAACTTGAAGAAGAGGATGCCCCAAACGCTGTCGGATATCGACTAGAAACAGAAGTGATGATGAACTGGGATAGCGCCATCAGACTGCGTAATCTTCTGGATAATTACATTGAGGATCACGCCCCCGATAAATATCTCGACGACTAATAGGGCACTCAAATATGCCGTATTATTAGTTGTGTCTACAATCGGCCAGATCAAGTTCTACTTCTAACTTTCGTTGTTTGAAACTCAGATATATACTATAGTACTCTTCCTTATGCGATTCTAATTATGCCATTCATCTCGTATATTCTGCCCTCGTCTCTCATTTTTATGATGTCGTGTTCTAATGTATCTGTATCTAAATTCGCTGTCTCAGCTAATTCCTCAGCAGTAATTCCGCTAGAACTTTCGATGAGAGAGAGAATCCTCTCTCGGCGTTTTGCTTGGTTCTTAGACTGCCCTGTCTCAATGATGTCCGCATCGAACTCACCCTCCTCTGGATCATATCCGACCTGCTTCATCGACTTCGTTACCAGCTTGATCGCTCGCTCCACGTCTTCGATCTCCACAGTGTCCGAAATCCGAACCCGCGCACTCGACTCGGCTAGCCGCTGGATCGCCTCGACCTTCCGGAACGTCAGCGGAATCGGTGAGTCGTCGTCTTGCTCTCCAGCACTCGCCCGGAACTCGACGAAGAACTGCTTGAGCCGCTCCGCAACTTCGTCGTCCTCGATGATCGGACGGCAGGTCTGCTTGGCGTGTGCAACGTAGGCCCGCATCACCGACCGATCGATCGCTGGTTCGACCCGCTTCTGTTCCTCCTCACTAAGCTCTTCCCCGCGAGTGTGCCGACCCGCTGCCTGCCGACTCTGGACCATGTGCTCGACGACTTCCGCGTCGTCTTCCCGATCAGGCTGGTCGGACACCATGAACATCAGGTCGAACCGCGAGAGCAGCGTCGGTCCCATGTCGATCTGCTCGCCCTTCGGTCGGTAGCGCTCGAAGCGGCCGTTCTTCGGATTCCCCGCCGCCAGTAGCGACGTGCGAGCGTTCAGCGTGGCGTTGATCCCGGCTTTGTTGACGTGGACCTGCTGGCTCTCCAGGGCATCGTGCATCGAGGACACCGCGTCGGACTGCATCTTGTCTATCTCGTCGACGCAGGCGATCCCGCCATCGGCAAGTACCAGCGCACCGGCTTCCAGTCCCCACTCGGTGTCTCCGAAGTCGTCAGCGACCGCTGCGGCAGTCATACCTGCCGCCGTCGCACCCTTTCCCGAGGCGTAGGTCGATCGCGGCGCGATCTGGTCGACGTAGCGGAGGAAAGTGGACTTGCCACAGCCGGGATCTCCGAGGAGGAGCATGTGCCAATCGCCGCGGTCGCGGCTTCCGTCGGGATACTCGTGTGCCCAGCCGCCGAAGAGCTGCAGTGCGACGGCGAGCTTGACGTGTTCGTCCCCCCGGTGTTTCGGGTTGATCGAGTCGATCAGGAGCTGGTACGGATCACTGCGCTCGCCGCTCGCGATAGCTTCGATCTCGTCGCGGTGCTCGTCTACGTCGACATCGTCGTAGTCGCTCTCCTCTTTCACCACTGCCCGCGCGTCGAGGTTCGTATCGAAATCGAGACCCTGCTCGGTGTCCGGTTCCTCAATGTCCAGTACACCGGTCAGGACCACCCTGTCGCCCGCGTCGAAGCCTTCGATCAGGTCGTCTTCCAGGTGAACGTCGACGCTCTGTCCATCGCCGCCCCGCGTCCGTTCAGGTGGCTGCTGAAGTCGAGCGTACTGGTGGTCGATCCAGCTGCTCGCCCCGGCGTTGAGTGTGAACGGTCCTTGCCGCTCACACCCCTGGCACTCGTGGGGTTCCTGTAGCGTGTCGCCAGCCTGCGGGATCGTCGTTTGACTGCCACAGCGTTGGCACTCCCACGTCGCTTCGGTGAGTCGGGGCTTCACGTCTGACACCTTCTGTACCTGCCCGCGGATATCCAGCAACTGGCCGATGTTCTCGTATCGAGAGACTTCGGACACGTCGAAGACATCCGTCTCGGGGAGGTTGTACAGTCGGACGTGCGCGCCGTCGAGATCGACGGCGACCGGAAGATCGTACAGTGCGAGCGCTTCCTCCAGGTACTCCTGTAGCTGCTGGGGATGGTCCCGAACGTCGTCGGCGATGTCGGAGTCGAACCGGTACAGGTCGTCGTAGTCGACGTAGAGGGACTTCTGTTCGCGTGGGTAGTGTTGAGCGAGCTGTCCGATCTCCTCCGAGTAGTAGTCCCGGAAGAATGCTATCAGGTCGTCGATGAGTTCGTGGTTTTCGGGCATCGTGTGTTTCTGTGAAGTCTTCACAACAGCCGCGCAGGCTGTTGGTTGGTGTGATGAGCGAGCGGTGCGAGCGGATTGCGAGCGTACTAACGGCTATCCGACAGTTGTTTACAGATCCGTCCTACCCTGCAAATTCTAAGGGTTTAGACGGTTTCGCTGAAACCGGACCATCTCGGCGGGGGCTTCCCCCATCGAGGCTGTTGTGAGGACTTCACAGATTCTCTCCCTCCTCGTCAGCCGTGTACTTGCGGGGGAGCGCTCCGGCGTCGAGATCGAGGCGAAGCTCTCCGTTCTCGTACCTGAGTGCCTTCCCGTCGATCAGACGGGCGGCGCGTTCCATGTCTCGGTAGATCGTCGTCCGGTCGATGTCCGGGAAGTGCAGGGCTTCCTCCGCTTCGTCTCGGTCGACAGTCGCTGCAGGCGGCTCGTCGCGCCGCTCACGCGCTTTCGCCGCGCGGTGAAGGTGCTGGACCAGCGTGACCGCGCGCTGCTTGCCGGACATCTTGTCGGCGTTCTCGACGACTTCCAGGATGTCGGTGCGCGCATCGAGGCGCGCGACTTCCGCTTCGAGTTCGTGGATCCGTTCGTCGCGCGCTTCCAGCTCGTCCTCTAGCTCCGCGCGTTGCTCTCGCTCATCATGCAGTTCCTCGCGGAGTCCCGAGACCTGCTTCGAGAGCGCATCCATCCGTGCAGACAGCTCCTGCACGGTGGTTTCGAGGCTCTGGTCCCCAGGGTTCGCGTCGGGAGAATCAGCTCCGTCGCCACGGTCTGGGGGATCGGGATCACTCACGCCGACCACCCCGCGAGAGACCCCCGGCTACGGGGGATAGTCATTCCGGCATGTAAACCGAGAAGGGGAAGCCGGTGGAGGGATTTGAACCCTCGGCCTAATCCTTACGAAGGATTCGCTCTGCCAGTCTGAGCTACACCGGCGCGGGCATACGGTACGATGCCCAAGACGATCATAAGGGTTCCGAAGTCGGGCGATTATGGGACACCGAGTCACAGTCACCGAGAGACGCGAACGTCCAGCACGACGTTGTGCTCGTGGGGAGCATACGAGCGGACCGTGTGGCGGGTCTCGACGGTCACGTCGTAGTCGGGTTCGAAGGCGGCCCGGATCGCCCGCTCGCCGGGTCCGTACGGATCGTCTTCGTGCTGGATGTCGTAGTAGTGGAGCACGCAGTCGTTGGCAGCGATCGTCTCGGCGGCGTCGAGGAACTCGTCGGCGCTGTGCGGGAGGTTCATGACGAGCCGATCGGCCCAGTCCTCGTAGTCGGGAGCCACCGCGCGTACGTCGCCTTCGATAGCCGTCACGCGGTCGGCGACGCCGTTCCGTCGGGCGTTCTCGCGGAGGTACTCGATCGCGGTCGGGTTGACGTCGACGCCGACGGCCGTCGCACCGCGCTGTGCGAGGGGCACCACGAACGGACCGACGCCAGCGAACATGTCGAGCGCGCGCTCGTCCGCGTCCACCTGCTCGACGACGCGGTGGCGCTCGGTCGCCAGACGAGGGGAGAAATACACCGCGTCGAGGTCTACCAGGAACTCACAGCCGTACTCGCGGTGGACCACCTCGGTGGCCGGCCGGTCCGGTTCGTCGTCGGGCTGGGCCAGTACGTCCCAGTCGCGGACGCGAGTCTCTCCTTTGACCTTCGAGGCGCGGTTGAGGACGGTCCGGACCGGGAGATCGGACGCGACGATCGCGTCGGCGATCACTCGCGCACGCTCCGGGTCGTCCTCGTCGACGACGATCACCTCGCCGATCCGCTCGTAGCTGGGCTCGAAGTCGAGCCGGTCGGCCGGCATCGTCTGGGACTCGCGGACCGGCGCGTCGTACTCGACCACGTCGAGATCGTCCGGGACCGCCGTCGGGTCCGTGACCGGGATGTAGATCGTCGCCTCGTCGACCACGATGTCGTAGCCCTCTGCGACCAGATCGGCGTCCGCGAGGCGCTGTCGGCTCTCCTCGCCGGCTTCGCGGTCGACACGCACGCAGGGAACGCCCATACCGCCACTGGCCACCCGTGGGCGGTAAGCCTGACGCTTCGCGCCCTTTATTGGCCGGCGTCGTCGACACAGCGTATGCTCACATTCGTCGGTCTCGGACTCTACGACGAGCGCTCGATCACGGTCGAGGGCAAGGAGGCCCTCCAGACTGCGACCGATATCTACGCTGAGTTCTACACGAGCAAACTGATCGGCACGACGATCCAGAAACTGGAGTACTACCACGACATCGACATCGAAGTGCTCGATCGCGCGGCCGTCGAGCAGACCCCCGACGAACTCCTCGCTGCCGCCGAAGACGGTGACGTCGCCTTCGTGACGGCAGGCGATACGATGGTCTCGACGACACACGTCGACCTCCGCCTGCGGGCCGAGGAGCGTGGCATCCACACGCGGGTGATCCACGGAACGACCGCACAGACGGCCGCGAGTTCACTGACCGGGCTCCAGAACTACCGCTTCGGGAAGGCGACGACGCTCCCCTTCGGAGACGCCCACGGTAGTGACGGCGTCCCCGACAGCGTCGTCGAGACGATCACGGCCAACCGAGAGCGAGGCCTTCACACGCTGATCTACCTGGACATCAAAGTCGACGACCCCCACTGGGAGGGCGAACAGGAGTTCATGACCGCGGATCACGCCGCCGGGCTGCTCGCGGACCACCTCGACGCGCTCGGCGTCGTCGTCGCACGGGCGGGCAGCGCGAACCCAGTCGTCGAAGCAGACAGTCTCGACGCGCTCGCCGACGGGGACTACGGCGGCCCGCTGCACCTCCTGGTCGTCCCCGCCGACCTCCACGAGATGGAACGGGACGCCCTCACGACGCTCGCCGACGCGCCGCTTGCCGGCTAGTCACGCTCGGCCGTCAGTTCCTCTCGAAGGTCGTACTCCGTCCCGGTCACGAGATACGCCACGTCGTCGACGAGCGAGAGGATCTCCGGCAGCACCTTCACCACCAGCCACGTGATGCCCACGAGCGCGATCACCGAACCGAACTGCGCGAGCAGGCGGTCGGCGATGTAGTACGACACCATCTGCTCGTCGGCCGTTCCAAACAGGCCGGTGATCGGACCGACGAACCACTGCATTCGCTGCTGGCCGAACATCGTCGCGATGAACACGTTCCGGACCAGATTCAGACCGTAGATCACCGGCACTGAGAGCGCCAGCGCACGGGCCTTCCGGCTCAGCGGGGCCTCGACCGCGAGGATCGCACCAGCGAGGATAGAGATGCTCCCCACGCCCGTACAAGCGACGATGATCGTGTACGTGATCGGCCGCTCGTTGCCCGGGAAGTAGAACGTGCTCAGATAGCCGTAGTCCGCGGACGGGACCTCGCTCAGGACGCTGGTCCCTCTCACGAGTTCGGGCTCGACGCCGATCAGCGAGAGGAGCGTCCCCGTCTGTGCGGCGACGACCTCGATCATCCACTTGCGAAGCGGGTTCGACTCCAGCAGCGGGAGGTAGGTGAAGGGCAGATAGAGCAGCCCCATGTACCCGATCGCCTTCGAGAGAGTGAACAGCGAGTCGCGACCGTTCCAGAGGAGATAGCCGACGTACAGCGACAGGGGGACGGCAGCGATACTGCCGATCCCCTCGACGATGCTCTTCTGGACGAGGACGAAGTGGGGTACCAGGACGAGCCAGAAGAGCCCGAAGACGCCCCACGTGAGAGCGCCGAGCTGACGTGCTCGCTCGCGTGCGTCCGTGTGGGCAGCGAGGACGCCCGTCGCGAGAAAGCTGATCACGAGCAGCCACGAGAGCGGTCGTGCAACGGCGAGCGGATCGCCAACGGCCGACGTAAGCGGGGCGGCACCGACCATATATTGCTACGTTACGCAATCGCGGGTATATGCTTTGCCGTTGTGCCCGCTGTCGGCACTCACGGGCTGGCGGCCGAAGAAAAATCGCGAATCAGGGACCGGACGAAGTCCGGTTAGTTAGTGTCCTCAGTTGTTGCGCCGCGTTGCGAGCAGCGCAGCAGCGAGGAGGCCGACGAGTGCGACGACTGCGCCGAAGCCAGCACCGTCGCCGGTGGTGGTCTCGTCACCGCCGTCGTCAGTCGACGTGTCTTCCGGCGTGTCTTCGCCTTCGTCAGGCGTCGCCGTGTCGGTCGGCGTGTCTTCCGGCGTGTCCGTCGGCGTGTCCGTGTCCTCGGTGGTCTGGATCGTGACCGTCGCGCTGTCGGTCACTGCCGAGCCGTTCTCGGTGTACGGACCGTCCGCACCGTCACCATCGCCGAAGTTGTACTCTTCGTTGTCGTTGGTGTCCTGGTGGGGCATCGCGACGACCGTCGCGTTCTCGTCCAGAGCGGAGTCGAGGCTGATCTCGACGTCCTGCTGGGTGCCAGAGTCGAGGTACTCGGAGTTGCCGATGACCTCACCGCTGGCGTTGTTGAGGTGGATCGCGACGAAGCCACCGTTCTCGGTCGTAACCGAGTCGACCGTCACGGTGGAGCCGTCGGTGGTCTGGTTGCTGATGCTGACGGAGGCAGTCGGGACTTCGCCGATGCGACCGTCGTACTCGTCACCGACCGGGGAGCCACCGCGACGCGTCTGCAGCGTCAGGTTGGTCCCGGGCGAGACGTCGCTGAAGTCAGCGCCGTCCGTCGTGAAGGTACCGTCCGTCTGGACGGTTGCCTCGGGTCGAGTCTGGAACGGACTCGCGTTGTCGCTGGACTGGACCCGAACCGTCAGGTCGGTGCCAGGCGCGTAGTTAGTCTGACCGGAGACGGTCTGACTAGACGCAGACTCGATCAGGATGAGGTCGTCTTCAGTGTTCGTGACGAGTTCGGTGCTCGGTTCGACGAGCGTGAACTCGCTGGAGACCTCTTCGGACTCGTCATCGTCGAGCGAGTTGAGGACGTTATCCTGTTCGATGGTGAACGTCGCCTCGAAGTTGTCACCCTCCGCGAGGTCGCGGGCGGGCTGTTCGAGGTTCGACGTTTCGACTGCGACGAAGTACGAGTTGTTCTCGGGGTCTTCGATGACCGAGATCGCGTCGTCGTTCACGAGGTCGAGCTCCTTCGGGCTGCGGTTGGCATCCTCGTTGGTCTGCTCGATCGTGAGGTCGATCGCTTCGTCGTCAGCGTTGCCCTCGTTGTTCCCGATGAAGGTCTCGAGACCACCTGCGTTGTCCACAGCACCTTCGAGACCACCAGCCTCGAGCTGGAGGAGGATAGTGTCGCCGTCATCGTCCTCGTCGTCGTAGGCAACCTCACCGGACTCGGTGATCGACGAACCGATCTCGTCGTAGATGTTACCCACATCGTCGCTGAGGTCGTCGAGGTCAGTGCCCTTCGGCGTGACCCACGACTGCATGCCGTCGGTCGAGCGCGGCTGCAGCGAGAGCGTGCCGAGTGCGTCGGAGTCGGCGTAGGCGTCAGTGCCCATCTCGACGTGGCCGACGGTGGCATTCATCTCGTATTCCGTCGGGTCGAGGGTGTCGGTGCCGACATCCTCGCCGGTGTCGGTGAAGTCGCCATCCTGGGTGATGAAGTCGATCTCGTCGTCACCGTTCGCGACGTCGACGACGTTCTCCTGAGATGCGCGGCCTGCGGTGTAGCTGTTGAATTCGAGGGAAACCTGACCGTCACCACTCTCGTCGGTGACCTGGTAGACGATGTAGTAACCCTGTTCTTCGGTACCGATGGTGACCGTCGCTTCGTCGGTGTTGGTCATCTCGACCGTGACGTTCGCGATGTCACCGGCTTCGTCGGTGAAGACGCCGTTTCCAGCGAAGGAGACGTCGCCGTCACCGGCTTCCGTGATCTCGATGGAGTCGGTCTCGGTAGTGATACCGGTAGGACCGTGTTCGACTTCGATCGAGTAGTTACCCGTGCCGTAGTCGGAATCCGTGGCGGCCGGGAGCTCGATGTCAGCGTCTCCGGTACCGTCGAGAGTCGTCGAGTCCTCGATGTCGGTGTCGTCGTCGTCCGTAACGACATCGCCGTCATCGTCGAGGAGTCGGTAGTCGATAGTGTCACCAGGTGCGGACGAGTTAACGCTGGCCGCGATTTCGTCCTCGGTGGTGATCGACTCACTGTCCGCCTCGGCACCAAGGCCGAGACTTCTGACACGGAGGGGATCCTGAACGTTGGAACCGCCGATAGCAACAACGTAGGACTCGCCAGTGTTCAGTTCAGAACTGCCGGAGTCCCACACGATGTCGGAGGACAGGTCGCCACTGTTGAGAGTTTCGACTCCCCCAGCTCGATTGTCGGTTTCGTCCGTGTCGCGGTCGTAGATGATGATTTCTACGTTCGTACCACCAGTTTCGAACCGGACGTTCTCTCCGCGGAAGAAGGAGTCCCCACCGACGACACCGTTAGTAGTGTCGATGGTGACAGACGACTCGCCGAGGACTCGGTATGGCAGGTCAGCCGTGTACGGGCCGTCCTGGTCACCGGTTGCCTCGAGTTCGTGCGTCACACGAGCCCTGCTCGAAGCATCGGTAACATCCCAGTCGAGTTCGACCTCGACAGTTGTTCCGGAAACGGATCCGGAACTGTCGAGGTCAACGACGACTTCGTCATCGTCTTCCTCGGAGACGGTCGCGATGCCGGTGCCGGTCACGACTTCCGCATCGTTGAGCGTGAGGTCGGCGTCCTCGGCACCACTTGTATCGATGGTGACCGTTTCGGTGTCGTCACCGTCTTCGAGATATGCGTCAAAGCTAATTGTCTGAGTCTGTTCGTCTGCCCCAGTGATATCGAGATCTGTGTTGGACAGATCCACGTTTTCAGTGGTGGCATTTCCGCTAGTGTCCGCAACTGCTCCTGCAGTGAAAGCTGTGCCCATCGCGACGACGGACATGACCATCAGCGCAGAGAGGAACAGGCTGCGAACCTTATCGTTAGTTCCTGTCATAGTTTGTTGTCTGTTGCAGTCGGAGCCAGCAGCTTTCTCCCTGTCGGACGCGGCTCTTGTCGCGAACCGCGTACAGACCGAACCGGGATACTCGTTACTGACACCATGGGTAGGGGTACAGTCAAAACGTTAGTCGGGTGTTATAAATGCTTTGTGGTCAGTTATGCGAGGGTGACACACATACACACGGCCTGTCGCGGCCGATATCGGCGGAATTGCTGTACTGGCGACGGCGTCAGTTAGTCGGTCCCTCTCGGCCAGCGGGGAGGTGTCCGAGACGCCGATGTAGGACCACGTGTGCGCTCGCGAGCGTGTGCCTGATCGCTATCGCTCGGACGGCACAGTCGTCCAGCGGCGACGATCGAGAAGAAGCACCAGCAGAGAGTGGCCCGTTCGCGTCGCCGGCTACGACGTGACGATCTCGACTTCGTGGCCGTCGGCGTCCTTCGTGAAGGCGTAGTTGTAGTCACAGGACTCGGGGTCGCGGTACTCCTCGGCTTCGCGAACCATCAGCGACGCCCACGCGTCTTCGAGGTCGTCGGCGCGGGCGGCGATGTGGCCCCACGCGTCGCCCAGCTCGTACGTGCGCCCGTCGTAGTTGTACGTGAGTTCGACGGTCATCGCCTCCTGGGCGGCGTCGGGGTCGGCCAGGAAGTAGTTCGCGAAGCTGTCGGCCTCCCAGCGCCCGGCGGGCTCGAAGCCCAGCTTGCGGGCGTACCAGCCGATCGCGGCGTCGGCGTCCTCGACGCGGACCATCGTGTGATCGAGGCTGTAGCGCGCCCCGTGGTCGCGTTCGACGATCTCGATCTCGTGGCCGTCGGGGTCTTTCACGAAGGCGTAGCCGGGGTTTTCTTCGGGCGGGCGGTAGTCTTCGACGCCCTCGTCCATCAGCTCGTGGTAGGCCTCGGTCACGTCCGCGACGCGGACCGCGATGTGACCCCACGCGTCGCCCAGCTCGTACGTGCGCCCGTCGTGGTTGTACGTGAGTTCCAGCAGGGCACCGTCCTCGTGTACGTCCTCGGGACCGAGGAAGACGTTGGTGAACGTCTCGGCCTCCCAGCGACCCTTCTCCTCGTAGCCGAGGTGTGTGGTGTACCAGTCGAGCGATTCGTCGAGATCTTCGACGCGAATCATCGTGTGGTCGAGGGTCAGTCCCATGTGCGAACGAAGAGGGTGCGAGCCGAAAAGCCTAGTGCCAGCAGTCACTCCGATGACAGCCCGACACCGGCGCGGACCGTCGACCAGTCGAACCACCAGACGACGGCGACACAGAACACCGTCCCCAGCGGGATCGCGAAGCGGCCGGGCTGGCGAGCGAAGCCGTGTGCGAGCGACAGCTGGGTCAGTCCGGCGAGCAAGAGCAGTCCGTCGGTCACGCGGCGGTCCTCGCGGCCCAGCACACGCCCGGCGAGGGCGCTGGCGACGGCACCGAGATAGAGCACGACACCGATCCCCCACGCCTGCAAGAAGGGCGGGAGCACTGTCGTCTGGCGGAGGTAGTAGGCGTCGATGGTGGTGATCGCGCCGGTGTTGGGGTCGACCAGCGCGAAGGGGAACACGAACGTGACGGTCCCGGCCACGGCCACGGACCACGGGAGGGCTGCCAGCAGACAGATCGCGCCGAGGCGTCGGTCCATCCGTCACTCCGTGAGAATCCGCAGCACGTCCTCGTCTTCGAGTTCGTGGTCCTGGCCGACCTGTTGTTCCTCGTGCATGGCGCTCGGGCCGCTCACGCGAGCGAAGCGGAAGCGCTCCTCGAAGTCGCCGCCGAGCTTCTCGCAGGCGTCTTCGACGGTCTGGCCCCGCCGGAGGATCAGCGGCTCGTCCCTGTCGATGCCCCGACCGGGCTTGTCCATGTAGATCCGGATGAGTCCGAGTTCCTCCCAGATCCGCTCGCGGAGCGCATCGAGGCCGCGCTCTTCGACGGCGCTGATGAACACGGCGTCGTCGGGGTCGACGTCGTACTCGCGCAGTTGCGCGTCGACGGTCTCCTTGTAGTCGGGTTCGATGAGGTCCGCCTTGTTGACGACGACGGCGGAGGGGACGTAGACGCGGTTGTCCATCACGCCGTCGATGAGCCGGTCGATGTCGACCTGCTCGCCGATCGTGACGTTCGCGTTCACGTGGCCGTGCTCGCGGAGGACGCCCTTGATCGTCTCCTCGTCGAGATCGAGGTCGACGCTGGCGTTGATCGAGAGCCCGTCCTTGGCCTTGCGCCGGATCGAGACCCGCGGCAGCGATCGGTCGACGCGGACCTTGTTCTTGTACAGTTCGTCGCTGAGACGCTGGTACTGGTCGATCTCGAACACCGACAGGACGAACACGATCAGGTCCGCGGTCCGGACGACCGACAGCACGGCCTGGCCGTCGCCCTTGCCGGCGGCCGCACCCTCGATCAGTCCGGGCACGTCCAGCATCTGAATGTTGGCCCCGCGGTACTGGAGCATGCCGGGGTTCACGTCGAGCGTCGTAAACTCGTAGGAACCCGTTTCGCTCTCGGCGTTCGTGAGGGCGTTCAACAGCGTCGACTTCCCGACGCTCGGGAAGCCAACGAGCGCGACGGTGGCGTCGCCGTGTTTCTCGACGGCGTAGCCGCCGCCACCGCCCGAGGAGTCTTGCTGTTCGAGCTTCTCCTTTTTCTCCGCGAGCTTGGACTTGAGCCGGCCGATATGAGCCTCTGTGGACTTGTTGTAGGGCGTGCTGGCGATTTCCTCTTCGATCTCGCGGATCTCCTCTTCGAGCCCCATCAACAGTATATCCGCCCTCGGTTCCGAATAAGGCTTTCCTCATACTCTCGCGCAGTGTCCCCACCCACGGTCGAGAAGCGAGACGCAGCGTTCCGGCCGGTAGTAGTGTACCGACGAGACAGAGGACCGGGGCTACCCGTCGTCGGTCTCCTCGGCGGTCGCGAGCTTGATCGCCACTTCGGGTTTCGTCCAGATGACGAACCCGTCGTCGCGGTCGACGACGCCCCGAATGTACTCTTCGTTGACCGGGGGCTCGTTGATCTCGGACTCCACGACGGGAGCGACCTGCCTGACCTCGTCGACGATCCAGCCGATCGCGCCCTGGTCGTCGAACGCTTCGGGGTCGAAGACGATCATCAGGGACTCCTGGCCCTCGGCGTCGATGTCGAGCAGCGCCTTCGGATCGAGGATCGTCGTGATCTGGCCCCGCAGGTCGACCACGCCCTCGATGTACTCGTCGGTGTTTGGCACGCGCGTGATCGTGTCGCGTTTGACGATCTCCTCGACCAGCGAGATGTCGATGCAGTAGTGCTCGTCGCCGAGCGCAAACTCCAGGACGCGCGTCGACTCCTCGGTCGTCGTGTTCTCCGACTCGACCGCCGACGGTGCGGTGTCCGTGCTCGCGGCGTCCGCGGTCGACTCGTCGGACGCCGCCAGCGCGGCGTCGATCTGTTCCTGGTCGGGGAGTTCGACGCCGCTGGCCTCCTGGACCGCAGCGGCAGTCTCTGCCGGCGTCGGTTCGCCCCCGCCAGCCTGGGGCGACTGGGTCTCAGTCCCGCCGCCCGAGACACTGGCCGCCGCCTGTGCGGCCCGCTGTGCGATTGCCTCGGGGTCGGGTGACCCCTCGTCGGTCGTGTTCGATTCCTCCGGGTCGCTCGCCGAAGTGCCCTCGTTCATACTGTCGTCGCTCGTCTGTGTGTCGTCCGTCCCCTGGGAGGCTCCGTCCGCCCGTGCCGGCTGCTGGGCCGCCTCGTTCTGTGGGGTCGCGTGCGTTCGTTCGCTCGGTTCGTCCGTCTCGGCGGCCGTGTCGGCCTCCGGCTCCGTCACCGCGTCGTCGGCTTCCGTCTCCGGCGGTGACGCCTCGTCCGTCGCTGCCGGGTCGTTGGTCGGCGCTGCCGGTTCGTCGGCTGCGTCCGTCGCTGCGTCGTCGGCTTCTGTGTCGTCTGCGTCTGCCTCGGACACAGCGTCAGACGACTCTGCAGTCGCTTCCGGCTCGTCGGCTGCTTCAGTTGTTTCCGACTCGTCGTCGGTCGGCGCTTCCGGCTCGTCGGCTGCGTCCGTCGCTACGTCGTCGGCCTCCGCGTCGTCTGCGTCTGCCTCCCCGAAGTCGTCGGCGTCGTCGCCGGACCGCTGGCCTTCGCGCATCCGGCGGATCCGTTTGGCGCGGTCCATGCGCTCGTCGTCGTCGCTCATGCCGGCACCTCCTCGTCCAGCAGGCCGAACTGTCTGTCCAGTTCCGTCGCAACGTCGAGAAAGACCGATTCCATGTCCACGGATTCCTCGTACTGGAAGATAGAACTGCCGGCTGTGAAGGCCCGCTGGAGCGCGACGCGCTTGCGGACCTCCCAGATGGGGAACTCCTCGAACACCTCGCCGAGCCACGACAGCATCGTCTCGTCTTCGTTCGTCTTCTCGACCCGGTTGGCGACCACGCCGAGCGTGTTGACGGTGATGCCGGTCTGGCCCTCCAGAGCGGCCATCTGGTCGATCAGGAGTTCGATGGCCCGCTCCGAGGACGCCTCGGTCAGCGCCGGGACGAGGATGTTTCGAGACGCGTAGATACCGGCGTCTGTGAGTTTCCCGTAGAAGGGCGGCGAGTCGATGACGACGTAGTCGTAGTCGTCTTCGACCACGGCGAGTGCCTCGTCGAGTACGTCGAGTGCGTGCGCGCCCGAGACGGAGTCGGGCGTGACGTTCAGCGAGAGGTCACTCAGCGTCTCGGGGTCGATGTCGATCGAGTCGTCGTGTTGGACCCGCGCCACGAGGTCGGCGATAGTCAGTTCGTGTTCGACCTGGAGCATGTCGATGTTGCTCGGGACCACGTCCATCTCGTCGTGGTCCACGATCAGATCCGCGATCGACGAGCGCTGGTCGGCGCTCGTCAGCACGTCGAACAGCGTCGGTGGCTGGGCGTCGTAGCTCTCGACCAGCCCCAGTGCCTCCGTGGCGTTGCCCTGAGGGTCGAGGTCGACGAACAGCACGTCACGGCCGCGTTCGTTGAGCGCGCCGGCCACGTTGACGGCGACCGTCGTCTTCCCGGTGCCGCCTTTGGCGTTCGTCACACACAGGCGCGCTACAGTGGACCCAGATTGGCGACTCATCGTCGAAGTACCAGGGTCTCGTCGCTAGCCGAATATAAAAATACGCTCCCGATTATCAACGACTGGACTGGGAGCTAGCGAGGGGGCGCGAGAGAACGAGTCGTTCAGCGTGTCAGACGGTCGTCTGACTGTGTGCAAGATTTAACACGTTGCAGGGGAAACAGGGTGGTATCATGACCATCAATCCGCGCGACTACGATCTCGACGAGTTACGGAAGATGGCAAAGCAACAGCGGCCGGGCAACGGGATGGGCGACGAGGAGACGCTCGATCCGGCCGAGCTGGGAATGGCGATGGACGAGGGCGGCGACGCTCCCGCGGGCGATTCGTTCCGTGCCGGTCTCTACCGCGAGCTGCTGCCCTTCCTCGGCTCGGACGGCACGGAGAAGCCGTATCTGGCGGCGTTGCCCGAGAACTACGCGGCCGAGTTCGTCGTCTTCGAGTGGCTGGAGTTCCTCCTGATGCACTCGGGGTATCAGGGAGCCGAGGAGGCACTCGACTACTACGAGGACATCGACTGGATCACCGACGGCGTCCAGTCGTCGCTGTCGGACTACCTCCGTGGCATCGACGAGTCGGGGACCAACGACGGTGCCAGCCTCGACGTGGACGATCACATGCTGAGTCTCGTCTACGTCGCGAAGCTCCACTCGATGGCCTGATACGGTTTATTGTAGTTGCGTACCGGTGATCGTCTACTCCGTGGCGACGATCACCGGTAAATCGCCACAATAATCCGTATGAACCGGTCGCGCGGACGATGGTCGAGCGGCGCGCTTGCTGGCAGTTCGATTATCAGCTCTGTTAGTTCGGTCGGGGGATATATATCGGACGCGGCAAAATCACTGGCACATGAGTGACGACGCGGCAGACGACGCCTCGACGGGCGACCAGTCGGAGTCAGTCGACGAGGAATCACCGGCCGGCGACGCCGAGGCGGCAGTGCCCATCGGCGTGAAGCTCGGCAGCACCCGAACCGTCATCTCCGTCCCCGGAGCCCGTGGCACCGAGGACGAGATCATCAGGACCCTGACCTGTCTCGCGACCTACGAGGACGCACTGACCGGCGAGGAGAAGGTCCTCTACGGCGAGGAGGCGGCCGCGGAGTACCCCGACCGCGTCCAGTTCATGCTCCGGTCGGGACTGCCGGAAGACGAGGACCGGGCGGAGCTGACCGAGACGTTCTTCCAGGCGTTGATCGACCAGAACGACCTCCCCGAGTACAGCGCCGTGGTCTACGCGATTCCGACGATCGACAACCCACAGGGCCTGGAGAACCTCAGCTCGGTCATCGAGGGCAGTTCGATCGGCAAGCGTCTCGTCGAGAGCTACCCCGAGTCCCTCTGTGGTGCGATTCCGGCCTTCGGCGACGATCTGGAAGCCATCGACGAGATCTTCCTGGCGGTCAACATGGGATCGACGAACCTCGAAGCGTCGGCCTACCGGCGCGGTGAACAGCTCGCGCCGTTCACGACCGGAGCCGTGACCGGCAACGAGGTCGACCGGATGATCGCGAACTACGTCGAGGAAGAGACCCAGGGGCGGGTCAACATCGACACCCAGACGGCCCGCGAGTACAAGGAGGAACACGCCGACTTCGTCGACTTCGAGCCCTTCACGGACATCATTCAACAGCCCGGCGGGGGCTCTCACGAGTTCACGATCGAACGCTCGGTGATGGACGCCGTCGACGAGTACCTGGACGACGCGGTCGAGGAAGTCGCCAACACGTTCCTCCCGGAGCTGGCCAACGATTACATGAAGGTGTACCAGCTGGCGCTGGACCGGCCGATCGTCCTCACGGGCGGCATGGCCTGCATCCCGGGGATCGTCGAGGAGTTCGAGCGCCGACTCAGCGAGGAGCTGAACCGCGAGATCGAGGCCATCGCCGCCGATCAGCCCGACATCGCCCCGACGATCGGTGCCCAGCGGATCGCGGAGCGCCTCGGCGAGAACGCCTAGGAGCCGCCCGCCAGCGTGTCGAACCACCGGACGATCGACGGTGAATCCGCCGGTCTCGACAGCGACAGCGTCTCGAAGGCCGTCGGATCGATGCGAACTATCGGCGACTCCGTTTGACAGTCAGTGTCACGACGGTCGAACATTCGACTCGTTGTTGGGGAGAACTGCACCTAAAGCTCAGTCAGACGGCCGTCATTCGGAGAGCGGGACGTTTTTGATTGTGCTCGTCTTTGTTCGCTTATGACTGATACGGCAGTGCGTATCGCGTCGCTCCACGACGGCGGGCGGTCCGTAGAGCAGGCCGCGGCCGACGAGTGGGCCGAGACGGCGGGGTTGGACCTGACGCTCGTGGCCGTGAGCGATCTCGTTGACGGCGACCGCTCGCTGGCGGCGTTCGACACCTGCTGGTGGCACGCCGACGAGCCCCCGGAACTGGGATCGACTACCGACCTCGGCGGCGTCCTCCGAGCGTTCGTCCGCTCGGGCGGCGGGCTCGTCCTCTCGCTGGCGGCGCTGACCGCGGTGAGCGATCTCGGCATCGACTCCGTCGCCCCCGACGCGGTCGGGCCGGACCCAGACGGCGGCCCGACCGGTCCGCTGATCAAGGCGGCCTACGACGACCACCCCCTGTTCGAGCCACTGGCCACGCGCCGGCCGCTCACCAGAGGCGGCACCGACGCGACGCTCGCGCGCTACGATTCGATCCTCCCGGAACGTGGCGAGGTGCTGGCGAGCACTGTCAGCGCCGACCACGACGTGCCCGGCCTCGTGACCGTCGCAGGCTGGTCGCTGGGTGATGGCTCCGTCGTCGGCCTCGGTGACGGCCTCGTCTTCGCGGCCGAGGGCGGCGATCACGACCAGCGCGACAGGTTCGCCCGTGCGGTCCTGACGAACGCCGCCGACAGCGCGATCCCCGAACGACCACGGACCGGCGACGAGATCGCCGCTCTGCGCGATCGCTTCGAGGACGATCCACACCGCCCGCAGTTTCACCTCTCGACGCCCGCCAACTGGCTCAACGACCCCAACGGCGTCGTCCAGTGGAACGGTCGCTACCACGTCTTCTACCAGTACAATCCCGGCGGCCCGTACCACGACACGATCCACTGGGGCCACGCGGTCAGCGACGACCTCCTCCACTGGGAGGACGAACCCGTCGCGCTCGCGCCCTCGCCGGACGGTCCCGACCGCGACGGCTGCTGGTCGGGCTGTGCGGTCGACGACGACGGCACGGCGACGCTCGTGTACACGGGTGGGCGCGGCCGCGACCAGCTGCCCTGTCTCGCGACGGCGGACGACCCCTCCCTGCGGCGCTGGGAGAAAGCGACGGACAATCCGATCATCGAAGCGCCCCCGACGGAGCCGGACCTGCTCTCGACCGAGGAGTGGAACGGGGAGTTCCGAGACCACTGCGTCTGGCAGGAGGGCGAGACCTGGTACCAGCTGATCGGAGCCGGACTGGCCGACGGTGGCGGCGTCGTCCTGTTGTACGAATCCCCGGACCTCCGTGAGTGGGAGTACCGTGGCCCGATCCTTTCGGGGGACCGCGACACGCCACAGGAGACCGTCTGGGAGTGCCCGGAGCTACTCGACCTCGGGGAGAAGCAGCTGTTGCACGTCTCGAACTACGAGGACGTGGTCTACTTCCTCGGCCAGTTCGACGGCGCGACCTTCGAGCCGGAGCGACGCGGGACGCTGGACCGCGGCGACTACTACGCCCCGCAGTCGCTACGGGCCGACGACGGCCGCCTGCTCACCTGGGGATGGGTCCCCGAGGCGCGCGACGTGAGCGCCCAGTGGGACGCCGGCTGGTCGGGGACGATATCGCTCCCGCGGGAGCTGTCCCTCGGGGACGACGGCCGCCTCCGGCAGCGACCGGCCCGGGAACTGACCGAGCTCCGTGGCGACTGCGAGTCCCGCGAGGGCGTCACGCTCGACGACGGCGAGTCGATCCGGCTGGACACCGACGGACGCTCGTTCGAACTCGCCACCCGCCTCTCGCTGGTCGACGCCGACGCCGTCGAGGTGACGCTGCTCGGGACGGCGGCAGAGAACGAGCGCACGACGCTGCGATACACGAGAGACGACGTGCTCGAAGTCGACCGCAGTCGCTCCAGCAGGGACCCGCGCGCGACGAGCGACAGTCAGCACGTGCCCGTCACACCGTACGACGAGCCCCTGGACCTGCGCGTGTTCGTCGACGGGTCGGTCGTCGAACTGTTCGCCAACGAGCGCCACTGCCTGACGAGCCGCGTCTACCCGACCGGCGACGACGCGACCGGCGTCGACCTCGCGGCCGTCGGCGGCCGCGCCCGACTGCCGACAGTCGAAGCCTGGGAGCTGGCGTCGATCTGGTAGCACCCGTTACCGGCGTCGATCGAGACGTACTCGGGGAGTCGTCTGCACGCGGCGTGGTACCGTCTACTCCGGCGACCCCGCGCGCAGCAGCGCTAGCGGTATAGTAACAATTGAAACGATTTACACACCGATCGCACTGCCGTCGTGCGATCGGGTGTGCATTGATTTTCAATGGCTACTATAGTACGATCCGCCGTCGCCGCCCTCGCCCGCGAAGTACTCTCGGTCAGTCGGCGGCAGGTCCTCGTCGGGCAGCGGGACCTGCCAGTGATCGAGCGTCCCGAGGATCTCCGTGTGGGTCCCCTCGACCCGGAGGCGCAGCGTCGGCGCGAGCGTTCCGCCGAAGCGTCGCAGCTGCTCGGACTCGGGCAGGTCTGCGACCCGATCCATCGAGTCGGCCTCGAAGTCGTAGTAGTTGAAGAAGCTCTGGACCAGCACTTCCTCCCGGTGCGGGAACGCCATCCACGAGTACGCCTGGAAGGGGGCGTTCGCGGGGTTGGTCACGACCAGTCCGGAGTCGTTGAGCGGGGCGTAGTCGCCACGCAGGGAGTCGGCGACGAAGCCATACAGCGCGTCGTAGCCGTCGAGCCCCGGCGCGAAGGTGTGGTCGTGGCTGGAGACGAAGAGGTAGTAGCGGCCGTCCCGGGGGACGACGTGGGGACGTTCGAGTTCCTGGTTGACACAGACCGAGTCCAGCAGCGGGTCACACAGCTCCCAGGAGAGGGGGTCACCCGTCGGCGAGTGCGCGAGGCCGACGCTGCCGTTGAACGACTGTAGATCCGGGTCGCCGCCGCAGGCGTCGCTCGCCGCCGGCACCGGCGTGTTGGCCTCGAACAGGAGGTGCGTCTCGCCGGTCGCGGGGTCCTCGAAGAGCCACGGATCTCGGAAGGTGTAGGTCATGCCGCGAGACTGGTCCTGGCGCTCGTAGCGGTCGCCGTCCGGGCGGAGCAGTTCGTGGTGGGTCCAGGGCCCCTCGATGGCGAACTCGCCGTCGGTCCGCGGTGTCCCCCCGGACGCGGCGGCGATGCGCTGGGTGTAGGTGAGTTCGTCGGCCCCGCGCTCCCCGGCCGCGGTGTAGAAGAGGTAGATGTCGCCGTCGTCGTGCAACGCTGATCCCGCCCAGGTGCGCTGGCCCAGCGGCTCCTCGAAGACGACGCCACCGGGCTGCCACGTCCGGCCGTCGGCCGAGTAGAAGTACCGGATCGTCGCCACGTCGTGGCGCTTGCCCGGCAACAGGTCGGCCGGCGCAGTCAGCGAGAACGCGACACGGTAGCCGTCGACGGTGGCGACCGTGCCGTCGCGCTCGCGCAACAGCCAGGTGTCCCAGACGTGAACGTCGGGTGCCTGGTCGGTCTCGGGCGGGTAGACGATCGGTGCCGTCGTGTCGTCGGTCCGGTAGATGCGACTCGCCTGTTCGCGCGACCACCCCGAGCGCGCGCCGTGGCCCGGAACGGCGGGCTCAGGACTGTCCTTGCTCATACTGCACGTGTGGCCGACTGGCTGAAAAGAGTTACTACGACCGTTGTATCTGATTCAGTCGACGCGCTCCTCGCCGGTCTCCGAGGGGTCGACGCCGTCGGGCCCGGCCAGCTCCAGTGGCCTGATCCAGATCGACCACATCGCGATCGCACCGAGCCCGTAGCCGATCGCCCAGACGACGCTACCGAGGGTGTCCAGTCCGATCCCGGAGAGCGCGTAGTTCGCCAGCCCGGGAACGATCACGACCGTCGCGAACGCGAGGCCGAAGGCGATCTTGTTCCGATGACCGCTCGTGTCCGCTACCATACCCACACAAGGGACCCCGCGAGTAAATGCGTGCCGAACTCGTCGGCGGGGTCGTACTGCCGGCCGTATCTCATACGGATTATTGTAGCGATTTACCGGTGATCGTCTACTCCGTGGCGACGATCACCGGTACGCAACTACAGTAAACCGTATCAGGCCCCGCTTAGTCGGTCGAACGCGTCCCACGAGGGATCGCCGTCGGGCGGGTGGACGCGCTCCCCGTCGCGAACGACGCCCTCGCCGGCCACGACCTCGCCGACGGTCGCTGCCGGGGTCCCGCGATCGCGCAACGCCTCGACCACGTCGTCCGCGGCCCCCGGCTCGACGGTCAGCAACAGCGTTCCCGCGCTCGTCACCATCCACGGATCCACGTCGAGGGCGTCACACACCCGCTCGACGCCGGGCCGGACCGGCATCCGGTCGCTGTCGACCTCGAAGCGGACACCGGCTCCGCTCGCCATCTCGGCCAGCCCCCCGACGACGCCCCCCTCGGTGGCGTCGTGCATCGCCGTGACGCCGCCGGCCGCGAAGGCCGTCCGCGCGTCGGCCACGGCCGCGATGTCGTCGACGCGCTCCTGTGCGATCGCGACGGTTTCGGCGTCGACGCCCAGCCGCTCGGGAAACAGCGTCGAGAGCAGGCCCGTCACCTCGGCCGCCGGCCCGGTCGTCACGACGAGCCGGTCGCCGGGCATCGCACCGTCGGGGCGGACGACGTCGTCGTGGTCGCCGACGCCCAGCACCGTCGCACCCCCGACCCACGAGCTGTCGATGCCGGGGTAGCGCGCGGTGTGACCCGAGACGATGCTCACGCCCAGGCGCTCGGCGTGGTCGCTGATCGCCCGCCACACCGTCGCGAGGTCGTCGTCGCTCCAGGACGGCGGGAGCGTGAGACTCATCGCCAGGTGGGTCGGCGGGACACCCGAGACGGCGACATCGGTCAGGACGATCTCCAGAGCGAACCGGCCGGCGCGTTCGAGCCCGAGCTCCGGCAGCAGAGAGACCGGATCGGTCGCGATCACGACCGCCTGCCCGCCCACGTCGAGGACCCCGAAGTCGACGCCGTGGCGCGGCCCGACGGTCACGTCGGCCCGCGACGCGCCGAGGTTCGGATAGATCGTCTCGTCGAAGAACGAGGCGTCGATCTTGCCCAGATCTGTCATGAAGCGGCGTTGGTGGCGGGGAGGTAAAGAGCCAGCCATCCGTCTCCCCTGGCCTCATACGGTTTATTGTAGTTGCGTACCGGTGATCGTCGCCACGGGGTAGACGATCACCGGTAAATCGCTACAATAATCCGTATCAGAGGGCGCGCACGTCCGCCGGGTCGACGCGGAGCGCCACCTCGCCCGCGGGCGGTTCGTCGGCGTCAGTCTTGACGACGAGCGTCCGGCCCTGCCACTCGCAGTGGACTCGGTAGGCGTCACCGAGGAACTCCACCGTCTCGACCGTCGCCCGCAGGAACACCGTCCGCTCCGTGGCCGCCGTGTCCGAACCGTCCCGGCCGACGGTGATCGCTTCGGGCCGAACGGCGACGGCGACGGACTCGCCGCGGTCGCGGTCACTGTCGGCCGGGAGCGCGATGGCAGCGTCGCCGACAGTCGCCCGCATCCCGTCCGGCGCGACGACGCCGTCGAAGACGTTGTTGTCACCGACGAACTCCGCGACGAACCGCGTCGCCGGCTCGCGATACACCGTCTCCGGCGTCGCGACCTGCTCGACGCGGCCCTCGCGCATCACCGCCACGCGGTCGCTGATCGCCAGCGCCTCGGCCTGGTCGTGGGTGACGTAGACGGTGGTGATCCCCAGCTCCGACTGGATCCGCTTTATTTGGACGCGCAGGCGCTGGCGCAGCTGTGCGTCCAGCGCCGAGAGGGGTTCGTCCAGCAGGAGCACCGCCGGCTCGGGCGCGAGCGCGCGCGCCAGCGCGACCCGCTGTTGCTGGCCACCGGACAGCTGGTCGGGGTCGCGGTCGGCGAGGTCGGCGACCTCGACGAGTTCCAGCAGTTCCGTCACCCGCTCGTCGTCGTCGCGGGCGGGACTGTCGCGAAACTGGAGCCCGTACGCGACGTTCTCGCGGACGCTCATGTGGGGAAAGAGCGCGTAGTTCTGGAAGACGATCCCCGTCTCGCGGTCCTCGGGCGGCTCGCCCGTCACGCCCCGGCCGCCGATCGAGACGGTCCCGCGATCGGGCGACTCCAGGCCGGCGATCGAGCGCAGCGTCGTCGTCTTCCCACAGCCCGAGGGGCCGACGAGCGTGAAGAACTCGCCGTCTGTGACCGACAGCGACACGTCGTCCAGCGCGGTCACGTCGTCGTAGCCGACAGTCAGCCCCTCGATTTCGACGCCCGGTGTCGTCATCGTTCCCACCGCCCGCCCACGCGATCGATCACCACGAAGCTGACGGTCGTCACCGCGAGCAACACCGTCCCCATCGCCGTCGCCGGTCCGAGGTTCGGCCCCAGCGATCGGTTCCCGGTGTACCGTTCCA
The DNA here is from genome assembly GCF_000379085.1 of Halomicrobium katesii DSM 19301. Classification (GTDB taxonomy): domain Archaea; phylum Halobacteriota; class Halobacteria; order Halobacteriales; family Haloarculaceae; genus Halomicrobium; species Halomicrobium katesii. Next base: position 2,797,013 of record NZ_KB905378.1, on the reverse strand, counting down.
GCGCCACCGGCATCGTCGCGCTGTCGACGCCCTCGGCGAGCAACACCGTCGTGTCGAACTCGCCGATGCTGATGGCGACGGCGAAGGCCGCCCCGGCCACGAGCGCGGCGGCGATCAGCGGCAGTTCCACGTCGAGGAGAGCCGTCGTCCGGCTCGCGCCCAGCGAACGGGCGGCGTCGACGAGTCGGTCGTCGATGGCACGCAGTGCCGGCGTCACCGTCCGGGTGACGAAGGGGTAGCCCGCGACGGCGTGGGCGGCGACGATCGCGACCGGACCGGTGACCGTCAGCCGGTGGCCGAACAGCTCCGTCCCGAACACGAGCGTCCGGAGCATCCCCAGACCGAGGACGATCCCGCTGACCGCGAGCGGTGCCGTCAGCAGCGCCTCGGCGACCCGCGAGCCCCGCGTCTCGCGGGCGGCGACCACCGAGACGACGACGCCCATCGGGAGGGCGAGCACGAGCGCGCCGGCCGCAAACAGCAGCGAGTTCGTGATCGCCGGTACGGGCTGGACCGTCCCGGTCGCAGCCGAAGCCTGCTGAGCCAGCAGGAAGGCATAGTAGTCGGTCGTGAACTGTCCCTCGGGCGTCGTGACGCTCTCGACGACCAGGCTCGCCAGCGGCCCGACGAACAGGACCAGAACGACGCCGCCGTAACACAGGAGCGCGAGCCGGCGCGGATCGAGCAGCGAGCGCCAGCCGGCCAGTAACGGCTCGCGACCGATCGAACGAGAGCCCCCGCCCGCCCGGAGTTGCATCGCCTCGAACCGGAGGTAGACGTAGATCAGTCCCAGCGACAGCGCCGTTTCGATGGCCCCGAGCGTCGCCGCCTCGGTCAGCGCGAGGTCCCGAACGCGGGCGAACAGCCACACTTCGACGGTCGCGAATTCGAGCCCGCCCAGCGCCAGCACGATCGGGAACGACATGAACGTAAAGAGGAAGGTGAGCACCGCGGCGGTCAGCAGCGCCGGGAGCAACTGCGGGGCGACCACGTCGCGAAACGCCACGAGCGGTGACGCGCCCAGCGTCCGGGCGGTCTCGACGCGTCGCGCGTCGACCGACTCCCAGGCGGCCGTCACCAGTCGCGTCACCAGCGGCGCGTTGTAGAAGGCGTGGGCCAGCACGATGATCTCCAGCGTGAAGGTGAGTTCGACCGGGCCGAGCCCGACGACGGCGAGCAGATCGTTGAACAGCCCGGTGCGGCCGAACATCGCCAGAAAGCCCACCGCGACCATGATCGACGGCAGGACGAAGGGGAGAATCGTCACCGAGCGCAGGAAGCGCCGGCCGGGAAACTCGAAGCGAGCCAGCAGGTACGCGCCCGGCAGTCCGACGAGGACGCTGGCGACCGTCGACAGCAGCGCCTGGTACGCGGTAAAGCCGAACAGATCCGCGTAGAACGGGTCGCCGAGGACGGCCCTCAGCGGTACCAGCGAGAGCTGCCCGCCGGCACGGACCGCGCCGACGAGGACGCTCCCGACGGGGTAGTAGAACACGACCAGCAGCGTCGCCAGCGTCGCGATGACCCCCACCGGCAGCGCGAGTCTGTCGACCCGGGCGTCCATCCTAGTTGCTCGCGATCTGTCGGGCCCACTCGTCGATCCAGCCGCTCACGTTGTCCGACAGCTCGTCGTAGGTGAAGGTGACCGGCTCGGGGGGCTCCAGCGCGTACTCGCCGAAGTCGCCGCCGGGGTCGACGCCCTCGACGGCCGGGAACTGGACGTTTCGCGTGGCGATCTCGCGCTGGGCCGGCGCTGTCAGTGCGAACGAGGCGAACGCCCGGGCCAGTTCGGCGTCGTCGCTGTCGGCGAACTGGGCCATCCCCTCGGGGTTGGCGTAGCCCTGATCGTTCAGGAAGCCGATCTGGTGGCGCGACATGTCGACGCCCTCGCCGTGGTAGAACACCTGATCGGTCGAGTACGAGACGACCATCGGGGCCTCCTCGTCCGAGTAGGCGTTGTACGCCGGCTCCCAGTCCGAGAGGATCGTGACGCCGTTGTCGACCAGCCCCTCCCAGTAGTCCAGATAGCCGTCCGGGTCTTTGTTGTAGATCGTCCACAGCAGGAACGCGCGACCGGGATCGGACTGCTGGGCGTTCTGGGCGATCAGCGCGTCCTCGTAGGCGGGTTCGAGCAGGGCGTCGAAGGTGCCCGGCGCGTCGACCTCGCCCTCGTCGTAGACGAGGCTGATGTACCCGGTGTCGTAGGGAACGACCCGTCCGTCGGGATCGAACTGGAGCTCTGGCTTGACCGTGTCCGCCCCTTCGATGCGGTCACTGGCGGTCGCGAACAGCGTCTCGTCGAGTTGCTCGTCGGCCCGGACGAGTTCCCCCGTGTTGAGCCCGACGAACAGATCGGCGTCGATCGGCGCGCCCTCGGACTTGCGCTGGATGTACCGGTTGAGCCCGTTCTCGGGCGTCTCGAACTCGACGGTCACGTCCGGGTGCTCGGACTCGAACTCGGATTTGAGCCAGTTGCCGGCCGTGTCTTCGCCGACGAACGACGAGTAGGTCGCGACCGACAGCGTCCCGCTCAGTTCTTCGACCGTTCCGGTCGTCGTTCCCTCGTCGGTCACGCTCTCGGTGTCGGTCGCGCTCTCGGTACTCGCCGACTCGGTCCCGTCGCCGCCGTCACCGGTACAGCCCGACAGCGCGGTCAGGCCTGCGAGGCCGGCTCCGGTTCGCGTGAGGAAGCTCCGTCGTCTCATTTCCCAGTTGTTACACCGAGGAATACTTGAACCGCACGCTCTCGCCGGCGAGGGGTGAGAGAGTCGACAGGACTGCGCGATCAGGCGAGTCCGAGCCCGCCGGCCACGAGCCGGACGCCGACGACGGCAAGCAGCCCGAGGACGAAGCGACGACGGGCCCGCTCTGGAATCCTCACTCGAAGCCGCCGGCCGACGGCGACGCCTGCGACCGCCGGCACCGCGGCCGCGACGGAGAGGGCCACCGTCGTGAGGTCGGGATACAGTCCGAGCGCCCCGGCTGCGCCGACCCGCACCGCGTTCAGACCCAGGAAGATCATCGCGGCGACGCCGACGAACAGCTCGTGTGAGAGATCGCGGCTCCGCAGATAGGCGATCAGCTGGACGCCGACGTTGGTCCCGCCAAAGAGGACGCCGGAGACGCCGCCGATAGCGACCATCGCCAGTGGCGTCTCGACGAAACAGCCCGCTTTCAGCCGGTCGAACCCCGGAATCGGCACCGCTCGCTGGGCCGTCGCGACGAAGCCAAGCGTCACCACACCGAGCCCGAGCCTGAGAGGGGCCGCGGGGAGTCGGTCGACCGCGGCCAGCCCGACGACGGTGCCGACCAGGGCCGCGGCCAGCAGCGGACCGAACCGGCGACCACAGCTGCGTACGTCCCCGACCGACAGTTCCCGAGCGAGCGAGGCGTTCGCCGCCAGAATCGGCACGATCATGAACACGACCGCCGTCGTCGGTTCGACCACGGTCGCCAGTGCCATCGTCCCGACGAGTGCGAACCCGAAGCCGGCGAGGCCGTTGACCGCCCCGGCGATCAGGACGACGCCGACGAACACCGCGACCGTCGTGGGCGTCAGTGCGATCGACACGGTCGTCAGTTCGCGACAGAGGGATAAGACAGTGGGGGCAGATCTCGCGAGCGACACACGACCTCGCCGGAAAGCACCACGTCTTTTGAGTCCCACCGTCCGAGTACGGGTATGGAGCGGTACGACACCCGCATCGACGACGACACGCTGTTCGTCGAGGTCGGCGACGACGATCTCGAAATCGGACGCCTCGACGACATCTACGACCTCGTCGGCGGTGAGACGTACACGATCGAGTACAGCGAGAAGGCACAGGCCGCCGCGTGGCTCACGACCGACGACGACGGGACGTTCACCTTCGACGTGCGCGAGACGCTCGCGGACATGGACTACAACGAGACGATCGTCGAGAAGCTCGCCAGCAAGCCCGTCGACGCGACCAACGCCGACGGCTACCCCGTCCGGACGGCCACCTTCGCCCAGCTGATGATGGAGATCTGGGACTCGAAAGGCACGGTCGATCTCAGCGAGTGACACGCTGAGCCGCCGGGAGCGTCGATCACCTGCCGCTCAGTACCGCGAGAAGTTCGTGTCCGGGTAGACCCGGCCGTCGGCGATATCGACCACGTCGAGCGTCGCCAGCCGACTAAGCCGATCGGCGGCGTCCTCCCGGTCGATCCCCAGTTGTTCGGCCCGGTCGAGGACGGCCGTCCGAGACGGGACCGACTCGATGAGTCCGTCGGCGTCTGTCTCGGTCGCCTCGGCGACGATCGCTTTCAACACTGCCCCGTGTTCGCGCTTCGACGGCGTCCGATCCGAGCCCGTCCACTCGATGCTCAGCGATCCGTCGTCGTTGACGTGCGAGACGACGAACCCGGCCGGCAAGGCGTCGGTCAGGGCCGCGACCAGCGCCGCGCGGTCGAGTCGCGCCGTGAACCGGTAGTGGTGACCGTCCCGCGAGCGATCGACGGCCCCGACGGAGACACCCGCCTCGTCGACCGCCTCGGCGATCGCGTCGGCGAGTCGGTCGCCCACCTCGTCGCCGACGGCGTCGCGTTCGCTGGCACGCTCCCTGGCCTCTCTGGCGAGTTGCTCGTAGCGGGCCATCCGTTCGTGCAGTGGATCGTCGCTCATACCAGCTACGCGACCGCCAGCGGATTACGTGTTGGGGACGGGCAAGTGGACCGCCGAAACGTGAATCGGGCGGGTCGATTCACTCCTCGCGTTCGCTCGTCGTAGAATGGGTTGGGGCGGATTCGAACCCGAATCAGACGTGCTCGCTTCGCTGCGCGCGACTGATAGGGTTCGAATCCTTGTCAACAGTTTTGATGACATGGACCGCTCGCTGCGCTCGCGGTGTGGTGTCGTCAAAAATGGGTTGGGGCGGGACTCTCACGACCTACGTACGAAGTCTTCCCCTGCGATGACGGGAGGTATGGAACGTCTCTGGGGCTTCCATGCCAACTATGACCACACACCGAGACGACCTCCAACCGATAAGCCCGGCTGACGCGCAAGAACTGTTCCTCGATCACAAAAAGACCAATTGTACTGAAGCGACCGTCCAGAATCACCGTTACCGGACGAACCATTTCGTCCGCTGGTGCGGTATCGAGGGGATTGACAATCTGAACGACCTCACAGGTCGGCATCTCCAGCAATACCGTCTCTGGCGGAAGGAGGACGGAGACCTCTGCCCGCTCACGGTCAAAGCACAGATGTCGACACTTCGGGTCTTCCTCAAATGGGCTGCCTCGATCGAAGCCGTGCCATCTGACCTCTACGACAAAATCATGATTCCTCGTGTCTCCCCGGAAGAGCGTCAGCGTGACGAGACTCTTGATGCGGACACTGCGGAAATAATCCTCGAATATCTCTCGAAGTACAACTACGGCAGCGAGAAGCACGTCATAATGGCATTACTCTGGGAGACCGGCATGCGGGTCGGGGGTGCTCACTCGCTCGACGTCGACGATGTCGACCTAGAAGAAGAGTACCTTCAGCTAGAGCATCGACCGCATCAAGACACGAACCTCAAAAACGGCGAGGCAGGAGAGCGGTTGGTCGCGATCACCTCTGAGCTCGCTCGCCTACTCGAGGACTACCTGAACAACGTGCGTCACGAGCAGACTGATGAGTATGATCGCCGTCCCCTCTTGACGACGACGGAGGGCCGTATGTCTCGAGGGACGATCCGTGGACATGTTTACCGAGTGACTGCGCCCTGTTTTAGGGATGAACCTTGCGATGATTGCAGGGACGGCAAGGCGAAGTGCGGCGACGCAGTTAGTCCTCATGCAGTCAGGCGGGGTTCAATCACCTACTACCTCACCGAAGATGTTCCCCCAGAAATCGTGAGCGACCGAATGAACGTCAGTCGGAAAGTTCTGGACCAACACTACGACAAGCGAACCGAGGAAGTGAAAGTCGAACAGCGAAGATCGTTCTTGGATAACGTCTAAGTGCTCTAAACCACCGTCGTGACCTCGTAAAATCTACACCGATCTCTATCCCAACTCTTGTTTTTCGTTTCTCATCACTAACCTAGAGCCACTGTCAATAGTTACACCCCTTTGATTCCGTCGTTCTCAGACCGCGCTTGAATCATTCCAAGGGAGTGTCTTTATCATCAGCTCCCCAGCAAAACGAGATTGAGAGCGACTAGGCAGACCATCAGACTGTACGTGACGATACCCTGTGCGGCCGTGCGGACGTCAGGGGTTGAGATGCCCTCTCTGGGACTGAGTTCGCTCAGCTCATGTCTGAGTCGGTCTGGAAGCCACGCGCCGATTTCGGTGCCAATTTGAAGTGCTAATGCTGCCGGGTGTGCCACCGCGTTGGGACCATTTTCGAACTGCGAGAGACTCATCTGTGACTCAGAATCCGGCGATTCGTATCCTTCTCGCGTGGCCGCCAACGTTTCTTGTCTTCGCAGACGCTTCCGTTCCGGCTTACGCTGGTCATAGTGTTTGTCTAGAACCGGAACTGAAACATCTGCACGATCAGCGAGGTCTTCCCTCGGCACGCCATCGTCGAGGTGATCCTCGATCGACCAACGGCGGATCGGATGCGGGCTGTAGTTTATCGGGCACGCTGAGGCGATCGAGTCTTTTGTCGCCTCACACTCACTGATGTCCCGATTAAGAGAGCATTCATTCGAGTGCGCGCAGGGTCGCGTCACCTTGTACAGGTCTCGGCGAATTGTCGTAGTTGATGGACGACCACCGTTTCGATTCCGTAACAGGGGTTCTCGATCGAACTTATCTGTCCCCTCGCCATTTCGCTCGGGGTGGTCTAGATACTCATCGATCAATTCACAGAGATTACCTGGAAGATTAACGTGCCGTTCCCCATCAGACTGATTCTTCAACGGCGTTCCTTTTCTTTCGTACTCTTCCTCCGGTCGATGGTGAAGCTCAATTTTCTGCTGTTCTGAATCATAATCTTCCTCGTCTATGGCCCGAATTGCTCCGAGGCGGAGAGTCAACTCTTTCATCAGCAAAAACTCAATATGGCTGCGAGATGCTCGGTCGTAGGTCTCGAAATACGCACTGATTTTTTCGACCTGTTCGTCGGAGGGCTTCCGTTCACAAACATCCTCGTCGTCGTCGATAGAGGCTTGAGGTATTCTATCCGGTGTATTCTCTGACACTGCCTCGATCCTCTCACAAAAGTCTAACGCTCATCCCGATACATTGTAACACAGCAGTTTCTTGAACCAGTCGTCCGGTGAGTTGAGTTTCAGTGCGAGAAATCCGAGGTATTTTTGGAGATGATGCTTCGAGATGCCTCTGAACTTCGCCAGCCACTGGCGAAGGAAGCTGTGGCGGTTCTCGCAGGTATTTGTGTGGGCGTCACCGATGACGTAGGTGTCGGAGTGGGTGACGGCCAGATGGCCGTCCACCCCCTCCGTCTCCTCGATATCCTCATAGATCGTGTAGCCGTCGGTACAGAGGATGACGCTTCCGTCGCCGTACTCAGAGATGTCCTCGTCGGCCTCTTGCAGATCCTTACAGACGAGAAATCGCACTCGTCCGTCGCTCCGACGGACGAGTGTCAACACTGGCGGTTTGTCTGATTCGAAGGTTCCGCGCCCCTTTTTGAGAGTCCGCGCTCGCGCGGACTCCCATCCTCATCTTCGAGTCCCCTCTCACCAGCCGTGACGTAGACCTCGTCAGCTTCGCACACGTCGTAGAGGTCGAATTCGTCGATATTATCACTCACTTCCTGCACTTTGTGAACGTAGTTGAGAACAGCCTCGTAGTCTCGATCNAGGTCACGAGCGATCTGAGCGGTCGGCTCAGATCGCATCTCCTTGACGATATAGAACATCTCTTCGAGATCGAAGCGATGCTGGCCGAAGATCGTCTTTGTGAGGTCGTTGAAGTAGGTTTCGCAGGATTTGCACCAGTACTGCTGAGCGTCCTTACCGGTCGTTCCTCGGTCGACAACCGCGTCACTCTCGCAGTGAACACACGTCACCGTCTCGCCGAACCGGGCGAGACGGAGACGCTCGAAGCATCGCTCACGCGGTGGAAGGAACACTTGAGCTGACTGCTCGTCCATCGTTGGCTGCTACTGAGTCGCCAGCAGAATTGATGTTACGATCTATCGAGATGAGCGAAGTCTAAAAATACCCGAACGACCGCTAGGTATCCGTTGAGACTGACCTTGTTGGCATCTGACTCCTCTTTCCACCATATTTTCATCTCTTGGAGTTGACGCCCACCGACCGCATTCAGATTCTCTATGCCTGCTTGATCGGTCCATCTGATGAACGTTTTGAGAACGCTGCGAGTCTTTCGTACAGAATCGTAGCTTTTGTCCTCTTCATATTCGTCAAGGTAGAGAGCCTTCGCCCGCTCGGGAGTAATCGGTTCGAGTTCGGACGACATTCTATTTATTCTCTGTCCAGCGTGGGGACCAACTGGCCGTTTTAGATGTCGATAGCCCCTGGTGACTTAGTCTTAGTCTATGTGGTTGCCTTTTGTTTCGTGCCATTTTCGATTCGATGCTTCTTCACTGGTTTGACTTAAGGGTAAGCCCAAAGTGGGCAGTCGCTCCTCACCGACTCCATCAGCCGAGTTTCAGGCCTCCAAGGGATATTCGATAGAGTAATAAAATAAGATGCTACGAGCAAGCAGGGCCTGTTGAATAGAACGACAGAATTATCAGTTCTGTCCGGAGTTTTATCTTGTCGATGCGGTCTAGTCTTGCGTTTAACGACGGAATCGACGTGTTGTGTCTACATATGTAACCGAGTGAGAATCAAGAACTACGAAACTAACAATTTCATCGATATTAAGTTTCAGCTGGTGGTTTCAGTCTCACGATTAACAACGGAACCAGTAGGGTGTGAGAACTGTTATCTGATACCTTCACTGCCTCATTCTCAATACACCCTACCTACTCGTCGTCGTCACTGAAATACCGCGAGTGCCGGACATCAACGTAATCAGGCAAGATACTCCGCTCTGGGTTCCGCCAACCAATTGGTTCATGCTGGAAGCAGAGTCTATTTGCTCAAGATACGACCCGGCCAGGTTCTGAGGATCGAGCGGGTATTCCTTCGAGAAGAGTGCAGATGCACTTCCCAGGCGCATCTCATCGACGTCTATTCCCTCTAGCGCGTCGTCGAGTCGGTCTGCATACTCAGTAGTCGCCAGGGAAGTGAACACATCGTTGAATGACTGACCGTCGCCTTGGGGAGTCGTGTGGACGTGTCGCTGTGGCGGGAGCCGCAATCTGAATCTCAGGGTACGGTTCCGGAGACAATCAGTCGTCGGCGAGTGCCGGAAGTAGAGTCGTATCGTACTGTCACTGTTGAGTGGGTCCTGATCCCAATAGGCCGGGAGCAAGCCCTGCCACTTCGCGTTGCTGGACGGTGATGCGAGCCACTGAGACTCCTCGAAATCGTACGATTCACGGAGTCTATCCTCCCAGTTGGATCGAAGGTATTCACTGAGGTCCTCGAAATCGCTCTCAAACTGGCTGTTCGCCTTTTCGACTTGCTCGATGAGGTCGCTGTACTCGAAGTAGAGGTTGAGCCGCTCACTGAGCTCGGTCTCGTTGAATGGTGCGTCCATGTGTTCGGTCTCCTTGAGTGACTGTATGAAATCGGTGAATTGCACGACGCTCCGGTTTGGATAGTCAAATAATGCTCCCTGGAGCTGGCGGTCGAACGTCTCGACGATGTCTTTCCAAGCTACCGATTGGAAGCAATCTGCAGTCGCGTCATTAGCGGTGTCGCGCTTGAGGTAGACGTAGGTGGTGTCATCCAGTCGGTCAACGGCTATCTTGTTAGAGCTGAACCAACTGAAGTTCCACCGGTCGGCCTCGGCGTAGGTCGGTGTCTGGCCCTGCCCTTCTGTGGCGCCGACCTTCAGTTCGAGGAAGACTCAGTCGATCACATCAAGAACTCTCTAATCGCTCCATTAGAGCGTGAATCTGCGTTTTCGATGCGTAGTTAGTTCTCAAAATGACACAGACGGAGAGTCTCGGTAATTCGGAGTCGCTGTCGGCGGCAAATCGCCGCCGACGCGACGGTGTTGCCACTCACGACCACTGTCCTGATCGGCGGACAGCTACCGGAAGAACCGGTCGTCGAGTGGTTGGTTTGCTGGAACTGTCCTGCNCACACCGAGCGCTGTCCAGGCTGCTCGCAGCACCATCTCACAGAATTCCGTGAATGACCACTGCCAGAGGCGGCGCCCCCCTCGGCGGGGCGCCGCCACGTACATCCAGTGGAGATACCGCCAGCTGTTCTGGAGCAGGAGGCTCACTACAAACATCACCAGTCGCAGACCAGCGTCCTGAGAACTGGTGAACGCGAGGCTTTGCTTGGCTAATCGGTAGCTCGATTCGATGCCGAAGCGCTTGCTGTAGTGCTCTCGTGCATCTCGTGGTGTGTCGATAAACGGCGCGTCAGCGGCGTAGCCGTGACGCGCCACCCCGTGTTCGTCGTATCGTCCTTGCTGGTATACGCAGTCGATGAACAAAGGGAACGTCACCGTGCCGGCGAGATCGTGTTCGATCTCGCGGCTCCAGCCGCTGCTAAGTTCGTTCTGAATCGTCTCACCCCACTTGACAATCGGCATGGCGAAAGCGTAGTTGTGCGCGTACAGCAGGCTGAGACAGGTGCTATTGTAGAATCCGCGATCCAGGTAGACGGCCTTGACGCCGAGGTCAAGGCCGTCGAGGAGTTCGAGAAACTCGGCGAGGACATCGCTGGTGGTGTCGCCAGCGACCAGCTGGCGAACCGCCAGCGTGTACCGTTTGTTGCGTACCCGCGCATAGAGCGTTGCATAGGCGTGAAACGTCGTTGTTCCGCGTTTCGCTTGAGACGAGTACAACGCCTCTGTCTCATCTTCGTCGCCGTAGTAGGGATCGAGGTGGAGGTCGGCGACGACCTCCACCGATCGATCCGGCAGTGTTTCAAGAGCATCCCGTTGCAGGAGCGTGTCTCCGACCGCCTCAACAGAGTCAAGGTCGAACTGATCGGTGAGATATCCACGGACGGTATTGGCGTGCGGCGAGTCGTCAGTCGTTTCGCAGACGTGGTTGATCGAGGTCCCGCCGGCGCTGGCGCCGGCGAGGACCTCGTACAACGTCTCCGTCGTGACCTCAACGTCTTCGCCGAGATCTAACGCAAGCTCCTCGTCGAGGCTGTTAACGACAAAATTAAGCAGGTGCTCTTCCTCTATCTCGCTGTCTGCTTGGGTAGGCTTCACACCGCATCCAAGCAGACACTTCCTCTAACCCGATGTGATCGACTGAGACTGCCCAGCGTGGGTGATCGCTAAGCGCGCTGCCTCCACAGATGACTAGATAGATACGGCCATCTGAATCAGCGTCGGCGATCTGCACCTCGGTTTCGAGTTCGACGTGCTGACCTCGGAGATTGTTGTGGTGCATGCCGAGACACCGAAGAAGGGCTTCCAACAGTGTCTCGTGGAATCCATGGGGTTTCTGGGGGTCCAGAAAGTACCGAAGGCTGTCCTGGTACTGCTGTTCGCGCGAGCCCGAGAGGACGGAATACAGACCGTCCGGCTGTTGGACCCGGCTGTCAAGTTGCAGGTATGCTTCGATGAATGATTCCAAGGCCCCGGGGTTAAGATCCGGGACATCCTCAGTCATACGCGGACAGATTAGGCGAATGACCCTTCAAACTTGAGTTGGGAGATTCGCTAAGTACAGGTTAGTTATTGCTCAGAAGTCATCAAGCCGAGTAGCATGGCTGAACCCATCGCTCTCCTCTGGTCGCTCAGAGGAGGGACGTACTGTTCCCCAGTCATCCTTCTGACCGAATTCATCGCTAATCTCTACATTTTCGAGGAATTCTCGAACCCGCTTAGCCGTCGCTGGACCAATACCGGTGACGTTCCCCTTGAGAACGTCTTCGAACTGAGTGGAGTCGCCGATACCGTCGTACAGTTCTTGCAGCAGCTCCCAAAGCGTTTCCCCCTCTAACTCCCCCATGCCGACGACGTCACTCCCTTCGACGTAGCGTCGTAGCCGCCTGACTCGGTATCGGCCTAACCCACGAATATTCTCGACGAAGGGTACCTCTTCGCTACGAACCCCTCGCTCGACCCGGAAGACGAGAGTATCGAACCAATCTGGTTTCCTTGCATTAGGAGACGCATCCATCAGATATTTCGTAGCGTCAATTACATCGGACAGTTTCCGCGCGGTACTGGGAAGGTACGTTGGATCGATGCCGGTACGGTTCTCTATCTGAGTGTTATCGAAGTTCGACATCCAGAACCAGTAGACGACACCAGCGGTGATTCCAGCCTCATCAACCGGAAGATCGTGCTCTTGTAGGAGGCCACTGAGTTCTGACTTGACTGCGGACTCTGACGCGTTAACGGTTCTGTCGAACTGGCGTGCCACCCGGTCAATTAGGTAGAGAGGGGTGATTTCATCGTGCGAGGCCTCTTCGAGCCAATCATAAAACGTTCTCAGACTGCTCAGGGGTGCGCTCACAAACGAGTTAAAGGCAAATTCCACTGAACCGTCACCGAGAGCTGTAGGCTCGAACTGCCGTGCGGTGTCCTTCTCGATGATGAATTCGTGCTCCTCTAACCAGTCTGCCGTTTCGCGCAGCCGGTCATTCAATCGCTGATCCCGGTTAGTTCTCTGGCGCCCCCACGCCCCGATTTGTTCCATCTGTTGCCAGTAGAGCATCTCCTTGATGAAGGCCTCAATTTCGTGGGGGGTGTCCCAACCGGTTGCAATCAACTCCAATAGGAGCCACTGGAATGCGATGTCTATCTCAATGTGGGTCGTGACGTCCTCAAGAACACGGTGGGGCTCGAAGAATCGTTCCTTCGTCTCTTCGGGAGCGTCGGTGAGCGTGAAAGCGAATCCTTCGTCGTACCCATATCCTGGACGAGCGGCTCTACCGATCCATTGGACGTACTCGTAGACGCCTACGTAGTGGGGACCACGAGTGATGTCGGCAACGACGACAGATTGAACGGGCGCATCGAACCCGTACGCGATGGTGGTGGTGGCGAACAGGCAGCCGAGCTCACCGTCTTCATACAGATCCTCGACCCAGTGCTTGACATCGTTCGGAAGGTCAGCGTGATGGAACGCGACGCCTCGTGACATCATCCTCGCGAGATCACGCAGCGTGTCGGTCATCTCGCCGTCAATTTTGTCCCGTAGCTCAGCGTGGAAGTCCCGGTCTGAAAGCCCGGTAAAGAGTCTTGTTTGAGCAACAGACTCCGCTCGTGACTGTGTCCAAGGCTTCGCGTAGTTGAACACGAGGAAGGGGCCTTTGTCTTGCTCGCGCCGTAGTAAGTCGACAATAGCTTCGCCCTTATTTTGGCGCTGAACCGGTTCCACGTGCTCGCGAATCGGAATCTGTCTTCCTTCAGGGCTAACCGTCAGGTCAGCATCCATCCATTCCGCAAGCTCATCGGGATTCCCAAGAGTCGCACTGAGAGCAAAAAGTTCGATGCCTTCGTACATCGACGCCGCGATTGCCTTCTCAATCTCGGGTCCACGAAAGCCGCCGTAGATTTCGTGGAAATCATCAAGAATAGCCAGGTCAAGATTCCGGGCATTCCCCCGGTTCTGGAGAATTGCCCTATAAAACGAGTCGAACGTAGCGACAACTACATCTGCTGACTGGTATGCTTGCGCACCAGACCAGACCGTGTATTCATCCTCGGCCCACTCTTGGATCGATTCCTTCTTCGCTCGAACGAGCTGACGAGAAGGAACCAGATACGCGACGCGGTTACCCTGCTCAAGTCGCTTTTTTGCGACGGCTTCCGCGCATAGGGTTTTCCCGTTCCCCGTTTCCGCCACCAAGAGATGATTTCCTGTCTCCAGAATTCCGTCTTCGAAAGCCAGCTCCTGGGTCTTCTTCAACGAATCAAACCCGTGGGAGTCCATAATGGACTCCACAAGACTCGCGTCTTCTGGTTGGAGGTCGTCGAGGCCGCTCATTCGATGATCGACTCCATGGGGTAGTGATAGCCGTTTTTCAAGTCACCACCACCGAGATGATCGTGGAGCCGGAATAGATCAGTTACGTCACTCTCGGCGTAATCACGAAGTAGCTGTTCGAGTTCGCGGTGAGTGCTTGTCTCTTCGAGACCGTGGATGATGCCATCGACGTATCGCTCTCCTAAGACCTGCCCCACGTGTTCACATTTCACGTGGTTGTCTTCTATGCCGAGCGCCTCGAAGTATGCGGCATCGAAGCCATAGTCGTCGTACCAGACGCTATCGTTATCTATGCCCGCTAACTGGTAGGCCTTCCAGTCAGGCAGTACCTCTTGGTCTTCCCACAGCTCGTCGGAGTATTGGTCAGCGGCTGCTAAGGCGAGGTCAACATGCCCCTCAAAGAGACCGCAAAGTGCAGAGTAGACATCTTCACGTAACCCGTTCTCTTCTAGTTGTTTCGCCCAAGTGCCGATGTGCTTGAGGTCGAACCACACGCCGTTGTAAGTTGCTACACGGTCGATCTTCCGCTCGTCACACCACTCTAGGAGCTGGTCAATCATGTCGGCGGTGAATTCGGCGTCCCACCCGCCGCGCCGGAAGAGTACGTCTGTTTCCGGCTCTGCCTGACTGTTGTCCTGATAAGCGACAGAGGTCACGACCCATTCGTAGTATCGCGTGTCGTTATCACCAGGGGAGGGCTCCTCAAAGGGACTGGCAGTCTCGATGTCGATCGCTAAGAGACCCATTGATACTCAATGACACTACCATCCATATAAATGATGTCTCTCTGAAACCGGGGTAGCAGCCTATCACCTTTTTAAAAGTACAACCGATCCCCTCGTAGTTAGAATACCTAAACCGCGAGACAGAACCTAGTTACAACCTTATGAGAGATAGTAGAGACACCCCGTCGTCGAAGTGTTCTAAGTAGATGGAATCTGTTGGAAACTATCAATACCTGGTCATGACCGTCGACGATATTCCCTGGATTTCGTCATTCCTAGTTCCTGTTTCGGTGTTTCAGACAGCAGTTTGAGCAGCCTCGAATCCGTAGGAAATATGCGGACTGCGTATGGGCCTCGCCTCTGTCTGGGGCTCAACTGAACGAAACCCGAGAATCAACATGAAATTACGGGCCAGCTCATTCAACTCTATCTCGGTGAATGCCGAGTGTTACAAGCCCCACCTGTTACCGGCTCAGGGCATGTCGTAGACTAAGAAATAGGAATGGTTTTTACGAGCATGAATCTGGTTCTTCATCCCGACAACAGTCGGCCGTTCTTTTCTGACCTGAATAAACAAATCACGAGTGTAGAAGTCCAATTCCCGTTCGTAGTAGTTTGTAACCTGGATGTGCGCGAGTTCCTGCGTGTTAGAACTCACCTCGTCCATTATCTTGATAATTAGCACGCCATCGTCACGCAGCACCCGCTTTGCTTCCTTTCCCCCCTCAAAGTAGGTGTGCAAGACAGCGCTGTGATACGTTCCTGCACCTTCGTATTCTCTCGCACCGCTATAGGTATCCCTGAATGACTTGTGTGAGCCGTGTCCCGCCATGTGGTCCTTGTTGCGGCGGTAGAAGCCTTCAGCGTACGGTGGATCGAGAATCATACAGTCCAGACTATTACCCTGCAGTGGAAGCGCACGACAATCGGCAACCATAGAGAGATCGTCCGTCTTCGCCGTGATATCGGACGTAACAAGCCTCATATCCCTTTCTTCGAGATCGATATCCTGCCAGAAGACGCCAGTACCGTGTGTAACATCCGCAATGCGTGCGCCGTCCTCAACGTGTAAATCGAGAATACGAGGGAAGAGCTCGCTACTATCGGCTCTATAGGCAGATAGGGTTAGCTCGTCATCCACTTCGCCGTTCGTCATCTATTTAGATGTCGCTCACGGTGAATACTTTTAACTTTTTATCGGGCGCCATCTGTGGCACTTCACCGGCGAACTCGCTAATAGTCCCCGTCCACGGAGCCTGGTCGGCCTCCTCTTGTGCAATACTGTACATCCGTTTCCAAACCCGAGCCGCCTCATACTGATCGGAATCAGAAGGCACGAAATCGATGAGAGAACGAGGAACGACCAATACGAGTTTCTTCCGCATACGGCTCATCGCTACGTTCAGGCGATTCGGGCTCAGAATGAAATCCGCCTCACGACGCACATAGTCAGGGTCCGAAACCGTGCCAGACACCACAATCATATCGCGCTCTCCACCTTGGAACCGTTCAACGGTGTCTACGTCCGCGTTATCGTAGTTTCGGAGGGCTCCGCGCAGACGGCCACGCTGCGCGTTGTGCGGAGTCACTACCCCTACGTCTTCATCCGGGTCAACCGTTTGAACGAGTGAGTCTACTATCCCAACTTCGTACGGATTGCTTTGCTGGGAGTCGCGCTCATCGTGGACGATGAGGACGAGCGGGTACTTCGGGTTCATCACTCGCCTGACGCCACCCCGTTCTGCCGAGCGTACGTTCAGGGTGTACTCTCGGCCCGAACGGTAATCTATGCGATCCTGGACATAAATCAAGCGCCGGAGGAATTCAGCGACAACACGATGGCATCGATACGTTACTGCGAGCTTGTCGATAGGGATGTCCTGGAATGATGGAACCTTGACCTCTTCGGGCGATTCATCCATTCCAAACCCGTCCTGATAGCTGAACAGGCGGAAGAAGTCCATTGAACTCAGATGAGGTGCAACTTCCTCAACGATACGGCGGTCTTCACGGTCCCAGTCGTGGGTTTGAACAGGTGGCATCTGGCGTTGGTCCCCAGATATCAACACTTGTGCGTTTGGTTCAGTCGACGCCCCTGGGATGAGCATGTCCGGGGTCGGAACCATCGACGCCTCGTCGATTGCCAAGAGGTCGAAACAACTCTCAGTGCCGCTGTCCCACACTTCGTCGACGAATTTGTATCCGCCAGAGGTAGTTGCGAAGACTAACACACCGTTCGCAGCACCGGTGAATGCGCCGAGGCTAGTCTGGGTCGTCAGATCTTGCCGTATTTGGTTGAGATCGTCCGTATGGTAGTTAACGAAGTCCGTTTCGCGGTAGAGATCTTCGTCAACGTCAATATCCCGCCCGAGTGCGCGGATGAGGCGCAGATTGTCGAGTGAACTCGACATATCTGTGTCGTCGGCATGCTGATTCCAGTAATGGAGGCTTTCGTCGACTTCTTGCAGTGCAGCATTTACCGCCCTGTTCGAGGGTGCAACGAGCATCCCACGCATCCGGTTTTGCGACTCAAGGAGCGCGTACGCTCGGGCAAGCAACGCGTACGATAATGTCATTGTCTTTCCAGTTCCGGGCGGTCCCTGTAATACCGCAATGCGGTCCTTATACCGCCGAATGAACTGTTTCTGCTCGTCGTTCGGCGTGTACAATTCACTCTCTTCGAGCCAGGCGAGGAACTCCTCAGCAGTTTCTCGCGGGAAGAGATTGAGACTACTCATATTCGCCCTCCAGAAGTCCGGCCACAGTCTGATAGAATGGTCCTGGATTGTCCTCCAAGTGGTCGAAAACAGAGGTGCCGTGTTCGGCCGTCCAGTCATCTGTCTGAGGGTCGAGAATGAACTTATCTCCCACCCCGAAGTAGACATCGTAGTTGCTGTCACGGGCTTCAGCTGGGTCCGAGGTCCATGTGCGGTGGTTCCGGATGTAGTCAAAGTCAGCGTCGGGATTGTTCCCAACAAAGAAGCCGTTGTGGAAATCGCTTAGATGGAGTTCTATCTCCCTGTCGGGGATGTTAATGTCAGCTACTTCAACCGGGACTCCGCGCTCTATCTGGCGCGGACTCTCAAGTTCATTCCGGTGGATGCCGTCATCGTAATCCCATTCGACAGCGTTTGCCACCCGACGAGACCCAGATGTAGTTCCCTCAGATCCTTTCAGTCGGCACGAGTTCGCAACACGGTTTTCATTAGCAAATTCTCGACCGTCGTAGACCAGACTCCCGTGTACGATTTGATCGTCACCCCGCGTTTCAGTCCGCTCAACCTTCACAATCGCTGACTTCCCAGTCCTAACACGCTCACGGGGTGATTTTGCGTAGTGCCGAAGGGAGTCCTGACGGTCTGAGAAGTGTTCAAGGTCGACGTAGTCCTGGGATGCTTGCTGGAGAGTCGACTGTCCCAAATCGAAGTTCGGAATATCGGGGAGTGAAATCGGTGACTTCCCCATGAACGGGTTGTGGTAGTATGAGAGACTGTGCTCAAGATGTTCGAGCGCTTGGCAGACCTTCTCGCCTAATAGACCGATATCCTCTGGTGTGATACGAGTCTCACGTTCTTGGGCATCATGCCATTTATAAGCGTGAATTTCCCACTCCTGTCGGTCCGAGTTCGCCCAATTAGTGTCGAGTTTTCCGAGCGCGGCCCAGATGTACTCTAAGGGCAGTTGGTCGTCGAAACGGGCGCGAGCCGGATACCAGCCGTCCTCGTCGTCAACATGCGGGTCGATCACCATCTCCCCGTCTTCGTCCCGCCGGTACGTTACGCGGTAGTTGAAGAAATTCCTGTTGAAGACACTCCACAGGTTGACCTCGGTGTTGTCCTCGCGCTCGACGGTCCACTGGTCCGTCTCGAAGTACGGGATTTCGTCGCCGCACCCACAGCGACAGTCATCGTTATATGCTTGGTCCAAAATTGGGAGCAAGCCGGTGGACGTGTACTGCAGGGAGAAGCGGTCTTGGAGTTCGTCCTGCAGGATCGAAACCATTGGCTGGTCGATAGCCTGACGTAGACCGAGTAGGTCGCGGATCGCACCGAAACTCTCGGCATCCCACTCCCCAATGTGTCGTTTCACACCATCTACTAATGCATCTCGCTCCATCCGAGAGAAGAAATACAAATGAATTGTAGCCTCCTGATCCCCGCTTGATATGGCGTCGACTGCCTGGAACAGTTGCTCGAAGAAATCAGCCAACAACTCTCCCTCCACCTGTATTTGTTCTTCAGTGTCGTCTGGGAGGCTGTCAGTGACCGCTGAAAATGATAGTGAGTTGATGGGTGAGTTCGTGCGTGCGACTCGCCCCGCAAGCATGGCGATATTGTCGCGCATGTAGTCCTCACGGACATAGATATAGCAGCGAATCAGCTCCTCGCCTTGATAGTTCATATATTGTTGCTGGCCGGGTGTAGGGTCGTCCTCCGGGAGAGTTCCTTTTCCTGACCCCTGTAATGGCCGTATCCAGGGCTGCGTAGCGGCTTCTGGGTGTTTGTCTTCCCGGCTGTCGTCGATAATACCGCCGAGGACGGCCTGTGCCCGCTGCACGATCTCGTCAAGACTGTCCCCAATCACTGGTTCGTCCAACAAGTCTTGGACCTTCTCCTCGTCCCGTGACGTCAGCTCCCGGTAGTTGTCGGGCTGAGGGCTGTCAGGCACCTCTTTAAGACGAGCAAGTTGCGTGATGTTCTCAATGTCGTGGTTGTTGAGCACCCGTTGCTCACCTTCGGTGAGTCCAAGTAGAGCAAGGTTCCGGGATTCGATAGCGTGGCTGAAGCAGTTCTCGCTATAGAGGCAATAGTTGCATTTGCCGCTCAGGCGGTAGTTAACGGAGTCCTCACTAGCAATTTGGTCCGCTTTACCGTCCTCTCGGAGCATCCGACGAACGTCCCCTTCAACGACACTGAGGTCGGGGACAGCGGGGAACGATTCAGGGTCGTCTCCATGGAACTCATCGGACTCGCGGTGGACGATTCCAGCATCGATATTCGGGTTGAATCCACTGACTTGGAGGTGTCGCCGAAGCAAGAGGCTGTAAATGGCTGCCTGGATCTGATGATACGGCTGGTCCTCGGTTGAGGACTTAATCTCCAGGATGTATGTGTTGAGCTGGCCGTCCTCAGGCCAGAATGCGATGAGGTCGGCTTGGCCCTTGATTGGCCACGCATCGATACGGCCCCAGAGAGATGGTTGATAGACCAGCGTCGGGCCCTCTCTGCCCATCGCATTCTCTGCTATATCGGCGATATTCTGCTGTACTACTGGAAGAACGTCCGAAAACTCGTTTGGGAGATTCCACTCCTCTCGGTCTTCTGCATTGATGAACGCTGCAGCTTCTTCTCGTAAGCCATCAAGAACGTCTTCCTCGAATTGATTCCCGGCCTCTGAGAGGAACACGCCTAATTCCTCCTCTGCACCGTCGTCTGGACCCATCGATTGCTTGAGGTAGCGCGGGCATTCCTCGAACCCCACCCAGAGACCAATATTAGAAGCGTTAATCGGCTCTCGTTCAGCCATAGGGAGTTGTTTCAGACGATTGTAACTTAAAACCTCGTTACGAACCGAACATAATAATAGACGACTAGAGGTGAACGACTTAGGGCAGGCGATCGTGATATATCTACCAACTGGTAATGACTCGGGCAAGACTTCGAGGTTACATTCAGTACAGATGTTCCGTTCTATTCGCCACTCTATCTTGGCAAGAACAGGGCCTTGTTTAGACGCAGTACAAATCGGCTCTTGCGGCGTATGCTCCGCGAACAGATCGACACGATGAGGCACTCAGGACAGGTTTTAGATCAACCGCAACGGCCCGTGACTCGCCGGTTGAGGAGCGTCTAAACACGGCCCAAGAACAGTAAATGTGATTGAGCCAGAGCAGGTCAGTAAGACTTGCGGGCGTTAAGGCGTCTTGTTGGGTGTAGTCTCGTTTCAAACCCAGCAAACGTTGAGAATCCCGATTTAGAATCTGTCGTCTAGCTACAACTAACTTAGGTACAATTGCCCCGCCAGTCCGGCCCCTTGTCCTCAAGTTCTCCGTGGTAGGTACACAGACAGCTTTCAACATCAAATATCGCATCTGTGTGTGACAGTCCAAGTTCGTCCTCGGCAAAGTTAACAAACTCGTCGAGGAGTGACTGTCCAGCTCCAGATTGGACCGAAGCCTCATCACTAACCTCGTTTGCCAGCGTCCGTTCCAACGTCGCTTGGGGACCATTTCGATCAACGTGTGCTACGTGGAGTTCATCCGGAGTAATCGTGGTTCGATTGTTGACCCGGACCGCAACATCAAGAAAGTCGAACGCTGAGAGACCACCGAACGTCTTGACATTAGTAAATGTTGACATTGCTCGGTCGAACGGATCAGGTGTGGCTTCCAATCGCTCAAAGATCTCACGCATTGATCCAACCGATTCCCCTGCTACCGTGAGTTCTGACAAGGAGTTCAATGCGTATTCCGGGTGGGCTCCGTTGGCGTGACGGTGGGAGTGTCCGCCATATCCCTCGACCTGAACGGGGTCAAGATCAGCTGCAGTGATGCGGTCAAAGTCGTCTGGTAGATTTAGTGAATCCAGGCTGCTCCCAACAAGCTGTCGGCCAGCAGAGACCTGCCATCCACCGGCGATAGCAGTAAAGGTCAATAGTAGGCCACGACCAGATGCTGGGTCAATCTCCTCATCGGCCAGAGCATCTCGGCAGTTCTGTTGGAACGTAAACTCAAAGAGTGAGTCTTCTGCACCTGTGCTTGCAAGTCGGTTGCGCATGTACTGCTTGATGTCGTCAGCCGTGTAGTCATCGTCAGCCGTGTAGTCATCCGATGCCATATCCGCATATGTAGAAAACCGCACAACAAAAGTGCTATTTTTCTATGGTCTTTCGAGTTGGCGTACTGTACAACAATTCCGTAGTTACGAGGGTGTCATAGAAGTCTTCACACACTATGGTCGAGATTGTGATTATTATAGAGCGTTACTAGCTTAGAAAGCCGTGCACTTAGTGCACGGTGCGTTGAAATGTTTAGAGTATCCCTTTTCGTTTCCGAATTATGATTTCTCTCACTCGTTCAGCGTGATTTGACTCGGATTGAACGAACGCTGTGAGGATGGCCTCGACGATCTCGGAGCGGCTGGCTCCGAGATCGTCACACTCAGCAACTAATTCGTCCACTTCTTGTACGATCTCTTCGTCAACAGCAACGCCGAATTTCTCTTTGCCCATATCTATAACCCACTAAAAATGGCGTGCACCAAGTGTACAGCGTTTTGAGGAAGTCAACGAAACCATGAGAACCGTTCTATGACACCCTCTAGTTACTGTTAGTGTAAGACCTGATGAATGGTAGTATTCAGAGGAGTTCCGAGTCGGATAGTTTCCGGCCGACAACGATGATTGAACGAAATCGACGAGTCTGCCGAAGAAACCTGAGAACTGAGTACGACTTCGTTCCTCTATGAACCTTTATTAGTTGACAGCCGGTTCTTTTTGTCGTGTCATTTCCTCGGGCCAAGCCGATTGACGACCTCTACGAGGAAGTTGCCGGGTACGACCTCGTTGTCGTCCCAGACGCGCCGCTGGCCAGCGCGTTGAACCGTCGCCTCGACCGGCCACATCTCGGTTCGTTCGCGATAACTCCCCGCCGTCTCGCAGCAGGACGGCGAGAAGAAGCCGAGGATCGAATCGCCTTTCTCAAACTCGTCGAGGAGACCGACCTCAACTGGAAGCGTGGCGTCTATGCTATCGGGAACATCCTCCAGTGCTGGGAACACCACGGACACCTCGACGCAATTCTCGACTACGACGCCTACGTGGACGACGCCACGCGTCAGGCGGTCGAGTACATCGCCGACCTCGATACGACGTCGAGTCAACTCACCGAGTATCGCATCGACGACGACCAGGACGTCGCGGTCGTCGGCTACGACCAGTTGACTCAACTGGAACGCTCGATCCTCCCCGACGAGTACGATACGTACGACACGTTCGACGACCAGGAGTTCGACCGGCCGCCGTTCCATATTTTTGACTCTTCGACAGCCATTGTCGACACCGTCGTCGATGCCGTCACACAGGAGAACGCCGACGACGTCGCCATGGTACTCGACCAGGGAAGCGAGTTTTCGGCGCTCATCGAGTCGGCACTAGAAGCGGCCGACATCCCGTTCTACGGTGGTCCCGGATTCATCGACGATCCAGACCACCGGACGTTCGTCCAGCTGCTTCGAGCTGCACACGGGGGCACCAACACTCGCGTCGGCGAGATACGGCCGCTCCTCGCACGCCTAGACATCTCGATCGACGTCGAACACGACGAGAAGCGCCTCTACGAACTCGACGAACCCGAACTCGACTGGGTCGTCGATTTCTGCGAGCGCATTTCGAGCCGTACGTTCAGCGAGGCGCTCAGCCGGTTCGAGGACCGCACCAGCTGCCAGCTCGATGCGTTCCGTGACGAGCTCGAGACGCTCGGCATCGCTGACACGCTCGCGACCGAATCTGCTGTCGATCAGCTCGCGTTCTATCTCCAGAGCTACGAGGTCCCTGTCGATCGCGAGAACGAGGGCGTGCTATTGGCTGATGCGAAGTCAGCTGCCTACGTCGACCGTTCGGTCGTCTTCTACCTGGGCCTGGATGAGGACTGGACTCATTCAGCCCCGCGACGGCCGTGGGTCGACCGTGACGCCCAGTACACCCGCAATATCCAGCAGTTCCAGCTCCTCCTCCAGAGTGGGGCCACCCAATACTACCTCGTCCAGGACGCGAAAGGCGGGTCGCCGGTGACACCGTGTCTCTACTTCGAGGAACTGCTCGACGAGGAGTTCGAGCGCTTCAGCGACCTCACCTCGCAGACCCATACCCGACAGTTCGACCGAACCGGCGAGGGTTTCGAGAAGGTATCTGTCGATGCCACCACCACCGAGGTCTCGACGATCAGCCAGTCCAGCCTGGGTACCTACGTCAACTCGCCGCGCGACCATTTCTTCGGCCGACTCGTCGACAGCCCGGACAAGGACTACTTCCGGGAGGGGAACCTCTTCCATGACTTCGCCGAGTTCTACGTCAACCATCCTGACTTCGTTGATGAGGACGTCCTCGACGATATTGTCGAGTACGTTCTCGACGAGACGCGGCCGTTCGTCCGGTCGGTCGACGAGGCAACGCGTCGCACGAAGTATCGCGCAGGCCTGGAGACCATCGTTGCGTTCTTCGAGGAAAACAGGCCGGTCGACGGCGAGTTCCTCACCGCCACGAGCGACTGGCGCACCAACGTCTTCGCTGAACTCTTCGACCGACCTGCCGACTCGCCACTCACCGAACGGTGGTTCGAGAACAACGACCTCGGTCTCAAGGGCAAGATCGACTTGGTTCACTCGCCGTCGCGACTTGTCGACCACAAGAGCGGGAGTCGAAAGAGCGCGTCCCAGATCGTCGAGAACTCGGCGCTCGACCCGCCCAGCGATTCACCGAACTTCCAGGCGCTGCTGTACCTCACACACTGGCGCTCCCAGTACCCCGACCAGGAACTCGAGTTCACGTTCTTCCACTTCTTGGAGACGCTCGATGACGTCGTCGCCGGCGAGGCTGACCTCGACGACACGCTGACGACTGTCTCGTACTATCCAGTCACGTTCGAGGAGTACGCTCGTTCTGAGGCGTTCTTCGACGAACTGGTCGCGGATGGCTCGAACAAGTGCCAGAAGACGCTCTCCCAGGTCGAGTACGAGGACTATGCCAACGTGTTCGCCGAAACTGACCTGCCGGACACGACCGACAGCGACGAACTCATCGACTCGGAATTCGGGCGGGCATTGACTGCGCGGATGAAAGAGTGCGTAGGCGACTACAAATACGTCGAGCAGGGCTGTAAGCAAGCGATGCGGCAACTGACACGCGTTCGGGGGCAGATCTTCTTCGAGGACGATCTCGACGCGTTCGAGGCGTTTGTCGATGACCGCCTGGACGAACTGAACCGCCGGCGCGCCGGCGAGGAACGCTTCCCGATTGAGGGACCCGGCGGCGAACCGAACTACCGCTACGTGGACAACCGTGATCTGCTCCTAGAGGAGGACCAATGACTGACCTCGAACCGAACGACCAGCAGCAGGAACTCATTGACAGCACCGACGGCCTCCACCTCGTCGACGCCGGCGCCGGGACGGGGAAGACGTTCACCGTGACACGCCGCCACGCAAACATCGTCTCCCAACCCGACGTCGAACCGGACGACGTCCTACTGGTGACGTTCACGAACAACGCGGCAGCCGAGATGAAGGAACGTATCGTCGGGAACTGCCACTACGGGATGCGCGAGCTGGCTGATGCCCCAATTCAGACGTTCCACTCGCTGTGCCACGATGTCCTCGAAGAGCACGGCCACGCTGCGCCAACGCACCTCGGCATCGACGATCGCATCACAGGCTCGACGCGTATCATCGAAGACGAACTCGTTGAGGAGGCACTGTTCGGCGAATTCATCGATCGGTTCAGCGATGATCATCCCGAATACGACGATTTCTTCCGTGCACTCTCCGAGCCGACCGGGTTACTCGACCTCGTCAACCAGCTGGCGGCCAAAGGCGTATTCCCGGACGCTGAGGGGTGGTACCGTGACGGCGAGCGACATCTCGACGGGGATTTCGCGGCGTTCAAACGGCAGTTCGACGAGCTGAACGAACCGCGCAACGGCGGGAGTAAGCAGTCAGTTCTGCGGTCGAAACTCGGTCGCTACGGCCGGAGCAAGTGCTACCTTCCGGACGCACCAGAGAAGTCGGACATCAGGGGTAGCGGCAAGCAAGTCCCAGACGAGCTCGCACGGCGTGTCTTCGAGGAGGATCGTGAGGAGCTGAAGCAGTTCGTTCACGACGTCTATCACGAGTATCTCGAGTTCGCGCTCCGGCGGAACTACCTGAACTTCGGGATGCTCCAGCTGTTCGCGTATGTCCTCCTCTGTGAGAACCACGAGTTGCGCGACGAGGTTGCCTTCGAGTATGTGATGATCGACGAGTTCCAGGACTCCAGCGAAATTCAGTTCAAACTCGCACTCCTGCTCGCGGGCACGAACAACATCTGCGTCGTCGGCGACTGGAAGCAGAGCATCTACAGCTTCCAGTACGCCGACGTCGACAACATCGTCGAGTTCGAGGATCGGCTGGACCGGTTCGTCGGACAACTGAACACCGATCACGAGCGAGTCTCGTTCCCGACTACGCCAGTCACCACCATCGAACTTGTCGAGAACTACCGCTCCACCCAAGAGATACTCGGCTTCTCAGAGCACGGCCTGCGGGTTCCGGCGGCGAACCGCGACGACGTCGACATCGCTGCGGTGGACGACCGCATTGTCTCACTCGAGTCGAACGCTGACCACGAGAACACCACCATCGAGGCCATCCAGAGCGACGAGGAGCAGGAAGCCGTACTGGCAAAAATCCAGGAGATTGTCGGGAACGATGACTACCGCGTTGAAGACGAGGACGGCAACCCGCGGCCGCCGAAGTACGGCGACATCGCGGTGATGACGCGGACTCGTGATTTCGGCCGTGAGTTGCTCGGGACCGCCGAAGAGTACGGCCTCCCGATGGCATACGAGGGCGGGATCGAGCTCTTCCGGACTGACCAAGCGAAGCTCCTGCTCGCCTGGCTACGCATTCTCGAAGACGACATCGACCGGGGCTGGGCGGTCGTCCTCGAGCGAGCGGGCTACACGCTTGACGAGGTGGACGCCATCCTCGAGCGTAGGGTGTATCCCGAGAACATGGTGGCGTTCCGCGAGGAGCTTCGCGAGCTGGAGACGCTCGGCGGCGTCGCACAGCGAGTGTTCGCTCGCTACGGCTACGACGGCCCAACCGCTGACGTCGTCCTGCACACGCTCCAGTCAGTTCACAACGCCACGACGCAGACGCGCGGCGACCTCATCCGGTTCATCGAACGGGCTATTGAATCGGGGAGTACCCACGAGGTCCACGCCAGTGCTGGGACAAACTCGGTGACGGTCCAGACGATTCACGCCACAAAGGGCCTCGAGTACCCCATCGTTATCCTCGCGAACATGAACAGTGGTCGGTTCCCGCCTGGTGGTGGTGGCGGTGGCGTGATCACCTACGACGACCCTGTTGGCCTACGGCAGCGGAAAGTATATTCTGAGGAAGCACACGGGCTACCCCATATCTACGACAACTGGCAGGCTGACGTCCTTGGGAAGTGTCTCCCCCATAATTACGACGAGGAGCGGCGCCTCCTCTACGTCGCCATCACACGAGCCGAGAGTCACGTCGTCTTCACTGCTGGCGAGGACCCGAACACCTTCATTGAGGAACTCCCAGTCGACGTCGAGTCGGTCACGTCCGAATTGGCCGAGATAGATCGAGAAGAAACTGAGCAGACCACACTACAGGTCGAAATGCCCGTCCAAGAGGGCCCGAAAGGACACACACCGCACACGCTCATGCGCGACGATGTCTTCGAAGACGTTGAGGGCGGTCGTGGGACTGAGTTCGGGACTCAGGTGCACGACTTCGCCGAGGCGTATGCGCTTGGTGAGAACGTGGAGCCACGGAATGACGACGAAGAGAATGTTATGCAGTTCATCGACGATCTTGACGGAGAGTTGCTAGTTGAGGAAGACGCATATCTGCCGCTCACGGTCGACAGCGAACGTGTTACGATTTCGGGAATCGTCGATCTCGTGCACGTGACGTCTGACCACGTGGAAATTATTGACTACAAGACCGACCGTGGTCGCCACGGCGAAGGTGAGTATCGAAAGCAGTTAAGCGTCTACTACCACGTTGCTCGCGAGGTCTATCCCGATCACAAGATTACAGCCAGCATCTTCTACACGGAATCCGGGGTTCGTCAAGATGTCGAGCAACTCTCTATTGATGAAATACAGCGTCTCGTTACAGAAGCTGAGACGCCAACACAAACGACCAAACAGAATGCAGACCGGTAACGGGCTATCAAAAGTCGAATCTGGTAGAAGGCAGTAGTTAAGATCAAAAGGCGAAGGTCTCATCATATCGGCCGAAATCTCCTTCCATCTGATCTTGCTGAAGACACCGCTATCGAGGTGCTTGGGGCTGTTTCCGGGATTAGGACCCGCACTGATTGACGTTCATAATTAGTCACTGTCCCTTGGGCCGGAGTGGGCCGGGGAACTCGCCCGCTGGCTCCGTTTCGAAGACCGTCCGATAGGTTTGTTCGAACACCTCTGCCTCTCACTCCATAAATTCTAACTCGAAGCAGTCGCTATCACGGATGAAGCGGGCGATTTCTGCTATAGACCAGCTGAAAATCGTCCAGCCTCATCCTTCAATTCTAATCTGAACACTACCTTTCTACCCACCCAGAAATTTATATGCTTGTGTAGACACCCCTATACGAAATGGGAGCGCCAGCCGTTTCCGAAATCGAAGATTCTGAAATTTACCATGTGCTTGAACAGCGAGATGCAGGCATTCTCTGCCGGGTTTTCAACCACTTTGGTGAACAGAATGAAGATCGGGACCCGACAGAATACAGCTCAGATGGCTGGAGACGCATTGTCGCAGGGAACATCCCGAAAGGAGCACGCGAGTGGTTGGAGACCAGAGACACGCTTAGCCGGGAAAGCATAGACCGTGTACATACCGCAGCTTATCTGAACGAGAATTACGAACCCGATGAGGATCTACGAGATCCGGACTCCTTGTATGAATTAGCTATTTTGATTCATGAATTGGGTCTGAGTGAGTCATTAACTGAGATTATCGTCGCTGCACGCGTTCGGCAGAACGAACTCAAGCGAACGTGGACAATCAACCAATCGCTGAACTTGACGAATTTAGATTCTCGTATTGTGGATTTTCACAAGACGTGGAACAACCGTGAGAAACAATCGAAAGCAGTGCTTGTGAGGCCAGAACTTGCGGGAGAATCTGCGGTATCACTCCATATTTTTAGTGAAAAGGGGGCGGGAGTAACTGAGAGGAACACATTTTCATTCCGGCAGGACGAGAGCAACGACGAAATCCCGACTAATCCTTCACTGACCGAAATTCGATACCGTGAGGTGAAAGACATTCGCTTGTTATTACAGGTTGGTGACGACGGCACGAAAATTATTTTTACAGAAGACTACTCGCTGGGCTGGAATCGAGTATTAGACGTTTTGTTCGACACTATATTCAACGTTGAAAACGTCACGAGTTCTTTAGAACGAGAAGCGGTTGTTGAAGCAGAGGAACTGCACGAGGAAGCGGCCGAGTCGATCTCGACTGATGATGAGCCGATCGAACAAGTGACTGAACTGATTCGTGACCGATCTGAAGAGGCGAAAAAGGCAGTCGAAAATACTGATTATAGTGAGTCCCGAAAAGATGCTATAAAAACGAAACTCGACAACATTGAACTCTCGGGGTCTGAGATTGAAGACGATCCTAATCTAGAAACAGAAGAATTTCGCCTGATTGGTCGAACAAATCTTGACGAAGTTTTCGATAGGGTTGATATTGAAACTAGCTTCCTTCGATTCTTGCAGCGTGCTGACGAAGAAAGTCTTGCGTTAGTAATGAACATTGATGGCCGACACGTAACGGCTCGGACAACGGGGCCACAACCAGTTGACGGTTCCCGACTAGGAAGCGAATCACAAATCGCATTAAAACACTTCTTCGGGTATCCCACATCAATATGAACGAGGATCTTGCAGAGGCGCTGGATACGGCGATTTCTGAAAGTGACGCTGGGCGGTTTGAACTCGGTGAAGTTCCTGCGGAACTTCAGGGAAGCGACTACGTGACTGGTACAGAAAGCCTCCCCAACCGATGTCAGCGTCCTGGCTGTCGAAAGTCCTGTACGCGGAAACGCCGTGAGGACGGCGAAGTTACAATGCAGTGTAGGCGCGAACCAAATCCGCACGAATTTACTGTAGAATCATCTGATTTCACTTTTTACGATCTCAATTTCGACTCAATTTTAGAGGATATTATCTCTCACCTGAACGAGAAAATAAAAAATTATAACAGGAATCTACCACGACAAGTTACGGCCTTTACCGAGTCAGGTCTTCGCGTGGTGTTGCCAGTCGCGCCTAGTGAATTTGACCGTGAGATGATGGAGGTCTACGCGACGGCTTTACAGTTAGAGCAACCAACTCTCTTGATAACGCCAGAAGATCGTTTGGAGGATTTGCTTGACCTCGCGTCTTTACTGTCTACGGGTAGTTTAGTGTACGCTGCTCCAATTAGTGGGCTACATGAGATGACTGACCACCTTCAAACAATGGCGAACACTGCCCGGTCAATTCAGGATATTGAACAGGAATTCATAAGCTCTCGATATGACGAGGATGATGCAGAACTCGTCCATCAGGTGAATATTAACCCCCGATATATCCTCACAGAGTTGAATCATATGCGGCTACTTAGGAAAGCCGGGAAACTTTCTGGAGGGGACCGTTTGGAGACGATCTCAGAGCTCGCCTTCTCACATCTATTTTCAACCTATCCTGGAGAAGGTGGTGAAGACAGTAGTGGACAGAGTTTGCCGGACAATTTGTATTGGATTCCTCAACTCGCTGCGGGTGACCGTCCCGCGTCGATCTTGGGTGTTGTTGATGCGAAATCAGGAAACTATGCAAATTTCGGGAAAGAAGAAGCACGTGGAAAACATAATGAATATTTAGAACGTGCCGAACGTGAGAAGATAGAGGTAGACAGAGTTGCCCACACGTTCTTGATACTAGAATTCAAAGGACAAGCAGAGATTGAGTTCTTCGACAAAATGGATGTATTCTATGACAAAGATACACACTTGGTTATTCTCACCGCCGATGCTCTCGCTATGATTATGTCGGCTTACTTGGCAGCAACAGTCTCGAACGAACTTGAGCTAATACGAGGTGATTTCAGAAGCATTATTTATGCTCTATTCGACCCTGATGAATTCAAGAAGCGGGGCTTAGATAAAGAGATACGCAATGTCGGTCGAGGGGAGGAGGAGTATATAAATCAATACCTGACGCGTCCTCGATTGTTGATAGTCACAAAAGAGGTAGTGAATAGATTACTAACAGATGCGCTCAACTCGTCAAATGAGATAGAAAGCGTGTACGAACGGTACTTCAGCGACATGCCTAACTTCTAGAATCAGACGATACACTTGCTTAGCCTTGTCATCAGCTAACGACTTCTACAGTCTCAGGAACAATAACAAACCGGTAATTAGAGGGGTACAATCGAGTATAGTGAAAATCGATTGTCTGCTGTAGACAATCGAAACACAGTGGACTGGCCGTGTTTAGACGCTCCTCGATCGGCGAGTCACGGACCGTAGCGGTTGTCTAAAATCTGTCCTGAGTGCCTCATTGTGTCGATCTGTTCGCGGAGCATACGCCGCAAGAGCCGATTTGTACTGCGTCTAAACAAGGCCCAGTGGACTTAATCGCTGAGTGATTCCCCGCTCGACGATCTTTCAGGGGTCTTGCTGGGACTATGTTTTCAAACAACGAATTCGGTCCACTGGTCGAATTTGTTCTCAATAGAGAGACTATCTGACTAATTTTCTTTCTCAGTACCGTTTTCAACAATAGTGGCAGTAAAACAACGTTTCTCGTTCCAGCCACACTGTCGACAGTACCGCCTCATCGAAATACTCTCCCCATCGTCCAAGTCAGCAAAGGTAGCCGTGAGCGACCAGTCTTTGTCGTCAGACCAAGTAACTCGGGCTGATTTCTCTTTACAATTAGGACACCATTCTGGATCTTTTTCTTTATTTTGCGGTAGCACGTGAGAAGGTCCGGTAGGTAGATTGGTATTATTTTTGCCAAGTGTTTGCTAGAGGAGGCGTTACTGAGTTCAATTGTCTACGACGGACAATTGAATTACACTATTTATCAATTCTATTTAATACGGCCTTGTTTAGACGCAGTACAAATCGGCTCTTGCGGCGTATGCTCCGCGAACAGATCGACACGATGAGGCACTCAGGACAGGTTTTAGATCAACCGCAACGGCCCGTGACTCGCCGGTTGAGGAGCGTCTAAACACGGCCTTTAATACCTATTTTGAACTATGACCACTCTCAAACCACCGAACAGTTCCACCACATGCCGTGAATTCAAGAAGAACTCTCAACTTTCACTAACTGGCTACTCTATTTGCGGATGACAAATAGTAAAGTAGGTTGACTGATTTTAAGAGAATATGAACACTATCCCTGACGGTGGAGTTACGCAACTGCCGTCGCTCTCTAATCGATTTTCCCACGACGAAGTAAACATGGACTTGACCATGTGTGGTCTTCTCGTTGAGCGAGCCGAAGAGATCGCTCAGATATACAAAGAACACGGGAACTGGAACCAGGTCAAAGAGATATGGTTTGAGGAACGCCGTGCCAACCGCAGCACACGTGGAAGCTCGCAGAAAATCTACCGTGTTCTCTCATCACGCTTCAGAAACGCTCCCGCCAGCCTTCCTAACCCGCGTGACCTGCCTACGGTGTTGGATGCTTGCTCAACGCCGCGAGACCAAGCACAAGTTCTCTACCCGTATCTCGTCGCCGACGACGCGCTCGTCCGCTATGTCATCCACGAATACGTACAGCGAATTTTAGCAGGCACTTCCAACTCTTTCGACTTCTCGAACAAGACGCTTACTTCCGCCCTCAACGGTTTTAAATACGCTGATGGATCCGATTTCGACTATGCTGATTCCACCACAGAACGTTGGTGTGAGGGGTTCCGCTCAGTCATGCGTGAGATTGGCGTGCTTGAGGATCAGCAAGTAGTCGTCGGTAACTCACCATCACTTGGAGAGACACCACTCCTCGTCGCGATAGATTACTCGTACAAAGAAGGTGGGGACGAGTGGTTTGAGTCCCCGATCGGTCTTCAGTATCTGTTCCAGCCGAGCGACCGATGGGACGAACTCTACGACCGGGTGGCTAAAACCGACGCCTGGGAGTTTGTCGAACTCCACGGAAGCCTACAGTTGCGGCCTACTGACGAACCATACGCATGGATCTCAGGAGAGGGTGCTGAGTGATGACTGACCCAACTTG
Source organism: Halomicrobium katesii DSM 19301 (assembly GCF_000379085.1). Taxonomy (GTDB): domain Archaea; phylum Halobacteriota; class Halobacteria; order Halobacteriales; family Haloarculaceae; genus Halomicrobium; species Halomicrobium katesii. Next base: position 2,764,265 of record NZ_KB905378.1, on the reverse strand, counting down.
GTTCGAAGACCTGCCTGAAGATTTCGAGGAATCAGTACGTATCGATCGCGAAGACCAGTCAGCAGAGGGTAACCGGCACAGGAGACAGGCAATCGAGTCTTACCACGTTACGGAGGATTCCCAGCGCTTCTTCGAAGACTTCGTCAACCGCCTGCTCGACGAGACAGAGGATATGCGGACAGGGTCGAACTATTGGCTTTACGGCTACTACGGCAGCGGGAAGAGCCACCTGCTGACGGTCCTCGATGGCCTGATGGATACCCAGTGGCTCCGGAGTCGTTACGATGAGGTCTGGACTGATCTCGTTCCGGATACGCCGGCGGAGACCAACCTCAACGAATTACGCGACCGTTGGGAACGCATTCATTCCGACTATCACGTCATACCCGTCTCGGTGAACCTGCTAAAGTACCAAGGACAGAAGCAACGAAGTTTCAGTGAGATCGTTCTTCGACACGCCCACCAGAACCCGATCCTCACGGGTGTCGATGACGATGTCTCCACCGGGCTATCTTCCCAACTCGACGTCGCCTACTTCGAAGACTGGTACCAAACGACCGATGCTTGGTCTGAACGGCAGGACCGAGCATCATCAGTCATCGAGGGAGTAACCCCGAGGTCGGGGCAGTACGAATGGGAGGAAGCAGAACTCTGGACCGACATCCAGAGGTACAGCGGGCTCTCCGACGTAGTCCTTCCAAGTCTGTTCGAGGAAGTGACTGGCACGCCCGATGGCTATACTGACCTCCAGCCCTCGGACATTGACCCCGAAGAAGTCGTGACCCGCCTCGAATCGCTCCGAAAAGCCCGTGAAGAGGAGCTCGAAGAATCGGTTAAGCTCGTTCTCCTGCTGGACGAAGTGAGTCTCTTTATCGGAACCGATTTCGAACGTCTCACTGAGCTTCAGACGCTTGCAGAGAACGTCGACGACATTGGTAATGGTGACATTCAGCTTGTCGCAACCGCGCAGGCGAAAATCGAAGACGTTCAACCGAAATTCGCGGCGCATGGCGCCGATTTCAGTATCGTCAAAGATCGGTTCCCACATCGCTATCAGCTACCGAGCAAGCACGTCGGTGACATCGCCAAACGACGACTCTTCCAGAAATCAGACACCGGGGAAGACGCAGTTCGTGGAATCCTCGATAATGCCAGTGTGAAACCGTCCGAGTCGCTCGTTTACAACGAGATTAAGCAGAATACGAAGCCGCCACTTGATGCGATCGATAAAAAAGAACTTGTCGAGTTCTACCCATTCCTCCCGTATCACGCGCCACTGTTTCTGGAAATTCTATTCAACCTCCGGCGGGAGGCGAACGACCCCGCGAAGTCTATCTTCTCGGGAACTGCACGGGCCATCCTTGCGCTCATGCACGGGTTACTGAAAGATTGGGTCGAGGAAAGCGAGAAAGACCAGATCGTCTCGCTAGTCGACTTCTTCGAGCTGATCGAGCCTGAACTTCGTGAGATCCTCCCACAAGACATGCGGGTGGTCGAGGGTGCAGAGGAGACGACCGGCATCGCAGACGAGGTAGCCGACGAGGAGAGCGAGGTTCAGGAATTCGACCTCGATGTCGCAAAGGCGGTCCTCCTGCTCCAGCACGTCCACGAAATCGTTCCCCTGAACGAGGGGAACATCGCGGTCGCCGTAATGGACGATCTGAACGGCCAATCGTGGATTAGCACGACCAATCGCGTCGAGGAATCACTCGATCGACTACAGAAATTCATCCGGCCGATGCAGGATGAAAGCGGCCCTCGTTATCGGTTCGCGACACAGGAAGAGCGGCTAATCTACAACGAGACCGAAGAAAACGAGGCAGACCCTGACTGGGACCAGATCGTCGAGACGCTGGACGAACACCTCTGGGAGCGTCTCACTCAGGACCTGTCTCTCCCCGAATCAGTCCCGTACAGTGAGGCCGGTGACGAGTACCCGGTTTCGTACCACTTCCAGTTCGATGGGACGGCATTCGAGACAAGTATCGAAGCTGAAGGCGGACTGGATGTTGATGTCGCTATTCAGGGCGTTCGTCCGGACACAGAGCCCGGTCAAACCGATGAGGACACGCTCTACTGGGAGATCGACACGGACGGGCTTCAGGACTTACGAAAGCGTCTGATCGAGTGGTGGGCGCTTCGGGACGCAATTGCGTCACGCGATGCACCACCAGCGGTGGAGCGTGATCTCGAACAGCGTGGGAGCGCCGTGCGGAGTAAGCTGACCAGTGCGATGATGAGCGGGTCATATACTGTGAAAGACCGGACCGATATTGGCGGCCTCTCGAAAGCGGTTCAGGTCGCGGTCGACGTCACGTATCCCGACGACTTCCATCCGATGATGCTCCAGGTGGACGAGAGTCGACTTCGCGAGTTGTGCGAACTCGACAGTGATTCGCCACTCCCAGCGTGGGCGCGAACGATTCAGGTACCCTCGTCGAACCAGAATGGAGGGCAAGGGAAACAGACGATCCAGCGGAACGTCATGTCCCTCACCGGTCGACAACTGAAAGATCGCGACGAGGGGCTCAATATGAATACGGTTCTCGACGGTATCGTCGATAAGAAACCGTTCTATGAAGAGGCTCGGCCGGCACTCTGCGCGATCATCTGGGGCTTCTGTCGGGAAGGGAGGCTACTACCTGTCGACGAGGACGGCAACACGCTGGCCGATGAGGCCGTTCTTGACCTCGACAGCCTCTCGACGACACGACTGAAACTCCTTCCTCGGAAGCCGCTCGGAAAGCTTCTCGAAGAGGGTGGGTTCAAAGAGACGACCGATACAGTTGCAGATGGCCTCATCAACCTCCAGGAAGGCAACCAGCAAATTCGCTCGAAACTCACTGGACTTCGAGAGGACGTCTCCTTGGTCGTCGATACCGACATCCGAACCGAGGAAGTCACTGCGTTACTCGAGATGTTCGTCGACGAACTGTCTGTCCGGATCGACGCTGTGGACGATCGGCTCTCGATCGTTAAATCCCAAGACGACGGTATCGAAGACGTAATCGACGAGACGAATGAGGCACAAGAATGGGTTGAGGAGGTCATCGACGTCTGGAACCGACGTCTTTCGACGCTCCAACAGCTGGACGCAGTGCTGACGATCGGAAACAGCCAGTTCGACTGGGTTGACGAGGATGCCCAATCTTCGATCGAATCTCGATCGTCCGCAGTGTCGTCGTTCGACGGCGAGTGGTGGACGACCGACGGCTGGAGTGCGTTCTTCGGCGAACTGGATCACGACGTCGTTCCCGACCTCGAGCAATCGTGGGAAGCGTTCGTCAATGAGCGTGGTCTCCGCGAACTGGTCAACCGAGTCGAAGAGCATCCTTGGGTACTTCCGGCCACCGACCTTCCAGCAGGCGTCCACATTGCCTTCGAGAGGGAGTACATCACGCCGATGCGCCATCTCCAGCAGTGGTACGGAACGATCGAGGACGCTATCGCGACTCTCTCTCAAGATGCAGACGCAGACGAGATCGTCGAAGCGACCGAGGACGTGGCGCAGTTGGCACCGCTTGCACGAGCCGTCGAATACGACCCGACGAAGCTAGATGCACGTCTCGACCAACTGTCGTCGATCGTCGGTGATCGAACACCCGACGACGTCGACCAGATCGGGGTTGTGCCCGACGATCGGCAGAAACTGGATCGTCGACTGGAGCGACTCGTTGAACATCAAGAGCTTGAGATCGAAGAGACCGATGCGGGGGTGATCATTCGATGAGCCAGGGTAGTTCGTCGCCGTACCGTGACTTCAAAGAGAAGCTGCGTACGTTCGCACAAGGCCAGCACGGGATTCGAAACCCGTTCGTCATCGCGGCTGTCGACCCGTCGGTTGAACACCGAATCGCAGACCGTCTCGAAGCGTGGGCCGGCGGCCGAATGGAGCAACCAGAGATTCCCGACGAGGTTACTGTCCAGCCGATCTGGCTCGACGAACTCCTTCCCCAGACTGACGTGTACAAACTCCTCGTCGACCTCGGTGAGCCGTTGGTCGATCTCGAGGGTGATGCCTCGGCAGGTGAGCGTATTGAGGAGACGATGCAGGACCAGCTCGCCGAAGAGCTCGTCCAACAGATGATCGAACACGAACTCAGCGAAGACCAACTAGAGACCCAGAGTCACGTCGTTCTCCTGCTCAACCTCGGCAGTCTGTATCCGTTTACGCGTGCATCAGAACTGCTCGATGAACTCGACCGCCGGAACGTGAAGTCCACCATCGGCATCCCGTTCCCAGGAGACGTCGTCGGCGGGAAGTTGAGCTTCTTTGGTGGCGAATCGCGACACTACTACCCGGCACACCAGATCGACGGCCAGATTCAAGGGGTGCATCTCCAATGACTATCGGCGATCTCTTCCACAGCGATCCAACTCGACAACTCGAAGAAGTACAGAAGGTCAACGCCCGCGAACGGGCCGAGACCGACGTCAGGGAGTTCTACGAAACAGACAGTGCCGAACGGGTGTTGGGGGAACTCGGCGACACGATCCAGACGCATCCCCGTGAGGCTGCGCGGTTCCTCTACATCCACGCGACGTTCGGGTCGGGGAAGACCCATCTGCTAAAGCTCGTCGGTCTGGTCGCCGACGACGAGTCCGAGTTCGCATATCTCGGTGACCGATTAGCCGAGCAGTGGCCGGGGTTCGACGAACTCCAGCGATCCATCACCAAGTCCCACATCGACCGGCTTGAACCAGTCTTCCTCAACCTCCTCGATCGCGACGCGTCGAAGGAGCCCCCACTTCCGTTCCTCATCTTCGAGGCGATCGGGCGCGAACTCGGCTATCCGACCGACCCGAACTGGCTGCTCGAGTGGGCATGGACGCTCGACATGGAGAACGACGGCGTCTGGGAGGCGCTCCAAGAGTTCGAACACGACGGGAAGACGTTCGACGATGTCCTCAACGAACGTGCGTCTCTCCGTAGCTGGCTCTACGACGCGCTCCCTGCAATGTCCGAGACGAACGGGACTGATCTCGATAGTCGTTCGGGCGTGAAAGCGTCCATCGAAACCGCGGAAGATGACATCGAGCCCGAGGCGTTCGGTCCTGACGGCCTCGTATCGCGCGTCGAGGCGGCGACTGACGCCCTGAACGAGGGACACAACAAGCGAACCGAGTTGCTACTCGGCCTCGACGAGGTGGCGCTGTTCGTCGGCGACAGCACGCATCGGTACCGAGAGTTCGAAGAAACGATGGAGGCGCTCCAGCGCGGACCGAACCCCGTCGTCGTCACGACCGGGCAGTATTCGCTCCCGGCGACGCGCGAGAACCTCATCGGCGAACCACCTGAAGACCACTGGACGCATCAACAGGTCCCTCTCGAGGGCGCTGACACCGAGATCATCGTCCGGAAGCGGTGGCTCCAGAAGTCAGACGACGGGAGCTCGCGTGTCAAGTCGCTGGTGGCGTCGCTGTCTGACCTCTCGCTCGACGCTTACTCGTCGGTGACGAGCGCGGATCCAAACCCCATCGAGTCCTACCCGTTCCGGGAGTACGACTTATCGCTCTTGCGGACAGTGATGCAGGAACTCATCACGCAGGGCCGGTCAACCGATCGGGAGTACATTCAGGGTCGCGCGCTGCTTGTCTTGGTCAGGTCGCTGTTCACCAAGTTCGGGTGGGCGTCGAAGGAGGAAGGCTCGCTCGTCACGTGGGACGTTCTGTTCGATCTGCTGGTCGAGGAGACGACCTACCTTCCGCTGTGGGTCCAAGAAATGATCGACAACACGTTGGTGCCGACGTTCGACGGCGACGAGGACGCCTGGGAGGTGCGCCTCGCCAAGGGGATCTATCTCCTGAACCAGACGCCTACTGTCCCCTCGACACCCGAGAACCTCGGGCGACTGATGGTCGACGACGTCACGACATCCGTCGACGACGTCGTCGAGCGTACCGAGTCCGGCCTGGAGACGCTCGTCGATAAGCAGAAAGTCCTCACTGAGACGAACGACGAGGGCGACGAGGTGTACACGCTCGTCTCTGAAGAACAGGAGAGCATCCTCAGCCGGGCGCAGGACAAGGCCGCGAAGATTTCCCCACACCAACTGTCTGCATGGCTGGAGACGCGGCTTCGGGAGAATGACGACTTCTTCCGCAGCGACGGTAGCCGTCACGAGGTCGATGTCGGCGACGAGCGCCTCGTTCCACTTCGCTACGACTACTCCATCCTCGAACCGGTCGACCGGGCACCGTCGCCCGAGTACGACGCCCTTCGCGTTCGCATGCTGGCTGACAACCCTGACACAGTCTCCGAGCAAGTCGAGACGTGGCAGGATGTCAACGACTGTCGCGATGGTGGCGAACACGTCCTTATCACCATCGACGTGCCCGAGACGATGCTCGAGCGGATTCGGAACGTCATCGGCATGGGCCAAGTGCTGGACGAAGAGACTGAGTCCCACGAGGAACTCGAGCGCGAGCACCGTGCAGACAAACGCCGTCTCGAATCGTCGGTGACCGAGATCCTGGAGGACGCTTCAGTGTACACGGTTCACGAGCACCGAGGTTCGCGTTCCAGTGTGCTCGAAGAGGTCGTCGCCGATCAGGTCGACACCGTGTTCGGCTCCTCTCGAAAGACGCTTTCGCGGCCGCTCGTCGAAGTCGACGACGCGAGTGCGATGGCGCAGTTCTTCCGGGGAAGCGGTGAGTGGCCGCTTTCGGATGCGGACGCCGCGATGCTCGGCGTCGACACCACCAGCGCTGAGCTTGCCGACACTGGGTGGTGTCGCGAGTTCATCGACAGGTACGAGTCACAGAAGTCGGTCGACGTCGAGACACTCCTCCAGCAGACACAGACAGCGAACGGCGACTACCGTGGGATGCCGCAGGAGTCGATCGCGGCGCTCCTCATCACACTCGCGACATCGAACGAGTCGGTCGCGCTTAAGCAGGACACTGAGTACGTAACTGACCCTGCCGCAATCGGTCGACAAGTACGGACGAAAGGCGGGTTGAGGTCGATCCAGGTTCGCTTCGGGGTCGAAGTGATCGACCCGAAGACGGTGAAGGAACTTGTTACGACCGTTCTCGGAGAAGAGCCGACAGGCGACGGGCCGGACGAGTGGCTGAGCGAACTGGGTCAGTGGGTCGACGAGAACAGTGTAACTGTCAAGCGCACGTTGAAGAGAGCGAACCGTGAGTTCAACGTCAGGCTCGACTCCTTCGAGGAAACCCTCGAGCCGGCCCTCGGCGGTGCGGAACTCTCGACGTCCGACCTGGGAAGCGAAGACGACCTCGAGACGGTGCTCGAGGAGGCCGAAGCTTTCGCGGACGCTTGGGAACTCTTTGGGGTCGAGGAAGACGGGACGACGCTCTGGGAACGCTTCAGCGACGGACTAGACACGATGACGTCGCTCGATCCGAGCGCGCCGATTACCGAAAGTATGCGGGCGACGGCTGAGAGCGCTACTGTCCCAAGCGTCGCGACGGTCGAGTCCCGGCTTCAGGACGCCGAGGACCATCGTGTCGATACGGTCGCTGAACAGTATCGCCGTGTCACGGGAGAAACCACCACCGCGTCCGACCCAGCCGCCGTGTGCGAAGACCTGAGCGCCTGGCTTCGAGCGAACAAGGACGACGTTCATGGGATCCTCGAGGCCACGACCGACGAGTTCGGCGACATCGTCTTTGACAGCCTTGAGACGCTGTTCGAGACAGCCTGGGACGGTGAGGACGTTTCGGAGGGTGACGTCGTTGACTCGGCGGTCGTCCAGCAGGCCGAGACGTACGATCAGGTTCGCGAACTCTTCGACGACGCTGGTGGTGCGAGTCTCTGGTCGCAGTTACAGGACACAGGCAGAGAGCTGCGTGAGGGGCATCCGGAGTCGCCGACGACCGACGCCGTCGAGACGGCACTCGCCTCTTCGCGGCCGCCCACGAAACGGCGTGTTCGCCAGCTCATCGAGCGTGCCAAGGACCCAAAACCGCCTGATGCTGACGACGATGTGTGGGCCGAACTTCAGACGGTCGCTGAAGAGCTACACCAGGAGCTTCCGAACGCCACGGTGACCGATGACGTGACCGCAATCGTTGATGAAGACGAGCGACCAAGTGAAGAACGGGTGAACGAATTACTGTCGGAGTCAAAAACAGTATTGGAGCGGAGCCGGGCTTTCAAAGAGCGACTTGACGGTTTGGACGAAGGAAGTATCGTACTAGTTGAGAAATGAACTGAAAAACGACTCTTCCTGTTACTTTCTGGGGCGGGGTTTAATTTGCACAACCTGAGTGATTTCTGTCAGCGATACATTTGGGTCGTCAATAATGCTGAGAATTGAGGAAAATCACCTCCCTGAGAGCTGGACCGAGGGGGAAATGAGTGCTCACTACTGGATAGTAAGTCGCTTTACTGGAATTGTAGTTGCTGTCGGGATATTTTATATGGGGGTCGTGGTTCTCCCGTCACACGTACCGGGGCTCACACCCATGAATACCGGCAACCAGCTACGGCTCACCGGGATATGGTCCTCAATTGTACTCACATTTGCTCTCTTCACGGTCTACAAAGATATGGCTGAAACCCAGGAAAATCAGGTTGCCGAGCTTCGAGAAGAGCGTGAGCTACAGGACGAGCTTGGGGACATCCAAGACCGTCAAACGGAAATTATGGATCAACAGCAGAAGCTGATGGAGAAGGAACATCAGCCTCTCCTTGAGGTTGTCGGGGCTGAAACATACGATGCTTTTGTGGCTTATAAGCTGAGGAATATCGGCAGAGGTCCAGCTACCGACCTGAAGCTACGGGTCCACATCAAGGTCCCCGGAGAGAACGTTTCCTTTGCCACTGGACCCGACACCCTCACACACATCGAGCAACTGGGTGACATTGAGCCTCCTGAATCGATGGCCCAATTTTCTAATTCAGAAATGTCGGAAATATCGAGTCTGACCGATGGTCAGACAGGGGTCATGACGGCCGAGGTGTACACCTACGGCCCTAACCGGACCCTTGAACTCCCTCCTAACTCCAGGGCAAGGGGTATTGACGGCCTCATAAGGAATCACTTGCAGGACGACGTAGAAATAATCTACCAGGAAGAAGTGATTTTCGACCATCTACTCACAACAATCGGCAAAGGGAGACTCTACCTCCACCCACGAACCTTCCAGGCGGATGGAGACACCCCCGTCTCCAATCTGCTTGACAGGGAAGAGTCCTCGAAGATGAACATGCGCAGGGCGGTGAACGTCGGGTTCGAGACTCCTAGTCTCAAGTTCGATGAGTGATCGGCTTCGGTCGCACACAGTTCGTTCCGATTCCACCGGGGATATTCCAAACTTGTCGAGGAAACGACTTTGTAATGCTTACGAATAATTGGCCAGCATGACGAACCCACTATTCTCCACGTATATGCGGGGAGAAAATCGCGTCACGTCAACTCTGCTCGCAGTTCTCGAACACGTCAACAGTCGTGGGGGAAGACATCCTTGAAGCGCTCGTCGACGAATCTGACCTGTCACTCGTCGCTTTCGACAACCAGGTAACCGGCGTCGAGTCCGTCCGGATGCGGCCATTCGTGGGTCGATAGCCCTCTGGTTCGAAACCAAGACGAGACGAAACGCCGTCCGGCGAAGCCAGCTCGAGGACCATCTCAAGGCCCTCGACCAGGACCCGTCAGACCTCCAGCGGTTAATCGTGCTCACGCCCGACGAGCGAGTTCCCGACGCAGTGCAGACCATCGACGACGAACGCCTCGTCTGGGCGAACTTCGATACGCTTGTCGGGATACTCGAATCTGTGCTGGGGCGAGACGTTGGGAGTGCCGAGGCGAGTATGTACGTCCCGACGGAGCGCGAGGCATTCCTGCTGCGCGAGCTTATGCGGTTCATTTACGACGAGAACCTCGTGAGCGGGAAGGAGGACCGCGTCCTCGTCGTGGGCACACGACGGGCGTGGGACGAGTACCACACCTACGACCACTACTTCTGCCAGCCCAACCGGTCGTTCAAGCCTGTCTCCCATCTCGCGTTCTACAAGGACGGCGAGATCAAACCCGAGGTCCCCAAGGTTACAGGAGCGGCCGAGAGCATCACGCTGGACGAAGGCACCATTCGTGATCACCCCAAGCTCTCTCGGTCTCAAGAGCAGTCGCTACTTCAGGCAGTCGAGAAGATGCGCGAAAACGAGTCGGAGCGGTATGGTGACACGCAGAAGGTGCTGTTCCTCAAACCGGACCTCAACCTGGAGCGGCCTGTCCAGAACGACAAAACAGCGAGTGATTCGAACCGTACGGTCGCCTTCGTGCAGGGTCACCGGTACGTCTCGTTGTCGACGCTTCGAGATAACCCAAGTTACACGACTGAGTTAGAGGAGTGATGGCTGACGTTTCGTGCTGTCTTAGCAGATTACGGTTCATTTAGGATGGGTTTCTACCCAGAGTTCGCCCATTGTTCCAAGCGCTGTTTCCGTCCGATTTCCGACCCGAGTTCGATCAACGAATCCTTTCTCTTGGAGCTTCTGGACGTTGTACTGGACCTTGCTCTTGAAGGAGTCGCCGTCTACCTTCTCGTCTAGCTCAGCAGCGAGTTCTCTGGCTAGTTCAGTTGTTGATTCGACTGTGCCGACCTCGTACAGGAAGTGTAGGACAGTCTTCTCAAAATCGTGTAAATCAGCGGAAGGAACTGTTGGGAATTCCACGTGCAGACCCCCGTTCATTTTCTTGGCGCCTTTTGTGACGCCACTTTGGTCGATCTCATCAATTAAATCACTAATACGCTGCTGGCGTTCCTTCACTTCGGAATCTTTGACGTCCAGGTTCTGGAGGAACTCACGTTCAGTCCGTAGTTCCTTAATCATCTGAGTGACAAGGTACTCCTCGGGAGATACGTAATAGGTGTGTACGCTCTCGCGTAGTTCCGGTTGTTCAACAATGAGTGAGTTCGCAGCACTGGCGAAGGCAAAGGCAACGGTACGCGGCATTGAAGAAATATTGACCCAGACCTCATTGCCTTGTTCTACTTGATCCTGAATCATCTCGTACGCCATCGGATACGCATCTTCAAATTTGAAGATATTCCCAACAGAAAGCCGCTCTACTTTCTTTCCGAGTATCGTTCCAAACGTCTCTTCCAGCCGTTCGACCATCCTCTCAGCGAGTTTCTGGGCTTCCTCATCACTTGATTCCCGGGAGGATTTCAATAAATAAACCTCGTCTGCTTCGAGTGTCCCCTGGCTGATTGGTTGAACAAGTCGCTGAAAGTCGAAACCAACTGGAATGAGATGAACGGATTTTCCCATGCTACGTAGTACCTCTTGCAACGTCCTTTGTCGTGGTCGCTTCTAAATAAATAGGTTTCCAACCGCTATCTCTAAGAATTTATTTTGTTTGTAGACCACCTTGGGTAGCGAAGCGTTTATCTTCCCGTGTGACGTAGTAACTATTGTCAATCAGCACCTCAGGGTGCAAATCCAAGAATGATCCCCAACGAAAACCACCAGGGATCCCGAGGGAGCGCAGAATGGCCGAGAGGCCTTATTCGTCGCGTTCAACCACAGCGGGCCCACGAGAAATTCATGGACGGTCTCCCCGGTAAGGATACCGTCATGATGAAAATAACCGACGTAGAGACACTGCTGCGCCACCGTGGCGAAGTGCGGACTGCGTACTTCCCCGAACGATTCTCGACCATCACTGGTGGTATCATCCACGACGACGAGCTCAAAGAACTCCGGTGGAGTCGGGAACGAAACGCCGTACAGGCTTTTGGTTCAGACTTTCACATCCCCACGGACTATCCAGTTTACGGGGATATGGAGAAATCCCAGCGCAAATCGAACATCAAAAAAATGATGGACGGGACCCGCTGGATGCATGACAAACTTCGAACCACGTCTATCCAGATTATCCCGCTTATTAAGGGATACACCACTGAAGAGCGAGCAATCTGTTACGAAACGCTTCGGGAGCTTGATGTACCGTACTGCGCCTACTACGGCGCCCAATACTTCGGGGGGAAAATGGGGAACGGTATCAACAAGCTCAACGAGGATGTCCGAGAGGTCGTCAACGAACTTGGTGTCGACGGGGTGCTACTCATCGGGCTCCAAGCGAAAGACGGCCTAGCCAAGATGCCGCCGGAAGTTGTTGCCGCTGCCGGTCAACGGTGGATCAGAAAATCCGAACTGCGAGACTTACCTATGAAGAGGGTGTCATAGAAGTCTTCACACACTATGGTCGAGATTGTGATTATTATAGAGCGTTACTAGCTTAGAAAGCCGTGCACTTGGTGCACGGTGCGTTGAAATGTTTAGAGTATCCCTTTTCGTTTCCGAATTATGATTTCTCTCACTCGTTCAGCGTGATTTGACTCGGATTGAACGAACGCTGTGAGGATGGCCTCGACGATCTCGGAGCGGCTGGCTCCGAGATCGTCACACTCAGCAACTAATTCGTCCACTTCTTGTACGATCTCTTCGTCAACAGCAACGCCGAATTTCTCTTTGCCCATATCTATAACCCACTAAAAATGGCGTGCACCAAGTGTACAGCGTTTTGAGGAAGTCAACGAAACCATGAGAACCGTTCTATGACACCCTCTATGAATACTGCACAATCCCAGTACCTCCAGTGGAGACATGACATAGAGGAGACCGTCCTTGGGGTTGGGCAAACGACGTTGGGGTCATTCTCCCCAACCCCCGGCGAGGTGGTGGCTCATGGGTAACAGTCGAACTGTCGGAGAGTACCAGCAGGGTGGTGGCGGAGGTAATCGGTCACCAGCCGACTCAGATGATTCTGACGGTGGTGATTCATCAAGGGATGCGGAACGTGAAATCGAGGAATCACACCAAGAATACGCCGAGGATGCCCAAATAACCGACAAACAGGCCAAAGACATGCAGGAGCGACGTGAAAACGTCGTTGACAACCTGAAGGACGAGGGTCTGTCGATTGAAGAAGATCATATCTACGGTTCAGTGATGCAAGGGACGATGACCGGACCACTCGACGAGGACTGCGATGTCGATGTGCTGGTCGTCCTTGATGCGGACGAGCATGGTCAATGGGCCACCTCTCGTAACGGTCCACAGAACGCGCTTCGTGCTGTCAAAAGACGGTTGAAGCGAAAATATCCTAACCAGGAGGTTCGCATCGACCGGAACGTGGTGGCGGTGAAGTTCAGTGACTTCACCGTAGAGGTCACCCCAGCGTTCCGTTATAACGATACTCGGCCGTGTTTAGACGCTCCTCAACCGGCGAGTCACGGGCCGTTGCGGTTGATCTAAAATCTGTCCTGAGTGCCTCATCGTGTCGATCTGTTCGCGGAGCATACGCCGCAAGAGCCGATTTGTACTGCGTCTAAACAAGGCCCGATACTCACAACCCCGAGAGTCCGACTGACCCCGTAACCGTCGGGGGGATGGAAATTCCCATCCAACCGATGAGCGCTGACGACCCGAATAACGGCTACGCGATCCCCGACACCTATGGCGGGCAATCTTGGGTGGGTACGAACCCCCGGAAATTCCAGTCGATGTATAATGCCGTTAACGAGAATAACGGGGGCAATCTCCAGCGGGTCGCTGTCTCCGCGAAGAAGTGGAATGAGGAGAACGGAAAACCGGTGAACTCCTACCACATGGTGATGATGGCGTACAAATATTTCCAGAATGACGCTCCCGCTAGTGCCTCTACTCATGAGCACATGAGCAACTTCTTCCGGAATCTCCCGCAGTACGTCAACGACGAAACGCGAGAACCTGTTTATCAGGAACGCGTTGACAAGGGTATGAGCTCGAAGGAGAAGAAGCAGGCGGCAAAAAAAGCGTACCGTGCCAGTGAGAAGATCGAGGAGGCTGAGCGCCTCAAAAAAGAAGGTAAGACGCAAGAGGCGAAAGAGAACTACCGGGAAGTCTACGGCGACGATTTCAAGTGAGATTTCGGTCCCTATGACTGACGAGGATTTCGACTACGAGGCGCACGAACGCCTACGTGAACGCGTTGCTAATGAAGCAGACAGTGTTCTGTGGACTTTCAAGGCGTACTATGTCGGTGCCGATTGGTACTCGAAGGTGGATCGGCTTCTCGATTGGTTCGTCTTCGGTGTTGCAGGACTGCTAACAATCGCTCTCATATGGGATTCGACGCCCCAGTTCATCTTAATTGGGCTCGCTATCACTACTGCCATCATTTCCGGTTACAGACGAATGGCTGATCCCGGTGACAAAGCTGAGAACTACTATCGGGCCGCACATGCGTACCAGCGGCTGTTCGATGACCTACGCGACTTCATCAAGCTAGAACTCGCTAAGAAGGACATCAGTCTTGATCAGATGGAATCCCGCTACGAAGACTTGGCCGAACGTCGGAGGAACTTGAACGAGGACATGCCGGAAGTAACCAGTAGATGGTACGAGAAGCTTGATGAGTCGATTTACGACGAGGTGGACACCACTGAGAAGGCCAAGGAGCGCCTCACTGGTGAGGCTCAGGTGTATCCACCCGGACCGAGCCACTGTCTCTCTGACGATGAAGTTGCTGACCGACTGGCTGACGAAGCCGAGTTAGAAGACGATCAGTGATTATCGGGCAGTAATTTTCCATAGCGGAACAAAACCTGCAATTCACTCAGGGTTGATTTGATCCCATTCAGCTGGATCAGTCTCGAAATCATTCCGCTCTAACCGCCGAAGCTCCTGGAACGTATCAGATCGTTCCTTGATCTCGTCCCACGCCATCTGAAACGCAGGTCGATTTAGGTTTGATTCTATGCCGTCTTGCCAGTCGTCCCATGTCTCTTTACTGACCCGCTCCTCAAACCGCAGGAAGACCTGCTCGTTCGAGAGATCGATATAGTAGTAGAGGTTTGAAAATTGGTTCTCGAACTCATCTTCAGTTAATTCGTCTCCTAAGAGTGCCTTTACTGGCAGTTCTCGAGCTAGCTCGCGATACTCCCGTGAGAGCTCATCTTCGAACTGGGTTGTTGCTTGCTCTTTTCGAAGCTTGACCTGCCGGTAAGTCAACCAGACCGTCCCTACTGCACCAACAATAGCACCTGCCTGGATAATCGGTGCCCATGTCCGCAAGACATCAATCCAGCCCATAAGCTGGGTACTGTTTCTACTCAAATAAACTTCAGACCATCAGTGAGCACTCGTCGCGACTTCCATCATCGGCAACATTAAAGACGCTCGTGTGATTCAGACATAGCATACATATTACCTCCTATGGCAAGCGACTCTCTCTCTCAGCGGAAGGCTCAATTGGACAAGGAAGAGCGTGAGCACCTGGAGGATGTTGTCACCGAGATGCGCGAGCGCGTCGAGGACAACGTCGAGTTCCAGCTCACGCAGAAAGGAATCGACGACGAGCCCGAAGATGTCGGCTCGCTGGACGAGGACACCCAGCAGCTCGTGGAGGCGATCGAGATCGAGGCCGTCGACGACGATTCATGGTCTGAGGCGTTTGAGCAGTACGTGACCGGCGTGGGTTACACCATCGTCAATCGTCTGGCCGCGCTACGCTGCATGGAAGTGCGGGGCTTCATCGACGAGGAGGTCACCGTCTTCAAAGACAATGGCCTGACGCCCGCCGCTGAGACGCTCGTCCACGAGGAATTCCTACTGGAAGACGAGGCGATTCTCGAGGCCTATCACAATGCCTGCGACGACCTCGCCGAGGAGATCGAGATACTCTTCGATCGCTCGTCTGCGTACAGCCTGATCGACCCCGACGACGACACCTTCGAGGAACTCTGCGGGATGCTCGACTCGGTCCCCGACGAGGTCTGGCGGGCCGACGACGTGCTCGGGTGGGTCTACGAATACTACAACGTCAAACTGCTCGACGACCTGCGTCGCAAGGGCGACCGCGAAGGACTCGAGCCTGAGGACGTCCCGCCGGCGAACCAGTTCTACACGCCTCATTGGGTCGTCCGGATGCTCACCGACAACTCGCTCGGGAAGCTCTACCTCGAGCACACCGGCGAGTTACAGGACGTCGTCGAGGCCCAAGACGGATTCACTCCGGACGAGCGGAAAAACCGACCACTCTCACCCGACGAATCGCCAGACATCGCCGACTTCTGTACCTATCTCGTTCCCTCCGAAGAGGAAGGTGAGCCCACCGACTTCGATCACCCGGAAGAACTTCGCGTCATCGACCCCGCCTGTGGGAGTGGCCACTTTCTGCTGTACGCATTCGACGTGCTGGAGCGCATCTGGCGTGCCGAGACCGACCTGCCTGACGAGGAGATTCCGCGGGAAATTCTCCGGCACAACCTCTACGGCGTCGACCTCGATATGCGGGCTTGTCAGCTCGCAGCGTTCAATCTCTACCTGAAGGGACGAACTCGTGCCGAGGCAGACGGTGCGAGTGGCTTCGACATGCCCGAGGTCGGGATCGTATGCGCCGACGCGACGGTCGCCGAGATCGACGGTGTCGAGGAGGTGTTCGAGGAAGTCGCCGGCGACGACGAGGATGTCGAGCAGGCGCTGCGGCGTATCCTCGACGCGTTCGAGGAGGTCCACAGCCTTGGGAGTCTCCTCGACGTGCGTGGGACGCTTGGCGACATCTTCGAGGACGACGCCGATGTCGGCGGTACGCAGTTGACCCTCGGCGACGACCCCCGCGAGAGCCATACGCTCGGACAGGTGCTACACAGTTTGCGTGAGGCCGTAGAGGAGCACCGGAATGGCGACTCGTTCCTCGCGCAGGATCTCCGGAGCTTCGTGCGCCTGCTGGACATCCTGGCGCAGGACTACGACGTGGCGCTGATGAATCCGCCGTATGGTGCGCAAGGTCGTATGCCAGACGTCGTGGAATCGTATGTCGCTCATCTCGATAGATCGTAACATCAATTCTGCTGGCGACTCAGTAGCAGCCAACGATGGACGAGCAGTCAGCTCAAGTGTTCCTTCCACCGCGTGAGCGATGCTTCGAGCGTCTCCGTCTCGCCCGGTTCGGCGAGACGGTGACGTGTGTTCACTGCGAGAGTGACGCGGTTGTCGACCGAGGAACGACCGGTAAGGACGCTCAGCAGTACTGGTGCAAATCCTGCGAAACCTACTTCAACGACCTCACAAAGAC
>NZ_KB905378.1:2481511-2747129 GCF_000379085.1 Halomicrobium katesii DSM 19301 | reverse complement strand
TGCGATTTCTCGTCTGTAAGGATCTGCAAGAGGCCGACGAGGACATCTCTGAGTACGGCGACGGAAGCGTCATCCTCTGTACCGACGGCTACACGATCTATGAGGACATCGAGGAGACGGAGGGGGTGGACGGCCATCTGGCCGTCACCCACTCCGACACCTACGTCATCGGTGACGCCCACACAAANACCTGCGAGAACCGCCACAGCTTCCTTCGCCAGTGGCTGGCGAAGTTCAGAGGCATCTCGAAGCATCATCTCCAAAAATACCTCGGATTTCTCGCACTGAAACTCAACTCACCGGACGACTGGTTCAAGAAACTGCTGTGTTACAATGTATCGGGATGAGCGATCGTCAAAAAAGAAGCGCGACCACAGAAAATGTCTGCCGTGACGGTTTTGGAACTCTACGAGGGCGTCGCTCGGTCTCGAACGCCGGAGACGAAGCGAGAGCGAATTCTCGAGATACTGGAAACGAAGCACATCGTGAGCGCCGACCACACCGTGATGCGAAAAGCCGGAAAACTCTCCGGTGAGCTAATCAACGACGGTGAACGGATCGAGCGAGAGGACTGTATTATCGCTGCGACTACGCTTCTCAATGACGAACCGGTTCTCACGAGAAACACGAAGCACTTCGGACGTATCGACGGCCTTGAAATACAGTCTTACTAAATCTTCGAGTGAAGTGCTACCGACTCTCCCGCTGTTCGACCTTGTTCAGTTCGATCAGTAGTCGGAAGATCGCTTTCACGAGGTTGGCGTCCACGTCGAACCGTTCGGCGTTCTCGCCGGCCCGATCCATCACGGACTGTTCCTGGTCCTCGTCCGTCGTGGGCAGGCCCTTCTCGTCTTTGACCTCGGCGATCGTGTCGGCGACGTAGGTCCGCTGTGCGATCTTCTCGACGATCTCGCGGTCGATCGTCTGGATCTCTGTGCGCAGTTCGTCGAGACTCATGTCCTCTGGATTCGTGCTCATAGTGTGTGAGTTCCCTCCGTTTGGGTCGTGGTCAGCCAGGTGTTGCCGTCGCGCTGCTCCCAGTAGACCTGGACCTGTTCGAGCGCGGGACGTGGGCCGACGGCGACGTAGGACGGGCCGGTGCCGGAGAGCGAGACGCCCTCGACCTGCCGCATCGCTTCGATGAGAGGCTCCGAGTCGAAGTCGAGCGCCGCACAGAAGGCCAGTCCGTTGACCGTCATCGCTCGTTCGTAGTCGCCGTCGAGCGCGAGGTCCTCGACCAGCCGGGCCATCGGAGCGACGTGCTCGCAGCGGCGCACGTCCGCGTCGGCGCTGAACGCCTGCTCTGGGGGCGTGTAGACGAGCACGTCCCAGTCGATCTCGTCGCGTGCCAGTAGCTCGTCGGCGTCGTTGTCCGTGACGGTGACGCCCCCGAGCATCGAGGCGGAGGCGTCGTCGAACGCACCGGTGGCCGTGACGCCCACGTCTCGCGCCGCCATCACGCCGAGGCGGGCCATGTCCTCTCGCGTCATCCGGTCGGTCCTGTCGAGCGCGTCAAGCGTCGCCATGACGGTCGCGTTGGCGGCCGCCGAGCTGCTCTTGAGACCCGAGGCCATCGGCACGTCGCTCTCGGTTCGGACGACGGCACCGGCCACCTCTGGTTCGCCGTGAGCGTCGAGGACGTACTCGACGCAGGTCTCGATCAGGCGAGTGTCGGCGTCGGGCGCGCCAGCGATCTCCCCGACGACTGCCTCCTCGTCGTCGTCGATCTCCGCCTCGGTGAACAGATCGACCGTCGCGTGGGTGTACTCGTCGATGGCGAACGCCGACCCGCGGTGGGTGGCGAGCGCGTTCAGCACCGTCCCGGCCGCCGGGGCCGCAGCCTTCCCCTGCATCGTCTCACTGTCCCACACGACCGTATTTACCTGTGGCGGTCTGGTAGCCGCCGGTGGAACGCGGCGCTTTTGCCGGTCCGAGGCGAACCGTCGCCAATGAGTGCCCGCAACGACGTAGCCCCGGAGACGCTGTCGGTCCAGCTCACGGAAGACGGCGTCGTAGTCGAGTACACCGACGGCCGAGAAGTGTTCTACCACGGCGTCCCCGAGCGAGTCGAAGACAGCGTCGTGGCAGCACCAGCCAAAGAGGTCCACGTTCTCGTGACCGATCCCAACGAGACCGAAGGCGTGTTGCTGTACGTCAACGATCTCAACACCCACGACGACATCCTCGAAGAGACCGGCGTGGGCCGGATCATGCTCGACACGGGCGAGCAAGAAGAGGTGTTCCCCGGCGTGACGATCACGGACGCGTCGATGCGCGTCGAAGTCGAGGCCGATCCCGAAACGGCTCGTGGACGCGTCTTCGTGTTCGTCGAAGACGAGATGGGCGAACGGAGCTACGAGATCGTCGGCAGCGAGTGATATCCGTGGTTTCGAGCCATCCGCGGCCGCTGGGTCGCAAAGCGGTGCGCGGCCGCACGAACGCGCCGCTCCGACCGTCGAGGCGGTCGATCGACGAGTCGTCTACGGGAAGAAGCTCCGGGGCTTGACCCCGGAGCAGTTCACCTAATTCAAGGTGGAGGCCCCACCCTCAAGGAGTGCCGAGCTTCCGATACGTCGGAAGCACAAACGAGTAGGGTGGGGAGGACAGCGCGGAACTCCGTTCCGCGGGCCGTGCGAACGGCGAAGCCGTGAGCAGAAGCCGACATGGTACTGACTAGCCGCCAAACTGTTGCCTGCTAATTCCCAACTATTAAGTAACTACTGGTATATATGTGAAAATACAGTGGAGTACCGTCGTACTGCCGTTATCAAGCTCGACACGCCCGAAGGCGCGGATGCACACCTTCAGGAGACTGTCGAGCAATTCAAATACTGCGCCAACACCGCGAGTAGGTGGTGCTGGCACGGCGACGACGGCTACCACGTTACCTCGAAAGCAAAAGCCGAACGCGGCCTGTACGACCAGCTACGCGAGGACACCGAGTTGACCGCGAACCTCGTCCAGAAGGGGATTCGCCAAGCCGTCGAAGCCGTCAAAAGCGGCGTCGAACGGCTCACAAACGACCAAGATACGTCTCGCCCGACGTTCACTGCGGATACCGCAATCTACGACAAGCGAAGTGCCACGTTCCATCGTGACCACGTTTCGCTGTCAACAGTGGACGGACGAATCGGGTGTGACTATATCCTCCCTGACGACGCTGACGTACCACCGACGAAGTACGTCACAGACGAGGAGTACGAGTTTCGGCGGGCGACTCTCCATCGACGTGATGGCGACTGGTATCTCCATGCATCGATGCTCAAAGAGGACGACACCGACACCACGACCGGGCACAGAACAGTCCTCGGTGTGGACCTCGGTGTGAACCAGCTCGCGGTCGCTTCGACTGGTCGGTTCTGGTCGGCAGACGAGTTCAACCACTGGAAGCGAGAGTACGAGAAACGGCGTGGCGACCTCCAGCAGTGCGGGACACGGGCCGCACACGACGCGATAGAAGGAGTTGAACAGAAAGAGGACGGGCGCTTCGAGATATTCCTGCACCGTGTCGCCAACGAAATCGTCGCTGAAGCCGTCGAACACGACTGTTCGCATATCGTGTTCGAGGATCTGACCGATATTCGTGAGAACGTGCCAGACGCGTCGTGGCATCATCTGTGGGCGTTCCGTCGCCTCTATGAGTACGTCGAATACAAAGCTAGAGAGCAAGGCGTCGAATCCGTCCAAGTGGACCCACGCAACACTTCGAAGCGATGTTCGACCTGTGGGTTTACCCACGACGACAATCGCCATCAAGAGTCGTTCGAGTGTCTGAAGTGTGGGTACAAGAACCACGCGGACTACAACGCTTCCAAGAACATCGGTTTGCAGTATCTCCGGCGTCGGCAAAACGCAGATGCCGGAGGCGCACCCGTAGACGTGCGCTTGAATCGCGGGACGCTGAACGTGAGTGGAGAGTACGACCTTCCCGCCTCATCCGAGGCGTAGAACGGGAGTCCACGCGAAAGCCCTCCCCTCAACGAGCGAGCGGGGTAATTACCCCCGAGCGAAGTAGGGGAGGGTAGTTTACTGGATGTAGGACGGTTCTTCCGAGTCACAGTTGCGCTCGTGCTGGTCGGCGTCGCTCTCGTCGTCGAACATGAGCCCGCAGTGCTCGCACTCGTACCAGGTCATCTCGTCACGCTCGGTCTGAGAGACCATGTCACGTGTTCCACACGCCTCCGGTATAGGCGTTTCTCCGGGGCTGCGTTCGACAGACGATCACCAGATCGCCGTCGGTAGACACCGCGACCGCCGGACGCCGCCCAGCTACCAGGCGACGGTATCAAGACCGTCGGTCCTCTATCCGAGCGCATGAGTGGTCACCCGTCTGGCGGGATCGAGCTCGAAGTCGAAGGGGCCAACAAGCGCGACGCGGGGCGTGGCATCGCTCGGCTGCCGGACTCGGTCCGGGACGAACTGAACGTCCTCAGCGGCGACCCGATCATCGTCGGCGGCGACAGGAAGACCGTCGTCAAGGTCTGGCCGGCCAGCGACAACGGCGGCCAGTTCGTCAGAATCGACGCGGACACGCGGGCCAACGCCGGTGTCAACATCGGCGACACCGTGACGGTCTCGAACGCGAGCGTCGACGACGCGACGACGATCACCGTCCAGCCGGCAAAGCCCCTCCCCGGCAGCGAGTCCTACGAGCACGCCGTCCGCGACCGGCTCGTCGACCGACTCGTCCAGCGAGACGAGCAGGTCCACGTCGAGGGGCTGGGGACGTTCCTCGTACGCTCGACTTCGCCGGAAGGGTCCGTGCGCGTCGCCGACGACACCCGCGTCACAGTGTTGCCCTACAGCGGCGACCGCGAGGAGTCGGCGACCGCGTCGTCGGTAAATCCCCCGTCCGAGGACGAGGCGACCGAAACGGCCGACATCGACGTGAACTACGAGGACATCGGGGGCCTCGACGAAGAGCTCGACCAGATCCGCGAGATGATCGAGATGCCACTCTCCGAGCCCGAGCGGTTCCGTCGGCTCGGAATCGACCCGCCCAGTGGCGTCTTGCTCCACGGGCCGCCCGGCACCGGGAAGACGCTGATCGCTCGGGCCGTCGCCAACGAGGTCGACGCGTACTTCGACACGATCTCCGGCCCGGAGATCGTCTCCAAGTACAAGGGCGAATCCGAGGAGCGGTTGCGAGAGGCCTTCGAGCGCGCCGAGGACAACGCGCCGTCGATCCTCTTCATCGACGAGATCGACTCGATCGCGGGCTCTCGCGACGAGGACGCCGACATGGAGAACCGCGTCGTCGCCCAGTTGCTCACGCTGATGGACGGGCTGGAAGACCGCGGGCGGGTCGTCGTCATCGGCGCGACCAACCGCGTCGACACGATCGACGACGCCCTCCGGCGGGGCGGGCGCTTCGACCGCGAGATCGAGATCGGCGTGCCGGACGAGCCGGGTCGGCGAGAGATCCTCGACGTACACACCCGCGAGATGCCGATCGACGACGACGTCGAACTCGACGACGTGGCGAGTCAGACCCACGGTTTCGTCGGCGCGGACCTGGCGACGCTGACCACGGAGGCCGCGATGACGGCGCTGCGACGAGAGAGCGACGACCCGGACGTGAACCGGGCCGACTTCGAGACGGCGATGGCGGCCGTCGAACCCTCGGCGATGCGAGAGTACGTCGCGGAGTCGCCGTCGGTCTCGTTCGACGCCGTCGGCGGGCTCGACGAGGTGAAAGAGCGGCTCACGGAGGCCGTCGAGTGGCCACTCGCCTACGGGCCGCTCTTCTCGGCGACCGACACGGATCCGCCCAGCGGCGTGCTCCTCTACGGGCCGCCGGGGACCGGCAAGACCCTGCTGGCCCGCGCGATCGCCGGCGAGAGCGGCGTCAACTTCATCCACGTCAACGGCCCCGAACTGCTCGATCGCTACGTCGGCGAGTCCGAGGAGTCGGTCAGAGAGGTGTTCGAGCGAGCCCGCCAGACCGCCCCGAGCATCGTCTTCCTCGACGAGATCGACGCCGTCGCGGGCCAGCGCGGGGAGAGCAACGAGGTCTCCGAGCGCGTCGTCTCCCAGCTGCTGACCGAGCTCGACGGGATCACGGAGAACCCCAACCTCGTCGTCCTGGCGGCGACGAACCGCCGCGAGACGCTCGACGACGCGCTCTTGCGGCCGGGTCGGTTCGAGCAGCACGTCGAAGTGCCGAACCCGGATCGCGCCGCGCGTCGCGAGATCCTGGCGGTCCACACCGCCGACAAGCCCCTCGGCGACGGCGTCGATCTCGACGGGCTGGCGGCCCGGACGGAGGGGTACTCGGGAGCCCAGATCGAGGCACTCGTCCGGGAAGCCTCGATGCGAGCGATCCGGGCCGTCGCCGACGACATCGATCCCGACGACGTTGCAGCCAGCGCCGAATCGGTCGTCATCGAGACGGCCGACTTCGAGGCCGCGCTCGAATCGGTCTGACGCCAGCGACCCACACCCGTCTCGTGACATAGATTTTTGTCTACCGGGGGTCAAGTCCACACGCTCACATGACCCGAGACAGCGAGGTCCCCGGCCGCCACTACATCGACGGTGAGTGGACAGACGGCGACAGTACGACGACCTTCGAGAGCCGCGAGCCCGCGACCGGCGAGGTGCTGGCCGAGTTCCAGCGCGGAACGGGCGACGACGTAGCCAGCGCCGTCGCCGCCGCCGAGGCCGCCGCCGACGAGTGGCAGTCCCTCTCCTACATCGATCGCGCGGAACACCTCTGGGAGATCTTCCACGAGCTCCGAGACCGCACCGACGAACTCGGCGAAGTCGTCAGCAGAGAGTGCGGGAAAGAACTCTCCGAGGGCCGAGCCGACGTGGTCGAGGCCTACCACATGGTCGAGTGGGCCGCGGGCAACGCCCGCCACCCCCACGGCGACGTCGTTCCGAGCGAGGTCGCGAGCAAGGACGCCTACATGCGGCGCAAGCCCCGCGGCGTCGTCGGCTGCATCACGCCCTGGAACTTCCCCGTCGCCATCCCGTTCTGGCACATGGCGGTCGCGCTCGTCGAGGGCAACACCGTCGTCTGGAAGCCCGCCGAACAGACCCCGTGGTGTGCCCAGATCGTCGCGGAGATGTTCGACGACGCGGGGATCCCCGACGGCGTGTTCAACCTCGTTCAGGGGTACGGCGACGCCGGCAACGCCGTCGTCGAGGACGACCGCGTCGACACCGTCCTCTTTACGGGCTCCGCGGCGGTCGGCCACGAGGTGGCCGGCAAGATCGGCGGCCGGCCGGGCCGGAGCGCGTGTTGCGAGATGGGCGGCAAGAACGCGGTCGTCGTCACCGACACCGCCGACCTGGATATCGCGGTCCACTCGGCGGTGATGTCCTCGTTCAAGACGGCCGGCCAGCGCTGTGTCTCCGCGGAGCGCCTGATCGTCCACGAGGACGTGTACGAGGAGTTCAAGCGCCGCTTCGTCGACCTCGCGGAAGACGTGACGGTCGGGGATCCCCTCGACGAGTCGACGTTCATGGGCCCGGTCGTCGACCAAGAGCAAGTCGAGAAGTTCGCGGAGTACAACGAACTGGCCCGACAGGAGGGCGCGACGGTCCTCGTCGACCGCGAAGAACTGGCCCCCGACGCGATCCCCGACGGCCGCGAAGAGGGCAACTGGGTCGGACCCTTCGTCTACGAGATGGAGTACGATCCCGAACTGCGCTGTCTCACCGAAGAGGTGTTCGGCCCCCACGTCGCCCTGCTGGAGTACTCCGGCGGGGTCGAACGCGCGGTCGAGATGGTCAACGCGACGCCGTACGGCCTCGCCGGCGCGATCGTCGCCGAGGACTACCGCCAGATCAACTACTTCCGAGACAACGCCGACCTCGGACTGGCCTACGGGAACCTCCCGTGTATCGGCGCGGAGGTTCACCTCCCCTTCGGCGGCGTCAAGAAGTCCGGCAGCGGCTCGCCACACGCCCGCGAGGTGATCGAGGCGGTCACCGAACGAACGGCCTGGACGATCAACAACTCGAAGGAGATCGAGATGGCACAGGGGTTGTCGGCTGATATACGGACCGAGGAGTGAACGACGCAGGGAGGCGTTTCATCGCCGACCAGTGGTTCACTGCGAGCAGAGGAGTGATGCGCTCGACGAGCGGGACGAGCCGCGAGTAGCGGTGGCGTGTGCTCCGAGAGAGTTCGACCCGCGGGAGCGAGTCGACGAGAGGTTTGTGAACGTGGGGCACGAAGTGGCAGTATGACCGACGAGACGACAGCAGTCACGCGGCGTCGATCGATGTTGGCCACGATGGCCGCCGGCCTCGGCGGTCTCGTGGCCGGCTGTGGCGGGCGCTCGGTCGGACAGCGATCACCGACCGAGACCGACGACGACGCCGGGGTCGCCGTCGATCGCGTCGCGGAGTCGTTCACGGCTCCGTGGAGCGTCACACCGCTACCCGGCGGGGAACAGTTGCTCGTGACCGAACGGCCTGGTCGGCTCTCGCTGGTGTCGTTGCCGGACGGCGAGAAGAGCGAACTGACCGGCGTGCCGTCGGTCCACGCCCGGGGCCAGGGCGGCTTGCTCGACAGCGCACTCCACCCCGAGTTCGAGGAGACGCTGTGGGCGTACCTGACCTACGCCAGCGCCAACGACGGCGGCGAGTCGACGACGGCGCTGGGTCGCGGGCGGCTGAACGTCGACAGCGGCTCGCTCGACGCGTTCGAGCGGCTCCACGTCGCCGAGCCCTTCGTCGAGTCGAACGGCCACTTCGGCTCCCGGGTCGCTTTCGGCCGGGACGGCACGGTCTACCAGACGGTCGGTGATCGACAGTTCAAGGAGTTCGGCCCCGAGCACGTCGCCCAGGACCCGACGACGGAACTCGGTGTGACGCTGCGCCTCGAACCCGACGGCTCGGTCCCGGACGACAATCCGTTCGTCGACGAGCCGGCGGCCGCCGACGCCGTCTACAGCTACGGCCACCGCAACGCCCAGGGCATGGCCGTCCATCCCGACACCGGCGCGATCTGGCAGAGCGAGTTCGGGGAGCAGGACGGCGACGAGATCAACGTCCTCCAGCGCGGGGGCAACTACGGGTGGCCCGTCGCCGACGAAGGCTGTACGTACGGTTCGGGCGATCCCATCGGCGTGGCACACGCGGACCGCGACGACGTGGTCGGGCCGGTCTACTCCTGGCCCTGCGGGAGCGGTGGCTTCCCACCCAGCGGAATGACGTTCTACACCGGCGCGGCGTTCCCGGAGTGGGACGGCGATCTGTTCGTCGGCGGGCTGGCCGCGCAGTCTCTCGCTCGCTTCACCGTCGACGGCACCGACGTGACCGAGGCCGAGCAGCTGCTGTCGGGACGCGGGTGGCGAATCAGAGACGTGGCCCAGGGCGTCGAAGAGGGGCACCTCTACGTGGCCGTCGACGCCGACGACGCGCCGATCGTGCGCCTCTCGCCTGCGTGATGCTGTCGGCTGTCCGTCTGTAAACGAGTTCGCCACCACGGCGAGTCTCTCCCAGGGTGTCAGCCGACAGTGTGAGCGGCGCTCCGAGGACGAGAGAGAACGGTTGCGAGCGAGCGTCAAAAGGGCTGGAGACCCAACACGATGGAAGGACGCCGAGAAAGGCTGTCCGGACAGCCTTGGGCGATCGCCACCGTGGCCGAGCAGCGAGTCGAGCGAGCCGAGCTAGTTCGCCGGCAAAGACGTGAAAAGCGCCGTGCCGGCACTTGCTACTCTCGACCGAGCACGTATAAAGCTCAGGATTGGCGGCGATCGTCGAGCGCCGGGAACGACTCGCGGACGGCGGCGACCCGATCCGGATCGAGGTCGGCGGTGACGAGTGCCGGCTCGTCGCCCGTCGACGCGATCGGCGTCCCCCACGGATCGTACACCGTCGAGCGACCGAGCAGCGCCTCGCCGTCGAACGTGCCGACGCCGTTTGCCGCCGCGACGTACGTGAGGTTCTCGACGGCGCGTGCCTTCGGCAGGACCGACCAGTGCTCGACGCGGGGATAGGGCCACGCGCTCGGGACGAGCGCGAGCGTGACGCCGCGGTCGGCCAGTTCCCGGTAGAGCTCCGGAAATCGGAGGTCGTAGCAGGTCGTGACGCCGACGGTAAACCCCCCGATGTCGGCAGTCTGGATGCGCTCGCCCGGCTCCAGGAGGTCCTGCTCGGCCGAGCCGTAGCCAAAGAGGTGGTGTTTGCGGTACACGCTGCGGCGCTGTCCGTCGCTGTCGAACAGCACGGACGTGTTGGCGTAGCCCGTCGTGGCCGGCGTCTCGATGCCGGCCGCGCGGCTGGCAGCCAAGTCCTCGACGATCGACCCCGCGAGGAGGGCGAGGTCGTGCTCGGCCGCCGTCTCTCTGAGGCGCGTCAGCGTCGGTCCGGTCAGGGACTCGGCGGTGCGGGCGTAGGCGTCGAAGGCGAAGTAGCCGGTGGCGAACAGCTCCGGTAGCGCGACGAGTCCCACACCCCGGTCGGCGGCTCGTTCGATCATCGCCGTCGCTCGCTCGACGTTTCCCTCGACGGTGCCCGCTTCGACGCGGTGCTGTGCGAGCGCGATCTTCACGGGCGGTCCTCGATGTCTGCCAGCAGCGCGCGTTCGAGGTTCTCCAGCTCGGCGTCGAAGTTGCGCTTGAAGAACCGCTCGACGCCCGGGATTCGACCGTCGACGACGAACCGATTCGTCAGTCGCGTCGCCACGTCCGCGTCGTCCCGCTCGATCGCTTCCAGTTCGTGTTCTCCCCGCACCGACATCACCTTCGATCGGCCGGTGAAGCTGACGTAGTCGGGAGCCCGCCGTTCGTCGTCGCTGGTCTCGACGGCGACCGTGCTGTCGATCAGCGGGATCGGGAGCGCGAGGTGCCACGTGGCCGAGCCGTCGTCGTGTGTCTCCCATCGCTCGATGACGCTGAGCGGCGCGGCGCGTCGGTCCGGGTCTGCGATGAACTCCCAGACACGCTCGGGCGACGCCGGTACCGTCATCGTCCGCTCGACCCGGACAGTCATACGATGTCGTCAGGGGTACGTGGTCAAAAAGACGGCGAAGACCGCCACGACTAGCTCAGCGTGACGCGCCACGTCGTCGAGCGGGATCGGCCCCACTTCTCGATGTCGACCTCGTCGGCCTCCTCGGCGAGTCGCGGCAACCGGGCACCGACCTGCTTCGACGAGAGACCGAGCTGCTCGGCGATGTTCTTCGCGCGGAAGTAGCTCTGCCCGCGGGAGACGCTGTCCCTCAGGTAGTCGAGGATCTGCCGGTCTTCCTCGCTGATCTCTCCCATGCCTCCAAGTAGGGCCTTCGAAGTCTTAACCGTTCCTTTCCGAGCTATCGGAGCGGAGTAGACGGGCAGGAGGTGGGAACAAAAGGGTGTTCGAACGACGACTCGTCGGCCGGTCGATCAGTCGTCGAAGGCGTGGATCGCCACGATCGCCAGGCCAGCTGCCAGCATCGCGACGCCGAAGGCGATCCCGCCGTTGACCTGCACTGCACGGGCGTGTTCCAGCGCGTACGAGTAGCCGAAGACCCCTGTCGCGACCGAAGCGACGACCGCCACGATCGAGAAGAGCAGCCCCAGTCCGACGCTCATGTCCGTCTTCGACGACGTTGTTGCCATACGAACTGCTATCCCGAGTGGCCACTTAATTCATGCGGAGCGAGCGCCCCGAGAGCGACGACGGCGTGCTCTGATACGGAAAGTCGTAGTTGCTTACCGGTGAGCGTCGCCACGGAGTAGACGTTCACCGGTAAATTCCTACAACTGTCCGTATGACCGACGATTACTTGATCTCGGTGTGCTCGGACTCCTCGTTGAGCGCGAGGTTCGTCGCGATCTCGGCGTTTCGGACGGCGTACTCGGCGGTCTGCTGGAGGCTCACGAGGACTTCTCGCACCTGCAGGAGCGACTCGTTGCCCATCTCCGGCAGATCGTCAAGAATCTCGGTCTCCCGGTCGCCGATCTCGGCGTAGGTCTCGCGGACTTCGATGGCGGTGTCGTAGTCGCGCTCGACGGTGGCGGTCACCGCTTTCTCCGTGATCTCGTTGACCTGATCGGTGAAATCGCGGATCCGACGCATCGTCGACGACTCGATCGTGAGCGTGTGATCGTCGGACGCCAGGGCGATCTCGGCGATGTCCTCGGCGTTGTCGGCAGTCAGCTCCAGGTTCTTCGCGATCGATCGGTAGCCGATCAGCGGGAAGCCGTCGTCGAGGCCGACCGCCCGCGCCAGATTGGGGTTCTGGTAGGAGGTGAAGATGAGGCGAAGGAGGAGCACGAAGATCTTGTTTGCCTGGCGTTCCCGGTTGAGTGCGCGCTGTGCGAGATCGGGGTTGCCGTGGGCCAGCGACTTGACGGCCTCGTTTCGCATGGTGCTGCCGGTCGATTCGAGCCGTTCGAGGAGGTTGTTCAGCGTGAAGTCTTCGGGGTCGACCGAGCACCGGATGGCGATGCGTTCCGGGCGTTCCTCGATGACGCCCAGCCCCATCAGCTGGGTCTCGGCGTTGTAGACGGCGTTGATGTGTTCCGAGGGGAGCGTCTCGCCCTCGCCAGCGTCGATGTGGATGATCCGGCGGCCCAGCACGTACTGGGCGACGATCGCTCGCTCGACGGCGTCGGCGTCGAGATTGGCGGCGTAGATGATCGCCTCGGACTCCTCTGCCTGCACCGATTCGGGCAACACGGTGAGGGCACCGTTGCCGCTGATTCGCAGCGACACTTCGTCGCCCTTCTCCACGTCGTGGTCGCTGGCCCACTCCGCCGGCAACGTCATCGCGAGCGTCGACGGGCCCAACCGCTGTACCTTTCGGGTTTCCATATGTCCTTTACTTGTCCCAGCTCACCTTAATGTTGTCTATACGGTCGAATACATTCCGCGAATAATAATATTGGAATTCGTTACCGGGAATTGGTGGACGAACATCCACCGATCGTCGCGGCGTCAGGCGACCTCGACGAGACGGCGCTCGAAGGCCCCGACGCGCACCCGGAGCCAGCCCCGCAACTGCTCGTCGAGTTCCGGATCGCCGGTGTCGACGCGCAACACGCCGATGTCGTCGAGCTTGGCCCGCGAGGCGACGACCTCGATCTCACAGCGTTCGATGACGGCCGGCGACAGCTGTTGGTTCCCTCGGCCGAAGACGAACCCCTGTCCGCCGATGGGCGAGACGATCACGACGTTGTCCTCGCCGAGCGCGTCGACGATCTCCGCCTCGCCGCCGTCCCTGACGAGAACCGCCCCGTCCCGCCACACGTCGACGCCCAGGGTCGTGCCGTCGAACCCCAGCGCGGACTTGATCGCGCCGACGGTGCTGCCGGGTCCGAGGACGTAGGTGACTCCCGATCGTGCCTCCTCTGCGACGGCCTCGGCCAGCGTCTCGACGGTGCCGCCGCCGAGTTGCTTCGCGGACTGGCGCTCGTCTGCCTGTGGGACGCGAACGACGGCCCGAAGCTCGGTGACGACCTCGCCTCGGCGGTACTCGTCCTCGTCGATGTCGTTGACCTCCGCCCGTTCGGTGTCGGTAAAGCGGGCGGCGATGCGGCCGGCCGCACGCGGTGAGACGCCGAAGACAGACGAGTACACCTTGACGCCGGCCGGGACGCCGAGCATCGGCGTCTCCTCGCCGAGTTCCTCGGCCACGTCGACGGCGGTGCCGTCCCCGCCCACGAAGAACACGAGATCGACCCCGTGCTCGCGGAAGGCACGCACGGCGGCCCGCGTATCCTCGCTCGTCGTCTCGTCGCCCGCTGGCTCCCCGAGTACGACCGGCTCGAACCCCGCGTCCCGGGCCGCCCCGGCACCCATCGGCTCGCCCCAAGCGAGCACCTCGATCTCGTCGCCGTACTCTCGGAGTGCGGCCAGCGCGGTGGTCGCACGCTCGGGTGCGCGGGGCTCGGCCCCCCGCTCGCGAGCCGCTTCGACTTTGCCGTCCGTCCCTTTGAGTCCGACCCGCCCGCCCATCCCGGCGATGGGGTTGACGACGACACCGATTCGGCGCATACCACGCGTTCGGTCGCCACTCGCAAAAGCCACCCGGGAACGAATCTTTGAAGCCGGAGGGCGATGGACGTAGTCGTATGTTCGTTCCGCTGCAAGAAACCGTACAGCCCGGAGTCATCGACGCGGCCGGCTACGTCGTCACGCTCGGCGGGATCCTCGCGACGGCGCTCTGGCTCAAGTTCCTCGCGCGCTAGTCGTCGGCGGACTCGACCCGCGCTTCGAACCACGCCGCCGCTTCCTGTACGAGTTCCCGATCGGTCCCCTCGAACTTGACGCTGACACGCTCGCCCGGGTAGCTGCCGACTTTCACCGGGAACCGCTCCTGGACCGCGGCGAGGCGATCCAGCAGCGCGCTCTCGGGTTCGTCGGTCTCGACGACGGTGACGTGTCGCCCGTCCCCGTCGAACGCGTCCTCGATCTCCTCAAACATCCGTTTCATCTCTGCGGGGACACCCGGCAGTACGTAGCAGTTCTCGACGACGCAGCCCGGCG
This sequence comes from Halomicrobium katesii DSM 19301, assembly GCF_000379085.1. Taxonomy (GTDB): domain Archaea; phylum Halobacteriota; class Halobacteria; order Halobacteriales; family Haloarculaceae; genus Halomicrobium; species Halomicrobium katesii. The sequence goes on along the minus strand of NZ_KB905378.1, from coordinate 2,732,699 downwards.
CGACGCCCTCGTGATTGGGCAGCACACGCGCCCCTTCGGGGACGTGGCCGGTGCCGTCGGTGAGATCCGCACGCTCGTAGCCGCCGTGTTCTTCCAGCCACGACAGCGCTTCCTCGCTCTCGACCACGTCACGGCCGAAGGCGGCGGCGACGCCCTCGATCGTCTTGTCGTCGTGTGTCGGTCCGAGCCCGCCGGTGACGACGACGGCGTCGTACTCGGCGTGGTACTCGTTGACGACGCGAGCGATGTCCGCCAGCCGATCCGGGACGACCGTCGTCCGTTCGACCGACACTCCGCGGTCGGCGAGCCGGCGGCCGAGCCACGCGGCGTTCGTGTTGACGGTGTCGCCAGCGAGAAGTTCGTCGCCGACCGTGACCAGCGCGACGTGCATGTCGCGGCGTTGGTCGTCACCGAGTAAAAGCCTCTCGTCGTCGCGGCTACCGCATGCCCGGCGGCGGTCCGTCGTCGCCGAAGTCGTCGCCGTCCGTGTCGATGTCGATGGCGGTCTCCTCGCGCTTTCGTTTCAGCGACTGGATCTGTCGCCAGTAGTAGACGCTCCCGCCGATCGCCAGGACGATCCCACCCCCGAAGAGCGAGCCGAAGATCAGCAGGTCACGCTGGAGGTAGTAGCGCACGCGGATCGTCTGGGCGGTCACGTTCTCGTAGGTCAGCGTCATCCGGTCGTCCGTCACCGATCGCTCGCCGGCCGGTGGGTTCACCTGCGAGAGCAGCGGGACCCCGACGCGAGCCCCCGGCGGGAGGGTGAGGTTCGTCGCCCCCTCGACGAACACCGGCGTCGAGTAGCGTTTGCCCTGTCGCGGCGCGGTGAACGCGACCTGTCCGGCGGTCTCGTTGGGTACGTCGACGATGGTCCGCTCGCGGGTCTGGCTCACCGACAGCGCCGAGTGGTCGGCGGTGACGACGGTCCCGTTCGGATATCGGTACTGGAGCGCCCTGATTTCGAGGTGGGCCTCCTGGCCCAGCGCGTCGCGCTCGTACACACGTAGCTCCGAGCGGTTCTCGGTACCGTACACGTGGGCAGAGGCGTTCTTTTCGAGCGTGATGGAGGCGTTGACGCTCGAATCCCAGTCGTAGTCGGCGGATTCGTTGAGCCGCTGGGGGTCCGGTTCGCCCGGCCCGAGAAGCGAGGTGCAGCCACTCAGGGCGACGAGTGCGAGCACCGCAGCGAGCGCGAGACCCCGACGCCTCATGGGACGATACAGAGCAGCTCCGAGGGCAGGTACTGGCCGATGCTGGACACCAGCCCCGGCGGATCGGTCTCGTCACGGCAGACGATACTCTGTTCGAGCAGGCCGACGCGCTCGACGGTGACGATGTCCTGGGCGTGGCCGGCGCGGTTGACGGTCGCCCGAACCTCTGCCCGGGTCGCACTGTTGACGTTGACGCGGCCCTGTCCGCGGGTCCACTCGTACAGCTCGTCCTGGGCGGCGTCGCTGAGCCGTGGCGGATCGTCGTTGACGAACTCCAGCGGGAGGTGCTGGACCAGTCCGAAGCGGGTCCGGACCTGTTCGGGACTCCCCCGGCCCAGACCGATCTCGTCGGCCGGGATCCGGACGGAGTCGCCGTGGCCGACGTCGAGGACGAACCCGTCGTCGTCCCAGGAGTCGAGCGTGCCGACGTAGGTCTCGCCGGCTTCGAGGGTCGGGACGATCTCGCCGAACTCCTCGCCCAGGAGGTTCCGGGCGATCGTCTCGTCTGGCCCCGTGATCGTGACGCTCGGGAAGTCGTCGTCGCGGATCCCCACGTCGTACTCCACGTCCAGATCCGCGAGTTCGTTCCCGACGAGCGAGGTCAGCGAGTCGAGCGCACGCTGGCGAGCGTCGCCGTCGACGTACAGCTTCGTTGCGAGTACGACCATCAGGCTTCGGCGTCCTCTCGTTCGTGGTCGACGTTGAGTTCGTCGCGGAGCGTCGCGATCCGTTCGTCCATGGCGTCGACGAGTCGCGTGTTCTCCATCGATTCGACCTGGTCACCGCACTCGGGACACTGGAAGCCAAACTCCATCGCCTCGTCGAACTCGAAGCGGATGCCACAGCGCTCACAGAGGTAGAACTCGTTGTCTCGCTCGTACGATTCGCGGTCTTCGAGCGCGTCGAGCAGGCGGTGCATCTCCTCTTCGAGCTTCTCCGGGATGTTCTCGTACTTGAACGTCCAGAGGTAGGTGAGCCACCCCGAGTCTTCGTCCCGGAGTCGCCGATACGACGCCAGGTCGTTCTCGTAGAGAATGAACAGCGCCCGGCGCACGTCGTTGAGCTCCAGTCCCAGCTCTTCGGCGAGTTCTTCGTCGGTCACTTCGCCGTCCGGCGGCGCGGCGGCGACCGGCATCCCTTTCGGTCCGACGAGTTCGTGGAGGTATTTCTGTATCACAGGATCCTCCAGGAGGTCCTCAAAAGCCATTGTATGCTCTTCGGGCCGTCGTCCGGTTAAGTTTTAGCTTTCCCGTACGACTCCCGGGGTCGAAACCGCAAGTACAATATAGTTTTAGGAGAGCCAAAACCCATGGGTGGCAATCGAGCCAGCAGCAGGGGGATCGGTCGCCGTCGGTTTCTCCGACGGAGCGGTGCGATCGTCGGCGTCGGCCTCGTCGCCGGTTGTACGGGGTCGAATCCGAACGACGGCACTCGAACGACGAGCGAGGGCGGTACCGACACGCCGGCCGGCCCCGCGGCGCTCGGATACGACCTCTCGGTGGCCCACGAGCTTACAGAGTGGGACCGCTACGATCCCGACTGGGAACCGCCGAGCGACTCGCCCCGAGAGGAGTACACCGCGGAGGTGCTGGCGACCGGGCTCGAAGTGCCCTGGGACCTCTCGTTTGCGGGCGAAGACACGCTGTTCGTCACCGAGCGGACCGGCCGCGTCACCGAGTTCGACAGCGGGACGCTGCGGACGGTCGCCGAGCCGTCCGACGTCATCGACGCAGCGGCGATCGAGGCGGGCTCCGACGAGAGTCGGTGGCGGCTCACCGGCGGCGAGGGCGGTCTGCTCGGCGTCGCCGCCCACCCGTCGTATCCGGATCCGCCGGTCGTCTACGTCTACTACACGGCCGAGACGAGCGAGGGGAAGCGCAATCGAGTGGTCGCCTTCGACGCCAGCGCACCAGCTCCCGACGAGACTGTCGTCCCGGTCGTCGACGAGATCCCGGCCGACACCTACCACAACGGCGGTCGGATCGCGTTCGGACCGGCCGACTACCTGTGGATTACGACCGGCGACGCCGATCCCGGACTCGAACACACGGAACAGACGAGAGACCCAGCCTCCCTGGCCGGGACGGTCCTCCGCGTTCGGCCCGACGGGTCGCCACCACCGGACAACCCCGACAGCACGTCGGACGCCGACCCGCGCGTGTTCACCTACGGCCACCGGAACCCCCAGGGCATCGACTGGCTCCCGGACGGGACTCCGATAGTCACCGAGCACGGACCCGGCGCTGGAGACGAGCTCAACGTCCTCAGGCCGGGCGTCGACTACGGCTGGCCAGTGGTCCGGAACAGCGGTGATCACGAGCGATACCCAGAGACCGAGTTCCAGTCGCCGGTCGCGGACGCCTCGTCGTGGGCCCCGGCCGGGGGCGTGTTCTACACCGGCGAGAGCGTTCCGAGCCTGCGGAACCGGTTCGTGTTCGGTGGCCTGATCAGTCAGCGAGTCACGGCCGCGACGATCACGCCCGCCGACGGGCCACAGCCCGCAGACGGACACGAGCGACACCACGACGCCTCGTGGTACGACGCCGACTACCGGGCCGGGACCAGCGGGCTCCTGAGCGAGGAACTCGGACGTGTCCGCCACGTCGAACAGGGACCGGAGGGCGATCTCTACGCGATCACGTCGAACCGTGACGGTCGCGCGAACGGACCGTTCCCGCGCGACGACGACGATCGACTGGTTCGGATCCGTCCGGCCTGATACAGATTATTGTAGCGATTTACCGGTGATCGTCTACTCCGTGGCGACGATCACCGGTAAGCAACTACAATAAACCGTATGACTCCGGGGACTGTCCGCCGAGGCGCTGGCCCGATTGTACGGACGGTCGTCGGAACGTACCGGTGAGCGTCTCCGTCCCGTGGAACGATACGGAGACGGGTGCGAGCTGGGAAGACGGTAGTAGAGGAGCGGTGCCAGCAGACGAGGGCACGGGAGTGTTCTGGAGCGAGGGACCGGTCCCGGCGCGACAAATGGTATATGTGTCCAAGACACGTACGAGACGGTGTATGCTTGACAACGGCCGTTGGAAGACTGGTCTGGACGAATGAGCGGCGACGAGCAGCCCTCGCCCGCCCAGAGCTCGTCTGATTCCGTCGAGAGTGAGTCTTCGGCGTCGCTGGGAGAGCGGTACTCACGCGTCGTGGATCGATTCGTCCACGGAGTCGAACTCGCTGCCGCGACGGTCTTTGCCCTGCTCTTTGCGGTCGGCGTCGTCGACCTGATTCTGGAGATACTCGCTTCCGTGCGGTCGGGCAGGATCACCGATCCGCTCGTCGTCATCAGGTTCATCGACACCGGACTCCTCCTGTTGATCATCGTCGAGGTGTACCAGACGGTGCTGGCCTACGTCGAACAGAGCGACACCCGGAGAGTCGTCCGGTTGGTCATCTACACCGGTGTCATCGCGATGGTTCGGAAGGCCATCATCTTCCGCACGGGAGAGTACGCCACGCTGGCGGACGCCGTGTTGGCCGCCGGATCGTACGCGATCATCATTCTCGCGCTGGTCGCACTGCTCTTCGTCGAGCGGGTCTACGGGAACGGCTCCCTCCAGTTGTCCGACGGCGAGTCCGCGTAGCGAAGCTGCCGACGAGAGCCGGCCACCGAAGTGTCAGGACATCGCCGTGACGGGCCGGCAGACTTTTGCACACGTCCCGACCGAGGTCACGCATGGTCGCTGTCACTGTCTGGAACGAGTACGTACACGAGCGAGAGGACGACGCCGTCGCGGAGATCTACCCCGACGGCATCCACGAGACGATCGCCGACGCGCTGGCCGAGCGCGGCCACGAGACGCGAACGGCGACCCTGCAAGAACCCGAGCACGGCCTCACCGAGTCGGTGCTCGACGACACCGACGTGTTGCTCTGGTGGGGGCACGCCGCTCACGACGAGGTCGCAGACGACGTGGTCGAGCGGGTCTGTCGTGCAGTCACCGACGGCCTCGGCCTGCTCGTGCTCCACTCCGCACACTTTTCGAAGCCCTTCCGGCGACTGCTGGGGACGCCCTGTACCCTGAACTGGCGAGAGGCCGGCGAGCGTGAGCGTCTCTGGGCGATCGACCCCGACCACGCGATCCTCGACGGCATCGAGACGCCGATCGTCGTCCCCGAGGCCGAGACCTACGGCGAGCCGTTCGGGATCCCACAGCCCGACGAACACGTCCTCAGCTCCTGGTTCGAGGGCGGCGAGGTGTTCCGATCCGGCGTCTGCTATCGCCGCGGCAGCGGCCGGATCTTCTACTTCCGGCCGGGCCACGAGACGTACCCGATCTACCACGACGAGACGATTCAGGACGTGCTCGCGAACGCCGTCGAGTGGGCCGCACCGACGGATCGCAACGTCACTCAGTGGGCCAACGTCAACGTCGAAGCTAACGAATAACAGCGGCCGCAGCTACCCCTCGTCGGCTGTCTCGGCCGCTTCCTCGGCCGGGACGACCCGCTTTCCCTCCGGCTGGGGCTGGACGACGCGATCCGCGCCTTCCCACTCGCGGTCGAGTTCGCGCCCCTCGAAGAGTCGATCGAGGAAGACCGCCAGCCCGGCGACCTCCGAGTGGGGCTGGTTCGTCACGCCGACGTTCCAGTCGGCCCGCTCGTACACCTCGAAACTGACCTTCTCCGCGCCCACGACCAGCAGCAGCGGCTCGCTGCGGTGGGCCGCGCGGATCTCGCCTTCGACCTCCTGCACCGGGAGGCCGTACATGGTGAGGTGGGCGATCGAGCCCGACCAGTCTTTCAGGAAGCGGTTCGGTTGCTCGGTGACCTCGACCTCGAAGGGGCCGCCGAAGCGGTCGGTGATGTCCTCGACGGTGTCCTGCCGGCTCGCGCCCGCGTTCGCCAGAACGAGCCGATCCGCACCCAGGGCCCGGGCCGTGAGTCCGACGTGGGTCGTCATCCGTTCGTCCCGGCCGGGACGGTGGCCGAGTCGGAGGACGGCGACCTCGGGTTCGCCTTGCATACCCGAGGGGAGGGGCGTCGGCCGTTAAGTGCTGTCGGACTGGGCCGCGTCGATCGCGGCGCTGAGCGCCTCGTAGCTGGCCTCGACCGTCTCGCCGTCGACCAGCACCGTCGGCGTCCGGTCGACCCCCGCGTCGATGCCGCCCTCGCGATCGGCCTCGATGGTCGCCTCGTAGGCCTGCTCGACCGCTGCGGTCTTCACCGTGGACGGGTCCGCGTCGACCTCCCGAGCCAGCGACGCGTAGCGGTCCGGCCCCAGCGAGCCCTGGTTCTCGAACAGGAGGTCGGCGTACTCGAAGAACGCCTCGTCGCCGACGCCGTCCTGTACCGCTCGGGCCGCGTTCGGAGCCTCCAGAGAGACGCTCTGGTCGACCGGCAGGGGGAAGTCGTGGTGTTCGTACCGGATCGCCCCGCTCTCGACGTACTCAGAGCGGATGTCGGGGTACACTTCCTGGTTGAAGGTCGCACAGTGTGGACAGGCGAAGTCCTCGTAGACGGCGACCGTCACGTCGGCCTCGGGATCGCCCGCCACCGGCGTCGAGACTGAACCGGTCGTCACCGTCGCCGTTCCGTCCGGTTGCTCGGAGCCACCACCCGAGGAGTCGAGACAGCCCGCGAGCGAGGCGGCCGCCGCACCGCCGGCCAGCAACAGCGAGCGCCGCGTCGGAGAGAGGTCGTCCATAGTCGGCAATCGGGGTTCGCGCACTTTAGTTTCGCGGTCTGTGTGCTGTAGAATCCGCGCCGAGAGCGGGGGCGAGTCCGACGCGGGCGTCGGGGGACGGCGACGATCCACGGGTATTTTGCCCGCCACCCCGTAGCCGCCGCCGTGCAAGTCGTCGGCTATCGCGCTCGCGTCGACGAGTCGGCCGCGCTCCTGCTCGGGACCGACGGGACCGCTCGAACGGAGCCACTGGAGCCCGGCCAGCAGGTGTCGTACTCGCTCGGCGAGCGCCACTGCGCGGGCACGATCGACGAGGGAACGCACGTCGCTTGCGAGGAGCCGACGGCACCCTACTGTGACAGACACACGGACCGCTGGCCATGTGCGCGGTGTCGCGGGGACTGTGCGATGCCACTGGAGAGCTGTCACGAGGAACACGCCGTCTACCTGGCCGCCTTCGCCCCGGCGACGTTCAAAGTCGGCGTCACCCGCTCGTGGCGGCTCGAACGGCGACTGCGAGAACAGGGGGCCGACCGGGCGGCCCACCTCCGGACCGTCGCGAACGGACGAGTCGCTCGCCAGATCGAGGCCGAGATCGCCGCGACGGTGGGCGACAGCGTCCGGGTGCAAACGAAGATCGAGGGGCTACACCGATCGGTCGAGGAGGCCGCCTGGCGGACGCTGCTCGACGAGTTCGAGCCGATCGAGACGTTCGAGTTCGAGTACGGGCTGGCCCTGACCGACCGCCCGATCGCCGAGACGCTGCTGTCCGGTACCGTCGTCGGCAGCCAGGGGCGTCTCCTCGTCGTCGAGAACAGCGGCGGAACCTACGCCGTCGACCTCCGGGACACCGTCGGCTACGAGGTCAGCGAGGACAGCGCCGATCGGCAACTCCAGGCCAGCCTCGGCGCGTTCAGTTGATGCCGGCGTCGGCGTCCGCTGGGACGGTGGTGCTCGCTGTCCTGTTTCGTCCCGTAGAGAGCCGGGCCACGCCGCCCGCGAGGAGGCAGGCGGCCCCCAGGACGAGCCAGTACGGTTCGGCACCCAGTACGAAACGTCCGGCGTCGCCGCCAGCGACCGAGAAGCCGGTGTACAGCGACCCGTCGGCGGCGTAGTGGCCGACCGCTTTCGCCGCGTAGAACAGCACGACGCCGCTCGCGGCGACCGCTCCGAGCGCGCCCCGCCGCCACCGGAGAGAAGCGACGACGCCGAGAACGCCGACGACGGCGACGCGTGCGAGCAGACGCTCCTCGTGATTGAGCGGGCCGCCCCAGCCGGTCTCGACGGTCGCGTCGTACACCGGCCGGAACTCCAGCAACTCCTGGTGAATGCCGGCGACGACGGCGGCGAGGCCGACGACCGAGAGGGCGATCGAGAGGGCAGTTCGTCCGTTCATGTCGTTGGGGTCTCACTGCGACGGCATGAATTTTGCCCCCACCGACCGAATTGCACACCGAGTCGGTTAGTCAGAAAACATTTATGACTCCGTGGAGGGCACTGGGACGTGCAACGCGAAACGATACTCACCGGCGGCATGGTCGTTCTCGTCGTCGCCATGCTCGTCACACCGCTCGCGGTTCCCGGGGTTCTCGACGAGCCCGACGACGAGAACGTCCGTCCGAGCCACCTCCACCTCCAGACCGAGGACTCGACGATCAACGTCACCTCGGTGCCCGGTCGGACGGCGAACCTCCAGCTCGACACCCGGCTCGTCCATCGCGGCGGGCCGGCGCGAAACGTCACGCTCGAAGTCCGCGCGATCGACGCCGAGTCGGGCCTGCTGGAAGATCAGGTCCACGAGTCCGTCGAGAACGTGACGGGTGAGCGATCGATCTCGGTGCTGACCGACCTCTCGGTCGAGCGCCAGGGCGGCTATCGCATCGAGACGATCGTCTACGAGGACGGCGACCGCGTCGCCCGCGGCACGCGGACGATCAGCGGCGTCCAGGCACTGACGCCCGACTACGCCGACTCGACGGTGACGTTCGAGCGGTACGAGAACTCCCCGGCAGACATTCCGACGATCGCCGTCGATCCGACGACGACGAGCGACAACCGCTCGGAGCTGTCGGTGACGGCCGCACTGACCAACGACGGCGATACGGAAGCCGGCGACGTGACGCTGCGACTCCGGGCCCGCCAGGCCGAGTCGAACCTCGTCGCCGCACAGTCCCGACAGGAGGTCGGCTCGATCCGTCCGGGCCGGACCGTCGAGCCCGGCACGACGCTGACGGTCCCCGACGGCTACAACTACTACATCGACGCGATCCTGCTGCGTGACGGCGTGGTGATCGACACCGCCATCGGCGTCGCCAACCTCGATCCGACCCGCGTCGTCGAGGCCAACGAGACGCGCCGAGAGGTCGAGTTCGACACCGGCGACTTCGACGACGAGACCACCGGCGGGGGAGACGCTGGCCGACGGGAAGAGACCAGAACGACCACTGGCGGCGGTCCCGGCTTCGGCGTTGCCCTCGCCCTCGTGGCACTGCTCGCAACCGCACTGCTGACTGCACGGAGACAGACCAATGAGTGACGACGACACCGGCGGCGCGACCGAGGCACAGCACGACGACGAGACGGCGGCGTCCAACACCGGCCAGCGAGTCATCGACGCGCTCCAGTGGGCCGCCTTCGCCATGCTGATCCTCGTGGCCCTGATCGCGACCCTGCAGTTCTACTTCGCGGCCTCGAACGCGATCCGGAACTTCGTCACGCCGGACTACCGGCCGCTGTTCCAGGCGATCTTCAATCTCGTGATCCTGCTGGCCAGCGCGCTGGGCCTGTCCGTGCTCGTCCGTCGGATCACGTAGACGACAACCCTTTTCCGACCCGCACGCCAACGGCCGTCCATGGCAGAAGACGACCCTGAGGAGAACGAATCGCCGGCAGACGACCCCTCGGACGCGGGCGGGGACGAGGAGAAGTCCTTCCGCGAGCGCGTCGAGGAGATCCGTCAGGAACGAGCCGAAGAACGCGAGGGCGAAGACGGCGAGATGAGCCGCGAGGAGCGCATGGAAGAGATGATGGGCGGTGGCGGCGGCCCGCCCGGCATGGGCGGCGGCGGTGGCGGCGGGAACCCCTTCGCACAGATGATGGGCGGCATGATGGGCGGCGGTCCAGGCGGCCCCGGCGGTGCCGGCGGCATGGGACCGGGCGGCCGAGAAGAGGAGAGCGGCGACAACGAAGAGCTGACCCGCGAAGTCCGAAAGCTGCGCGACGAGGTCCACGACGTGCGCCGCACGCTCGACCGGATCGCCGACGCGCTCGAAGACTAGCGCTTCGAACAGTCCGTTCTGCGTTTTGCCGTTCGAGAAGCGGCGCTACTCGTTGTACGCGAGGCTCATGACCCACTGCGAGAAGGCGTCGCTCCGGGCGTCGACCTCCTCGTCGCCGATGAACGGCGAGAGCTGATCGCCGGCCATCAACAGCGAGAAGTCCAGATCTCTGGGTGCCGGCGTGAGGTGGTACGTGTTGTGCCCCTCGTAGATGGTCTCCTCGCGCTGGATCAGTTCCTTGTCCGCCAGCGAGTCGACGATCCGACTCCCCTTGCGCGAAGACACGTCCAGTTCCTTCCAGAAGTCGCTCTGGTGGATGCCACCGGACTCTCTGATGAGTTCCAGGCCGGCACGCTCGTCGTCCGAGAGCTCCTCCTCGATGGCTGCCATGCTCATATACTCCGTTATGGGAGGGTCGGCCGCTTAAACCTGACCTTCGACCGGACGATACGCAGTCTCACAGGGCGGTCCGTCGGCGTAGCGGAACCACCGCTCGTCGCCGAGGACGACGAGCGACGACGAGCGGGTGCCGAACCCCTCACCGTGGACGCAGACGCCGTAGTCGTGGTCCGCGATCGTCTCGGCCGCGCGGTCGAGCCACGAGCCCCCGTTCTCGTCGGGCTCCGGCTGGAGGGCCCGGACCAGTCGACCGGCGCTGTCGGCCTGGCGCTGTGCCGCCGCTCGTCGATCGTCGGGCATCCGGTAGTCGCCGTCGGCACCGACGTTGACGACCACGTGGACACCGGGAGTCAGCGTGCGAACCGAGAGGGTCCCGTCCCACTCGGTGTAGACGGCCGCGGACGCGTCGGCGACGACGAGGTTGAACCCCTGGTACTCGTCGGCGTCGACGGCGCGCTCGACGAGACGGGCAGCGTCCTCCGCGGATCGCTCGCCCAGCGCGTCGCGCACGAGCAGGCCCCGAGAGCGCTCGCCCGCGAGGTCGGCGTCCGTCCAGCGGTTGGTGATCGCGACGAAGACGCCGTGCTCGTTGTAGCCGATCCACGTGCCGCCGGCTTCCGCGTCGGTCGGTGCGACGACCTGTGCGCGCCAGTCGCGGACGGCGGGCGGATCCGACTCCCGGTCGAGCCGTTCGTCGCGGTTGGCGGCGACGACGAGTGGCTGTTCGAAGACCTGCCAGGCGAAGACGAGCGTACACACGACCGGAGGGAGGGTCCCCGAGAGCTAAAGGGTGCTGTCGGTTCCGTCCTCGCCGACCGGCTCGGCCGGCGCACCGACGACCGTCGTCTCCGGCGGAACGTCTGCCGTGACGACGGCGTTGGCACCGACCTTGGCGTCGTGACCGATCTCGACGCCGGGGAGGACGATCGCTCCCGCGCCGATCATCGCGCCCTCGCCGACGACGACCTCGCCGGTCCGATACTCCTCTCTGAGGAACTCGTGACACAGCAGCGTGGCGTCGTAGCCGACGACCGCGTGGTCCTCGATCGTCAGCAGTTCGGGCCAGAACACGTCCGGGGTGGCCGTCAGCGCCAGCGAGACCCCCTCGCCGACCGTCGCGCCGAGCCGACGGAGCAGCCACCGCTTGAGCGCGAGGCTCGGAGAGTACCGCAGGGTCCAGACGGCGAGGAAGTTCACCACCAGCCTGAGCGGGTGCTTGGCCGACGGCCAGTGGTGCAGGGAGTTGTGCGGTCCCGGTGTCGCCGTCCGGTCGAGACGGTCGTGTCGTCGTGGCCCAGTCACGACGGACCGTTCGTCAGGAGCCGTCTAAAAACCCGCGTCGTCGCGGACGGTCCGATAGATCTCGGCCCGCGTTACTCGCCGCGCAGCTCGTTCACGTGGTCGATCCGCTGCTGGACGAGGTCGGGCTTGCCGATGTCGTGGCGCATCCGCAGGCCCTCTTCGCCGGCAGCGTCGAGGGCCGCCTCCGCGATCTCCTCGGCCTCGGTGATCGTCTCCGCCAGGCCGACGACGGCGAACGACCGGGAAGTCGTCGTGTAGATGCCGTCGTCGCGCTCGTCGACGCTGGCGTAGAACAGGAGCGCGTCACCGGCGCTGTCTCGCGGCTCGTCGCCGCTCGACCGTTCCGTGGCTTTCGCCACGCTGTCCTCGTCGATTTTCACTTTCGCACCGGCTTTCGGCTCGGTCGGGTAGCCCTCGGGGACGGCGTACTTGCAGACCGTCGCCTTCGGGGCGAACGAGAGCTGTGGCAGGGGCTCGTCCTCGCGGGCCGCCGTCAGCACGTCGAGGAAGTCGGTGTTGAGGACGGGCAGCGTGTTCATCGCCTCCGGATCGCCGAAGCGAGCGTTGAACTCGACGACCTTGATCCCGTCGGCGGTGAGCATGAACTGCCCGTAGAGGATGCCCTTGTAGTCGTCCAGCGCGTCGACGACCGCCCGGAGCACGTCGACGGCCTCCATGTAGTCGTCTTCGGACATGAAGGGCAGCTCCAGTCCGGAGTCGGAGTAGCTTCCCATCCCGCCGGTGTTGGGGCCTTCGTCGCCCTCGTAGGCGCGCTTGTGGTCCTGTACGGCGGGCGTGACTCGGAGCTGGCCGTTGGCGACGAACGCCTGGACGGTGAACTCCTCGCCGACGAGGCGCTCTTCGAGGACGACCCGATCGTAGTCCCCACTCCGGAGGTGCGCTTTTGCCTCCTCGGCGGTGACCTGGTCGCCGATGACTCGAACGCCCTTGCCGCCGGTGAGCCCGGCCGGCTTGACCGCGAGGTCGCCGTCGTAGTCGTCGATGTACGCGCAGGCGGCCGCCATGTCGTCGAAGGTCTCGAAGTCTGGACAGCCGGGAATGTCGTGTTCCCGCATGAACCGCCGCTGGAAGGCTTTGTCCGTCTCGATGCGAGCCGCGTCCTGCCGGGGACCGAACGTGTACACGCCCGCCTCGTCGAGCGCGTCGGCGACGCCGGCTTCGAGTGCGGCCTCGGGGCCGACCACCGCGAGGGTCGCGTCGACCTCGTCGGCGTAGGTCCGGACCGCCGTCGGGTTCGTCGTGTCCAGCGTCTCGAACCCGTCGGCCAGCGCCGCGATTCCGGGGTTCCTGTTGCCGGCACACGCGTACAGTCGGGCCTCTGATTCGGCCAGCGAGCGGGCGATCGCGTGCTCGCGGCCCCCGCCACCGATCAGCACCACGGTCTCTGTCATACCTGAGGGGGCGACTGGGAGGGGCCTAAACCTTGCCTTTCCCCTCGCGTCGGCGGCTGCTCCGTGTCTCACGGCCGCCTTCCCGGACACCGACGATACTCCGTCTCATACTGCCGGCTGTCCGCCTGTGACGAATGTCCCGACTCCGTATCGCGAATCTCGTGACACAGTGACAGCCGGCAGTCTCAGTCCAGGCTGTCGGGCGTGTCGTCACGAGCGAGCCACCGCTGCATCGCCGTCAGCAGACCGTCGTCCTCGTCGGTCTCCGACCCGCAACGCTCTCTGTCCGTGGGATCGACCGGCGTGTCGTCTCGATCGTACCACCGCTCCATCGCGGTCGGGTTCTCGGTCGTGTTCTCACACTCCCACGCCGGCGCGTCGTCCGAGCCGTCGTCCACGAGGTCGCTGCGCCAGAGCTCTCGGTCGTCCGCGTAGTGTTGGTTCGTATCGTAGTCGTCATCGCCGCCATCGTTTTCGTCGTTTTCGTCGTCATTGTCGTCATCGCTCCCGTCGCCATCGTCCGCACCACCGTTGTCCTCGTCGCTATCGTTCCCATCGCTCCCGTCGCCATCGTCCGCACCACCGTCGTCTGGGTCGTCTCCGTCCGAGCCGTCGTCGCCCGTCTCACTACCGTCGCCGTCGTCGCTGCCGCTGTCGCCGTCGACTGCGTACGTCGTACAGTTGCCCCCTGCCTCGACGTGTCCAGCGCACACGCCACAGGCATCGTTCTGGTCCAGGGCCGCCACGATGTCGTCGACGCTGTCGTAGGCCGACGCGGCGCAGTCGTTGGGGTTGACACAGAGGCTACACGAGCCGCTCGAATCGGTAGTTCCGCCTCGAACGACGTTCTCTTCGAGCAGCCCGACGATCGTCTCGTCGGCCGACGCCTCGTAACAGTAGCTCTGCCAGTCCCAGGGCACGTCGACGCCGCTCGTCGCCGTCATCGGGCGACAGGTAAAGCTCCCGTCGACGGCGACGACGGCGAAGCTCCCGTCCGTCCCCGTACAGACGCGATCACAGCCCTCGAACTGGGTCTCGTGTGCCGCTGCAGTGCCGCTGGCGGCGAGCAGCCCCGCGGTCGCCGCTCCGATCGTCTTCAGCACGCGTCGGCGGTCGACGCCGTTCTCGTCGGTCGCGTCGTCTGTTGGACTCATCGGTGGTACCCCACTCGGCGTATCGATTTCGTAATGGGTCGTGTACGGCCGGTAAGTCCGCCACTAACCGGTCAGTTCCCCGACTCCAGACGAAGGTAGTCGGCCGTCGATCGAACCGTCTCGCCGGTACGGCTAGCCGTCCGAAGGTATAGTAACAATTGAAACGATTTACACATCGATCAAACTGCAGTCGTGCGATCAGGTGTACCTTGATTTTCAATGGCTACTATATTTGACGACCGCCCGGATCGAACCGGAACGTGGGCCGGCGATCGCTGAGACGGACAGGCTTTCCCGTCTGCCACCCGGACGGTCAGCTATGAGCAGCGACTCGGGCCCGACGGACCGGAACCGCCTCGACGAGGCGGAGAGCCCCTACCTCCGCCAGCACGCGGACAACCCCGTCAACTGGCAGCCGTGGGACGAACAGGCACTCGAAACTGCCAGAGAACACGACGCGCCGATCTTCCTCTCGATCGGGTACTCGGCGTGTCACTGGTGTCACGTCATGGAAGACGAGAGCTTCTCCGATCCCGAGACGGCGGCGCTACTCAACGAGCACTTCGTCCCGATCAAGGTCGACCGCGAGGAGCGCCCGGACCTCGACGCCATCTACATGAGCATCTGTCAGCAGGTGACCGGCCGCGGTGGCTGGCCGCTGTCGGCGTGGCTCACTCCCGAGGGAGAGCCGTTCTACGTGGGGACCTACTTCCCGCCCGAGGAGCGCCGCGGGATGCCGGCGTTCGGCCAACTGCTCGAAGACATCGCGGGCTCGTGGTCCGATTCGGAGCAACGCGAGGAGATGTACAACCGCGCCCGGCAGTGGACCGACGCCATCGAGGGCGACGTCGGCGACGTGGGGCAGCCGGGCGACGTGCCCGACGACGAGGCGATGCAGGCGGCCGTCGACGCCGCAGTGCGGGCCGCGGACCGCGAACACGGCGGCTGGGGGAACGGCCCGAAGTTCCCGCAGCCGGGGCGACTCCACTACCTCATGCGCGAGGTCGCCCGTTCGGACCGCGACGACGTGCGCTCGGTCGTCACCGAGACGCTCGATGCGATGGCCGACGGCGGGCTCTTCGACCACGTCGGCGGCGGCTTCCACCGCTACTGCACGGACCGGGAGTGGGTCGTTCCCCACTTCGAGAAGATGCTCTACGACAACGCGACGCTCCCGCGAGCCTACCTCGCGGGCTACCAGCTCACCGGCGACGAGCGGTACGCGGAGATCGCCCGCGAGACGTTCGCCTTCGTCGAGCGCGAACTCACACACGAAGACGGCGGCTTCTTCAGCACGCTCGACGCCCAGAGCGTGCCACCCGCCGGCCGCCGCGAGGACGCGGACGCCGAGCCCGAGGAGGGGGCGTACTTCGTCTGGACTCCCGAGGAGGTCCGCGCGGCCGTCGACGACGAGACGGCGGCCGACCTGCTGTGTGACCGCTTCGGGATCACCGAGTCGGGCAACTTCGAGGGCAAGACGGTGCTGACCGTCGACGCCTCCATCGAGGCCCTGAGCGAGTCCAGCGGCCTCGAAGCGAGCGAAGTCGAGCGCACGCTGGCGAGCGCACGCGAGCAGGTCTTCGAGGCCCGCGAGGAGCGGCCCCGCCCCGCACGCGACGAGAAGGTGCTCGCGGGCTGGAACGGGCTGCTGATCACGGCCATCGCGGAGGGCGCGATCGTCCTCGACGATGTCGATCCGGATCCCGCCGTCGACGCTCTCGCGTTCGTCCGCGAACACCTCTGGGACGAGGACGAGCAACGGCTGGCGCGGCGCTACAAGGACGGCGACGTGGCCATCGACGGTTACCTCGAAGACTACGCCTTCCTCGCTCGCGGCGCGCTGGCGCTGTTCGAGGCGACCGGCGAAGTCGAACACCTCGCGTTCGCTCTGGACCTCGTCCGGGCGATCGAACGAGAGTTCTGGGACGCGGACGACGGCACGCTGTACTTCACCCCGACCAGCGGCGAGTCGCTGGTGGCCCGCCCCCAGGAACTGACCGACCAGTCGACCCCCTCCAGCAGCGGCGTCGCGGTCCAGGCGCTGCTCTCGCTGTCGGCGTTCGTCCCACACGACCGCTTCGAGACAATCGCTGCGGGCGTCCTGGAGACACACGCCAACAAGATCGAGGCGAATCCGATGCAACACGCATCGCTGGTCGTCGCGGCCGACCGCTACCGCCGTGGGGATCTCGAACTGACGCTGGTGGCCGACGAGGTCCCGGCAGCGTGGCGAACGACGCTGGCCGAGACGTATCTCCCGGACCGGCTGCTCGCGTGGCGGCCGCCGAGCGACGGCGACCTCGACGCGTGGCTCGACGTGCTGGGACTGGACGATGTCCCGCCGATCTGGGCAGACCGGACCGAGCGCGACGGCGAGGCGACCGTCTACGCCTGCCGACAGTTCACGTGTTCGCCGCCACAACACCACCTGTGTGACGCGCTCGACTGGGCGACGGAACAGGCGTGAGACGGCGCACCGTCGCCGGGTCGTGTCCGTCGGCGTGGCCGCCTTCGAGCGGTGCATAGCGTGCTCGACCCCTTCTCGCTGCTGACCGAAGACGAGGCGTCGCCGGACGTGACGGCGGCGACGGTCGGCGAGGTCTCGCGCGGGACGTTCTGGGCGTTCGTCACCGCGCTGGTGCTGGCACAGTTCGGGCTCGCCGCCGTCAGCCTCGGCCTGCTGTACGGTCTCGTCCTCGACCAGTGGCCCCTCGGCAGTGCGCTGGTCGCCGTCGGTGTCGCCGCGCTCGCCGGTGTCGGCGCGCTCTACTGGTGGCACCGGACCGAGAGGAGCGAGTAGGAAGACAACCCGGATCCGCCACACGGTGGACAGCCGATCGTACGAGGTGGCGTTCGCTGATACGTAGCACTCAAGAGAGGCTCCCACAAAGGCGAGTGTAATGAGTCAGAGCGCCCTCCAGACACTGTTCGGCGATCCGTTCGCGGTGATGAACACGATCGGTCTGGTGGCGTTCGCACTCGTCGGGGCCTCGAAAGCGATCCGCGAAGAGTTCGATCTGTTTGGCATCACCATCGTCGGATTGGCGATGGCGTTTGCTGGCGGGGCGACACGCGATCTACTCGTGACCCGAATCCCGCTGGCCCTCCAGTCGCCAGTCGAAATCGGACTGGGACTGCTCGGCGTTGGCTTGGCCGTCACGCTGAGTATCGTTCTGCCGACGCCAGATACGCATCCGGTGACGGTCGTCTCAGATGCCATCGGCTTGGCGGCATTTACGACGGCGGGGGCGATCGTCGCCACCGAAGCCGGCGTGTCGGCCTTCGGTATCGTTGCTATCGGGACGATAAACGCCGTCGGCGGCGGAGCATTTGCAGATATCTTACTCGACCGACCGCCGTTCATCCTTTTCGAAGACTTCTACGCGAGTTGCGCAGTCCTCGGTGGCATCGCGTACTGGCTCGCGGGCACGGTCGGTCTGGCCGAGGGCACTGCTGCTGGCGTGTGCGCAGGGGTAGTTGTGGTAACGCGGTTGGCGGCGGTTACCTTCAGCTGGAATCTCCCGACCGTCCAAACGCTCAGATCCGGCGAGTGACTGCCGGCAGTATCATACGGATTATTGTAGTTGCTTACCGGTGATCGTCGCCACGGAGTAGACGATCACCGGTAAATCGCTACAATAATCCGTATCAGTCGAGGACCGCCTGGATCTCCTCAGCGAGAGAGACGGCGATCGGAACGTCGGCGTCTTCGACGAAGCGTGCGATCTCCTCGCCGTCGCGTTCGACCACCACGGTCGGGATGTACTCGATCCCGTACTCCTCGACGCCGGGGCCGGTCTTCGAGCCGTCGTCTTCCTTCTCGGTTTCGTGGTGGGCGACGTTCTCTTCGGGGACCTCGGCGGCGTCTAGCGCCGCGCCGAAGTCGGGCAGCTGCGAGCGGCAGTCCTTGCACCAGTCGCCGCCCCAGACCTTGTAGACCAGTTCGTCGCGGTGCTCGGCCAGCACGTCGACGGTGTCCTCGTAGGCACCCTCCGACCAGACGGGGTTGGGTTCCATCGTTGTCAGTGGCATATCCCGGAGTAGTGCCCGGAGTCGCTTAACGCTCGCGCTCTCTCATACGGTTTATTGTAGTTGCTTACCGGTGATCGTCGCCACGGAGTAGACGATCACCGGTAAATCGCTACAATAATCCGTATCAGTCGTCACCGGTAACGGCACGCCATGCTGGTGACGGGGAGGGTTTTAACCGGGGACCGTCAAGAGGGCGGTAATGAACGAGACAATCCTGGAGACGCTGGGGTCGCCGCTCGTCTCGGTCGGGGCTCCCGAGGGAGCGACGGTCGCAGCCAAGATCGAGTCGTTCAACCCCGGCGGTTCCGCGAAGGACCGACCGGCGCGGTTCATGATCGAGGCCGCCGAGGAAGCCGGCGAACTGAGCGAGGGCGACGCGCTCGTCGAGCCGACGAGTGGCAACACGGGGATCGGGCTCGCGATGGCCGGCGCGGCCAAGGGGTACGACGTGCGCCTCGTGATGCCGGGCTCGAAGTCGCCCGAGCGCCGCCAGATAATGGCAGCCTACGGCGCGGAGATCGAGCTCGTCGACGGCGACATCTCCGCAGCGAAAGACCGTGCCGACGAACTCGAAGCCGAAGAGGGGTACGTTCAGCTCCGGCAGTTCGAGAACGAGGCCAACCCGCGGGCACACTACGAGACGACGGGGCCGGAGATCGTCGAGCAGGTCGGCGACCGGAGCGTCGACGCGTTCGTCGCCGGCATCGGCACGGGCGGGACCGTCACCGGCGTCGGGCGGCGGCTCCGCGAGACGTTCCCCGACGTAGAGATCGTCGGCGTCGAGCCGGCTGACAACGCCGTCCTCTCGGGCCAAGAGCCCGGGACCGGCGAGGACAGCTTCCAGGGGATGGGGCCGGGCTTCGTCAGCCCGAACCTCGACGTGGAGCTGCTCGATTCGGTGACGACGGTCGAACTCGCCGACGCCGAAGCCGAGTGCCGACGGCTGGCGCGCGAGGAGGGGATCCTCGTGGGCCAGTCCTCCGGGGCGTCGAACCTCGCCGCCAGAGAGAAGGCCGCCGAGTTGCTCGACGAGGGCGTCGCGGACCCGCTCGTCGTGACCGTCTACTGGGACAGCGGCGAGCGCTACATGTCGACGGGGATGTTCGACGAGCACAGTAGCGATTGATACGGACGGTTGTAGGAATTTACCGGTGAGCGTCGCCACGAGGTAGACGCTCACCGGTAAGCAACTACAACGTTCCGTATGAACGGATTCACACACCGATCGCACTGCCGTCGTGCGGTCGGGTGTGCATCGCCGCTCAATGGCCACTACAGTCCCCTCCGAGGTCGCCTCGACCGCGTTTTGAGCCTCCACAAGGAGTTTATCAGTACGGACGGCAGGGACGGGTATGCAACGATCTCGCCGCCGGGTCCTCGCAGCCAGCGCCTCGCTGCTGGCGGCCGGCTGTGTCGGGTTCGACACGACCAGTCTCGAAGATGACCGCCGGGACCAGCGATCGCCGACTTCGAGCCCGAACGGCTCCGAAACGGACGGCTGTACGTCGGGGATCGTCCTCACGACCGGGCCGTACGCACCGGCCGCCGACCTCCCAGCCACCCTGAGCGAGACGGAGCGGTCGATCGTCGAACGGGCAGCCAGCGACGGGCCCGCGTCGTACACGACCGACGGCGCTAGCCCCCTGCGTGACGGCGTGATCGTACGCCACGACGGCGCGTTCTACCGGACGAAATCCGAGATCGTCGCCGTCGATGCGATCCCGGTCTACGAGATGGACGTGTCCTGGGAGGAAGGCCAGACCGCGCCCGACAGCGCGACGGTCGTCGCCTTCGAGGAGCTGCCCGAATCTGACCGGGCCGCGCTCGAATCGGCAGCGTTAGATCCCGAGTCCGAGGGCGAGGGAGACGGGCTCCCACAGCGCCAGCTCTCGATCCGAGCGTTCCCGGCACCCTACCCCGACGGCGGGACGGACTCGCGGCTCGTCGGAAGTCGAACCTGGGTCCGGTGGCGAGACCGGACGATGCGCGTCGACGTGGCCGGCGACTCCGAGGGCACCAAAGAGCGGCGAACGTTCGAGTACACCCTCGAACGGGTCGCCGCCGACGAGTCCGCGCTCCGTTCGTTCGCCGCCGAGCGGTATCTCGTCGCGCTCGACGACCTGCCCGAAGCCCAGCGGTCGATCCTCACCGCCGCGACCGACGGCCGCTACGAGGAGTGTGCCCCGGCGTCGACGGCGCTGTCGGCGCTCCAAGAGCGCCTGTCCGAGGGCGAGCAGCTCCCTCACCCGAACGACGACGCGTGGTACGTCGCCCTCGACGGAGAGCGGTCGCTGCTCCAGAGCAGCGAGTGGGTCCGCTGACGGTCGCCGGCAGTCTCACGCCCCGAACTCGTCTCTCGACACCCTGACGACCACCGTCTCGTCGACCGCACGCAGATCGTACTCGGGGATCGAATCGCCAGTCCGCGTCACCAGCATCGGCTCGACGAGCCGGGGTTCGGCGTCGTCGTCCTCGGGCGGTTCGACGCCGTACACCTTCAGGAAGCGGTCGCGTTCGTCCTCGTCGACGGCGTCGTCTCGCATCGCCGTCGCCAGCGACCGCGAGAGCCACTCCGTCTCGCTGACCGACGGTTCGAGCACCATCGCAGCGTCGGTAAAGCGGACGAGATACCAGTTGAGGTCGTTGCAAAGCGCCACCGCGGCCCCCAGGCTGACGGTCTCGACGGCCAGGGCGTTGGCGAACGGCTCCCGAATGTCGTAGGTCGCCAGCGCTTCCCGTGCGGTCTCGCGCGAGAGCAGTTCGTACCGGAGGTTGCAGTCCTCGGAGCCGACGAGACACACTCGCGCCATCGTGCTATCCGAGACCGTCGCCGGGGATAGTGGTTTCGCTCTCAGCGGTCGAGGGCGACGAGTTCGGCGCGGTCAGCGACGACCCTCGCACGCTCGAACAGGTCGTCCGGTTCGCGTTCGCGGACGGCGTGCAGGTCGGCGTTCGTCTCGGGAAGCGACGGCGCGACGCGGTTACAGCCGGTCGGGATCGTCGACGCCTCGAAGGTCCCGATCTCGCGGGCCAGCTGCGTGATCTCGGCCTTGTCGGCGGTCAGGTTCGGCCGGAAGACGGGACAGTCGACCGCCGCGTCCGTCACCGCGAGGTTGGCGCTCGTCTGGCTCGACTTCTGTCCGATCGCCTCGCCCGTCGCCACGCCGACGGCGTCGGTACGCTCGGCGACCCGAGCCCCGACGGCGAGCATGAACCGCCGCAGGGCGAGCATCCGCCGTGCGTCTAGCTCCTCTGCGAGCCGCTCCACGACGCCCCCTCCGTCGGCGACCCGCACCGAGAGGTCGACGTTCGGGACGTAGCTGGCGAGCGTCTCGGCGGTCGAGAGGGCGCGCGCCCGGTGGTCCGGACCGCCGTACGCCCCGAGATCGACGTACACCGGCACGACGGGACAGCCGCGCTTGAGCAGCTTCCAGGCCGCGACGGGAGAGTCGATCCCCCCGGAGAGCAAGACGACGACGGGCTCCTGAGTCCCGACGGGGAGCCCGCCGGGGCCCGCCTGCGTGTCGAGAAACAGGTACGCGACCTCCCGACGACACTCGACGTGGAACGTCAGGTCCGGCTCGTCGAGATCGACCGCCGGATCGCCGCCCGCCGCTTCGATCGCGGCCCAGACGGCAGCGCCGCCGTCGGACTCGATGTCCTCGCTGGAGAAGTCGTGGGCGGACTGCTGGCCCGCACGGCGGGCGTCGACGGCGAAGGTCCCGCCGTCGAATCGCTCGCGTGCGATCGCTGCCAGCCCCTCACAGATGGCGTCGAGCGTCGGCTCGGTGCGGACGGCGGCGCTCGCAGAGACGACGCCGAAGGTGTCTGTCGCGGCCTCTGCCGCGGCTTCCGGATCGTCGCTGTGGACGAACAGCCGGGTCCGCTCGCGCTCGATGGAACCGTCGACGCCGCGATCCGCGAGCAACGCCGAGAGGTTCCGCGCCAGCCGCTCCTCCATGGATCGACGGACCTGCTCGCTCTTGGTCCCGATCTCGCCGTGACGAACGAGGACGATGTCGGCTCCCGGCGGGTGCATACCGATGCTTGACCGATCCGCGATAAAGGAATGTCGCCTCACTACGGCGGTCCGCGGGTCACTCCGCTCCCCGCTTCGGTTCGAGGCCCGTCGCTCCCGTCAGTCGCTCCGCGTCGCTCTTGCTCAAACCCCTCCTCCGCGGGTCACTCCGCTCCCCGCTTCGGTTCGAGGCCCGTCGCTCCCGTCAGTCGCTCCGCGCCTCGCCGCTCGCACTTGGAGACTTCTCCCGTCGGCCACATCACCGCCGCTCGCGTGTCGTTCGCTTCGCTCACTCCCGCTCGCACTTGGAGACTCCTCCCGTCCGGTTGGAGTCTCCCTTAGAACGTCGACAGCTCCCCGTCGACGACGCGTCGGGTGATATTGGTCACGTCGGCCAGCTCGTCGTCGATCGCGGCCTCGACCTCGTCTTCGATGTCGTCGATGGTGACGCCGTCTTCGGTGACCAGTTCGGCGTCGGCGACGTGGGGTTCGTCGATGGGCGATCCGATCTGAGAGAGCAGTCGGATCTGGAGTTGTTCGATGCCGTCGACATCGTCGACGACGCTCTTTGCGATCTCCGTCGAGAGGAGGTTGTAGATCTTCCCGATGTGGTTGACGGGGTTCTTGCCGGAGGTGGCCTCCATACTCATCGGTCGGTTCGGAGTGATCAGGCCGTTCGAACGGTTGCCGCGGCCGACGGAGCCGTCGTCGCCCTGCTCGGCGGAGGTGCCGGTCGTCGTCAGGTAGATCGACCCCTCGTCGTAGTCGTCGGCGGTGTTGACGTGGACCGTCACCGCTCGGTCGGTGAACTCCGTGGCGAGGTCTTCGACGTATCGGCGGACGCTGGCGACGGCGTCCTTGTACGCTTCGAGGTCCTCGATGTGTCGATCCACCATCGCCGCGGCGACGGTCACGTCGATGTGGTCGCCCTCGCGTTTGCCCATCACCTTCACGTCCTGCCCGACTTCCGGGTGGTCGACGGAGTACTCGCTGTTGAGCCGTTGCTCAGTGGCCTTGACGATCTGTTCGGTTTCCGACAGCGGCGCGTGCCCGACGCCGTAGCTCGTGTCGTTGGCCATCGGCACGGACCCCTCGTCGCCGAACACGTCCTGGAGGTCGCCGCTGCCCTCGCCGAGACGAACGTCGACGACGATGTCCGTCCCGACGTCCAGATACGGGAAGTTCGCTTCCAGGTAGTCCCGGGCCGCTTCGAGCGCGATCGTCTCCGCGGGAATGCGCTCGCCGTCGTAGGACTTGGTCGCGCGTCCGACGATCAGCAGATAGATCGGCTCCAGTACCTCGCCGCCGCCGAAGGCCGGAGCGGCGTTCCCGGCGACGAGCTGGCTCTCGTCGGTGTTGTAGTGCAGGACCGTCCCGAAGCGGTCGAGGTACGTCTGTGCGAGGGCCCGCGAGACCGTCTCCGCGACGCCGTCACAGATCGAGTCCGGGTGACCGATTCCCTTTCGCTCGACGATTTCGACGCCCTGTTCCTCGACTGCCAGCCCAGAAGACGGCTGCACGTGGATGTTCCGATCTGTCATTGGTACTGCGTTCGATGTCCCCGGTTCTATAACTTGCGGAAACCAAACCGCCCTATCTGATTACTCTCCTGCATCGCCGTCCGGGTCGTCGAGCACCAGCCCGAGGTACGAGGTCCGGATCTGCTCGTCCGGATCCAGACCGAGATCGCGCACGAGATCGGCTGCCCCCTCGCGCGCGGCGTCGATCTCCTCGGCCTCGGTCTCGACCTCGACGAACGAGCCCGCGCCCTCGACCGCGTCCAGCGTGACCGTGTAGCCGTCGAGCCGATACCGGTCGCGCTCCTTGCGAACCGTCGCCGCGGCCGCGAACCCGACCGACTCGAAGATCGCCGCCGCGTCGTCGCCGTCACCGACCGCGGTCTCGATCTCCTCGCGGGTCTTCGACGCCGCGTCGACCTTGGGTCCCTTGTAGGTCATCACCGCCGAGGACTCGTCGTCGACGGTCTCGCGACGCACCCGCAACGCCTCGTCGGTCTCGGCGAACTCTCTGTGGGGCGCGTCGTAGTAGGTGTCTGCCTGTTCGACGGTGCCCAGGAACGTCGCCCCGAGCTCGTCGAGTCGCTCGCGCACGGGCTCGTGGTCGGTCTCGACCTTGAGTTCGACCTCGTACATACCCCGTAACTGACCGTCAGGGGATAAAACGCATTCGAGAACCACGAGAGTGTGCGCGATATCGGGCACCATCCGCCCCGGTCGCGCAGCCGAAACGTTGTTCTTAAGAGTACAACGCCAGACCGATAGGGTATGAGTAACGAATCCGAGGCCGACGCGGAAGAAGAACTCGAAGAGCAGGACGCAGAAGAATCAGCGGCCGATGAAGAGGAAAGCCAGGGCTTCGCAGCGGGCGACTTCGTCGAGATGGCCTACACCGCACGCACCGTCGAGGGCGGCGACCTCGTCGACACGACGGACCCGGAAGTCGCAGAAGAGGAAGGCGTCGGCGAGGATCAGGAGTTCGCGCCGCGGACGATCGTGCTCGGCCAGGGCCACCTGTTCGAGGCCGTCGAAGAGGACGTGTACGGTGAGGACGTCGGACACTCCGGCACCGTCACCGTCCCCGCGGCCGAGGCCTTCGGCGAGTACGACGAGAGCGAGGTCCGTACCGTCGCGGCCGACAAGATCCCGGAAGACGACCGCTACCCCGGCGCACACGTCGACGTCGACGGCGAGCACGGCCACGTCGAGACGATCATCGGCGGCCGCGCACGCGTCGACTTCAACCACCCGCTGGCCGGCGAGGACATCGAGTACGACTACGAGGTCCTGAGCGAGGTCGAGGACCGCGAAGCGCAGGCCCAAGGCATCCTCTCGATGATGCTCGACATGGAGCTCGACGTGTGGTTCGAGACCGAGACCGTCGAGGAAGAGCAGCTCGTCGAGTCCGACGAGGACGACGAGGACGCCGAACCCGAGACCGAGACCGTCGAGGTCGAGAAGGACACGCTCTACATCGAGGCGACGCCCCAGCTGACGATGAACCAGCAGTGGATGATGGGCAAACAGCAGATCGCCCAGCAGCTCACCCAGCTGCTCGACATCGACCGCATCATCGTCCAGGAAGAGATCGGCGGTGGCGGCATGGGCATGCCCGGCATGATGGGCGGCATGGGCGGTGCCGGCGGCGCTGACATCGAGGACGCGCTCGAAGACGCCGACGTCGACGCCGACGAGATCATGGACGAGATCGAAGGCGCAGCCGACGAGTAATACGGTTTCTTGTAGTTGCTTACCGGTGATCGTCGCCACGGAGTAGACGATCACCGGTAAATCGCTACAATAATCCGTATAAGTCCCGAGTCGCTTCTCACTATTTTCCGCCGCGCAGTGGCGACAGTGCGGAAAATCGGCGCTACTTCCGGCCGACAAACGTCGCGTCGGCGGAGGTCCGGCCCTCGTTGAACGAGAGCACTTTCGCTTCGATGACATCGCCCTTCGAGAGCCCGTCCGGGATGTCCTCGACGAACAGGACGAACCCCTCGACTTTCCCGACGGCGTTCGTTTCACCGGAGTAGTGCTCGCTGAAGTCCGTGATCCCGAACTCGTAGGTCTCACCGATCTCCACGGGAGGGTCACGTTGCTGGGCGGCTTCGTGGGCTTTCTTCGACTGGCGGCGGTCCGCGGAGCCGCGTCGACGCCACCAGATCGCGACGAGCGCCAGGACGAGCACCGCGGCCCCGCCGATCGCGAGCGGGGCCACACCGTCGACCGGAAGCGAGTTCATACCGACGACTGGGGAGGGTGCCGCAAATAAGTTGGAGGTGTTCGGCTGCAGGCGGACGCTGGCACCGCGGGGGTGCTAACTCACCAGAATGTGAGCGGCGATGTCCTCGCGGATGATCGTGTCGCAGTACTCACAGCGGACGCCGTCGTCGAGCACCTCGAACGCGGAGTCGACGGGCTCGGACTCGGTCGTGATGCAGTTGCGGTTCGGACACTCCAGGACGCCCTCGACGCGGCCGGGGCGTTCGACGCGGTGTTTCTCGGCCACGTCGAACTCCCGGACGATGTTGATCGTCGCGGCGGGTGCGATCAGCGACAGCACGTCGACCTCGTTCTGTGAGAGCTCACGGCCCTCGACTTTCACGATGTCTTTCTTGCCCAGCCGATCCGAGGGGATGTTCATCGCGACGGAGACCTCCTCGCCGCTGGTCCCGTCGATGCCGATGATCGCCAGCACGTTCAGCGCCTGGCCGCCGGAAATGTGGTCGATCACGGTGCCGTTGCGGATCTTGCTGACGCGGAGTTCGGGGTCGTCGCTCATCGTGATTCCTCCAGGACCATGTCCAGGAGCGCCATCCGGACGGGGACGCCGTTGTGTGCCTGCTGGAAGTACTGTGCGCCGTCGAGTTCGTCCACGTCGTGGTCGATCTCGTCGACCCGCGGGAGCGGGTGCATGACCGTCAGATCCTCGTTGTGCTCGCGGATCGTCGCCGCGTCGATCTGGTACTCCCCGGCGACCTCGTGGTACTCGCTCTCGTCGGGGAACCGCTCTTTCTGGATCCGGGTGACGTAGAGAACGTCCAGTTCCGACAGCACGTCGTCGAGGTCGGTGTGCTCGCGGACCTCCGCGCCGGACTCGTGGAGGTCGTACCGCACCGAGCGGGGCAGTTGGAGGCTCTCGGGGCTGACGAAGTGCTGGCGAGCGTCGAAGACGGTCAGGGCGTGTGCCAGCGAGTGGACGGTGCGACCGTACTTCAGGTCGCCCATGATCCCGATCGAGAGGTCGTCGAAGCCGGCGTTCTCGCGGATCGTGTACAGGTCCAGGAGCGTCTGTGTCGGGTGCTGGCCGGCACCGTCGC
Organism: Halomicrobium katesii DSM 19301; assembly: GCF_000379085.1. Taxonomy (GTDB): domain Archaea; phylum Halobacteriota; class Halobacteria; order Halobacteriales; family Haloarculaceae; genus Halomicrobium; species Halomicrobium katesii. Next base: position 2,705,412 of record NZ_KB905378.1, on the reverse strand, counting down.
CCGCGTTGATCAGCGGCGCGTCGACGAACTCGCTGGCCATCTGGGCCGCGCCCTCGCTCGGGTGGCGCAAGACGAGCGCGTCGGCGTAGCCCTCGACGACGCGGACGGTGTCTGCCAGCGACTCGCCTTTCTTGACGCTGGAGGACTCGACCGTGCCCATGTCGACGATGTCGCCGCCGAGGCGTTTCATTGCGGCACTGAAACTCATCTTCGTCCGCGTGCTGGGTTCGAAAAAGAGGAGGCCGAGCAGGGACCCCTCGTGTCGGTCCGCGTAGGCCGACGGATCCGCCGCGATCTCGGCAGCGCGGTCCAGCACCGCCTCAATGTCCCGGCGGGAGAGCTGTTTGGCGCTGATGATGTGGTCCTGGCGCATCGATAGGTACCGTGGCCGCGACGGCCTTGAATCTCCCGAACCGTCCCGAGCGTTCAAGACGGATGACGAGACAGGCCCCGCCATGCTCGCGATCGCAGGCGGGAAGGGCGGGTCGGGAAAGACCACGACGACGGCGTGTCTCGCTCGCGGGCTGGCGGGCGAGGGGCCTCCTCCGATCGCCGTCGACGGCGACTGTGACATGCCGGACCTGCACCTCGTCGCCGGAACGTGCCCACGGCCGGGCATCGGTGCCTACGAGGACGGAGCGTCCCTCGACGAAGTCACGCACTCGGCCGTGGAGTTGCCCGGCGTCGAGGTGCTGCCGGCGGGTCGTGGCGGCGTCGGGGCACTCGAAACGACCCTGGAGCAGTTGGCCGCGACGCCGCGGCCGGTCGTCGTCGATACGCCGGCCGGCGCGTCGCCGGTCGTGGCGACCGCGTTGCGCGCGGCCGACGCGGTCGTCGTCGTCTCGACGGCCACGCCGGAGAGTCTCGAAGACGCAGCGAAGACCGCGGCCATGGCTCGCACGCTGGGGACTCGCGTCCTCGGTTCGGTGGTGACCCGAAGCGCGGGCCAGATCGAGCCGGAACCGCTGCTGGGCTGCCAGACGCTGGCCCACGTTCCGGACGTGACAGCGCCGCTGACCGACGGGACCGTGGCGGCACGGTACGACCGCGTCGTCGACGAAGTGGTCGAACGGAATATTTAATTCGTGTCGGGGCGTATCTCACAGTGGCATGGTGAATCGTCTGCGGACGGGGATCGACGTTCTCGACCGCAAACTGGATGGGGGAATCCCGGAGGGAAGCATCGTGGCCCTGACGGCGGATCCAGCGAGCCAGGCAGAGCTGTTTCTGTACGAGTTGACCGCGACGCGGGGGACGCTCTGGCTCTCGCTGGATCGAACGGCCACCGCGGTGCAGGCGAGCATCGAGCAGACCCCGGCAGACCCCGGCAGAGACCGGCGACCCGACGGTGCGACACATCTCGGGCGAAGCGCCGCTGGACAACGCCGGCAAACTGGTCAGTGCGCTCCCGGAGACGTCGAACCTGATCGTCGACCCGCTCGACGTGCTGGAGGCCCAGGAACCACACTCCCGGTTCCGTGCCTTCATGAACGACCTGCAGACACACATCGTCAACACGGGCAGCATCGCCATCCTCCACTGTCTGGACGGCCGCGAGGTCGCGTCGTTGCGAGACACGACCGAGCACTTCGCGGACGTCGTCTTCCAGCTCGACACCACCGTCTCCGGCGACGAAGTCGAGAACAGGCTGGCGATTCCGAAGTTCCGCGGCGGCCGCGCCCCCTCGGACGTGATCAAGCTCGATCTGGTCGAACAGGTCAGCATCGACACGTCCCGAGACATCGCGTGACCGGCCACCGGAGTTCATTTGCCGACCCGCCGCCCAGTGTCGACGATGACAGTCGTCTTTGCCGGCGTCGGAGCCGACGACAGCAACGTCAACGCCCACGCGCCGCTGTACCCGGACGGCCGCTTCGAATACGTCCCGATTCCGGAGAAGACGCCCGACACCGACGAGTCAGAGACCTACGGCAGCTGGGCGCTGCGCTACGACGACCGGATCGCCGCGGAGCTGACCGACCGCCTCGACACCTACCCGGAGGACGGGAGCGCCGAGACGGTTCGCGACGAGGCCGTTGCGGACTGGCCGCTGCACCGCGACCCCAACTTCGAGGCGATGACCTACGGCGAGCACCGCGAGGGGTTCGGGCAGTACGTCTCGCGGCTCTCAGGCCTCGGCGAGGACGACGTGGTGGCGTTCTACACCTCGCTGGTCGAGGAGCGGTCGGAACGCAAGCACCGCTATCTCGTCGGCTACTTCACCGTTGAGGGACGTACCGTGATCGAACCGGGCGATCCGACCGACCTGAAGCGTGAGAAGCTCGCGCGCCACCCCGAGAACGCCCACGCGAAGCGCGCCGTCGAGGGCGTCCCCTTCTACGACGACAAGCGGCTCGTGTTGCTCGACGGCCGGACGCCCGGTGGGCTCTTCGAGCGCGATCCGATTCGGCTGAGCGAGTACCGCGACCGCCCGGACGGTTCCGGCGGGTACTACCTCGACTCGGCCGTGGCCGAGCGCTTCGCAGTCTCGGAGGGGTCCGACTACATGACTCGAAAGCCCGCACTGGTGAGCGAACTGGACGGCGAGGAGTTCGTCGAACGAGTCGGTCGGCCGGGCGACCGTTGACGGCGGCCAGCGTTCGTTCTCGTCGGGGCGACGGCCCTACTGACGAGACTGGGAACTTTTATAATCTAGTGATATAACTAGCTTATCTATGACGCGGACCCAGCTCCAGCGCGCACGGGACGGAGAGATCACGCCGGCGATGGAACGGATCGCAGAGCGCGAGACCGTCGACGCCGAGTTCGTCCGCAAGCAGGTCGCGGACGGACAGGCGGTGATCCCGGCCAACCGAAGCCACGAGACGCTCGACCCGATGATCATCGGCCGGGAGTTCTCGACGAAGGTCAACGCCAACATCGGCAACAGCGAGGAGACGAGCGACCTCGACGGCGAACTGGAGAAGCTCCACACCGCGGTCCACTACGGCGCGGACACGGTGATGGACCTCTCGACGGGCGCGAACTTAGACGAGATCCGCGAGGCAAACGTCGAGCATTCGCCGGTTCCAGTCGGGACGGTCCCGATCTACGAGGCCGTCAAGCGAGCGGGCAGCCCCGAGGAGATCACCCACGAGCTCCTGCTGGACGTGATCGAGAAACAGGCCGAGCAGGGCGTCGACTACATGACGATCCACGCGGGCGTGCTGATGGAACACCTCCCGCTGACCGACGGCCGCAAGACCGGGATCGTCTCTCGCGGCGGATCGATCATGGCCAAGTGGATGGAGGAAAACGGGATGCAGAACCCCCTCTACACGAAATACGAGGAGATCTGCGAGATCTTCCGTGAACACGACGTGACCTTCAGTCTCGGCGACGGCCTGCGGCCCGGCTGCATCGCAGACGCGAGCGACGAGGCGCAGTTCGCAGAGCTGGACACCCTGGGCGAACTGACCCGAAAAGCGTGGGACGAGGGCGTCCAGGTGATGGTCGAGGGACCGGGCCACGTGCCCATGGACGAGGTCGCGGACAACGTCGAGCGCCAGCAGGAGGTCTGTGACGGCGCGCCCTTTTACGTCCTCGGCCCGCTGGTGACCGACATCGCGCCGGGCTACGACCACATCACCAGCGCGATCGGCGCGACGGAGGCCGGACGCGCGGGCGCGGCGATGCTGTGTTACGTCACGCCCAAAGAGCACCTCGGCCTGCCAGAACGGGAGGACGTGCGCGAAGGGCTCGCGGCCTACCGGATCGCCGCACACGCCGCCGACGTTGCCAACGGGCGCGAGGGGGCCAGCGACTGGGACGACGCCCTCTCGGAAGCCCGGTACGCGTTCGACTGGTCGGAGCAGTTCGAGCTCGCGCTCGACCCCGAGCGCGCGAAGGCCTACCACGACAAGACGCTGCCGGGTGACAACTACAAGGACGCCCGCTTCTGTTCGATGTGTGGCGTCGAGTTCTGCTCGATGCGGATCGATCAGGACGCGCGGGAGGGCGACGAGATGGCGTCGATCGCCGACGAGACCGACCTCGAAGGATCGGCCGCCGCGTCGGTGAACCAACCGCCGGTCGGCACCCACGACAGCGACGCCGAGTTGCACCACCACGAGGGTCGACCGACAGTCGTCGGCGACGACGACTGATACGGACGGTTGTAGGAATTTACCGGATCTCTCACAGTCCGTCCGACACTGCGGCGAGTGGACGACGCTCTCGGCGGTGATCCGCGATCGATCGCCCGGAACGACGGTCGCTCCCCGCGACCCGAACCTATAAGGTCCCGTCAACTGCCACCTAGCATGTGGTTTACGAGACAGGTAACCGAACGATCGACGACGCTGTCGCCCGCGTGATCGACGGCGAACAGTTGGATCGCCGCGACGGGCTCGCGCTGCTGGCCCAGCCCGTCGGCGAACTCGCAGCGGGGGCCGACTACGTCCGGTCACAGTTCGGTGACGGGACCGTCGACGCCTGCTCGATCGTGAACGCGAAGGCCGGCAACTGCGCCGAGGACTGTGGCTTCTGCGCTCAGTCGGTCCACTTCGACACCGGGATCGAAAACTACGGCTTCCTCGACCCCGAGGAGATCCTCGCCGCGGCCAAGCGCGCCGAACGCGACGGTGCCCAGCGCTTCGGGATCGTCGTCGCCGAGAAGGGCGTCTCGAAAGAGCACCGCCCCGAGGAGTGGCAGGAAGTCCTGCGAGCGATCAGGCTGGTCCGCGACGAGACGGCCGTGGAGGTCGACGCGAGTCTCGGCATCCTCACGGAGGAGGAAGCGGCCATCCTGGCCGAGGAGGGGCTCAACCACTACAATCACAACATCGAGACCTCGCCGCGCTTCTTCCCCGAGATCGTCGACTCCCACAGCTTCGAGGACCGCGTGGCGACCCTGGAAGTCGCCAAGGAGGCGGGCATGGACCTCTGTGCCGGCGTGATTCTGGGAATGGGCGAGTCCCCGGCGGATCGCGTCGACGCCGCGGTCGCCCTCCAGGACATCGGCGTCTCCTCGCTCCCGGTCAACATCCTCAATCCGGTCGCCGGGACGCCCCTCTCGGAGAAGCTGAACGGGACGGCCGACATCACGACCGAGGAGATCGTCGAGACGATCGCAGTGTACCGATTCCTCCACCCCGAGGCACGGGTCCGACTCACCGGCGGCCGGGAGGTCAACCTTGACGAAGACGAACAGCATCTCCCGTTCGAGGCGGGAGCCGACGGGATGCTCACCGGCGACTACCTGACGACGGACGGCCAGTCGCCCGGTGACGACATCGAGACCGTCGAGCGGGCCGGACTGGAGCCGAACATGGCCGAAAACGAGTTCGACCCGGCGGCAGTCAAGGAGCGCGGCAACGACGCTGCCGATCCCGACGGCGTCGTCGAGACGGCGGCGGGGACGGCGACCAGCGAAGCGGAATCCGGAGACTGACACCATGGACGACATTCGATTCGCAGTACTCGGAACGGGTGGTATCGGCAGACGAACGCTCGAAGTCGCGACCCACAGAGACGGCCTCACGCCCGTCGCGGCGTGTGATCGCAACGGGGTCGCGATCGACGGCGACGGGCTCGACGTGGACGAACTGCTCGACGCCACCGAGGGCAACATCGCGAGCGGGCCGTCAGACGAGCGAGACGTGGCCCCAGACGGCGGGGCGGCGGCCGGCGGCGTCAAACAGCACGGCGAGCAGGCGGGGATCGTCGCCAGCGACCAGGGCCGGGAGACCGAGACGCCGATCGACGACGTGATCGCCGAGGCCGACGAGATCGACGCGGTCCTGATGGCGCTGCCCAACCTGGAGCACGACTTCATCCCACGGGTCGCCCAGCGGTTCGCAGACGCCGACTACGGGGGCGTCCTGATCGACGTGCTCAAACGCTCGCGCGTGATCGGGATGCTGGAAGACCGCGAGCAACGACTCGTCGACGCCGGCATCACGTTCGTCTGTGGAGCCGGTGCGACGCCGGGGCTGCTCACCGGGGCGGCGGCGCTTGCCGCCCAGTCGTTCGTCGAGATCGAGTCCGTCGATATCTGGTGGGGCGTCGGCCTGAAGTCGGGCTACGAGGACAACCGCGGCACCGTCCGAGAGGACATCGCCCACCTCGACGGCTACGACATCGAGTCGGCCCGCGAGATGAGCGAGGTGGAGATCGAGGCGCTGATCGACGAGCGCGACGGTCGCCTGGTGTTCGACGACATGGAACACGCCGACGACGTGTTGCTGGAGCGGGCCGGCGTCTGTGACGCCGAGGACGTGACCGTCGGCGGGATTCTCGACGTGCGTCAGGACGAGAAGCCGACGACGACGACCGTCAGCGTGACCGGCAGGACCTTCGACGGCGAGACGGGGACCAACACCGTCCGGCTCGACGACGCGACGAGCATGGAAGCCAACGTCAACGGCCCCGCGATCGGCTACCTGAAGGCCGCCGTGTCGCGAAATCGCGCGGGCGACTACGGCGTCTACGGGCCGGCAGAACTGATGCCGACGTTCTGATGACACACGGATTTTCGCTCGGGGGACGGCTCGAACAGCGCGAGGAGCGCGGCCTGCGACGCCACCTGAACCCGGCTGAATCGGTCGCCGGCCGGACCCGGTTGGCCGACGATCCGGGCGGTGGAACCGCCGACTTCGGCGATCCGGAGCTGGTCTTCGCCGCGAACAACTACCTCGGACTGGCCGACGACGGACGGGTCCAGCGAGCGGCCGAGACCGCGGCACGGTCGATCGGCACCGGTGCCGGCGCGTCCCGGCTCGTCACGGGGGATACGACGCTCCATCGAGCCCTGGAACGCGACCTCGCAGACAGCAAGGGAGCGGAGCGCGCGCTCGTGTTTTCGTCTGGCTACGCTGCAAACGTCGGTGTGATCGACGCGCTCGCTCCGGACGTGGTGTTCTCCGACGAGCTGAACCACGCCAGCATCGTCGACGGCTGTCGGATCGGGGCCGGCGAGACGGTGGTCTACGACCACTGTGACCCCGCGGATCTCGCGCGGCGGATGGACGCTCGAAGCGGCGACGCCGACGGCGAGTCGTGGCTCGTCCTCACCGACAGCGTGTTCTCTATGGACGGCGACCGCGCGCCGCTGTCCGACATCTGTGACGCGGCCGAGCGCCACGGCGCGTGGGTGATGGTCGACGAAGCCCACGCGACCGGTGTCGTCGGTGCCGACGGTGGCGGTGTCGTCCAGGCACAGGGCGTGAGCGACCGGATCGACGTACAGCTCGGGACCCTCTCGAAGGCGCTGGCCGCACAGGGCGGCTACGTCGCCGGTGCGGAGACGCTGATCGAGTTCCTGCTCAACGAGGCCCGGACGTTCGTCTTCTCGACCGGACTCGCACCGCCGGCCGCCGGAGCGGCACGCGAGGCGCTCCGGGTCGCCCGCGAGGGGTCTCGACGGGAGCGGCTCTGGGAGAACGTCGAGCGGCTCCGGGACGGCCTCGAAGCCGCCGGGTTCGAGGTGCTTGGCGACACGCACATCCTCCCGGTGGTGGTCGGCCACCGAGAGGACGCGATGGCACTCGCGACGGCCGTCCGCGACCGGGGCATCGTCGCACCGGCGATCAGGCCGCCGACCGTCCCAGCCGGCCGATCGCGGCTCCGGATCGCGCCGATGGCGACCCACGACGAGGCGGCGATCGACCGCTGTCTCGACGCCTTCGAGCGTGCCGGAACGGAGTGTGTGCTGTTGTGAGCCTGTTCGTGGTCGGCACGGACACCGGCGTCGGCAAGACGGTCCTCACGGCCGGCATCACGGGCTGGCTGCGCCGTGACGGGATCGACGCGACCGCGGTCAAGCCCTGCCAGACCGGTGTTCCCGAGGACGACGACGCGCGCTTCGTCGAGCGCGTCTGTGACGACGACGCGGCCGCGACCTGTCTGGAGCGGCTCGGCCCGGCGCTGGCNCCCGCCGTTGCGGCCCGCGAGACGGGCGTCGAACTCTCCTACGACCGTCTGCTGTCCGGCTGTCGCGCAGCCGTCGAGGACAGCGAGGCGACCGTCGTCGAGGGGATCGGCGGACTCCGGGTCCCGCTGACGGCGACCCACGAGGTCGTCGATCTCGTCGCCGACCTCGACCTGCCGACGCTGGTCGTCGCCCGCTCCGGGTTAGGGACGCTGAATCACACGGCTCTGACCGTCGAGGCGCTACGTCGTCGGGGAGTCTCCGTTCGAGGCGTCGTCCTGAACGAGTACGAGGGCGCGACCGTCGCCGAGCGGACGAATCCGCGCGAGATCGAGACGGCCAACGACGTGCCGGTGGCGACGCTGCCGCCGGTCGACGTGGCGGACGGCGAGGCGCTCGTCGACGCCGTGGCGTCGGCGCTCCCCGAGCGATTTCGCGGCGTCGAACGGAGCGGCGACTGATACGGATTATTGTAGCGATTTACCGGTGATCGTCTACTCCGTGGCGACGATCACCGGTAAGCAACTACAATAATCCGTATGAGACCGCTGGCTTGCGTACCGCTGACCCGCGGTCGATAAAGGAGAGCGGTAGATCAGAGATCGACCGAGAGCAGCCGTTCCACGTCGACGCCTTCGGCGAGGAGTTCGCCCATCCGATCGACGGTGTCTCCGGTTCGGGTGCGGCCGGCGTGGAGAACGTCCTCGACGCGATCGATCGTCGTCCGGGTGTCCGACTGGACGAGCAAGATCGGGACGCCCTCTTCCTGTGCGCGACCGAGGACGGCACTGGCCGGTCGGAAGCCCCCGGTCAACAACAGCGCCTTGATGCCCGCCGCTTCCAGCGCGGCCGTCTGGACCTCCGAGCGGTCGCCGCCGGTGATCATGACCGCGTCTCGTGTCCGCCGGAACTGGTCGAGGGCACTGCTGCCGCCCATCGCGCCGACGGTGAACCGCTCGACGTGTTTGTCGAGGTCGATCTCCGGCGTCAGGACGTTACAGCCCAGGCTCCGGGCGAGTTCCTCGACCGTGACGCCGGCCAGCTCTGGGACCGTCGGGAGCGCGCCGAACACCGGCACGTCCCGCCCGTCGAGGAACGGGATCACGTCGTCGTTGAGCTCGTCCATCTTGGCGTCGGCGACGCCGTTGAAGACGACGCCTTCCAGCCGGTCGCCGGTCGTCTGTGCGCTGCCGAGCACCGCGTCGGTCGTCGCCACGGAGTCGTACCCCGTGACCAGCAACATGCGGGCGTCGAGGGCCTCGGCGACGTCCACGTCGTCGAGGTCGACGATGCTCCCCGTCGAGAGGTCGCCGCTCCCCTCGACGATCATCAGGTCTTTGTCCTCGGCCAGGTCCTCGAAGCTGTCGACGACCCGCTCGCGGAGTTCGTCGGGATCTTCGCGCCCGCGGATCGCCTCCTGAATGAACGTCGGGGAGTAGACGATCGGCTCCATCTCGTGCATCTCCGCGTCGAGATCGAGCAGTTCGCGCGCGAGCATCGGGTCCTCGTCGCGGGTCTTGCCGACCGCGCTCTGGAGCCGCGTGCCCTTCGGTTTCATGTACCCCACGTCGTAGCCCGCCCGCTGTGCGCGCCGAGCGAGCGCGAGGGTGATCGCCGTCTTGCCGATGCCGTCGTTCGTCGAGGTGACCAGTAGCGTGTTCATAGTTCCTCCTGATCGAGGGTCAGCCGCAGGTCGATCGCCGCGACGCCGTCGTTGGTCGCGACGAGCGGGTTGATGTCCAGTTCGACGATCGCCGGGAACTCCGTGACGAGCTGTGAGAGGCGCTGGATCGTCTCGACCAGCGCGTCCTCGTCGACCGGATCGCGACCGCGTGCGCCCCGCAACAGCGGGGCCGACTCGATGTCGTCGAGCATCGAGCGGGCGTCGGGCTCCGAGACCGGCGCGACCCGGAGCGTGGTGTCTTCGAGCACTTCGACGAAGATGCCGCCGAGTCCAAAGAGGACCAGCGGGCCGAACTGGGGATCGCGGTTCACCCCGAGGATCGTCTCGGTGCCCGCGTCGACGTCCAGCATCTCCTGGACCTGGACGCCGAGGATCGTCGCGTCCTGCTGGTAGTTGCGCGCTCGCACGACGAGGTCCTCGTAGGTGTCCCACACGTCCTCCGGTGAGACGCCGACCTCGACGCCGCCGATGTCGGACTTGTGGAGGATGTCCGGACTCACGATCTTCATGACGACCTCGCCGCCGATCGATTCCGCGACCGACTGGGCCTCCGACGGGGAGTCGACGACATCGCCCTCCGGCGTCGGGATCCCGTAGGCGTCGAGCAAGTCCATGGCCTCGACGCCGAGGCGGTTCTGGTTTCGGTCCGCGGCCGACTGCAGGATGTCCCGCGCCCGCTCGCGGTCCACGTCGAAGGTCTCGGGGTCGGTGTACTCGCGGGACTGGATGTCGTCGTAGCGGGCCAGCGCGTCGAGGCTGTCGACGGCGCGGGCCGGGTCGAAGTAGTTCGGAATGCCGGACTCGGTCAGCGTCGAGGCAGCGGGGCCGACGCTCTGGCCGCCCATCAGCGTGGTCGCGACGGGAATGTCGTACTCCCGCTGGCAGTCGACGACGACCTCCGCCAGTTCCTCGAACGAGAGGACCGCGGTCGGACAGGCGACGACGACCGCCATGGCGACGTTGTCGTCGGACATGACGGTCTCCAGGGCCGCCTCGAACCTGGCTGCCGGTGCGTCGCCGATGATGTCGACCGGGTTGTAGATGTTGGCCTCGTCGGGCATCGTCTCGGCGAGGCGCTCGACCGTGTCGTCGCCGAGGTCGGCCAGTTCGAGGCCGCTGTCGCCGACGGCGTCGGTGGTCATCACGCCGGGTCCGCCCGCGTTCGTGACGATCGCGACGTCTTTCCCCTCCGGGAGGGGCTGGTCGGCGAGGATCTGTGCGTAGTCGAACAGTTCCTGGACGGTCTCGACCCGGATCGCGCCGGACTGTTCGAGACCCGCCTCGTAGGCCGCTTCCGAACCGGCCATCGCGCCGGTGTGGGAAGCGGCGGCGCTGGCACCGGCGTCGGTCCGGCCGGACTTGACGAGCACGATCGGCGTGTCCTGCGTGACCTCGCGCGCGGTCTGGACGAAGCCCGCGCCGTCCTCGATGTCTTCGAGGTAGCCCAGGATCACGTCGGTGTCGGGGTCTGTCCCCCACTCGTCGATGAAGTCCCGTTCGTCGAGGATCGCCTTGTTGCCCAGCGAGACGATATCTTTGAATCCCACGTCGCGTTCGGCGGCCCAGTCCAGGACGGCCGTGACGAACGCGCCGGACTGGCTCATAAACGAGATGCCGCCGCTCGTTGCCATCTCGTTGCCGAACGTGGCGTTGAGTCCCGTCGGCGTGCTCATGATGCCGAGGCTGTTCGGGCCGACGAGGTTGAGGTCGTACTCGGCGGCCGTCTCTCTGAGGTCTTTCTCGCGTGCTGCGCCCTCTGCGCCGGTTTCGCCGAAGCCGGCGGTGATGACGACGACGTTCTCGATCCCCGCCTCGCCGGCCTCGCGGATCGAGTCGACGGCGACGTCGGGTGGGACGACGATCACCGCCACGTCGATGTCTGCCTCGACGTCGGCCACGGTGTCGTGGCAGTGCAGACCCAGCACGCTCTCCTTGTACGGGTTTACGGCGACGATATCACCCGCGAACGACGCCTGTAGGTTTTCCGTGATCGCGCGACCGACCGCACCGTCGGAGTCTGTCGCACCGACGACGGCGACCCGGTCGGGCGAGAACAACGTTGAGAGGCGTCCCATGCAGTTCGGCCTTCCCTGCGTGACGGGATAATTCTGCTGGCGGTGTCTCGGGTGGTGAGAACGGACCGGCGATTGTTGAGACTTTTATGCATCGAGTGCGAACGTCGCGCGATGGAGTCCGCCGACAGCGACCTGTTCGACACCGCCGACGTTGAGCGATCGGCCAGCGAGTTCGAGGTCGATCCAGCAGCGTTGACCGAGCGACTCGCCGACCACCAGGCGGCAGTCGAGGAGCTGCCGGGCGTCGAGAACATCGTCTACGAGTGGCGCAAGCAGTACGAGGACCCGCTGATCGAGCGCACGGCCGGGGTCTACTACCTGCGAGTGCCGTCGACCGTGTGGGACGAGTTCGGGGACGCCCTCGGTGTCGGCGACGCGATGCTCAGTGCCATCGTCGACGTACACCGCCGGACCGTTTCGACCGCGAGTGACGTGTCGTCGACGCCACCGGACGGTGTCGCGTACGTGGTGCTCGACCGCACGCAGTAAGTTGCGGCCCGACAGTGCTGGAGACGACTTTCTGGGACCGTCGTTCTCGATCAGACAGCAGATCGTCTCGGCTGATCGACTCCTGCAGAGCGGGAAACACTACATCTAGTTGCCGTATTGTGGAGGATTCGAGAATTAGGTTTACCAAAATCAAAAAGTTGTTTCTGGAATCGCGAAGACTTTAACTACCGTCCGGTAGTAGTTGTAGTTGCTATGAGCAAACAAACGTCCGTCCAGCAGGAGTTTGGCACCGTCGGTGACAACGAGCTTCGCCTCGAACGAGACAAGTCTGAGCAGATCATCGACGCGCTGAACAGCGACCTGGCGGCGACCTACGTCCTCTACCACCAGCTCAAGAAGCACCACTGGAACGTCGAGGGCGCGGAGTTTCGCGACCTCCACCTGTTCCTGGGCGACGCCGCCGCAAACGCCGAAGCGGCGGCCGACGAACTCGCCGAGCGCGCCCAGGCACTCGGTGGGACCCCCGTCGCCGGACCGGCCGCACTGGCCGACCACGCGCCGGTCGAATCCGAGGACGAGGACGTGTACGACATCCGGACCTCGCTGGCCAACGACCTCGAGATGTACGGCGAGATCATCGAGTCGCTGCGTGACCACGTCGAGCTGGCGACCAACCTCGGCGACCACGCGACGGCACAGATCCTCCGCGAGATCCTAGTCGAGACCGAAGAGGACGCTCACCACATCGAGCACTACCTCGAAGACGACACGCTCGTCACCGAGAACGCGATGCAGTAGCGTCGCAACTGACGGTATCGAGATCAGGTAGCAAGGAGAAGAGCCGCGTTACTCCCGGGGTTCGACCGTGAGGTCGGTCGCGATCCAGGCGTCGGAGTTTCCGTCTTCAGTGAAGACCGTTCTGTCGGGAGAACTCTGGTGCGCGCTGACCGACGGTTCTGTCCGAGCGTCGTCTGAATCTTGTTCGCGTTCCGAGACGGGTGCCATTAGCGGTGATTAGGTATGCCTAAAGCTAAAAGGGTTTTGGTTCGCCTAATCCGACCGCGGCTGGGTTTTTATAGCTCACACTGCAAGGGCGCGTATGAGCAGCTCCGACGACGATCTGGCGTCCCTGGTCGGCGAACTCGTCACGACGTTACAGCGGCTCGAAACCGAGTTCGAGCCACGGGACGACGACGATCGGCTGCGTCCGCCGACGCCGCGCGAACTGATGCGCCTGACCAGCGACGTGGCCATTCCCGCGACGATTCTCCTCCTGCGGACCAACATCGAGGCTCTGAAGCTCCTCCAGCGGGCGCTGCGGATGGCGGACGGTCGGGCACCGACGGCGGATTCGGAGGGGAGCGACGTGCGAGCGCGCGCCGAGCGCCTCAGCGCGACCACGCTCTCGAAGCTCGACGGCGCGCTCGCGGACCTTCAGGACGCCGTCGAGGGCCAGCCCACGGACGACGAGGCGCGCGAGCTCCTGACCGAAGCCCGTCGCCTGCGAGCGGACATCGAGTCCCGTATCGAGGAGCAGACTGCCGATGGCTCGGCGGACTCGACCACGACAGCCGAACCGGAGGCCAGAGACGAGAACGGAGACGTGCCCGTCGACGTAGACGCGGAACTGCGTTCGCTGAAAGACGACGTGACCGACCAGACTGATTCGGACGACGACGACTCGTCGTAAACACCGGATCGACTGGAAACGCTCGAACGCCAGAATGTACCAGCTGTAAGGTCCCTCCGCCGTACTGCACTCGTTCTCACGTCGCCGCAAATAAACATACGATAAAAAACATAATGTTTTATTATGTATGGGCTACTACGGAGAGACACCATGCCCACGACAGAGCGGCCGGGGAGAGTTCGGGCGAGGCTATTCGTTCGGGAGACCCTCCCGACACCGGCGACCCAGAGCAGCCAGCGGACCATCGCTCGGCTGGAGCGACTCACGTCGACGGGACTCCTCGACGACTACAGCGTAACGTCGTGGGACAAGCGGCTGCCGATCGACGGGGAGGACGCGCCCGAACAGCGGCGTCGGTACAACGAGTTCAGCGACTGGGCCCGGTCTAACGGTGCCCGCCTGACGCCGTTTTTCGACACCCGAGAGTGTTACTCGATGGAGACTGGCGAGAAGCGCACCGAGCTGGTCTTTCCGGCGATCTGTCTCGCACTCTACGAGGACGGCGACCTCCGGACCGTCGCACCGCACGCGGCCGGTTCCGAGACCGAATCCGTCGCGGATTGCCTGGATCGACTGGCCGAACAGTCCTCCGACGAACCGGTTCGACGGACGATCGTCACGGCCGACTGATACGGTTTATTGTAGTTGCTTACCGGTGATCGTCGCCACGGAGTAGACGATCACCGGTAAATCGCTACAATAATCCGTACGAGACGGATCGATATCGCCGTTTTCCCGGTCGACCGTACGACGGCAAGACGCCTCACTGGACTGCTCTCACCGATCGCTTCCGACCAGTTGGTCGACGACGAGACGCCTCATACGGAAAGTTGTAGGTCTTTACCAGATCGATCGCACGCCGTCGTGCGGTCGACTGGGTAAACGCCTACAACCGTCCGTATCACTGGACTGGTCGGAAGCGATACCCGTCCCAGTCCTGACTCTCCGGTTCCTTGATCCCGATCTCGGGATCGCGCAGTTCCTCGACGTACACCGGTTCGACCACGTCGCCGGTCTCGACGTCATCGGTCGTGACCTGGCCGAGCGCGCGGACGACGGTGTCTGCCACGTCGAACTCGACGATCGCCAGCGTGTTCGGTTCGCGCACGCCCGGCGGCGTCGCCGTCGAGTGAGTCCAGGTGACGACCTCGCCGCGGCGTTCCGAGAGGTCGATCGTCTCGGTCTGTTTCTCGCCACACTCCGGACAGAACGTGTGGCCGGGGTACGTCACGTGACCGTTCTCACAGCGGTGTGCGTCGAAGGTCACGCGAGATCACCCCCGTGTGACCGAGTGTGACGTCGTTGCGCGCGACACGAGCCGCCGACGAGTGAGTGTGCAACAGCGGTCATTCTGCAGCCTCCATGATCGTGGTGATGACGCAGTTCCCGAAGCCACCGACGTTACAGGCCAGTCCCACGTCGGCCTCGACCTGTCGCGGTCCAGCTTCGCCGACGAGCTGTTCGTAGATTTCGACGCCTTGAGCGACCCCGCTCGCGCCGAGCGGGTGACCTTTGGACTTCAGCCCGCCGGAGGTGTTGATCGGCAGTTCGCCGTCTCTGTCCGTGTCGCCGTCCATCGAGAGTTCCCAGGCTTCGCCCTGCTCGGCGACGCCGATCCCCTCCAGCTGGAGGAACTCCAGGATCGTGAACATGTCGTGGAGCTCGGCCACGTCGAGATCGTCGGGCCCCAGCCCGGCCATCTCGTAGGCCTGATCGCTCGACTCGACGACCCCGCCCATCACCGTCGGATCGTCGCGCTCGTGGACGACGTGGGTGTCCGTCGCGCCGCCGATCCCGGAGACGACGGCGTAGTCGTCGGTCAACTCGGCCGCCCGCTCCTCGGTGGTAAAGAGCATCGCGGCGCTGCCGTCCGTGATCGGACAGAAGTCGTACAGACGGAGCGGGTCGGCGACGATCGGCGACTCCAGAGCCGTCTCCGTCGTGATCTCCTTCTGGAACTGCGCGTTGGGGTTGTCGACGCCGTTGCGGTGGTTCTTCACGGCGACCTTCGCCAGCGATTCGCGGGGCGCGTCGAACCGTTCGAGGTAGTGACGCGCGGTCAGGCCGGCAAAGGAAGGCAGCGTCACGCCGTGCTTGTACTCGTCGGGGTGCGTGATCGAGGCGATGATGTCGGTCGCTTCCGGCGTGGTCTTGTGGGTCATCTTCTCGCCGCCGACCAGTAGCGTCATCTCGCTCGCGCCGGAGGCGATCGACTGCCAGGCCTCGTAGATCCCCGCACCGCCGGAGGAAGACGTCTGATCGACCCGCTCGCTGTAGGCCGGCAGCAGGCCGAGATCGTGAGCCAGCCAGTTCATCACGCCCGTCTGTCCCTCGAACTCCCCGCTGGACATGTTCGAGACGTACAGATGCTCCACGTCGTCGTTGTCGATGGGTGCGTCGGACAGACACTCCTCGCCCGCCTCCGCGAGTAGATCGCGGAGCCAGGCGTCGCGCTGGCCGAACTTCGTCATCGACGCTTCGATTACGGCGACTCCCATGTGAATGGGGACTCGCGGGGGTATTGTGTTCGTTGTGGTTCCAGTTGTCTTTGCCCTGACCTGTCACTCTAGTTGTCGTTGTGGCCCGCGTTCCCGGCAGTCGAGAGCCCGGGCAAAGTATATGAGTGTGCCACTGTCACACGAACACATGCAGGAAGCCTGGATACAGCTCCAGTGTCCCGACTGCACGACCGAGTGGGAACAGCGTCTCTCCGAGCTTCCGGCGTCCGGAGCGCAGTTCCAGTGTGACCACTGCGACGCGTACAATCCGACGGCGGAGTTCGCGAAGACCGCGCGGGATCTCGAAGTGCTCCGAGAGATGAACGGCGAGGAGTAGCACCTACCGATAGAACGACCGACCGGCCGCCTTCCACTCGTCGCCCTTCTCGACGCGCTGTGGACGGCGGCGCTTGCCGAAGCGTTCGAGACGCTCTTCGAGTACCCACTCGTTGGCGTACTCGGGTCCGTCGTCGCGCGCCGCTTCCGCGGCGGCCGCAGCGCGCTGGCGATCCGTGACGTGGGCACTGATCGCCGAGGCGATGGCCGCGGCCTCGGACGCCGACGCGTCGTCCGGGAGCGACACGTCCAGTTCCCGGTCGCCGGCAGCGACGGTCACCGTCGTCTCCTCGGCGGCATCGATCACTTCCTCGTCGTCAGTTGGTTCGAGTGACGACATCGTTACAGTGGGATGTTGCCGTGGTCTTTCGGCGGCGACTCCTCGCGTTTGCGTTCCAGCAGGTCGAGGTCGTCGATCAGCCGCGAGCGGGTGTCCTTCGGTTCGATCACGTCGTCGAGGTAGCCCCGCTTGGCCGGCCCGTAGGGATGAGCGAACTCCTCGCGGAACTCGTCCATGAGCGCCTGCCGGCGGGCGTCGGGGTCGTCGGCCTCGGCGATCTCGTTGCGATAGAGGATGTTGACCGCACCGCGCGGTCCGAGCACGGCCATCTCCGAGCCGGGCCAGGCGTAGTTCACGTCCGAACCGAGGAACTTCGAGGACATGACGATGTAGGCCCCGCCGTAGGCCTTCCTGACGACCACGGACAGCAGCGGCACCGTCGCTTCGGCGTAGGCGTAGATGAGCTTCGCCCCTCGACGGATGATCCCGTTGTGCTCCTGGTCGGTCCCGGGCATGAAGCCCGGCACGTCGACCAGCGAGACGATCGGGACGTTGAACGAGTCACACATCCGGATGAACCGGGCGGCCTTCTCGGCGGCGTCGATGTCCAGTGTCCCGGCGCTGACCCGGGGCTGGTTGGCGACGATCCCGACCGAGCGCCCGTCCATGCGGGCGAAGCCGACGACGACGTTGCGCGCCCAGTTCTCGTGGACCTCGAAGAACGAGCCCTCGTCGACGATGCTCCCGATGACCTTCGTCATGTCGTAGGGCTTGCGCGGGGCGTCGGGGACGATGTCGGTGACCTCCGGCACCTCGCGGTCCGGTTCGTCCCACGGTTTGACCCGCGGCGGGTCCTCCATGTTGTTCTGTGGGAGATACGAGAGGAGCCGTCGGATGTTCTCCAGTGCGGCCTCCTCGCTCGGGTACGCGAAGTGGGCGACGCCGGACTTCGAGGAGTGTGAGCCCGCACCGCCGAGTTCGCCCTTGGAGACCTGTTCACCGGTGACCGTCTCGATCACGTCCGGCCCCGTGATGAACATGTGGCTGGTGTCCTCGACCATGAAGGTGAAGTCCGTCAGCGCGGGCGAGTAGGTCGCGCCGCCGGCACACGGCCCCATGATCGCCGAGATCTGCGGGATCAGTCCCGAGGCCTCCGTGTTGCGCTGGAAGATCTTGGCGAAGCCGACCAGCGAGTCGACGCCCTCCTGAATGCGCGCGCCGCCGGAGTCGTTCAGCCCGATGACGGGCACGCCGTTCTCGATGGCCTTGTCCATCACCTTGCAGATCTTGTCGGCGACGACCTCGCCGACGGAGCCGCCGAGGACGGTGAAATCGTGGGCGAACAGAAAGACCTTCCGCCCGTCGACCTCGCCGTAGCCCGTCACGACGGCGTCGCCCGCGAACTGCTTTTCTTCCATCCCGAAGTTCGTCGACCGGTGTTCGACGAACGGATCGATCTCGTTGAACGTGCCGTCGTCGACGAGGAAGTCGATCCGTTCGCGGGCGGTCATCTTCCCCTTGTCGTGCTGGGCCTGGATGCGGTCCTCGCCGCCGCCCAGTTGGGCCTCGCGTTTGCGTTCCCGAAGCTCCTCGATGGGATCTGAGACCGCGTCGTCGGCCTCCGCTTGGCCGTCCGGATCCGCGTCGTGCTCACTCATGTTACCACTCCATGCCGCCGTTGACGCCGAGCACCTGTCCGGTCATGTAGCTCGATTCTTCGCTGGCGACGAACCGGACGATCCCCGAGATGTCCTCGACCGTGGCGAACCTGTTCAGCGGAATTTCTCGCAGGATCTTCTCTTGAACGCGCTCTGGTACTTCTTCGAGCATGTCCGTTGCGACGAACCCCGGCGCGATGCAGTTGGCCGTCGAGCCGGTGTCGGCGAGTTCGAGCGCGAGCGTGCGCGTGAACCCGAACAGACCGGACTTCGTCGTCGCGTAGTTGGCCTGCCCGTAGTTGCCCTGCTGGCCGACGACCGAGGAGATGTTGATCAGCCGTCCGATGTCCGACTGTTCGAT
This sequence comes from Halomicrobium katesii DSM 19301, assembly GCF_000379085.1. Taxonomy (GTDB): domain Archaea; phylum Halobacteriota; class Halobacteria; order Halobacteriales; family Haloarculaceae; genus Halomicrobium; species Halomicrobium katesii. The sequence continues at coordinate 2,686,510 of NZ_KB905378.1, read as the reverse complement.
GTCGTCGTGGAAGGCGTTCGTACAGTTGAACACGCCGCCGAGGTTCACGTCGATGACCGTCTCCCAGTCCTCGCGGGTCATGTTCTCGAACTTCTTGTCGATGGTGATGCCGGCGTTGTTGACGAGTACGTCCACCGACCCGAACGTATCGTGTACCGCCGCGGCCATCGATTCCACGTCGTCCTGGTCGGAGATGTCGGCCTGTGCGGCCATCGCGGTGCCGCCGTCGTCTTCGATGTCCTCGACGACGGCCCTGGCTTCGTTTTCCGACGATCGATAGTTCACTACGACGTCGCCCCCGTGGGCCGCCAGGTCTTTGGCGATACCGCGTCCGATCCCGCGCGACGACCCGGTCACGACGCAGGTCTGGCCATCGAGATTCATGGCTGGCCGCGCTCGCCCCCAGTAGTTCGTCTGTTCATGGTACTGGAACACGCCGCGGGCAAGCAAATAATAGTTCTCCTTGCCCCAGCCGATATTTACTACATACATTCATTATCGATCGGCAAATTATCTCCGAACTTCCTTCGTGGGCGGTAGACGACAACGACAAGTATTTTAGGGTTGCCTAAAGAGATGTGAGCAACCGATGACCGACATCTGCGTCGTCGTTCCGACGATCAGGGAGTACGAGTGTATCGAGGCGTACGTCGAGAACGCGCGTCGACACGGGTTCGACACCGACCGCCTGTCGTTCGTTCTCGTGACAGAGGACTTCTGTGACACCGACGAAATGGCCGCGCTGATCGACGATCTGGGCGTCGACGGCGAAGTGTTCGACGGCTCGCGCCGCACCGAGTGGTTCGAACGACAGGGCGCGGGCGAGTACGACCACCTGATTCCCGAGGCCAGTCACGCACAGACCTCCTTCGGCCTGCTGTACATGTGGGCCAACGACTTCGAGTACGGCGTGTTCATCGACGACGACACGCTCCCCCACGACGACGTGGACTTCTTTGGCACACACATGCGGAACCTCGACTACGACGGCGAGATCGAGCAGGTCCGCTCGGACGAGCAGTGGATCAACGTCCTCTATCAGTCCGACCACGACCTCTACCCGCGTGGCTACCCCTACGCCGCCATGGACGAGACCGTCGAGACCGAGACCGCCCACGTCGACGAGGTCGTCGCCTCACAGGGCCTCTGGACGAACGTGCCCGACCTCGACGCGGTCCGGATCCTGATGGACGGCGACCTCCAGGGCCAGGCCCAGACGCGCACGACCAGCGAGGACTACGGGACGGACTTCGTCGCCGCACCGGGCCAGTACCTCACCGTCTGCTCGATGAACCTCGCCTTCCGTCGGGAAGTGATCCCAGCCTTCTACCAGTTGCCCATGGACGACAACCGCTGGGACGTGGGCCGCTTCGACGACATCTGGAGCGGACTCTTCCTCAAACGCGCGGCCGACGTGCTCGGCAAGCAGGTGTACAACGGCGACCCGCTCTGTGAGCACAACAAGGCCCCGCGTTCGACGTTCTCGGACCTGACCAACGAGGTCCACGGACTCGAACTGAACGAGCACGTCTGGGAGATCGTCGACGAGGTCGGCGGCGACGCAGACAGCTACGCCGGCGTGTTCCGAGCGATGGCACGGGCCCTCGCCGAGGGCGACTTCGACGACTGGGAGAACGGGCCGTTCCTGAACTACTGCGGGGAGTACATGCTCGACTGGCTGAGCTGTCTCGACGAGATCGACCCCGGTAGCGTCAGCGAAAAACCGGCGGCCGTACCGGCGGACGATTAGAAAGGTATAAGTTCTTTAGGAGGGCCTAAATTCAATGATGGAACACAACGCTGACGACGCCGACCGATCGGATCGAAATCGCTCGCGTCCATCGTCACGACGCGGATTCCTGGCCGCCAGCGGGACGCTCGCTGCCGGCGCGCTCGCCGGGTGTACGGATATGCTTCCCGGTGGAAGCGACGGCACGAGCGCCAGCGAGCTATCGCTCGGTGACTTCCGTGGCTCTGGTCCGCTCGTCGAGCAACGCTCCGCCCCGGAGGGGACCAGCATCGACGACCTCCCTGACCTCTCGGGCGAACTGACGATGTACCTCGGCGGCGGCGAGAGCGGCCTCTACCTCGACCTGGTCGATCTCCTCGAACAGATCTACCCCGATTTCAGTGTGAGCGCACAGCAGGAGTCGGCGAGCAACCTCGCCAACCGGATCGCAGAGGAGAACCGCGCAGGCAGCACGCCGGCCGACGTGTTCATGGCCGTCGACGCCGGTTCGCTGGGGTCGGTCGCCGAGGACGGTGCCGCCGTGTCGATGTCCGCCGAAGTGACTGATCCCGTTCGCGACGTCTTCAAGGACAGCGAGGACCGCTGGGTCGGCTTCGCCGGCCGCGCCCGCGCGATCCCGTACAACACGAACGAGCTCTCGGCCGGTGACGTGCCGAGTACGGTCGCGGCGTTCCCCGAGACGAGCGCCTTCGGAGACTCCTTCGGCTGGGCACCCAGTTACAGCGCCTTCCAGTCGTTCGTGACCGCCATGCGCGTCATCGAGGACGACGAGACGACTCGGCAGTGGCTCCAGTCCATGCAGGACCTCGGGGTCACGACCTACGACAACGAGTTCGCCGTCTCGAACCGCGTGGCCGACGGCGAGATCACGGCCGGTTTCGCGAACCACTACTACTCGCTGCGGGTCCAGAGCGACCGCTCCTCGGCCCCGATCGACCTCGCGTTCACCGAGGGCGACGCCGGTGCGCTGGTCAACGTCTCCGGTGCCCAGATCCTCGACGGCACCGAGAACGAGGCGCTCGCGGAGAACTTCCTCCGGCACGTCCTCTCGGCGGAGGCCCAGGAGTTCTTCGCGACCCGGACCTACGCCTACCCGATGATCTCGGGCGTCGAGCCGGTCGGCGGCCTCCCGACGATCGACGAGCTGAATCCGCCGGACATCGATCTCGGCGAGCTATCGGATCTGGGCGGGACGGTCGACATGCTGCGTGAGGTCGGCGTCCTCTGATGGCCACTGGAGATCGCGACCGCGTCGTCGAGCAGACCCAGGGAGCGACCACCGAACGCTCCGCCTCCAGGGTGCTCTCCGGCGTCGCCGTCGCGATCACGCTCCTCGTGCTCTCGCCGCTCGCCTGGCTCGTCCTCCGGGCCGGCGAGATGGACGCCGCGCGTGCGATCGAGTTGCTCACCAGCCAGACGACGATCGAGGTGACGGCGAACACGATCGTGCTGGTGGGCAGCGTGACCCTGTTGTCCGCGTTCGTCGGCGTGCCGCTGGCGATTCTGACGGTCCAGACGGACCTCCCCTTCCGCCGGTTCTGGACGGTCACGAGCGCGTTGCCACTGGTCGTCCCCAGCTACATCGGCGCGTTCGCGTTCGTCTCGGCGTTCGGCCCGCAGGGCCACCTCTCGGACCTGCTCGCGCCCCTCGGCGTCGACCAGATTCCTGCGATTTACGGGCTGCCCGGCGCGACGCTGGTGTTGACGCTGTTTACGTACCCCTACATCTTCCTGACGACACGGGCCGCCCTGCTGTCGTTCGACGGGACGATCGTCGAGGCCGCACGCTCGCTCAACCACACGCGCTGGGAGGCGTTCAAGCGCGTCACGCTGCCCCAGATCCTGCCGGGGATCGCGGGCGGCGGACTGCTCGTGGCCCTCTACACGCTCGGCGACTTCGGGACCCCGTCGATCATGAAGTACGACGTGTTCACCCGGATGATCTTCAACGAGTTCGGGGCCCGCCGGATCGACTACGCCGCCGTGCTCTCGTGGCTGTTGCTCGCCATGGCGGTCGTCATCCTCGCCATCGAGTCGCGGATCGAGGCCGGTCGAGACGGCGCGTACGTCAGTCGCGGCGCGCGCCGCCCCGGCGAGATCAAGCTCGGCGTCTGGAAGCTCCCGGCGACGCTGTTCTGTGGCGCGGTCGCGACGCTGGGTCTCGCGCTCCCGATCGCGATCCTCCTGCAGTGGCTCGTCAGGGGCGGCGTCGGCTACTCGGGTGCCGGCCGGCCCTTCGAGCTGGGCTTTGCCTGGAACTCGCTGACCGTCGCGGCCGCGGCGGCGGCGGTCAGCGTCGTCGTCGCGCTCCCGCTCGCGTACCTCGCGGCCCGCGGCGACTCGCGGATCAGCTCGCTGCCGGACCGACTGAGCTACGTCGGCTACGCGGTCCCCGGCGTCGTGCTGGGCCTCGCGCTGGTCTTCCTCAGCCTCAAGTACGTCCCCTTCGTCTACAACACGGTGTTCCTGCTCGTGTTCGCCTATGTCGTCCGGTTCATGCCACAGGCGGTGGGGACGACGAAGTCGTCGCTGTTACAGGTCGATCCCAGCTACGTCGAGGCCGCTCGGTCGCTGGGATACCCGCCGCTGACGGCCTTCCGGAAGGTCGTCTTGCCCCTGGTCGCGCCCGGTATCGCGGCCGGCGGCGCGCTGGTCTTCCTGACGACGATGAAAGAGCTGCCGGCGACCCTGATGCTGCGGCCGCTGGGATTCGAGACCTTCGTCACGTACATCTGGCGGGTCCAGGAGTCCGGCTACTACGGGCAGGCCGCGGTCCCGGCGCTCGTACTCGTCGCCGTGTCCGGACTGTCGATGCTCGTCATCCTCGGGAGGGAACAACAGAATGGAGCCTGACATAGACACGCGCAACACGACAGCAGCGTTCGACTCGGTCGAATCGGCGGTCGACGACCCCTCGGCGACCGTCGTCGAACTCGACGGGATCACCCGCGAGTACGGCGCGGAGACGGCGGTCGACGACCTCTCGCTGTCGGTCAACGACGGCGAGCTACTGACACTGCTCGGCCCCTCGGGCTGTGGGAAGACGACGACGCTGCGCATGGTCGCCGGCCTCGAACGCCCTTCGGGTGGTTCGATCCAGATCGAGGAGCGGGCCGTCGCCGACGGATCGACCTTCCGCAAGCCCGAAGAGCGAAACGTCGGGATCGTCTTCCAGGACTACGCGCTCTTTCCCCACCTGAACGTCGCGGAGAACATCGCCTTCGGGCTCCGTGACGCCGACAGTCACGAGGCCGACGAGCGGGTCACGGAGCTGCTGGAGCTCGTCGATCTCACCGACCACCGCGAGAAGATGCCCAGCAAGCTCTCCGGCGGCCAGCAACAGCGGGTCGCGCTGGCGCGCTCGCTCGCGCCCGAACCCGACGTGTTGCTGCTCGACGAGCCGTTCTCGAATCTCGACGTGCGCCTCCGGGTCGAGATGCGCGAGGAGGTCCGGAAGATCCTCAAGCGAGCCGGCGTGACCGCGATCTCGGTCACGCACGACCAGGAGGAGGCCCTGTCGATCTCCGACCGCGTCGCGATCATGAACGACGGCACGATCGAGCAGGTGGGCGACCCCGCCGAGGTCTTCGAGAACCCCGAGTCGCGCTTCGTCGCGAGCTTCCTCGGGCAGGCGAGTTTCCTCTCTGCCCGCGTGGCCGGCGACGACATCGAGACCGGAATGGGGACGTTCAGGACGGGCCGGCTCAACGGCCCCGTCGAGGCGTACAACGGCGCGACCGTCGACGTGCTCGTCCGGCCCGACGACCTGCGGGCGATCCCGACCGCGGAGTCGACCGCCGACGGCTACGTCACGCAGCGCCAGTACAACGGCCCCTCCTTCGTCTACCGGGTGAAGCTCCACAGCGGCGACGTGGTCCACTGTCTGCACAACCACAGCGAGTCGTTCGAACCGGGCGAACCGGTCGAGATCGATCTGACGGCCGACCACCCGCTGGCCTGGTACCCAACCGAATGACGCCCCGTCGCCACCGGTTCGCGGTCGCGGGGCTGGCGGTGACGGCCGGGATCGTCGTCTACGGGCTGGCGACGCAGGTGTTTCCCTACCACACGACCAACCACGACGAGGCCGTCTATCTCCAGCAGGCGGCCATGTTGCTGGAGGGGCGGCTGTTCCTCGATCCGCCCGTCACCGACGCCTTCAGACCGTGGTTCTTCGTCGAGGCCGGCGACGGCCGGCTGTATCCCAAGTACTCGCCGGTTCCGGCGGCGATGTTCGCCGTCGGCAAACTCCTGGGCGGGTATCGAGTCGCGCTCGCGCTGGTGGCCGGCGTCGTCGTCGCGCTGACGGTCCGGGTCGGCACGGAACTGTTCGACCGTCGGCGGGGACTGCTGGCCGGGGGCCTGCTACTGGGCTCGCCGCTCTTTCTCGTCGACGCGTCGGTGTTTCTCCCGTACGTCCCGACGACGCTCTGGAACCTCGCGTTCGCGGCGGCGTACCTCCACGCCGACCGGACCGGGAGCCGAGCGAGCGCGGTCGCGGCGGGAATCGCGATCGGGATCGCCTTCTTCGCGCGCCCCTACACCGCGGTCCTGTTCGCCGCGCCGTTCATCGCCCACGCGCTGTGGACGCTGCGGGAACTGGAGCGCGAGCCACTCGTGAGACAGGGACTGACGGCGGCGCTGGGAATCGTCGGCGTCGCCGTAGCGCTGGGCCACAACGCGGTGATGACCGGCGATCCGCTGCGCTTTCCCTACCAGGTCTTCGCTCCCATGGACGGACCGGGGTTCGGCCTTCGAGAGATCGCCGGCTACAGCCGGGAGTACACGCCCGCGCTGGCGCTGCGATCGAACGCCGTGGCGCTGTGGGTGTACGCGACCAGGTGGGTCGTCGCCGGTGCGCTGGGGACGCTTGCGGCCGTCCTCGGCTTCGCGGCGGCGATCAGGCGGGGACTGACGCCGCGACAGGCGACCGTCGCCGGCATCGCGGTGACGGTGCCCGTCGGGAACCTCTTCTTCTGGGGCACGCTGAACACGCTCGGCGAACTGGATCGGGCCGGCGACGGACTGGTCCACGCGCTCGGGACGTACTACCACGTCGACCTCCTCTTGCCGACGGTCGTCTTCGGCGCGGTCGGGCTGACCGTCGCGTGGGAGCGGCTCCGGCAGACGGTACGGCGTCGCTCCTGGGCGAGCGCCCGACACGTCACCGCGGCGCTCGTCCTCTCCGCGACGCTCTGTGCCGGTCTGGGCGTCGCCATGGTCGCGGAGCCGGTGTCGGACAACGCCGCCGTCACCGACCGCTACGAGCGGGCCTACGAGCCGTTCGAGGAGCGGTCGCTCGACGACGGGCTCGTCTTCTTGCCGACGCCGTACGGCGACTGGCTGGGCCATCCCTTCCAGGCCCTGCGAAACGATCCGGGCTACGACGACGGGACGGTGTACGCGCTCGGCGAGCGGCAGTTCGCCGTCGTCGACGCGTTCCCCGACCGGGAGATCCATCGGTACACCTACCGCGGGCCGTGGTCGCCCACGACCGGCGCGACAGTCGAGCCGCGGCTCCAGCGCGTCGAGCACGCCAGCGGCGAGACGGTGCGTCAGGAGACGACGCTCGGAGTGCCACGGTTCGCAGAGCGGGTGTCGATTCGGCTGGCCAGCGAGAACGGGAGCGGCTACACGACCGCCGACGCGGCCGGCCGTGAGTCGCTGTCGCTCCAGTTGACCCTCGACGGGGAGCGGGCAGCGCTGACCGGCGAGGGGCTCGACCGGACGGTCGTCCCCCTCGCGGACCGCGAGCGACTCGTCCTGTCGGCGTTCGTCGACTACGGCACCGGTGCGGGTTTCACGTACCGGTTCGAACTCCCCGTCGAGACCGCCGACGGCACTGTCCGCGTCCTGACGCCGTACGCTGAGGTCTGTCGGGACGGGCGACTCTGTGGCGGCGAAGCGGCGTACGTCCCCGGCAGCCACGAGGACGGCGTCTCGATCGAGACGACGCTTACGACACCATGACCGACTACGAACTCACGCGACGCGACGCGGTGATCGCGCTCGGGATCGGCGGCGTCGCCGCCGGGAGCGCGTTGACCTGGGATTGGCTCCGTCGGGACGACGAGCAGTCGGGGCTATCGGAGCGACAGCGCGAGACGCTGCTCGCGCTCGCTGACACGATCTACCCCGACGCCGTCGACAACGTCGACGCGTTCGTCGAGCGGTACGTCGTCGGGAAGATCGACGACCGACCGGCGTACGGGCGCGGGATGGCGACGGCGCTGGACGACCTCGAATCCTACGCCCAGACGTGGGAAGAGCAGTCCTTCGCAGCGCTCGACCGGGCCGGGAGAGACGAGTTGCTCCGGGAGTTCGGCGTCGACACCGCGGATCCGGACCCGGACGGGCGACCGGAAGAACGAGTCCGGTACTACCTGGTCAACGAACTCCAGTACGCGCTGTACTCGTCCCCGACCGGCGGCAGGCTCGTCGGTCTGGAAAACCCGCAGGGCCATCCCGGTGGGACGGAGAGCTACCGACAGCCGCCCGAGCGGTGATCAGCGGCCCCGCTCTTGGAGGCAGACTTTGACGATCGACTTCGCGATGGCTGCACCGCCCGAGAGCGGGTCGAGCTTCGTCTCGCCGGCCCGCTCGGCGTAGGCGATGGGCTCCTCGCGCACGTCGTAGCCCCGCATCAGCGGGCGGATCAACAGCTCCGCCGAGAGGCCGGTGTTCTCGGTCCACTCGATCTTCTGGACGACCTCGCGGCGGTAGGCCCGCATGCCGGTCGTCGTGTCGTGGACGCGCTCGCCCATCAGGACGCTCGCCAGGACGGCGAAGGCGTGGTTCCCGAAGCGATTGAACGCCGGCATCGGATCGGCACCGTGGTAGAGCCGGTCGCCGCTGACCACGTCCGCGCCGTCGTCGATCAGATCGAGGAAGTCGCCGAGCCGATCCATCGGGTACGTGTCGTCGCAGTCGGTCGTGACTACCACGGGCCGGTCGGCGGCCAGCACCGCCTCGCGGACGGCGACGCCGTACCCCTGTGGCTCCTGTTCGATGACGCGGGCACCGTGGTCGCGGGCGATCTCCGGCGTGCGGTCGCTCGACCCGTCGACACAGATCACGTTCGCGCGGCCGTCCGTCTCGGCGTCGATATCCGAGAGGACCGTCCCGATCGCTTCGGCCTCGTTGTACGTCCCCATGACGACCGTCAGGTCGTCGAAGGTGAACCCATCCTCTCCTTGTGAAACCGTCTGTTGGCTCATTAGATAGGGGTCTCTGCCGGACGTACTTGAGTTTTAGGTTACCCAAAAGGAAACGCGGGGTGGTAGCACACGTCGCCTCGCTACGTCGTCGGTGGCTCGTCGCGGCCGACGCTGATGGTGAACGCCTCGATGTCCTCGTAGGCGGCCACGCGGTCCCCGACGGCGACGCGTCCGTCCTCGCCGTCGACCGTCAGGGTCGCGACCTCGCGGTTGCGACCGAACTCGGCCTCGACGATCCGGCCCTCGACGACGCGCGGATCGCCGCTTTCGACGTCCCGTCCCTCGATGGCCGCGTAGAACTCGCCGTCGAGGGCCTGCAGGTCTGAGATACACCGTCGGATCGTCCCGTAGCGCCGGGGAAACGACAGGCCCTCGCCGTTGCCGACGATCGTCTCGGCGGTCGTCCACAGCACCGTGTTGAGAAAGCCAGAGACGAGAAAGCCGAGCTCAGAGCGGTTGAAGATGACGCCGTAGCGGTCGTTGTTCCCGCGCACGCTCTCGCGGGTGGCGTACATCGAGTAGTTGCCGTCGGCGACGGCGACGACCGGCGTCGTGATCCCGCGCCGGCCTTTGACGGTCGTGGCGAGGCCCCGGTAGTCGAATTCGCCGGCAGGCGGGGCTTTGGCGGCCGGCGAGAGGACGATCTCGATGGCGACGCCCTCGTCGTGGACCGACCGGAGCGCGTCCTCGAACCGATCGAGCAGCCGCGGCGTCAGCGACAGCATCAGCTCGTACTCGGCGGCGGTGATGATGTCTTCGAGATAGCGCAGTATCGTCGGCCGGGACTTCACCAGCGAGACCGCCTCGGGCTTGCGCGTCGGTGCGGTGTAGCGCCGCGAGAGGTCGTCGACGAGGGAGTCGAGCGAGGACTGCACGTCGTCGAAGGCCTCCCGCGGATCGATCGCGAGCACCGTCATCGGGCGGCTGTCTTTCAGCTCGACGAGGCCGACGTCGCTGAGGCTGCGGACGGTGTCGTAGACCCGTGGCTGTGGGATGTCCGTGTGCTCGGACAGCTCCGACGCGGAGAGCTCGCCGTGTTCCAGCACCGCGAGGTAGGCCGTGACCTCGTACTCACCGAGGTCGAAGACGGTGATGACCTGCTCCAGTGCGTCCCGGAGGTCGTCGCGGGGCATGTGATTCGGTTGACCGACGCGCCAACTAAGTCTTCCGACAGCTCCGTTTCCAGACCGCGATCGCTCCGACAGCGATCTGTCTCAGGGCGACTCGAACTCGACGATCGCCTTGATCTGATCGTCGCCGTCCTCGAAGGCCGGCCCGACGTTCCCCGGGTCGGTGACCGTCGTCACGAGGTGATCGAGCAGGTCGTCGGGCATCGCCTCGACGACTGCCGCCCCCTCCGCGAAGTGTCGGATGCCGGCGTTGACCGAGCCGAACAGACACTTGTTGTGGAGGACGATGTCGTTGTGTAGCGAGCCGCCGTCGATCTCGAAGTCCCAGGAGCCGGGGATGCCCAGCAGCGCGCCGACGCCGTTTGGCGCGAGCGCCTGGACGGTCTCGAACGCGTGGGGCGCGTAGCCGGTCGCCTCGTAGATGAAGTCCATCCCCTCGTGCTCGTCGGGGATCTCGTCGACCGGCGTCTCGCGGGAGTCGATGTACGTCGCACCGACCTCGTCGATGAACTCGATGGTCGGGTCGGGCCGGTCGCGTCGACCGAGACAGTAGGTGCGATCGAACTCCTGGGTGAGCTGCCACAGCGTCAACAGACCGAGCGGACCGTTGCCCAGCACGGCGGCCGACTCGGGGTACCAGTCGAACGCAGAGCGAGTCGCGCGGGCGTGTTCGAGCGCCTTCTCCGTGTTCGACAGCGGTTCGACGAAGATGCCGTAGGGCGCGATCTCCGCCTCGATGGGGATCAGGAAGTCCGCGGGACTGGTGAAGTACTCGGACATGTAGCCGTGCTCGCCGACGATCCCGCGTTCGAAGTACTCGCCGTCGGGAGCCATGTCCGGCTCGTTGCGGCGGAAGTACTCGTTGGTCTCGCCGTTTGGCTTCCGACGGACCGTCGGAACGACGTACTGCCCTTCTTCGAGGCCGGTGCCGTTGGGATCCTCGACGATCCCGACGGCCTCGTGGCCCATCACCATGTGGTCCTCGCCCTCGGGGAACCCGCCGTGGGACCCGCTCAACACCTCGTGGTCGGTGCCGTCGACACCGACTCGGAGCGTTCGAACCAGCGCTTCGCCGTGTTTTGGCTCCGGCCGTGGCTTCTCGATCAGTTCCGGCTCGTCGCTCCTGCGACGGATTGCGACAGCTTTCATACGTGGTCGAAAGATGTGAGCACCGGGGATTAAGTCTTCCTCTCTCGCGCGGTCTGGCGTAATTTGCGCCTTTCGCGCCGACAGACAGCGCCGTTGCTGCTGGCAGCGCGGGTCGCCGTCTGGAACGGACCGCAATCGGGGGCGAGCTACTCCACCGAGACCGCCTTGCCGGCCTCGCTGGACCGATAGATCGCGTCCATCACGCGCTGGACGGTCAGCCCCTGTTCGATCGTGTTCATCTCGGGGGTGTCACCGCTGGCGACGTGTTCGAGGAAGTACTCCTGTTCGAGCCCGTGGGCCTCCTGGTCTGCGGTCTCGATCTCGGTGTCACGGTGGTGGGCCGCGCCGTCGTCGGCCGTATCGAGCACGGTCAGGGAGTCGTCGGCCATATCGAGGTGCGCGCCGCCGCCGTCGCCGCGAACGACGAGCTCCTGGCTGGGGTAGCGGTTGCTCGCCCACGCGACCTCCAGCGAGATCGTCGTGCCGTTCGCACAGCGGACGAACGCCGTGGCGGAGTCGTCGACGTCGAAGCCGCCGGCACCCTCGTCGTAGCCCCACATGTTCAGATACGTGTAGTCGTCGTCGGGACCGAACTGCGCGCGGGTCTGGGCCGAGACCTCCTCGATCTCCGGGAAGCCCAGCAGGTGTAGCGCCACGTCGATGGCGTGGGTCCCGATGTCGATGACCGCGCCGCCGCCGGAGACCTCCTTTCGGGTGAACCAGCTGCCACGACCGGGGACGCCGCGTCGGCGGATGTAGTTCGCTTCGACGTGGGAAACGTCGCCGAGTTCGCCGTCCCGGCGGTACTGGTCGAGGACCTGGACCGGCCCTCGGAAGCGGTTGTGGAACCCGACCATGCAAAAGCCCTCGGCGTCGGCCGCCACGTCCGCGATCCGCTCGGCGCTCTCCAGAGAGTGTGCGAGTGGCTTCTCGACGAGCACGGAGAGTCCCGCTTCGAGCGCGCTGGTCACGTACTCCTCGTGGAACGTGTTGGGCGTCGAGACGACGACGGCGTCGACCTGTTCGTACATCGCGTCCTCGTCCTCGTACACGTCGGCGTCGTAGGCCGCCGCGAACTCCTCGCGAGCGTCCTCGTCGATGTCGGTGCCGGCGGCCACCGTCCCCCCCACGTCGAATACCTGGTCCGCGTGCAGGTGTGCGATGTTGCCGAGTCCGACGAAGCCGAGTCGAACGTCTTCTATGTCAGTCATTCTCTGTCCGTGCCTCCGTGGGACGGGGATAAAAACGCTCGGGAATCATTTAGTACAGCTGTTGTTCCTTTTCTTCTCGTTCCTGTTCGCGTTCCCGTTCGGCTTTGCGCTTGCGGCGACCGCGTCGGTACTGGAGCACCCCCGGAACGATCCTGTTCCGCAGGTCGAACGCGAACGACACGATGCCGTAGACCCAGAAGAAAAACAGGACGACCATCCCGCTCCAGTACACCAGAGCGACGGTGTCGACGACCATCGTCAGTCGTCACTCTCCGCGCGCGTTCCCGTCGATCCCTCGCCCGTCACGTCGACGATCCCGTGTGCGATGGCGTCGCCGGTCGCGTCGTCGAACAGGTGGATCTTTCGCCGGTCGAGCACGACCGAGATATCCTCTTCCTCCTGGAGATCGGAGTCCGGTTCGATGCTCATGAGCAACTGATCGTCCGTCGCGGCCTCCTGTGACATCGACGTCTCGCCGTCGCCCAGCAGGAGGTACGCGAAGATCTCGTCGCCCATCGGCTCCAGCACGTCCGAACGGGCCTGGATCGCGGCAGTTGGGTGGGCGACGTCGTCGGCCTCGGGCACCGGGTACACGTCTTCCGGCCGGACGCCGACGGTCACGTCGTCGCCCGGTGCCAGCCCGTCGACGCGGGCGGGATCGAACTCGATCGAGAAGTTCGGCGTCTCGATCGCGTCGGCCCCGACGCTCCCGTTGAGGAAGTTCATCGACGGGGAGCCGATAAAGCCCGCGACGAAGAGGTTCGTCGGCTCGTTGTAACAGACCAGCGGCGGGTCGATCTGCTGGAGTTCCCCGGTGTCGAGGACGGCGATTCGGTCGGACATCGTCATCGCCTCGGCCTGATCGTGGGTGACGTAGATGATCGTCGTGTCCAGTTCCTTGTGGAGTCGCTGGAGTTCCGTCCGCATGTGGACCCGGAGCTTGGCGTCGAGGTTCGCCAGCGGTTCGTCCATCAGGAACACGTCGGGCTCCCGGACGATCGCACGCGCGATCGCGACGCGCTGGCGTTGGCCGCCGGACATCTCGTCCGGCATCCGTTCGAGCATCCCCTCCAGTTGCACGATGTCGGCGGCCCGCTCGACGCGGCGATCGATCTCCTCTTTGGGGTAATCCCTGAGACGCAGGCCGAAGCTGATGTTGTCGTACACGTCCATGTGGGGAAAGAGCGCGATGTTCTGGAACACCATCGCGATCCCGCGGTCCTTGGGCGGCAGGTTCGTCACGTCCCGGTCGCCGATGAACACCTTCCCCTCGGTCGGGATGGTGAGACCGGCGATCGTCTCCATCGTCGTCGACTTCCCACAGCCCGAAGGGCCGACGAGACAGACGAACTCCCCGTCTTCGATATCGAGGTTCATGTCGTCGACTGCCGTGACGTCTTCGTAGCGTTTCGTGACGTGTTCGAGTTTGAGGCGTGCCATGATTACTCCTTGAGTGCTCCCGAGGTGAGTCCGCTGACGATGCGTTCCTGTGCGACGACGACGAGGATGAGCATCGGGAGCACGCCCACGACGCTCGCCGCCGCCATCAGGTTGAACGAGGTAGTGTACTGGGTCTGGTAGCTGAGGATTCCGCCGACCAGCGGCGACCAGTTGCCCGCCTGCGGGGAGGTCGCCATGATCGAGCTGAAGAAGTACTCGTTGTACACCGAGATGAACGTCAGGACCGCTGCGGTCGCCACGCCGGGGGCCGACAGCGGCATGATGACACGGAACAGCGCGCCGAGTCGGGTCGTCCCTTCGACGCGGGCCGCGTCCTCCAGTCCGTCCGGAATCTGGCCGTAGAACGTCGTCAGGATGAAGATCGACAGCGGCATGAACAGGGCGCTAAAGGGAAGCACCATCGATCCCGGCGTGTTCAGCAGTTCGATCGACTGGAACAGCGCCACGTCCGTGAAGGGGATGTTCACGGCGTTGCCGGCGAAGACGTCGTACAGCGGGACGACGAAGGCGGCGGGCGGGAAGTAGCTGACCGCGAGGATCGCGAGCATCAGCACTGCCCGGCCCGGGAACTCCAGGCGGCCGAAGACGTAGCCCGCCAGACTGGCGACGACGAGCACGATGATCGTCGTCGTCACCGCCAGCGCGAAGCTGTTCAGCATGTACAGGTGAAACGGAATCTCCCTGAACACGTCGACGAACGCGCCCGGATTGAACCCCTGCGGGACCGGCAGCGGGAACGGGACCGTCGCCCCGAACAGCTCGATTTCGGGGATGAAACCGCCGCCAATGATCTCGCTGTTGGGCGTCACCGCCAGCACCAGCAGCCAGTAGAACGGAAACAGCGTGGTGACCATGAAAAAGACCATCGCGGTGTAGAACAGCGCCCGGTAGACGCGTTCCGGGTCCTCGATCGCCCGCTGGACCCAGCGGTTGAGCGGTCCGTCCGGCTCGTCGGCGTCGTCTATCGTCGCCATGTTAGATCGCCTCCTCTCCCTGCCAGAGGATCAGCGACATCACGACCAGCCCGATGATCGCCGCCGTCGTGAACGCGATGGTCCCGGCGGCCGCGTTGAAGCCCGAAAAGAAGGACTCGACGACCATACAGGACAGCGACGGCACGACGGTACAGCTGGAGACGATGTCGATGATCCCGTACACCCGCATGGCCGCGACCGACCGGAACAGCACCGCGACGGCGATGGTCGGCAGGATCAGCGGGAAGGTGATGTGCTTGAACTGCTGCCACTTCGAGGCCCCGGCGACTTTCGCCACGTCGTAGAGGCCACGGTCGATGCTCTGGAGGCCCGCGAGGATCAGCAGCGCCATGAACGCCGAGGTCTTCCAGATGTCGGCGACGATGATGACGAACGTCGCACTGGCCGGATCGTTGAGCGTGTTCGTGGGCGCGAGCAGGCCGAGATCCGCCAGTGGCGGCGTCAGGAATCCGATGCTGGGCTGGAACATCAGGTAGAACATCATCCCCTGAATGACGACCGGCACTGCCCACGGGATGATGATCGCGGCACGGATCCAGCGGCGACCGTAGAAGTCCTGGTCGAGGATCAGCGCCTGTCCCATGCCGATGATCGTCTCGAAGAACACGCTCACGAACGCGAAGAGCAGCGTCATCGTCAGCGCACTCGTCACGAGGCCCTGTACGCCGTAGCTCTGTGGCAGGAACGTCGGCTGTCCGGGGAGGTACCGATCCATGTTCCCGGTGAACAGGTCGACGTAGTTCCCCGGGCCGACGAACTCCCCGAGGCCGGTAAACGTCTGGGCGAACAGCGACATCTCGAAGGTCCGCAGCAGGGGGTAGATGGCGATGCTCCCCAGCAGGACGAACACGGGCGTCAAGAGCAGGTACGCGTAGGTGGTGTCGCTGAGGTTCTCCATCCAGCGGGTGACACGAATCAGCGGCCCCGAGCGACGTGATTCGCGTTCACCACCCGCCGTCTCGGTACTCATAGGCGGTCACCTCTCATATCGACATCCCATTCATGTTTAGTGATGACATACCAGAGTTGTAAAGCTAGGCGCTAAACTCAGTTCTGTTCGGTGGCTTCGAGGCTGGAGGTCAGCGAAGCCATCGCGTCCTCGGCCGAGGCCTCCTGGCCGACGACCTTGTTGGCCGACTGAGCGATGTCGCTGGACTGCTGGCTCCAGACCGGCGTGACCGGCCGTGCCATCGCGTTCTCACCGGCCACCTGGAGCGTGTCCATGTAGCGCCCGACCGGTGCGACGTTCCGGGCCTCGTCGGAGTTGAACAGTTCGGGACGCGGCGGGAGCCACCCCTGCAGTCGGAACAGTTCGAGGGCGAAGTCCGGCTCCATGACGGCCGAGACGACCTCGTCGATGACGTCGAGGTTGTCGCTGTTGGGGTTGAACGTGAGGTGCCAGCCACCGAGCGCTGAGGTCGTGCCACCGGTTCCTGGCTGGGCGGCCTCGCTCTCGGAGACGGCGTAGGGGATCGGCATCGCGCCCAGGTCCTCGCCGAGTGCGGGATCGTCGGTCTCCTCGGGGTTCCGGCCGGTCAGCGCGAGCGAGTACGGCCAGTTGCGGTGGAACACGGCGTCGCCCTCGGCGAAGGGCGAGCGAGAGGGCTCCTCGATCCAGCCGAGGATGTCCGTCGGCGCGATGTTGCCGGCGTAGTCCGCGAAGGTCCCGTCGAACTCCTCGTCGTGGACGAACTTCCGCATCATGTTGAGCGCGTTGTGGACCTCGGGCTCGTCGACCGTGATCGGCCGCTCGCCGACCGGACCGAAGAGGTTCTCGCGGCCGCCGAAGTACGCGCCGCCCCACGAGGACATGACCTCGTTGAACGTACAGCAGGCGGTGCCCTCGTAGATGTCCCACTGTGTCGTAAAGCCGTACTCGGCGTCGGCGCTGTCCTTCACGTCGGCGACGACGTGGGACCACTCCTCCCACGTCATCGGCTCGGTCGCCCAGTTCTCGCTTTCCGGGTCGTAGCCCGCTTGTTCGACGAGGTCCTTGCGGTACTGCATCGTCGGGAAGTCGGGGAACAGCGGCACGCCGTAGAGGTCACCCGACGACGGGTCTCGGGCCGTGTCGGTGAACCCGCTGAAGTAGTTCTCGTTGATGTCCGAGAGGAGGTCCTCCGAGAGCGTCTCCGAGAGGTTCTGGATCAGCCCGCGCTGGATGAAGATGTTCACCCAGCCGTTGTCCATCTGGAAGATATCGGGGTCGCTCTGGTCCGCGTTGAGGATGCGGTTGTAGTTCGAGCGGACCTCGCCCGTGTCCGAGGCGCTGGGGACCCACTCGATCTCGATGTCGTCTCTGAGGCCACCCGCTTCGTGGAGTGCCGTCTTCATCTCCTCGCCGGCCGTCTGGACGGCGGTCGGCCCGATGCCCCACTGGATCGTCGTCGCGCCGTCGCCCCCGCCCTCGCCCGTCGTCGTTCCGGTACCGTCGCCGCTGTCACCGCCGTCGCTGCCACCGTCGCCGCCACCGACCAGATCCGCGCAGCCGGCGAGTGTCGCCGCGACGCCCGATGCACCGCTGGCTGCGACGAACCGCCGTCGAGAGACACTGCTTCGCTGTCCGTCGTCGTCCGAATGATTATTTGACATCGTCTTTCGTTGAGTTGCAGCCATCCTACTTAAACGTTGCCGAAAGTTAACCACACCTATTGTAAACAGAAATAGTATCGGGCTTCCAGGATATATATTTTGTAATAGTATACAAGAACGGAACGGCAACCGCGAACTTATTTTTAAACGCTCGGGGAACACCGACGAAAATCTGGACTCCACGTGAAACTCATTGTTGGTTTTCGGATCGGCGTTAACAGGGGGTGAAAACGATCGCTAGGAAGAGCTTACCGGAGCCAGAAATCGACACGTCGGGGGCGATTACTCGTAGCGAACGTCCTCGATCGTGATCTCCGAGGCCTCGACCTCCTCGATGACGGCCCCCCACCCGCCGACTTCGACCGGTCCGTCGTCGGTTTCGAGCGTGATACTCACCCGACCCGCGAGCTGTGACAGCGGGAGCTGCTGGTCGCGACCGGCGGTCTCGCCCGTGTACCGCACGCGCGTGATCCGACCGTGGAGGGTGACGGTCTCGTGTGTGTCCGTCTCGTAGCCCTCGACGGTCGCGACGATCGTCGCTCCCTCATCCAGCAGCGGATCCACGTCGCGGACGCAGTGACGGAGATCGACGTACGTCGTCGGCGTCTCCGGCGTCCGGAGCGTGTAGATGGTGTCCCAGATCTCCCAGAGGCAGGTGAGGAAGAACCAGTGGAACACGTACGTGTGGGTCCGGTCGCTGACGAGGACGCCGTACTCGTTGACCGACTGGCTGTGTGGCGCAAAGCAGGTCCACCGTCGGTCCACGAGCACGAGGAAGGGGGAGGGCGTGTCCCGGTGGCGGGCTTCGGTACAGACGCTCGCGAGTGCTTCCTCGGACGGCAGTCGATCGCCCTCGCGAGTACAGAGGCTGAGCTTGACGTGGACGCCCCGATCGCGTGCGTCCCCGAGCGCGTCCTTCAGCGAGTGAAACTGGTCGACGTCGACCGCGATCTGGATCTGTTTCTCGGCGTTGTCGATGATCTCGCGGGCGCGGTTCATCACCGTCTCGAACCGCTTGACGATGCTCACCTCGTGTTCGGCGACGGCGGGCTGGTTCCAGCGGTCCTCGATCTCTTCGGCCGCCGAGAGGTACTCGCTGGATCGGGACCGGAGGTCGTCGAGTACCGTCTCCGGGTCGTGGGCGCGTGCCGTGAGACTGTCCTGCTGGTAGGTCTCGATGTACCCCTTGGATTCGAGGTCTCGGAGCACGTCGTAGATCCGCGGATCGGGCACGTCACACGCGTCCGCGATGTCGGTCGCCGAGGCGCTCCCGAGTTCGAGCAGGGTCACGTAGGCCTCCGCCTGGTACGGAGACAGACCCGCGTCTTCGAGAACGTCGATGAGATCGTCGTCTTTCATCGTTTGACTGGCGCTTCCGGAGGATGAGTTATATGTTCGTTGTTCTGTACGGCATCCGTTCCCGTGATTGACACCCCGTTCGGTGGCGCACTCGCGTGAACCCGCTGGGGCGGTGACGGCGACCGTCGTTCCTCGACACCGAGACGGCCGTCGAGCGTGCGTAACCAGATGGCCATGCAACTACTAACCACACCAGTTGTTAAAAATATTGGTGGCGGCGGGCAACGTCGACTTCGACAACGCTGAAGCCACTGGCGGCCGTCGACGACGCTATGAGTGTCCTCGGCGCGCTCCGGAATCCGTCACACACCGGCTCGCGGCGCTGTGTCCCCTGTACGCTGGTCAACGTTGCGATTCTGTGGCTCGCCGTCAACGTCGTGGTCGTGCTCGGACGGCCCCTCGCGGGGGCCGCCGTCCTCGTCGTCGGCCTCGTCGTGATCTGGCTCCGGGGGTACCTCGTTCCCTACACCCCGCAGTTCGCGCCCCGACTGGTCGCGGCGTCACCGATCCCGACGACGTGGTTCCACGACACCAACGAGCCGGGATCGATCGCGGACCGGTCCCGAGACGGGGATCGACTGCTCGGGGAACTCCGACGGGCCGGCCTGCTCGACGCCGACGAAGAGCGCGTGTATCTCGATCCGGACTTCGAGCGCCGCTGGCACGCCGAGATGGACCGGCTCGCGTCCCAGTCACTCGACGACCTGGCGGACCAACTGGCGTCGGTACCGAGCGTGCCGTCGGCACGGCCGGTCGAACAGGACGGACAGAAGTGGCTCGCAGTCGGCGGACAGACCGCACTCGTCGCTCGCCACGTCGCGATCGCCGAACTCGGTGCCGTCACCGCCCTCGAACCGCACGTCGACGACCCCGCGGATCGGCTCGCGATGGCCAGGCCACTCCGGGAGTTCCTCACCGACTGTCCGGCCTGTGGGACCGCCTTCGATCGATCGTCGGAGGTCTCCTGCTGTGGCGGGTACACGAATCCGCGCGAGAAACCCCGCGAGACGCTCGTCTGCCCGGAGTGTGAACAGCGATTCTTGCGGCTCCCCGACCCGGAGTGACACAGCGTCCCGTCGACCGGCGACTGTCGGTGTCCGACGAGCGATAGTGTGGATCGTGGCCCCAGACCGCACGACTGCGTGCCGGCGGCCACCGATCCACGGTGGCTACTACAGAACGGTGGCCGGGTTTGGTGTGGGGGGATAACGGCAGATGTAGTGGGGGAAAGGGTCTGCCTCCGTCGCTCGGGGGGTGAGCGACGGTCTGAGTACCCAGCCGTCTTCGATTAACATCAGGTGTTGTAAAAGTCTGACGATCGGAGCCGTGAGCGCGGTGACCGTTGTCGGACGTGAGCGTTTCGGGGTCGTCGAGATCCCCCTGGGTATTAATCCCTCCCGGTCAGATGGACCATCATGAAGAACATCGACGATCTGATCGAGAGTGCGGCAGATCTGGCAGAACACGGCCTTTCGAAGGGCGAGATCGCCGACGAGCTGAACGTCTCGCGGGAGACCGCGAGCTGGCTCGTCGAGCAGAGCGGGAGCGGCACCGGCACCGGCTCGACGAGCGAGCCCAACGGCGGCCCGTACGACATCCACGTCGACTGGAGTACGATCGGCAGGGACAGCAGCCGCCTCGCCGCGGTCGGCTCCGCGATGGCCGACCTCCTGCTCAAGCAGGGCGAAGCAGTCGACCTCGTGATGGGGATCGAGAAGGCGGGCGCGCCCCTGGCGACGACTGTCGCCCGCGAACTCGACGCCGACCTGGGGACGTACGCACCCAGCAAGCACCAGTGGGACGACGACAGCGATCAGTCGCTCGACGGCTCGTTCTCCCGGAACTTCGCCCAGATTCGCGGCCGAGACTGCTACGTCGTCGATGACACGATCACCTCCGGAACGACGATGACGGAGACGATCGAGGCGATCCGGAATCAGGGCGGGAACCCGGTCGCCTGTGTCGTCCTGGCCGACAAGCAGGGACTCGGCGACGTGAAGGGCGTCCCGGTGTACTCGCTGCTGCAGGTCATCCGGGTCGGCTCCGAGGACTAGACGCGGTAGACGGCCGCTTCGTAGGGCCGGAGGGTGGCACCCGAGAGGTCCGTCGAAGGCTCGTCGATCTTCGAGGGGAGATCTGGTAGACGACTGCCTCTTTCCACCAGGTGCGTTCCTGTGTCATGGTAGGACGACCAGAGAGCGGGTACTCAGGCCTTTGAAAGATCCACAATGGCAGTTGTAAACACTTCTGCGATGCTACAAGTGGAGCACGTCGTGGCGGTCGAGCGTCAGGTCAGTCCCGACGGCCGAGACCGTCGTCCGGGGCCACTCACCGGTCACCGAGATGGGCTCGACGCTCTCGTCGGTCACCAGATGCGTGTCCTCGCTCTTTGCCCCCTGGACCGTCGGGTTCCACGAGTACGCCATCGGCAGGTGGACCGGCGCGTCGTGGGTGGGCGTCGCGATCCACTCGCGACCGGCGAAGCCGGCCGCACCGCCCTGGTGGTGGTTCTCCCACTCGCCTGCCCAGCCAAGCTGGGCGTAGGCGTCCTGGACGGCCGCGAACACGTCGCCGGCAGTCCCACCCTCGCGGCCGACGCGCCGGGTCGCCGCCAGCGCCGTGGTCTCGACGCGGGCGGCGTCTTCGGTCCGTTCGGCCAGCCACTCCGGCGCGTCGAACGCGATCGTCCGGGAGGTGCTGACGAACAGGCCGTCTCGCATCGCCGTGATGCTCGCCAGCGCGTAGTCCCCCAGTTCCGTGTCCGTCGACGTGTAGTGTCGGTACGCCGGTGCGCGCTCGCTCCCACCGACGAGCACGACGGGTGCCCAGATGCCCTCGTCTTCGAGTTCGCGGTGGATGTCGGCCGTGACCGCCCGTTCGGTCGCGTCGCTACTGGCCTCGCGCAGGACGCTCTCGAACGCCCTCGTCGCGTCGACGGCCAGCGAACGGTACTGCTCGATCTGGTCGGCCGTCAGGGGCTGTCGCAGATCGCGCGCTTCGACGGTGTCGAACCCCTCGACCTCGAAGTCGACGGCCGCGGGGGTCGGGCTGTGTGCGCGGATCGCCTCGGCGACGCCGTCCTCGTACCACCGGACGGTCTCGACGGGCACGTCACCGACCTCCTCGTCGATCAGCCGCTGGCCCTCGATGTTGTTCGTGACGACGGTCCGCTCGTCGCCGTCGTAGCCCACCGCGGCGACCCCGATGTCGGTCGCGCGGTCGACGATGTTGTTCCCGCCGCCGGTGAGCCACGCGAAGGAGTTCGGCCGCGCGAACCAGACCGCTTCGAGCCCCTCCCGTTCGAGATAGTCGTCCAGGCGATCCAGCAGCGGCGCGACGGTCACGTCGGTCATGCGACGCTCACCCACTCGCCGCGGTCGTCGCTGCGCTCGATCGCGTCGAGGACCCGCTGGGCGCGGAGCCCGTCCTCGAAGCTCGGCTCGTAGTCGGTGCCGTCCCGGACGGCGCTGAGGAACTCGTAGTTCTCGTGGACGAAGGTGTGTTCCCAGCCGATGACGTGACCCGGCGGCCACCAGTGCTCGACGTAGGGGTCGTCGGCGTCGGTCACCAGGATCGTCTCGAAGCCGCGATTGTCCCCGCGTTTGAGCTCCAGTTCGTTGAGCCGTTCGAGAGAGAACCGCAGGCTGCCCTCCGAGCCCTCGATCTCGATCGTGTGGTCGTTCTTGTGACCGTTCGAGAAGCGCGAGCCCTCCAGCGTGCCCATCGCGCCCGACTCGAACTCGACCTGGGCGCTGTAAGCGTCGTCGACGGTGACCGGACGGGTCTCGCCCTCGCTTCCTTCGACCGGGCGCTCGTCGACGAACGTCCGGAGGTGTCCGCTGAGCCGTTCGATGTCGCCCGCGGTGTCGCCCAGCAGGAAGTGCGCGAGGTCGACGGTGTGGGCACCGAGATCGCCCAGCGCGCCGCTGCCGGCCATCTCCGCATCGTTGCGCCAGCTCCAGGGGGCCTCGGGATCGACGAGCCAGTCCTGGAGGTAGCGTCCGCGGAAGTGGTGGATCTCGCCGAGTTCGCCGTCGTCGATCAGGTTCCGCGCGTACTGGAGTGCCGGCACGAACCGGTAGTTAAACGCCGTGCCGGCGGTGACGCCCGCTTCGCTGGCGGCGTCGGCCATCTCCTCGGCCCCGGCGAGCGTGGGCGCGAGGGGCTTCTCACAGAGGACCGGCGTGCCCGCTTCCAGTGCCGCGATCGAGGGCTCGGCGTGGACGTGGTTCGGTCCGAGGTTGTAGAACGCGTCGACCTCGTCGACGACCTCGCGCCAGTCCGTGGCGGTCCGATCGAAGCCGAGCGTGTCGGCGGCGTCGGCGAGCGCCGCCTCGTCGCGGCCCACCAGCACGTCGCGATTCGTCTGCGGTGCATCCTCGAAGAACATGGGCAGGCGGTCGAGCGCGTTCGAGTGGGCCTTACCCATGAACCGATAGCCCAGAATGCCGATGTCGAGTGTCACACTCGGGGGTTCGCCCCCTGGCCAGTATAGTTCTTGTCCTCGGACACGCCAGCGGGCGACGACGAGAGTTACAGGAAGTCGTCGACGTTGACGCCGCTGTCACCGCCGGGGAGCAACTCCGAGACCGCAGAGGCGAAGGCGTTGAGTCCGCGGGTCTGGTACCAGACCGTCCCCGGTCCGGTGAACTCGAAGACGAGCCCCTCACCGCTGAGCAGCGTCGACCTGACCCCGCCCGGGCGACGGGCGTCGAAGTCGACGGAGCCGTCCCAGGCGACGACGTTCTCGTTGTCGACGTGGTAGGTCTCCCCGGCCCCGAGCTCGATCGATTCGAGACCGCCGAAGGCCTCGACGAAGACGGTGCCGGTGCCTTCGAGGGTCAGCGGCGTGATGCTGGCCCCGGCGAGCATCGACTTGAGACCGCCGAACTCGGTCTCGATCGAGATCGACGGCTCGGAAGCCAGCCACGCGCCGTCGACCGCGTAGATGGTCTCGTCGGACAGTTCGTACTGCATCACGTCGCCGGGCGTGGGCGGGGCGAGCGTGACCGTGCCGGTGCCACCCTCCGCGGTGAACTCGTTGGCGAAGAAGGACTCGCCGCCGAGCATCGACTTCGCGGAGCTGAGTAGCCCCTCGTTGCTCGTCGTCGTGTCCATCGAAATGGCGGCGGAGTGGGTCGTCATCGCACCGGGCTCGGCGAGGATCGTCTCGCCGCTGCCGAGTTCGACGACGACGTGTGTGTAGGACGGGCGGTGTGTGAGTTCGAACTCCATCGTATCACCTGCGCCGGGGTTCACAGAGCGCTCCAATAAGCGTGCCGCTGAAAGAAACGGTAGTGTTCAGATAAGAGATCGAGAGTAGCATCGTCGAGGCACCGAAAGCCCTCGTGCAGTTGCGGTCCCGCGGCTCGCTGCGCGCGCTCCGCGTGCTTGCTTCGCCGGGGTTCCCGCAACTGCACTCGCCTTTTCATCCGCCAGGTTTCAGACGGTGAACCAGCCGATTCCTGGTGGATGAAAGGGCGAGGTGCGGTCGGCGGTTCTGCGGCGGCACTATCGAACGCAGTGAAGATATCCGCCACAGAACCGCCGAGCGTGCCGAGGGCTTTCGGTGTCTATATGTCGGTCAGTGCTGCTGCTTATCTGAACACCGCCAAAGAAACCCCCAGCGACCGCTGGCCAACACCAGAACAGCGACAGCCTACACCCAGTGGGCCTCGCCGGTCGTCGTCTCGAAGATCACGTCGTCGAGGAGGTCGACGGCTTTCTCCAGGCCCTCGTTGGCGGAGGTCAGCGAGTCCTCGTGTTCGATCGAGAGCGCGCCGTCGTAGCCCACCATCCGGAGCGTCGACACCACGTCGCGCCAGTGGTCTTCACCGTGGCCGTAGCCGACCGAGCGGAACAGCCACGAGCGTTCCAGCTCGTCGGTGTAGGCCGTCGTGTCGAGCACGCCCCGCGTGCGGGCGCGCTCCTCGTAGACTTTCGTGTCCTTGGCGTGGAAGTGGTGGATGGCGTCGCGTTCGCCCAGCAGTCGGATCGCGTCCGTGATCGAGATTCCTTGCCAGTACAGGTGCGACGGGTCGAAGTTCGCGCCGACGTGCTCGTTGGTCATCTCGCGCAGGTCCAGCAGTCCGTGGGGCTCGTAGACGAGCATGTTGGGGTGCATCTCGATGGCGATCTGCACGTCGTGGTCGGCCGCGTGCTCGGCCAGATCCGACCAGTAGTCGACGGCCAGTTCCCACTGGTACGCCAGGGCCTCGGCGTGCTCGTTGGGCCACGGCGCGGTGATCCAGTTGGGGACCGTGCCGGCGTCGCTCCCCGCCGGCAGCCCGGAGAAACACGTCACGGCGTCGACGCCGAGCTGATCGGCCAGCGTGATCGCCTCGCGGAGTTCGGTGTCGGCGCGGGCCGCGCGCTCGTCGTCGGGATGGAGCGGGTTGTTGTGCGTCGCGAGCGCGCTGACTCGCATCTCGTACTCGTCGAGCAGGGCGTGCAGCTCGGCCTGTGCGTCCTCGTCGTCGAGGTACCGCTCGCGTGGCAGGTGGTCGTCGCCGGGGAAGCCCCCACAGCCGAGCTCGACGGCGTCGACGCCGACGCCGTCGAGATAGGAGAGTGCATCTTCGAGAGACTGGTCACCAAGCGGGACGGTGAGTACACCTACGTCCATGAACGAGTTTACAATGGTCGTTGTAATAAAACCATGGCGGCGGGGTCACGCGGCCGGCGTCACTCCTCGATGGAGTATCGATCGAACAGCGTCGAGAGCTGCTGAGAGCGCATGGACAGCATCTTGACGTTGACGTACATCTCGCCGAGCGCGAGGTTCTGCTCTTCGGCGACGGCGGCGACGTGTTCGGCCTCTTCGACGTTCTCGCGGGACGTTTCGGCGGCGTCGTCGGCGATGGACGCGACCTCTTCCGAGCTGGCGGCCTGGTCGTCGGACGCGTCGCTGATCTCCTTGACGCCGCTGGAGGTCCGCTGGACGTGCTCCATGATCGACTCCAGCGATTCGAGGTTCTCCTCGACGGTCGCCCGTCCCTTCTCGACGGAGCCCTGCATCGCCTGGATCTCGTCGGCCGCCTGCTCGGTCTGGTCCTGAATCTCGTCCATCAGGCTCTCGATCTGGTTGGTCGCGTCTTTGGTCTGTTCGGCCAGGGACTTGACCTCGTCTGCGACGACGCCGAAGCCGTTGTTGTTCGCTCCCGAAGAGGCGTGTGCGGCCTCGATCGAGGCGTTCAGTGCGAGGATGTTGGTCTGCTCGGCGATGTCGTCGATGAGGTCGACGATCTGGCCGACCTCGTCCATCTGATCGTTGAGCTCCTCGATCGACTCGACCACGTCCTCCGTTCGCTCCGTGGTCTCGTCCATCGCTTCCCGGGCCTCGCGCCCGGACTCGATCCCCTCGACGGTGCGTTTTTCGGTCTTGTCGGCCATCTCTGCGACCTCGTTCGAGGAGGCCGCGATCTCCTCGATCGTGGCCGACATCTCGCCCATCTCGTCGCTGATCTGTGAGATCTGCTCGTGTTGTTCGTAGAACACGTCGGCGATCTCCTGGACCGACTCCGCGACGTTGCTGCTCGCGTCCTTGACCGCCTGCGTCGCCGCGGTGACCTGCTCGCTGGAGCCGGCCACGTCTCCGGCGAAGTCGCCGCCGGCGCGGATCGTCTGCTCGAAGGTCTCGGCCATCTCGTTGTACTCCGCCCCCAGCTCGTTCAGCGCGTCCGACGGCGTATCCGTCGCCATTCGCTGTCCGAGCCGCCCCTCGCTGGCGGCGTCGAGAATCTCGCAGCTGCGGGCGATGTAGTCGTCCAGTTCCTCGATCGTCGCGGCGTTCTGTGCGGCGACGCCGCCGTCGGGCGCAGCGGCCGCCTCGCCCGCGGTCTCTGGAAGCGAGGAGCGTGCCGTTTCGAGCTCGTCTCGGATCGACTGTAGCTCCGCTTCGAGCGTCGACCGGCGTGATTCGATCGTCTCCGCCTCGGCCCTGAGAGCCTCGACCTCGTCGGTCAGATCGTGCAGCCGTCCGGACAGTTGCCGGGCGGAGTAGACGCCGCCCCCGCCGGCAGCGACGATGCCAAGCACCGCCAGCGGGACGTACAGACCGCTCGGTGCGACGGCGGCGAGGAGTATCTGATACAGTGCGTGACAGAACTGTCCGCCGACGGCGAATGCGACACCCCGTTTCGAAGTGAGTTCGTTCATCATGGGTAACTCGTTTTCGAGAGGGTTCCCTCGGCCCGACACATGGTCTTGTGTCACATACATCGTCGGGTATAAAGTGATGTACGGTCCCATTTCAGGTGCTGATAATTCAGCTGGCTGTCGGCGTGGATAGTGGGGAAACTCGATGGAATATCTTTTTAGGGGTCAGTCGGAACGTTCGGACATGGGAAACGACATCGATTACGCGGATCTGCACGACCCGAACGCGGAGTACACGATGCGAGAGCTGTCCGCCGAGACGATGGGTGTCACCGCCAAACGCGGCGGCGGCCGCGACGTAGAGATCACGGACGTTCAGACGACGATGGTCGACGGCAACTTCCCGTGGACGCTCGTGCGTATCTACACCGACGCGGGCGTCGTCGGCACCGGTGAGGCCTACTGGGGAGCCGGCGTGCCGGAGCTCATCGAACGGATGAAGCCCTTCGTCGTCGGCGAAAACCCGCTGGATATCGACCGGCTCTACGAGCACCTCGTCCAGAAGATGTCCGGCGAGGGCTCCGTCGAGGGGATCACCGTGACCGCGATCGCCGGGATCGAGATCGCGCTGCACGACCTCGCCGGCAAGATCCTCGAAGTGCCCGCGTACCAGCTGCTGGGCGGGAAGTACCGCGACGAGGTGCGCGTCTACTGTGACTGTCACACCGAGGAAGAGGCAGACCCGGACGCCTGTGCCGACGAGGCCCGCCGCGTCGTCGACGAACTCGGGTACGACGCCCTGAAGTTCGACCTCGACGTGCCCAGCGGCCTGGAGAAAGACCGCGCCAACCGCCACCTCCGGCCGGGCGAGATCCGCCACAAGGCCGAGATCGTCGAGAAGGTCACCGAGGAAGTCAAAGACGAGGCCGACGTGGCCTTCGACTGCCACTGGACGTTCTCCGGTGGCTCCGGCAAGCGACTGGCCGACGCCATCGAGGAGCACGACGTGTGGTGGCTCGAAGACCCCGTCCCGCCGGAGAACCTCGAAGTCCAGGAAGAGGTCACCAAGTCCACGAAGACGCCGATCACCGTCGGTGAGAACCGCTATCGAGTCACCGAGGAACGCCGCCTGATCGAGAACCAGGCCGTCGACATCATCGCGCCCGACCTCCCGAAGGTCGGCGGCATGCGCGAGACCCAGAAGATCGCCGACGCGGCCAACCAGTACTACATCCCCGTCGCGATGCACAACGTCTCCTCGCCGATCGCGACGATGGCGAGCGCCCACGTGGGCACCGCCATCCCGAGTTCCCTGGCCGTCGAGTACCACAGCTACGAACTCGGCTGGTGGGAGGAGCTGGTCGAGGAGTCCGTCATCGAGAACGGCTACATCGAGATCCCCGAAGAGCCCGGCCTCGGCCTCACGCTGGACATGGACGCCGTCGAGGAACACATGGTCGACGGCGAGACGCTGTTCGACGAGGCGTAACGAAGTGGAGCTTCGTCGTGCTGGATAGACGAACGGAGTGAGTCTATCGGTGTTCGATCCGGCTGATACGGTCGTGCATTAGTTTTTACTGGTAATTAACGACAGAGATACTTCCAGATATTCGGTTCATCAACAGTTGGAAGGCCTCGCTGGATTTGCTGTTTTAGCGTCGAAAGATCTGGGATGAGTCGATGCTTGAACCACTCGTTGAGACGATCCCAGCATCCTTCGACTGGATTGAGCTCCGGTAATTTTGGTGGGAAGTACCAGATATCGAGGTCGGTTTCCTTTTCCCCGCGCACGCACGCGACCGAACTGTCTCCGACAGTTTCGGTCGCGCGTTCACCGCTAACGTGTTCCCAGAGATCTCTGTTGTAGAAGTATCCAGCACGGTCGAGAAACACCACTAACTCCTCACCGAACCGCTCTTGGAGTGCACCGAGCAACCAGATCCCTTGTTTTGATGTGAGATTCTCCTCAGTCCAACAATAGAAGCTGTCACCGTCGTCGGTGACAGCGCCGAGCACGGTCACCTTATCCCAAGAGTTCGATGTCTCTATCGTTGGATTTGAGCCGATTGGGTACCAGCCACGTCGTTGCACTGTGCCGACGCGCTTGGTGAACTGATCGACGACAACAACGGTTTTGTTGGTCAGTTTCGGCCGTTTTTTTCGACTGTTTGTTGAAATTCGGCTTCTTGTTCTGGATCAGCCTCGTGATTTCGCGGCCGTGCTGTCCGGCAGGACAGCCCGGCCTTTCCCAGGAGTTTCCGAGCGTGGCCTTCGCTGTATTCGACTCCGTACTCTTGTTTGACATGGTGAAGGAGCAGTTTCGGCGACCACGCTTGTTGCTCGTAGCCGAGTTCTGTCGGCGATTGTTGGAGCCGCTCGAAGAACTGTTTGCGTTCGTGTTTGTCGAGCTTCGAGGGGCGGCCTGGTCTGGATTCGTCGTAGGGAGCTTGCTCGATCGGTTCTTCAGTGAACCGATCGAGCCAGTTGCGGATCGTCTTCTCCACGACACCATGTCGTTCAGCTAGTGTCTCGTGTTCATCGCCCTGCTTTCGGCCGATTGCAGCAAGAACACGTTCTCGAGGAACCTCACCCTCTGTTTGTTCACGGAGCTCCTGAAGCTCTTCCAGAGTGATATCGTCTAACCGTCCCATTACCGCAAATTGAGTCTACACTGGCAAATACTTTCGCACGACTGTATCAGTCGTCTTCGGCGGCCCCCGAACCGTCCTCCACGTCGATGGGGTCTTCGATGTCGCCCGTGATCGACTCCAGCAGGTCGGTGACGGTCACCATGCCGACGACCTCGCCGTTTTCGATGACCAGCGCGAGTTCCTGGTTCTCGGCCTGGAACTGGTCGATTGCGTCGCTGACATCCACGTCCGGCGAGAGAGTCACCGGCGGGGCTGCGAGCGCTTCGAAGTCGACGATACCCTCGGCCAGATCGTCGCGGTGGCGTGCGAAGACCGGGAAGTAGAGGATGCCACGGAAGTCGGTCAGCTCCCCGCCGACCAGCGGGTACCGGGTGTGGGGCTGTTCGGCCATCCGACGGAAGTTCTCCGCCGGGTCGACCGCCGTCGACAGCGCGACGATCTCGTCGGTCGAGACCATCACGTCGCGAACGGGCTGTTCGCCGATCTGGAGGGCGTTCATCACCTCGGTGCGACGCTCCTCGCTGAGGTCTCCCTCCTCCAGGACCGACCCGAGTTCGTTTCGGAGATCCGCCCGCGACTCGATGACGTCTTGCTCGGTTTCGAGCCACGCGCCGGTCATCTCGACACCGAACAGCTTCAGCGTCCACTTGGCGACCCGGTCGCCGACCGAGATCAGCGGCGAAATCAGGTGATTGAACCAGTACAGCGGCGTCGCACCGTAGCGACACACCATCCGGGACCGCTCGACCCCGAGGTACGTCGGCGTCTGCTCGCCGTGGGTCAGGTGGAGGAGGTTGATGATCAGGAACGCGAGGATGGCACCCGAGCCGACCGTCGCGAGCACGGTGTTCTCGAACAGCGGTTCGAACAGCGCTGCCAGCGCCGGCTCGGCGACGATCCCGACGGCGATGCTCGACGCGGTAATCCCGACCTGACAGGTGGTGAGATAGATTTCGAGGTTCTGGGTCATCTCCCACGCCCGTTCGAGCGCGGTGTCGCCGTCGCCGACGAACTCGGACTCGGTGAACTGACGGGCACGCGTCAGCGCGAACTCGATCGCAACGAAGAACCCGTTCGCGAGTATCAGTGCGACACCAGCGACCAGTCTGACGCCGATCTCCGGAGGGTTCATCACTGGACTCCTTCTGATCGACGCCTGTTATATCTCGTGGCTCGGTGGCACCACAAAGCGTTTGTTTCGGCACTCCCCAGCTTGTGTCGTGCAATTGTTGTGTCGGCTGCGGGACCGTCTCGCCGGACGACTTCCGGCCGGGCCCGTGCTCGTCGCAATGGGGCTGGTGTGGTTCGCGGGCGCACTCTGGAACTTTCAGCGCGAGATAGCCTCCCTCGATGGTGCCGCGTTACCGGTCGCGACGTTCGTGTTGACCGGCGGCCTCTCGGCCGGCGTCGTCTTCGTCGGCTACCGACTCACCCAGAGCCCGTTCGCTCCCGACGAGCGGTGGTCGATCGTCGGCTGGACGGCGGGCGGACTGCTCGTTACGGTGTCGCTGCACGCCGCGACTCTGAGTATTCGCGCCGCGGAGGGACGCCCGATCGGCGAGCCGCAGTTTCCGCTCCTCGTCGCCGGTGGCGTGGGCGCGCTCGCGGGGTACGGCATCGGTGAGTTGCTGGTCGACGTGCGCCGGACGGCCGCCCAGGCGCAACAGGCCCGTGACGGGACGGCGTTCGCGAACAGCCTCCTGCGTCACGACGTTCGCAACGCCCTGCAGGTCATCCTCGGACAGGTCGACGTGCTGACGACGATCGACGACGAGCGCGTCGGCGAGGCCACCAAACGCATCGAGAGCCAGGTCGAAGGGCTGTACGACCTCACGTCGAACGCCGAGGCCGTCACCGCCGTGCTGACGGGCGAGGCGACCCCGGAGCCGAGAAACGCAATCGAGGACATCGAGACGACCGTCGCCACCGTCACCGAGTCCTTTCCCGACGCCACCGTCGAGACGGCGCTCCACGACCGGCTGGTCGTTCGCGGGACCGACGCGCTCAGGCCCGTGTTCGGGAACATCCTCGACAACGCGGTCCAGCACACGGGCTCGAATCCGACCGTTCGGGTGACGACGGAGACCGCAGACGGCGTCGCACGCATCCGCTTCGCCGACGACGGACAGGGGATTCCCGAGGCCCAGCGCTCCCGGATCTTCGAACGCGGCGTCACGACCGACGGCGGGAGCAACGGGCTCGGGCTCCACGTCGTCTCGACGCTGGTCGAACGCTCTGACGGCTCGATCTACGTCGAAGACAGCGAGCTCGGCGGGGCGGCGTTCGTCGTCGAGTTGCCGATCGCGGAGTGAGACCGCTGGACGGGACCGCCCGCCCGAGACGGAAAACTCGCGAGCGACGGGTGTGTCACGGTCGGCGACCGATATCGGAGGGAAGCGTTTTGCCCGTCCAGAAACTGCAGGCGGACATGAGCGACCCCACGCTGACCGTCCTCCCGGGCGACGCCGACCTCGAACCCGCCTTCGACGTTCGCCGCGACGTGTTCGTCGACGAGCAGGGCGTCGCCGAGGCGATCGAGATCGACGGCAAAGACCCAGACGCGACCCACGTCCTCGCCGAGGTCAACGGCGTCCCGGTCGCCACCGCACGGCTGCGAGTGATCGACGACGGCGTCGGCAAGGTCGAGCGCGTCGCGGTCCGCGCCTCTCACCGGGAGTCCGGCGTCGGTCGCCGGGTCATGCATCGGATCGAGCAACTCGCGATCGAGAACGGTCTCGACCGCCTGGAACTACACTCTCAGACCCGTGTCGAAGGGTTCTACGAGCGACTGGGCTACGAGACGGTCAGCGGCGAGTTCGACGAAGCGGGCATTCCCCACGTCGAGATGCGAACGGAACTGTGAACGTGACCGTTCCCGAAGTCCGTCCGCGACTGGCTCCGTCGCTCACGGACTCGTTCGCGAAGCTCTCGGCTTCTCACGTTCGAAGCACGAGAAACGGGCCGGAAGGGATTTGCACCTCGCCCAGACGTGCTCACTCGCTTCGTTCGTTGTGCGCGACTGGTCTGGTTCAAATCCCTTGTGTCGTTTTCACTGCTCGCTATCGTTCGCAGCAAAACGGGCCGGAAGGGATTTGAACCTCGGTCAGAGCAACGCTCTTCCCTGCTTCAAATCCTTCCGCGAAGCTCTCGGCTTCTCACGTTCGAAGCACGAGAAACGGGCCGGAAGGGATTTGCACCTCGCCCAGACGTGCTCACTCACTTCGTTCGCTGTGCGCGACTGGTCTGGTTCAAATCTCTCGTGTCGTTTTCACTGCTCACTATCGTTCGCAGCAAAACGGGCCGGAAGGGATTTGAACCCTCGACCGACGGCTTAAGAGGCCGTCGCTCTGCCAGACTGAGCTACCGGCCCAGTGCATTCGAAGGTTGTCGGGGCAAGTAAAATAGGTTTCCTTTCGACGCCGCCGTGCAGGGGTTCCACATCCCGCCGCCACCGGAGACAGTTGATATAAGAGGCTTCGATCCGACTCGTATACACACAAATGAGCACAGCCAGCGGGATCACCATGGCCTCTATGTCGAAGTACGCTATTCTCGGGTGTGGGAGCGTGGGCCATGCCGTTGCGGAGGAACTGGTCGACGAGGGCAAGGACGTGCTGATCCTCGACCGCGACGAGGGACGGGTCGAGGCACTGCGCGATCAGGACCTCAACGCCCAGGTGGGCGACATCGCGGACGACGAGCTGAGCCAGACGCTGAGCGACAGAGACGTGGTGTTGATCCTCTCGTCCGACGTCGAAGCCAACGCCGCGGCGGTCAGGAACATTCGGGCCGACGGCGGCGAGCAGTTCATCGTCGCCCGGGCCGACGACCCGGTCTCGGCCGACGATCTCAGCGAGGTCGGGGCGGACGTGGTAATCAACCCGTCGACCGTGATCGCCGACTCGGCGATGCGGGCGCTCGAAACGGGCGAGCTGGAGTACAAGGCGAGCCAGCTCGCCGAGGTCATCGAGGACACCGACCAGCGGATGGCGGTCCTCATCCACCGCTCGCCGGATCCGGACTCGATCGCCAGCGCGGCGGCGCTGCGGACGATCGCCCAGAGTCTCGACGTGGAGGCGGACATCATCTACGAGGGCGAGATCGGCCACCAGGAGAACCGGGCGTTCGTCAATCTGCTCGGCATCGACCTGGTCTCGCGCGACGACGTCGACCTCGACGACTACGACACGTTCGCGCTCGTCGACACCGCGAAAGGCGGCGATCCGACGGTCGAACGGGTCGATCTCATCATCGATCACTACGAGCACGACCACGCGCACGACGCGACCTTCGAGGACATTCGACCCAACGTCTCCGCGACCTCGACGATCCTGACGAAGTACATCCAGGAACTGGAGCTGAGCCTCCAGCAGGAGGTCGCGACGGCGTTGCTCTACGGGATTCGGGCGGAGACGCTCGACTTCAAGCGCGATACCACGCCGGCCGATCTCACGGCGGCGGCGTACCTCTATCCGTTCGCCGACCACGACACGCTCGAACAGGTCGAGTCGCCGTCGATGTCCCCGGAGACGCTGGACGTGCTCGCGGAGGCGATCCGCAACCGCGAGGTCAAGGGGTCGCACCTGGTCTCGAACGCGGGGTTCATCCGCGACCGCGACGCCCTGTCACAGGCCGCCCAGCACCTCCTGAACCTCGAAGGGATCACGACGACGGCGGTGTTCGCGATCGCCGACGACACGATCTACCTGGCCGCACGTTCGAAGGACATCCGGATGAACATCGGCAAGGTGCTCGACGACGCGTTCGGCGAGATCGGCGACACCGCGGGCCACTCGACGGACGCCAGCGTCGAGATCCCGCTGGGCATCTTCACCGGCATCGAGACGAGCGAGGACAACCGCGACACGCTGCTGGCACTCACCGAAGAAGCGGTCCGGAGCAAACTGTTCGAAGGGATGGGCGTCGACAGCGAGAGTTCGAACGGGAACTGACGGTCGTCTGGTGGCGGTCGCCGCGTCGGCGCTAGGCGGTGACCTCGTCTTCTTCCTCTTCGTCGGCTGGTTCGTTGCTCGCCTGGAGTCGCTCGACGATGTCGTTGACCACGACGACGTCGCCGACGGCCTGGACCCAGCGATAGGGGACGATGACGCCGCGCGCCTGGTTCGCCTTCGCCGAGAACAGTTCGCGGTTCAGTTCGTGCAGCGCGAGTCCGGTCACGCTCTGGCGGTCGAGGTCGAGACGGATGTCCTCGACTTCACCGACGAAGACGCCGGTGTTCGTGTACACCTCGCGACCCACGAGCGTCGTGATTTCCTGGGGAACACTATCCCGATCCATATGGCTCCGGATGGTGGCCGGCACCTTAATTGTTGGTAGCTGTCTGACGCGGCGGCCACACGACCGGGCGTCGTCGGCCACTCGACCGGCCCCAGCGCTGCCGAACGCCTCACACTGCCGGCTGTCACTTTCAAGACATTCGGACCACCGGGTCGCGAAATTCGTCACAGACGTACGGCCGCAGTATCACTCACCGCGCGTCGACGACGCGGTCGGCGCTGTGCGCGAAGCTGTCGGCCAACTGGTCGTCGAGCGCGTCGCCGGTGATCGTGTAGACGCCCCGGAGGGTCCGGTCGCGGGCCGCCGTGGTGACGTGATCGAAGAAGCGACACACCCGGTCCTGGTGGGCGTACATCGCCAGTACGTCGAGCGCGTCGAACAGGACCCAGCCGTGGCCGGCGTCGAGTGCGCCGAGCGCGCTCGTAAACCGCATACTGAGGCCGGTCAGGTCGTCCGGCACGACCGGCTCGCTCGTCCACAGCGGTCCGTCGTATTCTGGCTCGGAGCCGGTGACCGGCACCAGCCCGACCCTCTCGACGGCCAGCCCGCGCTCGCGAAGCCGGCGTTCGACGGTCGCCGGTGGCGTCGAGGAGACGAACACGACGTTGCCCGTGACGCCCCGCGGCAACAGCGAGAGCGACCGCTGCATCGACGGCATCGAGACCAGTACTTGCGTTCCGGGCTCGACGCGCAGACGTCGGTCGTCGAGTCCCTGTGTGTCGTTTTCGCTTCGCACGTCGTGTCACCACCGACCGCACCGCCGGCACAGGCACCTCGCCTGCGCCACCCCGAGGAGACCCAGTCCTCGTTCCTAACTCGAAGTCGGTACCGACGCTTAAATGCATTCCGCTCAGCGGGAGTCTGGCCCCCAACGATATCTGTTGTCCGAGCCGTACACTGGTGTATGCCGTCGACAGTCGTACATATGGCGGTCGCGGGCCTCATCGGAGCGGCGCTGCTCGGGACGGCGTTCGACCGACGGTCGGTGCTGATCCTCTTCGGGGCGATGATCGCCGCGGATCTGGACTCGTTCGTCGGTCTGGTCTCGGTCGTGGGCCACCGGAGGGCGTTTCACACGCTGCTGGTGCCGATCACGGCGGCTGTCGTCCTGCTGGTCGATCTCCGCCGAGGCGAGAGGTCGTGGCTGTGGCGGCGCTGGGGTCCCCGAGGCGTGCGCATCATGTGGGTGACGATCGTCGCGTACGCCGGCGCGGCGATCGGGCTGGATCTGTTCTCCGCCGGTGGGGCGAACCCGCTCTGGCCGCTCCACGACCAGTTCTACGTGATCGACGGGACGATAGAGCTCTCCAGTCGGCGGGGGGTCGTCCAGACGTTCGTCGATCTCGGCCCCGAACGGGCCGGCGACGCGAACCGTAGCGAGACGGTCGCTCGGGGCACGTCTCGGGATGTCAACGTGAGCACTGGCGTCGACCCGAACCCGGACGGCAGCGACACGGCCGAGCCGGTCGACCGCGTGTTCCCGGTCGTGCGGTCGGGGTGGCAACTCCTCCTGCTCGTCGTGGGAACGACTGTCACCGCCGCGCGGTTCTACGTCGACCAGGCGGTGCCAGCGGAGTGACTACTCGGGGTCCGGGACGGCGGCCGGCGTGTCGGGGACGCGATCGACGCCGTCGACGAGGTCGCGCGCGCTGGCGGTGTCTTTCAGCCCGGTCCCGGTGACGACGAGCGTGGCGCTGTCTCCTGGGGCGACGATCCCCGTATCGACCGCGGATTCGAGGCCAGCGAGCGTCGCGGCGCTCGCGGGCTCGGCGTAGATGCCCTCGGTCCGGCCCAGCGTGCGCTCGGCGTCAAGAATCTCCCGATCGGAGACGACGACGGTGGCTCCGCCGCTGTCTTCGAGCGCGCGACACGCCTTCTGTGCGTTGTGTGGGTGGCCCACGTCGATGCTGTCGGCCTGCGTCTCGCCGCCGGCCCGTGCCCGCTCGCCGGTAAAGCGGTCGTGGATGGCGGTTGCGCCCTCGGCCTGTACGCCCAGCAGGCGCGGACACTCCTCGACGATGCCCAGCTCCGCGAACTCGCGGAACCCCTTCCAGGTCGCCGCCAGCCCGCAGCCGTTGCCCATCGGATAGACGATCCAGTCGGGCACCGAGGCCCGGCTCTGCTCGGCCAGTTCGTGGCCGACGGTCCGGAGTCCCTCGACGGCGTAGGGGTTGACTGCGGCGCTGCAGTCGTACCACTCGCGGTTCGCTGCGACGCGGCGACACAGCGAGAAGGCGTCGTCGTAGTCGCCGTCGACGGCGTACACGTCGGCACCGTAGACGAGCGGCTGGACGGCCTTGCCCTCGGGCACGTCTGCCGGGACGAAGATACAGCAGTCCAGGCCCGTCCGGGCGGCGTACCCCGCCAGCGACGCCGCGGCGTTACCCGTCGACGCACAGGTCAGCACCGACTCGTCGCCGGCCAGTGCGCGACTCGTCAGGACGGCGCTGGCCCGGTCTTTGATCGATCCCGTTGGGTTGCCACGCTCGTCTTTGAGCCGGACGGTGACGCCGAGTTCCCGCGAGAGCGTCGGCGCGTCGAGCAGCGGCGTCCCGCCCGCGCCGAGATCGACCGCGTGGCCGTCCGTCGGCAACAGGAGCGCGTACTTCCAGAGGTCGTCGATCCCCTCTCCGACGCCGGCCGCGACCGCCTCGCGAGCACCGGACTGGTCGTACTGCACGTCGAGGATGCCGCCGACCCCGTCGTGGTCCGGACAGACGAGTCGCTCGTCTGCCGGGACGAACACACGGCCACAGTCGATGCATTCGAGTGCGATAGTGGGGTTCACGGTACCAGCGACGCTGAATCTGCGTTCGTGGTGTGGTTCCCTGCGACGCGTATATGCCTTCTGGGATTCGGCGGCCCCCGCCGCGTTCCGGACCGTTGATGTACCCCCTCGCACACGTCCCGGTATGGGTCTCGCAGTGCGACGACGACTCGGGGTCGCCGACACCGTGACGCTGGTCAACGCCGTGATCGGGTTCGCCGCCGCGGTCGTCGCCTACAGCGATCCGGCGCTGGCGGCGCGACTGATCCTGCTGGCCGCGATCGCCGACGCGCTCGACGGGATCGTCGCCCGCTTCGCCGGGAACACGGAGGTCGGGCCGCTGCTGGATTCGATCACCGACGTGGTCTCGTTCGGTGCGACGCCGGCACTGTTCGTCCACGGCGTCGCCCGCGAGGCCTACGGCCCGCTGGGCGAGACGGACACGCTGGTGCGCCTCGGACTCGTCGTCCTGGCGTCGTCGTTCGTCGTCTTCTCGGTCGTCCGAACCGCGTTCTACACGGTCTACGTCGACGAGGGCGAACAGCGGCCGGGCATCCAGAACACGCTGGCCGCGACGATTCTCGCGGCGGCCTATCTCGCCGGCGTCGCACCCGTACCGGTGTTGCTGGCCGGAACGGTCGTCCTCTCGGCGCTCATGATCGCGCCGGTGGGCTACCCCAAACTCCGCGCTCGGGACGCGCTGGTACTGGGACTCGTCCAGGCGGGCGCGATCGTCGATCCCGGCGCGTTCCAGCGGGTGTTCCCCCGCGTCCTGCTGGTCGCCGCCGTGGCGTACCTCGCGCTCGCACCCCGCTACTACTGGGGAGAGTGACGCCGTCGTTCGCACTGCGTCGGGCCGTCCGAGAGATCGATTCGAGGCGGTGATGGGGAAAGATTTTACCGTCGGACATCGAACAGACGAGTGATGTCGAAGAAAGCCGTACTTCTGGTTGCAGCAGTCGCCCTGGCCCTCGTCTACTTCGTCAAGAAGTAACTGACGGGTGTCCGAATCGCACGTCAACCGTCGTCCCATCCGGTCTCTGCTCCGACCGGCGGGCGTTCCTTTTCCGAAGTCACTTACCCGGTCCAGGTCGTACCAGCGGGCATGTACGGCGTCGTCACCAGGAACGAGGAGGAGCTGTCGTGGTCCGAGTTCGACCGCGGATTCTACGAGGTCAAAGACGTGACCGGCCGTGCGGCCGAGCCGGTCGCCGACGCCGTGAACATGGTGTCGTGTTTCGGCGACAACGCCGCCGAGGAGTCACCGGAGCTGCTACCGGTCGACGACGAGGGCAACGAGGCGACGCGCGACCGCCCGTACTTCGACTGGTCGTACGTCTGTCCCACCCACGACCGATATCGAGAGGGGCTGCTGGAGCTGATCGGGGACGCCGCCGCCGAGAGCGGGGATCTGCGTCTGGACGACGTGGGCTTTCCGCGCGACGAGTACTGCCACTGCGATCGCTGTGAGCGCCGCTTCGCAGAGAGCGAGTACGACGAGTGGACCGAGTGGCGCGACAGCGTCATCACGTCGTTCGTCGCCGACGCCCGCGAGCGCGTCCCCGGCGACCTGTATCTCACGCTCTACCCCGATCCGTACCCCGGGCACCTCTCGCGGCGGGCCGGGATCGACGTAGCGGCGCTCGAAGCCTACGTCGACGAGTTCGTCGTCCCCGTCTACGACATGGCCTACACGACGACCTACTGGCTCGAAATCCTCGCCCAGGGGTTCGTCGACCGGCTCTCGACGCCGTTCAGTCTCGAACTGTACGCCGTCGACGTGGAGATCGACGACCTCCTGAAAGCGGCGGAGGTCGCCAGCGAGTACGGAGAGAGCGTGCTCTTTGGCTACGACGCGAGCAACGCCCGGGCGACGCTCCGCCGGCTCGACGCCGACGAGCGCGACGGGAAGTCGTTCGGTCCGGACAGCTAGACGCGCGTCTCACGCCACTCGCGCAACTGCTCCCGGTCTCGCGTGTCCTCGGGCAACTCGTCGAACCACCCGGCGTCGGAGATCTCGCCGTCGGGGTCGTCGACGGTCACCTCCGTCTCCAGTGCGCGACCCTGGAACATCGGGAGGACGCCCCAGGTGTCGTACGCCTCACAGCGGAACTCGGCGCGTGCGAGGATCGCGAGCCCCTCGTCGGTCGCCTCGATGCCGGCCTCCTCGCGTAGTTCGCGGCTGGCGGCCTCGCGGAAAGACTCCGTTCCGTCGACCTGCCCGCCCGGCAGCACCCACATGTCCACGTCGTCGTGGCGGACGAGCAACAGCTCTCCGGCGTCGTTCGTGACGACGGTGTGGACCCCGTAGGGCAGTCCGTTGTCGCGGGTCCGTTCGGCGACGGTCTTGAACCGCGGTCGCGAGACAGTTCGGTGGCGCGAGAAGGTGATGTAGTCCTCGTAGTTCGAGGCGAACTGGTGGCGGGTCTGTTCGGCCTGCTGGCGGGCCTGGTCTGCCACGTACCACAGGTTGTCGACGGCCGTCATGCCCGTCTGTGACAGGGACGGCCGCGACAATCGCTCTCCGGTCCTGATCCACGTGTCCGAGTCCGGTCGGCCGCCGGCAGTGTCGACGGCGGGCACCGCGGGAACGGGTCCGTGGCCCGAGAGCGCCGCGAACGACGACGAGTGGCGAACGCGATCATGCCCGCCAATAGAGCGGGTACTGTCATAAGTGTTCGAGGGCGAAGAGAAAATCAGTCCCTTTTTGCGGGCCGGTCGACTACGGTGAGGTATGGCATTCGAAGAAGACGACACTGTCGTGTTGCACGACAAGCACAGCGAGTACGACGGCGAGGAAGGGACGATCACCCAGGTCGTCGAGACGATGTTCGGTGACGCCAACTACACGATCTCGTTCGAGGACGGTCAGGAGCAGGGTATCCCCGAGGACTCGCTCGAAGCGGTCGAGGAGTAGGCCGGGATGTCGTCGGTCCCGTTTCACTACGTCGACTTGCGGGCGTTCGCCTACGCGACCGAAGACGAAAAGCGGGTCGCGGAGGCGCTACAGACCTATCTCCCCGACGAGACCGAACTGGAGCGGGCCGAGTCGGAGGGCCACTACGGTGACCGAATCGCCGTCCTCTCGGCGCGGGTCGAGAACGCGGACGACATCCGGCACGTCCTCACGCAGGTCGCGGCGGTCGACGACCTCGAAACGGTGCTCGAAGAGCTGGACGACCGCGTCGACGACAACTGTTCGTTCTTCCTCACCTTCGACAAGCAGGCGGCGTTCGGGAACAGCGTCGAGCGAGGCGACGGGATCACGCTCCGCGCGAAGGTCGAAGCCTACCCCGCCAAACGCGAGACGGCCATCGAGAACGCCCAGGACGCCCTCTCGGAGCTGTGATGTACGCGGCCGTCCACGCCCGTCCGGACGGGCAGAGTACGGTCGCCAGGATGGCCCAGACGGCCAGCCGGTACGGCTACGACGGGATCGTCGTCAGGAACCACGGCGACTGTGCGGCGACGTTCGACGCCGAGGAGATCGCCGACGAGTACGACGTGGCCGTCGTCGAGGGAATCGAGGTCCGGGCGTCTGATCCGTCCCGCGCCAGCGGCCTCGTCGGGAACCACCGGTCGTCCAAGACCATCGTCGCGGTCCACGGAGATTCCGTCGCGATCAATCGCTTCGCCGTCGAGCAGCCCGCCGTCGACGTCCTCGCCCATCCGACGCGGGGCGACGGCGACGTGAACCACGTACTGGCGAAGGCCGCCGCCGACCACGGTGTTCGCCTCGAATTCTCGCTGCACGACGTGCTCCACGAGACCGGTGGGACGCGGGTCCGTCGCATCCAGTCGCTGCGGAAACTGCGCGAACTCGTCGAACACTACGACGTGCCCTACGTCGTCAGCGGGGACCCACACAGCCACCTCCAGCTCAGAGCGCCGCGGGACCTGATCGCGCTGGGCGAGACGATCGGTTTTTCGCCGGACCAGATCGAGACCGGACTCAGAGAGTGGGCCGAGCTGACCGAGCGGAACCGCCGTCGGCAGTCGGACGCGTTCGTCGAACCCGGTGTCTGGCTCGACGACGAGTGATCCGCCGGGCGTCGTCGGGATCTGTAGACGGCGACCGCCCGTCCCAACGGGGCCGTACGACAGCAACCGAATAGATCGACACGCCGCCAGCCCTCCCGTTCTCGAACGGCGACGCGGATTGATACAGAGTAGTTGCGGTGGATTTATGATGTATGGTTGTTTTCCTAACACTCATGGGGGAGACCGTAAAGTCGTTCGACGCGTACGTCCTCGCGGGCGTCGCAGCGGTGCTGGGTACAGGGTTCGTCGTCGGTGCGATGCTGGCGTTGCTGGGCGGTGCCGAGACGACGACAGCGATGGTACTGGGCGACTCGGTGCCGGTCGGGACGGCGGTCGGCGTCCTGCTGTTGTTGACCACGGGCGCGTTCGTTTCGGGCCAGCGCTGGGCTCGCTATCTCGGGTTCCTCGCGTTCGTCGCCGTCGTCCTCTTCGGGTTCCCGTCGCCGTCGAACCCGTCGGTGATCCCGGTGGTACACACGTCCCTGTCGGCGCTCGCGGCCGTGTCCCTCCTCTTCCGGAATCCGATCTCGAAGGCGGAGCGCTCGCAGGTCGACGAGTCCACGAGCGCGAGCAAAGTCGGCTCGACGATCCGGTGACGGCCGGAGCGTCCTACGGGGCGGGATTTCGACAGTGTATTTGGGCCCGCCGACCAACGACGCCCATGAAACGATCGATCGACGAACACGCCGACCGATTCTCCGACCACGCCGCCGACTACGACGAGAGCCAGGACTCCGAGGAGTACCGCGAGTGTGCCGACCTCGTCGTTCGCCACGCTGCCCCGGCGGCCGACGACGTGGTGCTCGACCTCGGCACCGGAACCGGTGCGATCGCGCTCCCGCTGGCGGACGCGGCAGCCGAAGTCGTCGGCCGCGACATCAGCGAGGGCATGCTCGAACAGGGCCGGACGAAGGCCACGGAGCGTGGCATCGACAACGTCTCCTTCGGCGAAGGGCGGTTCCGAGAACCCTCGGTCGACCGCGAGGTCGACGTGGTCACCTCGAACTTCGCGATGCACCACCTCGACGACGAGGCAAAGCGCGAGGCGATCGACGCCATCGCGGCGCTCGAACCGCGCCGGTTCGTCCTCGGTGACGTGATGTTCTTCGACGAGCCCGACCCGTCGATCCCCTTTTACGACCCGTCGGTCGACGACCCGGCCACCGTCGGCGTCCTCGCGGACGCGTTCACCGACGCCGGCTTCGCACTGACGGCCGTCGAGATGATCCACGGACAGGTGGGGGTCCTCGTCGGCGAGCGAGTGCCCGACGCCGAGGCCGTCGACCAGTCCTGACGGATGAAACACCTCCCCAAACACCTACAGCCCCGCTGGCGCTACCTCGGGGTCGAGATCGAGAGCTGGCCCGACGCCGACTTCGGCCGCAGAGCCCTCCAGCGGGAACTGTGGTACGCAGCCCAGAACCTCGTGGGCGACGCCGGCAGTGCCGACCTCGATCTCACCGTGCTCCGGTTCGCGTTCGAGGACGGCCTGGGGAGCGCGCTCGTCCGGACGCGGCGCGGTCGGACCGACAGCGCCCGTGCCGTGATCGCCTCGCTGTCGACGGTCGACGACGACCCGGTCGGCGTCCGGGTCCGTGGCACGAGCGGCACCGTCCGTGCGTGTGAGGAAAAATATATACGACGCGCATCGGAACCGTCCGAACAGAGACAGGTCGCGTTCGACGGCGACGAGCGGACCGCGGTCGTCCGCGACGGCCGTGTCGACGTTGCCACCGACGACGGATTTTCGGGCGCGACCGACCTCGATCTCCAGTAACTATGCAGGGACAAAACCAACAGCAGGCCTACGACC
Source organism: Halomicrobium katesii DSM 19301 (assembly GCF_000379085.1). Taxonomy (GTDB): domain Archaea; phylum Halobacteriota; class Halobacteria; order Halobacteriales; family Haloarculaceae; genus Halomicrobium; species Halomicrobium katesii. The sequence continues at coordinate 2,642,979 of NZ_KB905378.1, read as the reverse complement.
GCGGCAGCACCATCTTCTCGCCCGACGGGCGACTCTACCAGGTCGAGTACGCGCGCGAAGCAGTCAAGCGCGGCACCGCGAGCATCGGCGTCAGGACCGGTGGTGGCGTCGTGCTCGCCGTCGACAAGCAGACCCGGTCACCGCTCATGGAGCGGTCGTCGGTCGAGAAGATCCACACGGCCGACGACCACATCGGGATCGCCAGCGCCGGCCACGTCGCAGACGCCCGCCAACTGATCGATCTCGCCCGGCGACGGGCCCAGATCAACCGACTCCGCTACGAGGAACGGATCGGCGTCGAGACGCTGACCAAAGAGATCACCGACCACATCCAGCGATACACGCAGGTCGGGGGCGCGCGTCCGTTCGGCGTCGCGCTGATCATCGCCGGGGTCGTCGACGGCGAACCCAGGCTGTACGAGACCGATCCCTCCGGAACGCCCTACGAGTGGAAGGCCCTCGCCGTCGGTGCCGACAGGGCCGATACGCGGGCCTACCTCGAAGAACACTACTCGGAGACGCTGGCCCTCGACGGCGCGATCGGGCTCGCTCTCGAAACACTGGGCTCGGTCAACGACGACGCGCTCGCGCCGGAGGCGGTCGGTCTCGCGACGGTCGACGCCGAGACCGAACAGTTCCGCACGCTCTCGGACGAGGAGACGGAGACACACCTCGCCGAGCGAGACCTCCTCGCAGACGACGAGGACCGCGAAGAGTAACCCACCCTTTCGTCCGCTGTCGGTTTTCGATGCCGTCGTGGAAAGGTCTTTGAACCGGGCCCCAGTAGCGTCGGGTATGATATCACTTGACGAAGCAGTGACGGCGAGACTCGAATCCCACGGCCAGCGATTCGAAGTGCTCGTCGACCCCGACGCCGCGCTGGCGATCAAACGCGACGAGTTCGACGGGGAACTCGAAGACGTCATCGCCGCCGAGGACGTGTTCGAGGACGCCTCGCGCGGCGACCGACCGCCGGAGGAGTCCCTGACTGAGGTGTTCGACACGACGGAGCCACTGGGGATCATCCCGGAGGTGATCAAACAGGGGGAGATCCAGATCACGGCCGATCAGCGCCGCGAGATGCAAGCACAGAAACACCGCCAGCTGATCCAGCAGATCACACGCAACGCGGTCAACCCCCAGATGGACGACGCACCGCATCCGCCCGACCGCATCGAGTCGGCCCTCGAAGAGACGGACTTCAGGGTCGATCCGATGGAGCCCGTCGACAATCAGGTCGACGACGCGCTGGACGCGCTCCGGCCCGTGATCCCGATCCGGTTCGACGAGGTGACCGTCGCGGTCCAGGTCCCCGCGGACTACGCCGGTGCCGCCCAGTCTCGCATCCGGCAGTTCGGCGACCTCGAACGCGAAGAGTGGCAGGCAGACGGCTCCTGGATCGGCGTCATCACCTTCCCCGCCGGGATGCAAAACGAGTTCTACGACGTGGTCAACGAGCACACGAGCGGCGAGGCCGAGACCCAGATCGTCAAGGACGAAGACGAGATCTCGATCCGGTGAGCGACGCGAGCGACCCCGTGGTCGCACCGACAGCGACGCCAGGCAGCGAGTAACCCGGCGCTCTCGGACGCGTGTTGGGTCGGACCGCGATTGTCCGGCTGCGACGAGAACGGTTCGTACTGGCGCTATCCCTTCCGGAAGCCGACGAGGAAGCCACCGGTGAAGCCGGCGCTCACGGGCAGAGCCGAGAGGAGGCTCATGACCCATCCGGGCGGCTGTGCGCCCGCCGTCTCACCGGCCGCCGACGAGACGTTGCCCGCGGTGCCGCTGATGGCGCTCCAGTTCACTTCGAGGATGCCACGCGTCTCCAGGAACTTGAACAGCGCCAGCTCGATACCGACGAGGATCGCGATGAGCTTCGCGACCTTCTTGGCCGCGAAGCCGATGACCCCCCCGATCACGGCACCGCCGCCGGCTTCGAGGCCGACCTGCTGGAGGCCGGGAAGCTCTAGTTGTAACGGTAAGTCTATCATATCCGTACTCTCACCGTGATCCGTTAAGGGTCTTGTGCCCTCCGGATCGGCGGTGTTCAGATAAGAAATCAGGATCAGAAACTCGAAGCACCGAAAACCCTCGTCGCGCTCCGGCATTCTGTGACGGATATCTTCACTTCGTTCAGATAGTGCCGCCACAGAATGCTGGACCACGACTCGCCCTTTCATCCGCCAGGAGAGCACGCTCTCCTGAGCCTGTGCTCACCCTGTTCGCACAGACGCCAGGATTCGGCCGTTGAACCGTCTAGACCCTGGTGGATGAAAGGGCGAGCGCTGCGTGACGGCCTCGCCGTCACGTTATAGCCGGCCGGTCGAACCGGCCGGCCCTTGCGGGAACCCCGACGAAGGTGAGCCGAACGAAGAGAGGCGAACGTCGAGAGAGCTTGCTCTCTCGGAACAAGCACCTACTGGAGCGCAGCGAGTCGCGGGACCGCAACTGCGCGAGGGCTTTCGGTGTCTCCACCACTACGCTGACAGTCGCTTATTTGAACACTACCTCCGGATCGACCAGCGAAACCGACGTAAGCAGTGGCTACTGATACCGCGGACGACGCTCAGAACGGCCAGAGCAGTCGACTGTCACCGATACCCGTCGCTGCCGACGGCGGATCGTGTGAGTACCCCGCAGACTAAATAATCGGGCGACGTAAGAAGCGACGAGTGACGGCTAGTACCACAGCGGAGCGAGCGGTCATCGCCAAGCGCGTCGACTCGGGCACTGCAGACACCGAGGAGATCACCGACCTCGCGAGAGCCGCCGGCTACGAGGCCGTCGGCGAGGTGACACAGAAACGGACGGAAGACCCCGCCTACCACCTCGGAGAGGGGAAGGTCGCGCGTCTCGCGAACGTCGTCGCCCGCGAGGGCGCGACGGCGGTGATCTTCGACAATGAGCTGGGCCCCTACCAGACGTACAACATCGGCAACGAGCTTCCCGACGGCGTCCAGGTCGTCGACCGCTTCCGGCTCATTCTGGAGATCTTCGGCCAGCGCGCCCAGACGCGCAAGGCACAGCTCCAGGTCGAACTGGCCGAACTGCGCTACGAGTTGCCCCGGGCCGAGGCGAAGGCCAGCCTCGCCAAGCGCGACGAGCGGCCCGGGTTCATGGGGCTGGGCGAGTACGACGAGAGCCGCGAAGAGGACATCAAAAAGCAAATCTCGCGGATACGCGACGAGCTGGCGTCTATCGAGGAGACCGAGCAACACCGACGCCAGCAGCGCCGCGAGTCCGGTTTCGACCTCGTCGCGCTGGCGGGCTACACGAACGCCGGCAAGTCGACGCTGTTACGCCGCGTGGCCGACGACGTCGACGTCGACGAGAACGAGGAGCTACACCCGGACCTCGATCCGACCGCCGAGAGCGAAGACCGGCTGTTCACGACCCTGGGGACGACGACTCGCCGTGCGGACATGGACCAGCGGGACGTGCTGGTGACCGACACCGTCGGCTTCATCTCGGATCTGCCCCACTGGCTCGTCGAGTCGTTCAAGTCGACGCTGGATGCCGTCTATCGCGCCGACCTGGTGTTGCTCGTCGTGGACGTGAGCGAACCCGTCGAGGAGATCCGAGAGAAGCTGGTCACGAGCCACGACACGCTGTACGAGCGCAACGAAGCGCCGATCGTCACCGTCCTCAACAAGACGGACACGGTCGACGACGCGGAGATAGAGCGCAAACGCGCTGCGCTCTCCGGCCTGGCTCCGAACCCCATCGCCGTCAGCGCGAAAGAGGGGGCAAACGTCGACGCGTTGCTCGACAGGATCCACGACGAACTGCCGGACTACGAGCGCGAGCGACTCGTCTTGCCGATGACCGACGAGACGATGAGCCTCGTCTCCTGGATCCACGACCACGCACACGTCGACAACGTCGACTACGGCGACCAGGTGATCGTCGAGTTCGAGGGCCGCCCGGCCGTCGTCGAGCAGTCGCGCGCCAAGGCCGGCGAACTCGTCGAAGCGTCGGCCTAGATCGCGAACGCTACTCTGTGCCCTGCCAGAGCGCCCGTGGGATCGCCGCGACCAGGTCCGTCGCCACGAGTCCGTTGCCCCGCTCGTCGGCGACGAGATCGCCGGCTCGGCCGGTGACGTACGCGCCGATCGCCGCGGCGTCGTGTTCCCCACACGTCGCGGCCAGCGCGCCGACCACGCCAGCGAGCACGTCGCCGCTGCCGCCGACGGTCATGCCGGGATTGCCGGTGCGGTTGACGCGGGTTCGCGTCCCGTCGGAGACGATGTCGTCGGCACCCTTGACCAGCATCGTCTGTCCGATCTGTGCGGCGAAGTCGGCGACGCGATCCGCGCGGTCGCGCCACGCCTCTGCCGTCTCGCCGCCCATCTTCAGAAGCTCGCCCTGGTGGGGCGTACAGATCAGGTCCGCCGTCGTCTCGACCTCCGGGACGACCGACAGCGCGTCGGCGTCGACGACGGCGCGCCCGTCGTACCGTTCGAGGAAGTCCGCGGCCGCGTCGAGCGTCGGCTCCGCGTCACCGAGTCCCGGTCCGAGGACCACCGCGTCGCTGGCGTCTGCGAGGGCGATCAGTTCGTCGACGTGTGACGGCGCGAGCGTCGCGCCGTCCAGCGGTCTGACGATGAGGTTCTCGCTGTAGCCCTGTACCGCGTCGGCGACGGCGCGAGGACAGGCGACTCTGACGAGGTCCCCGCCGGCTCGCAGCGCCGCCTGTGCCGCCAGTGCCGGTGCGCCCGTGTACGGGCCGCCGCCGACGACGAGCACCTCCCCGTTGTCGCCCTTGTGGCTCGTCGGATCGCGGTCGAGCCGACGCAGGTCGCCCCGCTCGACGAACAACTCGGCGGTGTCGGGGATACCGATGTCCGCGACGGCGACGGTCGCGTCGAGCTCGTCCAGTCCGGGCTTCGTGTCGTGGAACGTCACGACCCGGTCGGCCTCGACCGCACCCTCCACCAGCGCCCCGGTGTCGCCGTCCATCCCCGAGGGCACGTCGACGGAGACGACGGTGCTCTCACTGTCGTTTATCCGCGCTGCCGCCGTCGCCGCCGGCTCGCGGAGCGGACCGCTGATCCCCGTGCCGAGCATCGCGTCGACGATCACGTCGGGGTCGTCGAGCGCGAACTGGCTGGCGTCCCTGACCTGCTCGGTCTCGTAGTCGGACTGCCCGAGCGCCGCCCAGTTCTGGCGTGCGATCTCCGTCGTGATCGTCTCGGGTCGCCCCAGCAGCGAGACGCTCAGGTCGTAGGCGTCGAGAAACCGGGCCGCGACGAACGCGTCGCCGCCGTTGTTCCCGCGGCCGGCGACGATCCGGACCGACGCCCCCTCGTCTGCGATCCGTTCGACCGCCCGAGCCACCGCGTTCCCCGAAGACTCCATGAGCTGTTTGCGGGGGACGCCCAGCGCGGCCGCGTTCTCGTCGACGACTGCCATCTCCGAACCGGTGATCATGGGTGGGTCTTGGCGCGCGACCATCCTAACGGTAGGGGACGCCGTCGCCGTCGGACACTGTCGCGGACTCGACGATCCGCTACCGCCGGATCTCGAAGCCGTCGGTGTCGCGTGGCTCCTCGTACTCGACCTCGACGCCGTCGACGCGGGCTCTGGGACTGCCCTCGTGACACCACTCGACCATCGACTCGACGGCCGACGCGGGGCCCTCGAAGACCGCCTCGACGCGGCCGTCGGCGAGGTTCTTCACCCAGCCGTCGACGCCCGTCTCGCCCGCGGTCTCGCGGGTGGTGGCGCGGTAGAAGACACCCTGTACCTTGCCGCTGACGAACACGTGTGCGCGCGTGCGGTCGGACATGGTCGAACGTGATGACGCCGAGGCCCAAGAGCGTGTTCACGCCGGGTCGCCGCCGCTGCGGAGGAAATGGAAGACGTACGTCTGCGCGTAGCCGGCGTACTCGCCGCCGAGAGCCTCACGGATCGCCCGCGAGGTGTCTGCGTAGTTGCCCCGATCGGCGGTCGGGAAGTACTCCTCGATGGTCGTCTTGATCCAGGTGTCCAGCGGGACCGCCTGGAGGAAATCGAGCGAGAACAGTAACACGCAGTCGGCGACCTTGTTTCCGACGCCGACGAACTGGGTGAGGTGGTCGCGAGCCGCCTCGTAGGCCATCTCGCGGGCCGCTTGCGGGTCTGCTTTCCCCTCGGCGACCATCGTCGCGGTCCGCAGGACGTACGGCGCGCGGTAGCCCAGCCCGAGGTCTCGCAGCGCCGCCTCTGTCGTCGCTGCCAGCTGTTCGGGCGTCGGGTACGCGTGGTAGGTCTCGCCGTCGAACGTCACTGCGTCGCCGTACGTCTCGCGCAGCGCCTGTTGCATGCCGTGGATGCGGCCCACGCGCATCTGTGCCGAGCAGATAAAGGAGATCAGCGAGCCGAACGCCGGATCGCGGACGAGACGCATCCCCCGGTACTCGTCGTACGCGTCCTGGACGACGGCGTCGTCGGGTGCCGTCGCGCGGATCGCTTCGAGGTCGTCGTCCAGTCGGAGCAGTCGTCGGAGGTGCGGCGTCGCGTCGATGTCGCTCTCCCATTCGAGGTGGCCGTCTCGCTGTCGAACCCTGATCACGTGGGCTCGACCGTCGACCCTGACGGTCGTCCAGTACCACGCCGAGCCGCCGTGTGCGCCGTCCTGATCGTACATGCGACCGTCAGAGCGGTCCCAGAGGTACGACTGGCCGCTCTCGACGGTCGACTGGAGGTCGACGCCACCCGGCAGGCTCGCGGTCGCTATCTGGCCCCGTTGCATCGACTCGTCGTCGGGGCTTGGGCGGTTTCTAGTTTTCGAGAGCGTGACGGGCTAACCTTCTTAATACTGGCAGTCGAATCGACATGTATGGATTGTCGAGTTGTCGTCGAGGCCGCTGTGCCCGTCTACGACGTGGAAACTCCCGACGAGGCGGTCCGGATCGCGATCTCGAAGACCGGCGAGATGCTCAATCCGGACCTCAACTACGTCGAGATCAACATGGGCGAACGCCAGTGTCCTCACTGTGGCGACGAACTCGAACCCGCCTTCATCGCTGCCGACGAGAGCCTGGTCGCGCTCGAACTGGAGATGACCGTCTTCAACGTCGAGCGCGACGAACACGCCGCCCGGATCGCTCGCAAGGAGATCGGCCAGCGCCTCGAGAACATCCCGCTGGAGGTACTACAGATCGAAACCATCGAGGAGACAGACGACTCCGACGCCGAAGACCCAGCGGACTCGACCGACGACGAGGCCGACGGTGCCGCGTCCGACACTGGCGAGACGGACGCGGGAACGGAGTCGGATTCGGACGACGTGTTACCAGAGTTCGACGAGTTACTGAACGAATAACGTCGGCGTTTCTCACGCGACAGAGCACTGTCCGTCGATTGCTGTAGATATCGACGACCGGTGACTGAGAGTGGAGTTCAGTCGGCAGCAGCAGAAACAGGTTCTTTCTCTTCGGCGTTCATCTCGGACGTAATACCCTTCGCGAGGGCAAATACAGCGGCCTTGTGGTCCGTCTTCGACTTGTGAATCGAGGTCGGCTGGACACCGAGATCGACGTACTTGTCGTGTTCGACTGTGTCCCCTGTCTCTTGTTCGTAGTGGTTCTGTACCTGTGCAAGCAGGCCGTGGAGATGGATGAGTTCCTGCTTCTTCATAGTCACCCACACCTAGAAACCGAAGGGTTATAGTACTACTCTGAGTGTGGTTAACACACGCGTTTCAATTACGGTCCCGAAGTAGACGGATTATACGCGGGTCTCGTCGAAACGAATGCGGTGTCTACTACCTCTTGACCGCGGTGTAGTCACTGTCTACGCACTGTTCGGGCGGGGCGTGAAAGATTTTTGGTCGCCGCCGTGTTGGGGGACAGTATGGACTACGACGAGATGCTCGATCAGGCGGTCGAGGAGACGCCGGAGATCGAGGGCGACGGCGAACGGTTCGAGATTCCCGATCCGGACCTTCGCCAGGAGGGGAACGCGACGGTGTTCGAGAACTTCCAGTCGGTCTGTGACCGACTCTCGCGAGCGGACGAACACGTGATGCAGTTCCTCCAGAACGAGGTCGGGACGAGCGGCCACATCGACGAGAGCGGCCGGGCCAGGCTCACTGGTGAGTTCCGGGAGCGACGCATCGCCGACGCGCTCGACGCCTACGCCGACGCATACGTGCTGTGTCCGGAGTGTGGGCTCCCCGACACGAAACTCAAGGACGAGCAGGGCGCGACGGTGCTGCGATGCGAAGCCTGCGGCGCGCAGTCGCCGGCCGGACCGTAGCTACTGTAGTCCCTTCAGCGTCTCCAGGTCTCTGTCGGTTCTGGTGTACTCCGCGAGTCGCCGACTGGCGTGACAGTTCGGACAGTGGTACGTGGCGTCGTGTTTCGGGAGCGCGGTCGGCGTCGACTCCCAGTCTTTCTTGCACTCGGGACAGAGCAGTCGAACGTAGGCCTCCTCCATGGTTGTGAATAACACGCAATGAACGCGGAAAAAGGTTCGTGTTCCAGCAGCGAGCGCATCCGACACGACGGGCGAGGAGTTACGCTGGGAGGCCGTCGACGTCGAGCAGCTCCTTGTAGCGGTTGCGGATCGTGACCTCGGAGATGTCCGCGACGCCGCTGACCTCGCTCTGGGTGACCTTTTCGTTGGTCAGCAGTGCGGCGGCGTACACGGCTGCGGCCGCGATTCCGACCGGCGACTTCCCGCTGAGGATGCCACCGTTGCGAGCGGCTTCGATCAGTTCGCGTGCGCGCCGCTCGGTCTCGTCTGACAGCGACAGTTCGCTGCAAAAGCGCGGGACGTAGCTCTCGGGCTTGGCCGGGGCGACTTCCAGGCCCAACTCCCGGACGATGTAACGGTAGGTCCGGGTGAGTTCCATCCGTTCGACGCGTGAGACGTGGGTCATCTCGTCGAGTGACCGGGGGGTGTTCGCCTGACGCGCGGCGGCGTACAGCGACGAGGTGGCGACGCCCTCGATGGAGCGGCCCGGCAGCAGGTCCTCGTCGAGCGCGCGGCGATAGATGACGCTGGCCGTCTCGCGGACGTTCTTGGGGAGTCCGAGCGCCGATGCCATGCGGTCGATCTCGCCCAGCGCCTGCTTGAGATTGCGCTCCTTGGAGTCGCGTGTCCGGAACCGCTCGTTCCAGGTGCGCAGACGCTGCATCTTCTGGCGCTGGGAGCTGGACAGGGAGTTGCCGTAGGCGTCCTTGTCCTGCCAGCCGATGTTGGTCGACAGCCCCTTGTCGTGCATCATCTTGGTCGTCGGTGCACCGACGCGGGACTTGCTGTCTCTCTCGCTGGCGTCGAACGCGCGCCACTCGGGCCCGTGGTCGATCTCGTCTTCCTCGACGACCAGTCCGCACTCTTTACACACCGTCTCGCCGTGTTCTGCGTCGAGCTGTGTGTGGCCGCCACATTCTGGGCAGAGACTCTCGTCGACGCTTTCCTCCTCCGTCTCGATCTCTGTGCTGGTCTGCTGTTCGCCGCTGTTGGTTCGGGTATGTATCTCGCTCATAGTGGATGTCTCGATTGCTGAGGACACAAACTTTAAAAAATAGGTTGCGACCCTCCTAACAAGTAGTTAGTTAGAAAAACATATAAGAGTTATGGTAGCGGAAGTCGGGATTCGCAGGACTGCGCCGTGCTGTCAGTTGTCATGAGTGTGTGGGACATCGACGCGAGACGGTCGCTCTCTCGCGGTGGAACCGGTAGTGACCGCCTAAACCGTAAAGAGGTGGCCCTCGGTCGGCACGTCGAACAGTCCGATTCGCGCCCCGGCGTCGAGCCACGCGTGGCCGTAGGAGAACGACGCCAGCGCGTTGACCGGGTCGTCGTCCGCCCGGAAGTGCCGGCCGTCTTCGAGATACGACGCCGCCATCTCCGCGCACTCGACGGCCGCGTCGTGCATCGGCGTCCCCTCCGGTGGTGCGATCTCGGCCGCCGCGACGGCGTCCGCGAGCAGTCCCTCGTATCGATCGGTCTTCTCCCGTAACTCCGCAGCCATACCCGGTACAGACCGTCGAGTGGCTAAGCGGTTTCGCCCGATGGATGCGGGCCAGACACGACAGCGCAACCTACAAAGCCCGCCGCGAAGTAGGGTAAGTAATGACTGACGACGCCGTCGAACACCGGAGACTCATCATCGCTGGGACAGGTATCGCGGGGCTCACCGCCGCCATCTACGCCGCCCGCTCGAACAACGATCCCCTCGTCTTCGAGGGGGACGAACCCGGCGGCCAGCTCACCCTCACCACGGACGTGGCGAACTACCCGGGCTTTCCGGAGGGGATCAGCGGCCCCGACCTGGTCAACGACATGAAAGAGCAGGCCCAGCAGTTCGGTGCCGAACTCGATCACGGAATCGTCGAGAACGTCGACGCGAGCGATCGCCCGTTCCGCGTCGAACTCGCCAACGGCGACGCCTACACCGCCGACGCCGTTATCGCCGCCTCCGGGGCGAGCGCGCGCACCCTCGGCGTCCCCGGCGAGGACGAACTGATGGGCTACGGCGTCTCGACGTGTGCGACCTGTGACGGGGCGTTCTTCCGCGACGAGGACATGCTCGTGGTCGGCGGCGGCGACGCCGCCATGGAGGAGGCCACCTTCCTGACGAAGTTCGCCGACACCGTCTACATCGCACACCGCCGCGAGGAGTTCCGCGCCGAGGACTACTGGGTCGATCGCGTCCAGGAACAGGTCGAGGACGGCGACATCGAGATCATGCGAAACACCGAGCTGCTGGAGATCCACGGCTCGGCCGAAGACGGCGTCGACCACGTCACGCTGGCCCGCAACGACGAAGGATACCCCTCTGAGGCGCTCGACGACCCCGAGACCGAGCAGTTCGACTTCGACGTGGGCGCGGTCTTTCTCGCGATCGGTCACACGCCCAACACCGGCTACCTCGAAGACACCGGCGTCGAACTGGACGACGCCGGGTACCTCCAGACCGAGGGCGGTGTCGGCGACGGCGAGACCGCCACCGCCGTCGAGGGGCTGTTCGGTGCCGGCGACGTGGTCGACCACCACTACCAGCAGGCCGTCACCGCCGCGGGGATGGGCTGTAAGGCCGCGCTCGACGCCGACGAGTACCTCGAATCGCTTCCGGAAGCGTCCCTGGCCGCCGAGACCGCCCCGCAGGCAGACGACTGAGGAACCGGACACTCGCGTTCTCGTACCGTGCTCGCCGACCCGCAGTCCCTTTACGTAGCGGCGGCCAACGAGCAGTCATGACAGACGACACTGTCACCGTGACACTCGAAGCCGGCGACGAACGCGACGAACTGACCGTCCCGACCGCGCTCGTGGACATGCTCCGAGAAGGCGATGAGTCCGACCCGGAAGTCGTCGGCGACATCGCGATGTTCGGCATGGCCCAGCGGATCCACGGTGCCGTCCACCACGCACAGGGCGAACCCGACGCCGAGATCGAGTCCGTCAACGAGACCGCGATGGAGCTGTTCGAAGAGCGCTTCGGCGCGACGTTCTCCGAGCTGACCGGCCACGATCACTAACTACGATCTCTTGTCGCGATTTCATGGTCCTCCAGCGACGCGCTCACGCCGCGTCGGTGACCGTCCACGAGAGGACGACGCCGTCGTCGACCCGCTCGACGCCGTCGAGCGAGAGCGCCGGAAACTCCTCGACGAACCCTTCGCCGTCTGCCAGCGTCGGGGCGTCCCGTCCGCCGATCACCGTCGAGCCGACGAACACCGACAGTTCGTCGACCAGCCCCTCCTCGAACAGCGAGAAGATCAGCTCGCCCCCGCCCTCGACCATCAGCTGGTCGATGCCGTCGCCCGCCAGCTTGGCGAGTGCGGTGACCAGATCGACGCGGTCCTCGCCGGCTGCGATGACCGTCGCGCCCGCGTCCTCCATCTGCGTGACGAAGTCCGTCGGTGCCGCCTGGCTGACCAGCAGGTAGGTGAGTGCCGCCTCGTCGAGGACGCGGGCGTCCGGCGGAGTCCTGACCTGTGAGTCGGCGACGACTCGCGCGGGATTTGCGGGCTCGCCACGGTCCTCGCGGGCCCGCTGGCGCTCGGGGTCGTCGAGCGTGAGTGACGGATCGTCGGCCAGCACCGTCCCGACCCCGACCATGACCGCGTCGCTCTCGGCGCGCAACTCGTCGACCCGGTCGAAGTCCCGCGTTCCCGAGATCTCGATCTGTTCGCGGCGGCGCGTCGACAGCTTCCCGTCGGCGCTCATGGCGGCGTTGACGACCACGTGCATGGTCGTCTGGACGGAACTGGCGCAAAAACCGGTTACGAAACGCGACGTTCCGGCTCGCGCTCGCCGTCGGCCAGTAGCTTCCGGGCGTCGATGGCCTTCTTGCCGTGGGCACTCGTCCGGAGCCTGACCGCCGGCCCGTCGAGCCAGAGTTCGCGAACGTCGACGACGATCTCGGACGACCAGCTCTTGATCCGGCCATCGCCGTGGCTATCGATTTCGATAAAGGTACGCGGCGTTCGCTGGCGCCCCATCGTCCACTCCGTGTCCCCCAGCTCCATCGTCTCCGCTTCGAGCGCTTCCCACTCGAAGATCACGACGTGTTGCTCGCGTGGCTGGTCCGATCGCTCGTGGTCGACCCGCGTTCGGGTCTCGTAGTCGACGCCGAAGTGTGCGGCCCACAGCTCCAGATACTCGAAGTCGAACCTCTTCTTGCCCTCTCCTTCGCCGTCCCTGTTCGTCCAGACGACGTGTGCGTCCGAGGGCTTCTTCCCGAATGCGCCGCCCATGTCATCGACCCCGCTGGCGCTGGAGTTCGCGTGCGTCACCGAGCGAACGCGACTCGACCAGTCCCGAGATTCGTAACAGACTGACAGCCGGCAGTGTGACCCCGCGCAGTGGCATACGCGTCAAGTACCATTATCTCGAATAAAAATGTGCCGGCCATACGTCAACGGATGGAGACGTAAACACTCGTCTCCCGCCGGTCGCGGCGTCGGCGCACCACCGAACGCTTTTCATCGCCGCCGCCGAACCACGGCCCGATGACACTCGACGAGCATGCCGAGGAACTCGCCTCCGACCTCGGTGTCGACAAAGAGGAGGTCAAAGAGGATCTGGCGAATCTCGTGAACTACTCCGTCCCGATGGACGAGGCAAAGCAGAGCCTCAGACGCAAGTACGGGGACGGCAGCGAGGGCGGGACGACGCCATCGAGCAAAGACATCGCCGAGATCTCGGCGAGCGATTCGAACGTCACCGTCACGGCCCGAGTGCTGACGGTCGGCCAGCGGTCGATCCAGTACCAGGGCGACGAACAGGTGATCTTCGAGGGCGAACTCGCCGACGAGACCGGGACGATCTCGTACACGGCCTGGGAGGACTTCGGACTGGCTGCCGGCGACACGATCACCGCGGGCAACGCGGGTGTCCGCGAGTGGGACGGGCGACCCGAGCTGAACCTCGGCGAGAGCACGAGCATCGAGCGATCCGACGACCCGCTGGACGTGCCCTACGAGATCGGCGGCGACGCCGAACTCGCCACGCTCGCGCCGGGCGACCGCGGGATCAACGTCGAGGTGCAGGTCCTGGAGGTCGAGGAGAAGACGATCGACGGCCGCAACGGCGAGACCGACATCCTCAGCGGCGTCTTCGGTGACGAGAGCACCCGGCTCCCGTTTACCGACTGGGACCCACACGCCGAGATCGAAGTCGGCGCGTCGATCCGCATCGAAGACGTGTTCGTTCGGGAGTTCCGGGGCGCGCCGTCGATCAACGTCTCGGAGTTCTCGACGGTGACGCCGCTGGACCGGACGGTCTCGGCGACCGAGAACGCACAGCGGATGCCGATTCGCGAGGCCGTCGACTCCGGCGGACTCTTCGACGTCGAGCTGACCGGCAACATCATCGAAGTGCGGGACGGCTCGGGCCTGATCGAGCGGTGTCCGGAGTGTGGCCGCGTCGTCCAGAACGGGCAGTGCCGGAGCCACGGCACGGTCGACGCTGTCGACGATCTGCGGACGAAAGCGATCCTCGACGACGGCAGCGGCACCGCGACGGTCGTGCTCGACGACGAACTGACCGCCGACGTGTACGGCGGTGACCTCGCGGACGCGACCGAGCACGCTCGCGACGCCATGGACAAGGAGGTCGTCGCCGAGCGGATCGCCGACCGCATCGTCGGTCTGGAGTACGTCGTCCGTGGCTCGCTGTCGGTCGACGAGTACGGTGCGAACCTCGACGCGACCAGCTTCGAGGCGAGCGACGACGACCCGGCAGAACGTGCTCGGACGCTGCTCGCGGAGGTCGAGCCATGAGCACCGACGAGGATCAGGGCGGCGCGGGCCGGCGCGAGGTCGCCTATCGCCTCTTTGCCGCCGAGTTCGACGACGCGGACTTCTCGTACTCCGAGAGCGACGAGGAGCGTGCGCCCAACTACGTCGTCACGCCGACGGGCGCACGCGTGAATAGAATGTTCTTGGTGGGCGTGCTGACGGAGGTCGAGACGGTCAGCGAGGACTACCTCCGGGCCCGCGTCGTCGACCCCTCGGGTCCCTTCGTCGTCTACGCCGGCCAGTACCAGCCCGAGGCGCTTGCCTTCCTGGAGAGTGCCGACCCGCCGACGTTCGTGGCGGTCACGGGCAAGGCTCGGACCTACCAGCCAGACGACAGCGATCAGGTGTACACCTCCGTCCGGCCCGAGTCGATCAACGAGGTCGACGCGGCGACGCGGGACCGCTGGGTCGTCCGGACGGCAGAGCAGACCATCGACCGCGTGGCACGCGCTGCAGAAGGCAAACACGCCGGCCTGACCGGCGACGACCTGCGGGCGGCGCTCGTCGGCCACGGCGTCGACGAGGGAGTGGCCGCTGGCATCCCGATCGCGCTGGAACGCTACGGAACGACCGGCGACTACCTCGCGGCAGTGCGGGACCTCGCGATCGACGCCGCCCGCGTCGTCGCCGGCCAGCGAGACGAGGTCGAGCCACTGACCGTCCGACCGGGACAGGGCAGCGACGACCAACTCGCGGGGCTCGTCGAGCGACCGATCGAGGTGTCGACCGACGACGAAGCGGCCGGAACGGTCGCCGAGGAACCGGTCGAAACAGACCGACCGGACGAGACGGCCGACGACCAGCGCGCGGGAACCGCGGAAGCGACGACGGGCCAGCAGTCGAGCGGTTCGGACGCCTCTTCGATCGACGACGAACCCGCGGGCGAGACGACCGAGAGCGTCGGCGACGTGGCCGAGGAAGAACCGTCCGGAGCCGGTTCGCCGGACGAGACGGCAGAACCGTCGCCGGACGAGATCGACACGACGACGGGCGATGAGCCCACCGACGAGTCAGCGTCAGACCTCGGGACGGCCGCCGATTCGTCTGCGACGGGGGAGACGGACTCGGTGGACGACGATCTCGGGGAGTTCGACCCCGAGTTCGAACTCGACGAGAGCGAGCGCGAGGAGATCGAGTCCGAGTACGGCACGGAGTTCCAGAGCGGGACCGAGGTCGACGAGCCCGGCGCGACCGACATCGACGCGCCCGATCCGGAGGCGGTCGACGCCGAGAGCGCCACGGCAGCAGACGCGGAGCCGTCGTCGGTCGCCGATCCGGGCGAGGCCGAAACTGAGGCCGCCCGAAGCGCCGACTCGCCCGACGAGGACGACGCGGCCGACGTGGCCCTCGAAGACGCAGTGATGGACGTGATGGACGATCTGGACGACGGGGACGGCGCAGCCCGGACGGCGATCGTCGACGCCGTCGTCGACCGGACCGGCGGCGATCCCGACGCCGTCGAGGACGCCATCCAGGACGCGCTGATGGGTGGGCGCTGCTACGAGCCCGACGACGGCCTGTTGAAACCGATCTGATGGGCGTCGAACCGGTTCCAGACAGCCCCGCAGCGGTCGCGACCACCGGCGAGGAGCGCTGTCTCGTCGTCGCGGACTACCACGCCGGTATCGAGCGGGGACTGCGCCGCGAGGGCGTCGAACTGGCGAGCGACGCCGACGTGCGGCGGGACCGACTCCTCGATCTGCTCGCCGAAACTGCTCCCGACCGACTGGTCGTCCTCGGCGATCTCGTTCACTCGATCGGCGACCCGGCAGGGGCCGAACGCGAGGAGGTGACGGCGCTCCTCGACGCGGTCGAGGTCCCGGTGACCGTCGTTCGCGGGAACCACGACGGCGGGATCGACGAGCTGTGTGCGGACGCGGCGACGCCGGTGACGGTCACACCCAGCGACGGCGTCAGGATCGGTTCGGTCGGATTCGCACACGGCCACACCTGGCCCAGTCGGGCAGTGCTCGGGGCCGACGTGGTCTGTGTCGGCCACGAACACCCGGTCGTCCGTCTCGAAGACGAGGTCGGCGGCCGACGGGTCGAGCGCGCGTGGCTCCGCGGGCGCGTCGACCCCGCGCCGTTCGAGAGCCACTCCGACGGCGCACTGGGTATCGACGCCGACCTCGTCGTGTGCCCGGCGTTCAACGATCGCTCCGGGGGCACGTGGGTCAACGTCGCTGGCCAGGAGTTTCTCGCTCCGTTCCTCCCGGCGGGGCTGGCCGACGGAGAGGCCTACCTCCTCGACGGAACGCGTCTCGGTCGGTACCGATCGATCTGAGGGCCGTAGTCGGATCGTACCGGCGGGTAGCGGGCGTATAACAACGGGGGTAGCGCCGGGCTGTCCACCATGGGCGCGGTATCGTCGGACCACACGCTGGGGCGCTGTCCGGACTGCGAGACCGAGATCCCGCTCGGGTTGGTCATCATCGAGTACGAGACCGACGCCGGGCGAGAGTCCTACGCCGAGTGTCCGGGTTGTCGAGAAGTGGTCCACCCGATCTAGAGCCACGTCGCGATCGTCGTGAGGACGAACAGCGACGCACCGACCACGACGACCCACAGCAGCGGTCCGCTCTCGGTCGGCGCGCCGGACTCCTCGGGGTTCGAGAACCCCGCCAGAGCGGTGAGCAGGACCAGCGCGCCGACGCCACCGGTGATCCAGTCGATCGTCGTGAGGCCAGAGAATGCGGCGAGTGCGGTGTCGACGACCGAGACGACGCCGAACGCCGTCAACGAGACGAGATAGAGGACGCGAGCGTTCATACAGTAGTTCGTGCGAGCGCGAACATATGGCTGGCGTCCCACAGCGCGAGCGGTCGGAAGCGATTACTGTGTCCCCGACGGCTTTGAGATAGGTAGCCGCCGTATAAATTGCTAGAAAAACCTACATATATTCACCAATCCGTTTACCAGAATCTCACCGTTGATAATGTCTGGGGAACACCTTTATGGGAAAAATAGATTCTTTTGGACCATGCGCACTAGACGTAATGTACTTAAAAGGGCCGTCGGTACCGCGGCGGTCGGGCTCTCTTCGGGCTGCTTGGGTACTCTCAGCGGCAGTGACCAGACTGTCTCGTTCGGGGCCGTGTATCCTCTCAGTGGACCCCTCGAACGGGTGGGGACACACGGCAAGCGGGCGACCGAGCAGGCGGTGCGAGACATCAACGCGGCAGGCGGCATCAACGGACGACAGGTCGAACTGACAGTGATCGACAGCGAGGCGACCGTCGAGACCGCGGTCGAGGGATACCGCGAGTTCGCCGAGAGCGGCGGTATCGGATTCGTAGGCGGATTCGTCAGTGACGTGTCGATCGCGCTCTCACAGGAAATCGTCGACGACGAAATCATGGCGGTCAGTCCGGCCAGTACGGCACCGCAACTGACGACGGCCGGGCGGGCCGACGATCGGAAGTTCTTCGGGCGGACCGTTCCCAGTGACGGGCTCCAGGCGGTGGCGATGGCGAAAGTCGTGGACGATTCGCTGTACATCGGTGCCGACTCCGTCGCGCTGTTGAGCATCGACAACTCGTTCGGAGCCGGGCTCGCGGAGGCACAGCGGTCGGTGCTCGACGCCGAAATCGTCGCCGACGTGCGCTACGACTCCGCGGCCGAGTCGTTCGACGGGACGCTCGATACCGTCTTCGAGAACGATCCGGACGCGGTCGCCTTTACGAGCGTCTCCGGACAGGAAGGGAGCATTCTCGACGCGTACAGCCAGCGAGACGAAGACGTTCCGTGGGTGTTCTCCGCCGGGATGTTCGGCGGGGACGTGCCGTCGTACTACGACGGATTCTACAGCGCGTCGCTGTCGTCGTCGCGAGCCGACGGGTACTTCGATCTGGTTCGCCGACTGTCCGACATCGACGCGCTCGCAGCCTTCGCCGCGAACGGCTACGACGCGATGTTCCTGATGGCCGCCGCCGCACAGCAGGCCGGCGAGACGACCGGCCCGGCGATCGCGGACACGATCCGGTCGGTTTCGGGCGACACGGGACACACGGTCTCCGTCGGTGACTTCGACAAAGTGCGCTCGTTGACGGACGCGGGACGCGAGCTGAACTATCAGGGTGCGTCGGGCGGCGTCGACCTGACCGAGAACCTCGAACCGCTGAGTTCGTATCTCATCCAGCGGATCGACGGCGGCGTCGTCGAGTCCCTGGAGTTGCTCCAGCGTGGCTTCTTCGAATCGGAGGGGGGACGATGAGCCTGGGCACCAAACGGTTCCTCGCTGCGGTCGAGCGATCGCTTCCCGACGTTGTCAGGCGACGCTACGCCGCGAAGTTCGGTGTGCTGCTGTTGGGGGTCGTCCTCGTCCTCGCGGCCGGGGGCGGACTCGTCATCCTCGAAACCGAGTCGCTCGTCGAGTCCCAGACCGAAGAGCAAATCGTCGGCGTCGCCGAGTCACAGGCGTCGTCGACCTCGGAGTGGGCGTCAAGTAAACAGTCGACAACGTCGTTCCTCGCCGATTCGCTTGCGGATCGAGCCGACGAAACCGCCGCAGACAACCAGCGCTGGCTCGAACGGAAGCTCATCGGACTGCCAGGGGACGTTCGAGCGCTTCACTACGTCGATACCGCTGACGGATCCGTCGCCGCGAGTACAGACGACGGCCTCCAGGGCACGTCGCTCGCCGCCGTCGAGGCCCCCTGGACAGACAGTAGCGGCGCAGTCGTCACCTCGGGTCCGACCTCGACCTCCCAGCCCTACGAGAGCGGGAGCGACTCTGTCATCGCGTTCGTCCAGCAGATCCCCGGAGACGACGGGGTCGTGGTACTCACCGCGTCGCTCGAAGCGCGATCCCACGAGTTCACGTCGCCGTTCGCGACCGGCGACGTGAAGGTCGTCAGCCAGGACGGGCGGATCATTCTGGACAACCGAAAGGGATCGCTCCTCGAACAGTACGAGACGACCGACGGCTCGACTGAGACGGCCGTCGAGGCGGCCCTCGGCGGCGAGACTGGATACAGACAGGTCTCGGCCCGGACCGGCATGGACGAGGGACAGTACGTCATGGCGTACACGCCGATCACCGGCACGGAGTGGGCGTTGCTCTACCACGTCCCGACCGACCGCGCGTTCGCGCTCCAGTCGGCGGTCTCCGAGAACATCGGCCTCCTCCTGGCGCTTGCGGTCGGCGCGCTGTTCGTCGTCGGAGCGACGATCGGCCGGGGAACCGCCCGTTCGCTCGCCCACGTGGCCGAGAGCGCGGAGGACATCGCTGCGGGCGAGATCAACAGTACGATCCCCGAGACCGACCGCATCGACGAGATGGGACAGCTGTACGACGCCTTCGCCGCGATGCAGGCGTACCTGACGACCGCCGCCGACCAGGCGGACGCGATCTCCGAGAAGCGGTTCGACGATCCCGCGCTCGACGAGGAGATCCCCGGCGAGTTCGGTGCGGCGCTGGAGAAGATGAGCGTCGACATCCAGGAACTGATCGCCAACATCGAGGAGGCCAAAGACGAGGCGGAGTCCGCGCAGGCGGAGGCCGAGTCGATGGCGACCGCCCTCGAAGCGAAGGCGGAACAGTTCAGCGACGTGATGGACAGTGCCGCGGCCGGCGACCTCACCCAGCGGATGGACACCGACAGCGACTACGACGCGATGGTCGACATCGCGGAGAGCTTCAACGAGATGGTCTCGGAGCTCGAACGGACCGTCGTCCGCATCGAGGAGTTCGCCGGGACCGTCGACTCCTCGACGGAGTCGATCTCCGCGAGCGCACAGGAGATCAAGTCCGCGAGCGAACAGGTCAGTCGATCCGTCCAGCAGATCGCGGAGGGCGCAGACCGGCAGAACGAGCACATCCAGCAGGTCAGCGGCGAGATGACGGACCTCTCGGCGACCGTCGAGGAGATCACGTCCTCGACCGACGAGGTCGCCTCGAAGTCCCAGCGCGCCGCCGAAACCGGTTCTGAGGGGCGCGAATACGGGCAGCTGGCCGCAGACGAGATCGAAGCGATCGACGAGACGGCGACAGAGGCCGTCGAGCAAGTCGAGTCCCTCGCCTCGGAGATGGAGCGGATCGGCGAGGTCGTCACGCTGATCGACGACATCGCCGACCAGACGAACATGCTGGCGCTGAACGCCTCCATCGAAGCCAACAGAGCCGGCGAGGCCGGCGAAGGGTTCGCCGTCGTGGCCCGCGAGATCAAGGCGCTGGCGGAGGAGACCCAGGACGCGACCAACGACATCGCGTCGCTGATCGAGAACATCCAGTCCCGGACGGACAACACCGTCGACGACATCCGCGAGATGGGCGACCGAGTCGACAACGGCAAGGAGACCGTCGAAAACGCCACGGAAGCCCTCTCGGAGATCGTCACGCAGGTCGAGGACGCCAACTCCGGGATCCAGGCGATCAGTGACGCGACCGACGAACAGGCGGCCTCCATGGAGGAGGTCGTCTCGATGGCCGAGGAGGTCGGCTCCATCAGCGAAGAGACGTCCTCGCAGTCGGAGAACGTCGCCGCGTCGGCCGAGGAACAGGCCGCGTCGATCTCCGAAGTCACGAGCAGCATCCAGTCGCTGTCGAGCCAGGCGAGTGACCTGAAGGAACTGGTCAACCAGTTCGACACCGACGCCCGAAGCACCACCGGCGAAGCGTCGGCCGCGTCGGACGACTGATACCGCCGGCTGTCACTGTTTCGAGAGATTTGCGATACGAGGTCGCGACATTCGTCACAGACGGACAGCCGGCAGTATGAGCGGTCCCCGTCCGACTCGGGGCCGTTGTGGACCGGCGCTGTCCGCATCTTTAACCTCGTCCAGCCGTTAGCAGTGGCGATGAGTGAGACGGGCGCTGACGCGTTCACTGCACTCGGCGGGTCGGTCCGATCGGCGCTGTCCGAGCGGGGTTTTACGACGCCGACGGAGCCCCAGCGAAAGGCGATTCCGCCGCTGGCGGCGGGAGACGACGCGCTCGTCGTCGCGCCGACGGGGACCGGGAAGACGGAGACGGCCATGCTCCCGGTCTTCGACGCGCTGGCCGACGAGGACTGCTTTGGCATCGGGGCGCTGTACGTCACGCCCCTTCGGGCGCTGAACCGCGACATGCGCGAGCGGCTCGACTGGTGGGGCGACGCGCTCGACCTCGAGATCGACGTGCGCCACGGCGACACGACGGACTACCAGCGCCAGCAGCAGGCCGACGATCCGCCGGACGTGCTCGTGACGACGCCGGAGACGCTCCAGGCGATGTTGACCGGCTCGAAGCTCCGGACAGCGCTAGAAGACGTAGCCCACGTCGTCGTCGACGAGGTCCACGAGCTCGCGGCCGCCAAGCGCGGCGCACAGCTGACCGTCGGGCTGGAACGGCTGCGCGAGGTGTCGGGTCCGTTTCAGCGGATCGGGCTCTCGGCGACCGTCGGCGATCCCGAGGCCGTCGGGCGCTTTCTCACCGGCGACCGCGGCTGTCGGATCGTCGAGGTCGACGTGGGGGGCCGTCTGGACGTG
Organism: Halomicrobium katesii DSM 19301; assembly: GCF_000379085.1. GTDB lineage: Archaea > Halobacteriota > Halobacteria > Halobacteriales > Haloarculaceae > Halomicrobium > Halomicrobium katesii. Next base: position 2,621,269 of record NZ_KB905378.1, on the reverse strand, counting down.
TCCGTCGTCCGGCCGACGGTCACCGATGCCGACGAGCGCCTGGCCAGCGAACTCGTCACCGACCCCGAGGTCGCCAGCCACGTCCGCCGGATCGACGAACTGATCGCGGCCCACGACTCCGTCCTGGTGTTCGTCAACACGCGCCAGACGGCGGAGGCACTGGGCTCGCGGTTCAAAGAACTCGGCACGAATCTCGGAGTCCACCACGGATCGCTGGCCAAGGAGACGCGAATCGACGTGGAAGACCGCTTCAAAGAGGGCGATCTCGACGCGCTGCTCTGTACCTCGTCGATGGAGCTCGGGATCGACGTGGGCCGCGTCGACCACGTCGTCCAGTACGGGAGCCCGCGCCAGGTCGCTCGGCTCCTCCAGCGCGTCGGCCGCGCGGGGCACCGCCGGGACCTGCTGTCTTCGGGGACCGTCGTCACCACCCATCCAGACGACACGCTGGAGGCGCTGGCGATCACGCGACAGGCTCTCGACGGCGAGGTCGAGCCCGCCGAGGTCCACGACGGCAGCCTCGACACCGTGGCCAATCAGGTCCCCGGCATCGTCATGGACGTCGGCGAGATCCGCGCGATGGAGGCCTACGAGATCGTCACGCGGGCGTATCCCTTCCGAGAGCTGACGACCGACGAGTTTCGGGCGGTGGTCCGCGAACTCGCCGAGAACCGCGTGCTCTGGGTCGACGAAGAGAACGACCGACTGGAGAAGCGACGGGGGACCTGGCAGTACTTCTATCAGAACCTCTCGATGATCCCCGACGAGGCGACCTACGACGTGGAGGACGTGGCCTCGGGCGACCAGATCGGCACGCTCGACGAGCAGTTCGTCGTCAACTTCGCGAACCCCGGCGAGGTGTTCATCCAGCGCGGGGAGATGTGGCGGATCACGAACGTCGACGAGGACGAGGAGGTCGTCACGGTCTCGCCCATCGAAGACCCCGCCGGGGAGGTGCCGTCGTGGGTCGGCCAGGAGATCCCGGTCCCACAGGCGGTCGCCCGCGAGGTCGGCGAACTGCGACGCGTCGCCGGCAGACAGCTCCAGGACGGGGCAGCGGCCGACGCCGTGGCCCGCGATCTCACGCGGCGCTACGAGGGCGATCCGGCCACCGTCGAGAGCGGGCTCGAACAGCTCCGAGACCACGAGGCTCCGATCCCCGACGACGAGACGATCGTCGTCGAGATGCACGGCCGCGAGGTCGTCGTCAACGCCTGTCTGGGCCACCAGGTCAACGAGACGCTCGGCCGACTGCTCTCGTCGCTGGTCGGTCAGCGGGCCGGCGCGACCGTCGCGATGGAGGTCGATCCCTACCGGATCGAACTCGAACTGCCAAGCGGCGTCAGCGGCGGCGACGTGATCGACGTGCTGGAGACGACTGATCCCGAGCATGTCCGCCACATCATCGAGCTAAGCCTGAAAAACGCCGACGCCCTGAAGTTCAAGCTCGCCCAGGTCGCGGCGAAGTTCGGCACGCTCAAGCGCTGGCGGGGCTCCGGTTCCGGTCGGTTCGGACGCGATCGACTGCTGGCCGCCCTCGAAGACACGCCGATCTACGACGAGGCCGTCCGCGAGGTGTTCCACGAGGACCTGGCCGTGGAAGCGACCCAGACCGTCCTGTCGGCGGTGCAGTCCGGCTCGATCGCCGTCGAGACCGTCGGCGACCGCACGTCGATCGGCCTCGGCGGCCGTTCGTCCGGTCGGGAACTGCTCTCGCCGGAACACGCCGACGCCAGCGTCATCCAGACCGTCAGGGAGCGCATCCAGAACGACCGGGTGCTGCTGTTCTGTCTCCACTGCCGAGACTGGCGGCGCAAACAGCAGGTCGGTCGCGTCCGCGACCAGCCCGACTGTCCCGACTGTGGGTCGACGCGCATCGCCGCACTCAATCCGTGGGCCGAGGAGGTGATCTCGGCGGTGCGAGCCGAGGACAAAGACGAGGACCAGGAGAAGATGACCGAACGGGCCTACCGGTCGGCGTCGCTGGTCCAGAGCCACGGCAAACAGGCGGTGATCGCGCTGGCCGCGCGCGGCGTCGGCCCCCACAACGCCGCTCGCATCATCAACAAACTCCGCGAGGACGAAGACGAGTTCTACCGGGACATCCTCCAGCAGGAACGCGAGTACGCCCGCACCCAATCGTTCTGGTGAGGTCACTTGCACACACGTGACTGGAGATTGGGTAGATTTTTGTTCGTCAGTTGATCACGTTGGATCATGCCAGAGACCGCGATATCGGACGCCAGAGCGCTCCTCGAACGGTCGCCCGACGAGCGTGAGGCACTCGATATCGGCGACGAGGAAGTCCTCGACGCTCTGTTCTCGGTGATCGAGCGCGGGGATCAGGAGGAGAAAGTACTCTCTGACTGTACGCTACCGGCACTGAACCTCGATTTCAGAACGGTCGAGAGCGACAACAACCATCCGGTCGTCTTCAGGAACTGCACGTTCGAGGGGGCAGTTAGCGCTGTCGACGCCGACGTGACCGTGCCGATCTGCTTCGAACACTGTGACATCGGTGGTCTCGAACTCTCCGGAGCCCGCTTCGAGTTCGACCTGGAACTGTCCGACTCGACCGTGAGCGGTGCCGTCGACGCCTTCGAGGCGCGGTTCGACGATCAGTTCGACGTGACCGGATCGACGTTTACTGGCCCCGTTACACTGCAGGAAGCACACTTCGGCAACGACGCGGACTTCGAACGGGCCAGCTTCGAGGCGTCGGTCTCGTTCGAAACCGCCTCGTTCAGTGGTGCGTCGAACGAACTCGGAGACAACGCCAGCTTCGAGGAGGCGACCTTCGAGGGGGAGGTCGACTTCCGTCAGGCGGCGTTTACGTACGCGGACTTTGCAGACGTGTCCGTCGCCGATCGTGTCGGATTCGAAGAGACGACGTTTACCGGGGACGTGGCGTTTACCCGTGCGACCTTCCAGAGCGAAGCGGACTTCGACGAGGTCGACTTCGGCGGCGATGTCGACTTCGAGTCGGTCACTTTCGAGGGCCCTGCGGTGTTTCGCGGAGCGGAATTCGAGGGCGGTGCCCGTTCACTCGAAGAAGACGCCACGTTCTCGCAAGCGGTGTTCGACGACGAACTGAACGCCCGTGATGCGCACTTTCGGGACGGTCTGTTCGACGGTATCACGGTGAACGGCCGTGCGACGTTCGAAGAGATTCGCTTCGACGGTGACGCTTCCTTCGAAGCTGCGACGTTCGCCGACGAGGTCGACTTCGACGAGGCCCGGTTTGACGGCGACGTGAGCTTCGAGCAGGTGTCGTTCGACGATGTCGCTATATTTCGCGGAGCGGAGTTTCGGGGAGCCGACAATCACCTCGAAGAGGACGCCTCTTTCGACGGAGCGACCTTCGTGGCGCGGGCGAGTTTCGAGGACGCCGTCCTCAGCTCCGGATCGTTCGTCGACACCCGTTTCGCTGCCGAGACCGACTTCCGCGGTGCGAAGTTCGATCGCGCCGTCTTTCACGTCGTTCCGATCACGAACGAAAGCTACGTGGACTTCACCCGCGCGATCATCAAGGACGGAGAGATCCGTCAGCCAGAGGGGGGCTGGGTTCGTTACGATCTGACGAACGCGAGTCTCGGCTCCGTGTCGCTGAGTGCGACCACCGAGAGCGACCACCGGCAGCTCCTCGACTACTTCCGTTTCTGCAACACGGAGTTCAACGAGTTCGACGGCTACGACTTCGACTTCTCGGCACACACGGACTACCTGGATCGAAACGACTGGTCGCTCCACGAGTTCGACGAGAACTTCGCCGACGTGACGTTCGCGATGCCGATGACCCCCGAGAACGTCGAGCGCACCTATCTCAAAGCCAAGACGGCAGCCTCCAGTGCTGGCCAGATGAAGGCCGCCGGCGAGTTCCGGGTCAGACGCCAGCAGTTCGCCCGGAAGAAGTACGTCGGCATCGCCAGAGACGGGACGACCGACCTCGTGACGCGGGCGAAAAACGCCAGTCGCGCCGTCGAGAACGCGTTCCTCGGCATCACCTGCGGTCACGGCATGCGACTGGGGCGGATCGTCGCCGTCTTCGCGCTCTTTCCGCTGTTCCCAGCGGTGCTGTACGCCTTCGGCGGGTCAGCGTTCGCGACGACGGTTCCGCCGCTCTCCGGTGCTCCCGGTCTGTTCTCTCCCGAGGCGCTGTCGATCCTCTATCGAAATATCCACTTCAGTTATATTACGTTTCTCACCATCGGCTACGGTTACATCGGCCCGGAGGGCGCGGCCGCGAGAGCGATGGCCGGGATGGAGGTGTACGTCAACGTCATCCTCTCGGGGCTGGTGTTGTACTGCCTGATCAAACGCTCAGAGATATAGGCCACAGGAGCGCGGTACGGCAAAAGACCTTTTCGAGTCCTCGCCGAACGCCCGATCATGACCGAACGAGTGAGCGGAGAGGACGTGATCGTCGAACACGCGACCGAAGATGTCGTCGTCGAGTCGGCCGAAGACGTACACGTAGACACCGGTCGCGTCGAGGGGAAACTGGTCATCGAGTCGGCACAGGACGTGATCGTCGAGCACGGCGGTGAGGTCCACGTCGAACAGTCCGAAGACGTGACACTCGATTCCGGAACGGTAGAGGGCGACGTGACCGTCGACAACGCACAGGACGTACACGAGGACGACAGCCTCCTCTGAAGATGGCCGAAAACTCCGAGCTACGGGTCGTCGGGACGCGCAAATCCCGGTCACTGGGGGAGGTTAGTGGCACGGTCTCCGTCGAGAGCGAGCGCGGATCGGTCGAGTTCACTGCGACCGACGACGTCGTCCTGACTGTCGGTGGCGAACGGAACTCGGTCACGGCACGCGGGAGCGGTAGCACGGTACGTCTCAGTATCGACGGTGACCGAAACAGTGTCTCGATCGCCCGGTCGCTCGACCTGGAGATCCAGGGCGACGAAGGCGTGGCGAACTCGATCGATCGTCACGGCGAGGCACAGAGCGGCCCCGACCTCGTACGAACCGACCGGGCGGAGGCGTACGCGGACCTCGGGTTGTTCGACTATACGATGGTGTCCTACCAGACCAACGCCACCGAGCGAGAGTTCTGTCACAACTGCGGCCGCGACGCCGAGACGATCGTCAGACGACACGAAGAGACGGTACTCTCCGTGTTCGGGTTCACCGTCACGCTCGGCGAACGAACGGGGTCGGACGAGTGTCCGGAGTGTACACCCCACGTCCCCGACGAAGACGTGGAACTCACCGAAGCGGAGCGACGCGAGATCTTCCGCTGATCATCCCGTTTCCGGCCGTCTCCCGAGTCGCTCGAACAGGGTTTCGGTAAAGACGGCGCAGTCGTGTTCCGGGTACGTGTGCCACGTCTCGTAGCCACCGTCGACCGCGTCGACGGCGGTTACCGCGCGGTCAGAGAAGTCGTAGCGCAGATCGAACGATCGCGTTGTCGGGAAGCGTTCGATCGAGTCGACACGGATCTCCGTCGTACACGCGACCTGTTCGGTGTCGTACGCGACGGTCGCCGAGTCCCGTCGGCGGAGGTCGATCGCTCGACTACCAGTGACGGTTCGCTCGTCGCAGGACGCGATCTCTGCGAACCCGAGCGACCGGGCACGAACACAGTGAGAGCTACCGATGACGGCAGCGGCGAAATCGACGCCGTCGACGGTCACCGTCGTCTCGTCGTAGACGTTCAGTCGGTCCGGATCCGTGAGTTCGTATCCAAAGTGAAGCAGTTCGTGGTTCATATTTAGCCGATGACGATGTCGTAGTTGGGATCGAAGATGCTGTTCGGTTCGACACCCCGATAGCGATCGATCGCGCGCCACTCCCGGCGTTCGTAGGCGGACTCCACCCGTTCCGTTCGAGCGTTCCGTGCTGTGTCGAGCGTTAGCTCCTCGTTCGGGCTCGGAGAGAGCAAGTAGAACCGTTCTCCACGCTCTAACTGTCCGTCCCGATCGAAGTCGTCGTAGGTGCTGTAGTCGGCGTAGCCACGAAAGCCGGCCTCTCGGACAGTGTTGGCGTAGGCCATGTGGTGGCTCGTAAACCTGTAACGAGAGTACACCCACGTCGCCACCATCCCGTCGTCGGCCACGTGCTGTCGTAACTGGGTGTAGAATTCGGTCGAGTACAGCGGCAGTGCGTCGTCGGAACGCGCACCCGGCAGATCGAGCAATATCAGATCGTACCGTCGATCGGTCGAACGGAGGTACGTCCGGGCGTCTGCGACGTGTGTCGTCAGTCGGTCGTACTCGTAGGCGTCGTCGTGGTACTGCTCGAAGAACCGGTGATCTCTCGTGTAGTTCATGAACTCCCCGTCGATGTCGACGTGGTCGACGGTGACACCGTACTCTCGGAGGTGATCGACGGCGATCCAGTCACCGCCACCGATCAACAGGACGCGCGTCTCGGACCCGTTCTCGAACTGCGACATCGGCACGTCGACCAGTCCCTCGTGGTAGGACTCGACCCACCGGTCACAGAGCTGGACAGCCATATCGAGCCGCAAACACGTATCGGTGCCGGGAAGATCACTGAGTTGCCGCTCGTACAGAACGGCGTCCTGATACCTGGTGGTGTGGCGTTCGGTCACGTCGATCGACGCCGTGCCGGGCGGATAGTCGCTCTCGATCGCCCCTTCGACGTAGAGGTCGGTCAGCGAGTCCTCGACCTGCTGCTCGTTCGCCAGCACACCGACGTACGTACCGGTAAGGAGGAGACCGACCAGCAGCAGTGCCTTGCTGCTCTCGGTGAACCGTACTGCAAACGACAGCGCTGCGACGGCGTTGAGCAGCCCCAGAACGACGATTGCGGTGATCAGCCCCATCGACGGGTAGAGGAAGAGCGCGTAGACCACTGTCCCGACGAGGCTTCCGAAGTAGTCCACGCCCAGCACCTCGCTGAACGCGGACCGCTCGCTGGTCACCATCGAGGACAGGAACGGAATCTCCAGTCCGGAAAGCACGCCGACTGCGATAATCGGCAGGTGAGAGGCGACGAGAATAGCGGTGTCTTTCGCCGGGAACCGCACGTCTGGAACGCTGTTGAGCAGGATCATCACCAGTAGCCCCAGCGGTCCGACGACGGCAAGCAGCACCTCGATCCTGAAGAAGTTCGTCTCCGCTTCGCCGACGTAGTTGTACAGGAAGGCACCGATCCCCAGCGAGAACAGGTACAGACCGATCGTGATCGAGTAGCGTAGGACTGTGCCGCCAAAGAGGACCCGCAGCATCTCCGAGTAGATCAGTTCGTAGACGATGCTACAGAAGGCAACGACCAGCGTCAGGCCGAGCAGGAGCGCTCGATCGGACCGCAGCGACGAACGGAACTGTGAGAGCACGCGTTACAGGCGCGGTGACACTTTCCACGGGTTCTCGATCTGGTAGCCTCCCCCCTCCTCGGTGACCTCGAAGTCGATCGCTTCCCAGCCGAAGTCGTGCGTCCCTCGCTCGGCTTCGAGCTTGGACCCGGCACGGAACCATCCGGGGCGAACGTTCTCGTAGGTCAGGGTCTGCTTGCCGGGATCGGACCAGGTTTCGTCCCAGTCGACGGGACCTGGGCCCGGCGGATCGTCGGAGTACTGATCGTCGGATCCGAGATACGCGAGCCCCACTCGCTGGTGTGCGGCCTGGTACTGCTCGATCTCGTCACGGTGGTCGTCGCGCCACTCGTCGTCGTCGTCGTCTCCGTGGTAGATCGCTCGACCGTGATGACCGTGCGGTGCCGTCACGTAGCCGCCAGTACCGCGTCCCGTCGCACCGCCGCCCCGTCCGCCGCCTTTCTGTCCCCGTGCCGTCCCGACGATCGAGAGGCCACTGGCCGCGATGTCGAGACTCGCTTCCACGTCCGCTCGGGACTCGACGACTGGCTCCTCGACTAGCGGTACCTCTAACGTCCCGGAACTGACTCGCAGCTCGTCGAAGACGTCTGATTCTCTGGGAGGGGTCGACGTGGAGCCGCTACAGCCCGCGAGGGAACCAACTCCGGCGAGGCCAAAGACACTCGCGCGGACGAACGATCGTCGGCGCATATTTCACCCACTATCTGTTTGGGACAATGAAAGTTGCGAAAGCCAAGCACCGCGCCCAAAGCGGCGTGACGGCCGGCGGGCGGTGTGACCTGCTCGGCAGAAACGACTAAACCCGGCCCCCGACAGGGGACACACATGCGACTGGAGGAATACTGGGGAATCGGGCCGAAGACGAGCGCGCTGCTCTCGTCGGAACTGGGGGTCGACCGCGCGGTTGCGGCCATCGAATCGGCCGACACTCGCGAACTGACGACGGCGGGTCTCTCTCGGGGTCGAGCGACGCGGATCCTCAGGCGGGCGACGGGGGCCGAGGCGATGGATCTGCTGGCGACCCGCGACACCCGTGACGTGTACAAGGCGCTGCTGGACCTCGCCGAGGAGCACGCGGTCACGGAACACGCGGCCGACCGCATCCGAGTGCTGACGCCGCTACCTGACCGGGCGGCCATAGAAGAGCGGCTCTCGTCCGTCCTGGACGCGCGCGACGCCTGGGCCAGCACCGACGAGGCGACGCGAGACGACGTGCTGGCGGCGTTCGACCGCTACGACAGCGTCGCCGGGGGCGAGCTGTCTGCCGTCCGGACGGCGCTTGCGCTACAGGAGATCGGCGTCGACGACGGGGTGTTCGAGCCGATCGCGACACTTGACGGGGACCGACTCGGCGACGCGGCACGTGCGCTGGCCGGACTGCAAGGCGAGGGCGACCGTGTCGGCGACGGGGCGGACGACCAACTCGACGGACTCCGCGAGCGGCTCGGACAGGTGGAGGATCTCGCTGCGACCTCCGCGGCGGTCGTCGAGGAACTCCAGTCCGAGGCCCGCCGACCCGACGAGTTTCGGGACGCGCTGGCTCGCTACCTGACCAGCGAGACCGGCGTCGACGCCGCTCGCGTTCGCGACGCCGTCCCGGGGGAGGCCGCCGACGCACGGGACTTCGTCGAGAGCGCGCTCCGGTCGCTCGCCGGCGATCTCCGCAGTGCGGTAGACGAACGCGAAGCGACCGTCGCCGCGACCCTGGAGGAGGACCTCGCGGCCGCCCGCGAGACCGTCGACGCGGCCGTCGAGGCCGTCGACGACGCCGCGCTGTACGTCTCGCTGGCACGCTTCGCGCTAGCGTACGACCTCGGCCGTCCGACGTTCGTCGCGGACCGGGAGACTATCGCCGTCCGTGGCGCGCGCAACCTCGCACTGCAGGACGCCGGGGACGACGTACAGCCGGTGACCTACGCCGTCGGAGACCACGACCTCCCCGCGGGCCGGGAGCCGCCGACGGGTGACCGGGTCGCCGTCCTGACCGGCGCGAACTCCGGGGGGAAGACGACGCTGCTGGAGACGCTGTGTCAGGTGCAGCTGCTGGCCCAGATGGGGCTGCCCGTGCCGGCCGAGGACGCCGAAGTGGGGCTCGTCGACGCGATCGTCTTCCACCGCCGTCACGCGTCGTTCAACGCGGGCGTCCTGGAGTCGACACTCCGATCCGTGGTTCCGCCGCTGACCGACGCCGGGCGGACGCTGATGCTGGTCGACGAGTTCGAGGCGATCACGGAACCGGGCAGCGCCGCCAACCTCCTGCACGGGCTGGTGACCCTGACCGTCGAGCGCGACGCGCTCGGCGTGTTCGTCACGCACCTCGCGGACGATCTGGAGCCGCTCCCCGAGGCCGCACGGACCGACGGAATCTTCGCCGAGGGGCTGTCGCCGGACCTCGATCTCGAAGTCGACTACCAGCCGCGTTTCGAGACGGTCGGCAAGTCGACGCCGGAGTTCATCGTCTCCCGACTGGTCGCAAACGCCGCCGATCCGGTCGAACGCACCGGCTTCGAGACGCTGGCGCAGGCCGTCGGCGAGGAGGCCGTCCAGCGAACCCTCTCTGACGCCCGCTGGTCCGAGGGCGACAGCGACGACTGATACGGATTGTTGTAGATCTTTACCGGATCGACCGCACGCTGTCTTGCGGTTGAACGGGTAAACGGCTACAATAACCCGTATGAGATGCTGTGCCAGCGGCACTAACCAGAGGGTTCGACGACGACCGGCACAGCGGGATATTGACAAGGCAGGGGGCACAACTGTCGGTGATGGCAATCCAAAAGCTGCTGCCGGTAACGTACGCGTGGCTCGTCGTTCAGGGACTGTTGGCGTCGCTCCTGCCGAAGCAGGCGATCGAGCTGAACTCGCGCCTGACGCTCTCTGGGTTCGAGAATCCCGGTGACCTGGAGCCCAAGGCCTGGTACGTCAGAGCGACTCGCGTCGCCGGAGTCGGCATGCTGACCGCCGGCCTCGCCGGGCTGCTGTCGGTGTCGCAGCTCGACGACGAGTCCGCCGACACGGCCGAGTCCGACGCGGGCGAGTCGCCCGATCCGATCGAGGTCGACATCGAATCCGACGACTGACGGCCTCTCATTCTCACTGAGGGGTTTCGTCTCTGCGACCGCCTTCGGCGCTCTCTGCCAGGACCAGCCCGTCGACGGCGACGACGCCGAAGCCGTCTTCGAGTTCGGTCTGGAGCGTCGACGCGCGGTCATCGCCGTCGATTGTCGCAGTTAGCGCGACGCTCACGTCGACGCGGATGTCGGTCCAGGTCGGGTCGACACCAGTGACACGGTCGATCGTCACCGCGTCGACGGCGTCGACACCGGCGAGTACCGCCGCGGCACCGGTTTCGAGGTCTCCGGACTCACCGCGCGGGACGCGCAGTGAGACGCTGGCCGTTGCATCGACCGTGGGTGTCGCTGTCAGCGACATAGCGCTCCGCCGCGAGTCGAACGCGGAAGCGGCCAGGGGCCGCCTGGTACCGACCAGCGAAGCGGTGATCCATCTTCCGGCGTCGAACGCCAGCGATGCCTCTGTCTGGCACCTGCGGTCGTCGACGCCGCACTGTCGGGCACCACAGCGGTGCCACCACGACGCGGCGTCGTGGATTTGAGCGTCTCACCGGGGGTCGAACCCGCCCGTCAGACCGACCGGTGGTCGACGGGAGTCCAGCACTGTGAGACGAGAGCGCGGGTCACGGACGGGACCGCCCGTCGCGACCGTGGAGAGTCCAGAACCGTGGCCCGCGCCGGTCGCCTACGCGGCGATCGATGCGGGCCGACGATCCCAGGTGTCCACGCGATCGCCCAGCGCCACCGGAATAGGGGACCGCAGCGCCCGGATCGCTGCCCCGGGATTTGCGGCGGACTCGCAGCCGGCGAGGCGTGCGAGCGTGGTAGTTGTGGGCAGATTGAGCATTCGGAACACCGTGGTTCGTCGTTCGTGGCACTTCCTACAGGCGGACATATATTAAATCTTTATCATAAATGGTATACGCTGTCACGGGTCGTGGTACCGCACCGGACGACACGGAGAGACGGTCGATATTGAGGGTGTATAAATAGATAGAGCGTTCCCGGCGATTGAAAAGCCGCTGGCCGACTTATGTGTCGGAGTCACTACCCTCGATATATGGTACGAGACGTTCGACACGGAGACTGGGCGAGGACCACGAGAGCCGCGTTCGTCGTCGGGGGTGGTGTTCGATGACCGACGCCGACGTGACTCGCCGACGCCTGCTACAGGGCGCGGCCGGGCTCACCGTCGCGGCCGCCGCCCGCCCCGCGGTCGCGCAGTCCGACGGGCCTGACTTCGGGGGCTGGTTCGACAACGTGGGCAACTACGACGGCGTGGTCGACGAGACTGGCAGCGACGAAGTGACGGTCTCCGTTGGTTCAGACGCTAACGGCGGTGCCTTCGGGTTCGATCCGGCGGCCGTCGAGGTGTCGCCGGGAACGACGGTCGTCTGGGAGTGGACCGGTAGCGGCGGCTCGCACAACGTCGTCGCGGAAGACGGCACGTTCGAGAGCGAACTCACCAAGGAGAGCGGCTACACGTTCGAGTACACGTTCGAGGAAGCTGGCACCGACAAATACGCCTGTACGCCTCACCGCTCGATGGGGATGAAGGGTGCCGTCGTGGTCTCCGAAGCCAGTTCCGGTGCCAGCGGCGACGGAGGCGGTGGCGAAAGCGGCGGTAGCTCTGGTGGCTCGGGTGGCGACCCGTTCTCACCGGGTGCCAGCGCCCTCGGCATCTCGCTGCTGATCGCGTTCCTCTCCCCGCTCGGACTGGCCGCGTTCCTCCGACGACGGGGAACGGACGAGCCGGGCTCCGGCGGTCGCCCACGCTCTGGCGACTGATCGCACGACCGGGCGGGCGCGGTCCCCGCGGCCAGCAGCCACCGTTATCTGCTTCCCGCTCGACGCTCGCGTATGAAGCAGTACGACAGACTCTACCGACTCTACGACGACTTCGATACGGCGTCGCTGCGGGCCTATCAGGAGTTCGTCGACCTCTTTCCGCCGGTCGACTCGCGAGTCGCACTGGACCACTGGCAGGACGCCAGCGACGAACTGGACGAGCGAAAGCGCGAGATCCGGGAGGCGTACCCGACGACCGGCGAGCGCTACGCGGCGATCGCGGCGTACCTCGACCGGGATCAGGCCTTTACCGCGCTGGATCTGGCGACCGAGTACGGCCGGCCGATCAACGCGCTCGTACTCGACGTCGACGAGACGCTGCGCAGCGCCGGGACGACCGACAACGAGATCCCCCGAGAGACGCTCCACCTCCTCGATCTCCTCCACGAGGACGGCATTCCGATCGTCGTCTGTACCGGCCAGACACTGGAGAACGTCAAGGGATTCCTCATCCAGGGGCTCGGCAACGCCTTCGTCCACTCGGGAGACGTGAGCATCGTCTACGAGTCGGGCAACGGCGTGTTCACGCCCCGCCACGGCAGCCAGACCAAGCGGCTGCTGTACGAATCGCTGGACGAGTCGATCACGAACGTCTTCGACACCGTGCGTTCGCGGATCCTCGCCGACGCCCCCGACGCCATCGCGCGAGGCTGTCACCTCCAGGGCAACGAGTTCAACGTCACGCTGAAGCCAAACGCCGAGAACGGCACCCGCAAGGCGGTCGAGATCATCGACGACGGCCTGCTGTACCTGCTCGATCTCCTCGGCGAGACGGTCGCGAGCGAGGTCGACGCCGACGTGGACGAGCCCGGCGACTGGGCGCGGGCGTACTACGCGTCCGATCCCGAGATCCGCGCGGTCGTCGAAGACGCGGGCGAGGGACAGGAAGCCAGCCCCGACGAGATGCCGCCCGCCCTCCGGTCGCTGTTCGACCGCATCGACCTGGGATACTACGAAGGTGACGCCGCGGAGATCGTCAGCCTCGAACTCGACAAGCCGGCCGGGGTCCGGGCTGCATTCGACGTACTCGACATCGACGATCCGTTCGCGCTCGTGATGGGCGACAGCAAGAGCGACCTCCGGGTCATGGAGTGGCTCGAACGAGACGACGCCGGCATCGCCGCCGCGCCGGAACACGCCTCGCGGGACGTGCTCGATCACGTCGTCCGGACGAACGAACTCCTCTTCGACGCGGGCGACGCCGCTGCGGTGCTGGCGGTCGTCTACGGCCTGAACCGACTCGTCACGAGCCGCGACGACGCGGACGCGTGATACGGAAAGTTGTAGGTCTTTACCAGATCGACCGCACGCCGTCGTGCGGTCGACTGGGTAAACGCCTACAACCGTCCGTATGAGCGCGGCGAAAGCCACCCGAACGGTCAGGACTCGGAGTGTGCGGCCTCGACGTGTGCCAGCGCCTCCTCGGGCGTCATCCCGCGGACGCCACAGGAACACGAGCGCAGCTCCGGATCGGTGAGCTCGTCGACTTCGACCGTCCGGGCGCGCTGGAGCCCCTCTTCCGGGTCGTAGTCGTAGTAGAGCCGGTAGTTCACCTGCGTGACGCCCTCGATGCGATGATCGGCGTCGGGATCGGGATTCTCGATCGCCTTCTCGTGTTCGGCCCGCATCTCCGCTTGCCACTGTTCGAGCGTCGCCTCCGGATCGCGGTCGTCTGTCATACCTCGTCCTCGCCGCGACGCCTGAAAAATCTCCGGCCCGTCTCCTCGCTCGCGGTCAGGGCTCGACGAGCACTTTGATCGCGTCGCGTTCGTCCATCGCCCGATAGCCCGCGGCGATCTCCTCCAGGGAGACGGTCTCGGTGAAGATCGGCGACGGATCGAGCGTCCCGCCGAGCACGTCTTCGAGCAGGTCGTCGGCGTACGCCCGTACCGGTGCAACGCCTCCTCTGAGGGCGATGTTGTCGCCGAACATGTCGAAGATCGGCACACCGGCGTCGTCGACGCCGTGGGGGACGCCGACGTAGCCGACGGTCCCGCCCGGCCGACAGACCTCGACGGCCTGCTCCATCGCGCTGGCGGCACCCACGCATTCGAGCACGTGCTCGGCACCGCCGTAGGTCAGTTCGCGCACGCGATCGACGACGTCGGTGCCGTCGCCGCCCAGCACCGTCTCGGTCGCCCCGAACTCGGCGGCCAGCGCCAGCCGATCGGGATGGTGTCCGACGGCGACGATCCGTGACGCCCCGAGCCGTCGCGCCGCCAGGACGCCACAGAGCCCGACCGCACCGTCTCCGACGACCACGCAGGTGTCGCCCGCGTCGACGCCCGCACTGACCGCCGCGTGGTGGCCCGTCCCCAGCACGTCGGTCAGCGGGAGCACGGATTCGAGCACGTCCTCGTCGTCGGCGTACCGATCCGGGACGCGGACCAGCGTCCCGTCGGCGTGGGGCGACCGGACGTACTCGCCCTGCGCGCCGCCGTTGTCCCCGCCCCAGCTGTCGCCGTTGACACAGGAGGTGTGGAGTCCGCGACGGCAGTACTCGCAGTAGCCACAGCTGACGACGAAGGGCGCGAACACGCGATCGCCCGGCCGGACGCTGTCGACGTCGTCGCCCACGGCCTCGACGATCCCCATCGGCTCGTGACCGACGCGCGAGCCCGCCTCGCGGTCGCTCTCCCCGCGGTAGAACCAGAGGTCCGAGCCACAGACCGCGGTGTGTGTCACGCGGACGATGGCGTCGCCGGGGTCTTCGATCTCCGGCCGCGGTACCTCCTCGACACTGATCTCGCCTGGTCCGTCGTAGATGGCAGCACGCATGTGTACTCGCACGGCGACGAGGCCCTAAAGTGGGACGCCTACGTCCGCCGAAGCCGGCTGTGAGAACGAGCGTTCGTCCCAGGTCCTTTCCGTGTCTTCGTTCCGCAAATGACTCTCTGAGCCGTTTCAGAAACGATTTACACACCGATCGCACTGCTGTCGTGCGATCGGGTGTGCATTGACTTTCGATCGACTCTCCGGAGTCGACGACGAGCGTGTCGAGGCCGTGGCGGGCGGTGAACGTCGCTGCCGAGAGCCCGGCGACGCCGCCACCGACGACGACCACATCCGATCGAACGGTGCTCATGGGTCAGAGGTCGCCGTTGATAATGTCTCGGACGCGTTCTCGATCAAATAGCTGGTGTTCCTCAGCACTGTCGAACGGATTTTCTGGATCAAACTCTCCAAACTGCTTGGGATATACCTGCTGAGCAAGTATCTCCGTATTGTAGAGATTCGTCAACGGTCCCTGTCGACTCACTCCGCCTGGCTCGATCCTGTTTTCCTGAACAGCAGTCACCTTTTGACCGACCGAATTATCTTCCATTGGCAGAACATAATTTTTGCGGAATTGGTCGAGATCAAATACTGCTTCACCGTTCTCGTCGGAGACAAGATTTCCGGTGTATTCTAGAGCTCCCTGAATAATGATTACGTCGGGATCGGCTTGTAGAAGCCCCTCGTAGTCGGTCTGCTCGGAAATTTCGAATGCGTTGACGGCTTCAATGTCTCGGAAGTGCTTCGACTGTCCTAATTCATTCTCCGTCGAAGCCGACCGGATAAATATTCCCTCTGTTAGCCCCCGCCTAAAATCCACTGTGCGCTGGCATGTCCACGGGAAGCCCGCTCGACGAACTCCTCGGGCAGGTCGTCGATCTCCCCTGCCTCGACGGATGACCCACGCCAGCGCGATCCGCTGGCGCTGCCCCCCGAGAGCGTCACGCCATGCTCACCGACGCGCGTCTCGTATCTCTCCGAGAGCCCCTCGATGAACTCGTGGGCCTCCGCCGCTTTCGCGGCCTCCTTGACGTCCGCCATCCGCGCGTCGAACCGGCCGTAGCAGATGTTCTCGGCGACGGTCCCGTCGAAGAGGAACGTGTCTTGACTGACGTAGCCGATCGATTCCCGGAGGTCCGAAAGCGCCATGTCGCGCACGTCGTGGCCGTCGACGCTGTCGAGCGCGACCGGGTTCGACGTGTTTTCGACGCGGTCGCGGTAGGCGTCCAGCTCCGTCTCGAACGCCTCGAACTCGCCACCCATCACTCGGCTTCGAGTACCTCCGGCGGAGAGCCCTCGGCCTCTTCGGCGTCGCCGCCTTCTCGGTCGATATCGTCGTGCCGCGCCCGAAGCGGGGTGACCCGCGGCCCGCGCTCGATGACATCGACTTCGGCGTCGATCTCGAACACGTCCGCGAGCAGCTCCTCGGTGACGACCTCTTCGGGGGTCCCGCGCGCCCGGATCGCGCCGTCCTTGAGTGCGACCATCTCGTCGGCGAGCCGGGCTGCCTGCTCGATGTCGTGGAGGACGACCACGACCGTGATGTCGCTCTCGTCACGCAGCGTCTCGACGATTTCCATCACTTCGAGTTGGTGATGAAGGTCGAGGAACGTCGTTGGTTCGTCGAGCAGTAACACGTCGGTGTCCTGTGCGAGCACCATCGCGATCCACGCGAGCTGTTTCTGCCCGCCCGAGAGGCTCCCGACCTCGCGGTCACGGAGGTGTCCGCAGCCGGCGAGGTCGATCGCCCGGTCGACCGCGCGGTTGTCCTCCTCGGTGGTGGTCTCGAAGAATCCCCGGTGGGGATATCGGCCGTGGTAGACGAGGTCCTCAACCGTGATCGACTCCGGCGACGTGCTCTCCTGGGAGAGCAGCCCGAGCTTGCGAGCCAGCTCCTTCGTTCCCATCGAGTGAACGTCGCGGCCGTTCAAAAGTACCGTCCCCTCGTCGGGCGTGAGCTGCTTGGCGAGCCCCTTCAACAGCGTGCTCTTGCCGGAGCCGTTCGGCCCGACTAAGGCGGTGACCGCTCCTGGCGTCGCGACGAGCCGCTCGCCGTCGATCACTGGCTCGTCCATCGAGGGGTATCTGAGGACGAGATCCTCTCCCGAGAGCTCGCTCGCCTGCTTCGAGTCGATAGCGTCGGCGGCCGACTCGTTCGAGACCGCTTCCTCGCTGCCGTTCCGCTGCCGTGTCTCGGTAGTGTTGCGTGCCATCTCAGATCTCCCCCATGTTCTGCTTCTTTCGCATCAGGTACAGGAAGTACGGCCCGCCGACCAGCCCGGTGACGATCCCGACCGGGATCTGGACCGGGTTGAGCGCGAGCCGCGCGCCCACGTCAGCGCCGACCATCAGCGCGGGGCCCACGAACAGACAGCCGACGATCACCTTCTTGTAGTCGCTACCGACGAGGTTTCGCACCATGTGCGGGACGATCAGCCCGACGAAGCCGACGATACCGGCGACGGCGATCGACGCCGCAGCGGCAAGCACGGCCACGCCCGAGAGCGCGAACCGCACCTTCTCGATCGACATCCCGAGCGACTTCGCGGTCTGCTCGCCGAGCAGCATCACGTTACACTGCCGCGCGCCGGTGATCGCCAGCAGGATCGCGACGATCGACCACGGCAGCGCCATCCGCACCTGCTCCCAGTCGGTCCCCGTCAGTGACCCAGTCGTCCACGCGATCGCCGACTGGACGATGCCGATGTCGTCGGCGAAGAAGAACAGCCCCGTCTGGACGCTGCCGAAGACGGTCCCGACGATCACGCCCGCGAGGACGAGCCTGACCGGCGACGTGCCGTTCTTCCAGGCGATAGCGTAGACGATCAAAAAGGCGACTGCGCCGCCGACGGCGGCGATGAGAGGCAGGAAGGCCGCCAGCCCGCCGAAGACGACGAGCACGAGCAGGATCATCAGTCCCGCACCCGAGGAGACGCCGAGAATGAACGGGCTCGCCAGTTCGTTGCGAGTGATCGCTTGGAAGATCGCACCAGAGACGCCGAGATTCATCCCGACGATAGCCCCGACGAATACTCGGGGTAAGCGAATGTTCCAGACGATGAGGCTCTCCTTGCCCATCTCCGGCATCTCCCCGCCCAACAGGAACGCGTGCCACGCCTGCTGGTTAAAGATCACGTCGGGGTTGAACACGGCTGCCCACGCCTGGCCGATACTCATCGTGTACGCACCGAAGCTCACTTGGACGAGCCCGGCGAGGACGATGACGACAAGACTACCGATCGCGGTCGTCACGAGTTTCGGGTCAAGCAACCAGACGAATCGACGGGTGTCGCGGGTGCCGCTCGACTGTTCAGTTCCGGTGACGGGTTCGCCGCTCATCGGTGTCTCCCCGCCTCTACGAGGCCGTCGACGGCGCTCTCGTCGTCGTCTCTCAGCATGCGCTTTAGTCTCGCCTAATCCTTCTAAAGGTTTACGAACTTTAGGCCAGCCAAAATATTCGGTTAGCGCGGTGCGCCACACCGCGGACACATCAGTGGCGCGCCTTCCGGAACCGCGAGTCCACAGTGCGGACACCCATCAGTGTCGGGCGTCGTCATCGCGTCGACGACCACCTCAGTTCCACTCCAGATCGAGTCGAGTGTTCCAACGTCGTCGGGTCTATCGACTGTGCTCTGTCTGTGTGCCCCGGAGAAGCGCGAGTCTCGGGCCGACGGACTCGGCGGCCTCGTCCCCATCAACATCGATCTCGGCGGGTACGGTCACGGTCTCACCGTCGACGCACGCTAATAGCCCCAGCGTCCCGGCAGCCCGACCACAAGTCTAAGGATTCACAATACGAAGACCGGACCGCAGGTCGTCCGCCGAAACGCGGACGACCTGCAGTCCGTCGCCGCCGATAACGGCTTCCAAGACTGGCATTTCGAGTACGAAATCGCCGCACACGACGTTGAGTACCTTGTTCACTACCGTGGTTCATCAGCGAAAGCAGCTGCGAACAACGCGCTTAATCGAGCAAATGGCTACGCTCGGCGGTGGATGGCCGAAACGTCCGATTCGACAACGAAGCGCTCGCTCGACGATGCCGTGCGAGCGCTGGGCTGGTATCGGCAGTTCCGTGAAATTGTCCTGATGCTTGCCATCACCAACATAGAACTGGTGTGTGAACCGCTGTAACCGTGACTCAGCAGCTATTCAACACGGCACTCTCGAACACCCTCAAGATCGACGCGGAGCCACCGCCGCATTCAACCGGGTGCCCGCTCTACGCGACGTATGTCGATCGTTCGTTCGGTTGTCACGCTCGCTCGCGACCGGAACGTTACGTTCCTCGCGGCGGGCATCGCCTACTACGCGTTCGTGTCTATCGTTCCCCTGCTGCTCCTTGCGATCGCCGTCGCCTCGACGCTCGGCGGCCAGGCGTTCGCAGACCGGGTCGTCGCAGTGCTGGGCCGGATGCTCTCGGCGTCGGGCCAGGAGCTCGTGGCGGGTGCGCTCACCGAGACCGCCGGGCGGGGGACGGCCTCGCTGGTCGGCTTCCTGGTGTTGCTCTGGAGCGGACTGAAGCTCTTTCGCGGACTCGATCAGGCGTTCGACGAAGTGTACGCCGCCGAGGTCCACACGTCGCTCCTCCAGCAGTTGCGGAACGGACTGGTCGTCGTCGTCGGCGTCGCACTCGCGGTCGGGACCGCGGTCCTCGTCGGTATCGCGCTCTCGATCCAGCCCTGGGAACTCCCGCTCGTCAACGTCTTCGGGACCGTCGCGCTCGTCGTCGTCATCACCCTCGCCTTCCTGCCGATCTACTACGTTCTGCCGCCGGTCGACGTGTCGCTGCGAGAGATTCTCCCCGGCGCGGTGATCGCTGCTGGCGGGTGGGTCCTGCTCCAGCTCGGATTTCGCGTCTACGCGGCCAACGCCGGGCAGTACGCTGCCTACGGTATCCTCGGGGCCGTCCTGCTGTTCGTCACGTGGCTGTACTTCGCGAGCATCGTCGTCCTGATCGGCGTCGTCGTCAACGTCGTCTTGCGGGAAGCCGGGATCGATTCCTCGTCGGTGCCGGCCGGGTAGCTGGCGTCTCCCTCGTTCCGTCTGCGATCCTCGCGGGAACCTGTGGCCCGGTGTCGGGGCGTCGTTCATACTATCGGCTGTAAATCTGTGAACGATTTCGCCACCCCGGGGTGGCGAAGATCTTCACGAAGTTACAGCCGGCAGTATCACTCCTGGAGCCCGAGATCACTGCCTTCGACCGAGCCGTCGTCGATGCGGAACCAGCCGTCGTGTACTGCCCGCTCGGTCGCCTCGGGATCGTCGCAGTAGCCGTCCATGACTGTCGGACCGTCGATCAGGACATCGCTGTCGGCCGAGAGCCCGACGGTAACGCCGGGCAGTGCCTCCCCGACACTGTCGCGCTCGAAGTCGTCGGGGCCGTTGATCGTTCCGACGGCGCTCGTCTCGACGGTCCCGGACAGTTCACACAGGGGGACACCGAGGCCGTGGAAGAAATCGAGGAGGTGATCGTCGAGGCGACCGGTGCTCGACAGTGCGTAGGTCAGATCGTCGAGCCCGAACGCCTGGCGCAACGGCCGGTAGGCCAGTCGTTCCGCTGCCGCGTACTTCAGCGGCGTGCCGCTGCCGTCGATCACGTCGCGCCCGTACCCAGTGACGCTCCCGGCTACCTTGCGCTTGGCCCAGCCGAAGGTGCCGATCCGGTCCTGAAGCTCGCCGTACAGCTGCTGGTACAGTTTGGGGACGCCGATCAGTACCTCCGGGCCGAGTGCCGGCAGTGCCTCGACACTGCTGGCCTGGTCGGTGTACGCGACGGTGGCCCCGGCGTCCCAGAGGTAGTAGGCCCCGACGCGCTGGTAGACGTGTGCGACCGGCAGGAGCGCGGTCCCCGTCGCACCGGGGTCCAGTGGGAGCGCGTCGCTCAGTGCCGCGATGGCCGCCCGGAGGTTCCGGTGGGTCAACGCGACGCCGGTCGGCTCGTCGTCTGCGGGGACCTGATAGACGATCGTCGCGAGATCGGTCCCGCGGCGATTCAACCCCGGCAGGGAGCGCTGTGACGACGCCGGCAGCGGCTCCGTGTCGACGACCACGTCGACTGCCCGCTCGACGGCCGAAGGCGGGTCATCGGGTGACGCGAACCCGTCGATGTCGGCGGTCGTGACGATCGATCGCAGCTGTTCGTCGTCGAACGAGGGATACAGCGGGACGGAGACGAGCCCGGCGAGGTGGCTGGCGAGGTCGAAGAGCAGCGACTCGCCGTTCGATTCGAGGTCGATCGCCAGCCGGTCGCCCGGCGTGAGCTCCGTCTCCAGTAGCCCGCCAGCGACCGTCGTCGCACGCTCGTACAGCGACTCGAAGCTCCGTTCCGTCCGCTCGTCGCCGCCGTGTTCGACCGTCGCCACACGGTCCCCGTGTGTCGTCGCCACCTGTTCGAACCACGACGCGATCGGCCCGGCGGGAACGGACAGCTCGCCGCCGTCTAAGACCGCTTCTTCCACGGAGACCGTCGTCGTCGGCTGATCGTCGGTCGTCTCGGGGGGTGACTCCGAGCGGCGACGCTGCCGGAGCGTTCCGGGCGTGTACTCGTAGGTCTCGTCGACGTCCGTCTGGTAGTACTCGCCGTAGCGCTGGTCCTCGTCACCCGCGGCGATGTGGCTGTCGAGCCAGTCTCGGAGGAAGGTGAGGACCTCCATCGTGACGTACTCGCCGTCCTCGTGACGCTCGCGAAAGTCGCCGACCGTCGACGCGAACTCCTCGTGCATCTCGCGGTGGTCGTAGAAACAGTCGGCACAGTCCATCGCGTAGCCACAGTCCTGCATGAACTCCTCCTCGTCGCCGAAGTGGTACTCGGTGTACCGTTCGAGCTCTCGGAGGATGTCACCGATCTCGTCCTGTGAGTGGCCCTCGTCCATGGCCGTGTGGAGATCGTTCAGCAGGCCGAACAGCCGCTTGTGCTGTTCGTCGAAGCGGTCGATCTGTGTGCTGTAGCGCTCGTCGTCCCACCGGGCGAACGCGTCCTCGGACTCTAGTTGCATACTCTGGGCTGCCCCCAGCATCCTCAAAAGCACCCCCTCCGGTTCTCGGTGGATGAAAACGGAGCGACACGCACAACAGGGGACCGGTCGATCACGCAGACAGCGATGCGTCAGCTCACCGACGAAGCGATCGCCGAGGTCCTCGCGGCGAACGGTATCGGCGTCCTCGCCTTTGGCGAGACCGGTCGCTATCCCTACGCCGTCCCCGTCGCCTTCGGGTACGACGCGGACGCCGACGTCTTGGCTCTCCAGCTCGAAGGCGGGACGGACAGTGAGAAACACCGGGCGCTGGAGCGACACCCGTACGTGTCGATCACCGTCTTCGAAGAGACCGAGCCGCGGGACACCTGGCGCAGCGTCGTGGTCAGAGGGAAACTGGTCGAAACGAGCTACGAGGCGGTCGAGACGGCCTTCGCGACACTGGCAAAGCGGACGCGCTCTGCACCGAACCCCGTCGTCTGGGGGGACTCGGCGACCGTGACGCCCTACGAACTACAGATCGAGGAGTGGAGCGGTCGGTCGTTTCCGATCAACTGAACGACGAGCCTACGTCTGGGCCGAGTAGCCCGCTTGCTCGACTGCTTCGACCAGGGCCGCCACGTCGGCGTCGCCCTCGACGCTGGCACGCTCGTCTTCGTGGTCGGCGCTGGCGTCGGTGACGCCACTGACGGCTTCGAGAGCCTCTTCGACCGTCTGTTCACAGTGCTCGCAGGACATTCCTTCGACGGACAGTGTCGTCATACACTCGCCGGTAGGAGCGGCTCGTTTATTCGGGTTGCGCCTCGGTCCCCGCTCGCGTCGGGCCGTAGATGGCAAACCGTTTTTCCGTGCGGTCCGAACGACGGGTATGAACGTACGACGCGTCGGAGACCTCGGTCCGGACGAGCGCCGCGCGCTGTTCGAGCGCGACGCCGGCGTCGACGAGGTCCGCGACGACGTACAGGAGATCGTCGATCGGGTCCGAAAAGAGGGCGACGTTGCGCTGCGGGAGTTCGCCGAAGAGTTCGACGGCGTGACCGTCGGCAACGTCGACATCACCGACGACGCCGAGCGCGCCGTCGAGGAGATCGACGCGGCGACGCTGTCGGCCATCGAGGACGCCGCAGAGAACGTCAGAGCGTTCCACGAGGCGCAGTTGCCGACCGACTGGCGCGACTCCTTCGAGGGGCGCGAACTCGGTCGTCGATATCGGCCCATCGAGAGCGCGGGTGCGTACGTCCCCGGCGGGACCGCGGCGTACCCCTCCAGCGCGCTGATGGGCGTTATCCCGGCGAAAGTCGCGGGCGTCGAGCACGTCGCCGTCGCGACCCCGCCCGCCGAGGAGATCAATCCGGTGACGCTCGCGGCCATCCACGTCGCCGGTGCGGACGTGGTGTACCAGGCCGGCGGCGCGCAGGCGATCGCCGCACTCGCCTACGGGACCGAGTCCGTCGACGCCGTCGACAAGGTCGTCGGGCCGGGCAACCGGTGGGTGACCGCCGCCAAGTCGATCGTTCGGGGCGACGTGGCGATCGATTTCCTCGCTGGCCCCTCCGAGATCATGGTCGTCGCCGACGAGAGCGCCGACCCCGAACTGGTCGCCGCCGACCTCGTCGCCCAGGCCGAACACGACGAGAACGCCTCCGTCGTCGCCGTGACCGACGACGAGGGGGTCGCGGAGGCCGTCGCAGCGGCCGTCGACAGCCAGGCCGGCGCGCGCGAGCGTGAGGACGTGATCCGCGGTGCCCTCGACAGCGCGGCCTCTGGCGTCTTCCTCGCGCGGTCGATGAGCGAGGCGGTGCTGTTCGCCGAAGCGTACGCGGCGGAGCACCTCTCGATCGTCGCCGAGGACGACGAGTCGATACTCGACCGCATCCCCTCGGCCGGGTCGGCGTTTCTCGGGCCCCACAGCGCCGTGGCCGCCGGTGACTACGCCAGCGGACCGAACCACGTGCTACCGACGGGCGGCCACGCGCGCGTCACCGGCGGCCTCTCCGTGGACTCGTTCCTGCGCTCGACGACCGTCCAGCGCCTCTCCGAGGAGTCACTGGCCGACATCGAGTCGACGATCACCACGCTCGCGGAGGCCGAGGGGCTCGAAGCCCACGCCGAGAGCGTCCGCAAGCGATTCGACGACGCCTGAGGCCCCACTCCCCGATGACGGTCGCGACACCAATCGAGCGAGCGACGATTCAGGACCTCCCCGCGATCCAGCGGGTCGCCGACTGGAGCTTCCACGCGGCCTACGCCGGGCTGGTCGACGAACAGCTGCTCGACGCCGTCGTCGAGGAGTGGTACGCGACCGAACGGCTCCGCGAGCAGATCACCGATCCCGACAGCCTGTTCCTCGTCGCACGTCGCGGCGGCCGCGTTCGTGGCTACGCCAACGTCGAACCGGACGACCCATCCGAGACGTACTATCTCTCGCGGCTCTACGTCGAGCCGCTGCTGTGGGGCAACGGCATCGGCACCGAACTGCTCGCCGCCGTCGACCGCCGACTGTCGGCGGAGTCGCTCCGACTCACCGTTCTGGCCGGCAACGAGCGGGCCATCGGCTTCTACGAGCGACAGGGGTTCGAGTACGTCACCACGGAGACGACGACCTTCGGCCCGACTGTGGTCGAGGAACACGTCTATCGCAAGCCGCTGTGATCCCGGCGTCACTGTTAACACGTTCGGGAGCGACTGTCTCCGTATGAGCAGTACCGTAGACGCGGACCCCGGGGGAACAGGTATCGACGTGACCGAGCCGGCGGCTGCGGAGGCCGTCGATCTCATGGAGGGCGAACAGATGGACGTCGACGAGGCGGGGCTTCGGCTGTTCGTCCAGCAGGGCGGCTGTGCCGGGCTGTCGTACGGCATGCGCTTCGAGCACGAGCCCGAGCCCGACGACCAGGTGTACGAACACCACGATCTCCGCGTGTTCATCGACCAGTCGAGCCTCAACTACATCGAGGGCTCCGTGCTGGACTTCGAGGGGGGACTACAGGGCGAAGGGTTCCACGTTCGCAACCCCAACGTCGAGAGCGAGTGTGGGTGTGGCGAGTCGTTCCGGACCTGAACGTCACTCCTCTAGCTCGAAGGCCACCTCGACTTCGGCCTGGTATTCACGGCTCTCGACGCCTGCGATCTCGACGCCCATCTCCTCGACTTCCGCCCACTTGAGGTTGTCCAGCGTCGCTTCCGCGCGGCCGACGGCGTCGTCGACGGCGTCGTCGAAGCTCTCGGCACTGGTCCCGATCAGCGTGATCTTTTTGAAGACCATGGTTCTCGTTCACAGCCACCAGTGATAAAGATCGGGACCACCCCGGTATCGGGGACAGCACGCAAGGACGGCCGGCAGTGTCAGGCCGACCGCGTGTCCAGTGTCTCCGCGAGGGTGCCGACCACGTCGGTGAGGTACGCCGTTCCCCACACTGCGACGACGACGGCACCGATCGTGTTGAAGACGAGATCCAGCATCGTGTCACTCAGTCCGTACTGCGTGAGGACGGGGGCGGTACCCACACTCGCCGCGGCCGTGCTGACGGCGAACTCGATGACTTCCCAGAAGACGCCGAACGCGAGCACGAACAGGAGGATGAACACGAACATGAACCGCGGCGGAATGTGGATCCCGTCGCTGTGCTGGTCGAGCGATCGCACCGTCGTGTACCCCGCCGCGGCGACGATCGACGACGAGAGGGCGTGCGTGAGGTGATCCCACCACCAGATCGTCGCGTAGAAGTTCGCCTCTGTGCCGGGTAAGCCGACCGTGCCCAGCGCGTGGAGCCAGACGGCACCGGTGATCCACAGCGTCAGTCCGGCGTCGAGCGGGATCTCGTAGTCCCGTTCGAGGACGGCCGGCAGCTGGGCGACCAGCAGACCGATCCCGGTGTTGACGATGATCCCGGTCGAACCGCGTTCGATGCCGACAAAGAGCATCCCGATCAGCGACAGCTGCATGAGGCGTGTGAGCCGGCGCTGTGTGGACGCCGAGACGCCGATGTGGTCTCTGAGTCTCATCGCGTCACCTCTGGCGGGAGACGGTCGGTCCCCCCGACCTGCCGGCGCACGTAGAACGCGAAGATCAGTCCGGCGGCGACACCGGCGACCGTCGACGCGACGAACTCGACCATCAGCGCGTGTTCGATCTCCGCCTCGGGGACGCCGCGCTTCAACAGCAGCGTCGTCCCCAACAGGACGTCTGCCGACCACCGAACGACGGCCCAGACACCGGCCATCGCCAGCGTCGTGACGACGACGAAGGCGACGGCGAAGCCGTCCGTCATCCGGACCGGGGTAAAGAGGTGCAGTTCCACCACGACGACCAGCGAGATCGCCGCGACGGAGAGATACGTCGCGACCTGTCCGGTCACCGGGACCGTCGCGTAGGCCCGCCCGAGCACCGGGAGGGCGGCGAGACCCGTCACTTCCCACGGGAGCGTCGTCTGCCAGCTCTGAAAGCGGACGGGCGGCAGTACCGCCAGCGCGACGACGGCCAGCGCGAAGGCCGCCCACCAGAGCCGGTCGCGCCAGACGCTCGTCGCAATCGCGATCACCAGCAACCCGATCAGCAGCCACGAGAGGACGGCGTTCGTTCGCTGGTGGCGGAGGAGCCGCCCGATGTCGCTACTCATGTTTGGCTCCCACGTCGTCCGCGGTTGAAACAGTGTCGACCGCTCACAGCACTGCGAGGTAGACGACCAGATACGAGAGCGCGGCCGCCGTCACCGCGCCCAGTCCCGTCGCGCACGCTCTGGGCCAGTCGACCGCCCGAAGCTGTCTGCCAAGCAGTTGGCGCTGGGTGGCCCCGAGCACTCCGAACGCCAGGATCGTGAACACGAACTGGTACGACGCTTCCAGCGTCGGGGCCGGCAGCGCGACCGCCGCACCGGCATACGAGAGCCCGAGCACGGCTTTGCGGTCGATCTGTGGTCGACTCGCCCGACCGGTCAGGCGCAAGTAGACCACGAGCCCGAGCCAGAGGGTCGCCAGCTCGATCCCGAACGCGCCAAGCAGGTGCAGGGTCGGATCGGCCGCGAGCGCGACTCGCTCCGTGACGACCGGTACGTCGAACGGGTACAGAAACACCGGCGGCTCGCCGGTGAACAGGTCGCCAAAGGGGTGTGTGACGAGTCCCACGAGCGCCGTCGCGAGCACGGCACCAGAGGAGAGCCCGCGACGAGCGGCGAACTGGGTGATCACGAGCCCACCGATCCCGAACAGCACCGTGACCGCGCCGGCCACGGAGCCGCCGGTCGCCGTCGCAACGGCCGACAGACCGACCAGCACGGTGGCAGCGACGACGCGACTCGCGCTCGACCGACGCCACAGCGAGAACGCGGCCGCTGCGGTGCCGGCGAACACCAGCGAGTGGGTCGGACCGCGATGGACGACGTTCCCCGTCGACCAGAACGCGTCGGTCGCGTCGAACACACCGGAGACGCCGTTGAGCAGTCCCAGCGGCCCATAGAGGATGTCGATATCCGGGAGCGTCGCGAACAGGCCGGCGACGATCGCTAACTGGAGCGCCCGGTGGCTGTCGATCTCGCGAGACAGCGCCACGGCTCCGACCAGCGCGAACGCCGCGACGCCGTGGCCCACGAACATACGCTGTGTTTGACCGCGAGCGCGTATAAGTGTCTCGCGCCCGTGATAACACGACTCTCGGCACCTGTCGCTCGCGACACGGGGCACGCCGACGCGGTCGTTTGGCCCCGTCACACGGAGGGGCGATACACCGCGTACTCGCCGTCGTCGTCGACGCCGAGGACGGCCCAGTCGTACGACGGGCTCTCGACGGAGAGCCGGCGATAGGTGGTCACCGCGTCCTCCATCTCGGTGACGAAACACCGGTGACGCCCGTCTGTCGGGATCGTCGAGGGTTCGGAACACGTGACGCGGACGACGCGCCACTTGCGCTCCGCTCGTAGTTCGCCGTCTGTACGCGACACTGAGTAGCCGAGGTCTGCGAAAATCGACGAAGCCTGATCGGCCAGCGAGGTGGTTACGGCCGCCATCTGACAATCGATACCACGGCACACGTATTAAGTATTGTGACCGTCGTGATATATGACAGTAGTCGGTCGTCTGCGGTCAGGCGCTCACTCGTGGGCGGCGTCCCACTGGTCGGGCTTGCGAACGTTGCTACACTCGTTGCACTGCACCCGTCCCATCGCGTCCATCGCGTTGTCGACGCTCTCGCAGTTCGAACAGAAGTATCCCCAGCGCGTCGTCCCCTCGTCGTCGCTGTACACCACGTAGAACGGCCCCTTCGAACCGATCTCCGACTCCGACCGGTTCACGAACAGCACCTGCCCGTCCGGACTGTCGTGTCGTTCCATGGAGAGAGGTGGGCACGGCAGGGGTATAGACGTTGTCTTCCCGTGGGTTGCCCGGGAACGGCGACGCGACTCCGCAGCAGAGCACAACACTTGTACGAGCGAGCGTGCTACCCACGACGACATGACTCTCGTCGTCGTCCCGGTCAGGTACCCGCTGTCCGGGCACTCGCAAACGACTCTGGAGACGGCGATTCGCGTCGCCGAGGAACGCGACGCCGACCTGACGGTCCTGCACGTCAACCTCTACCAGAACGGTCGCCGCGTCACGCGAGCGGAGCTGCGCGACGCCGTCCAGTCGGAGTTCGGGCGACTGCCACGGACCCGATACGCCGTCGCGTCCGGCCTCCTCGTCGAAGAGACCATCCTCGAAGAGGTCGTCAGCCTGAACGCGGATCTCGTCGTGATCGGACGCAAACAGGCCGGTCGGTGGCGATCGATGGTCCGGCGGCTCACCGACGAGACCGACGTGGGAGAGTTCCTCCGGCACGAACTCGACTGCGAGATCGTCACCGCACCGATCGAGTGACTCGTCGGGCTACCGATCCGCGGGCCTCTCGCCGTTCTCCGTCGGGGATCGATCCTCCGTCTCTGCTTCGGGACGGCCACCGTCTGCGACTGCGGGAGAGCGTGCGTCGCCGGACTGTTGGGCCGTCGTCTCCGTCTCGAACGAGCGCAACATCCCGAGCAGTTCGTCGGCGCGGTCCGCGACGGTCCCGATGTCCTCCGAGACGGTCTCGACGGTCTCGGTCTGTTGCTGGGCGGCCGCCGAGGCCTGCTCGGCCTCGTCGCGGGTCTGCTCGCTCACCGCGGTCAGATCGTCGACCACCTTCGCTACCTCTTCGGTCGTCTTCGCCTGCTCGCCGGTCGCGTCGGAGATCTCCTGCATCGAGTCGTCGACTTCGCCGACGACGGTGACGAGCTCCTCGAAGTCTCGGAGCGCCGCCGCGATCGTCGTCGTCGAGCTCGCGACCTGTTCGTCCATCGCTCTGACCTCGGTGACCGTCTCGTCGGCCTCCTCGCTCACCGACTCGACCAGCGTGGCGATCTCGTCGGCCGACGCACGCGTTTCCTCGGCCAGGGCCTTCACCTCGTCGGCGACCACTGCGAACCCGTCGCCGGTTCCGTCGGCCCGTGCCGCCTCGATCGAGGCGTTCAGTGCCAGCATGTTCGTCTGCTCGGCGATCTCGGTGATCACGTCGACGATCTCCTCGACCGCGGCGATCTGCTCTCCGAGGTCCGCGACCGCGGTCGCGATGTGATCGATCTTCGACTCCAGTTCGTCGAGTTCGTCCAGCGCCTCGATCGCGTCTTCCCGACCGCTCTCTCCGCGCTCTGCGGCGTCTCTGGCCGTCTGTGCGGCCTCGTCTGCCGTCGCGGCGATCTCTTCGACGGTCGCCGAGAGCTTGCTCATCTCCCGTGCCACGTCCTCGTGGCGCTCGGTCTGTCTGGTCGCGCCGGTCGAGATCTCGTCGACGGACGCCGCGATCTCCTCGCTCGCCCTGTCGACCTCGTTCATGTTCTCGTCGACGCGATCACTGGCCGTCGCGACCGACGCGGCGAAGTCGGTCACGTCACCGACCGTCTGGTCGAGGTTCGCGATCAGATCGTTGTAGTTGGTGACGACCTCGTCGAACAGCGCCTCGTCGCCGTCGATCTCGTCGACGTCGATTCGCGCCGTCAGATCTCCGGCCTCCGCTCGCTCGGCCGCCGCTCCGAACGTCTCGACGAGCCGCTGGAGATTCTCCGACCGCCGTTCGAGCCGGTCGGTCATCTGCTGGAGCTCGTCGGTGTACTGCTCCAGATTGTCCGCCATGTGATCGAGCGACTCGCCCATCTCTCCGGGCACTTCTTCGTCCAGTGCGGCCGCGTCGAACTCCTGGCGAGCGAGGGCGTCCGCCTGCCGCGAGACGGTGTCGAAGTAGCCGTGAACGCGCGAGAACGAGGACACGAGCGTCCCGATCTCGTCGGGCTGGTCGCTGTCCGGTACGTCGATGTCGACGGTCCCGCTGGCGATCGCGTCCGCGCGGTCTGCCAGCGTCGTGATGGGGTCGACGATGTCCTCTCTCGTGATGAAGATCGTGTTCACGAAGACGAGCACCGCACCGAGCAACAGAGCGATCGTCAGCGCGAACTGCGCGATCCCCGAGAGAAACAGCGAGACGACGACGAGCGTCAGCGAGACGCCGAACTGAATCGCGACGGCAGCGAGGATCTTTCGTTCCAGGGACCTGTCGACACCGACGAGTGTCAGCGACCTGCGTATCTGGCGCTTGTACCAACCGACGAGCGTCGAGAGCATAGGTGTGCGAGACATCGACCACGACGAAGGTCAAAGGATCGGGTCGTTCTCAATTATTGAAAACATCTCCTGGGATCGATTTACCGCCAGTCTCCGTGGTTTTCGCACGAAATTTGGATATTACAATCGATACTATCCGCCCAGACACGCCGCGGCGTCGCCGGACGATAGGCTCCACGGCGATGGTCTCGCTGGCCGCCTGAGAAAGAGAACGAACAGAGCGGTATAGTAACAATTGAAACAATTTATATATTGATTGCACTACCATCGTGTGATCGAGTATGCATTGATTTTCAATGGCCACTATAGCTACTCCGCCGAGGGCCTGATCGTCTCCAGTACCCAGTCGTCGGGGGTCGCTCGGCGCACTTCGAAGGGATCGAACGCCGCCCGTGGAGCGTCGGCCAGGCGGCCGAGGAAGTTCCCCACCGGCGTCGGGTCCCGGTCACTGACGAGGACGAACGGCTCGCCGCCGTCGAGCGCGGTGAATCGCTCGCGGACCCGGGCTTTCCGTTCTTCCGGCGCGAGGCCGCGGATGTCGACAGCGGCGTCCGGTACGTCGACCTCGTCGGCGGTCGCAATCGCGGCGTCGACTTCGCTGGCGAGATCGGCCACGGGCGCTGGCACGTCGCCGGGCGTCGGCGTCCCTTGCAGGTCGTGAGTGAAGGGGAGTTCGGCGAGGACCGCCGCGTCGAGGTCCCCGACCGCTTGCTCCGGGAAGAGGTCGTTTGGCTCGCCACAGCAGTCACAGACGTACTCGGCCATGTTGACGACGGTCCCGAGGACTGGCACGTCGTTGTCCCGGAACAGTTCGACGGTGCGGCTCGTGTCGCTGACGCTGGCGTGGAACGGCGTGGTGACGACGACGACGCCGTCGACGGGAACTTCCTGGAGCGTCGTCAGCACTACGTCGCCGGTCCCCGGCGGGAGGTCGATCACGAGCACGTCGTCGTTGCGCCACGCGGTGTTCGTAAAGAGGTCGTTCAGCGCGTCGTGGGCCATCGCGCCTCGCCAGGCCAGCGGCGCGCCCGACTCCATCAGGCCGACGCTCATCACGTCCAGCCCGCCGACCGACACGGGGAGGGGATCGCCCTCCTCGCTGGACTGGACCGGTCCGCTCACGTCGAGCAGTTCCGGCACGTTCGGGCCGTGGATGTCGGCGTCGAACAGCGCCACGTCGTCGTCGGCCGCCAGCGCACAGGCGAGGTAGGTCGCCGTCGTCGACTTGCCGACGCCGCCCTTCGCGCTGGCGACGGCGATCACGTGGTCGAACTCCCGGACGCTCGCCCGGTCGTCACTGGAGGGTGTCGTCCGCTCGACGTGGACGCCTTCGACGCCGGCCACGTCGTCGACAGCGCGTAACATGGCCTGGACGACCTGATTCGCCGTGTCGCCGTCCAGTGCGGTTATGTCCGTTTCGATGGTCACGTCGGCGTCCTCGACGACGACGTTCTCGACGAAGCCGGCCTCGAACACGGAGAGGTCGGCCTGTGGGTCGCGCACCGCACGCAACGCCGCTTCGACGCGATCGGTCACGGTGTCTGTGTTCGTATCTGTCATCTTAGAGACCCGGCATCCTGTTGAGGCGGTCCTCGCCGGGCAACAGGCGACTGTCGTTTTCCAGCGCGCCGCCGAACTGGCGGCGGAAGCGACGCGGCTCGACTTCCAGGGCGCGCTCGGCCGTCTGGCGGACCACCGTCGTGGGATCGTCCGTCAGCTCCCGCAGGCGATCGCGGGCCCGGTCCTCGTCGACGCCCCCGAGCATGTGTGCAGCCCACTCGCGGACGCGCTCGCTGTCGTCGCGGCTCTGTTCGAGCAACAGGTCGGCCATCGCCTCGCCACGGAGCTTGAACAGCGAGATGGCCGCGTTCCGGCGGACGGCGTGGTGGTCGTCGTCGAGTGCCGCTTCGAGGTCGGACTCGTGGGCCTCGCGGTCGAGGTTGTCGAGCGCCACGACGGCCTCCGATCGGACCCACGGGTCGGGATCGTCGAGCAGTTCGACCGCGACCGCTGCGGCCGCTTCGCCGGTCTCCGTCCCGGAACCGGCGTCGGTCCCGTGGGCGGTCAGTGCCTCGACGGCGAACTGGCGCACGTCGTCGTCCGGGTCGTTGGTCGCGGCGTAGGCCAGTCCCGCGACGATCGTCTCCGTCGTCGCCCGGTCTTTCAGCGCGAGCGCGGCCCGACGACGGTCGATCTCGCCGTCGGCCGCCAGATCGGCCAGCAGTTCACTGGGATCGTCGCCCTCCACCGGCTCGGTGTCGGCGGCCGCCAGCTCCGCGGGCGTCGCCTCGCCGATGGTAACGTCGGCGCGGCTCACTTCGATGTCTTCGAGCGCGTCGATGTCGGCGTGGAGACCGGGGCTCCGTTCGGGATCGAGCTGGGGGTCCGGCTCCGCTTCGAGGTGCTTCTCGAACTCGTCGTCGGTCATCGCTCCACCTCCAGCGAGAGCAGCGTGGCGATCCCGAGGGCGAACGGGACGGCCCGCGGGAGCGTCGCCGGCACGCCAGCGAAGGCGAGCAACGCGACGCCGGCAAGCAGGGCGAAGCGTCGCTCTCGGAGCGCCGCGCTCGCCGCCGTCACCGCGCCAGCGACGGCCAGCCCGACGACGACCAGCGACGTGCCCACGACGCCGCTGCCGACGAGGGTGGTCGCGCCCGCGACGAACGGATTCGCGAGGCCGACGGCCACCACGACGGCGAACGCGCCCGCGCCGACCCCGACCGCCCGCGGGCCAGCGCCAGCGAACAGTGGCGTCCCAGCGATGCCGAGCAGCGCGAGCGTCGAACCGAGCGGTCTGAGTTCGGGCAAGCCGAAACCGGCCGCGAGCGCGACTGCGACGGCCGCGACGAGCAACGCGGTCGCCGCGCCCGTCCAGACGGTGAGTCGGCGGCGGAAGCCGACCGCGACGACGCCGGTCCCCGTGGCGACGGCGACGGCCGCGGGCGTGGCGAGGCCGACGGCGGCCGCGAGCAGCCCGAACACGCCGACGAAGAGGAGACCGACGCCCGCGAGGGGGTCGTCCTCGCTCGCCCCGAGCCACAGTGCGACCAGTGCGGCCAGTCCCGTGGTCGCGCCCGCGATCGGCTCTCGTGGGAGCGTCGCCGGTGCCGCCGGTGCGTTGACGAGGATCGCCGCAGCGAACCGCGCGCCGACTGCGATCGCGACGACAGTGGTCGCGACGATTGCGACCGTCCACCGCCCGAACGAGGCCGGACGCACGACGGCGGACCGCTCGATCTCGCTCGCGGTCATGCTCCCTCCAGCCGTGCCGCCAGGTCGTTTCGGTCCGCGCGGACGACTCGCTCCATGAACTGTCCGAGGCGGCCGTACACGCCGGTGCCGGGTTCGTCGGCGAGGCGATCGGCGACGCCGGCAGCGAGATGCCCGAGGTGGCGGTCGTGAAAGTCCAGCCGGGCGGCCGCTGCGCTCTCGTCGACGGCGGCCTCGCGGCGGGCGAGAAACGCCGCGAACTCCAGCTCGTAGGCCAGCGCGTCGTGGTTGTCTCGATCGTCCTGATCGATGGCGAGCCCGTAGTAGTCGTAGGCCCGTGCCAGATCGAGGTTCACGTCGTTCCAGGACCGATCCGGCCGGTACTTCGACTCGTACAGCGGCACCGGCGGTCCCCCTGCGTCGAGCGAGCCGTCGGTCCGGTCCGTGTACTCGCTGTACCCCAGCTCGAAGATGTCGTTGTATCGGGCGGCCAGGGTCTCGTAGCCGTCGTCGGTCGTGCAGTCGGGGGCCGCCATGTCCAGCGTCGTCTGTGCGACACACACCTCGATGTCGGCGTCGAGTGCCCCCTCCGTGGCGGCCTCGTGGAACGCCTCGTCGGGATGCCGGAAGGCGTATGCCAGGGTCCGGAACAGCGTCGCTCGGGCCGCCGCGTCCACGCCGAGATCGTCGGGCGCGTCGGTGACGGTCGCCATCAGTTCGGCCCTCCTCCCGCTCGGTAGACGCCGAACGCGGTGACGGCAGTCACCGCGACGATCGCGAGTCCGGCCAGCGTCCACAGCAGCGTCTGGTACGGCGGTCCGCCCGGCCCACCGCTCATCGGGAAGTAGTACCACTCGCTGACAGCCTTCTGTCCGGCGCGCTCGCCGTTGGAGCCGTTCCAGACCGCGAAGGCGACGTCGAGGTCGCCGTCGTCGCTGATCGCGGTCCGGTTCTCGCTGGTCGCGTCGAGGGGGCGCGAGTAGACGACGGTCCAGGTGGCGTTCTCGCCGGTCCCCCCGTGGGTGGCCGTCGCGTCGATCACCGGCTCGTCGAACGGCGTCGTCGAGCCGGCACCGCCCGCCAGTAGCTCCTGGGTGCCGGTGTCGCCGGACCAGTACCAGACGTTGACCCTGTTGTCCTGTCCCCCCATCGCGATTGGCGGGCGGGCGCTGCGGTTGGCCGGGAACTGCACGGCGACGGCGTCGGCGAACGCCCGCACGTCGCTGGCGCTCTCGTCTCTGGTCTGGTCGTGCCACTCCAGACGGACGAAGAGCTGGTCGTCGGTCGTCGCCGCCTGTACGTTCACCTCCTCTATCGTGGTGTTGTCGGCGTTTGGCACGCTCGACGGCGCGCTGGTCAGGGGCACGTCACTGGCGGGCACCGCCTCCCAGCCGTCGGCGTCGGGTCCGTCGAGTGGACCGTCGGGACGCTCGACCACGGGGATCTCGTGGGCCGGCCGCGCGCTCGCCAGCGGCGTCGCGACGGTCGAAACGACCACCAGCGTCGCCACGAGCGCCGCCGCGACGAGGGCACGTCGATGTCGGCGGTCAGTCATCCTCGAACACCTCCAGAGCGAAGCTCTGCCGAGCTCGAGGATTCGTGCCCTCGCTCCGCTGGCGCTCCGTTCGCTTACGCATCCTCGAACACCCAAAGACTCGCTCCGCTCGTCTTTCGAGCCCGCGGATGCTCACTTCGTTACGCATCCTCGAACACCCAAAGACTCGCTCCGCTCGTCTTTCGAGCCCGCGGATGCTCACTTCGTTACGCATCCTCGAACACCCAAAGACTCGCTCCGCTCGTCTTTCGAGCCCGCGGATGCTCACTTCGTTACGCATCCTCGAACACCCAAAGACTCGCTCCGCTCGTCTTTCGAGCCCGCGGATGCTCACTTCGTTACGCATCCTCGAACACCCAAAGACTCGCTCCGCTCGTCTTTCGAGCCCGCGGATGCTCACTTCGTTACGCATCCTCGAACACCTCCAACCGGTACTGTTCGGCTGGATTCTTGTCCTGGAGGATCTCCATGAGTTCGCTGTCGGCTCCCTGTCTCGCCCGCTGGCGCTCCCGTTCGATCGTGTCCAGTGCCTCGTCGACGCGGTCGCCGAACAGCTCTCGAAGGTACTGGCGGGGGATACGGTCCACGTCGACCGACTCGCCCTCGTCGGTGTGCTGGGGCGGTGCGAACGGCGGGATGTAGTAGACGTTGGGCTGGGTCTGGAACTCCGGATGCAGCGGGAGCGCGACCTCGTACTCCTCGACGAGCTTGTAGATGGGTCCGTCTTCGTCGTCGAGAAAGCCCACCAGCCGGAGCTGCGGGGGACACTCCTCGGCACAGGCGGGCGCGAACGTCTCGCCGTCCGGCCCCTCGCCCTCGATGCGGGGGTAACAGAAGATGCACTTCTCCGATTTCTTCGAGACGGTGTTGTAGTACACCTTCTTGTAGGGGCACCCCTCGACGCAGTAGCGGTAGCCCCGACAGCGGTCCTGGTCGACGAGGACGATGCCGTCCTCCTCGCGCTTGTACAGCGCCGATCGCGGGCAGGCCTCGACACAGGAGGGGTGGGTACAGTGGTTGCAGATCCGCGGGAGGTAGAAGTAGTAGCTGTTGGGGTACTCGCCGACACCCTCGTCCTCGTCCCAGTTGGGACCCCACTCCGCGCCGTCGCGGGGGCGCAGCGGCTCGTCGCTGCCCTCGTACATGATCTCTTCGTGGTTGAACTCCCAGGCTCGGCCGTAGTCCTCGCGATCGGGGATCTCGCCGGTCTGGCGGTCCGAGTGTTCCTCGGACTGCCAGCCGCCACCCGACTCCTCCCAGCCCCGCGGGTAGCCTTCGCCGGGCTTGGTCTCGACGTTGTTCCAGTACATGTACTCGCTGCCGCCGTCCTCCGTCCAGAGGCTCTTGCAGGCGATCGTACACGTCTGGCAGCCGATGCACTTGTTGAGGTCCATCACCATCGCCACCTGGTGGTCGACGCCGTCGGCGACGGTGATCATGGTGTCCTCGTCCTCGCCGTCGTTCTGGGTGTTCGAGCTCATTGGCGGTCACCTCCTGCGGGGCGCACACCGACAGACTCGCGCTGCTCGTCTCCCGAGCCCGACTGCCCGTCGGTCAGTCGGACGTCCACGTTCACGTCGCTGTTGACGCCGGTCGGACCCCAGTAGTTCGGGAAGAAGTAGAGGTGTTCGCCGGTGTCCTCGGGGTACTGGACCAGCTGCGTGGGCTTCATGTACATCGGTACGAGCGTGTTGAAGTTGTCTCGGCCCGGATACTGGAACTTCTCCCACGAGAAGAAGTGCCGGACCGTGCCGGGGTCACCCGACGGGTAGATCTTCGCCTGTACCTCGACGCTGCCCATGTCGTTGTACACCTCGACGGTGTCGCCGTCCTCGATCCCGCGCTCCTCGGCGTCCTCGGGATTGAGGAAGACCGTCGGTTCGCCCCGCTGGAGCCGGAGCATCTTCGTGTTCTCGCGCCACATCGAGTGGATCGACCAGCGGCTGTGGGGCGTGTTGTAGGAG
The DNA here is from genome assembly GCF_000379085.1 of Halomicrobium katesii DSM 19301. Taxonomy (GTDB): domain Archaea; phylum Halobacteriota; class Halobacteria; order Halobacteriales; family Haloarculaceae; genus Halomicrobium; species Halomicrobium katesii. The sequence continues at coordinate 2,583,929 of NZ_KB905378.1, read as the reverse complement.
AGGGGGTAGTCGCCGCCGGTGTCCTGTGGCCCCTCCTTGTGCGTGGGCAACTCCTCGCCGAGTTCGAGGAACCAGTCGTGGTCGACGTAGTACTGCTGGCGGCCGGTGAACGTGGGCCAGGGCTGTTTGTCCTGGACGTAGTCCTGCCAGGGGACGTACGGTGCTCCGTCCTCGATGTCGGAGGTCCAGTGATCCCCCGCCGCTTCGAGACGCTGGGGCTGCTCGACGGTGTCGGCGAACGTGATCTGCTCGTCGCTGTCTGCGGGGTTGGACTCCTCGCTGTGTTCGAGGACGAACTCGGAGGCCTCGCGGCCGTCTTCGAGGGCTCCCTCCTCGCCGGTCTCCCAGTCGCGCACGTAGTCGTCGTAGATCGTCGTCAGGTCGATCTCGCGGTCGAACGATCGGTCCTCGACCGGTTCGACCCCCCGTTCCTGGGCCCGCTCCTGGATCTTCTCGGCCAGCAGGCGGAAGATCTCCCAGTCAGACTTGGCCTCGCCCAGCGGCTCGACGGCGGGCGTGAACGGGTGGACGTACGTGTGCATGTCGGTCATGTTCAGGTCGTGCTTCTCGTAGTGGCTCGCCGCCGGGAGGACGATGTCGGAGTACATCGCCGTCGAGTCCATCCGGAAGTTGATGTCCACGACCAGATCCAGTTTCGGCCAGAGCTGTTCCTCGACGGCGACGTTGCCCTTGGCCTGGTTGAAGTAGTTGCCACGCCAGACGAACATCATCGAGGGGTCCGGCCGGGACCCGTCCTCGCGCTCCTCGGGGTACACCGGCATCCAGCCCTCGTCGATGGACTCGCGGATCTTCTCGGCGGTATCGGGATCGGTGTTGTCGAGGATGCCGGCGTGGAAGTAGGTCCACAGCGTCGTCGGCACGCCCCGCACGCTGCCGGTCGGGAACGAGAGCGTCTTCCAGCCGTGGAACGTCCAGATCTTCTCCTGGCCGACGTAGTGATCCAGCCCGGTGCCGGGTTCGCCGAGGTTCCCGGTCAGGGTCACGAGCAACTGGATCGCCCGGTTCCCCAGGTCGTTGTGGTACCAGTCGTTGACGCCCTTGCCGTGGATGATCTTGGCCGCGTCGGCGTCGGCGAACTCCCGGGCGACGCGCTGGTAGGTGTTCTCGCCGACGGTGGTCTCCTCGTGGACGAACGCGGGCGTGTACTGTGACAGTTCCTCACGGAGGTTCTCCCAGACCGAGCGGACCGCGACCGTTCCCTCGCCGGTTTCGACGGTGCGGTCGACGCCCAGCTGGGGGTCGAAGTCGAGTTCGATGCTCGACTCGGGGTCGTGCTGGCCGTCGCGCTCGCCGAGCGAACCGGGCGCGCGCCGGAGCTCCCCGTCCTCGTCGACCATCACGAACACCTTGTCCGGGTCGTCGGCGTCCGCCGCGAGACCGACCTCGCCCGCCCGGAGGAACTTCCCGGTGTCTTCTCGCACGAGCAGCGGCATGTCGGTCTGCTCTTTGAGGTGGGACTCGTCGTACAGCTCCTCGTCGACGATCGTCTGGGCCATCCCGAGCGCGAGCGCGGTGTCGGTGCCACCCTCCGGCGCGAGCCACTCGTCGGTGTGGATCGCGGTCTGGGAGTAGTCGGTGAAGATCCCGACGCGTTTCGCTCCCTCGTAGCCGGCGTCGAGGAAGTACTTGGCGTCGGGGATACGGGTGACGTTGATGTTCGACCCCCAGGCGATGATGTAGTCGGCGTTGTGCCAGTCGGCGGACTCGGCGTTGTCCGTCTGGGTCCCCCAGGTGATCGGCTGACCCGGCGGCAGGTCGGAGTACCAGTCGTAGAAGCTGTGGGACACGCCGCCCAGCAGGTTCACGAGCCGGGAGCCGCTGGCGAACGACACGGGCGACATGGCCGGGATCGGCGTAAAGCCCGAGATTGCGTCGTACCGGCCCGCCTGCACCTCGTCGATGACGTGGTCGGCGATCTCCGTCAGTGCCTCGTCCCAGGAGATGCGCTCCCACTGGCCCTCGCCGCGTTCGCCGGTGCGGCGCAGCGGGTGGAGCACGCGCTGGTCGGCGTTGACGTAGTCCGTGTAGCAGGCCCCTTTCTGGCAGCCCCGCGGGTTGGGATCTGGGAGGTCCTCGTCGATCACGGGGTAGTCGCCGGCCTGTTCCTCGCGCCAGACCTGCCCGTCCTTGACGTAGACGTTCCACGAACAGGAGCCGGTGCAGTTGACGCTGTGGGTCGACCGCGCCACGGAGTCCCAGTCCCACTCCTCGCGGTAGAGGTCCTCCCACTCGCGGTAGGGGTACGATCCGATCGGATCGTCGACCGCCTGCAGCCCGTCCATCTCTTCGTCGGCGAACGACAGGCCGGTCGCGCCGACGATCGAGGCGGCCCCGAGGCCGCGGACGAAGTCGCGTCGGGTAATTCCGGAACTGTCCATCCACCGGTCGTCGTCGATGTCGTGTTCACTCATGAGTCAGAAACACCGTAAGCGTCGCACAGAGAGCGCCGACGACGGCGAGCGCGAACCCGGTCGGCGTCGAGCCACCGGCTTCGAGGCCCAGCGCGACGAGGCCGAGCCCGAGCAGTTTGCTCGCCGTGTCCAGCAGTCGATACTGTCGCTCCGAGAGAGCGGCTGCGTCAGTCATCGTCGTCACCCCCGTCGGACGACCTCGCCCGGTCCGCCGTCGGCCGCAACGTCTTCACCGTCCGTCTCCGGGGGCGTCGCGGGATCGTCCTCACGCAACAGCAGGTACGTGGCGATCCCGAACAGCGTCGGCACAGTCAGCAGCGCGGCCGAGAGAATCGGATTGACGACGCTGGTCGAGACGTCGAGCACCTGGTTCGCGAGGATGTTGTTCATCCCCGCGATGGAGGCGATCATGACGAACGCCACCGCCGCGACGCCGACGGCGGTCTGCCAGGGCCGGTCCAGCGGATCGGCGGTGAAGTGAACTTCCGGCGTCCGGTCGATAAAGGGCCAGGCCAGGATCGCCGCGAACACGAGGCCGGGCAGCACGATGCCACCGAGGAACTCGCTGTTGATGTGGATCGGGCCGAGGTCGATGGCGATGCCCGGAAGCAGCTTCAAGAAGCCGTAGACCCACATCAGGAACCAGTCCGGCATGATGAGCTCCGGCGTCGCTGCGGGGTCGTTGGGGCCGTACTCGGCGACGTTGTGGACCGGGAGCAGGCCGGCCAGCAGCGACAGCGTCGCGGCCGTCAGGAAGAACACGACCGCCGACACCGCGGCCTGGTTGGGGACCGCCGGGAGCCCGACGATCACGTCGTCGTTCTCCCGGTCGATCGCCTCGCGGCCGGTCTCGACGTCGTCTTCGCGGGGTGCCTCGGTGTGTTTCTGACGGATCAGGATGAACATGTGCAGGGCCAGCCCCCCCATGATCAGCAGGGGGATCACGAGCACGTGTAGGAAGTACAGCCGCGGGATCGTCGCGCTCGTGGGGAACTCGCCCCCGAAGACGATCTCGGCGAGGAAGTCGCCGATCAACGGTACCGAGACCGTGAGATTGTACCCGATTCCCGTCGCCGTCGCGGCGAACTCGTCGAACGGCAGCGCGTAGCCGGTGTAGGCCGCCCCCATCGCCAGCACTGCCAGCCCGGTGCCGACGACCCAGTTCGGTTCCCGTGGGTTCCGGTAGGCCCCGGTGAAGAACACCCGGAGCATGTGGAGCCCGATCGAGGCCACGAAGAGGTGGGCCGCCCAGTGGTGGAGCCGCCGGATGAACATCCCGAACGGGACGGTGTAGGTGATGTGCAGCACCGAGACGAACGCTTCTGGCATCTCTTCGCCCTGGAACTGGGCGACGCTGCCGTCGTACTGGACGGCGCTGGTGGACGGCTCGTAGAAGAAGCCGAGGAACACGCCGGTCAGGATCAAGAGGAGGAAACAGAAGACCGCGACCTCCCCCATCAGGAACGAGTCCTCGGCCGGGAACGCCTTCCCGAGGAACGTCTGGCCGTTCTCCAGGTCGAGTCGGCTGTCGAACCAGTCGTAGACCTGCTTCGCTCGGGACATCATTCACCTCCGGGACCGACGGTCCCTTCGAAGTCTCCGGTCGCGACGAGTTCCCCCTCGCTGGTCATCGTGATCGGGAGCTGTGGCAGCGCTCGCCCCGGCGGCCCGTCGGTCACCGCGGCACCCGACAGCGGATCGAACTTCCCGAAGTGACACGGGCAGACGAGCGCGTTCCCCTCTCGGTTCGAGACCATACAGCCCGCGTGCGTACAGACCTTCGAGTAGGCGGCGTAGCCGTCGACGGTGAAGGCCATGTTCGTGTCGCTGCTGTAGTCGTCCTCCGAGAAGCGCACCAGCAGCGTCGGAGCGTCCTCGATCCCCGGTCGCGGCTCGGGGAACACCGTCATTTGCTCGCCCGCCGACAGCGCACTCTCGGTGACGCGGCTGCCGTCCTCGTCGACGAGGTTGATCCCGTCGGAGTACACCGGGCCGCTGTACCCGCGCTCGAACACCTGTGTCAGGCCCGCCAGCGGCGCGGCGAGGCTCCCGACGGCAGTCAGCCCGCCGGTCGTCGCGAGGACCTTCGCGAAGTCACGCCGCTGGAGCTGTGCGCGGTCGTCGGTGAAGATGCTCGGCTGGCTCGCGCTCCCAGCACACGGACACTGTTCGTCGTCTCCGTCGTCGTCCGGTTTCGGGTAGTCCATCATTCGTGCCCCCTGTGTTCTGCGACTTCGATGTGTGGCATGAACCAGGCGTAGTAGGCGACCGTCGACAGCGCCAGCGAGAGGAACATACCGGCGGCGTAGACGCCGAAGTACTGCGTTCGAGCCAGCGTCAGGTACTCGCCGGTAAACAGCGCGGCGAACGCGATCGCGAGGACGGTCAGCCCGCCCATCGCGGCCAGTCCCTCGATGGCGTCGGTCGCGTCGTGGTACTCGACGATCCAGCGCTCGTCGGTTTCGAGCCACGGTAACGACACCGTCCCGCCGTCCGCGACCGCCTCGGCGTCGTCAGGGGGTCGCACGGCGTCGTTCATGAACCGGTGGACGGCCGTCAGCGCCCCCAGCAGTCCGAACAGTCCGACCCAGACGATCACGCCGACCTGACTGGGCGACAGCTTGTTCGGCGTGTCGACGAAACCATCGAGGGGACGGATGTCGGTGACGCTCTCGTCGATCGTGATCTCCTCCGACGGCGGCTCACCGTGTAGCGAGACGTACCACATCGGGAGCAACACCGCAGCGATCAACAGCACGATCAGGATCGTGTTGCGCCTCATCGTCCCCTCGCGGCTCCTCTCGTGGGTCCGTCCGCCCGACGGACGTGCTGTACACGTGCAGCCGGTGGCTGTGCTTGTGCATGCCCGAAGCCGGCATCAGATGTATATAATGGTTGTACATGCTTCCGTCTCTTCATACCTATGCCTGGGTATCTGATAAGTATAAACTGACACCGCACTTCCTGTCGGCGAGGAACGAGCGCGAATCTATTCGGGTCGCCTTTTTAGTGTCCTCTCGTGGGGATCGTCGTCGCCGTCACGCCGGACCGTCGCGGTCGGGATCGGGCGACGGGCCGTCGGGCGCTCCCTCCTCCATCGCGACCCGCATCTGGCCGCTAGTGTCGTCGAAGTGCAGATGCGAGTGGGGGTAGGCGATCTCCACGTCGGCGTCTTCCAGCGCGGCCCAGACGTTCGTCTGGACCTTCGAGCGGGTCGCGAGCAGCTTGTAGGGCTCCACGACCCAGTATCGCAGCGTGAGCTGGATGCCGTGGTCGGCGAAGCTGTTGATGTAACACGTCGGCGCGGCGGGGTATCTGGCCGCACCGACGCGGATGTCCGGCCCGCCCTCGATGACGGCGTCGACCTGTCGGGCCGAGCGCTCGACGATCCGCCTGGCCTCGTCGAGGTCGCCCTCGTAGGTCACCGTGATGTCGAGTCGCAGGCGCGTTCGGGGGTCCTCTGCGGAGTAGTTGACCACGTCTCGCTCCCGGATCGTCCCGTTCGGAATGACGATGAACGTGTTGTCTAGCGTGAATATCTTCGTGTATCGGAGCGTGATGTCCTCGACGAAGCCCCGCGTATCGGTGTCGGCGAGTTCGATCATGTCACCGATCTCGTAGGGCTGGTCCGCGAGCAGGAAGACGCCGCTGACGATCGAACCGACGACCGGTGCGATCACCACACCGACCACGGCAGAGAACACGGCGACCGACAGCGAGATGTCACTCAGCTTGAGCCCGTAGATGCGGAGGATCGACAGGAGAGCGATCAGGAACACCGCGCCCCGGATCCCTCTGATCGCGGTCCGGGTCAGACTCGGCCGCTGGAACCGACGCGCGATGCGTCGACCGAACACGAGCACGACGAGCCGCGAGGCGAAGTACGCCACCACGAGGACGGCGACCACCGCACCCAGATCCAGTATCCAGTCGGGCACCCCCGGAAACATCTCGTAGGGCACCGGCGATTCGAGCGTCCCGGTCGGCGAGGCTGTCGGCGTCGCCGTCCCGCTCTGGGCCCCCGAGACGCCACCCGTCGTCATGCTCGTCCAATCCGCGTCTCCGGACAAAAGGGTTGCGTAGCGCCCGACCACGACAGGCGTTATCGCGGTACAACACCGTACTACAGGAACAATTAAACAATTAGCCAACAGGTATTTGACCGTCCACCAGCTAGGCACAGTCGATGACCAGTATCGACTCACGCTGCACTGCAGCGAGTGCAGAGGCACCGCCACCGACGACCGGTCGCCGGAAGTCGTTGCTCTTCTGTCCGACCTGCGAATTCGAGAGTTCCGCCGACGGAAACTGGATCGTCCGCGCCACGGCCGACGAGCGCGAACTCGTCTGCCCGGACTGCCGTTCGACGGTCGCGACGCGGTAGTTCGTCTCGTTTTGCCGGGCGTCTACAGTGACGACCGAAGTGATTCACACCCGTCGCACTCTCTCCTGGGATCGGAGTTCACTGACTGTCACCGACGACTGTGACCGATCTCTCCGACCCGGGTGGTGACGCCCCCTGCGAACTGACGGCCGTCGGCATCACTCGTCGTATTCCACGACGCGTTCGTCCGTGACGACGTTGTCGAGGAGACGCGTCGGCGTCGCGTCGTAGGCCGGGTTCTCGATCGAGAACCCTTCCGCCGGCTCTCGCATCACCTCCGAGACCGACCGGAACTCGTTTTCGAACGCGAAGCCGCCGTCGATCAGTTTCGACTCCGATCCGACGACGGTCACCGGAACGCCCTGATCGGCGGCGGCCGCCGCGATCGGGTACGTCCCGACGCGGTTGTACAGGGTGTCGTCGACGATGCAGTCCATGCCCACGAGCACGCGATCACACTCCGAGAGATAGTGGGCGGCGGCGCTGTCGACGATCAGGCGCACGTCGACGCCGTCGATCCCCGCCATCGATCGAGCCAGCTTGCGACCGAGATATCGGGGGCGTGCTTCCGTGACGTACACCGTCATGTCGACTTCCCCGTCGGCGGTCTCGATCACACGCTCGACACTCTCGATCACGGTCGCGGAGTAGTCGTGCGTGAGGAGCGTCGCCGTCGGATCGAGGCGGTCGCCACACCGCTTTGCGGCCCGTTCTTTGCCGGCCTCGACCTGCTCGACGACGGCCTGAATCGCGGCTTCGGTCTCGGCTTTCGCGTCCGCGACGCTGTCGAGGTCCGCCCCGGAGACGCGCTCGACGATCGCCCGCTGGGTCGTGTGCAACGACGCGTGCGACGGGTTCGCGCGTCGAAGTGCGCTGCTGTTTCGCTCCAGCGCCCGGACGTACTCCTCGGTGGTCGGGAACTCGCGGTCGGCGAGTGCCGACAGCGCTCTCGCTGCTTTCACGGCGACGACGGAGGAGCTGTGGGTCTGCATCTCGGAAATCTCCTCGACGGTCTCGTCGATCATACTCGTGGCTCGGACCCCCGCCACCAAGGGCTTTCCCCATCGCCGAATCATATTTAACCGCGGACGCGCACCATCCACTGGCTATGGTGTCGATCGGGTCGTCGCTGGACGAGCGAGCGATCTCCGAGAGCACGAGCGTCGCGATTCTGGTCGGCATCACCGTCGTCGTGACCGCCTCGGTCGGACTGAACGTCCTCGTCGTAGACAGTCAGGAGACCGGCCCGCCGTCGGCGAACTTCACCTACGATCACGTCGAGCAGAGCAACACGCTCATCGTGACCCACGACCGCGGCGACGAACTCGAAGCCGGAAAGATCCACTTCGTCGGTGCCGACCAGGACACGACCTGGGCGGCAGCGGCGGAGACCAACGAGACGACGACTGTCGGTCCGGGCGACATCGTCCAGCTCAGCGAGAACAACGCCTTCGGCACGCCGGTCACCTCTTCGACGGAGATCGAGGTGCAGTACGTCTACGAGGGCAACCGGACCACGCTCGACGAGTGGTCGTCGGAGTGACGACTCCGTTCTGGACCCAGCGCTATAGTAACAATTGAAACGATTTACACACCGATCGCACTGCAGTCGTGCGATCAGGTGTGCATTGATTTTCAATGGCTACTATAGTCCGCCGCCGACACCCCCTCAGCGTCGCCCGCCGGCTCCTCGCCGAGCAGCCGGTCCAGTGACAGCGGACCGCTCCCGAGCGTCACCAGTGCCGACGCCATCCCGAACAGCGTGACGTGTGCTAGCACGGGATCTTGCGGCAGGCCGAACAGCGTCGTCGTGAAGAGCAGGAATGCGACCCCGGCGCTGGCTCGCGTCAGCAGGCCGACGATCAGCGCGAGTCCGACGACGGCCTCGGTCACGCCCGCTCCGAGCACCCAGAGACCGGGATCGACCGGGACGACGGCGGTGAGGTCGTACTTCTCGACCACTGCGAGCGATCGCGCCGGATCGCCGAGCTTCTGCGTGACGCCGAGGAAGACGAAAGAGACGCCCAGGCCGACGCGTAGCACCGTCGGGACGTACCGGCGGTACGGGGCCGTCAGCTCGTCGAGCCAGGCTTTCAGCAGGTGGACCCGGTCGACGCGCCCGTAGATCGATCCCTCCGTCGAGGCGATGTCCAGCAGGATGTCGTCGGCGCTGGGGCGACCGCCGCCGAGGACGAACAGCGCGACGAAACCGGGGACGTACTCCAGTGCCAGCAGCGCGTCGGGACTGACGGCCAGTGCCAGCACGTACAGTCCCATCCCCAAGGTGGTCACGATTCGCGTTCCGAGGCCGAAGAGCATGCAGAACCCGACGCCGATCAGCGCGAGGCGCAAGAGCGGGTTCGCGGCGGGATCGAACGACACCGTCGGTGCGAACAGGTACCCCTGAAAGCCCGCACCGACGAGGGGCAGCCCCAGGCTCAGGCGCAGCATCCACGGGATCAGGTCCTCGTAGGTCGCGAGTTTGGCGCGGAGAATCTCGATATCGAGGACACGAGGGCGGTACCGTAGATACAGCGCCAGGCCTACGACGCCGATCGCACCGCTACCGAAGAACAGCACTGCGTTGACCGGCTCCGCCAGTGTCTCGCGAACGAACGCGATCGCGTCGATCGTATCACCGGTCGGATCGGTCACGTAGTCGACGTGCGCGGCGGCCGGTCGAGCGATAGCCGCGAGCGCGACCAGCGCAAGTGCCACGCGGGGGACCTTCGAGAACGTCATACACACTGTTGGGGCCGGCGACGCCTAACCTTGACCCCTACGGAATGGCCGAGTCCTGTGGCCCCGATGTCAAAAACCCGACCGGTAAAATTATACTTTCCTGGGGGCTAGTGGGGACAGTGAGCGTCAACGTCGAATCGCGGGTCGTCGATCGCGGGAACGACGATCACGTCGATGCCGCCTGGAAGCTCAAAGAGCGGATTCGGGAGCGTGACGGCGTCCTCAGACAGCGACACGGATTCTTCAGCGACGCCTACCGCCGATCTCGGGTCTACCTCTACGTCGACGGCTCCCGAAACCGCCTCATCGGCTTCGCGGCCGTCCGCAGTGACGGCTACATCCTCTTTCTGGCCGTCGACGAGGAGTACCGCGGCCACGGGTTCGGCAAGCGACTCATCGCCCGCGTCTCGGAGGACTACGGGAGCGTCACCTGTCACGCGCGTGCGACCAATCAGGCGGCGATCTCGTTCTACGAACACCTCGGGTTCGAGCGCCGACGCGAGATCGACAACTACTACGAGGACGGCGGCGACGCCTACTACCTCAAGCTCGGCGACGCTTCGATCCGCGAGAAGCTCTCGAAGCTCCTCCGTGGATGACACAACTGGCGGACCGAACGCAACTCCTTTGATGGCCGTCCGCAAAGACGTGTTCAGATGGAAGAGCGGACGCAGGCGTACCTTCGGGGACGCTTCGGCGACCACTATCGCCGCAGCGAGTTCACGCCGCCGCCGGACGCCAACGAGCGCGAGTGGGGGTTCATCCCCTGGACCGACGGGCCGAGCGAGACGATGGTCCGACACCGCTCGCTGCTGGATCTGGGCGAGCTTGGGGAGTTCCTCCAGCGCAAGCGGCCCAAACACGTCTACTTCTCCGCGGGCCGGTACCGCGACCCCAGCGCCTCCTCGATGAGCGCCAAGGAGTGGCGGTCCTCGGATCTCGTCTTCGACCTCGACGCCGATCACCTGCCCGCCGTCGAACTCGGCGAAGACAGCTACGCGCAGATGCTCGCAAAGTGCAAGGACGCGCTGCTCCGACTGCTCGACTTCCTGGAGAACGACTTCGGCTTCGAGGACCTGACCGTCGTCTTCTCCGGCGGGCGGGGGTACCACGTCCACGTGCGCGACTCCGGCATCCAGCAGCTCGAACGGGACGCGCGCCGGGAGATCGTCGACTACGTCCGCGGGATCGGGCTGGAGTTCGAACAGCTCGTCGACGAGGAGACCGTGGCCGGAACGGCGGGGCGATCTTCGCCGGCACAGAAGCGGACGCTCTCGACCGAAGGCGGGTGGAGCCGCCGGGCCCACCGCCACGTGATGAGCGTCGTCGACGACCTGCTGGAACGCGACGAGGAGACGGCGATCGAGCGCCTCAGGGAGTACGAGGGGATCGGCGAGGGGAAGGCGACGGCGGCGCTCAGCGCGGCCCGCCAGAACTACGACCGGCTCGCGGCCGGCAACATCGACGTGCATCCGGCCTTCTTCCAGATCGCCAAGCCGCTGATGACCGAGGTCGTCGCGATGGACAACGCCCCGATCGACGAGCCGGTGACGACGGACACGAACCGCCTGATCCGTCTGCCCGGTAGCCTCCACGGCGGCAGCGGTCTCGAAGTACAGCGGATCGAGCGCGACGACATCGACGAGTTCGATCCGCTGGTCGACGCCGTTCCGGAGACCTTCCGCGGCCACGACATCACGATCGAAGTCACTGACGGCGGCCCGGTCGAACTCGGTGGCGACAGCTTTACATTGGAACCGGGCATTGGAACCTATCCAGAGCACGTGGGCGTCTTCGCGATGGCCCGCGGCCGCGCCGAGAAAGGCCCAGAATGAATCTCGACGAACTCCAGTCAGTCCAGTCCCGCGAGCGCCAGACCGACAGCCTCCAGCAGCTGCGGGAGTCGTTCTACGCCGACGCGGGGGAGTTCATCCAGCAGCTCCGCGAGGAGCGCGACAGCGTGGCCGATCGGGCCGACGACCCCTTCGACGCCCCGGAAGTCAACCGCCTGACCGACGACATCAACACCGCCGAGTCGACGGTCGAAGCGATCTACGAGCGCCGCGTCGGCAAGATCGTCAAGATGGCGTCGCTGGCCGCCGCCGACATGCCGGCCGAGGAGGAGGGGCTGACCCGCGAGGAGCGGGACCTCTTCGAGACGCTGGTCAGCGCCATCGAGAGCAACCGCGATCACGTCTTCGACGTGCTCGCTGGCGACGTGACGCCCGATGCCGTCGAAGACGCGGGAGCCGACGAGAGCCCCGCGGACGAGGTGTCGTCCGAGCCCGACGACGCCAGGCCGGAACCCGAGCCGGAGCCGGCCGCCGACCCCTCGTCGAGCGACGAGCCGACGACGATCGAAGCGGCCGACCTGATGGGCAGCGACGAGAGCGTCGACCTGCCGCCCGACGCGCCGCCGGACGGTCCGCCAGAGGGGGGTGCCAGCCGGGACGACCCGCTGGCCGGCGAGCAGTCACCGGCCTCCGACGGCGGCACGGTACCCTCTCCCCCGTCCGACGACGCGGGGCCGACCTCGCCGGACGCGCCCGACACCGGCGACGAGCCGGCGACGCCGACGATCGAGCGCGCGACCGTCCGGATCACGGACGATGTCGGCGAGATCTTCGGGATCGACCAGCGCGAGTACGACCTCTCGACCGACGACGTGGTCACGCTCCCCGAGCAAAACGCCGCGCCGCTGGTCGATCGGGACGCCGCCGAACGCCTCGACTGAGACGGAGTATCGTCGCCGTTTGCCAGGTCGACCGCACGCAGTCGTGCGGTCGATTCGGGAACGATCGACGAGTCCGTACGACTATCTCTCCGGTCGCTCGCCCAGCGTGAGATCGACCGTCTCTCGGGACCCCTCGCGGAGTACGTCGACGGCGATCGTGTCGCCCGGCGTCGTCTCCAGTGCGAGAAACGAGGAGAGGTGTTGCCGGGAGGGAGTCGGGGTCTCGTCCATCGCCACGACCACGTCGCCGCCGACGCCGGCTCTGACGCCGTTGACGACTTCTTCGCCGTTCGACGGCTCCAGGACGCCCTCGGCGGGTCCGTCCGTGACGACTTCGTCGATGTAGACGCCCTCGGCCGTCCGGAGGTCGTTTGCCTCGACGATCGGCGGCGTCAGATCGGTCAGCCGGACGCCGAGGTACGAGTGGTCGTAGGCCCCGGAGTCGATCAGCGACGGGACGACCCTGCGGGTGAGCGCCGCCGAGATGGCGAAGCCGATGTTGTCGCCCCCGCCGGAGTTGATGACGCCGACGACCGTCCCGTCGAGCGTGACCAGCGGGCCGCCGCTGTTTCCCGGATTGACCGCCGCGTCGGTCTGGACGGCGTCGGGGATCGAGAAGCCGTTCGCCGCCGGGAGCGTCCGGTCGACGCCGCTGACGATCCCGGCCGAGACCGAGCCCGAGAGCCCGAAGGGGTTGCCGATGGCGACCACCTCCGTCCCGACGCCGGGATCGGCCTCGACGAAGGGCAGCGGCGTGGCACTCGCCGGTTTGTCGGTGACCTCGATGACGGCCAGATCGCTGTAGGCGTCGACGGCGACGACGGCGGACTCGATCCAGCCCGACTCGCGGTAGCGGACGTAGATCTCGTCGGCGTCACCGACGACGTGTTCGTTGGTCACGAGGTAGTCGTCGCTGTAGACGAACGCACTCCCCTGACCGCCGCGACTGTTCTCGGTGTACGTACGGACCGTCGCGACGGAGTCGACCACCTGCTCGTAGACGGCGTTGTAGCCGTCGCTGGCCGATTGCCCTTCGGAGCCGGCGGTCGCGTCCAGCGCGGGGGCCTGACAGCCCGCGACGCTGGCACCGACGGCCGCCGCCATCGAACCCAGCACGCCACGACGCGTCTGCTGATCGTCCATGGGCGTACTATCGGCGGCGGTCGAATAAACCCACGGCCAGACGACGTTTCGCGCTCTGGGCGGTGGAGCGAACGGCCGACCGGGGCCGTCGCGAGTCTCAGACCTGTCGACGAAACGGACACAAGCTTGAGGTAGTGGTTTACCGTACCCGTAGCTATGGCTGGATCTGGCGGCGAGCTGTCGGACGTTCCACATCCGCCGTTCCTGTTCGCCGGAATCAGGTGTGCACTGGAGATGGTGCTCGTCGCGTCGCTGATACTGCTGCTTGGCTTGCCGGCCCAGAATCCGATCGTGCTCGCGGTCGTGGTGCTGCTCGCGTTCGTCGCGATGGTGGTCGTCCTGTTCTGGTGTCTCAACCAACAGATGGACCGCTGGATCAAACACGCACGGGGCAAGCCGACGGTGCAATGACGGGGTCGCGCTGGGACCGTCCGACCAGTCACTAACCTTTTGAACGTCTCTCCAGTAGTAGTCGGCAATGTCGACCAAGCGAGCGCTGGCCCAGCAACTCGGCGTGGTGGCGGGGTTCGACGATCCGCGAGCCCCGCTCGAACAGTATCGGACGCCGCCGGAGCTTGCGGCCCACCTGATCCACCTCGCCGACCTCCGGGGAGACATCGAGGATCGCACCATCGTCGACCTGGGCTGTGGGACCGGGATGCTGACGCTGGGCGCGGCGCTGCGCGGCCCCGAGCGAACCGTCGGGCTCGACGTCGATCCGGCACCGCTACAGACCGCTCGGGACAACGAGCGGAAGGTCGCGTCGGCCACGTCGGTCTCCTGGGTCCGGGGCGACGCCGAGAACGCGCCGCTGCGACCGGATCGAGACGGGACGACGGTCGTGATGAACCCGCCGTTCGGGGCCCAGTCGGGCAACGAACACGCCGACCGGGCCTTCCTGGAGACGACGGCCGCGATCGCGGACGTTTCCTACTCGATCCACAACGAGGGCAGCCAGGAGTTCGTCGGCTCGTTCGCGGCGGACAACGGCGGCACCGTCACCGACTCCTACCAGACGGAGTTCGAGATCCCGCGCCAGTTCGACCACCACGAGGACGAGTCGCGAGCCGTCACCGCGGAAGTGTATCGGATCGACTGGTAGCCGCCTTCTACGCCGCCTCGCGGGTCGCGATCGTGACGCGTGTCCCCTCGACGCTCGCGAACACCTGCGAGCCGTTGCGCCGGAAGGTGAGCCCTCCAGCGGTTGTCGTCCGGTTCCGGCCGGGCACCGACGCGGTGGCGAGCGCACGGCCCTCTCTGGACACCTCGAAGGCGAACCCCTCGTCGGTCGGGACCAGCGTGACGTTCCGGCCGGCGACGACCGGGTCGGCTCGGCGCGGCTCGCTCGTGTAGCCACGCGTCCGCTCGTCGCCGGCCGGCCTGAGGGACACCTTGTAGACGCTGTCGTTGCCGGCCGGCCGCCAGCCCGTGCGGTTGACGTGGACGTTTCGCCGCCAGCCGACGCCGCCGACCTCGACGGTCGCGAAACCGCGGTTCCGGAGCTGGGATTCGAGGACGACCGTCTGCCAGACGTGTCGTCGCTGGCTCGTGACGACGACGCCGCTGGTGTTGATCGCCGTCGGATCGTCGACGAACGGTAGGGAGACGCTCCGGACGTAGCCGTCGGGCACGTCTTCGCCGTAGCTGACGGTGTAGTCCCGGACTTCGACCGTCGGCTGTGGGGCCGGCGAGTCGCCGATCGGCGCGACGTTGTACGGGATCGCCGCGCCGCTCAGTCCGAGCAAGAGGACGAGGACGACGGCCAGCCCCACAGTGTGGACCCCTGCCGTCGATTCGGGCAGCCGGCGCTCGACGAGCCAGTCGAGTCGCGACCCGGCCCGCCGGTCCGCGTTCAGCGCCCCGAGGATCACGACCGCCGCCAGCACGAAGACGACCGCCGCGCCGAGCCACCGGAACAGGACGAATCGGCCGTTGCCTTCCGGGACGTACAGCGCCCACAGTCCCTGGAACTCCGCGAACACGAGGAGCCCGAACCACAGCCGCGTCGGGTCGGGCCAGCGGTCCTGGTAGTACAGCAGGCCGAACCCGAGCAGGATGCCGGCGAAGAGCCCGATGGCGTGGCCCTGGATCGCGATGCTGGCCCACCACGGCGTGACGACCCGGGGACGCGGCACGGCGACGACGCGGGGAGTCTGGACCGCGACGACGAGGAATCCGAGGACCTGATCGGCCAGCAGGGCCAGCAGTGCCGTCAGCGGGCGCTGGACGAGGGCGAAGCCCGCGATGGCGAAGACGACCCCGGAGAACCCGACGACCGGTCCCAGTGCGAACAGCGACGTGAACAGCCCGACGACGAGCGCCCCGGCGGGAACGATCAGGATCCGGACGAACGGGTTCGTCAGCGCCGATCCGAACGAGTGAGCGCCTCGCTTTCGGGGGTAGTGGCCCCAGGCGTACTCGGCGACGGAGCCGAACGCCGCCGTCGCCACGAGGTTGCCCGTCACGTGCCCGAGACTGGAGTGTGTGAACGCCGCCGTCACCATGCCCAGCGGGTAGCGATACGACCAGGATCGAAACGGGATCACCAGCGGATCTCTGGGGTCCTCGATGCCGCCCTGGACGAACAGGTAGACGAGCGCGACCGCGCCGATCGTGAGCGCGGTGCCCCACGGAACGCCGAGCAACAGACGCCGACGGAGCGCGCCGAGTCGCCGATCCGTGCGGTCGCTGGCGACGAGCGCGACCCCCAGCGAGACCGCGGCGGCGAGGAGGACGGTCAGCGTCCTGAGGGGCAGCCACGACGGAATCGCATCCATCGGGCCCGGTAGCATGTCCCGATCATGGGACGGCTGTGGCTTATCCTTGGCGGCGACGGGTCGGACTCATACGGACGGTTGTAGACATTTACCCAGTCAACCGCACGACGGCATGCGGTCGATCTGGTAAAGACCTACAACTTTCCGTATCAGAAATCGGGTATCACTCTGTTACCTGGTTCGGAACCGAACCTATATATTTCGCTGGCGACAACGGGAGGGTGAGAGCCAACAGATGTCATCCACGTTTTCCCCGGAGCCAGACGAGACCTGCCAGGTCGTCGAGTCCTTCGACCTGATCGGATCGAAGTGGCGACTGGCGGTGCTGTACGAACTGCTCGACGGCGAACAGCGGTTCAACGAACTCAAGCGAGAGACCGGCACCAGTTCCCGCACGCTCTCGCGGGTCCTCGACGACCTGCAGGACCGCGCCTTCGTCGACCGTCGCGTCGAGGAGGCCGCGCCGGTCGCGACCTACTACACGCTGACCGAGAAGGGCGAGGCGCTCGCACCGGTGTTCGAGAAGATCGGCGACTGGGCCGACGAGTGGCTCGACGACGCCGTCGCGACGCCGGAGATCGAGACGCAGTGAGACGGCTTTTGTAGCGGTTTCCCGGTAGTCCTCTCTCTCGTAGCGACGATCGCCGGGACGCTCCTCAGGTAAACAGTATGACACGATAACGGTCCGACAGCGTAGCTTTTTCCACCTGCAAGTACCACTGTCGACTCGATGGGAGTCCGGCCACCGGCAGACGACAACGGCGACGAACCGGACGCGATCGAGTTCGGTATCGCCGCGCTCGACGGAACACTGAGCGACGCCGATATCGAGTACCCGACCGACAAACAGACGCTCCGGTCCGAGATCGGGCACCGCGAGGTCCCTTTCGACGCCACGGGCCACTCGATCACGGTCGCGGAGGCGCTCGAACAGGTACCGAAGACGACCTTCGAGAACGAGCAGGAACTGCTCAACACCCTCCACCCGGTGTTCGAGGCCCGACGCGAAGCCACGAGCAACAGTCTCCTCTCGCAGCTTCGGGCGCTGGTCCCCTTCTAGGGACGACTGGTCGAACTGGCCCGCTCCCCGTCCGATTCTCCCTCCGCGCTGGGCTCCGTGTCGTCGCCGACGGCGTCGGCCGCGGTCGATTCGTTACCGACCTGGCGCGCGATCTCGCTCAGCCGTCGGGTCTGCTCGCGATTCAGTGCGACGATCATGTCCGAGAGGACGCCGAACATGAGCAACTGGATGCCAAAGAGCAGCCCCGAGGCGGCGACGAGCGCGATCACCTCGTGAGAGACGCCGACGACGAACCACTCGTAGGCGACGTAGATCGCCAGCACTACCCCGACGAGTGCGCTCGCCACGCCGACGCTCCCGAAGTAGAACAGGGGATTGTTGGTCTTGGCCATCCGGTACAGCGTCAGGATGATCACTGCACCGTCGCTGAACGGGTCCAGATTCGTCTCCGAGTCGTTCGGGCGGGTCTGGTAGGTGATCGGTACGACCGCCGTCGAGACCCCCTGTTTGACGCACTCGACGGCCAGCTCCGTCTCGATTCCGAACCCGTCGGCGGTCAGGTCGAACTGCCTGACCGACTCCAGGGTGAACGCGCGGTAGCCCGAGAGGATGTCCGTCAGATCCCGGCCGTGGATCACCGAGAACGCCGTGTTGATGATCCCGTTGCCGATCTGGTTCAGCCGGGTCATCGCTCCGGACTCCATCTCTGCGAAGCGGTTCCCGATGACGTGCTCCGCGCGCCCGTCGAGCAGCGGCTCCAGCAGCCGGTCGGCCTCGTCGGGCCGGTAGGTGGCGTCGCCGTCGAGCATGAGGACGTAGGGCTGTTCGACGTGGCGATTCAGGGCCTCGCGGACCGCTTGCCCCTTGCCCGATCCCCGTCCGGTGCCGGATTGCTCGACGACCCTCGCGCCGGCGTCGGCGGCGAGTTCGCGCGTGCCGTCGTCGGAATCGCCGTCGATCACGAGCACGTGTTCGAACCCCTGTCCGACGAACGACGCGACGACATCGCCGATCGTCGCCGCTTCGTTGTACGTCGGGATGAGAACGCACACGTCGTCTCGATCGGCCATTGTTGACCAGTCGACTGCGCGGACTCAAATATATACTGGTGGGCTATCCGGCACGGGGCAACTCGATCACGACGGCGGTGCCGCCCCGGTCGCTCTCTTCGATCCAGACCGAACCGCCGTAGGAGTCGACCATCACGTCCACGAAGTACAGCCCGAATCCGGTGCCACTCGACCCGCTTCGCCGGGCACCGCGTTCGAACACCGACGGTCGCCGCTCGGGCGGGATCCCCGGACCGTCGTCCGCGATGCGGACCCGTACCGTCTCCGCGGCCTCGGTCGCGGTCACCTCGATCGACGGCGACGAGTCGGTGTGCTCGACGGCGTTGAGCATGACGTTGGCGAACACGTCGTCGAGGAGCTCGTCGCCAGCGACGGTCACGGCCGGCACGTCGATCGACACCGAGCAGTGCTGGTCCGCGCTCGTCGGCCGGCTCGCCGCCGCTTCGAGCATCGCTCGCAGATCGACCGGCTCCGGGTCTGTCAGACCGTCTTCGGACAGTGTCGACAGCACCGAGCGGACCTTCTGGGTCAGCTCGACGATGTCGTCGCTCCACTCCAGGATCGTCTGTGCGTGGTCGTTGAGTTCCCCGTCGAGCTCGGCTTCGAGTCGCTCGGCCCGCGCACGGACGACGTTCATCCCGTTGAGAATGTCGTGTCGGAGGATCCCGTTGAAGAAGTCCATCTGTTCTTTCCGGTTTTGCAGGTCGGTGATGTCCAGCCCCTCCGCGACGATCTCCGAGACGGCTCCGTCGTCGTACACCGGCCGAACCGTGACGGCCGTCTTGATGCGAGTGCCGTCGGCCCCGACGTGTGTGCCCTCGAACTCGACGGTCTCGCCGCTCTCGGCCCGCTCGATCGCGTCGCGGCACTTCGCACGCTGTTCGTCGTCGTGGTTCCACCAGGGCGTCTCCGGGAAGGGATGGCCACGCACGTCGTCGACGTCGACCCCGGCGAAGGAAAGCGCCGTCTCGTTTGCACGCAGCAACGTTCCGTCCGGTTCGAGGATCCCGACGAAGACGTTCGGCGAGTCGAACGTCGCTTCGAGGAGTCGCTCGTTGCGGTCCCGCAGCGACGCGATCTGCTCGCGTTCCAGTTCCGACTCGACCCACCGACGAAGCGTGTCGAGGAGCACTCCCTGCCAGGGATCCAGCGTCGACCTCGGGTCCGACGGGTCCCCGAAACAGAGGGTCCCGTAGGTCTCGCTGTCGACCTCGATCGGGACGCCGACGTACGTCTCCAGGCCCCACCTGTCGTAGGCCGGATCGTCCGGCGCGCTCTCACTGACATCGAGAATCGTGTACAGACCGCTATCTGATAGCGTGTGTCGGCAGTACGTCTCGGCGAGTGGCGACGTGTCGCCGACGGCGTCGGCCGCGTGTTCGCCGGCCGCGACGGCGATCTCGTACCTGTCGCCGGTGACCGCCGAGAGGTATCCACTCGGGTACCCGAGGTGCTCGCAGCCGACTTCGAGGACGCGCTCGATGCGCTCTTCGACGGCCCCGTCCCCGTCGGCCATCGCCGACGTGAGGTCCTGTAGCGCTTCGAGGTGACCCGTCGACGCGTCGGCCGTGTCGTCACCGCCCTCGGAGTCCATGCCAGCTAGTGGGCACGACACCGCTTCAATCCTCTGGC
This sequence comes from Halomicrobium katesii DSM 19301, assembly GCF_000379085.1. Classification (GTDB taxonomy): domain Archaea; phylum Halobacteriota; class Halobacteria; order Halobacteriales; family Haloarculaceae; genus Halomicrobium; species Halomicrobium katesii. The sequence goes on along the minus strand of NZ_KB905378.1, from coordinate 2,563,994 downwards.
GGCCGAGCCCTGGCCACCGCGATCGTCACGAACGCGCGGCCGACGGCGTCACCAGGTGCCGTGGAAGGTGTCGAAGGCGAGTTCCTCCAGGTCCTCCTCGCCGATTGCGATGCGGTACTCTTGGGGCGTCAGCATCGGCTTCTTGAACTGCGGGCCGTCGTCGGTCGTGATCCGCGGACACCCCGTGTTGACGTAGGCATCCATCCCGAAGTTCGTCAGGCGGTCCGGCGTCACCTCGTCCATCGTGATGAGGTAGGCGTCGTCGTTGTTCTCGACGATCTCGGTCGCCTGGTCCCAGCGACCCTGTCCGATCTTCGTACAGAAGATGACGCCCCACCGCTCGGCGTCCATCGCCTTGTGGACCGCGGCGTAGCGCTGTTTCATGAACTTCTCCGTGTCGGCGACGTGGACGGCGTTGTTGACCGGGTCGGCGATGACGACCTTCTTGTCGGGGTGTTCCATCGCCAGCCCGAGCGGGTGGAACTTGCCGCCGCCGACGTAGAGGATCTGGTCGGCGTCGACCTCGGCGCTGGCGTAGTTGCACCCGAGCACCTGTCCCTCGTGGGTCAGTCGCTCGTCGCCCTTGCGGGTGTGGACCTCGTAGTCGCGTTCTTCGAGCCAGCCGCGCATCTCGTCGAACTTGTTCATGTGCTGGGCCGTCGTCACGAGCCCGACCTCGGGGTCCTCGTCGGGGGCGGGAAGCTCCGATTCGAGGGCCTGCTCCATGATCGGGAACACGTCGACGTTCGAGAACAGCGGCACGTAGATGATCTTGTCCGACTCCTTCATCGGGGAGTGGCCGAAGTGAACGAACACGTCGGTCCGGCGCATCAGGTACGTGTCCAGGTCGCAGGCACCGTAACAGGGCTGGCCCGAGATCATCACCTGCGTGTCGTCTGGCAGTTCGTCCCGGAGGTCGTCGGCGACGGCCGGTCCGCGGCGCTTCAGCCCTTCCGGGAACTGGAGGCCGACGGTCTCTGCGTCGCGGTCGGCGACTTCCTCGACGATGCGGTCGAGTTCGTAGTCCCACTCGCGGTCGTGCTTGAGAGCGAGCCCAGTTGCCCGGAGATCCCCCTCGCTGCGGTCCTGACTCATTGGACCGGGGTAGCGCCTCGGCGCGTATAACAAGCGTGCTTCCAGACGGTGTCGCCGACCGGACGGACACTGTCCCAATCGCGGACGACTCGCTGTCCGTTCGTCGCCGCGTTCGCCGCTCGTGGTGGCGAGACGTGCGACAGACGGACAGCGGCGTATCAGGACTCGTCGAGGAGAAGCTCCTGTGTGGCGTCGTCGACCGACGCCAGTCGATCCGCGATCCGGTCACCGAACGCGACGAATCCGAAGGCCAGAACAGCGAGCATCGCGCCACCGACGAGTGTCAATGCCATACACTGACTTACCGTTCTACCCTAAAAAGCCTGCTCCCCTGGTGGCGGTTCGGCAACTCTTTAGGCGGCCAGCACCAAGGACCGAGAGATGAGTATCGAGTCCGAGAGCTCCGATTCGGCCGTCGACAGCCACGTCGAAGAGATCGCCGCCGAGTTCGGCGACGCGATCACACAGCTACCGGTGTACCAGCGCTTCGCCGAAGCCAAAGCGGCCGTCGAGAACGACGAACAGGCCCAGGAGAAAATCGAGGAGTTCGAGTCTATCCGCGAGGAGTTCATGCTCGCACGCCAGACCGGACAGGCCGACCAGGAAGCGCTCAGAGAGCTCCAGGCCGCACAGGAGGAGCTCCACGACCTGCCGGTGATGAGCGAGTACCTCGAACTGCAGAGCGAACTCGAACTGCGTCTGCAGGAACTCAACGAAGTCGTCTCCGAGCGGCTCGTCGTCGACTTCGGCGAGAAGGCCGGCGGCTGCTGCGAGGACTGACCAGACGGACCGCGATCGCGTCGTGTCGCCGCTTTCTTCGCGGAGTGACGACGGCGACCGACGGCCGGCGAGTAACGCGTCGGTGGGCCGCCGGTATCGTCGGCTAGACCTCCGGTGTCGTCGTCCGGAGTCCCGCCGCCATTCGAGCTATCAGTGTCTGAAATAGGGCGCGAAGTCCGCTGTTGCCGGCGTTCGTCGGGGGCGTCTCGACCAGCTACGTCCCGCGTTGCAGCTACATTCGAGGCGTCTGGAACCCGCCACAGCTCCCGAATACAGAACCTGATAATTCGGCGCGTAGTCTTATTACCGAGTAGTGGCCACCGATAGACAAGCGGAGCGAGTACTATTCAAATGCAACAGAGTAGGCAACACGAGCGAGCGAGTGACCGCGGTCAGGTCGGGATCGGAACGCTGATCGTGTTCATCGCGATGGTCCTCGTCGCGGCGATCGCGGCGGGCGTACTGATCAACACCGCGGGCTTTCTCCAGACGAACGCGGAACAGAGCGGCCAACAGAGCAGCCAGCAGGTGACCAACCGCCTCCAGGTCGTCGACATCGCCGGGACTGACATCGTGAAAGACGGCGAGAGCTTCGAGGTGACGACGGTCGACGTGACCGTCAAGCGAGCGCCGGGCTCGGGCAACGTGGACCTGTCGACGACGACCGCCCAGTGGGTCTCGTCGGGCGGCAGCTACAACGTCCTCAGCTACACGGCGGCCGAGGGATTGGGCGGATCGAGTGGTGACGCCGGGTTCATCACGTCGACACTGCAGGACGACGACGGCTCGATCTCGAACAGCAACGCCCTCAACGACCAGGCCGATCGGGCGATCATCAGGTTCCAGACCGACTCGGTTCCCACTAGCGAGGAGGAAGACGACCTGAACGGGAAGCTCGTCAGCGGGGACCTCACCGAGGGATCGTCCGCCGAGATCAGGCTGACCACCCAGGCCGGCGGCGAGACCACCGCCACGGTCGTCGTGCCCGAGTCTCTCTCGGGCAAGTCCGCCGTCTCGCTCTAGGCCGTCGCCCGCTTTCGCAAGGACTTAGCGGCCGCTCGCGACACGTGCAACCATGACTGTCGACTCCGACTGGGGCGACTGGCTCGTTCGCGCGGTCGAAGACGCGGATCCCGACGGACTCGCGATCTGGTATCTCGGCTGTAACGGCTTCGTACTCAAGTCCAGCGGCGGCTCGGTCGTCTACGTCGACCCGTATCTGGGTATCGGCGATCCGCCACGGACGGTCCGGATGATCCCCGTCCCGTTCGATCCCGACGACGTGCGCGAGGCGGACGCGGTCCTCGCGACCCACGAACACACGGACCACACGCACGGGCCGAGCCAGGCACCGATCCTCGCCGGTACGGGAGCCACGTTCTACGGCACCGACGCGAGCCACGACGTGGTCTCGGCCGAAAACTGGACCGAGACGTGGGACGTCGACGACGAACAGCTCCGCGAGATCGGCGAAGGAGACACCTTCGAGGTCGGTGATCTCACCGTCCACGTCGAACCCGCCAACGACCCCGACGCCGACCACCCGGTCTCGTACGTCTTCGAACACGACGCGGGGACGTTCTTCCACGGCGGCGACGCACGGCCTGGCGCGTTCGAGCCCGTCGGCGAGTCCTACGACATCGACGTGGGCGTCCTCGCGTTCGGTACCGTCGGGATGATTCCCGACAAGGAGACCCGCGAACCCGAACGCACGAAGTGGTACAACGACGAGAACATGATCGTCGAAGCCGCGAACGAACTCCAGCTCGAGACGCTCGTCCCGACCCACTGGGACATGTGGAAGGGCATGACGACGGAGCCGACAGTGCTACACAACCACGTCAACAGCTTCCCCGCACCGGCGACCCTCGACATCGTCGAGATCGGTGATCGGATCGACCTGGAATGAATTGACAGCTCAAAAAAGTAATAAAGCAGGCAATACGTATCTTTAATATTCTCGGTCGACGCTATTCGAGACATGAGTGACTCTCAGGCGTACGAGGAGATTACCGTGGCCTCCGATGGGGTGACCGTCACCAAACGGTACGAGGCCGACGAGTTCCCGGTGCCTGCCATCGCGTTCAATTTCGCGTCCAGCCGGACCGAACCGGTGAGCGTGCGGCTGACCGACGTGGTTCCGGAAGACGTGGCAGTCGAAGATCTGGGCTTTCACCCGGAGTACGGGAGCGAGTACTGGACGATCGACGACGACGAGATCGCCTTCGAGCGTGAACTCGAACCCGAATCGGAGTACACGACGGTGTACGGAATCCGCGCGACCGGTACCGACAACGTCGAGCAGTTCCTCACCGAACCACAGATCGACCGCATCGACCCGCCGCTGGAAGACGACGGGGGCGAAGTCGTCGGCGAAGGGTCCGACGCTGTCAAAGACGTGATCAGCGGCGACGCCGACAGCGTTCCGGGGCTCGAAGAGTCCGACGACGAGGACATCGAGACCCTCGACCTGAAGGATCCGAACAACGAGGGCCAGCAGCGCCGTGCCGCCGAACGCGCTCCCGAGGAGACGGACGGCGACGCCGAGGAGGCGGCCGAGGACGCATCGGCCCAGCAGGCGGCGAACAACGGGACTGCGAGCAGCGTCGAAGTCGAGGGCGGGAGCCTCGTCGCCGCGATGGCGAACGAGCTCCGGAACAACGAGGTCCGGAAGGAAGACGTCCAGATCCTCCGGAAGGCCTTCGACCTCGCGAGCGACGACGGCTCCGTGACGGCCCGGATCGACAAGCTCCAGAAAGACGTCTCCGACGTCGTCGCCTACACCGACGCACTCGAAGAGTTCCTCGACGAGAACGGCACCGGCGAACAGCTCATCGACGAGTTCGAGTCCGAGGTCGAGCAGTTCCGTTCCGAAGTCGAGGAGTTCGAGTCCGAGCTGGCATCGGTCAAGTCGACGGCCGCCGAGAACGGCGCTCAGATCGACGGACTCGCCGACGGCGTCGAGCAGATCGACGAGAGTGTCGACGACGTGACAGGCGACGTATCGGAGCTGGAGTCGACCCTCGACGGCGTCCAGGACGACCTCGAAGAGATCCGCGAGGAGATGGCCGATGCGGGCGTGGAGAGCCAGATCGAAGAGATCGACGAGGAGATCGCCGAGCTCAAGCAGTGGCGCGAACAGCTCTCGTCGGTCATCGGTGGCGGCGACTGATACGGAAAGTTGTAGGTCTTTACCAGATCGACCGCACGCCGTCGTGCGGTCGACTGGGTAAACGCCTACAACCGTCCGTATGACGCGACCGGTCGCGTCCCGCCCACTCCGGGACAGGGGCATATCGACACGGTGACATCCACCGGTGTGAAACCGGACTCGTTTTACTCCCTCATCGTCTGTGCCATCGTAATGACGACGATCAGCGTGGCCGTTCCACGCAAGGGTCGCCCGCTGGAGGCCGTGCTCGAACGGCTGGCGACGACGGCAGCGTTCACCGAGATCGCCGACGACGTGATCTCGACGCTGCGCTACGAGAAGGCCATCACGAAGGACGACGCCACACCCGACGCGCCGGTGTACGATCGTCTCGCGGCGTACAGCGACCTCGACGACCCGACCAGACCCGAGTACACGCTCTTGCGAGACGACCGCGAGGGGATGCCCCGACGCGTCGTCTTCGACAGCCTGACGGTCCCGGTCGACGGGATCGACCTGCGTCTGGTCGGTCGAGAGGAGCCGTTTCGGTCGCTGCGCAAACACGAGTTCGCGCTGGGCTTCGACAGTGCCGACCTCGTCCTCGAAGAGGTCGTGCAGCTGCGGGACGATCCCCTGACCGAGATCGCAGCCATCAACGAGCGGATCGATCCGGTCGACACGGACGTTCGCGTCGTCACCGGGATGGGTGATACGGTGTATCACACGCTGCTCGGAACGCCAGCGGTGCGCGAGTCGCTCCCACACGACCTCTCCCGCGAGTTTCTCTCGGCCTACGAGGGCGATCTCTGTATCTCGCCGCGCTACGAGCGGCTGGTCGAGGCCGTCATCGGCACGGACGCCCTGCGAGACATCGAGTTCGTCTACCCCGAGAACGGACGGGAAGAGGAGGCCGCCATCGCCGAGGTCGGGCTGGGCGTCTACCTCACCGTGACCGGTTCGACCGCCCGCGACCACGGGCTCGAACTGGGAGAGCAGCTGTTCCCCAGCGAGACTGTCCTGCTGGAGAACCGCTCGGAGGTCGGCGACGGCGTCGATCGGGTCAAGGAGCTGTTCGCTGCGCCCGACGAATCCGTCCTGGCGCTCCAGTAGCGGCCCCGCGGTGACATCGGTGTCAGCACAGACCTTTGGCCCTCGGCGACCTACGTCGCCGTATCCGTCACCGCGACGGCACCACCATGTCACGACACAGAACCACGCCGACACGGACAGCCGGGGCCGACAGATGAGTGAGCCACACGCCGACCAGCCGGTCCACACCGCGGGCACGCCGCTGGACGACGCCAGCGTCGCCGTCGTGATGATCCACGGCCGCGGAGCCAGAGCCGAGGGATTTCTCCAGCTCGCAGACGAGATCGCCGTCGACGGCGTCGCGTATCTCGCACCGCAGGCACAGCGCGGGAGCTGGTACCCCAACCGTTTCGTCGACCCGATCGAGAGCAACGAGCCACACCTCACCGCCGCACTCGGCGTCGTCGCGGACACGATCGAAAGAGCCCTCGCAGCGGGCCTCGACCACGAACAGATCGTCCTGATGGGGTTCTCTCAGGGTGCCTGTCTCGCCAGCGAGTACGTCGCCCGGAACCCCCGCGCGTACGGTGGACTCGTCGCCTTCAGCGGCGGACTCATCGGACCGCTCGGGACGGCGTTCGACCACGACGGGGAACTCGACGGGATGCCGGCCTTCTTCGGCTGTAGCGACTCCGACCCGCACATTCCGGAGACTCGCGTCACCGAGTCCGCGGACGTGTTCGAGCGCCTCGGAGCCACCGTCGAGACGCGACTCTACGAGGGCATGGGCCACACGATCGTCGACGACGAGGTCGAGTACGTCGTCGATCTGCTGTCGACGCTGACGGGTTCGGACTGATACGGACGGTGAGATTCCCACCGGGCGGGAACGATCCCGCACCGGTGACCAGCGTCACTTATCCGTCTCGAACGCCTTGTCTCAACTCGAATGCTGTCAGACGAGTTCGGTCGCGAGGTCTCGGGCGTCCGCGTCTCGCTGACCGATCGGTGTAACTTCGACTGCGTCTACTGCCACAACGAGGGGCTGGGCGACACGCGCGGGCCACTGGCGGCACAGGACGACGAGCTCTCGACGGACCGGGTCGTCGACTTCCTCGAAGTGGCCGCGGACTTCGGCGTCGACTCGGTGAAGTTCACCGGCGGGGAACCGCTGCTCAGAGAGGACCTCGCCGAGATCGTCGAGCGGACGCCCGACGAGATGGCGGTGTCCCTGACGACGAACGGGACCTACCTTCCCGGGCGAGCGACCGAACTCGTCGACGCCGGACTCGAACGAGTCAACATCTCCCAGGACGCACTCGACCGGGAGGCGTTCGCCGAACTCACCCAGAGCGGCGCGTACGACCGCGTGCTGGAGGGCGTCGAGGCGGCGGTCGACGCCGGACTCGCCCCGGTGAAGATCAACATGGTGGTGTTCGAGCCGACGGCGGGGTACGTTCCGGAGATGGTCGATCACGTCGTCGAGAACGAGGGGCTTCGCCTCCAGCTCATCGAGTACATGCCCGAGCTGGCCGGCCACCCGGAGTGGGCGATCGACATCGATCGCGTCCACGACTGGCTGTCCGAACGGGCCGACCGGATCGAGCACCGTCGGATGCACGACCGGTGGCGGTACTTCGTCGCGAGCGACGACGGCGACCGCGAGGGGATGGTCGAGATCGTCGACCCGGTGGGCAACGAGACGTTCTGTGCGAACTGCCACCGGGTGCGACTCACCCACGACGGCTACCTGAAGGGCTGTCTGAACCGCAACGACGACCTCCGGTCGATCGGCGAGACGAAGTCTCGCATGCGCGATGCGTTCCGGTCGACCGTGGCCAGCCGCGTCCCCTACTACGGCGAGTACATGGTCGAGACCGAGGACGGCTGGGAACGCAACGAGCGGTACCGCGACGGGGAGGGCGACCGCGCCCCCTACGCCTACACCGAGGACTGAGACGGACGGTCGTCGGAATCTCCCCGCTTTCGCCGCTCTAGGGGGCGAATCGCTTCACGACGGGACAGCCGACGGTATCGCGTGCCCCGTCGTTGGCCTCGCGAAGTCGTGGCTTTTTGCCCTCCGGCGGCCTGTGTTCGAGTATGACAGACGACCCTCGAGGCGTCGGATTCAGAGAGCGGACGCGGCTCGGGCCGGCCCGCGGGCGGCTGCTCGACTCGCTGTCGCCGGTGTCTCGAACGGAGGCGGTGCCGATCACGGACGCCGACGGACGGGCGCTCGCGAGCGAACACACGGCCCGGCGACCGGTGCCACACTATCCGCGCGCGGCGATGGACGGCTTCGCCGTTCGGGCCGAGGACACGTTCGGAGCGACCCGACGATCGCCGGTCCGACTGGAGCGATCGGAGTCGGTCGGCCCGAACGCCGCGTGCCGCGTCCACACCGGGAGCGAACTGCCGGAGGGTGCCGACGCGGTCGTACGGGTCGAGCGGGTCGAGGCCGACGACGCGACGATCGAGGTGTTCGACGCCGTCGCCAGCGGCCAGAACGTCGCGCCGGTCGGTGACGACGTCGCGGACGGACAGCACCTGTTCGATCCCGGCCACCAGCTCCGTCCCTCCGATCTGGGACTGTTGAAGGCACTCGGAGTCGAGACCGTGGCGGTGTTCGAGCGCCCGCGAGTCAGCGTCGTCCCGACGGGCGAGGAACTCGTCCAGTCCGATCCTGAACCCGGCGAAGTCGTCGAGACGAACGGCCAGACCGTCGCTCAGTACGTCCGGCGGTGGGGAGGGGAACCGACCTACCGTGACGTGGTCACCGACGACGAGGCCGCGCTTCGGTCGGCGATCGAGCGAGACCTCGACCACGACCTGATCGTGACGACCGGCGGCTCCTCGGTCGGCGAGCGGGATCTCTTGCCGGCGGTCGTCGACGATCTCGGGACGGTCTCGGTCCACGGCGTCGCACTCAAGCCCGGCCACCCGGTCGCCGTCGGCCGCGTCGAGGAGACGCCGATCCTCGTGTTACCGGGCTATCCGGTGGCGACGATCGTCAACGCCGTCCAGCTGCTCCGGCCGGCCCTCAAGAAGCTCGCACACCTCCCCGAGCGCGAGCCACCGGTGACGGAGGCCCGTCTGGAGCGAAAGGTCGCGAGCGAGGTCGGGACGCGCTCGTTCGTCCGCGTTCGGCTGGATCGTGACGGCGACGAGCGGACGGCGACACCCACCAGAGCCAGCGGTGCCGGCGTCCTCTCCAGCGTCGCGCTGGCCGACGGCTGGGTCGTCGTTCCAGAAGACAGCGAGGGGTACGACGCCGGTCGGACCGTCGCCGTCGAGGACTGGGAGTGGTCGCCGTGAGCGACCGCAAGGAGTTCCGTGATCTCGCGACGCCCGAGCGCGCACACGAGGTCGCCGACGGCCTCGACATCGATCCCGGTGCCGAGACGGTCCCCCTCGACGGGGCCCGCGGGCGCGTCCTCGACGAGCGCATCGACGCGACACTGGACGTGCCGGGGTTCGATCGGGCGAGCATGGACGGGTACGCGGTCCGGGCCGAGGACACCTTCGACGCCGACGAAGCGAGCCCGGTGACCCTGTCGCTGGCCGGCGCGGTCCACGCCGGTGAGCGGCCGGCGGCGTCCGTCGAATCCGGAACGGCGGTCGAGGTCTCGACCGGCGCGGTGATGCCCGACGGTGCCGACGCGGTCGTAATCGTCGAGCGGACGACGACGACCGACGACGGCGTCGAGATCAGAACCGCAGTCACTCCCGGCCAGAACGTCATGCTCTCGGGGGCAGACATCGCTGCCGGGACCCGGGCGCTGGGCCCCGGAACGCGGCTCACCCCCCGCGAGATCGGGCTGCTCTCCGCGCTCGGCGTCGACGAGGTGCCGGTCCGAGCGAAGCCGACGGTGGGTATCCTCTCGACGGGCGACGAACTCGTCCGCCCGGGCGAGCCCCTCCAGAGCCAGGCTGGAGAGATCTACGACGTGAACAGCTACACGATCGCGACGGCCGTCGCGGAGGCCGGCGGAGCGCCGGAGCTGTACCCCCACGTCGGCGACGATTACGAGGCCATGAAGCGACTGCTCCGGCGGGCCGCGACGGAGTGTGATCTCGTCCTCTCGTCGGGATCGACGAGCGCCAGCGCCGTCGACGTGATCTACAGTGTCGTCCAATCCCAGGGGACGCTCCTCCTGCACGGGACCGCGATCAAGCCCGGAAAGCCGATGTTGATCGGTGAACTCGGCGACGCGGCCTACGTGGGCCTGCCGGGGTATCCGGTCTCTGCGCTGACGATCTTCCGGACGTTCGTCGCACCGCAGATCCGCGACGCGGCGGGTCTCCCCGAACCCGCCACCGCGACCGTGACCGGCGAGATGGCCGTCCGGGAACGCTGTGAGGAGGGTCGCCGCCGGCTGCTGGCTGCCGGCCTCGTCGAGAACGGCGACGGCGACCTGCTCGTCTACCCGGTCGACAAGGGCAGCGGCGCGACGACGAGTCTCGTCGACGCGGACGGGACCGTGACCGTGCCCGCCGACACAGCCTTCCTCGACGCGGGCGAGTCCGTCACGGTGGAGCTGTTCTCGCCCGACGTTCGGCCTCCGTCGGTGCTGTGTGCCGGCGACACCGATCCCGTGGCTTCTCAGCTCCTCGACGGTCTGGACGAGCCACGCTTTCTCCCCGTCGAGACCCGTGAGGCACTGCGGCGACTGCGTGAGGGGATCCCCGACGTGGTGGTTGCCGCTGGCCCGACCGGAGCGCCCTCGGACGCCGTCGAGTTGGGCGGCTGGACTCGCGAGTGGGGGCTCGTCGTCCCCGCGGGCAATCCCGACGGCATCGAGGGCGTCCCGTCGCTGGTCGACGACGACAGATCGATGGTTAATCTCGCGACCGGATTCGGGCTCCGTACCAGCTTCGACGCCCATCTCGACGCCCTCGCGGACGAACGCGACATCGCCCGGAGCGAGCTGACAGACGACATCTCGGGGTACGACCTGACGACCACCGGCGGCGAGAGCCCGGCCCGCGCAGTCTCGGACGGCGACGCCGACGCCGGCCTCGGACTCCGGGCGACTGCGACGGCGCTCGGACTCGGTTTCGTCTCGTTGGGCCGACAGCGGGTCCGCGTACTCACAACGGCCGATCGTCGAGACAAGCCCGCAGTCGATCGACTCGCCGGTGCGATCGACGAGGTCGACCTCGCGGAGTTCCCCGGGTTCGACTGACGACGACAGCCGATCGCTCTCTGCTCCCCGCGCTCTCACACTCTCGGTGTCCGCGCGGCCGTCGCGGATAACGTCGTGCTCGATGGTCTTCGTGTTCACAGAGGACACCAGCTTGCCGGATCGCTGTGCGAGAGTCGCGGGTCCGATGTTGACGTTGCACGAACTCCGATATCGCGGCTAAGCGCTCGGTTTGTGTCCCCGAATAGTCGCAGAAACGAGGTACTCATCTAAGTCGCGATCATCACCCCATTCGCGGATGAAGTCTTGGGTTTCGTCCTTGGGTTCGATTCGGACATCTTGGAAACCGGTCTCCTCAAGCAGAGCCTCCAATCTCTCGATCAGTGACGCACCACCGATGCACTCCGCGATCGAGTCAAGGTCTGCACGCAATTCCTCGGGGAGCTTAGCCGTCAAAACGACGTCCGAGATCGCCAATCTGCCGCCGGGATGGAGCACCCGATACGCCTCTTCACACACCTGCCGCTTGTCTGGCGAGAGATTGATTACGCAGTTCGAGATGATGACGTCGACGGTTTCGTCGCCGACGGGCAGATGTTCTATCACACCGAGCCGGAATTCAACGTTCTCAGCGTCGTTGTTCTCACTGCTTGTGCGGGCTTTCTCGATCATCTCAGGCGTCATGTCGACGCCGATAACGTGTCCCTCCGTGCCGACCTCATTTGCAGCGAGGAAACAGTCGAATCCACCGCCGGAACCGAGGTCCAGGACCGTCCTTCCCGGAGACAGGTTTGCGATAGCGGTCGGATTACCACACCCGAGCCCGAGGTTCGCATCGGCTGGAACCGACTCGATATCTTCGGAACTGTACCCAACGTGTTCTGCCCATGTCGCTGATGTCTTATCGTTTGTACAGCAGCCGGTTAGCGTCTCCGTGTCGGTATCGCCACTCGTCGGCGACTCCGTATCACTACAGCAGTCGGCTGTCGTGTTCGATTCACAACAGTCCGTGTCCTCCGATGCGACCCCCGCGTATCGGTCACGGACTGTCTCGTGCTGTTCGTCGTCAGTGAACGTCGCTTCTTCTCGTGAAGTCGTATTCTCAGTCATCGTTGTTTGTATGGTCCGTGTCGGGTTTTTCGAATCCGCTGCTCGGGAGTTGTGTCGACTGTCGGTTCGATGGCCCAAGCGCCAACTGGCGATCTAACGAGCGGTTCACCGTCACTGGCAGGTCTGTGTGTTGGTGTCTCATTTCGGGGATCAGACGATGAGGAAGTTGAACACGACACCGACGACAACACCGATTGTGACGACGGTTCCAGCGTAGACGAGCAATAGTCGGCGCTTGAACAGCTTGTTCAGGAGAATCAGGTTCGGTATACTCACACCGGCTCCACCGATGACGAACGCGAGCACAGTTCCAACGGCGATTCCCTGTTCGCTGAGGGAGGCCGCGATGGGGAGCATTCCACTGAGGCTGACGTAGACCGGAGCCCCGACGAGTGCGGCCAGTGGCACGGAGAGCGGGTTCTCCGGACCGAGCACGGTTCGAACTATCTCGACGGGGACGACGCCGTGAATTAATGCTCCGAGAACCATCCCGAGGACAAGATATGGAAGGGTATCGACGAAGAACGACCACGCTTCACGCGCGGCCGATTCGAAATGCTGCCGGTGCGTTTGCTCCGTATTCGCCGCTCCGCCGGCACAGCAGTCGACTGTTCCGCCGTCTGCGACGGTCTGACCTGTACTATCCGTAATGTGGACTTCCTTGACGTGGTCGGCCAAGCCCAGCCGACCGATAACGATTCCGCCGAGAACGGCTGCGAGAAACGTTATGAGGACGTACCAGACGGTTACTTCGATTCCGAACAGCCCGATTAACAACAGTACGGCGATCTCGTTGACGAGTGGCGAAGCGAGGAGGAACGAGAAGGCCAGTCCGAGCGGCGCACCCGCCCGAAGCAATCCGGCTAAGACAGGGACGGTCGAGCACGAGCAGAACGGCGTCACCGCGCCCAGTCCGGCGGCAGCGACGTTACCGGTGCCTTCATCGTGGCCGCGGAGTTTCCGCTCGACTTTTTCCGGCGGGAGATACTCCTGTGCTAATCCGACGAGGAACGACGCCCCGATGAACAACGGGACGAGAAGGAACGCGAGGTGGAGGAAGTAGTTCCACGAGTCCAGGAGCGCGTTGGTAAGGCTCGGTGTGAGCATCTCAATCGTCCCCCTGAACGGCCTGAGCGAGGTCGAGCAGATCGAAGACCGCGGTGTCGGCGATGCGGTAGTAGCTCCACTTGCCCCTTTTGCGGGATTTGACCAGCCCGGCCTCTCTCAGCTTCCGGAGGTGGGTAGCGACGGTGGATTGGGGGGCGTCGAGCACGATCTGTAACTCACATCCACAGCACTCTGATTCCCGGAGTGCGCTGAGAACGCGGATGCGATCTTCATTCCCAAGGGCCTTGAACACCGTCTCCTGACCGGCGACATCTTGTTCGGATTGCCGAACATCCCGTAAGGCGGCGATCCGTTCTTCCGGGTCGTCGTACAACCGTTCAAGTGCGCTATAGGCCTCGTCGTGTGACGGATCTGCATCAGACATATTTTCATTTCCCGGTTTGAATCACTCGCAGCAATCCTCTGATTCGGATCCTGGCGAGGTAGATCGTGTTTCTTCGATGCTTGTCCCACAGCAGGACTCTTCGTCCTGCTCGTAGCGGCTTACGAGACGGTTCCAGAGTCGACCGAGGGTACTTTGAGCCATCTCCACCATATTGTATTTTCCCGATTTACATGAAGATTGTGGTGGCTCGGACCTCGGTCTCCTTGCCGAGAAGAGGATTCGTGTTGTCACGATTCAGTGCAGTGGAGTAGTCGAAAACGGTGATGTACGCGAGTGGGATTTGATCATCTCATCGGAAAGCGCCGATACATTGATATAGCGAAATATAATTCACGTGTCTGCAAGCTGCCGTCGGGTCGCCGACAAAACAGTGTCAAGTGCTAACAGATATTGTACACGTGCTCGTCGTAGACGGTGCGAACGCGGTCGCCCCACTCGTGGGTGTACGTGTCGATCACGTCCTGGGCCACGTCGCCGCGCAGATACTTCACGATCCCGCGATCACCAGTTCGATCTCGGAGGTGTGTCGTGAAGAAGTGCCTGAAGTAGTGCGGCGTCACGTTCTGGGCCGCGTCGCCGCCGTCCTGGTACCAGCCCCGGTCGCGTGCGCGGCGTTCGACGACGTGGTGGACCATGTCCGGCGTGAGTCGCTTCCCCCAATCCCCGCTCGTCGACGTGAACAGCGGCTCTGCGGTCGATCTCGGATCTGGGCGGACGGCCAGCCACCGTTCGAGTACGTCGCCCAGCTCCGCGTCGACGGGGACCGTCGTGTCCCGTTTTCGCTTGTTCGAGGCCGTCCGCTCTTCGCCGTTGACGACCGCACCACGCGCCGGCTCGGCCGAGACGAACAGCGAGTCGGGGCGCTCTTCGAGCTGTGGCCGAATCGCAGTCCCCGCCGTGACCGCACACTCCGACAGATGTAGGTCACGAACGTCGAGATTACAGAGCTCGCCCGCACGCATCCCGGTCTTCAACAGCGTCACGACGACCGCTCGCTCCAGGGGATGGCCGATGTCCCGGACGAACGACCGCATCGCCGGGATGGGGATCTCTCGGCGCTGGGGGTCGGTGTCGATCGTCTCGTCCATCTCCTCCATTACCAGCGCCATCGGATTGTCCTCGAAGGTTCCGACTTGATTCATGTACGCGTAGAACCGATGCAAGTATGAGGCGTACGTCGCGACGGTCGAGTCACTCTGCTCGTCTCTGAGCCCGTGGACGTACGCCATACAGTCTCGGTGGGTCGCTTCGGCCAGTCCGACCGGCCGGGCTCCGCTGTCGAGGAAGGACTCGAACTCCCGGAGCACGCGCTCGTAGTACTCCCGCGTTCGATCCGTCTTTCCGTGGTAGGTCATATCGTCCAGAAAGTAGCCAACCGGGTCCTCGCCCGCGTCGACGGCATCGGTGTCGGAGCTCATTTCTTGACGTACCCTCCCTCTCGCCCGCTGTATCTGATCTCGTTGCGCGCCTGGAGATCCTGTAGCGTCTCGTCCAGTTGCGCTTCGATGTCGTCGGTCACTGCCGCGACCAGCTCGTCCCACTCGTAGCTGTCGCCGTCGGCGAGGGTCGAGAGAACCCGGTCTTCCAGACGCTGACCCTGGGGGTCAGCGTCCGATTGTTCCCCTTCACCGCCTTCAGCTACTGTCGACGGTTCGATCGAAGACGGGTCAGCAGTAAAACCACGTCTCCCGGCCTGTACCATCGATCTGACGAACTCGCTGAGGCTCATGTCGAGTTCGTCGGCGTGTGCCTGCCACTCCTGTTTCTGATAGGTCGGAACGTAGGACTGAATCCTCGCTCGGGAGGTGTCGACGCCGCCGTTACGTGCCATACCGATCTCGTCACTTCCCAGCCACATCAATCTAACTCACTCACACAGATAAAGACCTTTATCTGTGGAGATAATGTCCCGTAGCGGCCGGCAACTAATACTTTATTTGTGTATCTATGCTCAGATAGCACTGAAGATTATGTTCACAAATAAGTATTGTTTCTACAGCAGCGACACAAATCGCCGACGACGCCAATCGATCTGGTCAGCAGCGGCCGCTCGCTGTGGACGGTGCCGACTGTCGCCGTGTCGGAACACCGCGACCGTGGGTACGCTCTGCGACGCAGGCGCTCTTGCACGACTCGCTGCATCGGACGAGACTCTGGCATGGAGCTGATCGCGCACGACTTCGAGAGATCTCTGTGCTCGAACGAGCGACGATCGGATAGAAAGATCCTATCGGACGGCCGCCGGTCGTGGCGACACTCGACAGCCGGTCCGTCACACGACCGACTGTCACCGTGGTTAGCTATTTCCAGCCCTGTGGCCTCCAGTCGTTTACAAAGTTACAGCCGCAGGAGCAGTCCATGAATGACTGACTCGATTCGACGCCGCCACCATACTGCCGGCTGTCCGTCTGTACAGACCGTTGGGACCCCGTGGTCGCGACTCTCTCGAAACAGTGACAGCCGGAAGTATCAGTCCAGAAATACGCCTGTCCCCGGAATCGCGTCGGCATCGCGGGCAGTTCGTCGAACCACTCGGCTGCGTGGACCGATTCGCCTGCCGGTTCCACGCCGGTGAGATCGTACGCTCTCGACACGGGGACGCCGCCGAAGGTGACGAATCCCCGCGGTCCGTTCGCCGTCGTCCGTTTCGACGGTGATCTGCCAGACGCCTTCGATCGCAGTCGTGAACGCCTCGTCCGGTGTCACGCTCTCGACGGGGATCTTCCACGAGCAGGTGTCCGTTTGCTGTCGGAGGAGGAGCTCGCCCGCTGGGTTCGTGATGCCCACGCAAGCGAGATCTGGGAGGTCTCTCATCCGGTCAACGACTGCCCGGTCGACGACGTCTCGCTGCTCGTGATACGGCACTGTATCGTCCGCAGAGAGGCGCTCGTAGTCGACGATCGGTTCGATCTCCGGAGATGGGGTGTCTGTCGTCATGGTGGGTGGGTTGTGTCGTGGCTCGATCGAAGCGAGCGTTCCCGGCGGACGTTCGAGCGAGGCCCCCGCGAAATCAGTGTTCGACTGATACTGCCGGCTGTAAGTCTGTACAGAATTTCGCGACCACGAGGTCGCGAATATCTTGAAACAGTTACAGCCGGCAGTATGACAAGCGGCGGACTAATGAATGTACCGGCAGTTCGGAAGGCGGATCCGTGCCGGATATCCTCCCGTCGATCGGATAGGCCGGCACAGATCTGCCAACTGCACCTCGGCCTTTCACCCCCAGGGCTTTCGGTGCTGTCAGTTGCTTCGGCCAATCTCCGCACCTTCGGACAGTCGATCGTCGCCAAGCGCCGGGCTGTGGCGACGGATCTCGACGCCACTACCGACGACGGTCGGTGCGGACGAGCCTCTCGCTGGTCTCTCGACGGCTCGATCCGTCCTCGTCGGCTGCCGTCCGGCAGCGGATCGCGAGTGTGACTCTGGAGCTGGCGTCTTCGATCGTTTCTCGTCTGTGGTCGCCATATATGATCAAGTTCTTTCATTTCTGCCCATCGGAAGTGACCGCAGTGGGACTGATAAATTGCATAGCACTATACAGAAGTGGGCGTGCGAACGACCACAGATTCTGCATTTGGATTTCTACAAACCACCAACTCAACAACACTTATCGCCAATGTCGAGCTAATTAGCACTTTAGGAATAAGTTCCGGAGGATAGACTGTGTTTGGGTTAAATCTCCGTCGACACCCGCTTTCAGCAGGAAGTCGGTGAGCCGTGAGATGTTGTAGAGCAAGGCCGCAAACACGAAGTAGACAGCCTGAATCTGTAGTTTTTTGGCGAGGTCTTCGCGAAGAAGTCGTTCTTGATGCTCTTGTACCCGTTTTCGATTTGTCAGCGCCGACTGCAGCGCCGGCAGAACGACTATGCTACCTCCGGGGCGACTGGAGCTTCGTCGCGAAGACGGTCGTCCCCTCACGACTCGTCGACGGTACGTACAGGAACTGCATCGAGTGACCTCCTGATTCGACGTGAACGGACTCCGATTCTACCGCGACAGTTTGTCCGTCAGCTCCATCACGTAGCGCCTGTGTGAGCTCGATTCCGGTCTTGTACCCGTGAGTCATCCGGCAGGTACGGTCCGACAGCGGGTCCAACGTCTCCGACATCGATTCTCGGTTGTATCGGCAGAATAGAAGTGGCCGTGGTCTCGTCTGTACGGACGTTATTTGTCGATAGAACTGCTCACGAGGGACTTCACAATCCAGCGCGGAACCACCGGATTGAGGCAATTAGTCCTGAAAGCCACTCACACACCAACTGACCTGATGACTGAACCGGACCAGCCGCCAACGCCCGACCGCTTGCCCGAACTCCTCGAGCAGGGGACCAAAGAGGAGATCGTGGCGTATCTTGACCGGCTCGCCACGGCTGAGACTGAGGCCCGCAAGCGTGCGTTGCGGGCAGTTCGGGACGTTGTACAGAACGGTCCGGCTCCGTCGAGTAATTCATCGACCCGCTTTCGACGTCCTTAATCGAGGAGGACAGAGCCGTCAGGCTGACCACCGCGAAATTGTTCGTCAGGCTCGCCGAGGTCGAGCCCGAGATTGCCTGCCCAGCTGTTGACACGCCCGCTGACCGGCTCGCCGACGACGGGGAGTTCTACTACGTCCGGGCGCGGTGCGCGGAAGCGCTGGGCTACGTCGGCCACGACCACCCGGAAGCGGTCAGCGATCCGGAGATCCTCGCTGACTTCCGTATTGGGCTGTCGTTCGACAAAACGGAGGTCAAAGAGAAACTCGCGGAGGCTGGAGTGTGTCGCGTTGGGCGACCAGAGTCGGCTTCGACATCAGATCGGGTCTTGGTTGATCACCTTGACGAGGACGAAGAATTGGTCCGGTATCACCTCTGTACGGCGTTGGCAGCGGTCGGCTGTGAGCACCCCGGGAAGCTTGTGGACGGTCGCGACGCCCTCGTGGCCCGGCTCTCGGATGTAAACGAGAACCCGTACACTCGCGGCCGGGCCGCTGAGTTGCTGGGGCTGCTGGAGGACATCGACGGTGAGGGCGTGACCGTGCCCGATGAGATCGATTGGGACGAGGATAAGACGGCCGAGTTCGTCCGCTCCAGACTCTGGTTTTTCCGGGCCGCACAGGTGGAGCAAACAGTTGAAATAACTGATGGTGTGGGGACGCCCGACTCAATACGAATCAGAACCGAGGTGGTCGTCAACGCGATGACGACGCCCGATGGCGGCGAATGCCCACAATGTGAACTCGCAACTCCAGAAGGCGGGCCACCGATGTGTCCGCGACGTGACGCACCGCGGTGACCGACGGATTAGGCTGGCCTAAAGTTCGAAGGGTTTTTGTCTATTTAGGCGAGCCTAAAATACATGTCGAGAGACGACGCGGCACATGAGGCACCGACGCGGCGTGACTATATCAAGTATAGCGGGGCGATTGTCGGCGGCGGACTGCTCGCCGGCTGTACGGGTCAGTCCGACTCCGGGTCGACGTCGACCGAGAACGACGACTCGACCGAGAACGACGACTCGACCGAGAACGACGACTCGACCGAGAACGACGACTCGACCGAGACAGAGACGGAAACTTCGACGGTCTACGAGGTTTGTACGGAACCAGCAGGTTGTGTGACGTTCGAATCACCTCCGGAGACGGTGGTCTCGCCCAATCTAAAGTACATCGATATGAGTGTGGCACTCGGAGCGTACGACGACCTCGCTGGAATCGGGGAGCCGAAAGACATCGAGGGCTACGCCGATGAATACTGGAACACGCTTTCCGGCGTCGATGTTCAGGTTGGCGACCGGGAGCCCGTAACTAACACCGGCTCCGGTCCGCCCGCGCCTCTCAAAGAAGTGTACTACGCTATTGATGCGGATGTCCATCTGATGGATCCCAACCACCTTCGCCGGAGGTTGGACGAGGAAGATGTGCAGGATCTCCTAGAGATCGGACCGTTCATTGGCAACTCGAACCGACACCCCTACCGTCGTAATGACGCGTGGGGCGAGTACGCCTTTTATGATCTGTACACGGACTTCGAGAAGACCGCACAGGTATTCCAGCGAGTCGAGCGGTTTGAAGCGTTCCAGGCAGTCCACGACGAGATGCAGACCCGGATCGACGAGCGTATCGGAACGGACATTGAGGCGAAGGCGGTAGGAGTATTCGCCGGTGGTAGCAATCCGACGAAAGGTGAGTTCCAGCTACGGGACCCCACACTCGAAGGACTCGAAACGAAGCAGTTCCGCTCTCTCGATGTAAGAGATGGGATGCCGAGTGTCGACCAGACAACACAAAATCCCATCGTCGACTACGAGGCACTGCTCCGGGACGATCCCGATATTATTGTCGTCCAGTGGGATATCGCGGTCACTCAAGAGGAGTTTAATACGCAGTTCCGAGAGCCGATGCAACAGGACACGTCAGGGGGTGAACTGACTGCAGTCCAGAACGACGATATCTATCTGACTGGACAGGAGCAGGGCCCGATTACTCATCTCTTCCAGACGGAGCGGCTTGCACAGCAACTTTACCCCGATGTCTTCGGTGGTGCGAATCTGTTCGATCACCAGCGGGTGGCAGACATTATCAACGGAAATCTGTAGTTACTACATGAGCAACGACAAATGGGATTTCGAGCTTGACAGCGGGCTTGATACTGAAGAACAAACGAGGCTTCCCGAAGAGATAGAGCCACCCGAAACGACGCCGGAAATGGGCTGGATCACGCCGGAAGTCATCACAGTCGCCATCGTCAGTACGGTGCTCGTCATCGCTTCGGGGCTCGTTCAGCTGACTTTTGGGGCGTATCCCTTGACGGTTCGTGAAGCATGGCAAGCAGTACTTGATCCAGCAGTCATCTGGAACCTCGATACGCTTCGAGCGTTTGTTTTCCAGAGCACGAATCCCGATGTCGCAACCGGGACGCTCGTCGTCTGGGATATCAGACTCCCACGAGTCATTGCGGCGGTCATCGTCGGTGCGAATCTCGCTGTGTCGGGGGCCGTGTTCCAGTCCGTGACACGCAACGAAATGGCGAGCCCGTTTATTTTAGGTATCAATAGCGGCGCGAGTCTCGCGATCATGCTCACGCTGGTCGTGTTTACTGCGTTCACGCCGTTTCTTCCTCTGTTGGCTGCAGCCGGCGGAACCGTCGCCTTCCTCATCGTGTACGCTATCGCTTGGAAGGGTGGTACGAGTCCGGTTAGACTCGTTCTCGCTGGGGTCATCGTCGGCACCCTCATGGGATCGATCCAGACGGCTTTGTTCTTTTTCGCGCCGGATATAGACGTGATACTCACAGCTTTGGCGTGGACGACCGGCTCGCTAACCGGTGCCGGGTGGCGCGAAATCCGGCTCGTGTTCCTGCTGAGTGTCTTGAGTGTCGGACTGACCGTTATCGGAGCACGGCAACTCAACGTACTGATGCTTGGAGAGGAAACTGCAGGTGCGCTCGGAATGTCGGTCGAACGGGTCCGATTCGCGCTGTCCGGCGTTGCGATTCTCTCTGCGAGCAGTGCCATTGTCGTTGCTGGACTCGTTGGCTTCGTCGGGCTAATCGTCCCGCACATGGCGAGAAACGTCGTCGGTAGCGACTACAAGCAGTTAATTATCGCCTGCGTGTTCATGGGACCGGCATTGATGACCGTTTCCGATATGTTCGCTCGGCTGATAATTAGTCCTGGCCAGCTACCGGTGGGGGTACTCACCGGACTGATTGGAGGGCCCTACTTCCTGTACCTGATGCGACGCAGACAAAAATTAGGTGAACTATGAGTAAACAGATCGAATCACGGCAGGTTGCCAACGATGGACATCAAGCAGACGGCTACGCGACGAACGATGTCATTGAAATCGAGAACATCGTACTGGAGTACAGTGCGTCAGATACTCGTGTTATCGACGGGGAATCGGTCTCGATTCCTGAAGGGCGGGTAACGGCCCTCGTCGGCCCCAACGGTAGTGGAAAAAGTACATTATTAAAAGGAATCGCAAACAGGCTGGCACCGACGAATGGAACAGTGCTACTCGACGGTCGAGCAGTCCACGAGTTCGATTCGAAAGAGTTAGCTAGGCGGATGGGTCTGCTCTCGCAGGAACACGAGGCACCAAGTACGCTGACTGTCGAGGGCCTTGCGTATCACGGTCGATACCCACATAGAGGCTTCTTCGAGTCCGTCAGTCGTGAAGACAAAGTCGCAGTCGAGCGGGCACTATATCTCGCCGGGGTCCGTGACCTCCGAGACCGCGAGATAGAAAGCCTCAGTGGAGGACAAAAGCAGTTGGCTTGGGTCGCAATGGTACTGGCACAAGAGACCGATGTCCTCCTTCTCGACGAACCCACGACATTCCTTGATCTCGAACATCAACTGCAGGTCATGGAGATCGTCGAGACTCTGCGTGTAAATTCCGAGATCACTGTGGTTCTGGTTCTCCACGACGTAACGCTCGCTGGCCGTTATTCCGACCATATGATTGCATTATCTGACGGCGAAATTACAGCTGAAGGAACACCTGATTCTGTCATGACCTCTAATATGTTTGAAAACGTATTCAACGTTTCAGTTACGGTGGATACTCATAACGGATCACCCCGTATCACGCCGGAAAGTAGTCTCGAATAGCTGTGTCGCGTGAACAAATCGCAACACTTATTTTTTAGGTTAGCCTAAAAATGAGTGCATGTCTGATGCACACGAGCTCGAGATTGACGCTATCGTTGATATCAATCGTGAACACTTCGATGTCGCAGCTGGCGAAACGCGGAGCCTGAAGACGGACATGGAAACCGACGGCCTCGATGTCGTATTCGAAGCTGAAGTGTCCCACCTGGACGAGAACGGTGATATAGAAATCATCGCTGAGAACTACACGGCGGTCGATTTCGCCGAACTGGACTTTGCGAACACTGACGTGTTTGAAGGCGAGCCGGGATTCGAGGCGGACGGGATCAAAGTCGAGCTCAGCCCCGAATTCGAATCGGGTAGTGACGCTGACGGTGACGAGACAGCGGCCAAGGCCGAGATCGAAACGGAAATCGAGAT
Organism: Halomicrobium katesii DSM 19301; assembly: GCF_000379085.1. Classification (GTDB taxonomy): domain Archaea; phylum Halobacteriota; class Halobacteria; order Halobacteriales; family Haloarculaceae; genus Halomicrobium; species Halomicrobium katesii. Next base: position 2,541,159 of record NZ_KB905378.1, on the reverse strand, counting down.
CGAAGTCGATGGGGACTGCTTCGAAATCGAGCTCGCCGAGCCGAAGACGACGGTCGGCACGTTGGAGACAGACCAACTGACCGTCGAGGCGACTGCTGAACTCGCACACGTCGGCGAGGAGTAATCTAACTCTTCCGACCACGGTCGCAATTTTTGATGCTGCATGTCGACACCAGCGATAGAAATCGAGGCAGAAGTCGAGATCGAGCGAGAAGCACTTGATGTCGAATCCGGCGGGTCGCGAAAAGCCAAGACTGACCTCGAGACGGATGGGCTTGAAATCGAATTCGAGGTTGATGTCGCTCTTACAGAGGAAAGCGATATGATTCAGGTGGACGCTGAAGCAGAGGTTGAAGCCGATCTGGAACACCTGAAACTAGATCCTGAAGAACACCGGGAGGCTGACTCGGAGTCCGATATAGACGGTGTTGGAATTGACGTGGAAACCGATGTCGATGGTGTCCCACAAGAGACAGAGGGAACCGATAAAGAGGTAACCCACGATCCCGACATAGAAGTGGAAGTTGAGGTTGAAATCGACGAAGACAAGCTCGAAATCGAAGTCGGTCGAGAAAAACTGCTACTGGAGCTCTCGAAACGGACCGGGCGTCGGTCAACGGTGCGATCGATTTTGAAATCGTCGACTCAGGAAAAGAACCGGAAAACGACACAGAAGTTGTGGAGGCTACCACGCCTTTCAAGTGATTCAAACGAATTGGTCGATCTACCCGTTCTAACAAACAGCTTTTTATATTATCTGGATTCTGCATGGTATTTGGCTCTCCGTAAACCAGTAGAAAAGTAGATCTCCAGTATATCACATATAGAAATTAATGTATTTATGATATCTGAATCGGCAGTGATTGGCCTCGTCCTCGGGACGTTCGGACTGCTCTTTTTTAGACGGGTTCGGGTCTATCCGCTCACTCGGTCGATCACCGCTGCGACCGGTGCGGTCGTTGTCATCGCGCTCGGGGCGATCTCTTCTGAAGAAGCACTCCGCAGCATCGACAGCGAAACGATCCTGTTACTGTTCGGGATGCTCGCCCACGTCGAGGCGCTCTCCAGAAGCGGATTCTATCCGTGGGCAGCCGCTCAGCTGGTCCGCCGGACAGGAACGGTCCGGCGGCTGGTGATCGGAACGCTCTGGCTGGCTGCGATCTTGAGCGCATTGGCGCTCAACGACGCCATTGTGCTCCTGATGACACCAGTCTTGATACAGGCGGTCCGAGACGCCGATGTTGATGCCGTCGGACCGCTCGTCGCGGTCATTCTCGGAGCAAATATCGGGAGTGTCGCGACGCCGCTCGGAAACCCACAGAACGCGTATATCCTCAGTCAGAGCGGCCTCACGACGCTCGAGTTCGTGAGTGTGCTCGGACCGATCGCCGGCGTGTCTCTCGTCGTCACGACGGCGATGCTCGCACTCCAGCATAACGGAACGCCCATTGAATCGACCGTTTCTGTCCCCGAGATCGACCGTCGATGGGCGGTCTCAAGCGGCGCGTTTCTGATCGGAACGTTCGTGCTAATGGCTGCGCTCCCGACGGTATCGGCCGGGATCATCGCCGCGGGGATGGGCATTTGTCATCTCGCGTGGCTTCAACTGTTTCGTCGACTTCCCGGCGAGGAGGTCCTTGCCGAAATGGACTGGGGCATCCTCGTGTTGTTCGTCGGACTGTTCGTGCTCGTGGGAAGCGTTCGTGATACGGCTCTCGTCGAGAGCCTCCAACAGGTCGGCAGCGGGCTGGGCTTGGCTAGTGTGACGTTCGTCCTGTCGAACCTCGTCAGCAACGTGCCTGCCGTCGTGTTGTTATCGACGGCGGTCTCCGATCCCACCGGGTGGTATCTTCTGGCGGCGGTTAGCACGCTAGCCGGGAATGCGACGCCGATCGCGAGCGCGGCAACGCTGATCGTCCTCGATCAGGCGAGTCGACGCGGGGTCGACATCTCCATTGTCCATCTCACTCGGATTGGACTTCCGATCGCTGTCGTGACGAGCGCGCTCGCGACAGCGATTCTGTTAGTCTGATAGAGCCAGTTCGTTGCGAAGTGGCGTTTTCAGTACTGCGATACATTCTTTTAGTGTTTGAGTGATACTTCCCAACCGATCTCGGAGATGTCATGAGTTGTCTGATTCCCTCGCTGTAAGACTGAAAGCTGAATCTGGATTTTAACAGGTAAAGCAGGGAAGAAAAGAAGGCACGCATCAGATCTATCCTCCGAGATTCTGGTACTTTTCATGGACCCGGCCTTCCTAACCGCAGCCCGTGATTCGTGGTCCCAGGAAGTCATCGAGGAGATAGAAGAGAACGTCGCGCCGTTCTTTGGTATACGGATTGATAGAGATCAGTCGGACGCGATAGGTTACGAACCTTCGTCGTTATACGATACGTTCGAGAGGTACGCGCAATTATTCAAACAGGAGGCTCGCTATCGAGCCTTCACTAAAGTGCATCGACAAATGCTTCAGGAGGTCGAATCGCGACTGCCACGGGAGGAAAACCGGCCGTCGATCGGGTTTCTCAACAATGGATCAAACCCCTCATCAGGAGAGTTCTACGCTCTACCCATCCGCGAAGTAGGTACCGAATGCAAACAGTTCCGTGATTTGGGTGTGGAGAACGCATTTCGGGAATGGGCGTTATACGGTTACGAGGGGGTTCTCGAGACTGACCCAGAAGTAATCGTCTATTCGGATAGTTTTAACCATATTTTAAATTATATGATAATGGAGGGCGGGGCCCCGTCGTTCGATTATGAAACCTTCCGCGATTATTATGTACAATCCCTGAAGGAAAATTCAGTTGGTCAACAGGTGACTGCCGTACAGGAAGGGAATGTGTATCCAGGTGGTGTCGGACAGCAAGGCCCGGTGACAAACCTCTACAACACCGAGATTCTCGCTCAGCAGCTGTACCCTGAGCAGTTTGGCGAGTTTGATCCGGAGAATCCTTTCGAGAGTCCGGAGGAGCACCAACTCTTTGACCGCCAGCGCGCCGCCGACATCATCAACGGCGACTTCTAAACCCGCCCACCGGTACCCCCATCATCTGTAGTTAGCATTCAGGAGTTTGTCTTCACTCACGATTCTCTTCGGATTGGTCATCTGTGATGGGCTCGAGAGATTCTTCCATCCGTTCGAAATGAGCTTCACGGAGCGCCTCCTCTGACGACTCTTTCTGCACCACAGACGTACCATCAGGCATCTCTACGTCCTCATCCACCAATGGGTCTACGTCGACTACCATTTTGCGAATCTCCATATCTCGATTGATTTTACCGACCAGCTGCTCGAACGCCGTCTCACGTTCCTGCCGAATCCGGCGAAGCTCTCGGTCTTTCCGCTCGAACTCTGTCTGCACTGCCCAATCATACACACGACGCCCGAGGATGGTTAGCTCATACCGCTTCTCTGTCCCATGCTCGGTCGGCCTGTGACTTACCGTGAACACGTCGCGCTCAACGCCTTCCGAGAGCCGTGAGGACACTGTCGAGCCACTTACCGCAACCGCGTCGACGAGTGCGTTGAATGTCGCTGTTCCCGTCCCGATCTCCGTGATGAGTTCCGCCGCTCCCTTCTTTCGAAGAAACGCCTCGAGTTCGTCTAAGCCCATCGTACCTCCCTGTTCTCCACCTACTACTATAAATCCAAGTGATATTTGATTCAAACTGGTTCTTGGCCTATATCGAATTATGTCCGCAATCAATTCTCCAACTACAGCGTGCATACCTATTGATATATCTCTCGCTGTAAGCTCAAAGCAGACCAACGACGATAATGCGCGACTACAATTTCACTCTACTCTATACCGTTATTCTCTCCTCTACAGCAAATATATCTACACAGAATCACTCCAGTATTGGATCGACCACAGATCAAAAACGGAGTAGTTCGCCCTGGAGGTGGCTCAATGCCGACTGACCCGTCGGCTGTTGCTGAGTCGATTATTGTTCACGCGGAGACACTCTGTGAGTGTGAAGACCACCTCTGGGACGTCATTCGGGACCTCTCAATTCCTGTCGATACTCTCGAAGACGGTCGCAATCAGAACTCTGTCGACTACGGAACTGACGAAATATTTCGTACGCTCCTGTTCAGACGGATTCGTGGCATCTCCCAGAAGAAAATAGCGAAACGACTCGGCCGGGAGCCGAGTTTAGCCAAGAGCTTCCATTTCGATATTACTGACCTCGAGGAGACGCCTACCCAACAACAGCTCTCGTACGCACACGGGAAATTCAGTGACGATACCCAAGAAATCCTTTATCAGACGGTTGCTGGCGTCCGTCAAGTTGCGCTTGATAAAGATGTTCTCACGGAAGGTCTTGTTCCATCAGTTCCGGCGGACGATGAAGACGAGTCGCAAAGTGCGAATGAGTACAAGAAGGAGAAAGCGCAGAAGACGCTGACGCTTGCTCGGAAACACGTCATTCCCGAATTCGACACGCACCGAGCAGCCCACAAGACGTACTCTGACGAAGTGATGCTGGATATGTTCGCGAGTATCTGCGCGAACAACGGCAGTGCTCACTCGGAAGCCGAGTACGGCTGGCTCACTGATGACGACCTGATCTGTGACGACTCGACGTTCTTGCGGGCAATCAAGAAGATCGCAACGCCTGAAGCGTCTGACGGGCAGCTCACGTTCGAAGATTTCGAGGACGATGATTCGATGCCTGAGATCGACCAGATCCGGGACGCGATTATGACGGCGTTCAACGCCGCTACCGAGAACATCATCAACTCGATTCGCGGAGACGATCCGTTTGAGTCTCGGGAGACCGTTGCAGCGATCGACATCACCCACGAGCAGTTTCACGTCTGGCCATGGGAGGACAAGGAAGCCGGCATCGCGAAGCCGGACTACCCGAAGATGGTGAGCGGATACAAGAAAGATGGCGAGTACAAACGCGGCTACAAGTACGCTACCATCACGCTTGTTGGCGATCATGCACCGATTATCCTCGGTATCGAGCCGGTCAAAGAGGACTCTGCGTGGGAGTCAGACGATTCGCCGTCGTACTCAAAGGCTGACTTGGTGAGCCGATTGCTCGACCGGGCCGAGCAGTTCGTTGACCTGGATACGGTGATGTTCGACCGTGGATTCTACGCCAATCGCGTGTATGCAGAGGTCCACGAGCGCGGGCTCACGTATCTCTCCCCAGTGCCAACGTACGAGGATGATTTAGCGGCGATCCAGAATATTCAGGAGCATCCGACAGCGGACGAAGCTGTCAAGCACGACGTTCCATTCGGAATTGATGGTGAGGTCCATCACGAGGCAGAGTTCCTCTATGCGCCGAGTACGAGCGACGATGCTGACGAAAAGTACGCGGTGTTCGTGACGAACCAAGACCGCGTCGAACCGGAGGAGATCTCGAGTGTCGTGAACGGGTATAGTCGGCGGTGGGATATCGAGAACCAGTATAAGTCGATCAAGGAGTTCCTGCCGAAGACGTCGTCGACGGACTACCGACTTCGGTTGTGTAACTTCGCGCTGTCGACGCTGATCTATAATCTGTGGCGGCTCACAGACTATCTGATCAAGGTCGCGCTCGATGAGCCGATCCGGTCACCGCCAGTGATCACGGCGAAGACGTTCGTGCGAGCGTTAGGCGACTTCCTGCGTAAGGTCGGGTAACGCTTTTTTCACTCCGGGTTCACCGATTTAGTAGCGGCTGCTCTATCGATATTTACGGATTTTCGCAGATTTTTACTTCTTCTACCAGATCGTATAGGTGTATTCGGTCGATGATCTGAGCTCGACCGGTTTTCGGGGCGGTTTTCGTCTCACTGGCTCGTGGAATCCCCAGTTTCGTTTGTAGGCTTAAAAACACGCCAAGAATGTGAACGACAGTGAACGCTACGTTTCGCACGGATCGGTGTCGCTCTGGACCGGATCGATCGCACGACGATGTTCGACCGTGAGAACGGCGACGAGCGTCCGTACCAGAGGTGGGGTCAGTACAGTAGCGAGTCGAGAGGCCAGTACAGAATATCGCCGACGCTCGTAGACGGCGAGGATCATCCCGGAGGTGCCGAACACTCTGCTCGCGTTCGAGGCGCACGCTTCGCCGTCGACGTCGTCACAGCCCCCGACCCGCCTCATACCGCCGGCTGTACGTCTGTGGAGAGTTTCGCGACCCCGTGTCGCGAATACGTTAAAATAGTGATAGCTGGCAGTATCCGGAGAGAGGGTCCCAGCGATGCGGGACACGATAGCGCGTGTCCGTCGGGGTGCCGGCTGTACGTCTGTACTGAATTTCGCGACCCCGTGGTCGCGAATATCTTGTAACAGTTACAGCCGGCAGTACGAGAAGCGTGGTCCCGACGGCATCGCCGAAACGGCGGATCGAGACGAGAATCCGGATTACGTCGTCAGTCCTCGCTCTCTTCTTGCGTGCGCGTCGTCTGGGACGGTCCGCCGGAGAAGACGAACTCGTGTTCGGCTTCCGTCTCGAAGCGGTCGAGGATGTCGCCGAGCGGTCGAGCGTACCGTTTCAGCTGGTCGGCGCGCGAGGACACTTCGTTGAGTTCGGCGGCCTGTTCCTCCGCGGCACCGGCGACGGTCTCGGACTCGGACATCATCTGCTCGCTGGTGTCTGCGGCCTCCTGCAGCTGGGTCGCGACGGTGCGGAACTGGGTGAGCGAGTCGCCGAGGTCGACTGCTTGCTGCTCCGCTTCGAGGGCTTCGAGCGTCTCGACCAGTTCGTCGAGATCCTCGGAGATCGTCTGTAGCTGGTCTTTCTGCTCGTAGGCGTCGTCGGAGATCTTCTGGATGGACTCGGCGACCTGTTCGGAGGCGTCACGGACGGACTCGGCGCTTTGCAGCACCACGTCACCGGATTCCGCGACCTCTTCGGAGAAGCTCTTGAGCTGGCCGGTCGTCTTCTCCAACTCCTCGATCATGGTGTTGAACTCGCTCGCGATCGTGTCCATCGCTTCGTTCTCGCCGTCCTGCTCCATTCGCGTGGTCATGTCCCCGCCTGCGGTCTTCTCCATAGCGACAGAGAACTCGGTGGCTTTCTCCTGGAGGTAGTTGCTCATCTCCATTGCTTCCGCGCGCGAGACCTCCGCCTCTTTGCGTGCGCGCTCGGCTTCGTCGATCTGCTCTCTGAGCGCGTCGCGCATGTCGGCGAAGCCGTCGTACAGCCGACCGATGTTGTCGATCCGTGACGTGTCCAGTTCGACGTCGAGATTGCCCTCCCGCATCGCTTCGGTCTTCCGGGTGAGCGTATCGATCGACGACGAGGTGCTCCAGCCGAGGGCCGCACCGATGCCGCCGATGAAGACGACCAGGCCGGCCGTCGCGATCAGGCCGTACAGCTGCACGTCCTCGACGAAGCCAAACACCGTCGAGGACGGCGCGTGGGTCAGGACGACCCAGTCAGTCCCAGCGACCGGCGCGTAGCCGACGGTGTACTCCTCGTTCAGTCCGAGGTCGGCGTTCGGAGCCATCGCCGTCTTGACGCTGGCACTCTCCTGTGTGCCCCGCAGGGCGTTCGCGTCGTCGACCGTCTGCTGGACGGGGTACGTCGACAGCGTCATCCCCTCTCGGTCGCTGTTGCCGGCGTAGGCCTGGTCGACGACGACCGTGCGGTGGCTGTCGACGACCTGTGTGAATCGCGCGGACTCGTCCTCGGCCGGACTGATCGAGTCGGCCAGTTCGTCGAGCCGGTACTCGACGACCAGGATGCGGTTCTGGGAGGTCGGCACCGGGCTGGCGAACCCGATGGTCGATTCGCTGTCCTGGCTGTCGCGGTAGGCGTCGGAGACGAGTACCTGGCTGGTGTCACTGAGCTCCGTCTCGGACGTCCACTGGAGGTTCCCGGACAGCGCCGACGAGTCCGCACGGAGGTTCGTACTGGCGACGACGGACGATCCCGACGGCGTCGTCTCCAGCAGGTGGACGCTCTTGGCGTCGGCCGACAGCCGCGACAGCTCGTTTTGGAGAGCGAGTTCGAGATCCGCCTCGTCGTCACCCCACTGGTCCTGATTCGAGATGAGCTTCGTCGACAGCTTGTTCTGCGTGACCCACTGCTCGACGATGTCACTCTGCTGGACGGCCGTGTTCTGGAACTGTCCTTCGACGTTGTCCTGTGTCTGGGTCCGGACCTCTTCGGTCGCTGCGAATCCGATGATGCCGACCGACAGCCCCATCACCAGCAGGACGAGCCCGAACTTCAGTGCGAAGCTCCGCCTGATGAAGTTGGGCGTGATCTTCTGGATAATGCCTTCGGAAGACGACTCTGTGTCACTCATCGTACCCCACCACCAGTGAGAGCTTGTTCGCCGCGAACGCGCACGCCCGTTGCTGTGCCATCCGCTGGCGACACGTCGCTGTTTCGCATAGCTTTGTGTGTATTATTTGAATACAAAAGCCTTTGGAGTGTGTCACAGCACGGGACGCCGACTCCGGAATCCAGCGGATTTTATACCGGGGGCGAGTTGACGCACCTATATGACGGATCTCGTTACCTTCGGAGAAACCATGCTCCGGCTGTCGCCGCCGGGCGACGAACGGATCGAAACCGCAGACCAGTACGTCGTTCGCGCCGCGGGTGCAGAGAGCAACGTCGCAGTCGCCACACAGCGGCTGGGCCTCGACGCGACGTGGGTATCGAAGCTCCCGGACTCCCCGGTCGGCCGGCGGGTCACCGGCGAACTCGCGAGCCACGGTGTCGAGACCGACGTCGTCTGGAGCGACGAGGGGCGACAGGGGACTTACTACCTCGAATCGGGAGCGTCCCCACGCGGGAACAACGTCATCTACGACCGGGCCGACGCGGCGGTGACGACGGCGACGCCGGACGAGCTACCGGTCGATCGGATCCGCTCGGCGTCGGCGTTTCACACCACGGGTATCACTCCGGCACTGTCGGAGACCCTGGAGGTGACGACCCAGACGCTGCTCGAAGCGGCTGCCGACGCCGGCACGCTGACGAGCTTCGACGTGAACTACCGGTCGAAGCTCTGGGAGCCCGAGGTCGCCCGCGAGACGCTCACCGAGCTGTTCCCCCGCGTCGACGTGTTGATCGTCGCCCAGCGAGACGCCGAGAACGTGCTCGGGCGCACCGGCGACGCGGCGTCGATCGCCCGAGGTCTGGCCGAGGAGTTCGACTTCGAGGTGACGATCCTCACACGCGGGTCCGAGCCGGCGCTGGCAGTCGCCGACGGGACGACCCACAAACAGCCGACGTTCGAGGCGACGAGCGCCCACCCCGTCGGCACCGGCGATTCCTTCGTGGGCGGTTTCCTCTCGCAGTACGTCGCGGGCGAGAGCGTCGAAACCGCGCTAGAGTACGCCGCCGGGACTGCCGCGCTCAAGCGATCGATCCCCGGCGACATCGCCGTCGTGACGCCGACAGAGGTAGCGGCCGTCATCGAGGGCGGAACCGCGGACATCTCTCGGTGACCCACGGTGTCGACGCCGAGGCATTCGTCTGGTCGATAACCTTCTTATCCCCTGACCGGGTACGCCCTCGTATGGTTGTTCGGAAGCTCTCTGCAGTCGACGGAGGACGACCCGATGCGTAGCGCGAAGATCGTCTGTACGCTGGGACCGGCGACGGAGTCGGTCGAGCAGATTCGCGGCCTCGCCGAGGCCGGCATGTCCGTGGCGCGGCTCAACGCCAGCCACGGCACGCCCGAGCACCGCCGCGAGATGCTCGACCGGATCCGAGAGGTCGACGCGACCACGGAGCGACCGGTCGCGTCGATGCTCGACATGCCGGGCCCGGAGGTGCGGACGGCTCCGATCCGCGACCCGATCCAGCTGGACGAGGGTTCGACGGTCGAGTTCGTCCAGTCGGACGAGGCGACGCCAGAGCGCGTCGGCCTCTCGCTGTCGATCACCTCCGTCCAGCCGGGCGACCGCGTGTTGCTCGACGACGGGCGGATCGAGACGACGGTCGACCGCGTCGACGGGGACTCCGTCTACGCGACCGTCGAGAACGGCGGTGAACTCGGTGCCCGGAAGGGCGTCAACGTCCCCGGCGTCGAACTCGACCTGCCCGCCGTCACGGACAACGACCGGCGAGAGCTCGACGTCGCCGCGGAGAAGGAACCCGACTTCGTGGCCGCCTCGTTCGTCCGATCGGGCGAAGACATCTACGAAATCGAGGCCGAGATGGAAGCGCGCGGCATCGACATCCCGATCATCGCCAAGATCGAGCGGGCCGGCGCGGTCGAGAATCTCGACTCGATCGTCGACGCCGCATACGGCGTGATGGTCGCGCGTGGGGACCTCGGCGTCGAGTGCCCGCTCGAAGACGTGCCGATCTTCCAGAAGCGCATCATCCGCAAGTGCCAGGAAGCCGGCGTGCCCGTGATCACGGCCACGGAGATGCTCGACTCGATGGTCCACGAGCGCCGACCGACCCGCGCGGAGGCCTCCGACGTGGCCAACGCCGTCCTCGACGGCACCGACGCCGTGATGCTGTCGGGCGAGACCGCGATCGGCGACAATCCGGTTCGCGTCGTCGAGACGATGGATCGCATCGTCCGCGACGTCGAGTCGGCTCCCGAGTACGACCAGAACCGCGAGCAACAGGTCCCCGCCGCGGGCGAGACGCGAACGGACGCGCTGGCGCGGTCCGCCCGGTTCCTCGCTCGGGACATCGGGGCGTCGGCGGTCGTCGCCGCCTCCGAATCTGGCTACACCGCCCTCAAGTCGGCCAAGTACCGGCCGTCGATTCCGATCGTCGCCTCGACGCCCAGCGACGAGGTGCGGCGACAGCTCGCCCTCTCGTGGGGGATCATCCCCGTCTCGACGGAGTACACGACCCAGGGTGCGGACGCGATCATCCAGAACGCCGTCCAGGCGGCCCTGGACACGGAGGCAGCGGACGGCGGCGACACCGTCGTCGTCCTCTCCGGGATGATGACCGAGCTCGAAGGGATGAACACGGCGAACCTCCTGAAGGTCCACGTCGCGGCCGAGCGGATCGCCAACGGCCGCTCGGTCGTCGACGGGCTGGTGTCGGGGCCGGTCTATCACGTGCCCGACGGCGACCTCTCCGACGTGCCCGACGGTGCGGTGATCTCCATCGCGGCGGACTTCGACGGCGAGTTCGACGGCGAGGTCGAGCGGATCGGCGGCATCGTCGACGCCCACGACGGGACGACGGGGTACGCTGCGATCGTCGCGCGCGAGCTCTCGATCCCGATGATCGCCAACGCCGAACTCCCGGACCTGGCGGACGGAACGCAGGTCACGCTCGACGCGGAGCGTGGCATCGTCTACGAGGACACCACCGAGGACGACCGCTCGTAGCGACACGAGCCGGCAGTGATACCGCTGGCCGTCGCTGCGCTGGGGGGCTGTCCACCCGAGATGGGTAACTGCGTCACGGATAGACGGCCGGCAGTGTGAATATGTGCAGTTAAGTATCGAAGGGTTCACCCATCCAGTATCATGGCTGCATACGCAGGGGTGGATCTCGGCGCGACCAACATTCGTGCTGTCGTCGGCGACGAGTCCGCCCGCGAACTCGGGTCAGACACGCAGGCCACACCGCGGGGGCCGAACGGGATCGCCGTCACCGAGGCGATCCTCGACTGTCTCCGCAACGCCTGTGACGACGCCGACGTATCGCCAAGCTCCGTCGTCGCCGCCGGTATCGGATCGGTCGGACCACTGGATCTCGCCGAGGGGATCGTCGAGGGCCCCGCGAACCTCCCGGATTCGATCGGTCGGATCCCGCTGACCGGCCCCGTCGGCAACCTGATCGACTCGGAACGCGTGTATCTGCACAACGACACCAACGCCGGGGTGATCGGCGAACGCTTCTTCTCTGACCGCAACCCCGACGACATGGTGTATCTGACGATCTCCTCGGGGATCGGTGCCGGCGTCGCCGTCGACGGCAACGTCGTCGACGGCTGGGACGGCAACGCCGGTGAGGTCGGGCACATGACCCTCGACCCGGCCGGCGTGATGACGTGTGGCTGTGGCTCGGACGGCCACTGGGAGGCGTACTGTTCGGGCAACAACATCCCGGAGTACGCGATGCAGCTCCACACGGAAGACGGGATGGAGACTGCGCTCCCGGTCGAGAGCGGTGACTTCGACGCGGCCGACGTGTTCGACCGTGCGCGAGACGGCGACGGCTTCGCACAGTACGTCATCGGGCAGGTCGGCCACCTCAACGCCATCGGGATCGCAAACGTCGTCCAGGCGTACGCCCCGCTCGTGGTCTACGTCGGCGGGGCGGTGGCGCTGAACAACCCCGACGCCGTCCTCGATCCGATCAGAGACGAACTCTCGGAGATGGTGTTCGGAAACATCCCGGACGTGAAGCTCACGACGCTCGGCGAAGACATCGTCGTCATGGGCGCGCTCGCCTCGGCGATCACCGACGGCACCGGCGAGCGGTAATCGTGGACGCTTATCCCCGTTCCAGGTCGTAGAGACGGCGAAACGCCGCCGGTGGAAAGCGTAGTTCCACGCGGCTGGGCGGTCGCCCCTTCCCGCTTTCGAGGCCGGACTGGACGCGTTCGACGATCCCGCCTTCGGCCATCTCGTAGAGGTACCGCTTGACCGTTCCCGGCGAGAGGTCGACGGTCGCTTTCGCGGCGATCGCCTCCGTGGTCGCGGTGACGGACTCTCGGTCGGTCGAATCGAGTTCGGCGACTTCTCGCAGGACGCGCTGTTTGTTGTCTGGCAGCGCGAGCACTCTCGCCAGCGACACCGAGGGCCGTGGAATCCGCTCGATTGCGGCCTCGACGTCGTCCTGGCCGACGCGCGTCCCCTCTCGTTGACTCGCGTCGTCGGCCGCAATAAACAGCGCCGCCAGCGCGTCGTGTGCATTGCCGTCCGCCCACTCGGCGATCGTGCGGGCCTGTTCGTGGCTCAGTGCCTGGGGAGCGAGCCCGTCCGAGGCGCGCGTCATCAACACGTCGACGAGCATCTGTCGACGGTACGGTTCGACCGGGATCGTCGTCGCCGTGTACTCGGTCAACAGCGTCTCTTCGGGGTCGTCTCGTCCGATCGCCAGCCAGCTCACGTTGCTGGGCAGCCCCGCGAAGAGGTCGATCAGCGCCTCGGCGTCGGTGCTGCCCTGTTCGCCGACGTGATCGACGGCGATCACGACGCCGATGCCCGCGGTACCGAGCATCTCGTGGAGCCGACGGCGAAGCTCCGACGTGCTGATCCCGTGTTCCGGGACCCGGTCGTCGACGAGTCCGTCGAGCACGCGGTGGTAGAACGCGAACCGACTCGTCGTCTCGCGCAGATCGACGTAGACGAACTCCGGAGAGGGCGGCGCTGCCGCGCGGGTACTCGTGTGAATGACCGACCGCTGTTCGGTCGAGAGCCGGCCGAGCCGCGCGAACAGCGCCGTCACGATCGCCGACTTCCCGGAGCCGAACGGGCCCGACACGTAGGCGTTGGGCGGTAAGCGGCCGTCGAACACCGGATCGAGGTGATCGAGCAGTCGTTCGAAGACCGGGCCCCGGTCCGACGGGTCGTCGATGTGTGCGACCGGGGACAGCGATTCGTAGTCCTGGATCAGTCGGGGGCCACCGCCCCGGCGCTGCCGTCGTTTTATCCTCTCATCGATGTTCATGATCCGCTCTCTACGGGTTGACAACGGCATCTGGGCGGAACTCCATCGATATCGACAGCAGTACTTGCCCCGCCCGTAGACGCGTTGGCGATAGACGCTCGTATTCTGTGCATCGATTGTTCCTGTGAGGTGTTTGTGGGTGGGATTCCCGGTCGCATATCAGTTTCCACATCCTGATCCGTGAGTTCTGCATTGCTGTCCGCTGACCGTGCGTTACAGTGCGTGATACAGCCCGGCCGCGAGGAGCGCTCCGATGATCGGACCGACGATAGGCACCCAAGAATACGCCCAGTCCGACGAGCCCTTGTGTGGAAACGGGAGGACCGCGTGTGCGATACGCGGTCCGAAGTCGCGTGCAGGGTTGATCGCATAGCCGGTCGGGCCACCCAGAGAGAGCCCGATTCCGAGCACGACCAGTGCGACCGGAAGCGCCGACAGCGCGCCGAGACCGAATCCGACCTCTTGACCGTCGATCGTGATCGTTCGGAGGAACTCACCGGAAGCGCCGTCCAAGAATCCGGCGGAGTTCAGATATAACACCCCGAAGACCAGCACGAACGTACCGATGACCTCGGTCAGCATGTTCGCCCGATAGTTCCGGATTTCGGGACTCGTCGAGAAGATAGCGAGCTTCACGTCTTCGTCTTCCGTCGCGGCAAAGTGATCCTTGTACGCCAGCCAGACCACCACGCCACCCAGGAACGCCCCGAGCGTTTGAGCGGCGATGTAGATCGGGACCTGTGCCCAGTCGAACAATCCGGCCGCAGCCAGTCCGATCGTCACGGCGGGATTGATGTGACCGCCGCTGACCTGACTGATCGTGAACACGCCCATGAACACACCGATAGCCCATCCCCACGTGATGACGATCCAACCGCTTTCGTGCCCTTTCGTCTCGTTGAGGACGACGTTAGCGACGACACCGCCGCCGAAGATGATGAGGATCGCAGTACCGATGACTTCCGCGATGTACGGATTCATAGATTACTCTTCGTGTGCCCAGTCTCGGGACCGCTCGACGGCGTCGTCCCAGCGTCCGTACATCTTGTCCGCCTGCTCCGGTGCCATCTCGGGCTGGAAGTTGCGATCGACCTGCCAGTTGTCCCGCAGCTCGTCGATCGTGTCCCAGTAGCCGACGGCGAGGCCGGCAGCGTAGGCCGAGCCGAGCGCGGTCGTCTCGTCGACTTCCGGACGGGAGATCTCCGTCTGGATGATGTCGGACTGGAGCTGACAGAGGAAGTTGTTCTTGACGGCCCCACCGTCGACGCGCAGCGTCGTCGTCTCGACGCCGGAGTCGGCTTCCATCGCTTCGGCGATGTCTCGGGTCTGGTACGCGATGGATTCGAGCGTCGCACGGACGATGTGCTCTTTCCGGGTCCCGCGGGTCATGCCGACGATCGTCCCGCGTGCGCGTCCGTCCCAGTGTGGCGCGCCGAGCCCGGTGAAGGCCGGCACCATGTACACGCCGTCCGTCGACTCGACCGAGCGGGCGAGCTCTGCGGTCTGTGCGGCGTTCTTGATGAGGTCGACGTCTTCGAGCCACTCGATCGCCGCGCCCGTGATGAAGATCGACCCCTCCAGTGCGTACTGGACCGGTTCGCCCGACATCTGGAAGCCGATCGTGGTGAGGAGCCCGTGATCGGACTCGACGGCCTCCTCGCCGGTGTTCATGAGGTAGAACGAGCCCGTGCCGTAGGTGTTTTTCGCGTCGCCGGCATCGAAGCAGGTTTGACCGAACAGGGCGGCCTGCTGATCGCCCAGGGCACCGGCGACGGGGACTTCGGCACCGAGAAAGCCGTCGGGGTCGGTGGTTCCGTACGTCGCCTCGTCGGAGGACGGTCGCACTTCGGGCAGCATCGCTTCGGGGATGTCGAACTCTTCGAGGAGTTCCGCGTCCCACGACAGCCCCTCGATGTCGTAGAGCATCGTCCGAGAGGCGTTGGTCACGTCGGTGATGTGGTTGCCCGTGAGGTTGTAGATCAGCCACGAGTCGATCGTCCCCATCAGGAGTTCCCCGTCGCGGGCACGCTCACGGAGGTCACGCGTGCGGGCACTCTCCAGCTTGAGGGGTTCGGCGTTGTCGAGGATCCACTCGGTCTTTGTCGCCGAGAAGTAGGCGTCGGCTTCCAGCCCGGTCTTCTCGCGGATCATCTCGATTTTGCCCGCGTCTTCCAGCTCCTCGACGCGGTCGGTCGTTCGTCGGTCCTGCCACACCAGCGCGTTGTGTATCGGCCGCCCGGTCTCTCTGTCCCACACGATCGTGGTCTCTCGCTGGTTCGTGATCCCGATCGCCTCGAGCTGGGTGGCATCGAGGTCGGCGGCGTCGAGGCCAGCGGTGACGACGGCCTTCGTGTTCTCCCAGATCTCGGTCGGATCGTGTTCGACCCAACCGGGTTCCGGATAGATCTGTTCGTGCTGTTCGTACGAGTTGGCGACGACGTTGCCGCTGTGGTCGAACACCATGAAGCGGGTGCCCGTCGTCCCCTGATCGATCGCACCGACGTATGTGTCTGGCATCGTTGTGTACTCCGTGGGGCGAAACTTTACCTGCTGTTTAGCCCTATCGGTAAACAACATAGGCGATCATTATAAATGTTACTGGCGCTGTCCAATCGTCAGTAAATCATCCGCAGAAACGACCGCTACTGGTACGAGTCGAGCGTCGCTGCGATCTGCTCGTCGATCGATTCCAGCGTCTCGGCGGTCGAGTCCGCGGTGTACAGCCGTTCGACGCCCTCCTCGATGATCGTCCGAACCGTGTCGAACGGGCCGATCTGTGCCCCACGGGTCCCGATCGTGTCGGTCGTTTCCATCAGCTGGTCCAGCGCCGTCGCGTAGTGGGTGTTCTCCTCGAACCAGCCCGCCGCCCGTAGTTCCGGAATCGCCCCTTCGTGAACCGGGAAGTAGCCGGTCTCGCGGTGCCAGCGCTGCTGTTGTGCGGGCCGGGTGAGCCAGGTCAGGAACTCGCCGACCGCGTCGTGGACGGCCGTCGAGTGGTCGTCCCCGACCCACAGCGACGCGCCGCCGACCAGCACGCCCGTCCTGTCGTCGAGCACCGGGAATCGCCCCGTTCCGACCGGGAACGCCGCGCCCGACTCGATCCCCGTCAGCGAGGAGGTCGATCCGATGAGCATCGCGGCGTCTCCGTCGTGGAACGCGGTCCTGGCAGCGCCTCGTGCCTCGATGCCGGGGTCGTAGTGATACCCCGATTCGGACATGTCGCGCCACCACTCGAACAGCGACTGGCCGACGGGACTCCCGAGGTTCGCAGTCGTCGGTCGTCCGGCGCGTCCGTTGTCGTTGTCGACCAACGGCTCGTCCGCCTCCGCGAACCACTGTTCGACGAACCACGAGTAGTTCGCGAACGTGATGCCGTACTCGGAGACGCCGGCGTCGACGATGCGCTCGGAGGCGTCCCGCACCGCCGAGAGCGTCTCCGGCGGCCGGTCGGGATCGAGCCCCGCGCGCTCGAACGCGTCGCGGTTGTACACCAGGACCGGGTTCGAGGCGTTGAACGGGAGCGAGTGCAACGTCCCGTCGAACCGGTAGTAGTTCGCCACCGGATCGAGGAGCGAGTCGACGTGTTGCTGAGAGAGCAGCCGTTCGACCGGCACGAACTGGCCGCTGTCGCGCGCTCGCGTGGTCCCGATCTCGAAGATCTGGGCGATCGCCGGCGGCGATCCGTTCTCGGCCGCGGTCAGTGCCGCGTCGAGGGTCCCGCGATAGCTCCCCTTCGACGACAGCGAGATCACGACGCCGTCTGTCTGGGCCTCGAACTCGCGGGCCAGTTCCTCCAGCAACAGCCCCTTCTCGCCGCCCATCGCGTGCCAGAACTCCACGACGGTCGCGTCTTCGTCCGCGGTCTCGTCGGCGAGTTCGTAGTCGTCGAACGTCGATTCGAGCATGGCGGCTCGCTCGGACAGCGTCGAGACGCGCGTCGACACCTCGGCCAGCTCGGTCGTCTGTGTCCGGGCTGCCGTGGCCGCGACCTCGGCGTCGGAGGCCGTGTCGTCACTGATGTCGCCGACGGCGTTGACCATCGACACGATCTCCTGGGTGGACTCCGCCTGACTGTCGGTGGCCTCGTCGATCTCCTGGATGCTCGTGTCGATCTCCTCGACCTGTCCGACGACGCGTTCGAGACCGTCGGTCACCGATTCGACGGTGTCGTGTGTCCGGTCGACGCTCTCGCTCGTCTCGTGGACGGTCTCGACGGTCGCTTCGGCCTGTTCGTGGACTCGGTCGATGGAGTCCTCGATCTCCGCCGTCGCTCGCTTCGTCTCGCTGGCGAGCTCTTTGACCTCGCTGGCCACGACGCCGAAGCCCTCGCCGTCCTCGCCCACGCGGGCGGCCTCGATGTTCGCGTTCAGCGCGAGCACGTTGGTCTGGTCGGCAACGTCGGTGATGAACTCGACGATGTCTTCGATCTCGGTCAGGAGGTCGTTGAGCCGCTCGATCTGTTCGACGGTTTCCGAGGAGCGCGCCGCGAGGCGTTCGAGTTCGGTCCTCGCCTCCGTCGCCGAGGACCGGGCCTGATCGCCCTGGGCCGCGGCGTCGCCGGTCGCCGTCGCGACCTCGTTGGCCGAGGCCGCGATCTCCTCGATCGTCGCCGAGAGGGCCTCCATCTCGTCGGCGATGTCGTTGATCCGCTCGTTCTGTCGTCGGGAGCCCGACGAGATGCCGTCGACCGCGTCGCTCACCTCGCGGCTCGCACCTTTCACGGAGTCGAGACGCTCGTCGACCTGCTCGGTCGACGACGCCACCTGCCCGCCGAACACGGAGACCGTCTCGACGGTGTCGCGCCACTCGGCGAGGAGCTCCCGGTACGCGCTGTACAGCTCCGAGACCGCCGCTACGTCGGCGTCTCCGGGCGTCGCCGTCAGGTCCCCCTCGGCGTTGGCCGCGACCACCGAACTCAGATCCTCGATCGCGCGCTCCAGCGTCTCCGCTCGTTCGCGTTCCGCTGCTAGGGTCTCCCGAACCCGTTCGCGGTCCTCGATGGCTTCGTCACGCTCTGCGCGTGCCTGTGAGAGTTGCCGTTCGAGCTCCTGTCTCGTTCGTGCCTGCTCGTCCTCTCCGACCGCCTCGCCGCCGTCCGGGCGCGTCTCCGCTTCGGGCGAGTTCGTCGATCGCCAGTCAAACATCGGTAACGCGCCTCCCGATCGTGCTGAACATACGATACGTGTCCTGTCCATACCGTACGTATATAATAGTTATTGGTGGATGTATAAGGTGGGTAAAGATACTGTATCGGTGTCTAAAGCGGTTTTACCGCCCGATTTTCAGGATCATGTCTCAGTCGGCAGCGCCGAGAGCCAGCGAGACAGTCGGCGTCGGCGAGCATCGTCCTCGTGACGCGCCGAAATCGTGTTAACGACCACTAGTTTTACTGTCGGTGTCCGTTCGTCGGTGAAGTAAAGTGGGTGGCGACCCAACGACTCCGAGTATAGATGGCATCGACACCACGAATCGTCGTCGTCGGAGGTGGCTCGACCGGCGCGGGCGTCGCGCGAGACCTCGCGATGCGCGGGGCCGACGTGACCCTCGTCGAGCAGGGGAACCTCACACACGGCACGACGGGGCGCATGCACGGACTGCTCCACAGCGGCGGCCGGTACGCGGTCTCCGACCAGAAGAGCGCACGCGAGTGTATCGAAGAGAATCGCGTGTTACGCGACATCGCGAGCCACTGCGTCGAGATGACCGGTGGCATGTTCGTCAAGCGTCCGGAAGACTCCGACTCGTACTTCGAAGAGAAACTACAGGGGTGTGCCGACTGCGACATCCCCGCGGAGGTGATCTCGGGCGAACGCGCACGCGAACGCGAGCCCCACCTCGCGACGGACGTCGACAAGGCGATCTCCGTCCCCGACGGCGCGGTCGATCCGTTCCGGCTCGTCGTCGCCAACGCCGCCAGCGCACAGGAACACGGTGCCCGGATCGAGACCCACTCGAAGGTCACCGATCTGCTCGTCGAGAGCGGCGAGATCGTCGGCGTCGAGGTCGAACACGGGGCCAAGTCCGGCGATCGCGTCCACGGCGTCCAGTCGGGTCGAGAGACGATCCGGGCCGACCACGTCGTCAACGCGACCGGCGCGTGGGCCGGCCGGATCGGCGACATGGCCGACCTCGACGTGGCCGTACGGCCCTCGAAGGGCGTCATGACGATCATGAACGTCCGGCAGGTCGACACCGTCATCAACCGCTGTCGGCCCAAGGGCGACGCGGACATCATCGTTCCCCACGAGACGACGGCGATACTGGGGACGACCGACGAGGAGGTCGAGGACCCGGAGGACTACCCCGAAGAGCAGTGGGAGGTCGACCAGATGATCGAGACGCTCTCGGAACTGGTGCCGATGCTCGCCGACGCGCGCTCGATCCGGTCGTTCTGGGGCGTGCGCCCGCTGTACGAACCGCCGGAAGTGGGCAGCGAAGATCCGACCGACATCACGCGGGACTACTTCCTGCTGGACCACGAGGAACGCGACGGCCTGCCGGGTATGACGACCATCGTCGGCGGGAAGTTCACGACCTACCGGATGATGGGCGAGGAGATCGCCGACCACGTCGTCTCCAAGTTCGGGATGGACGCCGACTGCCGGACCGCTGACGTGTCGCTGCCCGGCAGCGAGGAGTTCTCGGTGCTGCGAGACTACATGGACGAGTTCGGCCTGCGCTCGCCGATCGGCCGGCGCAGCGTCGAGCGACTGGGATCGCGGGCCGAGGAGGTGCTCGGCACCGGCGAGCCGAACCCGGTGCTGTGCAACTGCGAGGGCGTCACGCGCGCGGAAGTACGGGACGCGATCTCCCAGGCCGGCGCGGACCTCAACGGGACCCGCATCCGGACCCGAGCGTCGATGGGCAACTGCCAGGGCGGCTTCTGCATCCATCGCCTGGCCGGCGAGCTCCACCCCGAATTCGACGAGGCGACGGTTCGAGACTCCTGGGACGACCTGCTACAGGAGCGGTGGAAGGGACAGCGCCACGCCCTCTGGGGGAACCAGCTCCAGCAGGCGATGATCAACTACGCGCTGCACGCGACGACGCAGAACCGCGACCACGATCCGGCGACCCAGCCCGTCGACTTCGCCGCCTTCGACAGCGGACCGGGCTCGGATCGTCGCCTGGGGTCGGACACCGTCGGGGAGGCCGCAGATGGCGATTGATTCGGAGGTGCTGGTCGTCGGCGGCGGGCTCGCGGGCGTGACGAGCGCGGTCGCGGCCGCCCGCGCGGGTGCGGACGTGCGCCTGGTCTCCTACAAGCAGAGCTCGCTCCGGCAGGCCTCCGGGCTGATCGACGTGCTCGGCTACGTCGGCGACGAGGTCGTCGTCGATCCGTACGACGCGATTCCGGAGCTCCACGAAGACCACCCCTACCGGCTCGTGGGCGTCGAGACGGTTCGGGACGCGATGGCGCTGTTCGACGAGACCGTCGACGGCTACCACGGCGACCACACCGAGACCAACGCACTGCTCCCGACCCACGGCGGGACGGTCAAGCCGACCGCGCGCTACCCCGCCGGAGCCGCCGAGGGCGTCGCCAGCGACGACCGGGACACGCTCCTGGTCGGCTTCGAGCGGCTGGTCGACTTCGACGCACCGCTCGCCGCGAGTCACGTCGAGGCCGCGGGCGCGCCGTTCTCGGCCGACGGCGTGACGATCACGTTCCCGGGCGATCTCCAGGCCGACGCCAAGGTCACTCGGTACGCGAAGCTGCTCGACCAGAACAGCCCCGTCGCGGTCGACGGGCAGAAGGTCGACACCCGGACCGCGCTCGCCGAACGGGTCGCCCCCCACCTCGACGGCCACGAACGCGTCGGCTTCCCGGCGGTGCTGGGCGACGATCACACCGACGCGGTGCGGGCGACGCTGGCCGAGGAGCTCGGGGTGGCCGTCTTCGAAGTCCCGATGGGGCCGCCCTCGCTGCCGGGACTGCGACTCGAAGACCGTCTCTTCGAGGCGCTCGACCGGTCCGGCGCGCGCTACGAGGTCGGCAACCCCGTCGTCGACTACGAGGGCGAGGATCGGATCGAACGCGTGGTCGTCGAACGGAACGGCTCTCGGGTCCCCTACAGCGCCGACCAGTACGTCCTCGCGACGGGCGGGCTGGTCAGCAAGGGCGTCGAGAGCGACCGCGAGGGCGTTCGAGAGCCGATCTTCGACTGTCACGTCCCACATCCGGAAGACCGGTACGACTGGTTCGAAGACGGCGTGTTCGACGACCACGCGTTCGCGCGCTTCGGCGTCGACGTGGGGAGCGACTTGCGGCCACGTGCGGCCGGCGGAAGCGTGGAGTTCGAGAATCTCAGAGCGGCTGGGGCGACGATCGGCGGCTACGACTTCGCGGCCGAGAAGTCCGGCAGCGGCGTCTCGATCGCGACCGGCTACGCGGCCGGGAGAGCGGCGACGGAGGATCTGACATGAGTGATTCAGCAGACACACCGACGGAGGAGTCGTTCGAACCGACGGAACCGAACACGGGCGAGGAGTTCGAGCCGGTCCAGGTGTTCCCCGACGAGGGGACAATGGACCTGCGGCCCGGCGCGGACTCCTGTACGAAGTGTAGTACCTGCGACACGAACTGCCCGGTCGCGGAAGTCGACGACGAGTTCCCGGGGCCGAAGTTCCAGGGACCGGAGCAGTGGCGACTCAAGCAGACCGACGACGGCGACGAGTTCGCCATCGACGACTCCATCATGGACTGCTCGAACTGCATGCGCTGTGACGACGCCTGCCCCTCGGGTGTCCCGCTCAGCCAGATGCACAACGAGGCCCGCGGCGAGTACGTCGACGAGCAGATGAGCAAGCTCTCGACGGAATACTGGCGCAACCGGATCCTCGCCAACTACCGCACGTCCGCGTGGCTGGCGAGCAAGGTCCCCCGGATCGCCAACGTCGCGATGAACTTCGGGCCGGCTCGCTGGGTCATGGAGAAGACCCTCGGTGTCACGAGCGAGCGGGAGTTCCCCGCCTTCGCGACGGAGACGTTCTCCGAGTGGTGGGCCGCCCAGGGCGGCGCTGCCGGTTCCCGCGAGCGCGCTCGCGACGCCCGCGAACGCCGCGGCGAACCCCTCGACGCCGACAAGAAGGTCGCGTACTTCCACGGCTGTTACTCCGAGTACAACACCCCCGAGGTCGCGCGGGCGCTCGTTCGCGTCTACGAGCACTTCGGCTACGAGATCGTCGTGCCCGAGCAGGGCTGTTCGGGAACGCCGATGTTCGCAAACGGGATGCTCGACGACGCCCGCCGCCACGCCGAGGTCAACGTCTCTTCGATGGCCGATCTGGTCGAGGAGGGGTACGACGCCATCGCCTCCTGTACGTCGTGCTCGCTGGCGCTGCGACAGGAGTATCCCGAGCTGTTCGACATCGACGGCATCGAAGACGTGGCCGAGAACACCTTCGAGTCCATCGAGTACCTCCGGATCCACGAAGACGTGCGTGGCGCGCTCCAGGACGCCGAGATCGAGGACGAACTCGCCGAAGAGTTCGCCTACCACGCGCCGTGTCACGCCCGCAACCAGGGGCTCGAACGGCAGGCCGTCGAGCTGTTCCGCGATCTCGACGGCGTCGCAGTCGAGGACGTGGGCGACTCCTGTTCGGGTATCTCGGGCACCTACGGCTGGAAAGACGAGAAGTACGAGAAGTCGATGGCCATCGGTGAGGAGATGTTCGACCACATGGAGGACGTCGAGAGCACCACCGGCATGACCGAGTGCCCCACCTGCTCGATGCAGATGGAGCACGGCACGGGCTACGACATCCGCCACCCGATCGAGCTGGTCGCGGCGGCGCTGGTCGAGTGAGACGGACGGCTGTCGGCGTTTACCCAGTCGACCGCACGACGGCGTGCGGTCGATCTGGTAAAGACCCACAACGTTCCGTATGAGACGGCAGAAAAGCGAGACGACGCCCACCCTCATACGGATTATTGTAGCGATTTACCGGAGATCGTCGCCACGGAGTAGACGATCTCCGGTAAGCAACTACAATAAACCGTATCAGTGGTCGCCCCGGACGAAGGTGACCGGGCACGGCGATTCGAGCAGGACGTGCTGGGCCGTCGATCCGAACACGGCCTTGCCGGTCGGTGATCGACGGCGACCGCCGACGATCAGGTGATCGGCCCCTTCCTCGGTCGCGAGATCGACGATCCGTGCGCCGTGTTCGCCGATCCGACCGGTGATCCGGTAGTCGATCTTCGCGTCGTCCAGCGAGTCCTTGACGTCACGGACGATCGAGAGTCGGCTCGTCACCTCGTCGACGTCCGCGTCGGCCGGATCGCTGAAGTCGAGTCGTTCGGTCGCGTTGTCGTACTCTTCTGGGGTGAACACGTGCGACAGGATCACCGACGCGCCGGTGGCTCCGGCGATGTCGATGACCGTCTCGGTGAGTTCGTCGATGCGTTCGCTGTCGGTGTGTCCGAGTGCCAGCATGACTGTCTCTATCGCCATGCCCGTGACATCTATGCCATCGTACAAAAACGTTCGGTGGTCGGTCCGTAGTGACGAGGCGACGCGCTGAGACCGACCGAGGAACGATATCGTGGCGGATACAGACGGTGGGCCAACGCCACCACGGATGGTCGAACGTGAGTTGATTCTTATACTTCGTGCCGTGTGACGAACGACGCGATGTTTCGGAAACTGATACGTCCGAACTCCCGCCCGCGTCCGTGCGAAACGTGATGGAGACTATTGTCGTCGCCGGCCCACGAGTGCCACACCGAGCGCGACGACCGTGAGAGCCAGGTAGACGACCGGGATCCCCGCCGACGCCGTCGACGGCCGGGCGGCGACGTAATCGAGCGTGCCGAGTCCGTTCACGGGGCCGAGGTACCACGCCGTCAGATAGGCGATCTCGAAGCTCTTGGATCGCCCGGTCCAGACGCCCAGCGCGAGCGCGATCGCCGGCAACGACAGGACGGCCGCGAGCCAGCCCGCGAGCGCACCGTCCATCCCGGAGAGGGCGAACCGGACGGGCGCGGGCACGGACACCAACAGCCCGATCGCGACGCCGGACGCGTAGGTCGCGCCCAGCAGCCGGATCGGTCTGGTCCCGACGAACACCAGCTCTGTCGTCCGGTGTCGTCGTTCTCGCGTCCCGAGTGCCGACCACGCCGAGAGCGGGAGCAAGAGTGCGATCGGGACGACCAGCGTGCGGACGACACCGATCGGCGCGACGGCGGTCGCGAGGACGGCCAGCGCGGCCGCAGCGTACCACCACCGAGGGTAGCCACGAACCGCCATCCGGAGTTCGGCCAGCAAGACGGGGACGGTCGAGCCGCCGTCGCGGCTGACGGGTGCGAGGTCGACATCGACCGACGAATCCGCCGTCGTCGACGGATCGTCCGCAGTCGGCGGTTCGACCCCGTCGTCCGCGGTCTCTCGGTCGGACTCCGAGCGAGAGAGGAACGACCAGCGCGTCGAGTCGTCGAACCGGTCGAACGCGAGCCAGGCCCCACCGAGGAATCCACACGCGGCGGCGAGTACCGGGAGGCGGGCCACGAGCCGCGGCCCGGTCCAGGCGATCCCGTCCCACGTGAACTCGGCGAGACCGCCCGGATCGTCCGTGTACGTGAAGCCGAAGGCCGACCCGTCGAAGGCGGGATACTGGGCCGCGATCGACTGGGCCATGCTGTCGCGGACGACCGCGAGTCCGACGAGATCCAGCCGTGCGTCCGGTGCGATCCCGGCTACGATGGCGGTCAGCGCGAGCAGGAAGTAGACCACGGTGCCAGCAGTGCCACGGAGCGGTCCGATCGTCTCGAAACAGACCGCGACCGCCGCGACGACGGCCATGGCCGGGATCGTGATCAGGAGGAACGGCGAGACCAACGCCCAGGGGTCGAACGCGCCCACGCCGACGAAGAGGGAGGCGACGCCGGTCGAAGCGAGCAGGACCAGCGTCCCGAACGCGAGGACGGCGACGTTGCTCAGCCACTTCCCTGTGAGGTACTGGCCGTTCGACAGGGACGAGGGCGCGATCAGTTCGCTCACCCCCGTCTCCAGGTCTCTGCCGATGCTGCCTTTCACGAGGGAGAATCCGAAGAGGACGAGCACCGTCGTGCCGATGACGGCCGTCATCCCGGCGAGCCAGGCGATCGTCGGGCGGCCGGTGTAGTCGGTGCCGACCACCAGCGTCGAGTCGACGGCGACGACCTTCACGAAGTACGCGACCAACAGCGGCACGACGAGGAACGTCGTCGAGCGCGACCGCTCTCTGAGGTCCGCCAGTGCCACGGCGACGACCGGTCTGATACTGCCGGCTATAACTGTTTCGAGATATTCGCGAACCCGTGGTCGCGAAATTTCGTGCAGACTTACAGCCGGCAGTATGAGTGGCCCGGTCATCGTCCGATCGCGTCGAGGTACGCGTCTTCGAGGGTCGGTTCCGCGGGCTCGGCTGCCGGCGTCGGCCGCGACGCCGAGACGACCCGGACCGCGACGCCGTCGCTGCGCCGGGCCGTCCCGCTGATCGTGTACTCGCGTTTGACCTCGGCGAGGTCGTCGTCGCCGACGGTCCACTCCCAGACCGAACCCTCGACCTCGTCGAGCAGCGCGGCCGGGGACTCGTGGGCCAGCACGCGTCCGTCGTGCAGGAGGACGATGTCGCTCGCGGTCACCTCCACGTCCGAGACGATGTGCGTCGAGAGCACCACGATCCGATCCTCGGCGAGCTCGGCGAGGACGTTCCGGAAGCGGACGCGCTCCGTCGGGTCGAGTCCGACGGTCGGTTCGTCGACGACCAGCAGCTCCGGGTCCGCGAGCAGCGCCTGGGCGATCCCCACGCGCTGGTGCATGCCGCCCGAGAAACCGCCCAGGCGACGATCGGCCGCCGCTTCGAGGTTGACGAGCGCGAGGAGGTCGTCGATGCGCTCGCCGACGTTCGAGACGCCCCGTATCGCCGCCAGATAGCGGAGGAACTCCCGAGCGGTCAGGCTCGGGTACACGCCGAACGACTGGGGGAGATAGCCGACCGAGTCCCTGATCGCGCGTGGCTCCTCGCGCACGTCGGTCCCGTTCCAGCGGACCCGTCCGTCGGTCGGCTGGAGCACGGTCGTGACGATCCGTATGAGCGTGGACTTGCCGGCACCGTTGGGGCCGAGCAGCCCGACGACGCCCGGTTCGAGCACGAGATCCACGTCCCGAAGCGCGTGTTCGTCGCCGTACCGTTTTCCGATCCCGTCGAGTTCGAGCTGCATCGTCACCGCCCCCGCCGCTCGATTTCGGGAAGGGGCGACGGCGTCACCGTCGGCGGACCGATACCGGAGCGGGAGGGCGGTCGGCCGATGTCACGATCGAACTCGGGGCCAGTGTGGCGGACCATACCCACTGGTGGATCGGATCGAGTATAAAAACAGAACGAGAGTTTCAGAGTCGGAAGTCCGGTCGAAACCGTCGACCGTCGCCGTCTCACGGTACCCCCAGCCCAGTCGGTCGGGAGACGCTATCCGGTGTTTTTCATGCCGGCGGCGATGCCCTGAACGGTCAGGCGCAGCGTCCGGCGCTCGGTCTCCGTGAGGTGGCTCTGTGCGAGCAGGCGCACCTGCAGGAGGTTGAGCGGGTCGACGTAGGGGTTCCGTCGGTCGAGGTTCTGTTCGAGCCACTCGCGCTTGAGGAGGCTGTCACGGCCAGTGATCTCCGTGACGATGTCGACGGTGTCCTCGTACTCCTGGCGGATGTCGGGGAAGATCCGTTCCCGGAGGTCGTCGTCGGCCAGCGCGGCGTACTCCTCGGCGATGTCGAAGTCGGTGCGTGCCAGCGCGAGGGACGCGTTGTCCAGTTTGGTCTGGAAGAACGGCCACTCCTCGTACATCTCCTGGAGGGTCTCCACGTCGCCGCCGTCGTCGAGATACGCCTGCAGCCCCGTCGCGATCGAGTACCAGCCGGGGATGATACAGCGGGCCTGGGTCCAGGAGAACACCCACGGGATCGCTCGCAGGTCCTCGACGCTGCGGTCGCCCGAGCGGGAGGCGGGACGAGAGCCCATGTTGAGGTTCTCGATCACCGAGATCGGCGTCGCCTGCTCGAAGAAGTCGACGAATCCCTCGGTCCCGAGCAGTGACTCGTACTTCTGGCGGGCCGCCTCCGAGGCCGTCTCCATCGCCGCTTCCCAGGCCTCGGGGACCTCTTCGACGGGCTCTTCGAGGGCGTTGTACCGGGAGCGAACCTGCGCGTTGAGCATCTGTTCGAGGTTGCGCTCCGCGATGGCTTCGTTGGCGTACTTCTCGGCGATGGCTTCGCCCTGCTCGGTGAACTTGATCTGGCCCGTCACGGTCTCGTTGGGCAGGGCCAGCATCGCGTCGTTCATCGGGCCGCCGCCCCGAGAGATCGAGCCGCCCCGGCCGTGGAACAGCCGCATCTCCACGTCGAAGTCGTCGGTGATCGCCGCCAGTCGCTTCTGGTTGCGGTACAGCGACCAGTTGGCGGCGAGGTAGCCGTTCTCCTTGTTGGAGTCTGAGTAGCCCAGCATGATCTCCTGGACGCCGTTGCGGGCCGCCAGTGCCTCCTCGTAGGCGTCGTTCTCGAACAGCGTGCCCATGATGCGTCGCGCGCCGTCGAGCGCGTACTTCGACTCCAGCAGGGGGACGATGTCGAGCCCGCAGTAGCCCGGCAGGTCGACGATACCGGCCTGGTCGCCCAGGAAGAGCACTTCCAGCACGTGACTGGCTTCCTCACACCAGCTGATCGCGTAGGTGTCGATGGCGTCGACGCCGAACTCGCGCTGCCAGTCGGCCAGCTTGCGGAACCGTCGGATGACGCGGGCCGAGTCGTCAGAGAGGCCGTCGACGTCTTCCATGTCGACGATCTGGCCGTCCTGCAGGATGGCCTCGGTGAGGAACTCGACGCGCTCGTCTTCGTCCATGTCGGCGTAGTCGATGCCGTCGCGGTCGACGGTCTCCGCGATGGCGTCGGTGTGCATCTTGCGGTGGTCGCGCATGTCCAGTCCGGCCAGCGTGAAGCCGAACGTGTCGACCTTGCGGACCAGCGGGTCGACGTGGGCCTCGGCGATCACGTCGGCGTCGTTGGCACGGAGGTCGGCGGCGATGGCCCGGAGGTCGGCAAGCAGGTCGCTCGAATCGGAATAGCCTCCGGAGCGAACGTCGCCCACCCGGAGCACGCCTTCCCGCATCAGCTTCAGCTTCTGGCGGTAGGGCTCGTCGGGGTAGCGTTCCTCGGCCTCGCTGGCGACGCCGGGCAGCGCGTCCTTGTGGTCCGCGAGCCGCTCGTCGAAGGCGTCGGTCGTGTCGATGTTGCTCGCGTCCTGGCTCAACACGCCAGACAGTTCCTTGAGGCGGTCCCGGTACAGCGGGAGCACGACATCGCGCTGGCGTTCCAGGGTCTCCTCGGTGATCTCGGGCGTGACGAAGGGGTTGCCGTCACGGTCGGAGCCGGCCCACGAGCGGAACTCGTAGAGCTTGGGCACGTCTACCTCGCCGTCGTACTCCTCGTCGATGGCGTCTGCGAGTTCGTCGTAGACCTCGTCGATCACTTCGAAGAGGACGTTCTCGATGTACCACTGGACGTTGAGCGCCTCGTCGGTCACCTCCGGGCGGCGGTCGCGGACCTGTGGCGTCTGCCAGAGGCTCGTGACCTCCGCCGCGAGGTCGTCCTCGATGTCCTCCTGTTCGCTGTCCGTGAGCCGGACCTCGTCGAGCACTTCGAGGTCGCCGGCGACCGACCGGAGCTTGGCCTTGACGGTCTTGCGTCGCGCCTCGGTCGGGTGAGCGGTAAACGTCGGTTCGATGAGCACGTCGTCGAGGACTCGTTCGAGAGTCTCTGGGTCTGCTCCCCGCTCGGAGAGCTTCTCGACGGCGTCGGTGACGCTGTCTTCGAGTACGCCCTCCTGGCTCCCCTCGCGGATCTCGCGGACCCGCTGGCGCTCCTCTGCGAGGTTGATCAGTTCGAAGTAGGTGGTAAACGCACGGGCGACGATGTCCTGCATGTCCGGCGAGAGACGGTCGAGCGTCCGTTCGACGTCGTCGCGGTCGTCGGCGTCGCCGCGGCGGTAGTCGATCGACGACGTCCGGATGTTCTCGACGGTCTCGAACCCTTCGGTGGACGTCTGTGCTTCGATCACTTCCCCGAGGAGCTCCCCCAGCTCGCGCACGTCCTCGTTTATTTCCCTGGCGTGCAAATTCATACCAGTGGATCCACGGGGGAGTCCTAAAACTCTAGCGAAAGTCAAAATGCCTGTCGTCCCACTGTAAGCATTCGTCCATTGTTTATGATTGCCTTACCACGGAACGTCGAGGTTCGGTCCCAGATCGGCCGTTCGAGGGCGTTCCGTCGAACGGAACCGTCGCGACGGCCGTCGGCGTGAAGAGACGGGGTTCACACGTGAACGTCAATGTTGATGGGATATCACGACCAAGTGAAACTATGCCGACTGCCACGCACGACGGTGTAACGCTCGCCTACGAACGCTCGGGACCCGCAGACGCCGAGACGGTCGCGTTCGTCGAGGGGCTGAGCTACGGCACCTGGATGTGGCGCTGGCAGCGCGAGGCGCTCTCGGCGTCCTACGAGACGCTGGTCTGGGACAACCGCGGGACGGGCGACTCCGACGAGCCGCCGGGGCCGTACACCACCGAGCAGATGGCGGCCGACTTCGAGGCCGTGCTCGACGACGCTGGCGTCGAGACGGCCCACGTCGTGGGTGCGAGCCTGGGCGGGATGATCGCCCAGCAGTACGCGCTCGACTACGATCGAGCCGACTCGCTGACGCTGATCGCGACGACGCCGGGCGGCGAGGCGGCGGTCCCGATTCCGGCGGCCACCCGACAGCGGATGCTGAACGTCCCCGAGGAGTACGACGAGGCGGCGACGATCCGACACAAGATGCGCCCGGCCGTGACGGACGAGTTCTGGGTGGAACGGTCCGATGTCGTCGACCGCATCGTCGAGTGGCGACTGGAGACCGACCCCTCCGAGGACGCCTACGAGTGGCAGAGCGCCGCCGCGGTGGGTTTCGACGAGAGCGACAGGCTCGGAGAGATCGACCTGCCGACGCTGATCGTCCACGGCACCGCCGACGAGGTGATCCCCTTCGAGAACGCGACCCTGCTCGACGAGGCGATTCCCGGCAGTCGTCTGGTGGCCGTCGACGGCGGCTCGCACCTCTGTTTCATCGAGCGGGCAGACACCGTCAACGAACACCTCCGGTCGTTCCTCGACGATGTCTGAGTACGGTCCCCAGCGGTGGGTCGGCGACTGGAGCGCACGCAGGCGGGCGCTGTCGCCCGACCGGGTCGGACTGGTCGACGCCACCAGCGGCGCGGAGTACACCTACAGCGAGCTCGACCGCCGCGCCAACGGCTGTGCTCGCCTGCTGGCCGATCACGGCGTGACCCGCGAGGGCGGGGCAGATCCGGACGCGGGCGGCCGCGTCGCCGTGCTCTCACGAAACCGTCCCGAGTTCGTCGATCTGTTCTTCGCGACGGGCAAGACCGGCGGCGTACTCGCGCCGCTCTCCCATCGCCTGGCACCGCCGGAACTCGGGACGCTGCTCGACGACGTGGCCCCGTCGCTGCTCGTCGTCGAGGAGCCCTTCGCCGACGACGCGGCCGAGGCCCTCGCCGACGCCGACATCGACTGTCCGGTGCGCTCGCTGGCGACGGCGGGCGAGACGACCTGGGACCGCCTCGACGAATCGCTGCCGACCGACCGATCCTCCTACGACGGGCCGACGCTGGAGCCGGCAGACCCACACCTGTTCTTGCACACCGGCGGCTCGACGGGGACCCCCAAAGAGACCGTCCTCAGCCACGAGGCGATCGTCTGGAACGCGACCAACACCGTCACCGCCTGGGGGCTGCGACCGGACGACGTGACGCCGCTGACGTTCCCGATGTTCCACACCGGCGGGTGGAACGTGGTGACGGTCCCGGTCTTTCACATGGGCGGGACCGTCGTCCTCGCCCGAGAGTTCGATCCCGGTGAGGTGCTCGAACTGATCGAGGCGCGGTCGGCCACGCTCCTCGTCGCCGTCCCGGCGGTGTTGCGGATGATGGTCGACCACGATCGATGGGCCGAAACCGACCTCTCGACGCTGCGACTCGCCAAGTCCGGCGGCGGCCCCTGTCGAGAGTCGGTGCTGTCGGCGTGGTGGGACCGCGGCGTCGACCTCTCACAGGGGTACGGGCTGACCGAGTGTGGCCCCAACAACTTCGCGATGCCCGACGACTGGCCCAGAGAGAAGGCCGACACAGTCGGCGTCCCGAACGTCCACGTCGACGTGCGGATCGTCGACGACACCGGTGCGGAGCTGCCCCGCGGTGAGGTCGGTGAGCTCCATCTCCGGTCGCCCCACGCCGCGACGGAGTACTGGCACCGGCCGGAGGAAACCGCCGCGACCTTCCGGGAGGACGGCTGGCTCGCCACCGGCGACCTCGCGCGGATCGACGACGACGGCTACGTCAGCATCGAGGGCCGCAAGAAGAACATGTACGTCAGCGGCGGCGAGAACGTCTTCCCCGCGGAAGTCGAGGACGCCGTCTCCGGCCATCCGAAGGTCGACGACGCCGTCGTCGTGCCCGTCGACGACGACCAGTGGGGCGAGGTCGGTCGCGCCGTCGTCGTCGGCGACGACTCGCTCACGCTCGACGAACTCGCGTCCTTTCTGGACGGGCGACTCGCGCGGTACAAGCGGCCGAGAGACCTCGTCTTCGTCGCTTCGCTCCCCCGCAGCGGCCCCGACAAGATCGACCGCGACGCGGTCGTCGCGGCCCACGGCTCCTGACGCCGTTGGCCGTCCGAACCGCGGCAGTATCACTGTGGTAATACTTTCCTACTACCTTCGAGGGCGGAATTGTTTATTATGGTCAAGTGTGAGGTATACGACCGAAAGGTCGTCGCATGATCGAACTATCAATGGACGTAGAGCAGTACGACTGTCCGTTTATCGATACGACGGCAGATCACGCTCTCTCCTTTTCGGCCGTCCACTGGGACTTCGATCGGCGAACGCGGGAGTTAGAGACGCGGATGGTCGTCGAGGGTGCCGACCGGGAGGAGCTCTCCGTGGGCCTCGAAACGCTGCGCGACCACGGGAACATGAACGACTGCTCGCTCGTGGCGCGGCGCGACAACGTCGCCCAGATCAGGACGGTCATCGCCGAGACCGACGCGATGGCGACGATCAGGAGCAACGACGGCTACGTCACCGGCCCCTTCTACATCGAGGACGGGAGCGAGGTCTGGCACGTCGGATTCGACGCGAGTAGCGAGGCCGACAGCGCCCTCTCGGAGCTCGACCGGAACAACGAGTACGAGGTCGTCGAGCGCACTGACACCTCTCTCCCGGAGATGGGCGATCTGGTGCAAAACGCCGGTGCGGCGATGACGCTGATCGAGGGATGTCAGGACCTCTCTGATACCGAGCGCGAGACCCTGGAGGCCGCCGTCTCCAGTGGCTACTTCGAGACTCCACGGGACGCCACCCTCGGGAGCCTGGCCGACGAGTTCGGCGTGTCCAAGCCGGCGGTCTCGAAGAATCTCCGCCGGGGGCAACGGAAGATGATCCACCGCGTCGTCACGGCGCTGGACGACATCGAGTAGCGCTCTCTCTCTCGTTAACATGTAAACCTTCGTGGCTTTGTGGCTGTGGGGCTAGTCATTATTCGTTATGGATCGGACTGTCACGAGACGGCGTGCGATCCGATCGCTTGGTGCTGCGGGCGTCGTCGCCCTCGCGGGCTGTACCGGCGACGGTGGTGACGGCGACACGGCGGCGAGTGGCGACGGCGGCGACACAGAGACAAACATGCAAGACACGTCGACGACACAGTCGAGTTCGGAACGGCTCTCGATCGGTGTCCTCCAGCCGCTCTCGGGGGACCTGGCGTACTACGGGCAACAGGGCCTCTGGGGACTGCTCTCCGGGCTCTCGTACAAGGCCGACGCCGATCCGCCCACCGACGTGGGCACCGGGACGACGACACTCTCGGTCGGCGACGTGGAGTACGAGCTGATCGTCCGCGACACGGAGTTCACCGCCGACGGCGCGCAGTCGGCCGCGACGGATCTGGTGAGCAACGAAGGGGTCGACATGCTCTTTGGCTGTTCGTCCTCGGGTGCGGCCTCGCGTGTCATCACCAACGTCGTGAAGGCGTCGTCGGTCCCGATGATGGTCGGGCCGGCGGCGTCGGCGGGGATCACCTCCGAGAGCGAGACCTGCGGCGATCTGGTGTACCGTGCCAGCGAGAACACGGCGATGGACGCCCGCTCTGGCGGCCGGTACGTCGCCACCGAGACCGACGTATCACGGGTGTACCTGTTCGGCGCGGACTACAGCTTCGGCCGGGCCGTCGTCAACAACTACCGATCGGTGCTGGAGTCCGAGGGCATCGAGATCGTCGGCGAGCGGTTCGTCAACCAGGGGTACTCGGAGTGGGACGGGCTGCTGGAGAACGCCGAAGACGCGGGCGCGGAGGGGATCGTCGGCGGGTTCACCGTCGCGACGCTCCCGAACCTGTTCAGCGCCTTCCTCTCGGGCGAGTACTCCTATCGCGCCTTCGGCGGGTTCGCCACCCGGATCACGAACGCCGTCGTCGGCCAGACGATGCAGCGCGTGCTCGGCGACCCGCTCACAGAGGAGAAAATCGAGGGTGCGGGACTGGGACCGTTCACGACGCGCTATCACTGGAACCAGTACGACAATCCGATCAACGACGCCTTCGTCGAGTCGTACACGAACGCCTACGGCGTCGTTCCCGACCTCTTTACCGCAGGCACGTTCACGGGCGCGTCGGCGATCCACCAGGCCGTCACCGAGGGCGGCTCGACGGATCCGGACGACATCACGGACGCGCTCAAGGGGATGACCGTCACCGACACGCCGAAAGGCGAGAACGGCTACACCTTCCAGGAGTACAACAACCAGGCCCGTTCGGAGATGACCGTCGCCAACCCCGTTCCGACACAGGACCAGTGGGCCGACAGCTGGGACTCGCTCATCCAGCCCGGCGACCCCCTGGCTCGGATCTCCGGGGATCAGGTGACGATTCCGGCAGACGGCGACGACATGAACTGCTCGTTGTAACATGCTCAGGACGCGGGGACTCACGAAGCGGTTCGGCGGCATCACGGCGGTCGACGGCGTCGACTTCGACCTCGGGTCGGAGCTGTGCTCGCTGATCGGGCCCAACGGCGCGGGCAAGACGACGTTCTTCGACCTGCTGACGGGCGCACTGGAGCCGACAGACGGACGGATCGAGTTCCGTCACGACGGCGAGTGGGTGGACATGACGGCGACGCCCCCGGCCGAGATCGCGAGCCTCGGCGTCCACCGCTCGTACCAGATCACGAACGTCTTCCCGACCTCGACGGTACTGGAGAACGTCAGGGTCGCCGTACAGGCCCACAGCGACCACGCGGCGACGTTCTGGCGGACAAGCGACGCCTACGAGGCGGATCTGACCGCGGCTCGCGACATCCTCGAACGGGTCGGGCTGTCCGAGCGGGCCGAGGACCTCGCGCAGAACCTCAGCCACGGAGCGGGCCGACAGCTCGAAGTGGCGATCGCGCTGGCCGGCGACCCGGACGTGCTCTTGCTGGACGAACCGAACGCCGGTGTCAGCTCCGAGAGCGTCGACGACATCGTCGGGCTCATCGAGGACGTGGCCCGGGACCACGCGGTCCTGCTCGTCGAGCACAACATGGACATCGTGATGGAGGTCTCGGACCGCGTGGTCGTCCTGAACCAGGGCTCGGTGATCGCCGACGGCGAGCCCAGCGACGTGCGCGCCGATCCGTCCGTCCAGGAGGCCTATCTCGGCGGCTACCAGACCGGCGACCTGGCCGAAGACGGCGGCGAACCGGGCGATCCGTCCGGGGGGGTCGCGTAGCGTGGCCCTGCTCGACGTGGCCGACATCGAGACGTACTACGGCGAGAGCCACGTCCTCGAAGGCGTCTCTCTGTCGGTCGAACGTGGCGACGTGGTCGCGTTGATGGGTCGCAACGGCGTCGGGAAGACGACGACGCTGCGCTCGATCCTCCAGTTGACGCCCCCGCGGTCGGGGAGCGTGACCTACGACGGGACCGACCTCGTCGGCCGCCGGACGCACGAGGTCGCGGCGATGGGCGTCGGGTGGATCCCCGAGGACCGACGGATCTTCACCCAGCTGAGCGTCGCGGAGAACCTCCGCGTGTCGGTGCCCGACGGCGACGACGCCGCCGAGGCGCTGTCGATCGCCTTCGAGACGTTCCCGATCCTCGAACAGCGCCGCGATCAGGCGGCCGGCACGCTCTCGGGGGGCCAACAGCAGATGCTCGCACTCGGCCGCGGACTGGTCGGGGACAACGATCTCCTGCTGGTGGACGAACCCAGCGAGGGGCTCGCTCCCCAGATCGTCGCCGACGTGGCCGACGCACTGGCCGCGGCCGCCAGCGAGACGACGATGCTGCTGGTCGAGCAGAACCTCCCGCTGGCGCTGGATCTGGCCGACCGATTCTACGTCCTTGACAACGGGCGGGTCGTCGACGAGGGCGACGCCGACGCGGTGTCGGCCGACGACGACCGGCTCAGGAGGTACCTGTCCGCATGACGCTCGCGCTCGAACTGGCCCAGCAGGCCCTCTTGCAGGCGGGCTTCGTCGACGGCCTCGCCGAGTTCGCCCGCCCGGGCACGTTCGCGGAGGTCGTCCTCCGGGGGCTCTCGAAGGCGGCGATCTACGTCATGATCGCGGCCGGGCTGACGCTGATCTTCGGGCTGCTGGGCGTGCTGAACTTCGCCCACGGTGCGCTGACGATGATCGGGGCGTACCTCGGCGGCCTCGTGATGGTCCTGACGGTGGCACAGGGAACGGGGCCGTGGGCTCGGCTGGCGCTGTTTTTCGTCGCGATGGCGGTCGTCTTCGGCCTGCTGTCGGCGCTGGGTGGGTCCATCGAGGTGCGCCTGATCCGGCCGCTGTACGATCGGCCGCCGATCTACCAGATCCTGCTGACGTTCGGCGTGACGCTCGTGCTCGAAGAGCTGGCCCGGATCGTCGTCGGCTTCTACGGCCTCCAGCCCCTCGCGGAGTGGCAGGCCGCGCTCGGGACGATCCCTGCTTTCCTGGAAACGTCGCAGTCGCTGGGGCCGGTCTCCGTGCGCGGGCTCGCACTGTTCGAGATCTTCCTCGGCGCGCTGACGGTCGCCGCGATCTGGGGATTCCTCACGCGCACGCGCTACGGCCTGTTCATCAGGGCCGGGAGCGAGGACAGCGAGATGGCGGAGGCGCTGGGCATCGACGTGCGGCGGGTCTTCACGGTCGTCTTCGCGCTGGGTGCGGGCGTCGCGGGCGTCGCCGGCACACTCCTGATGTGGGACCCGGTCTGGGGAGCGAGCGTCCCGCTGGCCGCCGAGTCGCTGTTGCCGGCGTTCGTCGTCGTCATCATCGGCGGGCTGGGCACGTTCCGCGGGACGGTCGTGGGCGGGCTGATCGTCGGGCTGGTCGACGCGACGACGACCTGGTGGTTCCAGAACGTCGCGGTCACGTGGACCTGGCTCCCCGAGGTCGCCATCTTCATGATCCTCGTGGTGGCGCTGATCGTCCGTCCGCAGGGGATCTACGGCGTCGAGGAGGTGGGGGGCCATTAGCGTCGCCACCCGTCTCCGGAAGCGGGTCCGAACGAGCTGGCCGATCGAATCGCTCAGGCGTCAGCAGGTGTACCTCGTCGTCGTCGGGCTGTTGGCGATCTACCCCGCGATCTATCACCTTCTCACCCAGTCGCCACTGGGCGAGGTGGCCGTCACCGTCCTCCCGCGGATGGAGACGATGGTCGCCGTGCTGTACTTCTCGCTCTTTGCGATGTCGTTCGACTTCATCAGCGGCTACACCGGCTACCTCTCGTTCGGCCACGCGGCGTTCTACGGCACCGGCGCGTACACCGTCCTCCTGATCGCCAACGGGAAGGTCCCGCTCTTGGGTCCCGAGACGCCGTTCCTGGTGGCACTCGTCGTCGGCGCGGTCCTCGCGACGGTGCTCGCGGTGGTGATCGGCCTGGTCTCGTTCAGGCTCACCGGGGTCTACTTCGCGATGATCACCCTCGGCTTCGCACAGGTGCTGTACGTCTTTGTCCGGGACTGGGACTACGTCGGCTCGAACCCCCGTGACGGGATCGCGCTGAGCGGAGCCCGCGGCTTCGAGCTCGGGGTGCCCTACGTCGATCAGCTGACCGTCGCGCTGGGCACGCTGACCGGCGACACGCTGGCGCTCGCGGGCCACACGCTCGGGACGACGACGGTCTCCTTTTACGCCGTGGGTGTCGTCGTCCTGCTGTGTTTCGCGGCGATGCAGCGGATCCTCCACTCGCCCTTCGGCCGCGTCATGGTCGCGATCCGCGAGAACGAGGAGCGTGCCGAGGCCATCGGCTACGACACCTTCCGCTACAAGCTGGGCGCATTCGCGATCAGCGGCTTCTTCGGCGGCGTCGCCGGGGGACTGCTCGCGGGGTTCAAACGCTCCGTGACCCCCGAGTCCGGCTTCTACTTCCTGACCAGCGGCGACGCGTTGCTGGCCAGCATCATCGGCGGGTTCGGGACCCTCGCCGGCCCGCTCTGGGGCCACCTGTTCGACGAGACCGTCCGGGAGTTCCTCTCGAAGCGGGGCCAGGGCGGCGGCCTGCTCCCGTATCTGGAACAGACGCTCTCGGAGGAGTTCCTGACGACCGAACTCGTCGGCGGGCTCACGGTCGAGGGCTTCATCACCGCCGCGCTGAACGGCCACGCGAGCCTCTACGTCGGGATCGTCTTCGTCCTGTTCGTCCTCTACGTCCCCGACGGGATCGTCGGCACGGTCCGCTCGCGGCTGGGCGGCCGGGTCGCGCGGCGGCTCCCCGAACGGCTGTGGGGTGAGCGGTGACGGTCCACTGCACCGGCCTCGCGGTCGCGTTGCCCGAGGCGACGATCTCCGGCGCGACGATCGCCGACCGCTCCGGCATCCCCGAGTCGGTCGTCGTCGAGAAGATGGGGATCAGCGAGAAGCGCGTTGCCCGCGACGAGCAACCGAGCGACCTCTGTGTCGAGGCGGGACGGCGGGCGCTGGACGACGCCGGCGTCGACGCCGCGGCCCTCGATCTGGTCAGCTACCACGGGAGCGAGCTCAAAGACCACGTCGTCTGGAGCCTCGCCGCGGACGTGGCCGAGCGGCTGGGCGCGAGCGACGCCTACGCCAGCGAGAGCTACGCGCTCTGTGCCGGCGCGCCGATCGCGATCCGAGAGGCGGCCGCACAGATCCGGACGGGCTCGATCGACCGCGCGCTGCTGGTCGCCGCGAGTCGCGAGGAGGACCTCGTCGACTACGGGGACCCGGACACCTCCTTCATGTTCAACTTCGGGAGCGGGGCGAGCGCGATGGTCCTCGAACGGGACGCCGGGGAGCGCGCCATCGCGACCGTCCGCGAGAGCGCCGCCATTACGGACGGGAGCTTCTCGCGCGACGTGATCGTCCCGGCCGGCGGGACGGTCGAGCCCCCCTCGAACGCCACCGCCGAGGAGGGTCGCCACTCCCTGCGCGTCCCGGACCACGAGTCGATGAAAGCCCGACTCGCCGAGGTGAGTCTGCCGAACTTCCTCGCGGTGGCCGACGACGCCCTCGACGCCTCGGGCTACGACCGCGACGCCGTCGACTTCGCTGCCATCACCCACATGAAGCGGTCGTTCCACGACCACCTCTGTGACCAGTTCGGGCTGGGCGAGCGCGAGCACCTGTATCTGGAGGAGTACGGCCACGTCCAGAGCGTCGACCAGGCGCTCGCGACCCGCGAGGCCAGGGATCGCGGCTGGCTCGACGACGGAGACGTGGTCCTCTTTCTCGCCGCCGGGACGGGCTACACGTGGGCGGCGACGGTGCTGGAGTGGCGCGGCTAACCCCTCGCTACCTCCGGGGCTCGTCCGTCTGTGCTCGGCCCACACGCTCGTACCCGGTCCTGGCGGCCGCGATCGTCCGGTAGAGCGTCCCGACGACCGCGAGCGCCAGCGCGCCAGCGAGCACCAGCACGCTCGTCGAGCCGGTCTCGATGGCCCACGGAACGGTCATCGCGAGGAAGCGACCGATGGCGATCACGCCCGTGACGACGGTGACACCGATCGCGAGGTACCTGAGTCGTCGCTGGATCGGTCCGCCGCGGTCGAGCACGCCGACTCCGTGCAGCTGGACCAGCGCGCTCTCGACGGCGAGCCACAGCGCCGCCGCTCCGGCGACGACCGGCCCGACGAGTGCCAGCGGCTCCGGAACTGTGAGCCCGAGGAGATCGAGCACCGTCACGGTCCCGCCGACGAGGAGAGCGAACGTCAGCGGGGCGAGCAACACGACCGAGCTGAACAGGGCGGCCACGGTCCGGGCGACCGACCGAGCGCTGGGGGACATACGATACACGACAGCCGGCCGCGCAAAAAGTGTCGGGGACGGGAACCGGGCGGATCAGTGTTCCCCGCGGCACTCCGCCGGCGCTCACACACTTATCTCGCTCGCGGGCGACCCTACTCGCATGGCGCTCGACGAGCACTTCGACGACTTCATACGGCGCGACTGGGAGACCGGCGCGGACGGGACCGTCCGCTTCGCGATGGTCGGTCTGGGCTGGTGGACGCGTGACTACGCCGTCCCCGCGACCCAGCAGTCCGAGTACGGCGTCGTCGACATGCGCGTGATCCGCGCGGCCGTCGAGTCCGCCCGGACCGGCGAGCGGGTGACGCTGTAGCGTGGGGCCGCCGCGACACAACTGTTAATATCACCACACGACGATATCACCCTACGCGTGTTCGCTCGATGACAGAGACGTTCTACGACGTGCTCGGGGTCGAACCGGACGCCACCGCGAGCGACATCGAGGACGCCTATCGCGAGCGGCTGAAGGAGACCCATCCGGACCACAACGACGACGCCGACGCCGACGAGGCCACCCAGCGCGTGATCGAGGCCCGCAACGTGCTGACCGACGACGACGAGCGCGCCCGCTACGATCGACTCGGACACGAGGCGTACGTCGGTGCGGACGCGGCGGGGAGCGATCACCACGACGCCCGCGGCGCGGCGGCCCGTGCGGCTCGCGAGGCCGGCTGGGCGGACAGCGAGACGGACGGTCCCAGCGAGTCGACTGCCGCGGGCACGAACGCGGGGCCCTCCGAGCGGCGACGCCAGGAGCGAACGGCCAGCGAGCGCGTTCGTGAGACGCGCACAGCGGCGTCGAGTGGTGCAACTGAGGCCACCGCAACCGGACAGACGACGGCGGGCACGTCGCCCGGCAGTGGCGCGTCGACGGGCCGGACGCGCCCGACGGGCACCTCGACCCGTGACGGCCGCCAGCGCGAGCGAATTTACGGTGCGAGTACCGACAGCGGGGAGGCGGCGTACAACGTCAGACACGACGTGAGTTCGAGCGGTCACTCGCTGCGGGCGTTCGTGGCCGACACGCCGCTCTCACTCGCCGCGCTGACGTTCGCCCTCTATCCGATCATGGTGGCGTCCACGGTGTTTCCACCCTTCCCGCTGGTGATCAACGCCACCGTCGGCCTGTGTGCCCTGCTGTTGATCGGCTACCTCCAGTCACAGCCGTCGGTGGGCGTCCTGGTCTTCGGGGCCTGGAGCGTCCTGGTGCCCCTCGCGCTCGTCGCGTTCGGCGTCCCGGTGACCGGACTCGTCGGGCTCGCAGCGCTCGGGAGCGTCTGGCTGCCCTTTGGCTTCTCGTTGCTGACCCGTTCGATCGTGGGACCGTAGCACCCTACAGCGATTCGCGAACGCGCTCGTGAACCCGATCCCGGTACCGATGGCTCCGCTCGCCGTCGAACCGACACTCGACGATCTGCGTGCCGGACGCGCCGGCCGAGGACGCCACGGCGTCGGCGAGGGCACCGCGACCCTCGACGCGGTCATATTCGAGGTCGTACAGCGCGCCCGTCGGCTCGAAGTCCAGTCCGTGGGGCGTCCGGAACTGGTCGGTGAAGGGCGGCTCGAAGGATTCGATGGGGAGTTCGTGGAAGATGCCGCCGCCGTCGTTGTTCGCGAGGACGATCGTCGCGTCCACGTCACAGCGCCCGACCGCGAGCAGGCCGTTCATGTCGTGGTAGTAGGCCAGATCGCCGGTGAGCACGACCAGCGGGTCCTCGGTCGCGCTGCCCGCACCGAGTCCCGTCGAGGTGATCCCGTCGATACCGCTGGCCCCGCGATTGCCGAGGACGGTCACGTCGGCCGCTCTGGGCCGTCCGAACCGGTCCAGGTCCCGAACCGGCATACTGTTCGAGACCATCACCGTCGCCGGATCCGGGACGGCGCTGGCGACCGTCGCGGCGACCGTCCCCTCGAAGAACTGCTCGCCGTGCGCCCGCTCGGCGAGGTCCCAGTAGCGGGCCTCTGCGGTCTCGAATCGCTCGGTCCACGCCGTCGGTGATCGGTCGAGTCGGTCGGCCAGCCCCGTCGCCAGCCGCGTCGGATCGGCCACGACGAGATCGGTCGCGGTGAACGTCGCTTCGCGCCACTGGCCGGCCGGATCGACCACGAACTGGACGGCGTCGGCGTCGCGCAGCCAGTGACGCAGCGTCTTCGAGGTCGGCGAGGCCCCGAACCGGAGGACGACATCCGGATCGGGCCAGGCCCCGGCGTCGAGATACGAGTCGTAGCCGCCACAGATGGGCCGGTCGCCGACGTGGGGGCCGAAGCGATGCCCCGACAGCGGATCGGCGAGCACCGGAAAGCCCGTGGTGTCGGCGAGTTCTGCCAGCGCGTCCCGGCCGGGCGTCGGTCCGTTCGACGGGCCGGCGACGATCAGGCCCCGCTCTCTGTCGATCCGGTCTGCGAGCGTG
The DNA here is from genome assembly GCF_000379085.1 of Halomicrobium katesii DSM 19301. Taxonomy (GTDB): domain Archaea; phylum Halobacteriota; class Halobacteria; order Halobacteriales; family Haloarculaceae; genus Halomicrobium; species Halomicrobium katesii. The sequence goes on along the minus strand of NZ_KB905378.1, from coordinate 2,498,798 downwards.
GACAGGTCCGACGCCGAGAGCGTCCTCTCGCCGCGGGTCGTACGGACCATCGGTCCGTCCCGGCCGTTCGCACCGAGTGGAGCGCGCTCCGGGAGATCGTCCGGAACCGCGCCCTCGACCGGCGTCGGTTCGAGGGGCTTCGAGACGGGCACGTTCAGGTGGACCGGACCCGCGGGCGTGTCGGTCGCAGTCGCGACGGCGCGACAGACTGTAGTTCGGAGCGATCGGAGCCGGCGCGGCTCCGGTGCCGGCTCTGGGAGCGAGCGGTACTGACGGACAGCGTCGCCGTAGAGCTTCTCCTGGTCGATCGTCTGGTTCGCGCCGCTGTCTTGCAGTTCTCGGGGCCGGTCGGCGGTCAACAGGACCATCGGCACACGGGACTGGTCGGCCTCGATCACCGCCGGGTGGAAGTTCGCCGCCGCCGTGCCAGAGGTACAGATCAGCGGCGTCGGCGTCCCGGTCCGCCGTGCCCGACCGAGCGCGAAGTAGGCCCCGGACCGCTCGTCGAGGTGAGAGTAGACGCGCATCTCCGGGTGCCGTGCGACCGCGACGGTCAGCGGCGTCGAGCGACTGCCGGGTGCGACACAGACCGCGTCGATCCCGTTGGCGACGAGTTCTTCGACGATGATCCGTCCCCAGAGCGTGTTCTCGTTCGGCTCGGTCACTGCCGATCACTCTCGCTGGGCTGCCAGCGTCGGTCCCGACGCCCGGTTCCACACATGGCCCGACCTACGGACGGGGGACGCTTCAGCGTGACTATCGCCACGAAGTGACCGGCAGTTCGCGATCGATCGGCCGGCTACTGGCCGCCGCGTCGCCGAGCGTCGTCGTTTTCTGCATTCAACAGAAATATTTCGATATCGAAAACCGATATCGTCGGAAGCCACAGTATTGTTCTCACGTTCGGTAACTCTCCCCGCCAGATTTATAAGGGGATCTATCGAACCACCGTACGTTCCGATGCCACAGGTAGAGATAACGATCCCGGAACATCTCGAGATGCAGATCGCCCAGCTCGTCGAAGAAGGCGAGTTCCTCACCCGCGAGGAAGCGATCGAGGATCTCCTCTCGACCGGGTTGAAAGCCTACAAGACCAGCGGGCCCATGGACGACGAGGACGACCCCGGGGGACTCGAGGACGACGGGATGATGGGTCACGACGACGAGTACGTCTTCTAGCGAGCGGCGCTCAGCAGACGAACCACCACTGGTAGCCGTTCACAAGCAATTCTTATACTATTGGCACCGCCTACTAGTGGCAAGATGCACAAAGACGAGCTTCTCGAGCTGCACGAACAGATGGTGCTGATCATGCGTTTCTTCCGCGACGAGATGGACAGCGTCGACCCCGAGCTGTTCGACGCCTACGGCGAGCTCGACGTGCGCCCCTCGGACGTTCACAAGTCCAAGAGCGAACACAAACACGCCGTCTTCGTACTGGGCAACTCGCTGGCGACCGCGATGAGCGAAGACGAGTTCTCCGACGCCGGCCGCGTGGGCAAGCGGATGAAGGAACTCGCGGAAGACGCCGAGAGCAAGCTCTAGGTGTCGTCCTGTTCGAGTTCCGTGAATATCTCGGGATCTGTCTGGAACTTCAAAACGTTGTGTATCACGGAGTTACGGATGTTCTGGACGACGCGTCCGTGGTCCTTGTAGAACTCGTGGATCCAGCGTGACTCCGCTTTCCGGCTCGGGAACATCATCACCGACTTCCACTGGTACTCCCCGTCCGAGAGGAAGTAGAACATCGTGTGTCTGTCGTCGCGGATCGCCGTCATGGCCTCGCGCCAGCCCTCCTCGAAGTGCTCCGGATTGAACTTGAACTCGAACAGCGCGAAGTTGAAGTACTCCTCGTTGGGGACGATCGCGTCACGGAAGACCCCCTCCTGGCGCATCTTGCGGATCGATTCGCTGACGGTGACGTGTGACACCGAGATGTCGTGGTCCGCTTCGAGGATGTCGGCCAGTTCTCGCGAGGAGAGCTCCGGATCGTCGGCCAGCTCTCTGAGGATCAACACGTCGCGTTCCTTGAACTCCCAGTCTGGTGATTCGTCCGCGTTCATATCCCACGTTCCGGTGTTATCGTCTTGGAAGTTGGCATCTCTCGGCGCACGCTGTCGTCGGCACGGATCACGCTGAATCGAGGGTCACGAGCGTGTCCACGTCCGGCAGGTCGGTCTCGGGAGACGTGATCTGTGCCATCCGCTCGGTGTGTTTCTCGATCGCGTAGTTCTGCAGGTCGTCGGCGGAGGGACCCGGCGTCTCCTCGCTGCCGTCGCCCAGTCCGTCGGTCGTCGTCTGCTGGACCAGCCCCAGCAGTTCCGTGACGGTGTCGTGTAGCAGCTGTGGGTCGACGCCGTCCGCGACGAGTTCGCGGAGCTTGCTCATTCCGAACCCGACGTGGCGACCCTCGTCGCTCCGGATGCGCTCCAGTCCGGTGGTAAAACCCGGCAGCGTCGGGAGGTCCGGCTCGGAGGGACCGTAGCTCTGCTGGAGCCCCCAGTAGGCCGTCTGTGCCAGAATGCCCTCGATAGTCAGGTGGTAGTGACACAGCGCGATCGCGCGGTGCTCGGGCGTGTCGTCGTCGAGCAGTCGGTGCATCGCCGCGTCCGTGCGGGCGAGCAGTTCGTCGTACGCGTCGTTGACCCACCGATCCTCGGTCGGCGAACTCACCGGCAGGTCGCGCTCGCGCTCGACCGGGTTGATCACCGCCGTCCAGTACCGCTCGAAGAAATCGAGGTGGCGCGCTTCTTCGTACAGCTGCGTGCTGAGATAGGCCTGGTCCGCGGCGTCGTCGAGCACGACCGAGAGCGGGGCGAGGTCCTCGGTGACGGCGCGCTCGCCGGCACCGAACTTCGCGACGGTCGAGCGCAGGTGGTCGAAGGTCGCGGGATGCGCTTCGACGAGTGGCTCACGATCGTCGTCGAGATCGATCGCCGCAGGGTCCCAGTGTCGTTCGACGGCGTTGCGGTAGTAGCGTCCCGATCGGCTCTCCCGATCGAGCGCGAGTCGAAACGTCGCCTCGTCGGTCATTGGTCGTGTCGTAAACTCCGCCCTACATAAGCGTTGACGAACGCGCGGAGCCGACGGTATCAGCGCCCATCGAACTCCGGTTCGCGACTCTCGACGAAGGCTCTCGCGCCCTCCTCGTGGTCCGCGGTCGAGAAGGCGACGCCCTGCGCGTTCGCTTCCCGCGCCGTCGCGGCGTCAAAGGAGTCGGGCTGGTGGTTCACCAGTCGCTTCGAGGCCGCCAGTGCGACCGTCGGCCCCGTCGCGATCGCCTCGACGATGTTCTCGACGCCCTCGTCGAACGACGACGCCTCGAACACGCGGGTAACGAGCCCGAGATCTCGGGCGCGGTCGGCGTCGACCAGTTCGCCAGTGAAGATCAGTTCCTTGGCGGTGTTGAGCCCGACGAGCCGCGGGAGGAGGTAGGACACGCCCGAATCGACCGCGAGTCCGACGCGGCGGAAGCCGAAACTGATCTTCGCCGCCGGGCTCGCGAGCTGCAGGTCACAGGCGATCGCCAGACCCGCACCGGCCCCGAAGGCCGGACCGTCGATCTTCGCCACCGTCGGGAGCCGACAGTCGTAGACGCGCTTGATCGCGCGGTTGACCGCGCCGACGACGACCTCGACGCGCTCTGCCGGCGGCACGTCCCGGTCGATGCTCTCCAGCATCGCGTCCACGTCCCCGCCGGCACAGAAGGCCGCCCCCTCGCTCCGGAGGACGACACACCGTGCCGCGCTGTCTTCGGCGGTCTCGATCGCCGCAGCGAGTTCGTCTGCGGCCTCCGCAGAGAGCGCGTTGCGCGCTTCGGGGCGGTTCAGCGTGATCGTTGCGACCTCGTCTGCGATCTCGACGCGGACCTGACCTCCGGTCATGTCCCGCACCGACGGCCAGGACGAACAAAAGCGTTAGTCAGGTCGCCACCAACAGAGTAGGGGTGCCTTTGAGGAGGGACCGGGCCGATCGTCTCGTATGCGAATCCACTGGCATCGACGCGACCTCCGGACGACCGACAACGCCGGCCTGGCCGCAGCGACGGCCGACAGCCCGGTCGTCCCGGTGTTCGTCTTCGACGACGCCGTCCTCGACCACGCCGCACCGCCCCGCGTGGCGTTCATGCTGGACGCGCTCGACTCGCTGCGGGCACAGTACCGCGACCGCGGGAGCGACCTCGTGATCGCTCGCGGCGATCCGACGGCCGAGATCCCGCGGCTGGCCGAGGCGTTCGGAGCCGACGGCGTGACCTGGGGCGAGGCCTACTCCGGGCTCGGAATCGAGCGCGACATCGCCGTCCGGCAGGCCCTCGACGACGCGGGCGTCGAACGCGAGGCGGTCACCGATGCGGTCCTCCACCGTCCCGGCGAGATCACGACCAACGACGGCGATCCGTACTCGGTGTTCACCTACTTCGGGCGCAAGTGGCACGACCGGGAGAAAGAGGATCCCTACGACGCGCCTGGCCCGGACGAACTCGCCGACGTGTCCGGCGATCCCCTGCCGTCGGTGGGAGACCTGGGTTTCGAGGAGCCACAGGCAGAGATCCCTCCGGCGGGGACGGAGCCGGCCCGGGAGCTCCTCGACGCGTTCTGCGAGGACGACATCTATCGGTACGAGGGCCGCCGAGACTACCCCGCGGACGACTGTACCTCACGGCTCTCGGCTCACCTCAAGTTCGGGACGATCGGTATCAGGGAGGTGTACGAGCGCACCGCGAGCGCGGCGGCAGCGGCCAGCGACGAGGAACGGCGCGAATCCGTCGCGGAGTTCCAGTCCCAGCTCGCCTGGCGGGAGTTCTACACGCAGGTCCTCTTTGCCAACCGGTCGGTCGTCACGGACAACTACAAGACCTACGAGCGCCCGCTCCAGTGGCGCGACGACCCCGAGGCGCTCCAGGCCTGGAAGGACGGCGAGACGGGATACCCGATCGTCGACGCCGGGATGCGCCAGCTCCGCCAGGAGGCGTTCATGCACAACCGCGTCCGGATGATCGTCGCCTCCTTTCTCACCAAGGACTTGCTGATCGACTGGCGAGCGGGATACGAGTGGTTCAAAGAGCGTCTGGTGGACCACGACACCGCGAACGACAACGGCGGGTGGCAGTGGGCCGCCTCGACGGGGACCGACGCCCAACCGTACTTCCGGATCTTCAATCCGATGACCCAGGGCGAGCGGTACGACCCCGACGCGGAGTACATCAAGACGTACGTCCCCGAACTGCGTGACGCCGAGCCGTCGGTGATCCACGAGTGGCCCGACCTCTCGCTGACCCAGCGTCGCAACGCCGCCCCGAAGTACCCCGACCCCATCGTCGACCACAGCGAGCGGCGCGACCAGGCTCTGGAGATGTTCGAGACCGCCCGCGGCGAGAGCTGATCCCGGCAGTGGTGGGTCGTCTGTCTCGGCGTCGGGACCCGAACCGCCAGCCGAGAACGACCGGCAGGCGGTCGGCGCGTGTGGTGTGGTAGCGTGCGGCTCCTAAACGTTTAACAGGCGTCCGCCCCACCCAAAAGATGGAGGAGATTTATCATGTCCGAACACTCAGATCCGGAACTGCCGCCACTTCCGTACGACTACGACGCGCTGGAGCCCCACATCTCAGAGCAGGTGCTCACCTGGCACCACGACACCCACCATCAGGGGTACGTCAACGGCCTCGCGGCCGCCGAGGAGACCCTCGCGGAGAACCGCGAGTCGGGTGAGTTCGGATCCAGCGCCGGTGCGCTGGGCAACGTCACCCACAACGGCAGTGGACACTATCTCCACACGCTGTTCTGGGACAACATGTCCCCCAACGGCGGCGGCGAGCCGTCGGGCGAACTCCGTGACCGGATCGAAGCGGACTTCGGCTCCTACGAGGGCTGGAAAGGCGAGTTCGAGGCGGCCGCCTCGGCCGCCGGTGGCTGGGCGCTGCTCGTCTACGACCCGGTCGCCAAGCAGCTCCGCAACGTCACGGTCGACAAGCACGACCAGGGCGCGCTCTGGGGGTCCCACCCCATCATGGCGCTCGACGTCTGGGAGCACTCGTACTACTACGACTACGGCCCGGACCGCGGCAGCTTCGTCGACGCCTTCTTCGAGGTCGTCGACTGGGACGAGGTCGCGTCGCAGTACGAGACCGCAGTCGGTCACTTCGAGTAACGTCGCCCGACGGCGGGCTCCCGAGCTTCGCACTTTCTTTCGATATCGTCGATCAGTGGCGACACCAGACGGCGACGACAGCGCGTCGCTTTCGAGGGCTTTACGCACGGCGGCGCGGAACCGGCGGACATGCCACGACCGAAAGACGAGTTCGACGATCTCCGCCCGCTGGAGTTTCGCGAGCCCGAGGAAGTGCTCGACGACGACGAGATGTACACGATCTACGAGATCGGTCGCCTCCTCCAGGGGTTAGAGGCCGAGGCGGAACTCGACGTCGAGACCGAGAACGTCCTGATGGACTGGGCCATTCCGTGGCTCATCAAACACGCCGACGCCTTCGTGTTCGCCGAGCCGAGTGCCGACGACGAGCCGGGCTACTACGGGCTGGCCTGACGGGGCGCGTGCCACTGCCGACGGCGTCAGAACCGCGCCGCCCGCCGCGCCAGTTCGATGTTGCTGTACGGGTCGTCCGTGACGCTGGGACCGTGGCCGGCGTGCATCTCGGCGAGGTCTTCGTCGACGAGATCGAGGACGCGGTCGATGCTCTCGACGAGCAGCGAACGGTCTCCCTCTTCGAGGTCCGTCCGACCGAAGCTCCCGTTGGCAAACACCAGATCACCGGCGAAGAGCACGCCCGCCTCGGCCGCGTAGAGACAGACGTGGTCGTTCTTGTGACCCGGCGTGTGCAGCGCCACGTACTCCTCGTCGCCGATCTGTCGGGTCGTCTCGTCGGCGATCGCCCGGTCGACGCCGCCGTAGTCGCCGTCGTAGCCAAACACCGGCGCGTCGAACGCGTCCCGTACCGCGTCGAGGGTGCCGACGTGGTCGCGGTGGGTGTGTGTCAGGACGACCTGATCGATCTCGTCGACGACCGCTCGCACCTCGGAGACCACGTCGAAGTCGTTGCCCACGTCGACCAGCGTCGTCGTCTCGCCCTCGACGAGAAAGACGTTGCTGGTAAAGACCCCGCTCGACGGTGCAAGGTTTCGGATCATACGCCCGGAGTCGAGCCCGACGGGTTTGTGTGTGCTGGTCTGTCTCTCCGGAGGGCGCGGTTCCGAGAAGCGAGGGTGCGATCGGGACGCGGGACGAGCGCCGCGTAGTGAGGGGCGAACTGACGTACTGGCCGCTGATTCGGCGCGCTGACAGACCCACAGGGCTATGTATGATGAAAAAGTAACCACGTGTAGAGAATAGATGTCTGAATCGGATCGCCCCGTCGTGCTCATCGTCGAGGACGAACCGGACGTCGCGGAAACATACAAGCTATGGCTCCGAAACGACTACGAAGTCCGGATGGCCCACGACGGTGACGAAGGGCTCGACTTACTCGACGACAGCGTCGATGTCGTGTTACTCGACCGTATGATGCCGGGACTCTCGGGTGACGAGGTACTGGAGCGTATCCGCGAGCGCGATCTCGGCTGTCGCGTCTCGATGGTGACGGCGGTCGAACCGGACTTCGACATTCTGGAGATGGGGTTCGACGCGTATCTCTCGAAGCCGATCCGGAGCGAACAGCTCCACGAGACCGTGGAGAACCTGCTCGAACGTTCCGAGTACGATACCCTCCTACAGGAGTACTACTCGCTGGTCGAGAAGCAAGCGACGCTCGAAGCGAGTAAGAGCAGCGCGGAGCTGGAAGAGAGCGACGAATACGATGAACTTAAGGAGGAGATCGGAGAACTAAAATCCGAACTCTCGGAATCACTCGGTGGCATCGGCGACGACGCCGACTTTATCGCAACGTTGCGTGGGCTCAGTAATGGTGAAGACGAATAAACTGTCAGAGAATATGTACGACCTGTCAACCGTACTCGACTTCGACGCGCTGGACTCGGTTCGCCCGGGGACGAGCCTACTCGTCGCGGGACCCGCGATGAGTGGCAAAGAGGCCCTCGCGATGGATGTACTCAAAGATGGGGTGGGTAACGGCGAGGGGGCGGTCGTCGTGACGACGAACGATCGGGCGAGCTCGGTCGTCGACGAGTTTCGAACGGACGTACCGGAGATGGACGACTCCCAGCTCGGAGTCGTCGACTGCCGCGGCGACAACAGCGGGGGGGAAGCCGCACAGAGCGGCGCGTACACCCATCACGTGAACTCGCCGGGCGACCTGACCGGCATCGGTATCGGCATCACGAAAGCACTGGAGGGGCTCCACAAGAGCGGGCGCGACCAGGGACGGCTCGCGCTGGTCTCCCTGTCGACGATGCTAACGTACACGGACAAGAAGACCGTGTTCAAGCTCTGTCACATCCTCTCGTCGCGACTGGACTCGGCGGGCTACGTCGGCGTGTTCACGATCGACTCCGGCGCGCACGACGACCAGACCCTCCAGGTCATCAAGCAGGCGTTCGACGGCCTCATCGAGTTCCGCGAGGAGGACGGCACCCGTCAGGCCCGCGTCATGGGCCTCACGAGCCAGCCCTCCGAGTGGAAAGAACTCTGATTGTCGCGGCCGCTCTGTTGTCCGGAGAGCAGAGAGCGGACTGACAGCCGGCAGCGCGAGCGGTGGCCCGGTGTTTTAATCGGGATCCGGTCGAAGAATCCGATATGGGAACACGACGCGATCGGGGTGGGCCGGACCCGGCTACCGACGATCGGGCGGACTACGACTACGAGGGCGGGACCGTCGAGCGCCCCGCGTTCGTCGCCGCCCTCGAAGACCGCATCGACGGGGCGGTCCGCTTCGACGAGTACACGCGACAGTTGTACGCGACCGACGCGAGCGCCTACGAGGTGGTACCGATCGGTGTCGTCTATCCGACCTCGACGGCCGACGTGGCAGCGGTCGTCGACTACTGCGCCGAGCGGGGAACGCCGGTCCTGCCGCGAGGCGGGGGAACGAGCCTCGCGGGACAGGCGGTCAACGAGTCGGTCGTCGTCGACTGCTCGCGCCACATGGACGCGATCGAGTCGGTCGATCCGGCGGGACACACGGCACGCGCACAGGTGGGCGTCACCCTCGGGGCGTTGAACGACAGGCTCGCCGACCACGGCCTGAAGTTCGCCCCCGACCCGGCGTGGGGCGACAAGAGCGTCCTCGGTGGCGCGATCGGCAACAACTCCACGGGCGCACACTCCCTGAAGTACGGCAAGACCGACGCGTACATCGAGGACTGCGAGGTCGTCCTCGCGGACGGGACCGTGACGACGTTCGGCGAGGTCACGCTCGACGAACTGCGGTCGCGGGCCGACCGGGACGGGCTCGAAGGCCAGATATACGCGGCGATTGCCCGGCTCGTCGACGACGAGCACGAGGCGGTCACCGCGGCGTTTCCCGACCTCAAGCGAAACGTCTCCGGCTACAATCTCGATCGACTCCTCTCGGAGGCCGAAGACGGGTCGGTCAACGTCGCGCGGCTGCTCGCGGGCAGCGAGGGGACCCTGGCCATCGTGACCGAGGCGACGGTCTCGCTCGAACCCGTCCCGGAAACGAAGTCGCTGGCGCTGCTCTCCTATCACGACCTCATCGACGCGATGGCCGACGTGCCGGCGATCCTCGAACACGATCCCGCGGCGGTCGAAGTCCTCGACGACGTGTTGCTGGAGCTGGCCGCCGACACCGAGGAGTTCGGCGACCTGGTCGACCAGCTCCTCCCGGCGGACACCGGCGCGGTGTTGCTCGTCGAGTTCTACGCCGAGAACGACCCGCAGGGCAAACAGCGGGTCGCGGACCTCCTCGCGGATCGAGTCGGGAGCGTCGGTACCGACGGCGTCGCACAGAGCGGGGCCGACTCGCTGACCGACGCGCCGCGGGAGGCGTTTCACGGCCAGGAGGCCCACGAGGAGAGCGAGCGAAAGCGATTCTGGAAGCTCCGCAAGAGCGGGCTCCCGATCCTCCTCGGGCGGACCTCGGACGCGAAACACATCAGCTTCATCGAGGACACCGCCGTCCCGCCCGAGAACCTCGCGGACTACGTCGCCGAGTTCCAAGAGCTGCTGGCCGACAACGACACGTTCGCGAGCTTCTACGCCCACGCCGGTCCGGGCTGTCTCCACATCCGGCCCCTGGTGAACACGAAGACGGTCGAGGGGGTCGAGCAGATGGCAGCCATCGCGGACGGCGCGACCGACCTCGTCACGACCTACGGCGGCAGCGTCTCGGGCGAGCACGGCGACGGACGTGCGCGCACTCAGTGGAACCGAAAGCTGTACGGACAGGACGTGTGGGAGGTGTTCCGGGAGCTGAAAGCGGCCTTCGACCCGGACTGGCTGTTGAACCCCGGACAGGTGTGTGGCTACGCCGCCGACGAGGCGATCCCCGAGGACGTCCCCGCGCGGGCCCGCGCCGTCGACATGACCGACGACCTGCGGTTCGATCCCGACTACGAGTTCGAGACGGCGTTCGAGCCGGCCATGGGGTGGGACAACGAGAACGGGTTCCAGGGAATGGTCGAGCTCTGTCACGGCTGTGGGGGCTGTCGCGGCCCACAGGAGACGACCGGCGGCGTCATGTGTCCGACCTATCGGGCCGCGGGCGAGGAGTCGACGGCGACGAGGGGGCGAGCCAACGCCCTCCGCCAGGCGATGAGCGGCGACCTGCCGGCAGATCCGACGGACGAGGCGTTCGTCGACGAGATCATGGACCTCTGTATCGGCTGCAAGGGGTGTGCGAAAGACTGCCCCAGCGAGGTCGACATGGCCAAGCTCAAGACCGAGGTCGAACACGCCTCTCACCAGGAACACGGCGCGAGTCTCCGGTCGAAGCTGTTCGCGCACGTCGAGACCCTCAGCGCGTGGGGGAGTCGGCTCGCACCGCTGTCGAACTGGCTGGCCGGGGCACCGGGCAGTGACGTACTGGCCGAGCGCCTGGTCGGGATCGCCAGCGAGCGATCGCTCCCGACGTTCAAACGCGAGTCCTTCGAGGACTGGTTCGCCCAGCGCGGCCCCGGCGTCAACCCGGAGGACGCACAGCGCCGGGCGCTGCTGGTCCCCGACACGTACAACAACTACAGCAACCCCGACGTGCTCCGTGCGGCCGTCCGCGTCCTCGAAGCCGCCGACGTACACGTCGCCGTCCCAGACGACGCGACCAGCAGCGGCCGCGCCGCCCACTCGAAGGGCTTCGTCGACGTGGCTCGCGAGCGCGCACGGACGAACGTCGACGCGCTGGACGGCCGCGTGGCCGACGGGTGGGACGTGGTCCTCGTCGAGCCGTCCGACGCCGTGATGTTCCAGTCGGACTACCGTGACCTCCTGGGCTCGGACGCCGCGCCCGTCGCCGACAACGCGTACGGTCTCTGTGAGTACCTCGATCGGTTCCGCCTCGACGAGCGCGTCGACTGGACCGGCGGCGAGGAGACGCTGACCTACCACGGCCACTGCCACCAGAAGGCCGTCTCGCGGGACCACCACGCCGTCGGCGTCCTCAGGCGGGCGGGCTACGCCGTCGACCCGCTGGATTCGGGCTGCTGTGGGATGGCCGGCAGCTTCGGCTACGAGGCCGAACACTACTCGATGAGCCAGGCGATCGGGCGGATTCTCTTCGATCAGATCGCCGACAGCGACGGCGACGCCGTCGTCGCACCGGGGGCGTCCTGTCGCACACAGCTCGGTGATCGACGCGGCCACGAATCACCGTCACATCCCGTCGAACGGCTCGCAGACGCGCTCGCTGACTGACAGGCCGCCCTTCTGTGACTGGTCTCGCCGTCGCAGAGTGACGAATCCCTTCACGAAGGGGTTCTTCCGTACGAGATCGGGATCGATCCCGTCCTCGTCGGATCGAGAGGGACCGTTCGGCGCAACACAGCGTTTTTATTCTGTCCTCAGGTGGTATATGACAGATGAATAGTCAGGTCCTCCTCGGGTGTCTGCTCGTGGCCGCGCTCGTGAGCGGGGCCGCCGTCACGACCGCCCAGGAGACGGGGTCGAGCGGCCTGTTGGCCCAGCCCGACGGGTTCGACCAGACGACGTTCGAGATCACGGTCACCGAGAACGGCTCTGCGCGCTGGTCGATCCAGCACCACCGTCGGTTGACCAACGACTCCGAGAAACGGCAGTTTCGGGACTTCGCCGAGCGCTTCGAGACCGAGGAGACGGACCTGTACCGGAATTTCGTCAGTCGCTCCGAGGCGCTGACTGCGATCGGCCGCAACGCCACCAAACGGCCGATGGCGGCGAAGTCCTTCGACCGCGACGCCTACACGAACGTCACGGCGAGCTTCGACGACCGCGGGACGATCGAACTGGCGTTCACCTGGACTCACTTCGCCCGGACCGACGGGGAGCGAGTCGTCGTCAGCGACGTGTTCGACGGGAAATTCTACATCGGACCGGACCAGTCGCTCGTGTTCGTCAGCGGTGAGGGACTCCAGTTCGCCGCTGTCGAGCCCGAACCGACCTCACAGACCCGGCCCGACTCGCTGACACGGAGCCAGAGCGTCACCTGGGGGGGCGAACAGCAGTTCGTACAGCAGCGTCCGTACCTCGAACTCGAACCGCGTTCGACCGCGACGACCGCCGCTGGCGGTTCTGGTGTGGAGGGCGACACACAGAGCCCGCAGTCGACGACTGCCCCACTCCCGAGCGGGACCGACAACCCGATGGTCTGGATCGTCGGTGCCGTCATCCTGGTGCTCGGCGTCGGCAGCGCGATCGCGTACCGAAACGGTTCGGTCTCGCTGCCCGGCGACACCGCGAGCACCGCCAGCGACACCGACACTGCCCCGGAGACGGCCGGTTCGGCGACGGACAGCCAGACGCCGATCCCCGACGCGGAACTGCTCTCGGACAGCGACCGCGTCGTCAAGCTCCTCGAATCGAACGGCGGGCGCATGAAGCAGGTCAACATCGTCGAGGAGACCGACTGGTCGAAGTCCAAAGTCAGCATGCTCCTCTCGGACATGGAGGAGGACGGCGAGATCAGCAAGCTCCGCGTCGGCCGCGAGAACATCATCAGTCTCGCCGGTCACGAACCCGACGCCGCCGGCTCGCCGTTCGACGACGAGGAGTGACTCCGAAGCGGCCTGTTTGCATGCGTAACCCACACAGGGCGGTGCTAAAACGCAACCATTATACGTATCTCCCCGATACGTTCAGGTGCGCTCCGTTGGTGTAGTCCGGCCAATCATCTTGCCCTCTCACGGCAAGGACCAGGGTTCGAATCCCTGACGGAGCACTCCTTTCCCTCCGCCGTCCCGTAGTTTTCGTCCGTGAACAACGGTGAAACAAACATATGTTCACGGGCAATGCGCTTCGATGTACCGACCGAACCCGCCGCTGTCTTGCGATTAGCAATATAGCAGCGGCACCGCGGTTCGATGGACTGAACCCGATGCCGTCCGGCGATTGGGTGAAACGGGTGGGCAAGGACCTGGGTTCCCCCAGAGGTGCCCGGCAATGAAGAACGCCGACGAGGCAACGACCCCTCTCGAAGGGATCACAGTCGTCACCGAACCCGCCGCCGAGCTGCTTAACGAGCGACAACAGATCGACTATCGCAACCAGCGCGAGCAGTGTCTCGAATGGCTTCTCGTGTTCGGGAAAGACCCGAAGAAAGCCGACGGCTACGCGCGAACGACAGTCAGTAACCGCGCTCAGCGCATGGACCCGTTCTACCGGTGGGTGTGGGACTACGAAGACGGGTACACGACGAACGTCACGCACGATCACGCGGACGCGTATCTGATGTGGCTCGCCAAGCAGGAACACAGCAACGCCCACAAGGACAACTGCCGGAAAGCGCTCCAGATGCTCTACAAGTGGCGCGAACACGAACAGGGCCTCGACGAATGGGATCCGGAGCTCTCGTTCAGTACGGGGCACAAGACGACCGCACCGCGAGATTACCTGACTCGGGAAGAACGCGGCCTCATCCGCGAGGCCGCGCTCGAACACGGGAGCGTCCCGGCGTACAAGGGCCTCGACGCTGAGGAGCGCGACCGGTGGAAGGCCTATCTCGCTCAGCGCCTCGAAAAACCGAAATCGGCGGTGACGCCGGACGACTGGGAGGAGGTCAACGGGTGGAAAATCCCGAGCCTCGTCTCGGTGAGTCTCGACGCCGGGCTCCGCCCGATCGAGGTCGAACGCGCCGTGACGAGTTGGGTGGACATCGAGAACGCCGTGTTACGCATCCCGAAAGAACAGTCATCGAAGAACACGGGTCACTGGGTCGTCGGGCTGCAGGAACGAACCGCCGAGACCCTCGACCGGTGGCTCGAACAGCGCGAAACCGATCCGAAGTACGATGATACCGACGCCGTCTGGCTGACCCGACGCGGAAACACGTACGGATCGTCACCTCTGCGTCAAGTGCTTCGTCGCCTCTGCGACCAGGCGGGGATCCCCTATGAGGACCGCCAGATGAGCTGGTACTCCATCCGACACTCCACGGGCACCTACATGACCCGCGAGGAGGACCTCGCTGCCGCGCAGGCCCAACTCAGACACAAGAGCCCGGAGACGACGATGAAATACGATCAGGCCCCCGTCGAGGACCGTCAGAACGCGTTAGATCGGATGGGGTGAGCGTAGCCACCCGCTAAACTCGTTTAAATCTCTTCGGACAGGATTTTCCTGGTGATGTCGACGCGGTCCTCCTGCGTGTCGTCGATGACCGCGTCGATGTGGTGCCCCCCAGGATGTCCTGACGAGCTACTGGATTCATCGCGCGGGGTCGAGGATTGACTCTCAGTTTCGTCCGCGTACGGGTTGAAGTCGGGGTCTTCCGCAGTGCGACGCGCGACGTCGTTTACCTCTTCGAGCGTGTGCCGACGACTCTCGATGGTGGATTCGCCGTAGGTCAGCTTCGTCGTCTCGATGTACTTGTGGCGCAGCTGATCGCGGGCCTGCGAGATGTCCTCCGTTTCCTCGATCGACTGCCCGAGGTTGTGCCGGAGGCTGTACCACACGATCCTCCGATCCTCGTGGTCGATCCCGGCTTCCTCACAGAGCCGTCGAAGCAGGTAACACAGGTTCTTCGAGTTGTACGGGTTCCCGTCGCGGTTGAGCCACAGGCGATTCGTGCCGTCGTACTTCTCGTAGTGCCGCCGCTCCTGGATCTATTTGCTCAGGAGGTCCCCCGTCGCTTCTGTGAGCGGGAGTTCAGACGTCGGTCGCTCTTTCCCCGCGTCTTCCTTCGTGATCTTGAGGACGTTCCGCTTCGGGTCGTACCAGTCGGTTCTCGCTCGCCCGACTTCGATCGGGATGATCCCGGTTTCGAGCGTCACGGCGATGAGCGACCCGACCTTGGTACTGGTGTCGGCGCGTTCCCAGTCCTTCCGCGTGACCTCGCCTTTCGGCTTGCCGAGCCGTTGCGCGACGAGGCTGTCGATTTTCCCGCGTTCCGCCTCGGTCGTCTCGTAGTAGGACGGCAGCGACCCGTACTCGTTGGCGGCTTGCAGCACTTTCCACCGTTCTTCGAAGTTCAGGCGGTCCGCGTTCTCGTGCTCACCGTCGGAGAAGTTGATCCGCGGCCGCCACTTCTCCGCGTCACCCCGCTGGTCGTGTCGCCACGCGAAGTACTTCACGAGGGCGTTCGAGAACTTTCGCTTGCTGGTCTCCAAGTACGGATCGCCGTTCCGCTGGCAGATCTCGTTTCGGTCTAACCACTTCACGATCAGGTCTGCTTGGTCGTGGGTGAGCACCGTCTTCTCGACGGGGTTGATCCGCTCGATGACGAGCCTGAAGATCTGATCGACACGTCGGTAGTAGTTCTTCGAGACCGAGTCGGACAGCGGTTTCTTCCGGTTCGGGTTCTTCCCCTTCGTGCGCATCCAATCGTGGAACGCATCGAGTTCGTTCTCGACGGTACTCGCTTCGTTACCGAGCGCCGCCGAGAGGTCGTCCGTGATCGATTTTCGGTTGTTGTCTGGCATCGGAGCAAACAGGTGAATTACCCAGATATGTAAGAACCCTCGTGTCCCACTACCTTTGCCAGCCGACACTGACTTCTCAAACCGGGGTATACTCCCCGATAAGCACCTGTACCGGGCACTTCGCTCTTGCTACTTCGGTAGCCGCTGATAGTCTACTCGTTACGATAGAGTCTTCGGAGGTTACAATGGAATCTCCGTAATGGCTCAACGTCGGTCATATACCCGTACTGGGCTGTTTTGACTCCCCCGTGCCTTCGCATTGAACAACCATTTGCGGAGCACGATCTTTGAGTGAGGAAGGATCTCCCCGGTCTTATCGTTGAACGTGCGGAACGGCAGCGGGAACACAAAATCCCGTTCCACAAGTGAGGCTGTTGGAGCAGGTCCATTGCGACCGATTCCGACCCAACGTATCTAATGCAATCATTCGCGTCGGACACCGCTATTGCGGTGTTATTGTCCTCCCAGTCTCCAGCGACGGGGCTCCAATTTCAACGATCCTCCACAAGCGAGCGTCTGACCGACCTGGACGAACCGATTTCGACGTTAGAAATCGTGTCTCAGTTCGTCAAAAACTCCCTGCCACTGTTCAGGCATATCGTGTTTCCCATACGCGCCGTCGTTTGCTAACTCCAACAACGGCTGTGTTGAATCACTAGACAGCGTCGGGACAGGTCAGTAAATCAAAGGCGTTGAAGCGGGAGACTCCGGTTGTCCATGACCCAAATCTCCCGCTTCATTGGGGAAGTTGTGCCGGTCGCTAAAAGAGTCACGGGCGATGGAGACGAATCCGCCGCTCCGGAAGGAGGCGGCGGATTCGCCGACTATGCGTTCGTTTCTCTCCATTGTCTCCGGGTTTACCTCGACACGTCCTATCGGATGACTATCGACCTGCTGAAGGAGATGCCACAAATAATCGGGGAGATCGGCCTTGAAGCGGACGATCTCCCTCATCCATCAACGTTGTGTAAAGCATTCGATGATATGAGCATGAGCGTGTGTCGAGTGCTGCTGCGCCAGTCGGCGCAGCTGCACGACCCCTCGAAACACGGCGCTATCGATGCCACGTTCTACGAACGATCTGCCGCGAGTCGTCACTACTGCCAGCGAACGAGTTACCGTGTGCAGAAGCTGAAAGTCACGAAACTCGTCGATACAGACACGCAAGCGATCCTTGATGTGCACTGCTCGACCAACCGCAAGGGAAGTGATGCCGATCTCTGTGCGCAGATCGCCCGCCGGAACGCGGGCGATCTGCTGAGTCTCGCCGCCGACAAGGGATACGACAAGCAAGCGCTCAGAGAAGCACTCCGTGA
>NZ_KB905378.1:1510326-2481411 GCF_000379085.1 Halomicrobium katesii DSM 19301 | reverse complement strand
GGTCAAGCGCTCGCTCGGCTTTGCCGTGCGAGCTCGGTCCTGGTTTCGTGAGTTCCGAGAAATTGCCCTAATGTGTGTCGTCTACAACATTAAGCGGGCCGTGAAACAGTGAATTCCCACGCCATATGGCGATTCAACACAGCCCCAACAACCGAACAGCCTCATCGTCGCCAAGCGTATCGAGATCGAGTTCATTCACAGTCATCTGTCGTGCGGGGTCAGTACTCATCGGCCGGTCCCGATCGATCGCGGAATAGAAATGAAACCAAAACATGAGGCTTCCCTCTGACGGGAGAGTTGGCGGATGATCTGGATCGAATCGATCGGGAATTATTGGGAGTGCCGAGGCGGTTGAGAGCGCACCGAGGAAGGAACGTCGAAACATAGTGTCGACAGAGTGGTTGCGCTCAAAAATCCTTCCCCGCGTCATCTCCACTTCCAGAGCCTCACCTCTAACTTCGTGAGTATCTCTCTGAGGCCCGACAGAGGAGTTAGAACCGAACCCTGACTCACAGGATTTGCTGGAGTACAGCGTCGACGCGACTAATGACGCGCTCGCAATCGCCGCCGACCCGGGCTGTCTCTCGCAGTTCATCGAACAGGTCGGCAAGGTCAGTCGTCATCTCATCGTCTATGTCGGTCACGTCGATTACAGGCAGTTGTTTGACAGCCCCTGACCCCAATATTTTAAGACCACTCTGCCGGGTCCGCGTTTTGTTGCGAACGACTTGCTCGGCAACGCCGCTGTTCAAATACGCGAGCAACGCCTTCAGCTCCGTCTCGTTCAGCGTCACGTCGTAGAGTCCATTGAAATTGTGGATGTTTCGCGCCTCGGTCTCATTCAACTGGAACGTGAATCCCTCCCGACTTGCGTCCGGAACTATAATCCGGGGAGAATCTTGTCTCTCCGGTCGGTACCAGTACGTACGTTTTTTGAGTATGCCCGTCCCTGACAAATCGTAGTTGTTCACACCGTCGCGTAGATATGCGAGCAGATGCGCTACCGTGCTGGAGTCGTCGTCTGGTAGTACCGGTGAGTCACCTGCCACCTGATCACTAAATGTGTCGATCGACTCCGGAATCTCTTGAATGGCGTCAGGATCGCACAGCCACACGTCTTCCCCGCTCTCCCGTAGTGCCTCCCAGTCTTCGTCACGGAAATCGTACCCGTCGACGAGTTTCGGTTGTCGAATCAGGCGGGAAAGGTGCTGGGTGTCAAGTTCGAAGTCGTCAACGTCGGCCTGTGAGAGGCAGAAGAAATCCGCTTCGCCGGTCGTCTTCCCACGATGGACGGTGGCGAACTCGTCAAGTCGTGGGAAATCGCTCGTATCGATGTCTGTCGGGGTGAACAACGCCTCCCAGTTCCTGGCCGGGTTGAGTTGGGTTTGTGGCACGGAGTTGAGCAATCCCCAGTCGATGCTCTCTGGGTCGTCTCTCTCGACTGCTTGACGGATCTCACTCCCCTCAACTGATTCATCGACGCGAATGAACCGCGTTTCGCCACTTGATTCGTTCTCAGGTGTTGCTTCCAAGAACGTGATGAGGGCTGTCGTGTGAGCGTCCGAAAAGATACGTTCACCAGCCGGATCAAATTGGACGAACGCTTTGATCGAGAACCTCTCCAGAAGGAACTCCTTGAGTGATTCTCCGTAGCGTGCCGTGAGGAAGCTTTGCGGTGTGATGAACGCCGCGCGATCACCTGCGGAGAGGAACTGTCGGGCGTGGTATATAAAGTACGCGTAGAGCGGCGAGCGTGCGCTGATTCCGCTCCCAATCGACTGCTCTATCTGCGTGTTGATTCGGTCTTTGTACGCTGCGGGGAGTGAATCGCCGCTCGTGTACGGCGGGTTGCAGATGATCGCGTTGACGTCTTGCTGCAGGTCAGCGGGTGAGAGGTCGAGGAAGTCAGTCGCACGCGAATCGTGCGCCTGCCCGTACAACGTGAGCGCAGTCGTCCCCATGAGGTGCGAGAGACGACTCCGGTCAATCCCGTCAACGTGGGCAGGGTCCGTGCTCACATCCCACTGCGGGTCGAATGGGATCAAAAGTACACCTGCTCCCATCCCGGGGTCAAGCACGCAATCATCGCCACCCGCTGCCCACGTCCGCATAAGCGATCCGACGTCCGGGGGCGTTCGAAACTGGCCGAGTATCTGGCGGTCGTCGTTCGACATCAGATCCGCATAGAGCCGTCCGATGGTTTCAGCTGGCTTCCCCGACTCCAGTACCCAGTCCCGAGCGTCAAGTATCGGTTCGAGATTGGTGTCGGTAGCGAGCCAGGCGATCTCATCAAGCACGTACTCGTGGAACGCTGGATTCTCTGTTTGCTCTGCTGCCTGTCGAAGTGCCTCTCGCGTATTGGCGGGCAGCGATGGCAGATCGCCGTGCTGGTGGTGCCACTCGTAGAGTGTCGCCTTGAGAAGCACGTTCAGCACAGTTTGCCGAGCGATGATCGGCCGAGTATGCGTCGCAGTCGGATCGTCAAACCCGTGAAGTGCGCACCATTCCGTAACTGAACCCTGTAGTGACTCGGGTAGTTCAGAACCGATGGCAGCGCGAACAACATCAGCTGCCGTCCGGAGTCTCTCTACGAGAGTTTCATGTGTGCGCTCGTCGAATCGGTACGAAACAGGTTCCCAGGTACTGTCGCCCGGTTTCTCGATTCCGGTCGGTGTGATCTGCGACAAGACACTAGTACTCTGGGTTCCGGTGAGTTGTTCGGGACCTTGAGAGTTATAGCAATCACCAGTAGACGGTCGTAATCGACCGACAGATTCTGTCTGTGTAGTAGTGCGAGACATCGGAGTAATGCAGTTTCAAGATTCGGTCATTTAAAAGGTTAAGTAATTTAGAGATTATCATTCTACCCAGTATATGGCTATAGTCGCACCAGACGTGCTTCTCAGCCGCCTCTACGGCGATTTCGGAGATCTCTCTCGTTGAGGTTTGTCGAACCCTAGACGACGAACAACGAGCACGGAGTGGTACCAAGCGCGCGCGAAACCGTTCTTCGGCTTGATCAGGACAACGAAAAATGGAGAATCGTAATTTGCGTCCGGTAGCGTGTCATAGAAACATTCATAAGTGATTTACTACGGTACAATCCGGGTTGAGAAATGTTGAGATAAATATAGTTACCGAAGGCAGTACAAGATGTAGAGCGTGAATACAGCAAATCTACTCTATCTAAATATAACAAATGATATGCTTCTGACCCACATAGTAAGTTGGATGAATAACAGAACACCCAGTGTCAGGCTGAAATCACAAATGTGAGAAACGAGTACAACTGGTGAAACTATGGTTAATATGGCCTGTAATCTGAACAGAAATATGGTTAGCCACCGTCTTTTCCCAACTAACTCAGCTTTGAACGTTGAAGTAGGGGCGTGACGTAGGCGGTAGCGAAGACGGATGATGCCGATTACGGACTTCTTGTCGTGTATGCGTGTGTTCGACGAGTTCGAGTCACTCTCACCAGCGCAACGTCATCACGCCAAAACCTACGCCACAGGTCTTGTTGCGGCCAGCAACAAGACCGTGGCAGGTATCGCACGCGAAGTCCTTCCAGCTGGAGACAAACGCGCTCTCAACAAGTTCCTCACCGAGTACGACTGGGACGAACAGCAATTCAACCACGAACGCCTCGAAGAACTCCAAAAACACGGTGAAACGCGCTGGTCGAAGGATGGCTATATCATCCTCGACGACACGATCACCGAGAAAGCCGGGGACGATGTCCCCGGCGTCGGCCACTTCTACGATCACGCTGAAGGCGACACTGTCTAGGGCCAAGACCTCATCTACGCCTTCTACGCTGACGACAAAACCGCCTATCCGCTCACTTTCCGCCTCTACGAAAAACAGGATGGAGACGGCCAAGACCACGACACTAAGTACGATCTCGCCCGCGACATCGTCACCGAACTCGAAGACGAGGTAGGTGTCCCGGCGGACACCTACCTCTTCGACTCGTGGTTCGCCCACGACTCCGGCCTTCCTGAACTCATCGAATCATACAACAAGGACTGGATCGGCCCGCTCCGGAGCAACCGACAGGTGGCCTATGGCGGAGAAGTGATCCGCGTCGATGCGCTGGAAGAGCGCATCGACACGGTTGAGCGTAACGTTGAGGACGAAACCTACCATATCTGGACCAAGAAGCTTCCCGTCTCCCAGTTGGGAGACGTGAAGCTGGTCCTCGCTGAGAAAGAAACCGACGAAGAAGACGAAGAGAACCCGATCAAGTACCTCGCTACGAACAAGATCGACGCACCGACCGAGCACATTATTCGCTCCTACGGGATGCGATGGCGCATCGAGACGTTCTTCGAGGACTCGAAGCAGGATCTCGGCTTGGGAGACTGCGAGATGCAGACCGACGAAGGTGCCAGTCGGCACTGGCACCTTCTGATGGCTGCTTACAGTCTCGTTCGTCTTGATCCCGAATCAAGCGCCTTGGGGACGGTTCGCTCGAAAGCGTCATCGCTTCGAGCGAACCTTGAGCACTCCCTGAAAGAAGCCGTTTACAACCTTCTTTCGTGGGTTCGAGACAACGATGATCGTGGCGTCGATGACCTCATGGAGGAGATCGATCACCTCTTCGTTCACTCAACAGCCGACGCTAACGTTCAAAGCTGAGCAACTAAGTAGTTCCTTTCGGGGAGATCACCCAAGGCAACTGAGAGAGAAAATATCCCAGAGATCAGAGAAACTATAGACAAGCCGAGGAGCAATTGTTGTCCTAATCCATTATATAAGGATCTAATCGATGGAAAAATTAAGATTTCGCATACTGACGGCGATGCCAAAAATAAATATCCGAATGAAAGCGTAGGTGCAATGCTCCCAGTATATCGTGTATCTACTATTGCTTTCCAGAGATCTACCATCAGATTACAGGATTCGGGGACACATCAATAAGGCTCTGTTTGGCCTTGTTTAGACGCGTGATTTCACGGTCATGAGTGGCTGACGCTGAGTTCGATGTTTCTGACAGCACATTTCAGAACGAGTTCGCGGAACTGACCGAACCAGGTTCGAGCCCGAACGATCTCGCCGTATTTGCGTCGCAGCGCGAAAAACGTGGATTCGGCGTTCGAGCGTTGATGGTAGATCGTATCATCTTGCAAGAAATTGTTGGCGACGCCGTGCCAGCCGAATTCGCGGTGCTTAATCACCGGTTTAACGCCTTCTGCACGCAGTCTTTGGCGAAGTAACCACCAGTCGTAGCCTTTGTCGGCGGTGAGAATATTCAGTTTGTCGAGATTACGTTTGACCATCTGCCAGCCGACCTTGGAATCGTGCGGTTGTTTCATCGAGCAATGTATATCGAGGATCGCACCAGTCTTGCAGTCACTCAGAAGGGTCGTTTTCACCGCCTCGAACGTGTAGTTCGTCCGTTTTGCGTAGTGTTGGCTGGCAGCAATCCGATCCATGCCGGTTGCGTCGATTGCCTGAACATCACCGAGGTCGTGCAACTCCGCCGACAGCCGCAGCAAGACGCGCCAAATACGCATTTCCAGATCCTGCTTGCGCGTACACACGGTCGTGAAATCAGGCAGATCAGCCACCGCTAGGTCGAGTTTAGCGACAATTCCATGCATCTCGTGGAGCACGTCCAGCAACCGTCGATACGTGTGATCAAGATACTCGCGGAGGCCGTGAATCGCCACGATCACCCAATCTGCGTAGCCGTTTTCTCCTTCTTCGTACGCTGGATCTGGTTCGCTGACGACGGCTTTTTGAGCAAGCGAGACAACCCGATCAGTGAAGCGGGCGAGTTTGCTGGACACAAACTCCTCTTCCCGCTTCACTCCCTAGTAAGTTAGACATTTAGCCGCTCTTACTAGCGTCTAAACACGCCCCTCTGTTTTGATGATAAAATTCTGTGGCAGACGTATCCTCTGTATCTTGCACACAGTCTCTGAACTGATGTAGAAATCAATACTCTACGTCGGTGTGTGAGTGATCTGCATTGACCGATCCGGACAGTTGGTTTTCCGAAGAGTTTCTGTGCGAAATATGCGCATTACATCTTGCACGCAACTCTTGACAATAATTGGATATACAAGCCTTGTGAAACTTTCTATGACGCGCTCACCGGTGTAGCTGTTGGGCAATCTCAGGATCGTTTTGCGTACATTGATATGTACAAGTGTCTGTCGACAAGTGCTGGGCGCTCAGGTGGGACGTTCAGCCTTCGAAGAGAGAGTGACTCCCCTGGTACCAGGGGTTCCACCTACGAAATTCGCCGGTGGTGCGCCGAATTTCGATGGCCGCAGTGGTGTGCGGCCATTCCATCATTTTGACGTCAGGGATGAAATTCTTCTGGTCACCCCGATATCGCTCATCGAGTGAGAGGCAAGGACTAACCCTCGATCGTGATCATCGTCATGGACCCCTCAATAGCGAGGAGCAGTGAGTGTCTCTGGGCGTCCACAGCGAATGCTCCACTACCGCTCCACGGTACGGTTTTATTCGTGTTAGACCGCTGCTGTGCGTATGGACGAACTGACGGCGAATATCTCGTTTGACCGGTTCGCGGATATGCCAGAGTTCTACGGATCCGGTGCTGCGGAATACCGCCTGGCGATGGTGAAAGAGCGAGCTGACTTTCTCGACCTGTTCGCAGGCGCTCGTCACGTGGACGCTGTGACGTACGCGGAGACACCCGAGCTGATGGTACAGATGCTGACCGAGTACGACATCGGGTCACTTGACGTGCTCATCGGGAACGCCGAAGACTACGCCGACCAGGTGAGCGAAGTCTCGACGGCGAGGTCGCTTGTCCGACTGCGCCAGGACGACCGTCTCACGGTTCGATTGAAGAACCGGAAGACAGTCCACTCGAAGATTTACCGTATCGTCATGCCGGACGACACGGTGAAACTCGTCCAAGGGTCGGCCAACCTCTCGCGGAACTCCTGGGAGTACCACACGAACCAGATCTCCGTCATCACGACCGATGTCGGGACCGAACTGGACGAGGAGTTCGAGCGGTTCATCGACGAGTACCGCGAGGGGTACAGTGACCAGACACTCCTCGAAGGGCTTGTTGAAGCGCTGGAGGATGCCGACTCACCGGAAGAACGGGAGAATCGCATCGAGTACTGGGTTGGTGCCGGCGATCTCGACGTGAGCGATACTGCCGCCCTGAATCAAGACGCCGTCGAGGACCTGAAAGACGTTGCCGACCAGGTCACTGCCGTCGTCGACGACCCAGAGGATGCCGACGAGACGGTTGCGTTCGTCGAAGAACCCGAGAACACCGACCGCAACGTCATCGAACCGGACGAGCCAACGGACGAGGAAGACTCAACCGTCGCTCCAGACGAGGACGAATCACCGGACGTCGGGCTCGTCGAATCGGATCACGAAACGGGGCTGACAGACGGGCTCGACCGGCCGCGAATTCGTGCGCCCGACGAGAAGATACGAATGGGAACCAGCAAGGTCGATAAAGACACTGCCGACGAGTTCGGGGCCGGGCTCCGTGACCGTGGCGCGACTGTTGAAGACCACAGTATCACCGCACCACTGAGCGCGTACAACAACCAGGTCAAGGAATCGACGGCTATCCCGACGATGTCGGTCCTGCCGGAGGCCGAGCAGGTCGTGATTGGCGAGGACGACGAGATGATTCTCGTCGCCACTGACGAACCGACCCCTGAAGTCCTGGATCACTGCCTCGAAACCATCGAAGACTACATCGAAACCGTCCAGAACCACGGGCACACGCAATCCGAGACCGCAGTGATGGCGCAGATGTACGAAGCGTTCCTCTACGGATTCTGGGCCCCGTTCGCCAACCAGTACGCCGAGGCGTTGTCGTCACCGTCTCGAACGCTGGACAACGTCCTGCAGCACCTCTACATCGAAGGGAAGAGCGACGCGGGGAAAGACAAGCTCACCGAGTACATCCTGCGACTCGTCTCCGACAACACGGTCATCTCCGGTGTGGACGCAGACGACGTCGGCGTGAAAGAAGTCCGCGGCGTCCGCGAGTGGGACACGTGCTTCCCGTACGCCATCATCGACGCGGAGAAGGAGAAGATCCAGCGGTGGAGCCCAATCCGGAACTACTGGGGTGATTGGACGCCCACTAGCGTCGATCAGCCGTGCCTCATCTTCACGACCAACGACGCGCTCCCGAAATCCGAGTTCCGGAACCGAATGAAAATCCTGAGTATGGACGTCTCCTTCCCCTCCAACCCAGAGGACCCAGGCTTCCGCGAAGCACAAGAAGACCTCTCAGACGTGCTGGAACGGCAGAACCCGATCTTCAGTTACGTGGCTCGGCGTATGCTCACAGAGAAGCCGTGGACCGACGGGAACGGCACCATCGAAGACGTCCGCCGCATTGTCCGTGAATTCTATGACGAGGCCGGGCGAGAGCAACCCGAGTACTTCCCCGCTGACGAGCCGGCCGAGAAAACGTATGACACGGGGCGGTTGAAGTGGCAGCGAGATATCCAAGGCGGCCGAGTCACGTTCGAGTCTGAGCCAAATGCCATCACAGCTGACTTCGACCGCGAAGAGTACGAAGTGTACGACTACGAGAAACGTCTCCCCAAACGATTCATGTCCGAGAAATCATCCACGAGCGTCTACATCGGCGCACCGGACGAATTCGCTGAATGGATCGGGTACTCCGTCACCGAACTGCTGAACGGAGCGGCCGAAACCGGCACGGACATCGAGCAATCAGCCACCACAGAAGACGCGTCGGATACCGACGACTCTGGTGGGTTCTTCTCTCGACTGCTCGGCGACTAGTCTCCTCAATTCTTTATTTGACTCTCGCGGGTACTACAGTTGTGCGACATTCTTTTTTGACTCTGTTGGCAGTCTAAGAAACTGATAGGATTAGTTCAATCAGGCTGTGTTGAATCACTAGACAGCGTCGAGACAGGTCAGTAAATCAAAGGCGTTGAAGCGGGAGACTCCGGTTGTCCATGACCCAAATCTCCCGCTTCATTGGGGAAGTTGTGCCGGTCGTTAAAAGAGTCACGGGCGATGGAGACGAATCCGCCGCTCCGGAAGGAGGCGGCGGATTCGCCGACTATGCGTTCGTTTCTCTCCATTGTCTCCGGGTTTACCTCGACACGCCCTATCGGATGACTATCGACCTGCTGAAGGAGATGCCACAAATAATCGGGGAGATCGGCCTTGAAGCGGACGATCTCCCTCATCCATCAACGTTGTGTAAAGCATTCGATGATATGAGCATGAGCGTGTGTCGAGTGCTGCTGCGCCAGTCGGCGCAGCTGCACGACCCCTCGAAACACGGCGCTATCGATGCCACGTTCTACGAACGATCTGCCGCGAGTCGTCACTACTGCCAGCGAACGAGTTACCGTGTGCAGAAGCTGAAAGTCACGAAACTCGTCGATACAGACACGCAAGCGATCCTTGATGTGCACTGCTCGACCAACCGCAAGGGAAGTGATGCCGATCTCTGTGCGCAGATCGCCCGCCGGAACGCGGGCGATCTGCTGAGTCTCGCCGCCGACAAGGGATACGACAAGCAAGCGCTCAGAGAAGCACTCCGTGAGCTCGATATTCGCCCGCTAATCAAGCATCGCATCTTCGCTGCGTACGATCACGCTCACAACGCTCGGATTGACGACGACTGCTACAACCAGCGCTCAATGACTGAAACCGTCAATTCGGCGGTCAAGCGCTCGCTCGGCTTTGCCGTGCGAGCTCGGTCCTGGTTTCGTGAGTTCCGAGAAATTGCCCTAATGTGTGTCGTCTACAACATTAAGCGGGCCGTGAAACAGTGAATTCCCACGCCATATGGCGATTCAACACAGCCACTTCAGGGGTTCGGGGGCGTTTCGACGGCATGTATAGGTACTTCTGACTTCAGCATCAACAAAACGGTTTCCTCCAGACCGCTCGCCGATACGTCAATTTCTGTACCCAGCAGAGGTTTTGTTCAGGGGTTGGTACTGGCAGTGATCAGATCCGGCAACTCAAAGAGGAGCACGTCATCGCGCGTATCGGCGACGCGTTCGAGATCGTCGGTGTACCCGGAACGACTGAACAAGACGTACAGCGTTTCCCCGTCTGCCGGTCCTTCTGACCACCGTACTTCAGACGTTGTTCGTTCGAGGTCAGCGAGTACACCTTCGCTGACGGGTTGAGACGTGAACTTACACTCGCCGGCGACGAGTCCATCGTCGGTGAGACCGAGGACGTCCAGCTCGTGTTCCTTGAACCACCACTGCCCGACATCGCGGAACCGGCGGTCTACAAGGTCCCAGAGTGTTCGCTGGCAGAGGCGCTCGAACAACGGGCTCACGTAATCTGCCAGGTCGCGTGCAACGAGTTTGTCGTACGCGTCGTCGCCGAGCATGTGAAGCTGATCCTGATTGCCGTACACGAACCGGAACCAGAACCGGAACAGCGGCGCAGCGATTCGATACCGGCCGCGTTTCGAGGCTGTCGGCGATTCAGTCACGGGGATATGGCGCTCGACGAGGCGGAGTCGGCGAAGTTTCTGGAGGTACGTGCTGAGCGATCCCGAATCCACGCCGGCCATACCCGCAATCTCATTCGGGGTGCAACGGCCGTGGGCGAGCGCGCGGAGGATGCTGAAGTACGTGTTCGGCTGTCGGAGTTCGGTACGGAGCAAGAATTCAGGTTCGGAGTACAGGAGTCCTCGCTCTGAGAGAATCGCCTGCTGGACGTTCGTCCCGAGCGACTGGCCAGGGTCGATAGTCTGGAGGTAGTAGGGAGTTCCGCCGTAGATCGACCACGCTGTGATGGCGGTCTCAGGGTCGTACTCCGGGAAGAACTGATGTGCGTCGGTTATGTCGAGGGGTTTGAGGTCGATCGTCGCCGTCCGGCGACCGTACAACGGTGCACTTCCGGAGAGCACCTTGTCTTCCATCACACTAATCGACGAACCGACGAGCACGAGCGTCATCCCCGTCTCCTGTAATTCCATGTCCCAGACGCGCTGAATCCGGGAAGGCAACGATTCGTCCTCCTCGATGAGAAACGGGAACTCGTCGATGACGACGATGGCATCTTCCTCGCCAAGCGCTTCGAGAAGTACCTCCCAGTCGCGGCGGACATTGCCCAGCGAGGGGAACTGTGCAGTTGCGGTGTCGACGAACTGTTCGAGTTGGTTCGGTGCCGTGGACTCGACTGCCTGGTAGTAGACGGCGTCGTCTCGATCCGCGATGGACTGGCGGACGAGCTCGCTCTTCCCGAGACGGCGGCGACCGTAAATCACGACGAAGTCTGCCGTCTCGGACTCGTAACAGTCTGTGAGTTGGTCGAGTTCTCTGTCCCGATCGACGAATCGCTTCATACGTCTCCCAACGCACCCATCTAAATAGAATCTGCGATTTCGGAAATCGTAGTTTCGGAAATCACGATTTCTATACTTCGGTCGAGGGCAACAGACGGCACGTTGCGAGCACGAAACGGGGCTCGTTGATTCACCAAGCGGTTGCTCAGTCCTCGTACACGGGGCTCCGACAGCGTTCCCTGAACGGGCACGCCTCGCACTGCGGTGTGCGGGCGGTACAGACATCGTCGGCGAAGTCCAGCATCGCGTGCTGGAACTCGCTCCCGCGCTGAGTGGGAGCGAGCGCGTCGGCGAGATCGGCGAGAGCGTCCGAGTCCGGAGGCACGTCGAAGAAGCGGGAAATCAGGCGGCGCACGTTCGTGTCCACCGCCGCGATGTCCTCGTCGAACGCGTGTATCAGGACCGAGCGCGCGGTGTACGCTCCGACACCGTGGAGTCCCAACAAGTCTTCGTATCGGTGGGGGACGTCTCCCGAGTGCCGCGCGAGCAACCGCTCAGCGCTTCGGCAGATGAACTCCGCTCGTTTCGCCAGACCGAGCGGAGCGATTCGCCGTTCGACCGCTTCCGGGTGTGCGGCGACGACGGCTTCGGGCGACGGGTACCGCGCGATTATCGGGAGGTACGCGCCGGCGACGGCCGAGGCGGTCGTTCGCTGAAGCAGTATCTCCGCGATCAGGATGTCGAACGCCGAACGGTCGGGGTCCCGCCACGGTAACTGATGCCGGCCGTTCGCTTCGTGCCAGGCGAGCAGCGGTCGAACGAACGAGCGTTGGGGGTTCAACACGTGAGAGTCTGCCGCGTTATCGGGGAAATACGTTCGTCGGGAGGTCGGGAGTCTGAGATTCCTTCGTCTGACTGATTCGTGATTACGGTGGACTGGCAGACGGAACCGCTTCTCAGTGGCCGCCTCGCCGTTCGACTTCCTCGACGTACGCCTGTCTATTTTCCTCGGAGAGGAACTCCCAGAGATCGGGGGCCGGTGCGGTCTCGGGCGACGCCGCCGCTGCCAACTCGACCGCTCGCTTCGCGTCCTCGATAGCGTGGTACATTCCTCTGATGTCGCCTTCGGTCAGCTCGTCGCCGTCGGCGATGCGCGACGTCGCCTGTCGGAAGGCGTCGCGGACGGCCTCCTCGCTAGCGTGTTCGAGGCGCGCGCGGAGGAGGGTGCGACCGATGTCCTCCCACGGCTCGACTTCGAGAGGGTTCGGCTGGTTCCCGGCAGCTTCGTTCGCCCGTTCGGCGGCGGTCGAGTCGGTCGGTTCGTCGCCTTCGATCGGATGCGGTGTCTCGATGGACATGCGAACTGAGCGAGGGGCGCTACGCGTGCGTGCTTTCTGGGCGATCGGATCTACATTTACCTCGGGTAAACCTCGATATTCGTCTGTAGTCGGGTCGGTTCCGACTTTGCTTATAAAGATCGGCGGTCAACCGGGGTAGGATGTACCGGATTTCGGGCGTCTGAGCGGTTGCGGTATAAACCCCCGCGACCCCAGATCCTTGCCGCCGATTGACCCACTGTGGAGGGTGTCATAGAAGTCTTCACACACTATGGTCGAGATTGTGATTATTATAGAGCGTTACTAGCTTAGAAAGCCGTGCACTTGGTGCACGGTGCGTTGAAATGTTTAGAGTATCCCTTTTCGTTTCCGAATTATGATTTCTCTCACTCGTTCAGCGTGATTTGACTCGGATTGAACGAACGCTGTGAGGATGGCCTCGACGATCTCGGAGCGGCTGGCTCCGAGATCGTCACACTCAGCAACTAATTCGTCCACTTCTTGTACGATCTCTTCGTCAACAGCAACGCCGAATTTCTCTTTGCCTATATCTATAACCCACTAAAAATGGCGTGCACCAAGTGTACAGCGTTTTGAGGAAGTCAACGAAACCATGAGAACCGTTCTATGACACCCTCCCACTGTGGGCAAGGACCTGGGTAGAATCAAGCGAACCGCCATTGCCTTTCCGGCAATTCCACCCTGTTATATAAATCTCGAACCCGTTAGAGACGGTTACACGGACGAAAACAGACGGGACGACATAAAGGGTCAAACCGGGTGCCAAAAACCTTTTATAGAGGCATACTGAGTCCTCTCACGGCAAGGACCAGGGTTCGAATCCCTGACGGAGCACTCCTTTCCCTCCGTCACCATATAATTATGAGTAAGTATAGTAGTCCTTAATCGCCAAGCTCACAGGGCAATTCGCTTCTGGTGACATTGGGGTACTGCTGCAGTCCTGCGATTTCGCCTCTTGGAAGTTGAAATGTGGGCCCGAAACACTAACGACCGGCATCATCCGGGGCAGTGCGCCCTGTCGACCGGCAAACCCTCGTGTCGGGCGGGTTGCGCGTAGCGCAACCGAGTGGTGAAGTGGTGCGTACCACTGAACCGGGAGGCGTGCAAGGCCTCCATGTAGTGAGACGGCGTCAGCCGTCGAGTCGACTGTCGCGTGCCCGGGTTCGCCGCGCTGTCATCGTCCCGAAAGACGGGCCTCGGGCGGGGACAAAAGGCACGCAGTCGATGCTAGTCCGTCGGACGGGTAAGGGGTTGCGGTCCGGCCGCGACCACTGCAGGGGATTCGTCCGGTTCACTGTCGGTGCTGACCGGCGATCGTCGCCACGGGGTAGCGATCCCGGTACACTGCGACGCTACTCCGTATCAGACGGTGTACTCGGACTCGGCGAGTTGAACGTAGCCGCCGTCGCGGTACTGGTACTTGCGCCACTTGTAGCCGGCGACGGTCTTGAGCCCCAGCGTGCCGGCAGCCAGGGCCTGTCGCCACAGAGACCCGTCGACGGTCTGCATCGCATTGACGGTGGCGAACACGCGGTCCCAGGTCGTCGGATCGTATCCCTCGACCAAGTCGGCGAAGGCGACGTTGCGGAGGATCTCGGATTCGAGTGCGTCCTTCCAGGCGTCGTTGTAGCGGTCGAGCGCGTCCGTCGCGGCCAACTCACCGGCGATAGAGCCGGTTCGGACGGCGACGTGGTCTCCGCCCTCGTGGAAGGCGGAGGTCGCGCCCATCGCGCCGCCGACGACGGCGACGTTCGCGTCGGTCGGCGAGTCGATCGGCCGGGTCGAAGAGATCGGGTACGTCTCCGTGCCGTCGGTCTTGCCCCGATCCTCGACCAGCGGGAACTCGTTGAGGTCGTAGCCGGGAAACTGCCGTTCGAGCAGGCGCTCGACGTAGGTGCGGCCCTGCGGGATCTTGTCGTCGTCCTCCCGGAGCAGGGCCCACTCGCTGGCGTCGTAGTCGTCGATGTCCAGCCCGATCGGCATCGTGAGGCCGATCCGAGCCACGTTGTCGTCGTTCGGGAAGATCCACGGGTAGGCGGTGTGACCGGGCATCACGCCCCACCAGAACTGGATCCGGTCCTCGGGAAACAGCTCCTCGGGCATCCGGCGGTGTTCCTGGTAGGCGATGTGGTTGGCCTCCGTCGACGGGAGCCGCTCGGAGAGTGACTCGTTCGCCGGGAGGAACTGATCGAGGACGCGGCCGGTGACCGTCCGCTGGGGGCCGTCCGCGAGGACGAGCGCGTCGGCGACGATCGACTCGCCGTCCGAGAGTTCCAGCGTGTGCTCGATGCCGCCCGAGAGGTCGGTCTCGACGCCGGTGACGCTCGTGCCGACGCGGTACCGAGCGCCCGCCGTCTCGGCGCAGTCGCGCAGCCAGTCGTCGAAGCGAGCCCGCTGGAAGGTGAAACCGAATCCGGGATACGCGGAGTCGATCCCCGTCTCTTCGATCAGGACCGACTCGGTGGGCCCGATGAACTCCGCGCCGTCGAGGTCCGCGAGCTTCACCGAGTCGGGGAACTCGTCGGGACCGAAGCCGGCGAGTTCGGTCCAGTAATCCAGAAAGCCGGCGGCGTCAGTCGAGTCGGGCCCCAGTCCGTCTCGGTCGGCTCTCGGGACCCCCTTCTCGACCACGACGGCCTCGGCACCCTGTTCGGCGGCTGCCCGACCGGCAGACGTACCGGCGGGCCCGCCGCCGACGATCGCGACATCTACGCGCTCCATACGCCACCCCTGTTCGGAGGGGGCTTAAATTCCTTGTTCGCCGCCCATCGCGCGACGGCCCGACGGTCAGGTGACAGATTGCGACTCCGATCCCAGATCGTCGCTGACCGCCGCGAGGATCGCTTGCCGCCAGTGACCGTCGAACTGTTCGAGACGGTCGTCGAGCGTGGCTCGCGTGGCCTCGCGTTCGGCGATCAGGTCGCGATACTCGTCGCTGTCGCGGAGCGCGTCCCGACTGGTCCGGAGTTCGAGCGTCGCCATCCGCGCGGTCAGGGAGAAGTACTCCCGGAGCAACCGTCGGCAGGCACCCCGCGAGAGCATGGTCTCGACTACGTCGAGTACCGTCTCGCGCGACACCGGCTTGGTCAGGTAGTCGTCGACGATCAACTCCCAAACGTCGAAGTCCGGCTCCACGCCGGAGATCATGACGACGTAGCAGTCGTCCGGTCGCTCGGCCAGTCGCCGTGCCACCTCCGCCCCGTTCATGTGAGGCATCTCTCTGTCGAGGAGCATCACGTCGGCGTCCCCCACCTTCTCCAGCGCCGCCCTCCCATCGGCGGCCGTCAGCACCTCGTACTCGCCGTCGAGCCAGATCGAGTGGAGATCCCGGCAAGCGGGATCGTCGTCGACGACGAGTACGGTGTCCCAGTCACCACACATTACACTGACCGTGGAACCACACCGTCATTAAATATGGCATCGCGAAACGGCGCGACTCGCCGATATCGGCGCTCGCTCCGTCGCTGCCGATATTTCTCCACGAATAGATCGAAACGAGCGGTACGGTGAGGGGCGTCCACCGCCGGTCTCCGTGACAGTACTGTTTTGAGCCACTGGCTGGAACGACTACTATGTCTCTGGCCCAAACCGAGGTGGCAGCGCGTGACTGAGATCGCCATCCTGCGGCAGAAAGCACACGGCCTGCCGGTCGAATCGTACGCCGACGCGGTCCGCGAGCGACTGCCCGAGGCGACGGTCACGGTCGCCCGGACGCCCGAGCAAGAGCGAGCGGCCGTCGAGACGGCGACGGTGGTCTCGGCCGGGCCGTTCGACGACGAACTGCTCGGTCACGCGAACGAGATCCAGCTGTTCGCCAGCATCTACGCCGGCTACGACCACCTGCCCCTCGACGAGTTCGCCGAACGGGAGATCGCGCTGACGACGGCCTCGGGCGTCCACGGCCCGAACATCGCCGAGCACGTGATCGGCTCGTTCCTCGCCTTTACCCGGCGCTTCTTCGAAGCGCGTCGTCGCCAGCAGGAGCGACAGTGGCGCGCCCTCCAGTCGGGCGAACTCGCCGGCTCGACGGTGGCGGTCGTGGGGCTCGGCGCGATCGGTCAGGCCATCGTCGACCGACTCGCGGGGTTCGACGTCGACACCGTCGGCGTCCGCTACACTCCGGAGAAGGGCGGACCGACGGACGAGGTGTACGGCTTCGACGAGATCCACGAGGCCGTCACCGACGCCGAGTACGTCGCGGTCGCGTGCCCGCTGACCGACGCGACCGAGGGGCTGTTCGACGAGCAGCTGTTCCGCACGATGCACCCCGAGGCGATCTTCGTCAACGTCGCCCGCGGCGGCGTCGTCGACACCGACGCGCTCACGTCGGCGATCCAGAGCAACTACATCGGCGCGGCACAGCTGGACGTGACCGACCCGGAGCCGCTGCCCGAGGACCACCCGCTGTGGGGCTTCGACAACGTCTTCGTGACGCCCCACGCTTCCGGCCACACGCCCGCGTACTACGAGCGCACGGCCGACATCCTCGCCGAGAACGTCGGGCGCGCCGAGGAGACCGGCGAGTGGGACGGACTCCGGAACCAGATCGACCTCTAATTCTCGGCCATCGTCGCCCGGTAGCCGGCGATGCCTTCGAGGGACAGGTAGACGACGGTGATGCCACCGAGCGCCCACATGAGCACCTGCCGGACCCCGAACGGACCGAGCGTCCGCTCGCCAGCGAGCACGACGAGCGGGACGAGCGTCAGAAACGCCAGGATGAGCCACAGAAACCGCCGTCGCGCGGTGAGTGACACGCTGCCACCGTCACCGCGGAGGACGAAGTAGAGATGGCCGCCACCGAAGACGATCGCCTCGAACAGCCCCACGAGCAGCGGCTGGGTCCACCAGACCGACAGGTCGAGTCGTGTCGCACCGACGCCGAGCACCACCAGCCCGACGGCGGCAGCCCCGGCCTGTACCTTCGTCTCACGTGACACCATTACGACGATCCGTCTGCGCCGACCCAGAAAAAGTGCGTGAGACTGCTACAGGTAGCCGTTGGCCGCCAGCAGCTCGCCGTTGAGGACGCTCGCGCCCGCAGCGCCCCGCATCGTGTTGTGAGCGAGACAGTTGAACTGGAGTCCGTCGGTCGTCTCCTGGACGCCGCCGACCGCGACGCCCATCCCGTCCTCGATGTTGCGGTCGAGGCGGGGCTGTGGCCGATCGGGCTCGTCGAAGACCCGGATCAGCTGGTCGGGCGAGGACGGCAGGTCGATGCCCGCCGCCGACCGCAGCGCGTCCTCGGCGTCGGCGACAGTCACGTCGTCCTCGGTGTCGACCCAGACGTTTTCGAGGTGGCCGTCGAGCGTCGCGATGCGGTTACAGGAGGCCGCCACGTCCATCCCGTGGCGTTCGATCGCCGTGCCGTCGAAGCCGCCCAGCAGCTTCCGAGACTCGGTCTCCATCTTCTCCTCCTCGCCGCCGATGTGCGGGATCGCGTTGTCGATGATCTCCATCGACGTGACGCCGTCGTAGCCCGCCCCGGAGACGGCCTGTAGCGTCGAGACGCGCACGTCCGTCAGACCGAAGGCCTCGTCCAGTGCCGCCAGCGGCGGCACCATCGTGATCGTCGAGCAGTTCGGGTTCTTCAGGAGCGCGCCGTCCCAGCCGCGTTCCTCGCGCTGGCGTTCGAGCACGTCGAGGTGATCGGCGTTGACCTCGGGGATCACGAGCGGCACGTCCTCGTCCATGCGGCCGTTCGAGGAGTTCGAGGAGACGACGTAGCCCGCCTCGCAGAACTCGGGTTCGACCTCGGCACCGACGCCGGAGGGGAGCGACGAGAAGATCAGGTCCACGTCGTCGGGCACGTCCTCGGGCGTGGTCGCGCCGACTTCGATCTCGGCCACGTCCTCGGGAATCGGCGCGTCGATGCGCCACTTGGCCGCCTCTCGGTACGCCTTGCCGGCACTGGATTCGCTGGCAGTCAGTGCTGCGATCTCGAAATCGGAGTGCGGTTCGAGCAACTGGATGAGTCGCTGACCGACCGCACCAGTGGCCCCCAGAACACCTACACGTACAGTCATCGGTTCACACACTGCCGTGACCGGTCAAAACAGTTTGGATAGCGAGCGACTCCCTGGGGGTCGTACCGTCTCATACGGTTTCTTGTAGTTGCTTACCGATGATCGTCTACTCCGTGGCGACGATCACCGGTAAATCGCTACAATAATCCGTATCACTCGGTGGTCGCCCGTTCGCCGAGGTCTTCGAGCGCCCAGGTGACGATCCGTGCCTCGACCACGTCCCGTTCCTCGACGTGGTCGTCCTCGCCGTACGTCTCGATGGTCTCTCGGGCGTCGGCGAGCATCTCGCGCTCGCGTGGCCGCTGGTCGGGTTCGTCGCGCACGTCGTTGAGCAGCGCCTCGAAGTCCTCGCGCAGGTCGAACGAGGCGTGGGCGACGTTGCACCGCGAGAGGGGGCTCATTCCCGTTTCGAGGACGAGATCGCGAACCGTCTCCCAGTCGTCCGCACAGAAATACACCGTGACGGTGCTCTCGATGTCGCGCCAGGCGATGGGGTCGCCGTGTCGCATGAGCTGGACGGCCCGCGGGGGCAGGTCGATCCGGGTGGCCGTCTCCTCGGTCCCGCACAGACAGCACGGCTCCTCCGTGGTCCCGGTGTACATGGGAGTGTGTTGGCCCTGGGACAGTTGAGTGCGTCGCTCGCGGCGAGAGGAGATGGAACGTTTTAATCACCGCGGTGGGGTACCAGAGGTATGGACACCGCCGATCGCCTCGAACTGGCGACGCGTCACACGCTCGAAGTCATCGAGGAAGAGGAACTCGAAGCGCTGTTCGACGAGGGGACTCCCTCGGCGTACATCGGCTACGCGCCCACGGGAGAGATGCACATCGGACACTACACGACGATGCGCAAGCTGGCGGACTTCATCGAGGCGGGCATCGACGTGACGGTGCTGATCGCAGACCTGCACGCTCACCTCGACGACGAGAAGAGCCCCTTCGACCTGCTCGACGCCCGCTCGGAGTACTACCGGGTCGCCATCGAAGGGATGATCGAGGCCGCCGGGGCGGACCCGGACGAGATCTCGTTCGTCCGCGGGACCGACTTCCAGCTCGACGAGGAGTACACCCTGGAGATGTACCGTATGGCGGCCGAGACGACCCTCGCCAGGACCCAGCGGGCCGGCAGCAGAGTCGTCCGCGAGTCCGAGAGCCCGAACCTCGGCGGGCTGATCTACCCGCTGATGCAGACCCTCGACGTGAAAGCCCTCGACGCCGACATCGCCTACGGCGGCGACGACCAGCGCGGGATCTACATGCTCTCTCGCGAGACGCTGCCCGACCACGGCCACGACGCGCCGGTCTGTATCTTCGCGCCGCTGCTGTCGGGGCTCACCGGCGAAGAGATGAGCGCCTCGAAAGAGGACACGAAGGTCAACCTCAACGACAGCCACGACGCCGTCGTCGAGAAGATCGAAGACGCGTACTGTCCGATGGGTGAACGCGAGGACAACGGCGTCCTGGAGTACCTCGAATACCTCGTCTTCCCGGTGCTCGAAGAGCACGGCGAATCCTTCGTCGTCGAGCGCCCCGACGAGTACGGCGGGAACCTCGTCTACGACGAGTTCGAGGAACTGGAAGCGGACTTCCTCAGCGAGGAGCTCCACCCGGCAGACCTCAAGCCCGCCGCCGGGGAGTACGTCTCGGACGTGATCGGTCCCATCCGAGAGCGACTCGACGCACGCCCTGAGCTGCTCGCCGAGGCCTACCCCGAGAAGTACGACCAGTAGCACCGCGACCAGCCGCCGGGGCCGGACCTCGGCGAGATAGATAACTCTCCGCGCGTGCGTGACCGAGAGCGAAGCCACTATGCGCCAGCGCGCGCAGGAATCGATATGTCCGACGCCCCCTCGCGAGCGGACGTGCGCGAGACCTACGAGACGATCGGGAGCCACTTCTCGAAGACCCGCGAGTACGCCTGGCCGGAGGTCGAGTCCTTCGTCGAGGATCGGTGTCGAGGCGGCGTCGCGCTCGATGTCGGCTGTGGCAACGGCCGGCACGCCGAACTGCTGGCAGACTGTGCCGACCACGTGGTGGGACTCGACGCCAGCCGCGAACTACTGGCGGCAGCGCGCGACCGCCTCGCGGCGTGTCCCGCCACGACGCTGCTCCAGAGCGACGCGGCGACGCTGCCACTGGCCGACGACTGTGCCGACCTCGCGGTCTACGTCGCCACGATCCACCACCTCCCGCGGAGGACGGACCGGCGCGACAGCCTCGACGAACTCGCACGGGTCCTCGCGCCCGACGGGCGCGCACTGGTCAGCGCCTGGTCGACGGCCCACAACCGCTTCGACGCGAGCGCCGACGCCGAGCGGGGCTTCGACACCACCGTCGACTGGACGCTTCCGGGCGGTCGAACCGTACCACGGTTCTATCACATCTACGCACCTACCGAGTTCGAGCGCGACGTCGCCGCCAGCGACCTCGCGCTGGAGTTACTGGAGATTTCGAGCGGGAACTGCTACGCCGTCGTGCGTCCCGAAGGGAAACGCCCTTAAAACAGCACGGGCTATTGGCAGACGAGTGGCGGCGGGCCGCACCGTGGAGACGGTCCGTCGTCACGAGTCTCGCGGCGTCTCGGACGACGCCGCGAGTGCATCCGAGCGGCGGTGGTCTAGTGGTAGGACCTGAGCCTTCCAAGCTCATGGCCCGGGTTCAAATCCCGGTCGCCGCATTTCTGCGAGGAACAGACGTGACGAGCGAAATCGGCAGCGGGATTTGAACCCTACGAGTCGCAGCAGCTGAGTGAAACGAGGCCGACCGTCTCGGTCCGGTTCAAATCCCGGTCGCCGCATAGCGAGGTTCGGGCGACTGCGAGAACCTCGGAACAGTGAACGGCGAGCCACGCGAGCCGTGAACGCATTTCTGCGAGGAACAGACGTGACGGGCGAAATCGGCAGCGGGATTTGAATCACGGAAATCCGAGCGAAGCGAGGATTTGCATCGGGTTCAAATCCCGGTCGCCCCGTAGCGAGGTTCGAGCGACTGCGAGAACCTCGGAACAGTGAACGGCGAGCCACGCGAGCCGTGAACGCATTTCTGCGAGGGGATCAGTGAGCGAGTGGAGGACGGCGTCACTCCTCGATCGGTACCCACACGTCCGAGACGAGGGTCGCGTCGGAGTTGTCCGGCACCGACAGTCGGAGGCCGTCGTCGGTCTCGATCCCGACCACGTCCGGCGTGTTGAGGCCGTCGAGTTCGCGGTCGGGGTGGGTGAGCGGCTGTGCCCGCTCGGGGAACCGGTCCAGATCCAGACCGTACGCGGCGCTCTCTCGACGCGCCCGCTGGTCGCTGGTCCCGTTCGCCGACCGGTCGCGGGACAGCAGCGCACCCACGCGGCGTCGAAGGTGTTCGATGGCCGCCCGGACCCGGCCCGCCACCGACTCGCGTGTGTCGTTCGACGCGTCGGGGGACTCGGACGACAGATCCGGGGTAGTCACGCCGTTCATGCGCGAGCGTTGGCGGTGCCCGCATAAATTCATACACCGGGTACGCTCGGTAAGCTCGACGTGACCGGGCGGTACGGCCCAGGAGACCGTCAGCTGCGATCAGCTACAGCTCGATGCGCTCGACCAGCTGGTCCTCGTCCTCGCGGACGTTGAGCGCGACGATCCGGACGTACGGTTCCAGCCCGGAGCCCTGGAGCTTGGCCTTCAGGAGGTTGTCGACCTGGTAGACGCCCGCGGCGTTGGACATCTCGATCTCGACGAGGACCGGTTTGTCGTCGCCGTCCTGGAGAAAGACGCGCTTAATCGCCTGGCTCGACACCGTGTTGATGCCGCGTCCGCCGTGGTTGTACGGGATGCGCGAGCGTCCGCTCTCCATGTCCAGCGCGTCGGCGACTCTGACGACGCCGGCCTCCAGCGTCAGCGGGTCCTCCGCAGTGTGGTGACAGAGGATCGCGTGCAGCACCTCGCCTTTCACCCGCACCGCCGCCTCCGTGTCGTAGTACGCCGGCAGGAAGTCGTCGAGGAGGTCGGCCGCGAGCGGGATCGAGTAGTAGGGATGGTCGTCCCGGTGGACGACGTGGCCGATGTCGTGTAGGGTCGTGGCCAGCGCGACGATGACCGCTTCGTCGGCCTCTTCCAGGTCCTGTTCGCTGGCACCGTTGAATTCGGTGCCGCCGCGCTTGAGCAGGTCGTAGAGGCACAGCGCCCGATTGCGGACGATCGAGATGTGTTTCGCGCCGTGGTCGTTGTAGCGCTTGCGGGTGACCGGGTTGACGTTCTGTGCCTCCAGGTACGCCTGGATCTCGGTGTCGGACTCGATCGCGGCCAGCACGTCGTTCACCCGCTCGTCGGGGAACGCGTGGTCGGCGTCGGGGTCGTACCGCCGACCGCGGGTATTGAGAGACTCGTCGTTGCTCATATCACTGCCGTTGACGAGGGAGCGAGAAAAAGTCTCGCTTACCCGCCCCGCGTCGTCGACACGACGGGGCGTCGCGCTACGGACGGCCCGCACGACCGGCAGTACGGCCGTTCAAGGACTGACAGACGGTGGTATCACTCCGCCTCGTCGGCCAGCCGTTCGGGCGCTCTCTTCTCTTTGATCTCGCCGACGACGTTGTCGACCGAGTCGCGCTGCTGGGCGATCGTCGCGCCGAGCAACCCACCGAGCGCGCCGCCGGTACTCGCAGCGTTCCTGCTGAAGACGGCACCGACCGCCGCGCCGAGTGCTGCACCGGTTGCCGCGTACTTCGACCGTCGGAAGACTCGTTTGAGGCGAGTTCGCATACTCGATACGTCGGGCGCTCGGGTCATAAGTGTACGTCACGGTCGACGCCGGATCGAGACCGCCCGACGGCGAGCGAGAGTCGACGTGACGGCGAGCCAGTTGACGCTCTCTTTTCATTTCGCAACTGCTATATTAGCCCTATTGAACTGCTGACGGTCCAACACCTTCAGATATGAGTACATATATGATAGGTTTCACAGGCGTTATATCACTCCATCGTGAACCCGGTCAGTAAGTATGGCCGAACGAGCAACGTGGACGACACGAATCGGATTTCTGGTCGCCGCGATCGGGAGCGCGGTCGGACTCGGAAACATCTGGCAGTTCCCGTTCAAGACGGGGGCCAACGGCGGGTCGAGCTTCCTCGTCTTCTATCTGATCGCCGTCGTCGTGATCGGGTTCCCGGCGTTGCTGGGAGAGTTCGTCCTCGGTCGACGGACGCGCCTGAACGCGATCGACGCGTTCGGAGACCTCGGGCATCGCCAGTGGCGCATCGTCGGCGCGCTCGGCGTGGCGACGGGGTTCTGGATCCTCTCGTACTACAACGTCGTCGGCGGCTGGGTCATGCGCTACATCGTCGGCAGCGCGACCGGTGCCTACTTCGACGCGCCGGCCGAGTACTTCGGCGCTGTCTCGGCGGGCCCGGAAGCGATCGCGGCCCAGGCGCTGTTCGTTCTGGTGGTCGTCGGCATCGTCGCGCTGGGCGTCGAGGACGGTATCGAGAAGGCGACGAAGGTGATGGTTCCGAGCATCGTCCTCCTCATGCTCGCGATGGCGGTCTGGGCGCTCACGCTGGAGGGCGGGGCCGCGGGATACGAGTACTTCCTCTCGCCGGAGCTCGACACGCTGCTGGCAAACGCCAGGACGGCGATTCCCTTCGCGGTCAGCCAGGCGTTCTTCACGCTGTCGCTCGGGATGGCGATCATGGTCACCTTCTCGTCGTACGTCGGTAACGACGACAACCTCGCCGTCGACGGCGGGATCATCGTCGGGACCAACACGCTCATCGGCGTCCTCGCCGGGCTCGTCGTGTTCCCGGTTCTCTTCGCCAACGGGATCGACCCGGCGACCAGCGGTCCGTCCGCAATCTTCATCGCGATGGCGAGCGGGTTCGCCGAACTACCGGCGGGTCGGCTCCTCGGCGTCGTCTTCTTCGGAGTCGTCCTGATCGCCGCGCTCTCGTCGGCGATCAGTCTCCTCGAAGTGTCGGTGTCCTGGGCGACCGACAACTACGATGTCGGGCGCGTGCCGCTGGCAGCCGGACTCGGGGTCGGGCTGTTCGTCCTCGGGCTCCCGTCGGCCTGGGACACGGCGTGGCTCACGTGGTTCGACAACCTCGCGTACCAGCTCCTGCTGCCGGTGTCGGTGCTGCTGGTGATGGTGTTCGTCGGGTGGGTGCTGGGCGAGCAAGCGCTCGACGAACTCCGCAAGGGGCTGGGCGGCAAGGGGAGGGGCGGACTGGTCTGGCTCTGGACCGTTCGCGTCATCGTCATCGTCGGCGTCCTGTTAACCCTCGGCCTCGGGATCAACGAACTGTTCCTCGTGTCGGAGCCAGCGGCGGTCCCGCCGCTCTGATACGGACGATTGTAGCGATCAGTGATCGTCTATCACGTGGCGACGATCGCCGGTACGCAACGATCATAAACCGTATGATACGGAAAGTTGTCGGTCTGTACCAGATCGACCACACACCACCGGGAGACTCGTTCTGTCGTCTTCCGAGCCCGTCCTCACGTAATTCGGCCGGACGCCGTGCGGTCGGCTGGGTAAACGCCGACAACCGTCCGTATGAGTCGGTCGTCCCTCGGGACATCGCCGAGACAATTCTCCTGTTCTGCTCCGTTAGTCCACCGCTTTCCAGCGACGCAGCCGTCTCCGGTAAAGCGCAGTCCCCCACGGTCTCTACGGTCACAGCAGCCCGGAATGACGGATCGTTCACGAAGGGCTTACAGTTCGTCGTTCCACCGACGCGAGAGGAGATAGCCCATGCCGCCCAGCGCGGAGAGCGTCGCGCCGACACTGAAGCCCGGTCCCGATTCGCTCGTCGTTTCGCTCCGCGACCCCTCGGTCGTCGCTGACTCGCCGTCTGTGTCAGTAGCGGACTGGCTGGCCGTCACCGCACTCTCGCCCGTCGCTGTTCCCGGCGTGTTCGTGCCGGTCGAATCCGGCGCGGGAGTCGGTGTGGCTGTGACCGCAGACTCTCGCCCGGCAGCGAGGAAATGGTGGCCGAGCGTCCCGTGACGAACCCGCGATCCGTTACTGTGCCCGCTCACGCCCGCGGTCAGTGCGAGCATTCGCGGTGACTGGTCCGCGTCATCCCGCGCCGTGGTCCCGACGTAGACGGTCCCGCTGACGACGATGGGGGCGTCACCGAACCCGCTGTCGACGTTATATTTCCACCGTTCCTCACCGGTGTCGGCGTCGATGGCGTAGAGGTTCTCACCATCGTATAGCGATTCAGCGGCGTAGACGACTCCGTCGGCAACGGTCGGCGAGGAACCGATGACACCGCCCGTCGAGCGGTTCATCCACTCCGTTTGCCACTGCAGGTCGCCGGTGTCGGCA
The DNA here is from genome assembly GCF_000379085.1 of Halomicrobium katesii DSM 19301. Classification (GTDB taxonomy): domain Archaea; phylum Halobacteriota; class Halobacteria; order Halobacteriales; family Haloarculaceae; genus Halomicrobium; species Halomicrobium katesii. The sequence continues at coordinate 2,455,459 of NZ_KB905378.1, read as the reverse complement.
TCGAGTGCCAGCAGATAGCGGCCCCCCACAAAGACGGTTCCGTCATATACCGTCGGGGTCGTCCGGATGTCGTTGCCTGCGTGGTATTCCCACTCCTCGTCGCCGCTTTCGGCGTCAATAGCGTTGATTCGTGCGTTGCCCCAGCCCACGTAGACGGTCTCGTCGGCGACGGTCGGCGGGGCGTAGATCAGATCTTCGAACGACGTAGCGATTTTGGAGCGCCACCGCTGCTCGCCGGTCTCGGCATCGAACGCGTACACGACGCCGTCGTCGTCGGCGAGGTACACCGACTGTCCGACGACGGCCGGCGCTACGTCGCTGAAGGCTTCGGTCTCGACGGACCACTCCTGGTCGCCGCTCTCGGCGTCGACGGCGTAGACGCCGCGGAACTGGTCGCTAAGGTAGACGGTACCGTAGGCCGTTGTCGGTGCGGCGTAGACTCCCGTCTCGGTCTCGAAGCGCCACTGCTGCTCACCCGTGTCAGCATCGAGCGCGTACAGCGATTCGTTCCGATCGGCGTAGTAGACGGTTCCGTCCAGCACGGCAACCGCACCCCGTGAGTTGACCCCGTCCTCGAAGGTCCACTCCACGCTGCCCGTACCGGCGTGCAGAGCAGACAGCGCTCCGTTCGCTGACGGAACGTAGACGGTCCGGTCGACGACAGTCGGTGACGCGACGACGTTACTGTCCATCTCGACGGTCCACTGCTCGCTGCCACCCGCCCCAGCCTGAGTCGCCACGGCCCGGCTCACGGGCTCGCTCGCGGTTCCCAGACCGACAGTACCGACACTGGCGATGCCGACGGTTCGCAGTAACTTCCGTCTGGTGAATTCGGCCATAAGTACCGTAACCTCAACGAGTAAAAAAAACGTAACGGTCAGACGACGTTACGGATTCGCGCCGTCACCTCCCCGCCGGTCAGCGTACGAGGTACGGATCGTCGTTCGGCAGAAATCGCCCGAGATCGGCCTCGCGTCGGTAGTCCGAAGCGAGCAGCGCTTCGAGGGCCTGTACGAGTCGCTGCTCGTCGTTGCCCGCCCACTCCGTGGGCTCCTTGATCGGGTAGACGAGCCAGCCCGAGCCGACGATTTCGGTGGCGTGAAGTTCGTCCATGCCGATGTCGTCGGTCCGCTCGGCGGTCGCGATCGAGAAGACATGTCGCGTGGCGCGCTCGCCGACGGGCAGGAGCACGTGAGCAGTGATCGCTCGCAGTTCGGAGTCGAACAGCGGCTCCAGGTCGTCGTAGGATCGGCTGTCGGGCGTTCCGTCGGCGACGCACATGTGGAGATACGAGAAGTAGGTCTTGTCGACGGTCGGGGGCGTCCCCGCTTCGAGCAGGAGGCCCGCGTCGACGAGCGCGCGCTGGAGGCGATCGCCGGCCTCGCAGTCGGTGAAGGGAATCCCGGAGTCGACGCCCCCGTGGACGCCGGGGTGGTCACCGACGACGTGGAAGTGGGCGTTGGCGTCGCCGTACCCCGCGACGTACTGTTCACAGCCGGGGTCGAAGCCGAAGGGGTTGGCCGGCCGGTCCGTAACGTTTCTCACGGCCGACGGGAGGCGACAGACGGACTTTACTCCGACGGTTCACGCAGAGTGTCACGATCGATCGGGACCCTGACAGCGGTTCGTACCGCCCAGTCACCGGCTCGCGACGACGTCCGAGTCGGTCGGGCCCTGACCGTCGAACCGGGCGACGAACTCGTCCAGCGTCTCCGGGTCGTCGGCACCGGGCAGCGGTTCGTCGGCGGTCGTACAGTCCGCCGTGACTCCCAGCCGATCACAGACCAGATCGGTCGTCGCCTCGGCCATCTGCCGGTAGGTCGTGAGCTTTCCGCCGACGACGCTGACGGCGTTCTCGACTCCGTCCTCGGCGTGGTCGAGGCGGAAGAAGCCACGTGAGATCCCGCGCCGCTCGGACTCTGCCTCGTCGGGCGCGTACAGGGGACGAACGCCCCACCACGTCCGCTCGATCTCGGCGTCGGCGACGGGCGGGAGCATCGCCGCACACTCCTCGATGCAGGTCTCGACCTCCCAGTCGGCCCGCTCGTAGTCGTCCGGGTCCGAGGCGGGCACGCTGGTCGTCCCCAGGACGGCCTGGCGCTCGTGAGGGACGACGATGTCGCCGTCGTCGGGGTCACGACAGCGGTTCAGGACGGGGCCGACCCGGTCGTAGTCGACGGCCACCATCACGCCACGTGACGGAGCCATCTCTACGTCGAGGCCCGCCATGGCCGCGACCTCGCCGGCCCACGCACCGGCGGCGTTGACGAGGTAGTCCGGTTCGACCGTCGCCGAGACGGTGCCTCCGAGGTGAGCCGACGTGACTCGCCCGTCCTCGACCGTCACGGACTCCAGCGGTGCGTTCGGGTGGATCGACACGCCCTGTTCGGCCGCGTCCGCGGCGTTGGCCGCCACCAGCCGCGAGGGGTAGATCACGGCGTCGGGCACCCGGAACGCCCGTTCGACGGCCTCCGAGAGGTCGGGAACGAGGTCGCGGGCCTCCGTGGCGTCGAGCAGCTCTGTGTCGATGCCCAGCTCCTCGCAGGCCGCGCGCTTGCGCTCGAAGTAGTCGGGGTCGTCGGCCGGCAGCTGGACGAACAGGCCGCCGGTATCGCGAATGCAGGCCCCGGCGATCGACCTGAGGATGCGATTCTCCTCGATACACTCCTCGGCACCCGTCGGGTCGGCCTCGGCGTAGCGCGCGCCGCTGTGAAGCAGCCCGTGTGACCGCCCGGAGGTGCCGCTCGCGAGGCCACCGCGTTCGGCCAGCGTCACGTCGACGCCGCGCAACGCGAGGTCGCGGGCGATGCCGACGCCCGTCGCACCACCGCCGATCACGAGGACCGTCGTCGATCGTGTCATCACTAGGTGTTGGTCTCGATGCACATGACCCTGCCGCCGAGACGGTCTGGCGCTGACGTTCCAGATGGTACCGGGTCGCCGGCGGGCAACGGTGTCGCGCCGCTCTGATAGCGGGACACTGACGGTCACACGTCTCCCGATCCGCGTCCCAGGCCGGGATCGACCCGCCTCCCGCAAAGGTTTTTCCCGCGGTCGGTGTCACTGCTACGCATGCACGACATCGCGGCGGACGGTGGTTCCGCGTGACCCACGAGGACCGCGTCGACGACCTGCGCGAGCGCAAGCGCGAGGCCGAACTGGGCGGGGGCGAAGAGCGCATCGAGGCCCAGCACGACAAAGGCAAACTCACGGCCCGCGAGCGCATCGACTACTTCCTCGACGACGACACGTTCGTCGAGATCGACCAGCTGCGGGAACACCGCTCGACGAACTTCGACATGGACGAGCGCCGCGTCCCCGGCGACGGCGTCGTGACGGGCTACGGCGAGGTCGAGGGGCGGAAAGTGTTCGTCTTCGCCCACGACTTCACCGTCTTCGGCGGGTCGCTGGGCGAGGCCTTCGCCCAGAAGGTCTGCAAGGTGATGAACAAGGCCATCGAGACCGGTTGTCCGATCATCGGCCTCAACGACTCGGCCGGGGCGCGCATTCAGGAGGGGATCGACTCGCTGGCCGGCTACGCCGACATCTTCCACCGAAATCAGCAGGCCAGCGGCGTCGTCCCGCAGATCTCGGCGATCATGGGACCCTGTGCCGGCGGCGCGGTGTACTCGCCGTCGATCACGGACTTCGTCTGCATGGTCGAGGAGACCAGCCACATGTTCATCACGGGACCGGACGTGATCGAGACGGTCACCGGCGAAGAGGTCGGCTTCGACGAGCTCGGCGGGGCCCAGACCCACGCCAGCGAGTCCGGCGTCGCCCACCTGACCGCCGCCGACGAGAAGGCGGCGATGGACGACATCCGGTACATGCTCTCCTATCTCCCGCAGAACAACGTCGAGGACCCGCCCCGCGTCGATCCCTGGGACGATCCCGAGCGCCGAGACGAGGAGCTGGTCGACGTGGTTCCCAAAGCCCCCCAGCAGCCATACGACATGACGCGCGTCATCGACGGGGTCGTCGACGAGGGGTCGTACTTCGAGGTCGCCGAAGCGTTCGCTCGGAACATCACGATGGGCTTTGCCAGACTGGACGGGCGCTCGATCGGCGTCGTCGGGAATCAGCCCCGCGTCAACGCCGGGACGCTGGACATCGAGGCCTCCCGGAAGGCCGCTCGCTTCGTCCGGTTCTGTGACGCGTTCAACATCCCGATCTGTACCTTCGTCGACGTGCCCGGATTCATGCCGGGCAAAGACCAGGAGCGCAACGCGATCATCAACCACGGCGCGAAGCTGCTGTACGCCTACTCCGAGGCGACAGTGCCGCTGTTGACCGTCATCACCCGCAAAGCATACGGCGGAGCCTACGACGTGATGGCCTCGAAGCACATCGGCGCGGACGTGAACTACGCCTGGCCGACCGCCGAGATCGCGGTCATGGGGCCACAGGGTGCAGTGAACGTCCTCTACGACGACGAACTGGAGGCGGCCGACGACGTGGAGGCCCGCCGACAGCAGCTGATCGACGAGTACCGCGACGCCTTCGCGAACCCCTACACTGCGGCCGAGCGGGGGTTCGTCGACGACGTGCTGGAGCCCCAGGAGACGCGCCCGCGGCTGATCGACGATCTGGACACCTTACGAAACAAGCGCAAGCACCAGCCCGAGCGCAAGCACGGCAACATCCCGCTGTAGGACTTCCGCCGTTCTCGTACTGCCGGCTGCACCGCCGTGTCAGCGATCGAAGGCGCCGATCATCTCGTCGGCCGTCGCCTGTGCGTCCCACTCGTCGATGAAGCCCGCGATCGCGGACTTCAGGTCGACCAGCTGTGCCGAGGAGACGCTCAGGCCGTGCGTGATTATCTGGGGCTGTTCGGCCGAGCGATCGAGCTGCCGGTACTGTGATTTCCCGAACTCGGTGAACCCGTCGATCGAGGCGTCTTTCCGTGCCGGCAGCGACCCCTTCTTCCGGCTGAACCGCTCCTGTGCGTCACACGAGCCAACGTATTCGAGGAACGTCTCGAGCGCGTCGCTGTCCGATTTCGACGACGGGATGAACGAATCCATGACGACGGCGAACATGTCCTCCGTACCGGGGAACGCGACGCGGTCCCACTCGGACTGGAAGTCGAACTCGGGCGTCTCGTCGAACACGCCGGCCGCCCAGTCGCCCTGCGGGTAGACCGGCGCGGCTCCGTCGATGAACTGCTCGTTCGCGTCGGTCATCCCGTGATACAGCGAGTCCTCGCTGGACAGCACCGAGAAACGCTGGATGTGTTCGAGCGCACTCACGACCACGTCGCGGTGACGCGACGCGTTGCCCGCGGTCATCGCCTCGAAGGTGGCGTGATCGGACAGTCCCAGGAGCGTGATCTCCCACAGCTGCAGGACGGTGAACGGGTCGGCCATCGGGAGCAAGAACGACGGTCCGTCGTGGTCGTCGTCGACCGCTTCCAGCATCTCGACGAGTTCGGTCGGGTCCGACGCTCGCGCGGGGTCGATCCCGAGCGCCTCGACGGTCTCGGTGTGGAGATACATGTCGTTTGCCCGGTGGATGGTGATCGGGACCGCGTGGTACCGACCGTCGACCTGTGACACGTCCGCCGCGACCGACCGGAAGTTCGTGGCCATCCCCGAGGCCTCCCAGAGATCGGTGATGTCTTTGACCGCGTCGACTTCCGCGTAGCCAGCCATCTCGCCGCCGGGCCACCCGGTCCAGACGTCCGGCGGATCTTCACCCAGGATCCGGCTCTTGACCTGGAGGCGCATGTTGTCGTAGTGGGTCTCCCGAACCGAGATCGAGCTGTGACTGTCGGTGAACCCGTCCATCATCGCTCTCAGTGCGGCCTCGCCGTCGCCCCCGACGTAGTGGTGGACGAGTTCGAACGTGCCACCACGAGAGTGCTGAACTCCGCTAGACATTAGCGTACAATCGCCCGTTTACCGGCATAAACGTTCGGCCGCCAATATCTCGCGTGATAGTCGGAGCTGCCGGGAAGAGTACCGCAGCCTGTATCCCGCCGGCACGGAACCACGGACCGGATCGGCGATCGACCGGCCGACCAGAGACGTGTAATTCCGCATAGTTTTATGAGGGGGTCGTCGGTACTGGGAGATATGTTCGACAAGGTTCTCGTTGCGAACCGCGGCGAGATCGCGGTTCGGGTCATGCGGGCCTGCGAGGAACTGGGGGTCGAAACCGTCGCGGTCTACTCCGAAGCCGACAAGCACTCGGGCCACGTCAGATACGCCGACGAGGCGTACAACGTCGGTCCGGCCCGCGCGGCCGACTCGTATCTCGATCAGGAGGCGATCGTCGACGCCGCCCGACAGGCCGACGCCGACGCGATCCACCCCGGCTACGGCTTCCTCGCGGAGAACGCCGACTTCGCGGCCCGCGTCGAGGCCGCCGACGGCATCACCTGGGTCGGTCCGGAGAGCGACTCGATGGAGTCGCTCGGCGAGAAGACGAAGGCCCGCACGATCATGTCGTCGGCCGACGTGCCCATCGTTCCGGGGACGACCGACCCGGTGACCGACCCCGAACAGGTCCACGAGTTCGGCGACGAGAACGGCTATCCGATCGCCATCAAGGCCGAGGGCGGCGGCGGCGGCCGCGGCATGAAGATCGTCGAGAGCCCCGACGAAGTCGAGGACCAGCTCGAATCGGCCAAGCGCGAGGGCGAGGCGTACTTCTCGAACGACTCCGTCTACCTCGAACGCTACCTCGAAAATCCGCGCCACATCGAGGTCCAGATCATCGCCGACCACCACGGCAACGTCCGCCACCTGGGCGAGCGCGACTGCTCGCTCCAGCGCCGCCACCAGAAAGTCATCGAGGAGGGGCCCAGTCCCGCCCTCTCGGACGAACTCCGCGAGGAAATCGGCGAGGCCGCCCGCCGGGGCGTCTCCAAGGCCGGCTACTACAACGCCGGCACCGTCGAGTTCCTCGTCGAGGAGCAGGACCGCGAGCCGGGCGAACTGCTCGGTCCCGACGCGGACTTCTACTTCCTCGAAGTGAACACGCGCATCCAGGTCGAGCACTGCGTCACCGAGGAGATCACGGGGATCGACATCGTCAAGTGGCAGCTCAGGGTCGCCGCCGACGAGGTGCTCGGCTTCTCACAGGACGACGTGACGGTCGACGGCCACGCCATCGAGTTCCGGATCAACGCGGAGAACGCCGCCGACGACTTCGCGCCCGCCACCGGCGGCACCCTCGAAACGTACGATCCGCCCGGCGGCGTCGGCGTCCGGATGGACGACGCGCTGCGCCAGGGCGACGAGCTGGTGACCGACTACGACTCGATGATCGCGAAGCTCATCGTCCACGCGGGCGACCGCGAGGAGGCCATCGAGCGGGGCAAGCGCGCGCTGGGCGAGTACGACATCGAGGGGATCCCGACGATCGTTCCCTTCCACCGCCTGATGCTCACCGACGACGAGTTCGTCCGGGGCATGCACACGACGAAGTACCTCGACGAGACGCTCGACCCCGAGCGCATCGACGCTGCACAGGAGCGGTGGGGGACCGAGACGACGAGCGACGCGGACGACGAGGAGGTGACCGAGCGGGAGTTCACCGTCGAGGTCAACGGCAAGCGCTTCGACGTGGAACTCGAAGAGCGCGGCGCACCGCCGATCGAGGTCGGCGAGGTGCAGGGCGGCGACGGCGGCGACCGCCCCCAGCGACCCGGCAGTGGCGGCTCGGATTCGGGCGGCGACGGCGGCGGAGCCAGCGCCGAAGGCGACGAAGTGACCGCGGAGATGCAGGGCACGATCCTCGAAGTCAACGTCGAGGAAGGCGACGAGGTCGAGACCGGCGACGTGGTCTGTGTGCTCGAAGCGATGAAAATGGAGAACGACATCGTGGCCGAACGCGGCGGGACCGTCACCCAAGTCGCTGTCGACGAGGGCGAGTCCGTCGACATGGACGATCTCCTGTTCGTCGTCGGGTGACCGCTCGCGTCGCGTTCGACGGTCGCTGACAGACGGAGACGTTTTTGCCGTCCCCGCCGAGGGGCTCTGTATGCAAGCGACACGCGAACAGGTGCTCGACGCGCTCTCCGAGGGGCCGGTGGCCGGGCCGGCGCTGGCCGATCGCCTCGACGTGTCTCGGGCAGCGGTCTGGAAGCACGTCGAGCAGCTGCGAGCGGAAGGGTTCGAGATCGACAGCGGCGACGGCGGCTACGAACTCGTGTCCGTCCCCGAGTTCGGCGCGAGCGCCGTCGCATACGGGCTCGAAGCGCCCTTCGAGATCGAGTACCACGACAGCATCGACAGCACGAACCGCCGCGCACGCGAGCTCGCGACCGACGGGCGAAGCGACGTTGCGGTCCTGGCCGACGAGCAGACCGGCGGCCGGGGTCGACTCGACAGGGCGTGGGCCTCGCCCAGCGGCGGCGTCTGGCTCTCGCTCGTGCTCCGTCCCAGGGTTCCGATCGCGCACGCACCGGCGTTCACGCTGGCCGCGGCCGTCGCCGTCACCCGCGCCGCCCGCGAGGCCGGCGTCGACGCACGGATCAAGTGGCCCAACGACGTGGTCGTGGGCGACGACGAGCGGAAGCTGGCGGGCGTCCTCACCGAGGTCGAGGGCGAGGCCGACCGCGTCGACTGGGTCGTCGTCGGGATCGGGAGCAACGTCAACGTCGACCCGGCGGCGCTGCCGGACGAGGCCGACGCCACGAGCGTCCAGGACGCGGTCGGGCCGGTCGACCGACGCGCGTTCACCCAGCGACTCTTGGAAGAGTTCGACGCGCTCCGTCGCGATCTCGACGCGGTCGTGCCGGCGTGGCGCGCGGACGCGACGACGCTCGGCAAACGGGTTCGCGTCGAGACGCCCGGCGGCACTGTCGAGGGCGAGGCCGTCGACGTATCGTTTCCCGGCGCGCTGGTCGTCGACACGGGCGAGGAGCGGGTGACGATCACGGCCGGCGACTGCGAGCACCTCCGGCCGGCCTGATCCGCCGCGGTACGGGACGAACGTCAGGCGGCGGTCAGCGCTTCGTCGACGTGGACCGTCAGGACCGGGACCGGCGAGCGCCGCACGACGTGTTCGGCGACGCTCCCCAGCAGGAGGCGGTCGATACCGCCGCGTCCGTGGGTCCCCATCACGATCAGGTCGGCACCGCTCTCGGCCGCGTGGGCGACGATCTCCCGTTCGGGATCTCCTTCGAGAATCGTGTGTTCGACGGTGGTCTCGGGCGAGCAGATCCGCTCTGCGGCCTCGATGGCCATCTCGCCTTCTTCGCTGAGCAGGCCTCGAATACCCTCGACGGAGGCGTCGGTCGGCATCGTCGTCATGTGTGCGGTGTTGACGACGTAGACGACCTCGACCGCAGCGCCGTGTCGTCGCGCGATCTCGTCGGCGTGTTCGATGACCCGCTCCATGCCGGCCGAGCCGTCCGTCGGCAGGAGCAAGCGGTCGTACATTGTTTCGTGTTAACAGTTTACTGGGTGGGCGCTTAAGCCTTGCCTGCGTAGTGGACTCGTTCGACGTCGTCGATCCCGGCGCGCCGGACGATCGCGCGGACTGGCTCTCGCGCGCCCGAGAGATTATCGGAGTCGCCGTCCAGCACCAGTAGATCGGCGTCGCGTCCCTCTGCGACGAGGCCGCAGTTCAGGCCCGCGATCTCGGCTCCGTTGACCGTCGCCATGCGGAGGATCTCGGCGGCCGGAACGTCGGCGAGTTTCGCCGCCCAGGCCATCTCGCGGAACATCGACGGGCTGTTGGTCATCACGTTGTCCGTCCCCAGCGCGACCGTCGTGCGCTCGACGAAGTCGGCGATCGGCGGGACGCCGACGTTCGTCACGACGTTCGAGCGAGGGCAGACGACGACGGGGACTTCGCTGTCGGCCACGCGGTCGAGGTGCAACCCCTCGGCGTGGACCATGTGGACGAGAAAGTCCGGGTCGAGATCCAGCGCGGGGTTGATGTCGCTGGCGTCGACCTCCCCGGCGTGGATGCCGAACAGCTTCCCCGCCTCGGCGGTCGCCGTCCGTTCGTGGCTGAAGTCGCCGTCGGCGGCTCCGCTCGCACCGAACCCGTCGCTTCGCTCCATCGCCGCGACCGTCTCCCGCCCGAGGACGACGCTGTCGACCGGCGAGTTCGCCAGTGCCGCCTCGATCGCCGCGACGCCGTCGACCCCGCCTTCGCGGAACTCGACGAACGCGGCCGTTCCCGCTCGCTTCATGAACGATATCGTTCGGGCCATCGCGTCGACGAGTTCCTCGCGGCTGGCCTGTTCGAGCAGCCTGTGTTTGAGACCGTCGGGCGGCGCGACGAGTTCCTCCAGCGTGAGGCCGCCGCCGGCCTCCTTGGCGATGGAGTCGCCGATGTGGGTGTGGGCGTTGACGAACGCCGGGATGATCCACGAGGAGGGATCGACCGTCGCTTCCTCGACGGCCGCGATCTCGCCGTCCTCGATCACGACGCGGCCCTCGATCGGTTCGAACTCGCGGCCGCGGAAGATCGTGCCGGTGAGAATGGTCTGGTCGCTCATGGGCACACGTGGTGGCTCCGGTCAGTTGAACTCGTCGAGTGTCGCGTGGACGCCCGGCCGCGCGTCCCGGACCATCGCACCGTCGGGTTCCAGGCCGAGCACGCGAATCGCACGCTCGCCCACGCGGTCGGCGACGGCCTCGGGGGCGTAGACGCCCAGCCGCCACTGATCTCGCTGGGCCGCTCGGAGGGCCGTGACCAGCGTCGACTGCTCGCTCAGTCCGCGGACCTCGCCGTTGACGACGACCCGACTCGACGACTCGGGCATCGACGGTTCGCCGGGCACGTCCAGGAGGACGGCGTCGGCGTCGACGTTGGCCGCGTCGGCGATCGCCCGCTCCTCCTCGCGGATCTCGGCGTGGTCCATCGCCAGCAGTTCGTCGGGCACGGCCGTCATCTCGGCCCAGATCGCGCGCTTGTACAGGCGACGCTCGGTGAGACGGTGCGCGTACCCCGCCGTCGCGTCGGTCCGACGCAGCGAGACGAGCAGGTCGCTGTCGTCCCAGCGGCGCAGTTCGGCCGGGTCGGTGTCGGTGGCTTCGAGGAGGCGCTCGGTCCCGCGTCGGAGCATCGTCTTGGCGATCCGGGCGACGTGGTGCCTGTAGACGGTCGGGTTCATCAGCGCACGCGCCAGCAACAGCGACTCCGCGGTCTGGACGTTCCCCTCGTCCAGCACGAGGTCGCCGTCGACGAAGCGAAGCTCCCGGACCAGCCGCTCGTGGTCGATCGTGCCGTAGGGGACGCCGGTGTGGTGGGCGTCCCGCACGAGATAGTCCATCCGGTCGACGTCGAGTTCGCCCGAGACGAGCTGTCCGAGTTCGCCGTCACCGGCGACGAGGTCGGCGACCGCGTCGTGGTCGAGGTCGTGGTCGGCCAGCACGCGCGCCACCTCGCCGCGGTCGAGCAGGTCGTGAACGTCGTCGTGGTACTTCCCCGTCTCGCGGTAGATCACCGCCTCGACGTTGTGACTGTACGGCGAGTGGCCCACGTCGTGCAACAGCGCCGCGGCGCGGACGCGTTCGGCCTTCTGTCCCTCGATTCCGAGGTGCCCAAGCGCCTCGTCGGCGAGGTGATAGACGCCGAGGGAGTGCTCGAAGCGGGTGTGGTTCGCCGACGGGTAGACGAGCGTCACCGTCCCGAGCTGGGCGATCCGGCGGAGCCGCTGGACCGGCGGCGTGTCCAGCAGCGCCTCGGCGACGCCCTCGACGGCGATGTGGTCGTGGACGCTGTCCTTGATCGTGGTCATCGAGTAGTGCTTGGTCGGGTCCGAGGATAAGAGTGGTTCCGACAGTGTCAGGCGACCGTCGAGAGCAGCTCGTGGAGTTCGCCGCGGCGGGCGTGTCCGGCGTCGACGGCCTCACCGGGCGATCGCCCCAGCTCGCCGACCGTCTCGATGGCGTCGACGGGATCGTACCCGCAACCGGACACGAGCCAGGCGGCGAGGACGTGGCCGGTCCTGCCGATGCCGGCCAGACAGTGGACGACGACCGGCTGCTCGGCGTCGACGGACGCCTCGATGAACGGAAGGATCTCCGTGTCGAGGGTCTCGGCGTCGGCCAGGTGGTGGTCGGCGATCGGGACGTGTTCGACGTTCTCGCCGCCGAAAGCCCGGACGTACCGTCCGGTACTGGCCTCCGTCTGGTCGAGCTGGGTGCCCGAGAGCAGGCAGAGCACGCGCTCGATGCCGCGTTCCTGCATGAACGAGATCCACTCTTCGACGGCGTCGTCGGGGTCCGCAGTCGAGTGCCAGCCGGGACAGCACGCACCGTAGACGTACTCCTCGTCGGGACCAGCGGGGGCGAACCGGTGGGCGTCGACCCGGTCCAGGCGTCGAGATTCGGACATTGTCTTCTCTAGAGTGTCCGCGAGACTTGAATCAATCCCCGCAGTTCTCAGTGTTGACAATCGGCGGCCGGGCCGGCCCGCGACGCCCCGTGAGAGACGATGTTTTATCAACTCCGTCCCCACTACAGGAGGTATGGTGACGTTTCTCTCCGGCGGTACCGGAACGCCGAAGCTGCTCGCCGGGGCCGACGCCGTCTTCCCACCAGCGACGACGACCGTCGTCGGCAACACCGGCGACGACGTGATCCTGGGTGGGCATCTCGTCTGTCCGGACGTGGACACGGTGCTGTTCCTCGACGGCGGCGTCCTCGACCGCGAGACCTGGTGGGGTATCGATACCGATACCACAGAGACACACGACGAACTGCACCGACTCGCCGAGCGAGCGGGTCTCGCGGACGGGCCGCGATATCTCCCCGACTCCGCACAGACTGGCGGCCGCGAGATCGGGCGCTGGCGACGCTTCTCCGGCGTCGCAGAGTTCATGCACATCGGCGACCGCGACCGGGCCGTCCATGTGACCCGGACGAGCCTGCTCGACGAGGGCCACTCGCTGACGGAGGTGACGGCGACGCTCGCCGACGCGTTCGGGCTCGACCGCACGCTCGTCCCGATGAGCGACGATCCGGTGGCGACGCTGATCCACACGCCCGACGGCGTCCAGCACTTCCAGGAGTGGTGGGTCGCCAACGGCGGCGACCCGGCGATCGAGCGCGTCGAGTTCCGGGGCAGCGAAGACGCGACGACCACACCGGCCGTCGACGCGGCGCTTTCCGAGCCGGTCGTGATCGGTCCGTCGAACCCGGTCACGAGCATCGGCCCGATGCGTGCCGTCTCGGGGTTCGAGTCGGCGCTGGAAGGCACGCCGGTCGTGGCGGTCTCGCCGTTCGTCGGCGAGGAGGTGTTCTCCGGTCCCGCCGGGACGCTCATGACCGCGACGGGGCACGAGGCCAGTACGGCCGGTGTCGCGGACGCGTATCCGTTCGCGGACGCGTTCGTCCTCGACGAGGACGATCCGACGACGCTCGATCGGCCGACCGTCAGAACGGACACGCGAATCGACGACGACGCGGACGCCGAACGCGTCGCCCGCGCGGTCGACGAGGCACTGGAGGTGGTCGCGTGAGCCCGGATCGAGGCGGGGCGCTGTTCGATCCCCCCGTCGCGCTGGCGAGTCTCAGCGGCCGCTCGGACGCCGAGTGGGCCGAAGGCGGCGGCCCCTTCGCCGGCTGTGCCTTCCTCGGTGGGATCGCGCTGGACGACGCCACCCGGCGAGCGGCCCGGTCGATGGTCGAACGGGACCGCACGGAGTTCCTGCCGTCCGACCCGCTGGCGTTCGTCCAGCGGCAGCTACGAGCGATGGACGAACTGCCGATCAGAGCCGGCGTCAACGTTCGCAGCGCCGCGCTCGCGCCGATCGAGGACGCCGCCGGCCGCTGTCAGGACCACGACGCGATCCTGGAGGTCAACGCCCACTGTCGCCAGGCGGAGATGTGCGAGGCCGGGGCCGGGCAAGCGCTGCTCGACAGGCCCGAGAAGCTCTGTCGGCAGGTCGAGGCGGCGACCGCGACCGGTGCGACCGTCAGCGTGAAAGTCCGCGCGGAAGTCGACGGCGTGGAGCTGCCGACGCTCGCCGCGAAGCTGGAGCGGGCCGGCGCGGACGCGGTCCACGTCGACGCGATGGACTCCGAGCACGTCGTCGGCGAGATCGCGGACGCGACGGGCCTGTTCGTGATCGCGAACAACGAGGTCAGAGACGCCGAGAGCGCCCACGAGTACTTCCGACACGGTGCCGACGCGGTCAGCGTCGGTCGGGCGAGCGACGACCCGGACGTGCTGGCGGCGGTCCGGCGCGCGACCCACGAGTGGTTCCAGACGGGGGCGAAGCCGTGAGAACGACCGCCCAGAACGCCGAGCTGGCGCTGTTGCTCGAAGTCGCCGGGACGCCGAAGCCCGGCAACGTCGACCGGGAACACGAGTACGAGGACCTCCGGTTCGAGCACTTCCTCGCCGGTGCGGTCGGTGCCCGACCCGGCTTCGAACGGGCAGCCGCGGGCGACCCGATCGGTGACGCGTTCGAGCGCGCAGTCGAGGGGATGGCCCAGCAGCGCGGGGGCAACACGCAGTTCGGCGCGCTCCTCGTGGTGACACCGCTTGTCGCGACGGCGGCCAGCGGTGCGCTCTCGCGAGAGCGCGCGGGGGCGGTCGTCGCCGAGACGACCGTCGACGACGCGGCGGGCTTCTACCGCGCGTTCGAACACGTCGACGTGGCCGTCGACGAGCCGCCGGACGGAATGGAACCGCTGGACGTTCGCCGCGGAGCCGAGGCCGTCCCGACGCTGCGCGACCGCGGGCTGACGCTGGCGGACGTGATGGAACGGAGTGCCGACGCCGACGACGTGGCCGCCGAGTGGACCGACGGCTTCGAACGCGTCTTCGACGCGGCCGACCGCATCGAGAGCGCGTCTGGGCCGGTGGCGGACCGCGCGGCGACGGTCTTCCTCGAACTGCTGGCGGCTCGACCCGACACCTTCGTGAGCACGCGACAGGACCGAGAGACGGCCCTGGCGGTCCAGCGGCGAGCGCAGGCCGTTCTCGACGGCGAGGACGACGTGGACGAGTTCGCAGCGGATCTCGTCGAACGAGACATCAACCCCGGAACGACCGCGGACCTGATCGCCGGAGGGCTGTTCGTCGCGCTGGAGCGGGGGCTGTCGGTGTGACGGCGTCCTGGCCCGTCGATCTGAACGGCGTGACCGAGTCGGTCGTGACGACGCTGGGCCCCAACGACCGCTGGAACGTCGCCGCGCTGGGGCTGCACGCACCGGACAGCGACGATGCCGTCTTCGCGCGCACGTGGGGTCGAACCCGAACGTGGCGGAACTTCCGCGAGCGCGGCGAAGGGTACGTCCAGTTCACGGCCGACCCCGTCGACTTCGCCGAGGCCGCGATGACGGTCCGAGAGGAGACAGCGCCGGTGCTTTCGAGTGCGAACGCCTGGGCCCGCGTCGCCGTCGACGAGCGAGCGAGTGGCACCGACGGTGGCACCGAGTGGGTCGAGTGGACGCTCGCGCCGATCGAGTCGGCGGTCGAGCACCGCACCGTTCCGACGACGAACCGCGCCTACTACGCCGTCGTGGAGGCGACCGTCGCGGCCTCTCGGCTCGACGTGCCCGAGTACGACACCCAGACACTCCGCGATCGGATAGACTACTTCGAGGCCGTCGTCGAGCGCTGTGGCGGCGAGCGCGAGCGCGAGGCCTTCGCCGTCGTCCGAGAGCGCGTCGACGGCGAATGATACTACCGGCTGTAAATCTGTCACAGATTTCGCCACCCCGGGGTTGCGAATATCTGGACGAAGTTACGGCCGGCAGTATGAGTGGCGTGTCACTCCCCACCAACCGACCGTCGTTCCGAATCCTTTTAGAGGGCCACTCCGGTAAGTGGCCGTATGGCAATCAAGCCCGCCTACGTCAAGAAGACAGGGACGCTCCTGATGGAACGGTATCCGGACGCTTTCGGCGCGGACTTCGAGCACAACAAAGACGTCGTCACCGAGCTCACCAACATCGAGTCCAAGGGCGTCCGTAACCGCATCGCCGGCTACATCGCACGCAAGCAGTCCGCCCAGACCGCCGAAGCGTAACTCGGGTCTTCTCTCTTCGTTCTCACGACGACCGAACAGTCGGTACTGGGTCAGTCTGACTCGGAGCCCACGTCGTCGGTCGTCGCGACGACGTCGAGTTCGGAAACGTCGGCGGTACACCAGTGACAGAACTCGATGTCGGGATCGAGTTCGCGACCGCAGTTCGGACAGTGCGTGAGCTGTCCGTCGTCGGTGACCGAGAGCTGAGCGACCGCGTTGTGGACGTGTGCGAGGGCGTACGCGTCGAGGACGCTCAGCGTGGCGACCAGCAGGAGCGGCGCGAGTGCCAGCGGGTCGACGCTCCCCTGGCCCGCCGCTTCGAAGGCCGCGGGGTCGACGAACACGACCGACACGGCGAACAGCGCTACGAGCCACCCGAGGGCCCGACGCCACCGCCGGAGGTAGAGGTGACCGAGTCCCGTCGCGAGCGCGCCCAGCAACGCGGCGAGCAATGGCCGTTTGCGGGATTGCGATCGTTCCATACGCGGACTTACTCGTTAGTCAGCCATAAACCTTCTCTCGACTACCCACAGACATCGACGACAGCCGGTGAGAGCTGTCCTACGAGCGTTTGTCGGTTTCGATGGACGAAACAGTAACGCAGATTACTAACTGTTCGATTAGTACAGTAGTGGGCCGATCGCGAGACGCTTCCCTCTCCGGTCGAGCCGTTCCACGTCGACGTGGTGTCACGCCGCGCTCTCACAGCGGCGCGCGAACTCCCCGCGAGCGAGGCCGGGCGATCGTTCTCTCGTACGTCCGCAACGCGCCTGGACCTTCCGGTGTGCCCAGAAGACCTGCGTCGAGGTGTATCTGTACGGACTGCTCGGCGGCGTGACCGCGGTGTTCTGATCGACCCGACGCCGGCTACTGGTCGGGGGCCACGCGGTCGGCGTGGCGTTTGCGGTGGACGATCCCCTGATTGATCGCGGTCCGGTGGACGAACTCGCGGAACGCCTCGCCGGTCTCGCTGTCCTCGTCCAGTACCATCGGTTCGCCGTCGTCGCCGCCCTCGCGGACCGCCGGGTCCAGGGGGATCTCGCCGAGGAAGGGGAGATCGGTCTCCTCGGAGAACTCCCGGCCCCCGCCGGAGTCGAAGATGTCGTGTTCCCCACCGCAGTCCGGGCAGGTGAACGTCGACATGTTCTCTGCGAGTCCCAGGACGGGCGTCTCGTGACGGCCGAACATCTCCAGCCCCTTGCGGGCGTCGTCCAGCGCGACGGTCTGGGGGGTCGTGACGATCGTCGCGCCCGTGACGGGGATGTTCTGGAGCATCGTCAGCTGGGTGTCGCCGGTGCCCGGCGGCAGGTCGATCACCATGTAATCGAGGCTCCCCCAGACCACGTCCTCCCACAGCTGTGTGAGGACGCTGTCGACCATCGGCCCGCGCCAGATGACCGGGTCGTCCTCGCCGACGAGGAAGTCCATGCTCATGAGCTTGATCCCGTACTTCTCCGGCGGGATGATCTGGTCGTCCTCGGTGGCCTGCGGGTGCTCGTCGGCGGCGACCATTCGCGGAACGTTCGGCCCGTACACGTCCGCGTCGAACAGGCCGACCTGCGCACCGAGCTCCGAGAGGCCGACGGCGAGGTTGACCGCGAGTGTGCTCTTGCCGACCCCGCCTTTCCCCGAAGCGACGGCGATGACGTTCTTGACGCCCGGCAGGACGGTGCCCTCCGCGTCCATCCCCCGGTCCACGTTGGCGGTCAACTCGATCTCCCGATCTGCGTCGTCGAGCGCCTCGCGCACGTCGGCCGCGATGGCGGTCTCGTTGGGCGAGTACGGCGCGCCCAGCGCGAGGTCGACGGCGATCGACGCGTCGTCGATCTCGATCTCGTTGACCAGGCCCAGCGACAGGATGTCGTCGCGGAGGTCCGGATCGCGGACCTCCCGCAGGCGCTCGCGTACGGCAGCTTCGTCCATACGCGTGCTACGCGGGGGACCGGCGATAAGGGTTGTGACGTACGGAGCAGCCCCGGTTCAGGGACGGCGAAAGGTGTAGACGGCCGCGTCGTCGCCGGCCTCGAACGTCACCTCGATCACGCCGTCCTCGTGGTCGAACGCGAGTCGCTCGGCCGGCCCGGCGAACTCGTGCAACGGCATCCCCGCGTCGACGGTGCCGTCCGGTTCGACGGCGAACTGTGCCGTCGAGCCGAACGTCGCGACCAGCGTGCCGTCGGATCGCTCGGCCACGTCGGGAGCGAACCGACCGAGTTCGGTTTCGAGGCGGTGGCGATCGCCGGGATCGACGACTGTCGGTGCCATAGCCGTCGGTTCGTCCGGGGCATGCAAATCGGTGACGACGGGGCGGGCGATTCGTTGCGTTTATGTACACCCGGCGTGGAAATCTGAGTAGACTCGTGCAGGGGCGCGGCGTCCCGAGTCCTCGTCGAGAGGGCGCGAGTACTATGAACGCGTGTCGTGGTAGCCAAGCCTGGCCCAAGGCGCAGGGTTGCTAACTCTGTGGCGTACAGCCTCCGGGGTTCGAATCCCCGCCACGACGCTCACACCCGACTAACCACACATGAGTGCAGAAGAACCAGAACTGGACGAAGACGTGGACGAGGAGGAACTCCGCTACTTCGTCCGTATCGGACAGACTGACCTCGACGGCACGAAGTCCGTCGAGCGTTCCCTGACAGACATGAACGGCATCGGCAAGCGCGCCGCGCGCATCATCGCCGAGAAGGCCGGTGTCGACCGCCAGGCGCTCTTTGGCGCGCTGGACGACGACGACATCGAGGCCGTCGTCGAGAAGGTCGAGGGGTACGCTGACGAGGTCCCGGAATGGCTCACGAACCACCAGAACGACTTCTACTCCGGTGAGACGACCCACGAGATCGGCAACGACCTGCAGATGCAGCGTCGCGCCGACGTCAACCGGATGCAGATGATCGACTCCTACAAGGGCGTTCGCCACAAGCGCGGCCAGAAGGTCCGCGGTCAGCGAACGAAGTCCACCGGCCGAACCGAGGGCACCATCGGTGTCAACGTCGAGGCCATCAAGGAGGAACAGGCCGAGGAAGCGGCCGCCGAGGAAGACGAGGGCGGTGAGGAATAATGGCACTCGGATCCAACACCAAGTTCTACGAGACGCCGAACCACCCCTACCAGGGTGAACGCATCGCCGACGAGCAGAACCTCATCGGCCGCTACGGCCTGAAGAACAAGGAGGAACTGTGGCGCGCACAGTCCGAGCTCCGTAGCTACCGACGCGAGGCCCGAAAGCTGCTGGGCCGAGCGGAGGGCGAGGGCTCCCGGTTCGAAGCCGACGAGTTCCTCACCCGACTCAAGCGACTGGGCGTCCTCAACGAGACCGACGCACTCGACGACGTGCTGTCGCTCGACGTGACCGACGTGCTCGAACGCCGACTCCAGACTGTCGTCTACCGCAAGGGCTACGCGAACGCGCCCGAGCAGGCCCGACAGTTCATCTCGCACGGCCACATCGTCCTCGGTGACGCCCGCGTCACCCGACCCGGCATGAAAGTCGAGGCCGACGCGGAAGGCGAGGTCGGCTTCGACGAACACAGCCCGATCGCGGACGAACTCCACCCAGAACGAGCGGAGGCCCAAGAATGAGTGAATCCGAAGACAGCAAGTGGGGCATCGCCCACGTGTACGCATCGTTCAACAACACGATCATCACCATCACGGACCAGACCGGTGCCGAGACGCTGGCCAAGTCCTCCGGTGGGACGGTCGTCAAGCAGAACCGCGACGAAGCGTCGCCTTACGCCGCGATGCAGATGGCCGAAGTCGTCGCCGAGAAGGCCAAGGCCCAGAACATCGAGGGCGTCCACGTCAACGTGCGCGGTCCCGGCGGGAACCAGCAGAAGTCCCCCGGTCCGGGCGCACAGGCGACGATTCGAGCGCTCGCCCGTGCTGGCCTGGAGATCGGCCGTATCGAAGACGTCACACCGATCCCGCACGACGGGACCCGCGGCCCCAAGAACGCCGGATTCTAACCAATGACACAGGACTACGAGGTCGAGTTCGTCGAACGCTCCGATCGCGAGGCGCGGTTCCTCGTGCGCGGGATCAGCCCCGCCTTTGCCAACGGCATCCGCCGGGCGATGATCGCCGACGTGCCGACCTTCAGCGTCGATACCGTCCGAGTCATCGAGAACTCCAGCGTGATGTTCGACGAGCAGATCGGACTCCGCCTCGGGCTGGTCCCACTCACGACCGACCTCGACGACTTCGAGGTCGGCGACGAAGTGACGCTGTCGATCGACGTCTCCGGTCCCGAAACCGCCTACTCCGGTGATCTGGTCAGCTCCGACTCCCTGGTCGGGCCGGCCGACGACAACATCCCGATCATCGATCTCAAGGACGGCCAGCGCCTCGAAGTCGAGGCCGACGCCGTCCTGGATCGTGGCCGCGAACACGCCAAGCATCAGGGCGGCGTGGCCGTCGGATACCGACACCTCCAGCGCGTCGAGGTCGTCGGCGACAAAGGCGAGTTCGAGGACGACGAGACCCACATCCTTCGGGGCGTCATCGAGGAGCAAGCTGCCGAACACGTCGACGGGGACGCCGATGACGGCGACCTCGTCCTGACCGAGGAGTTCGACAGCGATCTCACGAAGCGCTACCCAGGTAAGGAACTGGAAGTTCACGACGTAGAGAACGCGTTCGTCTTCCACGCCGAGACTGACGGTTCCCTCTCCGTCGAGGAGCTCACCCTCCGCGCGGTCGATTCGATTCGATCCCGTGCGGACGAACTACGCGACGCAGTCCAACTATAAGATGACCCCTGCCCCAACCGCACCGATGATCGCGACGCCACCCCGCGCCAGCGTGAGGATCGAAAGCGGTTTTACGGGGCAAACAAAACGACCTATTGCGAGCAGGGATAGCCAAGTTTGGCCAACGGCGCAGCGTTCAGGGCGCTGTCCCGTAGGGGTCCGCAGGTTCAAATCCTGCTCCCTGCACTTTCTCACACAGGAGGAACGTCATGAGTAAGACTAATCCGAGACTCAGTAGTCTCATCGCCGACCTGAAGTCCGCCGCCCGTTCGGGCGCGGACGTCTGGGGCGACATCGCCGAGCGTCTCGAAAAGCCACGACGCACGCACGCGGAAGTCAACCTCGGCCGTATCGAACGATACGCCCAGGAAGACGAGACCGTCATCGTGCCCGGCAAGGTGCTCGGTTCCGGCGTCCTGCAGAAGGACGTGACCGTCGCAGCTGTCGACTTCTCCGGAACGGCCGAAAAGAAGATCGACCAGGTTGGAGAGGCAGTATCGCTCGAAACCGCAGTCGAACAGAACCCCGAGGGCTCGGAGGTGCGCATCATCCAATGAGCGTCGCAGAATTCGACGCGGACGTCGTCGTCGACGCCCGCGACTGCATCTTCGGACGCGTCGCTTCCAACGTCGCACAGCGTGCCCTCGACGGCGAGACGATCGCCGTCGTCAACGCCGAGGAGGCCGTCATCACGGGTAACGAGGACCAGATCATGGAGAAGTTCCAGAAGCGCCGCGAGGTCGGCTCTGATCGAGGTCCGTACTACCCGAAGCGACCGGACGGCATCTTCAAGCGCTCGATCCGCGGAATGCTTCCCCACAAGAAGAACCGCGGTCGCGAGGCGCTCTCGAACATCCGTGTCTACGTGGGCAACCCCTACGAGGACCACGATCTCGACGCGGAGATTCTGGAGGACACCTCGCTGGATCGACTGTCGAACATCAAGTTCGTCTCGCTCGGAGACGTCAGCGAATCCATCGGAGCGAACGTAACATGGTAACGAACACCTCAGGCAAGAAGAAGACGGCCGTCGCCCGAGCGACCGTTCGCGAGGGCGAGGGTCGGGTACGTATCGACTCCCAGCCGGTCGAGCTGGTCGATCCCGAGCTGGCCCAGCTGAAGATGCTGGAGCCGTTCCGGATCGCCGACGACGACCTGCGCGAGCAGGTCGACGTGGAGGTCTCCGTCGAGGGCGGCGGCGTCATGGGCCAGGCCGACGCGGCCCGGACCGCGATCGCACGCGGCCTCGTCGACCACACCAACGACGCCGAACTCCGTGACGCGTTCATGGAGTTCGACCGCTCGCTGCTGGTCAACGACGTTCGCCAGTCCGAAGCCAAGAAGTGGGGCGGCCCCGGCGCACGGGCCCGCTACCAGAAGTCCTACCGCTAAGGTGATATGATATGATGGTACCGGTCCGGTGTTTCACCTGTGGTAACGTCGTCGCCGAGCACTGGGAGGAGTTCAAGGCCCGCACCCGCGAAGCCGAGGAGCCAGAGGACCCCGAAAAGGTCCTCGACGAACTCGGCGTCGAGCGCCACTGCTGTCGCCGGATGCTCGTCTCGCATAAGGACCTCGTCGACATCGTGGCACCCTATCAATGATGGTTCAGGAAAACCGCTACGAGAAGGCGCGGATCATCGGTGCGCGAGCACTGCAGGTGGCTTTCGGTGCGCCGGTGCTCATCGACACCGATCAGACTCAGCCGATCCTCATCGCGGCCGAGGAGTACGACGCTGGGGTCCTGCCCTTCACAGTTCGACGAGGTGATAACTGATGACGCTCATCACGGACGTACGACTGCGCCGCGTGCTCGACTCGCGTGGCAACGCGACGGTCGAGGCCGACGTGCTCACCGAGAGCGGCGGCTTCGGTCGCGGCAAGGCACCGAGCGGAGCGAGTACCGGCGAGTACGAGGCCATCGAGCTGCCCGCCACCGAGGCGATCGCACGGGCACGCGAGGGCGCGCTACCCCGACTGATCGGCGAGGTTCACGCCGGCAATCAGCGTGACGTCGACGCGGCGCTGCACGCGGCAGACGGGACCGACGACTTCTCGGAGATCGGAGCCAACAGTGCCGTCGCCATCTCGATGGCGGCCGCGAAGGCCGGAGCCGACGTGCTCGGTGCGCCGCTGTACCAGCACCTCGGTGGCACGTTCCGGGGCAACGAGTACCCGACGCCGCTTGGGAACATCATCGGCGGCGGCGAACACGCCGCGGACGCGACGAACATCCAGGAGTTCCTCGCGGCACCCGTCGGTGCGCCCAGCGTCGAAGAGGCCGTCTTCGCCAACGCCGCGGTCCACCAGGAAGTCCACGACATCCTCGCCGAGCGGGACCTGCCCGCTGGAAAGGGTGATGAAGGCGCGTGGGCACCGTCGGTCTCCGACGACGAGGCCTTCGAGATCATGGCCGAGGCGGTCGAGACCGTCGCGGACGATCTCGGCTTCGCGATTTCGTTCGGCCTGGACGTGGCCGGCGCGGAACTGTACGACGCCGAAGAGGACGGTTACGTCTACGACGATCAGGTCCGCTCGGCCGAGGAGCAGATCGACTACATCGCCCAGAAGGTCGAGGAGTACGACCTCGTCTACGTCGAGGACCCGCTCGACGAGGACGACTACGAGGCGTTCGCCGATCTGACCGACATGGTCGGCGACCAGACGCTCGTCTGTGGGGACGACCTGTTCGTCACCAACGTCGAGCGCCTGCAAGCCGGCATCAACGCCGGTGCGGCAAACTCCATCCTCATCAAGCCCAACCAGATCGGAACGCTCACGGACGCCGTGGACGCCATCGAACTGGCCCGGGACAACGGGTACGCGTCGGTCGTCTCCCATCGCAGCGGTGAGACGGAAGACGCCACGATCGCACACCTCGCCGTCGCGACCGACGCACCGTTCATCAAGACGGGCGCGGTCGGTGGCGAGCGAACAGCCAAGCTGAACGAACTCATCCGAATCGAGGACAACGCAGTATGAGCGGCAACGAAAACGAAGGTCTCGACGCAGAGGACTCTGACTTCGACCCCGAAGACGACGTCGAAGCAGAGGCCGACGCCGAGGCTACCGACACTGAGGAACCGGCCGCCGACGCCGAGGCCAGCGAGGCCGACGCCGAGGCTGAAGAAGCTGACGAGGGACCGTCCCTCGACGAGGACGTCATGCCCGACGACGAGGCAGACCTCCTCATCCCCGTCGATGAGTATCTCGGCGCGGGCGTCCACATCGGGACCCAGCAGAAGACCCAGGACATGGAGCGGTTCATCCACCGCGTCCGGACCGACGGGCTGTACGTGCTGGACGTCTCGATGACGGACTCGCGCATCCGTACGGCGGCGGACTTCCTCGCGAACTACGACCCCGAGCAGATCCTCGTGGCCTCCTCGCGACAGTACGGTCGGTTCCCGGCCGAGAAGTTCGCCGACGCCGTCGGCGCACGCGCCCGTACCGGGCGGTTCATTCCGGGGACGCTGACCAATCCCGACTACGACGGGTACATCGAGCCCGACGTGGTCGTCGTCACGGACCCGATCGGTGACGCCCAGGCCGTCAAAGAGGCGATCACCGTCGGCATCCCGGTCATCGCGATGTGTGACTCCAACAACACCACCGCGAACGTCGACCTGGTCGTCCCGACGAACAACAAGGGGCGCAAGGCGCTGTCGGTCGTCTACTGGCTGCTAGCCAACGAGACGCTCGACCGCCGCGGCTCCGACACCGTCTACGAGCTCGCCGACTTCGAGAGCGAGCTGTAGACGCCCCCGATTTTCCGTTCTCACAGATCCGGTAGCGACTGCGATCACCGCTTGGCGGACGAGATGGTTTAAGAACGAGGGGGCTGAACGACGCCACATGGCACAAGGAGACACGCTCGTCAACGCCCTGATCGGTGCAGCCGTCGGCACCGTCGCCGGTGCAGTGTTGCCGCTCGGGCCGTTACTGGGTGGACTCACGGCGGGCTATCTGGAAGGTGGCGATCGGTCGGACGGACTCCGCGTGGGCCTCTACGCCGGTCTGGTCGCGCTGATACCGCTCGGACTCGGCGGATTCGTGGTTGGCTCCCTGTTCGGGCTCTTCGCGATCGGTGCCGGTCCCGACGGACTCGCCTTCGGAGCGATCGGAATCGCGTTCATGCTGCTGGTGTTCCTCCTCTACGTCGCCTACGTCGTGGGCTTTAGCGCACTGGGTGGCTGGCTCGGCAACTACGTGAAGTACGACACGGAACTTGGCTCGTGAGATGTCGGGGCTGCTCCGTGACGCCGGGTGGGGCGCGGCGGTGACGGTCCTCCTCTCGGTGCTCCCCTTTTCGCCGGTCGTGGGCGGTGCCGTCGCGAGTCATCGGCGTGGCTGTCGCTACGCAACTGGTGTGGCCGTCGGCCTGCTCTCGGGCGTCGTCGCGGCGATCCCGCTGCTCGCGTTGTTCGTGCCGACGCTGCTGGTCGTCGGCTGGCTCGGCTACGGCGTCCCGCCGTCGTCGCCGGCCTACGACCTGTTTCTGGCGATCGTCTTCGGGCTGTTCGGGATCTACACGGTCGGGCTGAGCGGGCTGGGCGGGCTCGGCGGCGTCTGGGCGCGGCTCCACACCGACTGGGACCTCGATCCCGCGCGGTGGCTGTAGGGCGGCCACCGGTCGTTTGGCACACGGTTCAAACGTCGAGAGCGCATAGGCGACACGATGGCAGAGACTCCGCCGGGGCCGAAGGGAGAACCGCTGTTCGGAAGCAGTCGCACGTACGCCCAGGACCCGTTCCGATTCGTCGAGGCGCTGGAGGACGCGTACGGCGGCGTCGCACGCTTCGACATGGGACCGATGGACACCCTCCTGATCGCCGAGCCGGCGCTCGTCGAGCAGATTCTCGTCGACGACGACGCGAAGTATCGGAAGCCGGACTTCCAGGACGACGCACTGGGCGACCTGCTGGGTGACGGCCTCCTCCTGAGCGAGGGAGACACCTGGCAGGAGCAGCGCAAGCTGGCGAATCCGGCCTTCAGTATGGCGCGCCTCGCCGACATGGACGAGCGGATCGTGGATCACGCCGACTCGCTCGTCGCCGACTGGCAGGACGGTTCGGTGGTCGACGCCGAACGCGGGATGACCCACGTCACGCTCGACGTGATCCTCGACCTGATGATGGGCGTCGAGTTGCCGGACGAACGCGTGACGACGGTGCAAGACCAGCTCGTCCCGCTGGGGGCGCGGTTCGAGCCCGACCCCATCCGCTTTGCGATGCCCGACTGGGTGCCCATGCCCGACGACGCCGAGTTCGACGCGGCGATGGAGACGCTCGACGGCGTGCTCGACGACATCTTCGAGCGCCGCCGCGGGACGACGGGCGACGGAGACGACGGCCCGATGGACTTCCTGTCGATCCTCATGCGAGCGCAGGACCGCGGCGAACAGTCCGACGAGCAGTTGCGCGACGAGATGATGACGATGCTGCTCGCGGGCCACGACACGACCGCGCTGACGCTGACGTACACGTGGTTCCTCCTGTCGGAACACCCCGAGGTCGAGCAGCGACTCCACGAGGAGATCGACGCGGTCGTCGGTGACGAGCGGCCGACGATCGACCACGTCCAGGAACTGGCGTACCTCGACTGGGTGATCGACGAATCGATGCGCATGTACCCACCCGTGTACACGATCTTCCGGACACCGACCGAGCCGGTCGAACTCGGTGGGTACGACGTTGCGCCGTCGACGAATCTCATGCTGCCACAGTGGGCCGTCCACCACTCCGAGCGCCACTGGGAGAACCCGGAGGAGTTCGACCCCGAACGGTGGTCTCCGGAACGGAGCGAAGGTCGCCACCGCTTCGCGTTCTTCCCGTTCGGCGGCGGGCCGCGCCACTGCATCGGCAAACACCTCGCGCTGCTTGAGGCGAAGCTGATCGTCGCCACTGTCGCGAAGGACTACCGGCTCCGCTTCGAAGGCGAGACGCCGCTGGAACTGATGCCGTCGCTGACGGTCCACCCGCGCCAGGAGATGTCGATGCGGGTCGAGGAGCGGTGAGGACGAGCGAGGCGGAGCCGGTTTCATACGGACAGTTGTAGGAATGTCCGGTGGGCGTCGCCACGGGGTAGACGCTCACCGGTACGCGACGACAACTTTCCGTATCAACGGTTACTATACGGATGGCCACGCAGGGCCGAGTATGGTTACAGCGAGCGCTCCCGGGAAGGTGTATCTGTTCGGGGAGCACGCGGTGGTCTACGGCGAGCCGGCGGTCCCCTGTGCGATCGAGCGCCGCGCCCACGTGACCGTCGAGGAACGGGACGAGGGGCTTCGCGTTCACCTCGACGATCTCACGCTGGACGGGTTCACCATCGAGTACAACGGCGACGCGACGGATCGACCGGACGTGAACGTCTCCGAGTCCCTCGTCGAGGCGGGCGTCGGCTACATCAACGAGGCCGTCGAGCAGGCACGCGACGCCGCCGACGCGCCGGATGCGGGCTTCGAAATCAGCGTCGAGAGCTCCATCCCGCTGGGAGCCGGGATCGGCTCGTCGGCGGCCGTCGTCGTCGGCGTCATCAAGGCGGCGACGGCGGAACTGGGCGTCGAGCTCGACGCTCGGGAGGTGGCCGAGCGAGCCTATCGCGTCGAACACAGCGTTCAGGACGGGGAAGCGTCGCGGGCCGATACGTTCTGCTCGGCGATGGGCGGCGCGGTTCGCGTCGAGGGCGACGACTGTCGGTGCATCGAGGGCGTCGACACGCTCCCGTTCGTCATCGGCTACGACGGCGGTGCCGGGGACACCGGCACGCTCGTCGCGGGCGTCCGACAGCTCCGCTCGGAGTACGACTTCGCGGCGAACACGGTGGAGGCGGTCGGCGACATCGTCCGCGAGGGCGAGCGGGCACTGCAGGCCGGCGACCTGAGCGAGCTTGGTGAGCTGATGGACTTCAACCACGGCCTGCTGTCGGCGCTGGGGGTCTCCTCGCGATCGCTCGACGGCATGGTCTGGGCGGCGCGAGACGCGGGCGCGCTGGGCGCGAAACTCACCGGCGCTGGCGGCAACGGCTGTGTCGTCGCGCTGGACGAGACCGACGCGACGGAGACCGCGCTCTCCTACACGCCGGGCTGTGAGAACGCGTTCCGCGCGGCGCTGGACACCGAGGGGGTTCGGATCGAATGAGTCCCGAGACGGTCGTGCTGAAACTGGGTGGAAGCGTCGTCACCGAGAAGGACCGTCCAGAGACCGTCGACACGGCGGCACTGCAGCGAGCCGTCGCCGCCGTCGCGGAGAGCGACGCCGCACTCGTAGTCGTCCACGGTGGCGGGAGCTTCGGCCACCACCACGCGGACGAACACGGCGTCTCGACCACCACCGGGACCCGCGACTCCGGGGGGGCGCTCGCGATTCACGACGCGATGGTGGAGCTAAACCGTGCAGTCGTCGAGGCGCTGCAAGCGGCCGGGGTCGCCGCCCTCCCGGTCCAGCCGCTGTCGGCGGCCGCCCGCGACGAGGGCGGAGCGCTGTCGCTGGCGACGGAGCCCGTCGAACGGCTCCTCGACGAGGGGTTCGTTCCCGTCTTGCACGGCGACGTGATCGCCCACGAGGGCGACGGCGTGACGGTCCTCTCGGGCGACGAACTCGTCGTGGCGCTCGCGCCGGCCGTCGACGCCGACCGGGTGGGACTGTGTTCGACCGTCCCGGGAGTGCTCGACGACGCGGGATCGGTCGTCGATCGGGTCGACGCCTTCGCGGACGTCGCCGACGCGGTCGGCGACAGCGACGCGACCGACGTGACCGGTGGCATGGCGGGGAAAGTGCGAGCGCTGCTGGCGCTCGGCGTGCCCGCCCAGATCTTCGGGCCGGACGCCCTCGACGCCTTCCTCGCCGGGGAAGCGCCGGGAACGACGATCGCCGGTGGCCGGGAGTAGCCCGATCCGAACACACGTCTCACCTGGGCGAAACCTATTTGTTCGCGTTGGCTATTGTCCAACGTATGGCAGTAGTCGGAATCAGTGGCGTTTTCAGGTACGGCACCCGCTTTCTCGCCCATCTACTCGTCGTGACACTGGCCGGTACCGTCCTCGTATTGACCGGAAACCTCCTCGGAGGCTTTCTCACCGGCTCGGTCGCGAGTCCGGGTTTCAGAGCCCCGACCACGACGGCCGGCTGGGCCGGCGTCGCGATCGTCCTCGCTGGCGTCCTCGCGACGATCGGAGGCGTCAGCGGGCTGTTGTTCAAGCTCGTCGCCGACGGGACGGCCGTCGGGACGCGCTCGGTCCTCGAATCGGAGGCCGAACTCGACAGTCCGAGCGCAGACGCCGACGCCGGTGTGGTGACGGGCGACGAGACCGACGCCGAACCCGTCCAGAGCGACTCTCCCGACACGGAACCGGTCGCACGGAGCGAGCCAGAGAGTCAGACACCACGAGAGACCGACCAACCAGGCCCGAAGCCGGCGTCTGAACGGTCGGGTCCCGAGCAAGTGGCCGAACAGCCCGACGCCGAGTCGCCGTCCGAACAGCGTCCTGCCGGACAGGTGCAGGACGATCCTCGACAGCCGGATCGGCCAGTGGCCGAGTCACGAGCGTCCGAGGCGGGCGACTCACAGTCGACAGACGAGAGCACGTCGGGAGCAGACCCCACCGCTCGACAGTCCGACCAGCCGGGACCGCTGGACGAGCCAGCCGGCGACCGGTCCGTGGACGAGCCCCCGAGTCCTCAAGCGGTCGACGAACCGGGGGACAGCCAGCCCGGAGCCGAGCCGGCCGAGAGCCGATCCGAGACCGAGACGACGGACGACCAGCCTGCGAACGAGCCCGCGAGTGACCGACCGAGCGACGACCCGGTCGGGAGCCAGCCCGAACCGGACGACGAACCGAGCGACGAGCCGTCGAGTAGCGGACAGGCCGAGTGGACGCCGCCGGACCCCGAAGAGTTCGAACAGCACCAGTCCACCCAGGACGGCCAGTCCGACGGAGAGAGCGGGGTCGACGAATCGTCGCCGCGAGACGACCCCTTCGTCGACAAACAGTCCGCGCCCGACGAGACGCGCCTCGTCGACGACGAGCAGTTCGACGACCCGGCCGAGAGTGCAACGAGCTGGGAGGACCTCCAGGAGACCGCCGCCGACAGCACGACGGGCGACGAGGACGAGGAGACCACGACCGACGGCGACGCCTACGAAGACGATCTCGACGACGAGGACGAGCGCAGCTACTCCTTCGAGACCAAGGGCGACGGTGATCCGCTCTCGGACGCACTCGACGACGAGTAGCCCGCGCCACACCCCCCGTCGCCGGAACCCCTCCGTTTTTAACAGCGGCCGTCGTAGGCCCAGGTAACCGAGCGTGCGGCCGCCCGGCGAGCGGGAGGCGGCCGGCGGACGACGGTCGGGAACCGCTGGTTCCCACCCCTTCGAGTGATCCGGGGCTACGGGGCGACCCGGTCGGCCCGCGGACCACAGGACCTGTCGAGCGAGCGATCGACGAACTGTCGTAGCCGGTACCCCCCGCGTTCGTGCGGCCTTACTCGGAGAGGTAACTATGGAAGTAGAAATCGCAACGATTGGCGGGTACGAAGAGGTTGGCCGACAGATGACGGCCGTTCGCGCGGGCGACGACATCGTCATCTTCGACATGGGCCTGAACCTCTCGAAGGTACTGATTCACGACAACGTCGAGACCGAGCGGATGCACTCGCTCGACCTCATCGACATGGGTGCGATCCCGGACGACCGCGTCATGTCCGAACTCGAAGGCGACGTGAAGGCCATCGTGCCGACACACGGCCACCTCGACCACATCGGCGCGATCTCGAAGCTCGCACACCGCTACGACGCGCCCGTCGTCGCGACGCCGTACACGATCGAGCTGGTCAAACAGGAGATCAAAAGCGAGGAGAAGTTCGGCGTCCAGAACGACCTCGTGAAGATGGAGGCCGGCGGCACGATGTCGATCGGCGACAAGAACGAACTGGAGTTCGTCAACGTCACCCACTCGGTCATCGACGCCATCAACCCCGTGCTCCACACGCCGGAAGGGTCCGTCGTCTACGGGCTGGACAAGCGTGTTGACCACACTCCGGTGCTGGGCGATCCCATCGACATGAAGCGGTTCCGAGAGATCGGCCGCGAGGGCGAGGGCGTCCTCTGTTACATCGAGGACTGTACGAACGCCGGCCGGAAGGGCCGAACGCCCTCCGAGTCCGTCGCGCGCCGACACCTCAAAGACGTCATGACCAGCATCGAGGACTACGACGGCGGGATCGTCGCGACGACGTTCTCCTCGCACATCGCCCGCGTGAAGTCCCTGGTCGAGTTCGCGGACGAGATCGGTCGCCAGCCGGTGCTGCTCGGTCGCTCGATGGAGAAGTACTCGGGGACCGCAGAGCGACTCGACTTCGTCGACTTCCCCGACGATCTGGGGATGTACGGCCACCGCAAGTCCGTCGACCGGACGTTCAAGCGGATCATGAACGACGGCAAGGAGAACTTCCTGCCGATCGTCACCGGCCACCAGGGCGAGCCACGCGCGATGCTCACCCGGATGGGTCGAGGTGAGACGCCCTACGAGCTGGAAGACGGCGACAAGGTGCTGTTCTCGGCGCGGGTCATTCCCGAGCCGTCCAACGAGGGCCAGCGCTACCAGTCCGAACAGCTCCTGAAGATGCAGGGCGCGCGCCTCTACGACGACATCCACGTCTCGGGGCACCTCCGCGAGGAAGGCCACTACGAGATGCTCCAGGCCCTCCAGCCCCAGAACGTCATTCCGGGCCACCAGAGCATGTCCGGGTTCGCACCGTACGTCAGCCTCGCCGAGAGCCAGGGCTACAAGCTCGGCCGCGACCTGCACGCGACCAGTAACGGCAACCGGATCACGCTGGTCGAGTAGGATGGCTCGTCAAGAGGACGTCGAGGCGGCGATCGTCGCCCGCCGCGAGCAGGTCAACGACGCGATCGAGCGTGAGCTCCCGGTCGACGAGCCCGAGGAGCTCTACGAGGCGTCGCGATACCTGATGGACGCCGGTGGGAAGCGACTCCGTCCGACGATGTTGCTGCTGGCGGCCGAGTCGCTCGCCGACGTGGCACCGCAGTCGACGGACTACCGATCGTTCCCGACCGTCGACGGCGGCGAGATCGACGTGTTGCGCGCCGCCGTCGGGATCGAGACGATCCAGTCGTTCACCCTGATCCACGACGACATCATGGACGACGACGACCTGCGTCGCGGGGTCCCGGCGGTCCACCGCGAGTACGACCTCTCGACGGCGATCCTCGCGGGCGACACGCTGTTCTCGAAGGCCTTCGAGTACATGCTGGACACCGGCGCGGAGCCGGAGCGATCCGTCGCCGCGACGAAGCGACTCACCCAGACGTGTACGGAGATCTGCGAGGGCCAGTCGTTCGACATCGACTTCGAGAGCCGCGCGGGAGTGACCACCGACGAGTACCTCGACATGGTCGAGCTGAAGACGGCGGTGCTGTACGCGGCCTCGGCGTCGATCCCGGCACAGCTGATGGGTGCCGAGGACGCCGTCGAACCGCTCTATGGCTACGGCCTCGACGTGGGCCGGGCGTTCCAGATTCAGGACGACCTGCTCGATCTGACGACGCCCTCAGAGAAGTTGGGCAAGCAGCGCGGCTCCGACCTCGTCGAGGAAAAGCAGACGATCGTCACGCTCCACGCCCGCCAGCAGGGCGTCGACGTGGAGGGGCTCGTCGAGACCGACTCCGTCGAGGCAGTCACCGAGAGCGAGATCGACGACGCCGTCGCCGAACTCGAAGCCGCCGGGAGCATCGAGTTCGCACGCGAGACGGCCCACGACCTGATCGCGAGCGGGAAAGACCGCCTCGAAGTGCTGCCGGACAACGAGCCGCGTCGGCTACTGGCGGGGATCGCGGACTTCCTCGTCGAGCGCGAGTACTGACGGGAACCGTTCCGACGTAATTTTCACCCCGCCCCGCCGACGTGCGTGCATGGACGAGGATCTCCGCGATCGCGTGAAAGAAGCCGCCGAAGCGGCGGCGCTGACGAACGCAGTCAAGCACGGCAGCGAGGCACAGGTCGGGGCGATCATGGGGCCGCTGATGGGCGAGCACCCGGACTTTCGCGAGTACGGCGACGAGATTCCCGGCGTGATCGCGCCGGTCATCGACCGCGTCAACGGGATGGACGCCGACGAGCGCCGCGAGCGACTCGCCGAACTCGCCCCCGAGGTCCTCGAAGAACTGGAGAGCGAGGACGAGGACGACGAGAAACCCCTGCCGGACCTCCCCAACGTCGACGACTACGAGCAGGTCCGCATGCGTCTCGCGCCGAATCCCAACGGCCCGTGGCATCTCGGGAGCGCCCGAATGCCCGCCGTCATCGGGACCTACAAGGAGATGTACGACGGGTGGATGCTGTGTCGCTTCGACGACACCGACCCCGAGACCAAACGCCCGGATCTGGACGCCTACGACGAGATTCTCGACGCCATCGACTACCTCGGATTCGAGCCCGACGAGGTCATCAAGGCCAGCGACCGCGTCGAGACCTACTACGAGTACGCCAGCGAGCTGATCGAGAAAGGCGGGGCGTACACCTGCTCGTGCCCGCAGGCGGAGTTTTCGGACATGAAAAACGACGGCGAAGCCTGTCCACACCGCGAGAAGGACGTCGAACAGGTCCACGCCGAGTTCGAGGCGATGATCGACGGCGACTACGAGAGCGGGGAGATGGTGCTGCGGGTGAAGACCGACATCGAGCACAAGAACCCCGCGCTGCGCGACTGGGTCGCCTTCCGGATGATCGACACGCCCCACCCGCGCGAGGAGGCCAGCGACTACCGCTGCTGGCCGATGCTGGACTTCCAGAGCGGGCTCGACGACCACCTCACGGAGATCACCCACATCATCCGCGGGATCGACCTGCAGGACTCGGCAAAGCGCCAGCAGTTCCTCTACGACTACTTCGACTGGGAGTACCCCGAGGTGCTCCACTGGGGCCACGTCCAGATCGACGCCTACGACGTGCCGATGTCGACCTCGACGATCATCGAGAAGATCGAGGCCGGCGAACTCACCGGCTGGGACGATCCGCGCGCGCCGACGATCGCGAGCCTCCGCCGGCGGGGCATCCGCGGTGAGGCCATCGTCGAGGCGATGACGGGGCTGGGCACCTCCACCACGAACGTCGACCTGGCGATGTCGGCGATCTACGCGAACAACCGCGAACTGATCGACGACGACGCCGACCGGGCCTTCCTCGTCCGGGACGCCGAGGAGACCGGCGGGATCGTCGAGTGTCAGGTCGTCGGCGGGCCCGACGCCGGGGAGCCACACGTCCACCCGGACCACGAGGATCGGGGCCGCCGATCGATTCCGGTGGGCGACGCCGTCGTCGTCGAGGGCGACGACCTGCCCCCGCACGGCGACCGGGTCTGGCTCAAGGGCTTTGGCTGCGTGCGCCACACTCGTGACGCCCTGGAGTATACGGGCGACGATCTCGACGTGGTGACCGAGGGCGACGTCGACGTGATCCACTGGGCACCCGCGGACGGCCCGGGCGTCCGACTGCGGACGATGGACGGGGACGTGAGCGGGATCGCGGAGCCCGGCGTGACCGACTACGAGGCCGACGACGTGGTCCAGTTCGAGCGCGTCGGCTTCGCCCGGATCGACGCGCTCGGCGAGGGCGAGGACGTGCTGGCGTACCACGCGCATCCCTGACGGCACCACGCTTTTGTCTCGCCCGCTGTGGGGACTAGGCATGGACCCGATCCCAGGCGGCGAGTGCCAGCGTAGCGACGACGAAGCGGAGTCGGACGACGGGACCTGCGACCGCTGCGGTCGCGAGCTGG
The DNA here is from genome assembly GCF_000379085.1 of Halomicrobium katesii DSM 19301. Lineage (GTDB taxonomy): Archaea > Halobacteriota > Halobacteria > Halobacteriales > Haloarculaceae > Halomicrobium > Halomicrobium katesii. Next base: position 2,420,954 of record NZ_KB905378.1, on the reverse strand, counting down.
AGTGGACGCTCGATCCCGACGGCGTCCAGCGACGCGAGTGTCCGCACTGCGACTAGTCGGGCCGGCGTCGTGACAGGGCGGACTCCGACGAGCACTTGTATCGGCGGACCGATCTCTCCGGGAGTGACGACTGACACCAGCGGGACGGTCCGTTCCGAGATCGCGTTCCACGAGACACCGGCGCGGACGCTCCGGCTCGACGTGTACGAACCCCGCGAGAGCGGGCCGCGACCGACCGTCGTCCTGTTCCACGGCGGGGCCTTCCGATCGGGCGGGAAGACCCAGCTGGCCGAACAGGCGCGTGCCCTGGCCGACGCGGGGTACGTCGTCGTGACCCCGGAGTACCGGCTCGCGGACGAGGCGACGTTCCCGGCGGCGCTGATCGACGCCAAGGCGGCGGTCGAGTGGTGTCGCGTCGAGGGTGCGGAATACGGGATCGATCCCGGGCGGCTCGCGGCGGCGGGCTACTCCGCGGGGGCGAACCTCGCGGCGCTCGTCTCCGTGACGGCCGACGAGCCCGGTTTCGAGCCCGAGGCCTACCCCGGGGCGTCGTCGTCGGTCGCGGCCGCCGTCGGCTGGGCCGGCATCTACGACTTCCGGGCGTTCGACGAGGGCCACCAGATCAGCGCGGACTACCTGGGTGGGACCCGCGAAGACGTGCCCGAGGCCTACGACTTCGCGTCGCCGATGGGCCAGACGGACGTGGGAACGCCGCCGACGCTGGTCGTCCACGGCGACGCCGACGAGGTCCTTCCGATCGAGCAGGCCCGGCGGTACGCCGACGCCGTCGACGCGCTGTCGACCGCGGCGTTCGTGGTGATCGAGGGCGGCGACCACGGCTTCCCGGACGACGCCTTCGACCGGACGATCGAGGAGACCGACCAGTTCCTCACGACCCAGCTTGGCGGTCAGCGCGACGACGGGCGGCCGCCGAACGACGGCCCGCTGGACGGTGGGCCGCTGGAGGATGGGGCGCTGGGCGACGGCGCGGCTGGCGAGAGTCTCGGAACCGGACAACCGACGGACGGCGACGGGATCGGTCGGCAGTAGCACACGCCGGGATCAAAGGCTTAAGTGCGTGCCAGCGGAGTATGTAGGTACCAATGGCTATCGATCCCGAGTTCGAGGAGAACCGCGACATCGCCGAGGACCACGAGGGCCACTCGGTGTGGGGGCCGGTCGAGGAGCCCGAGACGCTGGGCATTCACGGAACGCACGTCGCCGTCGACTTCGACATCTGTATCGCCGACGGTGCCTGCCTGGAGGACTGTCCGGTCGACGTGTTCGAGTGGGTCGACACGCCGGACCACCCCGAGAGCGAGATCAAAGCAGATCCCGCCCACGAGGACCAGTGTATCGACTGTATGCTCTGTGTCGACGTGTGTCCCGTCGACGCCATCGACGTGGACCCGGGCCGGGCCGGCCGCATCTGACCGTCTCTTCTTCGATATAGTAGCCATTGAAAATCAATGCACACCCGATCGCACGACGGCAGTGCGATCGGTGTGTAAATCGTTTCATACGGACGGTTGTAGGCGTTTACCCAGTCGACCGCACGACGGCGTGCGGTCGATCTGGTAAAGACCTACAACTTTCCGTATCAATTGTTACTATAGCTGCCGTTTTGTCGTCGGAACACCCCACGATCAGAGCCGACAGCGTGGCCGCTATTTGCCAAGACGTATCAACCAGAAATGCAGCACAAACTACTATTACGCCCCCGTGGGTGAGAACAACACACGAGGTAACAGAAACCAATGCACACGGTCGTACTGACGAAAGGCGTCCCCGACTTCCGGGAGGGACAGGTGTCCTTCGACGAGGACGGCCATCTCGAACGGGGGAAGACGCCGACGGTGATGAATCCGAACGACAAGCACGCCCTGCGGGCCGCACTCCAGACGAAGGTCCGCAACGGCGGGACGGTGTCGCTGCTGAGCATGGGGCCGCCCGGCTACAGGGAGGTCCTGCAGGAGGGGATGGCGGACGTGTACGCCGACGACCTCTACAACACCGTTCCCTCGACGAACGAAGAGGCGATCGCGTTCCTCGACGCCCACGGCTGGGAGACCGAGGCCGTCCGAGCCGACCACTACAAGCTCGACGGCGACTACATCGACGAGGTGATGATGGCGACGGCGCTCTAGGGCCAGCGGTCCGCTTCGCCCTCGATCGGTACCGGGACGACGCCGTCTCGCCGTGCCCACACCCCGGCGTGGGCCGGACAGACGACGAGGTTCTCTCGCCAGGGGACGTGTAGCTCCACCGCCGCCCGCTTCTCGCAGTCGTCCTCGCCACACTGCATACGAGAACATTGGCGACGGCAGGTGATAGTCGTTGCTCGCTCACAGCGCGACGACGACCATCGTCACCAGCATCGCACCCGTCAGCACGGCCTGCATCACCGACGAGCTGAGGATGCCCAGCGTCGTCACGAGCGCGGCCTTCGCACCGGCGCGTGCGTCCTGCTGGCGGTAGTACTCGACGACGAAGACCGTCAGTGTCATCCCGAGGATCATGCCGAGCGGGCCGCCCGAGACGAAAAAGAGGACGACGCCGACGAGACTGGCGATCACGGCCGTCGCGGTCGAGGCCCCGCCGACCTTCGCCGCGACCGCGCCGCCCAGCCAGTCGATCGCCAGCGTCGCCACTCCGACCGCGAGTAGGACCGCGAGCAACAGCGTGCCGGGCTCGCTGAAGCCGCTGTACCACCAGTAGACGAGGACGCCCGCGATGGAGAACGGCGCGCCGGGTATCTGTGGGACGACGCTCCCGACGACGCCCACGACGAGCAAGACGAAGGCGAGAGCGAGGACCAGGAGATCGATCATGTGTGGCGGTCGAGTTCCTCCGTGAGTGCATCGTCGCCGTACAGCCGTACCAATCTTTCGACGGTCCGGCCCAGCGCGCGCATACACTCGGCCGTCGAGACGAACTCCAGTTCGTCGGCGACGCGGTCCCAGTCGTGGCCCTGTAGCGCCTTCCGGACGAGGAGTCGCTCCTGGTCGTCGGTGAGCGCGTCCGGCTCGGCGGGCGCGACGAGGTGGGCGAGCGCGAGTCGGCGAACCGGCTCGGGCGCGGTGTCGAAGACCCCCGCACCGCCGGGGATGCCCGCGACGAGCCTGCGTTCTGGCTCCGAGAGGTCGAACTCGGGCGTCCCGTCGACCGCGCGGAGCACGGTGCGGGCCACGTCGGGATCGAGGTCGTCGAGCGGGTCCGAGAGGACGCTGGCGATCCGGTCGCGAAACCACGACGCGTGCCGATCGGCCAGGGCCGCTCCCGCCGTCGAGCAGGGCCGGAGCATGATCGCCGAGTACTCCCCGCTCCGGTCGTTGCGGGTCGTCGAACAGTGGATGGTCCGGTACCCGCTGTCTGCCCAGAAATCGACGAGTTCGGGCGTCGCACCGTACCCGACGCCGAGCCAGTCGACCGCGTCCGCGAACTCGTCGTCGATCTCGTCGAGCAGTCGCGAGCCGAGTCCGCGAGAGCGCACCGCCGGGTGTGTCGCGATCCGGAGGACGCGCTGACCGACCGGCACGCCAGCGGCCTCGTCGCGCAACTGCGTCGTCAACACGTCGGGGATCATGTTGCCACGGACCCGTCCGCCCTCGTACATCTCCGCCCGAAGCGTCGCCGGCAAGTCCCCCTCGCGAGCCAGCAGGGCGACCGAGACGACGTGTCCGTCGTGGGTGAGCGCGCGGACGCCGACGTTGGGCGCGTCGAGCAGTCGCGCGAGGTCGTCGGGCTCCGTCCGGTAGTGAGCGAGGACGAGCAGCCCGAAGACCTCCCGCAGCAGGTGTTCGTCGTCGAGCAAGCGCCGGGAACCACACCGCTCGTAGTCGGCGCTGTCGGCGGTCGCGTCGGCGACCACCTGATCGACGGCCGGCCGCGCACCGAGCAACAGCGCACGAAAGGCCCACGACTCGACGGGATCGCCGGGCGCGTAGCGGATCGGCTCGGTCAGTTGGCGCTCGCACACCTCGAAGTCGCTGTCGGCCAGCCGCGACCGAAACCGGACCGAGAAGCCCCGTCCGGCCCCCTCGTAGCCGTGGACCGTCGTGGTGAACGCGACCGAGGGAGCGTCGAGGAACCGTTCGAGGACCCGAACCGGGAGCGCGGCGGCCTCGTCGACGATCACGAGGTCGCGGTCGGTCGCCGTCGCGGCCGCCGTCGGATCGGCGTAGCGAACCCGTCCATCGGCCGTCCGCAGTTCGTGGGGCGTCTCGGGATCGTCGCGCTCCCGGAGTGCGCCCATCGTCGAGAGCACCTCGCCGGCCCGGTCGAACACCTCGCGCGCGCTCCGGTACTGGGGCGCGGTCACGAGCACGTCGAGCCCGTCTCGCGCCAGCGCGCCCGCAGCCAGGCCGGCGGCGCTGGACTTGCCCCGACCTCGGTCGGCCTCGACGACGAGCGCGTTGCCCGGACCGGCCAGTGGCTCGAACCCGCGCACGGCAGCGACCTGATCGTCGGTCAGACAGGCGTCGTAGACTGCCCGCGGGAAGCCGCGGTCGTCGGGCGGCGCGGGCCGGCCTCTCGGAACGCGCGGAGCGGGGTCGGTGAGCCCCGACCGCTCGATCGTCCCGCTGTCGGCGTCGACGACGGCGATACCGGGGTGTGCCCGGAGCGTCTCGACCAGTCGCGTCCGGAAGTGCCCCGCCACGTCTTCGACCGTCGCGGGCGGCACGGCGAGGCGCTCGTCGAACGAGTCGCGTCTGTCGGGCCAGTCGTCGAGCGCGGGCGCGAGCACGAGCAAGAGCCCCCCACCGTCGACGGCACCGACGGCCGCTCCGAGCGCGTTGGGTCGACAGGCCTCGTGACAGTCCAGCACGACGGCGCTTCGGGTCCGGCCCAGGAGCTCGCCAGCGTGGACCGTATCCAGGTGTTCGCCGGGGAGACGATCGGCCGGACCGACGACCGTGAGCGCCTCGCTGCTCACGCCCGCCGCGTCGAGCGCGTCGCCCGCCGCGTCGCGGGTGGCCGGCGGCGTGCCGGCGAGAACGAGGACGCGGCGCTCGTCGACGCGCTGTGCTTCCGCACGGAGCCGTGCCGCCAGTTCCATACCGACACTGTTCCGGCCGCGAGTATGGGTCTGCCGGTCCTCTCGGACGGGCCAGACGACCGAAGCGATCCCCGGCCAGCGACCGTGTGGCGGCCTGTCACGGGATTTCGGCTTCGAAACCCCTTTTAGGGCTCGTGTCGCAGTCACGGGTACAGCCTGCACCGGGTTGATGATGCTCCCAGCCTTCTCAGGACTCTCAGGCGGGGGAGCGCGAGCCCGCGTGCAGGAGGTGATCCATCAATGCCAGTATACGTAGATTTCGACGTCCCTGCAGATCTCGCAGACGACGCCCTCGAGGCGCTCGAGGTCGCGCGGGACACAGGAAGTGTCAAGAAAGGAACGAACGAGACGACCAAGGCAATCGAGCGCGGCAACGCCGCACTCGTCCTCGTCGCCGAGGACGTTCAGCCCGAGGAGATCGTCATGCACATCCCGGAACTCGCCGACGAGAAAGACGTGCCGTTCGTCTTCGTCGCCGAGCAGAGTGACCTCGGCCACGCCGCCGGCCTCCAGGTCGGCAGTGCCGCCGCGGCAGTCGTCGACGCCGGTGAGGCGGAAGACGACGTCGAGGACATTGCCAGCAAGGTCGAGGAACTTCGGTGAGGTGACCGAGGATGAGTGCTGAGGAATCCGAAGACAGTGGCTCCACGCCGGCCGAGGTCATCGAGGTCGTGGGCCGTACGGGGATGCACGGCGAGGCCATGCAGGTCAAGTGCCGCATCCGCGAGGGCTCGAACCAGGGTCGGATCATCACCCGAAACGTCCTCGGTCCCGTCCGAGAGGGCGACGTGCTCCAGCTGCGCGAGACCGCACGTGAGGCCGACCAGATCGGAGGTCAGTAACGATGCCTCGAATCCGAGAATGTGACTACTGCGGCGCGGACATCGAGCCCGGCACCGGGACGATGTTCGTTCGAAAGAGCGGAACGACGATCCACTACTGCTCGTCGAAATGTGAGAACAACGCCGATCTCGGCCGCGAGGCGCGGAACCTCGAGTGGACCGAGGCCGGTCGCGAGACCACCGCTGCAGAGCAGGAAGCGGCCGCCGAAGCCGAGGCAGCCGCCGAAGCAGCGGACGAGCAGCCGGCAGACGAAGCGGACGCCGACGAGGACGAATCCGCCGAGGCAGACGAGGCGGCCGACGAGGACGAAGCGGAGTCCGCCGAGACCGACGACGAAGAGACCGAGGAGGCCGAGGCATGAGCGAGGACCTCGAACGGACGTTCGTCATGGTCAAGCCCGACGGCGTGCAGCGTGGCCTGATCGGCGACATCGTGAGCCGCTTCGAGGACCGCGGGCTCAAGCTCGTCGGCGCGAAGTTCATGCAGATCGACCGAGAGCTCGCAGAGGAACACTACGGCGAGCACGAGGGCAAGCCGTTCTTCGAGGGTCTCGTCGAGTTCATCACGTCCGGTCCGGTCTTCGCGATGGTCTGGGAAGGACAGGACGCCGTCCGACAGGTCCGCTCGATGATGGGCGAGACCGATCCGGCCGAGTCCGCACCCGGAACGATTCGCGGTGACCTCGGACTCGACCTCGGACGGAACGTCATCCACGGCTCCGACCACGAGGACGAGGGCTCGAACGAGCGAGAGATCGAGCTCTTCTTCGACGAGGACGAACTCGTCGAGTGGGAGCGCATCGACGAAACCTGGCTCTACGAGTAAGCCAGCCGCCCCGATTTCTTTCGAGACACCGCCGACAGCCGCGCCGAAAGCGGCTTCTGACTCCGGTCCGAGGCACGGATATGAGCATCACACTCTACCAGCTCGATGGCTGTCCGTACTGCGAGGCGGTCGCCGAGCGACTGGACGAGCTCGATATCGACTACGACTCGGTGTGGGTCGAGCCACGCCACTCCGAACGCGACGCCGTCAAGCGGGTCTCCGGACAGCGAGGTGTGCCCGTCCTCGTCGACGAGGACCGCGGCGTCACAATGGCCGAGTCCGAACGGATCCTCGAGTTCGTCGAGCGAAGCTACGCCCGACCGGGCGTCGAGACGACGTAGGCGAGTGCCGCACCGATCGCCACGAACACCATCGGAAACAGGAACATCGCGACGAGTGTCCACAGGAGCGCGGGAGCCGAGACCGCCTGTGCGGCCTCGCCCGTGATCCGCCGGACGAAGACGAACGAACCGAGCGCCCCGACGGCGACGTAGGGAATGGCAACGCCCGTGGCGACCATCGCGCTCTCTTCTGTGCCCCCGACTGTCACCGGCGGCGTCCGCTGGCGCTCGAAGAGGAACCCGGCAGCGAGGAGCACGACGACCGGAAGGGCAAAAAAGAGGACGGCCGGAAAGAACGGCTGGCCATAGAGGAGATTGTTCAGTCCCGACCCGGCCTGGACTCCCTGCGAGACCGTCGTCGCGATCGGGACGTGGTGTGCGCTGTACACCACGTAGACGTACTGGACGGCCTTCTGCCAGAGCGACCACTCCGCCCTGGTGACCGCCGATCCCGAGAGCGCAAGTGTGACGACGATCGCGGCGTACTGGACGGCGAGTATTCCGACCGATGCGAGGGCCGCACGGAGCCACGGAAACTCCGTGAGCGAGGGCTTCAACAGTGGCTGGTCGGCTGCTGTCGAGGCCGCCGAGTCGTCGGTCGCGTCGGTCGTACTGTCTGTCACTGGTACCTACACGTACGAATCGCGAACACCGTAAAAAGCGTTCCGGTGGTCCTACTCGTCTGCCTCGAACTCCAGGGCCGCGCCGTTGATGCAGTAGCGCTTGCCGGTCGGGTCGGGACCGTCGTCGAAGACGTGGCCGAGGTGACCCTCGCAGTTCGCACAGACGACCTCCGTGCGGTCCATGCCGTGGCTGGTGTCCCGACGGGTCTCGATCGCGCCCTCGTCGTACACGTCCCAGAAGCTCGGCCAGCCGGTCTCGGAGTCGAACTTCTCCCCGCTGTCGAACAGCGCCGTCCCACAGCCCGCACACTGGAACTGCCCGTCGTCTTTCACGTCGATCAGGTCGCTACTGAACCGCGGCTCGGTGCCCTGCTCTCGCAGGACCCGGTACTCCTCCTCCGTGAGGATCTCGCGCCACTCCTCGTCGTTGTCCGCCGTTTCGTCGGTGATTTTCTCACTCATGGCTCTCCGTTGGGGACGGAGACACAAAAGCGTAGAGCGATCGGACAGAGACCGCATCACTCGTCCGACGCCACCGCGCTGGCTCTCGGGCTATCACCGGCGTGGGGAGTCACGCGGTCCCGGACCGTCGCCCCGTGGACGCTCTCGGTCGTGTCGTCGACGACGACGACCTCGCCGGGACCGGTGGGTAGCTGCTCTGTCAGCGAGCCGGTCAGGTACGTCGGCTGGGCTGCGGTGAGCGCCTCGATGTCGCGGCCCGACGTGAGCCGGTGGGCCACGAGCAGGTCGGTCTGGGAGCGGCCGACGGCCGGGACGGCACTCGGGCGCTGTGTCGCACAGACGAGGCTGACGCCCGGCGTTCGCCCGCGCGTGAGGAGCCGTCGCAGGCCCGGTTCGGCGACGCCGTCGAAGAACGCGTGGGCCTCGTCGACGAGCAGCCAGGGGAGCCGTTCGATCTGCCCTTCGATCCGCCCCCGATAGAGGAGGTCACAGATCGCCCTGACGACGGCGTTGGCCGGAGCACGGTCCAGCGTCGACACGTCGACGACCGTCACCGTCCCGTCGGCGAGAGCCGTCGCAGTCACTCCCGCCGGATCGAACACCCCCCAGCGCTGTGCCATCTCGAGGTGGTTGCGAACGGTTCTGACCACGCCCGCCGACGCGTCGACCGCCTGGACCGACGTGCGCATCTCCGAGATCGATCCGCCCTCGCTGGCGGCCCGCCAGAGCAGACTGCCCGCGGGACTGTCGGGGGCCAGCCCCAGCAGCCGACACCACGTCCGGGGCGACAGCGACGACGGCGCGACCCGCGGCTCGTCGACCACGGTGGCCGGAACCGGATCGCCGCTGGCGTCGGCCGTCAGCGTTCCGAACTCTCCCATCGCGTCGACGAGTACCGGACCGGTCCCGCCAGCGCGCGCGAGTCCCTCCGCGATCACACCCAGCGTGTAGGACTTCCCGTATCCTCGCTTGCCCACGATCGTGACGGCGTGTGGCCGGTCGAGATCGAGATGGACCGGACCGACGCCGCTGCCGTCACTCGCGCGATAGGTGCCGAGTCTGACCGTCGGGCCGCCGTCGAGACCACGCTCGCGTCCGAGTACGAAGGTCACGTCGCCGTGTCGTTCCGTCCTGCCTCAAAAAGGTCCGGTCCCGTCGTCACAGCCGGCTCAACCGCCCCGTCACGTCGTCCATCCACTCGGGCACGTCCAGGTTCGCCAGCGTGCCGTCTTCCCAGGTCGTCACCACGTCCACGTCGCCGTCGCGCGTCACGTCGATGCGCCACTTCCGGCCGTCCTCCGCGGTGACATCGAAGCGCCCTCCGCCGTTCGAGAGCGGCTTGACGTGTTCGACCGTGACGGTATCCCCAGTGTACAGCTCCAGCGTGTCGCCCATATCCGACTGCGGGGGTCGCACGGACTTAAATCACGCACCCGGCGGCGATCGGTGCTCTCTCTGGAGGCCGCTACCCCCACCAGTCACCCACGGAATCGAACGAAATCAGCGATTTTTAATTGTGTTCAGACCGACGACACGAGCATGGTCCTCGCAAGCAGCCTCCCCGAAAAGCCAGTGATACGCACCGACGGCAAAGCGCTCGGTGTGGTTCACAACCTGACGATGGAGATCGACACCGGCGAGCTGGCGACGCTGATCGTCGAAACCGACCCCTCCAGCGACGTTCCGGAGACACTGGAGCGGACTGACGACGGCCATCTCCGCGTCCCCGCAGACCGAGTGGACGGCGTCGGCGACCAGGTCGTGGTCCGCCCACCAGACTCTCCGAACGACCAGCGGTAACACTGCCGGCCGTCGCTGTTTCCTGCGGCCAGTTGTACCGATGTCCCGGTGAGCGCCTGCGATATCGACGCTCACTGGCAGGCGGCGACGTTCCGTCTCGGGAGCGTCGCGAGAGTCTGACCCACCGGCGACCGCGTTGGTCGACTGGCTACCGTCTCCGAGCCGGTGATCCGCCGACGGTGTGCGGTGCTGGGCTCGTCGTTATAGTAGCCATTGAAAATCAATGCACACCCGATCGCACGACAGCAGTGCGATCGGTGTGTAAATCGTTTCAATTGTTACTATACGACGTGTGAAAATCGGGAGGAGCCAGGGGTGGGATTTGAACCCACGAACTCTCGATTACAAGTCGAGTGCTTGGACCACCCAAGCTCCCCTGGCGCAGGCGGTAATTATGCGGGGACCATTTAGAGGGTATCGCTTTCGGTCGACTTTTCGAAGGCGACGCGGTGGGGGTCGTAGCCGTGGCGACGGTAGAATCGGCGGGCCGCGTCGTTGTCTGCCATCGCCTCCAGGGTGACACAGTCGGCGTCGCGATCGACCAGCTCGGATTCTGCGGCCGCCAGCAGCGCCGTCCCGATCCCCTGGTTCCGGTCGTCGGGCCGCACGTAGATATTTTTGATCAGACCGCGGGTCCGGTCCTGACGGTACTCGCCGGTTTCGACGGTGAACATCACGAAGCCGACGACGGTGCGGTCGACGACCGCGACGGCGAGTTCGTCCGCGACGGTGTGTCTGAGGACGGCGTCCCGCGCGGTCGAGCGGTTCTCCTCGGGGAGAATGTGTGAGCCGTGGCTGCGCTGGCCGCTGGCCAACTCGACCCACAGTTCGGTAACGTCGTCGACCTGACCGGTCGACGCGAGAGTAATCTCCATACGGTCGGTTCAGATGTCTCGACAGTCGTCACAGAGGAGCTGCCCGTTGAACGCAGCCAGGTTACGGGCGAGCGAGCCACACTGCTCGCAGATGCCCTGATCGTCGAAGGGCTCGTCGGGGGTCGTCTGGCCCGCCGTCGCGGTGGCACCGGCCGCCGCCACCTCGTCGGCCACCGTCTGACTCGCGGTCTGTCCCATCGCCTCCTGGGCGGTCGCCTCGCTACCCAGCGCCGACGTGGCCAGAATGTCGTGTTCCGTGACGATGCCCGCCGGCTCGCCGCCGTCGGAGACGACGAGCCAGCTGGTCGACCACGACGACATCCGGTCGCGCGCCTCCGGCAGCGTCTCCTCGGCGGCCACGGTCGGAACGGACTCGGTCATCACGTCTTCGACCGTCGCCGCCGACGGATCGCCGTCGGAGACGAGGTGGGCGAGCACGTCCCTGTCGGTGACGACGCCGACCGGCTCGGAGCCGCGCAGTACGACGGCCAGATCGGCCGCCTCCCGAAGCAGCAGTTCCGACGTTTCCAGAACGCCGTCCGATTCGCTCACACCGACGAACTCGCGTTCCATCACCTCCTGCACTGTCACGTTCTCGTTCATGGTAGCCGGTAACACACAGGTGCCCTAAAAGCTACCTGCACTACGCTTATACCCGCCGCGTCCGAACGGTAAGGACTGGGCCGTCAGAACTCGATCGTGACGTCGTCGCCGGTCGCTCGGCACTCTTCGAGGGCGTGCTTCGCGGTGATTCCGGCGGCGGCGGCGACGGCACCGCGGCCGACACCGACCTTCAGTTCGACGCCGACGGTCTCCTGGACGTGATCGATCGCCTCCCGGTAGTCGGCTTCGTCCAGTTCCGGACACGTCGCGATGACGTTGTCTCCGCCGACGAAGAAAGCCAGCGAGTCGTGGGCTCGTCGCATGTGGCGCATCAACTCGGCGTACCCCTGCTCGATCTCGATGAACGTGTCGAACTCGTTGAGCTGGTCGGTGTACTTCTCGGTCGCGTCGTTCACGTCGAAGTGGGCGATCTGTACGTCTTCGTCGGTGCGGAACTCCTCGTCGACGACGCGTCCCTTGAGGATCTCTCGGCGGTGTTCGTCCTGCGCGCTCCCGGCCGCCTGGAGCTGCTCGGTCGCGGTGCCCAGCGCCTCGGCCGGCGTCGTCCCGGTCGCGACGCTCAGACTCATCGTCACGGGATACCGGTTCGCGACCGACTCCTGGATGAGCGCGTGATCGTCGAGATCGACGCCGTTGCTGACCGCGATCATGTTGTCGAACCGGGTGAAGAAGACGTACGCGTCTCGGTTCCCGAACAGCTGAGAGAGATCGGCAAAGAGGCGCGACTGGAGGGTCTGGAGATCTACTTCGCGGCGTGGCTCCGGCGTCACCGTCCACGGCCCGTAGTTGTCGATCTGTATGTGGGTCACCTGCGTGTTAGTCACGGTTGGCTCACCGTTAGCGAGGGACGGCTATTGTTCTGTCGGAACGGTCCGTCGAACCGGGATCGGTGCGGACGCGGCGACAATCGTCTCATACGGACGGTTGTAGGCGTTTACCCAGTCGACCGCACGACGGCGTGCGGTCGATCTGGTAAAGACCTACAACTTTCCGTATCAGGGACGGCGCTGGGCGACCAGCGAGTCGGCGGCGCTCGAAAGACTGTGTCTCGGTCACATGCCTCACGCGCACACTACGCGTGTTCGAGACGGTACGGCCAGTAATCGGCCGACCGAAGCGCACGCCCCAGTGCCTTGTGGAACTCCGGGAAGTCCTCGAACTCCGAGCCCTCGACGTGCTCGAAGATGTCGGCGACGGAGACGACGGTCTCGTAGTCGATTCGAATCGGGTGATCGCCGTACTCCGCGACGAACTCGTCGGCCGACAGCGGGAAGTCTGCCTCCTCGTCGATCTTCTTTGCGATCACCGCATGGCCGTACTTTCGACGCCCTTCGCTCCCTTCCTCGCCGTCGGGATCGTGTGGCCAGTCCATACCGGATGGGTAGGGTGACCCACGCAAAAATCTCCCGGTTACCAGCGTCGGAGCGCGACGAGGAGGACGCCGATCACGGCGACACCGCCACCGATCGCGATCTCGGTGAGGCCCACGTCGAACTCCGAGACGGACTCGGGTACAGACACGTCGAACCCGCCGTCGGACTCGGGGGGAGTGGCCTCACCGGTCTCCGTCTGGTCCGCACCGTCGTCAGACTCCGGCGTGCTGTCTCCGCCCGTCGTCTGCTCGCTGTCTGTCTCGGTCTGTTCGCCGTCACCCGTCTCGACGACGACGCTACCGACGGACTGCTCGTCGAGGGCGACACGATAGTTCCCGTCGCGACTGATCGCCTCGGACACGGTGATCCGGCGCGTCTCGCCGGGGCCGAGCGTCACGGTCTCGTTGCTGACGGCGGTCCCGTCGACTCGCAGCGACGCCGTGTACTCGCCGGCCACGTCGCCCGCGTTGGTGACGTTCGCGCTCACGGACAGCTCCTTCTCGACGCCGTTCTCGCTGGTCGACAGCGTGTGTCCGCCGACCTCGAACACCGGGGCCAGCGAGCCGACGAACAGCGTCTCGGTCTCGTTGGTCCGGGCCTCGTAGACGTAGCGACCGTCAGCGGGGCCTTCGAACGTCGTGTTGGTTCGCTGGACGGCACCGTCCGTCCCGCTGTAGATCTCGACCTCGTCGCTGTCCACGTCGGTCGCGTCGATCACGGACTGGTTGACCGCAATCCGGACGCGTCGGTCGTCCACGTCGGCGGCCTGCTGGACGGTGACGGCACCGAAGACGGTGGTCCCGTCACCCGACGGGAGCGAGAACGGAACCGCCTCCGGATCGGTGTAGGTCGCGACCGTCCGGTTGAACCGGTCTCTGCTGGTCCCGAAGGTGAGCGAATCGACGGCCAGCGAGTCGTTCGTCGTCGGGAAGGTCGCGGTGACTGGCCCGGTCCCGTCGACCGAGCCGGTGCGGACCCGCATGGTCCGTCCGTCGGACCGATACTCGGTCGTCCGCGCGACCGCACGGTCCACGAGGACCGTCCCGGCCGTCTTCGAGTTGGCGACGATCTCGTACTCACCGGGTTCGTCGAAGCTGAGCGGAACCCGCACGGTCCGCGATCCCCCGCTCTCGACGGCGTAGTTTTCGACGTGGACTTCCTCGCCGTTGGCCGTGATCGTGACGCGACCGGCACCGTCGTCCTCGCCGGTGTTTCGGAGTCTGATCTTCACGTCGACGCTATCGCCCGTCGCGGTCGTCTTCTCGGTCAACGACGCACCCGCGACGAACACGCGCGGTGCAGCCAGCGCCGGCCCGATACTACTGACGACCAGTAGTCCGGCGACGAGAAGCGCCAGACCGGTCCCGAATCTCGACGACGTTGTGTTGCTCGACATCTGTAACACTCTGTTTGATTGAACAACTTAGCACCACGGTATAAGCTTCGTGTTTTGTGAAAGCGATTTTTTCGCCTTCGGTTCACCGCTCGACCGACGCCCCGGACGGCGACGGCGGCGGCCTACCGCTGGGGAGAATCCGGGCTGTGCCGTCGCCACGCAGTGCTGGTCGGGGTAACACAGCGGTGGGACTGGGATTTGAACCCAGGAGGCTTGCGCCACCTGCTTTCAAGGCAGGCGCAATGGGCCGCTCTGCCATCCCACCACAGGACAGTCGTCGATAGCCGGGGGTCGGCCTAAGGAGTGTCGATTGTGGGCGGGCGGCGGCGAGCCCAAAGACCGAAGACAGGGGCCGTCGAAGCGAGAGTGATGGCCACAGAGGAACTCGCACTCGTCGGAACGTACACGGATGGTGACAGCGACGGCATCTACACCGTCGCGGTCGACGGCGACGGCGCTGTCGAACAGCGGTCGGTCACGGCCGCGGGGGACGATCCCTCGTTCCTGGCGATCCATCCCAGCGGGGAGTACTGCTACGCGGTCAACGAGGTCGACGACGGCGGCGTCACCGCACTGGAGATCGACCGGGCGACCGGCGAGCTCACGCGACTGAATCAGATCAGGACCGGCGGCGGTGCCGACCCGTGTCACTGCACGGTCGACGCCACGGGCCAGTACCTACTCGTCGCCCACTACACGGGGGGATCGGTCGCGATGTGTCCGATCGCCGAGGACGGCCAGATCGGCGCGCCCTCGGACCTCGTCGAACACACGGGCTCGGGCCCCAACGAGGAGCGACAGGAGGCCGCTCACCCGCACTCGATCCAGCCCGGCCCGGACAACGAGTACGCGTACGTGCCGGACCTGGGCGACGACCGGATCGTCGGCTACGAACTCGACCTCGACCACGGAAAGCTCGTGGCGAGCGACGCGGCGACGGTCGAGCTGGCGGCCGGGTCGGGCCCTCGTCACATGGCGTTCGACCACGACGGCGAGTACGCGTACCTCATCAACGAACTCGACTCGACGGTGACGGTACTGGAGCGCGACGCGGACACGGGCAGTCTGACCGTGGTCGACACCGCGCCGACGGTGGCCGACGACTACGACGGCGAGAACATCACCGCAGACATCCACGTCCACCCCTCGGGCGAGTGGGTCTTCGGCTCGAACCGCGGTCACGACAGCATCGCCACGTTCGCCGTCGACGACGGGACCGTCGAGTTCCAGGGCACCGTGTCGACCCGGGGCGAGTGGCCGCGGAACTTCGCGCTGACTCCCGACGGCGAGACGCTCCTGGCCGAGAACATGGACACGAACGACGTCGTCGCGTTCGACGTAGACGCCGCGACGGGCGAACTGTCCGCGACCGGTGCGGTCACCGAACTGCCCAGTCCGGTCTGCCTGCAGTTCCTCTAGGGACGAACGACCGTCGCGGTCCCGTCTCTGTCGACGACTTCGAACCCGAACTCGTCGAGCGCCGCCGTGGTCCGTGTGGGGACCAGTCGATCGGCTCGGTTGCGAGCACGCAGGAGTGACACGACCGTCGAGAGGTCCGCGTCCCGCTCGACGACCGGGATCGTCGGGAGAAAGTCGACGGCGAGTCCCGCGTCCGTCGCCCGCTGGACGAGCGTCTCGACAGTCGGCGTCTGGAAGGCGTCCTCGAAGTCGATCGCTTCGGCGAACCCGGCGTAGCTGACCCGGCCGGCCGTCGACGGACCGAGCACGACGCCGTTGCTCCGGAGCTTCATCGCCGCGGTGTCGATGTGCTGGCGACCGAGCAGGGCGGCCGTCGGCCTCACCACCGCGGCCGTCCGGACGCCTTCCCGTTCCAGCAGGTACGTGATCGTGTTGCCGGCACGGGCCGACTCGGTCGAGCCGACCTGCACCTCGAACCGGACCTCGTCCGTGTCGACGACGCCGTCGAGCGCCGAGCGAACCTCGCGTTCCGACGTTCCGTCCTCGCTGGAGACCTGTTCGTCGGCACGGTAGTTCACGAGCAACTCCGCCCCGCTCCCGTCGATTGCTTCGCAGACGTCGGCGAGCATCGCGGCGTACAGCTCCGACGCTTCGTCCGGCGTCAGCCGATCGCGTTCGACGAGGTCCGTGAGCACGGCACCGGATTCGGGCGGTTCGGCCATCACTGCGACAGTGGTCATACTCCTCTCTCCGGTGAGGCGACCCTTTTCACTTTCCACTGGCCGGGCGCGGAGGTTATATTCTCGGACGTGATAGCACACTCCATGCTCGTCGAGGAGCTCATGTCGACGGCCGTCGTGACCGTCGCCCTCGACGCGACGCTGGCCGAGGCCGTCCAGCGCCAGCTCGATGCCGGCGTCGGGTCGGTCGTCGTCCTCGACGACGGGGCTCCCTGTGGGATCGTCACGGAGCACGACGCGCTGGCGGCCGCACTGCGGACCGGACGGCCGCTGGACGACATTCCGGTCGCGAAGCTCGCACACGGCTCGGTCGTGACGACCACGCCCGAGACGGCGGTCCGGAGCGTCGCTCGACAGATGTCCGAGGAGGGCGTCAAGAAAGTCCCGGTGCTCGACGGCCTCGATCTGGTCGGGATCCTGACGCTGACCGACATCGTCTGGCACCTCTCGGACATCGAGGGGGAGCGATCCGAGATCGAGGCCACGCGAGAGCGCTGGGAGTCGGCCGAGCGGTTCTGACCGGGCGCTACCGACTTCGGCGTCCCTTCGTCTGGCGGTAGTCCCGGCCCAGCGTCTCGCCGAGGTGTTCGAGGAACGCGTCGCGTTCCGCGTCGGTCTGTTCCCACGGTTCGATCATCGGGAGGAGTTCGAAGCCACGCCCCCGGATCGTCGTCGCGTGGCGCTCTTCGACGGCGAGTTCGTCCTCGCTCAGGGTGGTGTACTCGAAGGCCAGCGCGTCCAGCGCGGCCTGTCCGACCGGCAACAGCAGCTCGGGGTTGATCATCCGGACTTCGCTGTTGAGGTAGGGCTCGCAGTTCCGGACTTCCTCGTCGGTCGCACCGCGTTCGGGGTGGCGACAGCGGCTGACGTAGGTGAGATAGACGTTGTCGAACTGGGGGCGGTCGGCGTCGGGATCGTCCACCAGTCCGACGCGTTCGAGGACGTCCAGCAGCTCTCGCTCTCGGTCACCGACGAACGGGAGGCCGGCCTCGTCGGCCGCCTCGCTGGGCGACTCGCCGAGCACGAGCAGTTCCGCGCCGACGTCGCCGTAGCCGTGGACGACGCTTTGCCGCGTCTCGCAGAGTTCGGGGCAGTTCTGGCACGTCTCGTCCATCCCGTACGGATTGGACAGAGACTCCTGGTCGGCGTCCATGTCAGTCCTCGTCGACGGTCGTCGCGTGCGTGTCGGCGTCTTCGGGATCGTTCTGGGGGCTCGACGGGTGGTAGTCGGTGCCGTACTCGCCGGGCCGGCCGTCGAGCCGGTCCGGGTTGATCCGGCCACCGAGCAGCATGAAGTCCAGCACGGTACAGTAGAGCATCGCTTCGACGACGGGGACCGCCCGCGGCGGGAGGACGGGATCGTGTCGCCCCGTCACGGTGATCTCCTTTCTCTCGCCGGTCTCCCAGTCGACGGTCTCCTGGGTCTTCGGGAACGAGACCGGCGCGTGCCAGGTGACCTCGCCGTAGATCGGGTCGCCGGTCGTGATCCCGCCCTGGATGCCGCCGTGGTCGTTGCCGACCGGAACGGGGTCGCCTCTCGCTCGCGGCTCGTCGCCGCTCGCGTCTTCCGAGGCTGTCGCCTCGCTCTCGCCGAACTCCCAGTCTTCGGTGTAGTCGGTCCCGGTGGCCGTCCGAGCGTCGCGCCCGATCCCCAGCTCGAAGTCCGTGACCGCGGGGATGGAGTACATCGCCTGCCCGAGGCGTGCGGGTATCGAATCGAACCGCGGCGCACCGAGGCCCCGCGGAACGCCGCGACACTCGAAGTAGATCGCGCCGCCGATCGAGTCGCCCTCCGTCTGGTACTCGTCCGCGAGGTCGCGCATCTCCTCGGCGGCGTCGGGATCGCCACAGCGGACTTCGTTGTCCTCGCTGTGTTCGAGTATCTCCTCCCAGCTCACGTCGTCGGCAACCACGTCGCCGATCTGGCAGACGTGAGCCTTGATCTGTACGTCGTAGTCCGACTGTGCGAGGACCTGCTTGGCGACGCCGCCGGCAGCGACCCAGTTGACCGTCTCGCGGGCCGACGAACGGCCGCCACCGCCCCAGTTGCGCGTGCCGAACTTCGCCGAGTAGGTGTAGTCGCCGTGTGAGGGCCGCGGTGCCGTGATGAAGGGCTCGTACTTCCCCGACCGGGCGTCTTTGTTCTGGATGACCATGCCGATGGGCGTTCCCGTCGTGTAGCCGTCCTGCAGTCCGGACTTGATCGACACCTTGTCGGGCTCGCCCCGCGAGGTCGTGATCATCGACTGACCGGGCTTGCGCCGGTCGAGATCTTCCTGAATCGCTTCCTCGGACAGTTCGACACCCGCCGGCACACCCGAGACCGTACAACCCATCGCGTCCCCGTGGCTCTCGCCGAAGGTGGTCAGCCGAAAGAGCCGACCGAACTCGTTCCCGTTCATTACGTATCTGGTTGGGTTCGGGGCATTTCAACCTTACAGTCGGCGTACGAAGGTTGAAGTGCGAACGCGGAACCACCGGCGGCTATGCGGTGACTGTTCGTCGCGCGTCGTCTCGCGGGAGCACGGCACAGCGGCGCGCGAGCGGTCCGTGCCGTCTGTTCGCCATTCGACGAAGACGCGTTACGGACACTTGCAGTGTCAGTGCTGGACGGCCGCGCCGATGTCGCCGAGTACGTCGAAGAAGTCCGGGAACGACACGTCGACGTGTTCGATGCCGTCGACGGTCGTCGTCCCGTCGGCGACGAGACCGGCGATCGACAGCGCCATGATGATCCGGTGGTCGGCGCGCCCGTCGACCGTCGCCCCCTGGAGGTCGCTCTCGCCGCCGTGGATCGTCAGCGTCTCCTGGCGCTCCTCGACGCTCGCGCCCATCTTCGTCAGCGCCTCGGCCATCGCGCTGACGCGGTCGGTCTCCTTTAGGCGGACGTGCTCGCAGTCGACGATCCGCGTGATCCCGTCGGCCGCCGCGCCCAGCGTCGCGATGGTGGGCAAGAGATCCGGCGTGTCGGCGACGCTGACCTCGACGCCGGACAGCAGTGCGCTCGTGACCTCGATCTCGCCGGCCTCGCGGTCCCAGTCGACGCCGGCACCCATCTCGCGGACGATGTCGACGATCGCCGTGTCGCCCTGCGCGCTCGGATACGCGGACGTGATCGTCAGTCCGTCCTCGCTGGCGAGTGCGCCCGCGGCCAGCAGGTAGGAGATCGAAGAGAAGTCACCGGGGACGTGGTACTCGCCGTCGGTCGGCGCGTAGGACTGGCCGCCGGGGACCGCGAAGCCGTCCGGCGTCGCCTCGGCCTCGATCCCGAAGTCGGCAAGCACCTCCAGCGTGATGTCGACGTACGGCGCGCTCTTGAGTTCCGTTTCGAGGTGTACGTCGACTCCCTCGTCGGTCACGGCACCGGCCATCAGGAGCGCGGTGATGTACTGGGAGGACACGTCGCCGGGGATCGACACCTCGCCGCCGTCGACGGCACCGCCGACGACCAGTGGGGCCCGGCCGTTCCCACGAGTGCTCTCGGCGCGTCCGTCGAGGTCTGTCGTGATGGCGTCCACCAGCGGTCCCTGCGGCCGGGAGCGCAGCGACTCGTCACCGGTGAGGACGGTCAGCCCGTCGCCGAGGGCGGCCGTGGCGGTGACGAGCCGCGTCGTCGTGCCGCTGTTCGCACAGTCGATCACGTCGTCGGGCGTCTCTGGCCGCCCGTCGAAGCCGGCCACGTCGAGGACCGTCTCATCGTCCCGTAGCGCGACGCTGCCGCCGAAGGCGGTGACCGCTCGCATCGTCGCCCTCGTGTCGGCGCTGACGAGCGGGTCGTGTACGACCGCGCCGTCGGCGTATCCCGCTGCGAGAATTGCCCGGTGCGTGTAACTCTTCGACGGCGGCGCTCGTGCCGTGCCACCGACCGTCGACGGACTGATTTCGGCGTTCACGTCCGGCCGGTCGGCTGGCCGGACCAAGAGCGTGTCTGTTTGCGCCCCGAGAGACTAATGAAGGCCGGGAACGCACGACAGAACATGGATCCAGAGTTCAGCGAACTGGACGCCGCCCTGGACGATCGTGACCTCGACGGCTACCTGATCGACGCCGACTCGACAGAGGCCGATCAGTACTACCTCTCGGGGTTCGACGCGCCCGATTCCTTCCTGACGCTGTACGACGGGGAGGTCCACCTGCTCTTTTCCCGGAGCCTGGAGTACGGACGGGCGAACAAAGAGGCCCGCGCCGACACCGTCGAGCGCTACGTCGACTTCGGCTACCAGAGCAAAGTCGAGGAGTACGGCCCACGAGAAGCCGTCAGCCGCGTGATCGCTGCGTTCCTCGACTCCTACGACGTAGAGTCGGTCGCCGCGCCGCCGCGGTTCCCCCTCTCGACGGCCGACAGACTTCGGGACCGCGGCGTGACCGTGGAGTCGGACGACGAGAGCGTGATCACGGAGCTCCGAGCGACCAAGACCGACGAGGAGATCGAACACATCGAGACCGCCCAGCGGGCCAACGAGGCGGCGATGGCCGCGGCCGAGGAACTGCTCCGGGACAGTCGCACTGCGGCCAAAGGACAGTTGCTCTACGACGGCCAGCGGCTCACGAGCGAGCGGATCAAGGAGGAGATCGAGGTGACGCTGCTGGGCCACGGCTGTGCGCTCGACGAGACGATCGTCGCCTGTGGGAGCGACGCCGCAGATCCCCACGACAGGGGGAGCGGGCCGCTGCGTGCCGGCGAGCCGATCATCGTCGACATCTTCCCGCAGCACAAGGCGTCGAAGTACCACGCCGACATGACCCGGACGTTCGTCGTCGGCGAACCCGACGAGACGGTGGCCGAGTGGTACGAACTCACCGCCCGAGCCCACGCCGCCGCCCTCGACGCGATCGAGCCCGGTGCCACCGGTGCCGAGGTACACGACGCCGTCTGTGACGTGTACGAAGAGGCGGGCCAGCCGACGCTGCGCAGCGACGAGTCGACAGAGACAGGATTTATCCACAGCACCGGTCACGGCGTCGGGCTGGACGTTCACGAACTCCCGCGCGTCGCACCGAACGGCGGCGTCCTCGAACCCGGCCACGTCGTGACGGTCGAGCCGGGCCTGTACGATCCCGAGGTCGGTGGGGTCCGTATCGAAGACTTCGTCGTCGTCACCGAAGACGGCTACGAGAACCTCACGGAGTATCCCAAGGAACTGGTCGTCTGACACGGAGCGTCGGCGTGGCGTACCGGGAGGTGTCGCCACGGAGACACTCGCCGGGAAACCTCGACAACGACCCGTCTGAGGGTGGCTCGTTCGGGCCCCGGAATTAATCATTAACTTTTATTAAGGACTGGTGGAGAAGGTGAAGTACCGATGAGCGTATCACTCGCAGCCGCCGCCGACAGCGACACACCGAACCGCGCCACTCGAACGACACCACCCTTCCAAACAGACGATGGCAACCCGGATACAGACTGACACGACGACCCGAACCGACGAACAGCACGCGACGACCGACCCGGCAAGTGAAGGCAGTTACACGCGCCCGTCCGACCGTACGCCCGAGTCGACGGCGACCGAGTCCTGGACCGAGCGCTGTGGTGCGCCCAGAACCTTCGACCCGACGAACCACGCCGAGATGGGCCAGTTCGACACGACCGCCGACCAGCCCTGACGCCGCCGTCCGCGAGCGGTTCCTGGCCCGGACCGGGGAACGTCGTCGACGGTACGGCCAACGGTACGAACGGCCGACACCGGCGGATCCAGAGCCCGCAACGACTATCCGCCAGCGCGGCAAACCGGAGGTATGTCCGATTACACCACGGTGTCGATCCCGAAAGACCTGGCCGACAGGGTCGAAGAGACGATCGAGGGGACGAGTTTCTCGTCGACGAGCGACCTCGTTCGCTTCATGCTCCGGAGCATCGTCATTCAGCACCAACAGCAGGGCGAACTCACCGAGGCCGAGTTCCAGGACATCACCGAACAGCTGCAGGATCTGGGCTACATCGAGTAGCTATTCTAGTGCTTCCTCCGGCGGCGCGACGTCGAGGACGGTGAGCGGCAACTCCTCGCCACGCCGGTCGAACGCGGCGATCGACTCCTCGTCCCAGGGCGGGACGGCGACGAAGATCACTTCGTGGAGGTCGTCGGTCTTCGTCACGCCCAGACGGCCCTCGGGATGTGAGACGAATCGGCCGTTGCTCTGGGCGACCGGCGTCCCCAGGTCGAAGCCGAAAACCGCACTGACGGAGTTGCCGGCGCTGGGCATGTAGAAGTGTGTGAAAACGTCGGTCGTCGGGTCCAGATCGGCCTCCGGAAGGTCGCCGGCCGGCGTGACCGAGACGGCGACGGTCACGGAGTCCGGATCGGCGTCACGGCCCATTCCGAGCAGCGACTCGACGAGGCCACGCGTCGCGTAGATCACAGCCGTACTTCGACACGAACGCTCATAGTTCCGTCGTCGGCCTACCCGAAGATGAACTCTCTGGCGGTCTTGGCGTACAGCGACGGAGCCCGCGTCCGCGAGCCGTCGAGGGCATCCTGGACGGCCGCCGCCGCGTCTTCGTGGATCCCCGCGCCGTGGCCGACGAGGACCCGCTCGGGCGAGAGGCGGGCGAGCTTCCGCGGCGGGAAGAGCCGCAACATCGGGTGTACGCCGAGCCGCTCGCCGCTGGCTCGGAAGTACGACGAGGTGCCGAGCGACTCCGGAACGACCAGCGTCTCCGTGTCGTCGCTGTACAGCGCCGCCTCCTTCCAGAAGCCGTTGTTCTTGAGCTCGTACATGCTGTAGCCCGTCTCGCCCAGCTCCCGTTCGATCAGTTCGACCGGGGCCGAGAAGTCGTCGGCGATCTCGCGCATGAACGCCGGCACGTGAACCGCAACGTCGTGGCGGTTCGCGACTGCGGCGGCGTCGCGCTTGTGCCGGTCCAGCAGGACGGCGACGCCCGCGACCTCACCGTATTCGGCCACGAGATCGTCCAATCCGTCGAAGTCGACGGGATCGACGAGCCACACTTCGCCGTCGACCTCGATCGCGTGGCTCGCTCGCTGCATCGTCTCGTCGGGATAGGGCAGCCAGCCGACGCCGTGTTCCCACCGATCGATCGCTTGCCAGTCCGTCGCGGAGCCGGATCCCTTCATCGTGTCCGTAGTAGGGGCAGGAAACACAAAAGCGCGCCCCTCACCGGAGCGAAGACGTTCACAAGACCGGGCGGTCGAATGATCGCACGGCGAGAGCACGCTCGTCACAGTCGCGATCCCCGTGCGCTCACAGAACGGGTCGAAGAGGCGGTGCTATCGATCGCACACGCCGACGGGTACAGTCGGCTTCGCGATCCGGACGGCCACTCTCTCACGCTGTCCGAGCCGTAGTCACTCCAGGCGATCGCTGTCGATAGCGACGCCGGGCGGCGTGACGATCAGGAACCCGCGGAAGTGGACGAGTTCGCCGCCTGCCTCTTTGATGCCGCGGGCGAAGCCCGAGGCCAGCTCGTTCAGGTCGCCGTCGACGTTCAAGACGAGGACGGCACCGCCGTAAATCGTCTCCAGCCACTCGTCCGGATCGGTCGAGCCGTCCAGAACGCCCAGCACGATTCGGTCGCTCCCGTCCCCGCCCTCGTCGGTGTCCATCTGGTCTTCGACCGCCTGCAGGTCGAGCCCCTCGAACTCACTCATGCTCTGTCTCTGGGAGCCGAGTGAAAAAAAGCCTCCTCTCGCCGTCGCCCTGGGACGGGTGCAGTTGCTCCCGTCGTCTGCGCCGCCACCGACGGCTCCGTCTGGTGTACCTGTCGAGAGAATGATCGCTCTCGGAGAGTGTCACGGTACAGTGTGGCACGGACGGCCTGTATCGAGCGGTTCGACGGCTGTCGAGGGCGACGGGAGACGTATCACTCAAAAGAGGCATGGACAGGTTTAAATATACGGAGCGTCCCGTATCAGACGATTATGTCCAACAACATAGAGGGCACGTCGGAATCTCCGGCGGATCGAGTTCTTCCAGGGCACACTGGATTCCACTTCTGAGATTACAGAAGCACGTATTTTCGATACGACGCTGCGTGACGGCGAGCAGTCGCCACGAACGTCGTTTAGTTACGAAGACAAACGAGAGATTGCAGCGATTCTCGACGACATGGGTACCCACGTCATCGAGGCGGGGTTCCCGGTCAACTCCGACGCGGAGTTCGAGGCCGTCCGAGACATCACCGAGGCCAGTTCGGTGACGGTCTGTGGGCTGGCCCGCGTCGTCGAGAAAGACATCGAGGCGGCACTGGACGCCGGTGTGGATCTGGTCCACACGTTCGTCTCGACCAGCGACGTACAGCTACAGGACTCCATGCACGCGACCCGACAGGAGGCACTCGACAGCGCGATCGAGTCCGTCGAGCGCGTCAAGGAGGCCGGCGTCGAGTGCATGTTCTCGCCGATGGACGCCACGCGCACCGACGAGGACTTCCTCGTCGACGTGATCGAGGGCGTCTCCGAGGCGGGGACCGACTGGATCAACATTCCCGACACCTGCGGCGTCGCCACGCCCCGTCGGTTCTACGACCTCATCGAGATGGTCGACGCGGAGACCGACGCGCGCATCGACGTCCACACCCACGACGACTTCGGGCTGGCGTCGGCGAACGCCATCTCGGGGTACGAGGCCGGGGCGGCCCAGGCACAGGTCAGCGTCAACGGGATCGGCGAACGCGCCGGCAACGCGGCCTACGAGGAGGTCGTGATGGCACTGGAGAGCCTCTACGACGTGGAGACGGGGATCGACACGACCCGGATCACCGAACTCTCCGCGATCATCGAGGAGAAGTCTGGCATCGACGTACCCGCGAACAAACCGGTGGTGGGTGCGAATGCCTTCTCCCACGAGAGCGGGATTCACGCGGCGGGCGTGATCGAGAACTCCGACACGTTCGAGCCCGGCGTCATGACCCCCGAGATGGTCGGGGCCAAGCGCCAGCTCGTGCTGGGCAAGCACACGGGCCAACACTCGGTCCGCGAGCGTCTGGTCGACGCCGGCTACGACCCGACCGACGAACACGTTCGGGAAGTGACCCGGCGCGTCAAGGACTACGGCGCGGAGAAAAAGCGGGTCACGATGGCGGAGCTGCGACGCTTCGCCGAGGACATCGGCGTCCCCGAGTCCCAAGAGGAGGTCCGGGTGTAGCGATGCCTCCTCGACCGGTTCGCGACCGTCACAAGCGGCTGGTATCGGCCGGCCGACGCGTCCGGCAAGTCGTGGGTGAGCGTGTCGTTCGCCAGCTCGTGTCACGGAACGCTTATTATGTGGCACGCACAGGGACTCGACACGATGACGGCGCAGGCTGGTGCCAGGGTTCGCCCCGCAGACAGCCGCGCGACCGCGATTCTCGGCGGCCGTATTGTAGGGGCTATCTAGCCCCTCTTCTCACACACTTCTCAGCGATCGTCGGACCGGTTTTCCACCAATCACAGGAGACTCCAGCAATGCATACACACACACGATCACGCAGAACAGCACGCAAAACAGCACAGCGAGGTGAGAGCGATGAGTGAACGAGCGTCCGTTCGGGCCGACGAGGCCGACGCCGACGAGGACGAACCGGAGCAGGCCCCGGTCACGACCGGCGCACAGTCGGTCGTCAGGGCGCTGGAAAACGCGGGCGCGGAGTACGTCTTCGGCGTCCAGGGCGGCGCGATCATGCCCGTCTACGACGCGCTGTACGACTCCGAGATCGACCACGTCACCATGGCCCACGAACAGGGCGCGTCCCACGCCGCCGACGCGTTCGGCATCGTCTCGGGCGAGCCCGGCGTCTGCTTCGCCACGTCTGGCCCCGGCGCGACGAACCTCGTCACCGGACTGGCCGACGCCAACATGGACTCGGATCCGGTGATCGCACTGACCGGTCAGGTGCCGACGGAGTTCGTCGGCAACGACGCCTTCCAGGAGACGGACACGGTCGGCATCACCCAGCCGGTCACCAAACACAGCTACTTCGCCGACGACGCAGACTCCGTCGGCACCGAGGTCGGCGAGGCCTGGGCGCTGGCAAACGAGGGACGGCAGGGACCGACGCTGGTCGACCTGCCGAAAGACATCACGAAAGGGGAGACTGACGTGGAGCCGGCGGCCCCCAAGCGGCCAGACACCTACGACGTGCCAGAAGAGGCCGACGACGAGAACGTCCAGGAGGCCGCCGACGCGCTGGCGGCCGCCGAGCGGCCGGTCGTCCTCGCGGGCGGCGGCGTCATCAAGGCCGACGCCGCCGACGCGCTGCGAGACTTCGCCTTCGAGTACGAGATCCCGGTCGTCACGACGATGCCGGGGATCGGGAGCTTCCCGGAAGACCACGAGCTCTCCCTGGAGTGGGCGGGCATGCACGGCACCGGCTACGCCAACATGGCGATCACCAACACCGACTGCATGCTGGCGATCGGCACCCGCTTCGACGACCGGCTGACGGGCGGAATCGACTCCTTCGCCCCGGACGCCGAGATCATTCACGTCGACATCGATCCGGCCGAGATCAGCAAGAACGTCCACGCGGACTACCCGCTGATCGGCGACGCTCGGGCCACGCTCCGACAGCTGTACGACGCGATGCCGTCGGCACCGGACGCCGACGAGTGGCGCGAGCAGTGCCAGGAGTGGAAAGCCGAGTACCCGATGGACTACGAGACGCCCGACGACGAACCGCTGAAGCCACAGTACGTCGTCGAGCGGTTCAGCGAGGTGACGCCCGACGACACCATCGTCTGTACCGGCGTCGGCCAGCACCAGATGTGGGCCTCCCAGTTCTGGGAGTTCACCGAACCCCGAACCTGGGTCTCCAGTCACGGACTGGGGACGATGGGCTACGGCGCGCCAGCCGCTATCGGTGCGAAGCTGGCCGCGCCCGACCAGGAGGTCGTCTGCTTCGACGGTGACGGCTCCTTCCTGATGACCGTCCAGGAGCTCTCGGTCGCCGTCCGCGAGAACCTCGACATCACCTACGTCGTCCTCAACAACGAGGCCGTCGGGATGGTCCGCCAGTGGCAGGACGCCTTCCACGAGGGTCGTCGGATGGCCTCCGAGTACCCGTGGGTCCCCGAGTTCGACAAGCTCGCGGAGGCCTTCGGCGCGCGGGGCTTCCGGCTGGAGGAGTACGACAACGTCGAGGAGACGATCCAGGCGGCACGCGAGTACGACGGCCCCGCGGTCGTCGACGCGATCATCGACCCCGCAGAGAACGTCTATCCGATGGTTCCAAGCGGCGGAGACAACGGACTGTTCGCACTGAACGAGCGACATCTGGAGCAACTATGACCGGTGGGATGCCAGGGCCGGCCCCGGACGAGCGGATGCGTCCGGACGGGCGGCGCAACACGCAGGGTATTCGCATCGACCCCGAGGCGGAGGTCACGCACGAGCCACGCGAGGCCGTCCTCTCCGCACTCGTGAAACACGAGCCCGGCGTCCTCTCGGAGGTGTCGAGCCTCTTCAGTCGCCGGCAGTTCAACATCGAGAGCCTGACCGTCGGCCCGACTCACGACGACGGGGTGGCCCGGATGACGATCGTCATCGAGGAACCCCAGCCCGGCATCGAGCAGGCCAAAAAGCAACTGCGCAAGCTCGTGCCGACGATCTCGGTGACGGAACTGGACCAGCAGAACACGCGCCGCGAACTCGCGCTCATCAAAGTCAGCGGCGAGAAGCCAGACGACGTCAACGCCGTCGCAGACATGTACGGCGGGAAGGCGGTCGACGCGACCGCCGAGTCGGTCACCGTCGAGCTGACCGGCAGCAAGCAGAAGATCGACGCCGCCGTCGGCGCGTTCGAGCAGTTCGACGTGCAGGAAGTCGTGCGGACCGGAACCGCAGCACTTGAAAGAGGGGCCGACACACTGGAGAACGATGACTGACAAACTCACGACCGACGTTTACTACGACGAAGACGTAGACGCATCGCACATCGAAGACAAGACCGTCGCGATCCTCGGCTACGGCAGCCAGGGCCACGCACAGGCCCAGAACCTCGACGACAGCGGCATTGACGTGGTGGTCGGCCTGCGAGAGTCCTCGTCGTCCCGGACCGAGGCGGAAGCCGACGGACTGCGCGTCGAGACGCCCGCGGCCGCCGCCAGCGAGGCCGACATCGTCGTCATGCTGGTCCCGGACACGGTCCAGCCCGACGTGTACGAGACCATCGAGGACGGCCTCGACGCGGGCGACACGCTCCAGTTCGCACACGGGTTCAACATCCACTACGGCCAGATCGAGCCCGCCGCGGACGTGGACGTGACGATGGTCGCGCCCAAGTCCCCCGGCCACCTCGTGCGCCGCACGTACAAGCGCGACGAGGGGACGCCGGGTCTGATCGCCGTCGAACAGGACGCGACCGGCGACGCCAAGCAGAAGGCACTCGCCTACGCCCGGGCCGTCGGCTGCGCGCGAGCCGGCGTCATCGAGACGACCTTCCAGGAAGAAGTCGAGACCGACCTGTTCGGCGAGCAGGCCGTCCTCTGTGGCGGCGTCACGGACCTCGTGAAGGCCGGCTTCGAGACGCTCGTCGACGCGGGCTACGCCCCCGAGATGGCCTACTTCGAGTGTCTGAACGAGCTCAAGCTCATCGTCGATCTGATGTACGAAGGCGGTCACATGGGGATGTGGAACTCCGTCTCCGACACCGCCGAGTACGGCGGGCTCACGCGCGGTGAGTCGGTGATCGACCGCGAGGGCATGGAGGAAATCCTCGAAGAGGTCCAGAACGGCGAGTTCGCCCGCGAGTGGATCTCGGAGAACCAGGCCAACCGGCCGGCCTACAAGCAGTACCGTTCGGCCGAACAGAACCACCAGATCGAACGCGTCGGCGCGGACCTGCGCGAACTGTTCGCGTGGGACGGCGAGGACGCCGACGCTGCGGAAGCACCAGCGGACGACTGACATGAGCAACATGCACGACGTGGATCACACCCATCCACACACGGACGAATCGTTCGGCGGCGCGTTCCGTCGCGGCCCGACAGTGGTCGCCGACGGCGGCGAGCGGCCGACGGAGACAGACGAAGCGGAGGCCGACACCATGGACGACGTGGACCACGAGTCTCCCACTGAAGGCACGACCCGCGTCTTCGAGCGCGGCACAGAGGGACGGACGGATTCCGTATGAGCCAGAACACACTGTACGACAAGGTCTGGGACCGGCACAAAGTCACGACGCTGCCCAACGGGCAAGACCAGCTGTTCGTCGGGCTCCACCTCATCCACGAGGTCACGAGCCCCCAGGCGTTCGGGATGCTCAAAGAGCGCGGCCTCGAAGTCGCGCGGCCGGACCTGACCCACGCGACGGTCGACCACATCGTTCCGACCGGGAACCAGGATCGGCCCTACGCCGAGGACGCGGCCGAGAACATGATGGTCGAGCTAGAGGAGAACGTCCGCGACGCGGGCATCCAGTTCTCCGATCCGACGACCGGCGATCAGGGGATCGTCCACGTCATCGGGCCGGAGCAGGGGATCACCCAGCCCGGCAAGACGATCGTCTGTGGCGACAGCCACACCTCGACACACGGCGCGTTCGGCGCGCTCGCGTTCGGGATCGGCACGAGCCAGATCCGGGACGTGCTGGCGACCCAGACCATCGCCATGGAGAAGGCGAAGGTCCGGAAGATCCAGGTCGACGGCGAACTCGGACGAGGAGTCGAGGCCAAGGACATCATCCTGGAGATCATCCGCCGGCTCGGCACCGAGGGCGGCGTCGGCTACGTCTACGAGTACGCCGGTGAAGCCATCGAGAACCTCGGCATGGAAGGCCGGATGTCCATCTGCAACATGTCCATCGAGGGCGGTGCCCGTGCGGGCTACGTCAACCCCGACGAGACCACCTACGAGTGGCTCGAAGCGACGGACTACTTCCAGGAGCGCCCCGAGAAGTTCGACGAACTGAAGCCCTACTGGGAGTCGATCCGGAGCGACGACGACGCCGAGTACGACGACGTGGTCCACATCGACGCCTCGGAGCTGGACCCCGTCGTGACGTGGGGGACCACCCCCGGTCAGGGCATCGGCATCCACGACCCGATTCCGGCTCCCGAGGACCTGGCCGACGGCAAGCAGGACACGGCGCGACGCGCGCAGGAACACATGCGCGTCGAACCCGGCGAGACCATGGAGGGCTACGACATCGACGTGGCCTTCCTGGGCTCGTGTACCAACGCCCGCCTGCCCGACCTGCGTCGGGCCGCCCGTATCGTCGAGGGCCGCGAGGTCGCGGACGACGTGCGCGCGATGGTCGTCCCCGGCAGCCAGCGCGTCCAGCAGGCCGCCAAAGAGGAGGGCCTGAAAGACACCTTCGAGGAGGCCGGCTTCGACTGGCGCAACGCCGGCTGCTCGATGTGTCTGGGCATGAACGAGGACCAGCTGGAGGGCGACGAGGCCTGTGCGTCCTCGTCGAACCGGAACTTCGTCGGCCGCCAGGGGAGCAAGGACGGCCGGACCGTCCTGATGAACCCCCGGATGGTCGCCGCCGCGGCGATCGCCGGCGAGGTGTCTGACGTGCGCGAACTGGAGGAGGTGCAGACAGCATGACCGACGCCACCGAGGACATCCCCTCCGTCGACTACGTCGAGGGCAGCGGCGTCCCGATCCGCGGGAACGACATCGACACGGACCAGATCATCCCCGCGCGGTTCATGAAGGTCGTCACGTTCGACGGCCTGGGCGAGTTCGCCTTCTTCGACCTGCGCTTCGACGACGACGACAACCAGAAAGACCACCCGTTCAACGAGGAGCGCTTCCAGGACGCCAACGTGCTGGTCGTCAACGACAACTTCGGCTGTGGCTCCTCTCGCGAACACGCGCCCCAGGCCCTGATGCGCTGGGGGATCGACGCCATCATCGGCGAGGGCTTCGCCGAGATCTTCGCCGGCAACTGCCTGGCACTGGGGATCCCGACCGTGACGGCCGACCACGAGACGATCGACGCACTCCAGCAGTGGGTCGACGACACCCCCGACGGCGACATCGAGGTCGACGTGGCGGCCGAGACCGTCTCGTATGGGGGCAACGAGATCGGCGTCAGCGTCGACAGCGCTCAGCGGCAGGCTCTCGTCGAGGGGATCTGGGACACGACGGCGCTGATGAAGTCCAACGAGAACGCCATCGCCGAGACGGCCGACTCGTTGCCCTACGTCGACCAGACCCGAGACGAGATCCGCTCCGACGACTGATACGGGTTTATTGTAGTTGCTTACCGGTGATCGTCTACTCCGTGGCGACGATCACCGGTAAATCGCTACAATAATCCGTATGAGACCGTCGGCTGTGACTCTGTGACGGAGTTCGCCATCCCGGTGTGGGCGAACTCCATCACGAAGGCACGGCTAACAGGACGGGCGTCGACAGCCGACGACGCCGGGTTTTTCAGCGTCAGACGGCCACGGAGCGCCGGTAACGAGCGGCTAACAAACCGAAGTCGGCGTCTGCCATCGGTCATGGCCACGCACGAACGTGGTGAGCGACCGTCACTGGTGGGATGGACGACGACCGTGCGCGCGTTCTCGACACTCGCGTGTACCCTCGTCGAGACGGCGGCGCTCGTGATCTGGCTGGCGATCGTTCAGACCGCGGCGCTTTCGTCGACGACGACACTCGTCGGCTGTGGCATCCTCGCGGTCGGACTCGTCGTCGAACGCATCCTGAAGGACCTGACGGTCAACGGCGTCGCCCTCTCCGTGTCCACGGGGGCGCTGGTCGGTCTCACAGTCGCCGAGACGACGGCGTGGACCCTGTGGCTGGCGGTCGCCGAGGCCTCGATCGCGGTCGAGGGGTTCGTGCTCGCGGCGACGGTCCTCACCGTCTCACTGGCCGTAATGTACACGGTAGAGGACAACGCACTCCGCGACGTGACGCCTCA
Source organism: Halomicrobium katesii DSM 19301 (assembly GCF_000379085.1). GTDB lineage: Archaea > Halobacteriota > Halobacteria > Halobacteriales > Haloarculaceae > Halomicrobium > Halomicrobium katesii. Next base: position 2,388,763 of record NZ_KB905378.1, on the reverse strand, counting down.
CTCGTCGCTGCTGGACCCCGGAACCGCCAGTATCGGCCTCGTCACGGCAGTCGGGGCCACGGCCTGGCTGCTGTGTGAACTGCGACCGGCGACGGCCGCGCGGTGGCTCGGGACCGTCGGGATCGAGCGCGCCGACCTCTCCCTCGCGGGCCTCGGTGTGCTCGCGCTCGCGCTGTTCGTCACGCACAACGTCGGCGTCGCCTACGCACGCAGTTCGTAGAGAGCGACGGCGTTCGCGTCCGCCCGTCGACTCCGGCCCTGCGAGGGCGGACGACCGGTATCGACACCCTCTTTTCGACGCCCGCGAGACGTACGCGCATGACTCACGAGATCGCAGTGATTCCCGGCGACGGGATCGGACAGGAGGTCACGCCCGCGGCCGTCGACGTACTGGAGGCGATCGCCGTCGACTTCGAGTTCGTCGAGGGCGAGGCCGGCGACGCCGTGAAGGCCGAGACCGGCGAGGCACTGCCACGGGAGACCCGCGAGATCGCCGCCGACGCCGACGCGACGCTGTTCGGTGCGGCCGGCGAGACGGCCGCCGACGTGATTTTGCCGCTCCGGCAGGTCGTCGACTCCTTCGCCAACGTCCGCCCGGCCGTCTCGTACCCCGGCCTAGACGCCGTACAGCCCGACACCGATCTCGTGTTCATTCGGGAGAACACGGAGGGCGTCTACAAGGGCATCGAGAGCGAGATCAGCGACGGCGTCACGACGTGTACGCGCGTGATCACCGAGGACGCCTCCGAGAAGATCGCCGACTTCGGCTTCGACTACGCCCGCAACAACGACTACGACGACGTGACCATCGCCCACAAGGCAAACGTCATGCGCGAGACCGACGGCCTGTTCCTCGACACCGCCGAGGCGGTCGCCGAGGAGCGGTCGGTGCCACGCACCGACGAACGCGCGAGCGGTGACACCGCGAGCGAAGGGATCGCCTACGACACGGCGCTGATGGACGCGCTGGCGATGCATCTGGTCATGCACCCCGAGGACTACGGCGTCGTGATCTGTCCGAACCTCGCCGGGGACATGCTGTCGGACCTCGCGGCCGGGCTGGTCGGCGGCCTCGGCCTGCTGCCGAGCGCGAACGTCGGCGAGGACAACGCGCTGTTCGAACCGGTCCACGGCTCCGCGCCGGACATCGCGGGCGAGGGGGTCGCAAACCCGGCTGCGATGATCCTCTCGGCCGCGATGCTGCTCGATCATCTGGGGTACGAAGACGAGGGCGACCGCGTTCGGACGGCCGTCGAAGCGACGCTCGAAGACGGTCCGAAGACGCCGGACCTCGGCGGCTCGGCCTCGACCGAGGCGGTCACCGAGGCCGTCGTCGACCGGCTCTAGATCACTCAGTTTCGAGCAAAAACGAACAGCAACGATAGAAAGTAGTAAGTTCGCCGGCCACGAACGGCGGTGTAATGCTGCCAGCCGAGCGCAAGCGGCGGATCGTCGAACTCGTCACGGAGCGTGACGGCTGTTCTGTCGCCCGACTCGCAACCGAACTCGACTTCTCGAAGGCGACGATCCGGCGCGACCTACAGGAGCTCGAAGACGACGGCCGGATCGAACGATCACACGGCGGTGCCGTCCCGGCGTCGTCGGTCGGACAGGAGCGCCCGTACGGCCAGCGCGAAGTCGACCGACTGGACGCCAAACAGGCCATCGCCGCCCGCGCCGTCGACCTGTTGCAGGACGCGCAGGTGGTGTCGTTCGACGCCGGGACGACGACGATGGCCGTCGCGCGTGCGCTGCCGAGCGAGGCCGGCGTCGAGGCGGTGACGAACATGCCGGATCTGGCGACGACCCTGCTGGACAAAGGCATCGCGGTGACGGTGACCGGTGGGACGTTGCGCCGCCGGACTCGGGCGCTGGTCGGTCCGACCGCCCAGCGGTTCCTCGACGACCACCACGTCGACCTGCTGTTCGTCGGGACGAACAGCCTCGACGCCACGACCGGGCTGACGACCCCAAACGAGGCCGAAGCCGCGGTCAAGTCCCGGTTCGTCGAGCAGGCCAGCCGCGTCGTGCTCGTCGCCGACAGCTCGAAGTTCGACGAGCAGTCGTTCGTCACCGTCGCCGCCCTCGACGCGGTCGACGCGCTGGTGACCGACCGCACGCCGGACGGTGCGCTGGCCGCCGCCCTCGACGAGGCCGACGTGACCGTCCTGGAGGCAGACGCGTGATCCTCACGGTCACCTACAACCCCGCCGTCGACCAGACGGTCACCTTCGACGAGCCACTGGCCAGCGAGACGGTCAACAGAGCGACCGACGCGCAGTTCGACGCCGGTGGCAAGGGGATCAACGTCTCGCAGTTCCTGACAGCGATGGACACCGCTACCGTCGCTACCGGGCTCCTGGGCGGCTTTACGGGAACCTTCGTCACGGAACAGCTCGAAGCGGCCGACATTCCCGCGGAGTTCGTCACCGTCGACGAGCCGACGCGGCTCAACACGACCGCGCTGGCCGCCGGAACCGAGTACAAACTCAACCAGGCGGGCCCCGCCGTCGACGCGAGCGCCGTCGACGACCTCGTCGACCACATTGCCGACCACGAGCCCGCCCGCGTACTCGTCGGTGGCAGTCTCCCGCCGGGACTAGAGCGCGACGCCATCGACCGCATCGCCTCGTCCGGACCGTGGCGGACGGCCGTCGACGTCGAAGGCGAGACGCTGCGGGCGCTGTCGGCCGACTACGCGCTGTGCAAGCCCAACCACGAGGAGCTGGCCGCAGCCACCGAGACGACCGTCGAGAGCGTCGAGGAGTGTGTGGCGGCCGCCAGCGCGCTCGGAGAGCGGGGCTTCGAGCGCGTCGTCGCGTCGCTGGGAGCCGACGGTGCCGTCCTCGTCGGTCCCGACGGGGCCGTCCACGCCGAACCGCTGGCCGTCGATGTCGTCGACACGGTCGGTGCCGGCGACGCGCTGCTGTCGGGCGTGCTGGCGTCGCTCGAACGCGGTGAGAGTGACGAACTCGCGCTGGCGACGGGAGTGGCGGTCGCGTCGCGCGTGGTCTCGCAGGCGGGGACCGGCGTTCCGGACCTCGACGGCGTCTTCGGGGATCGGTCCGCCGTCGAGACCCGACGGCTCTAGAACTTCGCCCCGTACTCGTCGACGAACGCACGGATCGCCTCGAACGTCGGTGGTTCGCCGCTGCGCACGAACGCACCGGCGACGGCGTTGCCGACGACGACGGCACCGGCCGGATCGACACCGGTGACCAGTGCCAGCGCGAGGCCGGCGTTGAAGTGGTCGCCGGCACTCGTCGTCAACTCGGGGTCGTCGACGGACGGGACGGCCACGTCCGTGGTCCCGTCGACCCCAGCGACCAGCGACCGGTCGACGCCGTGCGAGACGAACAGGCTGGCGTCGAAGGTCTCGCGGAGCGTGCGAGCCTCCGCTTCGAGCGATTCCTCGCCGCCGTCGCCGTAGGTCTCTGCGAGGAGTTGGGTCTCGGCGCGGTTGGCCGAGACGACGACGCGCGTCTTGGCCGCGAGGCGACCGATGGCTCCGGTCCCGCCGTCGAGGCGCTCGGCGTCGAGCTTCCGCACGTCGCCGGGATCGACGAGCACCGTCTCAGGCGGCTCGTCGATGTCGTCCCAGAGCCCGGCGATCCCGTCGAGTACGTCCGGCAGGTCGGGCGTCTCCGCCCAGTAGCCGGTGCCAAGCAGGGCCGCACCGTCGAGCCGGTCGCGGAGACGTTCTCGACCGAGCCGGTCCGTGAGAAACGACCAGTCCAGGTCCATCGTCGTCCCGTTCTCGATGAGCATGAGCTTGCCGTCGTCGAACTCGACGGCGTCCGTGTAGCCCGGTTGTCCCAGCGAGTGGAGCTCGCAGTCGGCGAACTCGTCGGCGAACACGTCACGCACCGGCCGGCCGTACATCCCGATCATCACCGGATCGAAGCCCCAGCCGCCGAAGGCCCGAGCGAGGTGGCTCGTGTGCCCGCCGGTCCGGGTCCCCCGCTGGAGCCACTCGAAGGAGAGGGAGCTGTCGGCCGCGACGGAGTCGTGGACGCGATCGCCAAAGCCGGCCAGCGTGTCCAGTCGGTCGTAGTCGTCGGGATCGTGGCGATCGGCGACGACCTCGCGGACGCGGTCGACGTAGCCGTCGAAGCCGAAGACGACTCGCTCGCTCGGGACCGTCTCGGGGAGCTGTGCCCGTGCAACGGCGACGGCGGCCTCGGTCTCGTCGTCGAACGAACTCATAGTGGTACTCTCTCCTCCCGTCCCTTAGAGTACGTCGTCTGCACTCGCACCCTCGAAGACGACCCGTTCGAGTTTGTCGAGGATGTCGTACGGGTCCTCGCGTTGCCAGACGTTGCGGCCGACCGCGAGCCCGGAGACACCGGCGTCGAGACAGCTCTCGACCAGTTCGAGGAACTCGCGGTCGGAGGTCTTCGAACCCCCAGAGAGGAGGACGCCGGTGTCGCCGGTCGCGTCGACGGCGTGAGCCATGGCCTCCGGACTGCGTGGGTACTTGACCTTCACGAAGTCACCGCCGAGTTCGAGGCCGATGCGGGCGGCGTAGGCGACCACGTCCCGGCTCCGATGCTCCTTGATCGCCTGTCCGCGCGGATACGACCACATCGCGATCGGGAGGTCGTGGTCGCGTGCGCGCTCCTGGACCGGCCGGAAGTCCTCGAATAGCCGCGGCTCGTCGTTGACGCCGGGGTAGACCGTGTACCCGACGGCGTCGGCACCCAGCTCGGCGGCGTAGTCGACCGACCAGTTCTGGGGCGCGTACGGTTCGCCCATCCAGAGGTCCGAACCGCCGTTGAGCTTCGCCAGCAGATTCACCTCGTCGTCGTAGCTGGGGTAGTACGTCTCGGTCAGTCCCTTCCCGACGGCCAGAGCGGTGACGGCGTCGTGGGTCGCCATCTCGAAGACCGCGTTCGGATCGAGGCGCTCCTCGACGCCGTCGAACTGCTTTGGCCCGTGTTCGAGCCCGTGATCGTGCGCGAGGACGATCGTCTTGCCGTTGCGGACGAGCGGCGAGTCGTCGCTGACGTGCATGCACGCTCGTACGAAAAACGATCACAAAGCGTTTTCGAATATGATCGTTTCGTACTGTTTCCGATCGGGGCGGCCAGAGCGTCGCCACTGTCGGGAGTCACGGTCACGAAACGTCGCTCCGGGCGCTACGCGGCGCGGTCGCAGACCATACTCCAGCGCCCGTTCGTCTCTAGCTTCTCCTGGAGCAGTCCCGCGTACTCTGCCGCGAGCTCCTCGGCTTCCTCGATGCGGTCGTCGCCGCCACCACCGCCACCGAGTCCCAGTGCGTCCTTGACGCCGCCCAGGATTCCGCCGCCGGTGTCGCCGCTCGAACCGCCGCCACCACCGCCACCCATCGGCCCCTGCTCGGCGATCCGATCGAGTTCGGGCATGATCGTCGAGAGGTTCGACGTGTCGGCCACGATCTCTGCCGTCTCCGGATCTTCGGCTCCGTGGATCTCGAATTCGAGTGCCGTCATCACGAGGTTCCACTGCTGGTTCGAGAACGACGAGGCCTCGACGCGGTCGTTGAACTCGGTGTCGACCTCCATTCGCTCCGCGGCGATCGCGTTCGTCCAGTCGCTACTCATACACAGGCGTTCGCGAGCCGAGGGTATGAGCGTTTCCCGCTCGTATTACCTTGTTTTCACCACCGTGGAGTCTCCGCTAACTCCGTGACACATAAGTTGTCCTTTCAGTTAGACAGTGTACATGGACACACAGGTCGGTACAGGGCAAGCAACGGGAAATAATGGTGACGCCGCCGGTATGGCCGCAGCGCGTGAGGCTCTTAACGGCATTGAAGCTGATAGCCCCGACTTCTGTCAAGTATTCTGTTCGCCAGTCTACGACTACGATGCAGTGCTGTGGGGCATTCGAAGCGTCGTCGGTTCAGACACCGAAGTCATCGGCTGCTCGTCTTCGGGAGAGTTCACTGAAGCGGGCTCGAAAGCAGAGACTGTGACAGTTGGCATCGTCGCTTCCGACTCGATGGAGTTCTTTACTACGCTCTCGACGGGGTTAGGTGCCGACCAGAAGCGCTGCCTGTTCGAAGCGGTACACGATCTTCCGGAACCGGACGCTCCGAAGATCGACCAGTACCCACACCGTGCGGTAATCAACCTCCATGACGGAATTGTCAGCATCGGAGACGAGATCACGAAGCTCACCGAGCAGTATATCGACGACGACCAGATTCCAATTGTCGGCGGCTCTGCTGGTGACGACCTTCGGCTAGAGGAGACACACGTATTCTGTAATGGACAGGTCGAATCAGACGCCGTCGCGCTCGCGCTACTGGCCTCTGAAAATCCATTCGCAGTAACAGTTAACCACGGCCACGAACCGATCTCGGAGCCGATGACTGTCACGCGGGCCGAAGGAAGCACAGTCTACGAACTCGACGGACGGCCCGCTTTCGAGGCCTGGCGGGATGCAATTCAGACCGATGCGAGAGAGTCGTACGGGATCGACGTCGACGACTTGGATGCCGGTTCCGAAGAGTTTCTGATGTTACTCGGCCGCTACGAGCTGGGCATCGAGTCGGAACCCGACGCCGACGCACAGGGTATCGCGTCTCGGATTAGAGATTTCGTCGCGTCCGCGTTCGTTTCGACGGAAGGATACAACATCCGGTGGCCGGGACGCACCGCAGATACCGACGGCTCTCTCGGGTTTACTGTAGACATTGCCGAAGGAACCGAGTTGCGTGTTACACACAGCAGTAAGCCCGATCAGGTGTCAGCCGTCGAAACAGCCGCATCGAATGCCGCCGACGAACTCGGCGGCGATGCCGTTGCTGGTGGGTTCGTCTACGACTGTGCGTGTCGGGCGATGATTCTGGGAGATGACTTCGACGACGCAGTCGACGCGATCAGCCGTTCGATCGATGCACCGTTCGCTGGCTTCGAAACATACGGCGAAGTCTGCTCGGCGGACGAGGACTACACAGGCTATCACAACACCTCTGCAGTTGTGTTCTTATTCCCGGAGTAACTGCCGGGAAAAGTTGTCTCCTCGCGGCTCAGAACGCGTCGCCTTCGAGGCTGATCTCTGCGTGGAGCTCCTCCTGAAGTGCCGAGTGAACGTGACAGATCTCCTCGCCGAGCTCGACGATCTCCTCGACGTCGTCGCCGAGGTCGGCCTCGACTTTGATATCGAACGCGACCGCGTCGAGATCGTCGTCGTCGTCGAGATCGGCAGCGACCTCCGCCTCGACAGCGCCCAGATCGTCGTAGCCGGTCTGGTCTGCGGCGACGCGCAGCGCCGGGATGTAACACGAGACGTAGTCCGCCGCCAGCACCTGATTCGGAGACGGACCGTCCTCGCTCAGCGCGTCGACGACCAGTTCCCACTCGTCGTCGATGACGTTCGTGACCGTGTACCCTTCCTCGCACGTACTGGTGACTTCGATGTCTGCCATAGCACTCGTGGGGTCGGGCGGCTCCGCCGTAAACGTTGTCGATGCGTAATACTGGGGTCGACAGCCGGTCGTGTTCAGATGAGAGATCGGTACAGGCAGTCCGAAGCACTGAAAGCCCTCGTGTAGTTGCGGTCCCGCGACTCGCTGCGCGCGCCTCACGTGCTTACCGAGAGGGACTCTCCGAGTCCCTCTGGCCGTGCGAACGGGCGCTTTGCGCCCGTGAGCAGACTTCGTCGGGGTTCCCGCAAGGGCCGGCCGGCTATAACGTGACGGCGAGGCCGTCACGCAGCACTCGCCCTTTCGGTGTCTACAACTCAGCAGATGCAGCTCTGAACACCGCCCGACAGCCTCGGGGTTTCACCGCTCGCAAAAACGAGACCCCTCGCTTCGCTCGGCACGCCCTTCGCTGCTCGCGTGTCGCTACGCTCCCGCTCGCAAAAACGAGACCCCTCGCTTCGCTCGGCGTCTCGCTTAGTCCGCGCTCGCCGTCTGTCCACCGACCACGTCGATCTCGCCCTCGTCGAGCTCCTGTTCGATCTCGCGGGCGGCCTGGACCATGTTCTCCATCTTGCCGTAGGCGACCTCGCGGGGCAGGAGCTTGATCCCGCAGTCCGGGGAGACCGTCAGCTGCTCGGGCGGGACGACCTCCAGTCCTTTCTTGATGTTGTCTTTGATCTCCTCGACGGACTCGACCTCGGCGACGTGGGCGTCGACGACGCCCATCGCGAAGTCCTTCGTGAACTCGTCGTTCTTGAACACGTCGAGTTGCTCGTAGTCGCCGTTGGCGAGTTCGAGGTCGTACTCGTGGACCGGGTAGTCGAGCATCTCGGGGTAGATCCGCGAGTAGTCGCCGTAACAGACGTGGAGGCCGAGGCGCACGTCCTCCGGGAGCCCGTCGGCGATGCGTTCGAGACACTCGCCGACGATCGCGTGGTCGTCCTCGTACTGGGCGAGCGCCGGCTCGTCGATCTGGACGTACTTACAGCCGGCGTCGACGAGGCGCTCGATCTCCTCGTTGACGAGGTCCGCCAGGGCGTAGGCGGCGTCCTCGGTCGTCTCGTAGGCCTCGTTGAAGGCCCAGCGAGCGAGCGTGTAGGGACCGGTGATCGGGACCTTGACCGGGCGGTCGGAGACCGACGACGTGAACTTGTACTCGTCGACGAGCCACTCCTCGCCGTACTCGACCTCGTCGGCGATCGAGGGCTTGTCGAAGTAGTTGTGGCCCCACACCTTCACGCGGCCGTTGAACTCGTAGCCGTCGATCAGCTCGGCGAAGTACTCGACCATCTCGTTGCGGCGCATCTCGCCGTCGACGACGGTGTCGAGCCCGGACCGCTCGTGTTCCTGCGTGATGAGTCGGGCGGCGTCGTCCTTCGCCTCTGCCCAGTTGTGCTCGTCGAAGTCGGCGTCGGGATCCTCGAACAGCTCGCGGGCGCGGTCGTGCCACTTGGGCTTGGGGTAGGAGCCGACGACGCTGGTCAGCAGGAAGTGGTCGTTGTCGTGGTCCTCGGGTCGGAACTGCTCTCGGGGACCCGTCATGCCGAGATCACCTCGTTGATCTCGGCAAGACGTCGATAGTCACAGCCCGTGCAGCGAAGTGAACCGGAATGTCTATCGGTAGTCATGCTTCCACCTCCTCGATCGCGGCGGCGTCAGCCAGCGCCTCGACCTTGGCCTCGAACTTGTTCTGCGGGAGGTAGAACAGCTCGGTGTTGGCTGTCGCGTAGACGGTGTCGTAGTCGCCGTCGGTCTGCTCGACGAACCACTCGACGCGCTCGCGGATCGTTTCGGGAGTCTCGACGAGCGTGTTCTGGCCGTCGACGAGACCGAGCGCCACGTCGTCTTTGGTGCCGTACTCCTGGACGTTGTACACCGTCTCCTCGTGGTCGGCGATCAGGTCGAAGCCGATGGCGTCCACGTCGGCGTCCATGAGGTGGGCGTACACCTTCTCGTCGAGACTGCCCCAGTAGGTGTGAGCGACCACGTCGGCGTCGACGGCCGAAGCGACGGTGTCGATTGCCTCGCTGGCGCGCTCGTCGGCCCCCTCGCCGGGTGCGTTCTCGACGAGCGACGGTTCCAGCAGGAACAACGTCTCGACGTTCGGGAACTGGTCGGCCTCGGCTGCGAGAAAGTCCGCGACGGCGTCGAGGAACGCCGCCTCGTCGCCGTAGTGCTCGTCGGTCGCGAGGTCCGCGAGCGAGTACGGACCCGGCAGGACCGCCTGGAGCCCCGAATCGACGTGTGCTGCCGCGGCGTCGAGTTCGCCGGCCACGTCGCCGGAGGCTTCGAGGTCGCCGGTGACGACCGGCTCCCTGTAGAAGTTGTTGTTGTCGTAGTAGCGGACGATCCCGCGGGTCTCGACGCTGTCGGCGACCGCCAGCGGGTGAGCGATCATGTCGTCCCAGCGCAGCTGGCCCTCTGAGACGCGGTCGAGGCCGGCGTCGGTCTGGACGCCGACGACCTCTTCGCGAGCGCGGTCGTAGGCGTCGACGATCTCCGGTCCCTCGTCACCGCTGACGAGGTCGGACTTCTGGTGGCCTTTCAGTCGGGACAGTTCGTCTTTCGCCCAGTCCGGGAGCGGGAACAGACCGGCTGTCGTGGCGACTACCTGTGTCATTACGGCTACGTTGGTAATGACGGGCTTTAATATTTCCTATCTCAGAAAATGCACATCAGTTATTGCAGCTAGCTCAATGTCCCGGTTCTGCCTGTGACTCGAACCGGATCACGACCAGTCGCTCGTAGGGATGGGCCTCGTCGGCGACGATCTCGCCCGCGAGCCCCCGCTCGTGGGCGTAGCGTTGCACGTCGCCGATCCCGGTGAGGCTGCTGATCAGCAGGAAGACACGTCCGCCGGGGGCCAGCACGCGCTCGACTGCTTCGAGGAAGGGGTCGACGAGCCTGCGGCCGTCTTCCCCGCCCGAGAGCGCGTGTTCCATCCAGTCGTCCCACTCCTTGTCTGGCTCGGTCGGGAGGTACGGTGGATTGAACGTGACGAGATCGAAGGCGTCGTCGCGGAACGGAGCGAGCAGGTCGGCGCGGACGGCCGGGACACCGCGAGCTGCTGCCTCGCGACAGGCGTCCGGGTTCAGATCGGACGCGACTGCGTCGACGCCCGCCTCGGCCAGCGTCTCGGCGACGTAGCCCGAGCCCGTTCCCACGTCGAGCCCGCGGTCGCCGGGTGTGGCGTGTGACCTGGCCGTCCGCGCCAGCAGGTCGGAGTCCGCTGCCGGCTGGTACACCGTCTCCGTGTCGCGCTGTGTGGCAAGCGAAGGTCGTCCGTCGTCGTCCGTCGGCGGCTGGCCGGGCATCGCTAGTACTCTCCTGGTCGGCCGGTCTCGTACGCGAGCGTCGCCAGCGCCGCGAACGTCGCGGGCGATAGCTCTCCCGCGCGCTTGCCCATCAGCGACTCGTCTGCGGCGTCGACGACGGCGTCTGGATCCCCGAGGTCGGTGATGTGAGCCGTGTTTCGGACGGCGTTTCGCATCGTCTTGCGACGCTGTGTGAACACGCCCTTGAGGAAGTCCATGAAGAAGTCGTCGTCCGGAACGCTGTAGTCGGGTTCGCGCGGCCGGAGTCGGACGACGGCACTGTCGACGCGGGGCTGTGGGTCGAACGCCGTCGGCGGCACCGTCTCGACGATCTCGACGTCGGCGTAGTGGCCCGCCGTCACCGAGAGCCGCCCGTAGTCGTCGCTTCCGGGATCGGCCGCCATCCGTTCGGCGAACTCCTGCTGGAACATCAGGACGAGCGGCTTTCCACGCGGAAGCAGCCGGAACGCGATCTCGCTGGAGGCCCCGTAGGGGAGATTCGAGACGCTCGCGGAGAACTCGGGCAGGTCCACGTCGAGGGCGTCGCCCTCGACGATCGTCAGGCGATCGGCGTCGATGGTGTCGGCGAACTCCTCGCGGAGGTGGGCCGCGAAGTCGGGATCGCGCTCGATCGCAGTCACCCGGTCCGCGACCGCGAGCAGTCGATCCGTCAGCGCGCCGGGACCGGCACCGACCTCCAGTACGTGGGATCGGTCCATCTGGTCGGCGTACCCCGGAATCCGGTCCAGAACTCGATCGTCGATCAGGAAGTGCTGGTCCTGTCGGGTGTCCGCTCGCTTGCCCGCACGGGCGACGAGCGCGTCCGGATCGCGAGCGCCGTCGGCCCCCTCGGAGGGCGGTCCGTCGGTAGTCATCGCTCTCGGATAGCGGGCAGACCCGTAAAACGCTGTCACTTCCGGGCCGACTACGACTGGTCTTCGCGGCGCACGAACCTGCTGTACTTCAGGTCGTCTTCCGATAGCTCTTCGAGGATCCGTTCGACCAGGACTTCCTTGGGGTTGTGGAGGCCACTGACTCGTTCTTCGAGTTCCTCGAAGCTCTCGAAGGGCTTGCGCTTGCGCTCGTCCAGAATAGAGTTACGCAGCTTCTTGCCGATTCCGGGCAGCAGGTTCAGCTGGTGGAGCCGGAGCGTGATCGGCTGGGCCTCGTTGTAGAAGTCGACGAACCGGCCAGCCTCTGCCTCGACGAGGTCCTCGACGGCGTAGTCGAGTTCGGACTGCGCACCGCTCGGGAGATCGTCGTACTCGACGACGCTGACCCGGTCGAAGTCGGTGCTGTGAACGTCGATGCGGTCACCGAAGGTCACGTCCGTCTCCTCCCCGACCACGATCTCGTAGAGCCGGAAGTCTTCGGTCCCCATCGCGTACGCGAGCGGCTGCTTTTGATACTGTGGCCGGTCGTCCTCGGACTTGCCGTGTGGCAGGAAGTCCAAGACGACGGCCGGTTCGCCGTCGTCACCGCTCTCGGTATCACTCATGCGAGTCGATAGGTCTAGCGCCCACTTAATGGCGTGGGTCGGGGAGGCCGGTGACAATCGCCATGCGGGCGACCGATCTACGCGTACTGTTTGACGACGTTGAGAATCTCGTCGAGTTCGTCGCCCGACAGCGAGTACCGCTCCTGTGCGAACACGGAGCGCAGCTCGTCGCGATCCAGCGGTCGGAGGTTCGCGATCTTGTAAGCGGTCGCCTCGTCGACTTTTTCCAGGTCCCGGAGCTGGTCGACGAACTCCTCGGCCTCGTCGGGATCGAGCATCGCGAATCGGTTGACGTGCTCGATCGCGCGAGCGAGTTCGTAGCGCATCTCTCGGTCCTCGTCTATCGAGCGCTCGGCTTCGATGTCTTCGAGGATCTCCTTCGTTTCGGCGATCGTGAGGTACTCCTCGTCGACCTTCTCTTTGAAGATCGTCATACCTTACTCCTGTCGGCGGAGGTGTGCGGGCGTGACGATGATCGTCTTGTCCTTGCCGTTGTCGTTGATCTCGACCTTGTAGGCTTCGCCCTGCTGTCCGAGGACGACGCCGGTCGAACCGTCGAAGCGCGGGTGGAAGCGACCGTCGTTGACCGACGGGTCGATCTTGAGGTGGACCGTGTCGCCCTCCTCGTACTGCTCGACGGCGCGCTGGGGCGGCGAGGTGCCGCGCTCGCGAGGCTTGTTCTTCAGCTTGTTCCGCGTTCCTTTGAGGGGTCCATCCGAACTGGGCATTCGTGCGGAGGGGTAATCCGGTCGTCCTAATAAAACGTGCGTTCCCGTCGCGCCAGCGCCACTGGACTCGGCAGGACCGTTCGCACCTCGACCAGCGCGAGTGTCGGGACTCGGTGCGTCGAACGGCAGTGAAGAAAGCGCTCGGTCTATATTCGGCCGACGTTCTCGACGGAGACCGACTCCACGTCGTCGACGTTGCTGAAGGCCTCCTCGACGGCTTCCGTGCCACCGGTGTCGTCGGGGACGATCACCGTCGGGAACAGGGCGACGAGCCCGAAGGCCACGTCGTCGCGCTCGACGCCGTTGATCTTCGCGCCCTCGGGGAGCGAGCCTTCCAGACGTTCCTGGAGCGCGTCCAGGTCCACGTCGGGGCTGTTCGGCATGACCTTGATCTTGGCGGCGACTTTCCCCATCGTTAGGGCCCCCGGAAGCCACAGTCGGGACACTCGTAGAGGTTGCTCTGCTTGCGGCAGGTCCCACAGCGGTAGATCTGCTGACCGCAGTCCGGGCACTTGAACGCGGCGGCGTTCGTGCCGGCGATGTTGATGCCACACGAGACGCACTTCTGCGTGCGTTTTTGCTGAGTTTCGCTCTCGCTCATACACTCTCGTATCCGGCCACGACTTTTAACGATTGTCAAACGCACCGGAGTGGACGGCGGTTTCCCGAACGGCCACAGTAGTCCGCCGGACTAGCTCCCCGGCAGGATGTCACCCAGCGCGGCACCGATAGCCATCGGGAAGAAGGCCACGACGCAGACGCAGAAGTCCAGCCACGGGTCCGCCCAGTCGCGACGCCCCAGACGCTCAACAGCGCGACGGCCGTCGCGAACGACGAGCCGAGGACGCCCACGAGTCGCCGAGGGACGAGACCGAAGAACGCGTAGGCCACCCGCACGTCCTGAATGTCGGCCACGTAGAGGATCCCGACGACGACCGCGACCGTTGCGAACAGCGTCAGGGCCAGGAACGGAGGGCGAGCGGCGATGAACTGCCCGGAGTCGACCGTCCCGCCCTCGACGGCCATCGGGATGCCAAAGAGCAGCGCGCCCAGCACCGACTCTGCGAGGTCCGCACGGTCGAACCCCCAGACGACCCGGCCGAACACCGGGCCGTCGTCGTCGACCTCGCTCGCCGTCTGCATCGCTTCGCGGACGCGCGCTCGCTCTTCGGCGGAGTCGACCAGCGCCTCCAGCTCCGAGAGGTCGTCGAACAGGTCGCTCATGTCGGCGTCGTCGTGCTCGACCGGCGAGTCCCCTCGCCGCCGCTCGGACCGGCTCATCGCTCATCGGGCTCTGCCGATCGCGTTTCGACGGTCGGGTTCGGCTGGGCGGGTCCGACTCGCTCGCCCTGTTCCCACTCGTAGAACCCGGTACCGGTCTGGCGACCGAGATCGCCCGCCTCGACCTTCTCGAAGAGGAGGGCCGGGGGATCGAACCGCCCTCCGAGGTCCAGCGCCAGTAACTCCAGCGCCGACAGCACGGTGTCGAGCCCCAACCGGTCGGCCAGTCCGAGCGGACCGATCGGGTGATCGCGACCCAGTTCGAGCGCGCGGTCGATGGCCGTGACGCTGGCGACCCCCTCTTCGACCATCCTGACGGCTTCCGTGATGGCCGCCAGGTCGAGTCGCGTCGTCGCGAATCCCGGCGTGTCCCGGACCACGATCGGCGTGGCGTCGAGCGACTCGACGAACGACACCGTGCGGTCCCGCGTGTCTGCCGTCGTCTGCTCGGCGACGACGAGTTCGACCAGCCGGCTCTCTGCCGGATCGACCACGTGGATGCCGAGCGCGCGTCCGGGTCGGCGGAGACCCGCCGCGACGGCCGTGATCCGGTCGGACGTGTCTCCGACGACGAGTAGCGTCTCCGCCGCGACCAGTGCCTCGACCTCGGCGAGCAGGTCCCGCCGAGCGTCGATCTCGCGTCCGGTGAGGTCGAAGACAACGTCGGCACCGCCGACGGCCGCTTCCAGTCCGGTCGTGCCGTCGATCGCGCCCTCGCGGCCAGCGCGTCGCTGGACCGCGTCGACGCTGTCCATCACGGCGTTGGCGTCGTCCCCGTAGAGACGAACGGCGGCGTCGGACCGAAGGCACCACGCGGCGAGCGCGTGACCGGTGGTCGAGGTCCCGAGTACGGCAACATCCATAGGTGTTATCGGGTCGTCGTATCGGATAAGGCTTTACTGGAACTCACTTCTCGTTGGGGATACCGCCGTGGGAATCGCCCCGAGAGATGGATGCACACGAGAGGGAGGGTGAAACGAGATCCGTGCAAAGAAGCGCTGAGCTGTCATATTCTGTCGAGTAAGCTCGTGTTACTATCGGCACTGGTCGCCACCAGCCAAACGTTTATATGTCTGAATTGTTTCTCCATAAAAGGACACATGGAACGCCCTACCCGCCAGCGCGAGCACGACGGGACGCAGGAGCAGGAGACGGAAGAATCCGAGCAGACCTGTCCTGAGTGTGACTCGACGGCAATATCGACGGACGGGAGCGGCGAACTCATCTGCGAAGACTGCGGACTTGTCATCGAAGATGAAAATATCGACCGCGGCCCGGAATGGCGCGCGTTCAACCATTCTGAACGGCAGAGCAAGTCCCGCGTCGGGGCACCGACGACCCAGACGATGCACGACAAGGGGCTGACGACGACGATCGACTGGAAGGACAAGGACGCGTACGGCCGGTCCATCTCGTCGAAGAAGCGGTCCCAGATGCATCGACTGCGAAAGTGGCAAGAGCGAATCCGGACGAAGGACGCGGGGGAGCGAAACCTCCAGTTTGCCCTCTCGGAGATCGATCGGATGGCGTCGGCACTGGGCGTCCCGCGCTCGGTGCGGGAAGTCGCGTCGGTGATCTACCGGCGCGCGCTGGACGAGGACCTCATCCGCGGCCGTTCCATCGAGGGCGTCGCGACCTCCTGTCTGTACGCCGCCTGCCGACAGGAGGGCATCCCACGGAGCCTCGAAGAGGTCTCGGACGTCTCTCGGGTCGAGCAAAAGGAGATCGGGCGCACGTATCGCTACGTCGCCCAGGAACTCAAGCTCAAGATGGAGCCGGTCGACCCCAAACAGTACGTGCCGCGCTTCGCCAGCGAACTCGAACTGAGCGAGGAGGTCCAGTCGAAGGCCAACGAGATCATCGACGTGACCGCCGAGCAGGGCCTGCTGTCGGGCAAGTCCCCCACTGGATACGCCGCGGCGGCGATCTACGCCGCGTCGCTGCTGTGCAACGAAAAGAAGACCCAGCGAGAGGTCGCCGACGTCGCCCAGGTGACCGAAGTGACGATCCGGAACCGCTACCAGGAACAGATCGAAGCGATGGGCATCCACTGATTCCGATCGTTTAGCCGTACGACGGTTTTTCCTCGACTCCTTCGGTGATCGCCGGTCACGAATAGACGATCGCAAGCAGAGTGAGAGACTGCCCCACACCCAGGACGCGTTTTCACGCATCTTCACGGCATCGCCAGAGATGTACAGCCGGTAGAGTCAGTCAGACGGCTGTGCGTCGTGGTCTGGAGCCATCACCGCGTCCTCGTCTTCGAACACGTCCGCTCCGAGTTCTTCGACGATCGCCTCACCACTGAGCGCGAGCAGGCCGAAGCCGACCTTCGTCACCACGTCGAGGTAGGCGACGACTAGCGCCGTCGTTTCGAGGTCCATCAGTCCGAGCCCGGACTGTCCGACGATCCAGATGACCGGATAGACGCCCCAGAGCACGACGACGAAGTTACGGAGCGTCTCATAGACGCCGAATCCGACCTCCGAGAGCGTGTCGACGGCGGCCTCCGAGACCGAGCCGTACAGCAGGTAGCCGACGCCGACGAAGGCGAGCCCGCCCAGCGCGAACAGTCCCCAGGCGAGCAGCCCTCCGACCACCGCGCCCGCGAACCCGAAGACGATCGTCAGGACCTGTAGGCCGACGAGCTTTCCGATCGTCTCGCGGTCGGCACCGGCGAACAGCCCGAGGAACAGGACGTTCAGCGGCGTCGTCAGCAGCCAGTCGACGTAGCGGGGGATCCAGACGATGTGATCTCCCGTGTCGAAGCCGCCGATACCGAGTGCCATGATCGCGTAGGCGAAGATCGCGATGCCGGGAATCGAGACCAGCACCGCGTACCGGGTGCGTCTCTCGGCCGGGACGAGCCTGAAGCCGTAGGCGAGAATTGCCGTCCCAGCGAGCATACCGATCGTACCGAGTGTGAACCAGAGTTCTATCATCGTTAGTCGTCGTCAGTGGCCGCAGTCGTCTGCTGGCCGGGACTCTCGGCAGACTGCACCGAGAACCGGTCGAGCGCCTGTTCGAGTTCGTCCGCACGCTGTCTGAGTTCCGTCGCGGAGTCAGACACCTCGCCGATGGAGTGTGCCTGGTCCTCGGCCGCACCGGCGACCGTGTCCGCCTCCGTCGCGGTCTCCTGGCTGATCTCGGTCAGCTTGTCGATCATCTCCAGCAGCTCCGTCGCCGTCTCTGCCTGCTCTTCGGTCGCCCGGTCGATCTCCTGGATACCGGCGTCGACCTCCTCCGTGTACTCGACGATGGTCTCCAGGGCGTTGACGGCCTCTTCGACGGTCTCGACGCCGTCGGTGATCCGCCGGCTGGTCGACTCCATCGTCTCGACGGTGTCGCCGGCCTGTGACTGGATGCGTTCGATGCGTTCCTCGATGTCTCCCGCGGCCTCTTTGGTCTCTTCCGCGAGGCCCTTGATCTCGTCGGCGACGACGGCGAAGCCCGCGCCCTCCGCGTCGGCGTGGGCCGCCTCGATCGAGGCGTTGAGCGCGAGCATGTTGGTCTGCTCGACGATCTGGGTGATCACCGAGACGATCTCGCCGATCTCGTCGAGATCCTCGTCGAGCGCGTTGATCTCGGCGACGGTCTCCTCGGTCTCGGCCTCGATGCTGTTCATCTCTTCGATGGCCTCCTGGGCCGCTCTACGGCCGTCTTCGCCGACCTCGGCTGCCGACTGAGACGTGTCGGCCACCTGCTGGGCCGACGCCGCCATCTCCTCGGAGGCCGCAGAGAGGGTCTCCATCTCCGAGGCCGCGTTCTGGAGTCGTTCGCTCTGTTCGTTCGTCCCGTCGAAGATCTCCTGGATCGACTCGCTGACCTGCTGGCTGGCCCGGTCGACCCGCTGGGCGTTCGTCCCCACGTCGTCGCTCGCCTGCAACACGTTGCTCGCGAAGGACTTCATCTCGGCGATGGTCGTCGAGAGATCCGCCAGCATCGCGTTGATCTCCTCGCCGACCTCGCTCATCGCGTCGTTCATGCTCTCGGTGTCGACGCGGACGGTGAGGTCGCCGTCGGCTGCCGAGGACAGTGCGTCGCTGTACTCGGTGGCCTTCAGTTCGAGGTGGCCGGTCAGTGCCTCCATCTCGGCCTGCTCTTCCTCGGCGTCCTCACGAGCCTGTTGGGCGTCGCTCTTGGCTTGCTCGGCCTCGCGTCGCGCCTCCTCTGCGTCTGAGATCGTCTCTCGAAGGTTCGTCCGCATGTCGTCGAGCGACTGGTACAGCGAGCCGATCTCGTCGGTCCGGGCGGTGGTCAGGTCCACGTCGAGATCGCCGGCACCCATCTCCTCGGCCCTGTTGGAGAGTCGGCGAAGGGAGACGATCGTGCCGCTCCCGATCGTGACGCCGACGATCCCGAGGTTGATCACCGCGAACAGCACGATCCCGATCAGGTCGGAGTTGATCTGGGAGCTCAGCGCGTAGGCCTCGCTCCGGTCCGAGTGGACCATCACCGTCCAGTCGGCCGTTTCGAGCGTCGTCATGCCCATCAGCGTGTCGTCCATCGCCACGAACTCGGATTCACCCGACGCCGGCATCGTCATGCTGCCGTCGTGTGCCGTGTTGATCTTGCTACTGTTGGGGTGGGCGATGTACTGACCGTCGTCGTTGACCACGGCGGTGTATGACCCGTCACGCTGGTCGGAGAACGCCTCCGTCCGCTCCTTCAGATCGGTCATGAAGACGATCGCGTGATCGCTGTCGCCCTCGACCGGCGAGAGGACGGCGATGATCGGGTGGTCGACGATCGAGATCTGGAACGGATCGGTCACGTGCGTGTCGTCCGGCCCCTCGAAGCTCGGGGGGTCGGTCGCGAACGGCGCTCTCTGCTCGCTGGCGTCGACGCCGACGAAGTCCTCGTTCGAACTGGCCTCGATCTCCATCGTCGTCGTGTCGACGTAGTGGACTGCGACGACGTCGGCCGGGAGCCTGTCGTTGTCCTGTACGGTGTTCAACTGCGCCTGTACCTCGCTGGTCGACCCGGACTCGAAGACCGGCAGCGCGGAGGTCATCCGGACGCTCTGTCGAGCCGACCCGAGCCACGCGTCGATCTGGTTGGCCTGAGTCGCCGAGGTCGCGCGCAGATCGGACTCTACGTCGGACTCCAGCTCGTCTGAAGCCTGGACGCTCACGGCAGCGCCGACGGCGATGACGACGATCACCGCCAGCGCCAGCGCGAGTCCGAGGCGCAGGGCGTAACTGTCCCCGATAAACTCAGGAAGGAGAGATGCTGTCTCAGAACTCATCGTTTCGATGCTGGGCGTTCACGGATTAATAGATTCGCGCGCAGTTTTCAGCGGTGATAAACGGATTCTGAAACGCGGGGGGGATCTCCCGGAACGCCGTCCCCGTCGAGGGCCGATCTGCCGTCACCAGAACCCCCTGGAATTTTGGGGGTATCGCCCACCGATTCGTGACGTGTCGGCCGTGCCGGACACGCCACCGAGTCGTCGGACAGGTCGTCTCGCCGTTCGTACCGCCGGTACTCCGTCTCATACTGCCGGCTATAACTGTTTCAAGTGCTCTGTTGAATCCGCAGACGGCACTGGGATTGAGGCTGAAGACACAGTTATCAGACTCCATTGGTGACGAATTCTTACAACCGACCTTCGATTGATGGGTCAGCTTTGGAGAGCGAAAAGAGATTCTGACTCGCTATTTGTTGCCGACTCCATCTGACACACTGGACGCTATAGTAGCCATTGAAAATCAATGCACACCCGATCGCACGACAGCAGTGCGATCGATGTGTAAATCGTTTCAATTGTTACTATAGCCCGTCGACTTGGCCGCCATCACCGGATTCAACAGAGTAGTTTCAAGAGATTCGCGATACGGGATCGCGAAATTCTTTACAGACGTACAGCCGGTAGTGTCAGAAACGAAAGACTCGGCTGTGGGCAACTCGGACTGGGTTTTATCCGCTGTCGGCCCGAGCTACCTCGTATGTCAGTCGAGTTTGACTTCGACGGCAGCGTCGTACTGGTGACCGGCGTCGGCGGTGCTCTCGGTGGTGCCGTCGCTCGTGCGTTCGACGACGCCGGTGCGACGGTCTGTGGTGCCGACATCGTCGCCCCGGAGAGCGAGGACTTCCTGCTCGACGAGACGGAAGCCATCGACTACTACCAGGGCGATTTCACCGACGAGGACGACGTGGCCGATGTCGTAGACGGCGTGGTCGAAGAGCACGGCCGCCTCGACGCTCTCTGTAACATCGCCGGGACGTGGCGCGGCGGCGATCCGATCCACGAGACCGACGCCGACACGTTCGACTTGCTGTTCGACGTGAACCTCAAGACGATGTTTCTGGCGTCGAAACACGCGCTTCCATACCTTCGTGAGAGTGAGGGTGCCGTCGTCTCGGTGTCGGCGCGTTCCTCGCTGGAGGGCGGCGCGGGCGACGGGATCTACCGTGCGACCAAGGCCGGCGTGCGACTCCTGACCGAGACGATCGCGGCCGAAAACGAGGGGGTCGTCCGGGCCAACGCGGTCATGCCGAGCGTCATCGACACGCCGATGAACCGCGAGATGATGCCCGACGCCGACTTCGAGACGTGGGTCGATCCGGACGATATCGCGACGATGATGCTGTTCCTGTGCTCGGAGGGAGCCGCCGTCACCAGCGGCGCTGCGGTCCCGGTGTACGGCGAAGCCTGACGCGTCCGGTAGCCCCGACCTACCGAACGCAGCGGGCCGGTCACCGGGTCCTCAGATGGCGTCGACGGCGTCGAGGACGTCGTCGTACTCCGGCTCGACTCCGGGATCGTCGCTCACCCAGGCGTACTGGACGACGCCGTCGCCGTCGATGACGAACACGGAGCGTTTGGCGACGCCGTCGACACCAAGCTCGTCGAAGTCCATCGAGAGGCCCCACTCGTCGACGATCTCGCGGTTCGAGTCGCTGAGCAGGTCGAACTCCAGACCGAGCTTGTCGCGGAACTCGTTCTGTGAGAACGGCGTGTCGATGCTGACGCCGTACACGCTCGCGCCGGCCTCGCTGAAGTCGTCGAGGCGATCCTGGAACGTGTTCATCTCGTGAGTGCAGACGCCGGTGAACGCACCGGGGAAGAAAGCGAGGACGATCGGTGCCTCGTCGAGGCGGTCTGCGAGCGTGAACGACTCGATGTCACCATTCGCCAGCGGTGCCGTAAACGACGGCGCTTCGTCACCAGTAGAGAGCATCACTCACCCGTAGCGGGTACCAGATCAAGTCGCTTGCGTTCCAGGACCTCCCGAGCGATACGGTTCGTCGATCTGGATGAGCAAAAAGCCTATATTAGACCTCACGCTAAGTCCTGCTACAATGGTAGCAACCCTACTGCAGATCGGTTTACCGGGGACCCAGGAGATGATGATCATTCTCCTGATCGCGGTCCTGCTGTTCGGTGCAAACAAGATCCCGAAGCTCGCTCGCTCGACGGGTGAGGCGATGGGCGAGTTCCAGAAAGGCCGCGAGGAAGTCGAGCAGGAACTCGAAGAGATCCGCGAGGGCCCAGGCGAGAGTCAGGGCGCGACCGAGGAGCCCGACTCCGAGTTCGTCGAGACGACCGCCGACGACACCGCTTCGGAGACCGCCTCCGAAACAGCCACCGAGTAACGCCCGCGACGGTCCCGACAGGTTCCCAGTCCCTTCTCCATCCATCCACCGGTTAGCTCCTGCACTCCACGGCGGAACAGCAGCGTTTTTCAGCCGTCTCGTTCACCGCTCGATAGGGCGTGTGGCCTAGTGGACGAGGGCGAGGGGTTCCTAACCCCTCGATCGCGGGTTCGAATCCCGCCACGCCCGCTTCGTGGTTTCTCGCGTCCGCTCGAAACACACTTGCGGCCGTGGCGTAGCTCGCAAACGCTCCGCGTTTGCTCACTCCCGCCACGCCCGTTAACCGCCGAGCGACAGCGAGCCGTGAAAACGACACGAAGAGATCCCTGAACCCTGCAAGTCCCAGCGGCCGAGCGAAGCGAAGCCGACCGTCTTGCTTCGGTTTGAGTCCCCGACGCCGTTCTCACGCTGTTCGTTCGCGGCACGACGTAGTTCGCAAACGCGGTACGTTTGCTCTGCTCTGTTAAATCCTCAGACAGCACTAGAATCAGGGCTTGAGAAACAGTCACCAGACTCCAGTGGTGAGAGGTTCTTACGACTGAACTTTGATCGATGGGGCGATTTTAGAAGCAAATGGCAATAATGATTCGCTATCTGTTGCCGACTCCATCCCACATACTGAACGCCAGCCCGCCGATCCGACCGTCTTATCGGGTTCAACAGCGCACACCGGAGAGGGTTGACCATGAGCGTTCAACCCACGAAATTCAAGAGATATAACTTATATTTATGAAAATTACTCATAGTATTTGTATATAAATAGAAATTATTAAGTAGTAATGCTATCATTCCCATATGATGCGACGTAGAGAATTCCTATCAGGTGTCGCACTGTCCACCACAATCGGTTTTGTCGGCAATAGCCAAGCGGCTGGAAACAGAAGTAGCGGTGTTTTTGAGGTGAAGAAAGGAACCTACAGCTCGCCTCTAGATGAGCGGGACATTCAGGAAGCAAACGCGAAAGTCTTGGAACAGACCAGAAACGTACAAGCTGCCTCTAGTGAGGGCAGTTCCGAGCTTGTCGTGGTTCCCCGTCCTGTCCAAGATAAAAACGAGCGCATCGTAAGCTACTTATTCGGAATCACTCCGGACGGGATCACTCGTCTTTTTTACGGGACCATCAGAGAGGAGGAAAGCGCGCGGCGCGGGCATAGTGTGAGCGCATCGAATCACTCACAATCCAACAATTCGTCAGCGAGTCCTGAAGAAGCAGTGGAAGAAGTTCACTCTGAGATGGAACAATATTCCCAACAGGTATCTCAGGCCACAGTAAGAACAGCGAGCAGTGACTGTGAGACGAAACGGAACTTCAAGATTAACGACGACGCGGGATCAAATATAGGTGACGCTTGGGGATGTCCGATAGTTGATACTAGGTTCTACCGCAAAGGTCAAAACAAGAAGCAGGGAGATATGAAGAAATGGGAACAGCTGTATACAATTAGAGCATCGAACGAAGGCAGCGAGGATGACGATGACCAGTATTTCGCGAGTGCGGCAAACGTGGACATGATTCCTGGCCACAACGAGACGGGAGGTGGCGACTCGTGGGGCCTCCATGGGCTCGATGTTCGTCACGGCTGGGATGATAACACCTATTCTGACCTAACATCGGACGAAAGTGCGAACTCCGTCTCACAGGCACCGAAGTCGATCGGTTCAAACGGTCAACTCAATGGTGTCGGTGTTGGGATCGATAAATCAGGGGCTTCGCTAACTGTTTCGTGGTCTAATCCGTCTGCTACGAAGATGGATAATCTCCGAAACGATCACGAAGCTCACTGGGATGTGAGCCTGAATGGTGAGCGGTTTAACACGAAGCAGTTCTCGTTCGCAAGTGTCGCGCAGTTCGACAGCCAGACGTACGATACAGACGATAAAGTCCTTCGCTCCGAGTGTGACGGTATCTTCGGGAAGGTTGAAACCAAGCAACTCGGTCACTGGATCATTTCGGGAACAGAAAAGTTCACCATGGACGTAGACTACAAATTCAGCTACTAATATCGAGGTTCGAGGTCGATTTCTCTTTTGTTTCTGCGCTACTCCGAAACCAGATATTGACATCTGGAGAATAAGGTATTTAATGATGGAGGGGCAAATCAATTAAAAGCCATGAATGCGGATGAACTTCGAAGAGATGTAAAGCAGATCGGAGCAGCAATAATTATTGTCTTATCTGTGATCGCCATTCAGCTCGGAACAATCGCTCGGGAAATCGGCGCTGGATACGAAGGGTGGATCGGTTTCGTGTCTCTCGTTCTGTCAGCGGCCTATCTCTTGTACAGTACCGTACAACGATTCACTAAATCATCTTCCAGTCCCGAAAACATCGAACAAGTCGAGTAGTGATTCCAGTGGAGGTGGGAGATACGTTGACTGGACCGACCAATCGCGCTGTGCGAACCTCAGAATTTCCTGTCGGCAATTCCGGGACCGTCGTTGTACGGCTTCAAAGTCAGATCCGTGATCTGACCAATGACATCAAACGTGTCCTCATAGTCATCAACTGAGCCGATTCCACTCTCATAATCATCTCCAAGGAAGCCAGTTTCTAAATTATTCGCGGGGCTGCTGTCTATCGAACCTTGCGCTGAAAACGAGTAACGACAATAGCTTTCGCCCTCATCAGTGAACTCTATACGACCTTCGTGATCAGATTGTGAGTCAGAGTTATTTGAGGTCGTTATCTGGATTCGCTTGTCAAACGCACGGACTTCTTCGATTAGGGTGTCAGTCGGAACGGTGTAGACGTTAGTCTCAGCGTCATTGCCTTTTCCCCGTAATGTCCCGGTGGCGACACCATACTCCTGTCCGCCATTTTCCCGTGTCTCGACATTTGAGCTTCCCTCGGACTGCTGAACCGAGACATCAGTGTCGTCAAACCAAACCTCAAACGTGTGGTCGGCATTATCCGTTGATGATTCGATGGAAACCTCTCGCCGACTGGAGGCTGAACCGCTGCCGGTGACGCCTATGCTACAAAAAGTGATCAATACCGATTTCTTGATTGCCGAACGCCGAGTGTATTTTGCTACCATACAATTCAGAAATGTATTTCACCCATTATTATATTTTCAATTAGTAATAGTTTATATTGTGTAGATCTGTATTTATTGAATGTGCAGACAGCGTAGCGGTCACTCTTTGATGGCTTGTTCGAGGTTGTAGACAGCGACGATGAGCACCAGTTCTCGAAATTCACGGTACCAAGCGCTCGGCCCGACAGCAGATCCAAATCGGCGCTTGTGGCCGAGAAGGTACTCTCGGCCATCCAGCGTTGCCGGTAAAGTTACTCCTCGACGACGATGCCGCCGCGCTGGCCGATCCCCTCGTGAGGGCGGCAGGCGTACAGGTAGACGCCCGGTTCGTCGAGGGTCACTTCGAAGTGGCGGCCGCTCTGGCTGTAGATGTCCGAGGTTTCGGTGTCGCCCTGGAACGCGATGTCGTGTGCGCCACCGTCGCCGGTCCACTCGAACGCGACGGTCGTTCCGGTCGAACACCTGACTGCGAGCGGATCGAACCCGAAGTTGCCGCCGTTGCCGGGGCTGCCGACGGTCACCGCGACCGTGTCCGAGCCGTGCGGTCGGCGAGGCTCCCGTCCCAGCCGTCGACATCGACGAGCCAGTGGTCGAGGTCGGGATAGCCACTCTCCGGCGGCTCCCGGACCCGGATCACGCCTTTCAGCCCGTCGTCCCGCCGGGGTTCGGAGACGTAGGGGTACACGCCGGTCGTCTCGAAGTGGTGGGAGTAGGTCTCGTTTGGCCGGTCGGTGGCGTCGCCGCTATCGAAGCTGCCGTCGACCGCGACGACGTTGTGTGGGCCGCCGTGGTCGAGCCAGCGCCACACCACCGTCGTGCCGGGCGTGACGGTGACGGCCGGCGGGTCGAAGGCGTAGCTGTCGCCCTCGGTCGGGTGTCCGACCAGTACCTCGATCAGGTCGTCGTAGCCGACGTTTCGGGAGCGGCCGTCGTAGCCGTTGGCGTCGGCGAGCCACGCGTCGAGGTCGTCGACCGGGGCGTCGGTCGACGAGGGTGTCGCTGTCGTCGGCGTCGCCGTCGCAGGTGAGCCCGAGCGGCCGGACCCGAGACGGGTGGCGAGTGCCGGGACCGACGCGAACGATACGCCCTGGAGGAGCTGTCGTCTGGAGAGGGACCGTCGCATAGCGAGTGAGAGCTACTGGGGGCTCGCCCCTAAAGTGACCCCCCGGTTTGCAGAATCTGGAAAGCATGACTTTTCCCTTTACATTGTGGGGATGATACTACGGTGGGCACGCCGCGCGCGGTTCCCGGCCGTCCGACTCGGACCGCTACCATTCCCGAGCCTCCGCCCGACTGGCAGACAGTCCTGTTCCGACTGGTCCGGTCGGACGCGACCGCGGCGGCCACGGCCCACAGAGACGCATGACCGACGAGGTGCCGTCCGAACAGGCCCTGTTCGATGCACTGGCAGACCCCGACTGCCGCGCGATCGTCGCCGCGCTCGACGAACCGACGACGGCCAAGGGAGTCGCCGACCAGTGTGATCTCTCGCGGACGAGCGCCTACCGGAAACTGGAGACGCTGAGCGACGCGGCGCTGGTCGCCGAGCGAACGAAAGTCCGGGACGACGGCCACCACACGACGCAGTTCGTCAGGGACTTCAGGGGCGTGTTCGTGGCGTTCGACGGCGACGAATCGTTCGACGTAGACGTCGTCGACCACGAGGAGACACCGGACGAGCGCCTCGCGCGCTTCTGGTCACAGATCAGTGAGGAACTATGAACACGGAGATACCGCTCGTCGTCATCGCGTTCAAGACGGGCACGCTGGCGCTCGGTGCGTTGATCACCTATCTGGCCGCGAAAGCGGGGTACAGGACCGGCGCGTCCGGACTACTGTACCTCGCAGCCGGATTCGGCGTCGTCACGTTCGGCTCGCTGCTGGCCGGCATCGCCGATCAGCTGATCGCCGATCCGTCGGCGGCGCTGGTCGTCGAGAGCGCGTTGACCTTCGTCGGCTTCGGAATCATCGCGTACTCGCTGTACGTCACGAGAAGTACTGGGGCCGACCGCGGCTAATACTGCCGACTGTCAGTCTGTGACGAATGTCGCGACCCCGTCTCGCGAATATCGCGAAACAGTGACGGTCGGCCGTATAAGACGAGTCGGTCAGTGAGCGGCGTCGCCGCCCGGTGGCGGCGAGACGATCGTCACGAGGCTGGCGTCGGCCGGACCGTCACTCGACGACGATAGCGCCCTTCATCCCCAGCGACTCGTGGGGCGTACAGTAGTAGCGGAAGGTTCCGCTCGACTCGAAGGTGTGTTCGTACTCGACGCCCTCGGTATCGACTGCCCCGCCGGAGTCAAGCGGACCGTCACCCTCGGACTTCACGTTGTGGGTCCCGCCATTGCCAGTCCACTCGAACTCGACCGTCGTGCCCGAGGAGATCTGGACGGCTGCGGGGTCGTACCCGAACGCGCCGCCGTTTGCCTCCGATCCGACCGTGACGGTGACGGTGTCTTGGCCGGTCATGTCGGCGACCGTCCCGTCGAAGTTCGACGTTTCGCCGAGGTACTCGGCGACCTCGTCGCTAGCCTCCATCGACGAGCCGCCACTGTCGGTCGCGCTCTCGGTCATCTCGTCGTCCGTCGCGCTCTCGGTGGCGTCGCCGCCGCCGTCTCCACTACAGCCAGCGAGGAGACCTGCTGCGGCGATTGCACCGGTACTCCGGAGAAGTGTTCGTCGGTTCAGGGAGTCACTCATAGACATAGTGATATAGGAGAGGAAGACGGATAAGGTGGCCGAACACGGGGAATCCCGCCGGATGGGGTGCGATGACATGCGACAGCGAAACGCGGCTCGTCGAGACATCTGACGGCGTCGAAGCGGCGACGACCAACGTTCGTTGGGGTGGTATTCATTGTTCGTGTGGACGAAGAGCGGGGCATGCGACAGAGTGGTTCGCAATGACCGTGCTGGTACTGGGCGACCAGCTGTCCCGGCGATTCGGTCCGCTCGCCGACCGGCCCGACGACCGCGTGGTGATGATCGAGTCCAGCGGTTTCCTCCGTCGGCTACCCTACCATCCGCACAAGCCGACGCTCGTGTTCAGTGCGATGCGTCACTTCCGGGACGCGTTGCGCGAGGCGGGCCGGACCGTCGACTACTACCGAGCGGAGACGTTCGACGACGGGTTCGAGACACACTTCGAGCGATATCCCGACGACGATCTCGTGACGATGACCCCGGCGAGTCATGGCGGTACCGAGCGGCTGCGGACGCTGATCGAGCGACACGGCGGGACGCTCACGACGGTGCCCGACGAGCGGTTCCTCTGTGCGCCAGCGACCTTCGACGAGTGGACGGACGGCCCACCGTACCGTCACGAGTCGTTCTACCGCTCGATGCGCCGGGAAACCGGCTACCTGATGGACGGCGACGACCCGGTCGGTGGCGAGTGGAACTACGACGAGCAGAACCGCGAGACGCCGCCCGACGACTGGGAGCCCCCGGCGGTGCCGACGTTCGAGCCCGACGAGACGACGCGTCGGGTCCAGTCGTGGGTTCGCGACCACCACGACGGTGGCTACGAGCAAGCGCCCTACGGCGGTGACTGGGCCGATCCGGAGCCGTTCCGGTGGCCGGTGACGCGACAGCAGGCAGTTCGGGCACTGGACGCGTTCGTCGAGGACCGCCTCGCCGACTTCGGGGCGTATCAGGACGCGATGGTCGAGAGCGAGTGGGCGATGGCTCACAGCCTGCTGTCGACTTCGCTGAACCTCGGACTGCTGGGGCCCGCAGAGGTCGTCGAGCGCGCGATCGAGGCCCACGAGGCCGGCGACGCACCGCTGCACAGCGTCGAGGGGTTCGTCCGGCAGGTGATCGGGTGGCGGGAGTTCGTCCGGCACGTCTACCGTCGGGAGATGCCCGAGCTGGCGACGGCGAACCAGCTCGGTGCGTCCGAAGACCTCCCGGCGTTCTTCTGGACGGGCGAGACGGACATGGCCTGTCTGGACGCGGCCATCGACGGCGTTCGCAAGCGGGGCTACGCACACCACATCGAGCGGCTCATGCTGCTGTCGAACTTCTCGCTGCTGCTCGGTGTCGAGCCCGCACAGCTCAACCGCTGGTTCCACGCTGCCTACGTCGACGCCTTCCACTGGGTCACGACGCCCAACGTCGTCGAGATGGGGCTGTACGGCTCGGGCGCGTTCGCAACGAAGCCCTACGCCGCCTCGGCGAACTACGTCGACAAGATGAGCGACCACTGCAGCGACTGTCAGTACTACAAGACGAAGACGACCGGGGAGCGAGCGTGTCCGTTCAACGCGCTGTACTGGGACTTCCTCGACCGCAACGAGTCACGGCTCCGATCGAACCACCGGATGGGGCTCGTCTACAGCCACCTCGACGACAAGGACGACGACCAGCTGACGGCGATCCGGGAGCGAGCGGACGAACTGCGGACGCGAGCCGCCGACAGCGAGCTGTGAGGGCTACTCCTCGCCGCTCTGGCGGCGACGCATCTCCTGGCGGGTGAACTGCGGCGACGCGCCCAGTCCGGGACCGCGCCGGCCCCGGAACGACCAGACGAGCGCGAGAGCGAACAGTGCTGTCAGCCCGCTCACGGCGACGAGGGCTCGCAGCGCCCCCATCGCGTAGAGCCCGGCGATCGCGAGGAGGCCGACGCTGACACAGAGCCCGTAGACGAGCCGCCGAGCCATCCTGCGGAAGGCACCGCGGTCGTCTTCGATCACCGCCGAGAGGGGGAGGTCGCCGCGTTCGACCTTCCCGAGCGCGTCGTCGAGTCGGGGCGGGACCGCGACGGTCGCCCGCGCGCTGGCTCGCAGCTGGTCGGTCACGCGCTCGCGGATCTCCCCGCCGCCACTCGCCATCCCCCGTTCGAGGACGTAGTCCGTGACGACTTCGATGAAGTCGAACTCGGGGGCGAGCGTCCGGGTCACGCCGTCGAGAACCGTCGTCACGCGGACGACGTGTGCGAGGTCCTGGGGGATCCGCATCGGGAACTCGTACATCGCCCCCTCGAACTCGCTGATGAGCCCCTCCACGTCGAACTCGTCCAGGTCGGCCCCCCGGAACTGCTCGAAGGCGATCTCGAACAGCTCGCGCACCATCTGTCGGTCGGCCGTCGGGTCCAGCGCCTCCATGGCGACGAACGAGTCGATCACCTGATCGATGTCGTCGGTCGCGATGGCGACGTAGAAGTCGACGAGGTGAGAGCGAGTCTCCGGCCCGAGCCGGCCGGTCATCCCGAAGTCGTAGAAGACGATCGTCCCGTCGTCCTGTACCGCGAGGTTTCCGGGGTGGGGGTCGGCGTGAAAGACGCCGTCCTCGACGATCATCTTGATGTAGATCTCGGTCAGGCGCGTGACGACGCGCTCGCGGTCGATCCCCAGTTCGTCGATCGCGGCCACGTCGTCGATCTTCGTCCCCTCGACGTAGCGCATCGTGAGGACGCGGTCGGTCGAGTACTCGGGCAGCGAGTCGGGGATACACACGTCGTCGACATCGGCGAAATTCTCGCGGACGGTGTCGAGCCGGCGGGCCTCGTGGGCGTAATCCATCTCCTCGCGGATGGTCACGGTGAACTCCTCGGCGAGGTTCCCGAGCGTGAACGCCTGGCCCGGCGGGGACGCCCAGCGCAGGATCGGCGTCAGCGTCGCCACGACCCGGAGGTCCGACTCGACGCGGCGACGGACGTTCGGCCGCAGTACCTTCACCGCGACGCGGTCCCCGTCGATCTCGCCGACGTACACCTGTCCGAGGCTCGCGCCGCTGATCGGATCGGTGTCGAACGTCTCGAACACCGAATCGACCGGTCCCAGTTCCCGCTCGATCACCGGCTCGATGTCGTCCCACGGAGCCGGCGGCACCTGGTCCTGAAGCTCCGCGAGCACGTCGACGTAGGCCGCCGGCAGCGCGTCGGGCCGCGTCGAGAGCATCTGCCCGATCTTGACGAACGCGGGGCCGAGGTCGACGAACGTCGCTTTCAGCGCTCGCGCCCGCCGGGACTGCTGGGCGCTGGTCACGTCACGCGAGCGACCGACGAGAAGGAACCGGCGGCGATCACGCAGGAGGGTGAGCGCGAACGGGACGAACTGCCAGGAGATGACGACCGCGCGCCAGAGCGCACGCGATCGGACGCCCAGGCCGGTCGGCCGGCGCACGGTCTCGCTGCCGGTTCGCTGGTCGTCGGTCTCTTCGACGGCGTCGGTCCGGGCCACGATATGGGAACGTCTCGGGTCGCTTGCCGCTTGAGGCTGTCGGAGAGTTGCGGTGACCGGTCCGGTCTCCTCGACAGATCCGGCGTAATAAAACCTTTTTACCGGCGAGCAGGAATCAGGTCAGAGATGGTTTCGCTCCCCGAACGGGTCACCGACATCGAACTCTCGCGTCGGGACCGACTCGTCGTCTACTACGTCCTCGGACTGACGGTGCTGGTCCTCGCCTACGCAGTCGTTTACAACATCATAATGGCGCGTCTGGAAGGCGTCGACCAGTCGATCTTCGCGTCGTTCGAGTGGGTCGTCCAGACGATGACGACCACCGGCTACGGCCAAGACTCGAAGCGGTGGACACATCCGATTACGCTCGTGTTCGTGGCGCTGACACAGCTGTCGGGAATCGGGATCGGCTTTTTTACGCTCCGGCTCGTGATCATCCCGCTGTTTACCGGCGCAGAGGTGAACCTCGACGATCGGCTCACGCCCAAACAGGACCACGTCATCATCTGCGAGTACCGGCGCGACTCGGCCGTGTTGCTCGACGAACTCCGGGAACTGGGCATCGACTACGTCCTGCTGTCCTCGGACGAGGAAGAGGCGAAAGACCTCTCCGACGAGGGGTACTCCGCGATCCACGGCTCCCCACAGGACGCCGAGAGCTTCCGGCGCGCGAGTATCGACAGCGCGCGGGCGGTGATCACGGACGCCGGTGACGCGAACGTCAACACGATCCTGACGGTGCGGTCGATCAGAGACGACGTCGACGTGATCGCGCTGACAGACGACAGCGACGTGGAAGACGTGCTGACCCAGGCCGGGGCCGACAGTGTCCTCTCGCCGCACGGCGTTCTCGGCCACCGCCTCGCCGAAAAGGCGGTCTCGTCGCTCAGTTCGGAGCTGACGGACACGATCGAGCTCGGCGCGGACATGGAGGTCACGGAGATTCCTGTCGACCACGGCAGCCGACTCGTCGGGAAACAGCTCCGAAACGCCGACATCAGGGAGCGAACTGGAGTGAACGTCATCGGGGCCTGGATCGACGGCGAGCTACAGCTCCCACCGGATCCCGGCGCAGTCATCCACCAGAACACCGTGTTGCTCGTCTCCGGAGATCACGAGGCGCTGGAGGCGTTCGGGAACGTGACCCAGTCGCCCCGGACGCTCAGGCGGCACGACCGGATCGTCGTCGCCGGCCAGGGAGAAGTCGGGCAGGCCGCCCGCGCGGTCATCGACGAGGCGGGGATCGACGCGGTGACGATCGACATCGAGGACGGGGACGAGGTGGACATCGTCGGCGATGCGGCCTCGAAAGCGACGCTCCACGAGGCGGGCATCGAGACCGCGGGCGCGATCGTCGTCGGCCTGCCCGACGACTCGGCATCGCTGCTGGCGACGGTACTGACACGCTCGCTGAACGACGACATCGAGATTCTCGTGCGGGTCAGCGACACCGACGCGACGCGGAAGGCCCTCAGTGCCGGAGCCGACTACGTGTTGTCGGTGCCCCGGGTGAGCGCACGAATGATCGCTCGGGAACTCCGCGGCGAGGAGGTGCTCGCGCCCGCGAGCCAGATCCGGCTCGTCCGCGTCCCGGCAACCCCGTTCGCGGGCCAGACGCTCGCGAACTCGGGCATCTACGAACAGACCGGCTGTCGGGTGATCGCCGTCGACGACGGGACCGACAAGATGGTCGAAATCGACCCCCAGCGAGAGTTCACCGGCGAGGAACATCTCACGCTCGTCGGGCCAGACGAGGCGGTCCAGCAGTTCCTCAAGCGCTACGACGTCTCACCGACCGAGGAACGCGGAATCTAGCGGAGCCGCCCCAACAGCCGGTAGTCCGTGTCGGGCGTGTACCCCCGGAACAGCAGGCTGTTGGTCAGGACGGAGACGCTGGACAGCGCCATGGCACCGGCCGCCAGCACCGGCTGGAGCAGGCCCAGCGACGCCAGCGGGATCATCAGCGTGTTGTACCCCAGCGCCCAGACGAGGTTCTGCTTGATCTTCTGTAGCGTCGCTTCCGAGACGCGGATCGCCTTCAGCACGTCCGCCGGATCGTCTCGCATCAGCGTCACGTCGGCGGCCTCGATCGCCACGTCGGTCCCCGAACCGATCGCACAGCCGACGGCCGCGGTCGCCAGCGCCGGCGCGTCGTTGACGCCGTCGCCGACCATCATCGCCTCGCGCCCGTCGCTCTGAATCTCGTCGACGGCGTCGGCCTTGTCCTCGGGAAGCACCTCGGCCATGACGTTGTCCGGGTCGATCCCGACCGCTCGGGCGACCGCGCGAGCCGTCCGCTCGTTGTCGCCGGTGATCAGCCACACGTCGAGATCGCGGTCTCGCAGGTCGGCGACGGCGTCGCTCGCCGAGGGTTTGATCGTGTCCGCGTCGGCGACGACACCGACCACGCGGCCGGCCCGCTCGTCGATGTCTCCGTCCGCGTCGCGGGGACGGAGTCCGACGAGCATCGCCGTCTTCCCCTCCGATTCGAGCCGCTCGCGGTCCGAGTCGGCGGGGGTGGGATCGATGCCGTTGGCGTCCAGCAGTCGGGGGCTCCCGACGAACACCTCCCCGCGATCGATCGTCGCTCGCACCCCCTTGCCGGGGACGTTTTCGAAGGTGTCGGGCGACTCGATGGCGAGGCCTCGCTCGCGTGCGCCCTCGACGATCGCCGCGGCCAGCGGGTGCTCGCTCTTCTGCTCGGCGCTTGCGGCCATCGCGAGCACGTCGGCCTCGTCGAAGCCGCTCGCTGCCTCGTGTCCGCCGCGCTGGACGCCACCGTCGGGCGCGGCCGGATCGAGCGCTACGACATCCGTCAGTTCCATCTCGCCTTCGGTGAGCGTCCCCGTCTTGTCGAAGACCACGGCGTCGACGTCGCGGACCCGTTCGAGGATGTCGCCGCCCTCGAAGAGGACGCCGTGTTGGGCACCGATGGCGGTGCCGACCATCGTCGCGGCCGGCGTCGCGAGCCCCAGGGCACAGGGGCAGGCGATCAGGACGGCGCTGGCGAACACGACGATCGCGAACTCGGTGACGCCGATCGGTCCACCGACTGCCTCGGGGCCGCCGCCCAGCAGCCCCCACAGGGGCAGCGCGTCGACGAACCCGCCCAGGACGGCGGGGAACTGCCACCACAGGACGCCCCACAGCAGGGCGTTGGCGATGACTGCCGGGACGAAGTACGCCGAGATTCGGTCGGCGATCCGCTGGATGTCCGGCTGACGCGACTGGGCGTCACGGACGCGGGCGACGATCTGCTGGATCGCCGTCTCCTCGCCGACCTTCGTCGCCTCGACGACGAGCGCGCCGTTCTCGTTGATCGTCGACCCGATCACCTCGTCGCCTTCGGCCTTCTCGACTGGGACGGACTCGCCGGTGACCATCGACTCGTCGACCGCGGATTCGCCGTCGACGACGACGCCGTCGGTCGGGACCTTCTCGCCGGGCCGGACTTTCAGTCGGTCGCCGACTTCGACCGCTTCCAGCGGGACCTCCTCCTCGGTGCCGTCTTCGTGGACGACCGTGGCGGTCTCGGCCTCCATCTCCAGCAGCGACCGGATCGCCTCGCCGGCCTGGCCCTTCGAGCGGGCTTCGAGGTAGTTCCCCAGCGTGATGAATACGAGGATCAGCGCGGCCGTGTCGAAGTACAGCCCCGCACCGGGGATCAGCCCGATCAGGGCCGCGACGCTGTAGACGTACGCCGTCGACGAGCCAAGCGCGATCAGCACGTCCATGTTCGCCCGGCCGTTGCGCACCAGCGCGCGGTAGGAGTTGACGTAGAAGGGCTTGCCGAGCGCGATCTGGACCGGCGTCGCGAGTGCGAAGGCGAACCAGCCCACGTCGATGCCGGCCAGCGAATCGCCGAGCAGTCCCAGCCCGAGGACGTGATCGACCAGCATCACCAGCAGCGGGACCGAGAGCGCGCCGCCAAAGAGCGTGAGGCGAAGCTGGCGGCGGATCTCCGCTTGCCGCGCGAGGTCGCGCTGGTCGCGGTCGGCCCCGCCGTCTCCGCTGTCGTCGCCCGCCTCCCGGACCGGCGTGTAGCCCGCCGACTCGATCGCGTCGTAGAGGTCCGAGCGGTCCGCCTCGGCCGGATTGTACCGGACCTGTGCCTCGTCGGTGGCGTAGTTCACGTCGGCCGAGACGACGCCGGGCGTCGCCAGCAGCGACTCCGCGTTGGCCTCGGCACAGTTGGCACACGACATGTCCGTGATGCCGACCGAGACCGTCTCGTTGACGGCACCGTAGCCGGCCGACTCGACGGCGTCGTAGATCGCCGACAGCGACGTGACCTCGGGGTCGTACTCGACGCGCCCCTCGTCGGTGGCCGCGTTGACGTCGGCGGACACGACGCCGTCGAGGGCATCGAGGGCGTCCTCGACGGTCGCTGCACAGTTCGCACAGCTCATGCCCGTCACCGACAGACGGGTCGTCCGCGTGCTCATCGTACGTACCGATACGGGCTCCCGTTTCATGCGGTTTGCCCCTTCGAAAGTAATGCCACCTGCACACCTAACTTTGGATAGCAAAGCATTCGCGGCCCGAAACGATCGGTTCCGAGCCGATCAGATGCCGTCCCGAAGCTGATCGTACGTTTCGAGGAACTGTGTTTCACAGGACTCACAGCAGAAGTAGTACTCCGTCCCGTCGAGAACGCGACTCGTCCCCTCGTCGTCGACGGTGTTGCCACATTCGACGCAGGTCGGGGCCAGTTCCGCGGAGCCGACGCTGGGCGACCACACGGTGTCGGCGAGGACTCGCACGTCGAACTCGCGGACGTACTGGAGGAGGTCCCACTCTTCGAGCAGCGACGTTACGTCGGCCTCGGGCACCGTCGCGGTAAAGAGGAGCCGCGCGTCGACGGTCCGAAGCACGTGTTCGACGGCGTCAACGGTATCGAGCCGAGCCCCAACGTCGGCGGCGATGTCCGGATCGACGCGCAATTCGACGAGGACCGAGACGCCGTCGCGAAGCATCTGTCGATCCAGTTCGACGGTGAACCGTCGCAACAGCCCGCGCTCTTGGAGCCGTTCGATCCGGTCGGACACCGCGGGTCCGGACAGATCGACCGCGTCGCCGATCTCGCTGTAGGGCCGGCGGGCGTCTTCTAACAGCAGTTCGAGGATCTGGCGATCCGTGTCGTCGAGCGTGTCCATGGTCAGGCGGTTCCCGTGTTCTCCTCTGTGGGGACGGGCCGAACGTGTATCAGTTCTGCGACGCGGTCGGGCAGGGACACCTCGCGGCCGTCGATGGCGACGGTCACCATCCCGATCGGTGCCACGTCGACGACCTCCAGCCGGCTCTCGGGGGCGATGCCCCGCTCGGAGAGGTACGCCAACTCGTCGGGGTCCCGGTCGCTGATCCGCTCGACGACGACCTCGTCGCCGGTCTCGTGTTCGCCGAGCGTCTCGCCGAACTCCTCGTCGAGGGGCTCCAGCGTCTCGCTCGGGATGGGATCGCCGTGGGGGTCGACCTCGGGGTCGCCCAGCGCGGCCGCGACGCGGCGCTCGAACTCCTCGCTGATGTGGTGTTCGAGCCGGTCGGCCTCGTCGTGGACCTCCGACCAGTCGTACCCCAGGTGTTCGGTGAGGTACGTCTCCAGCAGCCGGTGGTGGCGGACGACTTCGAGCGCGACGGTCTCGCCCTCCGGTGAGAGATGCGCTCCCTTGTACTTCTCGCGCTCGACGAAGCCGGCGTCGGCGAGCGTATCGAGCATGCTCGATGCCGTCGGCGGCGTCACGTCGAGTGCGTCGGCCAGCGACGAGGTCGAGACCGCTCCCTCCTCGTCACGCTGGAGCTGGTAGAGGGCCTTCAGGTAGTCCTCCATCTTCGCGCTCAACATTCACTCTCCGGTAGGGCCATCGCAAGGAAATAAGTATCGTTGCCGAGGATTCGGCCGCGCCGCTCGGCCGCTCGCGCTCACCGCTCGGGCGGCTCTGAGCCGTCCTGTCTCCGGACGCCGTCGCCGTCGTCGGCCGCCCACTTTCGCTGCTGACCGGTCAGGACCCAGAGCACCGCGTAGCCGGCCACGCCGACGACGAACAGCGTCGCCGGGATCAGGAACGGGCCGAACGTGTCGACGGCTGTCGCGACGACCATGTGCCGGCTAGGGTCACCGCCGGCATAAGTGCCAGCATCCGGCCGGGCCGTCGCTCACAGTCTGTGTCCAGACGGCCGAACAGTCGGCGCGACCAGCCGGCGGCGCTCCGGCCGGCTAGACGACAAAACCGCGGCGGGAACGGCCTACAGAAGGTCCTGATCGTCGAGCTGTTCCATCACGCTGTCGACGAACTCGTCGACGCTGTCGTAGGGGAAGTCCCCGCCGAGCTTGGTGTTGAGCTCCATCGCCGTCATCGAGAAGTCGCCGGACTCGAACTTCGTCGACGGCCCGTTGGGCAGGGCCGGGACGAGGTCCATCGGACTGGAGATCGGGTAGTCGGCTGCCTCGAACGCTTCGGTGAACTGCTCTCTGAGGTCGTCTTTGTCTGCCATGTCATCCCGTTTGTCGACCGGTCTAAAAAAGCATTCGACCACACCACACAGCCACATTGTTTAGAGTTTATTGTGAGACGGCCACCGGTTCGGCGCGGACAGACCGTCAGTCGTCCGCCGCAACCGGTTCGCCGTGGCTGATGTCGGTGCCCAGCAGGTCGAGGAACTGTGCGAGCCGCTCGTCGTGGTCCGGCCAGGCCTGACCGGTGACGAGGTTGTCGTCGGTGACGACCTCGTCGACCCACGAACAGCCCGCTGCCTCACACTCCGCCCGGACGGCGGGGAAAGACGTCATCTCGTACCCGTCGAGGACGCCGGCAGCCGCCAGAATCTGTGGGCCGTGACACAGCGAGGCGACGGGCTTGTTCGCCTCGAAGAAGTGCCGGACTGCGTCGAGCACCGGCTCGTGGGTCCGGAGATACTCCGGCGCGCGTCCGCCCGGCACGACCAGCGCGTCGTAGTCGCTGGGGGTCACGTCGGCCAGCGTCGCGTTCAGCTCGAAGTTGTGCCCGCGGCTCTCCATGTAGGTCTGATCGCCCCGGAAGTCGTGGACGGCGGTCTTGATCGTCTCGCCGGCCTCCTTCTCCGGACAGACCGCGTCGACCTCGTGGCCGACCATCTGCAGCGCCTGGAAGGGGACCATTATCTCGTAGTCTTCGCCGAAGTCGCCGACGATCATGAGGATGTCACTCATTGGAAACACCGCGCTCGTCGAGAGCGCGTTAGAGAGTGACACGGTCGGCGACAATAAAGCAGACGGTCAACTGACAGAATCTCGTCAGGTGAGCGACAGGGAGCGGCCGTTCAGCGTTCAGAGAGAACGCTGTCGACCTCCGCGATCGAGTCGAGGACGTGGTCGGGTCGCACGTCGCTGTCGGCGAGATCCTCCCGCGTCGTGGCACCCGAGAGCACCAGCGCGGTCTCCATGCCGGCCCGTTCGCCCATCGCGACGTCCGTCGAGAGTCGATCTCCGATCACGAGACAGTCCGACGCCGGAACGCCCAGCCTGTCGAGTGCCGCCTGTATCGCCCGTCTCGACGGCTTGCCGAGGATCTGGTCGGGCTCCGCTTCGAGGACACCGGCGACCGCGTTGACGATGGCTCCTGACCCCGGCGTCGGCAGGCCGTTCTGGCCGGGGAAGGTGCGATCGGGGTCCGTTCCGAGGAAGGTCACGGTCTCGTCGTAGGCCCGGAGGGCGTCGACCATGTCGTCGTAGTGGAACTCCGGGCTCCACCCTGCGAGCAACACGTCCGCTCGCTCGGGGTCGTCGGTGAGCGCCACCCCTTCGGTGTCGAGAATCTCCGCGATTCTGTCCGCGCCGACGAGAAACACGGCGTCGTCGGCGTGGCGGGTCCGGAGGTACTCGGCGGTCACGTCGGCCGCCGAACAGGCCTCGCCCGGACGGACCGTCACGCCGAGGTCGGCGAGCCGGTCGACGTAAGCCGTACCGCTCCGGGTCGGGTTGTTCGAGAAGAACAGCAGCGACTCGCTGGCGGCTCTGAGGGAGTCGATCGCTGCCGGTGCGCCCGGAACGAGGTCGTCGCCGTGATACACGGTTCCGTCGAGATCGACGATCACACCGCGGCTCATCGAGAGGCGCTACGGACTGGATCGTCAAAGGCCGACCGGTCACTCGACGAAGGTGACGCCGCTGATCTCGACGGCCAGACCGCCGTCCTCGCTCTCGCCGAGGGCGACCGACCAGCCGTGGGCCTCGGCCACCCGCTCGACGATGGTCAGTCCCATGCCGGTCCCCTCGGTGTCGCTTGAGTACCCCATCTCGAAGGGGTCGCCGTCCGTCGAGAGGTCCATGCCACAGCCGTCGTCGGCGACGACGAACCCGTCGTCGGTCACGCTGACGGTGACGGTCACCGGCTCGGCGTCCGACGAGGGGCGGCCGTGGTCGACGGCGTTCCCGTAGAGGTTCGAGAAGATGCTCCCGAGACGGCCGTCGTCGGCCTGAATCCGGGCCGAGGAGTCGACCACCAGCTCCGCCTCGCCGCTGTCGGTCACGATCCAGCTCTCGCGGGCGATCGTTCCCAGATCGACGACGCTGGGGTCGTCGACGGTCTCGCCCTCGCGAGCGAGTGTCAACACGTCGTCGATCAGCGACTCCATCCGGTCGAGCGAGCGCGTCAGTCTCGCCCGCAGCTCGGCGTCGTCTCCCCTGTCTTTCTCTAACAACTGGAGTGCGGACTGGGCCACGTTGAGCGGATTTCGCATGTCGTGACTGACGACGCTGGCGAACTCTTCGAGGCGCTCGTTCTGACGCTTGAGCTCTCGTTCGCGTTCGACGCGCTCCGTGATGTCCCGAGAGACCAGCTGGAACGACGGCCGGTGGCTGTGTACGTCGATGGGGACGTAGATGTTGTGAAACGACCGGCCGTCGATCTGGTCTTCCGCGTGGGTGGGATCGCCGTCCTCGATGACGGACCGGCCGACTGCCGTCCGCTCTTCGCCGATCGTCCCGAGGACCGCAGCGAGCGTCTGGCCGACGAGTTCCGCTCGGCTGATGTCGGTGAACTCGGCCATCGCCGGGTTGGCCGCGAGGATCGTCCCGTCCTCGGCGACCTGTGCGATCAGGTCCGGTGAGGTGTCGACCAGCAGCTCGTACTTGGCCTGCGTGCGGCGCTTCGAGACGACGTTGCGAATCCGGTTTGCCAGGCGTCCGTACTGCTTGTCTTCGACGACCTCGAGCTTCAGCAGGTAGTCCGTGACGCCCGCGGCGATGGCCTCGCTGGCGACCTCCTCGTCGCCGCGCCCGGTGAGGAGGATAAAGGGGATGTCGGGCTCGCGTTCCCGGACCGCATCGAGGAACTCCAGGCCGTCCATTCCGGGCATCTCGTAGTCGCTCACGATACAGTCCACGTCGTTGTCAGAGAAGTAGTCGAGAGCCGCCTTCGGGTCGCTGGCCGCGTGCGTGCCGAAGCCGTGGTCCTCGGCCAGCGTCTCGGCGGTCATCTCCGCGAAGAATTCGCTGTCGTCGACGACGAGGACACTGAGCTGTTCTCGACCGCTGCTTGGCGTTGTCACGTGGGACACC
Organism: Halomicrobium katesii DSM 19301; assembly: GCF_000379085.1. Taxonomy (GTDB): domain Archaea; phylum Halobacteriota; class Halobacteria; order Halobacteriales; family Haloarculaceae; genus Halomicrobium; species Halomicrobium katesii. The sequence continues at coordinate 2,348,174 of NZ_KB905378.1, read as the reverse complement.
AGTTCGATTATCGTGGTATTGCGTGAACGGACACTTATAGGTACTCGATGCAGTCGCGCCGCCACGGCGTCCACTGGCAAACCGCGACGACAGCCTCACTCGCGGAAGACGCTCGTCCACCGCGGGCCGGCCCGCCTCGTCAGCACCAGGCCCGCGACCGCGCCGACGAGCGCGATCGCCACGGCGACGACGCGTACGAGAAGGGGGTCGACGCGCACCGCCAGCGCGGCGACCACGAGCGGCGTCGCCAGCGCGGCGAGGGCGGCACCGAACAGCGCGAACCGCGGCGTGTCGAACAGCAACTCGTTGGGCGAGAGCCCGGTCACCGCCGCAGTCACGCCGAAGACGTACAGCGCGACGAGCGGCTGTATGACGGCTCCCAGCGCGATCTCGGCGAGAGGGTACCACAGGAGCGCGACCGCGAGATAGGGCAGCGACGCCCCGACCGACAGCAGGAGGTACGCCCGCAACGCGCCGCGAAACACCGCGTCGTAGCTGACGGGATACCGGAGGTACTCCCGCGGGTCCCCGAACTGGGTCACCCAGCTGTAGGTCGTGAACCCGCCCAGGCCCAGCAGCGTGCCGAAGGCGATGCCGACGCCCGGCTCGATACCCGTCGCGGCCGTCACCTGCCGGAGCACCAGCGCCGTGACGCCGAAGAGGACTCCCATCGAGAACAGGACCTTCCAGACCGAGCCCGCCGAGCGCGCGACGGCGAGCAGCGGGCGACGCGTCAGCCCGTCGGGCGCGACGGCGACCAGCAGGCGGTCCAGCCGCCGGTGGCGGCCGTCCGTCCCGTCGTCTTCGGTCGGCTCGAACAGCGCGATCCCGAGGCCGCCGAGCGCGACCGGCGGGAGGACCGCGGCGACGAGGGCCGCCACGGACGGATGGGTGAACAGGCCGTACGGCGTCAGCGCGACGGGATCGGTGCCGGTGGCGACGACCGCGACCACGCCAGCGGCCAGCGCGACGCCGACCGCGAGCGCGTTCCGCGCGGCCAGCGCCGCGAGTGCGAGGCTGGCCGTCGCGCCGAGCGCGAACGCCAGCGTCACCGTCAGCCAGGCGAGCGCGACCGCCGCGGGAGCCATTCCACGGCCGACGGCAACCACACCGAAGCCCGCCAGCACGGGGGTGACGAACAGCCCCGAGTAGTAGAGGACCTCCTTCACGAGGAAGAGGCCGAGGAGCCGTTTCGTCGACAGCGGGAGCGTCCGCGCCGAGAAGAGCAACAGCGTCACGTCGCCCAGCACGTCCCGCAGGGCGTCCCGGCCGACGAGGCCGATCGTCCCGACCTGGAGACCGAACAGCGCCACCAGCGCGTGCAGTCCGGCGAGGACGGCCGCGGGCCGCGTCCCGGTGGCCGCCAGCAGCGCGGTTCCCAGCGCCGTGAGTGCGCCGATCGCCAGCGGGAACCCCGCGAATCGACGGCCGCCGAACAGCTCGCTGTGGAGCCGCCACTCCTCGCGGACCATCCACGACAGCAGCGTCCGGTTGGACGCCGTCATCCGACGACCGCCTCGCGCTCGGCGTCGACCTCCGCGACGAACACGTCGAGCAACTCGCCGTCGTCGAACTCGCGGGGATCGCAGGTCGCGACCAGCCGGCCGTCGGAGACGATGCCGACGCTGGTACACAGCTCCTGGGCCACCTCGACGAAGTGCGTCGAGAGGAAGATCGTGTTGCCCGCCGCGCAGTAGTCGGCGAGGTGGCGCTTGACCTGTTCTTGCATGATCGGATCGAGGTTGACCAGCGGCTCGTCGATGAAGACCAGGTCCGGCTCGTGAACGAAGGCGGCGGCGAGCATCACGCGCTGGCGCTGGCCCTCCGAGAGGTTCGTCGACAGGGTGTCGAGCGTCTCGACGAACGACAGTCGCTCGGCCCACCGCTCGATGTGGTCTTCCGGATCGGACAGCGCCCGGACCTCGCAGACGAATTCGAGGAACTCCCGCGGCGTGAGGAAGCTCGGCGGATCCTCCCGCTCGGGCAGCGTCCCGATGGCCCGACGGACCGCCATCGGCTCGGCGACGGGATCGTGGCCCAGCACGGTCGCCGTGCCCGACGTGGGCGTCCGCTGGCCGGTCAGTATCTCGATCGTCGTGGTCTTGCCCGACCCGTTCGGACCGAGCAGCGCGAACAGTTCGCCCTCCCCGACCGTCAGCGACAGTCCCGACAGCGCGTCGAGGTCGCCGTACTCCTTCGTGAGCCCCGTTGTTTCGATCGCCGGCATGGGGCTATCCAGTAGACGGCTCGGCTTAGCTGTTTGGTCGACCACTCGCCCGTTCGGCGACGAGCGGCCGATCGCTACAGCGGCTCCAGCACGCCGACGCCCATCTCGACGCCGGGACTGTAGTGGGCCAGCGGTTCGCCGTCCAGGGCATCGACTCCCGCCGCGTCCAGCAGCGTCGTCTCCGTCACGGCCGCGTCGGCGGGCTGGACCGTCCACGGCGGGNGTCCCACCGACCCGACGAGCCGCGTCTCCAGCGGCCCGGTCGTCACGTAGCGCTCGCGGTCGAGTAGAAAAGCGGCGAGGGTGTCTGGAGCCGTCGTCATCGGCGTCCCGGTCGGCTCGAACGTGACGCCCAGTCGCGCGTTCTCGCCGTCTCGCCGCCGCGAGACCACCTCCGTGCGGCCGCCCTGGCGTCGTCGTCGTACGTCGGCGTGGGACGCCGGCAGGTGAAAGAGCGTTCGGAGGGCGTCCGCGACGAGACGGTCGGTCACGTCCAGCGAGAGAAACGCGACCGCACGGTCGCCGGACGGCGTCTGCACGTACGTTCGGACGGCGACGGTCTCGACGTGCTCGCGAAGGGGGACGCCGAAGGCGTCGAAGCGGTCGATCGACAGCGACAGCGCGGACACCCACGCCGTGGCGTCCATCGTGTCCGGTCGCGCCCAGGCGGGGAGCGCGGCACGAACCGCGGCGGGCGCGACCGGCCAGTGGCAGAAACACACGTCCGAGAGCGCGATCGAGAGGGGACGCAGCGGCCCAGACATGTCCCACCGTAGGGATCGTGTTCAGATAAGCCGCTGCATTTTCTGAGTTGGAGACACCGAAAGCCCTCGTACAGTTGCGGTCCCGCGCCTCGCGAGAGCCACAGGCTCTCGCTGGCCTTCGCTCACTTCGTTCGCGAAGAACTCGCTGCGCGCGCTTCGCGTGCTTGCATCGTCGGGGTTCCCGCAACTGTACTCGCCCTTTCATCCGCCAGGGTTCAGACTGTGAGGCAGCCGAATCCTGGCGGATGAAAGGGCGAGGCGCGGTCCGGGGTTCTGCGGCGGCACTATCCGAACGGAGAGAGGATATCTGCCACAGAACCCCGGAGCGTGCCGAGGGTTTTCGGTGCTTCAGACTGCCTGCACCGATCTCTTATCTGAACACTACCACCGTAGGAGCGCGAGTCGCTTTAGTGACCCGGCGGTCGAGAAGCGCCGCCGATCAGCGGTGTCGGCGGAGTCGGCCCGCGGTCACGTCGAGGCCGGGGCTGAAGTGGACGACCCGCTCGGAGTCGGGCGCGTCGAAGCCGCTGGCGGCCAAGAGGTCGTTGCGGTCGAACGTGACCGTCGCCGGCTGGAGGTCCCACGGCGGGTGGTCGATGTCGGCGAAGTAGATCCGGCCGCGGTCGTCGGCCACGTAGAACCGATACCGCTCCGTGAGGAACGCGGCCAGCGAGTCGTCGCGTGCGGGCTCGGGCAGGCCGGTGGGCTCGAAGCTGGCTCGGAATCGAACGTCCGGGGCGTCGGGGTGGGTGCGCACGCTCTGGAGGCGCGTCCGCGAGCCGTGGCGATGAGCGGTCATCCGCGCGCGGTAGTAGGGCAGCCGGAACAACCGGCGAGCCACCGCGACGCCGAGCCGGTCGTCGGCGTCGAGGTTGTAGAAGTACACGCCGGGCTGGCCGTCGAGCGTGACGTACGTCCGGAGGTTCAGCTCGTAGAACGAGCGGCCGATCGGGGAGCCCCGCGGCCGGATGTCCGCCATTCGGAAGGGGACGACGCCGAGCCACGCGGACCCGTCGAAGGTGTCGACGGAGAGCTCCTCGGGCAGGGACTGGGCGACCGTCTCGACCGGGACCGGCCAGTGGGCGAACAGGACGTTTCGCCACTCCATCGAGAGCAGACGGCGCATAGTCGACGTTAGGGCCGGTGACAATAAGGGGTGTCGCCCGGGGAACTTTGTGGCTTCCCACTCCAGTGGCGGACATGGAGTGTGCAGTCAGGCAAGGCGGCGCGGCCCGGAGACAGCGATGAGTGACGACGACTCGGACGGCGCACCACCGGAACGCTGCCCCATCTGCGAGACGCCGTACGCCTCCGTCTCGGTCCACGAGGAAGGCGTCGCGGTGAATCTGGTCGAGAACGAGCGCTTCCGACGGGTCTGCTTCGAACCGATCGACGACGGCGGCCCGCGGTTGCGGTTCTACCACCACACCCACGAGCAAGCCGGGACGACCCCGTCGAGCGAACGCGGGACCCCCGGTGGACGGCTTCCCTGAGCCCGTTTGCGATGTAAGTATACGTAATACGTGTCGTTTCGGCTCCCGCTCGCCCTTTCGCGGCCCGCTGCTCGCTTCGCTCCCAGCGCGCCGCGCTACTCACGGATCGTTCCTCCCCGCTCGCCCTTTCGCGACCCGCTGCTCGCTTCGCTCCCAGCGCGCCGCGCTACTCGTGGCCCGAAACCGGCACCGGCTCGTAGGGCGCTTCCAGCCACTCGACGTCGCTGTCGGACAGCGAGATGTCGAGCGCCGCGACGGCCTGTTCGAGGTGCTCGATGCTCGTGGTGCCGACGATCGGGGCGTCCACGGCGTCTTTGTGCAGGAGCTACGAGAGCACGATCTGGGCTATCGTCGCGTCCCTCTTGTCGGCCAGTTCCTGGACGCGCTCGTTGATCTCGCGGCCGCCGCCCTCGAAGTGGGGGTGTTCCCGCGCGTAGTCGTCGGTCTGGCCCCGCGTCGTGGCGTCGAACTCCTCGTGGGGGCGCGTGAGGTAGCCGCGGGCGAGCGGGCTCCACGGGATGACGGCGACGTCCTCCCGCTGGCAGAACGGGAGCATCTCGCGTTCCTCCTCGCGATAGAGGAGGTTGTAGTGGTTCTGCATCGTCTCGAAGCGGGTCAGGTCCTCGCGCTCGCTGGTCCGCAGGGCCTCGGCGAACTGGTAGGTCCACATCGAGGAGCCACCGGCGTGGCGGATCTGGCCGCGCCGGACGGCGTCGTCCAGCGTCCGTAGCGTCGTCTCGATGGGCGTGTCGTCGTCCCAGCGGTGGATCTGGTAGAGGTCGACGGTGTCCATGCCCAGCCGCTCCAGCGAGGCCGACAGCTCCTGCTCGATGGCCTTCCGCGAGAGACCACCGGAGTTGGGGTCGTCCTCGTCCATCTGGAAGAATCCCTTCGTGGCGACGACCTGCTCGTCGCGGTCGTACGCCGACAGCGCCTCATACGGATTATTGTAGCGATTTACCGGTGATCGTCTACTCCGTGGCGACGATCACCGGTAAGCAACTACAATAAACCGTATCACCCAGGACGCGCTCGGACTCGCCCGCCGAGTACATGTTTGCCAAGAAGTTGATCCCCAGGTCGATCGCGCGATCGATGATCTCGCGGGACTCGGACTCGTCGAGGACCCAGTCGCGCCACTCGGCGGTGCCGAAGCTCATACACCCCAGACAGAGCTTCGAGACCTCGATCCCGGTCGAACCCGGCGTCGTGTACTCCATACCGGAGCCAGCGGACGGTGCCACAAAAATGTACGTCGGCGACGGCCGACTACAGCGACTCGGGCTCGACGCGGGCGACGTACCGGCGCGCGACCACGGACAGCACCACGGCGGCGACGACGTAGCCGGCGACGTGACCGTAGGTCACGAGCGACGGGCTGTCGACCGCGAGCTTGGCCGCCGTCGTCGATGGGTGTTCCGGCAGGAGGATCGCCGCGCCGAACACCACCAGCGTCAGAACCGAGTACAGGAGCTGTGCTGGCCGTCGGCGACCGAGTTGCAGTCCCAGCACGACGCCGAAGACGACGACGATCGTCGCCGTCGCGGCGACGAACACCAACAGCGCCAGCGGATTCGACACCGCGATGCCGTTGACCGCCAGCAGGCCGATCCACAGCGCCGCCTGTGCCGGTGCCAGCGCGATCATCGCCAGCGACTTCCCGTCGACCACGTCGACCAGGCTGACCGGCGCGACCCGCAGCAGTTCGAGCGTGCCGCGTTCGATCTCCTCGGTGATGGTGTCGACGGCGACCGAGCCGCTGATGAACGGCGGCAGGAACAGCAAGAGCGGGATCAAGACGGTGTAAGTGAAGCTGAAGTACGGGCTGGCGTTCGCCTCCGGCGGGAGTTCGAGGGGCGGCGCATCGAGCGAGTCGGCGCGCTCGAACCGTTCGTTGCGCTCCAGGGTCTTCAGCACCTCGCGCAGTTGGACGACGATCAACGTCGTCCGGATGCTGCCGTCCGGCGCGATCGCCGTCACCTCGATTACCCGGCCGTCACTGTCGGGCGGAGAATCGTAGGTTCCCGTCACCACCGCGTCGACGCGCCCGACGTTGAACGCCTGCTGGGCGTCGTCGGTCGCGTCGAACGCGACCGGCTGGACGCCCTCGGTCTCCGCGACGGCCTCGAACAGCTCCTGTTGGGCGTCGCCGGTGACGGCCATCTCGATGCCGCCCGACTCGACCGAACCGGGATCGTACAGCGACGTGAGCCCGACCACGAGGAACGACGAGAACGCCGCCACGAACAGCTGGATCAGAATCGCGAGCACGATCGTCTTCTCGCGTCCGAGCGACGCCAGGTCCCGGCGGGCGATCACGAGTCGCGGGTCCAGCGAGCGATCACTGGCCAAGGGCGATCACCACCGTGTAGTTGTAGGCGAAGTGAATCGCCATCGCGGTCCCCAGGGCCAGCAGGTACGACCGCCGAGAGCGCCTCGCCCCGAGCGAGGAGACCGTCGCGGTGACGACGTGCAAGAGGAGCGGCAGGAGCAGGAGGACGGCGACGGTGAGCCAGATCGGCACGCCGGACGGCAGCAGCTCCAGCCCGACCTGGCTGGTCTGTATCTCTCGGAGTCCCGGATTGACCAGTTGCGCCACGAGCGTCACCTTCTCTGCCAGGAAGAATCCGACGCCACTGAGTGTGCCGACGACCACTCCGGTCCGGAGCGACCGGTCGTACCGACCGCTGGTGTAGCCGGCATAGAGGTGCAGACTCTTCGCGACTTCTTCGATGAGGACGACCGCACCGAGGATCAGGGGAATCGTCAGTGCCGTCGACAGTCCTTGTAGCGGGAAGATCAGTGCGATCGCCACCAGCTCGGCGACTAGTACGAGCGGGATCAGCAACACGGAGAGTTTCAGCGCGCTCCAGTTCGACTTGATCCGACCCGAGAGCGCGTCGAGCACTTTCAGGGGAATCGCTCGCTGGGTGAACATGTCCTCTTCCCGGTAGAGCCCGGCCCCCAGTCCGAACAGGACGACGGCCGTCAGCGTGGGCGGGATCGTCGAGAACGCGAAGTTACTCGCTGTCACGGTCTGGGCCTGGAGATCGCGGACCACCACCGTCAGCGGCGAGATCAGCGCGATCGGGGTCACGTCGGTGAAGATCGCCGGCACGAAGGCGTAGCTGGTCAGCGAGACCGTCACGGTCACCGTGACGAAGGTCAGCTCCTTGAACGACCGCGCGAACATCGCGCCACAGAACGTCGCCGAGAGGAAGAGCAGCGCGATCGGGAGCATCGCCAGGACCGCGATCGGCCCGCCCCCGGCGGTCAGCCCGCCGAATCGCAGACCGAGCGTAATCGCCGTCACGACGCCCATGGCACCGAGGAAGTACGGCATCGTCTTGCCGGCGACGATGTCGAACCGGCTGACCGGAGAGACCAACAGCAGCTCCCCTCGGCGGTTGAGCCGCTCGGAGAGCATCGTCGAGCCGTAGGCCTGGATGACGAAGTTCATCGGGACGATAAAGAGGAAGGCGAGCACGAGCGACTCGAAGGGGAAGGGCGGCTGGATGTCCGAGGGAGAGCCGGTGGTCGATCCACCCGTCAGTCCCGCGCCGAGCCCGGCCAGCCCACCGGTATCGCTGTCGGTCGAGCCGCCGGCACTGCCGCCGTCGCCGCCGTCGCCGCCGCTCCCGGCGCTCGATCCGCCGGCACTGCCGCCGTCGCCGTCACCGTCCGAACCGCTGTCGGACGCGATCGTCTCAGAGACGCCGGACTGTTCGAGATAGACCAGCGTCACCGAGACGGGCTCTGCGGCGGTCCGGTTGTCCTCGCGGGCCATCTGGCGGCTGTTGTACCGGTCGACGCTCGTGCGGAACTCACCGAGCGCCGCCCGCTCTTTGGGGTCTTCCGGACTGCTCGCCAGCTGTGTCCCGACGAAGAGCAGTTCCTGGTCGCCGCGTTCGACCGCCGCAGGGTCGGGCTCCTGGACGACGAAGGCCGCGTCGTCGCTGGCCGGCGCGTAGTAGGAACTGGACTCGTCGACGCCGATCCGGTAGAGCCCGCTGTCGAGTCCGCTGGCCCCGCTGCTGGCTGCGAGCCCGGCGACCAGCACCATCGCCACGACCGAGACGGCCATGATGGCCACGGTCCGTTTGTCGACGCCCCCGGCGTTCTTGGTCACCTCCCACTTGGCGATCCGCAGTAGCTTCCGCGGGTTCATCTAGGCCTCCTCGACGTAGCGGGTCCCCGGCGTCTCGCTCTCGGCGACGTTGAGGAACACTTCTTCGAGACTCGACTCCTCGGTCCTGATGTCGATGACCTCGCCGCCGCGTTCGGCGGCGGCCGCCCGAACGTCTTCGACGCCGTCCATCGTCTCGACGACGCGCCGCCAGTTGCCGTTCTCCGCGACCGCGCCGGGCACCTCGACGGTCGTGTAGACGTGGTACTCCCGATCGCCGTACTCGTCCTGGAGAGCTTCCAGATCGCCGCGAGCGACGATCTGGCCCTCGTTCATGATCGCCACGCGGTCGCAGATCGTCTCGACGTGATAGAGGTTGTGCGCCGAGAAGACGATGGTCTTGCCCTCTCGGGCCAGCTGCTCGGTGAACTGGATGACGTAGTTCGTCGTCAGCGGGTCCAGTCCGCTGGCGGGTTCGTCGTAGACCAGCACGTCCGGGTCGTTGATCAGCGATCTGGCGATGGCGACCTTCCGCTTCATCCCCTTGGACATGTCGCCCAGCTTGCGCTCGCGGTGTTCGAGTTCGAGCTCGTCCAGCGTGTCGTGCATCCGTTCGGTCGCTACGTCCGTCGGCACGTCGTACAGGTCCGCGAAGAATCGCAGGTACGACAGCGGCGTCATCTCCTCGTAGAGGGGCGATTCCTCGGGGAGGAAACCGAGCTGCTGGCGCATCTCGGTGTCGGTCACGTCGTAGCCGGCGACGGACACGTCGCCGCTGGTCGGTTCGAGCAGTCCGGAGAGCATCTTCAGCGTCGTCGTCTTGCCCGCACCGTTCGGGCCGATGACGCCGAACACCTCGCCCCGGTCGACTGAGAACGTGCTCCCCTCGACGGCGACGAAGTCCCCGTACTCCTTGCGAAGGTCCCGAGCTTCGATCATCTGCCCGACGCTTGTGACCGAACTCCCCTATAGTTGCCCCCCGTTTATTAACAGTGAGAACGAACTGCGGCCGTGGCTCTGAACGCTGAGCGGACTCCAGACGGGCGTCGCCTCTGTGTGAGCCGGGCGATTCCGGCGACCCGCGACGCCGCCTGGCGCGTTCTCACAGACACGAACCAGTGGCCCGACTGGGGACCGTCGGTGCGGGCGGTCGAGTCGAGCGAGCGGATCGTCGAACGGGGAACGGCCGGCCGGGTGACAACGCCGATCGGGACGGTGCCGTTCGAGATCACGAGCTGTCGGAACTACCGATGGACGTGGCGGGTCGCGAAGATCCCTGCGACCGGCCACCGCGTCGAGGACGTCCGCGCGGACCACTGCCGGGTCGTCTTCGAGATCCCACTGCTCGCGGCGGGCTACGCGCCCGTGTGCCAGCGGGCACTGGGTCAGATCGAGAGTCTACTGTGCGACTGAATCGCACGGACTGCCGTCCGCCCGACGGCACCCGGGCGACGCGTCAGGGCGTCTGGACGCGGGCCTTCGATACCCGGTGGATCGCGTCGTCGATCCCTTCGCCGTCGCAGTCGTCGTTCGGGCACCGATAGTGCCAGCCGTCTTCTGTCCCCGCTCGCTCGGAGAACCGCTTCCCGCACTCGTCGCAGAACAGCTCGCCCGCACTGCAGGTGTCTCGGTGGAGTTCCAGTTCCAGTTCGGTGTCGAAGGTGCGTTTGCACTCCCGGCAGATATGTGGCATAGTTGAGCGTTCCCACTCATCCACTATAACTACATCGGAACGTTCACGTCAGGGGTTCTCCGACCCGGAAACAGAGTATTATCGACAAAACCGCTGGACGGCTATCCAGCGAGTGTCGATAGAGCCGTCGAACGTAACAGATCGCGAACCGCTCTGCGATGGACGGTTCGCGGGCCGTCGTCTGACCCGCTACAGGATGTCTTCGACGTGGTCGACGACTTCTTCGGGCGTGTCACCGACCGGCACGCCGATAGACTCGCTTTGCTCGCGTGTCGCTCCGCTCCCGCTCGAACCGTGGTTCTCGCTTCGCTCCGAACCACGCACCGCTCGTCTATCGAGCCCTCGCTCACTTCGCTCGCGAGGACGCCGTTGCTCTCCAGCGCGTCGATCTTGGACTCGGCAGACCAAAAAAGACGAGCGTACGGCGATCCGCCGACGCTACAGGATGTCTTCGACGTGGTCGACGACTTCCTCGGGCGTGTCACCGACCGGCACGCCGTTGCTCTCCAGCGCGTCGATCTTGGACTCGGCGGTGCCGGTCCCGCTGCCGGAGACGATGGCACCGGCGTGGCCCATGCGCTTGCCCGGTGGGGCGGTGCGGCCGGCGATGAAGCCGGCCACGGGCGTGTCCATGTGCTCGCCGATGTAGCGGGCGGCCTGCTCTTCGTCCTCGCCGCCGATCTCGCCGCACATCACGACGGCCTTCGTGTCGGGGTCGGCCTCGAACAGTTCCAGCGCGTCGATGAAGCTCGTCCCGATGATCGGGTCGCCGCCGATACCGATGGCGGTCGACTGACCGATGTCGCGGTTGGTGAGGTTGTCGACGACCTGGTAGGTCAGCGTTCCCGATCGAGAGACAAGACCCACGTCGCCCGAGGAGAAGATGTTGCCCGGCAGGATGCCGAGCTTCGCGACTCCCGGCGTGATGACGCCCGGACAGTTCGGACCGACGAGGTGGGTGTCGGTCTCGTCCTGTTTGCGCTTGACGCGGGACATGTCCTGGGTCGGAATGCCCTCGGTGATGGCGACGACGAGGTCGACCGGTGCGTCCAGCGCCTCGAACAGCGCGTCGCCAGCGAAGGCCGGCGGGACGAACACGACGGCGGTGTTCGCGTTCTCTTCGCGCGCGGCGCGGTCGACGGTGTCGTAGACCGGCACCCCGGCGACTTCCTGGCCGCCGCGGCCGGGCACGGCACCGGCGACGACGTTGGTGCCGTACTCGATCATCTGCTCGGTGTGGAACTTCCCCTCGCCGCCCGTGATCCCCTGGACGACGACGCGAGTGTCCTCGTCGACGAGCACACTCATGCGAACCACCCCCCGGTGGTGAGCATGAGGTTGTTGAGCGCAGTCTCGGGAGCGAAGCGAGCGAGGAAGCGATCAACAGAACTCATGCTTCCACCTCCTCGGCGTAGCCGACGGCACGTTCGACGGCGTCTTCGAGCGTCTGTTCGACCGTCACGAGGTCTTCGTTGAGAATCTCCATCCCTTCAGTAGCGTTGGTGCCCGCGAGTCGGACGACGACGGGCTTGGGAATCTCGTCGAACTGTTCGAGCGCCTGGTTGATCCCCTTGGCGACCTCGTCGCCCCGCGTGATCCCGCCGAAGATGTTGAACACGACGGAGTCGACGTTGTCGTCGGAGAACACCATATCGAGCGCGTTGGCGATCCGCTGGGCCTTCGCACCGCCGCCCACGTCGAGGAAGTTCGCCGGCTCGCCGCCGAAGTGGTCGACGAGGTCGAGCGTCGTCATCACCAGCCCGGCACCGTTGCCGATGATGCCGACGTTGCCCGACAGGCGGACGTAGTCGAAGCCGTACTCGTCGGCCTTCTGTTCGAGTTCGTCGCCGCCGTCGGCCTCGTCTTCCATCGCCTCCAGATCGGGGTGACGGAACAGGGCGTCGTCGTCGACGTTCATCACGGCGTCGGCCGCGATGACCTCGTCGTCGGCCGTGACCATCAGCGGGTTGATCTCGGCGTCGGAGCCGTCTTTGTCCTCCCAGAGGTCGTACAGCGTCTTGAGGACGCCGGCAACGTCGTTGGCGACCTCGCGGTCGACACCGGCGTCGTAGACGACCTTCCGGGCCTGGTAGTGGTGCATGCCGAAGGCCGGATCGATGTGCTCGCGGGCGATCGCCTCTGGCTCCTCTTCGGCGACTTCCTCGATGTTGACGCCGCCGCGCGTCGAGACCATCGCGACGGGCTCGCCCTCGCCGCGGTCCATCGTCACGCCGACGTACAGCTCGTTGACGAAGTCGACGGCCTCTTCGACGAGGACGCGGTCGACGTGGAGCCCCTTGAGGTCCATCCCGAGAATATCGTCGGCGTACTCACGGGCCTCGTCGGCGTTCTCGGCGAGCTTGATCCCGCCGGCCTTCCCGCGGCCGCCGACCTGCACCTGTGCCTTGATCGCGATCGGATAGCCGATCTCCTCGGCGGCGTCGACCGCTTCGTCGACGGTCGTCGCCAGCGTCGATGCGGGCGTCGGAACCCCCGCGTCGGCGAAGACCTGCTTCGCCTGGTACTCGTGCAATTTCATGTCATACGGAACGCCGTCACGCGCCCGCTTAAATCCCATCTTTTTCCGTGGCTCGCGGAGGAACCTGGCGTTCTGCGCGAACCTCGGGAGCGAATCACTCGGGAGTCGAACGGTGTGTGATGCGGAACGAAGTCACAGGTGGTCGTACGGGAACCACGATGCGACCGGGAACAAAGCGAGTGGGCCAGGTCCTTCCGGATCCGGCGACGGCTCGGTCAACCGGGTGGTACTCCGTTCGCAGTCAGTACCGAAAGTCTCGGAATCGATCGTCCAGTGAGTGCCAGACACAATTGTGTGGCCGGTAAAGTGTGGTTCTGATACGGACGGTTGTAGGCGTTTACCAAGTCGACCGCACGACGGCGTGCGGTCGATCTGGTAAAGACCTACAACTTTCCGTATGAAGGAGTGCTCGCATCCGGTGGATCTTCAGAAATCTGCGTTTTTGATCACAAGCAATAGCCAGACTATCGGGGCAAGAGCGACTATCAAGCCGAATACGCCTATCAGATAGTTTCCCTCCACGAGTCCCCGTGCCCATCCCTTTCCGAGGTAAAAAATGAACAGCAGAAGGGCAGCCAAAATCACAGTGCGGAGCGGAGAGCCGAACCCTCCCGTACTGGGATCAGTCGGTGACATGACGTGAGACTCCGTCTCACTGTCTGATAACGGTTCCCTTGGATACATCGTCTTCAACTGGGAGACAATCCGTGGTCTAAGAACGCACGGAACGCTCCCTCTCAGAGTTCGGCGAGGCCGAGGCTGTATTCGAGTGCGGTGTCGACCTCCTCCATCCGTTCGGGCGGAATCGAGCCGAGATTCTCGTCGATACGGTGCTGGAGAGAGATGGTTCGAATCTGGCTACAGAGCGCGACCGAGTCTTCCCGAAGCGCACACTCTTGGGCTGGGACGAGCACTTCGAACGGATAGAGCTCCTCGCCGAACGAGGTGGTGAACGGAACGACGATCGTCGTCGGTGCGTTGGCATTCCCGACATCGTTCTGTACGACGAGACACGGGCGTGTTCCCCGTTGTTCGGACCCCTGGGTCGGATCGAGGTCGACAATAACGACATCTCCTCGACGGACAGACGTAGCCATCCGCTACCACTCTGGGGCATCGCCCAGCTGTTCGTTAGCCTCCGTCGAAACGTCCGCCAGTTCGTCGGCGAGTTCGCGGATCCGTTGGGAACGCTTGCGGTACCCCTCAGCCAACTCTTCACGAGTGAGTGGCTGTTCGATAACGAGCTTGCCAGCCTCTTCGTGGATCAGGACGTCGTCGCCGCCCTCGATCCCGAACCGTTCGCGAAGCTCTTTGGGGATCGTCACTTGCCCTCGCTTCCCGACCTTCCGGTGTTCGCCCTCACTCATACGTATTCATATCATATTCGTACTAATAAACCCTTTCACGGACGGCTATCGATACGGCTCTTCTATAGTAACAATTGCACCGATGTCTACACCGATCGCACTGCAGTCGTGCGATCGGGTGTGCGTTGATTTTGCCCGGCTCGAAGCTGTGGGGCTGCTTCGAAGACCCACTGGGACAGCCGGGCACGCTCACGCGCGGGTCGATGACCGACCGCGAAGCCGTTCGCGTCCACGGAGGAGCGCCACGCCGCCAAGCAGCACCCCCTGATGGAGCACCGTCCCGAGCGCGACGGCACCGAACGCCAGCCCCGCCGTCAACGCGAGCGACGCCCCTTCGAGCACCGACACGGCGACGACCAGCACGGCGGCGACGGTGCCGTTCCCGAGCGAGCGGGGGAGTTCCCCCCGAACGATCTCCACGACCGATCGATCCGTCGCGTCGCCGTTCAGGAGCGCTGCGAAGCACATGCCAACGATTGAGGACTGGAGACAGTTAACTCGACCGTGCGATTCGGCCGCGGTCGTCGTCAGAGCGGAGGGGACGACGATACTGCCGGCGATCGAACGGCGCGCTAGAGTTCGACGCCGCCGGGAATGAGGCTCCGTCCGCGACTGAGGCTGCCGCTCTCGTCGTAGACGAGCAGGATCTCCTTCGTGTAGACTGTCGATTTCCCGTCGCCGTCCGTGAGCCGGAGGCGGTATCTGGTGTCCTCGCCGTCGCTGGCGGCGGCGACGACCGACTCGATGACGCTCGGGGCGACGTTCGCTTCGAGGACGTACTCGCCGTTGTGACGGTTCGCGATCGAGAGGACGCCAGTCGCCTCCCCGCCGTCGGCTCGGGTGCGATAGGTCACGTCCAGTTCGCCCGCGTCGAGTGTGCCACCGTCGCCGGTGAGTCGATCCGACAGGAGGTCGTCGGGACCGTCGAACGCGATCGCGATCACCGGATCGTCGGTCGACGACTCCTCGATCCCGCTCACGTCGATGTCGAAGTAGTCACGCCGCATCTCGTACCCGACAGTAGGGGACGCTGGGCAAAGAACGTAACGGCGATTGGTACCACGACACACGGACTCGGGCAGAGCCGACAGCTATAATCCACAGTGGGACGCGGTGACGGGCATGGCCTGGGTCAAGTCCGAGTACGCGCCGGAGCTCGCGGTCCTGTCGACGTGGCTCGTGGCGCTGTTGCCGTGGTCGGGGGCGGTCCTGCCGATCGAGGTCGGCGGTCGCCAGGTGACCGTCGTCGTCATCCGGTTTCTGTACTTTCGACTACAGTACATCTTCGGCATCTCCTTCGGCGAGCAAGAGCGGCCGTTCCTCTGGGTGGTCGAGGCACCGGCGTTCAACCAGACCCTGACGACTGCGAGCTGGGTGTGGGTCGGAGCCGCGGTCCTCTCGCTCGTTCCGCTGGCGTTGAGTGTCGCCTACTACGTCGACGAGGACGCCCACGAGGCCGCGATGCCGGTCGACCCGGTCCGACTCCAGGGCGCGCTGCTGGCACTGTTGGGCGTGGGACTGGCCGCCGCGACGCTCCTGTTCTGGGATCGCCAGCCGGTCACGATCCCGGTCGGCACCGCGCTGACGCTCGTGTTCGGCTCCCTCCTGCTGACGGTCGACCGGACCGACGACGAGGGCGACGGCGAGGAGTGATACCGCCCGCCCACGGGATTTCAATTCGCAATACTGGGAGGGGCTCATTTAAGTACGTCGACGGAGTATCGTGAGACGATTACACACGGTATCGAGCGATGGCAGGCGACGAGACAGAGCACGACGGATCGAGTTCGACGCCGCTGTCGGGCGTGCGCGACTGGCTCTCGCGGACGGCTCGCATGCTCAGCGGCGCGGCCGTCCCGTCGACGAACTACGATCCACAGCGCCACGGCAAGCTGGTCGAGTACACGGTGCCCGAGCAGTACGACGAGATCGACCGCTACTGGCTCAACGCACCCTTTGCCTTCGCCTCGATCAACCACGATCCCGAGGCCGACGAACAGTTCTACCAGGTCGTCGAACCCTCGCTCGACGGGTTCGAACGGGATCTGCTCGATCGGCTCTTCGAGGACATCCGCGGTCCGCTCATCTACCGCGAGGACGTGAGCGACGACCCCGAGGCGGCGCTGGCCGCGGCGCTGCGGGACCGGATCGAGGAGTACGGCGTCGTCGTCGAGCCCGAGACGTTCTACCGGCTGCTGTACTACCTCTATCGGTCCTTCCTGGGCTACGGCCGGATCGACCCGCTGATGCACGACCCCGGCATCGAGGACATCTCCTGTGACGGGGCCGGGCTACCGATATTCGCGTATCACGACGCGTACACCGACATCGAGACCAGCGTCGTCTACGAGGAGAGCGAGCTGAACGACTTCGTGATCCAGCTCGCACAGCGGTCGGGCCGGCACGTCTCCGTCTCCGATCCCGTCGTCTCGACGACGCTGCCGGACGGCTCGCGGATCGAGCTGGCACTCGGCGAGGAGGTCACGCCCCGCGGCTCCGCGTTCACCATCCGGAAGTACGCCGACGAGCCGTTCACGCCGATCGATCTGCTGAACTACGGGACCTTCTCCGTCGAGATGCTGGCCTACCTCTGGCTGGCCATCGAGTCCAACAAGTCCCTGATCTTCGCCGGGGGGACGGCGGCGGGCAAGACGACCTCGATGAACGCCGTCTCGATGTTCATTCCGCCCCGATCGAAGGTGTTGACCATCGAGGACACCCGCGAGCTGTCGCTGTACCACGACAACTGGCTCTCGTCGGTGACCAGGGAGCGACTCGACGAGTCGGACATCACGATGTACGACCTGTTGCGGTCGGCGCTGCGTCATCGGCCGGAGTACATCATCGTCGGCGAGGTCCGCGGCGAAGAGGCGATTACGCTCTTCCAGGCGATGAACACGGGGCACACGACGTTCTCGACGATGCACGCCGACTCGGTCCAGACGGTGATCAACCGGCTGGAAAACGAGCCGATCAACGTGCCGCGACCGATGGTTCAGAGCCTCGACATCCTCTGTGTGCAGGTGCTTGGCCGCTCGGGCGGGGAACGCGTCCGGCGAGCCAAGACCCTCGCCGAGATCGAGGGGATCGACCAGCGGACCGGGGAACTCGACTACTCCAACGCCTACGCCTGGCAGGCCGACGAGGACTACTTCGAGGACTCCAACAGCGATCTGCTGGACGAGATCAGGCGCGAACGGGGGTGGAGCCAGTCGGAGTTGCTCCGGGAGATGGACGACAGAAAGCGGTTCCTGCGATACCTCCAGGCGGAGTCGATCACGGACTACCGGCGCTTTACCGCGATGGTCAACAAGTACTACGCGGACAGCGAGACGGTGATGGAGCGGATCGATCGGGCCGACATCGACGCGACACCCTGACATGCAACTCAATCCACTGGGGACGCTCCCCGTCTTCGCGGTCATCGCGATCCTGTGCGTGGTCGCGCTCGCGATGCTCGACGAGACGTTCGACACGTCGCTGACGCGGTTCGGCCGACGGCTGTTCGGCCGGTACATCCCGGCGTCGGAGGAGCGAAAGCGCCTCCTGAAGTCGGCGTTCGTGGTGTACACCTACCGGACCTACGCCGCCCGGACGCTGCTGTACACGGCGCTGGCGGCCCTGGGCGGTGCGATCACCGGCGTCTACCTGTTCGGCGGACTGTTGCTGGCGATTCCGGGTATCGTCGACCTAATGATGGGGTTGCCCCGGACGATGGTCAACGCGCTGGGGATCCGCGGGTTCGAACTCGTGTTGACCCAGCGTGAGATCCTGCTGATCCTGATCGGCGGGGGCGTGATTACCGGCGTGACGGCCGCGGGGCTGACGTACTGGCTGCGCTGGGAGATGCCCCGAAGCAGAGCCGCGGTCCGCCAGCGAGCGATCGACGAGGGACAGGGGCGGACCCTCGCGTTCCTCTATGCGCTCTCGCGGGGCGGCGTCTCGTTTCCCGCGGCGTTGCGGACGCTCTCGGACAACCGCGAGATCTACGGGGCCAGCGCGGAGGAGGTCTCGGTCGCGGTCAGGCAGATGGACCTCTTCGGCCAGGACATGATCACCGCCGTCAGAGGGATGGCCGGTCGGACGCCGAGCGAGGACTTCCAGACGTTCGCCGAGAACCTCGCGAGCGTGCTTCAGAGCGGGCGCAGCCTCTCGACGTTCCTCAGAGAGCAGTACGAGCGGACGAAAGACGAGAGCGAGCGCCGCCAGGAAGAGATCCTCGAACACCTCGCGACGGTCGCGGAGGCGTACGTGACGGTGCTGGTCGCCGCCGTGCTCTTTTTCATCACGATCCTGCTCGTGTTCGGCCTGACCTTGACCGACACGCTCGTGTTCATCCAGATGGTCGGCTACCTGATGATCCCGCTGGCCAACGCCGGGTTCGTGCTGTACCTGAGCCAGCGGCTGGCGATCCTCGGCATCGGGAACAACAAGACGACCTCGCTGCTGGATCGGCGAGCGACGACGACGTTCGCCAAGCCGACCGACTCGGGCGGGTCGACGGCGACCGACGGCGGCTACGCGGACTCCATCGAGCGACGCCAGCTGGCCGTCTACGACCGGATCGCGACGGTCAAGCGCCTCGTCACCTCGCCGGTCCAGACGTTCCTCTGGAACCCGTCTCGGGTGCTCTACGTCACGGTGCCGATCGCCGTCCTCGCGGTCGCGCTCCGGGCACCGGCGGCCTTCGAGACGGGGACGGTCAACCTCCGGGTCCTCGACGACGTTCTGATCCAGTCGCTCCTGTTCGTGCTGGCGACGTTCGCGATCGCGCGGGAGCTGTACACCCGGCGGATCCGCCGGATCGAGGCTGCCACGCCGGAGCTGCTCGAACGCCTGGCCAGCCTCAACGAGGCCGGCATGACGGTCGTCGAGAGCCTGGAGCGGGTCCGCGGGACGGACGTGGGCGCACTCAGCGAGGAGGTCGATCGGATCTGGGCGGACGTGACGATGGGTGCCAACGTCGAGGACGCCCTGACGAGGTTCGGCCGTCGGATCAGGACGACCTCGATGTCGCGGGTGGTCACGCTGTTGATCAACGCCATGCGATCGAGCGGCAAGATGGGGCCGATCCTGCGGATCGCCGCCGATCAGGCCCGCTCCGACTACCGGCTGCGCCGCCAGCGCCGCCAGGAGATGCTCACCTACCTCGTCGTCATCTACATCTCCTTTCTCGTCTTCCTGGTCATCATCGCGTCGGTCCAGGAGGTGCTCGTGCCGGCGTTGCCCTCCAGCGTCCCGACCCCCGAGAACACGGGGCGATTGGGCGTCAACGTCGATCAGTTCGCGCGACTGGGCCAGGTCGACAAGGCGGCGTACACGCTCGTGTTCTTCCACACGGCGCTGATCCAGGCGCTGTGTACCGGCTTCGTCGGCGGGCAA
The DNA here is from genome assembly GCF_000379085.1 of Halomicrobium katesii DSM 19301. Classification (GTDB taxonomy): domain Archaea; phylum Halobacteriota; class Halobacteria; order Halobacteriales; family Haloarculaceae; genus Halomicrobium; species Halomicrobium katesii. Next base: position 2,328,583 of record NZ_KB905378.1, on the reverse strand, counting down.
CTCGGCGAGGGGTCGCTCAGAGACGGCGCAAAACACGCCGCGATCATGCTGGGCGTGGCCTACGTCGCCTTCCTCTTGCTGTCCTCGCCGGTGGCCTCGCTGACCGTCGACAGTCCCGCCGCCGGACAGGAGCGCATCACGGTCGATTCCGCCTCGCTGTCCGACGGCGGCTACGTCGTCGTCTACGAGGGCGAAGCCGGCGGCGAGGTCGTCGGCCAGTCGGCGTACCTCGTCGCCGGCACCCACGAGGACGTGGCGATCGAACTCGACAGCCCGGTCGAGCGGCGGGACTCGCTGGTCGTCGTGGCGCATCTCGACACCGACGGCGATCGGGTGCTGAACTACGGCGGCTTCGAGCGAGACCGGCCCTACCCCGCGCCGGGGCGAGGCGAGTTCGTCGCCGTACCGGTCACAGTCGAGTAGCCGACGCGCATCGAAGGGTGTTTGCGACACCGGATCGGTAGCCTCCGGTAATGGAGTTCGCCGAGTTCGCCGCGACGGCGGCCGAGATCGAGGGCGAGAGCGCCGACATCGCGACGATCGAGCTGGTGGCCGGGCTGCTCGCAGACGCCGGTGACGACCTCCCGATCTGCACGCGGCTCGTGCAGGGACGGGTGTTCCCGGCCTACGAGGCGACGAAGCTCGACATCGGCCCGAAGCTGTGTTACGAGGCCCTGGCGCGGGCGGCGGGCCGAAACGTCGCCGTCGACGACATCGAGGCCCGCGTCGCGGACGTGGGCGAGATCGGTGCCGTCGCGACCGAGCTCGACCTGGGCGGCCAGCAGGGACTTGCCGCCTTCGGCGCTGGCTCGCAGTCGCCCCTGACCGTCGCCGAAGTGGCGGACGAACTCGCGGCCATCGCGTCGGCCAGCGGTTCGGGGAGCCGCGGCACGAAAGTCGAGACGCTGTTCGGCCTGTTCAACCGCGCCAGCGACGCGGAGGCCCGCTACCTCGCCCGGATCGTCCTCTCGGAGATGCGGATCGGCGTCGGCGAGGGGACGGTGCGCGACGCCATCGCGGCGGCCTTCGACGCGCCGGTCGACGCCGTCGAGCGCGCGCTACAGGTCACCAACGACTACGGGAACGTCGCCCGGGTGGCCCGAGACGAGGGGGCCGACGGGCTGGCCGACCTCGAACTGACGATCGGCCGGCCGGTCAAGGCGATGCTCGCACAGGCCGGCACCGTGACCGAGGCCCTCGAAGACTGGGAGACCGCAGCGGTCGAGTGGAAGTACGACGGCGCGCGGGTCCAGGTCCACGACGACGGCGAGACGGTCCGGCTGTTCTCTCGGAACATGGAGGACGTGACCGAGCCGCTGCCGGAGGTGGTGTCGGCCGTCGAGGACGCCGTCGACGGGCCGGCCATCCTCGACGGCGAGGTCGTCGCGGTCGACGGTGACGGCGATCCGCTCCCCTTCCAGGAGGTCCTGCGACGCTTCCGGCGCAAACACGACGTGGCCCGTGCCAGCGAGACCGTCGGCGTTCGCCTGCACGCCTTCGACTGTCTCCACGCCGACGGTCGAGACCTGCTGGACGCCCCCCTCGTCGACCGACAGGACGCGCTCGACGCGGTGCTTGGCGACGCCGACGCCGTCCGGTCGACGTTCTGGCTCGCAGACGACACCGAGCGGATCGAGGACATCGCAGACGAGGCGCTGGCCGCCGGTCACGAGGGGATCATGCTGAAAGATCCCGACTCGACGTACTCGCCGGGCAAGCGGGGCAAACACTGGCGCAAGCGCAAGCCCGACGTGGAGACCCTCGACCTCGTCGTCACCGGTGCCCAGTGGGGCGAGGGACGGCGAGCGACCTACCTGGGGACCTTCGAGCTGTCGGCCCGGACCGACGACGGCTACGCGCCCGTCGGCAACGTCGCGACCGGAATCACCGACGAACAGCTGGCGACGCTGACGGAACTGCTGGAGCCACACGTCACCCGGGAGACCGGCCAGCGCGTCGAGATCGAACCGGCCGTCGTCTTCGAGGTCGGCTACGAGGAGATCCAGACCTCCTCGACCTACGACTCTGGGTACGCGCTCCGGTTCCCGCGGTTCGTCGAGGTCCGCTCGGACAAAGCCGTCGCGGACGGCGACACGCTCGAACGGGTCGAGCGGCTGGCCGCCCGGCAGGGGTGAGGAGCCGGACAGCTCTCCGCGATGACTCCGACCGTCGGCGTCACGGGCCATTTATACGCCGCTCGGCCGAACCGTGATCCATGACCGTCCACTTCGAGGACATCACGCTGGACTGGCTCGGCTACGCGACCCTGCGAGTCGAGAGCGACGACACGACGATCTACTTCGACCCGGGACGGTACGGCGTCCTCACGGGCGAGTGGGAACCTCACGTCGAGGGGATCGACCACCCGCCGACGCGGGACTACGACGCGCGGGACGGCGACGTCGTGCTGGTCACTCACATCCACCACTACGACCCCGACGGCATCCGCCGGGTGGCGAGCGACGACGCCACCGTCGTCCTCTTCGAGGGGATCGACGTCCACGCGACCGACCGCGACCTCGACCGGCCGGCCGATCTCGACTTCGAGGTCGTCGAGGTGGGCATGGAAGACGAACTCGTCGCTGCCGACTGCCCGATCTGGACCGTGCCGGCCTACAACGAGGAAGACGGCCCGAACGTCGAGGACGACGGCACGCCGATCCACCCCAGGGGGATCGGCTGTGGCTTCCTGGTCGAGATCGGCGGTGAGCGGGTCTTCTGGCCCGGCGACTCCGACGTGTTGCCCGGCCACGAGGAACTCGACGTGGACGTGTTCGTCCCGTCGATCGCGAAGCACTACACGATGGATCGCCACACGGCCGCCGACCTCGCGGCGGAGATGCGACCGGACTGCGTGCTTCCGATCCACTACAACACCTTCGAGTCCCTGGAGGGCGACGACGAGGCCTTCGCAGTCGACGTTGCGGGCCGTGGCGTGCCGGTCGCACTGGACCATTGAACCTCGTTTCGGTCGCCCGCTTCCCTGCCGCGCCCGAAAAGAGGTTACACGACACACCCCTACGGAGGGTGCATGACTACCGCACTGTTCATCGTCAGCGAAGAGGGTTACTGGGGCGAGGAGTGTATCGAGCCGCTCACGACGCTCACCGAGGCGGGCGTCGAGGTCACGGTCGCGACGCCGACGGGGAACCCACCCGTGATCGACGAGCGATCGATCGACCCCGAGGAGGTCGGCGAGGAGACCGCCGAACGCGTCACGAGCGTGGCGGAGAGCGACGACCGCCTCAACGACCCGATCGCGCTGGCCGACGCCGACGCCGAAGAGTACGACGCCGTCGTCTTCCCCGGCGGCCACGGTGCCGAGTGGGACGTGACTCAGGACGGACACGCCCGTGACGCGCTCCGTACCGCCGTCGAGGGCGAGGAGGGGACGGCGCTGGTCGTCTGTCACGCCGTCGGCATCCTCGCGTTCACCCGCGACGCCGACGGCGAGTTCCTCGTCGAGGGCCGATCGGTCACCGGCTTCCCCAACGCCTGGGAGGAGGGGATCGTCGACGAGCGGGACCTGCTGCCCGACGGCCGCAAGCTTCCGTACTGGGTCGAGGACGAAGTAGTGGCCGCTGGCGGCGTCTGGGACGCCGAACTCGACGCCGACACGTCGGTGACCGTCGACGGCGATCTCGTGACCGCACGAGGGCCGCCCTCCTCACACGCCGCGGCGGTGACGCTACTGGACGAGCTCGGGATCGAAGCGTAATCGCGGCCAGACGGCCACCGCGGTCGATTCACGCGGCGAGATCATCTCGCCCAGTTCCGCGGATCGAGCGCGTAGTAGCCGACAGTCATCGTGAGCGCCATCAGTACCGCATCGACGAAGAGACGGTCCCCGCCGATCACCAGGCCGGCGACGAAGACACCGCCTCCGGTGAGTACACCCGTCAGCACTGCGTAGCCACCGCGCGATCGGTTCTCGATCCACCCGTTCACGCGGCCGGAGAGCGACCGGTCAGAGGGCATCTACGAGGTCACAGCGCGCCCGCTTGCATCAGCCTTTCGAGCGTCAGGTCGAGAATGGATAGTCGGTGTGTCGGACCTACAGCACGCCCATCTCGTCGAGGCGCTCGGGGAGGTACGTGTCGGTCACGAAGTCGAGGCCCCGCGAGGCCAGTGACTGCTGTTCGGACTTCTTGCCGATGTCGAGTTGCAGTTCGATCTGTTCCTCCCAGAACTCCGTCTGGAAGCGCGGGTCCGACAGCTCCGATTCGAGGGCGTTGATGTCGGAGTCCGAGAGCGGATCGGTCGGCAGGTCGTACTCGACGATGTCCGCCGGTCGGATGCCGATGAACTGGGCTTCCGGCGTCGCGAGGTACTCCGAGAGGTGGGCCGACTTGATCGAGCCGTAGGCGACCGAGCCGTAGATGCGGTACGACCACGGGTCGCCGTCAGTGAAGACCACGACTGGCAGGTCGAGTTCGTCGTGGAGTCGCTTGGTCAGTCGCCGGGTCGCGCGGGCGGGCTGGCCGCCCAGGTGGACGACGATCGAGTCGTACTCGTCGTCGAAGCCGTTCTCGACGAGTCGGTCCCGCATCCCGCCGGTCTCGACACAGAGGACGAAGTCGGCGTCGTTGTCGAGGAACTCGATGGTGTCCGGGTTGTTGGGGATCTGGTAGCCGCCCTGGCCCACGTCGTCCTGGCAGTGGATCTCGCGGTCGCCCCGCCTGGTCTGCTCGCGCAGCAGCAGCGGTCCCATCACCTTCGCGCCCGACTCCTCTGGGCGCATGTGGAAGTCCTCGCGTTTGACCTCCGAGACGATCTCCAAGTCCTCGATGAGGTTGTTCGACTCGTCCTGGGTGTTGAACTGGGCCTCGTCGAGGTCCCACGACTCCGAGAGGTAGTACAGTTCACGCAGGGTCGACGAGCGGTCCTCTTCGAGTTGCTGTGCGAGGAAGTCGATGGTGTAGGTCGCCTTCAGGAGCTTCTGAGCCCCGGAGACGGTCTTTGCCGACCGCGTCGAGGAGCGGTCTCCGTACACCCACACGTCCTTGTCCTCGTCGTACTCGATGTTGGACTTCGTCCGGGTGGGGATCTGCATCGTCGGCACGTCGCCGTCGGCGAACTGGTCGTAAAAGTCCGCCGCGAGGTCGAGCAGCTGTTCGCGGGCTTCTGCCTCGTTGAGGTTGCTATCAGTACTCATAGATTACGCGTTCACCGTCAGTTTCTCGTCTTCGACGCCGTCGACCGCGATGTCGAACTCGGCGTCGCCGTCGATCCGATACTCCAGGACTGCGTCGTCGCCGGCAGTGACGGTGGTCTGCCACTTGACGAACCACTCGCCGTCCATCTCGACGACGTTCGCGCCGTTCGTGGCCCGCGGTTCGGCCGTGACGATGTCCGTCAGGTCGATGTCGGCGTTGGTGTCGTCGTTGTTCTCGACGACGACCCGGACCGTGTCGCCCTCGACCTCGCGCTCGACGAGGACGTTGTTCATGATGCGGGCCATCGAGTCGTCGATGTCCAGTCGCTCGTTGCCCGTCACCGTCGCGAGCTTCTCGGCCATCTCGGGGAGGATCGTCGCGAGCTTGTTCTCTTTCTTCCGGCGCTTTTGCATCGACCGGCGCTTGTTGAGGTAGCTCTTTAGCTCCCGTGCGGCCTCGCGGATCGCCAGCTCGATCTCGGACTCGATCTCCGGGATGTTGGCGACGGCGTCCTTGGACTCGCTGGTGAAGGGGACGTTCGTCGAGGCGATGTGGACCATGACGACCGCGGCGTCGTTGGGGATGCCGCTACCCCCCGGCTGGTCGAGGCCGTAGTTGCGCCAGTTGATGGACTTGACCACGTCGGTCGTCGCGCACGCACCGCGCTGGTACACGAGCGGGACGCGGTTGGCAAAGCGCATCACCTGCGCCTGATCGTGTTCGATGTCGCCGCCGTAGGCGATGCCGGCCTCGACGATGAACGGGTCGCCGCCGTGGACCGAGGCGTCTCGGGTGGAGGCGGCGAAGAAATCGGCGTCGAACTCCTTTTTCAGCCCGGCCTCGACGAGTTCGGCGGTGATCGGCGCGAGACAGTCCGTCGGCGGCGCGATGATGTCGGTCTCGCGCATCGCCTCCAGCAGGTCGCTGGTGGTGTCCCGATCGTCGGCGATCTCGCCGACGTTGGGCGGATCGTCGGAGACCGGCGCGGCGACCTCCCAGAGGGCGTCGACGATCTTCTTGCGGGCGGTCTCGCCGAAGGTCGCGTCGTCCATGTCCTCGGTCATCTCCGCCGCGCGGTCGACGTAGTCTTCGAGCGCTGCGTACGTGACGCGGTTGGGTCCGTCATCGTCGAACTTGTCGGCGATGCGCTCGGCGATGCCCTGCACGGCGGCGTCGTCCTTGCGTGTCGTCGTCACGTCGTCGACGAGTTCGTACACATCGGGCGTTCGATCGGCGGTGATCTCGCCCCACGCCGCCTCGATGGCGGCCTCGCGGACGGTCGTGCCGAAGGTCTTCTCGTAGTCGTCCTCGATCCGGTCGGCGTGGTCGTCGACGATCGCTTCGAGGCGACCGTGAGCGACCCGGCCGGTCTCCGAGACGGCGCTGGCGACCGCGTCGGCGAACTCCGCGGTGGCGTCTTTGCCCTTGTTCGAGACGGCCTGCTGGACCGCTCTCGCGACGTCCATTTCGACGGCTTCGCCGTCTCCATCTCGTTGTCCCGTCGAGACAACGCTGTCCTCGTAGCTCTGGGGCCCGTACCACGTCATCTCGCGGCCGTAGTGTCGGTCGTTGAAGTTCGCGATGACGTCGTCGCTGGTCTTCTGGCCCACGCGGGTGAACTCGCCCTGCATGAACCCGGAGACGGAGTACGAGTCGGTCGACTCCAGCATCGTCAGCAGCGTCCCGATTTCGACGCCGTGGGGGTGGGGACGGATCTCCTCGGTCTCGTCGGGGAGCTGGTCGGTCGTCCGTTCGTACTTGAGGTGTTCCTTGGGCTCGACGAGTTCGATGCGGGCGTGAGGGTTGACCACCGCCGTGTGCTTGATGTAGTCGTGGAGCTGCTGGCGGGCCCGCATGTTCGCCTCCATCTCCAGTTCGATGCGGGTGCCGTGGGGCCGTTCCCAGGTCGTCGTGTCCTCGACGCTGATCTCGGGTTCGTTGGCGTCCGTGTCGACGATCAGCTCGAAGTACTGGGCGTCTGCGTGCTGCTCGGTCCGGCTGGTGATCTTCGCCGGCTTGCCGCTGGTCTTCTGGGAGTGGAGGACGGCCGCCGAGATACCGATCCCCTGCTGGCCCCGGTTCTGCTCGCGCTTGTGAAAGCGCGAACCGTAGAGCAGCTTCCCGAAGATGTTGGGGATCTGTTCTCGGGTGATACCGGGGCCGTTGTCTTCGACGATGAGCCGGTAGTAGTCTCCGGCTTCCTGAATCTCGACGTAGATGTCGGGGGTGATCCCGGCCTCCTCACAGGCGTCGAGCGCGTTGTCGACCGCCTCCTTGACGGCCGTGACGAGCGCCTTGGCCCCCGAGTCGAACCCGAGCATCTGCCTGTTCTTTTCGAAGAACTCGGCGATGGAGATGGATCGCTGGCTCTCGGCCAGCTCGTCGGCGATCCCCTCTCCTTCCCCGAGGCGAGACTGATACGAGGTCATTCGTGGCGATACGTATCAGCGGGCGCGTTATAAGGTGTTCGCCACCGGAGTGAAAGTGGTCACGGCGGCGCGACGCCACCGGTATTGATCGGTGCTGTCTTTCCCGGATATTTGTCCTGATAACTCGCCAGTTGTCTTTTTATCTGTGCATTACAGAGAAGCAGTATCGCAGCAACGAAGAGAAACCCAAAGGAAATTTATTATGAGTATTGAGAACTGGCTTCCACAGTCCGTCCGGCGGAGTTACACGCGCAAGTTCGGGCTCGTCGCACTGGTGATTCTGCTGCTCGTCGCGAGCATCGGATTCTACACCGCAACACAGGTTTCAGAAGACGTGAGCGATCAGCAACGCCAGAACCTCCTGGCGAACGCAGAGCTGGAGGGCGACGCCGTCAAGCAGTGGGTCGACACCCAGCAAAACACCGTCAGAACCCTCTCGAAGCAACGGGCGCTCGCGACGACCGACAGCGACGAGGCGCGGCGTGCGCTCAGCGGCGAACTCGAACAGCTCCCCAGCGAGGTCGTGGCACTGCACTACCTCAACCGCGAGGATCGAACGATCGAGGCGAGTACGAACGACGATCTCGAAGGGGCCAGCGTGACCGAGACGGCGATCGTCTGGCCACAGGAAACGAGCTACGACGAACTGTCCTTCGACGGACCGGAGACGGTCATCCAGTCGTGGGTGTACGCCGACCGCGCCGGCTCCCCCTCGATGGCGCTGATCTCGCCGGTGCCGGAGACGGAGTACGCGCTGATCATGAAGATCAGAATGAGCGAGCGGGCCGAACGGTTCCGCAGCTCCGTCGACGGAACGCGGACGACGATCATCGGCCGGGGAACTGGCGACGTGCTACTGGATCGCGACGAGGACGCCATCCTCGCGCAGTACGGCGGCTCGAACGCGGACGAGATCAGGACCGCCGTCGACAACAACCCCAACGGGACGCTCCTGACCTCGGAGTCGGTGGTCGCGTACACGGCCGTCGGCGGCGACTCGAACTGGGTCGTGATAAAGAAAGCGCCCAAGTCGTCGGCACTCGTGGTCCGCCAGCAGGTCGAGCAGAACGTCTTCCTCCTGATCGGGTCGGCGCTGGTCGGGCTGGTCGTGCTGGGCGTGATGGTGCGACAGGGGCCGATGCGCTCGATGCAGGAGCTCTCGACACAGGCGACCGCGCTCGCAAACGGGGACCTGGACATCGAGATCGCCGACGGCGGACGGGTCGACGAGGTCGGACAGGTCCGGGCAGCGTTTCGGGACATCAGGTCGTACCTCCAGACAGTCGCCGACCAGGCCGACGCGCTGTCGCGCCAGGACTTCGACGCTGCCGTCCTCGACGAGCCGGTGCCCGGCCGGCTCGGCGACTCCCTCGACGCGATGCAGACGGATCTGGAGACGTTCATCGACGACCTCGAGACGGCCCGCAGCGAGGCGGAAGTCGCCAAACAGGACGCCGAGGCCCTGGCAGACAGCCTCGAACAGCAAGCGGCGGCGTTCGGAACGGTGATGGCTCGGGCCGCAGACGGGGACCTGACCCAGCGACTCGACACGGACATCGACAACGACGCGATGCAAGACATCGCAGAGGCGTCCAACGAGATGATCGCGGAACTGGAGCAGACCGTCGTCGAGATCGAGCGCTTCGCACGCGACGTCGACGGTTCGAGCGAACAGATCTCCGCGAGCGCGAACGAAGTACGGACCGCGAGCGAACAGGTCGCCGAGACGATTCAGGAGATCTCCAGCGGAGCCGAACAGCAAAACGAGAACATCCAGCAGGTGACAGACGAGATGACGGACCTCTCTGCGACGATCGAGGAGATCACGTCCTCGACCGACGAGATCGCGACCAAGGCCGAACAGGCCTCCGAGACCGGGGCACAGGGACGCGAGTACGGCCAGGAAGCGACCGCAGAGATCGAGGCCATCGAGGAGAAGGCGACCGAGACGATCGAGCAAGTCGAGACCCTCGCCACCGAGGTCGAACGGATCGGCGAGGTGGTGACGCTCATCGACGAGATCGCCGACCAGACGAACATGCTGGCACTGAACGCCTCCATCGAGGCCAGCCGAGCCGGCGAGGCCGGCGAAGGGTTCGGCGTCGTCGCCGACGAGATCAAAGAGCTGGCGGCCCAGACCCAGGAGGCGACCGACGACATCGACTCGATGATCACCGAGATCCAGTCGGTGACCGACGAGACCGTCGTGGACATGCGCGAGATGGGCGCACGGGTCGACACCGGACAGGAGACGATCAGGGAGGCCACCGAGGCCCTCGACGAGATCGTCGAACAGGTCGAGGAGACCAACGCCGGCATCCAGTCGATCAGCGACGCGACGACGGAGCAGGCGGCGTCGACGGAGGAGGTCGTCGCGATGGTCGACGAAGTCGGTTCGATCAGCGAACAGACGAGCGCACAGACCGAGAACGTCGCGGCCTCCGCGGAGGAACAGACCGCCTCGATCACGGAGGTCACAGAGAACATCAGAACGCTCTCAGGTCGGGCCAGCGACCTCAAGGAACTGGTCGAGTCCTTCGAGACGGAGGCGGACGCCGCCGGCGGCCACAGCGACAGCGGACAGCCGAGCGAAGCGGCGACCGGCCGGTCGAGCGACGGGGCGTGATCTCGCTCGAACGACCGGACGGGAACTGAGCTGCCGGACGGAGCGATCGCTTCGCGTGCGCGTGCGGGAAGTTTAAGACCCCCGCACGACTAGACGCAGTAGATTCTATGTCACAGGACCGTGATTACGGTGCGGAACAGATTCAGGTTCTGGAGGGGTTACAGGCCGTTCAAAAGCGGCCGGCGATGTACATCGGGTCGACCGACTCCAGAGGCCTCCATCATCTCGTCTACGAGGTCGTAGACAACTCCATCGACGAGGCACTCGCCGGGCACTGCGACGAAATCACCGTCACGATCCACGAGGACGACTCCGTCTCCGTCTCCGACGATGGCCGCGGCATCCCGGTCGACACCCACGAGAAGCACGACCGGCCCGCGCTCGAAGTCATCATGACCGTGCTCCACGCGGGTGGGAAGTTCGACAGCAAGTCCTACCAGGTCTCCGGCGGGCTCCACGGCGTGGGCGTCTCCGTCGTCAACGCGCTCTCGAAGTGGCTCGAAGTCGAGGTCAAACGCGACGGAGCCGTCTGGAAACAGCGGTTCGACCACGGCGAACCGGAGGGCGAACTCGACCGGGTTCGCGACATGGAGCCCGACGAGGACACGGGCACGGAGATCCGCTTCTGGCCCGACGACGAGATCTTCGAGGGCACTGACTTCGTCTACTCGACGCTGGCCTCTCGGCTCAGAGAGCTTGCCTTCCTCAACTCCGGCGTCGAGATCTCGCTGGTCGACGAACGCGACGGCGACTCCGAGACGTTCGTCTACGAGGGCGGCATCAAGGAGTTCGTCCAGTATCTCAACGAGACCAAAGAGCCCCTCCACCGCGACGTGATCTACTTCGAAGACGAAGAGCAGATCGAGGACGGGCCGGTCCAGGTCGAGATCGCCATGCAGGGCACGGCCGAGCTACAGGGGTCGATCCACGCGTTCGCCAACAACATCAACACGCGAGAGGGCGGGAGCCACATGACCGGGTTCAAGACGGCCCTGACCCGGACGGTCAACGACTACGCCACGAGCAACGGCCTGCTGAACGACCTCGACGACACCCTCTCGGGCGAAGACATCCGCGAGGGGCTCACGGCCGTCATCTCGATCAAACACCCCGATCCGCAGTTCGAGGGCCAGACGAAAACGAAGCTGGGCAACAGCGAGGTCCGTGGAATCGTCGAGTCGGCGATGCACGACGGGCTCGGGACCTTCTTCGAGGAGAACCCCGACACGGCGGAAGCCATCGTCGGCAAGGCCGTCGAGGCCGCGAAGGCCCGCAAGGCCGCGAAGAAAGCCGAGGAGCTGACCCGCCGTAAGTCGGCGCTGGAATCGACGGCGCTGCCCGGCAAGCTCTCCGACTGCCAGACGCGTGATCCCGACGACGCGGAGCTGTTCGTCGTCGAGGGCGACTCCGCCGGCGGATCGGCCAAGCAGGGACGCAATCCGGAGTTCCAGGCGATCCTCCCGATCCGCGGGAAGATCCTCAACGTCGAGCGACACCGCCTCGACCGCATCCTGGAGAACGACTCGATCCGCAACGTCATCACGGCGCTCGGGACCGGCATCGGCGACGAGTTCGACGTCGAAGACATCCGCTACAAGCGGATCATCATGATGACCGACGCCGACGTGGACGGAGCCCACATTCGGACGCTCCTGTTGACCCTGTTCTACCGGCACATGAAGCCGCTGCTGGAAGCTGGCTACGTCTACGCCGCCCAGCCCCCGCTGTATCGGGTCCGGTACAACGGCGAGACCTACGACGCGATGACGGAGGCAGAGCGGGACCGACTCGTCGAGGAGAAGTGTGGCGGCGACCCCGATCAGGTCCAGCGGTTCAAGGGCCTCGGAGAGATGAACCCCCAGCAGCTGTGGGACACGACGATGGATCCCGATCAGCGGATCCTCAAGCAGATCACCATCGAGGACGCCGCGGCCGCAGACAAGATGTTCTCGGTGCTGATGGGCGACGCGGTCGAACCCCGCAAGGAGTTCATCAAGGAGCACTCGCCGGAAGCCGACTGGGTAGACATCTAACATGAGTTCTGAAGCACCTGACCCCGACGATCCGCAGGCGGCATCGCGCGTCGACCGCGTCCGCATCGAGGACGAGATGGAACAGAGCTACATCGACTACGCGATGAGCGTCATCGCCGGTCGCGCGCTCCCGGACGTTCGCGACGGGCTCAAGCCCGTCCATCGCCGGATCCTCTACGCGATGCACGAGATGGGCGTCTCGTCGCGCTCGGCTCACCGCAAGTCCTCCTCGATCGTCGGGGAGACGATGGGTGATTACCACCCCCACGGGGACAGCGCGATCTACGACACACTCGTCCGGATGGCCCAGCCGTTCTCGATGCGGTACCCGCTCGTGGACGGACAGGGGAACTTCGGTTCAATGGACGGCGACCCCGCGGCCGCGATGCGCTACACCGAGGCCCGGATGTCGCCGATCTCCGAGGAGTTGCTCGACGACATCGAGAAAGACACCGTCGACTTCCAGTCGAACTACGACGACCGACTCCGGGAGCCGGAGGTCCTGCCGTCGGCGATGCCGAACCTGCTGGTCAACGGTTCCTCGGGAATCGCCGTCGGGATGTCGACGAACATCCCGCCCCACAACCTCGGCGAGGTGATCGACGCGACGGTCCACCTCATCGACAACCCCGACTGCGAGGTCGAGGACCTGATGGACCACGTCAAGGGGCCGGACTTCCCGACCGGCGGCAACATCGTCGGCAAGGACGCCATCTACTCGGCGTACGCGACGGGGCGCGGTCGCCTCCGCGTCCGGGCGGACTACGAGGTCGATCCCGAGGAGAACCGGATCGTCGTCACCGAGATCCCGTACCAGGAGAACAAGGCCCGGATGGTCGAGCGGATCGCCGAAGACGTCAACGAGGGCGTCATCGAGGGGATCGCGGACCTCCGCGACGAGTCGGACCGCAACGGCGTCCGCATCGTCGTCGAGCTCAAGCGCGGCGCGAACGTCGACGTGGTCGAGAACCAGCTCTTGGAGAGCCACCTCGAATCGACCTTCGGCGTCATCAACCTCGCCTTAGTCGACGACGAGCCCCGCGTGCTCACGCTCAAGGAGACGCTCGAACACTACGTCGCGCATCGAAAGGAGGTCGTGCGTCGGCGCTCGCAGTTCGAACTCGACGAGGCCCAGGACCGCGCACACATCCTCGAAGGTCGCCTGAAGGCGCTGCAAAACGTCGACGACGTGGTCGAGCTGATCCAGGACTCGGAGGACCGCGACGAGGCGCGCACCGAGCTACGGAGCCAGTTCGACTTCTCCGAGGAACAGGCGGCCCACATCGTCCGGATGCAGCTTGGCTCGCTCACGTCGATGGAGACCGCGGAGATCGAGTCGGAGTACGAGGACGTACAGGCCCGGATCGAACGGCTCCAGACGATCCTCGACTCCGAGGACGAACTGCTGACGGTCATCAAAGACGAGCTCCGCGAGATCAAAGCGGAGTACGACGACGACCGCAAGACCTCGATCCTCGAAGCCGAGGGCGAGGTCACTCACGAGGATCTCATCCCCGAGGAAGACTGCGTCGTCGTCATCACGGAAGACGACTACATCAAGCGGATGCCCGTCGACGCCTTCGACGCCCAGAACCGGGGCGGCAAGGGGATCATCGGCTCGGACCCCAAGGACGGCGACCGCGTCTCGAAGGTCTTCCGGGCGAACAGCCACGACTACCTGCTCTGTTTCACCAATCAGGGACAGGTCTATCGCCTGAAGACCTACGAGATTCCGGAGATGTCCCGCACCGCCAGGGGCAAGTCGGCGGTCAACATCATCGACCTCGGCGACGACGAGGAGATCACCGCCGTGGTCTCGACGGACGACTTCGAGGAAGACGAGTGCCTGACGATGGTCACTCGCAACGGCTACGTCAAGCGCACCTGCGTCGACGAGTTCGAGAACATCCTCTCGACGGGGATCATCGCCGCGAAGCTCGAAGACGGCGACGCACTGGTCGACGTGGAGGTCACCGACGACAGCGGCGATCTGGTCGTCGCCACCGAGGGCGGGATGACGATCCGCTTCGACGAGTCGGAGGTCCGCGAGATGGGACGCTCGGCCCGCGGTGTCCGCGGGATCGACCTGCAAGACGGCGACAGGGTGGCCGCGATGGTCGCGACGGACGACCACGACGACCGCGCACTCCTGACCGTCACCGAGAACGGGTACGGGAAGCGCACGCTGCTCGCCGAGTACAGCAAACAGTCCCGCTACGGCAAGGGCCTGATCGACATCAAGACCGACGACCGCAACGGCCGCGTCGCGACGGCGAAGGCGGTCCGCGAGGACGACCACCTCGTCATCATGAGCGAGAGCGGCCAGATCATGCGCATCCCCGCGGGCGACGTGTCACAGGTCGGCCGCAACACGAAGGGCGTCAAGATCATGGCACTCGACGGGGCGGACAACGTGGCGAGCGTGACGGTAGTGCCCGCCGAGGTCGAAAACGACGAGTAGCACGCGGGCCGCTAGGCAACGCCATCTTTTGTCGAATATTCTGGTACAAAAAAGCGTGGTATGAAGTCGCTGCGCTACGAGGGGGAAACGAATGCCAGAGGTTCCGCGCCACAAGAGCAAACACGAACGGCTGGCCGCTCACCCGCTCGTCACCGACGAGGGGCACGTGACGCTCGTCGAGCCACTGGACCGGAGCCGGAACGGCGAAGTCCGTAGCGCCGTGCGGCGGGAGGTAGCGGCCGCGGGCGTCGACTGCCAGTTCGCTGACTTTCGCAGCGGCTCCGATGTCGACTGGCCGGGACTGTACAAGGCGTTGCGTGCCGAGGGCGCGTCGCGCCGACGGATCGGAGCCGTGCGAGACCTCGCCGATCGGTTCGAACGTCCGTATCCGTCGCTGCTGCGACTGCGCGTCGATCCCGACACGGAACTGGACTTCGAGCCGGGGCAGTACGTCACGCTGCGCAGCGGCGACACGCCGCGGGCGTACTCGCTCGCGAACACGCCAGCGGAGCACGAACTGGAGTTCTGTATCCGGCGTGTGCCCGGCGGACGGCTCACCAGCGAACTGTTCGTCCACGTCGAGGAAGGCGACGAGGTGGTCGTCCGCGGTCCCTACGGCGAGATGGCCCTCTCGAACCCCTCCAGCCGGGACGTGGTCTTTCTCGCGACCGGCACCGGCGTCGCTCCGTTTCGCAGTATGATCGAACACCTCTTCGCGACCGGGCAAGACACCTATCGAGGCACGGAGCGGGACGTGTGGCTGTTTCTCGGCTGTGCGTGGCGCGACGACCTACCGTATCGCGAGTGGTTCGAGTCGCTGGCCGAGGACCACGAGCGGTTTCACTTCGTTCCGACGCTGACGCGGGAGCCGCTCCTGAGCGACTGGACCGGCGAAGTCGACTACGTCCAGCGGGTGTTCGCGAAGTACCTCGACGGGGAGGCGGTCGATCGCACGTCGGTTCCGCGGTCGATGCAGCGGTACGTCGAGGCAGAGCCCGTGGAGACGCAGGCTCGGCTCGACCCCGACGACCTCGACCTGTACGCCTGTGGGATCAGCGCCATGGTCGAGACGCTCGTCCGGACGGCACGGTCGGTCGGCGTCCCCGAGACACACATGGACTACGAAGGGTTCGGGTAGGGTTCACTCGGCGAAGCCGTCGGCTCGCAGCGTCTCGTAGATGGCGTTGAGCTGGTGGTAGCCGACTTTGACCTCTGGCGTGTCGTCGATTGCGTCGGTCGCGACCTCGTTGTCGGGCGTCAACTGGAAGTACCAGTTCCCGTAGCGGTCGTTGACCGCGTGGTCCAGCGCGTAGTTCCAGATCTGGTCGTACCACGCTCGATACCGGTCGTCGTCGAAGCGGTCGGCCAGCAGTGCGGTCGCGCCGATACCCTCACACAGCGGCCAGTAGTACTTGTTCTCGACGAGCGGGTCGCCGTCCCGGTCGAAGTTGTAGACGAAGCCGCCGCGGTCGTCGTCCCAGCCGTTCTCGACGGCGGCATCGAAGAAGCGAACGGCGCGGTCGGCGAACCACGGAGCGTCGCGGTGGCGAGCCAGTATCAGGAGGAGCTTGCTCCACTCCAGCAGGTGCCCCGGCTGGTACCCCCACGGTCGGAAGAGGTCGCCCGGCTTGTCGCGGTTGTACGCCCAGTCGTGGTCCCACTCGCTCGTGTAGTGCTCCCACAGCAGGCCGTCGCCCTCGTCGGCGAGGTCGCGAGCCAGCCCCTCGGCGATGCGAGCGGCGCGGTCGAGGTACTCCTCGGTCCCGGTGGCCTCGTAGGCGGCCAACAGCGCCTCGCAGGTGTGCATGTTGGCGTTCTGGCCGCGGTAGTCGCTCGTGCCGGACCAGTCGCGGTCGAGTTCGACGCGACAGCGGCCGTGCTCGTCCTCCCAGAAGTGCTCGTCGAGCAGCGCGTACGCGGGTTCGATCCGTTCGCGGGCACCCGGGACGCCGGCACGTGCAGCCGTCGCGTACGCGAGGAGGACGAACGCGTGGCCGTAACACCGCTTGCCGCCGTCGGCCACGTCCTGTCCGTCCAGCTGCCAGACGTATCCGCCGTGGCGGTCGTCGCGGTGGTGTCGTTCGAGGTGACGAATGCCGTGTGCAGCCATCTCCTCGCAGTAGTGGGGGCCATCGAGGAGCGCGCCGACGCTGTAGTTGAACACGAAGCGGGCGGTGGCCGGCAGGAGCTTGGCGCGAGCGTCGTAGACGGTGCCGTCGCGGTCGCTGATCTGTGGGACGAACCCGCCGTGGGTCGTGTCGACGGACCGCTGGTGGTAGAACTCGAGCACGGAGAGCGCGTGTCGCCGGAGGTACCGGGGATCTCTGACTGTCGTGTCGCTGCGGGCGAGCATTGCCGGCCCGTCGACGTGACGAGTAATAAGCGTGCCCGAACTCGCAGGTCGTGTGTCACAGCGAGTGCCGTCGGCCAGAGCGGACCGACGGCGGTCCGGTTCACAGGATCCGTTTACCCATCGCGCTGGCGGTGAGTTCGCAGGCCAGCTCCGCGGTCTGGTTGTGCGTGTCGAGGATGGGGTTGGCCTCGACGACTTCCATCGAGCACAGCTCCGTCGTGCAGTTGGCGACGTACTCCATTGCGACGTGGGCTTCCCGATACGAGACGCCGCCCCGGACCGGCGTTCCGACGCCCGGCGCTTCGTTGGGATCGAGCCAGTCCATATCGAGACTGACGTGCAGGCCGTCGGTGCCGTCTGCGGCGACGGTCAGGGCCGACTCGACAACGTCCGTCACGCCGCGGTCGTCGATGTCGCTCATCGTGTAGGCCGTCACCGGCGACTTCTTGATGTGTCGACGCTCGCCCTCGTCGAGGCTCCGCAGCCCCACGAGTGCGACGTTCTCGGGGTCGACGTTCGGGGCGTGTGCCCAGTCGGTGTCCGCGAAGGAACCGAACCCGAGAATCGCGGCCAGCGGCATGCCGTGGACGTTGCCACTCGGCGTCGTTTCGGGGGTGTTGCAGTCCCCGTGAGCGTCGAACCAGACGATACCGATGTCGTCGGCCGTGGTGCCCGCGACCGTTCCGATCGCGATGGAGTGGTCGCCGCCCAGAACGAGCGGGAACTCGCCCGCGCTCGCCGTCGAGTCGACGGCCGACGCGACGCGTTCACAGACCACCTCCGTCTCGGCGAGATACTTTGCTCGCCCGTCGACCGATTCGTCAGCGACCGGCTCCAGTTCCTCCGGGCGTGGAACCGTCACGTCACCGTAGTCGACACACTCGATGCCGGCCGATTCGAGCTGGTTGGCGAGGCCGGCGTACCTGATCGCCGAGGGACCCATGTCGACGCCGCGACGATCCGCTCCGAGGTCCATCGGTGCACCGATGAGACGTACCTGTCGGTCCATGTCGGGGGGCTACGCGAGCCGGCACTAAAAGACAGATGGACGACGCGATCAGCGAGCCGTGCCGGCCGGGTGCGTGCTTCCTGTCAGCAGTATCTAATCGTTCTGTGAAGAACCGGGCTGACGACGGTACTCGTGGGTGTGACTGTGACGACGGGCAGAACTTCCAGTCGGGTCGCGACGAGTGTCAAGAAACACCGGCCCTGTCGAGGAACTCCCGGTGACAGTGCTGTTTCCGTTCGATTTATGGATGCGTCTTTTTACCACGACACACAGTGACAGTCGGGATGGGGTCACCGTCGGCTTTAAGGACAGGTACATCCAATCTTCGGTTATGTCATCAATCGAACTCACGCCCAGTCAGAAAAACATCTTGCAGGAACTGGTCAACCTGTACAAAGAGAGCGAGAGCGCGGTCAAGGGAGAAGACATCGCCGAGAAGGTCGACCGCAACCCCGGAACGATCCGTAACCAGATGCAGAGCCTGAAGGCGCTCCAGCTCGTCGAGGGCGTGCCCGGTCCGAAAGGCGGGTACAAGCCGACGGCGAACGCGTACGACGCGCTCCAGATCCAGGACATGGACGACGCCGCACGGGTCCCGCTCCGGCACAACGGTGAACTCCTCGAAGACGCCAACGTCGAAGAGATCGACCTCACGAGCGTTCACCATCCCGAGAAGTGTCGCGCCGAACTCCAGTTGCAGGGTTCGATTTCGGATTTTCACGAGGACGACTCGGTCACCGTCGGTCCGACGCCGCTCTCGAAGCTCCAGATCATCGGTACCCTCGCGGGAAAAGACGACACCAGCAACAAGCTGATCCTGACCATCGACGACATGCGGGCACCGGCCGGCGAACCGGAACATTAATTCTGCCGTTCGTTTCCGAATAGTGGAAGTTTAGCGTTTCTAACCATTATTCAAGCCTTCATTTCGTGACATAAATAATAAATGCATCCCCTCTGAATGTTTGATCGTCCATGACGGACAAAGACATTGGGGGGAGTACCAGACGAACCTTCCTCGGGACAGTAAGCGGTATTGTCGGATCAACAGCAGTCGGCACTGCAGCCGCGGTCGAAGGACGCGATCCAGACGGAAACGGCGGGGAGCACCGCGAGGCGGGTGAACTCATCGTCGGAATGGAGCCGACGGCAAACGCCGCCGAGACGAAGGCGACGATCCAGTCGGGGCTTCCCGAAGGGGCCTCGGTCGTCAGCGAGAACGACACGCTGGGGTTCATGGAAGTGCAGCTGCCCCAGCAGACGGGTCCACAGGCGCAGTCGGCGGCCAAGAAAGACCTGGAGAACCAGCCCGGCGTCGCGTACGTCGAACCAAACGCGACCTACTATCCGATGGTCATCGACGTCGACGACCCGCGGGTGGGAGAGCAGTACGCCCCGGAGCTGGTGAACGCCGGTGGGGCGTGGGAGACGACGCTGGGATCGACCGACGTGACGATCGGCGTCGTCGACCAGGGGACCCAGTACACACACCCCGACCTCCAAGCGCAGTTCGGAGAGGTCAAAGGACGGGACTTCGTCTCTGACGACGACGACCCGAGTCCGCGAGGTAGGAACGGACACGGCACTCACGTCTCGGGTATCGCGGCCGGAACGACGAACAACGCCACGGGGATCGCGGGCATCTCGAACTCCTCGCTGCTGGCCGCACGCGCGCTGGGCGGTCAGGGCGGCGGTGGGACACTGAGCGCGATCGCGGACGCGATCATCTGGTGTACGGACAACGGTGCAGACATCATCAACATGTCCCTCGGTGGCGGCGGTGCCAACCGGACGATGCGGAACGCGTGTGACTACGCGTTCGACAACGGCACACTACCGATCGCAGCGGCGGGCAACAGCGGCCAGCGAGGGATTTCGTATCCGGCGGGCTACGACTCCGTCGTCGCTGTCTCCGCGGTCGGTCCCAACGAGTCACTGACCGACTTCTCGCAGTACGGCCCTGGCGTCGACGTTGCCGCGCCGGGACTGAACGTGCTCTCGACGTATCCGACCGACGGCTACAACTCGCTGTCGGGAACGTCGATGGCCTGCCCGGCGGCTGCGGGCGTCGCGTCGCTGGCCCTCGCGATCGATCCGAGCCTGTCGCCACAGGAGCTCAAAGACGTGCTCACCGAGAGCGCTCGCGACATCGGTCTCCCGTCGGACCAGCAGGGCAGCGGTCTCGTCGACGCCGGTGCGCTCGTCGACGCCGTGAGCGACGACGACGGCGGTGGCGGCGGCGACGAAGACGCGACGAGCGGCTCGCTCACCTTCGGCGATCAGGTGCTGGGCGAGGGCGGGAACGTCACGGTCAGCGACGTGACGACGAACGGCGACGCGACGGTCGTGGTGACCTATCCCGACGGCGACCAGAACGTGGTCGCGGGCGTCTCGTCCGCAGACGACGCCAGCAGCACGGACGTGCCGGTATCGGTCCAGGACGACGGCGGATTCCCCGGCGAGCACACGGCCTGGGTGTTCGGCGACGGAGACGTCGAGGGCGTCGCGATCGGCGACGACGCGACGCCGGTGGCCGGTAGCGCGCTCGATTCCGACACCGCGGTCGTGTCGGACGGCGACGACGGCGGGGGCGGCGGCAGCGACTACCCGCAGTGGTCCGCCGACGAGGTCTACACGAGCGGCGACCGCGTCGTCTACGAAGGAACGATCTACGAGGCCCAGTGGTGGACTCAGGGCGACGAGCCCGGTTCGAGCCAGTGGGGTCCGTGGGAAGAAGTCGGTCCGGCCGACGGCGGCGACGGCGGTGACGGCGGTGACGGCGGTGACGGCGGCGACGGCGGTGACGGCGGTGACGGCGGCGACGGCGGTGACGGCGGTGACGGCGGCGACGGCGGTGACGGCGGTGACGGCGGCGACGGCGAGTACCCACAGTGGGACGCGGACACCGCCTACACCGGCGGCGACCGCGTCGTCTACGACGGCTCCGTCTGGGAGGCCCAGTGGTGGACTCGGGGCGACGAGCCCGCCGAAGGGAAAGCGGTCTGGGAACGCGTCTCCTGATCGCTGTCGCACCGTCGGCCGTCGATCCGTGACGGCGTTCGCGACGCCGGGTCGCGGATAGCGCCATGCAGTGAGCGGCCGATAGCGTGCCCCCAGCGCCGCCGTTCCCGTCGAATCGGGGCGAGGTGGCGAAACTGCAACTCAGTTGCCACAGGAGAGCGATTTCAAAGCCTTTGTATCGCCCGCTGCCTGACTCTTTCACACATGACCGACAACGTTGTCGTTC
The DNA here is from genome assembly GCF_000379085.1 of Halomicrobium katesii DSM 19301. Classification (GTDB taxonomy): domain Archaea; phylum Halobacteriota; class Halobacteria; order Halobacteriales; family Haloarculaceae; genus Halomicrobium; species Halomicrobium katesii. The sequence continues at coordinate 2,307,269 of NZ_KB905378.1, read as the reverse complement.
TCGGAGCTGGCTACGCCGGCGCGGGTGCGATAAAGAGCCTCGAAGACGAACTGAACGGCGAGGCCGACATCACTTGGATCTCGGACACCGACTACCACCTGGTACTCCACGAGTCCCACCGCTGTATCCGTGACCCGACCGTCCAGGAGAAGGTGACCATCCCCGTCGGCGACATCAAGTCTCGACAGACCGACTTCGTGCAGGCGTCGGTCGCCGACATCGACACCGAGGAGCGCGTCGTCGAACTCGACGACGACTCGACGGTCGAGTACGACTACCTCCTCGTCGCCATCGGTTCCCAGACCGCCTTCTTCGGTATCGAGGGACTGGCGGAGTACGCACACACGCTCAAGTCGCTGGACGACGCCCTGAACATCCACGACGCCATCGCCAGCGCCGCCAGAGACGCGACGCAGAACGATCCCGCTCAGATCGTCGTCGGCGGTGCCGGCCTCTCGGGCATCCAGACGGCTGGAGAGATCGCCGAGTACCGCGACGAGCGCCGCGCGCCCCTGGAGATCCACCTCGTCGAGGGACTCGACGAAGTGATGCCCAACGGCGATCCCGAGCTACAGGGCGCGATCCGCAAGCGCCTCGAAGCGGCGGACATCAACATCATGTGTGGCGAGTTCATCGGCGAGGTCGACGAGGACACGGTCTACGTCGGCGAAGAGACGGAACTCGACTACGACGAACTCATCTGGACCGGCGGCATCACCGGCCGCGACGCCGTCCGCGACGTGGAACTGGACAAAGACGAACGCTCCCATCGCATCGACTCCGAGCGTGACTTCCAGACCTCCGACGACCGCGTCTTCGCTATCGGCGACTGCGCGATGATCGACCAGCCCGGCGACGACCCCGCACCACCGACCGCCCAGGCTGCCTGGCAGGCCGCCGAGGTCGCCGGTCGGAACCTCGCGCGCGCCGTCCGGGGCCAGCCACTGGACACGTGGACCTACGACGACATGGGGACGGTCGTCTCCGTCGGCGACAAGGCTGTCGCCCACGACGTGAAGTACATGGGCATCAGCGTCCCCGTCGACACGTTCGGTGGCTTCCTCGCAGAGAACCTCAAGAAGGCCATCGCGGCCAAGTGGATCCGCCGAGTCTCGACGACCGGCCGGGCCGCCAAGGCCTGGGCCGACATGTAAGTCGGGCGTTTCTGTCGGGCAGCTATACACCAGATTTACCGCTCGCGAACGACGACGGCCGCGTGTACCGTCAGGACGACCAGCGCGGACAACACGACCCCGACGCCGAGTGGCCCCTCGAAGACGGCTCTCGCGTACGACACCAGGCCGACAACGATCAGTTCGTCGAGTGGGAACGGCGTCACCAGTGGTGTGGGCTGAGCGGAACCGTGAACGTACCCGGCGAAGAAGCCGTGTCCATTGAGCCCCAGGGGCGAGAGATACACGATCCGCTCGTACAGCGCCTCGATGCCGAGTCGGTACAACAGGTACGACACCGTGACGACGCCGACGAGTCGTTTTACCGTACGAGCGTACGCGGCGAGGTACCAGCGTCTGGCCGGACGAAGCTGTGGTCGTTCGTACGATCGCATTGTTTTCATATATTCTCAGACATATATGAATGTTCGCCCGACAGGGAGGGTAGTGTTCAGATAAGCCGCTGCATTTTGTGAGTTGGAGACACCGAAAGCCCTCGTGCAGTTGCAGTCCCGCGACTCGCTGCGCGCGCTTCGCGTGCTTGCATCGTCGGGGTTCCCGCAACTGCACTCGCCCTTTCATCCGCCAGGGTTCAGACTGTGAGGCAGCCGAATCCTGGCGGATGAAAGGGCGAGGCGCGGTCCGGGGTTCTGCGGCGGCACTATCCGAACGGAGTGAGGATATCCGCCACAGAACCCCGGAGCGGGCCGAGGGCTTTCGGTGCTTCAGACTGCCTGCACTGATCTCTTATCTGAACACTACCACGGAGATCCCAGAGTCCTACGATACTCCGTCTCGACTCACAGCGACAGGCCGGCGTGCCAGTGGTCGGCGTCGCTGGCTTCGACGGCCGCGTCCATCCGCGCGAGGTAGTCGATCGCGAGACTCGCGGTCTTTGCGGCCCTGCGTTCTCCTTCCGTGCGGAACTCTCCGGTGACGCGGTTGGCGTAGACCGTACAGACCGCCCCCGCGCGCAGGCCGTAGAGGTTCGCCAGCGTCAGGATGGCGCTGGCTTCCATCTCGAAGTTGAGGACGCCGGCCTCACGGAGTGCGTCGATGCGCTCGTCGCTCCCGCTGGCCTCGAACCCCTCGAAGCCGGGCCGTGACTGGCCGGCATAGAAGCTGTCCGTCGAGCAAGTCAGTCCGAGGTGGTAGTCGTATCCTAACTCCTCTGCGGCGGCGACGAGCGCCGAGACGACGCGGTGATCGGCGGTCGCGGGGTAGTCCTCGCGGACGTACTCCTCGCTGGTCCCCTCCTGTCGGACCGCGCCCGTGGTGATGATCAGATCGCCGATGCTGGCCTGCTCCTGGATCGCGCCACAGGAACCGACGCGGAGCAGCGTCTCGGCGTCGACGCGAGCCAGTTCCTCGACGGCGATGGCTGCCGAGGGCGACCCGATCCCGGTCGACGTGACCGAAATCGGCGTTCCGTCGTACGCGCCGGTCGCCGTGCGGTACTCTCGGTGGTCTGCGACGACCTCGTGGTCGTCCCAGGACTCGACGACCTTGGCGACGCGCTCGGGGTTGCCCGGCAGGAGGACGCTGGGTGCCACGTCGCCCGGCGCGACTTCGAGGTGGTACTGCTCGCCGTCGTTGGGATCTTCGCTGTCGTCGGTCATTCCAGGTGCTCCCGTGTGATCGTCGCCGGAATCAGTTCGCCCAGCCGGTACGTCGTCGTCGTCTCGCCGTCGCCCTCGTCACAGACCACCGGCAGGTCGTCGTCACAGAACTCGATCAGCGTCTGGCGGCACATCCCGCAGGGAGTGACGCCGTCGCGAGCGTCTGACGAGACGGCGATCCGCTCGAACTCCCGGTGGCCGTCCGCGACCGCGCTCCCGACCGCAACCTCCTCGGCGTGGAGGCTGTTGCTGTAGTTGGCGTTCTCGATGTTGCAGCCGGTGTACACCGCGCCGTCGGCGGTCTCGATCGCCGCACCGACGCCGTACTCGGAGTACGGCGCGAACGACTCCTCGACCGCCGTTCTGGCTGCTTCGACCAGCGAATCCATGTACAGGGCCACGGCTGGCCCCGTCAAATAGCCATCGCCCAGAAGGGCGGGCAACCGGCTCAGGCCGCCGTGGCAACCGCCTGCTCGACGGTCTGGGCGACCCGTTCGACGAGGTCGTCCACGTCGTCGCTCTCGGCGTACACTCGGACGTAGGGCTCGGTGCCGGAGGGGCGCACGAGGGTCCACGAGTCGTCGGGGAACGTCAGGCGGACGCCGTACTCCGTCTCGACGGCGGCCTCGGGAAACGTCTCGGGGAGCGTCGTCGCCAGCCGCTCCATCGTCGCCGTCTTGCGCTCGTCCGGACAGTCCACGCTGTGTTTGCGGTAGGGCCGCTCGGTGACGGGCTCCCGGAGCGCGTCGAGTCCCTCGTCGGCGATCAGCGCTGTCAGGACGGCGGCGCTGACGACGCCGTCGATCCACCCGCCGAAGCCGGTGTGGACGTGTTTCCAGGGTTCGGCGGCGAAGACGACGCTCCCTTCCGCGGCCGCGATGCCCTCGTGGAGCGCACCGAGGCGGATCCGTTCGACGCGCCCGCCCGCCTCGTCGACCCGCTCGTCGATCCGGCCGGAGGCGTTGGGCGTCGTCACGACGACCGGGTCCCGAGCGGACGAGCGGCGAACGTAGTGTTCGGCCAGTATCGCGAGGACGGTGTCCTCGTGGACCACGTCACCGTCGGCGTCGACGATCACGATGCGGTCCGCGTCGCCGTCGTGGCCGATGCCGAAAGCCGCGTCCGTGTCGGCGACGAACGAGCGGAGCGGGGCCAGTGACTCCGGCGTGGGCTTGCTCTGACGGGCGGGGAAGTGGCCGTCGACCGACGCTTCGAGCGCGCGCACGTCCGCACCGAGTGCGCGGAGGACCTGTGGCGTCGCGAGCGCCCCCACCCCGTTGCCACAGTCGACCGCGACCGTGACATCCAGTGGGTCGTTCCCGTGATCCGCCGCGTAGGCCGCGACCGCGTCACGGTACTCGTCGAGCACCGTGGCTCGCTCCGTATCCCCCCACGCGGACCACTCGGCGGCGTTGTCGCCGTCAGCGACTCGCTCCTCGATTCGCGCCTCGGCCTCGCGGTCGTACTCGCTGCCGTCGACGAACAGCTTGATGCCGTTGTCCTCGGGCGGGTTGTGACTCGCCGTGAGCATGACGCCCCGCCGGCCCCGCGAGGCGTACGCGAGCGCTGGCGTCGGACACTGACCGATGCGGACGACCGAACCGCCCGCGCTTTCGATGCCCGCTTCGACTGCCGCGGCGAGGGCCGGGCTGGTGACGCGACCGTCGAAGCCGACGACGAACTCCGCGCCGTCGCGGCCGACCGCCTGGCCGACCCGAAGCCCGCGTTCGGGCGTCACTGTCTCGGCGACCGTACCACGGATTCCCGCCGTCCCGAACAGTTCCATACGTCACCGGTCGTGCGGGCCGCACTTGGGGGTAGCGGTACGTTCTCGTGGTGGCAGTCGATCTCGAACGGATCGTCGGTACGGAGACTCAGCTCGGCGTCGCGCCCGCGTACGCGCCTTCCAGTCGAAGCACGACTCTGTGGATCGGCAGCGACAGCCCCATCCGCCCGAACAGGAGTGCGATTGGGAGCAACACGATGCCCAGCAGCAGGCTGAACTGGTACAGTGCGAACACGAAGCCGCGGTAGAGTTGGGATTCCATCGTCCCTCGCTCTGCTATGGGCGAGTAGCAGTATATAAAAGTTAGTATCGGGCCACCGGCGTCGAATCGACCGCAGTCGTGCGGTTTCGTCGGTTCGACCCGTCGACGCTTCCCGCCTCGAAGATCCGCCGATGTTCGGGTAATGGAGCCGTTGGCGCTACGGGACGTTCGCATAACTTATGACGACATTCGCCGTCTCGTGCGCAGGCACGAATCAAAACACACGTGTAGTGGGGACGCAGAGAAACGTGTATGAATTACCTCGTGGCGATGGAAGCAGCCTGGTTGGTCAGAGACGTCGAAGACATCGACGACGCGATCGGTGTCGCAGTCAGCGAAGCGGGGAAACGCCTCAACGAGTCCGAAATGGACTACGTCGAGGTCGAGGTCGGTGCGACGGGCTGTCCCGCCTGTGGCGAGCCCTTCGACTCCGCGTTCATCGCCGCCGACACCGCGCTGGTCGGCCTCGTCCTCGAAATGAAGGTGTTCAACGCGGAGTCGATCGAACACGCCCAGCGGATCGCCAAAAGCGAGATCGGCGGGTCGCTGCGCGACGTGCCGCTGAAGGTCATCGACACGATCGAGTTCGAGGGCGAGGAAGCCGACGCCGACACACAGGCCTGATACGGAACGTTGTCGTTGCGTACCGGTGAGCTGCTCCCCGTCCCAGCGCTCACCGGTACATCGCTACAACCGTCCGTACGAGACTGCCGGCGGTCGCTGTCACGCACACTCTGTAGTGGCTGTGACACGGACGATCGACGGTACAGGCGGCCCGTCCTCTCGTGGCGCTCGAACGTCGACAGCGCCGTCGGTGTTTTTATATATTACCGTAAGTAATTGGAGATATGGAGCTTCCGACGCCCGACGATCTGCGGGAACGGCGGACCGAGCTTGGCCTGACCCAGAGCAAACTCGCGGACCGGGCAGACGTATCACAGCCGCTGATCGCACGGATCGAGGGCGGCGACGTGGACCCGCGGCTCTCGACGCTTCGACGGATCGTCAACGCCCTCGAAGAGGCCGAAGGCGGCATTCTCCGAGCCGACGAGCTGATGAACGCCCCGGTCCACAGCGTCGCACCGGACGACTCCGTCCGCGAGACCCAGGACATCCTCGACGAGGGCAAGTACTCGCAGGTGCCGGTCGTCCGTGACGGCACCCCCGTCGGCCTGATCGGCCACTCCGACATCATCCAGCACGACCGCGAGAACGTGGGCGACCTCCCGGTCGCCGACGTGATGCACGAGTCGATCGCGACCGTCGAGACCGACGCGACGATCGACGAGATCGACGCCTACCTGACGCACAACGACGCCGTCCTCGTCGTCGACGCCGGCGAGACGGTCGGCATCATCACCGAAGCCGACATCGCGGCCCACGTGAGCTAGCGGGTCTTGGGGCGTTAGTCGCCGTATACTCGGCTGAACGGTCGGAGTCCCTTTTGTAGCCCCGTCGCGTCCAGAGTAGCAATGACGGTTCGTCCCGACGACGACAGACTGCACCGGCAGCTCGAAACGGCGCTCGAAATTGCCGACGACGATCGCATCAGATATCACCTCCGCGAGGCCCTCCAGTTGCGACTCGTCGCGAACGAACCGCGAGAGCAGGAGATCGAGCGGTAGTTGGCCCCGCTCAGCCGGTCAGCTCTAGCCCGCGGACGGCGACACAGCCCTCTCCGTCCGTGACCTCGCCGATGATGCGCCCGTCGGTCGCCTCGACGACGGTCTCGGCGGCGCTTTCCGGCATCGCGGCCACGAACCCGGTCCCCATGTTGAAGGTCCGGTGCATCTCCTCGTCGGAGACCGAGCCCTCCGACTGGACGAACTCGAAGATCGGCTGAGCGTCGAACAGGTCGGTGATCTCGTAGCGGTGCTCGCCCATCCGGGTGAGGTTCGTCCAGCCACCCCCGGTCACGTGGGCCGCGGCGTGGGTCTCGGCGTCCCGGAGCGGACCCAGCAGGTCGGTGTAGATTCGGGTCGGCGTCAACAGTGCCTCGGCGATCGTCTGCTCGGGATCGTGGGGGTAGTCGTCGGTGTACTCGTGGTTCGCGGTGACGGCCTCGCGAGCGAGGGTGAGACCGTTGGAGTGGATCCCGGCCGAGGGCCAGCCGACGATCGCGTCGCCGGGCTCGGCTTCGCCGGGGAAGACCGCGTCCTTGGGCGCGAGTCCGGCACAGGTGCCGGCGATGTCTAGCCCCTTGATCACGTCCGGCATCACGGCGGTCTCGCCGCCGACCAGTGCCACGTCGCCCCGCTTGGCACCCTCGCGCAGTCCGGCCCCGATCTGCTCGGACTCCTCGTCGTCCGGCTCCTCGACTGCGAGGTAGTCGACGAACGCGACCGGTTCGACCCCCGTCGCTACGAGATCGTTGACGTTCATCGCGATGCAGTCGATACCGATCGTCGAGTAGTCGTCGATCGCTTCGGCGACGAGGAGCTTGGTGCCGACGCCGTCGGTCGCCAGCGCGAGGTACTGGTCGCCGATGTCGACCAGGCCCGCGTAGTCGCCCTCGAACTCGCCGGCCGCTCCGATGAGCGCCGCCGTCGCGGCTTCGCTGGCGTCGATGTCGACGCCGCTGTCCGCGTATGTCAGCCCCTCCTCGTCGTCGCTGTCGTCGGTCATATGCGAGAGCGGGCGGGCCGAGAGCAAAAGACCACCGTTTCCGTGGGACCGGACTACAGTCCGGGAACGCCGGCGAGGAGCACGAAGACCCCCAGCAGGAGCATCGGCGCGGCGACGACGGCGTAGACCGGCTTGCTCCAGGCCAGGACCTTCTTGCCGTCGAGGGGACCGAACGGGATCATGTTGAAGCCCGCGAGCAACAGGTTGATCGAGACGCCGAGCGCCGCCAACTCGAACAGGAGGCCCCCGAAGAGCCCGAACCAGGCGACGACCAGCGGGACGACGAACACCAGCGCGAGGGCGACGTTGGTCACGGGGCCGGCGAGTGCGATCAGCCCGTTCTCTCGCTCGGAGATCCGACCGCGGTGGTGGACCGCGCCCGGCGCAGCAAAGAGGAAGCCGGCCAGCGCGCTGACGACGGCCAGGAACAGCATGTTGTAGTCGGCGCGAAACTCCGCGATCTGGCCGAACCGGACCGCGACGACCTTGTGTGCGAGTTCGTGCAACAGGAAGCCGATCCCTGCGGTGAACAGACTCACCGCCAGCGCCCCGACGATCGCAGCCGGGTTCGGCGGCCGGCCGGCGAGCAAGCCCTGGACCATGTCGTAGTTGATGAAGATCGCGAAGGCGAGACCCAGCGCGAGCCACGCGATCAGGAGGTCCTTGAGTTCGCGCTCGCTGAAGCGGACGTTCATCGCACCAGCCCCCACAGCAGGTCGGCGCTGTTCCGTGCGCCCTGGATCATGAGCCGAACGACGCCGTCGACGCCGTTGATGTTCGGTGCGCCGGCCGCGATGATCGGCAGCAGCGTCGTCGCGAACAGCGCGCTCGCGATCATGCTCCCGACGTTGGTCATCGCGACGATGAGGATGAGTCTGAACAGGGGCACCGCCCGGAGCCGCTGGAAGATGTCGGACAGCGGGGCCTGCTCGTCGTCGAGGATCTCGTTGAGCGTGCTGATGTCGCCGACGTTGACGTTGACGTATCGCAACTCGATGTAGCCCGCGAACCACCCGGGCGCGAGCAGCGGATTGACGCTCGTGAGCCACGCGACCGCGCCGCCGACGGCGGAGCTCGACCAGTGAGCGCCGGCGAGTCGGGCCAGGGCCGCGGCGACGATTCCGTTGACGAGGAACCACGTCCCGAACAGCGTGAACAGGAACTCGCTGGAGGCCCCCGGCACGCCGGTGTAGACTGCCATCGCCAGCAGGAGGAAAAAGACCAGGAAGCCAAGCGTAAAGAGGTAACCAAAGAGCTTGTACGGCGAGAACCAGCCGCCGGTTTCCCGACCGACCAGCGAGGACTCCGGCGGCAGTTCCTCGGGGTGATCGAGGTAGCGTTCGATCCCCGCGCGGTGGCCGGCACCGACAATAGCGACGACGTGGTAGCCGGCGTCACGGAGGTCCACGAGGTTGTGTGCGATGTAGGCGTCGCGCTCGTCGATCAGGGCCTCCGCACCGCCCGGCGAGAACTGGCGAAACTCCTCCATCATCGCCGTCACGACGTCCACGTCGGTGAGTTCGGCGGGGTCGAACTCCTCGTACTCTTCGCCGCCGCTGGCACGGGTCAACAGTGCGAGCACCGGGATCCCGACCACCAGTGCGACGCCGAGCGCGACGACGAGCCCGTCTGCGACGGCGACGCCCAGGCCGCCGAGCCCACCGACGAGCGGGAGCGAACTGCCGAGCCAGTTCCCGGCCGGAACCACGAGCGGACCGATCGTCGACTCGACGACGACGCTCACCAGCACCCCGATCGTGAGGCCGATCGAGAGGCCGACGGTGCGAGAGTCGCCCATGCCAGCGAAGAGAGCGCCGACGAGCGAGAGCTTCTCCCAGAAAGAGAGGCGCGCCCAGAACCGCTGGACCGTCATCTGGATGTCGCGGTCGACGAGTGCGACCCCCAGACCGTTGCGTTCGGCCGTCTCGACTGCGGCCATCATGTCTGCACCGGGACTCACGTCGAAGCGATCGCCCAGTCGCGTCTGGACGTACGACAGCATCCAGTAGGCCAGAAACTGAAAGACCGTGTTCCCCCGAAGCAGATCACCGGCGTCGAGGTCCTCCGGCGTCTCGCCTTTCATCTGCCTGTAGCGACCCTCGTCCAGCTCGACGGCGACCACGTCGGGCTGTTCGTCCTCGATCGTCCGTTCGACTTCCTCGACACTATCCTGTGAGACGTGTGCCGTCCCTACTACCGTCACACGCCCCTCGCCACCACCCCCCTGTGGCAGATTACGCGTGGTCTCGGCGCGGTCGGTCATCACGCCGGCTACACGGCGGCCACTGTTATGCGTTTCTGTCGGTCACGACTGTCGGTCGGCCGTCAGGTCACCTGTCGGAACGAGGACTATTCACTGGATCGAACTATCACGGAGAACCTCGTTCTCATCTAACACTATTGCTTTCCGCACGGTAGTTCGCAAAATTACCAGACGGCTTGCGATTACATTGTGGTTAGTGACTTTCGAACATCCCAGAAAACGTGATATATCGGGGTTTTCAATATACGTTCGAGTTCGATGTACGATCTGACTGGATTTCAGCGTGACTTGCTGTACGTCATCGCAGGACTGGACGAACCACACGGGCTCGCGATCAAAGACGAGCTCGAAAAGTACTACGAGAGCGATGTGAACCACGGACGCCTGTATCCGAACCTCGACACGCTCGTCGAGAAGGGGATGGTCGAAAAGGGACAGCGCGACCGGCGAACGAACTTCTACGCCCTGACCAGTCGCGGCAAGCGCGAGCTCAACGCCCGCCAGGACTGGGAGTCTCAGTACGTCACCGCGTAGCTCGACGCACGGACCCGCGTCGGCGTGTCGAAGTCACCGACAGCCGTCCGAATACTCGCCACCGCCCGTCCCAGCGTCGCAGTCCTCGACGGCACACGCTTATACGACAACCAGACGAACGCCCAGTCATGCCACTGGACGTAGACCCGCCGGCACCGCCCGAGCTCGACACCGCCGTCGACGCCAGCGACTACGACGACGTCGACGTGGACACGAGCGAGTACCGGCGCGAAGAACTGGAGACGTTCTTGCAGGACGGTGCCTGGGAGCAGGCGTTCACGGAGTGGGCCGAGACGAGCGACCTCGACGAGACGGCGTTCGAGATCGTCAGCGAACTGGATCTCGTCGAGCAGTTCGACTTCTTCTGGGACGACTTCGCACAGCGGGTGGGGTACCACGCCCCGGGACTGCCCGAGGACTGGCGAGAACGATCGCTGCACCCGGATCTGGACTCCTGGGACACCGTCTCGGGGATCAACGCCGGCATGGCCGAGCTGGGACGGACGGTCAGCGAGACGCTCAAGGCCGATTACGTCGACTGGCAGACCGACCCGGACCTGCCGGACGACCTGCCGGAGTTCGGCGACGAGTGACGCCGCGGCCGTTCACTCGGCCAGCGGACTGTAACTGCCGTTGATGTCCCACTCGTGGAGACAGAAGGGGTTGCCGGCCTCCTTTTGCTCGCCGTCGACCACGATCTGCCACGAGTCGGTCTCGTCGTCCCAGACGTCGTGACGACCGCAGCGTTCGCACGTCCGCTCCGAGGGCGGGACGAGTTTCGTCATACCGTCACGGTGGTGCCAGAGAATAATGAGCGTGCCGGTCCCGTCCGGCGGCTCCGCGTCAGTTGCCGCTCTCGGTCGCGGTGTCCGTCTCCTGCTCGGGCGTCGCCGTCGTCGTCTCGTCGGTCGTCTCTGAGCCGTCGGTCGTCTCGGAGTTTCCGGTGTCGCTGGTCGTGTTCGTTCCGTCGGTCTCGTTCTCGGACGGCGAGAGATCGACCTCCGAGCTGTTCATCTCGACTTCGGCCGGCTCCTCGTCGACGCCAAGCACCTGTCCCTCCGAGACGTCGGTCGTTCCGCTCCACTGGGTGAGCGTGCCGTTGTCGACGCTACCGGCACGGAACTGGTAGCTGCTGTTGGCTCTGACCGAGACGTTCGTGTAGCCGTTGTCCGGTCCGAACTCGTCGTATCCGGTCGTCGAGTACGGGACGGTCATCGTGAACGTCCCGTCGTCGTTCGTTCGCGTCTGTTGGGTGTAGGTGAACGTCTCGTCGGAGGCGGGGTTGTACATCTCGACGGTCGCCTGCACGGTCGCGTTCTCGGGGCCGGTTCCCTCGACGGTCGCACCGGGAACGCGCTCGAAGACCTTCAGCCACTGCGGGGCCGTGTCGTGGAAGACCTGCTGTTCGATGCCTTCCGGCAGACACGCGATCTGTCCCGGGCCGGACTCTGCGACCCGAAGTGTCACGTCAGACGTACACTCCGCGGTACTGTTGACGCGCTGATAGCCCAGTCCCGAGGCTGCGGCGGACTGTAGCAGACCGCGGTTGTACTGACCGCTCGCCGTCGCGGACTGCTCGCTGGTGCCGACGAGTCGGTAGTGTTCCATCGCGGGGACGCGTTCGGACGGGAGCGCACCGATCCCGCCGACGCTCGACGTGGAGTCGTTGGCCGTGTACGCGCGTGCTTCTTCCATCGTCTGGGTCTGGAAGATCGCCCGCTGGCCGTCGACCTGTGCGACCTGTCGGTTCTGTAGCGTGCTCGGTTCCCAGTCGACGCCGATCGGCTGTGGCTCGACGGCGCTACCGTGGTAGCGGTAGAGACGCACCACCGTGCTGTTGTAGTAGGCCTGTCGCTGGTGGACAAACGACGCGCCCCGGAGCGACTGTGCGCGACTGGAGTAGACCGGGCTGTAGTAGTCCTGCTGGCTGACCTCCGACACGTCGTAGAAGTTCGGCGGCGCGAAGAACTTCCCGCCGACGTTGCCGTTGGTCTCGGCCATCTTCCAGTCGACGGCGACGTACCGGGTCTCGGCCTCCGAGTCGTTCTCGCTCACCGTGTCGAGCGCGTCGTTGGCCTGGGTCTCGTTGGGGGCCAGCAGGAAGTTCGCGGCCTCGGTGGCACCCTGCTGGAACGGGTTGGCGGTCGGAATCCGCTGGCCCTGGGCGGTTATCCAGTGGCCGTAGTCCCACCACGAGAGGACGCCGTACTGACCGTCTTCGTACTCGAAGTCGCCGACGTTCGGGAAGGTTCCGTAGTGGTCGAGTTCGTTCGAGGCACCGCCGAACGTCCCCTCCTCGGGCGTGTTGCCCTCCATCCAGTCGAGTCCGTCGCTCCAGCCCTCGATACCCGGACCGGGACTGTCGTATCGGTCGATGTTAGTGGGCGACGCGACCGCGACCATCGGTGCGACGACGAGGACGGCGATCGCGGCGACGGTGAGGACCTGGTACGTCTCGACGTTGATGCCGTCGCCGTCGACGATCGAACGGTCGCCGTCAGCGAGGTATCGGAGCACGGCACCGACCGCGTAGGCCGTCAGTCCGCCGATCGGCACTGCGAGGTAGTAGGCGAACCGCGCTTGCGTGATCGCGGCGGCCGTGACGAACGCCGCCCAGACCACGACGAGGAGCTGCTGGGGCTCGACCTTCGAGCCGATCAGGTTCCGAACGACGACGAGAGCCCCGGCAGCGAGTGCGATGAACGTCGCGAAGCCGTGCATCTGGAACAGTGCGATCGCTGGCCGGCGCATCGGCGTGATCTCGCCGATCGTCCCGGCCGTCGCGGACGGCCCGATACCGAGAACGCCGCCGAAGATCCGGACCAGGTTCCGGGCGAACAGATCGTAGATGCCCGGAGTCGCGAGCTGTGCGAAGACGACACCGACGACGAGGATACTCAGGATCGTCAGCGGATAGAACACCGTGTCGATGTCGTGGTCGTCCCAGAAGCGTGCCAGCCAGGCCATGAACACGCAGCCGGCGGCGACGCCGAACGCGAGCGTCGGGTGCAGCAGCGAGAAGACGCCGACCCTGAACTCGGCGGCGGTGATCGGGATGAACATCAGGACACCGGTCACGCCCAGCGCGACGGCACCGGCGATCGCCGTGTGTTCCGGGCTCTCGCCGCGGACGAACTCGATCGTCAGCTGGAAGAGCAGGTAGACGCCGACGATGCCCAGCAGGAGGACGCCGAAGGGCCAGACCCACAGGTACAGCGTGATCGCGACGCCCGCGAGCGCGCTCCAGACGAGCGTGCTCCGGAGCCCCTCGAAGTCCCTGTCGAGGAACTGCTCGTAGACCGGCCGGTCCCGGCGGGCGACCGTCACGGCGACCATCACGCCGAGGACGCCCAGCGTCTGGAAGAGCACCTCCGCGATGTGGTGGTCCGAGAAGCCGACCATGCTCCGCTGGAGGATCGAGCCCGCAGAGAGTGCGAACACGGCCAGTGCGACCACACCGCCGGCACGACCGCCGAGCCGACGGCCGATGACGTACGTGGGGATCCCCGTCAGCACCGCGAACACCGCGGGTGCGAACAGCACGACGAGTCGGATCGTGTTGTCGCTTGGCGATCCGAGCCCGACGACCAGTGCGACGGTCGCGAGCAACTGGTCGAACAGGGTGCCGAACTGACCCACGTCGGTCCCCTGGGGGAAGTACGTCCAGGGGTCGAACGGCATGGTCTGTGGCCAGTTGCGGACGGTGTAGGCCGTCGAGCGGTAGTGATACCAGGCGTCGTTCCCGTTGAACAGCACTTCACCGTCGACGATGTAGTTGTTCCACGGTCGGACACGATTCCACAGTGTGAACCCGAGGAGGAGGGCGCCGAAAGCGAGGTGGTAGTACTGCTGCACCAAGTCGACGGCCCGCTCGAGCTCATCGCTGTCTTCGAGGCGGCCCCGCCATTGACTCATTAGCCGAACGAATTGCCATCGCGCGCATAAGCCTTGTCATATGGGTGCGGCAGGGCGGTTGTCGTCGCGCCGTCGCCGCTGCCAGAAACCGTCGTCTGCCGTCCGCCAGCGGCCGTTCTCGGTGACTCGCTCGACGGCAGCTTCGTCGCCGACGACCCGGGATCGAGCAATGAAAACGCCTATGCGACGAGGCGGGACAGAACTCTGCATGCGCGTCTCGGTCGTGATCTGTCTGCACGCGATGGACCGCTTCGATCACTTCGTTGAGGCGGTCGAGAGCGTGTTCGCTGGGACGTACGACGACGTGGAACTCGTGTTGGTCTCGGACGGGAGCGACGCGGTCTGTGGGGCCATCGAGGACCGCTTCGGCGACCGAGCGGACGTACAGATCGTCTGCAACGAGGAGAACCGCGGGCTCGCAGTCAGTCGAAACCGCGGCCTCGACGCCGCCAGCGGGGACGTAGTCGCGTTCACCGACGACGACGTGATCGCCGACGAGCGGTGGCTCGAAGCGCTGGTCTCGGTGTACGAGGAGCGCGACGTGCCGGCGGTCGGGGGGCGACTCGTCCCGGAGTGGGTCGCCGACGAGCCCGACTATCTGCCCGCCGAGTTCTACTGGCTGATCGGCGTGACGCCGCCGACGTTCGGGCCGGCCGACGACGCCTCGGCCGGCGGCGAGGTACGCAACACCTACGGCGGGAACATGTCGTTCCGGCGGTCGGTCCTCGAAGACCTCGGCGGCTTCGAGCCCGAGATCGGCGGTCGGACCGGCGACAAGAACCTCCAGGGCGAAGAGACCGAGCTCTGTGCGCGACTCCAGGCCGAGTACGGCCGCGGGATGTACTACACGCCTGACGCGATCGTCGCCCACAAGATCTTCGACTACCGGACGGAGCTCGGGTGGCTCCTCGATCGGGCATTCTGGCAGGGCTACTCCAAGCGCGGACTCGAAGTGCTCGTGCCGGAGACCGACAGCACGGAGTCGGACTACCTCGCCACGTTGCTGTTCGTCGCGACGCCGCGACGGCTCCGCGGTCTCCGCACCGAGCCGTCGCTCGCGGCCGTCGTCCAGCTCGCGATGCTGTTCGTGTTCACGGGCGTCGTGGGGCTGGGCTATCTCTACGGGGCGGTGAAGTGGTGACCATGTCCGAGGACGGCCTCCCCGGCGTCTGTGTCGTCACCCACCCGCTCGCGTCGGCCGGCGAGAACGCCACCCGGAGCCTGCTGGAGATCCTCGCCGCGGTGACGACGGTGTCGCTCGTCACTGCTGACCTGCCGGCCGACTCCGAGATCCGAGACCGCCACGAGCTGATCGAGCTCACGGAGCGAGGGGCCGGCCAGTCGAACGTCGCCGTCGCGGCCGCCCGATTCCTCCTGAACCAGCTCCGGATGTGCCGGGCGCTCGTCGGCAGAGACGAGGCGGTGGTGCTGTTCTACGGGGCGACCGCGTACCTCGCGCCGATCCTGTTCGCACGACTGCTGGGCAAGCGCGTCCTCGTCGAGCCACGCGGCGACGTGCCCCTGACGCTCCGATTACACTGGGAACAGTCGCTGCCGGCCGTCCTCGCGCGGACGCTCGCGGGACTGGTCCGGGCGCTGGAACGGGCGGGCTTCGCGGCCGCAGACGGCGTCGTCACGTACACGCCAGCGATGGCGGCCCAGCTCGGGCTCGACCCACAGCGCCGGCGCGTCTATCCCAACGGCGCACGGTTCGTCCACACCGACCGGTTCGACGTGGAGACGCCCCACGCAGAGCGCGAGCGAGTGGTGGGCTTTCTCGGCCGCCTCGACGAGGAGAAGGGGATCAGAACGCTCGCGAGCGTCGCACGGTCGCTGCCGCCAGAGTACACGTTCCGGTTCGTCGGTGACGGCGGACTGCGCCCCTGGCTCGAACGGGAGCTCGCCGAGGAGATCGCCGACGGGCGCGTCGAGGTGACCGGGTGGGTCGACCACGACGACGTGCCCCGACAGCTGAACGACCTCGAACTGCTGGTGTTGCCGTCGGACCCGACCGAGGGGCTCCCGACGACGATCCTCGAAGCGCTCGCCTGCGGAACGCCGGTGTACGCGACGCCGGTCTCCGGCGTGCCGGACGTGGTTCGGGACGGCGAGACCGGCTTCCACATCGCGGATCGCGACCCGGCGACGCTGCGTGACGGGATCGAGTCGATTCTCGGTCGCGACGACCTCGACGAGATCAGCGCCCGCGGACGGACGCTGATCGAGGACGAGTACAGCTTCGCGGCGGCCTGCGAGCGGTACCGGGGGATCCTCAGAGCGGTCGTCGACGATCGAGCAGACCGGGCGTAAGCGCCCGTCGAGACGGGGTCAGTCCGGGACAGATCGACCCATCCGAAAGGTACTTTGGACGCGTCGGAGTGGGTCCGACAATGACTGCCCCCAACGTCCTCCTGGTGATACTGGACAGCGTCAGAGCCAGAAACACCAGTCTGCACGGGTACGGGGACCGGACGACGCCGTTCCTCGACTCGTTCGCCGAAGAGGCCGAGTGGTACCGGCAGGTACGGGCTCCGAGCATCCACAGCGTCGCCAGCCACGCCAGCCTCTTTACCGGGCTCCACGTGGACCAGCACGGCGTCACGAAACACGAGTCGCGGCTGGATCCCGACGCCACCGTCTGGTCGGACTTGTCCGAACGGGGCTACGAGACCGGTCTGTTCACGCCCAACGTCGTCGTCACGGAGTCGTCGAACCTCGCCGAGCCGTTCGACACCGTCGACGGCCCGCGGCGGGATCCGAAACACCGCTACTTCGAGGACGCCCTCTCGCCGACGGACGTGGAGGGCCACCAGACGAACGTCGAGTACCTGCGGCGGTGTGTCGCCAGCGGCAAGCCGCTTCGGTCGGCGTTCAACGGCCTGTACTTCCTCTCCAGCAACAAGGACGCGTACGACCCAGAGCGGGAGGCGGGCACCGAATACGTCGAGCGCTTCCTGCAGTGGTCCGACGAGCGAGACGGCCCGTGGGCTGCCTGCCTGAACTTCATGGACGCCCACTTCCCGTACGAACCCGTTCGGGAATTCCGGTCGGCGGGGACGGAGGAACTGCTGGACGTACACGACTCGCTGTCGTCGCCGATCTCGAAAGACGTGGCCGCGTCCGGGGAGTGGTGGAAGCTCCGTGCGATCGAAGCCCTCTACGACGACTGTATCCGGCAGGTCGACGACGCCGTGGCGACGCTGGTCGACGCGCTGCGAGAGCGCGGTGTTCTCGACGACACGCTCCTGGTCGTCACCAGCGACCACGGCGACGGCTTCGGCGAGTGGAGCCGCGTCGACCCGCGGGTCCGTGCCGCCTACCACAGCTGGAGCGTCCACGAGGTGCTGACCCACGTGCCGCTCCTCGTGCGCCGTCCGGGCGGAGGGCACGGCGGAGCGAACGACTCGCTCGCCAGTCTCACCCGCTTCCCGGCCGTCGTCGAAGCGACGCTCGACGGCGAGACGGAGAGTTTCGCCGTCGACGACCGCGCGTTCGCCTCGACCCACCGTCTCGAACGGCCGGCGGTCATGCTACCGGACGCCTGCGAGGATCCCGAGCGGTACGCCGGACCGTGGCGGGCGGTCTACGAGCAGGACGACGACGGCGTGTACAAGTACGGGAGCCACGATTCGGCGTCGGCGACGATACGCGTCAGAGACGCACAGGTCTCCTACCGCGTCGCCGACGACGACGGCGGCGTCGTCGCGCAGTCGTACGGCGAGCTGGAGGGGGCCGACGTGAGCGACGGCGAGTCGGACTCCCTGGAGGACGCCGTCGAAGACCAGCTAGAGAGTCTCGGCTACATCCGGTAGACTGCGACGGGATTCGGAGTCAGAGCGCGATCGCGGGCGCGTTCTCGCGGACGACCGTCCTGAAATCCCCGGAGAGCGCCCAGAGAAGGGCGAAGTACGCCAGCGCACCCACCACGACCAGCAGCGCTGCCGTCGCGGTGGGGTCGACCAGCGGAAAGACCGGTCGTGCGACCCGTTCGACGGTCGCGACGACGACGCCCATCCCGGCGGCGGCGACCGCCTGCGTCCCGATCCGTTCGACCGGGAGCGAGACCGAGACGTGGCTCCGCAGGACGAAGTAGCCGACGACGAAGCTCAGGACGACCGACGTGGCGGTCGCGATCGCCGCTCCGAGGATACGGTACTGCCAGATCAGCGCGAAGTTGAGGACGACGTTAGACACGACGAGGACGGCGTTGACCCTGAACGCCTCGCCGGGCCGGTCGATGCCGCTGAGCGCGTTGACGATCTGGCTCTGGTAGCCGTAGACGAGGACGGCGACGATGAGCAGCCACAGCACCTCAGTCCCCTTGAGGAACTCCGAGCCGTAGATCTGCAAGAGGCGATCGCTCAGCAGCACTCCGCCGACCAGCCCCGGAATCGTGAACAGGCCCGCGTAGGCGAACGAGTCCTCGATCAGCGACGACACCTGATCGAAGCTGTCCTCGGCCGAGAGCTTGCTCAGCTCCGGGAACAGCGCCGAGCTGATGGCGTTGCTGAAGATGATGAGGAAGTTCGCGAGGCTCCACGTGATCGCGTAGACGCCCAGGAGCTCGTCGGAGACGAAGACACCGAGGACCAGTACGTCTGCCTGGTTGAACGTCTTGCCCCGGATACGCCCGAGCCAGGCGTACCTCGCGTACTCGTAGAGGCTCTCGAAATGTGCCCGCGTCGGCAGTCGGTACGGACGGCCGACGAAGTACAGCCCGACGACGACGACGACGAGGCTCCCGGCCGCGTAGCCGTAGACGAGCGCGGCCAGCCCGAACGACAGCAGGAGACCGCCGACCTGCAGAGCGGTCCGGACGATCTGTCGGACCGGCCGCAGCGACGACGCGACGTGGACCAGATGGACGCCGTTCAGCATCGAGTCGACGTACGAACTCGCCACGCCGACGAGCAGCAAGACCGCGACGAACTCGACCCGGCGGATGTCGAACAGCTGTTCGACCAGCCCCTCGCCGAGGAAGAGGACGACGACGATCGAGCCCGTCAGCGCGGCCATACAGAGCCCGCCAGCGACCTTGTAGGCACCCCGGTCCTCGCCTTCGCTCAGCCGTTTGGCGATCGCGCTCTCGAAGCCCAGCGTCCCGGCGAGGGCCAGCCACGCGACGATCGAGAGCAACAGGTAGTACCGACCCAGCACGTCCGCGCCCAGCAGCCGGGCGAACACGATGGTCCCGACGAACCCCGCGCCAGAAGCGAGAAACTTGGAGACGAACGTGACGAACGAGGTCTGGCCGATGCGCATCCCTATCGAGTCGAACGTCGGCAAGCAGTGGTTTATATTGGACGGTTCGGCGGCCGTCGGTCGCCGTCCGAACCGTTCCACGGCGGTGCCCCGCCGGCCGACCACCGGGGTCTATATCCGTGGCCGGAATATCCCCTCGGACATGGCGCGCGTCCTCATCGCCCCGGCGGACACCCGTCTCTCGAATCTGCGGTACGGCAAGAGCTACAACGTGTTGAACAACATGACCGCAGACGACGTGAGGATCGACGCGCTGGTCGGGAAAGAGGAGACGACGGTCGAAGCCGAGAACGTCACCGTTCGGGAGCTGGGGACGCAAAACAGGCTCCAGTACTACGGCCGGTCGTTCCGGACGGCCGCCCGCGAGATCCGGGCCGGATCTGTCGACATCTACCACCACATGAACCTGAGCTACCGGTGGTTCAACCCCGTGTTGCTCGCCGGGATCGCCGCCGACACGCCGACCGTCCTCGGCCCGTGCCAGACCGGGCACGCGATCATGGCCGAGGAGTTCAACAACATGCTCTCACAGGCGATCGGCTACGAGCTCCCGCTGCCAGTCAGTAACGCTGTCTACTACCCGATGGACGCCGTGCGCGACGTGACGATCGATCCCGCCCGGATGTCGCTGTTCCGGCGGACCCTCGAAGCCGCCGACCGGATCACCGTCGTCCACGAAGAGGCGCGCGAGGCGTACGCGCGACACGTCGACGAGTCGAAGATCGACGTGATCCCCCTGGGCGTCGACGCGGAGCTGTTCGAGTTCACGGAGCGCCAGGACACGGAGACGCTGGTCGCGATCGGACGACTGGAACGGCGCAAGGGGTACGACGTGCTCCTCGACGCGCTCGCGACCGTCGTCGAAGCCGTCCCGAACGTCCATCTCGACGTGTTCGGCGAGGGACCCGAAGAGCAGGCGCTTCGCGAACAGGCGGCCAGCCTCGGCGTCGCGGACAACGTCACCTTCCACGGCTACGTCGACCAGTCGGTGGTTCGGGACCACCT
The DNA here is from genome assembly GCF_000379085.1 of Halomicrobium katesii DSM 19301. Taxonomy (GTDB): domain Archaea; phylum Halobacteriota; class Halobacteria; order Halobacteriales; family Haloarculaceae; genus Halomicrobium; species Halomicrobium katesii. The sequence continues at coordinate 2,286,826 of NZ_KB905378.1, read as the reverse complement.
CGCGCGGGCCCGAGCGTTCGTCCACCCCTCGCGTTCCGAGAGCTTCTCGCTGGTCCGACTGGAAGCGATGGCGGTCGGCTGTCCGGTCGTCGTCACCGACACCTCCGGCGCACACGAGATGGTCCGAGACGGTAACGAGGGGTTCGTCGTCCCGACGGAAGCGGCCGAGCCGATCGCCGACGCGCTGCTGGAACTCCTCTCCGACTTCGAGCTGACGCGGGCGATGGGGGCGCGCGCTCGCGAACGCGTCGAACGGAAGTACGACTGGCGAGCGATCGGACAGCAGTACGTCGACCTGTACAGATCGCTCCTGTAGCACGGCGACGCCGGTCGGAATACTGCCGGCTGTCACTGTTTCATACGGATTATTGTAGCCGTTTACCCGTTCAACCGCAAGACAACGTGCGGTCGATCCGGTAAAGATCTACAATAATCCGTATCACGATATTCGCGAGATGGGGTCGCGAAATTCGTCACAGACGGACAGTCGGCAGTAAAACCCGACCGCTTAAATGGAACTGCCGACACCTTCCGGTACTCGACCGGGCGACCGGCGTCGCCCGCGAGCCCGTGACGACCACGGAGATCCAGTGATGAACGTCGCAATAACTGTCAAAGAGTTCCCGCCGGACATCATCGGCGGGACCGAGACCCAGACGCGCCGGATGGCCCGCGCGCTCTCCGGGGCCGGACACGACGTGACCGTCTACACGAAGGCCTACGGCCGCGAGACCGAACTCGACGAGCCCTACGAGATCGTTCGAGTCCCCAACTGCCGGCGGTCGTCGTTTCTGAGTACGCTGACGTACCTGCTCGCGCTGACGGCGTTGCTCGTCCGGGACCGGAACGAGATCGACGTGTTGCAGTGCATGATGATCTACCCCAACGGCTTCGTCGGGACGGTCGTCCACTATCTGACGGGCGTTCCCTACTTCGCGTGGATCCGGGGCGGGGACTACTACTTCATGAAGGCCAATCCGGTCAAGCGGTGGCTGATACGGACCGTGCTGTGGGACACGACCGTCCTGGTCCAGTCGGAGGCGGTGAGAGCGGACGTGACCGCGGAGTTCGATCCGACGGACGTGCGCGTCCTCGGCAACGGCGTCGACGTGCCGGCGGAGACGGCGTCTGGCGACGAGATCGTGTTCGTCGGGCGGCTGGAAGAACAGAAGGGCGTGGCCGTCCTGCTCCGCGCACTGGCCGGGACTGGGGCGGCCTCCGCCGTCACCGTCGTCGGGGACGGCTCCCGGCGATCGGAGCTGGAGGCGCTGGCCGACGAGCTGGGCGTCGACGCGACGTTCGTCGGGGAGGTCGCCCCCGAGGCCGTCGGGGAGTATCTGGAGCGTGGCAGGCTCTTCGTGTTGCCGTCGGTCCGCGGCGAAGGGCTCCCCAACGCCGTGCTGGAGGCGATGGCGGCCGGCCTCCCGGTCGTCGCCACGGATACCGGCGGCGTCGCAGACGCGATCGTGGACGGCGAGACGGGCTACGTCGTCGAGCCGGGCGACGAGCAACGGCTGCGTGACCGTATCGAGACGATCTACGCCGACGAGCAGCGAGCCCGCGAGATGGGCGAGCGGGCCCGCGAGTACGTGATCGAGACCTACTCGTGGGACGCGATCGTCGGACGCCTCGACGCGCTGTACGCGGAGTGTACCGACCGCTGAACATCGCCACACGGACGAGAGTCCGGACGAGACAGACCGATCGTTCCGACCGTTTTATACGATTGCCTCCGGCAACTCCGGACAGGAGATGAAAGAGCCGTTCCCCTACAGGGCCAGGAAGTACCTCTGTCAGCAGGTGACCGGCCGCCGGGGCGGCTCACAGCACCGGCGACTGGACGCCACCGACTGGGACATCCTCCTCGTGCTCGACGCCTGTCGAGCGGACGCGCTCCGAGCAGTCGCCCACTGGCCGATCGAGACGGTCACCTCGCCAGCGAGCTGTACGCCCGAGTGGCTCGGCGAGTGCGTCTCCTCGGGCGTGCTCGACGCGGCGACCGTCGTCTCCGGGAACGCCCAGTACGCGAAGGTGACGGACGAACTCGGAGCGACGGTCGAGCGGTACTGGGAGCGCCACTGGAACGACGAGCTCTCGACGGTGCTGCCCGAGCCGATCCTCGACCGGGTGACGGAGATCGCCGACAGCGGGGCGGGGCCGGCGGTCGGACACCTCCAGCAGCCACACTGGCCTTACGTGGCGAAACTCGACGGCTCGTGGCGGCTGGCCTACGACGACCTCGGTCCGTGGGCGGGCAACGACGGTGAGATCGACTCCCTGCAAGTCGCGATGGCGCGGGGCCACGTCGACATCGAGGCGGCCAGGGACGCCTACAACGCCTCCGTCTGGAGCGTCTGGGACGCCATTGCACCGTACCTCCGCGAGTGGCTCGACGCCGGCTACACGACCGTGGTGACCGCCGACCACGGCGAGATCTTCGGCCGTGCGCGGGAACTGCGCCTGTACGAGCACCCCTGTGGCTGTCACGTCGACCCGCTCGTCGAGGTGCCGTGGGTCGAGTTCCGGCCGCGGACGGCGACCGACGCCGCCGAGTCCGTCGAGGGGCGACTGAAGGCGCTGGGCTACGCAGAGTGAGGCTGTGGCTGTCAGCTGGCGCGTCGATCGCCACCGGGACACGGGGGCCGTGTGGTGCGCTGCTATACGCTTAAGTGACAGCCGGCAGTACGTCCACGTGACCATGGAGATCACCTGGCACGGCCACTCGACGTTCCACGTAACGGTCGACAACACGGCACTCCTCGTCGATCCGTTCTTCGACAATCCGAAGACGGATCTGGAGCCCGGAGCGGTCGACGCCGACTACGTCCTGTTGACCCACGGTCACATGGACCACATCGCAGACGTCGGAGCGTTCTCAGAGACGACCGTCGTCGGACTGCCCGAGGTCGTCGAGTACTGTGCGGACAACTACGGCGTCTCGGAGACGATCGGCGCGAACCTCGGCGGGACCGTCGAACTCGACGACGCGTTCGTCACCCTCCACCGCGCCGACCACACGAACGGCATGGAGACCACCTACGAGTCGACCGGCGGTGGGATGCCGGCCGGCTTCGTCATCTCCGACACGAAGCCGACGCAGGTGTCAGACGCCGAATCGTCGACGTTCTACCACGCCGGTGACACGGGGCTGATGACCGAGATGCGAGAGGTGATCGGTCCGTATCTGGAGCCCGACGTGGCCGCGGTCCCCGTCGGCGATCACTTCACGATGGGGCCGATGCAGGCCGCGATCGCCGTCGACTGGCTGGACGTGGACGTGGCGTTGCCGATGCACTACGACACCTTCCCGCCGATCGAAGTCGATCCCGAGGAGTTCCGGCGTGAAGTCACTGCCGCCGGGAGCTCCGCAGAGGTGCGGATTCTGGCGGGCGACGAGTCGATCACCGTCGCCGAGTGACGACGCTACACTCGATTTTCCGACGCTCGCCGCGACAGACCTACAACTTTCCGTATCAGTCGTCCGACGAGAGCGAGACGCCGGTCTGTTCGGCCAGCGGCTCGACGACGGCAGCCATGTCTCGATCGCCGAGGCCGGCCGCTCGGGCACCGCTGAACAGTTCGCGGGCCGCCGCGGTGACCTGCATCGGGACGCGGGCGTCGCCCGCCGCGTCCAGCGCCAGGTCGAGGTCCTTGAACTGGTAGTCGACGGGGAACCGCGAGTCGTAGTCGTCCGTTCGGATCTGCTGGCCCTTCGCCGAGAACAGCGGCGAGTCGAGCGCGCCGTTCTCGACGACTTCGAGCATGTCCTCGATTTCGAGCGCCTGGTTCGCGCCGAAGGTCAGCGCCTCGGCGAACGCGCCCATAGCGGTGCCCAACAGGAGATTGACGAACAGCTTCATGCTGGTCCCCTGCCCGACCTCGCCACACCGGACGACGGGGTCACACATGGCCGACAGCACCGGTTCGACGTCGTCGATCACGTCGCCGTCGCCGCCGGCGAGCCCGACGAGCGTCCCCTCGCGGGCCGGGCCGACCGTCCCCGAGACGGGGCAGTCGAGAAAGCGGCCACCGTGCTCGCGGACGGCCTCGGCCGCCGCCAGCGTCTCGTCGCGACCGATCGTGCTCATCTGGACGACCGTCGTCGTCTCGTCGATCCCCGCCAGGATACCGAAGTCGCGTTCGAGGACCTCGCCGACGGCCGTGCCGTCGGTGACGATCAGACAGACCACGTCGACGCGCTCGGTGAGGTGTTTCGGCGAGTCGGCGACGCTGACGCCCGCCTCGGCGAAGGGGTGCTCTCGCTCGGTCGTCCGGTTGTACACGGTGAGGTCGAACTCCGCGTCGTCGAGGTTCCAGGCCATCGGCGCACCCATCGCACCGAGGCCGACGAAACCGACGGATCGTGCCATGTCACCGGGTTCGGTCGCCGGGGACTTCAAAACAGGGCCGGGAAAGAGTTTTGAGCCCCGCGCGATCATGTCAACTCGAATGACAGACCAGAGCCACGACCGGCAGCTGCGGGCGGAGCTGTATCTACGGGGGGACACCTACGGGACCTACGACGCCCAGCGAGACGTGTTACAGCGGGTCCGCGAACTCGAAACCGAGAACGTGATCGACGAGTCGACCGTCGCCGACGAGTGGCAGCGGATCCGGACCCTGAACGAGGATCGCCGCGACGGCGCACTCGCCAGCTACGACGAGTTCGCGGCCTGGGCACAGCGAAACGACTACGCGCTAGAGCCCGCGTTCGAACGACGGGCGCGGTCCTACGTCGGCCTCATACGGATTATTGTAGCGATTTACCGGAGATCGTCTACTCCGTGGCGACGATCACCGGTAAGCAACTACAATAAACCGTATCAGTCGGGTCGACGACGTCGTCGTCTTCCCGGTCGTCTCGCTGGCGATCTACGAGCGCGACCGGCTCCGGGCGGTCTTTCCGTGCTCGGACGGCGAGCGAAACTACCGCGTCCAGGACTGCCTGGACGCGTTCGAACGCGGCGACGAGCGGTGGCTCACGCAGTTCGACACGGTGACCGTCGACCGCACCGCGCTGCGGCTCGAACCGGGACTGGACGCCTGATCTACAGGAGCCACTGATACGGACGATTGTAGGCGTTTACCCAGTCGACCGCACGACGGCGTGCGGTCGATCTGGTAAAGACCGACAACTTTCCGTATGAGAGATACACTCGATCGCACGACAGCAGTGCGAGCGCCGCCGTGCTTATTGGAACCGATAGCCAAAGCCACGTATGGGCGAGCCACCGCTGCATTCCCGTGTCGAGACCGTGGCCGAGGACATCGAGACCATGGAGACCCGCGGGGCGGCGACGATCGCCGACGCGGCGGCGTCGACACTGGTCACACAGGCAGCGGAGAGCCGGGCCGAGACCCCGGCAGCGTTTCGCGGGGAGATCAGAGCGGCGGCACGCACCCTGCTGGACACGCGGCCGACCGCCGTGAGCCTGCCCAACGCCTTGCGGTACGTGCTCCAGCGAATGGACGGCGAGAGCGTCGCCGCGCTGCGAGCGTCCGTCGAGCGGGCCGGGTCGTCGTTTCGCGACCAGCTCGACCGCGCGCAGGACGACCTCGGCGAGATCGGCGCGAACCGGCTTCGAGACGGCGACCGGGTGATGACACACTGCCACTCGACGGACGCCGTCGCCTGCATCGAGCACGCGGTCCAGCAGGGCAAAGCCATCAGCGCGGTCGTCAAGGAGACCCGACCGCGCAAGCAGGGCCACATCACGGCGCGGGAACTCCGAGAGCTCGGGGTCCCGGTGACCCTGATCGTCGACAGCGCCGCCCGACGCTCTCTGGGCGACGTGGACCACGTCCTCGTGGGGGCCGACGCAATCGCCGCCGACGGCAGCGTCGTCAACAAGATCGGCACGTCCGGGCTGGCGGTCAACGCCCGCGAGCGCGGCACGCCGGTGATGGTCGCCGCCCAGACGATCAAGCTCCACCCGGACACGATGACCGGCCACACCGTCGACATCGAGATGCGCGACGAGTCGGAGGTGATCGCTCCCGAAGACCGCGCGGAGATCGGCGAGATCACGGTCGAGAATCCCGCCTTCGACGTGACGCCACCTCGCCACGTCGACGCCATCGTCACCGAGCGCGGCCAGTTCCCGCCCGAGAGCGTCGTCACGCTGATGCGCGAACTGTTCGGCGAAGGGACCCGAGAGCCGTGGGCGGAGCCGACGACGAGGGAAGCCGAACGCCGACCCGAGGACGAGTCGTAGGCGACTGGAGTCCGGCGCTGGCTCTCGGATGGACATCCAGGTCAAGGGGTCGCGCCTACCGAAGAGTCACAGAACGGCCCCGACCCTCACCGTCTCGATTCGGTCGGTGTACGGTCGGTACAGGTGAAGCACGTCTCATTCAGTATAGACGATATATTTAACCCCGTATTGTTCGATTAGACGGTTAATGACGGACTGGGAGCGTGTGAGACAGGAACTCGAAGAAGCGGGCTATTCTGGATTCGAGTTCGATAGCGGCGATACGGCTGTGTCGGGGCTGTCCGGTGAGTGGGTATCCGGTAAAATCCCACGCGAGGGAGGATTGAAACACGAGAATCAAACACTTTGGATGCGAATTCTCGACACGTTATCATGGAACGGTGGTACCGTGGATGCTGCTCCAGAAAACGCCCCCGAAAGCATACGCAATATCGCCACTGAACACGGGTTGGAAGTCGTGATATTCACCGTCTCTGCCGAGGAGGTGCGAATCGCACTTTGTGACCCCTCAAAACATGATCTGTAACGGTGTGTTCGCACATGCACGGTTCAGCTATTCCACAGCCACTGGGGTAGAAAGCAACCATCATATAGGATTTCCGACAACATACCGAATTATCGACGTGCTATCGTCTCGCGTCTCTTTTTGACGGCGTTCAAATCATGTGTAGGAGTATTTGCAGCGATGTCAGGACGACCGCTGCAGCGAGAGCGAGGATGATGATGGATATCCCGACACTATATTCGCTGAACGGCGGATTCCGCGTCGATTGAAACAACACGACAACTCCTGTAATGACGAAGAATACGTCGACGGCGACTTCGAGTCCCGATGCGGTGCCCTCGAGGAAAACCCCGTTGATGGCTCTCAGTGTACCTGTCAGGGTAAAGAGAACGCCGATCAGTTTGGAGGGTGAAACGTTCACAACGAACCACTCGTGTCCGGGCGAAATAATCTCTTGTCATCTGAACGGCCACTCCCCCAGAATTGCAGACTTGCGACTGTCCTGCGCCCGGTGAGATGCATGTAGCGACGCCACGCGGATAGTTTGGTGGTGGCCGTCGCCGGTGGGCGATATCCGCACCTCGAACTGGCGAACTGTCACGCGGACTGACGGCCGGCGATGTGCGCGGTCGCGGGGGCCGCCAGCGCGGGATCGTTCCCCCGAGGTACTTATTCACGCCCGACCGACAGTGGCGTAATGGCGCGCGTGCTCTGTGCCGGCCACGTCAACTGGGACGTGACGCTGCAGGTCGATCGGCTTCCGGGTCCGGACGGCGAAGCCCAGATCGTCGACCAGTGCCAGTCCGGCGGCGGGAGCGCGTCGAACGTCGCGGTCCTGCTGGCGGGCCTGGACGTGGAGACGACGCTGCTGGGCAGCGTCGGTGCCGACGAACACGGCTGGCTGGCGGCGCGCGAACTCGATCGGGCGGGCGTCGAGACGGTGCTGGTCGAGGCCGACGACGCGACCGCGGTGAAGTACCTCGTCGTCGACGAGGGCGGCGAGGTGATGATGCTGGGCAACGACGGCGCGAACGAGTCCTTTCGGGCCGACGACCTCGAACCGGGGACCCTCGACGCGACCGATCGGCTCCACCTGACGAGCCAGCGGCCGGCGACCGCCGTCGCGCTCGCCCGGCGGGCGACCGAAGCGGGCTGTCCGGTGAGCTTCGACCCGGGCCGACGGCTCGACGAGCGCGACTACGAGCCGGTGCTCGCCGCGGTCGATCTGGTCTTTCTGAATCGGCGCGAGGCCGACATCGCCGCCGAGGCCGGGCTGCTGTCCGGCGTCGACCGCGTCGTGGTCAAGCACGGCGCGGGCGGGGCCGAGGTCCGGACTGACGGCGAGACGATCAGTCACCCCGGATTCGCCGTCGATCCGGTCGACACGACTGGTGCCGGCGACGCGTTCGCGGCGGGGTTTCTCGCCGCCAGCCAGTCCGGTAGCGACGAGTACGCGCTGGCGGTGGGCAACGCCTGTGGCGCACTGGCGGCGAGAACGACCGGGGCGCGACTCCACGCGGAGTGGCGCGACGTCGAGGCGCTGCTCGACATCGGGCCGGGAGAGTGATACTGCCGGCTGTAACTTCGTTCAGATATTCGCCACCCTGGGGTGGCGAAATCCGTGACAGATTTACAGCCGGTATAGTAACAATTGAAACGATTTACACACCGATCGCACTGCAGTCGTGCGATCGGGTGTGCATTGATTTTCAATGGCTACTATAGTATGAGTCAGGGCCGCGGGAGCGCCTCGACGAGGCGCTCGAACTCCTGGCGGTACTGGGCCTCGGCGCGTGCCCGTGCGAGGCCGGAGTCCGCTGCGAACGATCCCTCGAACCCGCCCATCCGCCACAGCAGCGTCGAGAGCTGGTAGATCGGGCGTTTCCGGACGTACTCCTCGTCGAAGGCAAAGGGGCGCTCGCTGTTGTACCCCTCGTAGAGGGCCGTGCGGAGGCGCTCACGGACGCTCTCGTCCTGGAACGACGAGTCGACGAAGAGGAACTCCGTCTGTGCGAGGTGGTACTCCGGGAGCGCGGCGAGGACGTCCTGCCAGTCGAGCACGGCGGTGATCGGGTCGTCCAGCGTCGGATCGAACAGGAGATTGGCCGGCCGGAAGTCGTCGTGGACCAGCCGCGGGACCCCCTCCTCGGGGACGAGCGAGAGCGCCGGCTTCAGGTTGCGCTCGGCCCGCTCGCGCAGGTCCGCGAACGGCGTGTGCGCGAGGCCGTCCAGGTGAGCCGTCGTCAGTTGCTCGAAGTACGCACGCCAGCTGGCGGTCAGATCCCGTACGATGATCCGGTCGTTCCAGAGGTCCAGCCAGCCGAACGCCTCGAACGCGATCTCGGAGTGGAGGTCGCCGAGCATGCGGCCGACCTGTTTCAGGACGCGCTCGTGGTCGGCCGTCGAGAGGTCGGCGTAGCTCTCCGCGAGGTTGTCCCCTTCGAGGCGCGCCGTCACGAAGTACGGCGGGACGGCGACGTCGGGCTCCTGTTCGAACACGAGGATATCCGGCACCGGCAGCGTCGTTCGCTCCGAGACGTAGTCGTGGAGCGTGGGCTCGACGGCGAACGACTCCATGTCGTCGGGCTCGAACTTCACGACGACCTCGTACTCCTGGCCGGCGTGTTCGAGCGTCACCATGTACACGTCGCTCTGGTGGCCACTGCCCGGTCGCTCGAACGAAAAGTCGGTGTAGTCCGGCCCGGACTCCTCCAGAACGGCTTCGATGTCGGTGACGGGAGTCGACACGACCGCCCGTAGGACCGGGGTCGGCAAAAATCTGGTAGTTTCTCGTCTCGGAGCGGTGGCTACCTGGGCGTCTCGGTGCCCCACTTGTCGAGGGCCGTCGCCAGCGCGGGCTCGTCGTCGGCAGCGGCCTCGATCGATCGGCCCTCGGCAGCGGCTTCGACGGCCGCACGGAGGGCTTTCGCACCTTCGTGGGTCCCGTCGGGGTGGCCGTGGACGCCCCCGCCCGCCTGAATCCCGATGTTCGTCCCGCAGCGATCGACCAGTTCCGGAACGAGGCCGGGATGCAGTCCCCCGGAGGCCATCGGCAACACGTCGTCGAGCCCGTACAGGTCGCTCGTGAGCCACTCGTTGATCCCGACAGTGTCCTCGTTTGCGAGCTTGCCCAGATCCGCGGTGCCGGTGTGGATCTGGTCGACGCCACAGAGGCGTGCGATCTGGGCGATCACCCGCATGGAGACTCCGTGAGACGGCAGGCGATCGAAGGCCGCGTGCATCGCGCGGTGGGCGTGGATCGCCAGCCCGTGGCGTTCGCAGCGTTCGCGGACCTGCTGGACGGCCGCCCATCCGCAGGTCACCACGTCGACCATGACGTACTCACAGCCGTGTTCGGCGGCCATGTCGACGCGTTCGAGCATCTCGGTGCCGCCGGCCGTGACGTTGAGCAGGTAGCTCTTTGACTCGCCGGTCTCCTCCTCGGCGCGGTCGCGCTGGGCGAGGCTCTCGGTCAGGCGGTCCTCGAAGGGGTTGAACGCCTGATCGGTGAGGTTCTCGTCGTCTTTCAGGAGGTCGAGCCCGCCAGTCCAGGCCTCGTAACCGATCTGGGCGTGCTGGTCGGTCGAGAGCCCGACCTTCGGCTTCGGGACCGTCGCGGTGATCGGCCGGTCGTCGGCGTCGAAGATCTCGGAGCGGACGCTGGTCCCGAACTGCGGGCCCGCGAAGCTCGTCGCCAGCGGTTCGGGCCACGTACAGTCCAGCAGGCGGATCCGGTCGACGGCCTTCATCCCGAGGATGTTGCCGGCGATACAGGAGAGGATCTGGGGCATGTTCCCGCCCTCGAACAGCGCGTCGGGGTAGGCGACGGTCACGCGGTAGCCCTCGCGGTCGCCGGCCGTGGCCGCCTCGATCCCGCAGGCCGTCGCCGAGAGGTCGGTGACGCCCCCGTCGACCTGGAGTTCCGCCCAGGTGCCGTTGGAGGACTCGCTTGCGACCCGGCTGGCCGCCGACTCTGCGTGCTGGTCGGCGGCGGGTTCGACGTAGAACTCGCAGACGAGATCGGAGTCGGCCGGGTCGTAGGACAGGTCGAGGAAGTCTTCGTAGGTGATGCCAATCATACCCACGGCTACGTCATCCGGTCGTATAAATGTGGGACGCCCGACGAAACCACGGCCGCTCCGTTGTCGATCGTGTTCTCTACCCGGATTTATCAGGCGAGCGGTCCTCTGTGGGTGTATGCCAGACCAGTTCAGTGTCGACGGCGACGTGGCCATCGTCACGGGTGCCTCGCGCGGAATCGGCCGCGCGACGGCAGAAGCGTTCGCCGCCGACGGGGTCGACGTGGCGATCTGCTCGCGAGACGAATCGGAGATCACGACGGCCGCCGACGAGATCAGCGAAGCCCATCCGGGGGACGCCGTCGGCGTCGCCTGTGACGTACGCGACGAAGACGCGGTGTCGGCGCTCGTCGGTGCCGCCGTCGACGAGTTCGGCGGCCTCGACGTGCTCGTCAACAACGCGGGCGCGTCGTTCATGTCGTCGTTTACCGACATCTCGCCCAACGGCTGGGAGTCGGTCGTCGACGTGAACCTCACGGGGACGTACAACTGCACGCAGGCCGCCGCGGACGAGCTGGCAACGGGCGGCGGGAGCGTCGTCAACGTCGCCAGCGTCGCCGGCCAGGACGGCGCGCCCTACATGAGCCACTACGCGGCGGCCAAGGCCGCGATCATCAACCTCACCAAGACGCTGGGCTACGAGTGGGCCGGCGACGGCGTCCGGGTCAACTGCGTCGCGCCGGGCTACGTCGCCACGCCGGGCCTGACCTCCCAGATGGGGATCGAGGCCGACGACGTCGACCGCGACGACCCGGACCGCAACGTCGGCACCAGCGACGAGATCGCCGACGTGGTCCAGTTCCTGGCCAGCGAGGGCGCGTCGTTCCTGACCGGTGAGACGATCACGCCGCGTGGCGTGCCGGACATCGAGGAGAACCCAGAACTATGAACCGAGACGTGTTCTTGCCCGTCGCAGCACAGCCCGGCGTCGACACGCTCGTCGAGATGAGTCAGCGCGCAGAATCGCTGGGGTACGACCGCGTCTGGCTCCCCGAGACGTGGGGTCGAGACGCGGTCACGACGCTGACCTGTATCGCCCGCGAGACCGAATCCGTCGGGATCGGGACCTCGATCATGAACGTCTACTCGCGGAGTCCGGCCCTGATCGGCCAGACCGCCGCGACGCTGCAAGAGGTCTCGGACGGGCGGCTGCGGATCGGGCTCGGTCCCTCCGGCCCGATGGTCATCGAGGGGTGGCACGGCGTCGACTTCGAGCGGCCGCTGCGCTACACCCGCGAGACGATCGACATCGTCAAGTCCGTCCTCGCGGGTGAGACCGTCGACTACGACGGCGACATCTTCCAGCTGTCGGGGTTCCGGCTTCGCTGTGAGCCACCCGAGCCCGTGCCCGGCATCGACGCCGGTGGGCTGGGTCCCAAATCCGTCGAACTCGCCGGCCGCTTTGGCGACGGCTGGCACGCGCTGATGACGACGAAAGACGGACTCGAAGATCGGCTCGAAGACTTCGAACGCGGCGGCGACCTCGGGGACCGCGACCGCAGCGAACAGCGCGTAACGCTGTCGCTGCCCTGCTGTGCGCTCGACGACGACGTGGAGGCCCGTCGGCTGACCCGCCAGCACATCGCGTTCTACGTCGGCGGCATGGGCACCTTCTACCGGGACGCCCTGGCCCGCCAGGGGTACGAGGACACCGCTCACGAGATCGCACAGGAGTGGGCCGGCGGCGACCACGAGGCGGCCATGGACGCGATCGACGACGACCTGCTCGACGCGCTGGCGGCGGCTGGCACGCCCGAGCAGTGTCGCGAGCGGTTCGCGAGCTTCGCGGACATCGACGGCGTCGACGCCGTCTCGGTCTCGTTCCCGCGGGCCGCAGACCCCGAGCAGATCGACGCGACCCTCTCTGCACTGGCACCCGATTGACCGGGGTCGAGGACGAGGCCGCGACCACCGCCGAGCGACCCACACCGCGGAACCGTGCCGGATGGCGCTCTCGTTACTCGACTGGCAACGCCGACGTGTCGATGCCGCCGCGACGCCCGTCGAGCACGTCGAAGCGCTCGCCGCGGCGTCGTTCGAGCCAGTAGAGCAGTCGCTCGGCCCAGTCGAGCTTGCGCCGCTTCTCGGCGCTGACCGACGGGTCGTCGAACGACCAGCCGGGAAAGACCAGCGTGGCCCCACCGAGGTGGTCGGCCAGGAACGCCGCCCGGTCGCCGTCGGTGAAGCCGCCGAAGTTCGCCACGCCGTCGGCGGGGGCGGCCTGGGTCGTCGGGAGGACCGCCGCCGGGTCGCACTCGGGCACCGTCGACTCGACGAGTCCGAGGTTGTCCCCGTGAGCGTGGATCGCGACCGGCGTCCCGCCGTTCGTGAGCCGGACGACTGTCTCGGAGTGTTTGTCCAGATCCGTGACCACGCAGTCGACTTCGACGCCCGCCGCCAGGAGTCGATCCGCTGCCGTCGACGCCGCGACGACCGCGTCGGCCTCGGCCGCGAGGTCGATGTCGTCGTACAGCGACGGCCCACCGCCAGCGACGGCGACCGTCCGTCCCGCCAGATCGATCGACTCGGGATCGAGGGTCGAGGCTCCGGCCAGCAGCGCCGCCAGTCGGTCCCTGGCCCGCTCGTCGCCAGCCCGCGGATAGCCAAAGTCCGACAGTATCGCCTCGTAGACCGGGTTCCAGTGGTGGTAGTCCATAGCTACTGCTATCGAGTTCGTGTCGGGATAAACCGTAGTTTGAGCCGAAATGGCACGACCGTGTACCCCTACCCGGGTGCCCTTTCGGCCTTCATCCGTCCTTTCTGGGGCATTGGGTATAAGTTTTCTCTTACTATACGTCGTTTGCTATCCATTCCATCACGTCGCCGACCCGGCCGCTGTCGTCCAGCGTCGCCGCGAGACGGGTCAGCGAACGCGGTGTGCCAAAGAGAACCACGGTCGACTCGCCGGCGATTCGGACGCTCGTGTCGGCGGCGGCCGCTGCCAGTGACTTGCGGCCGGCGGGGTCGAGGCCGGTGATCCGGAAGGCCCTCGTCGTCCCGTTCTCGGGGTCGAAGTCGGCGTCTACTGCCTCGACGTGGCGGGCGACCTCCGTGCCGTTCGTCACGTCCAGTTCCTCGACGCCCAGCGACGCCTCACGCAGGGGCGAGCCAGCGAACGCGTCGCCGATGCGGGCGGCGTCCAGCGTCTCGGCCACGTCGTGGGTTCGGACGACGTGTGCGCCGCGGTCGATCGCCATCGACGTGGCGGCCAGCGACACCGGCAGCGCCTCCTCGGTGGAGCGATCGGCGAGCGACCGCAAGAAGTTCTTGCGGTTGATCGAGACCAGGATCGGTCGGTCCAGCGCTCGGAACTCCCGCAGTCGTCGGAACGTCTCGCGATCGTTCGCGAGCGTCTTCGCCTCGGACCAGCCGCCGAAAGCGGGGTCGACGATCGTCTTGTCCGTCAGCCCGTTTTGCCCCAGGGCCTCGTACACCTGATCGACGTAGTCGGCCTGCTGGGCCCACGACGGAGAGTTGCGCGCCGCCCAGTCGGTCTCCTCGACGGCCCCCGGCCGTTCGAGGTCCGGCGGACTCGCCATCTTGCCGACCGCCACGTCGTACTCCCGGCAGATCCGTGGCATCTCCGGGTCGGCGAAGCCACAGATGTCGTTGACCATGTCGAAACCCGCCTCGATGGCCGCCTCGGCGACCTCGTGATAGCGGGTCTCGATCGAGAAGATCGCGTCGCCGCTCACCGACTCCATGGTCTGGATGGCCGTGTCGAGCCGGTCGAGTTCCTGCTCGGCCGAGAGCACGTCGAATCGCTTGTTGGCCGACTCCAGGCCCACGTCTACGATGTCCGCGCCCTCGCCGACGAGTTCCTCCTCGACGTAGGCGGCCGCTTCGTCGTGGTCGTCGAACACGCTGGGGTCGTACGGCGACTCCCGGCTGACGTTGAGTACACCCATGATCCGGGTGGGGTGGTCGTCACCGATCCCGAGTCCGGCGGCGTCGACGTTCTGCATGGCCCAACTGAGGCTTCACCACTCAAAAACGGCCCGCTTGCGGCGGTCCGTTCGCGCCGTCCGATTCGCTCCCTGACCAGTCGCTGGTGCCCCATCGTACGGGTCATTGTCGGTCGTTACCGGATCGACCGCACGACGACGTGTGGCCGACCTGGCAAACAGCGGCAATACTCCGTATCACTCCCCGAAGATGTCCGATACGTCCACGTCCGTCCGTGCCCGGGTCCCACCGGGCAGTCGGTCCCCACACTCCCGGCAGAAGTCGTACCCGGCCGTGTTCTCGGTCCC
The DNA here is from genome assembly GCF_000379085.1 of Halomicrobium katesii DSM 19301. GTDB lineage: Archaea > Halobacteriota > Halobacteria > Halobacteriales > Haloarculaceae > Halomicrobium > Halomicrobium katesii. The sequence goes on along the minus strand of NZ_KB905378.1, from coordinate 2,271,774 downwards.
GCAGGACGAACACAGGCCGGGGTATCGCGAGTGGTCGGCCTGGAGCAGGCTCGAATACTGCGCCGGCACCACCGGCCGACCGCCGCGCTGGGGCTGCCTGCGGGCTCGCCGCCGCCACAGCACGACGGCGACCAGTCCAGCGAGAAGCGCCAGTCCGACCCAGAGCGGGTCCATACGCCTACTTTGGGGTTCGGTCAGAATAAGCACTGTGCCGACGAGGGTCGGCATCGCGCCGCTTTTATCCGCTCCGGGCAAACGCACTACATGGGCAAGGTCAACATCGGACTCCGAGGGTGGCGCTTCGACGAGGACGAGGTCTTCGACGACGACGACGGCCGCGTCAGACCGCTCGGGGTGATGGACGAGGACACGAAGGCGCGCGTGCTGCGGCTGACCGAACGGCTCTCGGACCCCTGTGACGCCTGCTGGCTCCAGTACGGACAGGACGACCCACAGCAGTGCTCGCCGGCCGAGGTGATCTACGGCGAACCCCGCGGCGAGGTGATCCTCTGTAGCGACCACGAGACCGACTTCGTCTACTGGTTCCGCGAGGTCGCCGACGAGGAACTGATCGGGACCCGAGACCTGCAAGACGCGTTCCACGGCTGGTTCGCCGACGGCGGTCGCGCCCCCGAAGCGTACGCGGGCGTCGAACACGTCGACGAGGACCCAGACGGCGTCCCCGAGACGCCGGACCCCCACGAGGAACTGCCCGGCATCGAAGAGGAGATCGAGCGCGTCGCCGACGAGGATCTGGAGGCGCTCGACATCGACTTGGACGACCTCGACGTATGAGTTCGGTCGCTGTCGCCGTCGTCGACGCCGAGACGCCGGGCAACGTCGGGACGATCGCTCGCTCGATGAAGAACTTCGGGCTCGACGAGCTGCTGTTGATCGATCCGCCGGAGCTCCCTCGGGAGAGCGAGGCCTACGGCTACGCCGGGCAGGCACGCGAGGACGTTCTCCCCGAGGCCCGAGAGATCTCGTTCGACGAGCTCGTCACCGAGTACCACACCGTCGGCTGCACCGCGATCACGAACGAAGACGGGAGCAAGCACGTCCGGTACCCCTTCGTGACGCCCCGAGACCTCGCCGACGACCTTGCGGGCCTCGACGCCGACACCGCGATCGTGTTCGGCCGCGAGCGAGTCGGGCTCACCAACGACGAGATCGAACGGCTCGACCAGGTCTGTTCGATCCCCGCCAGCGAGGAGTACCCCGTGCTCAACCTCGGGCAGGCGGCGACGATCGTCCTCTACGAACTGCGGTCACTGACCGTCGAGGACACGCAGCTTCCGGACCCGACCCACGACCGGGCCGCCCAGCCCGAGATCGAGGGGCTCCACGAGCAGTTCGCCGGCTTCCTCGACGCGATCGACCACCCCGAGGAGAAGCGGGCGAAGACCCGGCGGCTGTTCCAGCGGCTGATCGGCCGCGCACATCCGACCGGCCGCGAGACGACGACGTTGCGAGGGCTGTTCCGGCAGGCGAGCCAGCGGCTCTCAGACGAGGAGTGACGCCGACCCCGGCCGCCTACGACGGTGCCTGCTGTCCGGTCTCTTCGAGCACGCCGTAGGTGTCGCGCAGATAGCGAACCACGTCCCGAGAGATCGAGGGCTCGTAGGTCCAGAACCCCTCGTAGACCTCCGGGTCGGTCTCTCGGACGACGAGGGTGCCCGTCCGGTCGGTGCGGCCGTCCCCGTCGTACGTGACGAACCACGACGCTTCGATCTCGGTCGAGGAGTCGGGGTGGATCGTCACGTTCGGGCGGTCGACGGTCGGCACGACGTCTGGGACGCCGTAGATGTGTACGTCGACGCCCGCGTCGGCGATCCGGTGCATCACCCGCCGGGATCGCTGGCTCTCCCAGTAGCGCGAGAGGTGCTGAAAGCCCGCGAGCAACTGTCCGCCGCCGGTCTGCCAGGCCGTCATCTCGATGGCCGTGCTGGCGTCGATCAGGAACTGCTTCTCGACGCCGCGCGCGCCGAAGATCCGCTCGTGGAGCGCTTCGAGCACGTCCGGTCCCCGGCGCGTCGCGAACGGGTCGTCGTCCGCGTTGGCCGTCTCGACGCCGCTTGCCAGCTGTGAGAGCGGCGATGACGCCATCTGGACCGGCCCCCGGTGTAGCAGCGCCACGTCTCTGGGGTTCTCGGACGCGAGCTCGGTCTCGCGAACGTCGATGTCGATATCCTCGAAGAACGCGCGGACGGTTTCGAGCCGGTCGTCCGGGCTCTCTCGGTTGCAGACGGTCAGCGTCGGACGGTCGCTGTCGACCTGCTCGATCAGTTCGGACAGCGAGTCGAACGCGAGGTCCGTCGTCGGGCCGGTCGGCTCGGACGTGCCGGAGGCCGGCGTCGCGGGCTGGGGAACGCCGAGTTCGCCCCGAGGCGCGGTCGAGATCGGGACGGACGCCCACTGTCGTCCGCCGTCCAGGCCCTCGACGCGGACTTCGAGGCCGTCGGCCCCCTCTCGGGTGTAGACGACGCCGTCGACCAGCGCCTCGACCTGGCCCAGGTCCGTCTTGCTGAACGAGTTCTCGTGTGCCGTCAGCACGGCGAACCCGGAGCGCTCCTCGACCAGCCGCGACAGCGAGTGGACGAACCGAATCGTCTGATCGACGTCGGCGTTGAGCGCCAGCGTCGTCAGCGAGAGGACGCCGATTCGATCGACGCTGCCGTCCCGGCCCTCGCCGAGCGCGTCGAGGAGGTCTAAGACGGCACTCCCGACGTTGCCAAGCTCCGCCGGCATCGACACGTGGCGAGTCCACTCGTTGTCCGTCGCCTCGCCGTAGGCGTCGCCGGCCGAGTCGACGATGCCGACCGCCGGTGAGGAGCCGTCCAGCGCGCTCTCGTACTCGGCGCGCAGGGCGGCCGTGCTACTGTCCGTCGAGACGAGCACGGTCGTATCGTCGTCGGTGGCCCCGTCGGCGAGGAGTCTGAGTGCGAGTCGTCGCTTGCCCGCCATCGGCGGGCCGACGCACAGCAGCGTCGTCCCACCGGGGACGGAATCGATTGGCAGGCGGCCCCCGGTGCGTACCATGCACAAACCTATGACGCCCAGTGTATACAAAACCCACGGTCAAGGCACCGGTCGAACCACTGCTAAGCCGCTGAATACGCTTATCTACGCCCGTTTCTGGATCTCTTCTCGCAGCACGTCACTGACAACGTCGCCGTCGGCTTTCCCGCGGAGTTCCCCCATGCACTCGCCCATCAGCGCCGAGAACGCGCCCATGCCCTCCTCGGCCACCTGCTCGTCGTGGCGCTCGACGACCGTCGAGACGGCCGCTCGGACCTCGTCCTCGCCGGCACTGCCCAGCCCGGCGGCCTCGGCGGCCTCGGCCGCGTCCATGCCGGGCTCCTCGGCCAGCGCCGTCAGCAGCTCCGGCACGCCCTCTTTGGCCAGTTCGCCGTCGGCGACCAGCTCCAGCGTCGCACGGAAGTGGTCGTCGGTGAGATGTGCGACGGGCACGTCGTCCCGGCGCAGTTCCGTCACCGTCGACGCCAGGGTCTGTGCGGCCAGCGTCGCGTCCGCGCCCCGATCGACGGCGTCCTCGAACAGCCGCCATCGCTGGCCGTACGCGACCTGCTCGGCCAGCCCGGCGTCGAGGCCGAACTCGGACTGGTAGCGGTCGACCTTCTCGGTCAGCAGTTCCGGCGTCTCGACCTCGCTCTCGTCGGGCGTCACCGGCGGCACGTCTGTCTCGGGGTACATCCGCGCCGCGCCCGGCAGCGGACGGAGGTACCGAGACGTGGCGTCGTCGTTGGCGTCCCGGGTCTCCTCGGGCACCCGGTCGAGGGCGGTCTCGGCCCGCTCGGCCGCAGCCTCGATCGCCAGCTCGGCGGTCTCGGGGTCGTCGGCGACGATGACGACGGCGTCCTCGGGGCCAGCATCGACAGCTTCCCGCAGCGCAGCGACCTCGTCCTCAGTCACGCCGTAGGCCGGCAGTTCGTCCGTGTGGAAGATGCCGCCGGCACCGTGACGCTTGGCGTGGTCGGACAGTTCCGTTCCGAGGCGGCGATCCGGCTGGATCTCGCGGCCGACGAGGCCGTCGAAGCCCGAGAGCCGGACGGCCTGCACGACACCGCCCGAATCGAGCGCGCCGCGGATCACACCGGAGTCCGTGTCCTCGAAGACCGCCGTCACGTCCTGTGGGTCGCCCACGCTGGCTCCGCGTTCGTTCAGCTCGTCCCTGATGTCCAGCAGTTCGACCTGCCGGCGGACTTCGTTGCGGACGATGTCGTCGATGTCGTCGAGGCTCTGGACGCCCTTGAGTTCGATCCGGGCCCCGTCGGCGATCGAGACGTTCACGTCCTGGCGGATCGTCCCCAGTCCGCGCTTGACCTGTCCGGTCGAGCGCAGCAGCATACCGATGCGCTCGGCCGCCTCGCGGGCCTGGGCCGGCGAGCGGATGTCGGGCTTGGTCCCGATCTCGACCAGTGGAATCCCCAGCCGATCCAGCGAGAACCGGACGCCAGCGTCGGTCTCCTCGACGCGCTGGGCCGACTCCTCTTCGAGCAGCATGTCCTCGATCCCGACCGACCCCTCGCTGGTCGAGATCTCGCCGTCGTTGGCGACCAGCATCGAGCGCTGGAACCCCGAGGTGTTCGAGCCGTCGATGACGATCTTGCGCATCACGTGGACCTGATCCGCGACGTTCATGTCCAGTAGCTGGGCGATCTCCAGGGCCACGTCCATCGCCTCGCGGTCGACGCGGTGTGGCGGCTCGTCGTCTTCCTCGACGAGACAGGTCGTGTCGTAGGCCAGATACTCGAACTCGCGGTCGACCATGCTCTCTTCGAGCGCGGCGTCGTCGATCTCGCCGAGTTCGCTCTTGGTCGGGTGGAGGTAGCGAGTCAGCGACCGCGTCGACTCCTCGGGTTCCCGGATTCGGGTCGGACACTGACAGAACAGCTTCGTCGCCGTGTCGAGTTGCTGGTGGATCTCCAGACCGGCCACCAGCCCGAGCTCTTCGTAGTCGTACTCAGTCATTAGTGGGCGGTCCGAGCCCCACCCGCAAAAAACGCACCGTTGTCGGCCGGTCCGGGACCGAGCGGCCGCCGGGTGGCTGGGTGTCACTTTTGATCGTCGAGCCCGTGATACGGGTATGGATCGCAGGCTCGTCGCCGTTCTCGCGGCGGTACTCCTGGCGGGCTGTGGCGGCATCGCGACCTCCGACGGCGGCACCGAGACGCTCACGCCGGCCCCGGTCCCGGAGCCGGCCGACGCGACGACAGAGACGGGGGCACTCCCGCCGGGCGTCACCGGGAACGGCGTCGCGAACGTCGACCGGCTCACTGCCGCACATCAGCGCGCGACGGCCGACCAGTCGTACACCCTCACGACGGAGCGGTCGACGAGCCGCCAGAGGGCCAACGAGACCCTCGACACGCGACAGGTCGCCCGGGTCGCCAACGAGTCGACGTACGCCTACTGGACGAACGAGCGCGTCGTCTGGGACGAGAGCCGGGCTCGCTACTTCGACAACTACTCCGAGTTTCAGGACCCCGACGGCCGGTACGTTCGCTACACCGAACTGGACGGCGAGACCCGACAGCGCCAACTCGGCTCGACGGCCCCGCGTCCCGAACTCGACAGGGAGGCGACGGTCGCCATCGAGCGGTTCCTGACCATCGACAACGCGACCGTCAGCGTCCTGCGAGACGACGGCGAGCGCCACTACGAACTACGGGGCGAGCAGCGAACCTTCGTCACCGAGCGCCCGATCCGGAACGTCTCGGTCAGCGCGGTGATCAGACACGACGGGCTCGTGCGGTCGCTCTCGGTGCGCTACTGGCGGGGCAACAGCGACTGGGGCGAGTTCGTTCGCTACTCGTTCGCGTACGAACGGCTCGGGACGACGACCGTCGAGAAACCGTCGTGGGTCCGGACGAGCGACTGATACGGACGGTTGTAGGCGTTTACCCAGTCGACCCCACGACGGCGTGCGGTCGATCTGGTAAAGACCTACAACGTTCCGTATGATACCGCCAGCCGTACCTTCGCGCGGGTATTCGCCACCCCGGGGTGGCGACGTTCGTCACGGCTGTCCAGCCGGCAGTACGAACCGCCAATCGGGGGACGAAGGCCCGCCTCGCTAGCCGTCCCCGAGAATCACGCGCTCGGTCATCTTGGCCGGATCGAGCACGTCGTCGGCCTCCGACTCCGAGAGATACCCCTCTTCGACGACGACCTCCTTGACCGTCTTGCCGTCCGCGAGGGCCTGCTTGGCGACCTTGCTGGCCTTGTCGTAGCCGATCGCCGGGTTGAGCGCCGTCGCCAGCGCCATCGACTGCTGGACGCGCTCGGCGCAGTGCTCCCGGTCGGCTTCGAGTTTCGCGACGAACTTCTCGGCGAAGACCTCGCTGCCGTTGGCGATGAGACGCGCCGACTGGAGGAAGTTGTTGGCCAGGATCGGCTTGTAGAGGTTGAGGTCGATCTGGCCCTCGGCAGCGCCGGCAGAGACGGCGGCGTCGTTGCCGACGACCTGCTTGTGGACCTGGTTGACGGCCTCGGCGACGACGGGGTTGATCTTGCCGGGCATGATCGAAGAGCCGGGCTGGTTCTCCGGCTGGTCGATCTCGCCGAGACCGTTGCGCGGGCCGGAAGCGAGCAGGCGGAGGTCGTTGGCGATCTTGTTGAGGCTGCCGGCGACGGTCCGGAGCGCGCCGTGGGCCTCGCTCATGGCGTCGTGTGCGGCCTGTGCCTCGAAGTGGTTGTCGGCCTCTCGGAAGTCGATCCCCGTCTCCTCGCTGATGTACTCGGCGGCTCTGGCGGGGAACTCGGGGTGGGTGTTCAGGCCGGTGCCGACGGCGGTGCCGCCGAGCGCCAGCTCCGAGAGGTGATCGCGCGTGTGCTTGACGCGAGTGATCCCCTTCTCGACCTGGGCGCGATAGCCAGAGAACTCCTGGCCCAGCGTGATCGGCGTCGCGTCCTGGAGGTGGGTGCGGCCGGTCTTGACCACGTCGTCGAACGCCGACTCTTTGTCCGCCAGCGCGTCACGCAGCGTCGACAGCGCGGGCAGCACGTCCTTCTCGACGGCCTCCAGTGCGGCGACGTGCATCGCCGTCGGGATCACGTCGTTGCTCGACTGGCCGTAGTTGACGTGGTCGTTGGGGTGGATCGCCCGCGTCCCAATCTCGCCGCCCGAGAGCTCGGTCGCGCGGTTGGCGATGACCTCGTTGGCGTTCATGTTCGAGGACGTTCCCGACCCCGTCTGGAACACGTCGACGGGGAACTGGTCGTCGTGCTCGCCGTCGACCACTTCGTCGGCGGCCTCGACGATGTACGCCGCCGTCTCGCTCTCGACCGTGCCCAGGTCCTCGTTGGCCCGCGCGGCGGCCTTCTTGACGATGCCCAGCGCTCGGACGAAGCGTCGACCGAAGGTCTCCTCCGAGATCGGGAAGTTCTCGACCGCGCGCTGGGTCTGTGCGCCCCAGTACGCGTCGGCCGGCACCTGCATCTCTCCGAGGCTGTCGCGTTCGGTCCGGAACTCGTCGCTCATGACACGTGAAACGTCGCCCCGGTCGGCGTAAAACCCACCGCTTTCACGCTCGCGCCAGCGGTTGCGGGGGCGTCGCCGCGACTCGAACCCGCCGGGGAAAAAGATGGTCAGGCCCAGTCGTCCAGCCCGGTCTGGACGACGCTGGCCTCGATGCGCTCGAAGGCGCGCGCGACCTCGCCTTCGTCGACCTCCCACTCGCCGGTGACGTACTGGCGGGCGGCGTCGAGGTCGGGGTTCACCGCCAGATCGAGGTCGTAGTCGTCCGTGACCGCCGGATCGAGGAACAGCTCTCGAATGCGGTCGCCGTGTTCGACGTGGGCGTCGCGGGCGTCGAGCGCGCCCCAGAGGTCGCCGTGTTCTCGCACGAGCTTGATCGCAGTCTTCGGCCCGACACCGTCGATGCCGGGGTTGAAGTCCGTCCCCATCAGAATCGCGGCGTCGACCAGTTGCTCCCAGGTGATGCCGTGGTGGTCCAGCGTCGCCTGGAAGTCCATCAGTTCGGGGTCGCCGCTGCTGGTGAGTTGGCGCAGCGTCAGGGGCGCGCCCAGCAGGAGCGCGTCGTAGTCTTCGGTCCCGACGTAGTCGACGGCGTTCTGGCGTGCCATGTGAGCGGCCTGGGCCTCGCCCTCTGCGGGCGCGTCGACGACGGGCACGTCCAGCCGTGCCAGCACCTCGCGCGTCGTCGTCAGGATCGTGTCGGTCAGGCGCTGTGTCTGGGAGTCGAGTCGGGCGACCGCCTCCGAGTCCCCGCGCTCGCGGGCCGCTTCGAGTTTCTCCTCGCGGGCCTCGCGGGCCTCGCGGCGCTGCTCGACCTCGTCGTCTTTGAGCTCCGTGACGCCGCCGTCGAAGACGAAGACCGGCGTCAGGTCGTGTTCGAAGAACTTCGGGAGCCCCTGGACGACGCCGATCAGGTTCGCCACCTCCGTCCCGTCGCTGGTGGTGTACTTCTCGTCGCTGGTGAACCGCACCGTGGTCGTGAGATACCGATAGAGCCAGTTGTGGGCGTCGACGGCGACGACGCTGTCACTCAGCTCCTCGAAGGGAACGTCTTCGAGCGACGCCAGCGATCGTAGGTCTGCGTTTCCCATCGCACCGAGGTAAGTGCGAGCGGGGTTTGAATGGTGGTGGTCGGCGTCGTCGGTCCCACACGGGATTTATTATCGTCCGGATCGGTACCGAATCGTATGGCGACAGACACACTGCGTCGCTACCAGGATTCGGAGTACACCGGGACGAATCGGTGCGTGCCGTGTACGCTGGTCAACAGCGCCATCGGGATCCTGCTGAGTGGGGGTATCGGTGCGGCCGGGGCGATCTGGGCGACGCCGGCCGTCGGGGTCGCTGGCGCGGGCGTCGTCCTCCTGGTCTCGGCTGTGAGTATCTACTTCAAGGGGTATCTCGTACCGGGAACGCCCGCGTTGACCAAGCGGTACTTCCCGCCCTGGCTACTGGAACTGTTCGGGAAGGAACCGGCAGGGGCCGCGGCGGGCGTCGCGAAGTCGACCGCCGACCCCGCCGTCAGAGCGGAGACCGAAGAGCCGGCGGAGATCGACCTAGAAACGTACCTGGTCGAGGCCGGCGCGCTCGAACCGTGCCGGGGCGGCGAGGACCTCTGTCTCACCGACCCGTTCCAGGCCGAGTGGAACGGGGCGATCGAGCGGATTCGGGACGCGGACGTGGGGCGGGAACGCCTGCCGGCGCTGCTCGACACCACGGCCGAGGAGGTGACCGTCGAAGAGCACGGCTCGGCGTTCCGCGCCCGCGTCGACGGCCAGTACGTCGGCACCTGGGAGTCCCGCGGCGCGTTCGTCGCCGACATCGCCGCGGCGGAGGTGCTGGGCGAGTGGCTCGACGACTGGGAGAGCGTCCCCGTCACGCACCGGGGCCAGTTGCTCAACGGTCTCAGGCTCTTCCTGACGACGTGTCCCTCGTGTGGCGGAGCGCTCGCCTTCGGCACCGACACCGTCGAGTCCTGCTGTACGACCCACGAGGTGGCCGCCGTCTCCTGTGAGGACTGCGAGACGCGAGTCTTCGAATCAGACCCCGTCGGGTGACGGGACGGCGACAGTCGCCGGTGGATCGGCACCGCGACGGTCGTCGAGAAAGGCGACTTCTTCGGGACTGAGGTCACGTTCGCGGTAGCGTTCCAGACCGGATCGGTAGCGCGCTGGCGACCGGTCGCCGGGCCACGCGAGCACGAGTTCGGCGATGCCGGTCGTCTCGCCGGTGTAGGCAAAGCCCGCGCGGTAGCCGGCCTCGTAGGCGAAGGGGTTGTTGACGGCGATCCGAAGCGAGTCGTACCCGCGGTCGGCGGCCCGAGCGCGCGTAAACGAGAGCAGTCTGGGACCGATCCCCTCGCCGCGGCGATCCTCGCGGACCGTGACGTAGCGCAGCCAGAGGGTCGTCTCGTCGGTACGGTCCTCGTTGAACGCGACCGCAGCGACGATCTCGCCGTCCTCGCGTGCGACACTCTTGCCGGTAGCGGACATGACGAACTTGCCCGCGTAGCTGAACGTCCGGTAGTCCAGTTCGAGCGTCGGGCCGTCCGGCGGCCACCCCAGCAGGACGAACTCCATACCGACGCCTCGGCGGGGAAGCGAAAGAGTCCGGCGGTCCGGGGCGGCTACAGGTCCCGCGAACGGTGGATGTTCCGGAGCGTGCCGCCACACTCCTCGCAGGTACGGTCGGTCGTCGACTGCCGGCGCTGGCCGCAATCGAAACATTCGTACAGTTCTTCTTCTGTCGTCGTGGTACTCGGGCGCATATTCGCCGATACGAAGTCCAATCTAATACCCTCTCCCCTAGAACACATTATATGATACATATTCAGATCCGTCGAGGATCGAACGTGCGGTCACGTTCGACGATACGGTCAAGCGGCTGGGCCGAGACGGGCCGGTATGCACGGCGATGTTGCGGTCTTCGATCGGTTCGCCTGGGCGTACGACCGGCTGATGCCGTCGGCGGACGCGGGTGCGCTCGCGGCCGGACTCGCCGAGGCCGACAGAGACGTGGACCGCGTCGTCGACGTAGCCGGCGGCAGCGGTCGCGCACTCAGAGCGGTCTCGGCCGGTGAACGACTCGTCGTCGACGCCGCCCGTGGGATGCTCCGGCAGGCCACGCGCCACGGGCTGGCGACCGTCCAGGGCGACGCGGCGGCGCTGCCACTCGCAGACGACAGCGCCGACGCGGTGACGATCGTCGACGCCTTGCACCACCTCCCGGACCGCGACGGGGCGATCCGCGAGGCCGAGCGCGTGCTCGCACCGGGCGGGGTCCTCGTGGTGGCAGAGTTCGATCCGTCGACGATCAGGGGGCGGGGACTGGTCGCCACAGAACACCTGGTCGGCTTCGCCTCTCGCTTCGACACGCCCGAGCAGCTCCACCGACGGATGGCCGCCGCGGGGCTGGAGCCGGTGCTCGTCGAAGACGGGTTCGGCTACGTCGTGGCCGGCGTCCGTTCGACGGCGTGACGAAACGGGAGAACAAAGACGGTGGAACTCCGAGACGCGGGTATGTCAGTCTCCTCGTCGGTCGGCCGGCGCGTCGATCCGGAACTGTCGATGGTCCTGCTCGCGCTGGGAGACGTGCTCGCGGTGACGATCTTCGTCGGCATCGGCGAGATCACCCACGGTGTCAACCCGATCGCACAGCCCGGCCGCGTCGCGGGAACGCTCGCGCCGTTCCTGATCGGACTCGCCGTCGTCACCGTCGGTGGCGGGCTCTACACGCGAGACGCGATCAGGTCACCGGGGCGGGCGGTCTCGCTGATCGTGCCGGCGTGGATCGTGGCAGTCGTCGTCGCCCAGTTGCTCCGGGCGACGGCCGTCTTCCCCGGTAACGCCGCGATCACGTTCGCGATCGTCTCGGCGATCGTCGGGGGAGTCCTGTTGCTCGTGTGGCGTGCCATCGCGTCGGTGGTGCTCTGATACCGCTGGCTGTCACGATCGTCGCCACTCCGTAGCGCCGAGCGGCGACACGGCGGTCGCTCGTCAGTGTGAGTGACGAGACGGTGTGTGTGTGAGAATCGTCCCCGATCGAAACGGTCTGTGGCCGGCGATCGGCTGGTCCCGTCGTTTCGGCGGGGACGCGTACAGCGGTGTCGTGCCCGTGGTGAGTGCCCCGTTCCGGAGGGACCGCGTGCCACGCGACCGGTCTACTGGAGCGTGCCTACGTCGAGTGCCACCGTCGACTGGATCCACGCCTGGTGGTTCTCCCGGTCGTAGATCACGAACTCGTCGTCACCGATAGTGAGTTCGGCGTATCGCCGAGTCTGCTCGTCGGTCGTGGCGTCCGTCACGTCGTCCGTGGCATTCGTGCTCATAGGTATCGAGGGGAGCAGTAGGATGTGCCTCTGTCCCTCCGTTCTCCGGTTGCAGACGGGATCCCTTAAGCACGACCCCCTAGTTATCACGTCAGATAATTCACTGTCTGACCGGCTCCCTTCGATACGCTCCGAGTATCAGCGTAGATATCTCGCTATAGTAGCTATTGAAAATCAATGCACACCCGATCGCACGACTACAGTGCGATCGATGTGTAAATCGTTTCATACGGACGGTTGTAGGCGTTTACCCAGTCGACCGCACGACTGCGTGCGGTCGATCTGATAAAGACCTACAACTTTCCGTATCAATTGTCACTATAGGCAGTGGTTGATCCCCGCCACGGCAACGGCGTTCGTGACACCAGCCAGCGTCGGGACGACGACGGCAAGTGAACCTCTCCCAACAGGACTCATACGGATTATTGTAGCGATTTACCGGTGATCGTCGCCACGGAGTAGACGATCACCGGTAAGCAACTACAATAAACCGTATCAGGCTTCGACGGTTTGGGGCCTGAGACACACGTTCTCGATCAGGTAGCTATTCATAAGTTATGAATTGAATTTGCAATGGCGACGAGAGAAGTATCGAATGCCTATAGAGACGATAATTCAGTAATTATGCGAAACGCTTATACGTGTATTCGTCATACCAGTAATCACATTCATGACGGGATACTACGATCTTGTACTCGGTCTCATTCCGGTCGCGCTCGCAGGCATCTCCGGCACACTCGTGATCGGTGGCATCCCGTTGACCACGGCGATTCCGATGGCGTCCGTCGTCGCGGTCGGCCTGATCGGACACGCGATGTTCGTCCGTGCGCCGGTCGACTCGCCGCCGGCGACCGCGAACGGATCGGAGTCGGCACAGATCGCAGACTAGGTCCCCGTCGCCGCGACGTTTTCTTACCCCCTCGCCTCGAAGGAGGTCGTATGTCCGCTTCCGACGAACCGACGCTGTTCCTGACGAGTGACGACATCGACGGACTCGCGACGATGGCGGAGTACGTCGAAGCCGTTCGCGACGGCTATCGCGACCGGGGCCACGGCGCGCCGGCCCGGCCCAGAACGACGCTGTACGCCGACTCACCGGCCGGAATGCTGACGGGGTACACGGCGATCTTGCCGACGGTGGGCGCGATGGGTGGCTACACCTACGCCGCCGGTTTCGGCGGGGAGGACGCTCACTTCGTGTTGCCCCTGTTCGACGCCGAGAGCGGCGATCCCCTCGCGGTGTTCGACGGTGCGTCGCTGAACCCTTTCAAGACCGGAGCGACCGGCGGCGTCGCGATCGACGAACTCGCCCCGCCACGCGCGGACGACCTCGCTCTGTTCGGGAGCGGAGCGCAGGCGCGCGCACAGCTGAAGGCCGCCGCCGCGGTCCGAGAGCTGGAGCGCGTGGAAGTGTACTCCCCGACCGCCGACAGCCGGATGTCCTTCGCGGCCGAGATGAACGAACAGCTCGACGCGGCCGTCGCGGCCGTCGCGTCGCCGTCGGCGGCCATCGAGGGCGCGGACATCGTCGTGACGGCCACGAACGCCAGCGAACCGGTGTTCGACGGCTCGGAGCTGGAACCGGGCACCCACGTGACAGCGATGGGCCAGTACCACCCCGAGAAACGTGAGGTCGACGCGACGACGATCGAGCGGGCGACGTACGTCACGGACCTCCGCGAGCGGGTCACGAACGACGCCGGTGCGTTCATTCGCGCCGTCGAGGAGGGCGTCGTCGACGAGGACCACGTCCACGCCGAACTGGGCGAGATCGTCGCCGGCACGGCGCGAGGTCGGACCAGCGACGACGAGATCACGCTGTTCGACAGCGGCGGGACGGCCATCGAGACGGTCGCGGCCGCACAGATGCTGCTGGAGCGAGCGCGCGGGCGCGGGCTCGGCGAGGAGATCGAGTTCGCGCCGGCCAGCGAAGCGCTGACGGGACGCTAGAAGTACGGTGCCAGCCCGAGCGCGTCGATCAGCGTCAGGCCGCTGAGGAGTGCGCCGACGAGGTACCCGCCGATGGTTCCGCCGTTGAGCAGCGGGAGGCCGGCGTGTGCCCGTCCTTTCAGCACCATCCGCATGAGGACGGCGAGCCCGACGAACGATCCGACCATCGCAGTCAGGGCCGGCAGCGGAATCGACAGTACTTCCGGCGTCCCCTCGCTCGCGAAGTGGGCGGCACTCGCCACGAGCACGGTCGGGATCACCACGTCGCCCAGACCGATGAACAGGGCGTCGCGTTCGAGCGGGCCTTCCTCGGCGACCCCCTCGACGGAGTCGTCGCCGTCGGCGTCGGCGGCTACGTCACCGTCGGTGACCGGCGTGGCCGCCGTGTCGTCGTCCGCGGCGCTCCCGTCGTCTTCGGCACTCGTCTGGGCCGTCGCGTCGGGGGTGTCGCTGTCGAGAAACGAGTACGACAGCGTCAGCGGAATGACCAGCACGACCGGCACCTTCAGGTCCATGACGCCGTTCGCAAGCGTCAGCATGTGTTCGGTCCCGTAGACGCTGATCGCGTCGTAGACCGCGAGCACGGTCAACAGGAGCAACGCCGGTAAGACGCCGAAGCTGATGCCGAACAGTCCGGCTCCCGCCGCTCCCATCAGCGCCCCGGCGGTGTCGATGACGTACCACTCTGGGTAGACGTACAGGCCGACGCCGATAGCGACCGCGCCGACGAGTGCGATGGCGTTGATCCCCAACACCAGCGGTGCGGGCGGGACGAGGACGCTGAAGACGTACAGCGAGAGCCAGGCACCGGAGCCGACCACCAGCAATCGGATCAGCTCGTCGACGCCGAGTTTGAACGCCGCGAGCATCACGCCGGTGGCGACGAGGATGGCGACGACGTAGTAGATCGTGTTCGTCGGGTCCTGGGGGTTCTCGACCGGGTCGTACACCTGGTCGAACGGTTCGACCAGCGCCAGAGCGCCCAGCTGGACGAACAGGAAGATCGCGACGACGATCCCGAGCCCCAGAACGACGCGCTTTCGCTCCTCCATGCCCGGGACTCCGTCGCCGCAGGTATGAGGATTTCGGAGCCTACCGGGCGTACAGCCGCTGGCCGACCAGCGTCGGGAGCCGCACCTCGTCGTCGGGCGTGACGGCGACGTAGGGGTTCTCGACGGGACCGAACACGTCGACCACCGAGCCGGCAGTCGCGAGGTCCTCGGTCACGACCTCCGTGCCAAAGCCGGGGTAGTCGTCGTCGCCCGAGCGGACGATCGCCAGCCCCTGTGCGATCCGGACGACCTCGCCGACGCGTTTCATGCCCGCAGGGCCTGCAGGTACGCCGCGACGGCACCCAGCAGGTCGCTCTTGGTCGCGTCGTCGGCGTCTTTCACGAGGACGCGTCCCCGCGGTTCGTACTCGCGGGGATACGTCTTCTCGCGTTCGATGACGGCGTCGTAGCCGACCTGCTGGACTGCCTTCGCGATCTCGTCGACCGTCGGCTCGGAGACGGCCTGTTCGCGCGAGACACGCCGGCCCTCGTTGCGGGACAGCGCCGCGTCGAGCGCGGCCGGCCAGATGACGTTCTCGACCATACGTGCAGTGGCCGCGTGGGCCTTATGAGCCTTTCCGACGGACGCCGAGTGCGAGCGTCGCGACGAGCGCCAGGACCGCGCCGACGAGGCCGAAGCCGGGACCGCTCCCGTCTGTCGTCACCGTGGCACTCTCGGTCACGATGTCCGGCGTCGCGCTCTCGGTAACGGTGTCGGACGTCTCGCTTTCGGTGATCGTGTCGGGCGTCGCGGACTCTGTCGTCGCTGGCGTCTCGCTTGCGGTCGCCGTCTCGAAGGCCGCCGGATGGAACGCCTCGGCCATCGCCTCCAGCGCGAGGACGACGCGGGGGGCGGGCTGGCTCACGTAGTTGGCGTCGACGGAGAGCACCTGTTCCCGCTGGACGGCGGTCGTCTCGTTGTACGGCGCACCGGTCGGCTGGGCGGCGTCAGACGGGTAGACGAGCCACTGCGGGTCGCTGTCCGCGACGACCTCGGCGTTGATCGGCTGGTAGCCAGAGAGGCCCGCGTCCGCGGCGACGTTCTGGCCGCCCGCGGTCTCGATCAGGTCGTGGATGTGCGTCTCGTTGCCGGTGGTGTACTGGTAGAAGTAGTAGAGGACGCGCGGCCGATCGCGATCCGAGACCGTCTCTCGGACGGCCTCGACGCGTTCGTCCATCTCCGCGACGGTCTGGGTCGCGCCCTCGCAGTTACCGGTGAGCCGACCGACCGTCTCGGTGTTGTTCGCGATGTCGTCCAGGCTCGTCGCCAGCGGGAAGTGATACACCGTCAGTCCCGCGTTCCGGAGCTGGTCGACGGTGTCGCTGCGCGTCGCGTTGGCCGCCAACACGAGGTCCGGGTTCGCCCCGACGACGGCCTCCACGTCGGTCGTGCCGTCGTCGTTGGTCACGTCCGTTCGGTTCCCGGTGTCGTTCAGGTACGCCGTGTTGGCGTTCCGGGGCATACCCACGACCTGGTCGCGCGCGCCGATCTCCCACATCGTCTGGGCGTCGCTGGGCTGGAGCGCGACGACCCGGTCTGGCGCGCTGTCGAGGGTGACCTCCGTGCCGGTCGCGTCGGTCGTCGAGTGAGGGAACTCACAGCCGTCGCTCTGTCCATCGCTCGTGGTCGCCGTCACCGGGACGGCGACGGCAGAGAGCACGAGCACTGCCGCGAGCGCCATCGCACTGAGTCGTCTCATCGTGTTGTCCCGTCCGGGCGAACACAATAAGTTCTTGTCTATCCCAACTGTGGTTGGAACCGTGTCGTCTCGTCACTGGCTCGTCTTCTCGCTGCTGTCCGCGATCTTGCTGGCGACGGTACTGACGAGTGCGACGATCGGGCCGGTCTCGATCGACCTGCCGACGGTCGCGAGGGCGGCGGCCAACGCCGTCGGCGTCCCGGTCGGCCTCGCCCTGGAGAGCGAGCACGCCGGACTGTTCGGCGTCGAGTTCTCGCTTCCCGTCCCGTCGGTCGAGTACCGCTACCCCTTCGCCTTCGACGTGCCGGAGACCAGCGAGACGATCGTTCGCCAGATTCGCCTGCCGCGGATCGTCCTCGGTGCCGTCGTCGGCTTCGCGCTGGCGGCTGCCGGCACCGTCATGCAGGGGTTCTTCCGGAACCCGCTGGCGGACCCGTCGATCATCGGCGTCTCGTCCGGGGCAGCCGTCGGCGCGGTCGCCGCGATCGTCTTCGCCGTCGCGCTCCCGCTTCCCGCGATGGCGTTTGCCGGCGCGTTGCTGGCCGCCTTCGGCGTCTACGCGATCGCGACCCAGAACGGCGAGACGCCGGTCGCGACGCTACTGCTTGCCGGCGTCGCCGTCCAGACGTTTCTCGGCGCAGTCATCTCCTACATGCTCGTCCAGTCGGGCGAGAGCCTCCGCGAGGCGATCTTCTGGCTGATGGGCCACCTCCACAACAGCACCTGGGCGGAGGTCGAGGCGACGCTGCCCGTGGCCGTCCTCGCCGTCGGCGTCCTCTACGCTTACGCCCACGATCTGAACGTCCTGCTGATGGGCGAAGCCGACGCCCACGCGCTGGGCATCGAAGTCGAGCGAACCAAGCGGATCTTGCTCGCGCTGGCGAGCGTCGTCACCGCGGCCGCGGTCGCGGTCACGGGCGTCATCGGCTTCGTCGGGCTCGTCGTTCCCCACGTGATGCGCCTGCTGGTCGGCCCCGACCACCGGATTCTCCTGCCGACCAGCGCGCTCGCTGGCGCGTCGTTTCTCGTCGCCGCCGACACGCTCGCCCGCAGCGGCGCGGCGGAAGTACCGGTGGGGATCGTCACCGCCGCCATCGGCGCGCCCTTCTTCCTGTACTTGCTCCGGCGACGGGAGGTCCACACCGTATGATCGAGGTCGAATCCGTAGACGTGTCGCTGGGGGACACAGAGATATTGCGTGACGTGTCGCTGCGGGTTCCGGCCGGCGAGTTCGTCGGACTCGTCGGTCCGAACGGCGCGGGCAAGACGACGCTGTTGCGCACGGTCAACGGCGCGATCGATCCCGACGCGGGGCGGGTCCTCGTCGACGGGGATCGGATGAGCGATCTCTCCTCGCGAGCCGGGAGCCGCCGCGTCGCGACGGTTCCTCAGGACACCGGAACGCGGTTCGCGTTCAGCGTCGAGGACGTGGTCGCGATGGGCAGGACCCCGCATCGCTCGCGCTTCGGTTCCGACGACGGCGGGGACGCCGTCGAGCGCGCGCTCGAACGCACGTCGATCGCGTCGTTTCGCGATCGGCGGATCAGCACGCTCAGCGGGGGCGAGCGCCAGCGGGTCTTCGTCGCCCGCGCGATCGCTCAGGAGGCCCCGGCGCTCGTCCTCGACGAGCCGACGGCCAGTCTCGACGTGAACCACGCGACGCGGACGCTCTCGCTCGTGTGCGAGCTCGTGGCCGACGACCGGGCCGTGCTGGGAGCGATCCACGACCTGGAGGCCGCCGCACGCTTTTGCGATCGCCTGGTCATGCTCGCGGACGGCGAGGTCGTCGCGTCGGGCGCGCCGGCCGACGTGCTCACGGCAGACGCACTGGCGACGAGTTTCGACATGGAGAGTGTCGTCACGCGAAACCCCGTCACGGGAGCGCCGACGGTGACACCGCTGTCGGACACCGGCGACGAGCGGCGGTCCGTCCACGTGCTGGGTGGCGGACGCGTCGGTGCGGCAGTCGTCGCGCGCCTCCACGCTGCCGGCTTCGAGGTCACTGCCGGCCCGGTGCCGGAGGGAGACGAACTGCTCGGCGTGAGCGAGCGACTGGACGTTCCGACCGAGACCGTCCCGCCGATGTCGGCGCTGGACGGGTCGACGCTCGCAGCGACGGGCGAGCGGATCGACGACGCCGACGTGACGGTGCTCGCCGACCTCACGCTGACGCCGGACGGGGGACTGCTCGACCTCGCCGCGGAGGCGGGGCGGACCGTCGTCGTCGAGGAGCGACCGCTCGACGAGCGCGACCGCGCTGGCACGGACCAGCGGCGTCGCTACGAGCGGCTCCGCGAGCGAGCGACCACGAGCGGGCTTGACGACGTGGCGGCGACCGTGCGGTCGGTCGAGGCAGACGCCGGCCGACGCGTTAGCCGTCGAGAGATATAGACTTACATGGGGCGACCTGCAAGCGTCGGACGCTATGGTCAACAAAGCCATCGTGGGGATTCTCGTCCTCATCGTCCTGACGTCGCTCGGCGTCGGGGTGTTGATCGGGACGCAACTCGGTGGCGGTGACGCGACAGCGGTCCCCGATACCGACGCCAGTGACGGCTCCGCCACGGGGGGTGGCGGTGACGCCACGACGTCGACAGCGACAGCCTCCAACGAGACGGCGACGGCCGTCGAATCGACGGAGACGGCGACCGCGACCGCGACGCCGGTGCAGACGACGGTCCCCGCCCACGAGTTCGACAGCGAAGCGATCGAGCGAGAGGTACTCGCAGCCATCAACGAGAAGCGCGCCGAACAGGAAATTGAGACGTTCAGGAACGACACCACCACCTGGCAGCGGCTCCGGACGATGGTCCGATCCCACAGCCAGGCGATGGCCCAGGAGCGGAGTGTGACGTTCTCGGCCGGTGGCAACAGTAGCTCCGACCGGTACGAAAACGCGGGCCTGTACGGTCGATGTCAGTATCAGGACCCCGAGACCGGCGACATCATCCGGCCAACCAACAAGTTCCAGGCCGTCGGAACCACGGTCGCCGGCCAGGCCTACCAGGAAGACGGACAGCGCCGGTTCAACGGGAACGAATCACAGGTCGCGACGGCGCTCGTCGAGAACTGGTTCGACTCGTCGACCTACCGACCGTCGCTGATCAACAGGGGCGTCGAGTTGCTGGCCGTCGGCGTCACTGTCACCGACGACGGCAGGGTGTACGCGGCGACGGCAATCTGCGAGTAGTCGGCCGCTCTCGCCCGCGAACCGCCATCGATCCCTTTTGTCTGCCCGTGACACGTCCAGGAGTCGCCGCCGAGTCGCGACCCGACCCACCGACAGTGTTATGTGGTAACGACACACATGGCCAGACGGTAACGACAGATGACTACCTCAGGAGTCGACTGGATGGAGCCCAACGACGGCGACATCCTCGCGACGCTTTCACGGACGGGACCGGAGTACGGGCCGGTGATCGCGTACCAGCTCGGCATGGACAACACACAGTTCGAGCGGTACTGCGAACGGCTCGCGGCCAACGACGTGCTCGAACGGGTCTCGGAGGAGCCGCTGTATCGGTTGACCGCGCGCGGACAGCGGCTGGTCGATCGGAGTCCCGAGTCTGCCAGGGACCGACTCCCAGTCGAGTGAGCCTCCGTTCGTCGCCAGATTACGCTTCCTTCCGCTCCCAGAGGACCAGCGCAGTCATCGTCTGGACGGGCGCTCCCTCGTCGTTCGTGGTTTCGATCGCGACGTGAACGAGGCCGCGGCTCTCGTCCCACGGTTCGGTCTCGACGATTTCCGTCTCGACGGTCAGAACGTCGCCCGGCTCGACCGGATTTCGCCAGCGGAGCTCGTCGACGCCGGCCGCGCCGAGCGCGCGGGACGACGCGATGTACTCGTCGACGAGCAGTCGCATCGTCATGGCGGCGGTGTGCCAGCCGCTCGCGACGAGCCCACCGAACATCGACTCTCGGGCCGCGTCGGCGTCGGTGTGAAACGGCTGTGGATCGTACTGCTCGGCGAACGAGACG
The DNA here is from genome assembly GCF_000379085.1 of Halomicrobium katesii DSM 19301. GTDB lineage: Archaea > Halobacteriota > Halobacteria > Halobacteriales > Haloarculaceae > Halomicrobium > Halomicrobium katesii. The sequence continues at coordinate 2,251,267 of NZ_KB905378.1, read as the reverse complement.
ATCTCGTCTTCGGTGACCTCGTAGCGACCGAACGACTCCGTGTGCCCGACCGTGAGCTCCTCGAAGTACTCCATATCCGGAAGAGAAACCGCCGGGAAAAAAAGCCACCCTGTCGACGGTCACCCCTCGGGTGAGAAAGCTCGTCGCGAAGAGAGCGCCGACGGTGTCAGGAAGACTGCTGGTCCTCGACCCAGTTCTGGTACTCGTCCTGCGGGAGGACGCGTACCTCACCGAGCATCTGCGAGTGACCCGAGCCACAGTATTCGGCACAGTACAGCTGGTAGGTGCCGGTCTCGGTGACGCGTGTCTGGATCGTGTTGTGCTGTCCGGGCATGGCGTCCTGTTTCAGCGCGAGCCCCGGAACGTGGAAGGCGTGGAGCCAGTCCGTCGAGGTGACCGACAGCCGGACCGTCCGGTTGGCCGGCAACACCAAGGTTCCGCCGTTGCTCAGCCTGTTGTCGGCGCTGTACTCCTGGGACGTGTTGGCGGCGGTGCCGTTGTAGTTGAACGTCCAGGCGTACTTCTGGGCCACCACTTCGACTTCGAGCGGCTCCTCGCCGGTGTCGAGTTGCTGTGTCGACTGGGCGGTGACCATCGGCTCGGCCATGACCTGATACGACGCGACGCCGACGAACAGGAGGATGATCGCGGTCGCGACCGTCCAGGTGATTTCGAGGCGTCGGTTCTCCATCGTCGGAAGCGGCTCGTCGTTCTTGCTGAACCGCCATACGGTGTAGATCAGGATGCCCTCGACCAGCACCGTGATCGGGATCGCGACGGACAGGAGGTCCATGTTGAGCCCCCAGATGAGCTCCGACGTCTCCGAGGCAGACGGCTGGGCGACGGCCGGCTGTGTCAGGGCGGCGAACGCGATCGCCCCGAACAGCGCGACGAGCCCGGCTCGATCTCTCTTCATGCGTATTCGCCGCTTAGTATTTCGGAGGTAAATAGCTGCTGTCTTGAGCCAGTGCCCGCCGCCGCGGTCGCGGTTCGAGGCGGTCGGCCACGCCGAGTGTGCGCCGGCGTCGGGTCAGCGACCGGGGCGAATCAGGGGGTCTAAGTGCAGGCATCCACAGGTTCCAACAAGGAGACAACGAACGATGAACGGCCGCCGCCCACGGTTCACGACGATGCTCGCCGCGAGTGCGGTTGGCGTCTACCTGCTGGTCGTCGCTGGCGCGACGACTTCGATCGCCGACGCCGTCCACGCCTGTACGACGTGGCCGACGTGTGAAGGGCCGATTCTCGGAGACGTGGGACTCGCGATCGCCTGGACCCACAGGCTGCTCGCGGCCGCGGTCGGTGCGCTGGTAGTCGGCGCGGCCGTCGTCGGCGTCCGTACCGGTGCCAGACGACGGGTCCTGGGGACGCTCGCGGTCGCGCTGGTCCTCTATCCCGTCCAGATCGCGCTCGGCGCGTTCGTCGCGCTCAACGGGGCTACCGCTCCGTTCCCGGGTGCCCACCTCGCGACGGGCATGGCGATCTTCGCCGCCCTCGTGGGCGCGCTGGCGTGGCAACTGGAAGCCGAGACGGGGACCGACGACGAGACGCCGGTGACCGAGACGGTCGAGGTGCCCGAGATCGACGACGGGCCCGAGGGGCCGCCGATCGGCGCGCTCTCGACCCGCGAGCGCATCACTGCGACCGCGTTCGCGTACTTCCGGCTGACGAAGCCCCGGCTGATGTGGCTGCTCTGTCTCGTCGCGGCGGCCGGGATGGCACTGGCGGCCGCACACGTCGCCGGCCCCGCGAACCCGGACCTCGCGACGTCGACGATCCTGCTGACCCTCGGTGGGGGCGTGCTCGCGATCGGCGCGTCGGGGACGTTCAATCACGTCCTCGAACGCGACATCGACAAGCGGATGGACCGAACGTCCGACCGACCGATCGCGACCCACCAGCTCCCGGTCCGGAACGCGCTGGCCTTCGGGATCGCGCTGGCCGTGGCCTCCCTCGCGCTGTTCTGGCAGGTCAACGCGATCGTGGCCGCGCTCGGACTGGCGGCGATCCTGTTTTACAGCGTCGTCTACACGCTCGTCCTCAAGCCCAACACCGTCCAGAACACCGTCATCGGCGGGTTCGCTGGGTCGCTGCCCGCGCTGATCGGCTGGGTCGCCGTCACCGGGAGCTTCGACCTGCCCGGGCTCGCGCTGGCGGGCATCATCTTCCTGTGGACGCCCGCCCACTTCTACAACCTCGCGCTGGCGTACAAGGAAGACTACGCCAGGGGCGGCTTCCCGATGATGCCGGTCGTCCGCGGCGAGACTGAGACGCGAAAGCACATCGTCTACTACCTCGGCGCGACGCTGATCGCGGCCGGCGTCATGGTCTCGATCACGTCCCTCGGCCCGCTGTACACGCTCACGACGGCGCTACTCGGTGCCGTCTTCCTGTGGGCGGTCGTTCGGCTCCACCGCGAACGGACCGAGCAGGCGGCCTTCCGGGCGTTCCACGCCTCGAACGCCTACCTCGGGGCGCTGCTGATCGCGATCGTCGTGGACGCACTCGCAATATGAGCACGACCACGTACTCGATCGACCGGTTCGAGCTCGACCGGGGGATCCTCCTGTGGGGACTGCTGGTCCTCAACACGGAGCTGCTGTTGGTCCTGGGCTACGTCTTCCTCGGCAGCAGCCAGGTCACCGGCGTCGAGCCGCTCGTGATCCCGTTCGTCTGGATCAACGTCTCGCTGTGGGTCTTCGCGCGTGCGGAGGTCCCGCGAACGTCCGATCGCCAGCGGGTGATCGGGCTCGTCGTCGCAGTGGCGTACTTCGGGCTCCTCACCTACTTCGGCGGGCTCTGGGGCGCGGGTGTCCCGGAGTTTCCGACGCAGTTCCGAATCGCGTGGTTCTCGCTGCCACCGGGCTGGGCACCGGCCGTACTGCTCAACAGCGACCTCCTCCGCGTGAGCGTCATCCCCTACCAGCTGGTGGGCTATCTCGCGCTGGCGTACCTGGTGTACGCGACGGTGCTGGACGCGGCCGGTTCGGCGATCACGGGCGTGCTGGGGCTGCTCTCGTGTGTCTCCTGTTCGTGGCCGATCCTCGCGTCGATCTTCTCGACGGTACTGGGCGGCTCCGCGGCGCTGGCCGGTGAGCTGTACGACCAGTCCTACCTGCTCTCGACGGTCGTCTTCCTCGTGACGATCGCGCTGCTGTACTACCGACCGGGCTGGCAGCGCGGCTATAGTAGCCGTTGAAGCTCAATGCGCACCCGATCGCACGACAGCAGTGCGATCGGTGTGTACATCGTTTCAATTGTTACTATAGAACGGGAGTTCTACGTCCACCGGCCGCGGACGAATGGCGACCGTCGCGAGCCATCCCTGAACGCGTGCGAGCAGGTTACAGAGGTGCAGCGAGAGGAGTCCGAGCACTGCGCCTCCGGCGGAGACCGCGAGGGCCTCTCGCAGCGTCGTCACCTGCCAGGAAGTGATGGTAAAGGGCAGCGTGATCACGGCCGCACCGTCCCAGAACTGGACGACGTAGGACAGCGAGAACTCCACGGGACCGGTCAGGTAGAAGCCAAGCGAGGTCGTGTCGTAGTACAGCGGTGCCAGCAGGAGACTCGCGACGAGGGCGAAAAGCACCGTCAACACGACGAACGTCACGACGCCGACGACGAACTTGGCCGCAAGGTAGGCGATGCCGACCCACGTCCCGAGGTCGGTGATCGGCTGTCTGACGTAATCGCGCCAGTCGTCGGTCTCGGTGTCTCGATCCAGCGGGATCGAGCGGTCCAGCAGCCGACAGGCCAGCCAGCGTTCGAAGACGAGGAGCCGATCGGAGACGACGAGGACGCCGATCAGGACCGGGAGGCCGACGACGACCGAGAGCAGCATGACTCCAAGCGGGACGCCGGCGACCAGCAGCGTGAAGTAAAACAGGCCGAGCGGGAACGTCAACGCCAGATAGAGGAGGTTCTTGTAGGTCTGTGCCCGTACGACGACACCGAGGACCGGCGGGGACGACAACGAATGTCCCTTGATCTGGCGGGACCGGAGACTCATACCGATACGTATCAATGGCTCAATGCAAAAAACTACTCTTTTCCGGGCTCCGCGAGGGGTGTCCGTATGAGCACCGTCGAAATCGAGTACTGCGTTCCGTGTGGCTTCCGGGAGCGAGCGATCGAGATGAGCGAGGCGATCCTCAACGGTTGTGAGCGAGAGCTGGAGGAGCTGTCGCTGGTGATGGGCGACCACGGCGTGTTCCGGGTCAACGTCGACGGCGAGACGGTGTACGACAAAGCCGAGGACAGCGCCGAACTGGACGAGGTCGTTCGGACGGTTCGGTCGGCGCTGTGAGCGGGGTGCGTGTCGCTTTCGGACCGGGGTATAGTAGCCATTGAAAATCAATGCACACCCGATCGCACGACGGCAGTGCGATCGGTGTGTGAATCGTTTCAATTGTTACTATAGCACACCGCGGCCGAGCGCGGTGGCGAGTCGAAGCGTCTTTCGGCGACACGACCGGACCACAGCGTATGGACGAGGTACTGGTCGCCGAGGACGTACGCCGCAGTTACGGGGACACGGTCGCGGTCGACGGCGTGTCGCTGTCGCTGGGTGCGGGAGAGGTGTTCGCGCTGGTCGGCCCCAACGGCGCTGGAAAGACGACGCTCGTGCGAGCGCTGACGGGGACGACCGACGCGGCGGGACGAGTCGAACTGTTCGGCCAGTCGCCGACGGCGATCGACAGAGCTCGGATCGGGCTGCTCCCACAGGACTTCACGCCACACGAGCGGCTCACGGCGACGGAGCTTGTCTCGTACTACGCCGGGCTCTACGACGACGCTCGCTCCGTCGAGGACGTGCTCGCGGACGTGGGTCTCGAAGCGGATTCCGACACCTGGTACGAGGAACTGTCCGGCGGCCAGCGCCGACGGGCCTGCGTCGCGACGGCGCTGATCAACGACCCCGACCTGCTCGTGCTCGACGAGCCGACGACGGGGATCGATCCGGCCGGCCGGCGCTCGCTGTGGCGACTGCTCTCCGGGCTGGCCGACCGCGGCGTGACGATCCTCGTGACGACCCACTACATGGAGGAAGCCCACCGGCTGGCCGATCGGGTCGGACTGCTGGCCGACGGCTCTCTCGTCGCGGTCGACAGTCCCGAGGCGCTCGTCGCCGAGTACGGCGGACAGCGAACGCTCACGGTCGGTGGGACGTTCGACCCGTCGGTCGCACAGACGCTGGATCGACCGGTCGAGGTCGGTGAGGACCGGCTCGTCGTCTTCGATGTCGACCCCGCGGAGATCGGCGGCGTGGTCGCGACGCTCGACGGGGCCGGCGTCGAGTACGACGAACTCGCCTGGAGCGAGCCCGATCTGGAAGACGCCTATCTCGAACTGACCGGAGACGCCGTCGGTGCGGTCCGGGGCGGTGCGGGTCGGCCGGCGACGGCAGTCGGGGGTGAGCAGTCGTGAGCCGCATCGGTCGGATCGGTGCGGAACTCACGGCCGCCCGGAAGGCCTTCCTGCGGCGACGGACGGCCGTCTTCTTTACGTTCTTCTTCCCCCTGTTGATCGTCGTGATCTTCGGAGCGCTGGTCCAGACTAGACCCGGCGACGGCGGGCTGTTCACCGAGTCCCCGGCCTTCTACGTGCCGGGCTATCTCGCGGTCGTCGTCCTCTTTACCCCGCTGTCTCGCGTCGGCAGCGAGGTCGCGCGACACCGCGACGGCAACCGCTTCGAGAAGCTCGCGACGACGCCGCTGACCCGCCCGGAGTGGCTGGTCGGTCAGAGCCTCGTCAACGTTGGCGTCATCGGCCTCGCCAGTCTGCTCGTGCTGGGTGTGATGGTGCTGTTGACCGGTGCGTCGATCGTGGTGACCCCCGCGACGGTCGTGCTCACGGCGCTGTTCGTCGCGGTCGGCGTGGCGCTGTTCTGTGGCGTCGGCGCGTTGCTGGGGAGCTACGCCGACTCTCAGGACGGCGTCATCGCGGCCTCTAACGGGGTCGCACTCCCGCTGCTGTTCCTCTCGGAGACGTTCGTCCCGACGAGCCTGCTGCCGGGGTGGCTGCCGACGTGGCTCTCGCCGCTGACGTACTTCTCGCGGGGCGTCCGGGCGGTCGCGACGCGGGGCGACGTGGCCGGCGGCGTCGAACACCTCGCGGTGCTGACAGCCGTCGGTGTCGTGGTCTTCTTCGCCGGTGCGCTCGCACTCCCTCGGACGGACTGATACGGATTATTGTAGCGATTTACCGGTGATCGTCGCCACGGAGTAGACGATCACCAGTAAGCAACTACAAGAAACCGTATGATACGGAACGTTGTCGTTGCGTATGACCGGAACGGGCCGACGCCGCCGGGACGCTACCGCGGCTGCCACATGTAGACGTGGTTCAACATGACGTAGGTCACCAGGCCGAGAAAGAGGCTCAGCGACCACGCGGCGGCCGCGATGCGTCCCACGCGGGCGTGGATCGTCTCGCAAAGCTCTGCCGGCGAGTGGGTCAGCCCGAGCACGACGGCGTGTAACACGACCGGGACCGAGACGGCGGACAGGAGGATGTGGACGGCGAGCATCGCGATGTAGGCACCCCAGACGACCCCCTCGGCGAGGATCTCCTTCTCGAAGCCCGCCCCGACCTTCGTGAGGTAGAGCACGAGAAAGAGCATGATGAGCCCGAAGGCGGTGAGCATCGCCGCCCGGTGTTTCCGGACCGCGTCGTTCCTGATGAAGTAGACGCCCGCCAGGATCGAACAGAGCGCGAAGAAATTGACGACGGCGATGGCGTCCCCGAGCAAGATGACCGCGTCCGTCGAGATCTCGGGCAGGGGGAGCGTCCCGGTGAACGCGCCAGCGACCAGCGCGTATCCGATCAGCGACAGGACGGCCGTGACCGCACGCGGCCGAGCACGAGCGCGCGACTGGAGTTGTGCGACTGCCATTGTTCGAATTCGGTCCCGCAGCGTGTTTGTGCTTTCCGGTCGCCCGGGATCGGCGGGTGCCAGCCACCGTCAGAGTGAAACCGGTCGGCGTGGTAGGACCTGCCATGAGTGCGGACCAGCAAACGGAGGGGCAACGCATCCGCTGTCTCGTCGCCAAGGTCGGACTCGACGGCCACGACCGGGGTGCACACGTGATATCGCGGGCGTTCCGCGACGCCGGCTTCGAAGTGATCTACTCCGGGCTCCACCGCGCCCCCGAAGAGGTCGTCCAGGCGGCCGTACAGGAGGACGTGGACGTGCTCGGCATCTCGATCCTCTCGGGTGCGCACAACACGCTGGTCCCACAGATCCTCGACGGGCTCGAAGAGTACGGCGCGTCCGAGGACACGCTCGTCATCGTCGGCGGGATCGTCCCCGACGACGACAAGGACGAACTGCTGGGCCTGGGCGTCGCCGAGATCTTCGGTCCGGGCGCGTCGATGGACGAGATGATCGAGTACGTTCGCGAGCACGCGCCCGACCGGGAGCGATGAGCGACCTCGTCGAGGACCTGCTCGCGGGCGAGCACCGGGCGCTGGCGAGAGTGATCAGCAAGATCGAGGACCGCTCGCCGGGGTACCGCGAGATCGTCTCCGAACTGCACCGCCACACCGGATCGGCCGACGTGATCGGCGTCACCGGCTCGCCCGGCGCGGGCAAGTCGACGCTGGTCGACAAAGTCGCCGCGACCTACCGGGAACGTGGCGAGACCGTCGGCGTCATCGCGATCGACCCTTCCTCGCCGTTTACCGGCGGGGCCGTGCTGGGCGACCGCATCCGAATGGGCTCGAACGCCGGGGACATGGACGTGTTCTTCCGGTCGATGTCCGCACGCGGGTCGCTCGGCGGGCTGTCGACGGCGACGACCGACGCGGTCACCGCGCTCGACGCCTTCGGCAAGGACAGGGTCATCATCGAGACCGTCGGTGCCGGGCAAAACGAGATCGACATCGTCAGAACGGCAGACACCGTCGCAGTGCTGGTCCCGCCCGACAGCGGCGACGACGTGCAGATGCTCAAAGCGGGCATTCTGGAGATCGCCGACCTGTTCGCGGTCAACAAGGCCGACCTCGACGGGGCGAACCGGACCGTCCAGCAGCTCAAAGAGATGCTCCACTACGGCCAGGGACGGGCCGGGAGCGACGCGGACGACTGGGAGCCGCCGGTGATCGAGACGATCGCCGACAGCGGCGAGGGCGTCGAGGAGTTCATGGCGGCGGTCGACGACCACCTCGACTACCTCGACGCGTCGGGCCAGCGCGAGGCCAAGCAGCGCTCTCGCTACGCCGCCGAGATCCGGGCGCTGGTGCGGGCAGACACCAACGACCTGCTCGAAGCCGAGCTGGCCCAGCGCGGCGGGATCGAGGCGTACGTCGACGAGATCGTTGCCCGCGAGTCCGACCCGTACACCGTCACCGAGGAGATCGTCGCGCCGCTCAGGGAGTGTCTCGACGCGCCCAGTCAGGACTGATACGGAAAGTTGTAGGCGTTTACCCAGTCGACCGCACGACGGCGTGCGGTCGATCTGGTAAAGACCTACAACTTTCCGTATGACCCACCGCCGCGGGTCGCGGTTCGGGCAGTGATTATTTATCCGACAGGCACTTCCATTGAGATATGAAACTCCGGAACCTCCTGGGAGTCGCTGCGGGCACGGTCGGGCTGACGGCGGTCGCGAACCGATTGCTGGCGGCGCGGGCCGGCGAGTTCGAACCGCTGCTCTCGGGCACACAGCGGACCTACCGCTGGCGCGGGTTCGACGTGGCCTACACCGAGGCCGGGGATCCGTCCGATCCGGACCTCGTCCTGTTGCACGGTATCAACGCCGCCGCGTCGAGCCACGAGTTCCACGCCGTCTTCGAGGACCTGGCCGAGGACTACCACGTCCTGGCACCGGACCTGCCGGGCTTCGGTCACTCCGACCGGCCGCCGCTGCTGTACTCCTCGTCGCTACTGACGACGTTCGTCACGGACTTTCTGGCCGACAACACCACCGACGCCACCGTCGTCGCGTCGTCGTTGACCGGCTCCTACGCCGCTCTGGCGGCACGAGACGTGGACGTCGCGCACCTCGTGCTGATCAGTCCCACCGCCACGTCGATGGGCGGACGCCAGACGTGGCTGCGCTCGCTGTTGCGCTCGCCGATACTCGGACAGGGGATCTACAACCTCGTCGTCAGCAAGCCCTCGCTGCGGTACTTCCACGACGACCACGGGTACTACGACGTGGACAACCTCGACGAGGAGATCGTCGACTACGAGTGGCAGTCGGGCCACCAGCCCGGCGCTCGATTCGCCCCCGCGTCGTTCGTGAGCGGGTTCCTCGACAGCGAGATCGATCTGGCCGCAGAGCTGGCTGCCCTCGACGTGCCGGTGACCCTCGTCTGGGGACGGGACGCCGACATCACGCCCCTCTCGAAGGGTCGAGAGCTGGCAGACGAGGCCGACGCCCGGCTGGTCGTCTTCGACGACGCGTTGCTCGTCCCCCACGCGGAACACCCCGACCGGTTCGTCGACGTGGTTCGGGGCGAGTACGACGAAGCCGTCGCGTGAGCTATAGTAACAATTGATACGGACGGTTGTAGGCGTTTACCCAGTCGACCGCACGACGGCGTGCGGTCGATCTGGTAAAGACCTACAACTTTCCGTATGAAACGAGTTACACACCGATCGCACTACCGTCGTGCGATCGGGTGTGCATTGATTTTCAATGGCTACTATATCGCCGCCGGAAGACGACGGCCCGCTCGCCGGTCGTCTCCCGCTCGCCGATCTCGATCCCGACAGTCGTCCCGATTTCGACGGCGTCGGGTTCGACCCCGCGGACGAGACCGGTGATCGAGACGGGTCCGAAGTCCGCGATCGCAGTGACGTAGGGCGCGTCGTCCTCGAACTGCGGCGTGGCGACGTGGACGGTCGTGTGGGTCGCGATCGTTCCCGCATCGGGCAGCGTCTCTCGGGACAGTTCGCGCGAGCCGCAGTCGGGACAGACCCGGCGGGGCGGCAGCCAGCCGTGGCCGTTCTCGCAGTCGAGGTAGTAGGGATCGCCCGTCGCGAGCGCGTCCAGCCAGTCGTCGAACGCGCCGTCGCGTGCGCGGTCGGTCATTCGCCCACCTCCAGACCCGCAGTCTGTCGGTTGCCCGCTCGCTCGCCCCGCTCGCTCGCGGGACCGCCGGGAGAGCGGCGCACTCCCGAGGCGGGCGCATTCGCGTCACGCCGTTCGCTCATTCGCCCACCTCCAGTACGTGGACCGTCGTGCTCGCGACCGTCCCACCGGCGTTGTGGGCGACGCCGACGGTGGCGTCTGGCACCGCGTCGGCGCGGGGATGGGAGCCGTCGAGGACCCACGCGATCGTCGCGAGCTGTGCGACGCCGGTCGCGCCGACCGGGTGCCCCTTCGCTTTCAGTCCGCCCGAGAGGTTCACCGGGAGCTCCCCGTGGCGAGTCGTCGTCCCGTCGCGGGCGGCCGTGATGGCCTCGCCGCGCTCGAACAGCGCCAGCGACTCCAGTGCGAGCACCTCGGCGATCGTGAAACAGTCGTGTACCTCCGCCACGTCGACGGCGTCTGCCCCGATCCCGGCGTCGTCGTAGGCCTCCCGTGCGGCCTTGTCGGCGGCAGGGGTCTGTGCGTAGTGAGCGCGGTCCTGGAGCGCGAGGTTGTCGCCGCCCTGTCCGGTCCCCGAGATCCGGACCGGCGCGTCGAGGTCGTGCTCGGCGGCGTAGGCCTCGCTGGTGACGATCGCCGCCGCAGCGCCGTCGGTGATCGGACAGGCGTCGTACAGTCCGAGGGGCTCGGCGACCATCGGGGCCTCCAGTGCGTCGGCGACGCTGATCTCCTTCTGGAGCTGGGCGTGGTCGTTGACCATCGCGTGCTCGTGGTTCTTGACCGCGACGTGCGCGAGGTCCTCCCGAGAGCCGCCGTACTCCTCGAAGTACGAGCGGGCCATGAGCGCGTACGCTCCGGGGAAGGTCATGCCGGCCCGAATCTCGTAGAGGTCGTCGGCCGCGATCGAGAGGGCGTCGGTCGCCCCGGCGGTCCCGATGTTGGTCATGCGTTCGGCACCGCCGACCATGACCACGTCGGCCTCGCCCGATCGGATCGCCTGGACGGCGCTCCGTATCGCCGCGCCGGCAGAGGCACAGGCGGCCTCGTAGCGCGTCGCGGGCGCGTCGACACCGACCATCTCGGCCATCAGCGGCCCCTGATGGCCCTGGTGTTCGGCGAGTTCGCCCATGAAGTTCCCGTAGTACAGTGCCTCGACGTCCGCGGCCGGGACGCCGGACTGGTCGAGCGCCTCCAGCCCGGCCTCCGCGAAGAGGTCACGGCCAGTGCGTTCGGGGTAGCTCCCGAACGCCGTGACGCCGGCCCCGGCAACGCGTGGGTCAGTCATTAGCCGATTGATCGGTCTCGGTAGTTAAATGCCTGCCGCCAGTGTGACCAGTTGCCACGAAACCGTCCGGTCAGAATCGCAATACGGCGCTATTTCTACCGGTCGTTCGATACATTCCTTCGTGGCGATTTACGACCTTCGTGGGCAACAGTTCGGCGGCGAGCGGACGGTCGCGCCTCACTCGACGATCTCGGCGATCTGGCGTGGCTCGCCCGAGAGGGAGGGCTCGGGTTCGACGATCTTGAGCACCTCGTGGTCGGTCACGTCCGGGTAAGACTTCCCGATCGCGTCCTCGATCAACGCCTTCTCCAGGCGAAATTCGGTTCCGTCGTACACCACGTCGACACCTTGCTCGTCGAACGAAAGGACGGTCATGCTCGCCGGTACGCGCAGGACGAACAAAAAGGGTTGCAGACGGCGACGACCGTCGAGGGCGTGGCGTCAGACGCCCGTCAGACGGCCGTCAGCCACAGCATGAGGCTTTAAGACCGCAGAAAACCGTATTGCACGCGTGCGACTCGGCTCCGATCCACTCGACCGACTGAGTATTCCCGACGGCACGACCGTCGAGGAACACGATCTGGTCACCGACGGGAACGTCATCGTCGGCGGCCAGAGCACGGTCGACTTCGGGGTTCGGGGCCACTCGGTCATGGCGGGCGAGCGTGTCTCCTTCGGCGGCCACATCGAGGCCGAGGGCGACTGCCGGCTCGACATGTGGTCGACCGTCGACGACAACGTGTTGGTCGGGGAGAACGCGTACCTCGGCGAGCGCGTCCAGATCGACGGGCAGCTGAAGGTCGCGGGTGACCTCGATATCGGCGACGACGTGGACATCGAAGACGGCTTCGAGGCCAACGGCTGGATCGTCATCCGCAACCCGATGCCGACGATCGTCTTCCTGTTCGTCTACCTCTCGCAGCTGCTCCGGGTCGGCGAGGAGGAGGCCGCCGAGGAAGTCCTCTCCTCGCTGACCGAGGACGACGGGCCGGACCACGACCCGCTGTTGATCCCTCGCGGCGCGACCGTGAGCGACGACCGCTGGCAGGTCTCGACGCCCGCGACGATCGGCGACGACTGCCGGCTCCACGGCAACGTCCGGGCCGAGGAACTGACGGTCGGACGCGACGGCGTGGTCTTCGGGAGCCTCCGGGCGAGGAGAGACGTTGCCGTCGGCCGCGGGACGGAGATCAAAGGCGACGTGACGACCCGGAGCGGCGACGTTCGGATCGGCCCAGGCGTCACTGTCTGGGGCGACGTGGTGGCGGAGAACGTCGCGCTCCACGAGAACGCCACCGTCGACGGGACGATGCGAGCCAGCGGCGAGATGCGGATGCACACTGACGAGGTGCTCGATCGTCCCGACGAGACGGCCGAAGCGATGGCCGAGGCCGCCGAGGAGCTCGGCGACGACCGGGCGGCGGTCGCCGCTGCCGACGAGACGGTCGCGGACGAACACGGCGAGACGAGCGCGGAGGAGGCGGGAGAGGCGAGCGACGAAGAGGGGAAAGCGAGCGACGAAGAAGCCGACGCGACGACGAGCGACGACGAGCCGGTCGAGGCACGCGAGTGACGTCGCCGACCCTCACTCGTCGATCGTGACGCCGGAGAACTCGAACCGTGCGCCGCCGTCCTCGCTCTCGGTGAGCGTGATCCGCCAGCCGTGGGCGTCGGCGATCCCGGAGACGATCGCGAGCCCGAATCCGGTCCCGTTGGGCGCGGTCGAGTACTGGGTGTCGAAGACCCGGTCGCGATCGGCCGCGGGAATGCCACGGCCGTCGTCCGCCACGTAGAAGCCGTCCGAGAGCGTCCCGACTCGGACCGTCGTGTCCGCTCCGGCGTGCTCGACCGCGTTGCGCAGGAGGTTTTCGAGGAGCTGTCTGAGCCGGATCTCGCTGGCGCGGATCCGCAGGTCGGTCTCGACGACGAGCGTCGCGTCGGCGGTCCGGAGGTTCTGCCAGGAGGTCTCGACGATCTTCGCGAGCGGGACCGTCCGGAACTCGCCCACGGCGTCGCCCTGGCGGGCCAGGGCGAGGATGTCGATGATCATGTCCTCCATGCGATCGATCGCGCGGTGACCGCGCTCGAAGTGCGCTCGATCGCCGGTCTCGGCCGCGCCGTCGAGTGCCCCACGCAACACCTGCAAGGGGTTCCGGAGGTCGTGAGAGACCACCGACACGAACTCTTCGAGGCGGTCGTTCTTGCGCTGGAGTTCGCGCTCGCGTTCCCGCTGGTCGCTCACGTCGCGGCTGATCGCCAGGAACCGCTCGCCGTCGTCGACGCCCAGGCAACGGATGTGGACTTCCGTGGGGAACGTCGTGCCGTCTCGACAGCGGAATTCGCCGTCCGAGCGACGCCTGTCGCCGGGCTCCATCTCCTCCCAGAGCGACCGGGCGCGCTCCGGATCGGCGGCCCGATCGAGGTCCCAGACGGACATGTCGGTCAGCGTCGACTCGTCGTAGCCGGTCATCTCGCGCATCTGGGCGTTGGTCTCGACGATCCGTCCCTCGGCGTCGTGGACGTTGATCATGTCGGGCGAGTGTTCGAACAGCGCCCTGAGCCGCCGCCTGGACTGTCTGAGCTCCGCCTGGCGTTCGTGTTCGCTCGTGACCTCTCGAACCGCGACGAGGAGCTTCTCGGCGTCCCCGCCGCTTCCGATCGGCCGGATCTGTGCCTCGTGGAACACACGTCCGTCCAGTGACTCGGGACCGATCGTGTACGATACCGCCTCGTCGCCGTCCAGACACTCCCGATACCGGGCTTCGATGTCGGGGCCGTGCTCTGGACCGAACACCTCGATCGGGGTCCGGCCTTCGATTTCTGGGACCGACGTACCGGCCAGCTCCGCGAGCCGCTCGTTACACCGGCGATACCGGCAGTCGTCTTCGGAGAGCTCGACGATCGCGACGCCACAGTCGACGTGCTCGAACACCGCCGTCCACTCGGACGGCGTGAGGGTGCGTGCGGTCGTCACCGCCGACGAGACGGCGGTCCGCACCCGTCGAGCCAGCAGCGTCGCCTGCTCCGTCGCCGGCCACTGGAAGACCTCGGTCGCGCCCGCATCGATCGCGTCGGCGGCGACTCCCGTCGCCGCGGCGTCCGTAGCGACGACGACCGGCAGCGCTGGCCGCCGCTCGTGGACGGCGTCGAGTGCGTCACGGACGAGCGGCGAGGACAGACCGCGGTCGACGACGACACAGTCGAAGGCGTCGGCGTCCGCTTCGAGCCGTCCGACCATCCCGTCGATCCCGGTGACGGTGTCTACCCGAAAGTCCTCACCGGACCGGTTCAGCACCGCCCCCACGTCGTCACCGTCCTCCGGCTGCCCACGGACAGCCAGGATCCGAATCGTGGATTGCACTGGATTATTGTTTGCGCCGTCGTACAAAAGTTCGACTCCTAGATCGGGAAACGATATCGGCCAGACAGCACCAGAGCGGTCGGAAGTCGGCGGCCGTCCGAGGACGGAGTTACGACACGCCGCGGTGTCACTCACGGGCACCGGTGCTGCGGGGAACCGAAACCCCCTTTTCCGTGACCGCGGTAGCTGGTGGCATGCTCTCTGTGGCGCTGGCGGGCAAGCCAAACGCCGGCAAGTCTACGTTCTACACCGCCGCGACCGAATCGGAGGTCGACGTGGGGAACTACCCGTTCACGACCATCGACGCCAACCGCGGCGTCAGCTACGTCCGGACCGACTGTCCCTGTCTCGACCGGGCGGAGCGCTGTGGCGACGAACACTGCCGGGACGGCACGCGCTACGTCCCTGTCGAACTGCTCGACGTGGCCGGTCTCGTCCCAGGAGCCCACGAGGGGCGCGGACTGGGCAACCAGTTCCTCGACGAGTTGACCAACGCCGACGTGATCCTCAACGTCGTCGACGCCTCCGGCGGGACCAACGAGGAGGGCGAACCGGTCGAGATCGGCGACCACGACCCCGTCGAAGACGTCGACTTCGTCGAGACGGAACTGGACCTCTGGCTGGCCAGCATCGTCGACCGCAACTGGGAGGCCGTCGAGCGGGCGTCCCGGTCGCCCGACTTCGACCTCGACGCGGAGCTGACCGACATGCTCACCGGCGTCGGAGCGACGCCCAAAGACGTGGCGACGGTGCTGCGAGAGATGAGCTATCCCGAAGACCCGATCGCCTGGACCGACGACCACCGCGAGACACTGGCCCGAGAGATCCGCCTGCGGACCAAACCCATCGTCGTCGTCGCCAACAAGGCAGACATCGCGCCCCCGGAGAACGTCGAACGGCTCCGTGAAGCCGCCGAGGTAGTGGTCCCGACGACCGCCGACGGCGAACTCGGCCTGCGCCGGGCCGCGGACGCGAGCGTCGTCGACTACGATCCCGGCGACGACGACTTCCGGATCCTCGGTGACGTGAGCGACGACCAGCGAGAGGGGCTCGAACAGATCCGCGAGGTGATGGACGAGTGGGACGGGACCGGCGTTCAACAGGCCCTCGACCGCGCCGTCTACGATCTCCTGGACATGCTGACGGCCTACCCGGTCCAGAGCGAGAGCAAGTGGACCGACGGCCAGGGCAACGTCCTCCCGGACGCCTTCCTGCTCCCCGACGGCTCGACGCCGAAAGATCTCGCCTACGCGGTCCACTCGGACATCGGCGAGGGGTACCTCCACGCCGTCGACGCCCGCGAGGACCGGCGGATCAGCGACGATCACGAACTCTCTGAGGGCGACGTGGTCAAGATCGTCAGCTCGAACTAGACCGCCGTAGCCACCGAGAATCGCTCTACAGCGGCTCCAGCGACACCGCGGCCACCAGCACCGCGAGGAAGACGTACGAACCACGGATCAAGAGCTTCGTCGCGAGCTCCGGCCCGGCGTCGCGCGCGAGGAGCGCGACCCCGAGGAAGGCGACTGCCGCGAGCCCACCGCTGGGCGGGATGCCCGGCAGCGTCAGCGCCGCGGCGACGACGGCGACCATCCCGGCGAGCATCAGTCGGTACGCGACGCGGCGCGCGCGGGCAGGGCCGAAGACGACCGCGACGGTCCGCTTGCCGATCGACCGATCGTAGTCGTAGTCGGTCGCGTCGTCGATCACTTTGATCCCCGAGAGGACGACGAGAAAGACGGCAGCCAGCGCGAGCATCGTCGCGGTCAGAGTCGTCGTCTGGACGTAGTAGCCGCCGAGCAGTGCCAGCGCGATCCCGGTGGGGTAGCCGGCAGTCGCCGTCAGCGGGTGCATGTCCAGTTGGGGCGCGTGGTGGAACCCGATCAGCCAGCCCGGCAACGTCAGCAGCGCGGCCGGGAGATTCACGAGGACCGCGAGCGCGACCGTCGCCGCCACGAACCCCGCCGTCGACAGCGCCAGCGCGACCCGACAGCCACGTTCCGTGAGCGGATGGGTGTCGTCCTCGCCGCGCCCGTAGAAGTCGACGTAGCCGTCCTTGACGTGGGCCGTGTACAGCGCACAGAACACCGCGACGGCGTGGAGCGCGGCGAGTCCGACTGAGAACGACGAGCCGTACAGCCCCCCGAACAGCGACGCCGCGACCGGCGGGAGCATGAAGATGGGGTGGATCTGAGAGGCGAGTGCGCGAACCGCCGGAACCGGCCCCCGTCTCTCGGTGGCGAGTGGCATATGCGACACGTCGAACCGAACTGACAAAAAGTCGGGCCCCGCCGGTCGAACAGAGCGTCGGTGTCCGTGCTACGCCCAGTTACCGCGATCGAGGACGAACCCGGAGACGTGAGACGCCAGTTCTCGGGCCGCCCGCTCGCTGTGGGCGTGCAGCTCGCCCGAGACGTGGCCGGCCTCGCCGCCCACGCCCTCCGCCTCGGAGACCGGGTCAGTCTCCGTCGGGTAGTCCCGGCGCGAGCGGACCCGATCACGGAGCGACTGGACGACGCCGCTGGTGAGGCGAGCGTCGAGGTGCTGGAGGTCGTACGTGACGATGTACCCGCGGTCGGCGTTCCGGACGGCGAGTACCGGCTCGCCCCGGTCGCGACAGCGATCCCAGATCGCGCGCTGCTCGTCGCGACTCTCGTAGACCGGAACGTTCGACGATGCCAGGAGATCCATACGGCTACTGTACGGGTCGGGAGGGTAATGTGGCTATCGGCTACTGCACCGTCACGTAGCTCAGGACGGCGATCGCGACGAACTGCAGGCTCCGGAGGACGAGGACGGCCTGCTGGACGTGTGGATCACCGGCGTAGAGACTCGACATCGAGAAAAAGAAGTAGACCGCGACGGCGTTCTCCGCGAGCATCGCGACGGCGAAGACGACCAGTCCGCCCACGAGATTCGTCCGGAACGTCGAGTAGTTGCGGATCCAGATCCCGATCAGTGGCAACAGGATGAGCACGTTCAGCGCCGCCAGCGCCGAGGCCGCCTTGATGAGTGGTCCCATCGCCATTATTCGATCCGCTCCATGATCTCCTCGAACGTCTCTCGGTTCCGCTCGAACCGATCGGTCAGGAAGTACAGTTTCGCGTAGTCGGTGTCGCCCGGTTCGACGACGTCGTGTTCGATCAACTGGTCCATGTGGTGTCGGATCGTCTTGTAGCCCACGTCGAGTTCCTCCGCGAGTTCGTTTGCGTTCATCGGTCTATCTGAGAGCGCGTCGATAATTCGAGCGCGATTTTCCCCACCTCGTGTCGCAGTCAGTAGATACCAGAGGGCCTTCTCCATCGCACCATCTTGAAATAATTCCAGCGGCGTCGATTATAGTCCTGTCCATCGAGTCGGCACGGTGTCAGTGACGGGGCGGGCGCACAAAACGGTTGTTCGAACGCCGTCCCGAAAGTGGGTCGAATGTGACCCACATCGCGGACCGGCCAGACATCGGGGCGACGCCGTCGGTCTGTGTCCGGCTACCGACGCGTCGCCTCCTCGGGACCGACTGTCGTCGGTGTCTTATCGAGGCTGTGCGAGCACGCGAAGCACGTCGCTGGTGTCGGGGTAGTCGTAGCCGTTGATCGTCTCGACCGGTGCGACGGTGCCACGCTCGACCAGACCGACGCCGGCACCTCGCTGGCGCTGGACCTGGTTCTCGCCGACGCCTGGCTCCTCGTTGATCTCGGTCCCCGCGTCCCAGAGGTCGACGCGGTCGGTCACGTCGCCCTGGACCGACTGTTCGTCCGAACTGAGTGGAATCCCCGTCGCGCCCCCCAGCGCGTAGAAGAGGTCGTTCGACGGAACGAACATCGTCACCATCGAGAGGTACAGGTCGTCGGTCGCCAGTCGCTCGGTCTCGAAGTCGTAAGAGTGGTTTGGCAGTAGCGGACCGGGTTCGTCGCTACCGGCCGGAACTGCCTGAACACCGGCGTCGTGGACCGTCTCGCGTTCGCCGAGCGACGCGGCGAGGGACTTGGGCGAACCGTCTTCGGCGACGCCTTCGAGCCCGTTGCCTCGCGCCGGCTCACCGGCGGTGAAGATCGGTTCGTCGGCTTCGTGGACCGCGTAGACGACCGGCGAGAGCGGGACCGGCTGCTGGGCCGCGTCCCCCTCTGCCGTCGTCTGGAGCGTCTGTCCGTCCGAGACGTTCGTGACACGAACGTTGTACCGGAGCTCCTGTGTGCTCTGTACGGTCGCCGCGACCGTCCCGGTCCCACCCAGCAGGACGGCTCCGGCACCCGCAACGAAGCCGCGTCGTGATACCCGTCGACCGTGCGATTCCTCCGTCGTCGCTGTGTTGTCGTCCGTCATCGTAGTTCAGTGCCAGCTGGCACGAGTGGTCGAACGGAGGTTGATTTAAAGAGAGTTTTTCTGAAACGATCCACACTGTGGGCTAATTCCGTTCCAAATTCGACTCAGATGTCGGCCAGTCGGGGGAACGGACCGGAGCCGTCGGCGAGAACCGCAGTCACGCGCCGGAGCGCGCTCCCGAGGACGAATCCACAGACCGCGATCGGCACCCCGAAGACGATCGCGAACAGGGCCGCGGTGCCGACGGCGTCGGGAAGCGAGACGACGCTCGCGCCGTACTCGTAGGTGAGGGTCGTGCCGTACCGAGCGACGCCGACGCCGAACACCGGGCCCGCGACCAGCAGCGTCGTCGGCAAGAGTCCGGAGTTGACCGCGGCGCTCGCGGTGGCGAGGACGAGCAGTGCCGCGACGCCGAGGAAAACGGTCAGTGCGGGATCGGTCCCGTACCAGGTGCCACGGACCCACGCCTCCAGCGTCGCGTATCCCATCGTCGAGCGAACCCACCACGTCGTCAGAAGCGCCAGTGGCACCGACAGCAGTCCGGCGAGCAACGACACCTCCAGACGGCGGCCGAACAGTCCGTTACGCACGGGGCCGGCCAGCGCGCGCTTGACCGGACCGGAGAGGAGAGCACTCAGCCACTCGGTGACGCGCGCGAGTGTGGACCGAGAGAGGGTCCAGGCCAGCCGGACAATGGACAGGCACAGTTTCAGCGCGGTTCGGAGGCTCGCGGCCGTCCACGAGAGGGCCGCGAGAGCGACCGAAAGGGCTCGTGCGACGCCGCTGGGAGGGAGCGTTCAGGGCTCATCAGTCAAACGTTCTCCGGCAGTGATATTAGACGTTCCGGAGTTACTGGACGGCCGCGAGCGCCTCGTCCATGATCGACAGCGCCTCTTTCAGCGTCTCCACGTCGACGGGGTACGAGATTCGGGCGTAGCCCGCGCCCTGGGCACCGAAGGCCTCACCGGGGACGACGACGACGCCGCGCTCGATGCACTCGTCGACGAACCCGTCGGGCACCTTCGGCATCGCGTAGAAGGCACCCTCGGGCGTGGGACACTCCAGTCCGATGTCTTCGAGGCCGTCGAGCAACACGTCACGACGCTGCTCGAAGGCGGCCCGCATCTCCTCGACAACGTCCTGAGGTCCCGACAGGGCCGCCTCGGCCGCGAACTGGGCGGGCGCGCTCGCACAGGCCTGTGCGTACTGGTGGACCCGCAGCATGCGCTCGATGCGGTCGCTGGCACCCGTGACCCAGCCCAGCCGCCAGCCGGTCATCGAGTAGCTCTTCGAGCAGGCGTTGACGACGACGACGTTGCCGCCGTCGTCGAATTCGGCGGGACTGCGGTGCTCGCCCTCGAAGACGATGTGCTCGTACACCTCGTCGGAGAGACAGAGCACGTCGTGCTCGTCTGCGATCCGGGCGAACGCGCGCATGTCGTCTGGGGACTGGACCGCCCCGGTCGGATTGGCCGGGCTGTTGACGATGAAGGCGGCGGTGTCGTCGGTGATCGCTTCCTCGACGGTCGCCGGGTCGAGCGTCAGATCGTCCCGCAGCGGGACCGGCTTGGGCGTCCCGCCAGCGAGGTGGGTCAGCGCGTCGTAGGAGACGAAGCCGGGGTCGGGGAAGATCACTTCCTGGTCCGCATCGACGTGGGCCTCCAGCGCGATGTGCAGCGCCTCGCTGCCGCCCGAGGTGGCGATCACGTTCTCCGGGTCCACGCTCATGTCGTTGTCTCGCGCGTGCTTGTCCGCGATCGCTTCCCGCAGCTCGCGGGTCCCCTTGTTCGACGTGTAGGCGTCTGCGTTCCCCGCCTGGATCGCCTCGATCGCAGCTCGACGGGCGTGGTCTGGCGTCGGGAAGTCCGGCTGGCCCAGCCCGAGGTTGATCGCGTCCTCGCCCGCGGCCTCGAAGACCTCGCGGATCCCCGAGATCGACACCTGCTCGACTCGACGGGAGAACTCTGTCATACTCTACCGGCCGGCTTCGGAGCCGATAACTCTTGATGATCCGGCCGCTGGCGGCGACGATACACGGTGGCCGCGCCCGCTCCGGATCACTCGTCGGCGGCCGCCCGCAGATCGTCGATGTGGGCTTCCAGTCGGCGCAGGGCCGCGTCGGCGTCGTCGTACCCCCGGTCGTAGTCGGCGTAGCAGTCGTCGGCCGCTGCGAGGAACTCGTCGACGGCGTCTTCGAGATCGCTCATACCGCGGGTTCGTCGCCCGCGTACGGAAACCCTGCGATTTCGGACCGACCCGTCAGGCATTTGCCCGAGCCAGCCCGAGTGAGAGGCGATGGGACTCACCTACGACGACCGGGCCGTCGTCGTCGGGGAGACGCTGGTACTGGCAGACCTCCACGTCGGCAAGGGGTCCTCGAACCTGGAGCTGCCGGTCGGAGACAGCACGGACACGCTGGATCGACTCGACGGGCTGCTGGCGCGCCACGAGCCCGAGACGGTCGTGATCGCTGGCGACCTGTTACACTCGTTCACCACGGTCCCGCGGACGGTCTCGGACACCGTCGCGGAGATCCGGCAGCGCTGTCGCGCACACGACGCGCGCCCGATCGTCACGCCCGGGAACCACGACACCATGCTCGACTCGGTGTGGGACGGGGCGACCACGTCCGAGTACGCGGTCGGCGATACCGTGATCTGTCACGGCCACGAAGCGCCGGAGACCACGGCCAAGCGGTACGTCGTCGGCCACGACCACCCGACAATCGAGATCGAGGGCCAGCGCCGGCCCTGCTACCTCGTCGCCGAGGACGCCTACGAGCGCGCGGACGTGGTGATGGTGCCGGCGTTCAACCGCCTGCTCGCTGGCGTGCGGGTCAACGAGATGCGCGCCGACGAGTTCATGTCGCCGCTGATCCAGTCGGTCGACCAGTTTCGGCCGCTCGTCTGGGACGAGGCCGGCGACGAACGCCTCGATTTCCCCCCGCTCGGGGAGTTCCGGCAGCTGCTGTAGCGTTCGAAGCGGCAGATATTTGGCCCGTGACGGTGGATCGGCGGATATGGTTGCGACCAACGCCGCAGTGGCACTCATCGTCACGACGATCGTCGCGCTCGCGTTGCTAACGCTGGCGACGGTGTACTACGTGCCGAAAGTGCTGCCGGGAAACGACGAGCACGGCGAGGGAGACGACGAGGGAAATGAGCGCCCGCCCGGCGGTCACGCCGCCTGATACTGTCGGCCCTTTTCGAGGTATTCGAACTACAGAGGCGACGCCGAGAGATCACTCGCCGTCGCCCAGCCACGCGTCCTCGATGCGGACCGCGCCCCTGTCGCCCTCCCACTCCGTGTCGTAGGAGAGTCTGATCGGGCGATCCATGTGGGGGCCGTCGGTGACGAGCGTCTCGAACTCCCCGCCCTCGCCGAGAATGTGGACGCCGTACTCCTCGTTGAGCGTCGTCAGTTCGTCCAGCGCGGTCTCGTCGAGCGTGCGCCCGAGCCAGGACTCGTCCAGTCCGTAGGCGGCCACCTGGATGATCTGGATCTCGAACCCGGCCGCGAGCATGGCGTCGGCGAGTGCGCGCGGCTCCTCCTGCCAGAGCGGGGCGAACAGCTCGGCGTCGAGGCGATCACACATCGCCCGGATCCGGCTCGTCTGATACTCGCTCTCGACGGCCCCGGCGGTGACGCCGGCCACGCCGCCCGGAAGCTCCGCGTCGAGCGTTTCCAGTGCCGCCTCCAGTGGCTCCAGTTCGGCGTCGCCTTGCTGGCCCGAGTCGACGGCGCTCTCGGCCGAGAGGTCGCCGGGCTCGACGTCGACGAGTTCGATCCCGATGCTCTCGGCAGCGAGCGTCGCCAGCGAGGTCGCCGGGATGTGGTACATGTACGAGTCGTCGGACGGGTGGACGGTGACGAGTCGCTGCACGTCGCGGCCGCTCTCCAGGGCGCGGTACAGCGCCCACGCGGAGTCTTTGCCGCCCGAGAACAGACTCACCCACGCGTCGGTCATACCCGCCCTTGCCCGCGACCGAATAAAGCGATGTGGATTCCCGCAGCAACGCCTTTGCCGTCGGCGTGTGAACGTCGGGACATGTACGACCGAATCCTGTTGCCGATCGACGGCAGCGACGGGGCGAGGCGGACGGTCGATCACGTCGCCGAGATCGCGGCCGACCAGGACGCGTCGGTGACCGCGCTGTTCGTCGCGGACACGACGCTGGACTCGGTGACTCGCATCGAGGGCGACATCGTCGACTCGCTGGTCGAGACCGGCGAAGAGATCGTCGAAGAAGCGGGGACGATCCTCGCGAGCAGCGGCGTCGACTACGAGACGGACGTCGTCTCCGGCGGCCCCGCGCGGACCGTCGTCGACTACGCCGATCGGTACGGCTTCGACCTGATCGCGATGCCGACACACGGGCGGACGGGGATCTCACGGCGGCTGCTTGGCAGCGTCACCGAGACGGTGATCCGGCTGTCCCAGATACCCGTGTTGACGATCCGTCTGGCAGACGAGACCAGAACGACGTTCCCCTACGAACGGCTCTTGCTGCCGACCGACGGGAGTCCGGCGGCGACCGCGGCCGTGGAACACGGACTCGACCTGGCGGCCGCGCTGGACGGGACGCCACACGCGCTTTCAGTCGCCGAGTCGGGCTCGGTCCTCGGACTGGGTGGTGACGGAAGCAACCCTCAGTCCGCCGCCGAGACGGCCGTCGAGAACGTCGAGCCGATGGCGAGCGAGCGCGACATCGGCACGCTCGTGACGGCCGTCGAACACGGGTCGCCACACGAGGCGATCACGGCGTACGTCGACGCGAACGATATCGACGCGATCGTGATGGGAACGACGGGAACGCGAGGGATCGGCGAGATGCTCCTGGGCACCGTCGCGGAGCTGGTCGTCCGGACGGCACCGGTACCGGTGATCACTGTCACGGCCGAGGAGTGACCGGCGGTAGCCTACTCGACGAACTCGTCTTGGACGCTCGACTGGCTGAAGTACGCGGCAAAGCGGACGCCGATCAGGCTCACGAGGATCCCGCCGAGGATGAACACCGCGAGCCGTGGGCCTCGCTCCAGCGTGACGGCCTCGATCAGCACCGGGCCGATCGTCGCCGGTCCGATCTGGAACTGGCCGATGGCCCCGGCCCGTTCGAGGAAGTACTCGGAGAACCCTCGGACGACCAGTCCGACGGCGATCGTCCCGAACGGGAGGTTGACGTACGCCGAGCGGATGGAGTCGCGCTGCATGAGTTCGTCGATGAGCCGGCCGGTTGCGGCCGCGAGTGCCGCCGCCGTGAACCACGGCACGCCGTCGAACGCGAAGCGCATGGCGTGGATGAACGCGCTCTGGTCGCCGGTCGATCGCACGCCCAGCGCACCCACGAAGACGCCGACCAGCGCCAGGCCGGCGGCGACCACGTAGGTGACCAGCGACACGCGCCCGGAGTACAGCGCCGCCTGGATCTCGCCGGGGAGCCGCGAGAGGTACTCGTCGATCCCCAGCCCCTTGTAGATGAGGAACGCGCCGACGGCGGCCGCGATGGCCCCGACGGCGAAGGTGGGCGACGTGACCAACAAGAGCAAGGGGAGCGCGATCAGTGCGATCCCCAGCGGGACGAGGACGGTCTTTCGCAGTTCCTCGTCGGCGAGGAACTGCTTGAGCAGGTAGTACGTCGATTCGATGTCGCGGGCCTGCCGGACGACCACGCGGTCGACCGCGTCGACGCGCAGGCGACTCTCGATGATCGGGACCAGCCGCTCGTCCTCCGCGCTGTCGACGACGACGACCGCGGAGTCGGGATCGTGGACCTCGACCAGCTCGTCGACCTGTCTGGCGACGCTCCGGTCGGCGCTGACGCCGTCGCCGCGGTCGCCGACCACCGTCACGATGGCATCGTCGCCGTCGGCTTCGAGGTCGTTGGTCACCCGCAGCCCTTCCAGCATCGTGTTGACGCGGCTGTCTTCCGGGTCCGTGAGGCCGACCTCGGTCACGAGTGCCTCGACGGCGTCGTAGCCCGCGACCGGGAGCGATGTGTCTGGCGGAAACGTCCCCCCGCGGTCGATACAGACCACCAGCGTCGTCACGTACGTCTGGTCACGTCGCCCGGATAAAAATCCTCGCCAGGGCGACGGCCTACCGACGGAACGAGAGCCCGTCGAGATCGCCCTCGAACGCGCTCGCGACACCGGCCCCGAGCGCGAAGGCGGCCGTCTGAGCACCGGTCTGGAGCCTGCCGGCCAGCCCGCGGGACGGCTCGAACGCCTCGACGGTGATCGGCTCGCCCAGTTGCTCCTCTAGCTTCGCCTCGACGTCCCGCCGCGTCCCGATCTCGTCGACCAGCCCCAGCTCGTGGGCCTCGCTGCCGAGGAAGATCCGGGCCTCGGTGTCGCGGATCTCGGCGGCGTCCATCTCCCGCCCCTCGGCGACGGTGTCGACGAACTGCTCGTAGTAGTCGTCGACGATCGACTGGAGGTAGTCGCGTTCCTCCTGCTCGAACTCTTTGAGCGGGGTTCCGGCGTCTTTGAACGCGCCCGCGGTGAACTGTTCGTAGGAGAGTCCGACCCGGTCTGCGAGCTCCTTCGCGTTGACCCGCGAGCCGATGACGCCGATCGAGCCGACGATACTCCCCTCGCGCGCCCAGATCTCGTCACAGCCGGCGGCGATGTCGTACCCGCCGGAGGCACACACGTCCGTCGCGTAGCCGACGGTGGGGCCGTCGAAACGCTCGGCGGCCAGCCGGATGTCCTCGCTGGGAACGATCTCGCCGCCGGGCGTGTTCAGCTCGACGAGCAGCGCGTCGACCGCGCTGTCGTCGTCGGCGCGCTCGATCTGTTCGACGATGTCCTCGGCACGCGCACCGACCGGCGGACTGGCGAGCGAGCCGCCGCCGTCGCGACTGATCGGCCCCTCGACAGCAACCTCGGCGACGTTGTAGCCGGGCAGGATCGAACCGGCGAGCGAGCCACCGAGCTTGACGCCAGCCACGACCGCGACGACGACGAACAGTACACCGAGGAGATCGGCGAGGCTCCCCGGCAGGACGTAGAACGCGAGCCAGCCGACGACCCCCACTACGATCGTGACAGCGGCGACGAGCGACAGTCGGCCGACAGTGCGTGTCGTCGACATCGTCACTGGAACATTCCGAGCGGCTTCGCGCTCGTGGATTCGTCGTTTGCCTGCTGCATCTGGGCGGCCAGATCCGCCTTCGCCTCGCTGATCTCCTCGGCGTGTTCGACGAGCACCTGAGTGTCGATGTCGATGCCCGCGAGGGGCTGGACGCCGTCCCGCAGGACGACGCGGGCCGCCGCCGGATCGGGGAACTGCTTGTCCGCCTCGACGACGAGCCCGACGCTGTCGAGGCCCTGGCGCTGTGCGGCGTGGAGCAGGGCACCAGTCGGGCCGGTGACCGCGCCGTCGATCGTCGGCGCGCCGATGTCGGCCTCCGAGAGCAGCGCCGTCCCGTCGCCGGTCCCGACGCCGTACATCGACGCCGTCCCCTCGCGTTCGGTCGGCATCCCGCTGAGGTAGATCGGCGTCGTGTCGTTGTCGGCCAGCCAGCCCGTCAAGCAGGTAGCGAACTCGTCGGCGGTGCTCGGCGAGACCGGCGCGTCGCTCTGGAGGACGAGCAGATCCCGCTCCGCGTCGGCGTAGAGCCTGACCGGCGGCTTGAGCTGCTGGTCGCCCTGTCGGTAGACGGCGATCTCCGGGAGCCCGTCGCAGTGGATCGAGGCGTACTCGGTCATCTCGAAGGTCTCGACCAGGTGATCGGCCGCGATCTTGCCGACCAGCCCGACTCCCGGAAGCCCCTCGACGAGCGTCGGCGATTCCAGCGCGAGGTCGTCACGGTGGACTGCAATGTGTGCCATACCCGAACACAGCGCGTCCGTGGAGTTAACAGTCGGGGGCGGCCGTCGACTCGGCGATCGCCTCGGCCGCCCAGAGCGACCCCACTCCGAAACAGACAAGCGTGCGACCGCTATACGCACCGCCAATGGACGTTCTGGAGCGGTACGAACCGCTGATCGATGATTTTTCGGCGTTCCGCGACGCCTGCGCGCGCCCGCTCCCGCCGGTCGTTCGAGTCAACACGCTCAAGACGACCGTCGACCGGGCCATCCGGGCGCTGCGAGACGAGGGCATCACCGTCGAACGGACCGACTGGCACGAGGGGCTCCTGGAACTCCCCGACGACCAGCCGGGGGCGAACTGGCCGTACTTCCACGGCTGGATCTACGGCCAGGAAGAAGTCTCGGCCGTACCCGTCCGCGTCCTCGATCCAGAGCCCGGCGAGCGGATCTGGGACGCCTGTGCCGCGCCGGGGAGCAAGACCTCACAGATCGCGGCCCGACAGGGCGACGACGGCGTCGTCGTGGCGACCGACTCCAACCTCGGCCGCCTCTCGGCGCTGCGGACCAACACCGAACAGCTGGGCATCACCAGCGTCGCCGTCACCCACGAGGACGCCCGCAACCACTCGCTGAAGCCGTTCGGTGACGACGACAGTGCCGAGTACGACCGCGCACTCGTGGACGTGCCCTGTTCGTGCGAGGGAACGGTCCGCAAGAACCCGGACACGCTCGACGAGTGGACCCTCGAACACGTCGAGGGCATCGCCGGTGTCCAGAAGGGCGTGCTCCGGCGCGCGATCCAGACCACGAAGCCCGGCGGGACGGTCGTCTACTCGACGTGTACGTTCGCGCCCGAGGAGAACGAGGCGGTGCTCGACTACGCGCTCGAAACGGAGGCGTGCCGACTCGTCCCCTTCGAGATCCCGCTGGCCTCGACGGGCGGCGTCACGGAGTGGCAGGGCGAATCCTACGACGACAGCGTCCGGCAGGCCCACCGGATCTACCCCCACCACAACGACACCGGCGGGTTCTTCTGCGCGAAACTGGAGGTCACGGCATGACCCACGGCGACGTGACCTTCGACCGGGTGCCGGCCGACGACGCGGCCCGCGAGGACCCCGACGCGCCGACGCGCGAGGAGATTCTGGACTACTGGCCCGACCGGTTCGCCATTCCCCGCGAGGTGTTCGAACCCTACACCTTCTGGGAGCGTGGCAACGGCAAGATCTGGCTGTTCCGCGGCGACGCACCCGACACGGTCCCCATCCAGGGGCTCGGCATGACGTTCCTGCGCACTCGTCAGGAGTTCTGGAAGCCGACGACCGACGCCGTCCAGCGCTTTGGCGGCCGCGCGAGCGAGAACGTCCTCCACCTCGACCGGGACGCCGCCCGCGCCTTCGTCGCGGGCGAGGACCAGGAGATCGAGTGGGACGGCGACTGGGGCTATCTCATCGTCACCCACGACATCGCCGGGGCGACCGAACCCCTCGGCGTCGGCCTGTACACTTACGGCGAACTCAAGACGCAGGTCGCCAAGGGTCGACAGCGAGAGCTGTAACGGACGATCGGCTCACTACTTTCGGGATCGTCCCGCCGTTCAGTCCGTTCCGAACACAACGACGACAGAGTGTTTTCTCCGTATAGTCTTTATTACAATTACATTTATATACAATCGTTCGGTTGTGAGTATCACAATGACACAAAATGACACGAAATAGGGAGTACAACGGATGCGAGTGATCGCACATCTGCAAGCACGTGCCGATACGGCGTACGACGCGACGTATCACCACAAGCTTCGAGGGCGTCTCTGGGACGCTCTCGACGGGACGGCGTACGAGTCGCTGCACGACGAGAACCGTCCGAAGGGGTTCACGTACTCGAACCCGTTTCCGCCGGGAGACATGCGCGAAGGTGACGAGAAGACGTTGCTCGTCGCCTCGCCACACGAAGAGTTACTCGCCCACGTCGCGGCCGACCTCAAACTCGACCGCGAGCTGAACATCGGGGAGATGCCCTTCCGCGTCGACGCGGTCAACGGGCTGGCGACCGACGTGGGCGAACCGGGCACGTCGGGGACGATCGAGACCGGAACGGGGGTCCTGGTCCGGATTCCGCCGTGGCGGTTCGAGGAGTACGGCATCGACACCGACCACGACGAGGCCGAGTTTTGGCGGCCGGAGCACACGATGGAGCCGTTCCGGAACCAGATCGAGAACAACCTCGACAAGAAACACGGACTGTTCTGTCAGGAGTACCAGCCCGGGCCGTCGGAGACCGACGGCGATCTGTTCGAGGGCGCGGATCTGATCAAGACGTTCTCGATTCCGGTGACGGTCACGCAGGGCCAGCGCGAGACGTGGGTGTTGAGCAAGTGGCGATTCGACTACACCGTCCGCGACGACCACCACCGCCGCCACCTGAATCTGGCGCTGGACACCGGGCTCGGCGAGCGCAACTCGCTGGGCTTCGGGTTCCTCAACATCACCGAGAAGGACGGTCGCCAGCCCGGAACGGAGGACATCGATGCTTGATCCCGACGAGTTCTACGATGAGTATCCCCCCGAGAAGCTCGAAGACGAGCTCCCCGAGCGACCGATCTCGTCGCTGCGAGACATCCAGCACCTCTACGGGCGACTCTACACGCTGGCGACGGCCGGCGGCGGCGACTACGCGGCCTATCTGACGCCCGATCAGGCCAACGATCTGATCGGGACAGAGGAGAGCCTGATCGCCGTCCGCGTCGATCTGTCCGGAGAGCGGCCGACGCTCGACGCGGAGAAGCCGGTCGACGTGACCCAGTACACCGACGACCTGGTACAGCGGGTCGCTCACTGCAAGTACAACGCGGCGCGGGGGATCGACCACAGCGTCACGCACCGCTCCGGACGCAACAGCGATCCCGAGAAACTGGCCCGGTACGCCTGCGAGCGGCTGACCAAGTGGGCGACCGACGACGTGGTCCAGGGCGTCGCAGACGACCACCCCGACGGTGCCGTGATCCGCGGACTGGCGACCGTCGGCGAGAACGAGAACGCCCTCGACAGGATTCGAGAGGCCGTCCAGACCGAGCTCGGCGGTTCGACGACGGCGCTTCTGACGGTACAGGTGCGCCGGGAGGAGGGCGGCGAGTACGAGTGGCCGGGACAGATTTCCGTGTTCGACGAAGCGATGCGGGCGCGGAAGCTCTCGAAGCTCGTCTCGAAGGGGCAGGCGACGAACTCTGCCGGCGAGGCGACGGATCTCGTCAGCGGCGAACGGACGCGAACCGTCGGCACCGCCGAGGATCCGCTCAACTACTTCCTGGGCAAGCAAATGGAGAAATTCCCGGGGCTGGATCCCGACGAGGCCTGGCGGAGCCACCCCATCTCCGAGGACGGCGCGGTCACGCTGATGAACGCCGAGGAGTTCCTCGACGCCTGTTCCTACCGGACGTTCAACGCCGACGTGTACTACTTCCCCTACTTCCTCGGGCGACCGACGCCCGAAGAGACTGCCAATCTGTACGCGGCACTCCACAGAGTCACACGGGACGACGACATGAATCCGGTTCAGGCGCTCTACGACGAGTTCGGCGACCACGAGGCGGCGTCCGAGGGGCGACTACGCTTCTACGTCGCGGCGGTGATGAAACACCAGATGTCCCGATTCGACGTGTACGGCGAGACGCTGAACGGTCGGATCCACTACCCGACCGAGGTCGGGCAGCGACACGAGCGCGTGACCGGCAGCTGGGTCTTCGACGAAGACGACGCCAGGAACGGAGATCGAACGCCGCCGATGCCCTCCCACGAGGAGTGGGCGCTCACTAATTACCAGCGGTTTCGAGAGATGGTCGCGTCGGGGGCCTATCTCTACGGCACCTTCCCGTTCACCGACGAGGACACCGACGCGACGGTCGACGACGAGCGAATCGACGTTCACGTCTCGATCCTCGCCGGCGATCCAGTGCCGCGGAACCAACTGGTCAGCGCCTACGTCGAGCGACTGCTCGACCGTGACGGTGACGAAGTCCCAGAACTCCTGATCGCCTCCCAGTTCGCACAGCTGTGCGCGCTGGAAAACGCCGGCCTCGTGACGACGGACGCCAGCGAGACCGAACCGACGCTGATCGACGGCCCCGATTACGACACTATGGAACCAGAACACGCGCGAACCGACGGCGGCACTGCTGCCCTCGATCGCACCGAGAAGCTCGAATCGTTCATCGAACAGACGGACGGACTGGACGACCCCGAACGGAAGGGCGCGTTCCTGCTCGGCACGCTCGTCGGCCAGGTCGGCACCTACCAGCAGGGGTATCACGATCGATCGACGACCGTCATCGACCAGTACCCGATCAAGTCGATGACCAAGACGAAGATCAAGCGCATCACCCAGGAGGTGATCGACAAAGACGTGGTCTACTCCCGGGAGATGGCCAAGAAAGGCTCGAACATTAACTCGACGATGTACAAGGAGGTCACGAACGCCATCGTCGAGACCATGGCCGAACGCGATCCGTCGGACTGGGAGATCAGCACCGACGATCTGCGCTTCTACTACGCCCTGGGACTGACCTACGGCATGAACGACCGATCGACTAACGAGTACGACGCTGCCGACGACGAAACCCCAGAAACCAATGAGTGAACACTATCCCACCGTTTCGAACAGGTCCGAAATCGTCTTCGCGTACGACGCGGTCGACGCGAACCCCAACGGCAATCCGCTGAGCGGCGCGAACCGGCCGCGGATCGACCCCCACACCGATCAGGCGATCGTCACCGACGTTCGCCTCAAGCGCTACCTCCGCGATCAGCTACAGGACGACGGTCACGGCGTCTACATTCGCAACGTCACGGAAGACGACGGCGATCAGGCGACCCGCGAGGACCTCCTCGAAGACCGTCTCAAGGACATCGACCTCGACGACGTGGACGAAGCCGACATCGAAAACGCCGTCTTCGGTCAGTTCCTCGAAAACAGCGCCGACGTTCGCTACTTCGGCGCGACGATGAGCATCGATATGGACGATGAGAAGGTCGACCACCTCCCGGATCACTTCACCGGTCCCGTCCAGTTCTCGCCGGGCAAGTCGCTCCACCGAGTCATGGAAAACGAGGAGTACAACAGCCTCACAAGCGTCATCGCGACCGATGACGACAAGGCACAGGGCGGGTTCGATCTCGACGACCACCGGATCCAGTACGCCTTTATCGGGTTCCACGGACTCGTCGACGAACACGGAGCCGAAGGCACGCTCCTGACGGATCGGGACGTGCGGCGACTGGACACGCTGTGCTGGCGCGCGCTGAAGAACCAGACGATCAGCCGGAGCAAGGTCGGACAGGAGCCCCGGCTCTACCTCAGAGTCGAGTACGCCGACGAGAGCTTCCACCTCGGCGGGCTCGATCAGGACATCGATCTCGACAGTTCGGAATCCGCTCCCGTCGAGGAAATTCGCAACGTCCGAGACGTATGCATCGACGTGACGAGTCTCGTCAACCGACTCGACGGGGCGTCCGACCGGATCGACACCGTCCACGTCGTCGCCAGCGACGTCCTCGAACTCTCCGTCGACGGTGAGACGGGCGGTCCGGAGTTCCTCTACGACGCCCTCGAATCGAGGGTCGGTAGCGAATCCGTCCGCGAGATCGACGTGTACGAGGACGCGAAGGCGACGATGCCGGAGGAGTGATCCGTGTCCGAGCACGCACCGACTGCGTCGGGGCTTCCCGACGGCGCTGAGACGTGCCTGTCGTTTACGGTTAGCGGCCCCTGGGGGCACTTCCGGCGCATCGAGGGCAACATCGTGAAACAGACCTATCGGGTCATTCCCCGGACCACCGTCGCCGGCCTGATCGCCGCGATGCTGGGGATCGAACGCGACGGCTACTACGACCTGTTCGCGCCGGGCGAGTCGCTCGTCGCCATCGAACCGACGAGCGAACTGCGGACGATGAAGCTCCCGATGAACACCCTCTCGACGGCCGACGAGCATATGGCGTCGCTGAACCCGCGCGGGAAGCTCTCGATCAAGCTCCCGGATCCCTCCAAGCCCCGCCAGCAGCACAACTACGAGGTCCTGGTGGAGCCGGCCTATCGAATCGACGTGTGGCTCGCCGACGACGAGCGGTACGACCGGCTCCGCTCGCTACTCGAATCGGGAGAGTCGTACTACGTCCCGAGCCTCGGTCTCTCGGAGCACCTCGCGACGATCGACTACCACGGCGAGTTTCCGATCGAGCACGGACCGGACGGTGAGACGGTCGCGATCGACTCGACCGTCCCCGAGGCCGTCGACTCGATCGTCCCCGATCCGGAGACGCGGTACCAGATCGAGCAGACACCGGCGTTCATGGAACGTGACGACGGCGGGCGCACGACCAGTGCGTTCGTCTCCTACGCCTACAATCCGGACGGTGGCTCGCTGAGAGTCGCTGACGTGTCGACGTACTCGGTCGACGACCGAGCCGTGGTGTTCACCTGATGGGTCCCGAGCCGATCTCTCATCCGGCCACAGACGGCGACGAGGCGACGCGACTCCTCGATCACCTCGACGACGTGGCCGGGCGGGCCGAATCCGTCGTCTCGGCGGACGCAACGACGATCGGCGGCGACCCGCTTCCCGAGATGACGGGAGTCGTCGCCCGGTGTCACGACGTCGGGAAGGCGACGACGTGGTTCCAGGCGTACGTGGTCGGCGAGCGCGACGCCAGTGACCGGACGAACCACTCCCTGCTGGGTGCCTACCTCGGGTACTACGTCCTCGACCGGCTGGGATACGACAGCGAGGACTGTCTCGCGGCCCTCGTCGCCCTCGCGAAACACCACGGCCGGCTCCCCGATGTCGAGGAGTACGTCGACGGCGTTTCGCGTTTCGAGAACACGAGCGAGGCGAGCAACGAGCGCCAGCGGATACTGATCGAACAGGTCGGGAACGTCGACGACCACCGCCGGCAGTTCGCGCAGTCGTTCGTCGCGGACGCGACCGACGGTAACGGGTCGTGGGGGGAGTTCGCTCAGAGCATCGAAGACGAGTCCCTGTTCGACACCGTCCACGAACACGTCTCTCTGTTCGGCTTCGGCAGCGACCGCTCGGCACCGTCCGAGGAGTTCTACGGGTTGCTCCTCCAGCTCTGGAGCGGACTGGTGTTTGCCGACAAAACGGTGGCCGCCGGTATCGAGAACGACGATCTCGACGGCTCCGAACCGGACGCTCGTCTCCTCTCGGAGTACATCGCCGATCTGGGTAGTGACACAGACGAAGACGGTCAGGCCGCCGCGCTCGATACGCTCCGTGGCGAGGCGAGAGACGACGTACTCGGCGGTGTCGAACGGTTCCGCGACTCGGAGGCGTCGATCGCGACGCTGACACTACCGACCGGCATGGGGAAGACGCTGACCGGCCTCAGTGCCGCTCTGGCGCTCCGCGACGAGGGCGAACGTGTCGTCTACGCACTGCCCTTTACCTCCGTCATCGACCAGGTGGCCGACGAGCTCGCGGACGTGTTCGACACCGACGCTCGCGACGACCTGTTGACGATCCACCACCACCTGGCAGAGACGGTGACGAAGCTCGGTGATCCAGACGAGGACCCCGACGAGTACGCCCGGCTCGCGGAGATGGTCGCCGAGAGCTGGCGCTCCGGGATGACGCTCACGACGTTCGTCCAGCTCTTCGAGAGCCTCGTCGGCCCGAGCAACAGCCAGTCGATGAAACTACCCGCGCTGTACGATTCCGTGATCGTGCTGGACGAACCCCAAGCACTGCCGATGCAGTGGTGGAAGCTGGTCCGGCGGATCGCGACGATCCTCACCGAGGAGTACGACGCGACGGTCGTCGCCATGACGGCGACCCAGCCGAGAGCGACCGACGAGGAGACGGCGTCGCAAGCCCTGTTCGACGATGCGTTCGAACTGGTCGACGACGTCGATCGATACTTCGGCCACTTCGAACGGGTCGAGTACGACGTTCACGACTCCCTGCTCGCGTTCGACGACACCGACGCGACAGTGGACTACGAGGCCGCTGGCCGGACGATCCTCGACGAGACCGGCAGATCCGAGTCGACACTCGCGATCTGTAACACCATCGACAGCGCCACTGCGCTCACGGACGCGATCGAGGACCGCGAAGCGGTCGTCGACGTTGGCCGATGTCTCGAACTGGAGCTCGAAGACGGGGCTGACGTGGACGCTCTCGTCGAACGAGTCGAATCGGCCCTCGGTTCGAACGAACGGGCGCTCGTCCACCTCTCGACTCGCCTGCGCCCGCGCGATCGACTCGCGCTGATCGAGGCGACAAAGCGCCTCACCGAGCGCGACGTTCCGCTCGTGGCGGTGTCGACACAGCTCATCGAGGCCGGCGTCGACATCAGCTTCGATCGGGTGTACCGCGACATCGCACCGATCGACAGCGTCGTCCAGGCGGCGGGTCGGTGTAATCGGTCCTTCGAGAGCGACCTCGGAACGGTGACTGTCTGGTGGCTCGCACCACCGGCGGGCACGACAACGACGCCGGCACAGGCGGTCTACGACTCCGAGGGCGTCAGTACGATCTCACTGACCGCCAGGACGCTCGACGCGATCGGTGCGGACGACGGAACCGTCGCCGAACAGACGATGACTCGCGATGCCGTCGAGCACTACTACGGGCTCGTCGCCGACCGTAACCCCGGCGACCCCGAGTACGTCGAGTGGGTCGACGAGGCCAACGCCGACGCGCTCGGGGACCTCTCGCTGATCGGCCAGCGCGAGAGCGTGGACGTGGTCGTCTGCCGAACGGATGGCGATCGAGAACTGGCCGATGCGATGGTGGCCGCCCTCGACGAATTTGACTACGACGCGTTCGGCGACTACCGCGAAGCGGCCAAAGATATCACCGTCTCGCTCCCGATCTACAGTCAAGACTCGACCGAGGCCGAAACAGTTCGAAACCTCGAACCGCTCGGCGATGCCGATCTCCGTGTGCTCAGGCGAGCGCGAGGCACTTCCTACTTCGACGCGACGAAGGGCCTCGCCGTGGACGAACCCTGCGTCGACGACCGATTCCTATGACTGACTCCTCTGGCGACCCCGTCGACCGGTTTCTCGCCGC
The DNA here is from genome assembly GCF_000379085.1 of Halomicrobium katesii DSM 19301. Lineage (GTDB taxonomy): Archaea > Halobacteriota > Halobacteria > Halobacteriales > Haloarculaceae > Halomicrobium > Halomicrobium katesii. The sequence continues at coordinate 2,215,364 of NZ_KB905378.1, read as the reverse complement.
CGCCAGAGACGAGAGTGCGGAACTACCCTTTCGGCTCACTGGCGTCATGTTCCAGTACTACGTCGTCTGTGAGCGCGAGCTGTGGTTTCTCAGCCGCGACGTGGAGATCGATCGCGACACACCGGCGATCGTCCGCGGGAGCGACGTGGACGACTCGGCGTACGCCGACAAGCGCCGCGACGTTCGCGTCGACGGTATCATCGCTATCGACGTGCTCGACAGCGGCGAGATTCTGGAGGTCAAACCCTCCTCGTCGATGACCGAACCGGCCCGGCTGCAGCTGTTGTTTTACCTCTGGTACCTCGATCGGGTCACCGGCGTCGAAAAGACCGGCGTGCTCGCACATCCCACGGAAAAGCGCCGCGAGACCGTCGAGTTGACGCCGGAAACGAGCGCCGAAGTCGAATCGGCGATCGAGGGGATTCGCGCGGTCGTCACTGCCGAATCGCCGCCGCCGGCAGAGGAGAAGCCGGTCTGTGACTCGTGTGCCTATCACGACTTCTGCTGGAGCTGTTGATCATGAACGACAACTACCACGTCTTTTCCGACGGACGCATCGAACGCCACGACGACACGGTACGGGTCATCACCGACGACGGCGAGAAAAAATACCTCCCGGTCGAGAACGCCGAGGCGATCTTCCTCCACGGTCAGATCGAGTACAACACCCGCTTCGTCTCCTTTCTCAATCAGGAAGGCGTCGCGGTCCACGTCTTCGGCTGGCACGATCACTACGCCGGGTCGATCATGCCCAAGCGGGGCCAAACGTCCGGACAGACACTCGTCGATCAGGTCCGGGCCTACGACGATCCGGCCCACCGGCTCGAACTGGCTCAGGCGTTCGTCGACGGCAGCATCCACAACATGCGTGCGAACGTCACGTACTACGACGGCCGAGGACACGACTTCGAGGACGTGCTGGCAGAACTGACCGAAGCCCGGTCGTCACTCGACAGGATGGAGACGATCGACGAGACGATGGGCGTCGAAGCACGCGCCCGAAAGGCGTACTACTCGACCTTCGACGAGATCCTGCCCGACGAGTTCGTCTTCGGCGGCCGCCAGTACGATCCGCCGAACAACGAAGTCAACAGCCTCATCTCTTTCGGCAATTCGCTCGTCTACGCCAACGTCGTCTCGGCCATCCGAGCGACGGCACTCGATCCCACGGTCAGCTTCCTCCACGAGCCCGGCGAGCGTCGGTACTCGCTGGCCCTGGACATCGCCGACCTGTTCAAACCGTTGCTCGCGGATCGAGTCATCTTCAGACTCGTCAACCGCGGCCAGCTGACCAGCGACGATTTCGAGGCCGAGATGAACGCCTGCCTGCTGAACGAGCACGGCCGGAAGACCTACTCGAAGGCCTACGAAGAGACGCTCGACGAGACGATCGAGCACCCGGATCTGGGAAAGAAGGTGAGCTATCAGTATCTCCTCCGGGTTGAGGCGTACAAGCTCAAAAAACATCTCCTGACCGGCGAGGAGTACGTCCCGTTCCAACGGTGGTGGTGACGCGTGGTCTACGTGGTCGTCGTCTACGACATGGAAGCCGACCGGACACACAAGATGCTGAAGTTCCTCCGCCGGTATCTCACCCACGTCCAGAACTCCGTCCTTGAAGGAGACGTGACCGAGGGCGATCTCGAAAAGATCCGCTCCGGCGTCGACGACCTGCTCAAACCCGGAGAGTCGACGATCATCTACCAGATCTCCTCGGAGAAGCTGGTCGACCGAAGCGTGTTCGGTGACGATCCCGCCGCAGACGACCAGTTCCTGTGAACTACCCTACTCGCACACGGCTGACGCCGTTCGCTCCTTGAGGGTAGGGCTTCCTGATTCGACGACGCGCTTTGCAGATATATGTGTATCCACAGGGAGCGCAGTCTCCACAGGCGTTGATTCGAAGTATCCCACTCCTACGTTTTCGAGGCCGCGAGAAAGAATGTTCCACGCTGCGTTCGCGTCCCTGTCCGCCTCGAACCCGCAGGCGGGACAGGAGTGTTCACGGACCCACAACGGCTTCTCCGTCGAGACGCCACATGACGCGCATTTCTTGGTCGTCCCTCTCGGGTTGACCGCCACGAAGTGCGTCCCTTCGCGCTCACACTTGTATTCGAGCAACGAGAGGAACGTCCGCCACGCGGCGGAGGCGGTGTTGCGGCTGTTCGACGGCGACTCCATCATCCCCTTCACATTCAGGTCCTCGACCGCCACAAGGTCGTACTCCCGAGCGTAGTAGTTCGACAACTTATGCAGGAAGTCGCGGCGCTTCCGTCGGAGGTCGGCGTAATACTTCGCGACTCGCCGCCGTTGCTTCTCGTAGCTGTTCGACCCGTGTTGTTTTTGTGAGAGCTTCCGTTGCTCACGTTCCAAGCGTTCGCGTTCGTCGGTGAGGTCGAGCGACCCGACTGCTGTACCGTCGGTGTCGTGAGCGTACTTGCAAATCCCCACGTCGATACCGACGCACTTCTCGGGATTCTCAGGTGGCTCGGGAGGTTCACGATCCATTTCGACACCGAACGTGGCGAACCACTCGCCCGTCGGTTCCTTCTTGACTGTGACCTGCTTGAGCGTGGCGTCGTTGGGGATGGCGCGGTGAAGCCGAATCGGTATGTCCGCGAGTTTCGAGAGTGACAGGACAGTCTGACCGCCCTTCTTGTCGAGCTTGAAACCAGACTGACTGTACGTGAAACTGCGGAACTCCCGTGGCGGCTTCCACTTGAGTTGGCCAACGCCGTAGCCGTTCTTCTTGAGCTTGGAGAGGCCTTTGAGGTTGTCAAACAGGCGTTCCACGACGGTTTGGAGAACCTTCGAATACACGTCGTTGAGGTCGTCCCACCACTTTTTGAGGTCGGGGAGCTCCGACCGAAGCGTGGTCATGGACGGCAGTTCACCGTGTTCATCTTGGTACTCGTTGAGGCGGTAGAGCGTGTGGTTGTACAGCTGCCTACAAATATTGCGGTGTCGGTCCAACTCCTCTCGGTGGGCGTCGGACGGCTTGAGACGGTACTTGTAGGCGTAGTACATTCTACTCGCGTTGGTCCTCGACGTACTGTTTCAACACATCCAGCGACACCTGCCCCGTCGAGATGAGGCAGTACGAGTCGTTCCAGAACGAGTCACCCCACAGTTCGGTTTTCAGTTCGTCCGCGTACTCGTTGCGGATACGGCGGGCGGTTGCGCCCTTGACCGTGTTGATGAACTTCACAAGGTCCGTGGTTGGTTTCGCTCGGAACAGGATGTGCACGTGGTCGTCCTCGCCGTCGAGGTTCGTCAGTTCGACACCGTAGTTGTCCGTGAACCCGCTGATGACCTCGTGAATGAATTGGGTTCGCTCCTCGGTTAGCACTCCGCGCCGGTATTTCGTGGTGAGTATCAGGTGGTAGTGCAGGGAAAACGTCGAGTGCGCTCCCGAGTCGAGGTCGTACTCCATTAGGTTCAGTCAATATGATACTATCCTACTGCAAAAACATTGTGATTACGTGGGCCTGTGGGCTTTCTATCGAATTGTGTATGAGAACTGTGCGGCGTTAACGAGACGCTCGCGTCTCGTTCGCACACCAGAATCTTTGATTCTGGGGACGCTGTATCCCCTCCCTGCTCGCGCCTCCTGTTCGGTCGGCGCTCGCTGAGGAAGGGGGCTTAGCGCCTCAATTCAGCTAATACTGCCGGCAGTACAACCCCACTTCCATCGACCCCCCGGGGGTTCGGGGGCTATCGAAGGTCGACGGAAACGATGAAGTGTGAACGGCGAATAGAGGTGCATACGTGGCCCAATCGGCCATGGTTTCAGACGGACCCTTGTGGGATTGAAGCGATTCGTTACTGGTCAGTGGGATATCGTAGACCAGTTTGTTTCAGACGGACCCTTGTGGGATTGAAGCAAACCGGACCACGACGACGCGAGTCACTGTCCGTACGTTTCAGACGGACCCTTGTGGGATTGAAGCAACTGGAGTAAGAACATGGATGCCTCGTCTCCGAGGGGTTTCAGACGGACCCTTGTGGGATTGAAGCGCCGTCGTTGCGGCCTCTGACGGCGGTCGAGCGTCGTGTTTCAGACGGACCCTTGTGGGATTGAAGCTACCGAAGCCCTGAGTCCATACACACGAGAGCCGGGTTTCAGACGGACCCTTGTGGGATTGAAGCGCACTGGATCGTCGGGCCGGTCGAAATGAAGGCGAGTTTCAGACGGACCCTTGTGGGATTGAAGCAGATGAGTGACCTAGCTGAGCGCGTCGACGCCCTGGGTTTCAGACGGACCCTTGTGGGATTGAAGCCGCTGATGAGTGACGGACGATAAGCACACAACGGGTTTCAGACGGACCCTTGTGGGATTGAAGCCTCTCCGGGCTGGATCGCCACCGAGGTTGCACGTGTTTCAGACGGACCCTTGTGGGATTGAAGCGAGCAACGTCTGCCCGAGCTGGCGGGCCTCGTCGGGCCCGTTTCAGACGGACCCTTGTGGGATTGAAGCTCCCACCGGCTCTCGCCGCCTTCGTCCATCAGACGCGTTTCAGACGGACCCTTGTGGGATTGAAGCGCTGAGCAGGAGGTTGAGGCATGAGCGAAGCAGACGGGTTTCAGACGGACCCTTGTGGGATTGAAGCCCGAGGTCCTGGAGGTGGTCCAGTCGTGCTGACCGTTTCAGACGGACCCTTGTGGGATTGAAGCAGACGGCACTATGACCACCCTCCAAGCGTCTGCTGTGTTTCAGACGGACCCTTGTGGGATTGAAGCCTTGCCCTGAATACCTCCGTTGAACGCGGTGGTAGTAGTTTCAGACGGACCCTTGTGGGATTGAAGCAAGTAACTCCGGCAAGAGCTCACCTAATGCCCGACCGAGTTTCAGACGGACCCTTGTGGGATTGAAGCATTATCTTCATCTTCCCAGCGGAAGTTATCAATGTCTTGTTTCAGACGGACCCTTGTGGGATTGAAGCGATCTTTGACTCTGGTATCTCTGTCTTCTCCGGTTTCAGACGGACCCTTGTGGGATTGAAGCAGGATGTGTCGCCTGTCGGCAATGGACTGAAGGTCAGTTTCAGACGGACCCTTGTGGGATTGAAGCAGCGGGACGCCGATCCGCGTGTCCAGATAGATGGCGAGTTTCAGACGGACCCTTGTGGGATTGAAGCGTCCGTGAGTCCACAATTCAGGCACGTTGATATAGACGGGTTTCAGACGGACCCTTGTGGGATTGAAGCCACCGAATCCAACCGGAATGATGGCATTGCGCCATGGTTTCAGACGGACCCTTGTGGGATTGAAGCACGAACAACCAGAGTATCCAGAGAACACCGATGACAAGTTTCAGACGGACCCTTGTGGGATTGAAGCCACGCTTCCATCATCCCCTCAAAGAGCGCACTGAGCGTTTCAGACGGACCCTTGTGGGATTGAAGCTCGCACAGTCAATCACGCCCCCTCATCAAACAGAGTTTCAGACGGACCCTTGTGGGATTGAAGCCCGCAAGACGGCGGGCAAATCCAGACGCGGCAGGTTGTTTCAGACGGACCCTTGTGGGATTGAAGCTCCCCGGATGGCCGCCCCAGCGGCGTCGTGCGCGCGTTTCAGACGGACCCTTGTGGGATTGAAGCCAGCTGCTCCTGAGCAGCGCCGGTCTGGGGCGGGTTTCAGACGGACCCTTGTGGGATTGAAGCATTCCAGCAACGTGATCGAGGAGGTTGAGGGGGACGTTTCAGACGGACCCTTGTGGGATTGAAGCTGGCGAAATTGCGCGAACGAGCAACTGGCGACGGTGTTTCAGACGGACCCTTGTGGGATTGAAGCTCGCCTTTGACCAGCTCCGTTGGATCTGTCTCGTAGTTTCAGACGGACCCTTGTGGGATTGAAGCGACTCTCGGCGATCCCAGCGCAACGAGAACGTGGAGTTTCAGACGGACCCTTGTGGGATTGAAGCATAGGGACCGGCCACGTCAACCTCGGCAGTGACCGTGTTTCAGACGGACCCTTGTGGGATTGAAGCCTGTTCTGGCCCGGTACTCTCGCCGGTCGTCCGCGTTTCAGACGGACCCTTGTGGGATTGAAGCCACTCCCCGGCCCCGATACGGACGTGCAAGTCACCGTGTTTCAGACGGACCCTTGTGGGATTGAAGCTCGTGCGGCCCCCAGTCCGTCCCGCCTATTTTTGCGTTTCAGACGGACCCTTGTGGGATTGAAGCGTTGAGGAGCGGCTTCACGGTCGCGTCCTCAACGCGTGTTTCAGACGGACCCTTGTGGGATTGAAGCTGCTCCAGCGCGGTCCCTGCCTTCGCGACGTGATCGTTTCAGACGGACCCTTGTGGGATTGAAGCGCCGCTTGGGAGTCTCGTATTGGTGCAAGGGGCGGAGTTTCAGACGGACCCTTGTGGGATTGAAGCTATCTGTGCTGGTAGTTCCAACGGCATTTCGTTGAGGTTTCAGACGGACCCTTGTGGGATTGAAGCTCGGTGCAATCGCTGAGGTACTATCATGACCAAGAAGAGTTTCAGACGGACCCTTGTGGGATTGAAGCTGATTGTGTTCCATAGCCATAGTTACCCTCGCACCGTTTCAGACGGACCCTTGTGGGATTGAAGCACGACCGGATCAACATGACGCCCGGCGAACTGGAGTCGTTTCAGACGGACCCTTGTGGGATTGAAGCGTCTAGCCCAGTCTGGTCGGGGTGGTCGGCAGGATCGGTTTCAGACGGACCCTTGTGGGATTGAAGCTGTGCTGACTGGTAAATATCGAGTCGCAATTGCTGAGTTTCAGACGGACCCTTGTGGGATTGAAGCGGTCGGGCGCTTGGTTCGCTCCTACCGGAGTTGCTTGGTTTCAGACGGACCCTTGTGGGATTGAAGCTTGGTAGCCCTGCTCGTGCAGTTGCACGTCGATCGTTTCAGACGGACCCTTGTGGGATTGAAGCCCCCATGGGCTGTCCGGCCGGCCAGCCAGGAAGTAGGTTTCAGACGGACCCTTGTGGGATTGAAGCCTTGTGTCGCCAAGGTCAAGCACTTCAGGCTTGAACTGTGGTTTCAGACGGACCCTTGTGGGATTGAAGCAGTGCCGAACTTGAAAGCGATGCACCGGCAGTGATCGTTTCAGACGGACCCTTGTGGGATTGAAGCCAAGTTACGCAAGACCTACACGACAGAGCCGAACTGTTTCAGACGGACCCTTGTGGGATTGAAGCGGTCATGGTTAGTGACCGGCGTAGTAACTAACGACAGTTTCAGACGGACCCTTGTGGGATTGAAGCATGCAATATTTGGTTGTCGATATTCCCGACGACTGGGGTTTCAGACGGACCATTGTGAGACCGAAGCACTGTCGCTGGGGACGGTCGGCTCACTTCTTTCGGATCGTCCCGCCGCCGAGCCCCTCCCACTTGACTCGGTATCCGAGCGCCGACAGGACGGCGCTGGCGTCGTCGAGCCCGTACTCGTCGAGGACCGCCTCGGCGGCCGACAGCGACATTCCGGTCTCGATCTCGTCGTCGACCGCCGACAGCACGGCCGGCCTGACCAGCGTTCGCCCGACGCGCTCGTGGTCGGGAACGGATCGGTCCTCGACAGCGGCCTCGCTGACGCCGTGTTCCGCGGCCAGTTCGGCGAGCGTGAGCACGTCGGCGTCGGGAGTGAGTGTCTGAGGGAGCGTCGCGGCGTTTGCCGCCGTCAGTTCCGACTCGTATCGCCCCAGCGCGTCGCGAACGTCTTTGATCCGGACGGTGCCCGAGTAGGGGATGGCTCGGTGGTCGCGGGCCTCGATCTCCGCGCCGATATCGCCGGACTCGGTCCGTGAGGCCGACTGCTGGTCGGCGACAGCGAGGCTCTCGTCGACGGCGACGAGCAGTTCCACGTCGTCGATCTCGGCCAGCTGTGACAGTTTCTTCTCGACGTACTCTGGCGTCCAGAACCCCATGATCTCGAAGAACACGCGGAAGTCGGCGTACTCGTAGTCGAAGGCGAAGTCGGGGATCGCGATGCGGGAGCCGGCGGCCAGCGGTTCCGGCTCTCGGGTGAGTTCCCAGTCGAGAGCCAGCGCTTCGAAGCGGGCGGCGAAGTCGGCTTCGACGCCGCTGTCGTAGCTGACATCAGTCACCGGCTCGACGTCGGGGACGGACACGTCTTCGTGGGTGAGCCGGAGCGTTCGCTCGGTGCCGCGGTCGTCGATCGTCGCCCGGAGCGTCCACTCGGCGGCCGAGGCGGCGACGGTTCGCAGGAGGCGGGCAAAGCGTGTGCCGTAGCGCCGCGTTCGCTGGAAGAGCCGGTCCGGGCCGGTGACGACGACGATCCGGCCCTCGTCGGTGGCTTCGATCTCGTACATGAGACGGAGGCGCTTGACCGCGGAGACGAGCGTCCGGGGATCGCTCGACCGGAGACGGACCTCAGTGGCGTCGAACAGGGCGGTCTGTGCCAGCGAGAGGTTGTACTGAGCGATCAGTTCGCCGGGCTCCCAGCGCGTGTCGACGCGGGTCAGGACCTGCCGGCACTCTCGGTCGGCGTAGAGGGACCGTTCGATGTCGGCGGCGTCGACGGCGAGTCCGTCGGCCGCCCGTTCGATCGCCGCGCGTCGCTCGTCCTCGGAGGCGACCCCGACCGCCTCGCCGGCCTCGAAGGCGGCGCGGCGGGCTCGCGCCGGTGGGACCGCGGTCCGGGTCTCGAAGGAGGCTTCGCGTTCGACCAGCTTCGCCAGCCCGCGGACGAGCTTGAAGTCGTCGGCCCCTCGTTCGAGGTCGGTCAGCGCCGTCTGGAGTGTCTCGCGGGCTTCGCCGACGTGGCCCTGGTAGGTGCCGATCACGCGGGCGGCCAGCGGTTCGTCGGCGTCGTCGGCGAACTGCGGGTAGTACCCCCCGCCCGCTCGCGAGACGCGCAGCAGGTCCTTCGTGAGCACGGTAGACTATCGGATATCGATCGGCAAAAGGCCGGCGTCGCTCACCGACGCCGGGCGGCGACGTTCTCCTCTGCCGTCTCCTCGCTAACGAGTTCGTACAGCAGCGCCCGCGAGCCGTCCGTTGTCGGCCGCAGGATCCGTCCGAGGCGCTGTGTGAACTCCCGCTCGCTGCCGCTGCCAGAGAGGACGACGGCGACGTTCGCGTCGGGCACGTCGATCCCCTCGTCGAGGACGTTGGCGGTGACGATGCGAGAGTACGTGCCGTCGCGGAACCGTTCGAGGATTTCGCGGCGCTCGTCGGCTCCCGTCTCGTGGGTGATCGCCGGCAGCAGGAACCGCTCGGAGAGGCGGTAGACAAGATCCGTGTGGGCCGTGAAGACGATCACGCGGTCGTCGCGGTGGCGGTCGAGGATCGTCGCGAGCCGCTCTATCTTCCGGTCGGCGTTCATCATGACCTCGCGTGCGCGCTGTTTGGCCAGCAGGGCCTCGCGCGCCTCGGGATCGGTGCCGGACCGCTTGACCAGTTCTTGGTAGTCGCTGCCCGACCGCATCGTGATCGAGGACCGCTGGAGGTAGCTGGTAAACGTCTCCTGGTGGCGCTCGTAGGTCGCTCGCTCGGCCTCGGTCAGCGCGACTGCGATGCGCTTGATGTCGTAGTCCGCGAGGTGGTCGCCAGCGAGTTCGTCGACGGCGATCCGGTCGGCGAGGTCGCCGATCAGTTCCGCGACGGCCTCGTGGGCACCGTCCGGACGCTCGAAGGTCGCCGTGAGCCCGAGACGGGCCGTGGCGGCGAGCAGGCGGGCGATGTCGCGGTACCCCTCGCCGCCGAGGTGGTGTACCTCGTCGAAGACGACGAGTCCGAAGCGGTCGCCGAGTTCGTCGGCCCGGAGGTACGCCGAGTCGTAGGTGGCGACGGTCACGTCGGCGACGCGCTGCTCGCCCCCGCCCATGCGGCCGATCTCGCAGTCGAACTCTCGTTCGAGCTCCGACTGCCACTGATCGAGGAGGTCGATCGTGGGCACGACGACCAGCGTCGGCGTCTCCAGTGCCTCCATCGCCGCGATCCCGACGACGGTCTTGCCGCTGCCCGTCGGCAGTTCGAGCACGCCGCGGTCGCCGCTGTCTCGCCAGGCGTCGAGTGCCGCCTGCTGGTAGTCCCGGAGTTCGTACGTCGATTCGAGCGCCAGCGTCGGCAGATCGAGCACGTCGTCCTCGTAGGCGACGCCGCGCTCGTCGAGGGCCGCCCGAACGGCGGCGTAGCGGTAGGCCGGTGCCCGTCCGGTCTCGCTGCGAGCGTCGTACTCGACGCCGGGGAGGTCGGCGGGCAGTCCCTCCGAGAGGCGGATCGTCCCCTCCTCGAACGACAGTCGTGCCATCGTCGCCCGGTTGGGCGGTCCGGGGCAAAACGCTGTCGACGGATCGACGCCGATCAGATGATCCGTCTGAAAAATGCCTGTATTTTGGTTATTAAATATTATTGATTATTCTCGCCGGATCGGCGTACCGTCGAGTGAATCCGCCATTACCCGCAGCCAATTATTTTGGCGGTGAAGTTCGCGATAGTCGACATATTCTGTTACTTCTATTGGCCTGAAACTCCACCAGTCGTAAAATAATGCCCAGAATCGAACAACAGTATCAGATACAGGCGTTCGAACGGCCAACCGATCAACTTAGCCTAATTATAAATTATCTATTACGTCTCTATATGATTTCCGAGAGTAAACTTAGGGCTAATGATAAGTATGTGGTGTCTGATTTACAGGACGCCATGACACATGGTACACAGACCTGGCGACGCAGAGGGGTATTGAAATCTATCGGCGCACTCGGGGCACTCGCCGGTGTCGGCGTGACGGGCGCGACTCCCGGTCGGAGCCCCGGGCCGAAGCCGGACGAACTGATCGTCGGCGCGAAGCGGGGCGTGAGCACTGCCGATGTCGAGTCGGAAGTCTCGGCCGCGACGACGGCGAACACGTCGGTGGTCCACCGAAACGAGGCGCTTGGCTATCTCGCTGTCAAGCTTCCGGAGGTGAGCACACAGTCCGAACGCGAGTCGGTCCGACAGCAGTTCGAGAGTCAGCCGAACGTAGCCTACGTGGAAGACAACGTCACCTACGAAACCCAGCTGACGCCCAACGATCCGCAGTTCGGTGACCAGTACGCGCCCCAGCAGGTCAACGCCGAGGCGGCCTGGGACACGACGCTTGGCAGTACGGACGTGACCGTCGCCATCGTCGACACCGGCGCACAATACGAACACCCGGACCTGACGAACCTGTTCGGGAGCGATCCCGGCCGGGACTTCGTCGACGGCGACGGCGACCCCGCCCCGGGATCCGCCGGTGAATCCCACGGGACCCACGTCAGCGGGTGTGCGTCGGCAGACACCGACAACGGCGTCGGCGTCGCGGGCGTGAGCGACTCGCGACTGTTGAGCGCCCGAGCACTCGGTGGCGGCGGCGGCGGCGCGCTGTCGGACATCGCCGACGCGGTTCGATGGGCGACCGACCAGGGTGTGGACATCATCAACATGTCGCTGGGCGGGGGCGGCTACACCCAGACGATGAAGCGAGCGGTGGAGTACGCTTACGACCAGAACGACGTGCTGGTTGTCTGTGCGGCGGGCAACGACGGCGGTTCCGTCTCGTATCCCGCGGCCTACGACGAGTGTGTCGCCGTCTCGGCGCTGGACCCGAACGAAGAACTCGCGAACTTCTCGAACCGCGGGCCAGAGATAGAGGTTGCCGCACCGGGAGTCAACGTCCTCTCGACGGTTCCCTACGACGGGTACGACTCCTTCTCCGGAACCTCGATGGCCTCTCCCGTTGCTGCGGGGGTCGCGGCACTGGGGAAGGCCGCCGAGCCGGGCCTGTCGGCGAGTCAGCTTCGCGAACGACTCAAGTCGACGGCCGACGGCGTCGGACTCCCCGGCGACCAGCAGGGCTCGGGCCGGGTCGATGCCGCCGACATCGTCCGTGCCAGCGGCGACCCGCCGGACAACGAGACGCCGTCGGCCGCCGCCGCCGCCGATCCGACGGATCCCAGCGTCGGCGAGAGCGTGACCTTCGACGGGAGCGCCTCGTCCGACCCCGACGGTACGATCGAGAGCTACCAGTGGGACTTCGGGGACGGGAACACCGGATCGGGCGTGACCGTGGAACACAGTTACGACGCTGCCGGCGAGTACCAGGCGACCCTGACCGTGACCGACGACAGCGGTGCCTCGACGACCGACGGCGTCGTCGTGAACGTCGCAAGCGGCGGCGGGGACTGCAGTCAGAGCGCCTCGGGGAGTGCCGACGGCCGGCTCACCGGCTGGCGGGACAGCGACAGTTACACCTGGACGAGTCAGTTCTCGTCGACCTGTGAACTGACTGTCGACCTCTCGGGAGCGTCGGGGACGGACTTCGATCTCTACGTCACCGCGGACGGCCGGACGCCGACGACCAACGACTACGACGCACGGTCGGTGTCGAGCGACAGCGAGGAGTCGGTGACGCTGTCGGAGATCGGTGACTCGGTCGGTATCCTCGTCGACTCCTATCGGGGCAGCGGCTCCTACACGGTCAGTGTCGAGGAGACCGGCTCGGGCACTCAGGCGACCGCCAGTTCGGAGGGACTGTAACGCGAGTCGGGCGGTGTCGACCGACGCGTCACCGCGGTCCCGACGAGCGAGTACGACCGGATTCTGTAATTCTTTTACCCGCGCGACCCCCTGCTACAGGTATGACCGAGCAGGACGCGGCAGAGACCGAGGCGTCGTCCGGCGAAGCCGACGAGGACGGGACCGAACGAGAGGACGCCGACGCGTCGGGCGAGTCCGCATCCGAGGAGCGTGTCGACGAGGACGCCGACGAGGAACTGATCGAACGGGTCGCCGAGTCGGAGCCCGAAGAGATCGCCAACGAGCTGGCGGCGCTGCGAACGCGCGTCGACGGCCTCGAAGGGGCGGTCGACGAGCGCGACGAGGAGATCGACGAGCTGGAGTCGAAGCTCAAGCGCAAGCAAGCCGAGTTCCAGAACTACAAAAAACGGATGAAAAAGCGCCGCGAGGAGGAGAAACAGCGCGCCACGGAAGACCTCGTCTCGAAACTGCTCGACGTGCGCGACAACCTCCAGCGTGCGCTCGAACAGGACGAAGACGTGGACATCCGCGACGGCGTCGAATCGACGCTCCGGCAGTTCGACGACGTGCTCGACGCCGAGAACGTCGACGTGATCGAGCCCGAGCCCGGTGCCGACGTGGACCCCGAGTATCACCAGGTACTGGCCCGCGTCGACTCCGACCAGCCCGAGGGGACCATCGACGAGGTCCACCGGGCGGGCTACGTGATGGCCGAGAAGGTGCTCCGGGAGGCACAGGTCACCGTCAGCGAGGGCGAGTAGACACTCGATCTGACACCTGGCGAGTCCGGCGTAGAACCACTCTGAGCGGTAGTATTGTGGTTGGGTTTATATCCACCGGTCGAATAGTCACCACTGGTCGAAAACGGTACGCATGGGGTTCCTCCCCGTGGTTCCTCGCTATCGAATCTAGCAACTTTTAACCGGCGCAATCGGGTATAGGTGAGTAAGATGGCGAGCAACAAGATTCTCGGAATCGACCTCGGGACCACGAACAGCGCGTTCGCGGTCATGGAAGGGGGCGACCCCGAGATCATCGTGAACAGCGAAGGCGAGCGAACGACACCGTCGGTCGTCGCGTTCGACGACGGCGAGCGCCTCGTCGGCAAGCCGGCCAAGAACCAGGCCGTCAAGAACCCCGACGAGACGATCCAGTCGATCAAGCGCCACATGGGCGAGGACGACTACTCGGTCGAACTCGACGGCGAGGAGTACACCCCCGAGCAGGTCTCGGCGATGATCCTCCAGAAGATCAAACGGGACGCCGAGGAGTATCTCGGCGACGAGATCGAGAAGGCCGTCATCACCGTCCCCGCGTACTTCAACGACCGCCAGCGCCAGGCGACCAAGGACGCCGGGGAGGTCGCGGGCTTCGATGTCGAGCGCATCGTCAACGAGCCGACCGCCGCGGCGATGGCCTACGGGCTCGACGACGACTCCGACCAGACCGTCCTCGTGTACGACCTCGGCGGCGGGACCTTCGACGTCTCGATTCTCGACCTCGGCGGCGGGGTCTACGAGGTCGTCGCCACGAACGGTGACAACGATCTCGGTGGCGACGACTGGGACCACGCGATCATCGACTACCTCGCCGACCAGTTCGAAGACGAGCACGGCATCGACCTGCGCGACGACCGTCAGGCCCTCCAGCGCCTGACCGAGGCCGCTGAGGAAGCGAAGATCGAACTCTCCTCGCGAAAGGAGACCCGCGTCAACCTCCCCTTCATCGCGACGACCGACGACGGTCCACTGGACCTCGAAGAGAAGATCACGCGCGCGACCTTCGAGTCCCTGACCGAGGACCTCATCGAGCGCACCGTCGGCCCGACGGAGCAGGCCCTCGCAGACGCCGACTACGACGAGAGTGACATCGACGAGGTCATCCTCGTCGGCGGCTCGACCCGGATGCCACAGGTCCAGGACAAGGTCGAGGAGATGACCGGCCAGGAGCCCAAGAAGAACGTCAACCCCGACGAGGCCGTCGCGCTCGGCGCGGCGATTCAGGGCGGCGTCCTCGCGGGCGACGTTGACGACATCGTCCTGCTGGACGTGACGCCCCTCTCGCTGGGTGTCGAAGTCAAGGGCGGTCTCTTCGAGCGGCTCATCGAGAAGAACACCACGATTCCGACCGAGGAGTCGAAGATCTTCACCACCGCGGCGGCCAACCAGACCCAGGTCCAGATCCGCGTGTTCCAGGGCGAACGCGAGATCGCCAACGAGAACGAGCTGCTGGGCGAGTTCGCGCTGACGGGTATCCCGCCGGCCCCCGCCGGAACGCCCCAGATCGAGGTCTCGTTCAACATCGACGAGAACGGGATCGTCAACGTCTCTGCCGAGGACAAGGGCTCGGGCAACAAGGAGGACATCACCATCGAGGGCGGTGCCGGCCTCTCGGACGAACAGATCGAGGAGATGCAGCAGGAAGCCGAAGAGCACGCAGAAGAGGACGAGGAACGCCGGAAGACGATCGAGGCCCGCAACGAGGCCGAGTCGGCGATCCAGCGCGCCGAGAAACTCATCGAGGAGAACGAGGAAGAGGTCGACGACGACCTCGTCGCGGACATCGAGGCCGAGATCGAGAGCGTCCAGGCAGTGCTCGAAGACGAGGACGCCGACCGCGAGGAGTACGAGGACGCGACCGAGTCCCTGACCGAGCAGCTTCAGGAGATCGGCAAGCAGATGTATCAGGAGCAGGCGGCCGAAGGCGCTGCCGGCGCTGGCGGTGCTGCCGGTGCCGGCGGCATGGGCGGCATGGGCGGCACTGGTCCCGGCGGCGCGGCGGGCGCTGGCGGCGCTGCCGGCCAGGGCGAGGAGTACGTCGACGCCGACTTCGAAGACGTAGACGAAGACGACGAGGACTGAAAGGACGAGTCGTCTTCGTCTGCACGGAAGACGAGCGGAGCGAAGTCTTCCGGTGTTTCGAAAAGTGAGCGAAGCGAACTTTTCGAAGAGGACGACGACGGAGAGTCGTCCTCCTGAGCCCATCAGAAATCTCCGATTTCTGAGGACGTCGAGGAAAACGACGAAGACGAGTGAAACGAGTCTGAGGGGCTTTCCTCGGCTCGATAGACGAACGCAGTGAGTCTATCGGTGTTTCAGAAAGCGAGCGTAAGCGAGCTTTCTGAAGTGGACGAAGACGACGACGAATAGTCGCCGTCCTACGATCCGTCTTCGATCGCGCGTTCGTATCGCCGTGTAAACCGGAGGAGATCCCGAACCGGGTCCGGAAACTCACGCAGTCGAACGTCGCCGGTGGCGCTGTCGTACTCGATCAGCGTCGCGTCGGCGAGCTCTGGGAGGTGGACGTGGCGGAGTTCGATCGCGACGCGGTCGCGTTCGGTCGGGTCGACCGGGCCGTCGGCGGTCGAACGCTGAGCGGCGAGCAGCGTCGCCAGCGTCTCGACCGTCGTTCGGGGCTCGTCGAACAGGTAACACAGCGTCTGTCGCCTGACCGTCGACGCGAACGCGTCGAAGAGCCGGTCCGGATCCGGCAGGTCACCTGTTGTATCGGTCCCGCTGTCGAGGTGCCCGAGCGGCGGCGTCCCATCCCCAGCATTGTTATCTATTGACAACACCAGGAGACACGTTCACAGGGGTTGATTATTTAGATACCGGTTGTGTATCTAAGATGTCACTGCGATTGGGGTCGTCCGGCGCGTCACCCCGAAGAGACAACCACAACACCCATTGTTCTCAGTTCGCAACGCTCCGATATGACCGAGCTACCACCGGTCGGTATCGGAACGTGGGAGAACACGGACCCCGAGGCGTGCGCGAACGCCGTCCAGACGGCCCTGGAGATGGGGTACCGCCACGTCGACACCGCCGACATCTACGGTAACGAGCAACACGTCGGCGAGGGAATCGAGCGTGCGGACGTGGATCGCGAGTCGTTCGTCCTCGCCTCGAAGGCTCACACGAAGGCGACGGGGCTGACCTACGACGGCGTGATCGAGACGGCCGAGCAGAGTCTCGATCGCCTCGGCGTCGACGCACTCGACCTCTTCTACGTCCACTGGCCGATGGGCGATTACGACGCCGAAGAGACGCTCCCCGCTTTCGACGAATTGGTCGCAGACGGGCTGATCCGAGAGGTCGGCGTCTCGAATTTTTCGCCCGAACTGGTCGAGGAGGCGATGGAGATACTCGATGCGCCGCTGTTCGCGAACCAGGTCGAGATGCACCCGCTGCTCCAGCAAGAGGCGCTCGTCGCCCACGCACAGGCACACGACTACTACCTCGTCGCGTACTCGCCGCTGGCACGGGGCGACGTGTTCGACGTCCCCGAAGTCAGCGAGGTCGCCGACAAACACGGCGTCAGCGAGGCCCAGGTCAGTCTCGCCTGGCTGCGCTCGAAGGACAACGTCGTCGCGATCCCGAAGGCGACCAGTCCCGCCCACATCGAGGACAACTACGCGAGCCTCGACCTCGCACTGGACGACGAGGACCTCGCGGCGATCGACGGAATCGAACGCGAGGACCGTCATCTCGACTTCGACGCAGCACCCTGGAACTAAGTGCCGGAAAACGCAGTAACAGTCCGTCTCGATCAGTTTGCGTCGATCAGTTCGCGCCGACCTCGTAGGAGTCGAGCGTCACCGTCTGCGCTCCGGCCCCACCAAGCGGCCGGCCGGTCCAGCGCACCTCGACGGTCACACCGGCGGTCAGGGGGAAGCCGACCGTTCGATCGGCGTCGAAGTAGTCACCGTCACCGTCGGCGTCGACCGTCGGATCGTCGAGCGAGAGCGCCCCGCCGGGACCGAGTTTCTCACCGCCGTCCTCGGACCAGTTCACCGTCGCCACGTTCGTCCCCGTCTCGCCGGTCACGACGAGCGCGAGCCGTGCCGTCGAGACGGTGTCGCCACCGGCGTGGGTGATCGTCACGGTGTGCGTGTCGGCGTCGTAGGAGCCGTCGAAAGAGGCCGTCGGCGGGTCGACGATCCCGGCACCGGACGCACCGACGGCGAGCACGACGACGGCGACGGCGACGCCGGCCGCGAGCCAGACGGCCACGCGCTCGACGCCGAACGCCGCCCGGACGTAGTCGCTCACTTCCATCGCTTCGAGGGTCACGAGGGAGCGTCTTGAATCGGTCGATACCCGGTCGAAGCCGTCGAACCGTCATCGCGCACTCGTCCCCGACCCGTTCTTTTCAAGTACCTCAATCGTCTACGGGTGGACAACGAATGAGCGAGGACTTCTACGAAGTACTCGGGGTCTCCCGGGACGCCAGCGAAGACGAGATCAAAGACGCGTACCGGAAGAAAGCACAGGAGTACCACCCCGACGTCTCCGACGACCCGAACGCCGAGGAGAAGTTCAAGAAGATACAGAAGGCAAAGGAGGTCCTCACCGACGAGGAGAAACGCCAGATGTACGACCAGGTCGGCCACGAGCGGTTCGAGCAGGCCGAGAAACACGGCGGCGTCGGCGGTGGCGGTGCCGGCGGTGCCGGTGGCAGCGGCCCGTTCGGCGGTGCCGGGGGCGGCGGTCCCTTCGGTGGCGGCGGTGGCGGGATGGGCGACATCTTCGACCAGTTCTTCGGCGGCGGCCGCTCCAGCAGCGGGCCCCAGCAGGGACAGGACCTCAAGACCTCCGTCACGATCGATCTCGAAGCGGCCTACAGCGGCGTCGAGGAAGACCTCACCGTCCGCCGGCCCGAGACCTGTGCAGACTGTAACGGACGGGGCCACCCGCCCGACAGCGACTCCCGGACCTGCCCGCAGTGTAACGGCCAGGGACAGCAGACGACCGTCCAGCAGACGCCGATGGGACGCGTCCAGCAGACCCAGACCTGCCGGCGCTGTGAGGGCGACGGGACGCTGTACGACGAGACCTGCTCGACCTGTCGCGGCGACGGGACGGTCCGCAACCAGGCGACGCTGACCATCGAGGTCCCGGCCGGCATCCAGGACGGCCAGACTCTCCGGATGAACGGCGAGGGCGCGCCCGGCGACCGAGGCGCGCGCAACGGCGATCTCCTGATCGAGGTGTCGGTCCGTGACCACCCCGAGTTCGACCGCGACGGCGCGGATCTGCACTACCACCTCCCGATCTCCTTCCCGCAGGCCGTCTTCGGCGACACCGCCGATGTCGAGACGTTCGACGGCACCGTCGAGTTCGACGTGCCGGCGGGCACCCAGAGCGGCGAAGTGTTCCGCCTTTCGGGCAAGGGGATGCCCCGACTCCGGCGGCGCGGGGAGGGCGACCTCTACGTCGAGGTCCAGGTCGTGACGCCCGACGAGCTGACCGACGAACAGCGCGACGCGCTCAAGCAGTTCGCCGAGGCCGGCGGCGAGGAGGTCTCGGTCGACGAGGGGTTCTTCGAGAAGCTGAAGAACTCGCTGTAGCCGGATCCGCCGTCTTTTCTTACCCCGTCCCTAACTGCCGGCCATGCAGACACTCGGGGACCTCGTCGCCGACGCACGCGACAGCGACGGTTCGCTGTTCGCGTCGAGCGAACGGGCCGCACCGTACAGCTACGCCGACTTCGCGATCAACGTCTGGAAGACGGGGAATCTCTTGCGCCACTACGGCGTCCGCGAGGGGGCTCGCGTGGCCGTCGTCGTCGGTCCGAAAGCGCCGACTGCGGACGACGAACCGGGCTGGCTCGGCGGGACACCGGACCCCGTCCTCGCCGTCCTCGCGGCGGCGGTCGACGGCGCGGTCGTCGATCTCGCACCGCCGACGGCCGTCGACGCGAAGGCGATGATCGCGCCCGACGACTGGGTCGCCCGCTACGAGCTGGCACCCGGCACGAAGGCGCTGGCCTACGGTGGACCGCCCGACGATCCGACCGTCGCACACCTCGAACGCGAGGCCTGGAGCGAGAACCCACTGGCACCGCCCGCGGCGCTCGATCCGGACGATCCCGTGCTGGCGGCCGACCGCACGTACACCCACGGCGAGTTGCTGGCCGGGGCCGACCGCGTCGTCGACGAGTACGATCTCACCGCAAGCGACGAGGTGACGATCGCAGCGCCCCTGACCGAGCCGGGGACGCTGATCGCCGGTGTGGTGGCTCCCATGCGAGTCGGCGCGGCGATCCTACTGGGCGAGGACCAGTCCGGTACCGTAGCTGTCGGGGACGGTGCCTCGACTGGAGCGCGCGTGATCGATCCGAAAAGCGTCTGCTGACTATAGTAGCAATTGAAAATCAATGCACACCCGATCGCACGACGGCAGTGCGATCGGTGTGTAAATCGTTTCAATTGTTACTATAGTGGCTGGCGCGGTACTCACCGTGCTTGACGCCGACGAACAGGACGAGTAGTCCGAACACGAGCAGTCCGCCGGTGATACCGAAGCTCAGCGTCTGGGGCATGGGACTGGTGATCGTCCCACCGGCGAGCACGCCGAAGAGGACGACGAACGCGGCTGCGGTGACCGTGGTGTTGAACTCCATGTGTGACGCTTAGCTGCTGCGGTCAAAAGCCTTGTCGAGACGGTGATTCCCGCGGGGGATCACGTCGGGCGCACGAGGTCGGCGAGGGTCACGAGGATGCCGAGCAGCCAGCCAAGCGGCACGGAGATCCCGAACCAGATGATGGCGTGGGCGGCCCCCTCCCGCTCGAAGTTGGCCCGGAGGAAGTCACCGGCACCGACCGGGTCCATCACGTTGAAGAGGAGCCAGCGTGCGAGGCTGTCACTCAGCGGGATCACGGCGTCGGCGACGGCCGGCGAGAACAGCGCCGCGACGACCGGCGGCAGGAAGATCGCCGTCACGCCGAACGGGTACGAGACGAAGACGGTCACCGCTCGTCCGCCAGCGCGTCGCGTGAGCACCGCCAGCGCGGCCGAGACGGTCGCAACGAGGCTGGCGGCGGCGACCGCGACGATCCCGCCGGTCGCGAGGTCGAGCTGGTACCGTACGAGCGCGATCAGGGACCCCCAGACGAGCACCGACAGCACGACGACGCCGACGACGCCGAGCCGCGTCGCGGTGCTGTCGACTCGTCGCGTCTGGAACCGGAGAAAGGCACCCAGCAAGACGAGCGGATAGGTCAGAGCGACGACCGGGAGACCGACGGCCGACCAGAGCCGGTAGAGGGCGAGTCCGAACTGGCTGTCGGGCGTCCACTTGCCCAGCACGCCCTCGTCCGTGGCCCGCTGGCGAGGATAGACCAGCGCCATCCAGGTCTCGTGAAGCCGTTTGATGTCGATCCGGATCCCCCCGACGATGCCCTGTTCGCTCCCGGCTGACATACCACCTCGTTTGGGTGGCCCCCATTTAACGGCTTGTGGCTGTGACCCGTCACCGCAACTGGACACCTCACCGACAGCCGGCGGTGGGGTGTGACTGCGGGCCTCCAGAGCGGCCGTCGATGGTCGGGGAGCCGTATCGAAGTATATACTACGGGGGACACCCAAGCGCCGCGTATGACAGAGGGTTCAGCCGACGTGTCACGCCGTGGCTTCATGCGGACGGCCGCGGGCGCGGCGACCGCCGCCGGGGCGGCCGGAACCGTGGCGGCCCAGGAAGAAGAGGGCGGCGACGGCGGCGGCGGCGGTGGCGGCACACCGGACTACGGCGGATGGTTCAGCAACACGAGCAACTTCGACGAGACCGCCGACGCGACGGGCCAGGACACCGTGACCGTCGAGGTCGGCACCCAGGCCAACGGCGGTGCGTTCGGTTTCGGACCGGCGGCCGTCCACGTGGACAACGGTGCGACTGTGGAGTTCGAGTGGACCGGCGAAGGCGGGCGACACAACGTCGTCTCCGACGGCGACGGTCCACTCGAATCGGGCGATGCCGTCGACACGACCGGCGTCCAGTACGAACACACCTTCGAGGAGGACGGCATCTACAAGTACTACTGTGTCCCCCACGAGAGCCTCGGCATGCTCGGGGCCGTCGTCGTCGGCTCCGACTACCCGACTGCCGACTCCGGCGGTGGCGGCGGTGGTGGCGGCGGTGGCGGTGGCAGTAGCGCAGCGCCGGCCGTCCCCGAGAGCATCAAGTCCCTCGGCGTCGCCGCGTCGGTCGTGATGACCGCGACGCTGGGACTGGCCTACGTGTTCATGAAGTACGGCGGCGACTACGACACGCCGGAGTAGCACACGTCGTCTTCGGTCGGGACCGCGCCGCTGTCGATCGGTTCACGTCGCTATCGCGAACGTCGTCCGTGATCGCCGGCCGACAGTATCAGACGGCGTCGGGACTGGTGTGAATCGTCAGCTCCACGTCGCGCCGACGCCCCTCCAGATCGGCGACGATCCGCTCGACCACTCGCTCTGCCTCTTCCTGGATCAGCGGCGTTACCTTCTCGATCACCCAGTCCATCGACACCAGCCGCGGGAGGTCGAGCGCGCTCGACGACGCCGACCCCGGATCGAAGTTCACCGTCAGTCGCACTTCGGTGGCGTGGTCCTCGCCCTCGGGTCGCTCCTCCGGGAGCGAGGTGATCCGCCAGCGACCGGTGGCGTCGAGGTCTTTCGTGATCTTCCAGTCGATCTGGTCCGGCGGATCGACGGCGACGACCTCGGATCTGGCGGTGTAGCTGAGCTTCCACCAGGCAAAGCGGAGCGCGTACTGCGTGCCCGGTGTCCCGTCGCCGCGTTGCTCTACGTCCGTGAGGTACTTCGAGTAGCGAGCGTAGCCGGGGAAGTCCATCAGGAACTCGTAGACTTCCGCTGGCGAGACGTACACGACGGTGCTGACGTCGACGGAGTCCACGGTGACACGTGTGACCGGGATCGGCATAGGTCTGGCCCTCTATCGCCGCTGTCGCCCGACATTATATACCACCCCGCGTGTAACTACCGGCAATGCTTTCGGGAGTGAACGTCGTCCTGGGGGTGACCGGCTCGATCGCGGCGGTCAAGACCGTCGAACTCGCCCACGAGCTTCGCCGACAGGGCGCGACCGTCCGGGCCGTCGTCACCGACAGCGCGTCGGGCATCGTCCACCCGTGGGCCGTCGAGTTCGCGACGGACGGCGAGGTGGTGACGGAGCTGACGGGGGCGGTCGAACACGTCGAACTGTGTGGCGTCGACGGGTGGGGCGACGTGTTGCTGATCGCGCCAGCGACCGCCAACACGGTCGGCAAGATCGCGGGTGCGATCGACGACTCGCCGGTGACGACGTGTGCGACGACGGCGCTGGGCGCGGCTCTCCCGGTCGTCGTCGCACCGGCCATGCACGAGCCGATGTACGACCACCCCGGCGTGCTCGACGCGATCGACCGCGTCGAGTCGTGGGGCGTCGACTTCGTGGCTCCCCGCCTCGAAGAGGGGAAAGCGAAGATCGCCAGCGAGGGCGCAATCGTCGCCGCGACGGCGCGTGCAGCCGGCGACCAGCCCCTCGCTGGCGAGCACGTCGTCGTCACGAGCGGCGCGACGACGGAGTCGATCGACCCGCTCAGGACGCTGTCGAACCGGGCGTCGGGGCGCACCGGTCGGGCGCTGGCTCGCGCTTGCTACGTCGCCGGAGCCGACGTGACGCTGGTCCACGACGGTCCGGACGTGCCCGTCGCGGAGGTCCGTCGCGTCGAGAGCGCCGCCGAGATGACGGCGGCGACCACGGAGGCCTGTGCGGACGCCGACGCGCTCCTCTCGGCGGCGGCGATCTCGGACTACACCGTCGAGCAACGCGACCGCAAGATCCAGTCCGGCGAGCCCTCGCTGACCCTGGCGCTGTCGCCGACGCCGAAGCTGGTCGACGCCGTTCGATCCGAGCGGCCGGACCTGCCGATCGTCGGCTTCAAAGCCGAGACCGACGTGGACGACGAGACGCTCGTCGAACGGGCCCGGGAGATTCGCGACCGCGTCGACATGGCGTTCGTCGTCGCCAACGACGCCGACGTGATGGGTGCTGAGCGCACGCGGGCGCTGCTGGTCGGCGACGACGTGGCGACCTACGAGGGCGACAAGCAGGGCCTCGGCCAGCGGGTCGTCGCGGAGCTGACGGCACATCTGTGAGCACCACACACAGCGTGTGCGTCCCACCGAACTGACAGACGAAACTGGATCCCGAAATAGTTATGCGTGGGCCGAAGCACCTCCAGAACGAGTCGAAACACGCGTCAACGATCCGTATTCGGACTGGACAACTGTGACATCAAACACACGAACGTTCCTCGTTCCGGTCGCCAACTCGGTGACGTTACGCGACACCGTCTCGTACGCGATCGAGACGGCCGGTGACGCGGCCGAAACCGGGGAAGCGACCGTTCACTTCGTCGTCGTCGCCAGTGGCAGAGCTATCGATCCCGACGGCCCCGACGAACTGGCCGCCGACAGGGAACTGCTCGAACGAGTCGAGGCCTGGGCCCAAGAAGACCGCAGCGAGGCTGACGGGATCGCCGTCGAGACCGACATCGTCGGCCTCGACAGGTACCTCTTCTCGCCCGGTGAGTACGCCGAGACGCTCATCGAGTACGCGACAGCGCACGGGGTCGACCGGATCGTCCTCGATCCGGAGTACGATCCCGGCGGCTCCGCGCCGATGTTGCGTCCGCTGCAGGCCGACCTCGCGCGCAGCGAGATCGAGATCGAAGAGGCACCGGTCGAGCGACAGACCCGCCGGACCGTACTCGCGCGTGCCGAGACCCTGCGGAAGGCCGCCGTCGTCTTCGGCGCGTCGCTGCTGTTTTACCTCCTTCTGGGATCGCTGTCCCTGTTCGACGTACTGACCGGAGCCGTAACGGCCGGCATCGTCGCGGTCCTACTTGCTCCCGTCGCCTTCAGCGAGCAGCCCGCCTTCGGACGGCTCGCACGGCAGACTCTGCGGGTCGCGCTGTACGCTCCCTTCCTGCTGTGGGAGATCGCAAAGGCCAACGTCGAAGTCGCGTACGTGGTGTTACACCCCTCGCTGCCGATCGACCCCAAGATGGTGCGCCTCCGGGCGGCCGTCTGGGGGGATACGCCGGTGACGACGCTGGCAAACAGCATCACGCTCACGCCGGGGACGCTGACCGTCGACGTGGCAAAGCGATCGTTCACGATCCACTCGCTGACCCAGTCGGCGCGGGACGATCTCTTCGACGGCGTGCTCGAACGGGCCGTTCGGTTCGTCTTCTACGGCCGTGCCGCCGCTCGGATCGCGAGCCCTGCCGAGCGAGACGACGGGGAGGTAATCGATGATTGAACTGGCCACGGCCCTGCAGGGCGTCGCGGCGCTGTTCGTCTGCTTCGCCATCGTCGCCCTCTACCGCGTGTATCGGGGGCCGACGCCCCACGACCGGGTGACCGCCGTCAACGTCGTCGGGACCAATACCGTCATCGCCATCGCGTTGCTCGCAGGTGCGTTCGACGACCAGCTGTTCCTCGACGTGGCGCTGGTCTACGCGCTGTTGAACTTCCTGCTGAGCATCGCGTTCTCGAAGTTCAACGTCGAGCAAGGGGGTGTGCTGTGATGGATCCGATGGGCTGGCTCGCCGTCGGGCTCGCGGTCGTCGGTGCCTTCTTCGGGCTCGTCGCGGCCGTCGGACTGGTGCGACTGCCCGACGTGTACACCCGCACCCACGCGGCCTCCAAGAGCGACACGCTGGCCGCCGTGCTGTCGCTGGCCGGCGCTGCGATCGCGATCCAGTCGGAGCTGGCGACGATCAAGGCCGTCCTGTTGCTGGTGTTCATCTTCCTGACGAACCCGACGGCGGCCCACGCCATCGCCCGCGCTGCCGACGACCAGGGCATCGAACCGTGGACGACCGACGACACGGAGGTGACTGACAGTGCCGACGACAGTTGAACTCGCCTTGCTCGTGTTCGTCCTGGGCTGTGCGCTCGGGGCGGCGGTGCTGCGTGACGTGCTGGCCTCGGTGATCGCTTTCGCGGCCTACAGCCTCGGGGTCTCGATCATCTGGATCGTCCTGCAGGCACCCGACGTCGGCCTGACCGAGGCCGCGGTCGGAGCCGGCGTCATGACGATCCTGCTGTTGCTGGCGCTGGCCAACACCTCGCGACCCAGCGAGGATCGGCGCTTCGAGTCGATCAGCCTCCGGACGGGGATCGTCGTCCTCGTGTTCGTCGCCGTCATGGCCTCGACGATCCCGGCGCTCCCGGCCATCGGTGGCCCGGACAATCCGGTCGTCGACGGCGAGGTGAGCCAGTACTACCTCGACAACGCCTACGACCAGACGGAGGTCCACAATGCCGTGACCGCGGTGCTCGCGGGCTATCGCGGACTGGACACGCTCGGCGAGGCCGTCGTGGTCTTCGTCGCGGGCGTGGCGACACTGTCGGTGCTCCGACGGGAGGACTTCGCATGAGCGACGCCGAACAGCCCGGTCTGTACGTCGAGAGTACGGTCATCATGACCACGGTGCGGGTCGTCACCCCCTTCATCCTCACCTTCGGCCTCTTCATCATGTTCCACGGGGCCGACTCGCCCGGCGGCGGGTTCCAGGGCGGCGTCATCGCGGGCTCGGTCGTGATGATGCTGGCGTTCGCCTACGGGATCGAGGCCACGCGAGACTGGCTCGACAGTCGGCTCGTCGTGGCGATCGCCTCGCTTGGCGTGCTCACGTTCGCCGGGATCGGGCTCGGATCGATCCTGCTCGGTGGCACGTTCCTCGAATACCACCGGTACCCCATCGAGAAGGCCAGCAAGTACGGCATCGAGCTCGTCGAGCTGGGGATCGGCGGGATCGTCGCCAGCGTCATCATCGGTCTGTTTTTCGTGATCGCGGCCGGCTTCGGCCACGCGATCGACGGAGGTGACGAGTCGTGATCGACACGTTCCTGACACACTACAACTACTACGCGGTCGTCGCGTTGCTCGGGATCGGCGTCTACATGCTCGTCGAGTCGAGCAACCTCGTGAAGAAAGTCATCGGGATGAACGTCTTCCAGACGGGGATCTTCCTGTTTTTCGTGACGGCGGCCTACCGAAGCGGTGCCGGTCCGGCCGTCGTCCACGAGGGGGGCGGCCCGTACGTCAGTCCGCTCCCGCACGTGCTGATCCTGACCGCGATCGTCGTCGGCGTGAGCCTGACGGCCGTCGCGCTCGCGCTGATCGTCCGCATCTACGCGGAGTACGGGACGCTCGACGAGGAGGTGCTGCGAGAACTCGACCATGATTGAACACGCTCCTGTCCTTGTGATCGCGCTGCCGATCGTCGGCGGCGCGCTCCCGCTACTGTTCGGACTGTTCGCCGACCGTCTCGGCTGGCCGATCGCCGCGGTGACGCTGTTGGGCCAGACCGTCCTCGCCGTCGCACTGGCGACGACGGTGGTCGACGGCGGCGCGGTGTCGTACGTCCCGGGCGGATTTGTCGCCCCCTACGGGATCGAACTGGTCGTCGACGGGCTCTCGGCGGTCGTGCTCGTCCTGATCGCCGCCGTCTCCCTGGGCGTGCTCGCGTACGCTCGTCGGGCGGGCCCTCACGCGGACAGCTTCTACGCCCAGTACCTGCTGCTGGTCGCCGGCCTCTCCGGGATGACCGCCACCGGCGACGTGTTCAACCTCTACGTCTTCCTGGAGATCACGGGGCTGGCCGCCTACGGCCTCGTCGCGAGCGGCCGGTCTGCCAGCGCCGCCGTGGCCGCGCTGAAGTACCTCATCGTCGGGACGATCGGCGCGTCGCTGTACCTGCTCGGTGCGGGCTATCTGCTCGCGGCGACGGGAACGCTCAACATGGCCGATCTGGCGGGCACGCTCGCCGAGGCGGGCTACGACTCTACGCTCGTGCTGACGGCGTTCGGGCTGATGATCGGCGGCCTCGCGGTCAAGGTTGCGCTCTACCCGCTGCACACGTGGCAGCCGGACGCCTACGCCGACGCCCACGACACCGTGAGCACGCTCGTCGCGGCGCTAGTCTCGACGGTCGCGGCCTACGCGCTGGCACGCCTGCTGTTCTCGGTCTTTACCGTCGGCTTCTTCGACGCCGTGCCGATCGCACAGACGGCGCTGTTGACCGTCGCCGCGGTCAGCATCGTCGCCGGAAGCCTGCTGGCCGTCGCACAGTCGGACGTACAGCGGATGCTGGCGTACTCCTCGGTGTCGCAGTTCGGGCTGGTGATCGCCGGGTTCGCCGTCGGTACGCAGGCGGCCATCGTCGGCGCGCTCGTCCACCTCGTGGGCCACGCCGTCATGAAAGGCGGGCTCTTTGCGGCGACCGGGATCGTCGAGCGACGGACCGGCGCACGACGGCTCGCGGAGTATGCGGGACTCGGCGAGCGCGCACCCGTCACGGCGGCCGGCATCGCCGTGCTCCTGTTCGCGATGGTCGGCGTCCCGCCCGCGGTCGGCTTCGTCGGCAAGTGGTACATCGTCGTCGGCGCGGTCGAGGCGGGCACGTGGTCGCTCGTCGTCGTCTTGCTCGCGAGTACGCTGCTGACGCTCGCGTACTTCGCGCGGCTGTTCGAGCGGATGTACTTCACCGCGCCGCCCTCGGCCAGTACCACGGACGCGACGCCGGTGCCGGACGGCGGTAACGGACGCGAGGCGGTGTCGACGGGAATGGTGGCCGTCGTCGTCGCCGCGGCCCTGCTCGCGGTCGTTCTCGGCGGGACCGCACCCCTGGTCGAACAGATCGTCGAACAGACTGTCAGTACTTTCCCACACCCATGATCGATCCTTCACTGCGACCGGTGCTCGCCATTCTGGCGTCGTTGCTGGCGATTCCGCTGATCTTCGCCACGAGTAGCAGACGGACCCTCCGGGAGAGCGTGACGATCGCGGCCGCGCTGACGAAGTTCGGCCTGATCGCGAGTCTCGTCCCGAGCGTCGTCTGGGGCGGCGAGACCTACGAGTACGCACTGTTTACCCTCGCCAGCGGCATCGAGCTGGCACTGGAGGTCGACGCGCTCGGCCTGCTCTTTGGCCTGCTGGCGAGTCTGCTGTGGATCGTGACGAGCTTCTACAGCATCGGCTACATGCGCGGCCTCGACGAGCACGCACAGACCCGGTACTTCGCCTCTTTCGCCGCCAGCCTCGCTGCCGCCGTGGGCGTGGCCTTCGCCGCGAACCTCCTGACGCTGTTCGTCTTCTACGAGCTGCTGACGGTGGCGACGTACCCGCTGGTCACCCACGACGAGACCGACGAGGCCCGCGCGGCCGGTCGCAAGTACCTCACGTACACCTTCGGGGGCGGCATCGCGGTGCTCGCCGGGACGGTGCTGCTGTTCTGGGCGACCGGGACGACCGCGTTCACGCCCGGCGGGATCGCCGAGCTGGCGACGACCGACCCGGCGATCGCTCGCGCCATCTTCGCGCTGCTGGTGACCGGCTTCGGCGTCAAGGCCGCGTTGATGCCGATGCACTCCTGGCTGCCCGACGCGATGGTCGCGCCGACGCCGGTGTCGGGACTGCTCCACGCCGTCGCGGTCGTCAAGAGCGGCGTCTTCGGGCTCGCTCGGGTGATCCTCGACGTGTTCGGCCCCGAGACCGTCGAGAGTCTCGGCGTCGGGCTCTCGCTGGCCGTCGTCGCGACGGCGACGCTGTTGATCGCGAGTATCATCGCGCTGGGCCGCGACAACCTGAAGCGCCGGCTCGCGTACTCGACGATCAGCCAGCTCTCCTACATCGTCCTCGGGCTCGCCTTGCTCAAGGAGAGCGCGCTGATCGGCGGACTCTTGCACATCCCCGCCCACGCGTTCATGAAGCTCACGCTGTTTTTCTGTGCGGGGGCGATCCACGTCGAGACGCACACGGACGACATCTCGGACATGGCCGGGATCGGTCGGCGGATGCCGCTGACGATGGCCGCGTTCGCCGTCGCGAGCGCGGGGATGGCCGGCATTCCCCTGCTGGCCGGCTTCGTCAGCAAGTGGTACATCGTGATCGGCGCGATCGAGGGCGGCGGGTGGTTCTTCGCCGGAGCCCTGTTGCTCTCGGGCGTGCTCAACATCGGCTACTTCTGGCCGGTCGTCTACCAGGCGTACTTCGAGTCGCCCGACGACCACGACGAGAAGCCCCTCGTTCGAGGGATCTTCGGCGGCCGGACCGCGGTCGAGACCGACGGGGGCGAACCGGTCGGAGCGGCAGACGGGGCCGAGACCGGCGACCACGATCACACCGACGACGAGCCAGAGCCCTACGAAACGGACCATCTCGGCAAGTACAACGAGGACCACGACCACCACGGCGGGCCGCCCGAGGGTGGCTGGACCGCCGCCGGCTGGCGGGGCGGTGAGAGCACGTGGTTCATGCTCGGCCCGATCCTGGCGGCGGCGACCGGGGCAGTCGTCCTGGGAATCGTCCCCAACACGGCGGTCTTCCTGGAGATCGTCACAACCGTCGTCGACAATCTGGGGGTGATGGTCTGATGACCGGTCTCGCGACCGTCCCGCCGGTGTTCGTCCTGCTGGCGGTCGCGCTGCTGGTGGCCGTGCTCCCGCGGCGCGTCGGCCACGGACTGGGGATCCTCGCGACGGGCGCGCTGGTCCCGTGGTCGCTGTCGATCTCGGCCGGCGTCTACCACGACGTGACCTTCCTCGGATTCGACGCCGTCTTGCTGAACGTCGACGAGTTCTCGCGGCTGATGGGCCTGATCTTCGGGATCATCGGTGCCGTGGCGGTGCTGTATTCGCTGGCCAGCGACGCCGAGCGAGTCCAGACGGCCTTCGCACTCTCCTACGTCGCGACCAGCGTCGGCGCGGTGTTCGCCGGTGACTGGCTCACCCTCATCTTCTTCTGGGAGCTGATGGCCGTCACCAGCACGCTGCTGGTCTGGCACTACGGCGGCAAGGCCGTCCGGGCTGGCTTTCGCTACGCCCTGCTCCACGGCCTCGGTGGCAGCCTCCTGATGGGGGCGATCCTCTGGCACTACAGCGTGGCGGGGACCTTCCTCTTTACCGGCGAGGGAATCGCTGCCGGGCCGGCCGCGATCCTGGCCGCGCTGGGGATCGGCGTCAACGTCGGCTTCGTGGGCCTGCACACCTGGCTGCCGGACACCTACCCGCGCCCCCACATCGCCGCGAGCGTGTTCCTCTGCGTGTTCACGACCAAGACCGGCGTCTACGGAATGTATCGCGCGTTCCCCGACGGCCACCTCCTGATCGCCTACATGGGCGGTGCGATGGCCGTCTTCGGCGTCTGCTACGCCCTGCTGCAAAACGACATGCGCCGGCTGCTCTCGTATCACATCCAGTCACAGGTGGGCTACATGGTCGCCGGTGTCGGCATCGGATCGGTGCTCGGCGTCGGCGGTGCCTTCGCCCACGTGTTCAACCACATCCTCTACAAGGCCCTGCTGTTCATGACTGCCGGGGTCGTCATCTACCGGACCGGCGAGGAGAGCCTGAAGAAGCTGGGCGGTCTGGCCCGCGAGATGCCGATCACGGCCGGCGCGTTCAGCGTCGCGGCCCTGTCGATCGCCGGGTTCCCCGGCTTCAACGGCTTCGTCAGCAAGGGTATCGTCATCTCGGCGAGTCACTACGACTTCAAGAAGGAGGCGCTGGTCCACGTCGGCGGGTACACCGGCCTGGAGTTGCTCCTCTTGGTCGGCGGCGTGGGCACGTTCATGTCGTTCATCAAATTCGGCTACTACGCCTTCTTCCACGGCGAGCACGACGGCGAGGTGAGAGACGCCAACCGCGGCCAGAGCGTCGCGATGGTCGTCGTCGCCGTCCTCTGTGTGGTCTACGGGCTCTACGACACGGCGCTGTTCTCGATTCTCCCCGTCGACGTGACCGCAGCGACCCTCGAACACCCGTACACGACCTACACGATCCCCCACGTCGTCGAGGGCGTCGTCCTCGCGGTGCTTGGCCTCGTCGGGTTCTACGCCACGAAAAAGCCCCTCTCGAAGCTCGGGCGCGTGCCGGACCTGGACCGCATCTACAACCCGGCGGTGTTCTACGGCGCGCGCGGCGTCGTCCTCGGGACGATCCGACTGTACGGCGCGGTCGACCGCGCCGCCGTCCGGACGGCGACCACTGCGACCGCTGTCGCGACCCACCCCGAACGGGTGGCCGAACGGTTCGGAGCCAACAGCCAGGACGACGGTCCCGTGACCCTGCGGGCCGGTATCGGACTCAGCGTCCTCGTGCTCGCGCTGTTCGTCACCGTCGGGCTGATCCTGCTGTTCTGACCGCGACTCTCGGCCCTGCCCCCTCTCGAAACGGAACCGCCGACAGACGAACGCTGCCGTTCATTATCTTCGTTGATTCTGTCGCCAACCCGCCGCTGAAGCCCGACAACACCGTCTCAAGCGGGGCCTAATTTTCTGCTTTGATACTGGCGCAAGAGCCTTTATCTACCCGTCTCGGGTATCTCCGGCCAAGCGCGTGACCGCCGGACGGCGTGTCTCAGATGAGATGTCGCGACGGCATCGACGGACCGCCGCCGACAGGCGCGCGACACGGAGACAACATATGGACGTGAAAGCACTCTTCGACGACGACGAGGCCGTGAGCCCGGTGATCGGTGTCATCCTGATGGTGGCCATCACCGTGATCCTCGCGGCCGTGATCGCAACGTTCGTCCTCGGGCTCGGGGACCAGATCAGCAACACCGCACCGCAAGCCAGCTTCAGCTTCGACTACACTGAAAACGATATTACAGAAGGTGACACTCTCGAAGTAACGCACAACGGTGGTGAAACTATCCCAGCAAACGAGATTGAGGCAGCTGTCACCGGTGCTAAAGATGGGGGCTCTGATGCAACCTACAATGGCAATCTGTTCACGGACAATAGTGGTTCAGACGTGAACGCTGGTACGACCGATACAATCAAATACGACGACTTCAGTGGTTCTGTGTCGGACCTCGACCTCAGCGGCGCGACCGTCCGCGTCACCTACCAGCCCGCAGACGGCGGGAACTCCGCGACGCTCGGTCGCTGGGACGGGGCCGACGCCTAACTGACGCCGCCTTTTCTCTCGGTTTCGCTCGTTATGTCAATCAAGAGGGCAACCGCCGCGATTATATAGGATCATCCCACATTCCAGTTGTGCAAAGGATGGTCGCGTGGGACTGCACCGGCTGGGGGCGGATACACTGTGAGTAACGCCGACGCAACGCAGGCGACGGGCACGCACTCGACGCTCTCGAAAGGCGAAATCTTCGAGGTGCTCCAGAACAAGCGGCGGCGCTACGTCATCCAGTACCTCCGTCGACACGGCGGCCCGGTCGAACTCGGAGAGCTGGCCGACTACGTCGCCTCCCTGGAGTACGACTGCCCCCAGACCAGCGTCACGTCGACCCAGCGAAAGCGCGTGTACACCACGCTCCAGCAGACCCACCTCCCGAAAATGGACAACGCCGGCATCGTCGCCTACGACGCCGACGACGGCGTGATCCAGACGACGCCACAGACCGACGACCTGACGGTGTACCTGGAGATCGTCCCCGGCGGGGAGTTCCCCTGGCGGGAGTTCTACCTCTCCTTTGGCGCGGTGAGTCTGGCGGTCATCGCCACGCTGTGGCTCGGCGTGTTCCCGTTCACGATGGTCTCGCCGCTGGTGTGGGCGACGCTGTTCGCGGCGATCCTCACCGCCGCAGCGGCCTATCACACCGTCTCCGGCCGGACGATGACGCTCACGGAGTACGACGAGGCCGTCGACGACTGCGACGGCGAGGCCGACGAGGAGTGACGCCGTCGGGCGTCGTCGCGTGCGCGCTCGAACAAGAGGCTGCTGAGCATCAGCAGTGTGTCTCAGAACAGAGTGACGGCTTGCGGGCCAGAAGGACGCTGGTCCGGAGCGATCACACCGCAGGGAGCCGTCGACGATGCCACATCCGTTATCAACGGTGAAGATTGCTGTACCCCTCGATATCGGGTATCCAAGGCCCTCTTGAAGGGTTCCAGCGCGTGATTGAACCGATAAAACGTAGACAGGGTATAAGTACCCCCGGCAGTATCGATTGAGGTAGCACCCACCGCGAGCAGGGGGGCAGGGGATGCCCCGCTCGCTGTGGACGGGTGTGCGTGATAACCATGGATTTGAAACAACTATTCAACGACGACGACGCGGTATCGCCTGTCATCGGTGTCATCCTGATGGTCGCCATCACGGTGATCCTGGCAGCCGTCATCGCCTCGTTCGTCCTCGGACTCGGTGACCAGACGAACACGACGCCAACTGCGAGCTTCAGTTTCGACTATGACTCGGATGCGTCATCTGTTAAGATCACCCACGGAGGTGGGGATCCAATTCAGGCCGACGAGCTGTATATCCGCGGTACTGGTGGTTCTGGTGGTACGACTGACATTGACCAAACTTGGGCAGACAAGTCCTCATTGGGAACATCCTCAGATGTCACAGCTGGAAACTCTGTGACGTATGTATCTAGTGACATCGGGAGCAACGGAGACTGGGATCTGAGTGTCGTCTACGTCTCGAACGAGGGCGACTCTTCGGCCTCGCTGTCCTCTGACAGCGGCCCGAACGCTTAACGACCGTTCCCTTTCTTCGATTTTTTCGACTGGTGAGCGGCGGCGCTGTCTCGCCGTCGACCGCGACAGCTTTATTTCCCGTGTCACACTGCCGTGATACGATGGACGTAGACCGGACCGTCGTCTGGGGAGTCGTCGGACTCGTCGTGGTGACGACGCTCGTCTCCGGGCCGCTCGTGGGGGCCGTCGATCTGACGAGCGACGCCGAGACGCCCGCGTACGGTGTCGGATCGGTCACGGTCGAGTCGGCGTCGCTGCCAGAGCGGGCGACGCTGACGGCTGGGCGATTCGGAGCCGGCGAGTACAGGCTGCAGGTGCCCGACGCCGCGGTGGCGATCGCCGCCGTCGAGGGCCGGCCGTTGCTCGTCTACAAGCTGGAAATCGACGAGCGCGGGTACAGCCGGTCGACGACGCACTTCCTCTCGACGGAGAACGTCGGCTCGTACGCGGCGTCGATGTCCGACGACACGTTCGCGCCGGACACGGTGAATCAGACGGCCTACGACGGCCGGCTGGCGCTGGTCGTCCGCGCGAACGACAGCGGCCGCGTCGTCGCGGAACGCTCGATCACGGTGGAGGTGATCGAGTGATCGACCGCGAGCGGGCGACGCGACTGCGCGGGCTGTCCTACCGGTTCCTCTTTGGCGATCGCGTCGGGCTACTCGTCTTTCTCGGGAGCCTCTGTCTGTTTCTGGCGCTGTGGCGCACGGCGTTTCTGATCAACGACTCCTACACGATCGCCAACGGGCTGGCGGCGGTCGCCGACGGCAACATCGCGCTGACGGAGCCGGCGTACGGCTCGCTCCGGTCGCCGGGGACGAACTTCTACGGCGGTTCGACGTACTCGCGCAACTACGGCGTGATCGTCCTCTCGCTGCCCGTCCTCTACGCACTGGGCGGGATCGAGGCCGTCGCCGACTTCCCCGTCGCGCTGGTGGCGCTGTGGTCGCTGCTGGTGTACGGGACTGTGCTCCTCGCCGGCCGCCAGTTCGGTCGCGAGCGGCTCGCGCGAGTCGGCGGCGGCTGCGTCGTCGCCGCGGTGTTCCTGCTCAACGTCGCACTCGTGGAGCCGATCAGCCCCGTTCCCCGCCATCTACTCGCCTTGCAGTTGGTACACGCGACTGCCGGTGCCTTCGTCGGCACGCTCGCGTATCGCCTCGTTTCGTTCACTGACGGTCGACGACGGGGGCTCGTCGCCGCCATCGCGGTCGTCGCTGGGACGCCGCTGGCATTCTGGGCGACCGTCCCCAAGCGTCACGTCGTGACGGCAGCCGTCGCACTGGCGGTCGCTCTGGGACTCGCCTACAGCCGCGACGCCGATCGCGACTGGGCCTTCGAGGCACGGGCCGTCTGTTACGTTCTGCTGGCGCTGCTGGCGTGGATTCACGCCCCCGAGGCGCTGGTCCTGTTCGTCCCGTTCGTGCTCGTCGACGTATCGACGGCCCCAGACAACGGCCCGCGGACTCTGGGCGTACTCGGCGGCGTCTTCCTGCTGGCGCTCGTCCCGCTGTTCGTGACGAACACGCTGATCACCGGCGATCCGCTGACCGTTCCCCGGATGCTCCGGACCGTCGGCCAGGGGAGCGACATCTCGCTCACCGGCGAACTGTCCTCGGGAGACCCGTCTAGCGGTGGCGACACGACGAACCTCCCTCGATTCGTACGCGTCGGGATCGTCCTCGCACAGTCCGCGGTAGAGCCACTGACGAAACTC
Organism: Halomicrobium katesii DSM 19301; assembly: GCF_000379085.1. Taxonomy (GTDB): domain Archaea; phylum Halobacteriota; class Halobacteria; order Halobacteriales; family Haloarculaceae; genus Halomicrobium; species Halomicrobium katesii. Next base: position 2,179,855 of record NZ_KB905378.1, on the reverse strand, counting down.
CTCGGACTCGTTCGGCGCGGTATCCACTCACTACAGACGGACCCGACAGCCGCGTATCGAACGCTGGTTCGGAGCGGGTACATCGAGCACGTCGCCGATCGCGCCGAGGGGACTCCCGAGGCGAACCTCACGCTGCTGGAGTCCTCTCCGGTCCTCGCGACGATTGTAGCGGCTTCGACCGGTCTCGTCGCGATCAAACGATCGATCGAACGCCGGTCACTGCCAGACGGCGTCACGTCGGCCGACGCGTTCCTCGCCCTCACTGCCGTTGCGCTCACGCTCGTGTACATCGGTTCGCTCCCGCTCCACGCTCAGGTGACCGTTCGGTACCTGTTCCCCGTCGCTCCCATCCTCGTCTGCCTCGCCGTGCGGCTCCCACCGGTCGGGCGAGCGCTCGACGCCCACTGGCGGACGGTGCTCTGGAGTTGGAGCGCTGGCGTGCTGATCGGCGGCCAGCTCGTCCTCGTCGCGCTCGTCGCGCTCGACGTGGGCCGTGCCGAAGCGTTCCAGTTCCACGCCGTCCTCGGCCTCGCCGTGGCGCTGGCCCTGGGCAGCTGGTCGTTGGTCTCCGTCGCGACCGAGTGCTTCGACCGGATCGGCGCGGCGCTGTTCGGGCTGGCGCTCGCGTCGTCGACGGCGTTCGTCGGGTTCGCCGCGATCGAGTACTTCGGTCTCGGCGGCGCACACGCGCTGCCGATGGTGCGGACGCTGGCCGACGCGATCCCGCTCCGTTGACGACGGGTTTTTGTGCCGGCTCGAAGTACCGCCGACATGGATCAGCTCAAGCAGTCGCTGTTGGACGCACCCATCATCGAGAAGGACGGCTACCACTACTTCGTGCATCCGATCAGCGACGGCGTTCCGATGCTGCGTCCCGAACTGCTCCGCGAGATCGTCATCAAGATCATCCGCAAGGCCGAACTCGAAGACGTCGACAAGATCGTCACGCCGGCCGCGATGGGCATTCACATCTCCACTGCGGTCTCGCTGATGACGGACATCCCCCTCGTCGTCGTCCGCAAGCGTCAGTACGGCCTCGACGGCGAGGTGTCGCTCTCGCAGGTCACCGGCTACTCGGAAAACGAGATGTACGTCAACGACGTCTACGAGGGAGACCGCGTGCTCGTGCTCGACGACGTGCTCTCGACCGGCGGCACGCTGGCCGCGCTCACTGGCGCGCTCGAAGACATCGGCGCGGACATCTGTGACATCGTCTGTGTCATCAAGAAGGAGGGCGGCGAGAACAAGCTCGCAGACGACGGCTACCACGCGAAGACGCTCATCAACGTCGACGTCGTCGACGGCGAGGTCGTCGTGGTCGACGACTACGGCGACGACTAACAGCGCCGTCTTCACTGTCGGCCGCGGCGAAACCGAACTGGAACGACTCGCCGAAAAACGCGAGCGGGACGGGCCGAGGCGTCCGTTCGAGTCCTTCGATGTTCCGTCGCTCGGACAGAGCGACGCGGCGCGCGCTGTCGCGGCCGCCGTGCCGCGACGACCTTGCGCGAGGGATGAGCGACCGGAGGGAGCGAATCGGTTGGGGAGGCGTGTGGCTGTCGCGTCTGCTGGCCTGGCGGACGAACGGGCGAGGCGCGGTCGGCGGTTCTGCGCGGGCGCTATCGAACGAGCGTCGCGAGTGACGATATCCCGCACAGAACCGTCGAGCGAGTCGAGGGCGTTCAGTAGACGATCCGCCTCGCCGTCGTGATACTGTCGGCGGTGCCGTACAGCGGATTGTTCGCTTCGCGTTCCGAGTTCATATCCACGGTGTGCTCTCTATACCGACGCCGAACCCGTCGCTTCGCTCCTCGGTTTGGCGTCAGTAAAATATAGCGGGAGGTGGATTTGAACCGGAATCAGACGTGCTCGCTTCGCTGCGCGCGACTAATAGGGTACAAATCCACTCGGCGAAGATTTTCCGCTCGCGAGTTTGCTCGCGGCAAAATATAGCGGGAGGTGGATTTGAACCACCGATCTACGGGTTATGAGCCCGCCGGAATCTCCTGGCTATCCCATCCCGCTACTATCTCGTATCGTCTCCCCCTGATTAAGGGTTGTGATTCGGTCGTCCTCTGTGGGTTCCTCTCGCGGCACACTCACTCGTGGACGCGCCAGGTGAAGATGCTCTCGAAGACGTAGTTGACGAACATGGCGATCCCGATCGCGCCGCCCTTGACGAAGATCGGCCAGAGGTCGACCGGACCCAGCGAGACGGGCACGCCGACCTCGTAGACGACGAGGACGGCGAAGAGAATGCTCCACTGCAGCGTCGACCCACCGGCACGGACGAGATGCGAGCGCACGAGGCGCGCGCCCAGCGAGCGGCGGTCGTCCTCGCCTTCGCTCGCGAAGGTCCAGTTGTCGTTGACGACGAACATCACGAGAATCGCGATCTCGATGCCGACGGCGTTGGCGACGGCGGTCGACACGCCGACGAACTGGTCGAGGACGACGAACGTCGTCGTGTCGAAGGCGGCACCGACCGCGCCGACCGAGGCGAACTTCCCAAAGCGGACCCCCGAGAGCAGCGATCGGAGGGGTGCGAGGCGGCTACTCATCGTTGTCGATCAGTGCGGGACCCTTCTCGCGTGTCGCGGCGATGGCGGCGTGGAGACGACTGTCGCTCAGCCGCTTCGCCCGGTGGCGTGCGCGCAAGAGCGCCGTCGCCATGTTCAGCGACGTTCGCACCGGCGAGACCGTCGAACCGGGTCTGTCCTCCCACTCGATGGGGACCTCCGCGACGGTCAGTCCCAGCGCACCGGCGATCGCGACCAGCTCTACGTCCCAGGCGAAGCCGGCGTCGTAGAGGTGCGTGCGCACGTGCTCCCACCCCTCGGCCGTGATCGCCTTCGCGCCACACTGGTAGTCGTGCAGCGACACGTCGAGCAGGTGGCCGGCGATCCAGGCGAAGCCGTCGCCCAGGAACCGCCGCGCGAAGGTCTGGTGGCTGCTGACGGTCGCGTCGGGGTGACGGCGAGAACCGACCGCCAGGTCCGCCTCGCCGGCCCTGACCCGGTCGATGACGCGTGCGAGAGAGGCCGCGTCGGTCGATCCGTCGGCGTCGGCGAACGCGCGAACGTCCGTCTCGATCGCCTCGAAGCCGGCGGTAATCGCGGCCCCCTTCCCGCGGCGGTAGGGGACGGCGTTGACCGCGGCCGGGAGCGAGGCCAGCCCCTCGGTGACGCCGGGTTCCGGATCGTCGAGTTCGATACGGATCTGTGCCGGAGCCAACTGCTCGTCGAGCGTCCTGACGTACGAGCCCAGTCGATCCACGTCCGGTCGAAACGCAGGGACGACGATACCCACCGACTGATCCATTCGTCCGGGCAATCGAGACCGCGGCTAAAAACAGTTCGACATTCCCGCCGGCCACGGGGCAGTGCAAAAAGCGTATTATCGGTGGTGACGCTGTCCCCACTAATGGAATACGGTCTCGTCGCGCTCTGGCTGGCGCTCTATCTCGCCCTACTGGTGGCCGGCAGCGTCGTCACGAGCTGGCTGTTCCCGCGCTTCGAGGACGGGGGCTCCGGCGTCGCGGTCGTGCTGTCGGTCGCCGTCGTCTGGTTGGTCACCTTCTTCGTCGGCCGGCTGTCGATGACCGCGGGGATCTGGCTGGGCGTCGCCGTCCTCGTCGGGCTGGTCGTTCTCGCGGGGAGTCGTGGCGTCGACCTCGATCCGGGGCGGATCGGCGAGAGCTGTCTGGTCTTTAGCGCGGCCTTCCTGTTCCTGGTCGGGATGCGCGCGTTCGCGGTCCCGCTGGGCGCGAGCGACCCGGTGATCGCGCCGCTCCCGCTGGCGATCGGCGAGAAGATGCTGGATTTCGGCCTCCTGAAGTCCCTCGTCAGGGCCGAGACCCTGCCGCCCGAGGACGTGTGGTTCGCCGGTGAGCCGGTCGCGTACTACTACGGCGGCCACCTCGTCGCGGCGATTCTCACCCGCATCACCGGTACCGCGGGACGGTTCGCCTACAACCTCTCGCTGGCGGGTTTCTACGCGATGCTCGTGACCGCGGCGTACGGCGTCGCCGGCAACGTCGCGGCCGACCGCGCGATTCCGCGTCGGCTGGCCGGCGTCCTGAGCGTCTTCGCGGTCGGGCTCGCGAGCAACCTCACGACGCCGGTGCGAGCGGTGATCGCACTCCTGCCCGACGGCCCGTCCGCGTGGCTCGCTGGCGTCGTCGGGATCGAACGGGACGGGCTGGCAGACGGGCTCGGCCAGTTCTACTACTTCGACGCGAGCCGCGTCATCACCGACCACCGGAGCGACTTCGCGTTCCAGTTCGGCGACGCCGACCCGGGTGCGACCGCGCCGACGATCAACGAGTTCCCCTTCTTCTCGTGGTTCAACGGGGACATGCACGCCCACATGATGAGTACCGCGTTTCTCGTCTTCGCCGCGGCGGTCTGTCTGGCCTACTACCGGACGCCCGCCCGCGAGGTGGCGCGCCGTCGGCTGCTCGTGGTCGGCGTCCTCCCGCCGGTCGCCGGTCTCCTGGCGGTCACGAACACCTGGTCGTTCCCGACGCCGGCGGGGCTGGCGCTGCTGACAGTCGCCCTCGCGCCGGCCGACGCACGGTCACTGCTGCCCGAACCGCTCGCCGACCGGCTCCCCGAAACAGCCCTCTGGCGGGAGGGGTCGCGCCTCGCCGTCGGGCTGGGCGTCGCCGTCGCCGTCGTCGCGCTGGGTTTGCTCTGGTCGCTGCCGTTCTGGCTCGGGCCGGCCAGCGGGCGCGAGATCGCCGTCCTGCCGGACCGATCCTCGCTCACCGAACTCCTGCTCGTCCACGGGCTCTTTCTGGCCACCTTCCTCGCGTACCTCGCGGCTCGCGGCCGGCAGCGATTCGGCGAGCGGGCGACCACCGCGACGATCGGCTCCGCCGTCGCGATCGCCGGCTTCGCGGTCCTCGATCTCGCCGCACTCGGCCTGTTCGTTCCGCTTGTGGGCGCGTGCTGGGCCCTCGCGCGACGGCCCGGCACGACGCCGAGTACCGCCTCAGCCGCTGGCGACACGGACCGCGCACGCTCGGACGGCGGCGCGGCCAGCGCCGGCTTCGAGACGGTGCTGATCGTCGCCGGCATCGGGCTCGTGACGCTGATCGAGTTCGTCTACCTCAAGGAGTCGACCGGACGGATGAACACGATGTTCAAGGTGTCGATGCAGGTGTGGGTGCTGTGGAGTCTCGCCCTCGGGCCGGCGCTGGCGTGGGTGTTCACGAACTCCGCCACCGTCTCGGAGGACACACTCGACCGGGCCCGGTCGGCGCTGCCCCGCGTCGCCCTCGCCGTCCTCGTCGTCGGTGCCGGGCTGTACGCGCCGCTGGCGGCGACGACCGCGTTCGACGGCTCGGACCCGACGCTGGACGGGCTCGCCTACCTCGACTCGGAGTATCCCGAGGAGGCCGCCGCGATCCACTGGCTCGACGATCGATCCGGGCGACCGGTCCTCGTCACGGCGGCACCGGGCGGATACACCTGGGACGCCTCGGACGGCGAGGGGTCGAGTGCGCCGGCCAGTCTGACCGGGCTCCCGACCGTCCTCGGGTGGTTCCACGAGGCTCAGTACCGCGGGGACGAGCCGTATCAGGAGCGACTGAGGGACGTGCGGACGATCTACACCAGCGAGCCCGAGGAGCAGGCCGCGCTGCTCGAACGCTACGACGTGCGGTACGTCTACGTCGGCCCGGTCGAGCGGGCCACCTACGACCAGATCACCGTCGACGGAGCGTCGGGCGTCGAGCCGGTCGAGGAGTTCGACGGTGTGACGATCTACCGGGTCGCCGACGACAGTGAGGGAGAGTCGTCATAGCCCGCCACAAGCGGCGTGTGCCCCGTTTCGACGGTCCCGGTCGCGGGTCGCGAGCGTCAGCCACCGGGACCCAGCGCGGCGATGTCGGCCCCGACCGTCGCCAGCGCGTCGGCGGGGTTCGGATCGCTGTCCGCGAGGTGTCGCCAGTCGTCGTCCGGTGCCCGTTCGAGTAGCGCGACGACGGCCGCCCGGTACTCGCGGAACTGGGCACCGGGATCGGCCCGCTCCTCCCAGACGCTCCGGATGACCGTCCGCGAGTCGATCCTGACCTCGATCCGTGCGGGCTCGAACTGCGCCAGCAGGCGTGCCAGCCCGAGCGCGAGCGAGGCGTACTCGGCGGTGTTGTTGTCCGTCCGCGAGCCGACCGGCCGCGCGAGACGGAGCAGCGACTCGCCGCCCTCGCCCTGCACGACGGCACCAGCGCCCGCCGGCCCCGGGTTCCCGCGGGAGCTGCCGTCGACGTAGAGAATCGCCGTCTCGCCGGCCAGGTCGCGATCGACCCGTGTCTCGTGGTCGTCGGCCGCCAGCACGCGTTCGATCGCCGCTCGCAGCTCCGCCGGCTCGGTTCCCGGTTCGAACAGTCCGCCGACGCCGGGGACCGCCGCGTCGATCGCGTCGATCGCTGCCGACACCTCGTAGTCGTACGCGGCCAGGACGCGCTCGACGCGCTCGGCGAGCGGTGACAGTGACTCCGACGGGAGATCACGGGCCGCCGTCACCGTGACCACCGCCGCTGTCGTCGCGACCGTTCCATACGCGGCGTCGGGGCCGTAGCCACCTATCGATGTCGGTGGGCTCTTCGACGGTCGAGAGCCGTCGCTACGAGGGACCGGCGTCCGGCAGTGACAGCAGAGAAGACGAAACAGACCGCCAGCAGGATCAGGCGTCGCCGCGTGGCTCGACGACGCCGACCGCACCGGCGTCGACGTCTTCGGTGTCGAGGTGCATCGCGACGAACTCGCGGCGCATGAACCGTTCGCGCTCCTCGGGTTTGCCGATCGTACACCACAGCTGCGGTTCGTCCGGCCCGTGCCAGTCGCCCTGACGGGCGATCGCGAAGCAGACGTACTCCTCGCCGTCGTACTCGATGGTGGCACCCTTCCGGATTCCCGGATCCCCGTGGATAATGAGCTTCTTCATGCGCCGGCCTTTGCCGACAGCGCACTTAGCTTCTACGGTGCGGAGCGCGAATCTGCCGTCGTGACCGAGCGACGCGGGGCGTGAGCGGGCCGGCCACGGGGCCGAGTGCCCGACCGTCGCGGACGGCTCTCGAACGGCCACAGCAGTTTTGTCGATGGGACGACATCGCTTCGGGCATGGACGAGGTGTTCGGACGACGTGACACGGAGACGGGGACGGGCGTCGGGCGGACGGTCGTGTGGGGCCTCCGCCTGCTCGGCCTGGCGATCGTGGTGCTGGGTCTGGCACTGTGGCTGCTGACCAGTTCGGGTCTGGTCCTCCTGCCCGGCGGACTCGTCGTCGCCGGCCTCGCGGTGATGGTGGTCCCGGGACTCCTCGCCGGGCTCGTCGAGTTGCTGTCCTGACACCGTCGGCGTGGTCGGGACCGAACCGTCGGGGTTTTAAGCACCGCTGTGTAACCTCGCCGTAAGGTCGATATCTATGCAGATGCCACGCCGATTTAACACGTACTGTCCGCACTGTAACGAGCACAACGAACACGAGGTCGAGAAGGTCCGTTCCGGCCGCACGTCGGGCATGACCCAGATCGGCGGCCGTCAGGCCGACCGCAACTCCAAGGGGATCGGGAACTCCGGGAAGTTCTCGAAGGTGCCCGGTGGGGACAAGCCCACCAAGAAGACGAACCTCAAGTACCGCTGTAGCGACTGTGGCAAGGCCCACCTCCGCGAGGGATGGCGAGCCGGCCGACTGGAGTTCCAGGACTAGAACGATGGCAGGAAGCTTCCTCTCCGTCGAATGTCCGGACTGTGAGAACGAACAGACGGTCTTCAGCAAGGCCGCCACCGAAGTCGCCTGCGCGGTCTGTGGGCACACGCTCGCCCGCCCGACCGGCGGCAAGGCGACCATCGAGGGTGCGGTCCTCGAAACGGTCGAACAGCGATGAAGTACAGCGGCTGGCCCGAATCCGGCGAACTCGCCGTCGGCAAGATCGACGAGATCGAGGACTTCGGCGTCTTCGTCGACCTCGAAGAGTACGAGGACAAGCGCGGCCTCTGTCACATCAGCGAGGTCGCCAGCGGCTGGATCAAGAACGTCCGCGACCACGTCAACGAGGGCCAGACTGTCGTCGTGAAGGTGCTGGAGATCGACGAGGACGCCCAGCAGATCAACCTCTCGATCAAGGACGTCAACGACCACCAGCGCAAAGAGAAGATCCAGGAGTGGAAAAACGAGCAGAAGGCCGACAACTGGATGGAGCTGGCCTTCGGCGAGGATCTCGCCGACGAGCAGTACGCCGCCGTCGCGAACGAACTGCTCGCCGACTTCGGCTCGCTGTACGACGGCTTCGAGGCCGCGGCGATCCACGGGACGGAGGCCCTCGACGAGACGGACCTCTCCGAGGACGAGATCGACGCCGTCGTCGAGACCGCACGCGAGAACGTCTCGGTGCCCTACGTCGACGTGACCGGCTACGTCGACCTGACCTGTCCCGGCAGTGACGGCGTCGAGCTCATCAAGCAGGCGCTCCAGGCCGCCGAGGGCGACGCCGACGCACTTCCCGACGGCGCGGATGCAGACGCCGACGTGCCCGAGGAGGTCGAACTCGAAGTGACCTACGTCGGTGCGCCCGAGTACCGGATCAAGGTCCGGGCTCCCGACTACAAGCGCGCCGAATCCGAGCTCGAAGCCAGCGCCGACCGTGCCCGCGCGGTCGTCGTCGAACACGGTGGCACCGGCGAGTTCCACCGCGAGCGCAACGAAGACGAAGAGTAAGCCGATGCGGGCCGATCTCCGCGTCTGTTCCGAGTGGGCGTCCGAGCACGACCGGCCCGTCTACACGCTTTCTGAGCGCTGTCCCGAGTGTGGGAGCGACGCCGTCAACAGCGCGCCGGCACCGTTCGATCCCGAAGACCCCTACGGCGAGTATCGACGCGCACTTAAGCGACGGCGACGGGAGTAGGGCCATGGACGAGTTCGAGATCGAGCGAATCGCGGACGGCGAGTTGACCGATCCGGTACTGGTCGAAGGATTGCCCGGCGTCGGCCACGTCGGCAAGCTCGCGGTCGAACACCTGCTCGAAGAACTCGACAGCGTGCTGGTCGCCCGCGTCTACTCCCAGCACTTCCCGCCACAGGTCACCGTCGAAGACGGCACGACACAGCTGGCGTCGGCGGAGTTTCACGCCGTCAGGCCAGAAGACGGGCGGGACATGCTCGTGCTCACGGGCGACCACCAGGCACAGGACAACGGGGGCCACTACGGGCTGACCGACACCTTCCTCGACGTGGCCGAGGAGTTCGGCGTCGAGTCGGTGTACGCGCTCGGTGGCGTCCCGACCGGCGAACTGATCGAGGAGTACGACGTGCTCGGGGCGTCGACGACCGACTCGCTGATCGAGGAACTCGAATCGGTCGGCGTCGCCTTCCGCGAGAACGAGCCCGCAGGCGGTATCGTCGGCGTCTCGGGCCTCTTGCTTGGGCTGAGCGGCCGCCGTGACCTCGACGCGGCCTGTCTCATGGGAGAAACCTCGGGCTATCTCGTCGACCCCAAGAGCGCGCAGGCGGTCCTGGAGATCCTCCAGGAACTGCTCGGCTTCGAGATCGACTACGAGGCACTCGAAGACCGCGCAGACGAGATGGAGGAAGTCGCCCGGAAGATTCAGGAGATGGAACAGGGGACGCCGACCCCCTCCGACGAAGACCTTCGGTACATCGGCTGATCGCACCGACAGCGAACGATTCTTTATCACGCCAGCCGAACGTGGGGCCGTGTTCGCGCAGTTTGGGTCGCTGCCGGAGTGGCTCGTGGTGGGCCTGGGCGTCGGAGTGGTCGGCAGCGTCGCCGTCGCCGGCCTGTTCGTCGCTGCAGCCAGACTCTTCCCGCCGCCGGCAGCCGATGGCTCGTCCGGCACGGGTGAGGGGCGGCGACGCGAGGAGCTTCGGTCGTACCTGCGAGCGATCGAGGAGCCCTTCGCGGAGGATCACTTCGTCGAGGGCCAGCCCGTCGCCTTCTACCTGCCCAAGCGCGACGTAGCGATCACGTTCGACGCGCGGGCCTACTACCGGATCGACCGATCACCGACCGTCCCCGTCCTGGTCGAACACGAGATGCCGGGCTGGCACCTCGGTGCCAGGCTCCCGTTCGAGACGCCCGAAATCGACGGTGGGTCGACCGGAGAGAGCGACGACGGGTCTGAGTACCACCCGACGGCCGACGCCTTCCGCGAGCTCGGTCTGCCCGCCTCGGCGACCCTGGAGGAGGTCAAGGGAGCTTACCGGAGCAAGGTCAAAGAGGTCCATCCGGACCACGGCGGCGACGAGGAGGCGTTCAAGCGCGTCAGACGGGCCTACACGAGAGCGAAGCAACACGCCGCCGACTAGATGCCCTGACTCATGAGGTGGCTGCGAAGCAGGTCGTCCTCTTTCGAGCCCGCGACGGGGTTGACCAGCGCGATCGTCTCATTCTCGAACTCCGCGGCGAGTTCGCGCGCGCCGGCCAGGGCGACGCCGCCGGTCGCGCTGAGTTCGACGCCGGCAGTGCCGGCCGCGTCGACGGCCGCCTGCAACGCGTCGCTGTCCGAGACGGCGACGCCGCGCCCGCCGGTCTCGTCGACGGCCGCGACGGCCAGAGAGCCGACCGCGGGATCGGGGACTTCCAGGGGGCCGACGATCGTGTCGGGCTGTTCGGTGGCCGCGACCGCGTCGGCGGTTCCGCAGGCGTCGACGATGGGCGCACAGCCCGCTGGCTGTGCGGCATAGAGGCGCGGCGTCGCGTCGAGGGCACCGGCTTCCCGGAGTTCCTCGATCGCCGTGTGGATCGCGGCGAGGACGATCCCGTGGCCGGTCGGGACCACGATCGCCGACGGGGCCGGCCCGGTGAGCAGCTCGTAGCCCAGTCGCTTGACGCCCGCGCGGCGGTACGGCGACGACGGACCGACGGGGAACCGCGCCTCGTCGCTGTCCTCGTAGGCCGCCAGCGCGTCGGGATAGCGTCCCTCGACGACGTTCATCTCCCCGCCGTGGACGTTGATCATCGCTTTGTTGACGAACGGACACCGCGAGGGGACGTAGCTGTGAGCGGTCACGCCGGCCCGACCGGCGTAGGCAGCCGCCGACTGACCGCCGTTGCCGGTCGTCGGGAGCGAAACGGCGTCGGCACCGACTGCCGCGCCGGCACTGACGGCGACCGCGAGTCCGCGATCCGTCGCCGCGCCGGTCGGATTTCGCCCTTCGTCTTTGAGCAGGAGTCGATCGACCCCGATCTCGTCGGCCAGTGTCGGACAGTCGGTCGCGGGCGTCTCGCCCTCGTCGAGCGAGTGGCGGCGCTCGCGGGCCAGCGGAAGCGGCGGCCGCGTCGGCTCCGTACGGGCATCGTGATCGTACCGGGCCACGAGGAGGCCGCCACACGCCGGACAGCGCAGCTCGATCTCGTCGGCGTCGAACGTCTCCTCGCAGTCTGCACAGGCGAACTCGCGAAAGGCCGGACTCGTCTCCATACTCGCACTGTGGACCCTGCTCCCTTGTGCTGTACGGTCGGGCTCCTTCGACTCCCGTCTCGGGGTGGCTCGACCGTGACGTAGCAAAGCCCGAGCCGTTTTTGTGGTCGCGGTCGAACGATCCGGTATGGATGTCGTGGTCGTCGGCGGCGGACTGGCGGGGCTGGTCGCGGCCCGCCACCTCGCCGAGTCGGGCGCGGACGTGACGTTGTTCGAACGACGCGAGACCGTCGGTGGGCGCGTTCGCTCTCGTACCGTCGACGGGTACACGCTCGACCGTGGGTTCCAGGTCCTCTTTCCCGCCTATCCGGCGGTCGAACGGGAGCTGGACCTGGACGCGCTCGACCTCCGGCGGTTCACTCCCGGTGCGACGATCGCCCGGCCGGGCAAGCGATCGGTGCTGGCCGATCCCCTCCGAGATCCCGGCTCGGCGCTGGCGACGATCTTCAACGACGAGGTGACGATTCGGGACCTACTCAGGCTCTACCGCCTCCAGCGCGAGCTGCGCGGACGCTCGGTCGACGAGATTCTCCGGCGTGGCGGCTCCTCGATCGAGACGTATCTCGCCGATCGAGGATTCTCCGAGGGGTTCGTCGAGTCCTTCGCAGCGCCCTTCTACGGCGGGATCACGCTCGACCGATCGCTGTCGACGGACAGCGCCGTCTTCGAGTACACGTTCAAGATGCTCACCGAGGGATCGACCGCCGTGCCGGCCGGCGGCATGGGTGCGATCACGGCCCAGCTCGCCGACCGGGCGCGGGCGGCCGGCGTCACCGTCGAAACCGGAACGACCGTCGACGCGGTCGTTCCCGGCGACGGCGTCACCGTCGAAATCGGCGACGAGTCCGTCGGGGCCGACGCCGCCGTCGTCGCGACCGATCCGAAGGCCGCGAGCGACCTCACCGGCGTGGCGGCGATCACGACGACGGCACGGAGCTGTGTCACCCAACACGTCGCACTGCCGTCGGGCGATCGTCCGGAGATGGGGCGGCGGATCGTGCTCAACGCCGAGGACGACCGGCCGAACCAGATCGCACCGCTGTCGGCGGTCGCACCGGAGTACGCCCCGGACGGCCACGCGTCGTACGCTGCGACCTTCCTCGGAGAGCGAGAGGCCGACGACGAGACGCTGTTCGAGACGGTCCGGACGGCCCTGTCCGAGTGGTACCCCCAGGCCAGCTTCGCCGACCTCGAACTGATCGAGACCGACCGCATCGAGTTCGCGCAGTTCGATCAGCCACCGGGATTCCGGGCCGGCTTGCCCGCGGTCGACGCTCCGGAGGGGCCGGTGGTGCTGGCCGGGGACTACACCCGCTGGTCGTCGATCCAGGGCGCACTGGAGAGCGGGCGAGTCGCCGCGGGAGCGGCGCTCGATACGCAGTGAGAACGTCGGAGCGAGCGATCACTCGCCGTTCGTGATGTGCGTGTGGGCCCCGATCAACGCGCCAGCCAGATCGAGGTCCTCGATGTGGGTCTCGCGGTCGATGATCGACTGCCGGACATCGCTGTCACGGATCGTCGCCTCGGGGAAGACGACGGAGTTGTCGAGCCTGGAATCGACGATCTCTGCGCCGTCGAGGACGTGGACGTTCTCGCCGACGGTGGTGTTCTCGACCGTGGCCGAGTCGGCGACGACGGCGTCGCCGTCCAGCTCCCAGGCGACCGCTTCGAGGTAGCTCTCGGGCGTGCCGATGTCGTACCACGCGCCGTCGAAGGTAAAGGCGGAGACGGCGTCGTTGGCGACGAGCCACTGGATGAACCAGCCGGGCTCGTCGGGGTTGTTCCCACCCGAGAGGTACTCCTCGAAACGGACCGATTCCGCCGGGAAGGCGTAGCAGGCGATCGAGACGAGCGTGCTGTTGGGATCGTCGGGCTTCTCCTGGAAGTCGACGACCTCGTCGCCGTCGAGTTCGACCAGCCCGTAGGACTTCGCTCGCTCTCTGGAACCCACGTCGTAGGCCGCGATCGTCGGCGTGCCGGCACCTTCGAAGAAGTCGAGGAACTCGGCCACGTCGAAGCTGATGAGGTTGTCGCCGGCGACGACCAGCAGATCCTCGTCCGTGATCCCCTCCCGATCGACGAGCTGGGCGAGCGCGCCGACGACGCCGAACTTCTCGTCTTCCTCCGTCGTGTCCTCGACGGTGAGTTTCGGCTTCTCGTACGACGAGTCTGCGAGGTGAGCCTCGAAGTCGGTCGCGAACCGCTCGTTGGTGCTGACGAACACCTCCGAAATGCGATCGTCGCGTTCGAGTTCGCCCAGAATGCGGTCGATGACGGTGCTGTCACCGATCGGCAGGAGCATCTTGGGCCGGTGTTTCGTGACCGGCCAGAGACGGGTCGCGTAACCGCCGGCGAGGACGACAGCCTTCATACGGGAACGCACCCGAGGCTGGAGTAAGTCTTTTTTGTTCTCGCCGACGGTCCCGAACGACGAGAGGCGGTCAGTGCTCGACGAACTCCAGCAACACGCCGCCGGTCGAGCGCGGGTGGAGGAAGGCCACGTCGTGGCCCCACGCTCCGGGCCGCGGTTCCTCGTCGATCAGGTCCACGCCGGCAGAGCGTGCGGCCGCGAGTGCGTCCTCGATGTCGTCGGTGGCGACGGCGAGGTGGTGAATGCCGGGGCCGTGGTCGTCGAGATGGCCGGCGATCGCGCCGTCGGCGTCGGCCGTCGGTTCCAGCAACTCGAAGTAGCCGCCGTCGAGTTCGAGAAAGACGACATCGAGGCCGTCGAAGCGCTCTTCGTGAGCGATCGGTGCGTCCAGAAGGTCACGATACAGCGCCGCGAGCGTGGCCGCGTCGTCGGTCGCGATGCCGGCGTGGTCGAAGTGCATATCCGAGCCGACAGCGCGAGCCCACTAATGACTGGGGTCCTAGGCTGCCGATTCGTTGAGCTGCCAGAACCGTGAGGTGTCGTCGCCCCGGTTCTGGATCCGGAGCACCGTACGGTCGTCGTGTAGCACCGTCAGCGAGTCGAAGTTGTCCGGCAGCGTCAACACTGCCTCGTACCGACAGTCGGGCTCGGAGCTGCTGGTGTCGATCGTCAGGCGGAAGTCGGTGTCGCCCTCCAGTGAGCTACCGGCCACCGGACCAGAGATCGTCTGGTTCAGCAGGATCGTCTGGTGGCCGCGGTTCGGGACCTGTGCGGCCCACCCGCTCGCGTCAGCGGTCGAGTTACAGTCGCCGGACACGGACGACGACGGCACCGAAACGCTCAGCGATTGCTGAAAGCCCAGGCTCACGGCCGTCGTCGCGGCGACGCCGACGAGCAGTCCGATCAGGAAGACTGCGACGAGCCGTCTCGTTTCGACCATGTATGGCCCCGATGTACCGCCTACTTAAATCAGTTGTCGCTATCGCCGGACGACGGTCCTACGCCGGCCCACCCGGCTGGTACTCGCCGAAGGCGTCCCGGAGCACGTCGCAGATCTCGCCCGTGGTCGCGTAGGCCTTGACCGCTCGGATCATCGGCGGCAGGAGATTGCCGTCGCCCTCGGCGGCGACACGGAGGGCGTCGAGGCGCTCGGCGACGAGGTCGTCGTCGCGTTCCTCGCGGAGGGCGTCGAGGCGTTCGTGCTGTCTGGCTTCGAGCGTCTCGTCGACCTCCTCGATCTCGACCGGCTCTTCCTCGTCGACGGTGAACTCGTTGACGCCGACGATGATCCGATCACCGGCCTCCTGTTCTTGCTGGCGCTCGTAGGCCACGTCCTGGATCTGGCGCTGGACCCACTGGTCCTCGATCGCCCGGCGCATCCCGCCGCGGTCGTCGACGGTGTCGAGGATCTCGCGGGCGTCGGCGGCCAGCTCGTCGGTGAGCGATTCGACGTAGTAGCTCCCGCCCAGCGGATCGATGGTGTCGGCGACGCCGGACTCGTGGGCGAGGATCTGCTGTGTCCGCAACGCGGTCCGAACCGAATCTTCCGTCGGGAGGCCGACGGCCTCGTCTTTGCCGTTCGTGTGGAGGCTCTGTGTCCCGCCCAGCACCGCGGCCAGTGCCTGGTAAGCGACGCGGACGACGTTGTTCTCGACCTGCTGGGCCGTCAGCGTCGAGCCGGCCGTCTGGGTGTGGAACTTCAGTTGCTTGCTCTTCGGGTCGTCGGGATCGAAGCGCTCCTCCATGATCTCGGCCCACAGCCGCCTGGCCGCCCGGAACTTCGCGGCCTCCTCGAAGATGTTGTTGTAGGCGGCGAAGAAAAAGGACAGCTGCGGAGCGAAGTCGTCGATGTCGAGTCCGGCTTCGAGAGCGGTCTCGACGTACTCGATGCCGTTGCCCAGGGTAAAGGCGATCTCCTGGGCCGCCGTCGAGCCGGCCTCGCGGATGTGGTAGCCGGAGATGGAGATCGTGTTGAACTTCGGTACCTCCTGAGAACAGAACTCGAAGATGTCGGTGATGATCCGCATCGACGGCTCCGGCGGGTAGATGTAGGTGTTGCGTGCGATGTACTCTTTGAGCACGTCGTTTTGAATCGTCCCGCGCAGTTCGTCTCGCGGGACGCCCTGCTGGTCGCCGATGGCGACGTACATCGCCAGCAACACGCTCGCTGGCGCGTTGATCGTCATCGAGGTCGAGACCTCGCTCAGATCGATCCCGTCGAAGACGACCTCCATGTCCCGCAGCGAGTCGATGGCGACGCCGGTCTTCCCGACCTCGCCGGCCGCCATTGCGTCGTCGGAGTCGTAGCCCATCTGTGTCGGCAGATCGAAGGCCATCGAGAGCCCGGTCTGGCCCTGGTCGAGCAGGTACTGGAACCGTTCGTTCGTCTCGGCGGCGGTGCCCATGCCGGCGTACTGACGCATCGTCCACAGCTGTCCGCGGTACATCGTCGAGTAGACGCCGCGAGTGTAGGGCTCCTCTGCGGGGAACCCCAGATCCTCCTCGTAGTCGAGGTCGGCCACGTCTGCGGGCGTGTAGAGTCGGTCGACCTCGCGGCCCGCCGTGTCAGTGGTGAACTGCTCCTCGCGCTCCCCGAACCGGTCGAGCGTCGGCCGGGCGGTCTCCTCGTGCCAGCGCTCTTTCTCGGCGCGGATGGCCGCCAGTTCCTCGGGATCGAACATGGCTGATCTCTCGGGCGGCGCGATCAAAAGGGTGGCGCGCCACGTCTCACTCGATCGGCGAGAGCGACACCGTCAGCCGGTCACCGTGAGAGACACCGTCGATCTCCTCGTCGAGTCGCAACAGTGTGACGCCGTCGTGGGCGTCGATAACGCGGGCCTCGAACTCGTCGGCACGGAGCCGCGTTTCGATCGCGTCGAGTCGGCGCTCGATGTCGGCCAACCCCGGCGACCCTTCGTCCGCTGACTCGTCAGCGCCGTCCACCACTGACTCCGCCGCGTCGTCCACCGCTGACGCCGCCGCGTCGTCGGCCGTCGGCGACGGCGGACTCGTGTCCGCGACCGGCTCGCGCCCTCCAAAGCGCTCGTCGAGGCTGTCGAGGTGGAGTCCCTCGCCGGTCAGATCAACGGAGGGAGTTCGCTCGACCGTCGGGACGGGAACCGACGACGACGAAATGTCCTCGAACAGGTGCCCGGTCATGTCGGTGTTGGCTTCGACGGTTCTGACGGTGCGCTCGGACACCCAGGGCGGTCCCGTCCACCCGCCCCGATCGAACAGGCAGTACTCGTCGGCGTCGTCGGTGGCCCACACGTAACTGTCGTATCGGTCGGTAAAGCGGTCCGCGCCGTCGCTGCGCTGGTGGACGACGACCGCGTGGACCGGGTCGTACGCCGCGACCACGTCGTCGACGACCTCTCTCGTCGGATGATTGCTGAAGACGAAATCGGCCGTCGTGCATCGACCCGACGTGACTGGGTCCGTCCCCCCGCCGGTCACTTGGACGACGAAGGCGTTGGCGTCGGTCCGCAGTTGCTCGAAGAGCCTGCTCGAACTCCCGTCGACCGGCACCTCGGGGCCGGCGATGGCGATTGCACCGTTCTCGACGAACTGCCCCGGATCGTCGAATACGGGGATCGACTCGACGGCGGGAACCTCGTACCCGAGCCGGTCGTACACGTTCGCGACGTGACCCGCGAGTCGAATCGGAACCCGCTCGTCGATCCGATCGAAGTAGTGGCCGAGCCAGTAAGCGATCTGGACGCCAGTGAGCGCGCTGACACAGGCGAGGACCGGTGCTCCGGCCAGTACCCGCTCCGTGATCGACGTGACGAGCTCCGTAGCCGTCGCCTCGAACGAGGAGTTCGTCGCGCCGGTCAGGACCAGCGCGTCGACCGGGAGGTCCGTCGGGAGGCCGGGATACCCCGCCGCCCCGCGTCGCGTGAAGTCCCCGGTGGCCAGGATCGTTCGGTACACGTCGTCGTCCCTGACGGCGAAGAGGAACCCACAGGCACCCGGTGCGTGACCCGCGGGGACCGGATGGACGTGGAGCCCCTCGACGAGGCGCGTCCACGAGGAACACGCGTCGAGTCGGTCGAGGACCCGCTCGGTCTCGGTGATGTCGTAGTACGCCTCTCCCGCCGCTAACACGTCTTCGAGAATTGCGGTCGTCGACGGCGTTGCCAGAATCGGTGCGCCGTCTTGAATCACCCGACCGAGCGACTCGTAGTGGTCGAGGTGGGCGTGTGTCAGACAGATGGCCGTCAGGTACTCGTCGGCCGACCGATCCAACAGATCGTCGACCGTCGCCCCACTGCCGGCGTCGATCAATACGGCGACGGTCTGATCGGGAATCAGCCCCTCGAAACGCAGCAGCGTCGACTCCTTGCCCCCTCGGGGATTCGCGTGTTGATACGTTATGCGCACACTGATTTCACCATCCCACTGGGTCGAAACACTCGGTTCGATAATAAATATGTCCCCCGCAAGCGCCGGTGGGGCGGCCGCGGCACAGTCTCGCGTCGCTGCCGTCGTGGACGACGGGAAGGGACCCAGAACGGACGTGGCGACCGCAGTTCACGCGTCGTCGAGCAGGTACCGGAAGGCCCGCAGCGTGTTGTGACCGGCGTCGGTCAGCTCGACGCGTTTCGAGCGCCCTCGCTCGGTGATCGTGACGTAGCCGGTCTCCGAGAGAGGCGTGAGGACGTGACTGTCGAGCAGTCGGTACTGGCTCTTCCGATTCGCGGCGTCGTGTTCCGCGAGGAAGGGCAGGCCCTCCTGCTCGCCGAAGTCGATCAGCGCCCGCTTGGTCACACCGCCTTCCGCTTCGAGGTGTGCCATGACCGCCACCTGCTGGGGATCGGGATGGTCCATCGGATACGTCGGCAGCTCCGTCACCTCGCGGATGCCCTCGGCAACGTCGCCGTCCGTCTCGGCGGCGTAGCGCTCGGCCCGGACGTAGTACGGCGTCGCGCCCGTCGCCATGCAGGCGATCATGCCGCCGATGGCGGTGACCTTGCTGCCGGTCGCGAGGTTGACGTACACGTCGTGGTCGTCGAGGCGCGTCGCCAGTTCGGCGATGGTCCCCAGCGAGTCGTAGAAGTCGAAGATGTTGCAGTCGATCGTCTCGTGGTCGATGCCCGCGCCGTCCAGGCGCTCACGGACGGTCTCGCTGTAAGAGGGATGAGGCGTCTGGTCGTCGTACGCCAGCAACACGACGCGGTCGGCGCTGAACCGCTGGGCAGAGAGGACGATCCGGTCGTTCTCGTAGCCGACGGGCATCAAGTGTACGCGCTGGGCAACGTCCATGTCTACGGCGTCGACACCCCGGCACAAAAAGACTGTGTCGACAATAGCGACAACTGTGTCGGCCGTCCCGTGACTGTCGCCGCTGTCGTGATAGAACTCTTACCAGATCCCCGAGTGCGATCGACCGTGCCGACAGATCTGACCGCAGTCGACGAGTCGCTCGCGGACGCACTGTCAGCCGAACGAGAGCGCCAGCGCGAGACGCTGACGCTGATCGCCAGCGAGAACCACGCCAGCGAGGCCGTCTTGCGGGCACAGGGCTCTGTCCTGACGAACAACTACGCCGAGGGCCGTCCGGGCGACCGCTACTACGCCGGCTGTGAGCACGCCGACGAGGTCGAACGACTGGCAATCGAGCGCGCGAGAGAACTGTTCGACGCGCCCCACGCCAACGTCCAGCCACACTCGGGCACGCAGGCCAACCTCGCGGCCTACGAGGCCCTGCTGGCACCGGGTGACCGCATCCTCTCGCTGGAACTCTCCGATGGCGGCCACCTCAGCCACGGCCACGACGCGACCGCGGTGGCGACCCACTACGACGTAGCCCACTACCACGTCGACCCGGAGACCGGCCGGCTCGACTACGAGGCCGTCACCGAGCGCGCTCGCGAGGCGGACCCGGACCTGCTCGTCTCTGGCTACTCTGCGTATCCCCGGCACATCGACTGGGAGCGTCTGCAAGCGATCGCCGAATCGGTCGACGCCGTCCACGTCGCCGACATCGCCCACCTCACCGGCCTCGTCGCCGCCGATCTCTACCCCTCTCCAGTCGGCGTCGCCGACGTGGTGACCTGTTCGACGCACAAGACGATCCGGTCGGGCCGGGGTGGCATGATCATGGCCAGCGAGGAGTACGCAAAGGCGGTCGACCGAGCGGTGTTCCCGGGCTGTCAGGGCGGCCCGCTGATGCACAACGTCGCGGGCAAGGCCGCAGGCTTCCACGAGGCTCTCCAGCCGGCGTTCGAGTCGTACGCGGACCAGATCGTCGAGAACGCGACCACCCTCGACGAGCAACTGTCCCAGCGCGACTTCGATCTGGTCTCGGGCGGCACCGACGTACACTTCGTCCTCGTGGACTTCCAGCAGAGCCATCCCGATCTCACCGGTCAGCGCGCCGAAGCAGCCCTCGAAGACGCCGGCATCGTCTGCAACAAGTCGACGGTCCCCGGCGACCGGCGCAAATCGACGGTCACCAGCGGCGTCCGCCTCGGCACGCCCGCGATCACGACGCGGGGCTTCGACGCCGACGCGACTCGGCGGCTCGCCGAGGCCATCGCGGACGTGCTCGACGCGCCCGATGACGAGACCGTCCGAGAGAACGCGGGCGAGGTCGTCACCGACCTCTGTGATCGGTTCCCAGTCTACGAATAGCGGCCCCGAACGAGCCGACTCTACCGCCCAGTGTCGTACTTGTAGGTCGCCTCGTCCGGATGTGGACCCGAACGAGCCGAATCTACCGCCCAGTGTCGTACTTGTAGGTCGCCTCGTCCGGGTCGATCCCGAAGTCCTCCGGCCCTTCCTCCGGCTCGGCTTCTTCGTCGGCACCAGGGGCGGCATCCTTGAACGCGTCACGGAAGCGCTGGGGCAGCTCGAAGCGGTCGACGGCCAGCCGGACCGGCACCGCCTCCGGCTGGATGTTCTCCTGTTTGGTCGCCAGTCGCTCGCGGAGTTTCTCCGGCAGCTGAGCCACCTCGATCGGTTCGAAGCCGAACTGCTGGAGGTAGTCGGCTTCGTCGGTCAGCGAGTACACCTCGTCGAAGCCCTGATCCCCGGCGTACTCGACGAGTCGTTCGATGACGTGTGCGCCGACGCCCTGACCGCGCCAGCTGTCGAGGACGCCGATACTCGTCAGCTCGCAGATCTCCGTGTCGTCGGTCCTGTGGATCCGGATGCGGCCGAAGCCGGCCTTCTCGTTGTCCGCCTCGTCGATCGCGATGACGTAGTCGCGGGACCGAAACGCACTCGCGTCGAGCCCCATCTCCTCGATGTGATCCAGCAACCAGACCTCCTCTCGGTTTTTGGCGTCTCGGACGTACATGCTCGGCTCTAGGCCGGCCCGAGTGAAAAGGATACGGTCACCCGCGTCGGAACGCCCGTTGGCTCACATGAACTGGCCGAGGCCGGTCTGTTCCTGGCCGGACTTGACCTCGTCCCACGAGATGCCCATCGCTTCGAGGATCCTGGCGATCGGACCCTTCAGCGTCTTGTCGAGCATCTTCTCCCAGTCGACCTCGAACTCCTCGGGAATCTGGTCGGCGAACTCGAAACAGATCACGTCCGGATCGCGGCGGAACTCGCCGTACAGCGGATCCTCGGCGGGATCGAGGCCCTTCTCGGCCTCGATCCGCTGGAAGAAGTCGTCGTGAACGCGGTCGAGGTAGAGCCGTTTGGGTTTCGAGCCGCTCTGGAAGTTCGTCCCCAGCAGCATGTTGGCGTACTTCGCCCCGCGCACCTGGGCCGTGTCGGTGTCGTAGCTGTCGAGTTTCTGGCCGATACCGCCGGGGATCCCGATGTCTTCGGGGTCGACGTTGCCGGCCTGGTAGTCCTCGATCACGTCGTGGACGTACTCCTTGATCGTGTCGGCGTCCTCGCCGTGGACGATCATGTCGATGACCTCCTTCTGGACGCGCTTGGTGATCGGTGCGATGTCCGAACGCTGGTACTCGAAGCCGGTGATGTCGATGTCGTCGACGTCTTTGCCCTCCTTCCAGACGATGTGGCCGGCGTAGCGCTTCTTCTTGCCCGCCTGGAAGAAGCGCCGATAGAGCTTCTCGAACTCGATCTGGAAGCGGTGAAACTGCGCGTTGAGTTCTTCGAGGGCAAAATCGTCGTAGGCCTCGTTGATCGTCTCTTCGAGTTCGAACCCCTTCTGGATCGTCGCCGCGACGGTTTCCAGTTCGCCGTCGTCCATCTCGGGGTGTTTTGCCCGCATCTCGTCGGTGACCACAACGTCGCCTTCGACGTCGTCCGGGCCGATGTCTCCGACCTGTAGCATGACGCTGTCAGTATCCCCGTAGACGACCTCGTACCCCTCTCTGGCGACGACTTCGTCGGTGTAATCGATCACCTTGCGACCGGTCGCCGTGACGGCCGCCCCCATCTCCTTGTCGTATAGACGGAACCGATCCCATCCGAGGACACCATAGAGCGACTGACCGACGAACTGGAATTTCCCGTTCCGCCCGGCGAGCAGAGTGTGGTTGTCCTCAACTGTGACACAGTGAACACCGTTTTCAGCCGTGCTTTCACCGCCACTCCGGTGCATCCGGAGCGTGTTCTTGCTGTCTTCGGTGACGTAGATGCGGTACGTTCCACTGTCTTCATTGTAGCTGGCGGTGAGTCCGAGATGGGCACAGAGTCGTAAGACATCGTCGCGGAGCCGTTCACTTGCAGTGCTGTAGCGCCAACTGTTGGTCTGCCAGTCCCCGTCGCCAGCGATAAGCGTATCAAGGAAGGTCCGTTTCTGTGCTTGGCTCGTTTCGAACACGAACTCGGGAATCCGCTTCTCGAAGCTGTCGCTACCACAGAGCCGTTCGAAGAGATCACCAAGCAGTTTCGAAGTGAACTGGTACCCTTTCTCGTCGACGTACACATCGAACCCCATGCCGTCGAGGAGGCTGCCTATCCGTGTGTGGTCGTCACCAGATCCTCCGTCCGGGACCGCATCCTGTGCAATGTTCACTGTTGTTGAACTACCTCGGAAATGGTCACCAAACTGCTTATCCGCAGATGTGTAGATGCTTCCTTCGGTGATGTACCACGCCAGCAGTTCGAGGAAGTCGTCACCGTCGTAAAACCGCGGAATCCACTTGCGACCGCGCTCAGAGTGGACGTAAAACCCTGAACAGCTCTCATCAATATACGCACGGTGCTCCCGGAACGATTCGGCGTCAAACACGTAGCCAGTCCCGTCTTCACCCTGCTTTTGCATCTTGTCCGGACGGTACCCAACCTCTGCGGCAAGAGTATGTCCGTGGTCGTCGTTATCACACCACACCTCGAACGCACCGTCAAGGATGTCGACGAGATCCACCTCGTTGAGCCGCTCACCGTCGGGACCGTCCCAGTCGTGGGGCAGTTCGTAGTTCGTCGCTCGATCGAGTTCGCCCGCTTCGACGAACCCGTACTCGTCTTCGGTGATCCCGTTGGTCTCGTTCTTCCGGACGAGCATCCGGTGGTTCGGCGTCACTCGGAAGTCGATCTTACTCGTCTCGATGTCGACGAGGTCGCCCCGATAGTCGGGGTAGTCGTGGGTCTCGACGACCGGCTTGACCTCCATGCGCATCGTTTCCGGATCGAGAGAGTACACTTCGTCGCCGACTTCGAGATCCGTGATGTCGCGAACGCCCTCGGGCGTGACGACCTCGGTGTCCGGCGTAAAGCAGTTCATGATCACCTTCACCGCCGCTTGTTGCCGGTCGTAGCGCTCGTACGCCGCTTCCTTTGGGTCGTGCTCGTTTCGGAGACTCTTCTTCTCCTCGCGCTCGCTGAGGAGTTCGTCGACCATCTCCCGGATCGCGCCGTCCGGTTCCTTCCGGAAGTGGGTCCCGTTGGGCGCGCGGTAGGTGTCGCCGTCGTAGGTCTCGGGATCGACTTTGGTTTCGGGGCTCGCGTTGGTCGTCACCATGCACATCGGATACAGCGACTTCAGGTCAAGCACCGTCACGTTCTCTCTGACACCGGTGATGGGGTCGAACACGGCCCCGCCCTCGTAGTCCTCGCTCTCTTGCTGGCCCTTCGAGGGGAGTGCGAACTCGCCGTGGAGCTTGTGCAGGACGTACATGTCGACGGCGTCACCGGGCGTGGTGGCGTCTTCGAGCTTACAGCCGACGAAGGTCCGGACCTCGTCCCAGAAGGCGACGATGTCCTGATCGCGGTCGAGTTCGACACACAGCTCCACGTCCCGGAGGTTGTACTCCAGCAGGCGTTCGGGGTCGTCCTCCCAGAGATCCCCGATGTCGCCGGGATAGCGTTCCTTTCCGACGCCCAGTTCCACCTCGCCGACGGCGTCCAGCCGATAGGAGTCGAGTTCGCTGAACTGGGTCCGCTGATAGGCATACAGGAGGTCGAAGACGACCCGACCCTTGATGTCGGGGCCGCCCCAGCCCGAGCGCCAGACTTCGTTCACTCGTGAGAGGCGGTCGATACGCAGGTCGTAGTCGTGGTGTGGACCCTGGAGTTCCTCCAGTCGGTCGAGGAAGTACGGCGCGTCGAAGTCGTCGAAGTTCCACCCGCTGAGGATGTCCGGGTTCGTCTCGTCGATGTAGTCGACGAAGGCCTCCAGCATCGCCTCCTCCTCGGTGAATCTTCGAATCTCGGCGTCGATCTCGCCCTCGATAGGCTCGTAGTCGGGGAGAGAGTCCGGCCCTTCGATCCCGTCGGGGGCCTCGTACAGCCAGAGGACGTACTCGTCGCGGTAGGAGTCGTGGCTCGTCAGGCAGACGATCGGCTCCTCGCCGTCCTCGGGGAACCCCGAGCGGTCGTCGACCTCGATGTCGAAGACGTTGACTCGCGGTGTCGCCTGCACGTCCGCGGGCGCGACCTCCGCGTGATGGACCCGGAGACTGCCGTCGTCGTCCTCTCTGAGCGGGACTTCGACACCGCTGGTGAGCCCCTTGTCGATGAGAAACCGGTTGGGAAACAGGATGTCGGCCTCGTAGTGGTCAAACTCGTCGCGGATCTGTCCCACGTCACGGGGCGTCCGACCGAAGATCTTGACGAGTCGCTCGCCTCGGATCGACTCGTAGGGATCGCCGTCTGCGTCGGTCTCCTCCCAGCCAGTGATGCTGTCGTAGCCTCGCAGTCGCTCCTCCGTGACGTTCTCTGCGGGCGCGTAGAAGTACGGTCGAAAGTCGTAGATGCGGGCGTGGACGGCGTCCTCGTCCTCGGTCCGGCCGAAGACGTGGATGATCGGGTACTCGTCGTCGCCGCGCCCCTCGATGGTGTAGTCGATCTGGGTGACGGCCATCGAAACCGTCTCCTCGACGTCCTCGAAGAGTCGATCGCTGGCGTCGACCACGTCGGCAGTCGACGCGCTCGTGCCGGCGACCGCTGCTGCCTCTTGGGCAACGTCGCGCTCGTCGTCAGTGTCGTCGCTGTCGACGAACGCGCCGAGGTCCTGCTGGCCCTGCTCGCTCATGATGTGGCGTCGTTCGGGATGCCCGATAAAAACTACGGCGGTCGGCGATCCACGGCCCAACGTGTCGCTCGAATCGCAGGACGAAAGTATGGTCACGGCCAGAAGGTATATGGTAACTCATCGCATACCTACGTCTGAGTCCCTATGTCGGACAACGCACACGCAGACGAGCGGGACAGCGCGGAGAAGCGACGCTCCGAACCCGGACTGCCGGCGGCAGTAGAGACGACCGAAACCTACGAGACCGACGAGGGGACAGTGTTCTACGACGCCGAGAACCCGCTCGCGTGGCTGCAGACGGACACGGCGGTCACCCTGACCGAGCGCGTGTAGGCCAGGGCGAACCGCTTTTGGCCGGTGGGACGAAAGCCCGGACGTGAGCAGCGACGAGCCCGACGATAGCGCCGCGAACGAGGGGCCGACGCCTCCCTCGGTCGACGGTCCCGACCCCGAGCAGATCGGTCCGGGAGTGCCGACCGCCCCCGGGACGGAGACCGATCCGGAATCGATGGGGCCGGAGATTCCCGACCCGCCGGAACCGGGGGCGGCCGACGCCGACGCCGAGAGCGTCCGCCTGTTCTGGAAACTCGTTCTGGTGTTCAACGTCGCCGTCTTCGGCCTCGCCGTCGGCCCGATGTTCGCGTACTTTCTGGGGGACTGGGACCGCGGCCTCCAGATTTTTGCCGTCGGTGCGCTGGCGCTCGTGTACGGGCTCGTCAGGTACTACGGCTTCCACCGGGACCGGCGGGAAGACGCTCAGTGAGACCGTCGCCACCGGCGGCGCTCGGTGCTCGCCCACGCGATATGCCGACGCCGCGTGTGGACTGCTCGTCCGAAGACAACACAACACCTACACGCGTTCCAGCCGAACGGTGACCGATGCGAACTGTGGAAGACCGTGAGGGTGATCGGTATCTGCTGGTCGAGCAGTCCAGCGAGTCGAGTCTCGTCCGCGATCCGGCGACCGGCGAGGAGCGCCACCTCCCGAACGACGCCCTCGAACCGGTGACGGAGACGAGCCCGCTCTCGACGGCGGCAACTGCGGTGTCCGAGCCGCTCCGTCGAGTCGTGACCGCCACACACGACGACCGCGCGCTGGGACTGCTGGTGACACTCGAAGCGCGCGGCCCGACCGACGTGCGCGTCCTCCTCGATCGGTACGAACTGTGCGAGAGCGATCTCCACGGCCTGCTGGCGGAGTTTCGCGCTGCCGGGCTGGTCACGGAAGCGGACGTGCCGGGCGGTCGCGGGTACGACACCACTGTGGTCGCCAGCGAGGCACTGGCGACGCTGCGAGGCGACTAGTCGGCGGCGTCCGCGACGACGCCCGCCTCGACTCGCCGTGCCGTCGAGCGGTTGGTCGTCGAGTCCTTCTCGACGCGGACCAGCGCGTCGGCCGCTCCGACGAGTTCCTCGTCGTGGCTGACGACGACGATCTGCTCGACGCCCACGTCGTCACGCATGAACTCGATCAGGCCGAGCAGCCGTGAGACGTGCCCGGAGTCGAGAAAGACGGTCGGCTCGTCGAGGATCAGCGGCGGCATCGGTGCGGCCCCCTCGATCCCCTCGGCCAGCAGGCGGTAGATCGCACACCGGAGACTGAGGTTGAACAGCGCGCGCTCGCCCCCCGAGAGCTGCTCGGGATCGAGCGCCTCGCCGTCTTTCTGGTACACCGTCAGCTGGTACTCCCCGTCGAGTTCGATGTGGGAATAGGAGTCGTTCTGGTAGACCAGATCGAACACGTCGTTGAGCATCCGTTCGAGCGTCTCGACGTTGCGCTGGCGCAGCTCCGCGCGGACGGTGCCGTACATCGACTCCAGCTCCTCGGCTTCCTCGTACAGCGTCGCGAGCTTCTCGACGGTCGCCGCCAGTTCGTCGCGACGGTCACGGAGCTCCTCCAGGGCCTCGATCTCGTTTTCGACGGCCCCGGCACTCGCCTGTAAGTCGTCGCGTTCGGCCCGAAGTTCGTCGAGCTTCTCGTCTGCCTGCTGGATGTACTCCGTCGCCCGCTCGCGTTCCGCGCGGGCCTCCTCGACGTTGGCGTCGTCGAACTCCGCTTCGAGGGCGGACGTGCGCTCTCGCTTGTCGGCGAGTCGCTCGCGGCGCTCGTCGTTGATCTCGCCTTTCTGCTGGCGCTGCTCGCGCAGTCGTTCGAGGTCGTCCTCACAGTCCTCGACCGCCGCGAGTAGCGTCTCGATGCGTTCGAGCCGTTCCAGCTCCGTCTTGCACTCCTGGCGCTGCTGATTGCAGTCGGCGACAACGTCGCGACACTCCTGGGCCGCTTGCTCGGCCTCGGTGGCCGCCTCGCGCTTCTCGTCGGCCTCCGACGCCAACGCCTCGGCGTCGGCCCGGAGCTGTTCGATCCGGTCTTCCTCCTCGTCGAGCCCCGACTCGCGGTCCTCGATCAAGCGCGTAACGTCGTCGCGTCTCGTCTCCAGGGTCTCGATCTCGGCCGCCGTCTCGACGAGTTGCTCGGCTCGTTCGAGTCGCTCCTCGCGATCCCTGACGGTCTCGCGAGCGTCTTCGAGGTCACGCTCGCGTTGCTCGATGCGTTCGCGCTGCTCCTCGATCCCCTCGACGTGGGGCGAGTCCGCCACGTCTTGCCCGCACTCGGGACACTTCCCCGCTTCGAGGAGCTGCTGGGCCTCGGCGACGCGCTCGCGTTCGCTTTCGAGCGTCGTCTCCAGCTCCGTGACCCGCTGGTGTGCGTCTTCGAGCGTCGACGCGACCTCGTCGCGGTGGTCTTCGACGCCGTCCCGATCCACCGGTGCGTCCTCGAAGCGGGCCGCGAGCGTCTCGATTCGCTCGTCGATCTCGTCGAGTTGCCCGCGCCGTTCCCGTACGTCCTCGCGGGTGTCGGCCAACTCGGCTTCGAGCCGCTCGGCCTCCTCGCGTTTCTCCGTGGCTCGCTCGTCGAGAGTCGCGGCGCTCTCGCGCAGTGACTCGGCCTCGCTGCCGTGTTCCGAGGCCGCGACCCGCTGCTGTTCGATCCGGTCTCGCAGCTCGTCGTCGCGGGCGGTCAGTTCGTCGATCCGGTCCGAGACGGCCTCGGAGTCGGCGCTGTCGAGGGCGCTCTCGGCGACGGCCTCCCGGAGTTCCGTCTCGCGCTCGCTCAGCGTCTCCTTGCGGTCCCGAATCCGCTCGTCGATCTCGTCTCGCTCCCGTTCGGTTTCGGCGATCGTCTCGCGGAGCTCGTCGATCTCGGCTTCGAGTTCGTCGAGTTCGGCCTGTCTCTCCTCGTAGTCGTCGATGATCGACTGGGCGTCGTCTCGGGTCTCGGCTGCCCGCTCGCGCTGGCTTTCGATGCGTTCGATCTCCTCGCTGGTCTGGGCGATCTGGCTCCGGAGTTCGTTGAGACGGTCGTAGAGGTCACGCTCCTCCTTCTCGGCGATCTGCTCTTCGAGCTGGCCCAGCGCGCCCTGTTTGTCGTCGCGGACGCGACCGATGCCGACGCGGGCGTCGCTCGCCCGTTCGCGGTACTCCTCTAGCTTCCCGAGCTGGAGGAGGTCGTCGAGCATGTCCTGGCGCTGGCTCGGCGAAGCGTTGATCAGCTTGTTGACCTCGCCCTGCCTGACGTACGCACAGTTGACGAACGCCTCGCTGTCCATCCGGAGGAGTTCGGTGACGCGGCGGCGGACGGCGCGAGCCCCGTCGAAGCTCCCCTCCGGTGTTTCGAGGACGCACTTGGCGGTCGTCGCTCGCTCGCCCGTCGCCCGGACGCGGCGCTCGATGTGGAAGTCGCCGCCGCCGTGGCTGAACCACAGCTCGACGGTCGCGTCGTCGGCCCCGATCGAGACGATCTCGTCCAGGGTCTCGTCGAGGGCCTTGGTCCCGTAGAGCGCGAAGAAACAGGCCTCCAGCAGCGAGGACTTCCCGCTGCCGTTGAGGCCGTGGATGATCGTCACGCCGCGGTCGAGCCGCAGGTCGGCCTCGCCGTAACACTTGAAGTTCTCCATCCGGACCCGAGAGATCCTCATCGAATCACCTCTCGGGAGGCGGTGTCGTCGCTCACAGGTACTCCCCCATCGTCGACTGGTCGTCC
Organism: Halomicrobium katesii DSM 19301; assembly: GCF_000379085.1. Lineage (GTDB taxonomy): Archaea > Halobacteriota > Halobacteria > Halobacteriales > Haloarculaceae > Halomicrobium > Halomicrobium katesii. The sequence continues at coordinate 2,150,594 of NZ_KB905378.1, read as the reverse complement.
GGGTCCGCCGACCCCGTCTCGCCAGCGGCGTCGGCTGTCTCGTCCGTCGCGGAACTTCGGTCGTCGGTCGGCGCGTGGCCGCCGTCGGCTTCGGTCTCCGGGTGCGCGCTCTCGGCGTCGGCACCGTCGAAGACAGCCAGATCGCCCGCTTCGACGAGGTCGGCGACGCGCTCTTCGACGGTGTCGGCGACGTTCGAGTCGGGGACCTTCGAGGCGCGAATCGTCTCGTCGATGTCTCGGGCTGCCTCACTCAGACCGAGATCTCGCACGCGCTCGTGGACGGCCTCGTCTGGGTCGGCGAAGCTCACCGCCACCTCGCGTTCGTCGGCGAACTCCCGGTGGTCGGTGACGCGCGCGACCAGCGCCCCCTGATCGAGTGCGAACTCCTCGATGCCGGCCGGCGTGATCGGCTCGCCCTCGCCGTCGACGTGAACGATCACGACCGCGTCGGTCAGATCGTACTCGCCGACGCGCTCGCGGACGTGTTCGAGCCCCTCGTCGCCGGCCAGTTCGACCTCGACGAAAATGAACTCGCGGGTGTCGAGTCCCCGGCGCGTGATGGTCACGTCGCCGTCGAACGTGACGATGTTGTACCCCCGGTCGTCGCGCTCGTCCGCGCTGGCGCGCTCGGTCGATCCACAGTAGGTGAGCCACGTCTCGTCGACCTGCTTCGTGCCGGGCGTGTGTTCGTCCCCCAGCAGGAGCGCGTCGAAGTCGACGGTGGCCTCGTCGACGATCGCCGTCGCGTCCCAGGTGCCGTAGTCGAAGGGCTGGAACTGGCCGTGACTGACCAGCGCGGCGTGGTCGGCCTCGTGGGACGCGAACTCGTAGTCGAGCGCGTCGCGCTGTGAGCCCGGGACGTAGTCGAGCCCGTAGAAGGCCGTGTCACCGATCACGCGCGGTTCGTCGTCGAGGCGAGTCGCCAGCCCCAGCGACTCGTAGAGATCGAGCCACTGGGCGTCGCGCTTTGCCTCGTGGTTGCCGACGACGGCCAGGAACGGGATGTCGGCGTCGTCGAGTCGCTCCAGTACGTCCAGCGTTCCGAGCACGTCCGTGAGCGTCGGTCGCCGGTCGTGAAACAGGTCGCCAGCGTGGACGACGGCGTCGGCCCCCGAACCGATCGCGTCGTCGACGACCTGTCGGAACGCGTTCAGGAAGTCGTCCCGGCGCTCGGGCACGTGGTACTGCTGGTACCCGATGTGGGTGTCGCCGGTGTGTATGACCCGCGTCATCTGTTCTCGACTTCGGCACCGTCGCCTAAAGAGGTTCCGCGACCGGGGTGAAACTGATCGCCCGACGCAGCGGCTCGGTACCGACGGTATGCGGCCAGCGTCTCGCGTCCGCGCTGGCTGGCGGCGCTGACAGACTCCTCGGCCGCCTCGACGGCTCGTTCGAGGTCCGTCAGTCCGCCGTCGTCGACGAAGGCCGCGGCCGCCGCCAGATCGTCGAGTGCGTCGGTCGCCCGTTCGATCGTCTCCCTGTGCTCGGCCTGGAGGGCGGTCGGCGTCGCGTCCGAGCGGTCGGTCTCGTCAGTGTCCGCGAGCGCACGGAGCCGCGCTTTGACTGTCGCTTCGTCGGTCACGAGGCGGGCTGTGGCGCGTTCACACAAAAGGTTGTGGCCCGTTACTGCTCGACGGTCAGGGTGTAGATGCGCTTCCGTGCGTCCGCGAAAGAGAATCGGGAGTCGACGGCCCCCGCCTCTTCGAGGCGGTTGAGCGCGTAGCGGACGGTCCGTGCGGGCAACAGCGTCTCCTCGGAGAGCTGGCTCTGCGTGAGCGTTCCGTTGTACTCCAGGACCTTCGCGACGAGTTTGGCACTCGGTGGGAGTTCGCGGACCGCGTCCCACTCGACGGTCGTCGGCTCCGATGCACCACCGAGTCGATCGAGTTCTGACGTGCTCATGCTACTTCACCGTTGGAAATACAGAGTGATAATATTTTCTGTTCTATTTTATAATCTACAGTAATCAAACGGTGGCGAAGAGGGAAACACCTGAGACGGCAGATATTCGGCGCGAGACGGTCCAGAAACGGTGGAGTCAGAACCTGACCCGACCCGAAGCCTCATAATGGCTGACCCGCTAGCGAGTGGTAATGACCGACACCGTCGACGAGGTCGATCTGCCGTACGACGACGACGACGACGCGTCCCAGCAGGAGAAAATCGAGGCGTTACAGGAGCGCCTCGAAGTGCTGGAGGATCAAAACGAGGAGATGCGCGACAAGCTGCTGGACGCCAACGCCGAGAACAACAAGTACCAGCAGAAGCTCGAACGGCTCACCCACGAGAACAAGAAGCTCAAGCAGTCGCCGCTGTTCGTCGCCACCGTCCAGGAACTGACCGACGAGGGCGTCGTCATCAAGCAACACGGCAACAACCAGGAGGCCCTGACCGAGGTCACCGACGAGATGCGCGACGACCTCGAACCGGACTCCCGCGTCGCCGTCAACAACTCCCTGTCGATCGTCAAGCGCCTCGACGACGAGACCGACGTGCGGGCTCGCGTGATGCAAGTCGACCAGAGCCCCGACGTGACCTACGCAGACATCGGCGGGATCGAAGAGCAGATGGAGGAGGTCCGTGAGACCGTCGAACTCCCGCTGAAGTCACCCGAGATGTTCGAGGACGTGGGGATCGATCCGCCCTCCGGCGTGCTCCTGCACGGCCCGCCCGGCACCGGGAAGACGATGCTGGCGAAGGCCGTCGCCAACCAGACCGACGCGACCTTCATCAAGATGGCCGGCTCGGAACTGGTCCACAAGTTCATCGGCGAGGGGTCGAAGCTGGTGCGGGACCTGTTCGAACTGGCCCGCAACGAGGAGCCAGCCGTCGTCTTCATCGACGAGATCGACGCCATCGCGGCCAAGCGGACGGACTCGAAGACCTCCGGCGACGCCGAGGTCCAGCGGACGATGATGCAGCTGCTCAGCGAGATGGACGGCTTCGACGAGCGCGGCGAGATCCGTCTCATCGCCGCGACCAACCGCTTCGACATGCTCGACCGCGCCATCCTCCGCCCCGGCCGCTTCGACCGCCTCATCGAGGTGCCCAAGCCGGACTACGAGGGCCGCAAACAGATCTTCCAGATCCACACCCGCGGCATGAACGTCGCCGACGACGTGGACTTCGAGCGACTCGCCGGTGACATCGACGAGGCGTCGGGTGCCGACGTGAAGGCGATCTGTACGGAAGCGGGGATGTTCGCCATCCGTGACGATCGCACCGAAGTCCGGATGGGGGACTTCACCGACGCCTGGGAGAAAATCGAGTCCGAAGAGAGCGACGCCCAGGACGTGTCGCCGACGTACGCCTGATTCTGCTGACGTTCGCCTTCGGAGCGAGTCGCCACCGAGCGGCGAGACTCGTCGCGACGTTCCAGCCGGTGAGGTGAGTTCGCCGGAACGTCTTTGCTCGCTCGGTGTCAACGGAGCCGTATGGACGCACTCGATCGGTTCGATGAACCGCCCTGGCTCGCAGCCGTCGCGACGACGATCAGCTACGGGCTCGTGCTACTGGTCGTCTTTCTGTTGCTGTTCGTCGTGCCGTACGCGCTGCTGTCGTGATCTCGGCGTCGTGACGTTCACATCCCCATGTCGGCGGCTGCATCCGGTACCGGGAGGTCGTGGGGACCGACGCCGAGGAGTTCGGCGGCGTGGTCCAGCGCCATGTCGAAGCCGTAGTAGCGTTCGAGTTCGTCGCCGTCGGCGGTCGGTCTGACCTTGAGCATGGCGTACCCATCAGTGTTCTGCGCGATCGCGGCCGTCCGCCCGTCGCGATCGTATTCGAGGACGCGCTCGGTGTCGGTCTCGCGATACCGTGCCGTGATCCCGTCGGCTTCGGCCACGTCGTCTGTCATCGTCGGCCCTAGGGACGAGGGGTAGTCGAAACTATCGGTCGGTGCGTGCCAGAACGGAACGCTTGTGGGCCAGAGCGCCGAGCCACCGCCCGTGAGCGTTCGCCTCGTCGCTCGTGCCAGCAGCGACGCCAGACAGTGGTTCGAGCGGCGATTTCGCGTCGACACGCGCGCGCTGGCGAAAGTACCCTGCTCCGACTCCGGAGCGGAGACACCGAACCGCGCCGGGCAGCGCTCGCGGGCTTCCTCTGTCAGCGCTGGAATCGCACTCACGAGCGGGGGCTCGAACGGGTCGGCCTCGTGTTCGTCGCCGAGCCGACGCGACTGAACGGGACGGACCCACAGCGCCGAGAGGCGCTGGGGACGTACTCGTGTCGGTCCGCGGCCGAGAAAGGCAACAGTCGAGTGTCGCCCGTGCCTCGGTGAACCCATGACGAAGTGGCTCCAGAGCGGTCGCCGCCGGGACATCTGTATCATCCTCGCCGGCGAAGACGGACTGAACGGCCAGACGCTCAAGACGCGACTGGAACGACACTACGACGAGCGGATCGACCCAAAGAGCTTCTACGGCGGCCTCTCGGCGATGGTCGACAGTGGATTCCTCCAGAAGGAAACCGAAGGGATCGCCGACGAGTACTCGCTGACCGAGGCGGGCGAGAACAGGCTTCGCGAGCAGTTCGAGTGGATACGCGGGCAACTGGGCGAGACGGACGGGTGAGACCGCCCGCCTCTGTCAAGGACAATTTCTATCTGACGGGTGGCCGATGGTCGCCACATGACTCTGTCTCGCTCCGCCCTCTACGCGAGTCTCGACGCGCTCCCGTTTGCCGCCCTCGGGACGCTCGCGGTGTTCGCCTTCGGTACCGCTGGCGGTCTGTCGTCCGAAGCAGTCGGCGCGACCGCCGCGCTCGTCGGCGCTGCGCTCCTCCTCGGTCTCGGGACGATCAGCGCCAACCGACACCAGACAGAGGGGAAGCCGTTCTACTTCACGCGGGCCGTCGTCGTCGAGGGACTGCTCTCGTTCCCTTAGTCGAGCAACTGGTCGGCGATCGTGTTGCGCAGCACTTCGCTGGTCCCCTCGTAGATCTCGTTGAGCTTCGCGTCGCGGTAGAACCGCTCGACCGGGAAGTCCTTCGTGTAGCCGTAGCCGCCGTGGATCTGGATGCCCTCGTTGGCGACCTCGCGCGAGACCTCCGACGCGTACAGTTTCGCCTGTGCGGCCTCCTTGACGAAGTTCTCGCCGCGGATCTTCTTGTCCGCGGCCTTGTGCATCAGCATCCGGGCGGCCTCGGTCTTCGTGTCCATGTCCGCGAGCTTGTGCTGGATCGCCTGGAAGTCGCCGATGGGCTGGTCGAACTGCTCGCGCTCGCCGGCATAGTCGAGCGCCTCGTCCAGTGCCGCCTGGGCGATCCCGACGCCGCGGGCGGCGATCGTGATCCGGCCGCCGTTGAGCGTCTTCAGCGCGTGGACGAACCCGCGTCCCGCCTCGCCCAGCCGCCGGTCTGCGGGCAGGTGCATCTCGTCGAACCGCAGTTCCGCCGTCGGACAGCCCTTGTCGCCGAGCTTGTGTTCGGTGCCCTCGACGTGGAACCCGTCGTCCTCTTCGGGCCGGACGACGAACGACGAGATTCCCTTGTTGCCCGCTTCCGGGTCGGTCTTGGCGAAGAGCACGACCGTATCTGCGACGGAGCCGTTCGAGATCCACAGCTTGCCGCCGTCGACGACGTACTCGTCGGGTTCCCCTCCCTCGTGTGGATCGCCGCCGACCGGCTTCGCCGTCGTCTCCATGGCCGGCACGTCGCTGCCGGCACCGGCCTCCGACAGCGCGAACGCGCCGATCTCCTCGCCTTCCGCGAGCGGCGTGAGGTACGCCTCTTTCTGGGCCTCGTCGCCGAACTCGTAGATCATGTTGCAGGCCAGCGAGATGTGGGCCGCGACGACGGTTCCCAGCCCGCCGCTGCCCCGAGCGATCTCTTCGAGGGCCATCGCGTAGGCGTGGTAGTCGAGGCCAGCGCCGCCGTGCTCCTCGGGAATCGGCATCCCCATCAGACCGAGCTCCGCCATCTGGTCGACGAGATCCTGCGGGAACTCGTCGGTCTCGTCGATCTCGGCGGCCCGCGGGACGACCTCCTCGTCGACGAACTCGGCGACCATCTCCCGGATCTGGCGCTGCTCCTGGGTGGGGGCGAAGTCCATACACCGATGTTGCGAGCCTCGGTGCTTCATACTACCGGCTGTAAATCTGTGAACGATTTCGCCACCCCGGGTGGCGAAGATCTTCACGACGTTACAGCCGGCAGTATCAGTGTTGCCCAGCGGCGGCACCGTTCGCGGAGATCGCTCTGGCCGACCGGGGAGACGGTCCCTCTCATACGGAAAGTTGTAGGTCTTTACCAGATCGACCGCACGCCGTCGTGCGGTCGACTGGGTAAACGCCTACAACCGTCCGTATCATACTGCCGGCTGTACAGCATTTCGCGATCCCGTGGTCGCGAATATCTTGCAAGTGACGGCCAGCAGTATCACTCGTACTCGTAGAACCCGTTCCCGCTCTTTTTGCCCAGATCGCCGGCCTCGACTTTCCGGCGGAGGAGATAGGCGGGCTGGTACCGATCACCCAGTTGCTCGTGTAGCGTCTCGGTGGCGTCCAGCACCACGTCCAGCCCGATGTGGTCGGCCAGCTCCAGCGGGCCCATGGGCACGTTCGTCCCGAGTTTCATCCCGCGGTCGATGTCGTCCTTGGTGGCGACGCCCTCGTCGTACGCCCGGATGCCCTCGTTGAGCCACGGCATCAGGATCCGGTTGGTGACGAAGCCGGGTTTGTCGTCGGACTCCCAGGTCTCCTTGTCCAGGGAGGCGGCGAAGTCGTGAGCGGCTTCGACCGTCGCCTCCGCGGTGCGCTCGCCGACGACGAGCTCGACCCCCGTCATCAGTGGCACGGGGTTCATGAAGTGGAGGCCGACGACGTGTTCGGGGCGCGTCGTCGCGCTCGCGATGGTCGTGATCGAGATCGTGCTGGTGTTGGTCGCGAGCACGACCCCGGAGCGACACACCTCGTCGAGGTCGGAGAAGACCGACCGTTTTACTTCTACGTCTTCGACGACCGCCTCGACGACGAGATCCGCGTCGGCGAGGTCGTCGAGGTCGGTCGTGCCGGTGATCCGCTCGCGAGCTGCGGTGCTCTCGGACTCGGTGAGCGTGTCCTTCGCGACGAGGCGCGAGAGGCTGTCGTCGATCGCCTCGAACCCCTCAGTGACCAGATCCTCGGCGATGTCGCGCATCACGACATCGTAGCCGTGGGTCGCAGCCACCTGTGCGATGCCGCTTCCCATCGTGCCAGCCCCGACGACGGCGACCGTCTCGATCTCTCCGATATCGGACATGCGCGACGGTTCGACCGCTATCGTGGTAAATATGGTGCCGCGTGACACGCCACACGGCCCCCCGAAAAGCGGCAATTGGGGCCGCGTCTTGAGAACATTAACTCAGATCGTAGTAAATGTCAAGAACAATGTATATATGGCCTGCTCGTGAATCGGCTGGTGATGCGTCCCATCGACGCGACTCCGCTTACGCGCGACGGCAACGTACTGATCCTGGCATACGATCACGGGCTCGAACACGGCCCGGTCGACTTCGCTGGTCGCCCCGAGAGTGCCGATCCCGAGTCGGTGTTTCGGGCCGCGACTCACGACGCCGTCACGTCGCTGGCAGTGCAGAAGGGAGTCGGCGAGGCGTACTACCCGTCCTACGAGGACGACGTGACGCTGCTCGCGAAGCTCAACGGCACCTCGAACATGTGGATGGGCGAACCCGACTCGTCGGTCAACTGCTCGGTCGAGTACGCCGCGACCCAGCTGGAGGCCGACGCCGTCGGCTTTACGATCTATCCCGGCTCGAACAACGAGGTCGAGATGGTCGAGGAGTTCCGCGAGATCCAGGAGGAAGCCCGCGAGTACGACATGCCCGTCGTCCTGTGGTCCTACCCGCGCGGACAGGGGCTCAAAAACGACACCAGTGAAGACGTCATCGCGTACGCCGCCCGGCTCGGACTGGAACTGGGCGCGGACGTGACGAAGGTGAAGTACCCCGGTAGCAAGGAGGGGATGGCCCACGCCGTCGAGATGGCCGGCAAGACGAAAGTCGTGATGAGCGGCGGTTCGAAACGCTCCGACGAGGCGTTCCTCCAGAGCGTCCGCGCGGTCATGGACGCCGGCGGCGCGGGGCTGGCCGTCGGACGCAACGTCTGGCAACGAGAACAGCCCGATCAGATCCTCGACGCGCTCGAACGCGTCATCCACGACGGGCAATCCGTCGACGCAGCACTTCAATGAGTAAATCAACCGACCTCACCCCGGGCATGACAGACACGACGACCGGGCGCATCGTCGGCGAGTTCGCCGACGCCGCGACCGAAATCCGCGAGGCGATCGCGACGGAGCGCCAGTTCGCCGACGAGGAGAACCCGAGCGGCGAGAGCCAGCTCGCGGCCGACCTGGTCGCCGACGAACTGCTCGAAGAGCGCCTCCTGGCACTCGACGGCGTCGGGAGCTACGCCAGCGAGGAACGCGAGTCAGTCACCGTCGACGAGGGCCACCGCCACGTCGCCGTCGACCCGCTCGACGGCTCCTCGAACCTCGAACCAAACAGCGGCATGGGGACGATCTTCGGCATCTACGACACGCAGCCGCCGACGATCGGCCGGAACCTCGTGGCCGCCGGCTTCGTCATCTACGGCCCGACGACCTCGATGGTCGTGGCGCGCAACGATCGCGTCCGCGAGTACATCATCCACGACGGCGACGCTCGCGTCGTCGACGACGACGTGTCGGTCCCGACGGACCCGACGGTCTATGGCTTCGGGGGCGGTCGGGAGAACTGGAACGACGCGTTCGCCGACTACGCGATGGAGCTCCAGGAACGGCTCAAGCTCCGCTACGGCGGCGCGATGATCGCCGACGTGAGCCAGGTCCTCACCTACGGGGGGCTCTTCTCCTATCCCGCACTGGAGTACCGGCCGACGGGGAAACTGCGACTCCAGTTCGAAGGGCAGCCGATGGGCTACATCGTGGAGGGCGCTGGCGGCAAGTCCTCGGACGGACAGCAGTCGCTCCTGGACCGGGAGATCGACGACATCCACGACCGAACGCCGCTGCACCTCGGCAACACGTCGCTGATCGAGCGCCTCGAAGAGCGATACGAACGCCACGAGTAGTCTGCGGAAATCGACGCTGGTTTTGCGGATCTCGGAGCGGTCCAGAGGCGTCACTTGCCACGCCGACGGGGTCGGACTCGCCGGCAGTCTTGTAACAGTGCGGTGTGATGCGACAGACATGAAGGTGCGCATCGCCGCCGGTGCAACCCGCGAAGAGGCGTCAGCAATTGCCGCTGCCATCGCCGAACACGTCGGCGAGGCCGTCCGCGTCTTCGTCGGTGACGACGAAGAGCCACGCGTGGTCCATCGGGTCGACGAGTCGGGCGACGACAGCGGGGACGACGAGACGGCCGACGACGACCTCGGCCCGACCGACCGCGAGCGTCGCCTGCGCGAGGAGATCGCCGACATCGAGGCCGGCGGTCCGGAGCGATACCGCGAGCGCCTCTCCGACCAGGGGAAGCTGTTCGTTCGGGACCGACTGGAGCTGTGGTTCGGCGATCTGACCTTCGAAGACGGCAAGTTCGCGAACTTCGACAGCTGGTCGCCGGATTCTCCCACCGTCGACGAGGCAGATCCCGACCGGCGACTGCCGGCCGACGGGCTGTTGACCGGAGCGGCGGAGTTCGAGGACCGCTCGGTTCACTTCATGGCCAACGACTTCACCGTCAAGGCCGGGTCGATGGCAGAGCGCGGGGTCGAGAAGTTCCTCCGGATGCAACAGCGTGCGCTGACGACCGGACGACCGGTGTTGTACCTGATGGACTCGTCCGGGGGCCGAATCGACCAACAGCGGGGCTTTTTCGCCAACCGCGAGGGGATCGGGAAGTACTACTACAACCACTCGATGCTCTCCGGTCGCGTCCCACAGATCTGCGTGCTGTACGGCCCCTGTATCGCTGGCGCGGCCTACACGCCCGTGTTCGCCGACTTCACGGTCATGGTCGAAGGGATGAGCGCGATGGCCATCGCCAGCCCCCGAATGGTGGAGATGGTGACCGGCGAGGAGATCGATCTCGACGAACTCGGCGGCCCGGACGTCCACGCACGCTACTCCGGGAGCGCCGATCTCGTCGCCGAAGACGAAGAACACGCTCGGGACCTCGTCGCACAGCTGATCGGCTACCTGCCGGACAACGCCGACGAAGACCCGCCACGGACCGACGGCCACGAGCCCGCCAAGTCCCCAGCGGGGATCGACGGCGTCATTCCGCAGGCACCCAACCGGGGCTACGACGTGCGCCGCCTCGTCGAGCGGGTGATCGACGCCGACTCGTTGCTGGAGTTGCGCCCTCGCTACGGCCAGGAGATGCTCACGGCGTTCGCCCGGATCGACGGCCGCCCCGTCGGGATCGTCGCCAACGACCCGAGCCAGCGGGCCGGCGCGATCTTCCCCGACGCCGCCCGGAAGGCCGCCGAGTTCGTCTGGACCTGTGACGCGTACAACGTCCCGCTGCTGTACCTCTGTGACACACCGGGGTTCATGGCCGGCTCGCAGGTCGAGAAAGAGGGGATCCTCGAAGCGGGCAAGAAGCTCATCTACGCGACCTCCTCGGCGACGGTGCCCAAACAGTGTGTCATCACCCGGAAGGCCTACGGTGCTGGCATCTACGCGATGTCCGGGCCGGCCTACGACCCGGAAGCGACCCTCGCCTTGCCGTCGGGCGAGATCGCGATCATGGGACCGGAGGCCGCGATCAACGCCGTCTACGCCAACGAACTGGCCGACATCGAGGACGAGGAGGAACGCGCCAGACGGGAGGCGGAGCTTCGCGAGCAGTTCCGCGAGGACATCGACGTCCACCGGATGGCCAGCGAGGTCGTCATCGACGAGATCGTCCCGCCGAGCGATCTGCGGACGGAGCTTGCCGCCCGCTTCGCGTTCTACGAGGACGTGGAGAAGGACCTCCCCTCGAAGAAACACGGGACCGTGCTGTGACGGTGCGTCGACCGCGAGTCGGGGCTCACCGCGGGCGCGGCGCTCGCGATCGGTCTGCCAACACCGAACTATTTGAACCAGTAGCGCCACTGTCGACCTAGCTGCGAGGCGGTTCGCAGAGAGAACCCTGGGTGGGTGGACGAATGGATCAGTACATCGTACCGTCGACACGTGCGTGGCTGGAGCATCGCTATCTGGAACTGTCGACCGTCGAGCTCGAACTGTGGCTCGTCGCGCTGTCGACCCTGACCCTCGACGTGGTTCTGACGTACGTCGGACTGCAGTCGGGGTTCAGCGAGGGGAACCCGATCATGGGGTACGCGTTCGAACACGTCGGGTTCGCCGTCCTCGGTCTCGTGAAGGTGCTGGTACTCGGGACCGCGGGACTGGCACGCGAGTACCGCCCGGAGTACGGGCCGGTCATCCCGCTGGGACTCGCGCTCCCCTGGCTCGCGGCCTCTCTGGTCAACTACACGCTGCTCTTTTAGGGGCGCTGGTCGGGTCGCTTCTCGGCGAGGACCGTCCGTTCGAACGAGCAAACGAGCGTGTCGTCTTGCGTGAACACGTCGACGGACATCGTCACGACACCGCGGTCGCCGTCGCTGGTCTCGCGCTTGTCGGTCACGGTCGTTTCCGCTCGGATCGTGTCGCCGTGAAACACCGGCGCGGGGTGTTCGACCTCGTCGTAACCGAGGTTGGCGACGATGGTCCCGTCGGTCGTCTCCGGGATCGTCAGTCCGACCGCCAGCGAGAGCGTGTAGAGCCCGTTAACGACCCGTTCGCCGAAGTCGGTTTCGGCGGCGAACTCGGCGTCGAGGTGGAGGGGCTGCTGGTTCATCGTCATGTCGCAAAAGCGCTGGTTGTCGCTCTCCGAGACGGTTCGGCTGCGGGGGTGTGTGATCGTCTCGCCGACCGTGAACGCCTCGTAGTAGTTGCCGGCCATAGCGGCTCGTCGTCGGCGTCGGTGAAAGTACTCGGGGGTGGCGCGAAGGCGGTGTTCAGATAAGAGATCGAGAGTGGCGGAAGTGAAGCACCGAAAGCCCTCGGCCCGCTCGGCGGTTCTGTGGCGGATATCCTCACTACGCTCGGATAGTGCCGCCGCAGAACCGCCGACCGAGCCTCGCCCTTTCATCCGCCAGGTATCGGCTATTTGATCGTCTGAACCCTGGCGGATGAAAGGGCGAGTGCAGTTGCGGGAACCCGGACCCCGCAAGCACCTACTGGAGCGCAGCGTGGGTCCCGGGACCGCAACTGCACGAGGGCTTTCGGTGTCTACAAGTCCACTGATGCAGTCGCTTATCTGAACACTACCGGCGCGAAAGTATCAGCCAACAATTTACACACTAAGGGGTAACTATTTGGGACCCTCGGAATAAGTAGATGTCGTTACATGAGTGGCCCGGCAGCCCGTGTCGATCAGTCCATGCTGACCGGCCTCCTGTCCGCGAAGACTCCCGACGACGTGTACGACCGAGTGGTCGACGCCTGTCTCGACCGGCTCGATGCAGATCGCTGTGTGATCTCGCTAGACACCGATGGTGGCCTGGAGCCGGTGGCAGTCAGCGACGACGGGGCCACCGTCGAGGATCTCCGAGACCGGCCCGGCTGGGACTACCAGTCACTCGCCGTCCGAGACGGCGACTCCTATCTCGTCGGCGACCTCGCCGACGACGGGTCGACCACGAGAAGACCGACCGGGGACGGCAGGAGGAGTCCCAGCGACGCCACGCGATCGGTGCTCAGCGTCCCGATCGACGGCGTCGGCGTCGTCTTTGCGACCGCCGCCGATCCGATGGCGTTCACCGAGTCGGATCGAGAGTGGCTCGAAGCGGTCGCCCTGTACGTCGGGTCTTCGCTGACGCGGTTTCGCTCCCCGGAGCCGGTCTACTCGGCCGTCACGAGCAGTGGATCGACGACTCGCTGTGAGCCGACCGAAGCAGACGCCGAAGCGCCCGTCGCCCTGGAGGATCTCGACGAGCGTCTCTCGTTCGTGCTGGACGCGACCGATTCGGTGCTCTGGACGGTGAACGTCTCCGCTCGGACGCTCCGGCTGTTCGGACCGGTCGAACGGATCGTCGGTCTCGATCGAGACACCGAATATCCGCTCTCGGAGTTCGTCGACGGGTTCGTCCATCCCGACGACAGAGAGCGCCTCGTCGAGCAGATACAGGCGGTCACGATCGGGCAACGAGACAGCGTCGAACTCGAGTACCGCCTGGAGCCGGCCGACAGCGACGAGAGCAGGTGGTTCAGAAACCGCTCCGGGCTGCTGGAAGACGAGAGAACGACGCTCATCGGTCTGTCGACGGACGTGAGCGAGCACGTCTCGCGAGAGCAGCGAATCAAGCGGCTCCAACAGCGGACGACGCGGCTGATCGGCGCACAGTCCCAGTCCCAGATCGCAAACGTCGCAGTGAACGCGGCCGAGGACGCGCTCACGCTGCCACTCGCCGGCATTCACATCCGGGACGGCGACGTGCTCGAACCGACGGCGGTCAACGAGCGCGTGTGGGAGGTGATCGGCGAAGTGCCGAGCTATCGGGCACACGACGACGATCCCATCGATACGTTCGTCTGGGAGACGTACGGCCGCGGCCGGCCGGCCGTCGTCGAGGACACGGCCGAGCACGATCAGTTGAGCGAGGCGACGAACGTCCGAAGCGTGATCATCTATCCGCTGGACGACTACGGCGTCTTCGTCGCGTCCGCACGCGAGCCGGATGCCTTCGACTCCGTCGACGTCGCACTGGGGGAGGTGCTCTCGATGGGGATCGTCGCGGCACTGGAGCGGACCGAACAGGAAGACCGCCTCAGAGAACAGGCCCGAGAGCTCGAACGGAAGAACGAGCGCCTCGAAGAGTTCACCAGCATCGTGAGCCACGACCTCCGCAACCCGCTCAACGTCGCGCTCGGACGCGTCGAGTACGTCCGGAACGACCGCGACGACGATCACCTCGCGACGGCCCAGCAGGCCCTCGAACGGATGGCCGCAATTATCGAGGAGACGCTGGCGCTCGCCCGGCAGGGCCACTCGGTGAGCGACCGCGAGCCGGTCTCGGTCCCGGAGATCGCTCACCGGTGCTGGCAGACGGTACAGACGGCGTCGGCGACGCTGGAGACGGCGTTCGAGGGAGCGTTCACCGTGCTGGCCGACAGAGAACGGCTGGCCCACGTCCTTGAGAACCTGATCACGAACGCCGTCGAACACGGGGGCGAGAACGTCACCGTTCGGATCGGACCACTCACCGACGAACCCGGCTTCTACGTCGAAGACGACGGTCCGGGGATCCCCGAGACCGAACGGTCCGACGTGTTCGAGACGGGGTACACGACCGCACAGGACGGGACGGGATTCGGGCTCTCGCTGGTCCGAGACATCGTCACGGCACACGGGTGGACGATCACCGCGACGACCGGGTCCAACGGCGGCGCACGGTTCGAGATCACCGACGTCGAACGGTCGTGAAAGTGTCGTAAGGGCTATGCCACCGAGTGTGCAAGAGCACATCGATGGCCGAGCAACGTCGACGCGAACTGGCGGCGTCCGCCCGACTCGCCGTCGAGACCGAACGGTGGTTCTTCCTCGATTGCCTACTCGCCGTGATCGGCTTCGTCGGGTGGGTCGCCGGCACGGCCGCGGCGGCCGCTCTGGGTGCCAGGGAAGCGGGCCGCACGCTCGCGCTCGGGACGGCCTCGACCCAGACGCTGGCGCTCCTCGCCGGGGGCGTCGTCGCCTGGATCGTGTTGCCCGCGCTCGCGGCGACGCTCCGGCTCCGGAGTCGGGTCACAAACGTCTCCGGAAACGTCGAGAGTCACTACCGCTTCGACGCGCCGGGGACCCTGCTGTGGCCCCCAGTGGTCGTCCTGGCCGTTTCGCTGGCCGCTACGATCGTCTCGCCGATCGCCTGGCCGGCGTACGCGGTCGCCTTCGTCGCTGGCGCACAGCTGCTCGCACGCACCGCGGCGTTTAGCTACCGGGTCTTCTCGTTTTCCCGTCCCGGGCTGGTCCACGCCGCGTCGTTCCTGACGTTCTCGGCCTACGCCACGGCCGGCGTCGTCCAGCTCGGTGCCGTCGCCGGTGCCGGCGCGATGGTCCGGGACGCGATGGCCGTCCTCGGCGTGCCCACGGCACTCTTCGGTGTCGTCGATCTCGGTCCCGTCGGCGTTCCGGCGCTCCTGGCGGCCGGAGCAGTGACGCCGGCCGTGCTCGTCGGCGCATACCTCGTCTGTCAGTCGCTGGCGGCGGCGTACGTCAGGTGGTCCGAGCCGACGGTCGACCGCGGCTCGCTGCGTGCCGGCCAGCGCAACCCCTTCGGTCAGGTGGCCGCCAGCGCCGCGGGCGGACGGGCGACCGCGACCAGCCAGACGCGATCCAGCACGACCGACAGCGGCGAGGGACGGAGCGTCCCCGTCCACATCCAGACGACGCGGGTCTACGATCCCGACGACGAGGTCTCGGACCCGGCCGGTATCGACACCGCGCACGAGGGTCCCGTCGGTCAGCGGTGTCGCACCTGCAACGCGACGTTCTCGCCGGGGACGGAGATCAGATTCTGCCCGAACTGCGGGCAGCGCCTCGACGACGGATAACACGTCGTCCGGTCGAGGCGGTGTCCCGAGAGCAATAGAGAGCCACGGGACACTCCCTGTGAGACTGTTCTGCAACTGAGAAAAATATTTTCGGATCTCGAAAGACACTTCGGAGGATTGCGAAAGTATTATGAGCGTGACGGCCATCTTTTCGGTTGACCTAAGTACATACTATGGCAGTACTCGAAATCAACAATCTCCACGCGAAAGTGGCAGAGGACGGCGGTGAACGGATCCTTCGGGGCGTCGACCTCGAAGTCGAGTCGGGCGAGATCCACGCGCTGATGGGCCCCAACGGATCGGGCAAGTCGACGACGGCGAAGATCGTCGCGGGCCACCCCGAATACGAGGTGACCGACGGTGAAGTGCTCATCCACCTCGAAGACGGCGACGTCGCCGAGGACATCGAGATCGACGACGACCAGCGCACCTGGAACCTGCTGGAGCTAGAGCCCAACGAGCGCGCGGCGCTCGGTATCTTCCTCGGCTTCCAGTACCCGGCCGAGATCGAGGGCGTCACGATGGTGAACTTCCTTCGGACGGCGCTCAACGCCAAGCTCGAAGAGCAAGAAGAGCTGTTCGAGGAGGAAGACGAGGAGAGCGAGGCCGACGAGGAAGCGACCAACGAGGACGCAGCGGGCTACGACAGCTCCCCGATGGAAGGCCCCGCCGACGAGGGCGAGGTCAGCGTCGCCGAGTTCCAGCAGCTCCTCAAGGAGAAGATGGAACAGCTCGACATGGACGAGAAGTTCGCCAACCGCTACCTCAACGCCGGCTTTTCCGGCGGCGAGAAGAAGCAAAACGAGGTCCTCCAGGCAGCGATCCTCGAACCGTCGATCGCCGTGCTGGACGAGATCGACTCCGGGCTGGACATCGACCGCCTGCAGGACGTCTCCAACGGCATCAACGCGCTGCGCGACGAGCAGGGCACCGGTGTCCTCCAGATCACCCACTACCAGCGCATCCTCGACTACGTCGAGCCCGATCACGTCCACGTGATGATCGACGGCGAGATCGCCAAATCCGGCGGCGCGGAACTGGCCGAGAAGCTCGAGGACAAGGGGTACGACTGGGTCCGCGAGGAAGTCTACGAGGCCGCCTGAGACAGAACGACGGCGTTCCGTCTACGGCACAACCCACATAACCAGCAAACCCTAAGTACGACTACAAAACATGAGTTCAGATCAAGACCACATCAAGGAAACAGACACGGAGAAGCGCTTCGAGTTCAAAAAGGAGGAGAAGTCCGCCTTCGAAGCCGAGAAGGGCCTGACCGAGGAGACGATCCGCGTCATCTCGGAGGACAAAGACGAGCCCGAGTGGATGCTGGAGCGTCGGCTCCGGGCACTCGAACAGTTCAAACAGATGCCGATGCCGGACGGCTGGCCGGGCGCACCGGACCTCTCGGAGATCGACGTCGACGAGATCGTTCCCTACATCCGCCCGGACATCGAGACCCGCGGCGGCGTCGACGACTGGAACGATCTCCCCGAAGAGATCCAGGACACCTTCGACAAGCTCGGCATCCCGGAAGCCGAGAAGAACGCGCTCTCGGGCGTCGGCGCGCAGTACGAGTCCGAGATCGTCTACCAGAACATGCAGGAGCAGTGGGAGGAGAAGGGCGTCGTCTTCTGTGACATGGACAAGGCCCTCCAGGAGCACGAAGAGCTCGTCCGCGAGCACTTCATGACGAAGGCCGTTCCCCCGAGCGACAACAAGTTCGCTGCACTCCACGGCGCGATCTGGTCGGGCGGTTCGTTCGTCTACGTCCCGGAAGACACGTCGGTCGACATGCCGATTCAGGCGTACTTCCGGATGAACAGCGACGGGATGGGCCAGTTCGAGCACACGCTCATCATCGCCGAAGAGAGTTCCGAGGTCCACTACATCGAGGGCTGTTCGGCCCCGAAGTACTCGGAGTTCAACCTCCACAGCGGCGGCGTGGAAGTCTTCGTCGGCGAGAACGCTCACGTCCAGTACTCGACGGTCCAGAACTGGTCGAAAAACACCTACAATCTCAACACCAAACGCGCCATCTGCGAGGCCGACGGGACGATGGAGTGGGTGTCCGGTTCGATGGGGTCGAAGGCGACGATGCTGTACCCCTCGACGGTTCTCAAGGGACCGGGCGCGACGGACAACCACATCACGATCGCCATGGCCGGCGAGGGCCAGAACATCGACACCGGCGCGAAGGTATATCATAACGCACCCGACACGAAGTCGACCATCGAGTCGAAGTCGATCTCCAAGGACGGCGGCCGGACGAACTACCGCGGCCTCGTCCACATCGCGGACGGCGCGGAGGGAGCTTCGACGAGCGTCGAGTGCGACGCGCTGATGTTCGACAACGAGTCCACGTCGGACACGATGCCGTACATGGAGATTCAGGAGTCGAAAGTCGACGTGGCCCACGAGGCGACCGTCGGCAAGATCGGCGACGAGGACGTGTTCTACCTCCAGAGCCGCGGTCTGGACGACGACGACGCCAAGCAGATGATCGTCGCCGGCTTCATCGAACCGCTCACGGAGGAACTGCCCATCGAGTACGCGGTCGAGATGAACCGCCTCATCGAGCTGGAGATGGAGGGAAGCCTCGGGTAACTCCCGGATCGACAATGAGTACGCAGGTACACGCCAACCTCACGGAAGAACAGGTAACGCAGATATCCGAGGAACTCGACGAGCCCGAGTGGCTGCTCGAAACGCGTCTCGACGCGTACGAGGCCCTCGACTCGCTGGACATGCCGGACGTGATCCGGACGCCGGGTCGAGACTGGACGAACCTCGACGCGCTCGACTACGAGACGCTCGTCGACCCACTCGACTGGGACGAGGAGAAAGACCGCGTCGACGCGGAGGGCGTCGACGTGCTCTCGTGGAGCGACGCGCTCGACGAACACGGCGATCTGATCGAGGAGCAGTTCGGCTCCGCCGTCGACACCCAGCGGGACTACCTCACGGCCCTCTCGACGGCGCTGTTTAGCGCCGGGACGGTCGTCTACGTCCCCGAGGGCGTCGACGCCGAAGACGTGAAGATCCGGACGACGATGAACAGCCGATCGCTGTTCAACTACACGCTGGTCGTCGCCGAGGAGTCCTCGTCCGTGACGATCCTCGAACGCCAGACCACCGGCACCAACGTCGACGGCGAGCAGTACTACTCCGGCATCGTCGAAGTCGCCGCCGAGGAAAACAGCAGCGTCCAGTACGGCACGCTCCAGAACCTCGACGACGACAGCTACAACTTCCAGGTCAAGCGCGGCCACGCCGGCACCTACGCCACGGTCGACTGGATCGAGGGCAACATCGGCTCTCGACTGACCAAGTCCAACGTCGAGACGCGCCTGCTCGGCGACGCCTCGGAGTCCCAGATCGTCGGGGCCTTCTTCGGCCACGAGGACCAGCACTTCGACATCGCGTCCCGGGTCTGGCACGAGGCCGAACACACCACGGCCGACCTCGTCACCCGCGGCGTCCTCGACGACGCCGCCCGCTCGGTGTACGAGGGCGTCCAAGACGTTGGCCGCGAGGCGTGGGACACCAACTCCTACCAGCGGGAGAACACCCTGATGCTCTCAGACGAGAGCGAGGCCGACGCGTCGCCGAAGCTGATCATCAACAACCACGACACCGAAGCCAGCCACTCGGCGACCGTCGGACAGGTCGACGAGGAGGACATGTTCTACATGACCTCTCGCAGCGTCGATCCCGAGAGCGCAGAGAACATGCTGGTGGAAGGCTTCTTCGTGCCCGTCTTCGAGGAGATCGCGGTCGACGAACTTCGCGAGGATCTCGACGACCTCGTCGTCGAGCGCCTCCGCGAGTAGTTCGTTCGCCCACGAACGGCCCGGACACGGCTGGGCTGGCGACGACTTCGGTTCTGACGCTTTTTCGAGATTCCCACGGTTAGCCGTGTGCTGTGGCCGGCTTCGCCAGTCCGGGCGGCGAATCGCTGTACGAAGCCGACAGCGCACGGTGATCGTCGTCTCCGTCTCTGATACGGAAAGTTGTAGGTCTTTACCAGATCGACTGCACGCCGTCGTGCGGTCGACTGGGTAAACGCCTACAACCGTCCGTATGAGGCCTCCAACGGCGTCGTCGGAATCTGTGAGCGAGTGACCCGCTATTACGAAACAGTGTGACCGTAGTTTGAACGACGCGACGACGTTTCGCCAACGTAGACCCGAGTTTTCGTAACGATTTTGTGTGTGAAACGTGTGTGGTTGTGTGGCATCATTACACAGGGATGTGCCGGGAAACGCACTCGGCGCACCGGGGGGTGCCACGAGTGGCGATACGGATCGACGTATCGGCGACCGATCTGACACGACGGCTGGGGGCGCGAAGCTGGGAGGGTCACCAGACGCCGTGTCGGTCGGTCGTGGTAGCACGACGCGGCGCTGGTCGGCTCTGGCCCGCGTTCGAACCGACGACACGATCACACAACACATGAAAGAGACACGACGAAGCTTCCTGCGAAACGCATCAGCACTCTCCGCGCTGGCGATCGGAGCCAGTGCGAGCGCATCGGCAGCAAACTGTAGCGGCGTCGCCGAGTGGGACGCGAGCGCCACCTACACCGGCGGCGACCAGGTCACCTTCGACGGCTCGCTGTGGACCGCCGAGTGGTGGACACAGAGCACCGAACCCGCCGAGAGCGAGGCTGCCTGGACCCTGGAAGGGGCCTGTGGCGACGACGGCGACAGCGGCGACAGCGGCAGCGGCGTCGACTGTAGCGGCGTCCAGTCGTGGGCGTCGGACGTTGCCTACTCGGGTGGCGACCGGGTCACCTTCGACGGCTCGCTGTGGACCGCCGAGTGGTGGACCAAGGGCACCGAACCCGCCGAGAGCGAGAACGTCTGGACCCTGGAAGGGGCCTGCGGTAGCGACGACGGCGACGAGAACACCGCGCCGACGGCGTCGTTCTCGGCCGACGTGAGCACGCCCGAACCCGGTGATTCGATCTCCTTCGACGCGAGTAAGTCGAGCGATCCCGACGGCTCGATCGCCAGCTACGAGTGGGAACTCGGCGACGGAACGACGGCGACCGGAGAGACGGCGAGTCACAGCTACGAGTCGACCGGCGACTACACCGTGACCCTGACGGTCACTGACGACGCCGGTGCGACGGCGACGGACTCGACGACCATCTCGGTTTCGAGCGGCAACGCCGCGCCGGACGCCTCTTTCACCGTCTCCCCATCGAACCCGGCTCCCGACGAGTCGGTCAGCTTCGACGCGGCCGATTCGAGCGATTCCGACGGGACGATCGAGAGCTACGAGTGGGACCTGGGCGACGGGACGACGGGGACGGGCGAGTCCGTCAGTCACAGCTACGGCTCGGCCGGCGACTACACCGTATCGCTGACCGTCACCGACGACGCGGGCGCGAGCGACACCAACGAGACGCTCGTCTCGGTCGGCGACAGCTCCGGCGGCACCGAAGGGACGACCGAGTTCGCGCCGTACAACTACGTCTTCACCGATCCCGAGACGACGCTGGTCGATCACGCAGAGCAGGCGGGCAACGACAGCGTCACCACCGCGTTCGTCCTCTCGGACGGAAACGGCAACGCCGCGTGGGGCGGAGAGGTCGACCAACTCGTCGGCGAGGCCGGGCTCAAATCGGAGTTCCAGGCGTACCAGGACCAGGGCGGCACGATCATCATCTCCTTTGGCGGTGCGGTCGGGACGATGATCGCCCAGGACACGACCGACATCGACAAGATCAAATCGGAGTACCAGTCCGTGATCGACACGTACGGCGTCACGCACCTGGACTTCGACATCGAGTCCGTCGACGAGGCCGCCGTCGACCGACGCAATCAGGCGCTGGCCGAACTCCAGTCGGAGAACCCGGACCTGAAAGTGTCGTACACGCTGCGCTGTCGGACGACCGGCCTGACCGAGCACGGCACGTACGTCGTCGAGAACGCTCGCGACAACGGCGTCGACGTGCAGTACGTCAACGTCATGACGATGAACTACGGCTGGGTCCGTCCGAGTGCGAGCACTGTCAAAGACACCGCGAACGGCACCCACGAGGATCTGCTGTCGATCTTCTCGGACCTCTCCGCCGACGAGGCCTGGAGTATGGTCGGCATCACGCCGATGATCGGAGAGAACAACGTCGGTGGCCAGCACCGGCCCGAGGACGCCGAGGAAGTCGTCTCCTTCGTCGAGGACAAGGGGATCGGTCTCGTCTCCTTCTGGTCGCTGGATCGAGACAACGGCGACTGTCCCGACGGGACCGTCTCGGGCAAGTGCAGCGGCATCGACCAGAGCGCCTACGAGTTCGCAGGCATCTACAACCAGGTGCAGTGACGGCGACGACGGTCGACCGTGAGGCCGTCACGAGACTGCGACACCGTTTTTTTTGCCGCCGATCCGTGCCACGACGGCGACAGTGGCAATCAGGGCACATATCGGTGGCCGTAACTTCGTGTAGAGATACGCCGCCGGGGATGGCGAAACCGATTACGTATTTACGGTCAACAGTACCGCTCCGTATCTGACCGCACGACGACGGTGTGAATCGGTTCGGTCGGTACGGTGGTCGTACGAACGAGCTGTCGCAAGCGACGAAGTCGGTCGGTTCACGCCACGAAACAGCGTTTAGGCTCCGGTAGAGTGCCTGCAAGGTCTCTCCCTGAGTCATGGTACAAAAGATCACACAATCAGTCTCACGAGTGCGTTTTTTCTGGGTGAACAATCGTGTAGGACTTCGGCAACGACTCGGCACCGGCGTGGAGAGCAGATTGTACGCACGGGCCCCTGACAGACCGACGAAGGCAATGAGAAGAGTGTTGACAACAGCAGTAGTGAGTGAAAGTGTCACATACCACGTGTTAGTCCGAGAGGATATCATTTATCATTATAAAATAACGCGACGGTTCCGATGAATGTGGATATCCGTTCTATGCATGGAAATATTAATTTTCGGAGTTTTTTAGTGTATGCAGGTGCGTGGTACCCACAGCGGCTGGGTGAGAGAACGTTGGGTGCGGATTGGGGACTAGAACGCCGTCCCGACAGCGGGGCGGACAGATCCAACGGTGGCACGCCAACGGTCGACACCGCCGCGACAATAACCATGCAACGTCGCAACTATCTACAATCGCTTTCGGCGCTGGCCGGTCTGGCCGGCGTCTCCGCGGTAACAGCACAAGAAGAGTATCCGACGTACGATTCGAGCGCGACCTACAACGGTGGCGACCGAGTCGTCTACGAGGGATACGTCTGGGAAGCACAGTGGTGGACCAAAGGAACGGCACCGAGCGCAGACGAGGCCGTCTGGGAGAAAGTCGGACCCGCTGACGGAGGCGGCGGGGACGACGGCGGCTCCGACGACGGCGGCAGCAGCGACATTCCTGCCTACGATTCGAGCGCGACCTACACCGGCGGCGACCAGGTCACCTACGACGGGTTCGTCTGGGAGGCCGAGTGGTGGACCAAGGGTACCGAACCCGCCGAGAGCGCGAACGTCTGGACGAAGGTCCGCGCCGTCGACGACGGCGACAACGGCGGCGACGACGGTGGCGAGGACGGTGGGTCCTCCGACCTCAACGCCGTCATCGACGCCAGCGCGACGCGCGTCGACGTCGGTGAGGACGTCACGCTGGACGCCAGCGGCTCCGAGGGCGACATCGAGTCCTACGAGTGGATGGTCGGCGACCAGGGTCCGATCTCCGGCGTCGAGAACACGGTCACGCTCGACGAGGAAGGCACCTACGAGGTCACGCTGACCGTCACCGACGCAGACGGCAACGAGGCGACTGCGACCCGATCCGTGTTCGTCGGCACCGCGGGCGGCACGCAGCCCGGCGACAAGCGAGTCGTCGCCTACTACCGACAGTGGGCACAGTACGACCGCGAGTACACCCCGTCCGACATGCCACTGGACAAGATCACGCACGTCCAGTACGCGTTCGCGCGCCCGGAGGAAGACGGCTCCGTCAACCTCGTCGGCGACAGTCACGGCCAGCAGGCGTTCTGGAACCAGAACACCGACTGGCGTGACGCACCCGGCGGAAAGAGCATCGCCGAGCTCGCCGAAGAGAACGAAGACACCAAGTTCACGCTCTCGATCGGTGGCTGGGGCGACTCCGAGTACTTCTCGTACGCCGCAGAAACCGAGGAGAACCGCCAGCGCTTCGCCGATCAGTGTGCCGAGTGGGTCGACCGAGGCAACCTCGACGGCATCGACATCGACTGGGAGTTCCCCCACGGCGGGGGCTGTCAGGGCGACGGCGGCGAGGCGTGTAACAAGGAGAACGTCGAACGTCCCGAAATCGACATTCCGAACTTCACGAAGCTGTGTCAGGCGGTCCGCGATCGCCTCGACGAGAAGGCCGCAGAGGAAGGTCGCGAAGAGCCCTACGAGGTCACCGCCGCGGTCAACGCGGACCCCGAGGCGATGGCCGACTACGAGCACGACGCGCTCTCGGACATCCTCGACTTCATCCTCGTGATGACCTTCGACTACGCGGGTATCTGGAGCGAGTACACCCGCCATCACGCCCCGCTCAAGGAGAACCCGGACAACCCGTTCGAGAAGTCCGACAGCTGGAACGCCTCCTACGCTCTCAGCTGGTTCGAACAGCAGGGCTGGTCGCCGGACCAGCTCAACATGGCCGTCCCGTTCTACGGGCGTAGCTGGAGCAACGTCAACGACCCCGACGGCGAGGGCAACGGCGAGGACGACGGCCTCTTCCAGAAGTTCGACGGAGAGGACGGCAACGCCAGCGGCGAGGGGACCTTCGGTACCATCGGTGGTATCTACGAGTACTACGACCTCGCCGGTGGCTCCCGTGGCGGCTCCAGTATCATCGACGGCGACGACTACGAGACCTACATCGACGAGGACGCCATGACGGCCTACAGCTACAACCCCGACAAGGGCGGTGGCTACGACAAGGCCAGCGGCGAGATGATCTCCCACGACACCGTCGAGACCATGGAGATGAAAGCCCAGTGGCTCCGCGACTCGCCGTACGGCGGGACGATGCTGTGGGCCATCGGTGGCGACACGAAGGACGGCGAACTGATCAGCACGCTCTGGAACACGCTCAACGAATAGCGTCCGTTCCAGCAGCGCCTCATACGGGAAGTTGTAGGCGTTTACCCAGTCGACCGAACGACGGCGTGCGGTCGATCTGGTAAAGACCTACAACTTTCCGTATCACGGCCTGTGCGGTGGCGTGCAATTACGGGGGTAACTGACGTTCACCCCCGGGCCGCTTTGCGAACCGACGGCAAAGGGGGCGACAGCGTGACTCGATAGCCCCGCCGCCGTCACACGGACCGATCAAACACAGACGACGCAGCGAAACCACGACACTATCTATGAGAGAAACACGACGCGACATGCTACAGAAGGCAACGGCCCTGTCGGCACTGGCAGTCGGAGCCAGCGCGACAGCAACAGCAGCGGACTGCAGTGGCGTCTCCGAGTGGGACGCGAGCGCCACCTACACCGGCGGCGACCAGGCTATCTACGACGGTGCGCTCTGGACTGCCGAGTGGTGGACCAGCGGTACCCAGCCGGCCGAGGATGCCGGCGTTTGGACCAAGGAGGGTGCCTGTGGTAACACTCCACCGGGCGACGGCGACGACAGCACGGATTGCAGCGAGGCCTCCGCGTGGGAATCGAGCATGGCCTACACCGGCGGCGATCAGGTCACCTACGACGAATCGCTGTGGACCGCCGAGTGGTGGACCAAGGGCACCGAACCCGCCGAGAGCGAGAACGTCTGGACCCTGGAGGGTCCCTGCGGTGACGGCGGCGGCGGTGGCGGCGGTGGCGGTGGCGACGAGAACCAGTCGCCCGACGCCTCCTTTACCGTCTCGCCGTCCTCGCCCGAGCCCGGCGAGGAAGTGACCCTCGACGCCAGCGGGTCCTCCGATCCCGACGGGGACTCCCTGAGCTACGAGTGGGACATCGAGACCGTCGGCACCGTCGAGGGTGCAGAGAACTCGCTGACCTTCGACGAGGCCGGTGACTACGAGGTCACGCTGACGGTCACGGACGCCGAGGGCGCGTCCAGTTCCGTCACCGAGACGCTCTCGGTCATGCCGGCACCGGACAGCCCCGACGACGAGTTCAAGGTCATCGGTTACTACCCCGGCTGGAAGGCCACGCCGGAGTACGACTACTACCCCGAGGACATCCCCTTCGACAAGGTCACGCACGTCCAGTACGCGTTCCTCGGCGTTGACGCCGAGAAGGCGGTACCGACGATCATGAGCGACCAGGACCGCGAGAACCTCGAACGGTTCAAGGAGCTCAAGGACGGAGCGGCCTCCGACACCAAGATCACGCTCTCGATCGGTGGCTGGGCGGACTCGACCGGCTTCTCCGAGATCGCCGCGACCGAGAGCAATCGACAGTCCTTCGCCGACCGCTGTGTCGAGATCCTCCGGAAGTACAACCTCGACGGCATCGACATCGACTGGGAACACCCCGGTAGCTCCCAGGGCAAGTGCCAGTGTGGGAGCAACAAGGACTACGAGACCCACGTCGACCTCCTGCAGGCACTGCGCGACACGCTCGATGCAGCCGCCCAGGAAGACGGTAAGTACTACGAGCTGTCCGTCGCGAACGGTGGCTCGGACTGGAACGCCGGTGGCCTCCGTCACGGCGACGTCGGCGAGATCTGTGACTTCGCCTCCATCATGGCCTACGACTTCACGGGCTCGTGGATGGACGTAGTCGGTCAGAACGCACCGCTGTACGGCGACTCCCACCCCACGGAGAACGGACAGTACGGCGAGACCTACACCGCCCAGTACTTCGTCGAGTACTCTGTCGACAAGCTCTACGCTGGCGACCACGGCGAGACGGGCTACTGGCCCGGCCAGTGGGAGTACCCGCCGGCCGAGCCCGCCGAGTACGACGAACTGATCCTCGGCCTGCCGTTCTACGGCCGCGGCTTCAACGGCACCGAGATGTACGGGAGCTACAGCGGCCTCCCGAAGGGCACGTGGCACGACCAGCTCGAAGACGGAGCCGATCCGACCGGCGCGTTCGACTTCGGCGACCTCGAAGAGAACATCGAGGGCGCGGACGGTTGGACGAAGAAGCGCCACGACCCCGGTGCGGTCCCCTACATCGTCAACGAAGACGAAGAGACGATCATCAGCTACGACGACGAACAGGCCATCGAAGAGAAGGTCAAGTTCGCCAAAGAGCGTGGCATGCAGGGCGTCATGTTCTGGGAGCTCTCCCAGGACTGGAACGAGACGCTGCTCGACACGATCAACCGGACCGCGTAGCGACGATCACATCGCTTTTTTTCGGCGCGTCGAATCGATCGCGGACGAACGAATCACGTTATCACACCAATGAAACAGACACGACGGAACATTCTACGCAAAGCATCGGCACTGACAGCACTCGGTATCGGAGCCAGCGGCATCGCGGCCGGCGCAGACTGCAGTAGCGTCCCGGAGTGGGACGCAGACACCACCTACACCGGCGGTGACCAGGTCACCTACGACGGTGCGCTCTGGACCGCCGAGTGGTGGACCCAGGACGAGCCGTCCGAGAGCGCCAACGTCTGGACGCGAGAGGGCGCTTGTGGCGGGAACGGCGGCGACGGCGGCGACGATGGCGACGACGGCGACGACAGTGACAGCGCGAACTGCGACGACTACCCGCAGTACGATTCGGGGGCGACCTACACCGGCGGCGACCGAGTGATCTACGACGGTCGGCTCTGGGAAGCCGAGTGGTGGACCAGCGGGACCGAACCCGCCGAGAGCCAGAACGTCTGGACGCTGGTCGGCGCGTGTGGGAACTTCGCACCCACTGCGGTCGCCTCGGCCTCGCCCTCCTCGCCGGAGGTCGGCGAGACGGTCACCTTCGACGGCTCCGGCTCTGCCGATCAGGACGGTTCGGTCACGAGCTACGAGTGGGGCTTCGGCGACGGTACCACCGAGACGGGCGAGACCGTCACCAGAAGCTACGACGCGAAGGGCGAGTACACGGCGACGCTGACCGTCACCGACGACGCTGGCGCGACCGCCAGCGACTCCGTGAGCGTCGCGGTCGGCGACACCGGTGGCGGGTCCGAGAAGGAAGACGACGTGTTCGCGCCCTACCAGGGCACGTGGGGAAGTCTCGTCGACGGGACGCTGAACGTCGACACCGATCGGGTCGTCGTTTCGTTCGTCGGCGACGCGACCGACGACGGCGAGGTCAATCCCGGCTGGCTCACCTCCGGCGGCCAGCGTCCGCTCACCGACTACACCGACGAGATTCAGACGCTCCAGGACAACGGTATCGAGGTCTGGGTCGCCATCGGTGGCTGGGACGGTCGCACCGTCGCGCGGGACGCGACCGACGCGACGGAACTCAAGAACGCCTACGCCGACATCCTCGACACGCTCGGGGTCACCCACCTCGACATCGACGACGAGAACGCCAACGAGGCGGGCCGTGACGGCAGCGTCTACGAGATCCGCAACGAAGCGCTCGCGATGCTACAAGACGAGCGCCCCGAGGTGAAGATCTCCTACACCGTCCCGGCCGGACAGGGCGGCATCGAGAACCGCGACTACTCGCCCGCCAAGGACATGGTCAGCGACGCCGTCGAGAAGGGCATCGACCTGTCCTACGTCAACATCATGACCATGGGCTTCTCGGGCGATTACACCTCGATCATCCCCTCGGCCGGACAGGGCACTGTCGACTGGCTGGCCAACGTCTACCCGGACAAGTCCGAGCAGGAACGCTGGGAGATGCTGGGTGTGACGCCGAACGTCGGCGAGGACAACTTCACGACCGACGACGCCAGCGCCATCGTCGACTGGGCGGAAAACGAGGACCTCGGACTGCTGAGCTTCTGGGCGCTGTACAAGTCCAGTGCCGCCGAGCAGGCCGACATATTCGCGACGTTCGAGTCCGACGAGGACTGATGCGGACGTAGACCATGCGAGGAGAATCGCGACCCAGCGGGGATCGCGAGATGGTGTCCAGACGAACAGGCAGTGCGAAGGGGTCGGCCCGGCGCAGCCGTTTTTAGCTGCTCGGGGCAACGGAGCGTGGCCCGCGAGGGAACCGCTTAAGTCGTCGCCTCCCCGAGCAACGACCATGACTGTACAGACGCGTGACCGACGGGGGCAGGTACCGTGAGCCTCCAGCGGCCAGTCGGCTCCGACCACCAGCTCGCACGGCTGCTCCAGATCGGCGTCGTCCTCGAAGAGGTCGTCGAGGCCCGCGCCGACAAGCACGCCAGCGTCTCGGCGGATCTCGATCCCGCAGTCGAGACACTACTTGACCACGCTGCCAGCGAGTCCGAAGAACATCGTCGGGCGCTCGAAGAGCTGATCGGCGAACTGGAGGCAGAGACGGTGCCGTTCGACGAGATCCAGACGCTCGTCGAGGCCCAGTACGAGAGCGACGACGAGTTCGACGGCGTCCTCTACGATCAGCTGTGCAACGAGGAGACGGCGTACAAGTTCTACGACGACCTCATCGGAGCGATCGAGGCCTCCGAGACCGAGTTCAGTATCGACCGAAATCGGCTCCTCTCGACGCTCGAACGCATCCGCGACGAGGAAGCAGACGGCGTCGAGGAAGTGACCGAACTCATGGAGGGACGCGAATGAGTGCCGCCGCGACACCAACGGAGGGATCCACGTGAACACCGCTAACCAGTATCTGAAAGCCATCTACCTCGTCCAGGAACAGGAGGACGGCCCAGCATCGACCGGTGACGTGGCCGACATGCTCGAAGTCAGCCCGGCCAGTGCCAACGAGATGATCGGCAAGCTCGAAGACCAGGACCTCCTCGAACACGAGAAGTACAAGGGGGTCGACCTCACGGACGAGGGGATTCACCGCGCACGCGAGGCGCTCCAGAACTACTGCATCATCGAGCGGTTTCTCCTCGAAGTGCTGGAAGTCGAGGAGTTCCGCGGCGAGGCAAAGCAACTGGAGGGCGTCATCGACGAGACCGTCGCCGAGCGACTGGACACGATCATCGACCGGGAACCGCAGTGTCCGGACTGTTTCGACGCCGAAGACGACGTGTGCGGGCTGATCGAGCTGGAAGCCGAGGCGTCCGACT
This sequence comes from Halomicrobium katesii DSM 19301, assembly GCF_000379085.1. Classification (GTDB taxonomy): domain Archaea; phylum Halobacteriota; class Halobacteria; order Halobacteriales; family Haloarculaceae; genus Halomicrobium; species Halomicrobium katesii. The sequence goes on along the minus strand of NZ_KB905378.1, from coordinate 2,120,982 downwards.
AGCGCCGTCGATCTGGATCGGAGACGCGCCGCGGCCCGGCTGCCCGGTCGCCAGTCTTGCGGTGGAGCGGACGGCGACTGCAAAGACAATTCTATTAAACACCGCCGAGCAATACTTGGATGAAGTCCCGTGGTGTAGTGGCCAATCATATGGGCCTTTGGAGCCCATGACGGCGGTTCGAATCCGCCCGGGACTATTTTGTCCGAGCGAAGTGAGGACGAATAGCGCACGGTGGATTCGAAGCAGAAGGCGAGAGAATTCGAGCCTTCGCGGTTCGAATCCGCCCGAGGCTACGTTCCGGAGTTGCGTCCCGGACCGCAAGGTAGATTCCCGCGCCCTGGTGAGTGAGACCATGACCGAGACGATCACGGGCGAGGTGATTCACGTCGTCAGCCCGGCGGAACTCGACGAGGCCGAACTGGTCGCAGAGCTGGCGGCGCTGGCGGAGTCCCGATACGTCCTCGTCTGTCGCGAGGGCGGCAAGCCGGGCTGGCTCGAACGGCTCTGGTCGTTTCTCAGGCGCGACCCGATCGAACCGGTGACGATCGTCGCCGACGACGCCGTCGAAGAGGGCGCGGAACTGACGGCGACGGTCCGGAAGACCGACGTACCGGGGGTCTACGAGGCCGTCGACGTGCGGTGAGGGCGTCGGTCTAATAACACTCGCTCTCGACGCGTTCGTCGTAGAGCCGCTGGAGCAGTTTCGTCATCGGACCGGTGCCCACGTCGATGCCGTCGACGGTGGCGACGGGTCGGATCTCCCACGTCGAATTGGTCAGGAACGCCTCGTCTGCCTCGCGAACGTCGTCGACGGTGTACGTCCCGGTCTCGACGGGGAAGTCCTCGGACTCGGCGAGGTCCATCACGACCGAGCGGGTGACGCCCGGTAGCAGGTCCAGGTCGCTGGCGGGCGTTCGCAGACCGGCCTCGGTGACGAAAAAGAGGTTGCTGGTGGCACCCTCGACCACGTTGCCGTCGGTGTCGCGCAACAGCGCCTCGTCGGCCCGGAAGCGGTCGGTCGCGGCGCGGCGCAGTTCCAGCCGAGCGAGGATTCCGTTGAGGTAGTTGTGGGTCTTGGCGTCGGCCGGAAGCGCCGCGTCGGGCACCCGACGGGTTTTGACGGTCTGTACGTCCGCCGGGCCGTCCCAGACTGAGCGGCCCTCGGTCCCGCCGCGTGGAAGCTCGCGGACGACGACGACGACGGACGGATCGACGGTCTCGTCGGGCGTCAGCGTCCCGGGCTGGACGCCGCGGGTGACAGAGAGCTTGACGTAGGCGTCGTCGAGGTCGTTGGCGGCGAGCGTCTCGTCGACCCTGTCCCGGAGGTCGTCGGGCACTGCGTGGCCGAAGCCGAGCGTCTCGGCGGTCCGCTGGAGACGGTCGCGGTGGGCCGTCCACTCGAAGGGGATCCCCCCGTAGGCCCTGATCGTCTCGAAGGCCGCGTCACCGTACTGGAAGCCTCGGTCTCTGACGGAGACGGTCGCTTCACTCGCCGGGACGAGATCGCCGTTTACGTGGTATTGCATTGGAGACAGAAGTTCTCGATCATCGTCTTACCGCCGTCGGTGAGGATGCTCTCGGGGTGGAACTGGACGCCGACGTGGGGCCGCTCGCGGTGGCGCACGCCCATGACGATGCGGCGGTCGCCCGCAGCGTCGTCTCTGACGTCCCCGTCGGTCCCAGACACCGTGGCCGCGGTCTCTTCGAGCGCGTCGGGCAGTGCGGTTCGCTCGACGGCCAGGGAGTGGTAGCGACCGACCTCGAAGGGGTCGGGCAGGTCCGCGAACACGCCCGTCCCGTCGTGGGTGACCGTCGAGGACTTGCCGTGGACGACCGACTCCGCGTGCCCCACCTCGGCACCGTTGGCGCTACACAGCGCCTGGTGGCCCAGACAGACCCCGAGCGTCGGGTACCGGAGTCGCGAGAAGATCGGCATCGAGACGCCGGCCGCCTCGGGCGTTCCGGGGCCGGGCGAGACCACGATCCCGTCCGGATCGAGGTGCTCGATGTCCGAGACGGAGACCGCGTCGTTGCGTCGGACGAGCACGTCCTCGGGACCGCCGCCGAGGCGTTCGACGACCTCGCCGACGTACTGGACGAGGTTGTAGACGAAGGAGTCGTAGTTGTCGATCACCAGGATCGTCGGCGCGACGCTCATCGCTCGGCCTCCACGGTCATTTCGGCGTCGGCGTCGAGTGCCTCGTCGACGGCGTTGATCAGTGCCCGCCCCTTGGCGAGGGTCTCGTCGTACTCCCTTCGTGGGACGGAGTCGTGGACGATCCCCGCGCCCACCCGGAGGTAGTACCGGGACTCGTAGCGGACCAGCGTCCGGATGAGGATGTTCAGCGTCGCCCGATCGTCGAACCCGAAGATGCCGACCGAGCCGGTGTAGGGGCCGCGTCGGGTCGCTTCCAGTTCGTCGATGAGCGCCATCGTCCGGGGCTTGGGGGCACCAGTGATCGTCCCGCCGGGGAAGACCGCGGCGACGGCGTCGGCGAGGTCCATCCCGTCGCGCAGGCGGCCCTCGACCTTCGAGACGAGGTGCATCACTTCGGAGTAGCGGTCGACCCGCCGGTAGTCGGTCACCTCGACGCTGCCGAACCGGCTGACCTTCCCGAGGTCGTTTCGTTCGAGATCGACCAACATCGCGTGTTCGGCCCGCTCTTTCTCGTCGTCGAGTAGCTCCGCTTCGAGGGCGGCGTCGTCTTCTGGCGTGTCACCTCGCGGGCGTGTGCCGGCGATCGGCTCCGTCTCGATCGCGTCCCCGTCACGGCGGAGCAACAGCTCGGGGCTGGCGCTCACGAGATCGATCCCGGGGAACTCCACCAGCGCCGAGTAGGGGGCCGGATTGACCGTCCGGAGGGCGTCGAACGCCGCGACGGGGTGGACGGCCGCCGGAGCGACGAGGCGCTGTGAGACGTTTGCCTGAAACGTGTCGCCGTCGCGGACGGCGTCCTGGACGGCCCGCACGCGGTCGGCGTACTCCTCGGGCGTGCAGTCGCTCTCGAACCGTGCGTCGTCGGCCGCCGAGGTCGGGTCACCGACCGACGGATCGCCGTCGACGGCCGCCCTGGCGAGTTCCAGCGCGTGTTGGCGGCCGAACTCGTAGGCCAGCGCCGGCCGTTCGAACTCGTCGAGGCGCGGACAGGCGGTCACTCGGAGCGTGACCTCGTCGCTGCGGGGCTCCTCCCAGGCGGCGATCCGGTCGTAGGTCGCGAGCTGGAGGCGCGGGAGCGCACGATCACGGAGCGCGTCGTCGGGCAGCGACTCCAGTTCGCGGGCCACGTCGTAGGAGAGCCAGCCGATCACCCCACACGGATACGGAACGTCGCAGTCGCCGCGGGCGAGGTCGTCGGTGTCGACTGCGTCGGCCAGAGCTGCCAGCGAGTCGGCCTCGCCGGGTCTGACCTCGCGGAAATCCGCGGGCATCGTCGCGAAGTAGCCCCAGCCGGACTGGCCGCCGGTCGTCCCGAGATAGACGCCGCCGGCCGCGTCGCCGTCGCGTGCGCGTCGATAGGCGACGAACGGGTCCGAGACCGTGACGCGAACCTCGACGGGAACGCGGGCCGTGGGAGCGGCGTCGGCAGCGACCGACAGGAACGAGTCCCTGTCAGTGACGACAGTTGGCATTACCGAACAGGAGGTGAGCGGCGGATAATTCCCTTGCGGTCGACGGTCAGAAGGCGTTCGCCTGTTCGATCCAGCCGGAGATCCTGTTGGGAGAGAGGTCGGTCGCCTCCCCCAGTTCGTCGGCGTCGGCCGCCGCGAGTTCCGAGACGGTCGAGATCCCGGCGTTTTCGAGTCGCTCGGCGTAGGCCGGTCCGACACCCTTGATCTCGGTGACCGGTGCGTCGTCGTCGACTGGGGAGTCGTCGTCGGTCGGTTCCGGGGTGGCCGCCGCTGCCGTCGTCTCGGACTCGTCGTCTGTGTCCGCGTCGGCCTGCTCGCTCGCGGGCTCGGATTCGGTCGCCGTGTCGGCATCGTGCGTTGCTCCTGACGTGTCAGTCTCGGTCCCCTTGACGGCGTCCTCCGACTCCGTCGACGGCTCGCGCTCGACGGTCACGTCGACGTCCTGTGGAGTGTTTCCCCCGGCGGACGGCGACCCCGAAACGTCGAGCCCGAGTGCCGATTTCAGTTTCTGCAACAGACCCATGTGAGGGGCTACTGGTCGCCGACACTTAACACCTTCCGGGTTAGTGGCAACCTTCTCACAGGCGATCGCGGAGTGCGTCGTTCATGTGATCGACCGGTGCATCCAGGCCGGTCCAGCGCTCGAAGGCTTCGACGCCCTGGAACAGGAGCATCCACGCGCCGTCGACGGTCGTCCCACCGGCGGCGGCGGCGTCCCGGAGCAGTCGCGTCTCGATCGGCGAATAGACGGCATCGAGGACGGACAGATCGCCGTGGAGGGCGTCGGCCGGCACCGGGGTCGCGTCCTCGTCCATCCCGACGCTGGTACAGTTGACCAGCACGTCCGCGTCGGCGACGGTGTCGTGCAGTTCGTCGAGCGCGTGGCCGGTCGCCCCCGGCACGTCCGCGGCGAGGTCGTGAGCGCGCTCGACGGTCCGGTTGGCGATCCGGACGGACATCCCCTTGTCGGCCAGCCCGAACGCGACCGCCCGACCGGCACCGCCCGCGCCGACCACGACTGCGGTGCCGTCGAGGGCCACGTCGTGACGGCGGAGCGCGCGCACGGCACCGACGGCGTCCGTGTTGTAGCCGCGTGGCTCGTCGCCGGTCAGGTCGACCGTGTTGACCGCACCGATCCGCCGGGCCAGCGGATCCGGATCGACGGCCTCGAAGGCCGCCTGCTTGAACGGGATCGTGACGTTCAGACCCACGATTCCCAGCGTCCGGGCGCTCTCGATGGCGGCTGCGGCCGCGTCTTCGTCCGGTTCGAAGGTGACGTAGCGAGCGTCCATGTCGAGCTGTTCGTAGGCCGCTTCGTGCATCGGCGGCGACAGCGAGTGACCGACCGGGTTCCCGATCAGACCGAACACGTCCATATCTCCTGGGCACGCGCGGTGAATATCAAAGATACGGTCGCGACGACCGGCGACCACTCGCCGGCCGTTCCGCAAGCTTTTCGAACGGACCTGTCCAGGGGTGTGGTAGTGAGCCGCCTTCGTCATCCACTGGTGCAGATCGGAGTCGTAGCCGGGCTGACAGCCCCCTGGATGGTGCTGTTCGTCTACAACACGCTGGTCGGTGTCGGTCTGCTCGCCGGCAGCGTCGTCCACCTCGGAACGCTTCCGGAGGTCGCCCTGACGGGGATCGCCGTCCTCGGTGCGTCCTTCCTGCTGGCCTGGGGTGCCGAGACGGCGGAGAAAGACGTGCCGCGCGCCTTCGCGATCGCCGTCCTCGCGGTGCTCGCCGTCGCACCGGAGTACGCCGTCGACGCGCTGTACGCCTGGAACGCCGGTGCCGGTGGCGCGACGACCGAAGCCTGTAACGCGCTCTCACCGGCCGCTATCGAGGCCGGCGAGACGGCGCTTACCGGGGCCTGCCACGACGCCAACCTCGCCGTGGCCAACATGACCGGCGCGAACCGCATCCTCATCGGAATCGGCTGGGCCGGTATCGCCGTGTTCACCGTCTGGCGGGCCTTCGAGACGAAAGATCCCGCCGTCCAGGACCGCGAGGGATGGCTCGGCGACTCGGTCCAGCTCGACACCGACATCGCGACCGAGATCACCTTCCTCTTCGCGGCGACGGCGTGGGCCTTCCTGGTGCCACTGGGCGGCGGCATCGACATCCTCGATACGGTCGTCCTCGTGGGGATCTACGTCGCCTACATCGCGTTGATCCTCAAATCCGACATCGAACAGGGCGAGGAACACGTCGGCGTCCCCAGATACCTCCAGCAGTGGCCGCTGCCGTGGCGACCTCTGTCCGTGATCGTGCTGTTCGTCTACTCCGGCGTCGTGATCTTCACGGCCGTCGAGCCGTTCGCCCACGGGCTCGAACAGATCGGGATCGACAACGGCGTCCCGCAGTTCTTCATGATCCAGTGGGTCGCGCCACTGGCCAGCGAGTCGCCGGAGCTGATCGTCGTCGCGGTGCTGGTCAACAAGGCACGCTCGACGGCCGGTTTCAACGCTCTGATCTCCTCGAAGCTCAACCAGTGGACGCTGCTGATCGGGACCCTCTCGGTCGTGTTCTCGCTCTCGTACGGTGCCTACGGTGTCCTGCCATTCGACGCGAAGCAGGCCGCCGAGATCTGGATCACCGCCGCCCAGTCGTACTTCGCGCTGGCGATCCTCAGTAACTTCGAGATCAGCATCCGCGAGGCGCTCGTCCTCTTTGGCCTGTTCGTCTCGCAGGTGATCTTGGAGTTCGTCCTGATCCGCGAATGGCTGGCTCTGCCCGTCGACAGCTACGAACTCCTGTTGGTCTACACCGCGGTCTACCTGGTCGCCGGGACGGCGCTGCTGGTCAAGCGTCGCCAGTCGGTGCAGTTACTGTTCGGGTTGACCGCCGACGCGGTCCGTGACGCGACAGACCGTGAGCCCGTCCACGAGGAGTTCGCGGACTGATGCTCGCCGTCGTCGTTTCGCGGTCGGACTCGGCCTCCAAACACGTGGGCGAACGGCTGCTCGATCTTGTCGAGTGGACGGAGACCGTCGACGAGGAGCGGCCGGACGGCGACGGTGGCGGCACCGTCTACCGTCGGGACGGGATCGAACTCCGAACGTTCGACGCGATCCACCTCGACCTCGAATCGGTCGCGACGGCCTTCGACGACCCCGACCTGCTCGTCTTCGCGTCGCGCCACGCCGGTGAGACGGGGCCGCTCCTGACCGCCCACCACACGGGAAACTTCGGGCCGGCGGAGTTCGGCGGCGCGGACGGCGTCCTCGCCCGTGCCTGTCCGAACGCACACCGCAGAGTCGTCGAGGCTCTCGAATCGTTCGCGCCCGAGGGCTACGAGGTTGGGATGGAGGCGACCCACCACGGCCCCAGCGTCGTCGGCGCTCCCTCGATGTTCGTCGAAGTCGGGAGCGACGAGCCCCAGTGGGACGACGCCGACGCCGCGCGGGCAGTCGCGCGAGCGATCCTCGCGCTCGAAGACACCGAGCCCGACACGCCGCGTGAGAACGGAACGCGTCGCCACCTCGTGGGCTTTGGCGGCGGCCACTACGCGCCCAGGTTCGAGCGCGTCCGCCGCGAGACCGACTGGGCGATCGGCCACGTCGGTGCCGACTGGGCGCTGGACGCGATGGGCGATCCCCGGGACAACCGGGACGTGATCGAGCGGGCCTTCGAGCAGAGCCGTGCCGACTACGCACTGCTGGAGGCCGAGCGGCCGGCACTGCGCGAGACGATCGAAGACCTCGGCTATCGGGTCGTCGACGAGACGTGGGTCCGCGAGACCAGCGGCGTCTCGCTGGGACTGGTCGACCGACTGGAAGCCGCGATCGGACCCATCGACGACGGCCTCCGGTGTGGCGAGCCCGCGAGAAACCACGACGGCGAGTTCGTCGTCTGGGATCCGTCCGAGGAGTTGCTGGCCAGGGCGATCGGGATCGACCGGGAACGGACCCGAGCGGTCGTCGCCCGGACGGCGCTGGCGTTCGACACCGAACAGAACGGGACCGAAGTCGTTGGCCCCGTGGCGCTGCCAGCGCCCGACGACCGCGAGCCCATCGTCGAGGGGGTCACCGCGGTCCTGGCACAGTCCTACGACGAGGTCGCTCGGGACGGCGACCGTCTCCGGGCTCGCGAAACCGCCTTCGACCCGTCGCTGGCCCGCGAGCACGGCGTTCCGGAAGGCCCGAAGTTCGGACAGCTATCGGCCGGCCGCTCGGTCGAGGTCGACGGCGAGACCGTCGATCCCGCGGACGTCGTCCGAGAGCGCGTCGACGAGTTCGAACTCGCAGAAGTACGGTCTCCGTAACTGTTCGGCCCGAAATTGGCCGTCGCCGTCGAGATACGTCAGCCAGTCGTCAGACAGCAGGGGAACACTAATAAGCGCTCGTTTGTTATCGGCGTTCAAATTATGGACTCCATAATCGACGACGCAATCGACGAGGCCGAGGAGGAGCGGGAGGGAGACGATCCCGCTTCCGAGGGGCCCGACCAGGACCAGAGTTCGACCACGCCAGACGCCACGAACACGTCTGGGACGATGACGGACGACGAGCTGGCCGACGTGGTCAAGGACCTCGAAACCAAGATCACCGTCGTCGGCTGTGGGGGCGCGGGCGGCAACACGGTCACCCGAATGATGGAGGAGGGGATCCACGGCGCGAAGCTCGTGGCCGCCAACACGGACGCCCAGCACCTCGCCGACGAGGTCAAGGCCGACACGAAGATCCTCATCGGGAAGAAGCGCACCGGCGGCCGCGGTGCCGGGTCGGTCCCGAAGATCGGCGAGGAGGCCGCCCAGGAGAACATCGAAGACATCCAGCAGTCCATCGACGGCTCCGACATGGTGTTCGTCACCGCTGGACTGGGTGGCGGGACCGGGACCGGTGCCGCCCCCGTCGTCGCACAGGCCGCACAGGAGTCCGACGCGCTGACGATCTCGATCGTCACCATCCCGTTCACCGCAGAGGGCGAGCGACGCCGCGCCAACGCCGACGCCGGCCTCGAACGCCTCCGAGCCGTCTCCGACACCGTCATCGTCGTCCCCAACGACCGCCTGCTCGACTACGCGCCCTCGATGCCGCTGCAGGACGCGTTCAAGATCTGTGACCGCGTGCTGATGCGTTCGGTCAAGGGGATGACCGAACTGATCACCAAGCCCGGCCTCGTCAACGTCGACTTCGCCGACGTTCGCACCATCATGGAGAACGGCGGCGTCGCGATGATCGGCCTCGGGGAGTCCGACAGCGAGAACAAGGCCCAGGACTCGATCCGCTCGGCCCTGCGCTCGCCGCTGCTGGACGTGGAGTTCGACGGTGCCAACAGCGCGCTGGTCAACGTCGTCGGTGGCCCCGACATGTCCATCGAGGAGGCAGAGGGCGTCGTCGAGGAGATCTACGACCGGATCGACCCCGACGCTCGCATCATCTGGGGCGCGAGCGTCAACCAGGAGTTCGAGGGGAAGATGGAGACCATGATCGTCGTCACCGGCGTCGAGAGCCCGCAGATCTACGGCCAGAGCGAGGCCGAACGTGAAAAGGCCGCCCAGCAACTCGGCGAAGACATCGACTACGTCGAGTAGTCGCCGACGGACCGGGGTGTCGTCCGTCACGCGGGCGACGCCGCGACGAAATGCCGACCACAATATAGAAAAGCCCCCGGTGGCTACCGGTCGGCATGGACGTACCCTACGATCTCACCTCGTACGTGCGGGTGCTCAAGCTCGCCAGCACGCCCTCCTGGGAGGAGTTCTCCAGGGTCGCCCTCATCGCGGGGGCTGGCATCGTACTCGTCGGACTCATCGGATTCGTCATCTTCGTGTTGATGTCGGTCGTCCCCGGCTCTACGCCAGCGTGATACTATGGGAATCTACGCAGTCAAAACCACGGCCAGTCAGGAGCGCACCGTCGCAGACATGATCATCAGCCGCGAGGAGGAGTCGATCCACGCCGCCCTCGCGCCGGACTCGCTGACCAGCTACGTCATGGTCGAGGCCGACGACGCCAGCGTCTTCGAGCGGATCTTAGACGAGATCCCCCACGCCAACGGCGTCGTCCCCGGCGAGTCCTCGATGTCGGAGGTCGAGCACTTCCTCTCGCCGAAACCCGACGTGGAAGGGATCGCCGAGGGCGACATCGTCGAACTCATCGCCGGCCCGTTCAAAGGCGAGAAGGCCCAGGTCCAGCGCATCGACGAGGGCAAAGATCAGGTCACCGTCGAGCTGTACGAGGCGACGGTCCCGATTCCGGTCACCGTCCGCGGTGACCAGATTCGGGTGCTGGACAGCGAAGAGCGGTGACCGGAGGGAACCGGTTCTCGAATCGTACGAACGGGGAGGAACCGTAAGCCAGCATTCGGCGACTCCGTCGCCGATTCACTCGACCGAGCGAAGCGAGATCCACATTTTGGAGGAGTGATCCGCGAGCACTGCGAGCGGACCCGACGCTGAAAAAGGTGGAGGCCCGACGGTCCCGATCGGGAGTGCTACGGTAGCAGCGACCGCTTCGAGAGGTCGACGGTCACGTCGGGATGGTACTGGGTCCATTCGTCGGCGTCGGGCTCGCGATAGGAGAGGGGCACGGCGTCGAAGTAGCCACGGAGCGTGTGGGTTCCGGTGTCGACGACTCGCTGGCCGTGGATCTCGTACTGTGCGCCGACCGACTCGCCGCCGTCGAGCGTGTTCGTGAGCGGGGTGTTGTCGAGGTGGGCGCTGTTGGTCGTGACTTCGACCCGATCGGTCTCCTCGTACTGGTCCGACAGCAGGAGGATCGCGTCGGGTCCGCGTTCGCCGGGTGGGGACAGGCCGAGCATGCCGAACGGCCAGACGCCCGTCGTTCGAATCTCGATGGCGTCCTCGCCGGTGTTCCGGAGCCGGAGCGCGAGCGTGCCGGGGCTGTCGACCGTCACACTCCGGTCGACGGGAGTCACGTCGAGTGCGAGTGGGGCAGCGATGTCGTCGACGGCGACGGCGCTCACGGCGTACTCCGTGTCGGCCAGACAGCCCGCGAGCCCGCTCATGGCCGCGGTGGCGACGCCGAGATAGCGGCGTCGGTTCATCGGTCCACCTCCCCCGTACGAACGGAGTCGCCTGTGAGTTGCATAAACACCGCTTCGATGGTCGCGTCGGCCGACAGATCACATCGATCTCGGAGTTCGGCCAGCGAACCCTCGGCGACGAGTCGACCCCGGTGGAGGATGCCGACGCGATCACAGACCAGTTCGACCTGTCCGAGCACGTGACTGGAGAAAAACACCGTCGCGCCGCGTTCGGATTCGGCTTCGACGACCGATCGAACGAGGGACGCCCCGTGGGGATCGAGCCCGGTGAAGGGTTCGTCGAGCACGAGGAGGTCGGGGTCGCCGACGAGACTCATCGCGAGGGCCAGGCGCTGTTCCATCCCCTGGGAGAACTCACCGGCGGGCTTGTCGATCGCGTCGACCAGCCCGACGCGTTCGAGCAGCGGTCGCGGCGTGTCGTCGGCGCGCTTCGTGTCGATGACGAGTTCGAGGTGGCGTCGCGCCGAGCGCTCGTCGTAGGTGTCGAACCGGTCCGGGCAGATGCCGACCCGCTGGTGACAGGCGACCACGTCGTTCCACGGATCGTGGCCGAGGACCCGCGCCGTGCCGGCGGTGGGCTTGATGTAGTTCAACAGGAGGTTGATCGTCGTCGACTTGCCGGCTCCGTTGGGCCCGAGGAAGCCGTACACCTCGCCTCGCTCGACGGTCAGATCCAGCTCTGAGAGCGCCGTCGAGTCGCCGTACTGCTTCGTGAGGCCGTCCGTTTCGATAGCGGGCGGCGTCACGCGAGATCCCCCCGTTCGAAGCGATAGCGAGCCAGTGCCAACGGCACGACACACCAGGCCACCAGCACGACGAGCCCGAGCGCTTCGTGGAGGAAGGCCGGTGCCGTGGTCTGGCTGAACGCCGCGTCGACGACGAACGCGTTCACGTTCGTTCCCGGCTGGAGCTTGGTCAGGACCACGCTGTAGCCCGCGCCGGAGTTGCCGACGCCGAGGAGCCAGTTCGTCACGACGCCGTAGGCGCGTTCCGGAGTGAGACGGAGCAAGACGAACAGGAGTCCGTCGGCCGGCGCGGCGTACGGATCGGCGGCGCTGCCGGTGAGTGCCCCGTAGACGGGGCCACTCGCGAGGCGCTGCCAGAAGACCGTGAGCAGGAGATAGAAGCCGCCGAAGACCAGCGCTGTCGCGCGGACCGTGCTGGTCGTCACCGCCGACACCGCCGTGGCGACGGAGACGAGTGTGAGGACGTACAGCAGCGTGACGAGCGTGACTCCGAGAAAGAGCAGCGGCGAGAAGAGCCCGAAGCGAACGGCTCCGAGCAGCCCCAGGACGATCGCGGCCACGGTGACCGGGACCGCGAGGCCGACGCTCCGGCCGATGACCTTCCCGACGAGGATGTCGGTGCGGGTCACCGGCAGCCCCAGCAGGAACTTCAGGCTGCCGGTGTCTCGTTCCTCGACGATCGCGCGGTAGCTCAGCAGCAACACGCCCAGTGGGAGGAGAACGCTCCCAGCCGACTGGAGGAAGGCGACCGTCATGTTCCGCCCGAGTTCGTCCCAGGCGAGGTACTGCGGGCGGTACGCCCAGCCGACGAGGAGGAGGGCCAGTAACCAGGGACCTTTGGCGGTGAGAAGCGCGGACGCCTCGTTGCGAGCGATCGGGAACCATCGCGGGAGGGCCATACGATGGGGTCTGTCTCGCCATCTGATAATACTACCTATCATACGGAAAGTTGTAGGCCTTTACCAGATCGACCGCACGCCGTCGTGCGGTCGACTGGGTAAACGCCTACAACCGTCCGTATCAGTCACGAGCTGCGAGAACGGCGACACGCAGCTACGGCGCACTCTCGTCGCCTTCGAGGCGGTCGATGACTTCTCTGATGTCGGCGGTCTCCTCGATGCTCTCCTTGACGTTCTCACGCCGGCGGACCTCGGAGGCGTCGGCGTCGTAGGCTCGGACGTACTCGGCGCGGCTGTGTTCGTCGAACGCGTGACGGATCGCGAAGTAGCCGTCGGGAAGCACCGCCCCACAGACCTTACACGCGATCCGCTCGTGTTCGATAGACTGGTGGACGATGAGGTCCTCCACGCGTTCGAAGACTTCGCCGTCGGCGTCGATCGCACACTCCCAGCGTGGCATTGTCCGAGGGGATGCGAGCCGGAGTCAAAAGCGTTCTCCCCGACGGCCGGGTCGTGTTCAGATAAGAGATCAGTGCAGGCAGTCTGAAGCACCGAAAGGGCGAGGCGCGGTCCGGGGTTCTGCGGCGGCACTATCCGAACGGAGTGAGGATATCCGCCACAGAACCCCGGAGCGGGCCGAGGGCTTTCGGTGTCTCCAACTCAGAAAATGCAGCGGCTTATTTGAACACCGCCGACGACCGAGGGTAGTGTTCAGATAAGAGGGAGAGTAGCGTGATTCACTCGACCGAACGGAGTCGTTCGAAAGGCGTGAAGCGCCTTTCGTGATGAGAAGAGAGCTTCGCTCTCTTGAACCATGAAGTCGACTTTTTCACCCGTGTTTTCGACGGGAGCAGTTCGAGCGCGCCGAGGGCGCGACTCGAACCCGCCGAGCAAAGAGGTGAGTTAGTAGAACTCTCGGACGAGATCCATCGCACCGTCGGGTGCGCCGTCCGGGATCTCGCTCATGTTCTGGTCGAACCCTTCACGCTCGTCGAAGGGCACGGAGTCGTCGTCGCGGTAGAGGACGCCCATGTACTCCTTGTCGCCGTCGAGGATCTTGTCCTTGGCCTGGTCGGCGTCGGTCGGGTCGTGGTCTTCCTCTTCGAGGTCGACGATAGTGTCGCGGAAGTAGTCGTAGGTGTCCACGTCGTTGAACGTCACGCACGGCGAGTAGACGTTGACGAAGCCGAAGCCGTCGTGTTCGATTGCCTCCTGGACCAGCTGGGCGTGGCGCTGGGAGTTCGAGGAAAAGGACTGCGCGATGAACGTCGCGCCCGCGGAGAGGGCGAGCGCCTTGGGGTTGACCGGTGGCTGGTTCGGCCCGTCCGGCGAGGTCGAGGTCTCGAAGTCCTCGCGGGAAGTCGGCGAGGCCTGTCCCTTGGTGAGTCCGTAGATCCGGTTGTCCATGACCACGTAGGTCATGTCGACGTTCCGGCGGACGGCGTGGATGAAGTGGCCGGCACCGATGGAGTAGCCGTCGCCGTCGCCGCCAGCGACCATCACTTCGAGGTCGGGGTTGGCGAGCTTGACGCCGATGCCGACCGGGAGCGCGCGCCCGTGGACGCCGTGGAGCGCGTAGCTGTGCATGTACGTTCCGATCTTGCCCGAACAGCCGATCCCGGCCACGACGAAGGTGTTGTCGGGGTCGTTGCCCGTCTCGGCCAGCGCTTTCATCATGCCGTTCATGGTCCCGAAGTCACCGCAGCCGGGACACCAGGTCGGTTGCTTGTCGGACTTGAAGTCGGTAAAGCGAATGTCTGAGCTCATGCTGACACCTCTGTCTCCTCGGCGACCGCGTCTTTGATCTCTTCGGCCAGTTCGTCGGCCTTGAAGCGGACGCCGTCGTACTTGTTGACGCGGTCGACGCGTTCGAGCACGTCGTGTTCGATCACGTCGGCGAACTGCCCGGTGGCGTTACACTCGACGACGATCGTCTGCTCTGCGGCCTCGATCTCCTCGCTGAGGTCGGGCCGCGGGAAGATGTAGGGCACCGAGATGAAGCGCACGTCGAGGCCGTCCTCGGCGAGCATCTCCAGTCCTTCGCGCATCGCGCCCTCGTTCGAGCCCCACGAGACGACCAGGGTGTCGGCGTCGGGATCGCCGAACTCGCGGTAGTCCCAGTCTTCCCGTTCGCGGGCGGTCTCGACCTTGCGTTCGCGCTTCTCGACCTGGTCCTCGCGGACCTCGGTGTCTTCGGTCCGGCGACCGAGCGCGTCGTGTTCGAGGCCGGTCGTCATGTGTGCGCCGCCGCTCGTTCCGGGGAAGGTACGGGGCGAGACACCGTCGGCGGCGGGGAAGTGTGGCTGGAACTGCTCTTTCTCGTTTTGCCAGCTATCGATGTCGTCCTCGTCGACGACCTTCCCGCGCTCGATCTCGACCTCGTCCATGTCGAAGGTCTCGGGCGCGAACGTCTGTTCGGTCACTGCCAGCGCGAGGTCGGACACGAGAAAGACCGGCGTCTGGTACTTCTCGGCGAGGTTGAACGCCTCGACGGTCTTCCAGAAGCACTCCGAGATGTTCGTCGGCGTGACGACGAACCGCGGAATCTCGCCGTGGCCGCCGTACAGCGCCATGTTGAGGTCGCCCTGTTCCTGCTTGGTCGGCATCCCCGTGGAGGGACCGGAGCGCATCACGTCACAGATCACCAGCGGCGTCTCGGTGGTCGCGACGAGCCCGAAGGTCTCGGTCATCAGGTCGATCCCGGGGCCGGACGTGGCCGTCATCGCGCGTGCGCCGGCACGGGCAGCGCCGAGCGCCATGTTGATCGCGGCGAGTTCGTCCTCGGCCTGAACGACCTTGCCGCCGAACTGGTCGACGCGGCCGGTCATGTACTCCATCACGTCCGTCGCGGGCGTGATCGGGTAGCCGGAGTAGAACCGACAGCCGGCGGCGATCGCGCCCATGCCGATGGCCTCGTCGCCGTTGAGCAGGACGTAATCGTTGTCGGTCGTCTCCAGCGAGTAGCCGTAGTCGTGGTCGTATTCCGCCTGGACGAACTCCTGGCCGGCGCGGGCGGCCTTCTTGTTGTTCTCGACGATCGCCTCGCCTTTGTCGCCGAAGCGCTTCTCCAGGGACTCGTCTAAGTTCTCGATGGGGAAGCCGGTCACTTCACAGGCGGCCCCGAGCGCGACGACGTTGGCCATGATCGCGCCGCCGGCCTCCTCGGCGAGTCGCTTGAGCGGCACTTCGAGACCGATCATCTCCTCGGGGATCTCGACGTTCTGCATCGTCGTCCGCTCCCCGTCGTAGATGATGACCGAGCCCTCGTGGAGCTCGTTCATGTTCTCGTCGATGGTGCGTTCTGTCAGTGCGATCAGCACGTCCAGTCTGTCGACGACACTCTCGACGCGGTCGACAGCCGTCCGGACTTTGTAGGCCGTGTACCCACCGCGGATACGCGACGCGAAGTCCTTGGACGTGAAGACGTGCCGACCTGCCCGCGAGAGTGCCTGGGCGAAGATCTTCCCGGTAGAGTTGATTCCATCGCCGGCTTCGCCGCCGATGGCCCAGTTGAGGTCTTCGGGCATTCTAGCCTCGGGTACCCGTCGCCAAAGGAAAAACCTTCTGTAAACCGTCGACTATCGGGTGGGGCGATTCGGTGATCGTGGCGGCGGGAACATATACCCGGTTCCGAGTCACAACTTTCGCCACGCGGTGCGTCGCCGGGACCGAAACCGGCTTGCCGCCGATCCACCAAGCGGTCCCATGGACGACACCGACTGTCGCGTCGCGGCTGTCCGAGCGGTCGGCCCCGACACGGTGGCGATCGACATCGAGACGCCGACGGAGTTCTCGGCTCGACCCGGCCAGTTCGTCAAGCTCACCTTCGAAGTCGACGGCGAGACCGAACCGCGATTCTACACGATCTCCTCGCCCGAGGTGACTGAGACGTTCGAGATCACCGTCGGGATCGATTCCGACGGAACGGTCGGACCGCTGCTGGGCGGTCTGACGGCCGGCGACACCGTCACCGTGGCCGGTCCCTTCGGCAGTGACTACTACGAGGACGAGTCACGAGCGGTCGTGCTGGCCGGTGGTCCCGGTGTCGGCCCCGCCGTCGGGATCGCCGAGCGCGCGCTGGCCGAAGGCAACGACGCGGCGATCGTCTACCGGGACGACGAGCCGGTCCACGAGGAGCGACTGGCGGCTCTCGACGACGCCGGTACGTTCGTGCGACTCCTGGACGCCGACGAGGATCTGACCGACGCCACCGCCGCGGCGCTCGAAGACGGCGGCCAGCTGTTCGTCTACGGGTTCGCCGACTTCATCGACGCGGCGACGGCCGCCGTCGAGGATGCCGGCGGGACGACCGACGACGCCAAGATCGAGAACTTCGGGTAGCTGGGAGTCCCAGGGTGCTCCGCTGGGGTATCGGGGAACAGCGTCGTCGGGCGATTCCGGAGGCAAAAAGTATTTTACCGACAGTGTGCCAAAAGATACCATGCGCGAGGCAAGTCGGACGACGCGCCAGCGCATCGCCGACCGACTCCGGGCCGAGGCGCTCGCCGCGGGCGCGATCGCTCGCGAGTTCGAAATACCGACCAGCGACGCGCTCGATCACGTCGAACACATCGCTCGCTCGCTGGAGTCGACAGACGAGCAGTTACTCGTCGCACCGCCGGCCTGTGAGGAGTGTGGGTTCGACGACTTCGACGACCTGACAAATCGGCCCAGCAGGTGCCCCGAGTGCAAGAGCGAGGCGATCTCCGAACCCGCCTATCGCGTCGAGTGACGCTGTCGGGACCGGGGCTCCGACAGACTGCTCGGCGTGCCGTGTTCAGTTCCCCGAGAAGCCGATCCGGCTCCCCGAGGACAGGTCTCCGTCGTCGGCCGGTCCCAGCCCGCCGAACTCGCAGCCGTCTTCGGTGAGGTAGACGCCGCCGTCCGCGACGGTCACGTCGACCTCGCTGAGTGTCGCGCCCTCGCAGGGACCGAAGTTGCAGTATCCAGTGTCGGTCTCGAAGGTCGCGCCGTGTTTCTCACAGACGAGTTCGGCACCCCGTAGCGTCGCCCCCGAACCCTTGTCGAGACGCACGTCTCGCCAGTGTGGGCAGTAGTTCTCGAAGGCGACGATGCCGTCGGACAGTCGCAGTAAGATCCCCTCTCTCCGTTCGCTCCCGTCGACGATAGTGAACAGCACGGTACCGTCGTCGGGAACGGCCTCGGTATCGACGATACGTCGGTCGGCGTCCATGCTCGCCTCTCCGTTGGAGGGAGGTCCGTTTCAACGCCCCGATTCTGTACGGACCTCTCCCAGCGACTGAAAACGGGGATCTCCGTTTATATAACGGTGGTTCGAACTACGCCCATGTTCGTCCGAAGCTTCGTTCTCGGGGGTACGATCGCTTCAGCCGTCGCGTTGCACTCGTCGCTCGAAACGGTCCTGATGGACACGATTCTGGGCGTCGCCATCGCGATCGCGGTGTTCGTCCTCTACTACGCGCTCGTGTTACGCCCAGCACGGGACGGCCGCGGCTCCGATTCCTGATACTGCCGGCTGTAACTTCGTTCGGATATTCGCCACTCCGGGGTGGTGAAATCCGTGACAGAGTTACAGCCGGTAGTATGAGTCGATGGCCCCATCGCCGCCCGTTCTCTCGGCTCTCTCCGTGACGGCGTCTCTCTGCCGCTTTGACATCCGTACGAGGAGACGCACCTAGAGGTACGCGGCGTCCCAGCGCGTGGGCTTGCGGGCGTTGCCGCAGTTGTCACACTCGATCCGTCCCATCGCGTCCATCGCGTTCGCGAGCGTGCTACAGTTCGCACAGTAGTACCCGTACGGATCGCCGCCCGCCTGGTCTCGGTACACCACGTGAAAGGCGTCGACGGAACCGTTCTCGGTCGCGTCGTGGTCGACGAACACGGTGGTACCGTCGGTCTCGATGGGCTCGCGACCGCTCGGGCTGGTTTCGACGTAGCGTCGCTCGACGTAGGTTCGCCCGTCGATCTCGACGGACTCCTCGCCGGCAGGCTCGAAGCCCTTCGAACGGTAGAACGCGTTTCCGTCCGCGTTGTCCGAGAGCACGCGTCCGTGGATTCGCTCGGCACCGAGCGATTCGAGTTCCGTCCTCGTCGCCTCGAACAGCTCCGAGGCGATGCCGTGACCCCGGTAGGCCGGGTCGACGTGCAACCAGAGGAGCGTCCCGATCTCTGTGCCGGCCAGCGTACTTTCGGAGAAGCCGACGACCTGCTCGTCTTCGACGGCGACGAGCAACACGCGACCGTCGTCGGACAGCGTCTCGTCGAGTCGCTCCTCGCCGTACCACTCCTCGATCGCACTCGTGATCGCGTGCGGTCCGAGCGAGTACGACGCCTGTAACGATCGTCGGGCAACGTCGCGGATCGCGGGCTTGTCGGCGGACGCCGCTCTTCTGATCGACATACGTCCTCGTTCGGGCTCCGGTGGGATAAAAATTCAGATGAGCAACACTACTTCTGGTGGAGTCGTATGTTTTCGACCGGCTTTCCCCGCACAGTTCCCTAGAACTCCTAGAGGTGTGGGGGCCGTGATTTACTACTTTATTCTTTCCCGAAGAAACGCTTATTACTGTCCGAATGCCTGTCTTCTATTGTTGGAGGTGTACGATACGGCAACGAAAACTCGAACGGTGACAGAAGATACCATCGACCCTTATCTGGCATTCGACGCTCCAGAGCGTACTTCTCGGTGGCAGGTCTCGACCGCATTCCACACGTCGCTCAACCACGACCGCGGTCGAATCTGTCGGCGGTGTTCAGTTTAGCAACTGTGTTTGCAGAGCCGCAGACACCGAAAGCCCTCGGTACGCTCGGCGGTTCTGTAGCGGATATTCTCCTTCCAGTCGAATAGTGCCGCTGCAGAACCGCCGACCGCGCCTCGCCCTTTCATCCGGCAGGTTTCGGCTGCTCGGTCATCTAAACCCTGGCGGATGAAAGGGCGAGTGCAGTTGCGGGAACCCGGACCCCACAAGCACGCGAGCAAAGTGAGCGCGCGCAGCGTGGGTCCCGGGACCGCAACTGTACGAGGGCTTTCGGTGCCTCCACAATGCCACTCTCGATCTCTTCTCTGAACACTACTAATCTGTCGCCCCTGTCTCTTTTCGTGTTGCGGCTCTCTAACCGTGTGTCAGCCGAGGGCTCTGACAGCCGACGGACGGAGCAGTGAACATTCGGCCAGTCGCTGTCGGACGCGCCGTGACGTTCAACGACCACGATCGAGACACGCGTTCGTCCCTCTCTTCGCCCCGGCCGACACGGAGAGTGTCGCTGTGGCGCTTCTGGTGCCTGCTCGTGGGGGAATTCGGGATCGTTTCGAGTCGTTGGAGGTGTCGTAACGCTAAAGAGTCGAACGGACCTTTTTGTACGTAAGATGAATACCGAACTGCGACGACGGAGGTGCTTCTGTGGGCGTCGAAATCCGTGAATCACCGGTTTCGGACGCCGAGTTCGAGGCAATGCGGGACTTCGTCCACGACTATCTCGCCGCGAGCGTCGAGAACGAAGCGGAAGGCGGCCGAATGCGGTGGTACCCGTGGCACTCCGCGGAGTATCGCTTCAACCACATCCTGAACGTCGTCGATCTCGCCGTCGAGATCGCACGCGAGGAAGGAGCGAACGTCGACGTGACCCGCGTGGCCGCGCTGTTTCACGACATCGCGAAACTGGAGGCCGAGCAGGACGTCCACGCGGAGGTCGGCGCGACCATCGCCCGCGAGTACCTGCTGAGCCACGGCGACTACCCGGACTCGTTCGTCGAGCAGGTGTGTAGTGCCGTCCGCGACCACTCCTACCAGGACGATCTGACCGACCTCCCGCTGGAGACTCAGTGTCTCATCGAGGCCGACGTGCTCGACAAGGTCGGTGCCAACGGGACGGCGCTGATGCTCCTGCGGATGGGCTACGAGTCGCGCTCGCACATGGACGCCGCCGAGATGGTCGGCCGCGTGATCGAACGCGGCGAGGACGCTCGCCAGCGCATCGAGAGCGAGACCGCCGAAGCGATCGTCCACCGCCGGCTCAAACGAGCCAAGTGGTTCCAGGAGTGGCTGGAGCTGGAAGTCGCCGAGATGGACGACGACTCGCACGTCGGCGACGTGGCCACCGGCGTCGGCGGCGACGACTAGAGCCGACCCACGGCTTCGACGAGAAAGAGGCCACCGAAGCCTGCCAGCACGAGCGCCGAGAGCCACGCCACCGCCGGTGCGAGGCGCTCGACACGCTCTCGGGCCCCGACGAGCGCCGCGGGAAAGCTCGTGATCCACAGTACGATGCCCGCGAACAGCCCGACCAGCAGGACGGGATGGCCGGTCTGGACGACGACCTGCTCTGCCAGTGACGGGCCGACGACGGGAAGCGGTGCCAGCACGTCCAGTCGGCCCTGCTCCAGCAGTCCGACGCCGACGGTCAGCCAGAACACCACCTGATAGGGGTTCGTCAGCGCCAGCACGAAAGCCTTCCAGAACCCGTTTCCGTCTCCCGAATCGTCGCCGACGAACGTCTGTGCGTCGTCGATTGCACCCACCGCGAAGTACAGCATCAACAGGCCGCCGACCGCGAGCATCGCCGTCTCCACGTTGGGGTTGTCGCGCACGACTGTCACCAGACCGACGATCGCGAGGCCCAGAAAGGCCAGGTCGGCGATCATCGCGCCGAGGCCGGCCCGGAAGCCGGCATGCCACCCTCGGAGGACGCTCTCCTCGGCGATCACGGCGTTCATGGGTCCCGGTGGGGCCGCCAGCGCGAGTCCGAACACGACGCCGCCAAGCAGTGTCACGAACAGTTCCACGGGAGGCGTTGGTCTCTGTCCGGTGTAATCCTGTCGTTCGCGACCGTCGGCACTGCTGGACGGGCGTAAACGGGAGAGAGTGAGAGAGAACTTACAGCTTGCCGGCCTTCTGCAGCTTCATGAGGTCCTCGGTGTCGAGGGTCTCGCCTTCCTTGAACTTCTGGTAGATCTCTTCGGCCTCCTCGCGGGCGGCCTCCTGCTTTTCCTCGCGAGCCGAGCGTTCCTCGGCTTCCTCCTTCTTGTCCAGTTCGCGCAGGCGCTTCTGGACGCGCACGAAGTCCTCGTGGTGCTGGTCGGCCGCTTCCTGGGCCTCCACGAACTTCTCGTGCATCTCGTCGGCCTCGTCGCGGATGTCGTCGGCCTCGCGATAGGCCTCGATCATCTCGTTGTGGTGCTTCTGGGCCTCGTCGGCGAGCTCGGTCACCTTCTGGTGGTGCTGGCTGGCCTCCGATCGGACCTCCTCGGCCTCCTCTTTGATGCCGTCGAGGTCCTCCGTCTGGTCGAGCTTCTCTTTCTTGCTGGCGAGCTTGTCGCGCTTCTCCTCGATCTTCTCGATGAGTTCGCGCTCGTCCTCGCTGGAGAGGACTTCCGTCTGCTGTTTGAATTCGAGGTCCTCGATCTCGGACTCGAGCTCATCGATGGACTTGCCCTCGTCGAGCTCCATCTCGTTTTTCAGCTGCTCGACCTTGTCGAACAGCTCGTTGGCCTCGGCGTTGAGCTCGTTGCGGCTCTCTTTGTGTTCCTGAACCTTTTCGTTGAGCTCGTCGCGCTCCTCGCGGTGTTCCTGGGCCTCGTCGACCTTCTCACGCGTCTTGGCGTTGAGATCGTCCCGGTCGGACGCGCGCTCGGACGCCATCTGGTTGAGTTCGTTTCGTCGGTCTCGAAGCTGTCCCGCGAGCTTGATGAGCTCGCCTTTGGACTTGTTTTCGAGATCGTCTTCTGTGAGTTCTACGTTCTTCGATTGATCTATCGAATCTACCATTGTTGTTAATCCTCGATGCCATGTCCGCCACGACGCTGGGCAGTCGACTCCCTAACGATGATGGGCTGTCTCCGATAAGCAGGGTTCCCTGTCATGCTGGGCGTAACGCGATACTGCCTGAACGTCGAAGACGTTCTGGTAGCTACACATTCGGGTGGGTGTTGTTTAAATATTCCGGTACACCAACTACCGTGGTTGCCCGTCACACGGCCCAGAACGGTAATTGTGAGACATTCACACGGAACGCAGTCAACTTAAACCGTGTACCGGTTCCGTGCGACCATGTCGTCGATCGCGACCGCGAGGGTCACGTCCGAGCCGGCCGGCGGCGCTATCGTCGTCACCGTCTGGCGACCGCAGGCCTCGATCTCGACTTCGGTCTGCTCTCTGTCGCCGTCTACGTCCCACTCGACCGTCGCGAGACCGCCGGTCGGCCGGTCGTGGACCAGTACCACCTCGCTGTCGCCCGGCGTCGGGTCGGCCAGCAGGACCTGTGTCGGCTCGTAGGCGCTCTGGAGTCGCTCGAAGGCGGCTTTGGGCGTCCCGTCCTCGGCGAGGACGCCCATGCCGGCCCCGTCGGCGTCCCGGAGCGTGTCGACGGCGAGTACGTCGGCGTCGCGTCGGCGGAGCGTCTCGGCGACGGTCCCGACGACGCTGGCCTGCATCGCCTGGGAGTCGTCGACACCGCCGTCGACGCGGGCAGCGCGGCGTTCCCCCTCGAAGGCGGTGGCCTCGTCGTCGCCGTTCGCGAGCGCCCCGGCACCGAACGCCGCGACCACGGTGCCGAGCCCGTAGCGATCACAGAGCCACTCGGCGTCGCGAGCCTCGCCGAACGTCCAGCCGGGATACATCGTCGCCGCGTCGGGGTCGATGCCCGCCGGCCCGACGACGGGGAACGCCGGGACCTCGGTGATGCCGTCGGCCACCCGCCCCGCGGACGCACCGTCGTAGTCGGCACGCCACGCCCGCCAGCGGAACCGAACTCGGTCGAGCAGTCCCGAACCCAGCCCGTCGGCGTAGTCTGTGACCGGCCCGTCGTGGACGCTGACCGCTGCGAGGCTCGGGTGCCGACGGCGCGACCACACGAGCCGCTCCAGTAGAGCCGCGGCGCGGTCGACGTCGAATTCGCCGGGTCCGGTCAGCGGGAGGTCCTGCCAGACGAGCACTCCCTGCTCGTCACAGGCCTCGTACACTGCGGGCGAGAGCGCGTGGGCGTGGGCTCGAACGAGGTTCGCGTTGGCGTCGACCGCCCGCCGAACGTCTTCGACCGTCCCGTCGACGAGAGTGACGCCCCGCGCCGGGACGCGCTGTCCGTTGACGAGCAGTCCCGACTCGTCGTACGACACCGACCGCAGTCCGGTCTCTACCGTCCGCTCGTCGTCGGCCAGCTTCGCCCGGACGGCGTAGCGCGGCTGGCTCCCCACGTCGTGGGGCCACCACAGCGAGGGGTCTCGTACGTCGATCTCGTGGGCGACCGTGGCTCGGCCGGCGTCGGTGTCGACCCGCGCTCTGTTCATCATTCCTCCGCCCCGAACCTCGCTGGTCGGCCGCAAGGAGAGTGTCAGCCGGTCGTCGAGCGGTTCGTCGGTGACGACCGTCGCCTCGACCGCGACCGAGGCCGACTCCCCGTCGACGCGGGGCGCAACGTTCAACTCGGCGACGTACGGGTCCGGGTGGGTCTCGATGCGCGCGTCCCACCAGATTCCCGGCACGGACGACGCGGTCGGAACGCGGTCGGTGTCGTAGATCCCGCCGAACCGATCTTCGGGACGGCGACACTCGACGAGCAACTCGTTGTCCTCGCCGACGGGCAAGGGCACTCGGAGTGGCTCGAAGTACGCGTCGTGTTCCGCGATCAGTTCACCGTCGAGCCACACGCGCGCGTGAGCGTAGACTCCCTCGAGTACCAGAACAGCGTATGCTTCGTCTGGGTCCCGTGGGTCGTCGAACCTCGCCCGGTAGGCCACGGCCTCGGCGTCGACGAACTCGGTCGGTCGCCCGGGCACGTCGATCGGCTGCCAGGTCTCGGCTGACGGCGGATCTCCCCCCGGATCGACCGCCCCAGCGCTCCACTCCAGCGACATGCATCATCGGGCGTTCCCCGTGGGCATATCCTTTACCCTCGACAACCACTTTCACTTTCACTCCGGGGTTTCCGGACCTTGACGTGGGTGTCGGCCGAACGACTGACCATGATCGAGGAACTCACGACCGGTTCGGCCACCTGTGAGGCACCGGAGTGTGACCGAGCGCTGCCGGAGGAACCCGCCATCGTCTTCGAAACGGCCGCCGGTCGCCAGTCGGCCTACGAGTGTGTCTGCGGTGCGGTGACGATCGCCGTCTCCCGGCCCGAGTCGACCCGCTGAAGTACGGGCGGCGGCAGGCGTCCGTATGGACGAAGTCGTTCACGCACACGGCCACGAGCACGTCAGCGCCGAACACGAGAGTACGCTGGAAGTGACCAGCGACGACTTCCTCACGCCCGCCGGGGACTGTATCCTCGGTATCGAGGCCGACCGAGTGCCCAGCGAGTTCGACCCCGACTTCGTCGCGGCCTGCCGGGACGACGAGGCGACGATCACGATGACGATCGAAGCCGGCGGGCACACCGACACCGTCACTGGCAGCGGTCATCCCGACCTGACCTTCGAGAGCGACCGGAGCCACGTCTGTCGGACCAGCGACTACGTCGACGACCGGACCGTGATGGTCGAGGCCGACGCTGCCGCGACCGACCTCGATCGAGGGCTCGTCGCCGCGCTCGCGGACGGTGCCGGCGCGACGATCACGCTCGCCGTCGAGAGGCCCTGACGGAACTGGAGAGCCTTTATCCCGGCTGGCCCAAGACACGCCCATGAGTGACGATCCCGACGCCAGTCCGCTAGCAGAGCTGTGACCAAGTCGGCGTCGAATCGTCCACTGGCGAGGTCGTCGATCCTGCGCAAGCGGTCGAATAGCGGCGCTTCAGACCTCGATCGCGTCGTCGATCCGGGCGAACTGGTCGTCGGACAGCTCGACCTCGACCGCGCCGAGGTTCTCGTCGAGCTGGTCGACCGTGCGTGCACCAATGATCGGAACGCAGGTGAACCGCTCGTGGTCCATCAGCCAGCGCAGCGAGACCTGTGCCGGGGTCGCGTCGGCCTCGTCGGCGACGGCCAGGACCTCGTCGAGCACGTCCCAGGCCCGTTCTGTCAGGTACCAGTCCTCGAAGTGGTCGTCGATGTCGCCGCGGGAACCGTCCGGGGCCTCGACCTCGCCGTCGCCGACGCGCTCGTACTTGCCGGTGAGGAAGCCGCCGTGCAGCGGCGAGTACGGGCAGACCGCGAGGTCCTGATCGGCACACACGTCCAGGTACTCCGCCACCGGTTCGCGGTAGGTCGCAGAGTACTGGGGCTGAGTGACCGTGAAGGCCTCGTAGTTGTTCACGTCGGCCTCCCACAGCGCCTTCGTGAGCTTCCAGGCGTCACACGTCGAGATGCCGACGTAGTGGACTTTCCCCTGGCTGACGAGGTCGTCCAGCGCGCGCAGCGTGCGCTCTGGCGGCGTCCCGTCGTCGAAGCGGTGACAGTAGAGGATGTCGAGGTAGTCGGTGCCCAGTCGGTCGAGCGAGCCCTCGACCTCCGCTTTGACGTTCTTCTTCGAGAGGTTCTCCTGGAACCGAGAGACCTGTGACCAGTAGCACTTCGAGGCGACGACGAAGTCCTCGCGGTCCCGGTCTTCGAGCCACTCGCCGATCCACGTCTCGCTGCGGCCCTGCCCGTAGCCGTTGGCGGTGTCGATGAAGTTCCCGCCCTGCGCTGCGAAGGCGTCGAGCAGTTCGTGGGCGTCCTCGCGGTCGGTCTCGACGACGCCGCTGTCCTCGTGTTCCAGCCCGAACCGCCACGTTCCGAAACAGATCGGTGACACCTGCAACCCAGTCGAACCGAGTCGTGTGTACTCCATGTGTTGTGAACGATTTTCCACTCACATAAAAATCGTGGTCTGGACGGCCTGCGCCGGACAGACAGTGGTCCCGGCTTCGGGGCAGTGACGGCTGCCGTCGCTGGTACTACCGGCTGTGCGTCTGTGACGAACGTCCAAGCCGGAAAACACTGATCGGGGCCTGTGGTCTCTCCTGTCTGGACCCGTCAGGAACCCAGGTGACTGCGCTGTTCGACCTCGGCGGCGACGTGGATCCCGTCGTCGAACTCTCGGCCCGCGACCGCGCGGGCGAACTCCTCGTGGTCGACGATCTCGATCGTGCGCGTGTAGACGGTGTAGTCCCAGGACTCGAAGCGCCCGCCCGCCGGGTCGAGCGTCTTCGACTGTGGCACGCGCAGGTGGTCCGGTGGCTGCGGGTGTGGGCCCTTGAGCTCGACACCCTTCCGTTCGGCCTGTTCTTTGATCTCGTCGACGACGCTGTCCAGACGCCGTCGATCTCCGCTCTCCAGTGTGAGTTTCGTCACGAAGGGCATCTCTGGTGTTTGTGTCGGCGAGCGTGCTCAAAAGGGCTCGCTTTCGGACCGGACTAGATCTCCGACAGCGACTCGTAGTCCGCCCAGCACTCGCAGTCGAGATCCTCGATCGACGTGACCTCGTCGGGGAGGTCCGAGAGCGGCATCCAGTCGCTCTCCTGTTTCTCGCAGTCGTCGTCGTGGACCGAGAAGTCGTCGGCCGACATGTACGGCATACGTTTTTGCATACGAAACCACGATCAAAACAGTGTCGCATCGCAGTCGGGACCGTCGGCCCGCGGTCGTGACGAGGGCCGCCAGTTCGGTCTGGCGACGCTGCACACGGACGGCACAGAGGGACCGAGTCGCGGCACGGCGGCACGCTTGCGACCGCTGCGGGTGTCCGCCCGGCCGTCGTCGCTCCGATATCCTCATAAGTAGGGCCGGTCTAAGCTACGCTAATGATCGAGGCCACGAGCGCGGGAGCCATCCTCTTTCGCGACACGCGTGGCCGGCGGGAGTACCTGCTGCTCAAGAGCAGACCCGGTGACTGGGAGTTCCCCAAGGGCGGGGTCGAAGGCGACGAGGAGCTACAACAGACCGCCATCCGCGAAGTGAAAGAGGAAGCCGGAATCGGCGATTTCCGGCTGTTAGATGGCTTTCGCGAAGACTACGACTACGTCTTCGAGGCGAACGGCAACACCATCCACAAGACGGTACATCTGTTCGTCGCGAAGTCCTACGAGGCATCGGCAGAGCTGTCCAACGAACACCGCGACCTGCAGTGGCGCGACTACGAGCAGGCGATCAACACCGTCACGCAGGACGGTCCTCGTGAGATCCTCGAACAGGCTCACGAGTTCCTCGACGAGAAGCTAGCGGAGTGAGCGGCGTGTGGACCGTGTTCCGGTCCACCGCCTGCACTCTGGCGCATATTTCCTTAGCGGTATCTTTTAGACACGATGGGCTGTACGCGATAAGCACGAATGTTTGGTTTCGACGATTCCGAAGTCAAGAAATCGATCGGCACGATCTTCGTCGCGCTT
The DNA here is from genome assembly GCF_000379085.1 of Halomicrobium katesii DSM 19301. GTDB lineage: Archaea > Halobacteriota > Halobacteria > Halobacteriales > Haloarculaceae > Halomicrobium > Halomicrobium katesii. The sequence goes on along the minus strand of NZ_KB905378.1, from coordinate 2,093,468 downwards.
CTCGTGATGGGGTTCGTTCCGATTATCAACTTCATTCGAATCGTACCGTTCTTCAAAGAGGTCGTCCTCGGTGCGGCGGTCGTCGCCGTCTTTACGTCACTCTCGGAGGTCAAACGCGGGATCAAGTTCGCGCTCGTCACAGGGATGATCGCAGCTGTCGCGTTCAACGTCGTATTCATCCCTGGACAGATCATCCTGAGTGGCGTCATGGGTGCCGCAAGCGGTGCGACCGGCGAAGCGGCCGGCGGGATGGCACTCCTGAGCGGTATCGGTGCGCTCTCCAATCTCATCGGCCTCCTGTTCATGTCGCCGATCGGATACACCATCGGTGGTGCGATCGGGAGTGTCCTCAACTCCTGATCGGTCTCGTAGCCCGCTGTTCGGTACTGTGGAGTGGCCGTCAGAGAGACAGCACAGCGCTCAGATGAGTGATTCCGAGTTCGCCTTCGAACTGCGCGTCTGCCAGTGGGCCGAGCGAGCGTGGCCGCCAGACGGCGACCGCGACAGCCCCGCTCTCGTCGCTCGGCAACTGGGCACGAAGCGACGCCGTTGGGACACGATCGTCGTCGAGTGCGATCCCGCGGGACTCCGCCGGCGAGCGAACTTCGGCCGCCAGCGACTCGATTCGGACCTCCGTCACGTCCTCGGACACGCGCCCACCGAGTGGGCGTACTACCGGGACGCGCTGCCCGACCCCGGCTACCCCTGGCGGTACGTCCGCGAGGCGATCCACACGGCCGCCGACCGCGGCGTTCTGGACCGGCGCAAGCGGGGCAACCGGATCGAGATCCGACGGCGGCACGCCTACCCCGACTGGATCGAGCGGATCGTCGCCATCGAGAACAAGCCCGATCTGGACGCGAGTGCCGCCCGCAGGCTCGCGCCCCAGCTCGAACGGGACGTGGCGCTGGGGCTGGCCGACGAGGTGTGGGTCGCGACTGAACGGACCGACGAGCGTATCGAACCGATCCTGCTGGAGGATCTGCCCGCGGCGGCCGGCGTCCTGACGGTCGATCCGTCGACGGTCGAGGCCGACGTGGCGTGGTACCCCCAGTCTCTCGCGGTCTCGGAGCCGGGCACGCGCATCGTGGAGCGACCCGACGACGACCTGAGCGCCGCGCGCTTCGAGTACGTCGATCCCGAGTGGAAGGCCGAGAAGCGGCGTTCGATCGCGGAACGCGCCTACGAACGGGGCTGGCGGGCCTACGCGGACTCGCTCCGGCCGGACTGTCGGCACTTCCGGCTCCGGACCGAGGGCGACAGCGTCGTACCGTACTGCGAAGCGAAGGAACGAGTGCCGATGCCGTCGACGTGTCGATCGGGCTGTCGCGAGTTCGAGCCCGAACCACCCACCTGGCGAACCGGCGGGTGGCCCATCGACGGCGGACCCGGCGCGGGGATCAGACGCCTGCTCGACGACCAGCGACGGCGGCACAGGCCCGGCCTCGACGACGGGACCGGGTGACTCAGTCGTCGAGCTGTGCCACGTCGATCCGGTCGCGTTCGACGGCCAGCCGAAAAGTCGGGACGGTCTTCTGGACGGTTTCGACGATCCCCTTGTCCGCGAGCGACCGCAGCGCCGATCGAACGTCGTCCACCTCGGGGTCGTGGCCCGCCTCGCGGAGGTCGTGGAGGACCGAGACGACGCTCTGGCTCTCCTCGTCCGGGCCGGCCAGACAGTCGATCACCGCCTGCTGTAGCTCGGTGACGGTCACCTGCTGGCCGTCTGCCGGATCGCCGCCGAGGACCTCGACGGCCTCCGGCGTGGCACAGATGAGGCTGCTCTCGTCGCGGTAGTAGTACTCCTTGAGCTCGTTTTCGAGGTACTGGTGGACCTCGCTCCCGCTGTCCATCCCCCACCGATCCTGTAGATCCGCGTTCTTCGTGGGCTGGAGCTCGACGATGTCGGCGAGCCGGTCGCGAGCCTCCTCGGAAAGTGCCATCGGTAGCCTGTACGACCACCACCATACTTGGTGGTTCTGGACTCTCGCCGGCCGGCGGCTGGGGTCGCCGCGGCGTGTCCCGCCAAACGACGCGGCACACGTGTACCGTGACCCGCCGCCAGTCTCGGAGAAGGAAGCGTTTTATCCATCCGTCGGTCATCAACGAGACGATGCCGACGATCGAGTGCGACGAGACGAGGGCTCGCGAACGCCTCGAAGCGGCGGGCGTGGCCGTCGAGGCGGGCAACACCGACCACGAGGAGTGGCGGGCCAGCCACGGTGGTGGGACGGCGGTCGCCTACGACGGGAAAGTCGTCGTCCAGGGCGGCGACACGGCCCAGCTGGAGGGGCTCCTTCGCGACCACGGCGGGCGGGTCCACGCGTACTTCGACGGGGCCTCGCGCGGGAATCCCGGCCCCGCCGCGGTCGGCTGGGTACTCGTGACCGACGACGGAATCGTCGCTGACGGCGGCGGGCGGATCGGCACCGCGACGAACAACCAGGCCGAGTACCGGGCGCTGCTTCGCGTGCTCGAAGTCGCACGCGATCACGGGTTCGACGAGATCCGCCTCCGGGGCGACTCCGAGTTGATCGTCAAGCAGGTCCGCGGGGAGTGGAACACGAACGATCCCGAACTCCGAGAGCACCGCGTCGACGCCCGCGAGGGGCTGATGGCCTTCGAGGAGTGGTCGATCGAACACGTACCGAGAGAGATTAACGCACGCGCAGACGAACTGGCCAACGAGGCACTCGACGATGCCTGAACACGACGATTCGACGACGGATTCGGCGCTGCCGACGGACGTGGTCGACGAGGCCGAGCGACTCACTCGACTGGCCAGAGACGCCGTCGACGACGCGGAAGCGCGGGCTTACCGCGACGAGCGCGACGAACTGCTCGCCGAGCACGAGTACACCGCTCGGGTCCGCGAAGACGACGCCAGGGACGTGCTCGTCTGTCACCCGGGCGAGTGGATCTCCGACGGACGGATCCACCCGGACCGGATCGACGACGTGGACCGTGGGATCGAACGGCCGCTGTCCGGTCCCGGCGAGGGGAGCGACTGGGCGGTCGTGGCCGAACACAACGACGAACTCGTCGCAGCGGTCGCCGACGACGACGGCGAGGTCCACGCAGCGAACGCCCGCGCGCTGGCGGACTTCGCGAGCAACCACTACGCGAAACCGATCGAGGACCTCACGCGGGCAGAGCTCGTCGAGTTTCGCGACGACTACTTCGAGCGCAACGTCTGGCCCGACGACCGGCAGGCGTCGCTGCTGAACGAGTCACTTCGTCGCACCTTCGAAAAAATGGACGTGCCGTACCCACTCGGCAGCGATCACCCCGAGTGACTCGGGGCAATCGTGTTTCTTACTCGTGCTGCTGGACGAGGTCCCGGAGTTCTTCGGCGCGCGATTCCTCGGTGACGAACTTCCCGAAGACCCACGAAAGCTGGTCGAGCACAGCTTCCTTCCCCGCTTCGGTCAGTCCGTACTGGTTCGTTCGCTTGTCGAGTTCGCTCTTCTCGACGAGGCCGAGTTCGACGAGGTCGTCGAGGTTCGGGTACAGACGCCCGTGATTGACTTCGCCGTCGTAGTAGCTCTCCAGCTCTCGCTTGATGGCCAGCCCGTAGCGTGGCTCTTCGGAGAGAATGACGAGGATGTTCTGCTGGAACGCCGTCAATTCACTTGCGATACCGGGTGTGTCAGTTTTGGTTTGTGCCTCTGACATGGTTAGCTGAATGTCATCAAGCTATTTAACACTTGTTAACTCGCTCGCAGGTCGGCGCGTTACCGAGAGACTGCGCCGTCGTGGTCGCTGCGCCAGTGTATCGAAAATATTCCAAATAACGGGTGTTGTTATCACCAGCGAATATTACCGGCGGCGAAATACCCGTCGTCTTGCGCTTCCTCCCGGTAGTCGTAGTTGATTACGAAAGTACTTTTTGGACGCCCGTCGGAGTCGCCGATGATGACGAACCTCTGGGAAGACCTCGAAACCGGTCCGAACCCGCCAGAAGAGATCTACGCGGTCGTCGAGTGCCTGAAAGGCGAGCGCAACAAGTACGAGTACGACAAGGACGTTCCCGGCGTCGTCCTCGATCGCGTGCTCCACAGCAACGTCCACTACCCGTCGGACTACGGCTTCATCCCGCAGTCGTACTACGACGACGAGGACCCCTTCGACGTGCTCGTCCTCGTCGAGGACCAGACGTTCCCCGGCTGTATCATCGAGGCGCGTCCGGTCGCTCTGATGAAGATGGACGACGACGGCGAGCAAGACGACAAGGTCATCGCCGTCCCGAGCGAGGATCCGCGCTACGACCACATCGAGGACCTCGACGACATCCCACAGCAGCAACTCGACGAGATCGACGAGTTCTTCGCGACCTACAAGAACCTCGAAGCCGGTAAGGAAGTCGAGACGCTGGGCTGGGAGGACAAGCAGGCCGCCTACGACGCGATCGAACACGCCCAAGAGCTGTACGACGAACAGATCGCGTAAGCGAGCCGCGTCGCTGTTCGACTCCGCCATTTTTGCGTGGTACGATCCGTCCACTCATACGGATTATTGTAGCGATTTACCGGTGATCGTCGCCACGGAGTAGACGATCACCGGTAAGCAACTACAACTCAGCTTTGAACGTTGAAGTTGGAGCGTGACATAGGCGGTAGCGAAGACGGATGATGCCGATTACGGACTTCTTGTCGTGTATGCGTGTGTTCGACGAGTTCGAGTCGCTCTCACCGGCGCAACGCTATCACGCCAAAACCTACGCCACAGGTCTTGTTGCGGCCAGCAACAAGACCGTGGCAGGTATCGCACGCGAAGTCCTTCCAGCTGGAGACAAACGCGCTCTCAACAAGTTCCTCACCGAGTACGACTGGGACGAACAGCAATTCAACCACGAACGCCTCGAAGAACTCCAAAAACACGGTGAAACGCGCTGGTCGAAGGATGGCTACATCATCCTCGACGACACGATCACCGAGAAAGCCGGGGACGACGTCCCCGGCGTCGGTCGCTTCTACGATCACGCCCAAGGCGACACTGTCTGGGGCCAAGACCTCATCTACGCCTTCTACGCTGACGACAAAACCGCCTATCCGCTCACTTTCCGCCTCTACGAAAAACAGGATGGAGACGGCCAAGACCACGACACTAAGTACGACCTCGCCCGCGATATCGTCACAGAACTCGAAGACGAGGTAGGTGTCCCAGCGGACACCTACCTCTTCGACTCGTGGTTCGCCCACGACTCCGGCCTTCCTGAACTCATCGAATCATACGACAAGGACTGGATTGGCCCGCTCCGGAGCAATCGACAGGTGACCTACGGCGGAGAAGTGATCCGCGTCGATGCGCTGGAAGAGCGCATCGACACGGTTGAGCGTAACGTTGAGGACGAAATCTACCACATCTGGACGAAGAAGCTTCCCGTCTCCCAGTTGGGAGACGTGAAGCTGGTCCTCGCTGAGAAAAAACCGACAAAGAAGACGAAGAGAACCCGGTCAAGTACCTCGCTACGAACAAGATCGACGCACCGACCGAGCACATTATTCGCTCCTACGGGATGCGGTGGCGCATCGAGACGTTCTTCGAGGACTCGAAGCAGGATCTCGGCTTGGGAGACTGCGAGATGCAGACCGACGAAGGTGCCAGTCGGCACTGGCACCTTCTGATGGCTGCCTACAGTCTCGTTCGTCTTGATCCCGAATCGAGCGCCTTGGGGACGGTTCGCTCGAAAGCGTCATCGCTTCGAGCGAACCTTGAGCACTCCCTGAAAGAAGCCGTTTACAACCTCCTCTCGTGGGTTCGAGACAACAATGATCGTGGCGTCGATGACCTCATGGAGGAGATCGATCACCTCTTCGTTCACTCAACAGCCGACGCTAACGTTCAAAGCTGAGGTAACAATTGAAACGATTTACACACCGATCGCACTGCCGTCGTGCGATCGGGTGTGCATTGATTTTCAATGGCTACTATAGTGGCTGACCACCTCCGTGGCAACGGTCGCCACCAGTCGGTCCGTTACTTCGCCTTGAGGTTGTGGACGGCGTCGAGCCAGTCTTCGACCTCGGCGGTCGGTTCGATCGCGTCGGCGATGGCGTCGGCGGACTTGTAGGCCATCGGTGCCTCGTCGCGGACCGATTCGACCACGGACTCGGAGTAGACGCCCTCCATCGCCGCCTCGAACTCGTCCATGTCGACGGTGCGGTGGGCCTCGCCTCGGCCCATCACGCGGCCCGCGCCGTGGGGGGCCGTGTCGTGCCACTCGTCGGTGCCCCGCCCGCGTGCCAGCAGCGACCCCTCGGCCATGTTGAACGGGACGACGAGTCGCTGGCCCTCGCGGGCCGGCGTCGCGCCCTTGCGGATCGTCAGGTCGCGGAAGTCGACGTAGTTGTGGATCGACTGGAAGCGCTCGACGGGCTCGACGCCGATGGCCTCGCAGATCCGGTCGGACATGACCGCGCGGTTCCAGCGGGCGTACTGCTGGGCGAACAGCATGTCGACGTAGTAGCCGTGGGCCTCCCGGCCCACCAGATAGTCGAGATCGGTGTTGCGGTCGGCGCTGTCGGGCCGGAGATCGCCCAGCCGGTCGAAGACGTCTTCGATCTCGCCGCCGTCGAACGCCTCGCGGATGGCGTCTTTCCGGAGGTGAGACTCGCCCTTGCCGCCGGTGACCCACTCGTAGAGGTCTCGGTCCGAGACCGCCGTGGGGTCGAACTGCAGGTACTCGTGGTACCGCTCCGGGAGGGACTCGCGGATAGTCGCGACGTTGCGCCGCTCGGTCGCTTTGCCCTGCCAGTACTCGGCGACCGACTTGCCGAGGTATCGCGAGCCGCTGTGGACGATCAGCCAGTAGTCCCCGGTCGTCTGGGCGCGAGCGAACTCCACGAAGTGGTTGCCACCGCCCAGCGTCCCGACCCCGCGGATGACGTAGCCCATGCTCTGGCGTTGCTGGGCCAGCACCCGCTCACAGAGCGACTCGAAGTAGTCGGCGTCGTAGCCCTCGAAGTCGAACTCCAGGGGATCGATCGCGGTGCCGAACCGCTCCTCGAAGCTGGCCGCGAACGCCTCGAAGACCTCGTTGGCCCGCTCGAAGGGGAACTCCTCTACCAGGTGGACCGCGTCGTCGTAGTCGTGGACATCCTGGCCCATCGGAATCGCCTCGCGCACGCGGCGTTCGCGCTCGGCGTCCGAGAGCGGGAGCGTCGAGCCCAGCTTCGTCGCGGCCATCCCACAGCCCACGTCGACGCCGACGATGTTGGGGACGATGCGCTCGCCGAGTGGCATCGTGAAGCCGATCGGTGCGCCGGCTCCCCAGTGGGTGTCTGGCATCACGCGGACCGGTTCGGTGAACGCGGGGTGGTCGATCAGCGTCCGGATCTGGTCGAGGCAGTTCTCCTCGACCAGCGACTCGTCCTCGACCATGACCCGGGCCGTGGTGTGGTCACCCGTCAGTTCGATCATACGCGATGGGTACTCCGCTCGCGCGCATGAACCTCACGGTGCCGTGTGACCGGGTGCCAGGAGGCCGTAGCGGTACACGTCGACGTACTCGCCGTCGATGAAGGCCTGCTCTCGGTGGACTCCCTCCCGCTCGAAGCCGACCTTCTGGAGGACGCGCTGGGATCCCTCGTTGAACGCGAAGGCGTTGGCGTACACCTTGTGGAGCCGCCGCTCCGTGAACGCGTAGTCGACGAGCGCTCGGGCCGCCGCCGTCGCGTAGCCGTTCCGGTGGTAGTCGGGGGCGATCCAGTAGCCAAGCTCCGCGTTGCCGAACGTCTCGTTGACGCCGTTGAGGCCGACGGTCCCCACTGGTTCGCCGTCGTCACAGACCAGCAGGTGTACGTCGTCTCCCTCGACGACGTGGCGCTCGTACCACTCCTCTTCGTCGCTGCTCGTCAGCGGATCGGTCGCGGCGAGTCCCGGACGGACTGCCGGATCGTTCAGTGTCTGCCGACAGAAGTCGAGGTCTTCGCGCTCGATCGTCCGCAACTCGACATCGTCGCCGTCGATGAACACTGGGCCGGGCATACGCCAACCCATCAGTGAGACACACCTGAGTGTTTCCCCGGTGTGGTGCGTGGTACCGCGTTCTCAGACACACCGCGCTTTCTTGTGCCGGTCGCCCCTCCGTCGGCGTATGCTCGATGCTGGCGACCCCGCTCCGGACTTCGACCTCCCGCGCCCGACCGCCGACGGCGACCAGACCTATCGGCTCTCCGCGGCGGCCCGCGAAGCGCCTGTCGCCGTCGCCTTCGTCGCGCCCGACGACGCGGGGACGGCGCTCCTCCGAAATCTCGCGGCCGTCGACTGGTCGCGATCGATCGACCGGCTCTCGGTGCTCGGGGTCGTCGTCGCCGATCTCGACACCGTCGAGGCGCTGGCCGCGGACCTCGATCTCCCCTTTCCCTTACTCGCCGACCCGAACGCATTCTTCGCCGAACGGTACGACGCGCTCGCGGAGACGCCCGACGGCCGGCGGCCTCGGCGCGCGCTGTTCGTCGTCGACCGGTCCTGTCGATTCCGGTTCGCGTGGCGTGCGGACGGTCCGGCCGCAGATCCGCCGATCGACGACGTGCTCGCGGCGTTCGCGTCTCTCTGACCGGGGGACCAGACCAACACTCGTCGAACCCGAACCCCCACCAGTGTCGGCCGACCGACCAGCCGACGGGTGGCGCTTTCTGGTTGTTCGCGGTGATCCAGTCACCACGCACAAAAATCGCCACGCATGCCGGAGTCGAATCGCTCAAGCCTCGCCGGACCGAGCCACGCCTATGGGCACGACGCTCGCGACGCGGGAGGCACAGGCCGAGGAAGTCATCGAGCGACTGCACGAGGAGTATCCCGACTCCGCGATCTCGCTGAACTACTCTAGTCGACTCGAACTGCTCGTCGCCGTCGTCCTCTCGGCGCAGTGCACGGACGAACGGGTCAACGAAGTGACCGCAGACCTCTTCGAGACGTACCAGTCCGCCCGGGACTACGCCGAGGCCGACGAGGAGCAACTGGCCGAGGACATCTACGGGATCACGTTCCACAACAACAAGGCCGGCTACCTCACGGCGGCCGGCCAGATCATGGTCGAGGAGTACGACGGGGCGGTGCCAGACACCATGTCCGGGCTCACCGACCTGCCGGGCGTGGGGCGCAAGACGGCCAACGTCGTGCTCCAGCACGGCCACGACGTGGTCGAGGGGATCGTCGTCGACACGCACGTCCAGCGCATCACGCGTCGGCTGGGACTGACCGACGAAGAGCGCCCCGAAGCGATCGAGGAGGACCTGATGCCGGTCGTCCCCGAATCGGAGTGGCAGCAGTTCACACACTTGCTGATCGACCACGGCCGCGCGGTGTGTGACGCTCGCAACCCCGACTGCGGCGACTGCGTGCTGGGCGACATCTGTCCGTCCGAGAAGGGCGACGGCGACGTGGACCTCGCCAGCGGCGAGCCCTGGTCGTGATCGGGTGCGTGCCGGCCCGTCACACCAGGTATCTGATGACGTAGCGGACGACGCCGACCACGTAGGCCAGCAGCCAGAAGATCACGTAGCCGAAGACGCCGATCCGGAGGCGACTGCGCCAGTGGTCCATCCGGTCGCCGCCGATCTCGTCGAGCAGTAGCTCCTGATCGTACTCCTCGTAGAGGTCGTGTTCGTACTTCGCTTTGAAGATGCGGACGATCCCCGTCATCCCGAACAACAGCATCGCGTACGCCTGCAGTCCGAGGACGGCGTGGAGCGCCGAGAGGCCACCGAACTGGTCGGGCAGCCGGGGCACCATCCAGACCAGCATCGGCACCGTCGTCAACACGAGGCCGGTGACGACGAACTTCAGGTGGTGCATCAGCACGCCCCAGGTGACGGGCTCGGTCTCGATGATGTAGTACGCGCCGTAGAGGAAACACGGGAGACTCGCGGTCACGGCCACGAAGACGATCGTCGCGACGAGGGCGTCGGAGACCGGCATACCCCACCTAGGGAAAGCCCGCGCTAAAACGTGCCGGAGCCCCGATCGCGTTGCCGGACGGCGACAGCGGTGATGTCAGAAAGCACAAGAGCCTTTGGGACCTAGCGTCGGCAAATGGCCGACCCGCAATCGACGCCACCGGGAGACGACGCCGACCAGCAGGGGGCGACAGCCGACAGCGGGGTCAACGCCGACGGCGAGCAGTCGTCCGGGCCAGCCACCGACGAGGCGTCGGTCGAGGCGCTCCGGGCGGAGGTCGAGGAGAAGTACGACTTCGACGACTTCGGCCCCGAGGACATGGCGAAGATGACCGCCGAAGAGTGGGAAGTCGCCTTCGAGGAGGAGAGCTGGATCACCGGTGGCGCGCTGCTCGATCGGGTGGCCGACGACCTCCGCTCGCGCGTCGCCACACGGGAGGTGTTCGCTCGGGTCGAACGCCACACGGACCCCCAGCGCGTGCTCGCGTACTCCGACGAGGGGTACGCGCTGGTCTTTCCGGACGGGACCGTCGAGGGACACGGGACGGTGCTGCGCGACGTGAAGCCGACCGTCGCGCTCTGTTCGATGGACGACTACGACGTGCCGGAACCGCCCAGCGACGACCCGCTCCCGGAACCGGACGAGGTCCCCGAGGGGGGCACCGAGCTCGGCAACTGGATGCTCCAGCTGATCGCCGGTGTCCAGTTGCTCGCCGGACTCGTGCTGATCGGCGGCGGTATCCTGGCTGCCGCTGGTCAGATCGGCGGTGCGGGTGCGAGCCCGGTCCTCCTGATCGTCGGCGGGCTGGCGTTCCTGGCGATCGCGCTCGTGCTCTTCCTGGTGGTCGCCAACGCCCGCCTCTCGGACAAGTTCCGCTCGGAGGAGTACCGCGATCGGCTCCGGGCGATCGGCCTCTCGGACGGAGAGCGTCCGGAGTTCGTGCCGGCGCTGGAACCCGACGGTTCCGGAGAGGGTGAGGACGGTCAACACGAAGGTTGACATCCTCCCCGCCCTGAAGGGCGAGGTTTTAGCCTTGAGTCGTCTATAACGGTGCCTGCCGGCGGTATTCGGTGGGTTTATACAAATTCGGTCCTGAGTTTCGCACGTCTATGAATAGGCGGGAGTTCGTCCGGACTGCCGGAGGTGTCGCTGGGGCCTCCGCGGCCGCCAGTGCCACCGGTGCTGCCGTCGCCCAAGAGGAGGAAGGCGGCGACGGCGGCGGCGGTGGTGGCACACCGGACTACGGCGACTGGTTAGGCAGCGTGAGCAACTTCGACGGCGAGACCGTCGACGCCACGGGGCAGGACTCGACGACCGTCGAGGTCGGCGTCCAGGCAAACGGCGGTGCCTTCGGCTTCGGGCCAGCGGCGGTCCACGTCGACAACGGCGCGACCGTTCAGTTCGAGTGGACCGGCGAAGGCGGCCGACACAACGTCATCTCCGACGGCGACGGTCCGCTTGATTCGGGTGACGCCGTCGACACGACCGGCGTCGAGTACGAGCACACCTTCGAAGAGGACGGTATCTACCCGTACTACTGTGTCCCCCACAAGAGCCTCAACATGAAAGGCGCGATCGTCGTCGGGACCGATTACCCCACGGCTGACTCCGGCGGCGGTGGCGGGGAAGGCGGCGGCGTCGAGACCCTCAATCCCGAGGAAGCCGGTGTGCCGATCCAGCCCCACTGGGTCGGTATCGGTGCGGGACTCGCGATGGTCGTCTCGACGATCTTCACGTTCTACCTGCTGAAGTACGGTGAATCGGCGAACACGAAAGGAGGGAACAACTGATGTCCTCGACAGGCTCTAACTACGGCGACATCCACCGCTACGAACAGCCACGAGAGAGTACGGCGGCGGCCCTGGGAATCGTCCTCCTGACGATCATCGAGGTCGTCTTCGTCGGCCTGTTCACCTACGGCATCCTCGCGGGCTGGGCCTCGGGCGTCGGGCCGTCCCTGACATCGCGGCTCATCAACGCCAACATGTTCATGGGCGGCGTGTTGACCGTGATCTTCGTCGACCTCGCCTTTATCATGCTGCTGTATCGCAAAGAGTTCCTCCCGGACGTGATGATCGTCAAGAAGCGCCGTCGCAAGTGGGAAGATCTCTACATCCGCGAAGAAGACGTCGACGGCGAGTCCTTCGGCGGCGACGACCCCATCGAGAGCATCAAGCGAGCGGTCTACCCCTACTACAAGAAATAACTATGCCACTAGACGAAGACAAGTATCCGGCCGAATCCGGCCGTCGACGGTTCGTCAAGGGCGTCGTCGGGAGCGCGACGCTGTCGAGCGTCGGTGCTGGCGGCGCGGCGGCCCTCGAAACCACGACGTCGTCGGGCGGTGCCGGTGGCGGTTCGGCGACGTACGTCGGGATCGAAAACACGGCAGGTCCGGCTCCGCGCGGTATGCCGGTCATCCCGATCACGATCGAAGACGGGGAACTGAACGGCCTCTGGCCGGAGTACGACTCCGAGCGCGGGATCGCGATCGAGGACGACTTCGGCGGGAGCGGAATCCCGTACTCCTCCCAGATGCTCCAGTACTGCGGGCTCCAGACGGCCGAGGGTGTCCAACCCCAGGCCGAGCAGAACAACACGTTCACCATGACGACCGGTGACTACGACTGGCAGTCCGAGTACTCCGACGGCGACCCCCTCACCGTCGACATGTTCGACAACTACGAGGAGTGGGGCAACGACATCGGGAGCGAAGGGCTGGGCAAACCCGCGACCGCGAGCTGGCGGTCCGAGGGTGACGTACAGAGTATCACCGTCCAGGTCCTCCGATCCCCGGAGGTCCCCAAGATCGCCAACGGGGAAGGCAAGTACTCCAGCATCCCGGGCCCGGTCCAGCAGTACTTCGCCGAGGCGACCGAACAGTCCTTCATGGCCTGGGTCAACAAGTGTACCCACTTCTGTTGTAACCCCGGCTACAAGACGCTGTCGGGCGCTGCCGCGTACAACGCGGAAGACAAGGTGTACTGCCAGTGCCACCAGTCGGTGTACGACCCGTTCAGCCCGACACAGGTGACCTTCACCGCGCTGCCGCGGCCACTATAGAACAATGAGTTTAGAACGCAAAGACGACCACGACCACAAAGGGTGGATGGAGTCCAGAGAGCTGACGACGCTCGAATCCATCTACCTGACGACGCTGCTGTGGCTCGACAAGCGACTGCGCATCGTCGACTACCTGGAACTGCTCGAAGACCTCTACTACAAGGTCAACATGCAGATGCCAAAGAGCCACACGGAACAGTACAACCTCGACAACAAGTTCTGGTACTGGTACCCGCTGTACGCGCTCGGATCGTTCTCGACGATTTCGTACATCGTCGCGGCGATCAGCGGGGCTTTGCTCGGGTTCTACTACGCACCGGCTGCGGCCGCCTCTGACGGGACCGCGACGGTCGCCTACGAGTCGGTCCAGCTCATCATGGGCGAGCTCAACCTCGGGTATCTCCTGCGCTCGATCCACCGCTGGTCCGCGCAGGTGATGGTGGCCGCCGTGTTCCTCCACATGCTCCGGGTCTACTTCACCGGCGCGTACAAGGAACCCCGTGAGGTCAACTGGATCATCGGCATCGTGCTGATCTCGCTGACGCTCGTGTTCGGGTACACGGGCTACCTGCTGCCCTGGAGCCAGCTGAGCTACTGGGCCGGCCAGATCGGCGTCGAGATGGCGCTGTCGATCCCGCTCATCGGCGAGTGGGTCGCACAGCTGATGTTCGGCGGGTTCACTCTGTCACAGAGCACGCTACAACGGATGTACATCCTGCACGTGTTCTTCCTGCCGTTCATCACGACTGCGATCATCGCGGTCCACATTGGTATCGTCTGGATGCAGGGCATCGCTGAACCACACTAATCATGAGCGACAACGACACCAACGACGACGTTCGCACGGACGGTTCCGGGACAGGCATCGTCGCGCCGGACGACGAGACGCCGACGTGGCGAGAGCGCAAGGAACGAACCGAGGGACTCGCGCGCCTGACCTACGAGTACTTCGAGCGGTCCCGGCGTGAAGATCAGGACCTACGCCAGCAGTCGGACTACGTCGAGCGCGACGTGCTGGCGTTCCCGGCCTGGCCCCACGAGATGATGCGCAACCTCGCACTCACCTCGTTTTTCGTGGGCATGATCCTGTTCCTCTCGGCGGCACTCCCCCCCGAGATGCCCCACCCGGCCAACGCCAATCAGACGCCGGCGATCATCCTGCCCGACTGGTATCTCTACTGGTCTTTCGGCCTCCTGAAGCTTCAGACTCTCAATCCAGAAATAAGCCTCCTCGGCGGCCAGAAGCTGATGAGCGACCGGATGTACGGCGTCATCGCAAACGTCGTCGTCGTCGGATTCGTCGCGATCGTCCCCTTCCTCAACAAGGGCTCGGCGCGGCGACCGGTCGAACAGCCGTTCTGGGCGGCCGTCGGGATGACCGGCGTGGTCTTCAGCCTGACCATCGCGGCGCTGTCGGTCCAGAACCTCATTCCCATGGGTTCGGATCTCCTGCTCGACCTGAGCTTCCTGTTCCCGATCGTCTGCGGGGTGATCACCTACGCCGCGCTCCGGACGATGCGGGAGGGGTACATGTTCAACCTCAACCGCCGTTACTACCGGCTGCGGCCGCCGAAGTAACTCGGCGTCGCTCTTCTGTCGGCGTCTCGTCCCATATAAGTAGCTGCCGCCCCTAGAGCCGCCGATGACGGACGAACAGTCGGTCGACGCGGACACAGACCAGGACCGAGACGTGGTCGTCCCGCTCCGGATGTACAAGACCGTCACCGTGTTCTCGACGCTCTTTGCGGTCGTCGGCGTCGTCGGTGGCTTCGTGCTCGTTGACCGGGCAACTGAACGAGCGACGCTTCCGGCCTCGGAGATCGACCCGATCGTCGCACTCGCCGGGATCGGGCTGATCGTGTTCGGTGCCGTCGTCTACGCCTTCTCGACGCGCTTTCGGACCGAGGAAATGGGAAAGTCTAAAGACGACGCTGCCGAAGATTCAGGTAATGGCTGACGAGTTCATCAAAGGGTTATCTGCCCTCGTGATCGGGGGTCTCGGCTGGATGACGGTCGCCGGCTGGTACAAGACTCCGAGCTTCGAAGGCGCACAGCTGACCGGCGAAGCGCCGCCCGCAGAGACGCTGACGGTCTACGACCAGGTGGCCCTGTTCATGGGCGACGCGTTCTTCTGGTTCGCTATCATCGGCGCGCTCACGTTCTGGCTCCTGATCCCGCTGGTCGAGGAAGGCCGTCAGGTCTGGGCCGAGCGTAGCAGTTGATCGTCGGCGTCGGTCTCGGTGTTCCGGCACGTGAGGTCGACAGCGGGTTTGCTCTCTGCCGTGAGATTGCGGTGCTTTGTGGGGCGGGTGACGCCAGTAACGTCGCTTGCGCTGTCTCGACACAGTTCGTACCGGGCGTCGCACAGCGCTCGTGACGGCGACGGCCGACTGCACCACTGTGGGCGCTGAGCCGGCGAGCAATCTGGCGGCGTCGAAAGGGGAGCTGCCGATCACAGATCGAAAACGAGGTGTGCCGATCGGAGACGAGGCGACGACTGTCGGTCCCACACCGACTGGTAACGATCACCGGCCGACCGCACGCCACGTGCGGGCGACCGGACGACGGCGACGGCCAGTCTCATACGGATTATTGTAGCGATTTACCGGTGATCGTCGCCACGGAGTAGACGATCACCGGTAAGCAACTACAATAAACCGTATCAGATGATCGTTCCGATCGTCCCGGTAAAGAGCATCTGGAAGCCCAGGTACAGAAGCGACAGCGTCCAGAGGCTCAGCGACGCCTTCGGCCGATCCAGCGGGATGTCACGACGGGCTTCGACCTTTCGGGACTCGAACTCGAAGAGGTCGGTGATGAGCAGTCCCGCCACGAACATCGAGAGGATCATCCCCCCGTGGTGGTTGACGGTGAGGTAGTAAAACGAGGCCAGCATCAACAGCACGTTGGTCGCCTCGTGAGGAATAAAGCGGCTGATCGCGTCCGCACCGCCGTCCTCGTACTGTTCGACGTGACGGTTGTGGGCGAGGTATCGCGTCGCCATGTTGGCGACGACGAGCGCGAGCAGGACAGGCTCGATAAAACTGTGGAGCGTGTCCAGCTGCCCGAAGATGTTGACGAACGGCTCCATAGAAGCAAATCCGTCCGACGCCCATTAGTGTCTTTCCAATTCTCGGTCCGGCCTACGGGAACCTGGGCCGACTCGCCGGGAGCACGGCGACCGTGACCGATCGATCCGTCGTCAGCGCTACCGTCTCTCCGGGTGAGACCGGAGCGACGGACCGATCGTCGGCAAACAGCGTCACGTCGGCTTCGTCCCGCTCGACGGTGAGAGTGATCCGCTTGTCGCCCACGATCCAGTGGTCGGGGTTGGTCGCGAAGGGTGCGATCGGAGCGACTGCGAGGACGCCGGTCTCGGCGGCGACGATCGGCGTTCCGACCTGCCGTGCGTACCCGGGCGTTCCGGCCGGCGTGGCGACGACGACGCCGTCGGCCCGGAACTTCCCGACGTGGGTCGCCCGTGCGGTGACGGCGAACTCGGAGATCCGGGCGGCCTCCGACGTGACGAGGGTCACGTCGAACAGGGCGCAGTCGACTCGCTCGCCGTCTAACTCGACGGCCACGAGCGGGTGGGATTCTGTCGTCCACTCTCCGGCGACGATCGAGGCGGCCGCCTCGACGGCGGCCGCTCCGGGAACCGAGCGGAGCCCACGACCCGCGTCGACGGGCACGACCGGTATCGACGGGTGCTGGCGTGCGACCGCGAGCGTCGCGGGCTCGCCGACAGCGACCACTACGTCGGGGGCGTCTGCGACGACGGCCTCGGCTGTGCCGGTTCGCACCTGGCCCCCTGCGTCTTCGATTGCGTCGGCGAGGTCGTCGTCGACCTCACCGACGACACCGACGACTGGTGCCCCAGAACTCATTGGTAGTGCATCCGAGTGGCCGGCAAAAAAGCTGCTGAACGACCGCGACAGTCAGGCGCTCAGTCGCCGACGGGCGTACTTCACGAGCGTCGGCAGGTCCGAGAGGTGCAACAGCTTGCTGATCGCGCGCTTCTCACCGGCGTTGACGCGTGCGAGCGTCCCGGCACCGACTTCCTTCAGGTCGGCCATCAGCTGGTCGTAGCGGCTGTTGGGAACGAGATAGAGCAGCTCCGTCATCAACAGCCGCTCGCGGGCCCGCGGTGCGACCTCGCTGTGCCAGAGCTTGTCGTAGGTCGCCATCGTCTCGGCGTCGGTGTTGGGCGTCTCGGGCGTGAGGCAGGCGTCGGCGGTGATCGCGGCCATCCGAGCCGACTTCATCCCCTTGTGAATCCCCTCGCCCCACAGCGGATCGATCGTCGGGACGGTGTCGCCGATCGCCATGAACGAGTCCGTACTCATCGAGGACGGCCGCTGGATGTGTGCCGAGCCGCGGTGTTGTTTCGATTCGAGCTTCTCGGCGTCGTCGAAGCGGGGATCGCGGTCGAGCCAGTAGTCCAGGTAGTCGTCGATGCCCATTCCCTCCTTCGCCCGCTGGCTGTGAGAGTCGTTTTGGATGTAGCAGAGCCCGACCTTCGCCGAGCGCCCGCCCGTGTGGAAGATCCACGAGTACCCACCCGGTGCGAGGTCGTGGTCCAGTCGGAGCATCATCGCGTCCCGGAGGTCGGCGTACTCGGGGTGGTTCACGTCGACGTTCTCGAACTCGTACTCGATCCCGATGGCCTGGTGCTCGCGCTTCAGGTCACACACGTCGAGTTTCTTCGCCAGCGGCGCGGCCGGTCCCGTCGCATCGACGACGATCTCGGCGTAGACCTCCCGATCGCCGTTGTAGCTGACGCCGACGATCTCGCCGTCTTCGGTGATCGGGGCGGTCACCCGCGAGTCGAAGCGATACTCTGCGCCCTTCTCGCGGCTGTCGGCGACGAGGAACTGCTTGAACTCGGCGAACTCCAGCACCGCGCCGGCCTGGTCCTGGATGTAGTAGTCGTTGGGCGATTCGAGGACGACGCTGTCCGTGTACTGCATGACCACGTCGTCGGGGATCGAAAACGACGCCATCATCGAGGGGAAGGTACCTGCCGTCGACTTGTTGCTTTGACGTGGGAACCCGTCTTCTGGCTCCGTTTCGAGGACGAGAACGTCGTAGTTCCGCGCAGCCAGGTCCCGGGCACACTGGGCTCCTGCTGGCCCGGCACCGGCGACGACCACGTCAAAACGCTCACTCATATCCTGTGATACGACGTGTCGGTAATGAGTCTTGCTGAACGTCGTCGCCGCGTCTCTCGAAAGCGTAAAGCCCCCGCCGAGCACAGCACTTCGATAGCGCGGGCGATGTCGTCCGCAGGTGGTCTCAATGCTCAAGACAGGTGCAGGGCGACTCGCCGACAGCGGTCGGCTCCCGACGGCAGTCAGAGCGGTGCTTGGCTACTACGCCGACGCCGGCGTCTTCGACTACGGGAGTCTGTCGCTGAAAGGCGAGGTCGACGATCGGACCGAGCGGATGATCGACGACGTGTTCGCGCTCGTCGAGGACGCCCTCGCGGAGGCGTTCGACCGCGACAGCGTCAGCTTCGAGTACGACACGAAGCTCGTGTTGCCCGCACAGCTGACGCTTGGCTACGTCTACCGCCGCGCGCGCCAGCGGGCCGGCGAGGACCCTGTGACCGACGAGATCGAAAGCGGCGTTCCCGACGTCGACGAGACGGCGCTCCAGGCCGGCCCCACTCAGGAACTGTCGTCCCGAGAGATGGTCGTTCGGGCCGAGCAGATGACCCGCCTCTCCATCGAGGCGCTGATCGACGGCGACATGCGCGACGCGATCAACGACGCCGAGTTCGAGGACTTCGCCGTCGACTTCGAGCCCGACGAGATGCGCCGCGTCGCCGAGGTCGCACAGGGCGCGCTTCAGGACCACCTCGACGAAATCCTCGACGGGCTGCCGCCGATCGTCGCCCGGCGCTACCAGTGGGCCGTCGACTACAGCGAGGCCCACCAGGATCGGGACACCCATTTTCGCGACCTCATGGACGCCGCCGAAGACGGCGACGACACGGCGCTCGCAAACGTTCGCGACGAGTACAAGTTCGCCGCGTTCACCGACGACGACGTCGCCGAACTGTTCTCGGAGGACGAACGAGAACTTCCGTACATGAAGACGCAGTACGCCCGAGTCGGCGTGTTGTACGACGGCATGCTCGACCTGTACCGACTCGCCGGTCTCGACATCGAAGACGAGTTCGCCCGCGCCATCGTGCTCGCGATCGTCGGCGCACAGATCTGGCTCGACGACGTGGACGACTACGCCGACGACCGCTGCGAGGGACAGTTAACCCCCGTCACCGCCGAGTACCTGCTGGCCCCCGACGACGAGACCGCCTACCGCCGCGTCGTCGACATCACCGAACAGTACCTCGATCTGGCCAAGGAGTACGCGACCGCCGTCGACTCGCCGCTGACCGGCGTGGCCGTGGAGTACATCTATCGGTCTGGAGAACCCGAAGTACTGCCGGGTAAACCCTGATTCGACGGGATTCGCGCTGTGTGCGAATCCCGATTTTTTCGCCCACGTTTTTGCCGAGAGCGGTTCGCACGAAGTGCGAACCCGAGCGGGAAAAAGGTGGTTGCCAGAACATCTATCGGTCTGGAGAACCCGAAGTACTGCCGGGCAAACCCTGATTCGACGGGATTCGCGCCGTCAGGACTCGCGCCACTTGTGGCCACACTCGACGCAGGTGAACAGCCGAACCTCGTAGGAGCCGCCCGGCTTGGGCAGCATCTCGTAGCCGGCACGGTCGCTGTCACAGCCTTCGGCCGGACAGGACTCGTGCATCGTCTCGGTGGCGTCCTGAGTCGCGTCGGCGACGGCGGGTGCCCCGTCGTCGCGCTGTCCGTCCTGGGTCGTCATCGCCGCTTCGGCGTGCGAGTCCCGTGATTCCTCGTTCTCACAGGAGCGACACACCCACGTGTCGCCCTCCGTGTGCATCATCGAACTACACTTGTCACAGAATCGCATACACCGTCGGAACACGCGGTTGTCGGATATATGTGTTAGCTTTCGTTCGTAGGTTTCAGACGGAGGCCTGTCGGTCGTTACCGGACCGACCGTGCGTCACCGGGAGACTCCGTCCCTCGTCTACGCACTCACACCCGGTGGATCGTATACTTCGCCTCGATCGCGGCTTCTGCACCAGCGTACCGCTTGGCGAGGTCATCGAGGTTCGCGTTCTCGACGCGAACCTCTTCGACGATCTCTCCAGCCTCGTCCATTACTGCCACCTGTGCGTACCGCTTGTGGACGTCGATTCCGAGGTACATGGTTCGTTCACCCGGGACGCCAGTGCGTGAAGCAGAGATGTACCTATTCGGGCTTTCCCGGATGCCGCGCGGCGCGGTATCCGAGCTGTAGCGCCCATGACTCAGCTTCCTTCGCACACGGACCAGTCACTACCACGTGCTCGAAGGCACGGTTCAGATATCGGTCTCTTGCGCCCCATATCTTGTTTCACGCTTTCATGGCGTAGCAGCGTTTCCATTGAATCACTACCGTTCCGAGAGCCCGCATCTGTCGACGTACCGGACAGGCAGTCACCTGAGAGAAGCAGAGCCACCGCTGTCGTCGACGCGGTCTGTCACGTGAGAGTGCCCGAGCGACGGCCGTGACGAAACGAAGATGGGGTCGAGGGAGCGTGTGACATTCTCCGGTGCCCCCGGGAGAGAGTGGCGGATGGTTCATCATAAAAGGGCGTCAGACTGTCGTGTGACAAACGACAGACTGAGAGAAGAATGCGGACTTTGTTGCCGTTAGAATGTTCGGTCACTACCTTATACGTAATATAGTCGCATACAAGGAATATATTTGCCACCAAATAATACATATTCATCGGGAGAATATTACGTCATATTTTTATATCGGATGGTCATGCACTCTGTATCGTTTCGTTATCTTTTAAGCTTGGTGTACAAACATTCAGTTATGGCAGACGTAAACCCGTTCGAGAGTTTCCAGGAGCAGGTAGACGACGCGGCAGCGTACCTCGACGTCGACGAGGGAATGCTCGATCGCCTCAAGAACCCGGAGCGCATTCTAGAGACGAACCTCGCCGTCGAGATGGACGACAGCTCCATCGAAGTGTTCCGCGCGTACCGCTCGCAGTTCAACGGCGACCGCGGCCCGTACAAGGGCGGAATCCGCTATCACCCGAACGTCTCTCGCGAAGAAGTGAAAGCACTGTCGGGCTGGATGGCCTACAAGACGGCGACGGTCGACATCCCGCTCGGCGGCGGTAAGGGAGGTATCATCATCGACCCCAGCGACTACTCCGAGAGCGAGCTCGAACGCGTCACCCGCGCGTTCGCGGAGGAGCTGACGCCGCTGATCGGCGAGGACCGGGACGTGCCAGCGCCTGACGTGAACACGGGCCAGCGCGAGATGAACTGGATCAAAGACACCTACGAGACGATCGAGCGCACGACCGAGCCCGGCGTCATCACCGGGAAGGACCTCGCGAGCGGCGGCAGCGAGGGCCGCGTCGAGGCGACCGGTCGCTCGACGGTCATCGCCGCCCGCGAGGCCTTCGACTACCTCGGCGAGGACATCGCCGACGCCACCGTCGCGATCCAGGGCTACGGGAACGCGGGCTGGATCACCGCCAAGCTCGTCGAGCAGATGGGTGCGACGGTCGTCGCCGCCTCGGACTCCAGCGGTGGGATCTACAGCGAGGACGGCTTCGACGCCGTCGCAGCGAAAGACCACAAGCGTGAGACCGGCTCCGTCGTCGGCTTCCACGGTGCCGACGAGGAGATTGCGAACGAGGAGCTCCTCCAGCTCGACGTGGATCTGCTGGTCCCGGCCGCACTGGAGAACGCGATCGACGCAGAGATCGCCGAGGGCGTCCAGGCGGACGTGATCTCGGAGGCAGCCAACGGCCCGATCACGCCCGACGGCGACGACGTGCTCGAACAGAAAGACGTGCTCATCGTCCCCGACATCCTCGCCAACGCCGGTGGCGTCACGGTGTCGTACTTCGAGTGGGTCCAGAACCGCCAGCGCTTCTACTGGGACGAGGAGACCGTCAACGAGCGGCTCGAAGACATCATCGTCGAGCAGTTCGACACGCTCGTCGACGCCTACGAGGAACACGACCTCCCGAACATGCGCATCGCGGCCTACGTCGTCGCCATCGAGCGCGTGCTGACCGCCGCCGAGCAGTCCGGCACCTGGCCGTAGGCCGGCGCTGGGACCGTCGTCGAGACGCCCGTCGCCGCGTTTTTCGGCGACGCTACCGTCGCCAGCGACGAGCGGAGAGACCACAGAACCGTCTTCTTTGCCGTGTAGCGGCCGGTCGTACCGACGATGTCGGAGATCCTCATGGTCGATCCGCACAAATCCTTATATGGTAATAATACTCATTGGAATGTGTATGATGTACCCTTATTGTATCAGGGACACCCTCTTGTGGGGGAACTACTATGCTCGGATTACACATGGTTGAGCGACAGCAGAGTGACCGGTCCGGGAGCGCCGCAGGGCTCGCGGACCCGACCGATGCTCGGTCGAACTGCGGTGTCGGGGTCGTCATGGATCTCGACGGCGGGTCACACGACTGGGTGGTACAGGACGGACTCGAACTACTGGCGAACCTCGAACACCGCGGGACCACCGGTGCCGAGAAGGACACCGGCGACGGCGCAGGTATCATGCTGCAGATCCCCCACGAGTTCTTCGCGGACGAACTCGACGCCGATCTCCCCGACCCCGGCGCGTACGCCGTCGGGACGCTCTTTCTCCCACAGGACGACGACGAGGCCGCGGCGCTGAAAGATCTCGTCGAATCGACGCTGGCCGAAGAAGGGCTCGACGTGCTGGCCTGGCGCTCGGTGCCGACGGACAACGAGGACCTCGGCGCGACGGCACTCGAATCGGAGCCGGACGTGACACAGGTCGTCGTCACGTCGGCCACCGGCGCGACCGGCGACGCCTTCTCGCGACAGCTCTACGTTGGTCGCCGCGTGCTGGAGAACGAAATCGAGACGGCGGAGCCGGCGGGCCACGAACGGTTCTACGTCTGCTCGCTGGACCACGAGACGATCGTCTACAAGGGGCTGTTGAAGGCGGAACAGCTGTCGGGCTACTACCCCGATCTGAGCGACGAGCGGTTCGAATCGACGTTCGCACTGGTCCACGCCCGCTTCTCGACGAACACGCTCGGCGCGTGGCACCTCGCTCACCCGTATCGGAACATCATCCACAACGGCGAGTTCAACACGATCCAGGGCAACATCAACTGGATGCGCGCCCGCGAGACCGACATCGAGAGCGACGCGTTCGACGACGGCGAGCAGAGCGCGCAGTCGGACATCGAGAAGCTCAAGCCGATCATCGACGATCCCGACCAGTCCGACACCGCGAGCGTCGACAACGCGCTCGAACTCCTCTTGCAGGACGGTCGAGACCTGCCCCACGCGCTCCGGATGCTCATTCCGGAGGCCTGGCGGGGCGAGATGAACGACGTGCAGGGCGACCGGCGGGACTTCTACGACTACCACGCCTCGCTCGTCGAACCGTGGGACGGTCCGGCGCTCGTCGCCGCCACCGACGGCGACCGCGTCGGCGCAGTGCTCGACCGCAACGGCCTGCGCCCCTGCCGGTACGACATCCTGCAGGACAACACGCTGGTGATGTCCTCCGAAGCCGGCGCGCTCGATCACACCGCCGACGAGATCGACGAACGCGGCCGTCTCCAGCCGGGACAGTGCTTCCTCGCCGATCCCGAGGAGGGTCGCGTCATCCCCGACGAAGAGGTGTTCGAGGACATCAGCGACGAGAAGTACGGCGAGTGGGTCGAACGGGAACAGGTCGATATCGACGACATCGCCGGCCGCGAGTCCGACGCGCCGATCGGCGACGTGGACGGACTCCGGAGCCATCAGGCGATGTACGGCTACACCTACGACGAGGTCGACCACCTCATCCAGCCGATGGCCGAGAAGGGGAAAGACCCCGTCGGCTCGATGGGCGACGACACGCCGCTGTCGGTGCTCTCTCAGTTCAACCGGCCGCTGTTTACATACTTCAAGCAGCTGTTCGCACAGGTGACGAACCCGCCGCTGGACTACATCCGCGAAGAGCTCGTCACCTCGCTGGAGTCGCGGCTGGGCTACCAGCGGAATCTGCTGGCCGAGACACAGGAACACGCCCGCCAGCTCGTGCTCGACTCGCCGATCCTCAGCGACGAGGAGACGGCGGCGATCAAAGAGCTGGACGAGAACGGGATGTCGTCGGCCGTCCTCGATATCACCTACGAGAGAGGGACCGACCTCCGAGAGGCGATCGAGGACGTTCGCGACGAGGCGACCGCGGCCGCGACCGACGCCGACGTGCTCGTGCTCTCGGACCGCGCGGCGGGCGAAGACCGCGTCCCGATCCCGAGCCTGCTGGCGGTCGGCGGCATCCACCACCACCTCGTCCGCAACGGGCTGCGCAACCACGTCGGGCTCGTCGTGGAGTCCGGTGACCCGCGGGCGGTGCATCACTTCGCGACGCTGATCGGGTACGGCGCGGGCGCGGTCAACCCCTACCTCGCCTACCAGACGATCGACGACCTCGTCGCCGGGCCGGACGGTGCGGACCTGGAGGCGGCGATCGGCGCGTACATCACCGCCGTCGAGGACGGACTGCTGAAGACGATGGCCAAGATGGGCATCTCGACGGTCGAGTCCTACCAGGGAGCCCAGATCTTCGAAGCCGTCGGGCTCGGCTCGGACTTCGTCGCCGAGTACTTCGAGGGGACGACCTGCCGCACGGAGGGGATCGGCATCGACGAGATCGAGGCCGACCTCCGCCAGCGCCACGACGTCGCCTGGAGCGAAGCGGAGCCGGACATGCCCCGACAGGGCGAGTACGAGTTCCGGTCGGACGGGATCCACCACCAGTGGAACCCGGATACTGTGGGCAAGCTTCAGCAGGCGGTCCGGATGGGCGACTACGAGACCTACAAGGAGTTCGCAGCGGAGATCAACGACCAACAGCAGACCCTCCAGACGCTGCGGGGCCTCCTGGAGTTCGACGACGATGCCCGCGAGTCGATCCCGGTCGAGGACGTAGAGCCCGTCTCGGAGATCGTACAGCGCTTCGAGACGGCCGCGATGAGCCTCGGGAGCCTCTCTCCCGAGATGCACGAGAACAACGCCATCGCGATGAACCGGATCGGTGCCAACGCCAACACCGGCGAGGGCGGCGAGCCGCCCGAGCGGTTCGGGACCGAGAAGGAGTGTACGACCAAGCAGGTCGCCTCCGGGCGCTTCGGCGTCACGAGCGACTACCTCGCCTCTGCCGAGGAGATCCAGATCAAGATGGCCCAGGGCTCCAAGCCCGGCGAGGGCGGGCACCTGCCCGGCAAGAAGGTCAACGAGATGATCGCCCACGTCCGGTACGCGACGCCGGGCGTCGGCCTCATCTCGCCGCCGCCGCTGCACGACATCTACTCCATCGAGGACCTCAAGCAGCTGATCCACGACCTGAAGGCGGCCAATCCCGATGCCGACATCAACGTCAAGCTCGTCGCGGAGGACGGCATCGGGACGATCGCGGCCGGCGTCGCGAAGGCGAACGCCGACGTGGTCCACATCTCGGGCCACTCCGGTGGGACCGGCGCGTCGCCGAAGACGTCGATCAAGAACGCCGGCCTCCCCTGGGAGCTGGGGCTGGCCGAGGCAAACCAGATGCTCAGCGCGACCGAACTGCGCGACCGGATCAGAGTCACCTCCGACGGCGGGATGAAGACCGGCCGCGACGTGGCCGTCGCCGCGCTGCTGGGCTCGGAAGGGTACATCTTCGGAACCGCGTCGATGGTCACCTCGGGCTGTGTGATGGCCCGACAGTGCCACGAGAACACCTGCCCGGTCGGCGTCGCCACCCAGAACGAGAAGCTACGTGACCGCTTCCCGGGCGAACCCCAGCACGTGGTCAACTACATGACCTTCATCGCCCAGGAGCTGCGCGAGATCATGGCCGAGCTCGGCTTCGAGACCATCGACGAGATGGTCGGTCGAGCGGAGCTGCTCCGACAGCGCGACGACATCGAGAACCCCAAGGCCAAGAAGCTGAACCTCTCCGGGCTCGTCGCCGAGCCGGAGGGCGACCAACGCATCAAGAGCCGCGAGCAGGACCACGACATCGACGAGCAACTCGACTGGGAGCTCATCGAGGCCGCCCGGCCGGCGCTCGAAGACCGCGAGCCGGTCGCGATCGAGACAGAGATCGACAACGTCCACCGCGCGGTCGGTGCGACCCTCTCGAACCGCATCAGCGAGCGGTACGGCACCGACGGACTGGCCGACGACACCATCCGCGTCGACCTCAACGGGACGGCCGGCCAGTCGTTCGGGGCCTTCCTGCAGGACGGCGTGACCATGGCGCTGGACGGGACCGCCAACGACTACGTCGGCAAGGGCCTCTCCGGCGGGAAGGTGATCGTCGAGACGCCACAGACGGCCGCTTTCGACCCCGCCGAGAACATCGTCGTCGGCAACGTCGCGCTGTACGGCGCGACCCAGGGCGAGGCCTACGTCAACGGGATGGCCGGCGAGCGCTTCGCCGTCCGCAACTCCGGGGTCAAGGGCGTCGTCGAGGGCGTCGGCGACCACGGCTGTGAGTACATGACCGGCGGTGCCATCGTCGTCCTGGGCGAGACGGGCAAGAACTTCGCGGCCGGGATGTCCGGCGGCGTCGCCTACGTCTACGACCCCGACGGCGACTTCGAGCAGCGAGCCAACACCGGGATGGTCTCGCTGTCCCGAACGCTGGAAGGGAAAGACGAGCAGATGCTCACCCGACTGGTCGAGAACCACGCCGCCTACACGGACTCCGAGCGGGCAAAGACGCTGCTCGACGACTGGGACGCGGCGCTATCGGACTTCGTGAAGGTGATGCCCGACGCCTACGCCGAGGTAATCGACGAGCGCGACCGCGACGACGTGCGCAACGAACCGCCCGCGTCGGCCACGCCCGAGGCTGGCGCGGCCGAGGGCGGTATCGCGACCAGCGACGACTGATCGAGACCATCGGGCTCGATTCCCGGGTCGATCGGCGGACGACTCTTTTTTGCCGCTCGGCTGTGGACCACCGGCCGTGCCTCCGCAGTCCGTTCCTGACGCACCACGCGAGTCGGTACCCGTAGGACCAACCGTTTTTCCGTCGCCGCTCGACCTGCCAGTATGGACTCGCTGCTGATCATCGGCGGGACGCGCTTCATCGGCCGGGCGACGGTCGAGGAGTTCCGCGAGCA
The DNA here is from genome assembly GCF_000379085.1 of Halomicrobium katesii DSM 19301. Classification (GTDB taxonomy): domain Archaea; phylum Halobacteriota; class Halobacteria; order Halobacteriales; family Haloarculaceae; genus Halomicrobium; species Halomicrobium katesii. The sequence continues at coordinate 2,066,272 of NZ_KB905378.1, read as the reverse complement.
CGGCTACGACGTGACGATCTGTAACCGCGGGAACCACGCCAATCCCTTCGCAGACGATCCCGGCGTCGATCACGTCGAGGGCGACCGACGCGATCGCGACGACCTCGAAGCGGTTCGCGAACAGGTCGACCCCGACGCCGTGATCGACTGCGTGGCCTACTTCCCCGAGGACGTGCGCGTCGCGACCGACGTGTTCGCCGACGCCGAGGCCTACGTCTACGTCTCCAGTGGCGCGTCCTACGGCGTCGAGCGCGTCCCGAAGCGAGAGAACGAGACGCCGCTGTGTGAGTGTACGCCCGAACAGGCGACGACCGACAGTGCGGCGACCTACGGGCCGCGGAAAGCCGAGGGCGACCGCGAGCTGTTCGCGGCGGCCGAGCGCGGGGTACGCGCCATGAGCGTCCGCCCCACCGTCGTTTACGGGCCACACGACTACACCGAGCGCTTCGACTACTGGATCGATCGCGTGGACAACCACGACCGCGTCGCCGTGCCGGGCGACGGGCTGAGCCTCTGGCAGCTGGTCTACGTCGAGGACGTCGCCAGCGCGCTCCGGGTCGTCGCCGAGTCGGGCACTGCCGGCGAGGCGTACAACGTCGGCGACGACCACGTCCCGACGCTGGGCGAGTGGGTCGATCTGCTGGCAGCGGCCTGCGACACCGCGGTCGAACGAGTGGCGGTGAGCGAGCGCGAACTGAGGCGTGTCGGACTCGAATCGACGGAGTTCCCGCTGTATCGGCCCTCGCCACACCTGCTCTCGACGGCGAAGCTGCGCTCGCTGGGCTGGTCGTCGACGCCACACGAGGCGGCACTGGCGGCGACGGTCGACGAACACCGCGAGAGCGAGCGCACGGGGCGAGGCGAGGGGCCCGACCGGGCCGACGAGACGGCGCTGTTGGCGTCGCTCGGCGAGTGAGCCGGCGACAGCGCCGAGCGTCTCGCCCTATACCCACTCGTCCAGACAGTCCGTCGAGCAAAACGCCAGGTCCACGTCCGAGTCGGCGTCGCGAACGTGGGCTCTGAGTGTGTACGCCCGCGTGTCGGTGTCGCAGTTGACACAGGACATGACACCCGTTCTTCGAGATCTGGACGGATTGTTATAGAGTGGTTACCGGTTCGTCGCCGAGTCGCTATCAGAGCGGGCCCGGTTCGAAGAGGAACACGATCGCTTCGCTGGTGACGAGCAGCGACGCGTACGCGAGCGCCGGAACGAGCAGCGAGTCCGTCCGCTCGTAGGTGTAAGCGGCCACGCCGAGCGTCGCCAGGTTGGCGAGCCCGTACAGTCCGGCAGCGATGGAGTCGATCGAGGCGACCCACTGGACCCCAGAGAGGACGACGAACAGCACCGCGGGAACGGCGGCGACGGCCCGGATCCACCCCGCATCGAAGCGTGTTCTGGAGACGTGGACAGCGAGCGACGCGAGCGCGAACAGGCCGACGCCGACGTACTTCGAGGTCTCGCCGATGCCGCCGACCAGTCCCTGATCGCCAAGCACGAACGCGCCCAGCAACGTCGTCAGGGCGATCGCGGTGTCACTGCTCGTGATCGATCGAACGCTCCCCTGAACGAGGACCTGGTTGAGCACCAGCGCCAGCGGAACGGCGACGAACACCCTGGCGAGCGTCGTGGCGGCGACGAAAGTGACCGCGGCCCGTTCGGCGTAGGCCGTGAGCACGAGCGTCTTGAACGGGACGCTCGTGACGTTACCGACGAGGTCCGTCACGCCGATCAGGACGGCCGGCGTGACGACGGCCAGTGCGACCAGTGCCAGATCCGATCTGCCGGGAAGCGCCGTGCCGACGGGCAGGTTTCTGGTACGGACGTAGACGGCCGCGATGACGACGACGCTCGCGACCAACGGCCCGCTGTAGACGAACGAACTCGCGAGGAAGGCACCGAGACCGTCGACACCGAGCGCGTCGGCCAGCGGGAGGTTCCGGACCGAGGGACCGACCACCCGCTTCCACAGCGTCCCGGTCCACAGCTGGACCGCCAGCAGCGCCGCCACGACGATCAGTAGTTCCGTGGCCAGCGGGCGGGGAGTCTCGTCGAGTGGGCCCGTCGTTGCCATGGCCGTTCAGTTCCGTCCCACCCGATAAAAAACGGAGGGTCGGTCGACGAGTGCGCGCGTCGGTCGCTCGACCGACCCGCCGTCCTGGAGCGACCGCCGGCCACGACAAGTGTTTTCACGCCTGGCTGACCACCCACGGGTATGTTCGACAAAACGAGCTGGATCAGGCTCCCCCACAACGTGGTGGTGGGCCACGGCGTCCTCGACCAGACTGTCGCGGCCGTCGAGGACATCCACCTCTCCGGGCGGCCGCTGATCGTCGCCAGCCCGACGCCGTACAGCGTGGCCGGCGGGCGCGTCGTCGCGCAGTTCGAGGACGCCGACGCAGATCCGGCCGAGGTGATCGTCGAGGAGGCCAGCTTCGAAGCTGTCGAGTCGGTCATCGAGACCGCCCGCTCGGTCGACGCCGGCTATCTGCTGGGCGTCGGCGGCGGAAAGGCCATCGACATCGCGAAGATGGCCGCCGACGAGCTGAACCTGGGTTTCGTCTCCGTGCCGACCGCCGCCAGTCACGACGGCATCGTCTCCGGACGCGGTTCGGTCCCGGAGGGCGATACGCGCCACAGCGTCGCCTCTGAGCCGCCCCTGGCCGTCGTCGCCGACACCGAGATCCTCGCCGAAGCCCCCTGGCGGCTGACCACCGCGGGCTGTGCCGACATCATCTCGAACTACACCGCAGTGCGGGACTGGCAGCTGGCCCACCGGCTGAAGAACGTGGAGTACTCGGAGTACGCGGGCGAGCTGGCCCGGATGACCGCGGAGATGCTCGTCGAGAACGCCGGCTCGATCAAGCAGGGACTCGAAGAGTCGTCGTGGATCGTCGTCAAGGCGCTGGTCTCCTCCGGCGTCGCCATGTCGATCGCCGACTCCTCGCGGCCCGCCTCCGGCGCTGAACACCTCTTTTCCCACCAGCTCGACCGAATCGCGCCCGACGCCGCGCTCCACGGCCACCAGGTCGGCGTCGGCTCGATCATGACCGAGTACCTCCACAGCGGCGCGAAAGGGCAGTGGATCGACGTTCGCGACGCGCTGGCATCGATCGGCGCGCCCACGACGGCCGACGAGCTGGGGATCGACGACGACACCGTACTGGAAGCGCTGACGACCGCCCACGAGATCCGAGACCGCTACACGATCCTGGGCGACGGGATGAGCGAGGCCGCCGCCCGCGAGGCGGCGACCGTGACCGGCGTTATCTGATACTACCGGCTGTAAATCTGTGAACGATTTCGCCACCCCGGAGTGGCGAAGATCTTCACGAAGTTACAGCCGGCAGTATGAGACGGCCTCTTGTCGCAGTTTGCCCGGTCGACCGTACGATTGCGTACGGTCGATCTGGTACCGATCTACACGAATTCGGGGATCTTCGGGTCGACCCGCCAGACACCGCGCTCGGCCTGCCCGCCGTCGTAGGTGGCGTCGGCGAGGACGAGCAGTCGGTACACGGTCTCGGCGTCGGTGTCCTCGGCGTTGCGGACGCCGGCAATCGTGACGCGGACGATCCCGTCGATCGTACAGCTGACGCCGGTCGCGTCCTTGACGGCGTCACGCGCCCGCTCGGAGAGGGGCGTCTCGCTCCCGCCGACACAGCGCGGGACCCGTCTGCGGTCTTCACCCTGAACGTGTAGCACCTCGCCGTCGTCGTTCTCCACCCGGACGTACACGTCCGCGAACCCGTCGCACGCGCGCTCGACGGCGGCGTCGTACGCGTCGGGAGAGAGACTGAGCGTCGTCTGGTTCACCGGGAAGGGGCCGTGGCGCTGCTGGAGCAACTCGATCCCGTTACCGATCACGTCCCGAGATCCACCCACCGATTCCATACGTCGTACTCGTCAGCGACACCAATAAAAGCAGCCAGTCGTTTGCGAGACGTGAGAACGCCCCGTTCACCCACCAAGTTGGGCCGTTGTGGGAGTTCCAGAGCGAACGTCGCCTCAGACTGCCGGCCGTGACTATAATCTGAAAGGAAGGTGATAAGTATATCAATATCAGTATTATAAAATTGAATAATGTATGCTTCTTAATACCAGACGTGCAGTACTATGCGGCATATCTGCTGTGATGGTCGGTACCAGTGGCTGTCTCTCCTCAGGCAAATCTTCTGGGCACACACAAGATACATCAACAAAAATTATTAATAAAGGTCAAGAAAAGCGCACAAACACCGTCAACATCTTGAGCGACAGCGGAAACCAGACGGTATTTCGAGGAACCCTGTCGGCGGAGCTGCCACCGTGTGAAATCGTCTGTGCTCCCTCTTCGAGCGGTGGAGACGAGGAGCGGTTTTCCGTGCTCGAAATGACTGCACGACCGACGGAAAGCGAAGAGCCACAGCACCGGTACTACGAGTACGAGACGACGATCGAGTGGAACGAGCGGCCGGCGAAAGTCTACACCCTCCACGCTGGTCCGGAGGGAGAAGTAATCGGTCAGGGAGGGCAGAAGACGTTCGAAGAGACAGCGGACGGCTACGTCGAAAGCTGACCAAAGCAATCAGAAGAGAGGTCAGCAAGTCACACTACACGTGTTCGTCGAGGAACTCGACGACCCGCGTGTAGGCCTCGATCCGGTTCTCTCGCTTGGCGATCCCGTGGCCCTCGTCGTCGAAGACCAGCAGTTCGACCGGAACGTCTCGCTCGCGGACGGCGTCGGCGATCTGTTCGGCCTCGCCGACCGGGACCCGCGGGTCGTTCTCGCCGTGGATGACGAACAGCGGCGCGGCGATCTGGTCGGCGCTGTGGATCGGCGAGACGGATTCGAGGAACTCGCGGTCGTCCTCCAGTGAGCCGTACTCGGCTTCGCGGAGCGAGCGACGCCAGTCGCCGGTGTTTTCGAGGAAGGTGACGAAGTTCGCGATGCCGACCACGTCGACGCCCGCGGCCCAGAGGTCTGGGTACTCCGTCATCGCGGCGAGCACCATGAACCCGCCGTAGGAGCCGCCCTTGGCCACCAGTCGGTCGGAGTCGACCGCCGGATGCTCGTGGAGCCAGTCCACGCCGGCACGGATGTCTCGGACGCTGTCAAGCCGGTTTTCCACGTCGTCCAGTTGCATGTAGGCGGTACCGTAGCCGCTCGATCCCCTGACGTTGGGTTCGAACAGCGCGTAGCCACGCGAGAGGAAGTACTGCTGGAGGCCGGAGAAGGAGGGTCGGCGCTGGCTCTCGGGACCGCCGTGGATGTCGACGATCACCGGGACGCCGTCGTCGGCCCTGACCTCGGCCGGCGGCAGCGAGAAGAACGCCGGAATCTCTCGCCCGTCGAAGCTCTCGAAGTGGATCAGTTCCGGTGGGACGAACGTCGAGTCGGGGATGCCGGCTGTCGAGGCGTGCGTCCAGCGGGTGGCCTCGCCCGTCTCGGTCTCGACGACGAAGACGTTCGTGTTGACCGTCCGGCCGGTGACCGTCACCGCGAAGCGCTCGGCGTCGGGTCCCCACGAGACGCCGCCAGCGATCCCGCCGGGCAGCTCCGGCGTCGGAAACGTCTCGATAGTGGTCTCGTCGGTCAACTGTCCGACGGTCAGGTCCGTGTAGCCGTCGACGTTCCGGGAGTAGGCGAGCCGTCCGGTGTCGACGTCGACGGACACGCCGTCGACGTTCCAGTCGTCGTCCGAGACGACCTCGCGGAGCGTCCCGTCGAGATCGAGGCGGGCCAGCCAGCGCAGGTCCGCATCGCTGTCGGTGACGAGATAGACGCCGTCGCCGTCGGGTGCCCACTGGGCACTCCCGTAGCGCACGTCGCCGTCGTGGGGCGTGAGGTACTCGAAATCTCCCGATTCGAGGTCGAGGACGAAGAGATCCTGGTCGACGTTCGAGTGGGCCTCGCCGACGAGGAGTTTCGTGTCGTCGGGCGACCAGCCGCCGACGGTGAGCCAGCCGTCGCCCTCGTGGACCAGTGTGGCCTCGTCGTCGTCCCGGCCCTGCACGTAGATGTCGAAGACGCTTTCGTCGCGGCGATTCGAGGCGAAGGCGAATCGCTCGCCGTCGTGGCTCCAGCCGCCCCAGCGGTGTTTGGCGTCCGGACTGTCGGTGAGCGACGTGATCGTGCCGTCGGCGTCGAGGCGGAACAGCTGCATCCGTTCGTCGCCCCCCTCGTCTTTGCCGAAGATCAGCTCCGGCCGTTCGGGCGAGTACGAAGCGAAGGACACGGAGTCCCCGTAGAAGGTGCGCTGCTGGGGCCAGCCGCCCGGTTCGTCGACGTTCCAGAGCTGGAACGTGCCGGTCGTGTCCATCCGGAAGGCGAGCTGTCCGTCGGGCCCGAGCGTCGCCCCGGTCGCAGATCTGACGTTGAGATAGCGTTCGAGATCGTACACGCCAGATGTCTGGGCGAGCGCGAGTATAACGGTTTGGCGCTGGCTGCAGTGACCACACTATTGAGAGTACATATGTATATTGGTTAGAAATAAAATAATAGATATGTAATCTAGAAGTATTTTATGGCTATCATCGGAATCAAAGATCGCAATGCCAAACCGAAGGACATTCCTCCTCACTGCAGGTTCGCTCGCGACTGTCGGAGCCACCGGCGCTGTCACTGCGCAGCGACAGTCACAGAAACCGACGACCGACGTAGTCGGCGAGGCGTTCCACCAGGGACTGGTGCGAAACGGGTCCGAGGGCGCGACTCGCGCGCTCGAAGGCTTCCGACTGGAGCCGTCGGTCGAGGCGACACGGGAGTTCCAGGTCAACGAGGACGTGCAGGCGGATGTCGAAGCAGAGACGAACGACACCGCCACCGAACAGGACGTGGAACCGGAGTACACGTACAACGATCCGGAAAACTCGGACTCCGAGCTGGTCGTCGGCGTCAGCGACGCGGGCGGCGACGAGGTGTGGGTCGCGGTCGGGATGACACTGGAGGGGCTCAACCGCACCATCCGGAACTCCTGGTGGTGTGACGACGCCATCGGAATCGGGTACATCAACGGAGACTGGGCCCCGGTCGGGGAACCGAGCGTCGGCGCGACGGAACGTCACTCGGCGAAGTTCACCTCCGACGACGTGGCTCAGGACGCACTCGCCGGGACGGTCGACATCGTCAATCACAACGACTTCGGTGCCGCAGCCGGGGACTCGCTGCCCAGTGCGTCCGCGAGCCTGACCGCGAAGTTCCGGCTGCGCGACGACGGCGAACCGAGCACGATCTGGGGGTCGTACACGCACACCTTCGCCGGCTCGCCGACCTCGTCGATACAGGGCATCTCCGGCGGTGCCGGTGGCCTCTCGGTCAATCTGAGTCTGGGTGCTGCGAACGCGTGGAGTATCGCACACCCGACCGACCCAGCGGACAAACTGTAACGCCGAGCCCGCTAGGCCAACCCGACGACGAACAGCAGGAACGCGACGCTACCGGAGACGATAGCTGCCCCGATCAGAGAGACGTTCCGACCACGCTCCAGTCCGAACCCCCAGATCACGGCTCCCCAGAGCGAGCCGACGGCGTTGAACGCCAGCGCGATCGGGGTCCAGTTCTCGATCTGGCCGAGCAGCGTCGATTGGAACGTGGCGGGCTCCATCCCCTGGCTGATCGTCATGGGATCCATCGTCACCCACAGCGCCGCGATCGCCAGGGGCATCGTCACCAGTGCCGGGACGAAGCCCCAGGCGGCGACCGTCAGCGTATTGCCGAACGAGCCCTGTCCGCCGGCCAGTGCCGTTCCGAGATGGAGCAGTCCGGCGACGACGAACAGAACGACCGGGACACCGACGAGCAGCGGGCCGTAGAACTGTCCCATCGCGTCGTCGATGATCGTGTCGATGTTGCGCTCGATCTCGGCGGGCTCGTCACAGCCGAAGGTGGCGTTCGTCTCGGAGAAGCTCTCGTTCATCCGCCCGTCACAGAACTGGTCGGAGGGTCGGTCCGGATTGTCGACCATCACGGTGCCGTCGATCTTCGCCGAGAAGACCGCGCCGAGCCCGGCCACCATCACGAGCGTGCCGACCACGACCAGCGCGGCGACGATCAGACCGCGATCGAACGTCGGCTCGCGGTCTGCGAAGTATCTATCCGGGCGGAGGAGGGGCGTTCGCGGGGCCATGTACGGACGGCTGCGGAGACGAATGAAATGCTTTATGGATTCCGATGAGAGAGCGAACGTCGCGGGACCGACAGACGCCCCGGCAACGGTTGGATTTTTCACGGGCCACGTTGACCGTCAGGTATGCGCGTCGCGTTCGTCGCCATGGAGACGACCCACCACCGGGACACAGAGGGGGCCCGCCGGCTCGAACGCGTCGCCCAGCAGCTGACCGAGCGGGGCCACGAGGTGACGATCTACTGCGCTCGCTGGTGGGACAGCGACCTGCGGACCTTCGAGCCCGACGACATCACCTACCGCGCGGTGACGGCGACGCCGAACGCGGCAGCGTTCGCGACGCGCCTGCCCGTTCGTCTCGCGCGCCACCCGCCGGACGTGATCCACGCCAGTCCGCGCCCGCCCGGCGGCGTCGTGGGGGCCAGTGTCGGCGGGACGATCACGCGCGCCCCAGTGCTGGTCGACTGGTTCGGCGACGAGGCGATCGGCGGCACACGACTGGTCGACCGCGCGGCAAAGAGCGCAGACTGCGTGGTCACGCCGTCGGAGATGGTCCGGACGACCGTCCGGGAACACGGTGCCAGCAGCGACCGGACGGCGATCGTCCCGGAGAGCATCGACATGGGACAGATCCGAGACACCGATCCCGCAGCGACCGTCGACGTGGCCTTCGCCCATCCGTTAGACGAGAGCGCCAACGTCGAGAGCCTCCTGCTCGGCCTGGCGGAGCTCCGGGAACGGGACTGGTCGGCGAAGATCGTCGGCGACGGCCCCTACCGCGAGGACTACGAGCGGCAGGTCCGCGACCTTCGCATCGAGGACCGCGTCGAGTTCGTCGGAGCCTGTGACCGCGAGGAACGAATCAGCATCTACCGGGGCGCACACGTCTTCGTCCAGACGGCCTACCGGGAGTACTTCGCCAGCGAGTTGCTGTGGGCACTCGCCTGTGGCTGTATCGGCATCGTCGAGTATCAGGCCCGCTCTAGCGCCCACGAGCTGATCGAACACCGCGAGCGCAGCTTCCGGGTCACGAGCACCCAGCAGATGGCCGACGCCATCGTCGCGAGCGGCGACTACCCCCACGAGACGATCGACGAATCGCTCGCCGAGTACGACCACGACGCCGTCCGCGAGCAGTATCTCGAACACTACCGGCGGCTGATCGAGGCCCACGGCCTGCTGTGATACGGAAAGTTGTAGGTCTTTACCAGATCGACCGCACGACTGCGTGCGGTCGACTGGGTAAACGCTTACAACCGTCCGTATGAGAGACGGTCGCCGATCGTGACACAAGGCGTTTACTCGTCGGGCCGATACCCATCCCCAGTGACCACAGAGGACGACGCCGAGGCCGGCGGTGACGACGCGGGCGACCAGCCCGGAACGGTGACCGTCGCCGACGTGTACGACGCCATCGACGCGGTCGGCAAACCACACCTCACGGCCGCGGAACTGGCCGCCAAGACCGGACTCGCCGCCGACGCGGCCCGCGAGGCGCTGGCGCGGCTGAGCGAGGACGCCGAGCTGGAACGCCAGGACGTGGCCGGTGCCGAGGCGGTCTACTACCCGCCGGACCTGGACGCGGTGACCGACCGCGAGCGGGTGATCCTCTTTCCGGACCGCCACGAGATCGTCGTGGAACACGCGGACCAGTTCACCCGCGCACAGCTCTCGCAGTTCGCCCACCTCGTCGACACGAACCGCTCCGGCGGCGCGATCTACGAGCTCCGCGAGGAGGACGTGTGGCAGGCACCCTACGAGTCGCTTTCGGACCTGCTTGCGACGATCCACGACGTGGTCGGCGAGCGCTCCGAACACTTAGAGGAGTGGGTTCGGAGCCAGTGGGAACGCGCCCGGAAGTTCCGGCTAGTGACCCACGAGGACGGCTACACCGTCCTCGAAGCCGAGAACGACGACCTGATGGGCAACGTCGCCCGCCAGAAGCTCGACGACGACGTGTTGCGCGCGCCGATTTCGGACTCGGAGTCGTGGGTCAACGAGGAGCTGACCGCCCAGCTCAAGCGCACGCTGTACGAGGCGGGCTATCCGGTCCGGGACGACCGCGACCTCGAAGACGGCGACGCGCTGTCGGTCGAACTCGGCCTGCCGCTGCGGGACTACCAGGCCGACTGGGTGCAGCGCTTCCAGGAGCAGGGGTCGGGCGTGTTCGTCGGCCCGCCGGGATCGGGCAAGACCGTCGCGACGATGGGCGTGATGGAAGCCGTCGGCGGCGAGACGCTGGTTCTCGTCCCCTCCCGCGAACTGGCGAGCCAGTGGCGCGAGGAACTGCTCAGACACACCGACCTAGACGAGAGCCAGATCGGCGAGTACCACGGCGGCGAGAAGGCGATCCGGCCGGTGACGATCGCGACCTACCGCACCGCCGGGATGGACCGCCACCGCAAGCTGTTCGACGAACGGCGCTGGGGGCTGATCGTCTACGACGAGGTCCAGCACATCCCCGCCGACGTGGCCCGCCGCAGCGCCCGCCTGCAGGGCAAGCACCGCCTGGGACTGACCGCGACGCCGGTTCGAGAAGACGACAGAGAAGAGGAGATCTTCACGCTCGTGGGGCCGCCGATCGGCACCGACTGGTCGGCGCTGTTCGACGCCGGCTTCGTCCAGGAGCCGGAGGTCCAGATTCGTCTGGTCCCCTGGAGCGACGACGCGGCCGCCGACGAGTACGTCTCCGCCGTGGGCCACGGCCGCCGCCAGACCGCCGCGACGAACCCAGCGAAGATCGAGGAACTGCGCTATCTGCTGGCCGAACACCCCCACGCGAAGGCGCTCGTCTTCGTCGAGTACCTCGACCAGGGGGAGGCCATCGCCGCGGAACTCGACGCGCCCTTCGTCAGCGGCGAGACCCGCCACGCCGAGCGCGAACGGCTGTTCGACGACTTCCGCCGGAACGAGCGCGACACCCTGGTGATCTCTCGGGTCGGCGACGAGGGGATCGACCTGCCCGACGCCGAGCTGGCGATCGTCGCCTCCGGGCTGGGCGGCTCCCGGCGACAGGGCGCACAGCGGGCCGGCCGGACGATGCGCCCCGTCGGCGACGCACAGCTCTACCTGCTCGCGACGCGGGGCACCGAGGAGGAGGACTTCGTCCGCCAGCAGATGCGCCACCTCGCCTCCAAGGGGATCCGCGTGACCGAGCGCGACGCCGAGGCCGTCGGGGAGCGCTCTGGTCGAGCGGAAGACGACGCAGGCGACGAGTAATCTCTCCTGTGATGCGGTGGCGCACGCTGTCGCTCGCTCCGTCGAGCGACGACACTGTGCGAGGGACGACGGAGCGAGCGACAGTGCGCGCCACAGCGTGCTCGGTTAGCCTTCGTCGACGAACGACCCAGGCTCGTCGGCGGCTTCAACCACGTTCACGGCCCGGACCGCTTCGGGCACGTCGTGGACCCGGACGATGTCGGCACCGCGTTCGGCGGCCAGCGTCGTGCCGGCGATGGTGGCGTCCAGGCAGTCCCCGGCCTCGGCTCCGACGAGTTCGAACATCGACTTGTGGGAGTGGCCGACGAGGATCGGGCAGCCCAGCGACTGGAACTCTTCGAGTCGGCCCAGCAGTTCGAAGCTCTCGGCGGCCGATTTGCCGAAGCCCAGCCCCGGATCGACGACGATCTGCTCGCGGTCGAGCCCCGCTTTCTCGGCCAGCAGGACGCGTTCGGTCAGCTGGTCGATGCAGTCCTCGACCACGTCGTCGTAGTCGACGGCGCTGTGGGGATCGACCGGTACCTCGATGCTGTGCATCACGACGACGGGCACGTCGTAGTCGGCTGCGACGAGGCGCATCTCGGGGTCTTCGAGCCCGGACACGTCGTTGAGGATGTCCGCACCGGCGTCCAGTGCGGCGCGGGCGACCGGTGCCTTGCGGGTGTCGACGGCGACGGCGGCGTCGAGGTCGGCGAGGCGCTCGATCACCGGGACGATGCGCTCGATCTCCTCCTCGACGGGGACCTCGTCCGCGCCGGGGCGGGTCGACTCGCCGCCCACGTCGAGAACGTCCACGCCGGCCTCGATCATCGACTCGGCGCGGGAAACGGCGTCCTCGACGGCGTCGTACTCGCCGCCGTCGTGGAAGGAGTCCGGCGTGATGTTACAGATCCCCATGACCGCGGTGCCGTCGTCCCAGGGATAGCCCCGGTCTCGATCGGGCTGCTGGATGTCCAGCGCGGTCCGGAGTTCGTCGGCCAGCGACGCGAGGCCGTACGGTTGGCCGTCGAGCTTGTCCGTCAGGCGGCGGAACTGGGCCATCGTCCCCATCAGGAGTACGTCCAGCATCTCCTCGTCCTGATCGTTCAGCCCCGAGATCGCACAGTCCCCGCCCAGCGAGAGCAGCTCTTCTTTGAGGTACTGTGCCTGTCGGGGCTGGACCCGCGTCTTGAGGAGGCGGTGGACCGCCTTGCCGCGCATGCGCCACGCACCGGCGTCGGTGACGTGGGCGGCGTCGATCGTCTCGCGTGCCGCCGCCACCCCGTCGACCCGCTTGGGAATCGTCGGCCGGATCCAGCGCTGGCGAGCCTCGGCGACGGCGTAGAGCGAGCCCGTGACCAGCACACAGTCGTCCTCGCCGGCCGCGTCGAGAGCCACATCGAACGCGCCGGCCACGTCGCTGCGCGTCTCGACGCTGGCCGCAGTCTCGTCTCGGAACGCCTTTGCGACCACCTGCTCGTCTTCGGCCCGGTCTCGGTCGGGCTCGCAGGCGACGACGTGGTCGGCCCCGTCGAGTGCCCCGGCGATGGCACGCAGGTCCTTGTCGACCATCGACCCCGCGACGACGTGGAGGTCATCGTAGTCGAACGCGGCCAGCGTCTCGACGACGCGTTCGACGCCGCCGGGGTTGTGCGCGCCGTCCAGTACCACCAGCGGGTCCCGTCCCATGATCTCGAAGCGACCGGGCCAGTGGGCGTTTCGCAGGCCGCGTGCGATCGTCGCCTCGTCGACGGCCGCGACCTGGCGACACAGCGTCGCGGCGATCCCGGCGTTGATCGCCTGGTGGGCACCGAGCAGGGGGAGGTTCGTCTCGACGCCCCACTCGTCGCCAGCGATCGACACCGATCCCTCCAGTCCCTCGCGACCGTGGTCGGTGACCGTCACGTCGCCGGCCTCGCCGTCCGCGGTGTCGGCGACGGTGACCACGTCGCCGGCCACGTCCCGAACGGCGTCGAGCGCGTCGCCCCCGGTGGCGGTCACCAGCGGGCGGTCAGCGGGCGCGACGTGTGCCTTGTCTCGGGCGATCTCGCCGACCGTGTCGCCCAGGATGTCCGTGTGTTCGAGCGTCACCGTCGTCACCGCGCTGGCGACGGGGTCGACGACGCTGGTGGCGTCGAGCTTGCCGCCGATGCCGACCTCGACGACCGCCACGTCGACCGACTGGCGCTCGAACTCCCAGTAGGCCAGTGCCGTCAGCGTCTCGAAGAGCGTCGGCGAAGTGCCGTCGGCCGCCCGGTCGGTGACGTACGGCTCGACGGACTCGACGAACTCGACGATCGCCGACTCGGTGATCTTCCGGCCGTTGACCCGGATGCGTTCCCGAACGTCGTCTAGGTGTGGCGAGGTGTACAGGCCCACGTCGAGCCCCGCCTCCCTGAGCGTCCGTTCGACCATGCGAGCCGTGCTTCCCTTGCCGTTCGAGCCGGCGATCTGCACGCAGTCGAGCGAGTCGTGCGGGTCGCCCAGCTGGGCCAGCAGCGACCGAGTGGCCTCCGTGCCCGGTCGGAGCGCGAATCGGCGGAGATCGAAGAGGAAGTTCGCCGCCTCGTGGAACTTCATGCCCAAAGCAATCCGGTGGGTGCGCTTTAGAGTGGCGGTTATAGTAGCCATTGAAAATCAATGCACACCCGATCGCACGATGGCAGTGCGATCGGTGTGTAAATCGTTTCAATTGTCACTATAGCGGCGTGTCACAGTCGACACAGTATCACTTCCCGAGCGCGTCGTTGACCGCGTCGAGCAGCGTCTCGTCGGGGTCGTGACCGGAGGCCCAGTACATGATGGGGTGGCCCCGCTCGTCTGCGTAGTCGGCCTTGACCGCGACCGACTCCTCGTCGTCGTAGCTCAGCAGGCTACTGCCGTCGAACTTGTAGGGCACCTTCGCGTCGTCGTCCCAGTAGCGGGTGTGGCCCCCGAACTGCTGGTCGATGTCGGCGAAGCCGGTGGCCCCGCCGCTGCCCCCGAAGGGCTGGAGCAGCCCGTCGTTGGCCGTGCTCTCGACGCCGGTGAACTCGCGGCCGTAGAAGGCCAGTCCCATGACGAGCTTCTCCGCGGGCCATCCCTGCTCGCGCATGTACGTGAGGGTGTTGTGGATCGAGTCGTCGCTGTCGGCTCCGGAGGTGGCGTACAGCGGCGAGTTGTGGTTGGTCTCGTCGACCCAGACCGGCGAGTGCATGTCGTAGGTCATCATCTTCGCGTAGTCCAGCGCGTCGGCGAGCCGGTCGTGGGGGAGCCCGGAGAGATGTGACTCCGCGTGGTTCAGCGCCGCTGTGAGGTAGTACTCGGTGTCGTCCTCGGCGGCGGCCGCGTCGAACTGTCGGCGACACTCCTCGATCAGCGCGGCGAAGTTCTCCTCGTCGTCGGGATACGACGTGAGTCCGTCGGGACCGTACGGACCGGGGAACTCCCAGTCGATGTCGATGCCGTCGAGATCGCGGTCACGCAGGAGCGCGACACACTCGCTGGCGAACGTCTCCCGACTCTCCCGGTCGCTCGCCAGTTCCGGGAACCCCTGGGAGTTCTTCCAGCCGCCGATCGAGAGGAGCGTGGTGACGCCGTCGATACCCCCGGCGTCCCACGGTGCCGAGACGGAGCCGTCGGCGCTGACGCTGCCGAACGTCTGGATGACGTGGGTGAGCTTGTCGGCCGGGGCCGCCCCCTGGAACTCGTAGGCCATGACCGGGTGCTCGTCCCAGCCCGGCGAGGTCCCGTCTCCTTCGGAGACCGACACCGTCGTCGTGGCCGAGTCACTGGCCCCCGAGCCGTCGGTGACGGTCAGGCTGACGGCGTACTCCCCGGCGGACTCGAACGACCGCGTGTGTTCGACGCCGGTCACCGTGTCGCCGTCGATAGTCCACTCGTAGTCCAGTGCGTCGCCGTCGGGGTCCGAGGAGTCGGCCCCGGAGAAGGTCACCGTCTCGCCCGGCGTCGGTGCCGAGGGAGTGACGCCGACGACGGCCGTCGGTGCCCCGTTCTCGTCGCCGTCGGAGCCGTCGTCGCTCTCGACCAGTGCCCAGACGGTCGCGTCGGCGGCGGGCTCGGTCCCTTTCGTCCACCACGCCGCCTCCCAGACGGAGCCGTCGTGAGTCACCCGGTCCCCGCCACTGTAGGCGACGCTGGCGTCCCAGGCCGGGTACGAGCCGTCGTCGGAGTCGTCACCGCCACCGTCGTCGGCGTCGATCCGTTCCCAGACCGCCGCGTCCGTCGACGGGGGTGTCCCCTGGGTCCACCAACCGGCCTCCCAGACGGACCCGTCGTAGGTCACTCGATCCCCGCCGGTGTAGACGGTGCCGTCGTCGTAGGCCGGGGGTGATTGCTGTGCCGCTGCTGTGCCAGCGCCGGTCACCGCTGCGACCAGCGCCGAGGCGTTCCGAAGAACGTCGCGTCGTGTTTCTCTCATAGGTACGAACGGCCGACCGATCGGGGCGCTCCGCCGGAGAACCCGACGCCCAACATCCCCCCGTATCGGTGGCTAGACAGTAACACACGAAAGACAGGAATAATACTGTCGATGCGGATCGAAATAATGTGTCGAAAGAGAGAACGACCACCAGTCGCTTCGCTCCTCGCCGCCGGCTTTCGCGCCGCGGATCGGTCAGCGATCGCGGTCGTCGGGCCGCTGGACGCGGCGCAACACGGCACCACCGAGCGACAGCAGGGTCATTCCGACCAGCGGCGCGGCGTCGACCGTCTCCTCGTCGGCCGCCGGCCGAGATCGCTCGGGGTTCGGCTCGTCGGCGTCGCCGAACGGCCCCGGTAGCGTCCCCACGTCCGGGATCGGAACGTCGTCGGGCACCGGAACGTCCGGCAGCGTCTCGCCGGACCGCCGACGGTACACCACCACGGCGAGAACCGTCAGCAGCGCCACCACTGCGGTGCCGACGGCGGCCACCAGGAGCGTGCGACGCCCGCCGCCGCTCGCTTCCGGACTGTCCTCGACGGCGATCTGATCGCCGGCACCGGGCGGCGGCGTCTCGCCGACGCGTGGGCCGGTCCGCTCGCCGTGCGGTTCGCTCGCACGCTCGGCGTCGGTCTCGTCGGGCTCGAACGCCGCTGGCACGGACGGCTCGACGCCGAGCGATTCGAGGAGGGCACGCATCGCCTCGGCGTCGACGTCGAAGCGAAACACGCTGAACTCGTCGGTCATACGATTACCGACGGCGGGCCGCGGTATAAAATCAGCGTGCTACTCGGCGTCGGATTCGAGTTCGGTACTGGTGGTGCCGCTGTCGGCCGCTCTTCGGGCCGTCGCCTGATCCCCGCCGGCGGCGAGATCGGCCTCGATCTGGTCTCCGGCCGACGCGGCCGCGTCGTCGGCCTCGGCCAGCAGTGCCTGCAGCTGGCGCTCGTACTCGACCTCCGTGAGCTCGCCGTCGACGTAGCGCTCTTTCAGCCGCTCGCGCCTGGTCTCCGTGGAGACGGCGAAGCGGTCGGCGAGCGCCAGTCGAGACAGCGGCGGGACGAGTCGCTCGGCGCGTTCGAACCCGTCGGCGACGCGGTCGTTCTCGGGCAGAGAGGGCAGCGACGCCCGGCGTGCGAGGGTGACGAGAAAGGCCAGCACGAACGCGACGTCTGCGGCGACCAGGAGGGCAGCGATCGACAACACGAGCGCCACGTCGCCCAGCACGGCACCGAGACCGGCACCGCCGGCCAGTCCGGCGAGGACCGCGACCAGCCCGACACCGACGGTCCCGACGGCGAGGACCGTCGTCACCGCGACGAGCGCGAGCAACAGCCAGTGGCGATTGCGGCTGAACCAGGACACAGGCGGGCTTGGAGCGGCGGCGATAAAAACGCGCGGTGACACCCCCGTCGCACGGATCGCTGTCGATCGGTACCGGATCGACCGCACGACCGCACGCGATCGACCGGGCAAGCGGCGACGAGACTCCGGATCACTCCGCTTCGGGCTCGTCGTCGAACAGCTGTCGCATGATCCGCTGTTGGCCCAGCCTGAGGTGGCGGTTGACGGTCGGCTGAGACACGTCGAGCATCGCCGCGAGCTCCTGGCCGGTCGTGTCGCGCGGCCAGTTGAAGAACCCCGAGAAGTAGCCAGTCCGGAGGACCTCCCGCTGGCGATCCGTCAGCGCCCCCAGGATCGTCTCGGCGAGCGCGGGGTCGGACTCCGAGGAGCGCGCTCGTTCGCGTCGGCTGACCAGTTCGACCGTGCCGTCGTCGGTGAGCGTCTCGACGAACGAGCGCACGTCCACCGAGGTCGGCACGTCGACCTCGATGTCGATGCCGGACCCCTCGGCGGCGATCTTTCGCACTCGCCCGCCCTGCCGGGCGAGTCGAGCGAGGACCGTCTCGCCCCGGATCGTCACCTCGAACACGCCGCCGTCCTCGCTCTCGGAGACGAGGTGGTGGTCGGCGATCGTATGCCGATCGGCGAGCAGCTCCGAGACGGTCGCGGGAGCACAGCCACTCACCCGGACGAACAGTCGAGTCTCGTCGGACGAGACGGTACCCACGCCCTCGTAAGTGACCGTACAGCCGCTCTCGAACGCGATGTCGAGCAGCGGGTCCGTCGTGTCCTCGACGCGCAGTTCGAGCGCGGTCAGCGTGTCGGCGTTGAGCGCCTGCCGGGTCGTGATGCTCGTGATCGCGTTGGCGATGCTCGTCCCCAGCTCCGCGAACACGGCGGTCTCGAACTCGCCGAACACGTCCGGCTCGTCGGCGTACACCGCCAGCACGCCGTACTGGTAGTCGTCGAGCGAGACGGGGACCGCGAGCGCCGACTGGTGACCCACGGCCAGTGCCGCTCGTCGCCACGCCGCCTGCTGGACGTTCCGGGCGATGTTCGAGACCGCGACCGGCTCGTCGTCCAGCGCCGCCGAGACGGCCGGGTCGGAGTGCGTCGCCGAGCGGTCGAACGAGGGCGTGTCCAGATACGACTCGCCCGCACCGGCCCACGCACGGGCCTGGAGCGTCTCGCCGCCGGGATCGAACGACCCGATCCAGGCGAAGGAGATGTCCTCGTCGTCGACCAGCCGCTCGCACACCGCCGCTTCGAGCTGGTCTCGGTCGGTCGCACCGATGAGGGCCTGATCGACGGAGCGGATCGTCTCGTTGGCCCGGATCTGGCGTCTGAGCCGCTCGTTCTGGGCCTCGATCTCGGCCTCGCGCTCGCGCAGCGTGGCCTCGCTTTCGAGTCGCTCGAAGGCGGCCGCCGCGGTCGCGACCAGCGTCTCGACGAGGGAACGATCTCTCTCACCGATCTCGCCGGCCTCGTCCAGTGCGGCGAAGACGCCGTGGCTCCCGATCGGCACCACGATTCCGGTGTCGACCGCGTCGACGAAGGGGCCCGACTCGCCGCTGGTGTCGACGCCTTCGAGGACGCTCTGGGTCCCGGTGACGTAGGCGTGCCAGAGGAACGACTCCGTCCCCGGCCCGACGGCATCCGGCTCGCCGCCACAGAGCGCTTCGAAGCCCGGAGACACCGAGGCGGGTTCGAGCAGGTTCGTCGTCTCGTCGTACAGGTAGATCCCGACCGCTGCCTGGTCGAGCAGCGACGCGGCCGTGTCGACGATCAACCGGGTGGCGTCGTCGATCGACTCCGTCGTCAACAGCCCGCGCGCCGAGTCGTGGAGCGACTCCAGCGCGAGTTCGCGTTGCTTCTGTGCGGTGATGTCCTGGACCGAGCCCCTGAGCTCGACGACAGTGCCGTCTTCGAGGACCGGCTCTCCGATGGTGTGGACCCACCGCTGGGTGCCGTCGGGAGCGTCGAGTCGCAGTTCCTGCTCCCACCCGATCCCGTGGTCGAGCGCGCGCTCGATGGCGTCGCGGTGTCGCTCCCGATCGTCGGGGTGGTAAAACTCGGGCATCGCCTCCACCGGGCGGGCCTCGCCGTCGGCCAGCCCGAAGATGTCGAACAGTTTGTCGGTCCACGTGGTGTCGACGGCCGCGCCGTCCTCGACGACCGCCGCCCAGCCGCCGATCGCCGCCATCTCTTCGGCCCGCGAAAGCAGGTCCGTCGTGCGTTCGAGCTGGCGCTCCCGGCGCTTTCGCTCGCTGATGTCTCGCCCGATTCCCGCGACGAGCTGGTTCCCGTCCGGGTCTTCGAGAGCGACGGCGACGAACTCGTGGGGGACCTGCTCGCCGTCTTTGGTCAGGTAGGGAACCTCGACCACCGCGTCACCGGTCGCTTTCGTCTCTTCGATCGCCGCCTCGATCTCGCTGCGGTGTTCGGGCGCGAAGAAGTCCGTCGCGTGCATCGATTCGATCTCCGCGTCCGAGTAGCCCGTCACCTGTGTGTGTGCGCTGTTCCAGCGCTGGAGGGAGCCGTCCTCGTCGAGGACGTAGAACACGTCGTCGACGGCGTCGAGGATGTCTTCGGTGAACTCTCGGTAGCGGTCGAGTTCGCGCTGGTGTTCCCGGAGCTGGCGCTCCTGGCGCTTGCGCTCCGTGATGTCCTCCATGACGGCCATGATCCCGGTGATCTCGCCGTCGACGTCTCGCAGCGGGGCCGCCGAGAGGCTCACGTCGATCAGCGTGCCGTCCGTGCGGCGTCGTCGCGTCTCGACGCTGCTGATCGACTCGCCGGACAGCAGCCGCTCGCGGAACCCGTCGAACTCGGACTCCCTGTCGGCCGGGACGAACGGCAGCGTGTCGCCGACGACCTCCGCCTCGCTCCAGCCGAAGATGCGCTCGGCAGCGGGGTTCCACAGCTCGACGACGCCGTCGGTGTCGATCAGAATGAGGGCGTCGGGCGAGGCGTCGATGAGCGTGTTGAGCCGCTCGTTGGTCCGGCGAAGCTCGCGCTGGCGGGCCTTGCGATCGGTCACGTCGGTGACGACGCCCTCCAGGGCTCGGACGGTTCCGTCGTCGTCGTAGATACCGACGCCGCGTTCCCACAGCCACCGCCGCTGGCCGTCGGCGGTCTCGATCGGATAGGTGACCTCGAACTGTTCGTGGTCGTCGACGGCGCGCTGGACCGTCTCCCACAGCTCGTCGTTGTCGCCGACGATGACATCCTCTCCCCAGTTCACATCGCCACTCCGGATCGCCGCTGGCTCGTACCCCGTCAGCTCCCGGCACCCCTCGCTGACGAACTCGAAGGGCCAGTCGGGTTCGTTTCGACAGCGATACACCATCCCCGGGAGGTTGCTCATCAGGGTCGCGAGCTCGCGCTTGCGCTCACGCAGCTTTCGTTCGCGTGCCTGTCGCTCGGTGATGTCATTGCTGATCCCCATGACGCCGATGATCTCGCCCGACTCGTCTCGGTACGGGTACTTGTTGTCGAGGAAGGTCCGACGCTCGCCGTCGATCTCCGCCGTCGTCGTCGTCGTCACGGTTTCGCCCGACGACAGGACGTGGCGGTCCTCCGAAATGAGCGCCTCGATGGTCCCGCTGTCGAAGAGTTCGTCGTCTCGCTTCCCCAGGATCTCCGCCGGCTCGCGGTCGAACAGCTCCGCAGTCGCCTCGTTGACGAACTGGTAGACGCCGTCCGAGTCCTTGATGTATATCTGGTTGGTCGTGTTCTGGACGATCGCTTCGAGTTTGCGCTCGTATTCCTTCCGCTCGGTGATGTACTGGGTCACGCCGATCAGCCCACGCACCTCGCCGTCGGGCCCCCGCCAGGGCACTTTGGAGGTGAGCACCCACTCCTCGGCCCTGGGGTCGTACTGCTCTGTCTTGCGGATGGGTTCGCCCGACTCGATGACCTGCATGTCGTCGGCGTAGGTCCGTTCGGCCAACGCCTCGTCGTAGATGTCGAGGTCGGTCTTGCCCCGGTACCACTCCTCGTCGTCCGGGAACTCCGTCACCCGGTCGGAGACGGACTTGCGGAGGTGTCTGCCCGCCTCGTCTTTGACGTACAGGGAGACCGGCAGTTCCTCGAACAGGGAATCGAGCATCGAGGCGTGTCGCTCCAGCGTCTCCATCCGTTCGCGGCGCTCGACGGTCTGGCTGATCCACCGACCCACGAGATCGACGAATACCTTCTCTGCGTGGCTGAACGGACGCTCTCGGGGCTCCGAGCCGACGAAGCAGAGCGTCCCGTACAGTTCCCCATCGACGAGTAGCTTCGAGCCGATGTAGCTGCGCACGTCCGAGTCCGCGTACTCGGAGTCGTCGAGGTCGCTCGTCGCGACCGTGTCGGCGATGCCGAGCACGTCGTCGGACGTGATGGTCCGACGACAGAGCGTCTCGGAGAGGTCGAACACGCTCTCCTCGGCGACGAGCGGGCCGGTCGCCCGCTCGATCTCGTAGCGCCCGTCGGCCTGGTCGATCTGTGCGATGAAGCCGGTCTCGACCCCGAGTCGCTCACAGCCCAGTTCGAGCAGTCGGTCGAGTTTCGCGTCGTCGTCGAGCGCCGGATCGCTCGTGATCTCGTAGATCGAACGGCGAAACGTCTCGTCGGTCTGGTCCTCGGCGTCGGTCGCAGTGACGAGGTCGTCGATCGCGTCGTACAGCGCACCGATCTCGTCGTCGCGGTCGGTCGTGAACGTGACGTCGTCCGCGCCGGCTGCCACGCGACGCACCTTCTCGGTCAACTGTGCGATCGGATCGTCGGCGTCGCCCCGGACCGCCAGGCCGACCAGTCCGGTGAGCACGAACGCGATCGAGAACGTGTCAACCCCCGTCACGCCGCCGGAGACCGAGAAGAACCACTCCCCGCTGGCCGCCCCGACGAACGGGACCACGTCGTGCCAGAGTGAGATCATGTGTCCGAGTTAACAACGGACGCTAATGACTTGCAGGGGTCGCGCGGACGAGCCCGCGCGTCGCAGTCGAATAACTGATACGGTTTATTGTAGTTGCTTGCCGGTGATCGTCGCCACGGAGTAGACGATCACCGGTAAATCGCTACAATAATCCGTATGAGCGGGTCCCACGACACCGACAGTGAAACCACACGGCGGAGCCGGGGCGACGGCGAGACACTATATGTATAGCCCAGAGACACCGCCGCGGCGAATACAGTTCTAGGGGAAGCCAAAGGAGACAGCGGGCCATGTTCCGATCAGAAATGACGACCACATCCGTGAAACGCCACGCGCAAACACCGTCGCTGCGCGTCGTCGACGCAGTTGCAGCCGAAACCGACACCGATCCGACCGAACTCACGCCGCTTGGCACAGTCCTCGACACCGACGCGCTCGACGCACTCGTCTCGTCTGCCGGCGACCTCTCCGTGAACTTCGAGTACGAAGGTTACCGAATCTCGATCGGCAGCGACGACCAGCTCGCGCTCGAACCGCTGCCGGAGGAGATCTGAGGATGTCGACGAACGAACCGACACGGGCCGACGACGAGCAGATCCGCGAAACCTACGAGGAGTACGTCATCCGCGGCGAGAGCGTCGCGATGATCGCGGATCCCGAGCGCACCCACGCCTGGATCCAGTCGGACGTGACCGTCGAAATCGAGCAGTGAACACTCCACCGCCGTGTCGGCCCGGCCACTCCGGCTCGACCGATCCGCCAATGGACACGACCATCGAGACGCTGGTTCGGCCCACGAGCGCGCGACCGGCGACAGCCCTCTGTGTCGACGACGACCGCGAGTACCTGTCGGCGATCGAACGAGCCTTCGAGGATCGCGACGACCTCCAGATTCGCGTCGAGACCGATCCGTCGGCCGTGCCCGACCGGCTCGACGGCGTCGAGTGTCTGGTCAGCGCCGTCCGACCCGACGGCTCTGACGGGCGCTCGCTGCTGAGAGCGGTCCGGGAAGTCGCCCCGAACGTCCCGTTCTTGTTTCACTCGGCCGTCCCCTTCGAAGAGATCGATCGGGACGCCCTGTGGAACGGTCCGACGGACTACCTCGAAAAGGGCTCGGGCGACTCCCACATGGCACTCCTGGCGTATCGCATCCGCCGGCTCGTCGGGCAACACCGCCTGACTGCGAGCGCGCGGCGCTGTCACGAGGCCCTCGAAGCGAGCCGCGAGGCCACGCTGATGGTCACGCCAGACGGCGAAGTGACCTTCGCCAACAACCGGCTCGCGACGGAACTGTCCGCGTCGCCGGCCGAGCTGCGCGGCCGAGAGTGGACCGAGCTGCTAGCGGAGGCGTCCGTCCGGCGACTCCGGTCAGAGGCGTTCCCCGTCGCCGCCGACGGCTGGAGCTGGACCGGACAGACGACGCTCGCGACCGACACGGACGAGCCGAGCAGTTCGCGGACGACGCTGTCGACGCTCGACGACGGGACCGCGATCCTGGTGTTTCACGAACTGGATCGGGCAGACGAGTAGCGGAAGCGAGCACGCGCCCGACGGACAGATTCCCGACGAGCAGCGACTGCAGAACGCGATCCCGAGACGCGTCGATCAGTCGTGTCGGAACGACCGCTGGCCGGTGAGGACCATCGCCACGTCGTGTTCGTTCGCGGCCTCGATGACCGTGTCGTCGTTCTTCGAGCCGCCCGGCTGGATGACCGCCTCGATGCCCGCCTCGGCGGCGGCTTCGAGGCCGTCCGGGAACGGGAAGAAGGCGTCGCTCGCCATCACCGCGCCGTCGGCGTCCTTGCCCTGGGCGTGCTCGTCGGCCTTCATCGCGGCGAGGCGAACGGCGTCGACCCGAGAGACCTGCCCCATCCCGATCCCGACCGTCTCCGTCCCTTTGGCGAAGAGGATGCCGTTCGATTTCACGTGCTTGAGCGTGTGCCAGGCGAACAGCATCGACTCGATCTGCTCGTCGGTCGGCTCGCGGTCGGTGACGACTTCGAGGTCGTCGGCCGTGAGGTGCTGGGTGTCGCGCTCCTGGACGAGGCGGCCGCCGACGAGTGGCTTCTCCGTGATCGGCTCGCTCACGTCGTAGTTTTCCGGCCGGCCGGACTCGCCCGTCCGGTCGTCCCCAACGTCCAGTACGCGCAGGTTCTCCTTCTGGAAGAGCACGTCGAGCGCGTCGTCGGTGTAGCCCGGCGCGACGACGATCTCCTTGAAGGAGTCGACGATCTGCTCGGCCGTGGCAACGTCGCACTCGCGGTTCAGCGCGACGATGCCGCCGAAGGCGCTCTGGGGGTCCGTCGAGAGGGCCCGCTCGTAGGCCTCGGCGACGGAGTCGGCGGTCGCACAGCCCGCGGGATTGGTGTGCTTGATGACGGCGGCGGCCGGCTCGTCGAACTCCTTGATCAGATTCAGGGCTCCGTCGGCGTCGTTGTAGTTGTTGTAGCTGAGTGCCTTCGCGCCCTCGTTGAGCTGGTCGGCGTGGACGACGCTGGCCTCCTCGGTCGTCCGGTCGGCGTACACCGCCGCGTCCTGATGCGGGTTCTCCCCGTAGCGCAGGTCGGCGGTGCGGTCGTTGCTGACGAGCCGGCGCGCGGGGAACGGACCGCCGTCGTCGCCCTCGACGGTGACGGTGTGGGCGTCCCAGTCGACGGTGACGCGGTCCTCTGCGAACCACTCGATCGCGCGCGGATACGCGGTGAACTCGCCCTCGTAGAGGACGCGCTCCTTGAGGTCGGCCACGTCGTCGCCGTCGTACACCGGGATCGGTTCCTGCGTGACGATCGGGCCGTTGTCGACCTCCTCGTCGACGACGTGGACGGTACAGCCGGTGGTCTTGACGCCGGCGTCGAGGACCTGCTCGTGGGCGTCCATGCCCGGGAAGGCGGGCAGCAGCGACGGGTGGACGTTCAGCGTCGTGGACATCTCGTCGAGGAACGTCTCCGTGAGGACTCGCATGTAGCCGTCCAGACAGACCAGATCGAAGTCGTACTCCTCGATGGCGTCCAGCACGCGCAGTTCGTGGGCTTCCCGCTCCTGGTCGTCGGGGCGCTCGACGACCTCGGTGGGGATGTCGCGCTCGGCGGCGGCCTCTATGACGGGCGCGTCGGCGTCGTTCGTGAGCACGACCGCGATCTCGGCCCCGCCGGGCGCGCGGTCGGCGACGTTCATCAGGTTGCGGCCACGGTTGCTGGCCAGACCGGCGATTTTCATGGTCGAGAGGGCGCGGCGGGCGCGCAAAGTAATTGCGGTGTCGGAATGACACAATCGACACGGTTCGGCTCGACAGTAACGCTTTCAGGGACCGCCGCCCAGCGACGAGGTATGACCGAAGCTGAGCGCCCGTGGGCACAGCTGGCGCTCGCCGTCGGCGGCCTCTGCTGGATCGGCTGGAGCCTGGCGACGATCGTCACCGGATCCGCCGACGGATCCGTCCGGCTCCTCGTCGGCGCGTCCGGATTCGTGCTGGCGGTCGGACTGCTCGGCGTCGTCCTCCGGCTCCCGTGGATCTACCAGTTCCCCGGCGGTGAGGGGAGCGGGATCGCACTGCTTGGCGGGCTCGCCTTCGCCGCCGGTCAGTGGTCGAGGGTGCTGCTGGGCGGGGCCGGGTGGTTCGCCGAGGGCATCGTCGCGCTGGGCGTCCTCGGACTGGCCAGCGGGACCGTCCTGCTGGCTGCCGGTGTCGTCCGGGCACGCCGAGTTCCGCCCTGGCTCGGCGTCGCCCTGTTCGTCGGGACCGTCCTGTTTCTCGGGTTCGGAAACGGCGACGGACTGCGTGCGTGGCTCGCACCGCCGCTGGGCCTGGCGTGGCTCGCGCTCGGGGGCTACCTCCTCCGGTACTCGGAGCAGCCGTCGGGCCACCTCGAACCCAGCGCGATCAGCCGGTGACCTCGCCCGGCGAAAGACATTCTACGGCGGCCAGTGATAGCCGAGTCATGCCAGACCGCGATCCCGTACAGGATGGACTCCCCGGCGAGGACCGCTACGACGTGGCCGAGTGGAACGCCCACGAACTGCGCGTGCTGGACGCCATCGAGACGGGCGACGGTCCCGCCGAACCCTGATCGACACGCTTTTTCGCCGGCCTCGCACATCCCTCGGTATGACTGACCGGGGTCCGCTCGACGCCGTCTCGCCGCTCGACGGCCGCTACGCTCGTTACACGGAACCGCTCGTGCCCTACGCCAGCGAGCGCGCACTGATGCGCGCTCGCGTCCGGGTCGAAGTCGAGTACCTGCTCGCGCTGGCCGATCTCGACGCGACGCCGCTGACGATCGACGCGGCCCAGCGCGACCACCTGCGGAACTGCTACGAGGCCTTCGACGAGGAGGACGCGGCCCTCGTCAAGCAACTCGAAACGGAGGGGTACGGGGAGTACGCCGCGACCAACCACGACGTGAAAGCCGTCGAGTACTTCGTTCGCCTCCACCTCCCCGACGGACTGGACGCGGCCAACTGGATCCACTTCGGACTCACCAGCGAGGACGTGAACAACCTCGCCCACCGGCTGCTGGTCGGTCCGGCCGTCGAGGACGTGCTCGTCCCGGAACTGCGCGCCGTCCGGGACCGCCTGGTCGCGTTCGCTCACGACTACGGCGACCTCCCGATGCTGGCCCGCACCCACGGACAGCCCGCGACGCCGACGACCTTCGGCAAGGAGATGGCCGTCTACGCCTCGCGGCTGGGGAGAGCCATCGCGCGGATCGAAGCCGCGGCCGACGACCTCTCGGGCAAGCTGGCCGGCGCTTCCGGCACCTACGCCGCTCACCACGCCGCGTATCCCGAGGTGGACTGGCCCGCCGTCTCCGAGGCGTTCGTCGCGGACCTCGGGCTGGAACACGAACCGCTGACGACGCAGGTCAACCCCTGTGACGACCTCGAAGCCGTCTTCGACGCGGTCCGCGGAGCCAACAACGTCCTCCGGGACCTCGACCTCGACATGTGGCTCTACGTCTCCGATCGCTACCTCGGACAGGAGGCCGTCGAGGGCGAGACCGGCTCCTCGACGATGCCCCACAAGGTGAATCCCATCGACTTCGAGAACAGCGAGGGGAACCTCACGAAGGCGAACTCGGACCTGACCTTCCTCGGGGACTACGTCACCACCTCCCGGCTCCAGCGGGACCTCTCTGACTCGACGGTCAAGCGCAACATCGGGTCGGCGTTCGCCTACTGTCTGATCGCCTACCAGAAGTGTCAGCGCGGCCTGGACAAGGTCGTCCCCAACGAGCGGGTCATGCGCGAGGAGCTCGAATCGACCCCGGAGATCATCGGCGAGGCCGTCCAGACGATCCTCCGACGCGAGGGCCACGACGACGCCTACGAGCAGGTGAAGAAAGCGACGCGGGGCAAGTCCGTCACTATCGAGGACTTCCGGGAGATGATCGCGGGCCTGGACGTGAGCGAGTCCGTCCGCGAGGAACTGCTCGCCGTGACGCCCACGGGCTACACCGGCGTCGCCGACGAACTGGCGGACGACGTGTAGGCACGAGCGCGGTTCTCCGATCACCGCACACGGCACAGCCCCGAGACGCTGGTCGCTGGCGGCGACTGACGCTGGGCGGTCGCGCGATCAGTCCTGCGCCGTCGCGCCGCGGCTCTCGTAGTCCACGTCGGGACGAGTCTCCAGATTCTCGATCGCCTCGATCCGGTCGGTCCGCTCCATCTGCTCGTAGACGCTGCGCCAGACCGCGGCCTCCTCGTACATGCTGACTGCCTTCAGGAGAGCGATCCCCTCGCCCGTGACGGCGTAGAACGTCGTCGGCGGATCGTCGACGCTCTTGGCGCGCGGGACCGGGATCTTCTCGACGATGCCGCGGTCGACGAGCTCGTCGACGTGGTACCGGAGGTTGGCCTCGGTCTCGTCAGGGTTGCGGTAGAGAAGCTCCTCGACGGAGAGGACGCCGTCGGGCTGGGCGAGGATCTGGTGGAGGACGTCGAGGCGGGTCTCGTGGAGGACGAAGCGCCGTCGCTCCAGTTCGTCCCCGAAGCCGTTCGGTCGCTCGCCGCGGTCTTGCGTCGCCATGTCTAGTCGGTGCCGTGCCTCGCCGATAAGTGTTCTGGTCAGTACTAGATCGCTGTAGTCATCACTACACTAGCAAAGTTGATCCTAGGGTGTGAGCGGCCGACGAGGACCGGACCAGCCACGGTTATATACCGTCCCGTCGACCGCGAAACCATGAGCGGGCCGAGCTTCGACGGGCAGGAGGTCCTCGACGAGACGCTGTCCTTCCTCGGGAGTCTCCCCCCCGAGCAGATCACGGCGATGCGGGACGCGGTGTACGGCGACCTCGGCCGCTACGAGGAAGCCGACTGCACGTACTTCGTACTGGGCAACTACGACGAGTACGAGAAGGAGCGCGTCCTGTCGGTTCGTGACTCTCTGACCGACTCTGCGGCCGGCCGAGTCGCGTTCACGCTGGAGGATATCGATCCCGGCGTCGACGCCTGGCAGAACTTCTACGTGAAGTTCCGGGTGTTCGCCCGGCGGGCAGACCACATCGTCCTCGTCGCCGAAGACAACGACGGCGGGCACGAACTGGAGCTGGGCGAGGTGGATCGCGAGCGGCTGTACGTCCTCAAGCGAGACTACGACGGGGCGTCGCTCGATCCGCCGGACGACGACGAGCGATCGGCCGCCGACCCGGCGTTTGGCGACCTCGACTACGAGCGCTTCGACGCGATGATGCTGACGCTGTTTGCCTACCTCGACGACGAGGGACGACTGTTCACCTGGGCCAGCGAGAGCGGGCTCGCCCGTGCCGTCGACCGCGTGATCGCCGAGACCGTCTGACAGTCGAGCACAATCCTCACGGGGTTCGGGACCGACTGGCTGGTAGATGGTACTGAATACGGACGGTCGCGTCCTGACACTGGCGTTCGCGCGGATGGCCGACGCGCTGGGCAACTCCTTTCTGATCATCGTCCTGCCGCTGTACATCGCCAGCGGCCAGATCTCGCTGTCGGGCATCGCCGGCACGGAGATCCTCGGCTTCGTCCTGCGCGAGGAGACGCTGATCGGGCTCGTGCTCTCCCTGTTCGGTCTGCTGAACAGCTTCGGCCAGCCGTTCACCGGCCGGCTCTCCGACCGGACCGGCCGGCGGCGCGTGTTCGTCCTGACGGGACTGGCGATCTTCGCCGTCGGCAGCGCGACCTACCCGTTCGTCACGAGCTACTGGTCGGTGCTCGGGGCCCGCGCGCTCCAGGGGATCGGCGCGGCCTTCACCGTGCCGGCCACGGTCGCGCTGGTCAACGACTACGCGGCCAGCGACCGCGAACGGGGCGGCAACTTCGGCGTGTTCAACACCTTCCGGCTGATCGGCTTCGGGTTCGGGCCGATCGTCGCCGGAGTCGTCATCACGGGCGGGCTGGCGGCCGAGACCGTCGTCAGCTACGCGCTCCCGGGCTGGCTGGGCCCCCTGGCCGGCCTCACGTTCTCCGGGTTCGTCGCCGCCTTCGCCGTCGCCGTCCTCGGGGCGGTCGTCAGTTTCGTGCTCGTCGTCGCTCTGATCGCGGACCCGCCGAACGTCGTCGGCGGGGCGGGCAAAGACCTCTCGATCGCGGTCCGCGACCGCGACGGGAACGGGCTCGATCCCGTCTTCGTCCTCGGCGTCGGGACCTTCTTCATGGCCACGACGATCGCGCTGTTCGCCACCCTGGAGGGGCCGATCCGCGCGCGACTGGACGAGACGACGTTCCTCTTTTCGGTGCAGTTCGCCGCCGTCGTCATCGCCAACGTCGTCTTCCAGATCCCCATCGGCCGCGCCTCGGACGTGTACGGCCGCCGCCCGTTCATCATCGCGGGCTTCGTCGTCCTGATCCCCGCCGTGTTCGCGCAGGGCGTCGTCACGGGACCGTGGACGATGCTCGCGGCCAGACTGCTCCAGGGCGTCGCCGTCGCGCTCGTGTTCGCGCCGTCGCTCGCGCTGGCTGGCGATCTCGCCGGGGACCGCGGGTCGGGGACGACGCTGTCGGTGCTGACGATGGCGTTCGGACTCGGCGTCGCACTCGGGCCACTCGCTTCCGGCGTGCTGTACAACCTCGGCGGTCTCGTCGCGCCGTTTAGCTTCGGTGCCGTCCTGGCCGTGTTCGCGCTCCTCTTGACCTACTTCGAAGTCGAGGACACGCTGGAGACCGGTCGGACCAGTGAGCCAGCGCCACAGGAGTGAGATAATGATAAAACACCGGATGCATCCGGGAGCAGCCTCAGACGGCTCGCAGTCAACTATCACACGATGACCGCATCCTCGACAGCCATCAGGGGGAGACGCGACGCCGACCCCACGACGACGATCTCGCTGAGCGGCGGTCGCCGGCTCAGGTACGCGGCGTACGGCCGTTCCGACGGGACGCCCGTGCTGTTCTTGCACGGGACCCCCGGCTCGCACAGGCTCGGTTCGCTATTCGACGCGGCCGCGCGAGAACGGGGGGTCAGGCTCATCGCGCCAGACCGGCCGGGCTACGGCGGCTCGACGGCGTGGTCGGAGCGATCAATCGGCGACGCCGACCGGTACCTCCGTGCGATCCTCGACGACGCGAACGTCCAGCGAGCCGGGCTGGTGGCCTTTTCCGGCGGCGCGCCACACGCGCTGGCGATGGCCACGCAGTGCCCCGACATCGTGTCTCGGGTCGATCTCGTCGCCGGGGCGACACCGCCGGACGTGGCCGGCGAGACACCCACGACACAGCGGCTCCTCGATGGGCTGGCGACCAGAGCGCCGACGCTGCTCGCTGGCCTCCTGCGCGGACAGGCGTGGCTCGCCGAGCGTCTCGACCCGTCGTTCGTCGTCGCACAGTACACCGCGGGCGACGCGGACGAGTCGGTCTCCGAGGAAGTGGCGACGACCGTCGAGGCCGACTTTCTCGAAGCGCTCGCACACACCACGAGCGGTACCGTCACGGAGCTCCGGACCGCGGCCACGGAGTGGGCGCTGGACTACGAGGCGCTGGCCGCCGACGTGCGTCTCTGGCACGGGACCGCGGACACGAACGTCCCGATAGCGAGCGTGCGAGCGTTCGAGGACCGACTCCCGGCCGCGACGATCGAGACGGTCGACAGTGCCGACCACCTGCGGACGCTCCTTCGAGCGGTGCCGGCGGCACTTGAGGCGTATCGATGACCGCGGCAGGCGTCGTCCGGGCGGCCGCGTGAGGTCTTTATGCCGGACAGACGAACGGCGGCCAACGGCCGCATGAAACGGATCCAGTTCTCGGTCACGTACCCAGATCGGCTCCGTCACCCCCTCCAGAGCCACCTCGAAGGCGACGGACCGCTCACGCGGGCCGAGCTGTTGCTGTGGAGTCCGACGGCGGACGCGACGACGCTGTGCTGGTTCGACGGCGAGCCGGCGGCCGCCGAGCGCGCGGTCGGGACGATCGACTCACTGGAGACGACCAGCCACGTTCGGGACGGTGACGGGACCTACGTCTACCTCCAGCAGGACGGGTTCGAGTTTCCCGACGTGGTGCTGGACCTGATCGCCGACGCCGCGGTGATCTTCCGCCCGCCGGTGGTGTTTCGCGACGACGGGACGATCTCGTTCGAGGCCGTCGGCGAGACGAGCGCCCTCAGCGCCTTTCACGACGCACTCGCGGCGGTCGGGGATCTCTCGATCGAGCGGGTCCGGTCGTTCGAACGCTCCAGTCGCCCCGCACGGCTCACCGATCGACAGCGAGCGGCTATCGAGGCGGCGGTGGCGGTCGGCTACTACGAGATCCCGCGCGAGGGCACGATCGAGGACGTGGCGGCGCGACTCGACTGCGCGACCAGCACGGCGGGCGAACTCGTTCGGAAGGCCGAGGCCGCGGTCGTCGAGGGCGTCGTCGACCGCCAGTAGCTATCGGCACCACACCCTAACGGCTGGCACCCGTAGTCGACCGTATGTTCCGCGACCGCACCGACGCCGGCCGACAGCTGGCCGAGGCGATGGCCGACCGCGGCGTCAGCCCGGAGCTCGTCCTCGCGATTCCGCGCGGCGGCCTGCCACCGGGACGGGCCGTCGCCGACCGCTTCGACGCGCCGCTCGACGTGGTCGTCGCCAGGAAGCTCGGCGCGCCGAACAACCCCGAGCTGGCCCTCGCCGCCGTCGCCGAGGACGGGAGCGTCTGGCGCAACGACGAGCTGCTCGCGCGACTCGACGTGACCGACGAGTACGTCGACGCCGAACGCGTCCGCGTCGGCGACGAGGCACGCGAGACGGCCGAGCGGTACCGCGAGGGAGCATTTCCGTCGCTACGGGACCGGCGCGTCGCCATCGTGGACGACGGGATCGCGACGGGCGCGACGATGCGGGCCTGCCTCGCTCGGGTGCGTGCCGCGGAGCCGGCGTCGATCGCGGTCGGCGTCCCGGTGGGGCCCGCGGGGACGATCGACGACCTCGCGGCGAGTGCCGACACCGTCGTCTGCGTCGAGACACCGGCGGCCTTCCGGGCGGTCGGGGCCTACTACCGGAATTTCGGACAGGTCAGCGACGAGGAAGCGATGGGGTATCTGGCGTCCGAGTAGCGCCGCGAGGCTCAACGGCTCGTCGAGAGCAGCCGTTCGACAGTCGCCTCGACGGCCGCCGCGGCCGCGTGGATCTCGCTGCGGCGGACGTACTCGCGCTCGCTGTGGGCGACCGCGCCCTCCGCGTCGGCCAGCACGCCCGGACCGAAGACGACCGTCGGTGCGTCGGGCGCGAAGTGGGCGGCCTCCGTCGCGGCACCGAACGGGCGGACCGCACCGCCGCTCTCCGCGGCGAGCGTCTGGACGAGCGTCGCTTCCCGGTCGGTCTCGAACGCCTCGGGGAACGGCGTGTCGGGCCGGACGAGCGACACGTCGAGGGACATGCCGTCCGGGAGCCACTGCCCGAGGTGTGCTTCGAGCCGTTCGGGGAACTCGTCGCTGGTCTCCGGGGGGACGCTGCGGCGGTCGAAGGTGATCGTACACTCGGCGGGCACCTGGTTGGGGGCCTCGCCGCCCTCGATCATCGAGGGGGTGAGCGTGGGGCGGCCCAGTGTCTCGTGTTCACTCGGACCGTGGTGCTCGCTGTAGCTCTCCATGGCCTGCATGATCGGCGCGGCGGCCCGGATGGCGTTCGCGCCGTCGGCGGGATCGGAGGCGTGGGCGCTCTCGCCGTGGATGGTGACCCGCCCCTCGAACTGGCCGCGGGCCGCGGTACACACGTCCAGGTCGGTCGGCTCGCCGACGACGTACCCGTCGGCCGACAGCGCCTCTTCGAGGTGGCCCGCACCGGTCTGGTGGGTCTCTTCGTCTGGCGTGATCGCCAGCGTCAGCCGCCCAGCACCCACATCCGCCCGGAGGAAGGCGGCGAGCAGCGCGGCCAGTGGCCCCTTCGCGTCGCAGCTCCCCCGGCCTCGGACCACGTCGTCCTCGCCCTCGCGAAACGGAACGTGAGGCGGGACGGTGTCGATATGCGTGTTCAGGACGAGGTGAGGGCCCTCCTCGGCCGCCTCGCGGCTGGCCAGCACGTTTCCGGCCTCGTCGACGGTGGCCTCGTGACCGCCGTCGGCGAGCGCGTCGACCAGCAGATCGCGCATCTCGTCGACAGCGTCGTGGGAGGGAGTCTCGACGGCCTCGCGGTGGAAAGCGTCGACGTCGAACGTCGCGGCGTCGGCCATTACTCTCCGGCCTCGTCTTCGACGCGAACCACGTCGACCATCGTCTCGCGGCGGCGGACCACCCGCTCGTCGCCGTCCTCGATGGCGACTTCGGCCGGTCGGGGCTGGGAGTGGAACTGGTTGGCCAGTTCGTAGCCGTAGGCCCCGGCGTTGCCGATCGCCAGCAGATCGGTCCGCTCGGGGCGGGCGATCGGACGGTCCGTCGCGAACACGTCCGCGCTCGTACAGCACGGGCCGCCGATCGAGACGGGATGTGGCTCTCGGTCGGGAGCGGTGACGTTGCGAATCGGGTGATAGGAGTCGAACATCGCCGGGCGGATCAGCGTCGCCAGCGAGGCGTCGACGCCGACGACCGTCGTCGCTGGCGTCTCCTTGACCGTGTTGACTGTCGTGAGGATCAACTCGGCGTCGGCCACGACGTAGCGGCCCGGCTCCAGTTTGATCCGGGCCGAGAGGTCACCGACCGCCTCGCGGACCCGCTCGCCGACGGTCTCCACGTCCAGGGGCTCGGTCTCCTCGCGGTAGGGCACGCCGAAGCCGCCGCCGAAGTCGACGAACTCCAGATCGGAGTCCCCGACTTCGCGTGCCAGCTGGGCGACCTTCGCGATGGCCCGGCAGTGGTCGTCGAGGTCCTCGCGCAGGACGCCGCTGCCCGCGTGGGCGTGCAGCCCCACGAGGTCGAACCGGTCGCGGAGGTCGTCCGCGAGCGCGGGCACCTCGTCGTAGGGGATGCCGAACTTCGCGTCCTTACCGGTCGCGACCTTCTCGTGGTGGCCCGTCCCGATGCCGGGGTTGATCCGGATCGCGACGCGACCGTCGTAGCCGCGGTCTTCGAGGCGGTCGAACGTGTCCTCGGCTCCGCCGGTGATCGTCAGACCGGGGTGCTCGTCGGCGAGATCGACCGCGTAGTCGAGGTCGCCCGTGGGAGGATTGACCGCGGTGTACTGCAGCGTGTTGGGGTCCGCGCCGGCGTCGATCGCTCGCTGGAGTTCGCCGGCAGCGGCACACTCGATGTCCGCGCCCGCTTCGAGGAGTCCCGAGAGGACGGCACGGCCGGTGTGTGCCTTCGCGGCGTACATCACGTGCGCGTCGGGGAAGGCCGCGGCGAAGCGCCGGTAGTTCGCCGCGACGCGGTCCACGTCCAGCACGTACAGCGGCGTCCCGTGTTCCTCGGCCAGCCGGGCGAGACGGTCGTGGTCCCAGTCCGCCAGTCGACGGACCGGAGGCGAGTCGCTACTCATTGGGGAGTACACGGCGCGGGCGAGTAAGAAGGGTTCCGTTTCGGGCCGCCGGTAGTCGGTCCGTGTGCCCGCTCGTCTCCGGTCCGGGAATCCAGACGCAGGGACCGACCGCGGCTCGCCGAGGCGAGGGAGACGAGGCGCGGTTACCCGCTCTCACCCTCAGCCGGCGACTCAGTTCCGTCGTCGGTCGCCTCCGTTTCCGTGCCCGGCTCTTCTTCCGGTGCGTCGGTTTCCGTGCCCGGCTCTTTTTCCGGCGTCTCCTCCATCTCTTCGGCCATGAACGGCTGGATCGCCGACAGCACGTCCGGGATGGGGAGCGCCGGATCGTAGGCGTCCGGGAACGGCGACTCGCCGACGAGTGCGTTGAGCACCGCGGCGTGGCGCGCCTCGACGCTGTGGATCGACAGCGCGGCCGAGAGGATGTCCGGGCTCTCGATGCGCGGTGCCACACCGGCGTAGGCGGCGACGCCGGTGTTTTCGAGCACCTGTGCGGTCGCGATGAAGGCGTCGGCCGAGTCGATCCCGAACTCGAAGGCGGGCGGGTTGACCGGCGTCCCGCCGAGCGTCTCGATGACGCGAGCCAGCTGCTCGGTGTGGGACTGTTCCTGTGCGCTGATCTCCTCGAAGAACGTGACCAGCAGATCCGCCGGCACTTCGAGCGCGCTCGCGCTCGCCAGCGCCTCGCCGTCGAACTGTTCGAGCCCCGTGTCGTAGAACTCGTCTTCGAGGTATTCGAGCGTCAACGCGTAGTTGAGCACGTCCACGTCCGTGTCGGGCTGGTCGAACTGGGACGGAACCTCCATGGGCTGGTTGCCAGCCGCGTCGTCCTCCTGGGCCGTCGCGGCCGTCCCGACCAGCCCCGCACCGATCACTGCACCCGTGCCCGCGAGCACGTCGCGCCGCGAGCGCATCGTCTGGCGGATGTCTTTCATCGTCGGCAATACTGTGCTGTCGTCCGTTCGGTGTCTGTCTGTCATGAGCGTGTCCTGCCAGCGCTATGGCGTCTCCCGCTTACGGAGATGGACGGTTTGTTATGCGCAGAGATTTCCAGCCGGCGCTCGATACGACCGCGTTACCCGGTCGCGAGGCGTTCGAACGGGGACGGCCGCGTTGGGACTCCGGGTGACGACAGAGAGCGACGAACGGCGGCGTCTGTGGCCGGCGTCGGCGACGGCCGCCGCGAGTAAGGCGAGACAGTGCTCGGGTGCGGTCGGCTTACCGCCGTGCCGGCGGCCGGTCGCTCACTCCCGTAGCGCGTCCTCTCGTTCCGTCGCCTCCAGGGTCTCCGCTTCCACGTCGGTCGCGACGACGGCGGGCTTGTACGCGCCGCCGTCGAAGAGCGCGTGGTCGCTCACGCTGGACTCGACGAAGCGGGTGAACGCGCGCCGTTCGGGCGGCAACTCGCCGTAGATGACTTCCTCTTCGACGAGGTCGTAGATCGGAATGCGGGGCGTCAGCAGCGTGTTCTCCCCGACGATGCTGTTCTCCCCGACGACGAAGCCGCTGGTGACCCGACAGCCCGCGCCCAGCGAGACGCCGTCCTCGACGACGACCGGCGTGCTCTCGACCGGTTCGAGGACGCCGCCGATCAGCGTGTTCGCGCCGAGCTTCACGTCGTCGCCGATCTGGGCGGCCGATCCCACCGTGTCACAGGAGTCGACGAGCGTGCCGTCGCCGACGTGTGCGCCGATGTTGACGAACGCGGGCGACATGAGGATGGCGTCGCCGCCGACGTACGCACCGCGCCGGATGACCGTCCCGTCGGGCGTGTTGCGGCTCCCCCGTTCGTGCAGGTCGTCGGTCTCGCGCAGCGGGAGCACGTCGTGGTAGGTAACGTCGCCGTACTGGCGGGCGACGGTCTCGCGCAGGCCGAAGTTCAGGAGGATTCCCTGCTTGACCCAGGCGTTGGCCTCCCACTCCCCGCCGCGTTTCTCGGCGGCCCTGATCTCGCCGGCTTCGAGCGCGGCGAGAAAGTCGTCGAGGACGGCCAGGTGGTCGTCGGTCGCGTCGGCGGCCGTCAGCCCGTCCTGTTTGCGCTCCCAGAGGTCGCGTACGTCTGCTTCGAGACTCATTGGGACGGGATTGCTCCTCCTCGGATATACGTCTCTGGGTTTCCGACCGAACGGACGCCGGAGCGAATCGCCACGGCTCGACGGTCCGGTAAGTGACGGTTTCCGACGGAGAGCCGTGGGAACGGGCACATACGGTCGAACTAACAATGCGTGCGTCGACCCACCGTCGGCCCACGACAGATGAGAGCCGACAGCGATCCAGCGAGCGAGACGAGTGCCAGGAAGGATCACGGCGACAGAACGACCGCCGCGACGACGCGCGAGCGGGGCCGATGGTGACAGGGAGATGAATCGCGTGACAGTCGACGAGGTCACGGCGACGGACACGACGCTGCGAGCGACGGTGACGACGAGTGGCCGCGTCGGGCGCTTCGTCACCGACGACCCCTTCGTCGCCGACTACGGCGTCGACATCGCTGCCGTGCCGGAGTCGCTGCTCGTGGTTCCGGTGCTCGCACACGTCTGTCCCGTCGCCTGGGCGACGGGGGCGACGGTCGCGGTCGATCGCGTCGACGCGGCGTTCCTCGACTCGCTCCGACACGTCGGCCAGCGCCTCTGTGAGATGTATCCGTCCTTCATGCAGGGGGGACAGATCGTCTGCGAAGAGGCCGTCGAGGGCCGTCGCGATCCGGGCGAGCGCGCGGGCAGCGCGTTGCTGTTTACCGGCGGCGTCGACTCGACGGCGACGTACGTCCGCCACGAGTCCGAACAGCCCGATCTGATCAGCGTCAGAGGGTGGGTGATGCGAGACCGAGACCGCTGGCAGCGCAACCGCGAGTTCTTCGCCGACTTCGCGGCCGAGCGGGGCCTCGACGCGCACTTCGTCGAGTCGAACATGCTGTCGTTCCTCGCGACGCCGCTGTTGCAGGCCCACTTCCAGCGGTACCTCGACGGCGCGTGGTACAGCTCCGTCGGCCACGGACTGGGGTTGCTCGGCCTGTGTGCGCCACTGACGGCGGCCGCAGACATCGGACGGCTGTACATCGCAGCGACCCACACCGAGGAGTGGACTCGTCCGTGGGGCTCGCACCCGACGATCGACGACCGCGTCCGGTGGAGCGGGACCCAGGCTGTCCACGACGGCTACGAGTCGACCCGCCAGGAGAAGATCGAGACCATCGCCGACTACGTGCGCGGCCGGTCCCGAGAGATCACGCTCCGGACGTGCGTCCACGCCGAGGGCCCGCAGAACTGTAGCCACTGCGAGAAGTGCTACCGGACGATCGTCGGGCTCCTGCTGGCCGGCCTCGATCCGAACGACCACGGGTACGACCACGACGCCGCGACGGTCCCGGCGATCAGAGACACCTTCGAGTCCGGCGAGAAACACCTCTCGGCACAGAAGCGCTACCACTGGGAGACGTTGCAGGACGCCGCCCGCGAGGTCGAGGCGATCGACGCGCCCGGTGGCCGGGAACTGCTCGGGTGGCTCCGAGAAGCCGACTTCGGGGCGTCGGTCGAGCAGTCGGCTCGACCGCTCGGTCAGCGCCTCCTGCAGGCGACGGCTCGCCAGGTCCCGACGAGCGTCTACGCGACGCTGTACCCGATCTATCGACGGCTGGCCGCCAGTCCGTGATGTTAATGTCACCGGCGACAGTCCGTCGACACGACATGAGTGATCTCAGCGAGAGAATCGTCCGACAGGACATCGGGATCGCGATCAGGAACGTCACTGTCGGAGTCATGCTGGCCGGAACGGTCGCATTCGCCGTCGATCAGTGGTGGATCAGTGTGGTCGCGATCGTCGTCGCCGGGCTCCTGAGCGCATCGGCGGATCGCAGCCGCGCCGGGATGTGGGTCCTGATCGCGATCGGCACTGTCGCGATTCTGGGGCTGGGCTGGGGAATGTTGCGAGACACGGTTCCGACCGGCGTACTGCCGCTCGTCCTGATCGGGATGGGAGCCGGTCTCGCGCTCAATCGCGTCCTGTTCGGCGTGCTCAGACCAGTCCCGGAAGTCCGACAACGGCGAGAAGACGCGGCGTAGGGCCCGGAACCAACCGGTTCAGGCGTCGTCGACGACCGCACCGAAGTCGTACCAGCCGGGGTCGCGGCCGACGAGCCACCGGGCCGCGTCGAGCGCGCCCGCGGCGAAGACGCCGCGGTCCTCGGCGCGATGGGACAGCGAGAGCACCTCGTCGTTGCCCGCCAGCACCAGTTCGTGCTCGCCGCGGATGTCCCCGGCACGGCGGGCGAAGACGCCGATCTCGTCGTCGGCCCGGGGCGCGTGGCCCTCGCGGCCGTACACCGGCTCCACGTCGCGCTCCTCCTGGACCGTTTCGAGGATCGTGTTGGCCGTCCCCGAGGGCGCGTCGACCTTCCCGTTGTGGTGGCTCTCCACGAGTTCGAGGTCGTAGTCGTCCAGCGCGCCGACGGCCGCCCGGACCGTCCGCAGGAGGGCCTGGATGCCCCGCGAGAAGTTCGTCGCCTTCAGGATCGGGATCTCGTCGGCGGCCTCGCGTAGCCGCTCGGACCGGGCCTCGTCGAAGCCGGTCGTCGCGACCGCGAGCGCGACGCCGTTGTCGAGACAGCCCGCGAGCACGTCCATCGTCGCTTCGGGCGTCGAGAAGTCGACGACTGCGTCCACGTCGTACTCTTCGAGTACCGTGCCGGCCTCGCTGGCGGGACGCAGTGGCAGGCCGTCGGTCTCGTCGGCCGTGCTGGCGAAGCCAGCGACGACCTCCACGTCGTCACGGGCTCGTCCGGCCTCGACGACCGCGGCCCCGGACCGGCCGGTCGCGCCACAGACGGCGATCCGCGTCATCGCTCGGCCTCCGCGTACTCGGCTTCGAGGTCCTCGTCGGCGAGGTCGGCGAGGACGGCTTCGAGCCGGTCGACGTGTTCGCTGGCGAGCCGAGAGAGGGGCTGGCGCATGTGGGCCGGCCCGTACCCGCGGATTCGCATTGCCTCCTTGACCGGAATCGGGTTCGTCTCGACGAACAGCGCGCGGAAGAGCGGGCCGAGCTCGTGGTGGATCGACCGAGCGCGCTCGAAGTCGCCGGCGACGGCCGCTCCGACCATGGCACAGGTGCGTTCGGGTTCGACGTTGGCGGCGACGCTGATACACCCGTCCGCACCGACCGAGAGCATCGGCAGGGTCATCCCGTCGTCGCCCGACAGCACCGAGAACTCCTCGTCGCGGGTCCGCTCGACGATCTCGGAGATCTGATTCATGTCGCCGCTCGCGGCCTTGAACCCCGCGACGTTCTCGTGGCTGGCCAGTTCGACGGC
Organism: Halomicrobium katesii DSM 19301; assembly: GCF_000379085.1. GTDB lineage: Archaea > Halobacteriota > Halobacteria > Halobacteriales > Haloarculaceae > Halomicrobium > Halomicrobium katesii. The sequence continues at coordinate 2,026,121 of NZ_KB905378.1, read as the reverse complement.
GGTGTCGGGCTCGATGTTCTGGCCGGTCCGAGAGGGGACGTTGTAGACGATCTGGGGGCAGTCGACGGCGTCGGCGATGGTCCGGTAGTGATCGACGAGACCGCGCTGTTCGGGCTTGTTGTAGTACGGCGAGATGAGCAAGAGCGCGTCGGCACCGGCGTCGGCCGCCCGCTGGGACAGCGACAGGGCCTCGCGGGTGTTGTTGCTCCCCGTCCCGGCGATGACCGGGACGTCGTCGACGGCGTCGACGACCGCCTCGACGACCTCGATGTGTTCGTCGTGGGTCATCGTCGCCGACTCGCCGGTCGAGCCGGCCGGGACAAGGCCGTCGACGCCCGCCGCTTCGAGGCGCTGTGCGTCGCGTCGGAGTGTTTCGAAGTCGATGCTGCGGTCGTCGTCGTCGTGGAACGGCGTGGGAATCGCGGGGAACACGCCGGTGAGGTCGATGTGCGTCATTGCTGTCGTGTGTGAGTGGTGGTCGAGGCGTCGATACCCGGCAAAAGAGCGACCGGCCCGAGACGGGAGCGCCACGCCCGCAGCGAGCCGTCAGAAGGGGCGCTTGCGCTTTTTCGGCGGCGTGGACGCACTGCTTGCTACCCTGTCGAGACGGAGTCGTGCGTCCCGTCGCATACTGCACACGGGTCGGGCGACGGACTTATGCGTTGTGCTTGCCGGTTCTCGGGCGGCGAGTGCGACGACGGCGTCCGCCGCCGGAGATCGGTGCCACCTGGTACATACCCTATAACAATGCCAGTATCGAGAGTCCGTGGAACCGCAACACAGATGGTAGCGATGTTACAAACAGGAGTCCGCCGGACGCCGGCGAGGGGGCTACCGGTATCGACCGTGACGGAACCGACCAGCCACGGCCCGAGAGGTAGCGATGTCTGACTGGGTACCCGGGGACGCCGAGTTCGCACTCTGTCTCACCCACGACGTGGACCGACCGTACAAGACCTACCAGTCGCTGTACTACACTGTCGCCGAGCGCGATCCCACGCACCTGCTGGACCTGCTGCCGTGGCGCAACCCCTACTGGACCTTCGAGGACATCGTCTCTCTGGAGGAGTCGCTGGGCGTCAGGTCGGCGTTCTACTTCCTGTCCGAACAGTCGCTGTTCCGGGATCGCTCGGTCAGCGAGTGGACCGACGTAGAGAGCTGGCGGCTCTACGCCGGCCGGTACGACCTGGGCGACCCCGACATCGCCCAGCTGATGTCGTCGCTGGACGACCACGGCTGGGAGGTGGGGTTACACGGTTCCTACGAGTCCTACCGGGAGCCGTCGATGCTGGAGCGAGAGAAGCAGTGGCTCGAAGAGACCCTCGGACGGGCCGTCCGCGGCGGCCGCCAGCACTACCTCAACCTGGAGCGGCCGTCGACCTGGCGCTACCAGCGTTCGATGGGGCTCCAGTACGACGCGTCGCCCGGCTCGTCCGCCGAGTTCGGGTTCCAGGACGGCTACCACCCGTTCCGGCCGTTCGACGACCACTTCGTCGTGTTTCCCACGGTGCTCATGGAGTGTGCGCTACCGAACCCCGGCGAGGCGTACGAACGCGCCTGGGCGGCCTGCCACAGGCTCCTCGAAGAGGCGCGCGACCACGAGGGCGTGATGACGGTGCTGTGGCATCCCCGCTACTTCAGCTCCGACTACGACGGGTACACCGAACTGTACCGGGAGCTGATCGAGTGCGCGCTCGATCTGGGTGCGTGGGTCGGGCCGCCGGGGCAACTCTACGAGCACTGGCAGGCCGACGGAGCGCAGGTCCCGACGCCGGAGAGCGAACGAGCGACCCAGTGACTGGCGTAGGCGGTCGATAACAAAGCCCGAACGGGCGGGTTCTCCGGTGAGAGATGGAGATCGAACGACTCGATATCGACGAGTGGGGCGAGGCGGTTCCGGACTCGGGGATCGACCTCTTCCACCAGCCCGAGGCCCTCGAAGTGCTCGCGGAACACGTCGACGGCGATCTCGAACTGTACGGCGGGTTCAAGGGCCAGCAGGCGATCGGACTGCTCCCGGTGGTCACCGACTCGAAGCTCGTCGGGACGACAGTGACCTCGCCGCCGCCGTCGATGAACGTCCCGCGGCTCGGCCCCGTGGTGATGCCGACCAGTCCCAAGCAGCGCAAGATCGAATCGGTCAACTCGAAGTTCACCGAGGCGGTGCTTGAGACGATCGACACCGGCGGCTCGCTGTCGCTGTTCCGGATGGTCTGTAACAGCCAGTACCTCGACCCCCGGCCCTACGTCTGGGCGGAGTACGACCTCACGACGCAGTTCACCTACCGCCTCGACCTCGCGGACGCGACGGTCGACGAGACGATGGCCGGCTTCTCCAGTAGCCTCCGCAGAGAGATCCGCTCGGCCAGAGAGCTGGACGTGAGCGTGAGCGTCGAAGGGCTGGACGGTGCCAGAGCGATCCACGAGGCCACCCGCGAACGCTACGCCGAGCAGGAACGGCCCTTTCCCATCGAGTGGTCGTACGTCCGCGATCTCGTGTCCGCGCTTGGCGACCGGGCACGACCGTACGTCGTCCGCGGACCCGACGGCGCGTTCCTCGGGGGCATAACCGCGCTGTACTCGCCCGACGCCGCGTACTTCTGGCAGGGTGGCACCCGAAGCAGCTACGAGGGCGTCAGTCTCAACAGCCTCGTCCACTGGCAGATCATCGCCGACATCCTCGCGGACGACGCGCTCTCGTCGGTGACCGGCTACGACCTGATGGGCGCGAACACCGAGCGACTCTGCCGGTACAAGTCCAAGTTCGGCGCGGACCTGGTTCCCTACTACGTCGTCGAGTCCGACGGGATCGGGATGGACCTCGCCAAGGCGACCTACAGCACGCTGAAGCGGTGACGCCGTTCGGTGAGCATAGAGAAACGATCTTCGAAAGTCCCGTTTTCGGCACGCATGCGTTCTCTCATGGGAAAATCGGAGCGTCGGGCCGACAGAACTACGTGGGTGCAATTGAGACAGTATCACCATGTCTCTGCCAGACGTGGCCGAACTCGATCTCGCCACGAAAGTCGGACAGCTGTTCGTCGTCGGCTTCGAGGGACCGGAGCCGACGGAGGACCTCCGCGAACTCCTCACCGACTATCGCTGTGGCAACGTCATCTACTTCAGCCGGAACATCGACTCGCCCGAGCAGGTCGCCGAGCTCAGTCGCGAGCTACAGACCATCGCCACCGAAGCGGGACCCGAGATCCCGCTGTTCGTGACGGCCGACCAGGAGGGCGGCGTCGTCTCGCGGACCGACTGGGGGACCGAACCCCCGAGTCAGATGAGCATCGGTGCGGGCCGGGACGCCGACCTCGCCCGTTCGGTGGGCGGCGCTGTCGGGGCGGAACTCGCGTCGATCGGCGTCAACTTCGATCTGACGCCGGTGCTGGACGTGAACAACAACCCGGACAACCCCGTCATCGGCGTCCGGTCGTTCGGCGAGGAGCCCGAACTCGTCGGCGACCTCGGCGCGGCGATGGCCGACGGCATGCAGGCCGAGGGCGTGCTGGCCTGTGGGAAGCACTTCCCGGGCCACGGCGACACCAGCGCCGACTCGCACCACTCGCTACCCGTCGTCGACCACGACCGCGAGCGTCTCGACGCCGTCGAACTCGCCCCCTTCCGCCGGGCGATCGACGCCGGGATCGACGCGATCATGACGACACACGTCTCGTTCCCGACGATCACCGGCGACGACGAGCTCCCGGCGACCGTCTCCCGAGACGTACAGACCGGACTCCTCCGCGAGCAGTTAGGGTTCGATGGCCTGGTCGTCACCGACGGAATGGAGATGAACGCCATCGCCGACGAGATGGGGACGCCGGAAGGGTGTGTCCAAGCCGTCGAAGCGGGCTGTGATCTCCTCCTGGTCTGTCACACCCCCGCGGTCCAGAAAGACTCGGTCGAGGCGGTCATCGACGCCGTCGAGTCGGGCCGCATCGACGAGTCGCGGATCGACGACGCTGTCGAGCGCGTCCTCGAGTACAAGGAGCGACGCGGCGTCGGCCAGCAGACGCCCTCGCTCGACCGCTGGGAGGCGACGAGCGATCGCTCCCGCGAGGTCGGTCGTGAGGTCGCCGCGGCCGGCATCACGGTCGCTCGGGATCGAAGCGAGACGGTCCCCTTCGACACCGGACGACCGCTTCACCTCGTCGGCTTCCCCGGCGGACGCGCCTCGCCGGCAGAGGACGACCGCTACGAGCCGACGCTGGTCGCCGACGCACTCGAAGCCGGCGGCTTCGACGTGGAACTGCACGAGGTCGAGACCGCCGACGCCCTGCCGTCGTTCGAGGGCGACGAACAGGTCGTGCTGGCGACCTACAACGCCGCTGGCGACGACGAACAGGTGCGAGCGGTCGAGCGACTGGACGAGGCCGTCGACGCCTTCGCCGCGCTGGTGGTGCGCAACCCCTACGACCTCGCTCGCTTCCCCGACATGTCGACGGCGGTGTCGACCTACGACTACACGCCCGCGACGCTGTCGGTGACCGGCGAGATCCTGGCCGGCCGGCGTCGGGCCAGAGGTCGGCTGCCGGTGACGATCGCGGGCTTCGAGGCCGAGAACTGATACGGACGGTTGTAGGAATTTACCGGTGAGCGTCTCCCCCGTGGCGACGCTCACCGGTAAGCAACTACAACTTTCCGTATGAGACGGACTGTCGCCGGCCTTCTTTGATCGGCTTCTCTCCCCGGAACCAGCAGAGACAGAGCGACGGGACTCCGTGCGAGGCGACGGGCGTCGTGGTGGCGCGGATGCGGCCGACAGCGCCGATTTGTATTTTTATTCTGATACCAAAATTTTACACACCACAGCGGATCTCGTGCCGACTTCACTGCCTTGTCTGCCTGTTTTGGGGACGAACTTATATACCTAGAAAATAGTTATATCCACATACCAATGGTTTCGGGACCAGATCCAGACGGCGAATCGACGACAGTCGACCAGCGGGGAGACTCCGCCACACCGATCAACCGACGCGACGTGCTCCGGTCGGGAGCGGCGGTCGCTATCACCGGCGGCCTCGCCGGCTGTCTGACCGGCGACGGCGGCGACGGCGACACGGAGACAGACACGACCGACGGCGGCGAGGGCGGGACGACGAACATCGCGATCGTCTCCAGTTCCGCCGGCTTCGGCGACCGCGCGTTCAACGACCTCGCACTGGAGGGCCTGGAGAACGCCGCCGAGGAGTACGACATCGAGCTCCAGCAGGTCGAAGAGACCAACCAGTCCAACTACGGGACCGTCCAGTCCCGGCTCGCAGAGAGCCAGAACCCCGACTACGACCTGATCGTCCTGGTCGGCTACCAGCACACCCAGGCACTGGAGACCAACGCCGAGGAGTACTCCGACCAGCGCTGGATGCTGATCAACGACCACATCGAACGGCCGAACGTCGGCGGCTACATCTGGGCCAACCACGAGATGTCGTTCCAGGCGGGCGTCCTCGCCGGGACGATGACGACCCGAGAGCTCACGCACGAAGGGAACTCCAACGACCCCGACGGGACCACCGTCGGCTTCGTGGGCGGCGTCGACGGGGCGCTGATCAACGCGTTCGAACGCGCCTACGTCGCCGGCGTCGAGTGGGTCAACAAGGACGTAGACGTGCGGGTCGGCTACATCGGCAACTACGAGGACACCCAGACGGCGGCCAACATCGCCTCCTCGCAGTACGACGCCGGGGCGGACATCGTCTACCAGGCCGCGGCGGCCGCCGGACAGGGCGTCTTCCAGGCCGCACAAGAAGCGAACCGCTTCGCCATCGGCGTCGACGCCGACCAGTCGGTGACGCTGCCGGACTACCAGGACGTGATCATCGGCTCGGCGATCAAGCGCATCAACGAAGGGACCTACCGCGTCGCGGAGGGCATCGTCCAGGACAACTGGGACGAAGTCAGCGGTCGAAACGTCCTCGGCCTCGACCAGGACGCCGTCGCGGTCGTGCTGGGCCAGGCGATCGGCTCGAAGTTGCCCGACGCCGTGAGCCAGAACCTCGAAGAGTCGAAGCAGGCCATCGTCGACGGCGACGTGACCGTCCCCTGTACGGCCGCCGGCTGTCAGGACTGAAGCCACAGTCACCATCGCACGTTATGAGACACGATACCACTACACAGCTATGAGCGGGAGCGGGGCACCAGCCGTCGAACTCGACGCCATTACCAAACGCTTCGGGGATGTCATCGCCAACGACGGCGTCGACCTCACGCTCGAACGCGGGACGGTCCACGCGCTCGTCGGCGAGAACGGAGCGGGCAAGACGACGCTGATGAGCGTCCTCTACGGGCTCTACGAGCCCGACGGGGGGACGATCTGCGTCGACGGACAGCCCCGGACGTTCGACTCGCCGCGGGACGCGATCGACGCCGGAGTCGGCATGATCCACCAGCACTTCCAGCTCGTGGATACGATGACCGTCCTCCAGAACGTCGTCCTGGGCCACGAACCGACGGACAACGGGCTCGTCGATCAGGACAGCGCCCGAGCGGCGATCGACGAGGTCTGTTCGACCTACGGCTTCGACATCGATAAGCACCTGGACACGCGAATCGAGGACCTCGGCGTCGGCGTCCAGCAACGCGTCGAGATCGTCAAGAGCCTCTACCGGGGGGCGGACACGCTGATCCTCGACGAGCCCACCGCAGTGTTGACTCCCCAGGAGGTCGACGAGCTGTTCGACGTGATGGCAGAGCTGACCGACCGCGGCCAATCGCTGATCTTCATCACCCACAAGCTCGACGAGGCGATGGCCGTCGCCGACGATATCACCGTCCTCCGGGACGGCGAGTCGGTCGGGACCGTCGACGGAGCCTCGACGAGCGAGCAGGAACTCGCGCGCATGATGGTCGGCCGGGACGTGCTCTTCGAGGGCCAGGAACGCACGACAGAGCCCGGTTCGGTCACCCTCGACGTAGCGGATCTGCGCGTCCAAGACGACCGCGGGCTCGAACAGGTCAGCGGGATCGACCTCTCGGTGCGGTCCGGCGAGGTGCTGGGGATCGCGGGCGTCGACGGCAACGGCCAGGCCGAACTCGTCGAGGCGATCACCGGACTGCGGCCGGTCGAGTCCGGGACAGTCACCTTCGAGGGGCGAGACATCACCGAGACGAGCCGGCGCGACCGCATCGAGGCGGGCATCGCCTACATCCCGGAAGACCGCCAGAGCGAGGGGCTCGTCCAGGAGTACGACCTCGTCCGGAACGCCCTGCTCGGGAACCAGACCATCGAGCCGTTCGTCGAGAACGGCTTCGTCGACTGGGATCGCGTCCGCGAACACGCGGCCGAGATCGTCGCCGAGTACGACGTGCAACCGCCCCACGTCGAGGCCGACGCCGGCTCGCTCTCGGGAGGCAACCAGCAGAAGTTCGTCGTCGGACGCGAACTCAGACACGACCCGGACCTGGTGGTCGCCTCACATCCGACTCGGGGAGTCGACATCGGGTCGATCGAGTTCATTCACGGTCGACTCCACGAGATGCGCGACGAGGGGATGGCGATTCTGCTGGTCTCCTCGAAGCTCGACGAGGTCCAGAAGCTCTCGGATCGCCTCGCGGTGATCCACGAGGGCGAGTTCGTCGACGTGGTCGATCCGGACGCCGTGACCGAGGGAGAACTCGGCCTGCTGATGGCCGGGCGAGAGCGGGCGGCCGCCGACGGAGGTGTCGAGCGGTGAGCACGGCCAGCGACCGGGCGCGTGCCGTTCTCGATCGGGCGGCCGATCGGATGCTGCGAGCCAGCGTCCTCGAACGGTTCGCGCTGGCGGTCGTCTCGACGCTGCTGGCGTTGCTGATCGGCTCGGTGATCGTCTGGGCGACCGGCTACGACGCCGTGGAGTTCGTCACGTCGCTGCTGTACGGCGCGGTCGGGAACCTCTCGAACGTCGCGTTCACGCTGCGTCAGTCGACGATGCTGATCCTGACCGGCGTCGCCGTCGCCGTCGCCTTCCGGGCCGGCGTGTTCAACATCGGCGTCCAGGGACAGTTCGTCGTCGGCGGGTTCGCGACCGCGCTGACGATCCTCTTTCTCGCGCCGCTGTTGCCCGGCGGCCCCGTCGGGGGCGTCGTGTTGATGGTCCTCGGGACGATCACGGCGATCGTCGCGGGCGGTGCTTACGGGGCGCTTCCGGGCCTGATGAAGGCCTACGCCGACGCCAACGAAGTGATCACCACGATCATGCTGAACTTCATCGCGTCGGGCGTCGTCTACTTCCTCATCGACGCGTACCTCCGGCCGTCGGGGACCTCCGCACCGAACACGGAGTCGTTCCCCGACTACGTCGACCTGCCCGGCTTCGCGTTCGGGAGCGGCTCGTTCTCGGTGATCGGGCTCGGGGTCGCGCTGGCGACGGCGCTCGGCGTCTACGTGGTCATGGCCCGCACGAGCTTCGGCTACGACCTCGTGACCAGCGGCTACCAGGAGTCCGCGGCGGCCTACTCCGGGGTCGACCCGAAGCGAACGGTCGTGACGACGATGACGTTCTCGGGAATGGTCGCTGGCGTCGCCGGTGCGATGTTCGCGATCATGGTCCTGGGGTACTACAGCGATCCGAGCACGTTCCCGAGCTTCGGGTTCGACGCCATCGCCGTGAGCCTGCTGGCGGCGAACAACCCGCTGGGGGTGATCCCGGCGGGCCTGCTCTTTGGCGGTCTCGACGCGGGCGGCCAATACATCGGGTTCACGCTCGACGTGCCCTCGGAGCTCGTCGACGGCGTCATCGGTCTCATCGTGCTGTTCGTCGCCGCCCCGGAGCTGTTCCGAATGAGTGCCCGCCGCTTCGGACTCGGGGGTGACGATCGATGAGCGTCGCCGACTACGCGGCCGAGCATCGCCTCGCCGTCGGCGGCGGGCTCGCCGCGCTCGCTGCCGTGGCAGCGATCACGCTGCTGGATCTGCCCGGCGCGGACCTGCTGACCGTCGGTGCCGCGGAGCGATCACTGCAGGCCGCGATGCCGATCGCGCTGGCCGCGATCGGCGGTCTGTACGCCGAGAAGAGCGGCGTGTTCAACATCGGGCTGGAGGGATTCATGATCTTCGGGGCCCTGACCGCCGCCGCCGCGGCGTGGCTCATCTCCGGCGAGAGTTCGATCACGCAGGGCGACCTCTGGCTGGCCATTCTCGTGGCAGTCGTATTCTGTGCCCTGTTGACGGTGGCCTTTGCCGTCCTGACGATCCGATACAAGGCCGACCAGATCGTCGCCGGACTGGCGGTGTGGTTCATCGGCCTGGGCTTTGGGCCCTTCGGGGCGACGGTCCTGTGGGGCGGAGTCTCCAGCCCGACGCTGCCCAACGTCAACGACGTCGTGATCCCCGGACTCGCCGAGCTACCGGTCCTCGGACGACTGCTGTTCGATACGTCGCCGCTCGTCCTGTTGACGCTCGTCCTGACGGTCCTCGCGTGGGTCGTCCTCTATCGCACGCGCTACGGCTACTGGATCCAGGCGGCCGGCGAGAACCCCGAGGCGCTGGACACCGCGGGCGTCGACGTGAACCGCGTCCGCTACGCGACTGTCATCTTCTCGGGAGCGATGGCGGGCCTGGCCGGTGCGACGCTGTCGGTCGGCATCGGGAGCGGCTTCACCGGCACCGGCGTCACGATGGTCGACGGACGAGGCTGGATCGCCATCGTCGCCTACCTCTTTGGCAACTACAACCCGATCGGGGCCTTCCTCGCGTCGCTGCTCTTTGGCGCGATGGACATGCTCCAGATCCAGCTCCAGACGGTCGGGATCTCGCTGCCGGGCTCGATCACCGGACTGTTCCCCTACGTCGCCGTGCTCGTCGTGCTCACGCTGGTGGGCTACACGCGCGTGCCCGCCGCGGTCGGCGAGGCCTACGAGACGGAATCGGAGTAGGGCCAGTCCGGCCACCGCGAAGCCCCAAGAGCTATTCCCGGCGCTTCCCCACACAAAGACATGGTCGTCTCACATCCGGGACAGCGTGTCGGCGTTCTCGCCGACGCCCAGAACCTCTATCACACCGCCCGGAGCCTTCATACGCGAAACATCGACTACGAAGCACTGCTCGACGAGGCCGTCAATGACCGGGCGCTCACCCGCGCCATCGCATACGTCATCCGAGCGAACTCGCCCGACGAAGAGAGCTTCTTCGAGGCGCTCGAAGACATCGGCTTCGAGACCCGCATCAAGGATATCAAGACCTTCGGCGACGGGTCGAAGAAGGCCGACTGGGACGTAGGCATGAGTCTCGACGCCGTCTCGCTGGCCCCCCACGTCGACACGGTCGTGCTCATCACCGGCGACGGCGACTTCGCTCGTCTCTGCCGATATCTCCGCCACGAGGGCGTGAAAGTCGAGACGATGGGCTTCGAGGAGTCGACCGCCGAAGAACTCGTCGAGGCCGCAGACCACTTCCGAAACCTCAGCGACGACGCCGAGCGGTATCTGTTGTAGCGGCGACTGTCGAAAACGTGTTCAGACCGGGCGCTTGTCTTCCGAGGTGCCGACGAACAGCGCACCGGCGGCCATTCCGAGCGCGGCGATCGAGGCCGCCCACAGCGGGAAGCCACTGCCTAACTGACCGGTACCCAGAACGATCGCGCTGCTCGCGACGAGCAAGACCGTGCCCAGTACGACTTTTCGCGTATCCGTTGCCATGCCCGGTACTAGCGGGTCATCCGGTATAAGTTTCTCCAAAACCGCCCGACACAGCCGTGGTAACTGAGACCAACCTCCACAGTATTGGGGCGTTACGCGCTATAGTAACAATTGAAACGATTTACACACCGATCGCACTGCCGTCGTGCGATCGGGTGTGCATTGATTTTCAATGGCTACTATAGTTTGCCGGTCGGTACTGCGACAGAGAGAACAGTCGACTTTTGGTCGGCGACGACCTTCGCCGGACAATGAGCGATCGAGCCACCGATCTCCTGACGCGTGTCGCGACCTACCAGTTCGGCCCCGGAGCCGACGAGGCGCTGTTCCCCGACGTCGACGGGCTGGAGGTGACGACGACGCGTTCCGGGCGACCGCGACAGGTGCGCGATGGCGACGACCGACTGCTGGAGTACGGCAGTGACGGGCGATTCACGCTCGGCGTCGCCGGTGGGCGACGCCTCCTCGACGGTCTCGACGACGCGCGCCATCAGGTCGTCGTCGGCGACGACAGCGAGCCGTTCGTCCGGGAGGGACGCAACGCCTTCGCGAAGTTCGTCCGGTCGGCAGACGAGGGCATCCGACCGGGCGACGAGGTGCTGGTGGTCCACTACGATGGCGACCTCCTGGGCGTCGGTCGGGCCGAGTTACCCGGCGAAGCCATGCTCGACTTCGAGACGGGGATGGCGGTCAAAGTCCGTCACGGTGCCGGCACTGCGGACGCGTCCGAATCGTAGCGAACGCCGACGGTAGGTCGGTGTCCTTTTGACGGCGGCCAACGCACGAACGGGTATGTTCGGAGGAGGCGGCGGCGGACTCAATCCGCGCAAGATGAAGCAGATGATGGAACAGATGGGCATCGACATGGAGGACATCGATGCCGAAGAAGTGATCATTCGGACCCCCGACAAGGAGCTGTACTTCACCGACGCCGAGGTCCAGCTCATGGCGGCTCAGGGCCAGTCGACCTATCAGGTCGTCGGCGAGCCCGAGGAGCGAGCGCTCGAAGCCGGCGACGACGGTGAGAGCGAGGCCGACGCATCGGCCGACGACGCCGCCGGTGACAGCGGGATTCCCGACGACGACGTGGAGCTGGTGGCGATGCGTGCCGGCGTCGACGAGGAGGCCGCCCGCGAGGCGCTCGAAGCGGAGGACGGCGACCTCGCCGGTGCAGTCGAGCGTCTGGAGTGACGTACCTCCTCATCCACGAGGGCGAAGACCGCGAGTACCTCCTCGCGGCCGGCGAGACCCTGGAGACCGATCTGGGCGTGCTGGAAGTCCCCGACGATCCCGAGCCGGGACAGGTCGTCGAGACGCATCTCGACGAGCCGTTCACCGTGCGAGAACTGCGCGGCCCGGACCTGTTCAACCACCTCGAACGCACCGGCGCGCCGATGATGCCCCGAGACATCGGGATCGTCGTCGGCAAGACCGGCCTCCAGTCGGGCGACCGCGTGCTCGATGCCGGCACCGGAACGGGCGTCCTCGCGGCCTACCTCGCGCGGATGGGCGTGACGGTGACGACCTACGAACGGGATCCGGAGTTCGCCGACGTGGCCCGCGAGAACATGGCGATGGCCGGCGTCGAAGACCGAGTGGACGTGCGCAGTGACGACGTGACCGAAGCCGTCGACGCCCTCGCCGAGACCGACTTCGACGTGGTCACACTCGACACCGGGGACGCCGCGGCGGTCGTCGAGCGAGCGCCGGAGTTGCTCGTCCCCGGCGGCTTTCTGGCCGTCTACTCGCCGTTCGTCGAGCAGGCCCGCGAAGCGATCCAGACCGCGCGGGACACCGGACTACGGGACGCCGAAACGCTGGAGACGATCCAGCGCGCGCTCGACGTGAGCGACCGCGGCACCCGGCCGTCGACGCGGGGCGTCGGGCACACCGGCTACCTGACGTTCGCACGCAACCCCTGACAGTTCTGCACAGACCGAGGGTCCCATCGCGGGCTGGCGAGACGCCCCGGCCTACTCGATCGCCCTGATCAGCTCGATCAGCTCGTTTCGGTACCGTTCGGGCGTCCTCGTCAGCACCTCGGGTGGATCGTCGATTCCGAGGACTTCGGCCACGGGACGGGCTGGATACGCGCCGGCACCGATGCGAAAGCCCTCGCCGTGCCAGACGCCGACCCAGCCCGTGATCGGCAGCGTCGCGTCCGGCTCCGACAGCGGTAGTTCGGCCCGATACTGCGTGAGCTTCGCTCGCTCGCCAGACGCGACCCGGACACGCTCCGTGCGGCCCCGTCCGATCGACTCGAAGCCGCGGTCTCGCAGCTCGGACTTGAAGGTCCTGTTGGCCTCCGAACGGACCGTCGGGAGGATCATCGCGGGGCCGATGCCGGGCGACAGCGACGGCGTGAAGGTCAGTTTCGTCGCAAAGAAGAACCGCCAGCGCTGGTCCCGACCACCGTACTCGGCGGCGGCCCGACGCGTTGGCTCGTCACCGTACAGCACCGTCGCGCCTTCGACACGGGTCCCGGGGAGCTGAAACACCGTCTCGATGGTCTCGTCGGTTCGGGTCCAGCCGCCGTCTTCGAGTCGCCGCTCGGGGACCGAGGGGTACCGCTCGTCGGAAGGTGACACACCTCGTACTGGTGGCGGAACTCACCTAACAGTTCCGTCGAACGGTCAGTGGTCGTCTTCGCGCCACTTGTGGTCGCACTCGGTACAGGTGAAAAACCGCGTCTCGGACTCGTCGGCGGCCCGAATCTGCTTCATCTCCCAGAAGGCCCGGTCGTTGCCACACTCGGGACAGTGTGCGTCCGTCGTCGGCCCCATGTCCTCGGCCTCGACCTCGGAGGTGTCGACGATCTCGCTCTCTTCCTGGCCCTGCGTGGTCACCATCGAACTTTCGTCCGCTGCGTCGCGGGCCCGCTCGGCACCGCAGCTGCCACAGACCCAGACGCCGTCTTCGGCTTTCATCATCGAACCGCAGTCGTCACAGAACTCCATGGTTGACTGGGATTGCCATCGAAGTGGTTTAAGCTCGGGGGTTCATCGCTCGGCGGTGTTCAGATAAGAGAGAGTAGCGTCATTCAGGCACCGAAAGCCCTCGCGTCGCTTCTCTGAACACTAGCCTGCCGACTTCTCGATCGGGGCCCAGTCACGAGCGCGCAGCTGGCGAGGTGGACTCGTCGAGCGAGATCGACGCCGCGACGCGGGCGAGAAGCGCTAGTCGGCCAGTGCCTCTTCGGAGCCGGTCACGGCGCTCGGGTCCTGTATCCAGAGATCTCCGAACAGTTCGTCTTGCTGGAGGCGGACCTGCCCGCGGTGAGAGAGAAAGAGCAGCCCCAGGAACGTCTCGACCCGAGAGCCGCCGATCTGGTGAACCTCCCGAAACAGGACCTCCTCGCGGCCGGCGTCGTACTGCTCGCGCACCGCCTCGTACACCTCGTCGACGATTGCGTCGATGTCCTCGCCGTGGGTGTTGGCCGTCACCTCGTCGGCGGTCGGCTCGTCGTCCATCCGCACGTCTTCGGCCCCGCGGTAGTCCAGTTCCTGGGTCCCGCGGCGGAACTCCGACGGCGAGTCGCTCGTGTCGTAGCTGCGTGATTCCTTCCACCAGGAATCGCGCTCGGCCTCCCGGAGGTCTCGTACCAGCTCGTCCAGGGTCTGGGGCATTCCTCGCGCCCGACGGCGCTCCAGTCGGCGGTCCATCTCCTGCTCCAGCGAGGCGAAGGGGTCCGGCTCGTCGATCGGCTCGTCGCCGGCCATCGCCGCCTCCCAGGGCTCGGCCGGGGGTTCTTCCTCCTCCTCGTCGTTCAGCATCGCGTCGCTCTTCATCCGGATCAGCACCGACGCGTAGAACAGCGCCCGCCCGGAGGTCCGCAAGTCCGCCTCGTCGATCACTTCGAGGAACTTGTCGGTCACCTGCACCACGTCGATGTCCCACGGGTCGATCTCCCCCGCGTCGGCGAGCTGGACCAGCACCTCGACGGGCTCGACTTCCTCCTCGTCGTCTTCGTCGTCGGCTTCGCCGGCATCGACCGTCTCCGACTCGCCGTCCGAGTCGTCGCCCGCCCCTCCGAAGGGATCGTCCGCATCGGCCTCACCCGGCGGCTCTCGATCCTCGTGACCGGCGATATTCAGGGGAATGTCGTCGTTGCCGTCGCTCCCCGTTCGATTCTCCGAGGACCGCTCCTCGCTATCTCGCGGGTCGCGTCGCTCCCCGCTCGACGTTTTCGAGTCCCCCTCGTCCCGTTGGTCCTCGGGCGACTCGCTAGTCATCCGCCGGCACCTCCCCGATCTCCCCGGTGAGATCGATTCCGGTCACCGCGCTCACGTTGTCGTCTTGCATCGTCACGCCGATGGCCCGCTCGGAGCGGTCGAGCAGCGCCGAGCGGTGGGAGACGACGACGAACTGGGCTTGCCCGGCGAGTTCGTCGACCATCTCGCCGACCAGTTCCGCGTTAGCGGCGTCGAGGAAGGCGTCGATCTCGTCCAGCGCGTAGAACGGCGCGGGGTTGTGCCGCTGGATCGCGAAGATAAAGGCCAGCGCCGTCAGGGACTTCTCGCCCCCGGACATGGCGTTGAGTCGCTGGATCGGCTTGTCGCCCGGCTGGGCCTTCATCGTCAGGCCGCCCTCGAAGGGATCTGCCTCGTCTTCGAGGTGGAGGTGGCCGGACCCGTTCGAGAGCCGTTCGAAGATGTCCTCGAACTGCTCGTTGATGTCGTCGAACGCGTCCATGAACGTCGCCTTCTTGCGCTGCTCGTAGGTCTCGATCCGGTCGCGGATGCCGTCGGCCTCCTCGACGAGCGTCTCCTTCTTGTCTTCCAGCTCGTCTAAGTCCGCCTCGACGGCGTCGTACTCGTCGATCGCGCGCATGTTGACCGGCTCCAGTTCCTCCATTCTGGATTCGAGCCGACCGATCTGGGATTCGACGACGTGGTGATCCGGGATCTCGTCCGGATCGTAGTCGCCGACCTCGGCTTCGAGCTCGTCGATCTCCCAGTCGAGGCGCTCGCGCTCCTCGGTGGCGTCGTCGAGGTCGCGTTCGAGTTCGCTGACCTTCGACTGCTGTTCATCGCGCCGCTCTTTGGCGTCCTGTAGCTCCTCGCGCAGCGCCTCGCGCTCGCTTTTGAGGTCCGCCAGCTCGGCCTCCAGCTCCGCGACCTCGTCTTCCTTGGCGGCTTTCTGGGAGCGTTTCTCCTCGATCTCGGCTTCGAGTTCGGCGATCCGTTCCTCGGCCTCGGCTTTGCGGTTCTGTGCGGCTTCGATGTCCTCGTGGAGCTCCTCGATGTTGTCTTCGGCGTACTGCTTCTCCAGCTGGAGCTCGTTGAGGTCGGCGTCGAGGTCGCTCTCACGGCTCTCCAGTTCGTCGATCGCCTGTTTGATCCGGTCGGCCTCGTCGGTGAGCGCCGGCAGCTGCGAGTCGGCGACCTCCGCCTCCAGCTCGTCGATGTCCGCCTCGATGATGGCGATGGCCTCGTTCTGGCGGGCGATTTTCCCCTCCAGTACGTCCATCTCGTCGGAGACGTCCTCGCGTTCGGCCTCGATCTCCGCCAGTTCCGCCTCCAGGCGCTCGACGCGCTCGTGGGCGTCCTCGATGGTCGCCCGCTTGCGCTCGATCTCGGATTCGATCTCGCGGACCTGCTCGTTCGCGTCGGTCTGTCGGTCGCGGGCGTCGTCAAGGCGCGCTTCCACGTCGCGAAGCTCCTCGCGGCGCTCCTGGCGTTCGTCTTCCAGCTCGTTGATCTTCGCCGCGACGCGTTCGAGCTGGCCCTGGCCGCCAGAGAAGGAGTACCGGGTCCCCGACGAGGACCCACCGGTCATCGCGCCGGAGGTCTCGACGAGATCGCCTTCGAGCGTGACCATCCGGAACTCGCCCATGAACTCGCGGGCGGTGTCCATGTCCGCGACGACGACGGTGTCGCCCAGCACGTAGGAGAAGATGCCCGCGTACTCGGGATCGAAGTCGACGAGGTTGTACGCGAAGTCGACGACGCCGCCGTGCTGGGGGAGGCTGGGCAGCGACCGCTGGTGCATCTCCGTGATCGGCAGGAAGGTCGCGCGGCCGGCGTTGCGGGACTTCAGGTACTCGATGCCCTGCTGTCCGACCGTGTCGTCGTCGACGACGACGTGTGCGAGCCGGCCACCGGCGGCGGTCTCGCAGGCGGTCGCGTAGTCGGGGTCGACGCCGCCGAGCTGGCCGACGGTGCCGTGGACGCCGTCCATGCCGGCGTTCAGGATCGTCGTCACCGCCCGGCCGTACGAGGAGTCACCGTCCTGCCCGGCCTTCGCTTCGAGGTTCGCGTACTCCTGTTGGAGCCCGCTGATCTCGTCTTCCAGATCGTCGACGTCGCTCTGGAGTTCCCGTTTCTCCGCTGTGAGGTCCTCGACGACCTCGGTGATCGTCGCCGAGTTCTTCTGTGCTTTCTCCAGTTCCGTTTCGAGGTCCTCGATGTCGGCTTCGAGGTCGGGAATTTCGGCCTCCGCGTCCTCGATCGCGCCGCGTTTCTCTCGTTGCTGGTTCGACCGGCGACGCGCGTCGTCGAGCAGGCGGTCCTGCTCGCGCTGGTGGTCGTTCTTCGCCGATTTGGCCGCTTCCAGCGCGGTCCGCTTTGCCTCTAGCTCCGACTTGACCTCCTCGAACTCCTCGCCGACCGCGTCGATCTTCGCCTGTACGTCCGCGAGTTCGGCCTCCCGCTCGTTGATCTCGGCTTTGACGTTCGACTTCTCGACTTTCGTCTGTCGGATCTCGCTCTCCAGCTCGTCGATGGTCTCTTGCTTGCGGTCGATCTGGACGAACGCCTGCCGGCGCTCGTTCTCGGCGTCTTCGACCTTCTCCTCGGCGGTCGCGGCGCTGTCTTCGAGCCGCGAGATGTCGCCTTTGATCTCCTCGATCTCCCGTTTGATCGCCAGCTGTTCGTCCTCGCCCTTGCGCTCGATCTCGGTGTTGAGCGACTGTAGCTCGTCTTCGAGGCGGACGACCGCGCCCTGGCGTTCGTCGAGTTCGCGCTGGAGGTCCGCGAGTTCGTCTTCCAGCGCCCCGATCTCGTCGCGGAGCTCCGCGCGCTCCTCGCGCTTGTCTTCGAGTTCCGCGGCCTTGCGATACCCCTCGTACTCCGCTTTCTCCTCGCGGAGTTCCTGGTACTGCAGGGCCGTCTCGCGTTCGTCGGCCAGCTGGTCGAGGCGCTCTCGTTTCTCCTCGATGCGGAGCTCGGCCTCGTCGATTCGCTCCTGGACGACCTCCAGTTCCTCGAAGGCGTCGGCCTTCTGCTCGTCGAACTGCGCGACGCCGGCGATCTCGTCGATGATCTCCCGGCGCGAGCCGGCCGTCATGTTGATGATCTCGGTCACGTCGCCCTGCATGACGACGTTGTACCCCTCCGGCGCGACGCCGGCCTGGGCCAGCAGGTCCTGGATGTCGCCGAGGTTGACCGAGCGGCCGTTGATATAGTAGTACGAGTAGTAGTTGTCCTCGGTCTCCTTGACGCGGCGCTTGATCGAGATCTCGTCCACGTCGCCCACGTCCTCGGTGCCGGCGGCGTTGATCACCTGCGAGCGGTCGAGGGTTCGATCCTCGTTCGCGAGGATGACCTCGACGCTGGCCTCGCGCTCCCCGCTGCCGTCGGTCTCCTCGTCGGCGTGGCCCGGATTGTAGATCAGATCCGTCAGTTTCTCCGCGCGGATGCCAGAAGTGCGGGCGAGTCCGAGCGCGAACAGAATCGAGTCGATGATGTTGGACTTGCCCGAGCCGTTGGGGCCGGTGACGACGGTAAAGTCCTCGTAGAAGGGGATCCGCGTCTTCCGGCCGAAACTCTTGAAGTTGTCAAGGACGAGCTCTTTGATGTGCATGGGGTCGCTCGTGGCCCAGCCTTACGCGACGATGATGTCGGAGTCGGACTCGGCCTCGCTTTCCTCTCGGTTGTGTTCGTCCTTACCGTCCGCTTGCTTAGTACTGTCGGCTACGGTCGTCTCACTCGTCGCTTCGGTGTCAGGTTCCGGCGCGGCGTCGTCTGGCTGCTCGTCGGCGTCGGTCGCCTTCGGCGCGAGGCCGATGTCCTCGTCGACCGCGCTCTCCAGTTCCCGCAGTCGGACCTTGCACTCGACGAGCTCGTCGGTGAGTCCTTCGACGGAGGCTTCCAGTTCTTTGACGCGCGCTTCGAGTTCCTCGACACGGTTGCCGCACATACCCAGGACCTGCCGGTCTGTCCACTTATACCTACGTCAGACAATGACACTATTCGTGACAGGTGGGGCGATCGATCGGGCCGCCGGGGTGACACGGCGTTTGGGGCCGTCGAGCGACGACACCGCCACGGAGGTCGTTAGCCTTTAGCCGCCCGCCACCGAACCGCGAGTAATGACTGCGCAAGCTGCCGAGTCGCGCGAGCTCGCGACCGTCATCGGGCTCGAGGTGCACGTCCAACTCGAGACCGAGACGAAGATCTTCTGTGGCTGTTCGACCGACGGCGGCGAGGAGCCAAACACCAACACCTGCCCCGTCTGTCTCGGGCTCCCCGGCGCGCTCCCGGTGCTCAACGAGGCGGCCGTCGAATCTGCCGTCAAGATCGGCAAGGCCATCGACGCTTCGATCCCCGAGGAGACCACCTTCCACCGGAAGAACTACTACTACCCCGACCTGCCGAAGAACTTCCAGATCACCCAGTACGACTCGCCGATCTGTCAGGACGGCGAGCTGGAGTTCTCTCACGAGGGGGACAGCCGCACCGTCGGCATCCGGCGTGCCCACCTCGAAGAGGACCCCGGCTCGATCAAGCACGCCCGCGAGGGCACCGGTCCGCTCGACTCGCGGACGACCGGGATCGACCGCGCGGACTACACGCTCGTCGACTACAACCGCGCTGGGACGCCGCTCATGGAGATCGTCACCCGGCCGGACTTCCGGGACCCCGGCGAGGTGCGGGCCTTCCTCGAAAAGCTGGAGGAGGTCCTCGAATACCTGGGCGTGTTCGACGCCACCCGCGACGGCAGCCTCCGCATCGACGCGAACCTCTCACTGATCGACGCCGAGGACGTGCACGACGACGGGAGCATCGACGAGGCCGTGCTCGAAGCGGCGAACCGCACCGAGGTCAAGAACATCTCCAGTCACAAGGGCGCGGAGACGGCCCTGGCCTTCGAGGCCTCCCGCCAGAAGAAGCTCGTCCAGTCGGGCCGCGAGGTCGCCCAGGAGACCCGACACTTCAACGAGACCCACGGCAACACCGTCGGGATGCGCTCGAAAGAGGAAGAGAAAGACTACCGCTACTTCCGCGAGGCCGATCTCCCGGCGCTCCGGGTCAGCCACTGGAAAGAAGATATCGACATTCCGGAGCTGCCCGACGCCCGCCGGGACCGCTTCGTCTCGGAGTACGACCTCAGCGAAGAGGCCGCCTCGAAGCTCACCTCGACGAAACAGGTCGCCGACTTCTTCGAGGCCGTCGCCGAGCGCTTCGACGCCGATCTGGCGGCGACGTGGGTCGCTGACGAGCTGCTGGGCGAACTGAACTACCGCGACATGCTGATCACGGACGTCGAGGACCGCTTCGACGAGATCGAGCGCCTCGTCGAACTCGTCGCCGACGACGAGATCACCGCCAAGAACGCAAAGGAGACGGTCCTCCGAGAGATGCTCGACGAGGGCGACGATCCCGACGCGATCGTCGACCGCGAGGGGCTGGGCAAGACCAGCGGCGACGCGGTCCAGCAGGCCGTCGCGGCCGCCATCGAGGAGAACCCCGACGCCGTCGCCGACTACGAGGACGGCGACGACGGCGCGATCAACTTCCTCGTCGGCCAGGTCATGGGCAAGACCGGCGGCAGCGCCGACCCGGGCGAGGTGAACCAGCTGTTGCGGGCGGAGTTAGACGGCTAGGCGGCTTCGGAAGCCGTGTCCTCGGTCCGACACCGATGACAGCCGAACGACTGTGTCGCCAGAGTAACTAAGCGCCAGCCCCACGGGAACACAACAACCACTATGCAACAGTATCTCGATCTCGTCGATTCGACGCTTCGCGGTGGGACCTACAAGCCCAATCGAACGGGCGTCGACACGGTCGCGTCGTTCAGCCAGCACTACGAAGTCGATCTCGCCGAGGGGTTCCCCCTCCTGACGACCAAGGACCTCTCTGGCTTTCGGTGGAACTCGCTGATCCACGAGCTGCTGTGGTACCTCTCGGGCGAGGAGCACATCCGAGAGCTACGAGAGGAGACCGGGATCTGGGACGCCTGGGCCGACGAAGAGGGCCACCTCGACACCGCCTACGGTCGGTTCTGGCGGCGCTACCCGATCCCGGACGACGACGCCCGACTCCCCGGCGAGAGCTGGCCCGACGACGCCCACCGCTGGGTCAACGACGACGGGACGTTCGACCAGCTCGCCTACGTGATAGACCAGCTCGAAGAGAACCCCCGCTCTCGCCGGCTCGTCGTCAACGCCTGGCACCCGGCGAACGCGACGGTCTCGACGCTGCCGCCCTGTCACTACACGTTCGTGTTCAACGTCCAGGGCGGTCGCCTGAACGTCCACCTGACCCAGCGCTCGGGCGACATCGCGCTGGGAGTCCCCTTCAACGTCGCCGCGTACTCGTTGCTGGCCCAGGCCGTCGCTCAGCGCACCGACTTCGAACTGGGCTCCTTCGCCCACACTATCGTCGACGCCCACGTCTACTGCGGGACGGGCGCTCGGGGCGAGTGGTACGCCGACAACCTCGACGGGCTACAGGAACGACTCCAGCACGTCGACGCGAAGGCGGACTACCGCGCGGTCCGCGAGTGGCTCGAATCGACCGCACCGGCCGAGGACGACGGACAGGAGGGGTACGACCACGTGCCCGGCCTGCTCGAACAGTGCGCTCGCGAGCCCCGTGAACGCCCGACCATGGAGATCGCCGACACGCCCCTCGACGAGCTGACCTTCGACGACTTCGAACTGCACGGCTACGATCCCGCGCCGGGGATCTCCTTCTCGGTGGCCGAGTGATGACGGGCGAGGGAACCGACGCCGGGGCCGAGACCGACATCGAGATCGCGCTCGTGGCCGCCGTCGCCGAGAACGGCGTCATCGGAACGGACGGCGAGCTGCCCTGGCACTACTCGGAGGACCTCGCACACTTCAAGGAGACGACGATGGGCCACCCGGTCGTGATGGGGCGACGGACCTTCGATGGGATCGTCGCTGACCTCGGCGAGCCGCTGCCCGGCCGGACGAACGTCGTCCTGACGAGCCAGCGGCGTGACTTTCCGGCGGGTGCCGTCGCCGCGGGGTCGATCACGGACGCCATCGACGCGGCCCGCGAGACCGGCAGCGAGACCGCCTACGTCGTCGGCGGCGCGACCGTCTACGAGCAGTTCCTGCCCGACGCCGACCGCCTCGTCCTGACGGAGGTCCACGACCAGTACGAGGGCGACACGTACTTCCCCGAAGTGGCGTGGGACGACTGGCGAGAGGCGTCTCGGGACGACCGCGGGGAACTCTCCTTCGTCGAGTACGTTCGCCGGGAGTAGCGGGCGCTCATACGGATTATCGTGGTTGCGTACCGGTGACCGTCGCCACGGGGGAGACGATCACCGGTCTATCGCGACAATAATCCGTATCACTCGCGAGTCGCGCGGTCGCCGCCGACCGGCGCTTCGCCGTCGTCGGTCGACGCGCTCGCTGCGGGATCGCGCCGGAGGAGCCAGGCGAACAGGCCGGCAGCGAGCAGTTCGACGCTCTTGATGACGCCCTCGATCGGCGTCGTGACGTAGTGATCGTAGATCGTGTAGAGGACGCCGCCGTGGGTGTGGCCGCCGGTCTCGGGTGCCGGCAACCCGGTGAGGAAGGCACCGTGGCCGGTCTGGTGCCAGGCGACCCAGGCGAGGAAGGAAAGCACCATCAGTCCGGCTCCGGCGAGATAGCCCCGGCGGACGGTGAGGTAGTCCCGCGTCACGAGGTAGGGGCCGGCCAGCAACACGAGCGCGAAGGCGACGAAGAGAAACGGGCGCGGATCGGGGATCAGGCCGCGGCTGGCGAGCGAGCCGAGTCCCTGGAGGTAGACGAGCATGCGCGGGAACCCCCACCAGAGGTGGTAGGCGGCAGTGACGAACACGAGCCCGGCCGCGACGGCGCGGGCGATCCTGACCGAGCGGTCCATGGTCGACGTTGCCACTCGTCCGAAATGAGTCCGTCGAAGCGGACCCCGGGCGAGACCGAAGCCTACACCACCCCCGCCGCTAAATCGGAGACCAATGAGTGAGATGACAGTCTACGAGGATCGGCTCGCCCGCCAGATGGACCGCGGGGAGTTCGTCCTCGCGGTCGTCACGGCGACGAAGCCAGACTTCTACAAGCAGGCACCGGTCGTCGACGCCGCCCGCGAGCGGGGCCTGCCCTGTTTCGTCCTCCACACCGGCCAGCACTACGACGACGTGCTCGGCCACGGGCTGGCGGAGTACGACCTCGAAGACCGGATCGCGGTCGACCTGGGCATCCGCGGCGGGCTCTCGGAGAAGACCGCGCAGGTCCACGAGCGCATCAGCGAGCTGGCCGACCGACTCGAACGGTGGGAGGACACGACCGTGTTGCCGCTGGTCCACGGCGACACCCACGCCGCCGGCATCGTCCCTCAGGCCTGGCAGTTCGCCACCAACCAGGCGGTCGCCCACAACGAGGCCGGACTGCGCGGCATGTCGCCGGACTTCGACTTCGACGCCGACCCCGCTGCGGCCGTCGAGGCCCAGTGGGAGGGCGAGTGGTCGCTCAACCGCGCCGAACCCTTCCCCGAGCAGTACGACACCTTCGTCGGTTCGGCGGCCTCACACTATCACTTCGCACCGGTCGATCTGAACCGCGAGCACCTCGAAAGCGAGGGGTACCCCGCCGCGGTCGACGGCCGCGAGCGGATCCCCGTCGTCGGCAACTCCGTCGTCGACGCCATCGCCCAGAAGACCGACGCCGACCTCGAAGAGAGCATCTTCGACATCTACCCGGTCCTGGCGGAACGCGACGACTGGATTCGGGTGGACATCCACCGCCGGGCGAACCTCCTGCCCGAGCGGTTCAGCGCCATCGTCGAGGCCGTGATCGGCCTCGTCGAAGCCGGCTACAACGTCAACTTCCTCGAACTCACCGCGACCAGGAAGGCCCTCGAAGAGTACGGCTACCGCGACCGCCTGCTCGCGCTGGAAGCCGAGCGCGAGAACTTCCTCTTTACCGGGCTCTGGAAGAAGCACGCCCACGTCTACGAGTTCCTCCAGTCCGGTCAGTGCCTCGCGGAACTGACCGACTCCGGGAGCATGCAAGAAGAGCTCAACGTCATCGACGAGACGATCTGTCTCACCGCGCGCTTCAACACGGACCGGCCCGAGACGGTCTTCGACGCGGAGACGAACCTCCTCGTGCCGCCGGTCTCGGGCGAGTACATGACCGAGATGGTCGAGTACGTCGTCGAGACCGACGACGTGCGCGAACGGCTCCAGTCCGGCGAGACCATCTACGGCGAGAACCCCGCCGAGCAGATCGTCGCGTTCCTCGACGACCGCCGCGACGACGTGCCCTTCGACTGGGCTCACGATCGCGTGGGATTCGAGACCGGGGACGCCGACTTCGAGTATCTGTAGCACCGGCCTGCGAGCGGCGAGGGCGTTCGTCGGATCGGCTTCGTTCGAGGGCAGACTCGCGTCCGGGCGCGCGCTCGACGCACGGGGCCGCCCACGCGTCCGCAACCGCACTCACACACGCGCTATCGTCCGATTCTGGCGAAAGCCTTTAGAACACAGTCGGCCGTACCCGGAGATATGATCGAACGGTCTGGTGATGGCGCGTGGAACTGATCATCACCGAAAAGGAGAACGCCGCCCGCCGCATCGCGGAGATTCTCAGCGACGGCGCTGCGACCGCCGAGCGCGAGAACGGCGTCAACGTCTATCGCTGGGGGACCAAACGCTGCATGGGGCTGTCGGGACACGTCGTCGGCGTGGACTTCCCGCCGGAGTACTCCGACTGGCGCGATGTCGAGCCGGCGGAGCTGGTCGCGGCAGACGTGGTCAAGTCCGCGACCCAGGAGAACATCGTCGCGACCCTGCGCAAGCTGGCCCGCAGGGCCGACGAGGCGACGATCGCGACGGACTACGACCGCGAGGGGGAGCTGATCGGCAAGGAGGCGTACGAACTGATCCGCGAGGAGACCGACGTGCCCGTCGATCGCGTGCGGTTCTCCTCGATCACCGACCGCGAGGTCCGGGAGGCCTTCGCCAACCCCGACGAGATCGACTTCGACCTCGCCGCCGCCGGTGAGGCCCGACAGGTGATCGACCTCGTGTGGGGCGCGGCGCTGACCCGCTTCCTCTCTCTGTCGGCCCGACAGCTCGGCGACGACTTCATCTCGGTCGGCCGCGTCCAGTCCCCGACGCTGAAGCTGATCGTCGACCGCGAGCGCGAGATCCAGGCGTTCGATCCCGAGGACTACTGGGAGATATTCGGCGACCTCCAGGGCGACGACGCAGCCTTCGAGGCCCAGTACTTCTACGACGACGACGGCAGCGAGGCCGAGCGCGTCTGGGACGAGGCGACCGCCGAATCCGTCTACGAGGACCTGGCCGCGCTCGACGCCGCGACGGTCACGTCCGTCCGCGAGCGGACCCGCACCGACGCGCCACCGGAGCCGTTCAACACCACCGCCTTCATCTCCGCCGCGGGCTCGCTGGGCTACTCGGCCCAGCGGGCGATGAGCCTCGCGGAGGAGCTGTACACCGCCGGCTACGTGACCTACCCCCGGACGGACAACACGGTCTATCCCGAGGACCTGGAGCCCGACGAACTGCTGGACGAGTTCGTCGGCAGCTCGGCCTTCGGCGAGGACGCCGAGTCGCTGCTCGAACGGGACGAGATCGTCCCCACCGAGGGCGACGAGGAGACGACCGACCACCCGCCGATCCACCCGACCGGGGAACTCCCCCCGCGGGGCGAGCTGGACGACGACGAGTGGGAGATCTACGAGCTCGTCGTCCGGCGCTTCTTCGCGACGGTCGCCGAGCCCGCGAAGTGGGCCCACCTCCGGGTGGTCGCCGAGGCTGCTGGCCACTCGCTGAAGGCCAACGGCAAGCGCCTGCTCGAACCGGGCTACCACGCCGTCTACCCCTACTCCTCGGCCAGCGAGAACGTCGTCCCGGCCGTCTCCGAGGGCGACGCGCTGACGATGAGCGACGTGAGCCTCGACGCCAAACAGACCCAGCCACCGCGTCGCTACGGGCAGTCCCGCCTCATCAAGAAGATGGAGGAGTTCGGGCTGGGGACGAAGAGCACGCGACACAACACCATCGAAAAGTTATACGACCGCGGGTACATCGAGGGCGACCCGCCGCGGCCGACGACCCTGGCCGAGGCCGTCGTCGAGGCCGCAGAGGAGTTCGCCGACCGGATCGTCAGCGAGGAGATGACCGCCCAGATGGAGGCCGACATGTCCGCGATCGCGAGCGGCGAGGCCACGCTGGACGAGGTCACCGCGGAGTCCCGCGAGATGCTCGATCGGGTGTTCGAGGAGCTGGCCGACTCCCGCGAGGCGGTCGGCGACTACCTCCAGGAGTCGCTGAAAGCCGACAAGACGCTCGGACCCTGCCCGGAGTGTGGCGAGGACCTGCTCGTGCGTCGCTCGCGACAGGGGTCGTACTTCGTCGGCTGTGACGGCTTCCCCGAGTGTCGCTTCACCCTCCCGCTGCCGTCGACCGGCGAGCCGCAGGTCCTCGACGACAGCTGCGAGGACCACGGCCTCAACCACGTGAAGATGCTTGCGGGTCGCGACACCTTCGTCCACGGCTGTCCCCGCTGCGAGGCCGAGAAGGCCGACGAGACCGACGACGAGGTGATCGGAGCCTGTCCCGAGTGTGGGGAGGGCGCTGCTCCGGAGGAGCAACGAGGCGAAGGCGGTGATAGCGAGGCGCAAAGCGCCTCGGACCATTCGAGCGGGCAAAGCCCGCGAGAAGAAACCGCCGAAGCGCAGGGCGGGAAGCTGGCGATCAAGCGCCTGCGCTCCGGCTCGCGACTCGTGGGCTGTACCCGCTACCCCGACTGCGAGTACTCGCTCCCGCTGCCCCGCAACGGCGACGTCGTGGTCGGCGAGGAGCGCTGTGCGGAACACGACCTGCCCGAGATCTCGATCGTCGACGACGAGGACGACGACGATCCCTGGGAGCTTGGCTGTCCGATCTGCAACTACGCCGAGTACCGGGCCCGCAACGCGATCGACGACCTCGAAGATCTGAACGGCATCGGCGGCGCGACCGCCGAGAAGCTCGAAGCGGTCGGCGTCGACGAGCCCGCCGACCTCCGGGAGGTGGAACCGGACGAGATCGCCGCCGAGGTCCAGGGCGTCTCCGCGAGCCAGATCGAGGACTGGCAGGCCGAGCTGGCGGAGTGAATGGACGAGGGCCGTCGAGGACGTAGTCGTCTCTCGAACGCCTGCGGTAAGCAGTCTGTGTCGTCCATCAAAAGCCGATGTGTGAGGTCGAACTCGGGCCGTCGTCGCCGTCGTCGTCGTCGATCGTCCCGTCGTGGACGAAGGTGTAGTCGTCGTCGCGCAGGAAGACCGTCCCCTCTTCGACGGCCAGATCGACCGCCGGCAAGGTGGTGCCCGCGGCCTCGCCGTTGTCACACTCGCCCGAACAGGCGTCGAACAGCGAGCCGTGCTTGGGACAGATCACCTGCCCGTCGCGCATCGGAGCGCCCCGGCCCGTGTCGAAGCGCTGGGCCTCGTGCGTACAGCGGTTGATCCACGCCCGGACGCCGGGATCGTCCTCGCAGGGGACGACGATCACCTCGTCGCGCTCGCCGTAGCTGTCGCGGACGGTGCAGGTGTAGGACCCGTCGTCGTGGACTGTCTCGACCGTGGTGAGTTCGCTCGCTCCGAGCATCTACGAGTCGTGTTTGTCGGCGGACGTGAAATGTCTGCGGGACGTGTCCGGCGACGGTGACGGGTCGTACGGAACGTTGTCGTTGCGTACCGGCGAGCGTCGCCACGGGGGAGACACACCGGAACATTCCGACAACCGTCCGTATCACTCTCCGACGGGGGCGTCAGCCTCCCCGGTCGCCTCCTCGTCCGGCGGATCCCCGTCGGGCTGTGGCATCGAGCCGAGTCCGTGCGCGGTCGTCACCATTGCGGTGACGCGGTCGCCGTGGGCGAGCTCCGAGAGGCCCACGCGGACGAGATGGATGGCCGCGATCAGCAACAGCGGACCGAAGAAGACGCCGTACCAGCTGAACAGCAGCCCGCCGAAGATGTAGGAAAACATCATCGCCCCCCTGTGGGTGCTCTGCCCGGCGAAGACCGGCCGAACGATCATGATGGGGAACAGATCGAGGACGAGCAGCGCCACGACGGCCACGGCGACGGGGAACCAGATCGTCGCCGGGTCCGACTCGATCGCGGCCAGCCCGAGGTACACCGTCACCGGGACGTACACGATCTTCCCCACGACGATGGGGACGAGCGTCGCCGCGCCCGTCAGGAGCGCGAGGACGTTGGGGATGGGGATCTTCAGCCCCGGCGGGGCGATCACGTTGAGCCCGTTGTAGACGCCCAGGGCGAGCAGCGCGACGACGACCACGGTGCGGACGTTCCCGAAGTACACCACCTGGAAGTCGCGATCGACCAGCGTCGCGTAGAGCCACAGGGCCGACTCCTCGCCGACCTCCTCGCGGAGCCACGTCGCAATGTGCTCCCCGTCCCGGAGCAGATAGAACGCGATGGCGATCCCCAGCGCGAGATGCAGGAAGAACGTCGACACCGGCCCAAGAACGTCCCCGCCGGTACTGACGATCTCGTTGATCGACGCCGCGTCGAACGACGACACGTACGTCGCGGGATCGGCGACCGCCCGCTCCAGTTCCGCGGCGGGGATCGGCAGGAACCAGGCGACGACCTCCGCACCCGCTCCGGCGGACCGCTCAAGTTCCTTGATGCCGAGAAACAGGAGGTAGCCGGTCACCGCGAGAAACGGGATCTCGAACGCGAACAGCGCGCCCGCCGCAGCGAATCCGGGACGGTCGACGACGCGTCGCAGTCGACGATAGACGGGCCGGGCCGCGTAGTAGATGAATATCCCGAAGACGAACGTCCCGATATACGAGTACACCACCAGCCCGAGCGTGCCGACGAGAGCGGCAGTGAGGGTCCACCAGAGCACCCGCGATCGGTCGAACTCCGTCTTCTCGATCATCCCGACGGACACCCGGCGTGCCGGGTGGCCCTCGTCGGCGCTCGACCCGCGTCTCCTCTCAGTCCGCTTCCCTCGCCAGCCGACCGGGGGCGGACGAACCGACGGCCCTCGGCGTCCCGGTCCCAGCGCGGACGGGCCACCGTGGCGCTACTCATTCGTCCCCCCGGAGCGATCGATGCGTGATTCTCCCACGGCAGACCGTGTGGTACGCACCCAGATAAGAGATGGGGCCGATTTCTCGGCGGTGTTCAGAGAAGCGACTGCGCTGGCTGAGTGGCAGACACCGAACGCCCTCGCGTCGCTCGGCTGCGGTGAACCGCTCGCTTCGCTCGCGGGCTACTCGCCGACCGCTTCCTCGACGATCTCGATTTCCTCGTCGGTGAGCCCGTACAGTTCGTAGACGATCTCGTCGATCAGCTCGTCCGTCTTCTCGATCTTCGCCTCCAGTTCTGCGGCGCGCTCGACGGTCTCGGTGTAGCTTTCGAGCCCGTCGCGCACGTCGTCGACGGCCGGCAGCGTCAGCTTCCGCAGGCGATCCACGAGCGAATTTGTCTTGGTCGCCGTCTCGCGGAAGCCGGCGAAGCCGCCGGCCTCGTCGACGGCGACGGGGACGAACGCCTCGATCAGGTCCGCCTCCGTCGCGGTGAGGTCGGTGATCCGCAGCGCCGCCAGCGGGTCGGTCTCGGTGTAGCCCCACTGGTCCGTTTCGTAGGCGGCTTCGCGGGCTTCGCCCGCTCCACCAGTCCGAGACCCTCCCTTCGGTCGCGTCTCGCTGTCTTCCTCGTCGGGTTTGTACCGCGCCGTGAGTCGGATCTCGACGGTGGTGTCGGATTCGCGGGAAACGGTGGCCTCGCCGACGCGGAGGTTCGGCTTCTGCTCTGTGGTCTCCTGGAGGATGGAGTCGGCGGAGCCTTCCGGCGGCTGAGTGAGGCCGATGTCGGCGAGGGTCTGGCCGTCGGAGTAGTTGCCGAGGTGGTCTCTGAGGTCCTTGTTCAAATTCACGTGTTTCTGGTTGTAGCTGATCATTCGGTCTACCAATGTAGAAAGAGCAGCCATCGGATTTAAATCAGAGAGATCATTACCAATCCCTGACAGTTTCATCTCTGATAGTATCTCAAAATCCAACTCATAGACGGGTAGTTTTCGGATGTCTTCCGGGTACATGCTGCTGTAAGACCCCTGCAATGTTCCGGTTGCGAGGAACCGTTTGAAATAGTAATTGAGCAGCTTTGAGTTTACCAGCGAAGAGATATACTTCAGATTATATTTGTGGGCATTATCATCAATTTCATAATCCTGTCCAGAATGATGATCCAAGATATCGCCTGTCAACAACGCTGCGTGGAGTACATTATGATTTGTATAATATTTTTCACTATCGTATGTGCTCCGGATCAGGGAACTTTCCCCGCTAATTCCACTAAACATAATCTTGGGAGATTCGAATAAAGTTGGAGATTTTGGGCGGTGGAAATGATCTTGTTTTGAATTATAGTCCATATATTCACCATTCCATTCCTTCCGGTATCTATGTATATCACCACCAGAGATGTATTTCTTCCACCCCCCATGGTGCTCTTCAGCAATCACATCATCTTTTTTGAAGTCAAGGGAGCTATCTGAGGCACTATGTGCTACCACTCCGGGGTTAACGACACACAGATGGCCCAGCTGTACTGACTCGTCTTCAACCTTTGATTTGATTCTACGATCCTCATCAAGTATGTCTAATCGCAACGTAGAGTTGGAATATTCTAGAAATATTTTCGGATCAATGCTACTCTTTGAGCGGAAACTGTGTTCATCATACTCAATGATATCACACTGTTCGGTGTTCGGCTGGGAGCGCTGAACTACCGTGATCAGATATTGCCGGTCCACGTCATTGAACACAGAGTGGTCATGAAACTGAACCAGCTTCCGCATGTGACAATTAGAGATCAGGTGTTCTCTGATCTTTTTTCCGTATTTTTCTGTTCCGAGCGAATTGGGAGTGATAAAAGCTTGTTGACCATTATCTGACCCAAGCTCCGTGATTTTATAGACGAATGGTACAAACAGGTCCCAGTGCCCGTATGTTACTTTTGGGTACAGTCTTTCCAGACGGCTTGGGAGTTTCTCGTCTGTATCTGTCAGTTCCCAGTTGGAGACATAGGGAGGATTTGCAATGACCGCATCAAACCCAGCCTCGTCTAGCTTCGCCCCATCTGCCCCGAAAAACACCTCGGGAAACTCCAGTTCCCAGTGGAAGAAGGCCTGTTCGTCGGCCATCGCCTGCGCCGACGTGAACCAGTCGCGCTCCCGAATCTCGGCCCACTCGTCGCCGTCCTCGATCGCGCCGGCCATCTGTTCGTAGACGCCGTCGGGCACGTCCAGGCCGAACTCCTCGGCGGTGTGGACGTTGGCGACCTCGAAGAGGCGTCGATACAGGGGATCGTCGCGGATGTCCCGGTAGATCTCCTCCATCGATTTGATGTCTTCGAGCGTCTCGTTGTCGATCGCCAGGAGGTCCTCCATCAGGTCCATGACGTGCTCCAGCGTCTGCTGGCGGGCGCGAGCGAAGGCCTGTCCGAGGGTCAACTGGCCGCCGTTTTCGTCGGTGTCGTCCGACAGCACTTCGGTGATGTCCGAGCCGACGAGGGAGTTCCCGGCCTTGAGGTGGTGATCGAGGAAGGCGAGTGGCTGGTCCGCCGCCAGCGTCTCCAGCCACATCGAGAGCTTGCCGAGCTCGACGGCCATCCCGTTGATGTCGACGCCGTAGATACACTCCTTGGCGATCTCCCGGCGGAGGTGTTGCTCGTCGTAGCTCTGGATCTCCTGCTCGCGGACGACCTCCATCACCTGCTCGGTCAGGTAGCCCGTCGCGCTCGTGAGGAAGTGGGCGCTCCCCATCGCCGGATCGAGCACCTTCAGGTCGAGCACCTGCTGCCAGAACCGACGGAAGTACTCGGTGTCGCTGGGCTCCAGTCCGTCGGCCGCCAACGCCTCTTTGATGTCGGCAAGCAGCGGATCGATCGTCTCCTCGACGATGTAGCTCACCACGTAGTCGGGCGTGTAGTACGCGCCCGTCGCCTTGCGCTCGCCGTCGTCGTTGACGACGTACAGTTCGCCCTCGTCGACCGTCTCGACGGCGTCGGCGACGCTCACTTCACTGCCGGGCTTCCAGACCTGGCCGCCGTCCGCCGAGACCGCGGCGTAGGTCTCCGACGCGATACGGAACTCGTGTTCCAGCAGCCCCTCGTAGATGCTCCCGAGGTGGCGCGTGTCGAGGTCGGCGTAGTCCGCCAGCACGAACTCGTCGTCCTCGCCTTCGGTCGTCCCCAGCCGATAGATCACCTCGGCGATGTAGCGGTCCGCGACCTCGTTCTCCGCGAGGAAGTCGTGCTGATCGTCGTCGAACAGACCGCCGTTGTACGCCGGAATGCCGAGCGACTCTTCGCCCTCGTCGACGAGGCGAAAGAGGTCTTCGAGGCGGCTCCACATCTGGGTCGCGTGGCCGCTGTAGTCTTCGAACGTGTCGCCGGACTGGATGTCCTCGTGGATCTCCAACCGTTGCTGGTCGAGGCTGAAGTGTTCCTCGTACTCGTCGACGGCGTCGGGGTCGTCCGGGTGAATCAGGTCCCGCGACTCGGCGTAGAGGACGAACATCAATCGGTAGAGCAGGACGAGCGACTGTTCTTTCAGTTCCGCACGCGCCGCCTCGTCGTCGGGATCGATGTCGAGGCCGTTGGTGTGGATAAAGCCTTCACCCAGCACGCGAAGCGCCGTGAAGACGTTGTCTTGCAGATCTTCGCCAAGTTCCTGGGCAGCGGTCTCGCTCTCGGACCACACCGTTTCGAGGAACGACGTTCCGGCGGTCTTCCGGAACGCTGCCGGCCGGAAGAAGGCGTAGAAGTACTTGAATTGCTCCAGATTGCCCGAGTCGAGCAGTTCCGGCAGATCGACCTCGTAGAAGATCTCGGTCGCGTAGTCTTTGGTGCCGTAGAGCCGCCACTTCCGACCGTCCGTTAGAACTCCCCACTGGAGATCTTCCGGAGTCCGTTCCAGGTAGTACTTGATCTGGTGGGAGGCGTCGCGGTACGACCGCTGTTCGTTGAACCGCTTGTTGAAGTCGGCGTTCCACTGCTTGGCTTCCAGCACGGCCGACCCGAGACTGTACATCGCCTCTGTCTCTCCCTCCTTGTTCCGGAGCGCGCCGTCGCGCCGCGTCTCGTCGGACTCGAACAGCAACCGGTCGTTGTAGCCGCCCCCGTCCGGCAGCGTCGTCTCCGAGAGCGTCCCGAACCCGAGCACGTCGAGCACTTCGTCGATCCACGAGTCGAGGAGTTCGTCTTCTTTGTACGAGCCGACGAGGTCGCGTTCGAGGTCCCAGAGGCGTTGTAGCTCCTCGAAGGCCGCTGTGGCGTCGTCATCACAGTCCCACGCGTCGAGGTCACGCACTCGCTCGTCGAGGTAATAGCCGGAGAAAAGCGCCGAGTTGGTGTACGGTTCGGAAGAGAGCGTCGCCTGACTCATTGAATACAGCAGACTCCCGGCGCGATCAGCAAGAAACTACTGGACGGCGCACGACCAGCAGCCAGCAGATCCGACCCCCGCTCGAAGCGTCTGAGAGCCGTTCTCCGACAGACAATTGGCGGCTTTGGCTGTCGGTCGCGGTGTGTGGTCGTTCTGGTTGGTTGCGCTACGGGACGGTCGCCTGCGTGGAAGGCCCACTTCCGAAGCGGTTATACGCCCGCGGTTGACTCTGTGCACGTATGAGCACGTGGGCGGACTGGGACCACATCGTCAAGATCGACCCAGACAAGAGCCTGGTCGCGGGCGAGACCTTCGAGGACGTGGCCGCGACCGGAACGGACGCGATCGAGATCGGCGGCACGACCGGCATGACCGAAGAGAAGATGGCCCGCGTCGTCGAGGCGTGTGGCGCACACGACATCCCCGTCTACATCGAGCCGTCGAACCCCGCGTCGGTCGTCCACAGCAACCGTCACGACGGCTACCTCATCCCGGTCGTGATGAACGCCGGTGACGTGACCTGGATCACCGGCGCGCACAAGGAGTGGATCCGCATCGACGACGACATCGACTGGTCGCGCACGTTCACCGAGGCCTACATCGTGATGAACCCCGAGGCCGCCGTCGCCAGCTACACGCAGGCCAACTGCGATCTCGACGCCGACGAGGTCGCGGCCTACGCGGAGGCCGCGGAGCACCTCCTGGGACAGGAGATCGTCTACGTCGAGTACTCGGGGATGCTGGGCGATCCCGAGAAGGTGGCCGCGGCGGACGAGATCCTCGACGACGCGACGCTGTTCTACGGCGGCGGCATCCACGACTACGATTCGGCCCGGCAGATGGCGACCCACGCCGACACGATCGTCGTCGGCGACCTGGTCCACGACGAGGGCGTCGACGCAGTCAGAGAGACCGTCGAGGGCGCGCGCGACGCGACGGCGGCCACGCCGCCGGGCGAGTAGGAACCGCCGACAGACGGCGTGGTCGCCGGGGACCTCCCACGTGGCGACACTCGGCGACACGTCGCGACGACCGTCGGTAGGGCTGTGGTTCTGTGGCGATTCGACGCGTACCGTGCGAGCTACGGTGCCACGGGACACTGTCGACACCCCAGCGACGAGCGTGACGCCACGGCCACGTGCGCTTTTGTTCGTCCGGCGCTAACGGCGTGTCATGACGACGCCGGCGGCCGTCGTGTTCGATCTCGACGGGACGCTCTGCGAGGGGACACAGGCAGAGGCGTCCCTCTACGAGGCGGCGTTCGCGGCGACCGACGTGGAACCGTTCGGCTCGCCCGGCGAGCTGTGGGCCGCCCTCGACGGCCCGCCGGATCCGGACCCCGAGGACGAGCGGTCGTCGCTGGCGGCGGGGTTTCGCCGCGTCGGGGCACAACACGGCCGTCGGCGGGTGCCGGCCGACGCGCTCGCGGCGGGCCTGATCGACGCCATCGACTACAGCGCCGTCGCCTACCGGGCGGGAGCCGAGAGGGCGCTGGCGGCGGCACGCGACCACGGTCCGGTCGCAGTGATGACCAACGGCCCCGCACGGCGACAGCGGCCCAAGGTCCGGACGCTCGGACTCGACGAGGGCGTCGACGCCGTCGTCTACGCGGGCGACATGGAGCGACGGAAGCCCCACCCCGAGCCGTTCGCGAGGGTCTGTCGAGCGATCGAGACGCCGCCGGAGACGACGCTGTACGTGGGTGACTCACTGGAAAACGACGTGGCTGGCGCACACGGTGCGGGGCTCCGGGCGGCCTGGTGTCCCCAGCACGAGCGCGATCCCGGCCAGTACCGTCCCGAGCACGTCTTCGACGGACCGGCCGATCTGGACGGGGTCGTATGACCCGGATCGCGCCCGACGTGACCGTCCAGCGGATCCTCGACCGCGTCCTCCAGACGCGAGCGCCGTCGGGAGCCGAGACACCGCCCCAGGGGAACCACAAGGACACCACGATCGTCAGGTACCCCGACCGGCCAGACGTGGTCGTCCAGCTGACCGCAACGCCCAGCGGCGCGCACACGGAGGCGACGCTGCTGGCCGCGGTCTACAACCAGACGACGGTCCCGGTGGTGCGACTCCTCGGCCGGGGACGCATCGGCGACCGAGGGTATCTCGTCACGGAGCACGTCTCCGGCCGGGGTCTCCACGAGTCGTTCGTGACCTGCTCGCGTGCGACCCGCGAGCACCTCGTCCGTCGGTTCGGCCGCTGTCTCGGCGAACTTCACGACGCGTTCGCGTTCGACGCCGCCGGCCCCGTCGAGGTCGGGGCATCGGGGACGCTCGCGGCCACGGGTCCGGACGGCGCGACCTTCTTCGAGGAGTACGCGAGCGACGCCGTCGAGGCGCTCCCGTCGGCGTTCGACGACCGCCGGCCCGCGATCGAGGCCGCCGTCGCGAGTCGCCCGGAGCGCGCCGTACAGCCGCGTCTCTTCCCCTGGGACCTCAGGCCGGGCAACGCGATCCTCGCGGACGGCGACCTCGCTGCGGTGCTCGACTGGGCCGACCCGCTGGCCGCCGATCCGGCTCTCGCGGTCGCGAAGGTCGAACACCTCGTGGCGGCGTGGTACGTCGACGACTCGACCCCGCTCAGGAGCGCGTTCCGCGAGGGGTACGCCGCCGTGCGGCCGCTGCCCGACGTGTCGGTGGCCGATCGAGTCGCCGCGATCGCCGCTTCGGCCGTCGACTCGAACGGAACCGTCACGCGACCCCGATACCCCGAGTTGACGGGAACGGCAGCCGTCGGCGTTCACCGCGAGTGGTTCGACGAGTGGCTCGACGAGTAGCGCCGCCGCGGCGCGATCGTCGCCGTTCCCGGTCGCGACCGCCGGACGGGTGGCAGTCGGGTGCCCGAAACCCAGAACGCTCAAGCCGCCGCGCTCGCGAGGACCGGTATGGAACCGACGGCCGACGAACTCGCGGGCGTCGTCGACCTGTTCGGCGCGCTCACCCGCGACGAACTGGTCGAGGCGCTCTCCGAGCTGGCGTTCAAGCGGGGCGAAGACGCGGACGATCCAGCGGGGGCGATCGACGACGCCGTCGCCGCCTATCACCTCGCGGTCGTCGAACGCGACGGCGAGAAACTGCTCGCGGCCGGTCCGGCGGCGTTCCCGGAACTGCCCGACGGCGCGACGGACCTGCCCCACATCATGGACGTGCCCGAGCGATCGATCGACAGGGAGCGACTCGCGGCGGCCGTCCAAGAGCGGTTCCGCGAGGAGAGCCTCGTCGCCGTCCGCTCGGACAACGAGGCGTTCGTAGAGCGCCTGCTCGACGTGAGCTACGAACTCGAAGTCTGGGGACCGATCGACGTGAGCGCGGCCCGCGAGCGTCTCGCCGACGCGGCCGGCGAGTGAGTCCGGCGGCGGTGCGCTTCCAACTGAATTAAGAGCGTCCCGGCCCCAGGCTGTCACATGGAGTTCGATCGGGTGGCCAGCCACGGGGCGATCGAGGTCGCGGCGGAGCCACGCGAGGCGGCCGTGATCGTCCCCGTCGTCACCGACGCGGGCGACGGCGACGACCACGCCGTGCTGTTCACGAAGCGGGCCGACCACCTCTCGGACCACCCCGGCCAGATGAGTTTCCCCGGCGGCGGCCGCGAGCCGGCGGACGACTCGCTGTTGCGGACCGCCCTCAGAGAGGCACAGGAGGAGGTCGGTCTCGACCCCCGTGCCGCCAACGTGATCGGGCGACTGGACGACATCCGCACCGTCTCGGAGTACTCCGTCCGGCCGTTCGTCGCCAGGATTCCCGACCGGGAGTACCAGCCGAGCGACGAGGAAGTGGCGGAAGTCGTCGTCCTCGCCGTCGACGATCTCGTGGACCTGGACAACTACGAGTCCGAGCGCCGGGACCACCCACACGACGGGGACATCCGGCTGCACTTCTTCCACGTCGACGGCTACACCGTCTGGGGAGCGACCGCCCGGATGCTCGTCCAGTTGCTCGAACTCGCGACCGACTGGACGATGCCGACCGAGCCGGACCGCGTGGCCGGCCCCGACGACGACTATCCGCCCAGCGTCCGCG
Organism: Halomicrobium katesii DSM 19301; assembly: GCF_000379085.1. Taxonomy (GTDB): domain Archaea; phylum Halobacteriota; class Halobacteria; order Halobacteriales; family Haloarculaceae; genus Halomicrobium; species Halomicrobium katesii. Next base: position 1,988,813 of record NZ_KB905378.1, on the reverse strand, counting down.
ATCAGGTGTGAGGCGATCGGTGTCGCGGCTTTCGTGCCCGACCCCCAAGCGACAGGCATTTGCCAGCGGATCGGGTACGGGCGAGCAATCGAACGGGCACGACGCCCACCCAAATCATGCTCACAGGAGTGACGCTCGACGATGTCGGAATCGACGCGGCAGCGCTCAAGCCCGCCGAGGTCGACGTGACGGCGGCCAGCGACCTCGACGTGTCGACGGTGACGATCGACTACGAAGGGCGCGAGCACCTGCCAGACCGGTCGACGCTGGCCGCGCTGGCCGACCGGAAGCGCGTCAGGCTGACGACGCCGGTCCGAGCTGACGGCTTCGACCCGCTGGGCGACGACGGCGCGCTCGCGACGCTGCCCGACGGTGTCGGGCGAGTCCTGGTCGCGGGCCACGACGCCTATCTCACGAGCGACGAGGCCGAACGGGCGATCGTCCCTCGGCTCGAAGCGGCCGCGGCGACGGCCACCGATCCCTGGGTCGGCACCGAGGGCATCGAGCGCGTCGCGCTGGCGATCGGCGGCACCCAGTTCGAGTTGCTCTCTCGATCGACGGGACGGGACCTCCGGGCGCTTCGAACGGCCGGCTTCGAGGGGGCGATCGCCGTCTACGCGCCGACGGTGCTGACCGACGACGAGGGCGAGATCCTCGACGCCGTCGGGGACTACGCCGCCCGGCGCGGCCCGGTCCGTGCGGCCCTGCCCGACGGCGCGGCGACCGACGCGACCGCGAGCGGACGAGCCCGCGACGTGCTCGCCCGGGCCGTGCGCGACTACGCGCTCGTGGGCGAGCCCGAGACGGTCGCGGAACGCATCGAACAGCTTCGAGCGGCCGGCGCGGACGCGATCGTCGGCTACCCGGCCAGGGGCATCGAGCCGGTGCGGTGACGATGCGGGTCGCCGTCGTCGGTGCCGGTGCCGTCGGCCTGACCGCCGCACGGACGCTGGCCGACCGCGGCACCGACGTGGTGCTGTACGACCGCGGGGAGATCGCCAGCGGTGCGACCGGCCGCGCGGCGGGGCTGTGCTACGACGCGTTCGCCGAGGACCGGGACGCCGCGGTGGCCGCCGACTCGCTCCGGCGGTTCCGCGAACTGGGCGTGCTCACCGAGTGTCCGTACGTCTGGTACGCCCGCGACGGCGACGAGGCAAACGCCGACGCCATCGCCCAGCAGGTCCCGCGAATGCAGACCCACGGGCGCGATGTGGCGCTGGTCGAGCCCGAGCGACTGGGCGAGCGGTACCCACAGCTTCGGACCGACGAGATCGGCGTCGCCGCGATCGCACACCGGGCCGGCTTCGTCGATCCGACCGAGTACGCGAGTGCGCTGACGGAGACCGTGCTGGAACGCGGGGTCGGCGTGCGGACGGAGACGCCCGTCTCGCTGGCCGGGCCGACGACGGTCGCCGAGCCCGACGGGATGGTCGGGTTCGACGCCGTGCTCGTGGCCGCCGGCCCCGCGACGAAGCCGATCGTCGCCGACGTTGGCGTCGCCCTCCCGCTACAGGCCTATCGCGCCCAGGCGCTCGTGACGGAGCCGCTACGGGCGACGCTCCCGATGGCCTACGACGCGACCCAGCAGTGTTACTGGCGGCCCTGCGAGGGTGGGATCCTCGTCGGCGACGGTGCCCACGAGGTCGATCCCGACGACTGGGATCCCGACGCCGACGCGAGCTTCGAGCGGAGCGCGCTCGATCGACTGGGCGCTGCGACGACCGTCGACGCGACGCGAGCGCAGTCCTGGGCGGGGCTCTGTACCGCGACGCCGGATCGAGAGCCGCTGCTGGGTGGCGTCGGGGACGGGCTCTACGTGGCGACGGGGTGGCACGGCCACGGCCTCATGCGCTCGCCGGCTCTGGGCGAGCGGATCGGCGAACAGATCCTCGGCGGGCCGGGCGTCGACGCCTACGATCCCGACCGCTTTACCGGCGACGAGACGATCGACGTGGTCGACGGCATGACGCTCGACGAGGACGAGGAGACACCGAGCTGAGACGAGCGGTCAGTCGGCCGCTTCGTCGGCTTTCGGGACGCGGACGTGCAGCGTGCCGTCGTCTTTCAGGGTCGCCGACGCGGCCTCGGCGTCGACCACGGCGTCGGCGGGCAGGGTGACGCCGCCGTCGAGAGAGAGTCCGCGGCCGGGATAGCGTATCTCGAAGCCCTCGTGGAACGGTCGGAATCGGTCGACGCGGACCTCGACACGGTCGTCGACGTACTGGACCTGCAGGTCAGCGGCCTCGACGCCCGGCGCGTCGAACACCACGAGGTACGCGTCGTCGCTCTCCAGCAGATCGGCCGGCAGCGGCGTCCGTTCCTGGACGCGGCCGGCCGCGCGGCCGACGTTCTCGACGATCGCGTCGCCGAGCGAGCGGGCGAAGTCGAACATCACAGCTCGACCTCCGACAGGCAGTCGACACCCCCGCAGTAGGGACACTGGAAGTCGGTCACGCCCACGCTGTCGGGCATGTCGTAGGTGTAGTGGAGTTCGAACATGTCGAGTTCGCAGCCGTCGTCGGTACAGACGAGTTCGAGCGTCGCTGGCATACGATTCTGTTGGACCGCGCGGGACAAACAGCTTTCGGAGCCCGGAGTACGCGCCCCGCCGGACACACGGCGACAACGAGAACTTTCATGTCGGCCCGGCGAGTGGGCTGGGGCATGAGTTCGCGTGTCTTGGGCGTCGACTTCAGCGGTGCGAGCGACGCTGGGCGCTCGCTGTGGCTGACGGAGGCGCGGGAGACGGGGGACGGACTGCGGGTCGAGGACTGCTATCGCGCGGCCGACGAGTGGGGACCGGACCGCGAGGACGCACACGCCGGCCTGCGCTCGCGGCTCACGGCCTTCGACGTCGTCGGGCTCGACTTCCCGTTCAGCCTCCCGCAGGCGCTACTGGACGAGCACTGCGACGGCGAGTGGGCCGGGCTGGTCGAGTGGCTCACGCTCGACGGCCCGACCGATCCCGACGAGTTCGCCTCGACGTGTCGCTCGACCGCTCGCGAGCACACGGGCGACGGCACCGCGTCGCTGCGTCGCGAGACGGACCTGCGTCGCGCCGCGCTGTGTCCCTACGACCGGATGGTCCAGTACCAGACGTTCTACGGGATCCGGAACGTGCTTGCCGGCCTCGCCGACGATCCCGATGTCGCCGTCGCGCCGATGCAGGACGGCGACCCCGTGACCCGCGTCGTCGAGGTGTACCCCGCCGCGACCTTCGGCTGGCTCGGGCTCTACCGCGAGGGGTACAAGAGCGACCGACGAGACCGCCGCGCGACCAACGTCGACGGGATCGAGGCCTGCAGCGTCGACCTCGGGGGGTTCCGCGAGGCGTACGAACGACACCACGACGCGCTCGACAGTCTCGCGGCGGTAGTCTCGGCCGGCCGGGTCGCCGAGAACGGGAGACGGCCGCTCCACGGCCCGCGCGAGGAAGGCCACATCTACGTGTGATATCCGCGCCGAATTCGCTCGGGGGAACGCCGGGCTGGCACCACGACGACGAACGCGTGCGGGACTTTTTACTCAGTCACGACGTACGGGCGGTCGATGGAAACCCAAGAGCGACCGCAGACGAGCGCCGACGCGGCCGCGACCGACGACCCGCCCGACGACGCCGCCCTCGTCGTCGAGGGGCTCTCCAAGCGGTTCGCCAGCGGCGAGGCCGCGGTCACCGCCGTCGACGACGTGTCCTTCAGCGTCGGCCGTGGCTCCGTCGTCGGGCTGCTCGGTCCCAACGGCGCGGGCAAGACGACGACGATCAAAGCGATCCTCGGCATGGTGTTGCCCGACGCCGGCTCGGTTCTGATCGACGGGATCGACGTGTACGAACAGCCGAGTGCCGCCTACGCCAACGTCGACGCGATGCTGGAGGGCGCGCGCAACGACTACTGGCGGCTGACCGTCCGGGAGAACCTCCGGTACTTCGCGACGATCGGCGGCGTCGATCCCGACTCCGTAGCGGATCGCCACGAGCGCCTGCTCGACCAGCTCGACCTCGCCGAGAAGGCCGACGAGGCGGTGCGAGACCTCTCGCGGGGGATGAAACAGAAGGTGTCTCTCGCCAGCGTGCTGGCGACCGACGCCGACGTGGTCTTTCTCGACGAGCCGACGCTCGGACTGGACGTGGAGAGTTCGCTGACGCTGCGACGCGAACTGCGCCGGATCGTCGACGAGCGGGCGCTGACCGTCGTGCTCTGTAGCCACGACATGGACGTGATCGAAGCGGTCTGTGACCGCGTCGTGATCATGAACGACGGGCGCGTGATCGCGGACGACACCGTCGAGCACCTCCTGTCGGGCGACGGCACTCAGCGGTTCGCCGTCGCCAGTTCGGACATCGACGACGCGCTGCTGGCGCGCATCCGCGACGGCTTCGAGGTGACTGCGGTGACGACCGACGGCGAGCGAACGCGCGTCGAGGTGGCGACCGACAGCGAGGGGTTCTACGCTCTGACCGACCTGTTGCGGTCCACCGACGTGGCGCTGGACAGCGTGAACACGGCTCAACCGGACCTCGAAGACGTGTTCCTCGGGCTGACCGACGAGGGCGAGGGCCGTCGATGACGGGACAGCCAGCCAGTGAGACGCCGAGCGGCGGGGAGACGCCCCGTCCGGCTTCTTACTACCACCTCGCGAGGGCCGTCCTCGTCCGTGAGTTCCTGCTGTTCGTGCGCTACCCGGCCAACGCCCTCGGCGGGATCGTCGTCTCGCTTTTCTTTTTCGGGCTGCTGTTCTACGGCGGGCGGATGATCGCCGGACAGGCGCTGACCGACTCGCTGGAGGGGATCGTCGTCGGCTACTTCCTGTGGACGCTCGCGGTCGGTGCCTACTCCTCGATCTCGAACGACATCGGTAGCGAGGTCCAGTGGGGGACTCTGGAACGCCACATCATGACCCCCTTCGGCTTCGCACCGGTCGCGCTGTTGAAAGGCGTCGCGAAGGTCGTCCGGACCTTCCTCACGTCGGCGGTGATCCTCGCGGTGATGCTGCTCGTCACCGACACCACGCTCCAGTTGCCGGCGGTGACGATCGCGGTCGTCGCCGGGCTGGCGATCGCCTCCGTGCTGGGACTTGGCTTCGCGGCCGGCGGCGTCGCCGTCCTCTACAAGCGCATCGGCAACTGGCTGAACCTCCTCCAGTTCGGCTTCATTCTGCTGATCTCGGCCCCGGCGTTCGACCTCGGGTGGACGAAGTTCCTCCCGCTGGCACAGGGCAGCGCGCTCCTCCAGCGGGCGATGATCGACGGGACGCGGCTGTGGGAGTTCCCCGCCGTCGACCTGCTGATCCTCGTCGGCGTCGCCGTGGGCTACGTCGTGCTCGGCTACGCCGTCTTCGAGGCCGCGACGCGGCGAGCCCGGCGACTCGGCGTGCTCGGGGACTACTGATACGGTTTATTGTAGTTGCTTACCGGTGATCGTCGCCACGGAGTAGACGATCACCGGTAAATCGCTACAATAATCCGTATGAGACTGTCGGCTGTCCCTTCGTGACGATACGTGCCACCTCGGGATGGCGAAATCGTTCCCAGACGGACAGCCGACAGTGTGATACGGCGACGACAGTCCGTACGGGACGGCCGCTGTCGCCGTCGTGCGGTCGACCGGGGAGACGGCGGCGATCCGTCTCAGGTCCGGCAGATGTCGTGGAGGTCCGACAGCGAGTCGATGTCCCACGTCGGCCAGACGTTGAGCTCCCAGTCCGTGCGGTGCGGGCGGCGGATGAACGCCGAGTCGATGCCCGCGTTCTCCGCGGCGCGGATGTCTGACTCGTTGTCGCCGACGAACAGCGCGGAGTCGGCGTCGAGGTCCGCCAGCGCGCGGTCGAGGTAGTGGCTGTTTGGCTTGCGCCGGTCGAGGCTCTGGATCGTCGGCTCGCGGCCGTAAGCCGTGCCGAAGTGGTCCCGGACCGAGAAGTGATCCAGGAGGAAGTCGACTGTCGCCTGCTGGTTCGAGCTGACGATGCCTTTCGCGGCGTCTAAGCCGTCGAGCGTGTCGATGTCGTCGTACGGGCGCTTGCGCCCGGCGCGGGCCTCTTCCTGCTGGGCCTCGACCATCTTCTCTTCGCGAGCGCGCCAGAACTCCTCTCGTGGGAGGTCGTACTGGCCACAGATCGTCGCTACCTGGTGTGGGGTCGCTCCCACTGTCATGTTTTCGACGTGGTTGGGGTCCGGATCGGTCACACCGAACGCTTCGAACGTCTCCTGGGTCGCGTCCTGAAGAACGTCGAAGGCGGTCCGACCGACGAGGACACCGTCGTTGTCGAACACGACGGTATCGTAGGTCATACGCCAGGTACGTCGGAGGGCGGTATAAGTGTTTCACCACCGCAGCTGGCGGCTACGCTTCGTCCAGTCGGCAGGATCACGAACGCAGAGGTCGAGAAACGAGTGACGGCGACGGATGAATGCGAACGCGAGGCGGCACGTTCGACCGGCGGTTTTCCCCGCCGATCTAGTCGCCCCCAGCGCGGCGTCGAGCCACGCCGCGAGCGACGAGGTTATCGCGGGAGTCTAACCCCCGTTCCGACTTCTAACCACGAATGTGCCGCCTCGCGGCGGCTCTGTACAGGGCGGTACAGCCCACAGAGTCCACGGTTTAAAATACCCCTGCTCGCAAATAAAGCTTGAGACGATGGGGATCTACGAGGGGACGATCACCGAGACGACACAGGCGTTCTACCTGGAGCGACTGTTCGACCGGTCCGAGCTACGGCCGGCCGTCCGGAACAGGTCGGAGAGTCTCGTCACCGACGGCGATCACGACGCGAAGACGGTCGCAGTCGACGCCGTCGGCACCTTCGACGGTGGGTGGGCGTTCTGGGATCACCTCCAGTACCCGGAGCGACGCAACAACTTCGAGTTCCGGCCGCTGTTTTGCGTCCCCAGCTACGAGTTCACGCTTCCCGGCTGGACGTTCGGTCGGTACGATCTGGTGAACCTCGACGTGACGGCCCGAGTCCTCTACTACCCGTTCGGTCTGGCCGTCGCCCGGTTTCGAGTGTACTTCGAGAGTTCGCGGCCCCTCGATCTCACTGATTTCATCGCGTTCCAGCGGACCGTTCGCCAGGAGCTCCGCGTCGACGGAGCCCCTCCCTCGTGGGCCGACGACAGTGGCCCGCTCGTCCAGGAGATATTCCGACCGATCGATCGCTGGCTCTTCGGAGCGAACGTCCCCGACACGTACGTCGGCCGGATCGGTGAACGGCCGGTTGCCACGATCTCGTTTCTCTACGACGCCGACGCGCTCAGCGAGCGAGAACGGGGGCAGCTGATCCGCCGCGACGACCGGCCGTTGGACGAAGAGACGCTCAACAGCCACGCGAAGCCGTACGTCGGCCGCTTCGACACGGACGCGATCTCGGTTGCCCGTCCGGGAGCGGTGATCCAGACCGGCGCGTTCGACGAGCACCGTCACTGGAGTCGCCGCTGGAAGCGACTGCAACTGCTCAACAACCTCTATCTGGCGTACGATTTCGCGCTGCTGGAAGACCAGCACCTGACGCGGATCCGGGACCGTCTCGGTGCGACCCTCGACGACCTCGACAGCGTTTCCGCCGCTCGGAAACCACTGACCCCGCGGGCGCTCCAGATCACGGACGATCTGTTGCGTTTCGGTGGCCAGCTCCGGGGCACCCGTGGGCAGGTCTACGAACAGCTCGAACCCACAGACGTGAAAGAGTCCGCGAATCCGGTCGTCGACGACTACATAGACCGGCTGTTGAGTCACGAGACTGTTTTGCAACAGACCGCCGGTGGGCTCCCGGCCACGCTCCTGAAGTACATCCCGTTCGCGGGCTGAGCGGCCGACTCCGATCCCGACCAGACACCGTTTTAGGCGTCGAGCCGGTAGCGACGGACATGACTACCGACCCCGCCGACCTCTCGGTGACGATCGTCGACGGCTACGTCGACGAGCCGGCCCACTTCGGGGTCCCGCCGTACGTCTCGACGTATCCGCGCTACACCGCCGGAGCGCTCGTCGACGCCGGTGTCCCTCGGCGACAGATCACGTACCACACGATCGACGCGCTGCGCGAGGACAGCGCCCGCTGGCAGGACGTAGAGCAGGCCGACCTGCTGGTCTACGTCGGCGGGATGACCGTCCCCGGCAAGTACGTCGGCGGGACGCCGGCAGAGCCCGACGAGGTCCGCAAGCTGGCCTGGACTGCCGACGGCACCTCGATGATGGGCGGGCCCGTCCGCTTCGGCGTCGGCGAGGCCAACGAAGGGGCCAGCGAGACCGCCCGCGACGATCTGGACTTCGACTTCCTGGCGATGGCCGACGTTGAAGCGGCGGCCTACGATCTCGTCGACAACGGGCTCGAAGGGTTCGAAGACCGCTACCGCGGCGTCCCCGAGGAGACCCGCTGGGCGCGCCAGGGTGCCTTCGTCGTCGAGCAACACCCCAACCATCCGGACTACCTCATCGCCGAGCTAGAGACCTCGCGTGGCTGTCCCTACCGCTGTTCGTTCTGTACGGAGCCGATGTACGGCGACCCCGACTTCCGGCCGCCCGAGAGCGTCGTCGACGAGGTCGACGCCCTCTCCGATCGCGGCGTGGCGAACTTCCGGCTGGGTCGGCAGGCGGACATCCTCGCCTACGGCGGCGACGGCAAGGCACCGAACCCCGACGCGCTCCGCGATCTCTACGGCGGCATCAGGTCGGTCGCTCCGGACCTGGAGACGCTGCACCTCGACAACATGAACCCCATCACGGTCGTCGAGTGGCCCGAGAAGGCCCGCGAGGGGATCCGCGTCATCGCCGAGCACAACACGCCCGGCGACACGGCGGCGTTCGGGCTGGAGTCGGCCGATCCGCTCGTCCAGGAGGAGAACAACCTCAACGTCTCCGCCGAAGAGTGTTTCCAGGCCGTCCGGATCGTCAACGAGGTCGCGGGCGTCCGGCCGGGCGAGGAGCCCGGCAGCGGCCCCAGTACGGGCAGTGACGCGCCCAACCGACTCCCGAAGCTCCTGCCGGGGATCAACCTCGTCCACGGACTGAAGGGCGAACGCCGGGAGAGCTTCGAGCACAACAAGCGGTTCCTCCAGCGCGTCTACGACGAGGGGTACATGCTGCGCCGGATCAACATCCGACAGGTGATGGCCTTCGAGGGGACTGACATGGCCGACACCGGCGCGGAGATCGCCAAGGACCACAAGCAGCTGTTCAAGCAGTACAAACAGGAGGTCCGCGAGACGATCGACAACCCGATGCTCAAGCGGGTCGCATCGGTCGGGACCGTGCTCCCGGACGTGACCCTGGAGTACCACCAGGACGGGAAGACCTTCGGCCGCCAGCTGGGGACCTACCCGTTGCTGGTAGGCATCCCCGGCGAACGCGAACTCGGCCGGACCATCGACGTGGCGATCACCGACCACGGCTACCGCTCGGTGACCGGCGTCCCCTACCCGCTGGACCCCAACGCCGCCTCGATGGACGAGCTGCGGGCGATTCCGGGCATCGGGCGCTCGACGGCCGGCGACATCGTCGTCGACAGACCCTACGACTCCGTCGAAGAGATCGACGACGCACTGACACAGTTCGTCGCCGCCGAACATCGACAGGGAGCGGACTGACGGCCGGCGTCGAGGGTGTCGCGACGGATGGAGTGTCGACGGAGCGGCGACGGTCGTCCCGAGGTGACGACCGGCCGGGCTCGTCTGCCGAACAGAAGGTACTTTTCGGTCGCTCGCGCACCGTGACACAATGAGCGACGTGGAAGTCAGCGTCGTCCTGCCGGCCTACAACGAGGCCGCGACCATCGAGGAGACGGTCGAGACGACGCTGTCGACGCTGGCGGCCTTCCTGCCAGCGGGGAGCCTCGAAGTGATCGTCGCGGAGGACGGCTGCGAGGACCGCACACCGGAGATCGCGACCCGGATGGCCGACGCCGACGAGCGCGTACGCCACGTCCACTCCGACGAGCGGCTGGGGCGGGGCGGGGCGCTGACCGACGCCTTCCGGCGGGCGGAGGGCGAGACGCTGGTGTACTTCGATACGGATCTGGCGACGGACATGCGCCACCTCGAAGAGCTGGTCGAGTCGGTCCGATCGGGCGAGTACGACGTGGCGACGGGATCGCGCTGGCTCCCCGAGAACCGGGCCGATCGCCCCGCCAAGCGAGGGGTGCCGAGCCTCGGCTACAACACCCTCGTGCGGCTGTTCCTGCGATCGGATCTGCGGGACCACCAGTGTGGCTTCAAGGCGTTCGATCGGGCGGCGGCGCTCGATCTCCTCGACGAAGTCGAAGACGAACACTGGTTCTGGGACACGGAGCTGCTGGTCCGCGCCCAGCGCGAGGGCTACCGCGTCAAGGAGTTCCCGGTCGACTGGACGCCGAAGGGCGACTCGAAGGTCGATCTCGTGCGGGACGTGTTCGGGATGGGGAGCCAGATCGTCCGGACCTGGTGGCAGCTGTCGGTGAGCCCCCGGATCACGCGGAAGGTGAGCATGACTGCCGGGTCGCTGCTGGTGATCGCCGCGCTCGTGCTCGCGGTGACGGTCGTCTTCGATCCGGCGGCCGTCCTGGACGCGATCAGCGGGGCGGACGGCGGCGTCGTCGCGTTCTCGGGCGTGGTGTACCTGCTGTCGTGGCCGCTGCGCGGACAGCGCTATCGGGACATCCTCGCTCGGCTGGGTCACGACAGCGACACGTGGTTCCTCACGGGCGCGATCTTCATCAGCCAGACGGGGAACCTCGTCTTTCCCGCCAGACTCGGCGACGGCGTCCGGGCGTACGTCGTCAAGGCCCGCCGGCAGATCCCGTATCCGACCGGGTTCGCCTCGCTGGCCGTCGAACGCGTCTTCGACCTGCTCGCGATCACGGTCCTGGCCGGGAGCGTCCTCGTCGGCCTCGTCGTCACCGGCGGGACCGACCAGATCGCCCAGGCGATCGCGGCCGACGTACCCCCGGTGACGATCGGGGACGACACGCTCGATCCCGCCGCGGCCGCGCGGACGGCGCTCCAGGTCGCCGCTGTCGTCGGTGCGGCGGCCATCGCTGGCGTCGCCGTGATCGTCGTCAGCGCCCGCCGGGACAGCGATCTCGTCCACCGTGCGGTCACCGCGCTCAGCAACGACTCCTACGCCCAGTACGTCTCCGGAATCGTCGAACAGTTCGTCGGCGACGTCGAGACCGTCGTCGCCGACCGGGGGGCCTTCCTCCGGGTCGGCGTCGGCAGCCTCGTCATCTGGATCGTCGACGTGTTGACGGCGGTCGTCGTCTTCGCTGCCTTCCCCAGCATCGAGCTCACACTGTCGCTGGTGGCGGCCGCGTTCTTCGCGGTCAGCGTCGGCAACCTCGCGAAGATCCTCCCGCTGTCGCCGGGCGGGATCGGCCTCTACGAGGGTGCCTTCACCCTCATCGTCGTCGGGCTGACGACCGTTACGGGGCCGGTCGCACTCGCGATCTCGATCGTCGATCACGCCGTCAAGAACGCCGTCACGATCGTCGGCGGGCTGGGATCGATGGCCTGGCTCAACGTCTCGCTGACGACCGCGGTCGAAGAGTCCCAGCAGTCCGGCGAAATCGAGCCGGAGGCCGACTAGTACGTACCAACTGTCGGCCAGACCCTATTTGAACGGGTGCGTCAAACTCTCTCAAACACCACGTTCGCACCGTTCACACCGGTTTCGACTTCCGAGATTCGATAGATTTAAATGAGTTTCGAAGGCACTGTGTTGGTACCAATCGAGCGTCCGGGATCGTCGATGACGGACCGGAACCGTCGCCGTTCGTCGCCTGGCATGGGACGACACCAGTCGTTCTCGGCACCGATACCCCGGATAGCGCCCGCATTCGTACAATGAGCGATTCGAACACCAGAACGCGAGCGAGAGCGCGCACGACGACCGACGAGGAACAGACAGAAGAAGAGAGCGAGACGACATCGACCGCGTGTCCGGAGTGTTCTGGCACGCTGGTCGTCGACGACGAGCACGGCGAGACGGTCTGTGAGGACTGCGGGCTCGTCGTCGAGACCGACGAGATCGACCGCGGACCGGAGTGGCGGGCGTTCGACTCCAGCGAGAAAGACGAGAAGTCCCGCGTCGGCGCACCGACGACCAACATGATGCACGACAAGGGGCTGTCGACCAACATCGACTGGCGCGACAAGGACGCCTACGGCAACTCCCTGTCGGGCAAGCAACGCCAGAAGATGCAACGGCTTCGCAAGTGGAACGAGCGGTTCCGCACCCGTGACTCCAAGGAGCGCAACCTCAAGCAGGCACTGGGCGAGATCGACCGGATGGCCTCCGCCGTCGGCCTCCCGGAGAACGTCCGCGAGACCGCGAGCGTCATCTACCGCCGTGCGCTGGACGAGAACCTCCTGCCCGGTCGCTCCATCGAGGGCGTCTCGACGGCCTCCGTCTACGCCGCCGCTCGTCAGGCCGGCGTCCCCCGGAGCTTGGACGAGATCGACGAGGTCTCCCGCGTCGAGAAGAGCGAGATCGCACGCACGTACCGCTACGTCGTCCGCGAACTCGGGCTCGAAGTCGCGCCGGCTGACCCCGAGAGCTACGTCCCCCGCTTTGCCTCCTCGCTGGAACTGTCAGACGAGGCCGAGCATCGCGCCCGTCAGCTCCTCCAGAACGCCAAAGAGCAGGGCGTCCACTCCGGCAAGTCCCCGGTCGGACTGGCCGCAGCGGCCGTGTACGCCGCCGCACTGCTGACCAACGAGAAGACGACCCAGGCCGCCGTCAGCGAGGTCGCCGACATCTCCGAGGTGACGATCCGCAACCGCTACCACGAGCTGCTGGAGGCCGAGCAGGGCCTCCCGATGGCCTAACTGGTCTCTCGTTTCCGTCCCCGGAGCGCGGGCCACCGATCCGTCGCCGGCGCTGGCGTAATCAACCCTGATAACTGAGAGGTCACGTTTAATTCGGTCCCAGCCGCTGGTACCGCTATGGACCAGGAACCAACGACCGATGGCGGCGTCGAAGCCTCGTCTGGTGGGTCTCTCGCCGGTGGCGAACTCGGGAGCGCGATCGACGAGTTGCTCCGGGCCTCCGAGGGCGTCTCGGAGAGTTCACAGCAGATCAGCGACCTCGCCAACGAGCAGTCCGAGAACATGCGAGAGGTCGCCAGCGAGGTGTCGAATCTCTCGGCGACCGTCGAGGAGGTCGCCTCCAGTGCCAGCCAGGTCAAGCAGGTCAGCGACGACGCCCGCGATCTCGCCGCCGACGGCCGCGAGGCCGCCGACGACGCGATCGGTGCGATGGAGGCCGTCGACGAGGCAAACACCGACGTGTCGGCCGACGTCAAACAGCTCCGCGATCGCATCGACGAGATCGACGAGATCGTCGAGGTGATCAACGACATCGCAGACCAGACGAACATGCTGGCCCTGAACGCCTCTATCGAGGCCGCGCGAGCGGGCGAGGCCGGCGAGGGGTTCGCCGTCGTCGCCAACGAGGTCAAGAGCCTCGCCGAGGAGTCCCAGCAGAACGCGGCCGAGATCGAAGAGCTGGTCTCGAACATCAAGGCCGACACCGAAGAGACCGTCCAGAGCATCGACCACGCCAACGAGCAGGTCGAGGAGGGGCTCACGCAGGTCGAGACGGCCGTCGACATCCTCCGGAAGATCGACGAGGCTGTCGAGGAGGCCGCGATGGGTGCCGAGGAGGTCGCCTCCGCGACGGACGAACAGGCCGCATCGACCGAGGAGGTCGCGAGCATGGTCGACACGACCGCCGAGAGCGCCGAGGAGGTCGCCACCGAGATCGAACAGATCGCCGCGGCCAACGAGCAACAGGCCGCGAAGGTCAACGAGCTGCAGGACATGATCGAGCGCCGGTAGGGCGCGAACCAGAAGACACGAGGGGGTTCGTTTCGACTGCCGTTCTATGGAGACGACTCACCGTGTAGTGACGGGTGACGCCCGCGAGCTGGCGCTGCCCGACGACAGCGTCGACCTGGTCGTGACCTCGCCACCGTACCCGATGATCGAGATGTGGGACGACATCTTCGCAGCACTCGACCCCGCCGTCGAGGACGCGCTGGCCGACGAAGACGGCGAGCGCGCCTTCCGGTTGATGCACGACGTGCTCGATACCGTCTGGGCCGAAGTGGTCAGGGTGCTCCGGCCGGGCGGGATCGCCTGCATCAACGTCGGCGACGCCACCCGCTCGATCGGCGACGGCTTTCGGTCGTTCTCGAACCACGCGGAGATCACGACCCGCCTGACCGACCGAGGTCTCCGGGCGCTGCCCGACATCCTCTGGCGCAAGCCCTCGAACCGCGCGACGAAGTTCATGGGTTCGGGGATGCTCCCGCCCAACGCCTACCCGACGCTGGAACACGAACACGTCCTCGTCTTTCGCAACGGGCAACGACGCACCTTCCCGCCCGGCGACGACGACCGCTACGAGAGCGCGTACTTCTGGGAGGAGCGCAACGTCTGGTTCTCGGACCTGTGGGAGCTGACGGGCGAGCGCCAGGCCGTCGAGGACGGTCTGCGCGAGCGGTCCGGTGCCTTCCCGCTGGAGCTACCCTACCGACTCGTCTCGATGTTCTCGACGTACGGCGACACCGTCCTCGATCCCTTCCTCGGTACCGGGACGACGACGATGGCCGCGCTCGTCGCCGGCCGCGACTCCGTGGGTTACGATCGGGACGACGACCTCCTCGCTGCGCTCGACGACCGCGTCGAGGACGCCTCCGAGCGCTCACGGGAGATCGCCGAACGGCGACTCGCTGACCACCGCGAGTGGGTCCAGCGGCGACGAGCCGAAGGGAACGAGCCGGGCTACGAAGCCGAGCACTACGACACCGCCGTCAACACCAAACAGGAACGCCGGATTCGCTTCTACGGCGTCGACGGCGTCGAACGGACAGACGAGGGGTATCGCGCGACCCACTCGCCGATCGAAGCGTGCCCCGACGGCGAGAGCGAACAGGCTTAGTGCCCGTCGGAGCAAGCGACGGCATGGACTTCGATTCGTTTACGCTGCTGGCCGCCACGGCCGACCTGACGGACGAGCCGGCCGCTCGCGAGGACGCCGACGGGATGGAGCTGCGGATGGACTTCGCGGACGACGCTCTGTCGATGCTCGACGACTACGAGGGTGACCTGCCCGTCCTGGTGACCAACCGCGTCGAGTGGGAGGGCGGGGAGGCCCCGGACGACGCCGCTCGACTGGACGCCCTCGAAACTGCCGTCGAGCACGACGCCGTCACGGCCGTCGACGTGGAGCTTGCTGCCCTCGAAGGCGAGGGGGCCTGCGACGCCGCTCGCGTCGTCGACTACGCCCACGATCAGGACGCAAGCGTCGTCGTCTCGACCCACGACTTCGAGGCGACGCCCGACGAAGCCGCCCTCGTCGACCGACTGGCACGGGCCTGCGAGTACGGCGACGTGGGCAAGATCGCGACGACGGCACGGGACCGCGGGGACGTACTGGCGCTGCTCGAAGCGACCCACCGGCTGACCGAGGCCGGCGAGACCGTTGCGACGATGGCGATGGGCGAGGCCGGCTGCCACTCTCGACCCGTCGCGCCGCTGTACGGCTCCCGGATCGGCTACGCGCCCGTCGATCCCGCCGACGCCACGGCACCCGGACAGTACGATCTGGCGACGCTACGACGGCTGGTCGACCAGCTGTCCTGACCTCGGAGAGCGACCGGCAACCACGTGAAGACGAGTCGGTGCGCAAGATTAACAACGATTGGCCCGGGAGTGGGGGTATCATGGTCGATGCAGACCAGAAACGGCCCCTGCTCGCCGCCGCCCTGGCGTTTCTCTCGCCCGGTCTCGGTCACCTCTACCTCCGTGAGTGGATCCGTGCGCTGCTGTGGTTCACCCTCGCGATGCTCGGCGTCAGTATCCTCGCGCCGGAGGCCACGCTCCCGGCGGCGACGACGCCGGAGGCGATCTGGACGGCGTCAGTCGAGATGACCCGCGCCCTCTCCTGGCAGGCCCGCGGCGCGTTGCTGGCCGTCTCGCTGTTGAGCGTGCTCGACGCCTACCGGATCGCGACCGAGATCAACGCCGCGGCCGCCATCGAGGAGGGCCAACAGTGCCCCTACTGCGGGCGGGAACGCGACGAGGACCTCGACTTCTGTCACTGGTGTACGGCCGAACTGGAGTGACGAGTGCCTACGGGGCGCTACTTCTCGATGATCGACTCTTCGACGGCCTCGCCGAAGTGACGGGCCTTGTCGTCGGTGTACAACAGGAGTTCGTCGCCGGGCTCGATGTCGGTGATCGCGGTCCGGCCCTCGGCGGTGTGCATCTTGATCGTCTCGGCGTTCTGGATCAGCGTCTCGATGCGGTCGCCGTCCGCCGTCTCTGCCTGGACGCGGAACATCGGCCGCTTCTCGATCTTGGCGCGGCCGACGATGGCCTCGCGGGTGTTGCCGTCGGTGTCGACGACCTGGACCTCGTCGCCGCTCTGGAGTTCCGAGAGGTACTTGGTCCCGCCGTCGGGCGTGCGGACGTAGGCGTGGACCGCCCCGGCGTTGACCCGGAAGGGACGCGAGGCCACGTAGGGCGACTCGGCGGTCTCGGCGTGGACGAAAAAGAGCCCGCGCGCCATCGAGCCGATCAGCATTCCCTCGTCCTCGGCCATCAGCGAGCCCGTATCGATGCAGACGCGGTCAGCCGACCCGGTCTGTTCGATGTCGGTGACCTCGGCCCAGGACAGCGAGAGCTGTTCGCGGCCGACCTCGTCGCGGACTTCGACGGTGCGGCGGATCTCGTCGGGATCGTCCGTGTCCAGCAGGACGCCGTCGGCACCCAGTTCGAGCGTCTCGTAGGCGGTCTTTGCGTCCTCGGCAGTCTGGACGCCGGTGATCAGCTCCGTCTCGTCGCCGACGCGGGCGATGAGGTTCTCCAGGGGAATGATCTGCCAGTCGTCGCCGATGACGATGGTGAAGGCCGCCTCCTCGGCGACGGCCTCGGCGAAGCCCTCGTACTCCTTGGACCGGATGCGGACGTAGCCACCCTGTGGGGCCTCGCCGTCCTGGCGGAGCGCAGAGAGGTCGGCAGAGCCAGAGAAGTCAGAGGGCAGGTCGACGGTGCCGTCGCCCTCGCCGTCCTTGCCGACGACGCGGGCGTCGGGTTCGGCTTCCTCGCCCTCGGCGTCCATGACGGTGACGTCGCCACCGGCGAAGGCGGCGACGTTGACCTCACCGAGATCGCGGACGCGGGCCACGTCGTGTTCGTCGACGAGCACCCAGTCGACGCCGGCTTCGAGGCCAGCGGTGATTCGGCGCTTTCGGGTCTCCCAGTCGCCGACCTCGCTGTCGGCCTTGAGCCACACGCTTCGTGTCATTGTCCCACCTCTCGAATCGGTCCCGCTTGAACGTGGCGAATGCGGGCAATCGGCCCGGATAGAAGGATCACCGTCGCGCGTGACTGTCTCGTCGGTCAGATGTCGCCAGCGGTGGCCGCGTTCGACGTTCGCTACGCCTCGACGGCGAGACCGGCCGCACGGAGCGCGTCGGCGGCCTCGCTGTCCTCGTGGACGACGCTGGCGACGGCGCGAGCGATCTTCTCGGGTTCCTCGTGCTGGAAGATCGAGCGCCCTATCGAGACGCCGGCCGCCCCGGCGTCCATCGCCCCGCGGACGATGTCGAGCGTCTCCTCGTCGGTGCCCTTCGAGCCGCCCGCGATCAGGACGGGGAGTGCAGTCGACTCGACGACGCGTTCGAACGTCTCGGGCGTGCCGCTGTAGGCGGTCTTGACGAGATCGGCGTCGAGTTCCTCGGCCAGCCGGACCGCGTGGCCGAGGTCCTCGGCGAACAGCTCGGGGTCCTCGTCGCGAACGTCGTGGCCGCGAGCGTAGGCCATCGCCAGCACCGGCAGCCCGTACTCGCGGGCCGCGCTGGTGACCTCGGAGAGCTGTGAGATTTGGTCCGGTTCGTGCTCGCTGCCGACGTTGATGTGAAAGGAGACGGCGTCGGCCCCGGCCCGGATGGCGTCCTCGACGGTGCCGGTCGGTCGTTTGTCGCTCTCGTCTGGCCCGATCGAGGTCGAGCCGTTGAGGTGGACGACGTAGCCCGCGTCGTTCGTGTTCTCGTGGACGCGCCCGGCGATCCCGCGCTGGGTGAGGACGGCGTCCGCGCCGCCCGCCGTGACCGCGTCGATCGTCGATTCGATGTCGACGAGACCGTCGACGGCCCCGAGTGTGATGCCGTGGTCCATCGGGACGATGACGTGTCGCCCCCCTGTCCCGATCCGCGCCAGTCGTGCTGCTTTCCCTGCGCTCATGTTGTGCGAATGTGTGGCAAGTACGATTATGTTCCTTCCGGTTGCGGCCAGTGATACGTCGGCGGTTCACTCTGGAGTCGCTTCTTCGATGGCCTCACGCAACGCGTCTTCGGAGAGTTCGCCGACGGATCGTTCGACATCAGAGAACTCATCGCGGAGCGATTCGAGAGGATCGTCGTCCATGCGCATCGCTTGTAGCGCCAGACACTTCGTGATTCCTCCGGACGTGTGGCGAGTTACGACCCCTCTGCCGTCGCCTGCTGTTCCGCGCCCCGCAGCGCCCCCGCCTTCAGTTCGCGGGCCTTCCCTTCGAGCCGTTCGGCGACCTCGTCGGCGGGGTCGCCGTTCTCGTGGCCCTCGGCGACGATATCGACCAGCGCGGAGCCGACGATGATGCCGTCCGCTCCGGCCGAGACGATCCGCTCGGCGTGGTCGCCGGTCTTGATCCCGAAGCCGACGGCCTTTGGCACGTCCCACTCCGCAATCCGGGCGAGGCTCTCCTCGGTCGCGTCGTCTACGTCGTCCTTCGCGCCGGTGACGCCCAGCCGCGCCTGCACGTAGACGTAGCCCGAGGTCTGGTCCATCATCGACGCGAGCCGGTCGCCCTTCGTGGTCGGCGCGACGATGAAGATCAGATCCAGTCCGTACTCGTCACAGGCCGCCCGGAGCGGCCCGGCCTCTTCGGCGGGCAGGTCCGGCACGACGAACCCCTCGATACCGACCTCGGCGGCCTTCTCGACGAAGGGTTCTGGCCCTTGTCCGGAGCCATACTGGTAGATGAGGTTGTAGTAGGTCATACAGACCAGCGGCACGTCCACGTCCAACTCTTCGACGAACTCGAAGAACCGATCCGGACTCATTCCGGCGTCCAGCGAGCGGACGACGGCCTCCTGGATCGTCGACCCCTCGGCGATGGGTTCTGAGAACGGAAGCCCGAGTTCGATCACGTCCGCACCCCCGCGAGCGAGCGCCTCGACGTACTCGATCGAGGCGTCGTAGTCCGGATCGCCCGCGGCGAGATACGGGACGAAGGCGGGTTCGTCGGCGAAGGCCCGTTCCAGTCCCATCTAGATCCCGCCCCCGATCTCGTTGAAGATCGACATGTCCGGCGCGATGTCCAGATCGCGCTTCTGGGTCTCTTCGATGACGGTTTCGAGGTCCTTGTCCCCCCGGCCAGAGACGTTGACGATCACGGTGTCGCCGAGGTCGTCGTGGTGCTCATCTCGCGGCTCCGCCGCTCGATCGTCCGTGGCGGGTCCCGCCACGCGCTCTAGATAACCGAAGGCGTGGGCCGTCTCCAGCGCCGGGATGATACCCTCGTCCTGCGAGAGCCGGTGGAACGCTTCGAGTGCGGTGTCGTCGTCGACGTTGACCGGCGTCACGCGCCCCTCGTCGACGAGGTGGGCCAGTTCCGGACCGACGCCCGCGTAGTCGAGCCCCGCCGAGACGGAGTGTGACTCCATGATCTGGCCGTCAGAGTCCTGGAGGAGCTTCGTGCGCGCCCCGTGGAGTACCCCCTCGTCGCCGGTCGACAGCGACGCCGAGTTGGGCGCGACGCCTTCCTCCTCGTCGACCGACAGCGAGGAGCCGCCGGCCTCGACGGCGTAGAGGTCCACGTCGTCGTCCGGAACGAAGTGATGGAACGCGCCCATCGTGTTCGAGCCGCCGCCCGCACACGCCAGCACGGCGTCCGGGAGGCCGCCGGTCTTCTCGACGATCTGCTCGCGGGCCTCCTCGCTGATGACCGACTGGAAGTCCCGGACCATCGCCGGGAACGGAGCCGGGCCGACGATCGACCCGATGACGTAGTGGGTCGTCTCGACGGTGGTCGCCCAGTCTCGCATCGTCTCGCTGATCGCCTCTTTGAGCGTCCCGCGGCCGGTCGTCACCGGATTCACCTCGGCGTCGTTGATCCGCATCCGGAAGACGTTGGGCCGCTGGCGGGCGATGTCGGTCTCGCCCATGTAGATCTCGCAGGGCATGTCGAGGTGGGCCGCGGCCATCGCCGTCGCCGTGCCGTGCTGGCCAGCGCCGGTCTCCGCGATGATGCGCTCCTTGCCCATGTACTTCGCCAGGAGGACCTGCCCGAGCGCGTTGTTGAGCTTGTGAGCCCCGCCGTGGAGCAGGTCCTCTCGCTTGAGGTACACTTCGGTGTCGTAGCGCGCCGAGAGCTGGTCGGCCCGCTGTAGGGGCAGGGGTCGGCCGCCGAACTCCGCTAGCCGGCGACGGAACTCGTCCATGAAGCCGTCCTCGTTGTCGATCACGTACCGCTCGTAAGCGTCGGTCAGCTCCTCGATGGCCGGCATCAACGCCTCGGGTACGAACTGTCCGCCGTAGTCGCCGAATTTGGATTCGCTACTCATGTGTTGTCGTCGCTGTCGTCAGTCGTCGCGTGTTCGCTGTCACGTCCGTCTCCTCGGCCGGTGCGCTGTGGTCCATGATCGCAGAGCCGACGAGCAGGGCGTCGGCCCCGGCCCGGCGCATCTGGGCCACGTCGGCCGGGCTCTGGATGCCGCTCTCGGCGACGAGGGTCACACCCTCGGGGGCGTCCGGTGCGACCCGCTCGAAGGTGTCCAGATCCACCGCCAGTTTCGCCAGATCGCGGTTGTTGACGCCGACGATCTCCGCGCCGGCCTCGACCGCTCGCGCGAGCTCGTCGGCCGTGTGCGTCTCGACGAGGACCTGGAACCCCCGCTCGCGCGCGGCCGAGAGCAGGTCCGCCAGATCGCCCGTGTCGGGCTCGTCGAGAAAGCGCACGATCAACAGGATCACGTCCGCCTCGACCACGTCGAGCTGGTCCTCGTGGAGGACGAAATCCTTGCGCAGGACCGGCACGTCGACGGCCTCGCGGATCCGAGCCAGCGTCGCTTCGGACCCGCCGAAATGCTCGGGCTCGGTCAGCACGGACAGGGCCGCCGCTCCACCCTCGACCATCTGCTCGGCCAGCGCGACCGGATCCTCCGTGCGTTCGCCCGCCGCAGTCGGACTCGTCGGCTTTACCTCGGCGATCACCGGGACGCGACCGTCCGCTTCGGCGTCCGCGAACGCGTCGGTCAACGACCGGGGCTCGACGTCGACGCGGCCGTCGGCACCGCCACGCTCGCGGGCCGCCGCCAGGATCGACTCGACCGCCGGTGCGATCTCCTCACTATCGCCCATTACTGTACACTAACGGACAGAGTTGCACATAAGACTTGCCCTTGGCGACGACGGCCTCGGCCCGGTTCGCTCGGTGGCCTCGGCGGAGCGGCTTTGTCGGCGGAGACCCGTCGGCGTCCGGTCGTCGGTCGGGAGCCGAATCTTCAAGACGCGACCGGGCGAGTGATCGGACATGGCCAGCCCAGAGGCGGGAATCTACGCGCGCGAGTTCGAGTTTCTCGACCGGTACGTCCAGTTCGGGGCGGCGGGCGAGAAGATCATCCAGCTGTCGTTCCCCGAGCGGCCGGCAGCGGAGAGTCGAACCGACCACGACCTCCTCGACCGGATCGAGGGGTATCTGAGCAACGAGACGGACGATTTCCGTGACGTCGATGTCGGCCTGACCGTCTCGACCGAGCGCCGGAGCGTGCTCGAAGCGGTCCGGGAGATCCCCTACGGCGAGGAGGCCGGCGTCGACCAGCTCGTGCGGATGGCTCCGGTGCTGGACCCGAGCGACGACGAGAGCGCGCGGATCGTCAGAGAGGCCCTCGCGGACAACCCGGTCCCGCTGGTGATCCCCGACCATCGCGTCCGGGACGGCCCCAGCGGCGCGCCGCCGGCAGTCGAGCAGAAGCTCCGGAGCATCGAGGGGCTGTGAGACGCGTTCGGGGCGACGATCGCCCCCGGTCGGGCGCGACCCGAGAGCCACACGCTTATGTAATACGGCGTAGTTGAGCGCAAACATGCCGACGATCAGTGCGCGCCTCTCCGACGAGGAGCAGGCAGAGCTGGACGCCGTCGCAGAACTGCTCGCAGAGGACCGCTCGACGACGATCAGGAAGGCCCTCGACGAGGGGCTGGAGACCCTCCGGATCCGGGTCGCGGTCGAGCGCTACCAGTCCGGCGACGTGTCGGCCGCCGAGGCCGCACAGCTGGCCGATCTCTCGATCGCCGAGTGGCTCGACGTGGCTCGGGAACGCAACCTCACGACACAGCTCGCGCTGTCGGATCTGGAGCTCGACGCCGACACCGCGACGGAGCTATGAGTCGGATCTACGTCGGGCCGACGGCGGTGTACAGCCTCGGGCAGGTCGGCGAACTCTCTTTGCTGACCTCTTTCGACGGTGACGTCGTCGTACCCCAGCCCGTCTGCGAGGCCTCGGCCGTCGAGCCGACGGCGACGAACCTCGACGAGTTGCTCGACGGCGACGACGTGCGAGCGGTCACCGAAGCCGACGCCGACATCGAGCGCGCACAGCGACTCCTCGGCGAGAAGGACGTGGGGACGGCGGCGTCGGTGATCGCGGGCGTCCTGGCGCGTCGGGACTCCGACGACCGATCGGCCGTCGCGGTCGTCTCGGAGGATCGGACCGTCCGCCAGATGTGTCGCGGACTCGGTGCCCAGGTCACCAGCAGTTTCGGCGTCGTCGTCCGGGCGACGCTGGAAGACAAGTACCTGAGCCCGCGACAGGCAAAGCGGATCGTCCGCCGGATCGACCAGCACGGGATGCACCTGACCGGCGAACTCCGCGAGCGCGCCGTCGGCGAGATCGGCGACTAGGGTTGTACCGCCCGGGACGGCGACGGGTCCTCGCGGACGAGGATGTAGATCAGGAGTCCGATGACGCCGCCGACGAACGTGACGACGGCCCACAGCGTCGCGCTGTCCATGCCGCGGTCGGTCGCGTCGTTGTACACCCAGTACGACACCCACACCCACAGCGCGGTAATTGCGAGCCCGAACAGGAGGAACACCAGTACGAATCCAGCCTGGAGAGGGACCATTTGGAACACGCGTGGCTGGTGTCGTGGCTCCGATAAAAATCGTGTGGTAGCCGTCGAGAGCGTCGGCGAGGGCCGCTCGCTTTCGAGGACCGCTCACTTCGTTCGCGCCCCTCGCCCCCTACGAACTCAATCTCTGCCGATCTCGCGGGAAGAGAGGAAGACGGTCCTGCGAGACTCACTCTGTTCGTCCCGCTGGCTCTCAGGTTTGTCGCTGCTCGCGTGTCGCTTCGCTCCCGCTCGCTTTCGAGGACCGCTCACTTCGTTCGCGCCCCTCGCCCCCTACGGACTCAATCTCTGGCGATCTCGCGGGAAGAGAACGGCTTCTCGAATGTTCCCGAGGCCGAGCATCGTCATGATGAGGCGCTCGCCGCCGAGACCCCAGCCGGCGTGGGGTGGCATACCGTACTTGAACATCTTCGTGTAGTAGTCGAAGGCTTCGGGATCGAGGCCCTGCTGTTCGAACCCGTCGACGAGGTGGTCGTAGCGGTGTTCGCGGGCACCGCCCGAGACCAGTTCCATCTCGGGGTGCATCATGTCGAAGCCGGTCGAGACCTCGTCGTCTTTGTCCATGATGTAGAACGGCTTGATCTCGCTGGGCCAGTCGGTGATGAAGTAGTGCTCGCCCACGTCCTGGCCGAGCGCGTGTTCGCCCTCGGTCGGCAGGTCGTCGCCCCAGACGAGCGGCTCGTCGAGCTCGCCCGTGGCGTTGATGCGCTCGATGGCCTCCTCGTAGGTCAGGCGCGGGAACTCGCCCTCGGGGGCCTCGAACTCGTCGGCCAGGTCCAGCGCAACGAGCTCGTCCTGACAGTTCGACTCGACGGCCTCGTAGGCGGCTTTGACGACGGCCTCGCAGGCGTCCATCGCTTCGGTGTGATCGGCGAACGCCGACTCGAAGTCGATCGAGGTCGCCTCGTTGAGGTGGCGCGGCGTGTTGTGTTCCTCGGCGCGGAAGATCGGCCCGATCTCGAAGACCCGCTCCAGCCCGGAGCCGACCATCAGCTGCTTGAACAGCTGGGGGCTCTGGTTCATGAACGCTTCCTGGCCGAAGTAGGTGATCGGGAACAGCTCGGTGCCGCCCTCGGTGCCGGTGGCGACGATCTTGGGCGTGTTGATCTCCGTGCAGCCGAGGTCGCGGAACTGTTCGCGCACCGCGCGCAGCACTTCCGCGCGGATCTCGAAGATCGCCTTGACCTCGTCCTTGCGGAGGTCCAGCGTGCGGTTGTCCAGTCGGGTCGACAGCTCGGCGTCGACCTTGCCGGAGGGGTCGAGTGGCAGTTCGGGGTCGGCCTCGCTGATCACGTCGACCGATTCGGGCGTGATCTCGACGCCGGTCGGCGCGCGCGGTTCCTCTTCGACGTCGCCCGTGACGGAGATGACCGACTCGCGGTGGACGTTCAGACCCGTCTCCACGAGTTCGTCGTCCATCTCCTCGACCTCGAACTTGACCTGAATCTTCCCTTCCGTGTCTCGGAGGATGAGGAAGGCGATACCACCGAGGTCGCGCACCTCGTGGACCCAGCCGGCGACGGTGACCGTGTCGCCGGGCTCGGCGTCTGCCGTGTACGTTCGCTCGTCCATAGGCGTCCGTTTGACGGGCGGGACTTAAACTCCGTTTATTCTCTCTCGTCGATGGCGTCCCGTGACAGCGTCCGGATCGTCTCGGGTGCCAGTTCACAGCGATCCCAGGCCGGCAGTCGGCGGTCCTCGCCGGGGTCGGCCACCCCACGGACGTACTCTCGGACCTGCTCGCGTTCGCTGGCGGCGTCGTAGGTTAGCCCGTTGAACCGCGCGTCGGCGGCGTACTGGTCGACGAGCGCGTCGGCAGCGGTCGTGTACGCGTCCCGGAGGCGGTCGTACTCGACGGCGACGCCCTGGTCGTCGAGCACCTGGAAGAGCGCGCCACCGACCGCCTCGCACATATCGCCCAGTCCCGACGGGCCGCCGACCGAGCGGTGGTCGTGCTCGTGGGTCCCCAGGTCGACCTGTGCGCTGCCGGCGAAGCCCGCCGCGTCGTAGGCGTCTCCGAGCGTGCCGATCTCCAGCCCCCAGCCGGGCTGGGCGCGGAGCGATCTGGCGACCGCGCTCGTCGCGGCGAACTCGCCGGCCAGCGCGTAGCGAAACGACAGGAGGTAGTCGATCACCGGATGATCGACCGTCTCGTCGAGGGCGCGCAAGAGCGGGCGGACGAACAGGCGAAACAGCCGTCCGTAGAGGCGTCCGTCCTCGACGCGGGCGTAGTAGCCCTTGGCGAAGCTGTGGTCGCCGGCCAGGGGTGCGAGCAGTTTCGGGACCTGCTCGGCCCCGTAGCTCGTGGCGTCGGCGTCGTGTACCGCCACGTAGTCGTGGCGCGCGGCCACGCCCAGCGCGAGCCACACGTCTCGGCCCTTGCCGGCCTCGGCGACGAGGTCACGCTCGCGCAGGTGCTCCTCGACGCGGGGCGCGTTGCACCACAGCACCTCGGCGTCGAAGTCGAAGCCGTCGATCCACTCGGTCACCGCGGCCACCTCGCCCGGGCTGGCCCGCAACGGGACGTACACCCGCTCGGGGTCGACCGACGCCAGGGTCGAGAAGACGTGCTCGGCGGCGAGGCTGGCGTGCTCGCGCTCGGTCATGGGGACGACGACCGCGGCCCGATCGGTCGGGGCGGCGGGGTTCGTGCCGTCGTAATCGTGTAGCGTAGCGATCCGTTCCTGGACGTACTCCATCACTCTCCACTTCGGTTCCGGCCTCAAAAACAGCGTGCCTACGCCCGTGCACCGGTCGGAAGCTGGCCGTCGACGTACAGTCCCGTGAGCCCGAGCAACACCGCCGCGAGCACCGCCACCAGCCCGGTGAAGATCGCCTCGAAGGAGTAGCCGGCCGACGAGAGGCTGCCGACGATCGTACTGCCCGAGGCCTGGATGATCATCATCGTCCCGCTGTAGACGGCGTAGGCGCTCCCGCGGTGGTGGTCCGGGAGCGAGCCCAGCAGGTACGTGTCGACCGCCGGAAAGAGGCTGTGGATCACGTAGCCGAGAACGGCGCTGAGGACCGCCAGCCCGAGGTAGCTGGACAGTAGCGTCGTCGCGTAGACCGAGAGCAAGAATCCGCCGATGATCGAGAGGATGTAGGGTAACACGGGCAGTCGGTCTGCCAGCCGCCCGGAGACGAAGAAAGCCGGCACGCCAGCGCCGAACGCGATCGTCAGCAACTGGTTCGCCTGGGCACCGGTCAGCCCCTTCGCGAGGAAGTACTTCACGTAGAAGTTGAACAGGCCGTTCCAGACCAGCCCCGTGACGCCGATGACGGCCACGCCCGCGAGCACGATCCGCCACTGGTGGCGCGCGGCCGCCAGGAAGGCGGTGTCTTCCGCACCGGCGTCGGGCATCTCCGTCCGACGAGCGGTGAGGGCGAAGGCGATCCCGGAGACGACGGCGGCGACGGCCATCGCTCGGAACACGGTCCGCCAGTCGCCGACGCCCAGAGCGGCAACGACGATCGCCGGCGCGCTGACCGCAGCGAGCTGGCTGGCGGTGCCGTGGATACCCAGGGTCGACCCGACCCGGTCGGGGAACAGTTCGCTCGCCAGGGGATTGCCCGCGATGAAGTACGAGCCGCTGGCCAGTCCCATCAGGAAGGCCCCGATCATCACGGCCGGGACGCTGTTGGCGAGCGACGTGGCGACGGCCGCGACCGCCAGGATTCCCGAGGACGCCAGGATGACGGCGCTGCGAGAGATTCGCGTCAGGAGGTAGCCGGTCGGGATGCGGGGCAGTGCGCTCCCGAGCCACGCGAGCGTCGCGATGGTCCCCAGCGCGGCGTCGTTGGCGTCGAGCGCGGTACCGAGTGGCTCCAGCAGGGGCGCGAACACGACCCGTGCGAGGTTGACCAGGAAGACGAGCCCCAGCAACGACCCGAAGACCGTTCGACGAGACACGCTAACTGGGCAGTCAGTCAACGGCACAAACCTTCCGGTCCGTCGCGAGCCTTTTTACGCTCGGCCGTTCCACCACCAGCTATGGACTCAGTACGGTCCGGACTTCGGGCGGGGGATCTGGAGAAGGACAACTACGGGCGGCTCTCCTGTACCAGCTGTGACAAGGAGCTGGGAACGGAGAACGACCCCGACGAGATCGGAAAGATCCGCGTCTGTCCCGGCTGTGAGAGCAAGTGGCAGGAGATGTAGCTACTCGAAGACGGCGTCGAACGCGCTCGCACCGAGTGGCTCGTACCGACCGGCCGCGACGTTCTCGACGACGTGTTCGGGCGATCCCATCCCCACCAGTGCGGACGTGACGCCCGGCGGAGACCGGGCGAAGTTGATCGACCGCTGGACGCTGGTGTCGCCGTCGAGTCTGGCCGCGATATCGTCGGGCAGCCCCGTCGACAGCTCCCCTTGCATGATCGACGCGCTGGCAAACACCGACAGCTCGGCCTCGTGGGCGAACCACAGCGCGGACTGGGTGCCCTCCGCCCCCTCGTGGGCCTCGACGGTGAAGGCGTCGGCCATCTGAACGTTGAACGGGAGCTGGACCCCGCGAAAGCCGGTCGTCTCGTTTTCGGCCGTGGCGGCCGCCGACTGCGCACGACGCACGATCTCGGGCAGCGAGAGGTAGCTGTCGTGGTCCGCGGGCACCCGGAACGCGTCCCACGTCGCCACGCCGTAGTGTCTGATGTCTCCCGCCGCGCGGCGTCGTTCCAGGCGCTCGAAGGTCGCTTCGAGCTGGTCGTACACCGCCGCTCGCGAGTTCGCTTCGAGCTGTGTCTCCGGGTTGTGGACGTAGTAGAGGTCGATCGTGTCCACACCGAGGTTGTCCAGCGAGCGGTCGAGCTGGTCCTCGATGAACGCCGGTGCGATGCAGTGGTGCCCGCGGACGAGGTCGTCGCTGTCGACGATGCCGGTGTCGAGATACTCCGACCCGACGTACGCGCCGGGATCGGCCGGGCGGTCCTCGTCGAAGGGGACGAATCCGCCTTTCGTCGCCACGAGGACCGACTCTCTGTCGACCGGCCCCGTCCGGACCACGTCGCCGACGACGCGCTCCGAGCGCTGGTGTCGGTAGTTGATCGCCGTGTCGACGACGTTGATCCCGGAGCGGAGCGCATC
Source organism: Halomicrobium katesii DSM 19301 (assembly GCF_000379085.1). GTDB lineage: Archaea > Halobacteriota > Halobacteria > Halobacteriales > Haloarculaceae > Halomicrobium > Halomicrobium katesii. Next base: position 1,960,590 of record NZ_KB905378.1, on the reverse strand, counting down.
GGCGATCGCTTCCCGGTAGCGCTCGTCTCGCTCGTCGGTCGGATCGCCCAGGTAGGTGCCGACGCCGATGCTCGAGACGACACAGTCACCGAACCGCCTGAAGTAAGTGCGGGCGAAGTCGTCGTGGTCGTCGCGGTAGGCCCAGGTCGCCGACTGAGTTGCCATAGTCGCCGTTGGCTCTCGACGGTCAAAAGCGGTCAGATATCGCCGGCCATCGCGTCGAACAGGTGCCCCTTGAAGTCGGTCATCGCGACGCCGCTTCCCGGTCCGATCCCGTTCATGTGATCGATCGAGAGCTGCCCTCCGCCCATCCGGGCGTGGCCGCCCGCCGACCCCATCGGAATGTCGTCGACGACCGTCTGGAGGACGTTGCCCATGTGGACGCGGTCGTCGCGCGAGCGCCCGGAGAGGTGCAGCGTGTCCTCTTTGCGCCCCATCACGACGACCGCCGTCACGCCCTCCAGTCGGAGCAGTTCGTCGGCGGCCTGTGGAATCGCGTCCACGTTCGAGACCGCGCCCACGTCGCTGATCGCGAAGGCGTTCTCGATCTGGCGGTCGGTGATCGCACGGGCTTTCACGTCCAGGACCTCGGCGTCGACCTGTGGGTTCGCGATTCTGTCGAGCAGGTCTTCGTCGATCCCGTCGTAGAGGTACTCGGCGGCCGCGAACTCCGCGGACGAACACCCCTTCGTGAGCTGTTTCGTGTCTGACTGGATACCGTAGAGCAGCCCCGTCGCGACCGCCTGATCGATCTGGTCGTCGCCGGTGGCCGTCGCGTCGTCGTCGGCTAGTTCCCAGTCGAGAGTCTCGAAGTACTCCGCGAAGATCGTCGCACAGGCACCGTAGCCGGTGCGAACGTCTGACAACTCCGACCCCTCGCCGCCGCCGGGGTGGTGGTCGATCACGGCGATCGGATCGATGCTCTCCGCGCCGGGGAAGCCACGCGCCTCGTTGTGGTCGACCAGGACGACATCGTTCTCGCGTAGCTCGCCGGCCTCCTCGATGCGATCGAAGTCCAGATCGAGAACGGTCTGAAACGCGCGGTTTTCCTGATGGCGAATCTGTCCGGGGTAGTACATCGTCGGCGACGAACCGGCCTGGGTCGCCAGCCTGTCGACGGCCAGCGCACTCGACATCGCGTCCGGATCGGGATTCGGATGCATCAACACGGCGACCTCGTCGGTCGACGCCAGCAGTCGCTGGAAGCGTTCGGCCGGCGACCGGCGGAGTCTGTCGATCGCGAGGCGGACTCCGACGAGAAAGACGAGGAGCCCGACGACCACGAGCGCGGCCACCAGCGGCGATTCACGCGCGAACACGGTGACGCTATCGACGACTCGCTGGAGGCCACCTACTTGCCAGATCGGCATACGGACGCAGTTTTCAGCGTCACCGGATAAGAAGGTTCCCCCGGTCTGATACGTTTGGCGGTCAGTTCGCGGCCCGGTAGCGCTCGATCGCGTCGCGGTACCCCGACCGGAAGGTCGGATGGGCGAACTCGTAGCCCAGCGAGTGCAGTCGGTCGTTCGAGCAGCGCTTGCTCGTCTGGATTCGGCGACGCGCGGTCTCCGAGAGGTCGTCGTCCGCGAGGCGCTCGGCCGTGGTCCGTTTGGGTGGCTCCGCGACGCCACACTCCTCGGCCAGCCAGTCGGCGAAGGCCCACTTCGAGACCGGTTCGTCGTCGACGACCAGCACGGTCTCGTCCCGAGCCACTCCCTCCCGGAGGAGGAACGCGACCGCGCCCGCCGCGTCCGCGCGGTGCACCATGTTCAGGTACCCCTCAGTGACGGGGCCGTCGAGGTACCGCTCCAGGCGGTACCGGTCGGGGCCGTACAGTCCGGCAAAGCGGGCGACGGTCCCGTCGATGCCGCGGTCCAGCGCCCGCTCTCTGGCGATGCGCTCGGCCTCGGCGAGGACCCGCGTCTTGTCGGTCTGGGGGTCGAGCGGCGTCGTCTCGTCGACCCAGTCGCCGTCGTGGTCGCCGTACACGCCCGTACTGGACGTGTACACGAGCCGCGCTGGCGGATCGTCGCGCGCTCCGAAGTGGTCGATCACCGTCTGGAGGCCCTCGACGTACACCCGGCGCGCCGCGTCGGCTCCCCGCCCGCCGGAACTGGCAGCGAAGACGACCGCGTCTGCGTCGGGGACGGCAGCGAGGTCGTCGGCGTCGGTCACGTCGGCCCGGACCGCCGTGCCACCGGCGTCCTCGATCGCCGCCGCGGCGTCTGGAGAGCGGCGCACACCGACCACGTCGTGGCCCGCGCCGGTCAGCTGGCGGCAGAGAGCCAGCCCGACGTACCCGCAGCCGAGGATGGCGACCCGCATCGGTCACCCCTCGCGCTGGGCGATGAACTGGTGGAGGAGGGCGTACTCCGCGACGGTCATCGGAAACCGGCCCTCGACCTTCTGCTGGATCTCCTTCGGTTCGAGCCGGCCGTCGATACCCGACGCGAGCGTTTCCACGTCCAGGACCCCCGTCGTCATCCCCATCAGGAGGATGTCCCGCGCGTCCGCGGCGATCGTGTCGGCGTGGGGACGGCCCTCGTCGAGCGCCAGGATCGCTGCGGCCTCGGTGAGTTCGATCTCCGGGGAGGCACCGTCGAGCAGCGCCGTGATCCGGTCTCGGTCCAGCGGCGTCTCGTCGACGGCCCGGTCGACGCCGACGGATTCGACGGTCTCGGCCAGCCGCGTCTCGTAGGCCCGCCGGAGAGTCTCTGGTGACTGCTCGCCCGCGTCCTCGAATTCGCCTCTGAGCATACGCACCCTACAGGACGGGCCTACAAGTCAGTGTCACTCCGGCCCGGGATCGGGCCACCCCTCCGACTCCTCGATCGCGACGCCGTTGGTGTCGCCGACGCCGGTCTTGCCCGGCGGCACGACGACGAGGACCGTCGCCGTGGCCTCGAAGTCGACGCGGGTCGACCGGCCGATCCGCTCTGGTGATCCGTCGTCGTCGACGTCGAGAGAGACCGTCTCGCCGTCTCTGGCGTAGACGAACTCGCCGCCGGGCGTCGTCGGCCGCCCCTGGGAGACGCGCACGCCGAAGCGGGCGTACTCGCCACGGACCGTGACGTGCCAGACGTTCGTCGTGGCGTACCACGAGCCGGGCACGGGTGCCAGCGGGAGTCCGGCCGGCATCGCCTCGAACGTGTCGTTCACCACCGCGCCGTAGCCGCGCTTCGTGGCCCGTTCCGCACCGGCGGCAGCGGCCTCGCGGGCCAGCTCCCGCGCCACGGTCTGCGTGCGCGATCGGCTCGCGTCGACGGCGTCGGTGTCCGGTCGCCCGCCCGGCTCCCGTAACGCCGCGCGGCGCGTGGCGTTCAGTCGGATGGCGAGCCGGTCGCGTGCAGCCACCGAGAAGTCGGCCCGCCGGCCGGCGAGAGCGACGAGTCGACGGCTGACCGAGCCGTTCGCCAGTGCCAGGGCCCGATCGTGGGTCGTCTGCCACGGCGCGACCGCGTCTCGAAGCATCGCCTCGCGCTCGCTGGCACCGCCGGCGACGGCCCGTCGGGACAGCACCGACCGCTGGCCGTCGAGCACGTGCTTGTTCGCCGACGCGACTTCTCGGCGGAGGGCGTCGCGTTCGCGGGTCAGCGCCGAGACGTTCTCGGCGTGGCGTTCGGGTCGGCGCGCGTCCGCCCGTCGAACCGCCTCGTCGTCCACAGCAGCGGCGTTCGCCTCGGCGAGGGTCGCGTTGGTCGCGTTCAACGTCCGGGCCGCCGTGTCGAGTCTGACCCCCGATCGATCGCCGAACAGACCGTCGACCAGCGAGTCCGAGACAGTCTGGTGGGGTACGGTAAAGACGTTGACGTTGCGCGCGACCAGCGGACGAGAGCTGTTCTCGATCGCCGGGTCGTCGTCGTGGCTGAGCGAGGCCTGCGTGAGGTAGGCCGGTGCGCCGTCGGCCGTCAGCGCGACCGGCCCGCCGACACCGTCCAGCCGCGGCTGGCGGTCCGACGGTGGTCGCCCGCGAGCGTCGAGCCCCTCGCGCAGCGTCTCGATCGACGTGCCGGCCTCGTCGAGCCGATCGCCGAACGCGTCGGCCCTGCCACGCCGGTCGTCTGCCCGCGCACGGAGGCGGGCCTGTACGCGGTCGAGGTACGCGACCCGGACGGCGATCTGCGCCTTCGTCGCCGCGCCGTCGTAGCTGGACGGTGCGTCGATCAGCCGCGCCCACTCTCGCTCGACGGCCCGTGCGAGCGCTGCCGGCGGGTTCGATTTGTACGACCCGACTCGTCCCTGCCGCACCTCGACGGCGACGGACCGGACCCGTTCTCGGACCTCCATCAGATCGCGATACGCCCACTCGGACGCGTTCGCGGGTACCTCTAGCTCGATCGTGTGTACGTCGGAGTCCGGCCCGCTGTGGACCGCGTATTCGAGGGCCGCGGACCGGCCGCCCTGGCTGTCGATCAGGCGCTCTCTGGCGCGTTCGCGAGCGTCGGCGAGGTTCGGTCCCTCCAGGGGGCCGGCACCGCGCTGGTGGGCCCGTCGGATCGGTCGAACGGGAGCCGGCGAGGTGCGGTCGTGACGACCGACGACCGCGAGGGTGACGGTCTGTCGACTCGTGCCCGTCCTGTCGGTGGTCCTCCGCTGGACCTCGACGCTCCCGTTTGGCCCCGCGACCTGGCGCTCCCAGACCCCCACCGCTCGCTCCGTGACGACCGTCTCTCGCCCGTAGGTCTCGAACTCGTGCCAGCCGTCGGGGATCGGCGGCGGCGCGACGGACACGTTTCGGTGGCGGATCGATCGCTCACGGCGCTTGTCGACGCGCGTCCAGTTCGAGCCGGCGGGGCGCGGTGCCGACACGCCGACATGGCGATCGCCCTCGACGCGGCCGACAGTCCGGACCTCGACGCTGTAGGCGTCTCGTATCGTGCTGTCGATGGCACCGTCGTCGAGCACGTCGACGAACGCTCTGTCTGCCGTCTCGTTGACCGCGACCTCGCGCCGCTCGTCGGGGCTCGACCGGCGCGGTGGCTCCAGTCCCTCGATGTCGCTCGCCGCCGGCTTCGTCGGTCCGCTCAGAACGGCGTCGGTCACGCGCGAGTCGGTCCCCGTGGCGACGGTGAGATCCCGTGCCGCCGTCCGTGCCGCCGCGACCGCGAGCGTGCGACGGCCCCGTGGATCGGCGTGGCCGATCGTCTCGCGCTGGAGGTCCAGCAGTGCCTCGTTGGTGACGACGCCCACGTGCTGGTTCGAGACGACGTTGCTGATCGGTACCTCGCCGTACTGGAGGTAGCCCCGCGACCACGCCAGTGCGTACAGCTGAGTCGTCAGTCGCTGGCTCAACCCTCGCTCCGTCACGCCGGCGTCGAGTCGCCGCTGGTACGTACTGACCCGGTCGTGGGCCGCGAGCACCGGCGTCACGACGGTGACGGTCGGAGAGATCGTCGTCCGGGAGCGCACCTGCCCGCCACGGTGGGTGCGAACCGTCACGTTCTCGACGGTCACCCGAATCGCGGTGCCGTCGTCGTCTGCCCGTTCGATCGTCACGCGGTCGATGGCGGCGCGGCGCTTGGCCCGCGTCTCCGTCGAGGGCAGCGAGACCGAGCCGGTGACCTCGCCACGACGGACCGCGACCCGAGAGAGGCGATCGCGGGCCCGCAGGTAGATCCGGAGCCGGAGCGCGTCGCGAAACGCCGTCTCTTCGTCGAGAAGGCGACCGGCCGCGGTGTCTGCCGGATCGACGACGGGGTCCGCTGCGGCCGCCCGGCTGGCGGTCGTCACGGCCTCGCGCAGTTCCGTCTGTACGGTCGCGGTCGTCCGTTCGGTGACCACCTCGGTCTCGCTGTCGGAGGGTGGACGCCCCGGATCGATCGTCGTCGCCAGCGTCGCGCTGCTGACGAGCAGGAGGACGCCGATCAGTGCGAACGGCACGCGGCCGCGATCGTCCATCACGGCGACCACGTCCTGACGACGATTCGCACCTCGCCCGTCGAGACGGTGCGGGCCGCGGCCGCCGGTGTCTCGAACCGGTCGCGCATGTCGGCGGCGAACCGATCGGCCAGCGCAGCCGTGAGCCGGGCGTTCGTCGCCGTGACGGAGCCGTTCTCCAGGTCCAGAGCCGGTGCGTCGGTGAGTCTGGCGACGCGGCGGTAGCGGTGGGCCGCCAGCGTGTCGGCCGGCGCGTCCCCACGGAGCGCGACGCGGCTCTCGGCGGGCGAGAAGAACCCCTCGACGACCGCCGCCGCGACCACGCGCGCAATGCCGTCCGTGCCGTCGGTCCGGGCGGCCTCGCGTGCGCGTTCGTTCACCGGTGCGATGCCGCTGTCGACGCTGAGTCGAGCCGCACGCACGTCGGCCCTCGCGGGCGGCGTCGGTCCGGCGTGGATGCGACCGCCTAGGGGCGCACCGTCGTAGGGTTCCCAGACGGCCGTGACGCCGACGGCGGTCGCGCGACGGTGGACGGCGGCGCGGGTCTCGTTGCGAACCGCTCGCTCGAACCCGCCGCCGGCAGGGGCGATTCGCTCGCCGTCGAGCGTCGCGGCGGTCCGCGTGGCCGCCGCGAGGAGCCCGGCGACTGTCCCGTGTGCCGTCCGGTCGAAGTCGGCGCTGTGGCCGTAGCTGACTCCGTCGCTGTGGTTGTTTCGCGGCGTCAGCGCGTAGTCGACGCCGACGGTGGTGGTCGCCAGTGCGGTCGCCGTCTCGTCGGCGTGGTCGTCCCCCGAGGGCGGCGCGTCGAGACCACCTGTCCCGGCGACGAGCGTCCCGACGGCACCCCCGAGCAGGAGGAGGAACAGGGTCGTATCGACGACGGTACTGATCGCTCTCATCGCCACACCGCCACCCGGAGACGGCCCGCGTCGACGTGGGCCGGCCTCGTCCGGACGCTCACCCGCTCGCTCGCGGTCCCAGCGTCGTCTGGGGCGACCGGTCCCGCCTGCCACTGCCGGCCGTCGGCGGTCACGCTCACGTTCGTGTGATAGCCCGACGGGCCCGCGTCGACGGCGTCGGAGACTCGCCGGGGCTCGACGACGCCAGCGGGTGCGAGGTGATCGTCGACCGCGGCAAGTGTCGTCTCGGGCAGTTCTCGGTCGCGTTGGCTCGGCAGTGCGTCGCCGAGGACGCCAGCGTAGAGCGACAGGGCGAGCGAGACCGCGGCGACCGCGACGAGGGCCACGAGGGGCTCGACCTGTCCCCTAGCCGACGAGCGTGACACTGGTCTCACCCCACTGGACGCGTCGCACGTCGATCTCCGCCGGTGCCTGTCGCCACTCTCTTCGGAGCTGGGCGTCCGCGACCGCCTGCTCGAAGGCCGCGCTCGTCTCGAAGACGCTCGCTGGCGGCCGCCCGTAGAGAACGAGCGCGAGCCGATCGTCCGCCAGTGTGGGCGTCACGGGGCCGTACGCGAACGTCGCGCTCGCGGTCCCGCCGTCGTTGCGCAGCGAGAGCTGGCGGGGACCGAGCCGGATCGCCGCCGCGTCGATCTGGACCGTCGCTCTGGCGTCTGGCGGTCCGACGGCGACGCGATCGACGGCGTCGGCTGCTGTGGTCGCGTCGGGCGGTGCGGTCGTGGGGAGCGCGACGACGACGCCGAGCACCGCGACGCTGACGGCCGCGACGCCGAGCCACGCGTACAGTGCGTCGACCGGGACCTCGAACATGGCACGCCCTGGCCCCGCCTTCGGACTTAAACCCTCACACGAGCGAGGTCGCGCCGACGAACGCGGTGAGGTACGTCGCCGTCGCGGCCAGCAGCGCCAGCCCGACGCGATAGCCGACGAGCGACCGGTCGAGCCCGTCGGTCAGCCCGGTCGCCAGCGTCGTCAGGACGATCGCGAGCACGAGGACGTACCACCCGACTGCGAGGCCGAGATCGGCGGTCGCGACGCTCCCGCCGAGGGGACCGGCCGATCCCATCGCGGCCGACAGCGCGACCGTCGCACCGCCGACCAGTGGCGCGAACACGGCCGCCGTGTTCGAGAGCGTGTTCGTCACCTGTGCGACCGCACGGCGGTTCGCCTGCTCGGCCTCGTCGATCGTCTGGAGGTGATCGGCCATCGCCAGCAGGGCGTCCCCGGCGGGCCGCCCCTCCCGAGCCGAGAGGGCCAGTAGCGAGGCCGCGCTCTCGGCCCGTTCGCTCGGCACCGTCGCCAGCGCGCCGCGTTCACCGACGAACGCCGTCCGGAGGTCCACCCCGAGGCGACGCTGGCGACCGGCCACCTCGGCCAGCACCGTCCCGGTCGCTCCCGGAACCGCCGTAGCGACGTCTTCGACGGCGCGCTCGGTCGCAGTGCCCCGTGTGACGCGCCGGCCGATCAGCGAGAGCGCGTCGGGGAGACCCGCTTCGACCGCCTCGACGGTCGACCGGACCGACTGCATCGGCTGGAAGGCGACCACCAGCGCAGTCCCCAGCCCCGCCCCGGCCGCGGCGACGAATCCCATCCAGTCAGAGAGGACGAGACGGACCGACCAGCCGGCGAGGAGAGCGGCCGCGATGCCGGCCACGGCGGCGTGTGTCGGACGAGACCACACGTCCGGATGGGATCGGCGTACCGGCGTCGGCCGGAACGCGACCGGCCGCTTCGTCAGCAGCCAGGCGCTGGCGAGAGTGACGGCGAGGGGCAAGAGCACGTCGTAGACGACCACGAGCAACGACAGCGGTGCCGGCACGCCGGCCGCGTCCAGCGCGGGCAAGAGCGCCACGAGCGCGAGGGGCAACAGGACGCCGAAGGCGTACAGCGCGGTCGCCGGCCCGCTGATCGAGGCCGCGAACGCGGCCGTCCGGTCGTGGATGCCGTCGAGGACCGTCGTCCGAGCGCGTTCGAGCGTCGCCCCGCGCTGCTGGGCCGGTTCCCGCCCGGCGCTCTCGACGAGCGAACACGCGCGTTCCAGTTCGGGCAACCACGGTCGCCACTCTCGACCGAACGACTGGAGGCCGGTATTCGGCCCGTTGGCCGTCCGGCGGACGTGACTCGCCAGACTGTCGGCTAACGCTCCCGGAACGGACTGGGCACCGAACGCCGCGGCGGCCCCCGGTGCCGGTGTCAGAGACAGCCGCATCGTGAGCCGAGTCACGAGCGCCGGTGCGTCACCCAGCGCCTCCGCTCGCCGGACGCTGGCGAACGCGACGACGAGCTTCGACGTGGCGAGCACGACCGCGGCACAGACGAGACAGCAGCCGGCGACGGCCAGCCCGACACCGCCGCCCAGGACGGCCTGAACGAGGACGCCAGCCGTGGCCGGCGCGACGGTCGCCGCGTAGCTCGCCCCCGCGACCGTCTCGGCGTCGACGCCCCAGCCGAGGAAGGCGACCGCACGACGGAGATCTGGGTCGGGCGACACGGAGAGAGGCCAGCACCGCGCGGCCCCGCAGAGCAGCGCCCGATTCATGCCTCGACCGTCCGGCCAGTTCTTCGTTCCCGGCGTCTGATCTCGTCCGTGCGCTCGGTCAGTCCCGCGCGCACGTCGGCGTAGGATTCGTCGCTGTCGGCCAGCGCAGCGAGGAGTTCGCTGTTGCCCCGTTCCAGCCGATCGGTCGACTGCAAGCGTCCCTCTCGGAGCCGATACAGCGGCTCGAAGTCCACCGCGTCCCCAGCGGAGACGACCTCCTCGATCGCCGCGACGCGACGCGCCGGCCCGTCCTCGGTCTCGAAGCGCCCCATGGTGACGACGAGATCGGTCGTCGCGAACGACGAGGCGGGCACGTCGAGGTCGGCGACGACGCGTTCGCGCACGTCCTCGCCCCCGTCGCCGTGGATCGTCCCCAGAACGGCACTGCCGCCGGCACCGACACGCATCGCCTCGTAGAGGACCTGAGCCTCCTCGCCGCGGACTTCGCCGACCGCGAGCGCCCCCTCGCCGAGTCTGAGCGCCGTCCGCAGCGTCTCGTCGGCCGGCAGTCCGGGACCGTCGCCCCGCGCCGTCACCAGCGACTGGACCTCCCGTCCGTCGGCCTGGAGCTGTGCGACCGGCAGCTCCGGGGTGTCCTCGATGACCAGCGTTCGCACGCCGGAGTCGAGCTCCCACAGCAACGCGCCCAGCAGCGTCGTCTTGCCCGCTCCGCGGGGGCCGGCGACCAGCGTGGCAGCCGCACGGTCGACCGCCAGCGAGAGCAGCGCGGCGGCCGCCGGCGGGACGGTGTCGTTGTCGACGAGCTGTGGGAGCGTCCACACCGTCCGGTCGTGGGCTCGCAGCGCGAAGGCCGGGCCGTCACTGACCGGCGCTGTCGTCCCGGCGATCCTGACCCGCCGGTCGCCGACCGTCGTGGTGGCGTCGAGCGTCGGGCTGGCCCGCGAGAACGCCCGTCCGCTCTCGCGGCGGAACTGCGAGGCGAGTGCTTCGACGCCGCGCCGGCTCACCCGGACGTTCGTCGTCGCCAGTTCCCCGTCGACGCGTACCCGAAGCGGGTTCGACGCGACCGGCGCGGTCGCGAACACGTCCGTCACGCGCGGGTCGTCGAAGCACTCGGCGAGGACGCCGTACCCGGCGGTGTGTCGGTCGAGCACGCGTCCGAGCCGTTCGACCGGATCGTCCTCGCAAGCGACGGTCCGGATCGCACGCCAGGCGGCACGCTCGCCGGTCACCGTCCCGTCGGCGACGAGCTCCCGACCGCGTTCGAGCGTCGCCATCGCAGCGTCGTCCAGCGTAGCCCCGAGCGGTTCGAGGTGATACACCGGGAGGTCGTCGTCGCGTTCGTAGAGTCGCACGCGTCCGCCAGTCGAGAGTCGCCGGCTGTCGCGGAGCCGACCGTCGGCCGGCGGGTCGGCCCCGAGACGGGTGTGTCCGATGGTCGGGCCGACGTACGGGGAGAGCGACGCAATCTCGCCGACTCGCCGAGCACAGAGCCCCAGGCCGGTCTCCGCCGCGATCGACGCGACTGGACCCGCGCGACCCACGGCCTCCCGGGCGGCGTCGATCGGATCGGTCACGGCCCGTTCGGCGAGGGCCTCGTCGTGGAACCGCGTCCGTTCGACGAACCGGCCGGCCGCACAGAGCAGGGCCGCGTGGTCGTCGAGATAGGCCCGTTCGCGACCGTTCGACCGCGTCACCACGCGCTCGGCGTCGCGTTCGGCGAGCGCCTCGACGACCGTCCGGCGACAGGCTGGCGACTCGGCCAGTCGACCGCCGTCCGGACAGTCCGTGGCGTCGACCAGCAGCGTCTCATCGGTGTCGTTGCGTCCTCGTCGTACTGTACATCTGCAGTCGGGGGCCGGCGTCGAACGGCTGAACCACCCTCGCATGGGCGGCGGTGGCCCCCTCATCTCACTTCAACCGTCGGACGGTGAGCACCGGCACACCCGGTCGCCCGTCGAGCGAGAGGACGAGCCGGTGGCGACCGCCACGTCGGAGCACGACGGGACCACCGTCGGGCGTTCGCAGCGGGACACCGGGGAGCTGTCGCGTTCGGGGCTGTCCGTCCGTGAGGAGCCAGGAGAGCCGTGCCGGCGTCTGGTCTGTCGGAGGGCGCAGAGAGACGCGCTCGACGCCGCCGCTGGTCCACGTCCGGGTCGGAACGCGGAGCGTCACGACGCGACGCGCACCCGGCCCGTCGAGCGGATCGTCCGTTTCGAGGAGCGTGTCGGCGACGCGTTCGATCTCGCTGGCCTGGTCCGAGACCATCGCCGAGGCGCGCTGTCGACGCGCGTCGTCGATCGGGCCGAGCGTCGCGGCGACGAGCGCGGTCGCGAGCACGACTGCCAGTACGACGCGATAGATCACAGCCGCGACCGGAGTCGGGCGAGCACACCGCTCTCGTCTGCGCTGTCGCCGCTATCGACGCTGTCAGTGCCGTCGGCCCCAGCGCCCCCGTCGATCGGGCCGACAGCACGTTGGCCGTCGCCCGTCGCTCCGGAGACCGGCTGGTCGCTCCGGTCACGGTTCGACGAGTGGGCCGGTCGCTGTGTCCCGCTCGCTGTCCCCGTCGACACCGGTTCTCGGCGGTGGCAGTCCGGAGCGGCGTCGGTGCGATCGGTCGGCCGCGACGCGCTGTCGGAGCGGCGATCGGCCGCGCCGTCGGCGAGTCGCGCTTCGAGCCGATCCACCGCGGCCACCGCCGCGTCGGCCCGTTGCTCGACGTCCTCGTTGACCGACCGGACGTTGCCCACGTAGCCACGGAGCGCCTGCGTCGCGGCTTCGAGCTCGTCGATCCGTCGCTGGGCACTGTCGAGTTGTTCCTCCAGTTCCTCGACCCGGCGGGCGAGATCGCCTCGTTGCTGGAGGGCGTCGAGATCGTGATCGTCGCCCGTCAGCGTCCGTTCGACCGCCCGCAGTCGCCGGTCCAGCCGTTCTCGGTCTGGCATGGCCGTCGGTGGTCCTGTCATCGCATTTGAACCCTCGGAACGGGGCAACGTTGATTAGTCGCCCTGCTCAGTCCTACAGTATGAAAGTCGTCCTGATTGGTGTCGGTCAAGCCGGGGGGAAGATCACGCAGGCACTCGCAGAGTTCGACTACGACATGGGCTTCGACGCCGTCAAGGGGGCACTGGCGGTCAACACGGCCCGTCCGGATCTGAGCGAACTCGACATCGACACGCAGCTGATCGGCCAGGACAGGGTCAAGGGCCACGGTGTCGGCGGCGACAACGAGCTCGGCGCGGAGATCATGCAAGAGAGCGCCACCGAGGTGATGGACAACCTCGACGGCCGACTCACCACCGAAGCCGAGGCGATCGTCGTGGTCGCCGGCCTCGGCGGCGGGACGGGATCTGGCGGCGCACCGATGCTCACGCGTGAACTCCAGCGCATCTACAACATCCCCGTCTACGTCCTCGGCGTCCTCCCCGGCCGAGACGAGGGCGGACTGTACCAGGCAAACGCCGGCCGCTCGGTCAAGACCTGCGCCCGTGAGGCCGACTCGCTCATCCTCATCGACAACGACGGCTGGAAGGCCTCCGGCGACAGCCTCGAAGCCGGCTTCGAACGCATCAACGACGCCATCGCCCAGCGGATCGGCCTCCTCTTTGCCTCCGGCGAGGCCGTCGAAGGCGTCGGCGAGAGCGTCGTCGACTCCTCGGAGATCATCAACACGCTCAAGGGCGGCGGCATCGCCTCCGTGGGCTACGCCGCCGCCGAGTCGAGCGAGGACCCCGGCGAGAACGTCAACACGATCACCAGTGTCACCCGCAACGCGCTCCTGACGAGCATGAGCCTCCCGGACGCGATCGACGCGGAGCGTGGCCTCCTCGTGATCGCCGGCCATCCCGAGCGAATCTCGCGAAAGGGCGTCGAACGCGCCCGCAAGTGGATGGAAGAGGAGACCGGTAGCCTCGAAGTCCGTGGCGGCGACTTCCCCATCGACAGCGGGAAGCTCGCCTCGCTGGTCGTCCTCGGCGGCGTCGAACGCTCCGAGCGCGTCCAGGAGTTCATGGACCGCGCACGCGAGGCCGAGCAAGAGAAGAACAAGGAGATCGATCCGATGGAGGGCCTCGAAAACGACGGGCTCGACGATCTGATGTAAGACCATCTTTTTCCCGCTCGGGTTCGAGTCGCGCCTCCGGCGCGCTCGAACCACTCACGGCAAAAACATGGGTGAAAAAGGCTCGCTCTCACTGCGTTCGAGCGAGTGAACCAGCCGACCTGCCGGGTCCTGACGGACCGCTCGGTCGCCCGGATGCTTCCGGTGGTCAGTACAGGGAATAGGAACAACACATCGGTAAATTGTTGAATTCGCACGCGGATTGAACATCCGGTTCGCCCGAGAGGCACTGCGAAGCAATTCACGCAGAGACTGAAACGGGCGTCTCAGACCAGACTGGAGCCGTCGAACTCCGTCCGGTCGAAGTCCACGTCCATCAGGTCCAGAATCGTCGGCGCGATGTCGTAGAGGTCGGCGTCGCTGATCCGGGCGTCCGGGTCGTCGACGAACAGCGTCGCGTTGTCGAAGCTGTGCATGCCGTTGCGCGGGCCGACCCCGAAGACGTCGTCCGAGCCCTTGAAACCGGCCTTGAGGTCGAAGCCGTGGTTCGGGACGACAGTCAGGTCGGGCGCGATCTCGTCGTGGTCGCCGCGGTAGGCCTGTTCCTTGGTGACGACGCGGTCTGCGACGGGGTTGCCGTCGGGACCGGTCAGGTTCTCCAGCTTCTCTCTGAGCTCGTCGCGGACGGCCTCGTACTCGTCTTCGGGCACGGAGCCACGCGGCTCGCGGCCTTCGAGGTTGATGTAGAAGCGACCGGGGATCAGGGAGTACGCCTTCGTCGACTCGTCGATGTCGCCGAGCGTCTCGTGATCGTCGTCCTCGTAGGTGAGCCACCCCTCCTCTTGGAGCCACTCGTTGAGGTGGACCTCGTAGTCGAGACTGGTGAAGCCGTGGTCGGAGGCGACGACCATCGTGACGTTGTCGGCCAGCAGGTCACGGAGCCGTCCCAGGTAGTCGTCGACCTTGCGGTAGAACTCCAGGAACTCCTCCCTGTACTCGCCGTCCTCCTCGTAGTGTTTGAACAGGAAGTGGTTCACCCGGTCGGTGGTCATGAAGACGCCGAAAAAGAGGTCCCAGTCGTCCTGTTCGATGTAGCGTTTGAACGCTTCGAAGCGCCGGTCCAGGGTCTCGTGTGCGTCTTCGATGAACTCCGTTTTGTCCTCGCTGTGGCCGAGCTTGGCGTTGACATCGATGCGGTAGTCGTTGTCGTCGAGGTAGTCACCGAGCTCGTCGGGATAGGCGGCGTCGTCGACGCCCGGCGAGAGGAATCCGGAGACCATCCGCTGGACGTTGCGCTGGGGCGGGAACGTGACGGGGACGTTCAGCACCGTCGCGTCGCCGCCGTCGTCTGCGACGCGGTCCCACAGGCGTGTCGCCTGCACGTCGCGGCCCATCGGAACGTAGGTGTCGTAGGAGCCGATCTCGCGGTCCTGAAAGCCGTAGACGCCGGTCTCGCCGGGATTGACGCCGGTGGTTAGCGCCGGCCAGCACGCGCTGGACTCCGGTGGAACGATGCTGTCGATCGGTCCGGCGGTGCCGTCCTCGGCGATCGCCGCGAGGTTCTCGAACTCGTCGTAGTGGTCCGCGATCAAACTGTGCGGTACCCCGTCGACGCCGAAGAAGGCGACTCGGGGTCCGTCGTCGCCGCGAATACGGTCGAACAGGCCCATGTCACCTCGTTCATCGCTCGGGGACAAGAAGCTTCTTTTCGCGGCCGAGTCGAGTGTGCGTCACCGGAACCGGCAATCACTGCTCGGGCTCGGCGGGGTCGTCGTCGGCCGACGAGGAGTCGTCGCGATCGAAGTTCGCCGGAACGACCGTCAGGTGGTTCATACCGACTGTCTGTTTCGTAGCCATCACGGGAGACAGTTCACCCTCGAAGGTCAAGTAATTACCCATAATCATAATTAATCGGCAATACGGACCGCCATTACTCCGGAACATGCGAGCGCTGTGTCTGTTCGATTCCCCCAGCGAAAGCTGATACGGTTTATTGTAGTTGCTCAGCTTTGAACGTTAGCGTCGGCTGTTGAGTGAACGAAGAGGTGATCGATCTCCTCCATGAGGTCATCGACGCCACGATCATTGTTGTCTTGAACCCACGAGAGGAGGTTGTAAACGGCTTCTTTCAGGGAGTGCTCAAGGTTCGCTCGAAGCGATGACGCTTTCGAGCGAACCGTCCCCAAGGCGCTCGATTCGGGATCAAGACGAACGAGACTGTAGGCAGCCATCAGAAGGTGCCAGTGCCGACTGGCACCTTCGTCGGTCTGCATCTCGCAGTCTCCCAAGCCGAGATCCTGCTTCGAGTCCTCGAAGAACGTCTCGATGCGCCACCGCATCCCGTAGGAGCGAATAATGTGCTCGGTCGGTGCGTCGATCTTGTTCG
Organism: Halomicrobium katesii DSM 19301; assembly: GCF_000379085.1. Taxonomy (GTDB): domain Archaea; phylum Halobacteriota; class Halobacteria; order Halobacteriales; family Haloarculaceae; genus Halomicrobium; species Halomicrobium katesii. Next base: position 1,944,844 of record NZ_KB905378.1, on the reverse strand, counting down.
TAGCGAGGTACTTGACCGGGTTCTCTTCGTCTTCTTTGTCGGTTTTTTTCTCAGCGAGGACCAGCTTCACGTCTCCCAACTGGGAGACGGGAAGCTTCTTCGTCCAGATGTGGTAGATTTCGTCCTCAACGTTACGCTCAACCGTGTCGATGCGCTCTTCCAGCGCATCGACGCGGATCACTTCTCCACCGTAGGTCACCTGTCGATTGCTCCGGAGCGGGCCAATCCAGTCCTTGTCGTATGATTCGATGAGTTCAGGAAGGCCGGAGTCGTGGGCGAACCACGAGTCGAAGAGGTAGGTGTCCGCCGGGACACCTACCTCGTCTTCGAGTTCTGTGACGATATCGCGGGCGAGGTCGTACTTAGTGTCGTGGTCTTGGCCGTCTCCATCCTGTTTTTCGTAGAGGCGGAAAGTGAGCGGATAGGCGGTTTTGTCGTCAGCGTAGAAGGCGTAGATGAGGTCTTGGCCCCAGACAGTGTCGCCTTCGGCGTGATCGTAGAAGCGACCGACGCCGGGGACGTCGTCCCCGGCTTTCTCGGTGATCGTGTCGTCGAGGATGATGTAGCCATCCTTCGACCAGCGCGTTTCACCGTGTTTTTGGAGTTCTTCGAGGCGTTCGTGGTTGAATTGCTGTTCGTCCCAGTCGTACTCGGTGAGGAACTTGTTGAGAGCGCGTTTGTCTCCAGCTGGAAGGACTTCGCGTGCGATACCTGCCACGGTCTTGTTGCTAGCCGCAACAAGACCTGTGGCGTAGGTTTTGGCGTGATGGCGTTGCGCCGGTGAGAGCAACTCGAACTCGTCGAACACACGCATACACGACAAGAAGTCCGTAATCGGCATCATCCGTCTTCGCTACCGCCTATGTCACGCTCCAACTTCAACGTTCAAAGCTCAGTTACAATCGTAATCATGATCACAAGATGCTATTAGATCACCGATGTTACAGGGGTCGAAATTAGTCTCACAGAATGAATCCCATGTATTTTCTTCACCTGGACTCATACGGACAGTTGTAGGCGTTTACCCAGTCGACCGCACGACGGCATGCGGTCGATCTGGTAAAGACCTACAACTTTCCGTATCAGGGCTTGGGCCGAAACAGATCCCTGGGAACGACTCCCAACGCTTCTTTGCGTTGAATGACCCGCAGATTGACCAGATACCTGTCGCTCTTGAGAGTGACTTCGGCCCCTTTTATCGGTTTCTAACTTTTGCTCTACCTCTTTCTTTGCTTGGCCATCCAGATCAATATTGAATCTCTTGTCATCAATATCTGCAACTATGTCCTTTCTGGCATCACCGAAGTATTGAACGGTTTTGTTAGCACCATCGCTAAGCGGTATGGAATGGGAAATAACCGTCCTATAGTCATCTGCAAGCGCAAGTGTCTCATTCGACACATCCTTGCTTCTGAAATAGACCTTTCCATCTACTTTTGAGTAGTCAATAGCGGCTGGTGGTAAGTCACTCTCCGAACCGCTCGATTGTGCTGTGATAGATCCATGCTCTTGCTTTAGATTCTCTATTTCGTCCTTGAAAGAACTATAGCCGCCTACCTCGCTTGTTTCAGCAGCAACCGAACCGATACTAGATATTGTACTGGCAGTACCGATGCCGAGGGATTGAATGAAATGTCTACGATTCATCCAAATCAGACTATGACTCTATCCAATAAAACTTTTTTGACTATAATTTTAATTATAATTAGTTATATTCTATCTCCAAATTAATCTTAGTTTGGTCTTTTATACCAACAAGAAAAGCTCTACAACCAATTTTCGGCTGCTTCCGGTTGCACGTAACTGGAGCAGTTCAAGAATGACGAGATTCGTCAATTCAGATCGCAAAAATCCCTTCGACAGCAGTTCGATAACCGTGGCAGCACATTTGAAATCGGAGGCCAACTCGTTGTAGTGCAGTTTGGAGGGATTGAGCGCCATCAACGAGAAACGCGGCGGTTTCAACATCGTGCTTGTGCCGAAGCTCGCACAGGAGTACAGATCGCGTCGGAGGGTTCGTCTGAATTCCACCACGATGAGTGACCACCGGTTTCGCGAGCCCACTGGGCGACCGAATTCGACAGTCAATTTCGCGGCTGCTGTTCACTTCCCGGCGCTTTACCTCTGGCGCTGGACCGAAGAACGGACCGACCCCAGCAACTGGCTCCTCTTCGTGATCCTCGGCAGTACTCTCGTAGGCATAGCGATACGCTGCCGGTCAAACTGCGGTGCGTCCTGGAGTCGTCCGTGCGGTCGTAATCGACGTGTTGCTGACGTTGCTAGTGCTGACCGTCGGTTCCTCGGATACCGTCTCTAAGAGGACACACTGGTCGAACGACGAAGTGAGAGCCTAATCGAGATGATTTACATCCCCACTATCGATCGAGCGTCCGTGACTCTCCAGAACGCGTTCCCAAGACCCGCAGAACTGGTCTGGCAGTTCGGCGTCCTCGTCGTCACGATAACGCCGATTCTGGGTGGCACCTGGATCTTCGTCGATGCCAACCGCCACGGGCGACACGCGCTCCTGAGGACGTTCGCGACGCTGCTGTCCGGCCCGTTCTCGCTCACAGTACTCGGACTCTACTGGATGTCGACCAGAGGCGTGGCGGCGCTTCGATTCACTGGTACGATAGGCGAGGAGTCGGTCGGCCGACGGTCAGGACAGCGACACGGCACCGGTCCCGTCGACACTCCCGACCGTCTGACCGTCGACGACGACACTGACACCGGACGCGTCGGCGGGAAGCCGGCGGGTGATCGTCGTCGCGGGGCGACAGTCGTCGGCGTTCTCGGGTACACCGGTCGTCACGACTACCCCGTACTCGCCGTTACCGTGGTCGCGGACGATCACTGTCGGGTCTGCACCTGCGACGGTGACGTTGCCCGTGACGAGGAGTCCGTGGTCGGCCGGGGTCGTCGTCAGTACGCCGACTGGGGTCGTATCGCCGAGACAGACGGAACTATCGAGTGCGACGTAGCCGCCGACTCCCGGCTCGTCGGCACCGGCCACGCCGATGCCGATCGACACCGGACCGGCGGCCAAAACGAGCACGAGGATTGCCAGGGCGGGGAGCGCCGAGCGGAGCGAGTGGGTCACGACCTGTCGTTCATCCACCTGTCATAAAATCGCTACAAATGGCGACGGATCGAACTGTCAGCTCGGCGAACGCGCCTTCAGAGCCCCAGTTCCCGTCCCAGTACGAGCCGCTGGATCTCGCTGGTTCCCTCGCCGATCTCCATCAGCTTGGCGTCCCGGTAGAACCGCTGGGGCGCGAAGTCGGTGGTGTAGCCGTAGCCGCCGAGCACCTGGACGGCGTCCTCGGCGACCTCCCGGCAGATCTCGCTGGCGTCGAGCTTGGCCATCGATGAGAGTCGCCCCACGTCCTCGCCCCGATCGTACTTCGTGGCGGCCTTGTGGGTCAGCAGTCTGGCGCGCTCGATCTTGCGGTCCATCTCGACGAGCATGTCCCGGACGGCGTCGAACTCGCCGATGGGCTGGCCGAACTGTTCGCGCTCTTTCGCGTATTCGAGGGCGGCTTCGAACGCACCCTGTGCAAGTCCCACGGAGAGGGCGGCAATCGAGATACGCCCGCCGTCCAGCGTCTTCTTCGTCTGCTCCCAGCCGTCGCCGGGCTCGCCCAGCATTCGGTCTGCCGGAATCCGGCAGTCGTCGAACCGGATCTCGCAGGTCGGCGAGGCGTTGAGGCCCATCTTCTCCCACTCCGTCGTCACTTCGAATCCGTCGTCGGCCTCGGGATCGACGAGAAAGGTCGAGATACCGTCGTAGCCCGCGTCCGGTTCGGTGACGGCCTTGACGACGAGCGAGCCGGCGACCGAGGCGTTGGTGATGAACTGCTTGGTGCCGTCGAGCACCCACTCGTCGCCCTCTCTGGTCGCGGTCGTGCTCATGTCGCTGGCGTCGCTCCCGCTCTCTGGCTCGGTCAGCGCCCAGCCGCCCAGGTACTCGCCCTCGGCCAGAGGCCGGAGCCAGCGCTCGCGCTGGTCGTCCGTGCCGAACAGCTCGATCGGCTTCGAGGCCAGCGAGACGTGGGCGGCGTAGGAGAGCCCGATCGAGCCGGACACTCGGCCCAGTTCCTCCGTCACGAGGGCGTACATCAGCTGGTCGCCGCCCAGTCCGCCCCACTCCTCGTCGATGGGGACTCCCATCACGTCGAGTTCGGCCAGCTGATCGAAGATCTCGGCGGGGAAGCGGTGCTCGTCCTCGATCTCCTGGGCGATGGGCTCGATCTCGGCCGCACAGAACTCACGGACCGAATCGCGAATCATCCGGTGTTCGTCTGGGAGGGTAAAGTCCATGTCACCGCCTTCGGGGCGAGCGAACATATAGCATGGTGGCGGCTGGCGTCAGAACCGCTTTGATACGGTTTATTGTAGTTGCGTACCGGCGATCGTCTACCCCGTGGCGACGATCACCGGTACATCGCTACAATAATTCGTATGAGTGTGGCTCTCCTCGGTACGGTACATGGCGTTTCGACGGTTCCTGCGCGGTCGCGTCCCCTGGGAGACCCTGGAGGGCGTCGCCGGGGAAATGTGCGAGCGGTACGACGAGCCGTCGGTTCGCGTCGAGTTCCTCGACGCGGACAACTGGCTGTCGACGCCGATGGCCGTCGACGATCGCTGGTTCGTGAAGCTGATCACCGAGCAAAACTCCCTGGTCCACGCGCTGTTGACCGCCGGCCGGAACCTCGGAGCCTTCTCCTCGGGGACCGAGGGCTTCTTCGAGCACTTCGGGACGCCCTACGAGATGGCCGACCACGAGCTGGCGGCGACCCGGACCATGCGCGAGCTGGGAGTGAACGCGCCCGAGCCGATCGAGGCCTTCGAGTACGAGGGCCACGGGGTGCTCGTACTGGAGTACATCCCCGACTTCGCCGTTCTCGAAGAGCTGTCGGACGAGACCGCGAGCGACCTCGCACCGGTCGTCTTCGACTTCCTCCATCGGATGCACGACGCGGGGCTCGCACACGGGGACTTCCGGGCCGAGAACGTCCTCGTCGCCGACGGCGAACTGTACTTCATCGACGCGACGAACGTCCGTGACGGTGCGATCGACGACGCCCGATCCTACGATCTCGCGTGTGCCCTGGGTGCGTTGACGCCCCTGACCGGCGGGCGGCGGGCCGTCGACGCCGCTACCGACCACTACACGCCCGCAGAGTTGCTCGCGGCCCGCGAGTTCCTCGATTTCGTCAACATCCGACCGGACCACGACTTCGAGGCCGCCGGCCTCAAAGGCGAGATAGAGAAGCTCGCAGAGCAGTAGCGGCGATCACTCCGACGACCGCGCGGTCAGCGTGATCCCGGCCAGGACGACCGCTCCGCCCGCGACGGTCCACGACGACGGCACTTCCGTGAGCAAGAGCAACGCCAGGAGCGCGCTGCCCAGCGGTTCGCCAAGCAGCGTCACGCTGACCAGGCTCGATTCGACGTGAGCCAGCGACCAGTTCACGAGCGTGTGCCCGAGGATGCCGGGACCGACCGCCATCGCGAGAAAGAGGAGCCACTCCCGACTCTCGTAGCCCGTCAGCGGAAGTCCCCGGGCGAGGACGACCGCCAGCAGCGCCAGCGCGGCGACGCCGTAGACGACGGTGACGTAGGGGAGCAGCGGGAGTCGCTGCCGCAGCGACCGACCGGCGAGGACGTAGCCGGCGGCCATCAGCCCGCCGACCAGTGCGAGGGCGTTGCCGTACAGCGGTCGCGGTCCGACGGCCGTCCCGCCCAGCAGATCGCCGAGAGACATGACGACGATCCCGGCGATCGCGACGACGACCCCCAGGACCGTCCGCCCGGTGACGCGCTCGTTCAGGAGGAGCCACGCGCCCGTGACGACGAAGATCGGCTGGGACTGGACGAGCGTGACGCTGGCGGCGACGCTGGTCCACGAGAGGCTCTCGAACCAGGCCGCGAAGTGCGCGGCCAGCGCCACCCCGGTGAGGCCGGCGGCCAGCAGGTGCCGGCCGGAGAGGTCGCCGACCGCGTCGGCGTGGCGGGCGAGCAGGACGGGAGCCAGCAGCGCGGTCGTCAGCAGGACACGGTAGAACGCGGCGACGACTGGCGGGGCCGTACTCCAGCGAATCAGGATCGCGCTCGTGCTGATCGCGACGACCGCGACGGCGAGCGCGAGACGCGGCCGGGCGACGCTGTCGCTCACGGCCGTACGTGGGACAGCGATGGCTTGAACGCTGGGAAGTCGGCGAGACGGTACCCGGCCGTTACTCGGCGTCGGCCGGCACGTCGAAGTCGTGGAAGTGCTCGCCCTTTTCCTTCGAGAGGACGTTCAGCGCCGCCGCCGCGCCGTCGCCGGCGGAGATGACCGCCTGCCACTCCTCCGCCCGGACCATCGCGCCGGTGGCGTAGGCGTCGTCGACGCTGGTCTCCATCGAGACCGTCACGTCGACGGTGTCCTCGTCGGTGAACGCACAGCCCAGCGAGTCGGCCAGCGACCGGTCCGCGCCGGTCGCGAGCACGAGGTAGCGCCCTTCGACGGTCTGGTCGCCGGCCTCGCCGGCCTCGGACTCCGCTTCGGTCGTCACCGCGAACCCCTCGGCGGTCTCTTCGACGGCCGTCACTGCCTCGTCTCGCAGCGTGACGCCGAACTCCGCGACCTGCTCGCGAGACTGGGCGACGAACTCGGAGCCGTCCATCGAGTCGATACCGAGGTAGTTGAACAGGTGTGCCTTGTGCATCCACGTCTCGTCGGTGTCGAAGACCACGGTGTCGAGACCGTTCTTCTCGGTGAACAGGGCACCACTCAGGCCGGCGGGGCCGCCGCCGACGATCACAACGTCGTGCATGGGCGTGTGTTCGTGACAGTGATATAAATAGCTCCGGCAGAACCGACGCAGGAACGGGCGACCGCGACGCCGGCCGTCGCTGACGCGGGCACTCCGTTCGAGAGCGATTTTCGGAGACTACTCCAGCAACTGCTTCGTGGTCCGGTGTCGGTACCGGAACATCGGCTCGAAACCGACGTAGGCGAAGGGGCCGACGGCTTTGCCGAGCGGTCCACCCGGGAACTGGTACTCGACCCGGTCGTGGACCAGCGTCGCGTCGCCCTCCGCGACGAACCGGTGGGTGTGCAGCCAGTGGGCGAACGGTCCCTCAGTCATGCGGTCGCGGAACATCGCGTGCTCGTCGCTCTCCTCGCGGGCGACGATCTCGGAGGTCCAGGTCTGGCGCGGTCCGACACCCAGCGGTCGGACCGACGAGACGATGACGGACCCTTCCGTGAGCACGTCGGGGTCCGGTTCGCCGTCGGGGCCGCGTGACTCCTCGACGACGAGGTTCATCCAGTCCGGCGTCAGGGCTTCGAGCCCGTCCCCGGTCGAGTGAAACTCCCACACGTCTGCCAGTGGCGCATCGACGCGGACCGACCGCTCGTAGACGCTCATGTGAGGGCTTAGGCGGGCAGCGGTGAAAAGACAGTGGTCCGCGACGGCTCCCAGACGGATTATCGTCGATCGTTACCGGATCGACTGCGCGCCACCGGGAAAACGGCGACAATAACCCGTATCACGGCCAGGTCCCGGCTTCCGCGGCCGCGCGGTGGACGCGCTCGATCGCGACAGCGTACATCGCGGTCCGCAGCGTCGGCGCGTCGGTCGCCTCGTACCGCTCGATCAGGTCGTCGAACGCCGACGTGATCACGGTCTCCAGTTCGTCGTTGACTCGCTCCAGCGACCACGAGAAGCGCTGGCGGTTCTGGACCCACTCGAAGTACGACACCGTGACGCCGCCGGCGTTGGCGAGGATGTCGGGGAAGACGACGATCTCGCTGTCGGCCAGCACGTCGTCGGCGTCGGGGGTCAGCGGCCCGTTGGCGGCTTCGACGATCACGTCTGCGCGTACGTCACGGGCGATGGCGGCGTCGATGGCGTTTTCCAGGGCCGCCGGCACGAGCAGGTCCACGTCCAGCGTGAGCAACTCGCGGTTGCTCAACTCCTCGCTGGCTCCCTCGAAACCCGTCACTGACCCGGTTTCGCGCTTGAACGACTTGGCCGCGCTGGTGTCTATCCCCGCCGGGTCGTACACCGCCCCCGAGGAGTCAGAGACCGCGACGACGGTCCCGCCCTGCTTGGCGATCAGGTCGGCCGCAACGGACCCCGCGTTGCCGTAGCCCTGGACCGCGACGGTGGCGTCGGCGATGTCCCCGCCGAGGTAGTCGAAGGCCTCGCGAGCGACGATCGCGACCGATCGGCCAGTCGCCTCGACGCGGCCCTCGCTGCCGCCGGACTCGATGGCCTTGCCGGTGACGACGCCGGGGGCAGTCGTGTTCTCCAGGGTCTCGTAGGTGTCTTTGAGCCAGTTCATCTCGCGCTGGCCCGTGTTCACGTCGGGCGCTGGCACGTCTCGATCCTCGCCGATCAGCGGCCGCAGTTCCGTCGCGAACGCGCGGGTGATGCGCTCGATCTCGCTCTCGGAGTAGTCGCTGGGGTCGAAGGCGATCCCGCCCTTGCCGCCGCCGTAGGGGATGTCGACGGCGGCGCACTTGTACACCATCCACCCCGAGAGGGCCTTCACCTCCTCGCGAGAGACCTGCGGGTGATACCTGATCCCGCCCTTGTACGGGCCGCGGTCGCCGTTGAACTGCGACCGGAAGGCGCGAAAGGTCTCGATCGATCCGTCGTCTAGCTCGACCGACAGCGTCGTTTCGAGGAGCCGTTCGGGTCGCTTGAGGCGTTCGAGCGCGTCGTCGGGGACCGCGACGAACGCCGCGGCGTCGTCGATCTGCTCCTGGAGGCTCTCGAAGGGATTGACCTCGGACATGCCGGGAGTGACGGCCAGTGGGCGCAAAAGTGTATCGGCAGTTGACGTGTCACATATCTCGTCTGGCAGTAGCCACCAGCCGGATCACTCCTCTGCCCGCGCGAGGATGCGCTCGGCCTGGCGGACCTGTGGCGCGTCGATCATCTCCCCGTCGACGACGAACACGCCACGCGCTCGCTCGTCGGCCGCCTCGCTGGCCTCGACGATCCGGCGAGCCCAGGCGATCGCCTCGTCGTCTGGCGTGAACGCCGCGTTGACGACCGGGACCTGCGCCGGGTGGATCACCATCTTGCCGTCGTAGCCCAGCCGCCGGGCCTCCGTGGCCGCCTCGCGCAGCCCCGCCTCGTCCTCGTACGCCGGGTAGTGGGTGTCGAGCGCGTCGACGCCCGCCGCACGTGCCGCCAGCAGCGCGTGCTGGCGCGCGTGGGCGACCTCGCGACCGCTCTCGGTCCGAGTCGCTCCGAGATCGCCCGCCAGATCCTCGGCACCGAACAGGAGCGCGTCGGTCGCGTCGGCGGCGGCGATCGCCTCCGCGTGGAGGACGCCAGCGGCCGACTCGACGAGCGCCAGGACCGGACCGCTCGCGTCGCGTTCGGCGAGCATCCCGGCCAGCGTCTCGACGGCGTTCGCGTCCGGCACCTTCGGAGCCATCACGCTGTCGGGCTCGCCACCCGACAGAACGACCGACAGATCTCTGGCCGCGCCGTCGTCGATTGGGTTGACCCGCACGCACAGTTCACACGTCGACTCGACCGTCGCCAGCACGTCGCGGACCGCCTCCCGTGCGGCCTGCTTCCGGTCGGGAACGACGGCGTCTTCCAGATCGAAGACGGCGACATCGGCCCCGCTGTCGGCCGCCTTCCGCAGTTTCTCGGGCTGGTCACCGGGGGCAAAGAGGACGCTCCGTCGAGCCATATCGCCGCTTCGACGGCCAGCCACCTAACTGTCTGGCACGCTGCCAGAGAGCCACCCGAGCGCAGTCGCTCCTCCGGGATCACCAGCAAAAGACCGCCCGATCAGCCCTCATACGGTTTATTATAGTTGCTTACCGGTTATCGTCCACTCCGTGGCGACGATAACCGGTAAATCGCTACAATAATCCGTATCAGGGCGTCTCGACATCGAGGGTCACCACGTCCGACAGGCGGAGTTCGTCGCCGGGACCGATCGGCTCCCGATCGCCCTTCGACAGCCGGGTGCCGTTGAGCTCGGTGGGATTGTCGCCGAGGTCGACCACGTAGAACTGGTCGTCGTCGCGCACGAAGCGGACGTGTTCGCGGTGGATCAGCACGGACGTGTCGTCGTCCTCCCCGGCGTCGGCCAGCAGCGACCGGATCTCTCGACCGACGGTCTCGTCGTCGCCGACGACGACAGACTGCCCGTAGGCTGAGAGCGCGAGTCGAGACGGTGCGGCGGTCCCGCTCGCGTCGCTCCCGCGATGGGCGTCCAGGTCCGCACCGCAGGACGCACAGAAGGCGTCGTCGGGCTCGACGTCGCTGCCACACTCCGGACAGGCGTCGAGGGTCGTCTCGTCTTCGTCTTCCTCGGCGGTGCGGTGGGCGTCCAGATCCGCACCGCAGGACGCACAGAAGGCGTCGTCGGGCTCGACGTCGCTGCCACACTCCGGACAGGCGTCGAGGGTCGTCTCGTCTTCGTCTTCCTCGGCGGTGCGGTGGGCGTCCAGATCCGCTCCACAGCCCGGACAGAAGGCGTCCGACGGGTCGACGGCGGTGTCACACTCGGGACAGCTCCCCAGCGTCGCCGTCTCGTCGTCGCCGTCGTCCGCAGTGTCCGCAGGCTCGCTCGTCTCCGCGCCCCTCTCGTCGTCGGCGTCCTCGGTGCTCGGGCGCGCTGGCTCGTCTGTCGCCGCGTCGGTCGCCCCGTCCGCGGTGTCTGTGGACTCACTCGCCGCGTCGGCATCGGCGAGCGGCGAGTCGTCCGGCTCGGCGTCCGCCTGTGGGTCGGTCGGATCTTCGAGATCCAGCTCGTCGTCGCCGAACAGCGGGTTGTCGCTGACGGCGTCGCCTTCTGGGTCGTCTTCCGGTGTCGCCTCGTCTTCGGACGCCGTCTCCGCGTCGGCCACCGGGTCGTCCTCCCTCGTCTCGGCCTCCAGGTCGTCCTCCCCCGTCTCGGCCTCCGAGTCGTCGTCCGAGGTCGCTTCGATCTCTCCGTCGTACTGCCACTCCCCACACTCCGAGTTCGTACACCACCCCCCTGCAGCGGTCGGATCGAACGTTTCGCCACACAGCGGACATTCGACCGACCTACTGGTACTTTCTGACATGCGTGTTCGATCAGTCTACCTACGCATAAAAAATAGTTTTCCTCACGGCGTTTCCCCTTCCTCCGGGAGCAGAACCGTCTCGCGGTCCTCGACTGGCTCCGTCGCCAGCGCGCGGGTCAGCGGCCGATGCTCCGGTGTCGCCGGGAGCGCCGGATCCTGCAAGAACAACGTCGAGAGGTTGTCCTTCCCGCCCCGGTCGTTGGCCATCTCGACGAGCGTCTCGCTGGCCGCGGCCAGCGATTCGGCCGTCAGGACGCACTCTCTGATCTCCTCGTCCGTGACGACGGCGTCGAGGACGCGCTGGGCCGCCGCCTCCGAGCGGTCCGACTCGACGTACTCGTCGTACAGTTCCGGGGCGTCGGTCTGGGCGTCGATGAGGCCGTCGCTGGTGACCAGCAACACGTCCTCGGCGTACAGCGGGACGACGTTGCTGTCGACCGCGACCGTCGCAGCGTCCGGGTCCTGGTCGGCCCCGCCGCCAAGTGCGCGAGTGATCTCGTTGCCTCGGGGGTGGACGTGGGCCGCCACGTCGTCGATCTCGCCGCGATCGCGGAGCTCGGCCACGACGCCGTGGTCCTTGGTCAGCAGTTCGATCGTCTCGCGCGCCTCGTTGAGCAGGTACGCGCGGCTGTCGCCGACCCAGGCGTAGTAACACCGACCGCCGAAACAGAGCCCGGCGACGACGGTCGTGTACGCTCGGTTGCCGGTCTCGTTCGTGTATCGGATGATCTCGCGGTGAGCGGTCGTGATGGCCGCCTCCAGCGCGCTCTGGATCTCGGCCGGCGTCGGCGGGTCGGTCGCGACCGCATCGGGCAGGGTCACGTCGAAGGCGTCCGGGTTACTCCGGAGGGCCCGACTCGCCACGTCCTGCAGTTCGGTCGTGATCGTCGTCGTGGCGACGTAGGAGGCCACGTCGCCGGCCTCGTACCCGCCCGCACCGTCGGCCAGGACGAACGTCGCGACGCTGCGGTTCCGTGGCTCCGATCGACCCCCTGACTCCTCGCCGGTCTCGTCGCGTTCTGCCTCGGCGTCGGTGCCGTCTCGGGAGTCGTCCGTCTGGCCGTCGGCCGCGTCCGAGCGGTCACGGAGGCCGTCGCGGTGGCCCTGTTCGAGCACGTCGACCGCGAGACTGTCCTCGTTGATCCCGCTGGACCGCTTGCGTTCGCCGATGTCGTAGTTCGTCGCGTAAATCATGTCTGAGAGACGTTGAACTCGAATGTCGTCCCGTAGCTCGGGTGGACGAGCGCGATGAGGTCGCCGTCCCCGAGCGCGTGCTCGCTGGGCGGGTCCTCGCCGTTTCGATCGGTCGGATCGCCGCCACGCGCTTCCAGTAGCTCTTTGCCGCCGGGCTGGAGGAGTCGCTGCCAGCCGGTCTGGGTGTTGACGTAGGTCCCGTTGAGGCTGTGGTCCTCCAGTCGCCAGATCGCCTCGTCGTTGCTCGTATCGAAGCGAACGTGGATCGGAGAGACGTGCTCGTCGGCGTCGTCGAGCGTGATCGACGGCGTCGTCGCGCCGCCGTCCCGGCCGATCGTGTCGCCGGGGTGGACGGTGAACGACCGGTCTTCGCCCAGCGCCTCCAGGCTCGCCTGTGGCGGCGGACTGGGGTCTCTGGCCTCCAGCACGTACTTCATCGAGGTCGCGTTGGGGTAGCGATCCCGGTAGTCGGTCTGTGTCGCGCGGGCGATGATCTCCGCGAGGTACGTCGGGCAGTCGACGCCGAAGTCCCGAGGATCGACGCCGTCTTTCTTCGGGACGGTCCCTTTGAGCAAGAACAGGAGGATCTTCCCGATCGAGTACACGTCCGACCACGGGCCCTGCCCGTCCTCGGCGTCGCTGGCTTCGGCGATCTCTCGGGGCTTGTACGGCCCGAGAATCGTCGTTCCGGCGTCGTCGGCGTCGGTCCCGTCGAACCCAGTCGCCGTGTTGAAGTCGATCAAGATCGGGTGGTCCTGTCCGGCGAGCATGATGTTGTCGGGCTTGAGGTCCCGGTAGACGATGTCGTTCTCGTGGAGGAAGCTCATCGCGTCACAGAGCCCGATCCCGACCCGCCGGACCTCCGCGGGATCGAGCGGTCCGACGCGATCGATGGCGTCGTCCAGCTCGTAGCCGTCGACGAACTGGACGACCAGCACCGGGGTGTCGCCCTCGTCGGTGCGCTCGATCAGGTCCATCACGTTGTCGTTGCCCCCCGCCGCCCGGACGGTTTCGAGCGCGTCGGCCTCTTTCAGAAAGTACTGCTCGATCACGTCCCGGTCGTTGCTGGAGCCGGCGTAGTTTGGCACCTTCACCGCGACCGTGTCGCCGCTGTCCTCGTCGATCGCCTCGTAGGCGACCGCGAAGCCGCCGCTGCCGGCCTCGCCCTGAACGCGGTACCGGCCGGCGACGAGATCGCCCGCTTCGAACGTCGTCATCGAGTATCACCGCCGACGCGGGCCATCACTGGATGCCGTCGTCGCTGTCGACGATCTGGGTCGCCTGGCTCTGTTCGGCACGGCCGCCCTCTTTGACGATCTCGGTCTGGCGCTCGGCCTCCTGGACCGCCTCGGCGTCCTCGCCGTGGATCACGGTCATCTGCTCGACTTTCGTCTCCGCGGCCTCGACGTTGCCCTTGCCGAGCTCCGTCCGGATGACGGTCTGTTTGTGATCGATGTCGACGGACTCGTTGTGCTCGGCCAGCTCCTCCTGTTGGTCCGTGTACTCGACGGCGATCTGGTCGCTGGCGGTGTCGCCGCGGGCCGAGAGCTGTACGTCCGCGAGCACCTCCTGGCTGCCGGGCTCGCGGGGCGGCGCGTGGATCTTGAGGACGACCCGCTGGCTCTCCCGTTCGATCAGGTCGGGGAGCTTGATCCGGGTGGCGTTTGCCTCCCACTCGGGGGAGACTTCCTGGGCCTGCGGGAGCGCGCGATACACCTCGCTGACCTCGACGCCGGGGGCCACGTCGAGGTCGAGGTGGGCGTCCGGCGCGACGACGGAGCCGGCCTGCTCGACGGCCTCGCCGAAGAAGTCCTCGATGTCGCCGGGCGCTTCGAGGTGGGTCCACGTCCCGCGCCCGGCCGTCCCGAGCGTCCGGATCGTGGCCTCGTTGTAGTCGGTCCCGATCCCGGCCGACTGGATCCGGATCCCGGCGTCGTCGATGGCTTCGGCCAGCCCCTCGAACTCGTCGGGCGTGCGTTCGTTGTCCTTGCCGTCCGAGAGCAAGAGGAGTCGCTTGACCGTGTCGGGGCCGGTCGCGGAGGACGACAGCGTCTCCTTGGCGGCCTTGAGCCCGTTGTACATGTCGGTGCCGCCGCCGGCAGTCAGCTCCTCGACGTGGTCCATCGCGGTCTGGCGGTCGAGGTCGGCCCATCGCGTCGCGGGCAGGATCACGTCCGCGTCGGTGTCGAACGCGACGATGCTGACGTAGTCGTCGTCGGCGAGGAGTCCGAAGACCCACGCAGCGCCGTCGCGAGCGCGTTTGATGTTGTCACCCTCCATCGACCCGCTCGTGTCGATGCACAGCGCGATGTGTCGCCGCACGTCCCCCTCCTGTTCTCCCGGCTCGACGTCGATCTCGGCGGTCACGGTCGTGCCGTCGGCCGGTACGTTCGGCCGGTTGACGCTCGTCTCGATAGATGCCATGGGTGACAGTAGCTCGCGACTCGTATGTATAAATTGTGCCTGTCGGCCGACAAAACAATGACCAATCGCAGACCGTCGCGTCGGGAACCAGTCCGCGGACGATTGCGCCGAGGGGCGCGACGAGTGTGTCTCGTTGGCACGGCCGTACAACGTGGGCGACTGGCAAGGACTTTATCGCAAGGGCGGACGGCAGCCGCCACGGCGGTCGGTGGTGTTCCCGCTCGACACGCGCACCTGGTGGTGTTCAGATAAGCCGCTGGATCTGCTGAGTTGTAGACACCGAAAGCCCTCGGCACGCTCCGGGGTTCTGTGGCGGATATCCTCACACTGTTCGGATAGTGCCGCCGCAGAACCCCGGACCGCGCCTCGCCCTTTCATCCGCCAGGATTCGGCTGCCTCACAGTCTAAACCCTGGCGGATGAAAGGGCGAGTGCAGTTGCGGGAACCCCGATGATGCAAGCACGCGAAGCGCGCGCAGCGAATCGCGGGACCGCAACTGCACGAGGGCTTTCGGTGCTTCAGACTGCCTGCACCGATCTCTTATCTGAACACGACCGCGCACCTAGCGGTGAATTTTATGGTAAAGTAGCGAAAACTTCCGCACGGAGAGCGATATGTATGCACACACCACAGTCGAACGGCGAGGGCGGACCAGAGACCCGAGAGAGCACTGCGTCGGGAGCGTCTAACCCCGGAGAACACGCCGCCTGTGGGCTGGTGGCGCTCCTCGTCATGGGGGTGGCGACACTCTATCTGTATCCCACACTGGTGGTCGCCACGCGACCCCTGTTGCTGCTGTCCTCGACGGTGATCGTAGTCGCGCTCCTCTGGGTGTGGCTCTCCGTCTGGCTGAGCATCGAGATCGTCCTGGAGTGGCAGACCGCACGAGCGCGTACAGAGTGAGGGGCTGCGGTGGCCGTCGCCCCAACATCCCGAACCGCCGACAGCGCCGAAACCTCCAAATCCTCGGGCCGCCCAACACGACCGTGGCAGACATCACGACCCGCGTCGCCGAGACCGTCGCCGAGGCGGCCGGCAGCGACGGCTGGTGTTCGCGCGACCAGATCGTGGCGCTGATGACACAACGGGGTGTCGATCGGATGGAGATTCGACGGGCGCTCCAGCGCGGCGTCGACGAGCGCCGGCTCGAACGGGACGACGACCGGTACCGGCGACGCTGACGATGCCTGCGCCAGACGAGGACGGCCGAGAGCGACCCGGCGGCCGTCGACCCGACGACCTATCTCTCCGGTCGGGCGAGCGACGCATCGGCGGGCGACTGGTCGCTGCACTCGCGGAGGGGCTGGGGTTGACCCTCGTGGCCAACGGCTTCTACCTCCCGCTGTCGGGTCCCGACAGCACGTGGGGCCACCTCGCACTGGCCGCCTTCGGCGGGGTCGTCGTCCTCGCCGGCGTGATCGCCCACCGCGGCGACACCCCGTGGCTGGCGACACCGTTTCCGCTGGTCGGACTCGCCTTGCTCGCGACGACGCCGGGGTTCGGCGTCGGATCGCTGTCGGTGACGGCGTGGGCGAACCTCGCCGCGCTCGCGACCATCGGCACGCTCCCGCTCGTGTGGTTCCTCCGACAGCGAGCCACGGCGCGCCACCGGGACAGAAAGCGCCTCTGATCGACCGCCGGCCAGCCGACAGTCAACAGCCTTTTTTCCGCCTCGGTACAACGGAGGACATGACCGACACGGCCCTCCGACAACGACTGGACGCTGCCCTCGTCCTCCTCGCTGCAAACTTTCTCCTCCTGCTGGTGGTCGCGTTCGAGGTCCACCCGCCGGGTGCTGTCGGCGCGCTCGCCCTGACGCTGCTGGTCGCGTACGGACATTTGCGCGGATCGTGACAGCGCTCGCGAGAGGCGACGACGAAAGAAAACCGACCGTCTACATGTAGCCGAGGTCGCGCAGGCGCTCCATCAGGTCCTCTTTGTCCTGGGCGCGGCCCGCGCGCTCGGTCGTCGAGTCGAGGTCCTGCTGCCAGGCGGGTTCCTCGGCGGCCTTGTCCGTCGAGACTTCGGAGCCGAGCGAACGGAACCCGGCGAAGTACTTCGGCGAGACGGGGATGTCGTCCTGCTCGATGCCCTCGGGCAGGTCGTCGTCGGTTTCCGGAACGTAGCCTTCCTCGGGGAACCCTTCGACGGTGTCGGGGACGACGAAGTTCCAGAAGGCGTCCCAGACGGCGGCCTCGTCGAACTGGAGGATCGTCTGGATGCGGTCGTGTGGCGGGTAGATGTCCGGATCGTGGCGCGACGAGAAAAACGTCTCGTCGGCGCGGGACTCCTGTTCGTCCCAGCGGATGCCCGAGATGATGCCGTCGACGTCGTGCTCTTCGATGGCGTCGTTGAGCGCGACCGTCTTCAGCAGGTGGTTGCCGACGTAGGTGTCGAGCAGGAAGGGGAAGCTGTCTTCCTCGTACTCGAGGATCTCGCGGACGTGGTGCTGGTTGTGCTCCGAGAGGGCGTCGATCGGGATGTCGTCGCCCGGATCGAGCCCGTTCTCGTCGACGTAGTCGCCGATGTCGGTGTTGCGAGCCCAGATGACTTCGAGGTCCCACTCGTCGGCCCAGTGCTCGACGAACTCGATGAGCTCGTCGAAGTGCTGGTAGTGGTCGATGAAGACGACCGGCGGGACTTCGAGGTCGAAGCGGTCGGCGACCTCCTTGACGAAGTACAGCGTCAGCGTCGAGTCCTTGCCGCCGGTCCACATGACGACCGGGTTCTCGTACTGTTCGAGGCCTTCCTTGGTGACCTCGATGGCCTTCTCGATCTTGTGGTTGATCGACGGGTAGTCCTCCGGCGTCTCGCCCTCGCCGTCGGTGTAGTCGACGTCGAGGTAGTCTGGGAATGCTGCCATGAGTAATGAGATATAATTAGATGCGCTGTAAGTACTTTTTGGATATCCGACACGTATGTGGGATGTTCCCATACCGTGTGAGAATCGGCGCTGTCCCGATCGGCCGCTTTTCGAGCGCGCTCTTGGTCCTGCAGAGCGTCGTCGTTTCCGTCGAGCGACACAGCAGCAGACCGCAGAATCAGCTGATGAACTCGTTGTTCCGCCAGTCGACGCTCTCGTTTTCGGCGTCGTCGCGGGGTTCCTCGACGACGTTGATCGTCGCGGGCAGCTCCTCGCCGTCGACGATGCGGACGGCGTCGAGGCTCTCGTCGACGCAGACGATCGCCGTAAGGGTGCCTTTCTCGGCGTTTTTCGCGACTTCACAGAGGACCTGAAACATCGGATACTGCAGGGCCGTGTTCTGGAGGACCGTTTCGAGGTCGCCCTTGAAACAGGCGTACTCGACGAGCTCGGAGGGAATCTCTTCTTCCTCATCCTCGAAGGTCCCCCACTGTGGACTGCCACCACCGCTGTTGGGACCGGGACCGGGTCCGTCCATCTCTTCGGGATCTTCCTCGTAGACCCGATTCTCCGTGACGCTGGCCTTCAACTGGGCCGTCGGCGTGTACTTGCTGATCGTGTCGTCGGCCGAGACGGCGCTGATGATCAGCGTGTTGTTCCGCCGCGTGATCTCGACGTCGGCGATTTCGGGGGGAAGATCGGGTTCCTCGAAGAGGTCGTACGTGTCTTCGAGTGGCAGTTCGAGTGTCGAATGAAGTCTGTATACACGGCTGGTCATGATTGTGCAGGTGTGGCAGTCTCCGACGGCTGACCCCTGGCGCGGGTCTGCAACGATTCGATTCGACGTAGGAGCCACTCGCTTATATGATCTGTCCTTCTCGAAAGTGCGTGGTAACGTCTCTGAGACCGACAGAACGCCGACGAGGTGGGTTCGAGATTCAGTTCCGCGATTCTTTCCGAGACGGACCGGAGAATTAATGGACTCAGTCGTCGGCGGCCGCCTGCTCGTCGCCGGCCGCGTCGGCCGAACCCGCCGCCTCGATACTGGGCGGGTACTTCCCGCGGTCGAGTTTGAGGTCCGAAGCCGGCCGCGCCATACAGGTCAGCGCGTAGCCGTCCCGCTCTTCCTCGGTGAGTCCTCGTGCGGCGGGCTGGACGACGTCGCCGTCGACGATCTCCGCCGAACAGGCCAGACACATCCCCACGCGACAGGAGTACTCCTGTGCGATCCCCGCTTCGAGACACCGGCTCAGGATCGTCTCCTTCTCCGAGACCGTGATCTCCTCGCCGGTCCCCACGAACTCCACGGTGTACTCGGTCATGTCCCGGCGTTCGGAACCACTCGGCAAAACTCTTGTTATCGGACGAGTCGCCGCTGTCGGACAGTTGGCGTCCGGGCGAGGCTCTCGTATCTCAGGTGGCATCGACCGCGACCGAGCGTAGCGAGACCGTACACGTTGCGGCGCTGGATCCTGGCCGAGACCATGGCGAACCGACGGATACCGCGTCGTCGGGATAAAGAGTTTTCTCCCTCGGGAGATAGGTCCCGTCCATGACCACCCACGAGTACGACGTGGCCGTCGTCGGCGCGGGCACGTCGGGCTGTTACGCCGCGGCGACGCTCGCCCACGAGGGCTACGACGTCGTCATCGCCGAGCGCAAGGACGCCGAGGAGGCGGGCCACATCGCCTGTGGCGACGCGCTGAAGGGGGCCTCGAACTTCCCGACGGCGATCCCGAAGTCCCAGATCGAGGGCGCGTTCACGAACACCGGCGTCGACCACGGCCGGTTCGAGATCCCCGAAGAGGACACGGTCCTGGAGATCCCGGTCCCCGGCGAGCTGGTCGTCATCGATCGCTGGGAGTACGGCCGACTGCTCATCGAGGGTGCCGAGCAGGCCGGCGTCGAATTCCACTACGACACCGTCGTCCAGGACGTACGGCAGGACGACGACGGCCGCGTGACCGGGCTGGAGGCGACCCGGAAGGGCGACCACGCGAGCTACGAAGCAGAACTGGTCGTCGACGCCGCGGGGGCGCTGTCGATCATCCAGGAGAAGGCGACGCTCGACTCGGCGACCTTCGACACGAACGTCACCTACTCGCAGTTCTGTTCCGCGTATCGCGAAATCGTCGAGACCGAGGAGCCGGTGCCGTGGGACGACGCCCTCGTGTTCAAGCCCGCCAAGCGCGCGGCGGGATACGTCTGGTACTTCCCGCGGACCGACACCGAGATCAACGTCGGCCTGGGGTTCCAGATGACCGAAGACGAGCCGATGGAGTTAGTCGACGACCTCAAGCAGGACCTCCAGGGCCGTTCGGAGTTCGAGAACGCCGAGGTACAGGACAAGCTCGGCGCTGCGCTGCCGACTCGCCGGCCGTACGACTCGGCGGTCGCACCGGGCTTTATGGCCGTCGGCGACGCGGCCGGCCACGTCAATCCGACGACCGGCGGCGGCATCGCCGGGGCGGCCTACGCCGGCCAGTACGCGGGCGAGCAGGCCATCGAAGCCATGGAGGCCGGACGGGTCGACGAGGAGGCGGCGCTGTGGGAGTACAACGAGCGCGTGATGGACCACTTCGGGGCTCGCTACGCCGCCCTGGACGTGTACAACATCTTCACGACGGCCTACGACGTGGACGATCTGATGGGCCTGCTCGCCGCGATGCCGGCCAACAAGATCGCCGACGCGCTGTACTCGGGCTCGGCCGACATGGGGGTGGGACTGAAGCTCAAGACCGCGATCAAGAGCGTCGGCCACTGGGGCACGATCTACGACCTCTACAAGACCAAACAGCTCGCCGACCGACTCCTCGAACACTACGAGTCGTACCCGTCGAGTCCCTCGGGATTCGACCGCTGGCAGTCCGAGCGCGACGACCTGATGGACGAGATCTACGCCGTCACCGGTGCGGACCCGAAGTACTGACCGTTCATACGGAATACTGCGATGTACCGGTGATCGTCGCCACGGAGTAGACGATCGCCGGGACGCAACTACGAGAAACCGTATCATACGGACGGTTGTAGGCGTTTACCCAGTCGACCGCACGACTGCGTGCGGTCGATCTGGTAAAGACCTACAACTTTCCGTATCAGTCGTCTTCGTCTGCGATCTCGCGCACCGTCTCCGAGAGCCAGTCGACGCCGACCGCCAGCGACGGCTCGTCCACGTCGAACGTCGCGGTGTGGTGACCGCCGGGGTGGTCGGTGCCGACGCCGACGTAGGCCGCGGTGCCGCCGGTCTCCTGGACGCGCCGCATGAGCACCGTGGCGTCCTCGCTGCCGCCGAGTGGCGCGGTCCGGAGCCGCGAGTCGACGCCGGAGATCCCCTCGGCGACCTCGTAGCCAAGCGAGACGAGTTCCTCGTCGTTGGTCGCGCTCGGGGCCTCGCCAGTGCGCTCGACCGCGTACTCACAGCCGTGCATGCCGGCCGCGTGTTCGATCACGTCGTCCGCGCGCTCGCGCATGTACGTCATCAGTTCTGTCGTCTCTCCTCTGACCTCGCCCTCGATGCTCGCGTGTTCGGGGATGATGTTCGAGGCCGTCCCGCCCTCGACGACGCCCGCGTTGATCCGCGTCGGACCGTCTTCGTTGCGCGGGATGGCGTAGAGGTTCTGGACGGCCGCCGCCATCGCCTGTACGGCGTTCGTACCCTGTGCGGGGTGGCCACCCGCGTGGGCCGGCTCGCCCGTGAACTCGGCGTGGAACTGGCTGACCGCCAGGAAGTCCGTCACGCCAGCGACGACCTCGCCGGTCGGGTGGTCGAGCCCGATGTGTACCGCCAGCAGCGCGTCGATGTCGTCGAGGTGCCGGTGGCTGACGGCTTTGGCACCGCCGATGATCTCCTCTGCGGGCTGGAAGAGCACCTTCAGCGTCCCGGTGAAATCGCTGTCGGCGATCGCTTCGAAGACGCCGACGCCGATGGCAGCGTGGGCGTCGTGGCCGCAGGCGTGCATCGCACCGGTCTCCGAGCGGAAGCCCTCGGCGACGGGTTCGTGGTCGGGGTCGTCCGACTCCTCGCGGGGGAGTCCGTCGATGTCGACCCGCAGCCCGACCGTCGGCCCCTCGCCGCGCTCCAGGACGGCCAGGAGCCCGGTCTGTCCGTCTTCGAGGTGTTCGACGGTGTCGCGGTCCGCGCCGGCATCGAGGGCGCGCTCGCGCCACTCGGCCAGCGTCGCCTCCTCGGGAACGCTGAGACGGTCGTCGGCGTCGAGAAAGTCGGGCCCGACGATCAGCTCGTCTGCGGCGGGTTCCAGCTCCTCGACGAGACGGGCCGTCGTGTAGAACTCCCGCCAGGCGGGCTCTGGGTGTCGGTGGAGGTCGCGTCGCAACGTCCTGAGTCGCTCGTACTGCGAGTCGTCCATACTGACCGGGAACGGTCCCAGCGTCTTACTGGTGTCGGAGCCCCCCAGAGATGCCGGCGCTCACAGCGATCGGCGGCCCTACACGAACCGGAACGTTTCGAGGTTCTTCGGGGAGAACGTCCGGAGGTTGTGGTCGTGGTACAGGGCAGACGAGAGGTCCTGTGTCGCGGACTCGTCGCCGTGGACACAGAGGATCTTCTCGGGGCTGGGGTTCATCGTCCGGACGAAGTTCTCCACTCCCTGTCGGTCGGCGTGGCCCGAGAAGCCGTCGACGCTCTCGACGCGCATGTCGAGCGACACGGTCTCGCCGCCGTCGCCGATCGGGAGGTCGTCCCAGCCGTTCCGGATGCGACGGCCGAGCGTGCCACTGGCCTGGTAGCCGAGCATCGCGAGCGTCGAGTCAGCGTCGCCCGCGAGGTGTTCGATCCACGAGTGGACCGGCCCGCCGGTGACCATCCCGTCGGGTGCGAGGACGATCCCGGGCTCGTCGTCGGCCAGCGCGGCCCGGTCGGCGTCGCCGTCGACGGGCTCGAAGGCGTCCGCGAGGAAGGGGTTGTCCGCCTCGTCGAAGATGCGGTCGCGCAGGTCCTCGCGCAGGAACTCGGGGTAGGTGGTGTGGACCGCCGCCGCCTCCCAGATCATCCCGTCGAGGTAGATCGGCATCTCGGGGATGTCGCCGGCCCGCATCGCCGCTTCGAGGACGAGCATGAGCTCCTGGGAGCGGCCGACCGCTGGCGACGGGACGACGACCGTCCCGTCCCGATCGTGGGTCTTCCGGACGAGTTCGAGGAGCTTGCGCTCGGCGTCCTCTCGGTCGGTCTGGTAGTCGTTGCGACCGCCGTAGGTCGACTCCAGGACGAGCGTCTCCACGCGGGGGAACTCGTTGGTCGCGCCCTCGAACAGCCGCGTGTCGTCGTAGTGGATGTCTCCGGAGAAGGCGACGTTGTAGAGCCCGTCGCCGATGTGGAAGTGCGTGACGGCCGACCCGAGCGCGTGGCCGGCGTCGTGCAGCGTCAGCTTGATGTCGGGTGCGATGTCGGTCACGTCGCCGTACTCAAGCGTGATGGTGTGCTTGATGGCGTCTCGAACGCGCTCGGAGTCGTAGGGCGGGGCGTGGCCCTCTCCCGTCGTCGCGTCGAGCGCGTCGAGGGTCAACAGGCCGAGCAGGTCGCGGGTCGGCTCGGTACAGTAGATCGGGCCGTCGTAGCCGTACTCGAAGAGCAGCGGGACGAGCCCGGAGTGATCGAGGTGCGCGTGGGTCAGCACGACCGCGTCGATACCGTTCGCGCCGGCTCCGAACGCTTCCGGGATCTCCAGATACGGCTGTTGGGAGGAGCCGGGCACGTCGCCACAGTCGATCAGGACGCGCGACTCGGGCGTCGAGAGGATGAAGGCGTTGCGGCCGACCTCCCGACAGCCCCCGAGCATCGTGATCCGGACGTACTCGTCGTCGGACATCGGCTCGCGGTGGATCTGCCGGCCCACGCGTTCGAGCACGTCTCGGCGCTCGTCACGTTCCTGCTGGAGGAGGTTCCGGACGTTCTGGACCGTCGCCGACTCGATCGGCGGGGTCCGGACGACCTCGGGGGTCCAGCCGACCCGCTGGGTGATCTTCCGGAGGGTCTCGCCGCTCTGGCCGATGACGACGCCCGGCTTCGTCGCCTTGATCAGGACCTCGCCGGTGTCGGCGTGGAAGTCCAGCTCCGAGATCTCGGCTTCGTCGGGCACGGCCTTCCTGATCGCCTCCTCTGCACGGGACGGCGGCGTCAGCACGTCCGGGTCGGGCCGGACGGAGATTCGCTTCCGAAGCTCGCTGGCCAGTCGGCGCACCAGATCACCGTTGCGCGCGAACTGCTTTGGATCGCGGGTGTAGATGACCAGTTCGGGCCCCTCGTAGGTCACGTCGGAGATCGTGATCTCGCGAGGAACGACTTCGTCGATCGTTTCACGCACCGTTTCGAGTTGCTTGTCTACCGTACTCATAGCTCAGAGAGTGCCCCCGGCGTCGTGGGCGGTCGGCGTACGCCGGGACGGACGCTGTGTAGTAACATAGTTCACGTAATCGGCGACCGTCGAACGCTGCAGGCCGGAACCGACGGCCGGAAAACCGATCCTACCTCAGCGTATTCCCCACAGGTAATAAAAGCCTTCGCAATAGGCAGTCCGGAGAGTCCACACGACGGCGAGACACAAGTGCGGGGCGCGTGTGAGAGCGAACGATGCACGTGACACCCGAGACTGTCAGACGCGAACGCGACTGGGTCCGAGCGCGTGCGGACGTGATCGTCCCGCTGCTCAACGAGACGAGAGCGCACCTCGGCGATGCGTTCGAGGTCTCCGTCGAACCCGTCGACGAGGCGGCGTATCTGGCCGCCGTCGACGAACTGTTCGCCGACGGCGACCGCGCGGTCAACGTCGCCGCGCTGATCGGCCTGCTGCGTGATCTCGACGTGACAGACGACTATCCCGGCTTCGTCGTCGACGAACTGCTGGGTCGCGAACTGGCCGCGATGATCGCCGGAGACCAGCCCTTGCGACTGCTCGCAGAGGCCACTTTCCACTACGCGGACGTGACGACACACGGCACCGCAGACGATCCCGCGGGTGCCGACGACCTCGACGCCGCGCTGGCCGCTGGCTTCCAGACGCGACTCCCCGGGTGGCCGTGGCGAGAGACGGACAGCCCCTTCGCGGTCGGGGATTCGTGAGAGCCGTTGGCCATACTCTTTTGAAACACGGCTTCGTGGGGGCGATTATGGATACGATCGGGGTCATCTGTGAGCCGGACGACGCCGTCTTCGGACGGGCGGCCGAGCGGCTCGCCGCCAGGGGGTTCGACGTGGAGTTCCTGCCGCCCGGAGAGCCGATCCGACCCGAGGACATCGACGCGCTCGACGCGCTCGCGAACAGAACCATCTGTCGGCGGGCCTTCGACGCCCTCTCGTATGCGGACCGCAACGGCGTCGAGACCCTGAACGGCTTCTTTCCGACGACGGCGCTGTCCTGTCGGCTCGTCGTCCTCAACGCGCTGGAACGGATCGGGTACCGCGTGCCCGCGATCGCCTTCCAGAAGCCCGACGCCGACTACGTCGGGAAGAACCGCTTTCGGTGGGACGAGCCGGCGGGGGTCGACGCCGATCCGGAGTTCTACCAGCAGGCGGTCGGGACCGAGCCGTCGATCGAACGCTACTACGCGCTCGACGACGGGATCGAGACGCACTTGCAGGCGCTGACGATCAGGACGAAGCTGACCGAACGGCGGCCGGTGCTCGAAGAGACGAGCGTCCGCGTCCAGCTGGCGACGCGCATCCGCGAGCTGCTCGACCGGTTCGACGCGCGCGCTATCGGGGTCGACTTCGTCGTCGACGAGCACGACGAGTGTTACGCCGTCGACATCAGCCCGGTACCGAGCTTCGACGGGGCCGGGATGGAACGACGGCTCGCGGACTCGCTGGCGTCGCTGACGACGATCGGTGCGTAGCTCCGGGAACCGACGGCGACACGGGCGGTGGCGGCGACCGGGGAAACACAGCGCGTTTATCCCCCCGGTGTCAGAGTGTTCGGTATGAGCGACGAGCAGGACCTCGGGATCACGGAGAGCAAGGAACACAGTCCCGGCGAGTGGTACGCGGAGGTCGTCCAGAAGGCCGGTCTCGCGGACTACGCGCCGATGGGCGGATTCATCGTCACGCGCCCGCGAGGGTACGCCATCTGGGAGCAGATCCAGACTCACCTCGACGGGTGGTTCAAGGACACCGGCGTCCAGAACGCCTACTTCCCGATGTTCATCCCCGAGAGCTATCTCGAACGGGAGAAAGACGTGGTCGAGGGGTTCGACCCCGAGGTCGCGTGGGTCACCCACGGCGGCCACGAGGAACTCGAAGAACGACTCGCCGTGCGCCCGACGAGCGAGTCCATCATCGCGCCCTTCCTCGCCCAGTGGACGCGCTCGCACCGCGATCTGCCGCTGCGGATCAACCAGTGGTGTTCGGTCGTCCGGTGGGAGGCCACCGAGACGAAGCCGTTCTTCCGCACCAAGGAGTTCCTCTGGCAGGAGGGCCACACCGCCCACCGCGACGAGGACGACGCCTGGGAGGAGACGATGACGCGGCTCGACCAGTACGAGAAGCTGTACGAGGACGTGCTGGCGATGCCGCCGCTGAAGGGCCGCAAGCCCGAACACGACAAGTTCCCCGGCGCACACACCACGACGACGGTCGAGACGCTGATGCCCGACGGCAAGTCGGTCCAGGCCGCGACCTCCCACTACCTCGGGACGAGCTTCGCCGAGGCCTTCGACATCACCTACGTCGACGAGGACGAGGACGAGGAGACCGCTCACACCACGTCGTGGGGCCTCTCGTGGCGCGCGATGGGCGCGCTCATCATGACCCACTCCGACGATCAGGGGCTGGTGCTCCCGCCGACGCTCGCGCCCAAGCAGGTCGTCGTCGTGCCGATCTGGCAGGAAGACACCAAAGACGAGGTGCTTGAGTACGCCGCCGACGTGGCCGCCGAACTCGACGAGGCGGGCGTTCGCGTCCACTTCGACGACCGCGACCACCGCAACCCCGGCTTCAAGTACAACGACTGGGAGCTCAAGGGCGTGCCGCTGCGCGTCGAGATCGGCCCCAACGAGGTCGAAGACGAGGAACTCACGCTGTCGCATCGCCCCGACGGCGAGTCGATCACCGAGAGCCGCGACGATCTCGAAACCACCGTTCGAGACCACCTCGACGAGGTCTTCGCGAAGCTGTACGCCGACGCCGAGGAGACGCTGGAAGGCGAGATCCGCGAGGCCGAATCGCGCGAGGAGATTCTCGGTACGATCGGCCAGCACGGCGGCTACGTCAAGTGTGGCTGGTGTGGCGACGAGGACTGCGAAGAGCCCATCAAAGAGGCCATCGCCGCGGAGATCGTGATGGTCCCCCTCGACCGCGACGAGGAACCGATCCACGAGGAGTGTGCCATCTGCGGTGAGGACGCCAAGGAGACGGCGTACTTCGCGAAGTCGTACTAGCATACCGCGCCGAAGGCGCGGTTTCACCGAGTGCGAGCGGAGCGAGTACTCGGCTTTTTCATCGACGTTTTTCGAGGAGTGGTGCCCGCAGTGAGCGAAGCGAGCGGGGACACCCGACGCTGAAAAAGGTCGGAGTGCGTGATCTGCGGTGAGGACGCCGAGGAGACCGCTCGCTCTGTCGGGAGCAGTTGCCGGACTCGGCTGCAGGCGTCCGCCACCAATATTTATGTCGAATTAGCTCGTGAGAAACGGTAGCTGACCGGCCTCCGGGGTGGTGAGGGGCCGATCGGACACAGGGGACTATGGGACACAGCAACAGCACGCACAGGGGTGTGGCTCTCGTCGTCCTGGCACTGGTGGTCGCAGCCGCGGTGCCGGGCGTCGTCGGGGGCCAGACCGCGAGTATCGACGAGTGTCGGACGATCGAACAGAGCGGAACCTACGAGCTGTCGGGCGCGATCGAGGCGACCGACGTGGATCGCTGTCTGGAAATCCGGAGCGACGACGTCGTCGTTGAGGGCAACGGCCACACGCTGGCCAGCGGTGACCGGGACGAGGGGACGGTCGGAATCCACGTCGGCGGGAGCGAGAACGTCCAGATTCAGAACGTCGTCGTCACGGGATGGGACACCGGCCTCCATGCCGCGGCCGCGGACGGCGCGACGATCAGCGGCGTCACCGCCGTCGAGAACACGGACGGGATCGAGATCGTCGGCAGCGACGGCGTGACTCTCAACGGTCCGACCGCCCGGGCGAACACACAGCGGGGACTCTCACTCGGGCGCGGAACGACGAACACCGTCGTCCGCGGCGGAGTCGCGGCCGACAACGGGGCGGACCTCGCCGTCGCGGGCGGCGACGGAAACCGAGTCCGCTCGCTCTCGCTGGGCGAGTCGACGGCCCCGGAGACGAGAGTCTCCGCGACGCCGATCAGGAACGCCTCGATCCGGAGCGTCGAGTCGATCCCGGACTCTCCGGACGGACAGCAGTCGGCCGGTCGGGCCGCCGCGATCACGGCGCTTGGCAGCGACACCGAGCTCTCGCTGACGCTCCACTACGAGGACGGTGACGTAGACGACGAGTCGGCGCTGTCGATCTGGAGCTACGGGGCCGAGCGCTGGGCGACCGTCGGCGGTAGCGTGGACGCGGAGCAAAACGGGGTCAGCGCGTCGATCGATCGGTCGGCGTTCCCGACGGCGACGACGCGATTCGCCGCGCTGGCCGGCGACGGGAGCTCGGCACGACAGACGGCGACGGAGACGCCAACGGCGACGCCGACCAGCACGCCAGTGTCGACCGAGGCGACGGACGCGCCGACGGACGGTACCGAAGCCGCGACCCCGACGCCGGCGGACGGCGGTGAGGACACGACGCCGAGCGACGAGCGCGAGTCGACCGACACGGCGAAGCCGACCCGAGAGGGCGACGAGTCGACTGCCGGCGATGGGACGGCCGTGAACGCGAGCGCCGACGGCGCGGCCGACACCGAGAGCACGGGCGGCGAACGGACCGGCACGACGACGAGCGAGGGGGGCGCTGGCGAGAGCGGCGGCGTGTTGCTCTACCTGCTGGCGATCCCGCTCCTCGGACTCGTCGTCGGCGGAGTCGTCACAGGTGGGCTCCTCGTTCGGCGATCCGATCGAGTCGGCGAGTGGCTGGCCGGTGGAAAGAAAGACGACGAGAGCGACGCGGACGAGGACGACGATCCGAAAGCGGAGACCGAAGATCAGAGGACCGGCGACGCCGTCCGTGGGGTTCGAGATCTGACCAACTGTGGGGACTGCGGGGAGATCGTCGGGACGAACGAGCGGTTCTGTAGCCAGTGTGGTGCGAGACTCGACGAGAACCCCGACGACGACCCCGAGAAACCGGTCCCGACGGCGCTGACGCTGTCGGTCGGCGGCCGCGAGATCGCGGTCAGGGACGGAACGACCGTCGACGAGCAACTCCGCTCGCTGTTGCGCGACGGCGGGAAGTCCGAACAGACCAAGTGGATCGACGACGGGCATCTCGTGTTCCAGCGAACGGACGACGGATTCGTCCTCACGACCCGTGGCGACAACCTGACCAGAGTGAACGGCGAGCGAGTGCCCCCCGGCGAGACGGCGCACATTGCACCCGGCGACGAGATCGAAGTGTCGGGACTGCTCGCGCTCTCGGTCAGACAGTAGCACGCCGCCCGCTACTGTTCCGAGGGCGGTGTTCAGATAAGAGAGAGTAGGGTCATTCAGGCACGGAAAGGGCGAGCGGCGTCCGCGGCGCTTGCGCCGCGGGCTCGGAAGAGCGTGCTCTCCCGGAACAAGCACGCGAACGGAGTGAGCGCGCGCAGCGAGCCCCGGAGCGGTCGAGCGACGCGAGGGCTTTCGGTGTCTGCAACTCAGCCAGCGCGGTCGCTTCTCTGAACACCGCCGACGACCGAGAGCGCAATCACTAATTACGGGACCACGGTACGTTGTGGTGTGACGGAGACCGCTTGTCGGGTGGACATGCACGTGAAAGTGCTCGACGAACGCGTCGTCGGGCGGGCGAAAGCGCGCGGACTGGACGCACTCGTCTACGCACCGCATTTCACACGACTCCCCGAGATCGAATCCCGAGCGGCGCGGTACTCCGACGACGAGCTGACTGTCGTCCCGGCCAGAGAGCTGTTCACCGGCAGCTGGCAACAGCGCCGCCACGTCCTCGCCGTCGGGCTCTCCGATCCAGTGCCCGACTTTCTCACGCTAGAGGGGACGATGGACGAACTGAAGCGTCAGGATGCCGCCGCGCTCGTTCCCCATCCCGGCTTTCTCAACGTCAGTCTCACGCGCGAGGAGATCAGGGCACACCGCGACCGGATCGACGCCGTCGAGGTGTACAACCCGAAACACTGGCCCCACCACAACCGCCGGGCGAAGGCCCTGGCGAGTGACTTCGGCATCGAGCCGTTCACGTCGTCGTACGCCCACGTCAGGGGCACCGTCGGCGAGGCCTGGGTGGCCTTCGACCGCGAGATCGACGACGCCGACGCTCTCGTCGGGGCGCTGCGCGAGGGTGCTCCCAGACGGGTGTTCCATCGAGACGGGCTCGGGCATCGGCTCCGCTGTGGCCTGGAGTTTTGCCACCTCGGCTACGAGAACAGCTGGTCGAAAGTCGATCGCCTCCTGTTGCAGGGGACGGAGCCGACCCACCCGAACCACGTCGCCTACGGCGGTCGGTTCGACGACGTGAAGGTGTACTAAGCGGCTGCCAGGCCGACGATCTGCATCGCCCCGGTCGGTACGTACTGCGGGAGGACGTGGACGAGGACGAGCGCGACGATGACTTCGAAGACGGTCACCACGACGGTGACGATCTCGGCGCGGTCGCTGGAGGTGGTGACGCCGGTGGGCGATCCGTACTCCTGGTCCGACAGCGGATAGAACAGCGCGATCCCCCGCCGAGAGCCGAAGTAGTCCAGCGCGTAGTGAGTCAAAACGCCGAGCCCGACCCACTGGAGGTTCGAGAAGTAGATCGGGTACGCGAGGAAGACCGCGAGCACCGGGAGGTTGTGCAGCGTCTTGCGGTGGCGGCCGAAGGCGGTGTCCACGTCGGGAAAGAGCGCGCCGAGGACGATCGGCACGGACACCTCGGCGATCGTGACGAACGTCTCCACGTCGCCGGAGGGTTCGAGGACGTACCCGAGTCCGATACTCAACAGGGCCGCGTTCAACACGTGCCCGCGTTTGTTCATGCAGTGGTGGCTAGCTGGCGACCGGTATAATGGTCGGCGATTTCCACCGGCGTCCCGCGTCGGTGCCGATCGGCGTGGACGAGGCCGTCAGCCTCGTCTCTGGACCGCGTCCCTGAGATCCGAGAGGGCCTGTCTGGCGATCTCGTGTTTGACCGTCTCGCGGTCGCCGTCGAACTCGTAGCGCTCGACCGACGTCGACGAGTCGCCGGTCCCCCACGGTGCGGCGTAGGCGACGCCGACGTAGGCGGTACCGACCGGCGTCTCCTCGGTCCCGCCCGATGGACCGGCGACGCCGGTGGTCGCGACGCCCCACGTCGTGTCGGCGGTGTCTCTGACGCCGCGAGCCATCTGGCGGGCGACCGGCTCGCTGACCGCGCCGGCCCCGTCGAGGACCTCGCGGTCGACCGCCAGCAGGTCCCGCTTGGCGTCGTAGGAGTACGTGACGACCGAGCGATCGAAGTAGTCACTCGACCCCGGTACGTCGGTCAGCAGCGAGCCGATCAGGCCGCCGGTGCAGGACTCCGCGACGGCGACGGTCGCGTCGGTCTCGCGCAGTGTCTCGCCGACGCGGGCCTCGATCCCGCCGTCAGTGTCGTCTGGCATACGCACACGTTGGCCAGACTGTCGGATAATGGTTCCACACCGGCGTCGGCTTGACCGAGCGGTCAGGCCTGACGGCCGGACCGACGACTTATCTGCTGTCGAGACATACTGTTCACATGTCCTATAGAACGACGATCGGCTGGTCGCTTCTCACTTCCGGACTCGTCACGCTCGTCCTCGGCTTTCTCCCCGGCAGCGACCTCTTCTGGGGGATCGCCCTGCTCGTGGTCGGCGTCGCCGTCCTCCTGGTCCGCCAGACGTGACGACCGCAGACAGAAAGAGAAAGGGGAGTCGACGTACACTGTCGATCATGGACTATCAAACGCCCCGGTTCTTCCGGGTGGTCCAGTACGCGCGGCGCGCCGATCGAGACGTGATCGACATGGTGTCCGGAAGCCCGGACTGGGACCCGCCAGCGGGCGTTCGCGACGGCCTGCGGGAGTACGCCGACTTCCCGGCCGACGACTTCCAGTACCTGCCCAGCGACGGGCTCCCGGAGCTACGCGAGCACATCGCCGCCCGGCGCGGTGTCGACGGGGACCGCGTCATCGTCACCAACGGAGCAGGCGAAGCCAACCATCTCGCAGTGTTCGGCGGTCTCGAACGGTTCGGCGGCAACGAGATCCTCTTGACCGATCCGGTCTTCCCCTACTACGCCGGGCGAGCGCACTTCCTCGACGCCGATGTCGGGTTCGTCCCGGTCGAAGAGCGAGGCCGCCTCGATCCCGAGCGCGTCCGAGAACGGGCCAGCGAGGAGACGGCGGTGATCGTCGTCAACACGCCCAACAACCCGACTGGTGCGGTGTACGACGCCGACGTGATGGAACGGCTCGTCGAGATCGCCGAAGTGAACGACGCCCTGCTGGTCTCGGACGAGGTGTACGACCACTTCGACTACACCGGCCGATTCAGTTCGGCCGTCGAGATCGACTCACCCAACGTCGTCGCCACCAACTCCTTCTCGAAGGCGATGGCGATTACCGGCCTGCGGGTCGGGTACGCCATCTTCCCGCCGGAGGACGGGTCGACCGGAGACCTGCTCGAACGAGCGCGAACGCGACACATGCTCACGAACGTCACCGGCTCGCGCCCGGCACAGTACGCCGTCCTGCGGGCGCTCAAGACGACGGGTCCCAAGTACTACGCCGACATCCGAGAGCGGCTCCGCGAGCGGATCGACACGTTCTGTGAGACACTGGAAGCTGCCGGAGCGGAGTACGACCGCCCCGAGGGGGGGTTCTACGTGATGGCCCGCTTCGAGGACTACGACGGAAGCTTCGATCATGCCTACGAACTGATCGACGAGGCCGGCGTCGCGGGCATGCCCGGCCAGGCCTTTGGCGACTCGCGCAGCGAGTGGTTCCGCTTCGCGCTGATGACACCCCGCGTCGACGAGGCGGCCGACCGACTCGCAGCGTTTTTTCCCGATAGCTGACCGACAGTCAGCGTCTGACACACGGACCGTGAGCGTCGAGTAGCGACGGCACCGTCACCGGACGCGGCGTCGTCGCCCTCCTCGTCGGACTGTTCCGACGGGCGTCTTCCCCGTGGTGCGCAACGACGACGGTCCGTCTTATACTGCCGGCTGTAACTGTTGCAAGAGATTCGCGATACGGAGTCGCGAAATTCCTCACAGACGTACAGCCGGTAGTATCACTCCCTGACGACGTTCGATTCGAGGTCCCGCGGGTAGTAGGTGAGTCGCTCGATCCCGTCTGCCGTGATCGAGACGGTGTCCGAGTGGCGGTAGCCGGCCTCGTCGGTGTAGAGGCCCGGCTCGATCGTGTAGACGTGGCCCGGCCGCATCTCGGCGTCGTTGCCCCGATCGATGTAGGGCGGTTCGTGACCGTCCATCCCGATGTTGTGACCCACGTGGTGGCGCGCGAGGTCGGCGACGCCCTGCTCCTCGAAGTAGTCCCACACCGCCTGATCGACGTGGCTGACCGGGACGCCGGGCCCCATCGCCTCGAAGGCCACGTCCTGGGCTTCGACCATCAGTTCGAAGTAGTGGGCCTGCTCGTCGCCGACTTCGCCGACGAACATCGTCCGTTCGAGTTCGGCGTAGTAGCCGTCGACGTTGGCCGTCGCGCCCGTGACGAGCACGTCTCCGGTCGCGAGCCGCTCGTTGGGCGTGTGGCCGTGCGGGAGCGCCGTCTCCGAGCCGCTGATGTAGCCGGCGTGGACCGGGCCGTCGGCCCTGGTCCGGACGGCGTACTCGGAGCCGAGCGTGTCCAGCATGGCCCGTGACGCCTGCAGCGACGCCCGCTGGCTGACCGTCGCCGGATGCGCCCCCGGCTCGGTGAGATCTGCGAGGTGGCGGTGCCCGAGGTTCGCCCACCGCGCGGACTCCTCGATGAGGGCGACTTCGGCGTCGCTCTTTGCCTCGCGCATCTCGGCCACCCAGCCGTCGTGTTCGGTCACGTCGAGGAACTCGCTCAGCGCCGGCCCCTCGTAGCCCATCACGCCCGGCGCGCCGTCGCTGTCTGTAAGGACCGTCTCGACGCCGAGTTCCGCGATCGCCTCGGCGACCGTCGCGATCGGCTCGCCGCCGGGGTAGTCGAAGTAGCTGTGGACGGCGTCGATCCGGGGGTTGGGCTCGACGCGCTCGACTTCGAGTCGGGGCACGGTGATCTCGACGCGCCCGTCGGTGACGACCAGCGCGACCGGGCGCTCGGTCTGGATGTGGTGAAAGCCGGTCAGATACTCGATGCTCGTCGCGTCGAACCAGACGGCACCGTCGGCGTCGGCCGCCGCCAGCCGGTCGCGGACGGCAGCGAGGCGGTCGCGGAACTCGCTCGCCGGAAGTGTTGTCGACATACTCGCTCCAAGAGCCCGGCCAGAAAAAAGCCACCGCCGCCGGCACTCTCAGAGGCGGTCCCGCGCGGCTTCGAACGCCTCGCGCGTGTTGAGGTTCTCGAAGGTCGCCATCGTCGCGTGGCGTTCGATCTCGTCGCGGTCGATCACTGCGACGTCGAGCGCGTCCAGTGTGACGGCCACGCGACGCTGGCCGTCGTCGAGCGCCCGCCGGCAGGCGTCGGCCATCGCGTCGGCGTGATAGACCGCCTGTGTCGTCTGGAGCCACTCGTCGGGCTGTGGGACGGCACCGTCGTGGCCCGCCGCCCGTTCGAAGAGGTGTGCGACCAGAGCGGGCTCGACGAACGGCATATCGCAGGCGACGACGGCGGCGTACTCTCCCGCGACCGCGTCGAGTCCCGTCTCGATCCCGGCCAGCGGGCCGCGATCCGGGACGGGATCCAGCGCGAACGAGACCGGCACGTCGAGGCCGTCGAGGGCCGCCGCCACGTCCCGACGCTGGTCCGCGCGGCAGTTGACCACCAGCTCGTCGACGACCGGCGCGAGCCGATCAGCGACCCGTCGAACCATCGGTGTCCCCGCGAGGTCGGCCAGCGCCTTGTCTCCGTCGCCAAAGCGCGTCGAGCGCCCGCCAGCGACGACGACGCCACTCTGCATAGCTGGCCGTTCGCGGCGAGTCCTAAAGAGCGTTGGCCGCACGGTCGCGTCCAGTCACACAAGCACAACCCCTTTGCACCGGCCAGCCCAAGCAATCGCCAATGTCGAAGTGCGACGCGTGTGGCAAGACCGAGAACATGCCGTACCGGTGTCACCACTGCGGGGGGACCTACTGCTCGGAGCACCGGCTGCCGGAGGCACACGACTGTCCGGGGCTGGACGACTGGGGTGACCCCGACGGCGTGTTCGACAGCGGATTCGACGACAGTGTCGACGACGGCGGAGGCGGCGGACTCGGCGACCGGCTCTCGGTCGACACCGGACCGGGCAGCATCCTCGGGTACTTCCGCGGGAACGCGACCTACACCATGCTGGGCCTGATGTGGGTCACGTTCCTCTTGCAGCATCTGGTGGTCCTCGTGGGCATCCCGATCGGCGGGCCGACCTGGAGCGCGATCTTCACACTCCAGCCCCAGCACCCAGAGTACGTCTGGACCTGGTTCACCTCCGTGTTCTCTCACGCGCCGCTGAGCCTCGGCCACATCGCGCTGAACAGCATCGTGATCTTCTTCTTCGGCCGGATCGTCGAGGACTACGTCGGATCGAAGAAGTTCACGATCCTGTTTCTCGTCTCCGGTGCGCTGGCCGGTCTCGGACAGATCGGCCTCTCACACCTGCTCGTCTTCCTCGGTTACCAGCCCGGCCTCGGTGCCGGCGTTCTGGGTGCCAGCGGTGCCGGGCTGGCGATCATGGGCGTCCTGACGGTCCTCAACCCCGGCCTCCGGGTCTACCTCTACTTCCTGATTCCGGTGCCGATCTGGGCGATCACCGGCTTCTACGTCGTCGTCAGCGTCGCCGGCATCCTCGGCGTCGGCGGCGGCTTCACCGGCGGCAACGTCGCCGACATGGCCCACCTCGTCGGCCTCGTGATCGGGCTGTGGTACGGCAGTCAGGTCAAAGGCCAGCGGCGAACGCCCGACCAGTTGCAGTTCGGCGGCGGCGGTCGCGGGCCCGGCGGTCCCGGCGGACCGGGCGGTCCCGGCCGCGGTCGGTTCTGATGGAGCCCGCTCGACCCGAGTTCGTCCCCGATCCGGCGCTCTCGCGCGGCGAGATGGAGTCGCTCCAGCGCGAGATCGCCGCCGAGGCGACGTTCGCGGACGACCTCGGCGTCGATCCGGCTGCGCTCCGGTCCGACCCCGAGCAGCACAGACCAGGCGAGGATGTCGGGGACGGGTCTGACAGCGCGCCAGCGCAGCCGCTGGTCGCGGGCGTCGACCAGGCCTTCGTCGACGACGTGGCAGTCTCGGCGGTCGTCGTCAGCCGCGGCGACGAGGTCGTCGAACGCGTCCACGCCGCCGTCGAGACGGAAATCCCCTACATTCCGGGGCTGCTCTCCTTTCGCGAGGGCGGGGCGATCCTCGCAGCGCTCGGGAAGCTACGACGGACGCCGGACCTGCTGGTCGTCGACGGCAGCGGCCGCATCCACTTCCGGGAAGCCGGGCTGGCGACCCACGTCGGCGTCCTGTTCGACGTGCCCGCGATCGGCGTCGCCAAGAGCCTCCTCTGTGGGGAGCCCCGGGAGTCGCTCGACGGGAAACTCTCGGTCGGAACGACCGTGGAAATCGAGGCCGACGACAGCGTCGAGACCGCCACGCCGGGGGCGCTGATCGGCCACGCCGTCCAGACCCGACAGTACGACTCGCCCAAGCGCCACGTCAATCCGCTGTACGTCAGCCCCGGCCACCGCGTCGGGGCCGCGACGGTCCCGGAGATCGTCCTCGCGACCACGGCCGGCTACAAGCTCCCGGAGCCGACGCGGCTGGCCGACAGCGACGCCGACGAGGCGAAGGCCGCAGTTCGGGAGCGGCGAACCTGACAGTCTTCACCGAATCCACGTGACTAATGTACCGGTCTGGTGAAGGGCCGAGCGTGTCCCTCCAACCAGTGTTTCTCGCCGCCGACGGCGGCCTCGACTACGATCGGATCGTCACCGAAGTGGTCCCCATCGCCAACCTGATGCTCCTGTTCGCCGCAGTCTCGCTGCCTGCATTCGTGCTCGGACTGTTGGTGGGTCCGGAACTCAGCGTACTGTTCTTTCTCGTCGGTCAGTTCGTCCTCGTGGTCGGTGGGGCTGTTCTCCTCATGTACGTGATCGTCCGGGCGCTCCAGTTCCACGAGGAACGCGAGTCGGCGGCGACCGACGGATCGGCCGGCCGGTGACGGGAAGGTTAACTATCAGGGGAGCGAGGCTGCCGACATGACGAAGACGGCGCTGATAACGGGTGCCTCCTCTGGCATCGGGCGGGCGACGGCCGAGGCGTTTCTCGCGGACGACTGGCAGGTGTGGGCGACGGCCCGGAACGAGGCCGACATGGCCGGTCTCGCCGACTCGGGTGCGAAGACGGCCGAACTCGACGTGACGAACGCCCGCGAGTGCGAGCGGGTCGTCGAGACGGTCGTCGGGGCCGAGGGACGCATCGACTGTCTGGTCAACAACGCGGGCTACGGCCAGTACGGTCCCCTCGAAGACGTGACGACGGCACAGCTCCACGAGCAGTTCGACGTGAACGTCTACGGCCCTCACCGACTCACGCGGGCGGTCCTGCCTCACATGCGGGACCGAGAGGACGGCACGATCGTCAACGTCTCCAGCGTCAACGGCCGGATCGCGACGCCGGGGGCCGGAGCCTACGCCGGTTCGAAGTTCGCCCTCGAAGCGATGAGCGACTCGCTGCGAGCCGAGGTCGCCGACTTCGGCGTCGACGTGGTCCTGGTCGAGCCCGGTCCCGTGGAGACGAACTTCGCCGACCGGGCGGGCGAGGCGATGGCCGACACGGAAGCCTCGGGCGCGTACGGGTGGCTCTACGAGCTCTACGAGGACACCGCGCTGGTCAGCGAGAACGCGGTGTCGGTCTCGCCCGACGCGGTCGCACACGCGATCCGTGACGCCGCCGTGACCACCGATCCACGGCCGCGATACCCCGTCGGCCAGTTCGCTCGCGTCGCCACCCTCGCCAGCCACCTCCCGGGTCGCTGGCGGGACCTGGCGGTCGCCGTCCTGCGAAAGCTCGTCTGATCGGCCCGGCGTTTTTGCGACTCGGGCACGTCGTGTCGGTATGCCCGACGCTGCCGTCCTCCTGTTCGACGGGGTCGAATCGCTCGACGCCGTCGGCCCGTACGACGTGCTGGCGAGAGCGACAGAGAGCGACGGAGCCCTCGCCGACGTGGCGCTCGTGACCGCGACGCCGACCGAGAGCGTGACCGCGAGCAAGGGAACCGAGATCGTGCCACACGGCACGCTCGACGCCGAGGAGCCGCCCAACTACCTGCTCGTGCCGGGCGGACGCTGGGCCAGCGGGACCGACGGGGGCGTCAGAGCGGCCGTCGAACGCGGCGTCGTCCCGGACCTCGTCGCGGACTGTCACGCCGCCGGCTCGACGGTCGCCGCAGTCTGTACCGGTGCGATGGTACTCGCCCGCGCCGGACTCCTCGACGGCCGCCCGGCAGTGACCCACGCCAGCGCGCTGTCGGACCTCGCCGCCACGGACGCGACGGTCGTCGACGCGCGCGTCGTCGACGACGGCGACGTGCTCACTGCCGGCGGCGTCACCGCCGGCATCGATCTCGCGCTGTGGCTCGTCGAACGGGAGTGGAGCACGGGCGTCGCCGAACGCGTGCGAACGACGCTCGAATACGACCGTTCGGACGACATCTACCGGAGCGAGAGCGCCGATAGTAACAATTGAAACGATTTACACACCGATCGCACTGCCGTCGTGCGATCGGGTGTGCATTGATTTTCAATGGCTACTATAGTCCAGGCAGGCCGCGACGACTTCCAGCAGCTCCTCGCCCTGGACCTCCTCGGCCAGCAGCGGCACGCGCCGGACCTCGTGCCCCCGGAAGAGGTCCTGAGAGCGGGCCAGCGCGTCCTGTTGGACGGACCACCGACGGGCACAGAACTCGCAGTCGTCGTGGTTCGGACCGACGTAGTCGCCCGGTAGTTCCGCGTCGACGACGCTGTCGAGGTCCTGCAACACGCGGTTGACGACGAGGGTTCCGGCCGGGATACCGAAGGCCTCCAGCCGGTCCAGCAGCCGCTCGGACTCCATCACCGAGAGCTCCTCGGGCACCATCACGACCCGGAAGTCGGTCTTCTCGGGGTCGCGCAGGACCGCCCGGAGCTGTTCGATCTGCTCGCGCATCGCCTGGAGGTCGCGCTCCATCTCCTCTCGGTCCGCGTCGTCGCCGAACATCCCGCCGAGCCCCTCAAGCATGCTCGACATGCGATCTTTGAGCGTCAGCAGCTTTCCGAGCATCGAGTCCATCGCCTCGGGCAGCTCCAGCAGGCGGAGCGTGTGGCCGGTCGGTGCGGTGTCGACGACCACGCGCTCGAAGCGGTCGTCGTCCATGTACTGCAAGAGCAGTCGCATGGCCGCGGCCTCGTCCGAGCCCGGCATCGATCCCGCGAGCGGGTTCGCGTCCTCGCCGCCCAGCAGCTGTTCGAGACCGCCGAGGTCGCCGTCCATCCCCAGCGGTCCCTCCCCGACGGCGGCCTCCGGATCGATCTCGGCGGCGTACAGCGGGAGATCCTCGCGGATCCGCGCGGGCTCGGCGGGGATCTCGGTCCCGAGCGTGTCTGACAGGGAGTGTGCCGGGTCGGTCGAGACGACCAGCGTCGCCGTGCCGTCGCGGGCGCTCGCAAGCGCCGTTGCCGCGGCACAGGTAGTCTTGCCGACGCCGCCCTTGCCGCCGTAGAGGACGTAGTCCGGCGCGTCGACACCGGTCGGCGCGTCGATCTCTTCGACCGTCTCGACGTCGAGTTCGCTCATACGTGGAGGTACGCCGTTCCGTCCTTGAGACTGTCGACTGGCCGGTTACGCGAACGATCGGACGACGGCTGCCACTTGCGGGGACCGTCGCGCCGAAAAACGGACCGGGCTACTGCCGAGAGGAGCGTGCTTCGCGCACGTCTGCGCCGTCACGAAGCTTGTCCTCGCAGTAGGGGCAGACCCGTGGCCCGTCGTGTCCTTCGGGCGTGAAGACCCGAACGTACTGCTCTGTTACGAACTCGCCGCAGTTCTGGCACTCGGGCATCTATTATTTCACTCACACGATTGCATATATGTTTTCCGCATCGCCACACTGTTGCCGGCAGTCGCCAGGCCGTGTGCGCGCCGAGCGGACGTCCGGCCAAGAGATATAGGCCACGGCTCCGACGCCCGTCCATGGACGATCTGACGCGACGGCGGCTACTCGGTGGGACCGCCGGGCTGGTGGCCGGGACGGCGGGCTGTGTCGGCGGTGACGCCAACACTGACGCCGACGCCACTCCGACCGACCGGGAGCTGATGACCAGCGGGAGCAGCGACGTGGACTTCGATCACCCGTCGGCGACGGGGATCAACGACCAGCCGACGCTCGGTGACCGGGGCCGGCAGGGCGTCATCGTCGCCTTCGAGGACCCTTCCTGTCCGACCTGCCGGCGGTTCAACCGGAACACGTTTCCGCAGATCGAGTCCGAACTGCTCGCGCCGGGCGACGTGGCCTACGTCTTCCGGGGGTATCCCGTCGTCTACGAGTGGGGCGGCCCGGCGACGCGGGCGCTAGAGGCGACGTTCGCTCGCGACCCGGCGGCCGTCTGGGACCTGAAGGCACACTACTTCGACCAGCAGGGGCAGTTCTCGACGGACAACGTCCTCGATCGCACCCGCTCGTACCTCGACGACGCGACCGACGTGGACGGATCGGCGGTCGTCACAGCGGTGAGCGAAGACGCCGCCGCCGAGGCGGTCCAGACCGACTACGACGCCGGACAGGCCGCTGGTACGTCGGGGACGCCGACGTTCTACCTGTTCCGAGACGGCGAGTACCAGACGACGGTCAGCGGAGCCCAGGACTTCACGGTCTTCGAGAACGTCC
This sequence comes from Halomicrobium katesii DSM 19301, assembly GCF_000379085.1. Taxonomy (GTDB): domain Archaea; phylum Halobacteriota; class Halobacteria; order Halobacteriales; family Haloarculaceae; genus Halomicrobium; species Halomicrobium katesii. The sequence goes on along the minus strand of NZ_KB905378.1, from coordinate 1,904,191 downwards.
TTCTGGGATGATGGTCTCGCTACCGACGCGTCGAGCCGACTGGCGACTGATGGGACGCACCGCCCGGCTCGTCGTGACGATCCCGGCCTACGCCGCGGTCGCTGCCGTGGCCGCGGTGGCGGGACTCACCGCCTTCTCGCTGTCGCTGAACGTCTCGCTCGCCGTCGACACGCTCTCGCTGCCCATCTCCACGGGGTCGAAAGTCGAGCTTCTCGCGAGCCTCTATCCCTTCGTCGGCACCGCCTTCACGCCGCTGCAGGGCGGCCTGCTCGTGGTCGTCGCGGCCACGCTGGGCGTCAACGTCGCGATGGTGGCCTACCACTTCCGAGAACACGGCCTCTCGCTCCAGCAGGGCGGAACGAGCGTCCTCGGGGCGGTGTTGGGCGCGCTCGGGGCGGGCTGTGCGGCCTGTGGCTCGGCGATTTTGCTGGGGCTGTTGTCGCTGGTCGGCGTCTCGACATCGCTGCTCTGGCTCCCGCTCGACGGGCTCGAATTCGCCGTGCTGGCCCTCGCCGTCGTCGTCCTGTCGACGTACTGGCTGGCCGACGGGATGCGCGGCGGGCAAATCAACGGCTGTCCGATCGACATCTGAGGTAGTTTGGGGATCGCCGCGTCAGCTCCGCCGGGCTCGCGCGTCGTAACGCGCTACCAGCACGCGCAGCCACCAGAGCTTCAGCGCGACGCCCAGCGCCGTCGCGGCCGCGGCACCGCGCGCGCGGCGTTGCCAGCGGCGTACAGCGCGTACCCGAACGCCGAGGCACCGACGGCGTTGCAGACGTTCGGGTAGTCCAGCCCGATCGTCGAGCGCTGCTCGTCGTCGATCCACCACCGTTCGGCGAGGACCGCACGGGTCATCCAGGCGTCGTCGGTCTCGGGCGGCGAGAACAGGATCGGGTTGACGGCCGTCCAGACCAGCGCCGCCGCGAGCAGCCGCCAGTCGCGCCGGTAGATCGCGTAGACGATCACGGGGCCAGTGGGAACGCGCGACCAGCCGCTCTTGGGGTTCGCGTGGCGACGCCAGAACGCGGCCTCCAGCCGGTCCGCACACGAATCGCTCATGGCGACCACCTCTCGCCGACAGGACAAAGCCGTTCGCCCGCGGCTACGCCTGCTCCCAGAACCGATCGAGCTGGTCGGCCAGGAACTCCGGGGTCAACTGCGTGAACTCCGCGCGTTCGTTCTCCGGCAGGAACTCGTAGACGGAGTGGCGTGCCTCGGGACAGTAGCGCCGGCCGACGAACGCCCGGACGCCGACCTCCTCGGCCCCGCGGATCACCCGCCCGATGGCCTGGCGGGCGCGCCGGACCGCGGGCACGGTCAGGGCGTACTCGAAGGCCACGTCGTCGCCGAAGGCGTCGCCGTAGGCCCGCTTGACCCCCCGGACCCGCGGCGAGCCGATGTTGACCAGCGGGATGCCGACGACCGCGCAGGTCGAGAGCTTCTCGCCGTCGTAGTCGACGCCCTCGGTGAGCGTGCCCCGTGCGCTGGTGACGAGCACCTTGCCCGGCCCGTCGTAGAAGCGTTGCTTGAGGCGGTTCGTCGCGTCGTTGCTGGACGACTCGTCGACGAGGACCGGCTTGTCGACGGCGTCGTCGAGGTACGCGCCGGCCCACGCGGCCTCCCGGTAGTTCGGCATCGCCACGAGGACGTTGCCGGGCGAGCGCGCCAGCGATCGGAGGGCGTGGGCGTACTCGTCGCGGGTCGGGTTCCAGCCCTCGCCCAGCGGTCGCATCGTCTCGGGATCGCCGCGGTTGCGGGCCGTGAAGGGGCGACAGTCCACGAGATACGACGCGCGATTGTCCGCGGGAAACGTCAGTCCGTAGGTCGCGGCCGTGACGAAGCGAGGGTCCCGGTCCGGGCCGCCGTCGCGGAGAAATGAGAGCCCGGAGACGTGCTGGAACACGTCCAGCGGTTCGAGCGTCGCACTCATCAGGACGCCCCCGCCCAGGTCGTCGAAGACGTTGCGAAGCGCCGTCGATGGCATGCAGTTGTAACACAGGAGCCCGGCGGTGTACGCGACCTCGTAGTCGGCGTCGACGTGGCGCTCGTCGGCGGGTGCGTGTTCGAGTTCGATCTCTCTGAGGAAGCCGGCGTGGTCGCGTTCCCACCACTGGCCCGCGATCGTCCCGACGGCGGCACAGACCGGGGTCCGCGAGAGGCCGAGCGTGTCGATGGCCTCCTCGACCGCCGCGCCGATCTTCGGGAGCGAGCGCCACAGGCCGCCGTCGTACCCCTCGCGTTCGGTCCACTCGGTCAGGGCGTCCGGTTCGACGGTCTCCGGGTCTCGCAGCGGGATCTCGTGGTCGCGCTGGGGGAGCTTGTCGGGGTCGGTGCGCCACCGCTCGAACTCGCCGTCGAGGTAGGTCCGAACCCGGTCGTCGAGCCAGTCGAGTACGTCGTCGTAGAGCTGCTGGGCCCGCTCGACGGCCGCCAGCGGGACCTCGCGTGCGGCGAGCACCTCCTCGACTTGCTGTCGGTGGTCGTCGGTCTGGCGAGCCCGCTGGAGCAGGAAGTTGAGGTCGTTTCTGGCCTGTGTGAGCGTCTGTCTCCCGACGCGATCCGAGAGGAGGTCGCGGACGCGCTCTTCGAGCCGGTGGGCCTCGTCGACGACCACGAACGTGTCCTCGTCGAGGATCGGGGCGAGGAGCGGACGGGTCTGTGGGTCGAACAGGTGGTTGTAGTTGCCGATCACCACGTCGGCAGCCTCCAGCAGGACGCTCATCGCGCGGTGTGGACAGGTGCCGTACTCCACCGACGCGGGGAGGTACTCCTCGGCCGTGACGACGCCGTGTTCCCCGACGCCGAAGTCGATCGGCGAGCCGGTGTTGCGGGCGTACCAGTCGGCCTCGAACGGACAGTACAGCGGCGGATCGTCGCCGTCGGCGATCGATTCCGGGGCAGCGGGCTGGCTCGGTCGATACGGGGAGTCGGCACCGGCGGTCCCCAGCGTCCCCTCGCCCAAGCGCTGCTGGTCGCGGGCGTCCGGGCGGGCCGCCGCCGCGAGGTCGCTGGCGATCTGTGGGTCCCACCACTGCTCGTCGTCGCCGAGTTCCGCCTCGACGGCGGCGCTGGCCGGCGCGTGGTCTGTGCCGTCGCCCTCGGCCTCGACGAGCCGTGCCGTGTTCTCTCGCAGGTCTTCACAGCGGTCGTGGACGGAGCTACCCTCGGGAAAGATATCTTCGCGGCCGTACGGACAGAGGTCGCGCTTGCCGACCAGTGAGATGCCGTTCAGTGGCTCGTCCAGTCCGGCGTTCATCGCGCGGAGGTCCGTGACGAACTGCTGGAGTTGCTGCTTGACCGGCGTCACGACGACGATCCGCTCGTAGTGGCCGGCGTCGAGCAGCTGTGCGCCGGCTGTCAGGGCCGCCATCGTCTTGCCGGTGCCACAGGGGCCCTCCATCGCGAGGTATCCCCGCGCCTCGCCGGCCTCGATCGCGCGCTCGATGGCGTCGCCCTGGTTCGCGTACGGCTCGTCGAACGCGAAGTACTCCTCCCAGCCACGTTCGTCGACCGCCGAGTCACCCATCACATCGGCCTTCGTCGTCCCTCCGTTTGAACGTCCGGATCTCCCCGCGCCGAGGAGGACCTGTCGGTTTCGTTCGTGTGACAGATTTCCAGTAGTACACGAATCTTTATACTGTTGCAAAGACGCTACCGTAGTACTTAGGGATGCGAGGGTGACAGAAAGAATGGGGAACGAGCGGTCGACGCGAAGCGAGAGTGGGGAAACGCTCGACGGACGGATCGACGTGCTGTGTATCGGGGACAGATCGTCGTCCGGGGCGATCAGCGAAGCGGCCAAGGACGTCGACGCCCCGATCTCGGTCGCGTGGACGACCGACCGTCGACGGATCCGGACAGTCGCAGACGCCAGGACCATCGACTGCGTCGTGATCGACGGCTCGCTGAGCGAGCACACCCACGAACAGGTGCGCCAGATCGAGGCGTTACCCGTCGTCCTCTACACTGAGACGGACCCGGCGAACGTGTCCGACGAACTGCTCGCAGTCGTCGACACGCTGGTCGACAGGGGCGATCCGGACGACACCGCGCCGTTCCTGATCGAGAAGATCGTCGGGCTCGTCAGCGAGCGAGAGGAGAAGAGCGAGTACGCCCTGGCGCAGGCGCTCGCGCGGGTCGACGACGACGCCGCCTGCGAGGGTCACCAGTTCCTCGTCGAGCCCGACGGGACGATCTGCTGGGCCAGCGATCCGTTCGAGACGGTCTTCCCCGTCGACGCCGCGGCGGACTCGGGTGGCTTCTACGAGCGACTCGTGGCGCTGCTGGGGGACAGACCGAGCGCCATACGGACCGTGACCAGAGCCCAGCGAGGGGTCGACGCGACGAGCGAGACCGTCGTGGAAGTGCCGGCAGACGACGAGACACGCCACTTCAGCCACTCTGCACACGAGCTGCCAGACAGCGTCGGCTCGCTGCGCCTCGAAGTGTTTCGCGACGTGACTCCACAGGTACAGCGCGAGGCGCGACTGGAGCTGCTGGACCTGCTGGTCGAGCAGGCACAGGACGGGCTCTACACGCTGGACGAGAACGGCGTGATCGACTTCTGCAACGAGTCGTTCGCCGAGATGCTGGGCTACGAGCGGACCGAGATCATCGGCCGGCACGCCTCGAAGACGCTGGCGGAGGGCGAGCTAGAGAAGGGCCAGCAGACGCTGCGCCACCTCGAACGCACCGACGAGGAGAGCGCCACCGTCGACATGACCTTCCTCGACCGGGAAGGCAACCGTCTGGAGGTGTCGATCCACTACACGCTGTTGCCGTCCGAAGACGGGAGTTACGCCGGGCTGATGGGTGTCGTCCGGGACATCACGGAACGCAAGGAGCGCGAGCGGGCACTGGAACAGTACCAGACGCTCGTCGAGAGCGCCGGTGATCCGATGTACGTCCTCGACGACGAGGGCCGGATCGAACTGCTCAACGAACCGATGGCGTCGTTCTTCGGCCGAGAGAAAGACGCCGTCGTCGGCGAGCGGATCAACGAACTGCTCCCGGAGGCCGGCGGCGAGCGCGGCGACAGGGCGCTCAAGTCGATTCTCGGGGACGAGAGCCGGACCTTCGAGAGCTTCGAGAGCTGGCTGGCCGACGCCAACGGGACCCAGCGCCTCTACGAGGTGACCGTCGGCGTGATCGAAGACGACGGGGCGTTCGTCGGCTCGGTCGGCACGCTCCGGGACATCACCGAACGCGAGCGTCGCCGCGAGGAGCTGGATCTCCTGCGACAGGTCTTCGCTCGCGTGTTGCGACACAACCTCCGCTCGGAGCTGTCGATCATCATGGGCAACACCGAGGTCGTGATGGAGGAACTGGACGGGCCGAGCCGAGAGCTGGCCGGCACGGTACTGGAACGGGGCAGGCGACTCGAAGAGACCGCGAGGAAGGCCAGAGCGATCGAGTCGGTGCTCGACAGCGAGGCGGTCCGGACGACCCAGTGCGTCGAGCAGGTCGTCGACCGCGCCGTCACGGCCGTCCGAGACGAGCACCCCGACGCGGTCATCGAGACCGACGGGTCGTCGTCACTGTCGGTGCGTGCCCACCCGAACCTGGTCGTCGCCGTCGAGAACCTCGTGGACAACGCCGTCGAGCACGGCGAGGCGCTGGCGACGTGTGATGCCCGCGTCGAGGTCGAACGCGACCGGGACGGCGTCTCGCTGTCGGTGGTCGACGGCGGACCCGGTCTGCCGGAGTGTGAGCGCAAGGCACTGAACCAGGAATCCGAGACGCCACTGGAACACGGGAGCGGACTGGGCCTGTGGCTGGTCAACTGGATCGTCGAGCGCTCCGGTGGGGCGCTGGGCTTCGACCACACCGACGGCCGGACGACCGTGAGGATCGAGCTGGACGGCGACGCCGAGAGCGGCCCCGACTGATACGGACGCCGTTCGGATTGATTCAGCAACACTAAGTACAATCGGTATTATTCATTGTACTAACACGAATGCCGTTCCGCCACCAGGCGACCGTCGGCGCGTACGAGACGAACGGGGGCCGGGCAGACGACTCGCCGCAGCTGACCACGCCGGTCGGCGTGTGCCAGGACCCGCGCGGGAACGTGTGGGTCGCGGACACCGCGAACAGTCGGCTCGTCGTCCTCGACAGCGCCCTGGAACAGCGCCTGGCGGCCGTCGGCGAACCGGGATCGGAGCCGGGATCGTTCGAACTGCCCTTTCGGCTCGCCCACCACCCGAGCGATCGGGCGCTGTTCGTGACGGATCTGGCCAACGGCCGGGTCCAGCGGCTGTCCTACGAGTACGACGATCGACGGCCCGAAATCGTCGCCGTCGACACCTTCCGGCCGGACGACGGGGGGCGCTTTCACCCCAACGGCATCGCAGTCTACGAGTACGACGACGGGCTCCGGGTGTTCGTCGCCGACGAGTTCTACCACGACGGCGACGACCTCCGTTCGCGGATCGCGGTCTTCGACGACGAGGGGGCGCTCGTCGACACGATCCGGTCGGTCGACTCCGAGTTCGCCGGTGCGCTCCCGCTGTACTGGCCACAGGGGTTGGCCGTCGACACCGCCGGGAACCTCCTGATCGCGAACACGGGAGAGGGCGTGTTGCGCCGGACCGGCGCGTTCCCCTCGTACTTCGCGACGGTCCTTCGCTGTGACCGGGCCGGCGCTGGCGTCCCCTTCGAGGAGACGGGGCTGCCGATCGTCCCGCAGTCGTACGTCACGCCGCGGGGCGTCTCCGTGCTTGGCAGCGGGGACGACGAGCGCGTCGCCGTGCCGGACGTGGGCGGTGGCTTCGTCCACATGTACGACACCGCGCGGGGGCACACGAGCGAAGTCCCCTCGACGATCGCGCCGAGCTTGGACGACCGGCGGTTCGGGTCGCCGATGCAGGTCGCCCCCTACGACTCGCCGGACGGCACCGCGACCGACGACACGACCGAGCGGGTCCTGGTCACCGAGGCGATGGACCACACCGTCGCCGCCTACGAGCTGGGGACCATCTCCGAGTCGAAGCGACAGCTGGCCGGCGTCGGCGGCGACCACACCGCGCCCGAGCGGCTGTCCTTCGCCAGCGCGGCCGTCGGCGTCCCCACGGCGGGCGGTGAGCGACTACTCGTCGTCGATGCCGACAACGCTCGGCTCCAGGTGACCGACGCCGACGGCGGCGGACCGCTGGTCCAGCGACCGCTCTCGCACAACCGTTTCCCGGTCGGAACGGCGTTCTGGTCGGTCGAGCCCGGCCGGGGATATCTCTTCGCGGCCGACTACTCGCTGACCTACGACACGGACAACGACGAGCCACAGATCGCCGTCTACCGCCTCGACTGTCGGGAGGAGGTTCGGATCGATCACGTCACGTCGGCCGCCACCTGGGGCATCTGGGGGAACAACTGCAAGCTGCCCCGAGGGCTGGCGACCGACGAGGTCGACGGCGACCGGACCCGCCTGCTCGCGGTCGACTCCTTCAACGGCCGACTGCTCCGGTGGACCTTCGACCGGACGACCGGTGAACTCGCCTACGAGGCCGACGACGGTCGCTTCGGGCACGACCCCGGCGAGTTCTGGAACCCCAGCGACGTGGCCGTCGGCGAGCGCGCGACCTACGTCACCGACCGGAACAACAACCGGCTCCAGTACCGCGACGACGACGGGTGGCACGTCTACGGCGGGGCCGGCTACGGCACCGACGGCGATCGATTCCTGTTACCCCAGAGCGTCGCCGCCGCCGACGGATACGTCTTCGTCGTCGATCTGGTCGATCGCGCGATCGAGGCCTACAGCGAGACCGACGCGGACGAGGACGACGCGCTGGCGTTCGTGGACGCGATGCAGGCCTTCGGCGGTGACCGCGGCCGAGGCGACCTCTGGATGCCGTCCCTGCTGTCGGCGAGCGGGCGCGAGGACGGCGTCGAACTGGTCGTTCCCGATTCCGTGCTCGGCGTCGCCTACCGGTACCACTGGACGCCCCCGGCGTGACCTCGCAGGCAACTCGTCGTCGGGTAACCGACCGCTTCGGACAGGTAACTGACACGTAACTATCCGGGATCGGCGTCTCTCTGCCGTCGAGATGGACACCGCGACCGGCAGTCCCCCCCTCGACGTACTCGAACCGCCCGCCGGCCTGTGGCTGCTGGCACTGGTCTTCTTCGGAGTCGGCGACCTCCTCACGACCGGGGTCGGCCTGACGCTTGGCTCCTCGACCGAGGCCAATCCCGTCGTCGCACCGCTCGTCAAACGGTACGGCGTCGCCGTCTTGCTCCCGATCAAAGCGGCGTTCTTCGTCGGGACCTACCTCGTGTGGCGAGCGTTGCCCCACCCGTACTCGACGACCGTCCCCGCGACGCTCGCGCTGGTGGGCGTCGTCGTCACCGCCTGGAACACCGGAATGTTGCTCACCGGCGCGTTCTCGTGACGCTGGCGGTCGGCGAGGACGTGACGCCGGTCAATCGTCGCTCCCGGCCCGCCGACCGTCTTCGGACTCGCTGCCGGCGGTTTCGAGTATCTCGTCGCGGTGTTCGTCGAGCAGTGGCGCGCGGCCGCGCGGTCGCGGATCGGTCTCGGTCATCTTGATGGGGCTGCCGGCGATCGTCACCCGCTCGTCGGTGCCGGGCTGGTCGACCGTCGCCAGCATCTCGCGGGCCGCGACGTGTGGGTCCTCGAAGACGTCTGCAGTGTTCTGGACCGGTGCGACGGGGACGCGGCCGTCGAGGGCGTCGACGACGGCGCTCGTCTCGCGGTCGCGCGTCCAGTCGGCGATGGCGGCCCGAAGCGCGTCCCGTGCGCCGCGTCGGCTGGCGGCGTCGGGATAGTCGGCCGCCAGATCCGGGCGGTCCATCGTCTCACAGAGCGTCCGCCAGTGCCCGTCCGAGAAGGCGGCGATCACGACGTGGCCGTCGGCCGCTTCGAAGGCGTCGTAGGGGAACAGCGTGGGGTGTGAGTTGCCCCGTCGAGTGGGCGCGTGGCCGTCGTAGGAGTACTGGTAGATCGTCCGCTCACACAGCGAGAGCATGGCGTCGTACATCGCCGTGTCGACGTACTGTCCCTCGCCGGTGCGCTCGCGGTGGTGGACGGCCGCGAGGATGCCGACGGCGTTGAGCGCCGCGGTAAAGAGGTCGCCGACGCCGGGGCCGACCTTCGTCGGCGGTCCGTCTTCGGGGCCGGTGATCTCCATGACCCCGCCCAGCGCCTGGGCGATGAGGTCGAACGAGGGCTGGCCCTGGCGGTGCGTCTCGCCGGTCCGCGGGTCGCCGAAGCCACGGATCGAGGAGTAGACCAGCGACGGATTGCGCTCGCGGAGCCGCTCGTAGCCCAGATCGAACCGTTCCATCGTTCCGGCCTTGAAGTTCTCGACGACGACGTCCGCGCGCTCGACCAGCGAGAGAAACGCCTCGCGGTCGGCCTCGTCGCCGAAGTCCAGTTCCAGCGATCGCTTGCCGCGGTTGACGCTCTGGAAGTACCCGCCGTAGGGCTCGTCGTCGGTTTCGAGGTACGGAGGGTTCGACCGGATCAGGTCCCCGCCGGGGCGCTCGATCTTCACCACGTCCGCGCCCATGTCCGCGAGCAACATCGTGCAGTACGGGCCGGCCAACACCTGTGTCAGGTCCAGGACCCGAAGGTCCGAGAGGGCACCCATGCGTCGTGGCTCGGTCGGCACGGCCATGAATCTTTGTGATTAATCATTATAGATACCTTAAGGACGTATTATCATGAAAGACCATTATATTTATTGTGAGGAGCCTCGTCTGCACTACCACATGCCCCGGACGGTCATCCTCGGCGTCATCGGCTCCGACGCTCACGTCGTCGGTATCACGATTCTCGAACAGGCGCTGTCGGCCGCAGGCTTCGACGTCGTCAATCTCGGCGTCAAGACCTCGCAGGCGGACTTCGTCGACGCGGCACAGTCCCACGACGCCGAGGCGGTACTGGTCTCGTCCCTGTACGGCCACGCCCGGCAGGACTGTGAGGGCTTTCACGACCGGATCGCAGACGCCGGCCTCGACGTGTGTACCTACGTCGGCGGCAACCTCGCGGTCGGTCAGGACGAGTTCGAGCAGACCCGCGAGCGCTTCCGCGAGATGGGTTTCGACCGCGTCTTCGACGCGGAGACCGACCCACAGGAGGCGATCGCGGCGCTGCGCCAGGACCTCCAGCTGACGGCCCGCGAGGCCGAGCGAGCGAGGGTCGACAGCTGACCATGCCCCGCGACCAGCGGCTCGCTGGCGAGGAGCTACAGCGACTCGCCGACGGACTCCGCGACGAGTGGCACACCGGCCGCGAGGTCGACTTCGAGGAGGCGATCGCCTTCCACGAGTCGCTCCCGGCCGGCAAACAGTTCGCCCCGGTTCTGGAGTCGGCCGATCGACCCCTGCTCCAGCCACGCGCGGGCGTCCCCTGCCTCGAAGCGCAGATCGATCTGCTCCGGTACCTCGAACAGCAGGGCGGGGCGGACCTGCTCCCGACGACGATCGACTCCTACACCCGCGACAACGAGTACGAGAAGGCAGAGGAAGGGCTGGCGGCCTCGCGCAACAGCGACGAGGACGCGCTGAACGGGTTCCCAGCGGTCAACCACGGCGTCGAGGACTGTCGCCGACTCGTGCGGGCGCTGGACACGCCCATCGAGGTGCGCCACGGCACGCCCGACGCGCGCCTGCTGGCGATGGTGACGCTGGCGGGTGGCTTCCAGAGCTTCGAGGGCGGCCCCATCTCGTACAACATCCCCTACACGAAAGGCCACAGCCTAGAGGAGACGATCACACACTGGCAGTTCGTCGACCGGCTCTGTGGGGCCTACGCGGAGCGAGGCGTCGTCGTCAACCGCGAGCCGTTCGGGCCGCTGACCGGGACGCTGGTCCCGCCGGCCATCGCCATCGCCGTGATGCTGGTCGAGGGGCTGCTCGCGGCCACGCAGGGCGTGCGCTCGCTGACGCTTGGCTACGGCCAGGTCGGCAACGTCGTCCAGGACGTGGCCGCGTTGCGTGCGCTGCGCGCGCTGGGCGAGGAGTACCTCCCCGACGACGTGACGGTCACCACCGTCTTCCACGAGTGGATGGGCGGGTTCCCGCCCGACGAGGCCCGTGCCAGCGGCGTCATCGGCCTCGGCGGCGTCACGGCGGCGGTCGCCAGGCCCGACAAGGTCATCACCAAGTCCCCACAGGAGTTCCAGGGCGTCCCGACCAAGGAGGCCAACGCCGCCGGCCTGCGGACGACGAGACAGCTCATAGACATGACCATCGAACAGGACATCGACCTCGCCGGTATCGACGAGGAACAGCGACTGATCGAACAGACGACACGCGCGCTGATGGACGCGATCGATCGCCACGGCGACGGCGACGTGGCCCAGGGAGTGATCCGTGCCTTCGAGTCGGACGCGATGGACGTTCCCTTCGCCCCCAGCGACGCCGCGGCGGGCGCGGTGTTGCCGGCCCGCGACGACGACGGCCGCGTCCGGATGTTCGAGTTCGGCGATCTCGCAGTGCCCGACGAGATCCGCGAGATTCACGAGAACAAGCTCGGCAAGCGCGCCGAGAGAGAGGGCCGAGCCCAGTCGTTCCAGATGGTCGCCGACGACGTGGACGCCATCAGCGACGGCAAGCTCATCGGCCGCCGGGGTGAGACGGATGCGGATTGAGGCCGTCCGGGCGACCCCCGGCGTCGCCGGGTTCTTCTTCGACGACCAGCGGGCGATCAAGCAGGGGGCCAGCCGCGACGGGTTCGTCTACGAGGGCGAGCCGGTGACCGACGGCTTCGACCGGATCCGAGAGGCCGGCGAGAGCCTGCTGGTCGAACTCCGGCTCGGCGACGGCCGGTGGGTGCGAGGCGACTGTGCCGCCGTCCAGTACTCCGGGGCCGGCGGCCGCGACCCCCGGTTTCGGGCCGACGAGTTCGTGTCGGTCGTCGAGGGGCAGGTCGCCGACGTGCTGCGCGGACGGGACGCGACCCACTTCGACGAGAACGTCACGGCCATCGAAGCGCTGCCCTCGCGCGAGGGGGGACGACTCCACACGGCCGTCCGCTACGGCGTCTCGCAGGCGCTGCTGAACGCCGCCGCCCACGCGACTCGGGGCACGCCCACCGACGTGCTCGCGACGGCGCTGGGAACGGAACCGGCCACGGAGCCCGTCCCGGTGTTCGGCCAGTCCGGCGACGAGCGATACACCAACGCCGAGAAGATGCTCGTCAAGGGCGTCCCAGTCCTGCCCCACGGACTGTTCAACTCCGCGGACGCGATGGGCGCGGACGGCGACGGCCTGCTCGACTACCTCGACTGGCTGTCGACACGCACCGACGACCTCGGACGCCCGGCGTACGAGCCCCGGTTTCACGTCGACGTGTACGGCATGGTCGGCGAACTCTTCGGACCGCCCTACGACCGCCCCGAAGTCACCGACTACTTCGCGGCGCTCGAACGGGCGGCGGCCCCCTACCCGCTGCAGGTCGAGGGACCGATGGACGCCGCGGGGCGGGCCGACCAGATCCACGCGATGGCGGAACTCCGCGAGGCGCTCGCCGACGCGGGCGTCGCCGTGGACGTCGTCGCCGACGAGTGGTGCAACACGTTCGACGACGTTCGCCGCTTCGTCGACCACGAGGCCGCTGACGTGGTCCAGATCAAGACGCCGGACCTGGGCGGCGTCCAGCGGTCGGCCCGCGCGGTCCGCTACTGCGAGGGCACCGACACCCGGGCGTACCTCGGTGGCACCTGCAACGAGACGGCGACCTCCGCGCGGGCCTGTGCCCACGTCGCGCTGGCGACCGACGCCGCGCAGGTGCTGGCAAAGCCCGGCATGGGCTTCGACGAGGGGTACATGATCGTCACCAACGAGATGCGCCGGACGGTGGCGCGAATGGACGGGCGAGCGACCGGGGCCGACGCCGCCGAGCGACGGGACGCCGTGCGTCGCGATCCAGATCCCGGCCGGGCGGGCGGTGGTCGGCGATGAGCGAGTGGACCGACCCCGACGCCTTCGCCTCGGCGCTCGATCGCGCGGAGACCCGAGAGAAGGGCCACTACTTCGAGCGCTTCGCGGTCGGCGAGACCATCGAGCACGAGCCCGGCCTGGCGCTCGATCGGCCCGGCAACGAGCGGTGGATGGGCCAGACGCTGAACCACGATCCCGCCTACTGGCGGACCGACACCGCCCGCGAGCGGGACTTCCCCGAGCCGCCGATCCACCCGGACTACCTGCTCGCCTGCGTCATGGGCGCGACCGTCGAGGACCTCTCTGAGAAGGGCGGGTACTTCCTCGGCCGGACCGACCTCCGGTTCCACGAGCCCGTCCTGCCGGGGACCGAGATCAGAGCCCGATCGACCGTCGAGTCGACGGCCACCTCGAACTCCCGGCCCGACTACGGGATCGTCACCTGGCAGACGGCGGGCTACGACGCCGAGACGGACTCGGTGCTGGTCAGCTACGAGCGGACGAACATGGTCCCGCGGCGGACCGCGACAGCGGCCGACGGTGGGCGGGTGACCGACGACGAACAGACGGCCGAGGAGGGAGCGCCCGCTCGCACCCTGCCGGACACGCTGATCACCCCCGACGGCCCCCACTTCGAGGACTTTCGGGCGGCGCTCGATCGCGTCGGGGACGATCCGGACGCGGCCGTCGCCTACCGCCACGAGCGCGGTCGGACGATGGACGACCAGCTCGTGGCCGGGCTCCCCCTGGCGACGCTGAACACGGCGCGCCAGCACCACAACCGCGACGCGATGGCCGACTCGCCGTCCGGAGACATCGTGGCCTACGGCGACGTGACCCGCTCGGTCGCGCTGGCCCACGCCCGATCGGACGAGGCGACGTACCGGGAACGCGCCTATCACGACGAATCGTTCCACGACTTCGTGACGCTGGGCGACACGATCTACGGCTTCACGCGCGTCCTCGAAGCCGATTCCGACCCCGGCCCGCCGCGAGCCGGCGAAGTGACCTTCGAACACGTCGCGTTCGACCAGGACCGCCGTCCGGTCTACTCCGGCCGGCGAACCGCACTCGTCGACAGCCACAACCAATGACACGACTCTGTCGCACCTTCCAGACCGCACCGGCCGCCGTCCCGCGCGAGAACTCGGCGAAGTACCTCGACTCCGGGCTCACCGCCGAGGGGTTCGAGGCACCGGACTGGCTCGCGCCCGACATCGAGGACGGCACCGCGCCGTCGATGAAAGCCGAGGCGCTCGAAAACACGATCGACCGGCTCCCCGAGTACGGCCCCGACTTCGGCGGGGAGATCTGGCCCCGCGTCGAGTGGAGTTACGCCGACCCGAGCTTCCGAGAGCGAGGCGTCGACCAGATCGACCGCCTCGTCGGCGAGGCCGGCGACCACCTCGACGGCGTCGTCGTCCCGAAGGTCGGCCGGCGAACAGATGTCGAGGGGGCCCGCTCGGCCGTCGCGGAGGCCGAACGCGAGCACGGCCACGACGACGGCTCGATCGGCCTCTCCGTGATCGTCGAGACGGCGCGGGCGTTCTCGGACCTGCGAGAGATCGCGCGGCTGGGCGAGGACTCGCGTCTGACCGGCCTGATCTTCGGACCGGTGGACTACACCGCGGAGCTGGGCGGGCGCGCGATGGACGGCGAGCGCCCCCAGTGGGCCGCGATGCTCGAACGGCTCTCGAACGAGGCCAGCGCCGCCGGTCTCCTCGCCGTCGGCGGCCCCTTCGACCAGCTCTTTCACCAGCGGGCAGGGGTGACCTACTACAACGCACCGGGGTATGCGGATCAGGTGACCCGCGAGGCGACCATCGGCATCGACGGCTCGTGGTCGCTCCACCCCAAACAGACCGTCCAGGCCAACCGCATCCACATGCCGACCGCCGAGGAACTGGAGCGCGATGTGGGCAAGATCGAGCGCTTCGTCGAAGCCAAGGCCGAGGGGTCGGGCGCGGTCGTGCTGGACGGCCAGATGGTCGACGAGGCCACGTACAAGAACTTCGCCAACACGGTCGCGACGGTCCGTGCCATCGACGAGGCCCACCCCGAGCAGACGGCCGACCGCTACGACGGCGACCTCGTCGAGCGTGCGCGCGCCGTCGAACTGGGGTTCGAGGGCTCGACGTAAGCGGTCAGATATCCACGCTGAACTCGACTGTAGCCGGAAGCTGCCACAAAAATTTGTCCACAGTATGCTACAGTATGCCTTAAGTCGTTTAATTTATTCTCTGTGCCGGTGAGCCGAGCCCGCCGCTTCCGGAGGCCGTCGATTCCGCCGCCGGTGCCCGAGCCGGCACGAGGGCGGTCCGCGTAGCGGCGGGCGAAGCGAGTAAGACCCTCCCGACCGAAGACGATCACGTGAAAGACTTCGAGCGCGAGCAGTTGCTCGAACGCATCGGCCGGGAGAGCGCGACGATCGGCGTGGACATCCCCGAGGAGATCGAGGTGCAAGGCGAGGCGATCGAACTCCAGTCGTTCGTCTTCGAGATCAAGCGCCGAGACACGATCCCCTCCGGCGAACGCGACCGCGTCGAGAACGCCAAGCGCAACCTCCGACGCGAGCGCCGCCAGCGCAAGCAGCGCATCGAGGACGACGACATCACGTTCGCGCAGGGAGAGCGCCTCGCGAACTCGATCATCGGAATCGACCGAGCGCTAAACGCCCTCGAACAGCTCGGCCCGGCCGACATCGAGCAGGAGGCCCAGGCCAAGGAAGCCGCCGACAAGAAGCGCTGGATGACGTTCCTCAAGAAGGCGCTGGGCCACGAGGACGCCGACTCCGGTACCGGGAGGGCGAGTCGCGGACGATGAGTCGTAACGACGAGATCGCCCGGCAGTTCGAGGCCTTCGCCGACCTGCTGGACGCGAAGGGCGTCGACTACAAGCCACGCGCGTACCGCCGCGCCGCGGAGAACATCCGCGAGTACCCGCAGGCAGTGGAGGGGCTCGCCCAAGAGGGCGAGGACGCCGTCGGCGAGATCGACGGCGTCGGCGACGCCATCGCGAGCAAGGTCGTCGAGTACGTCGACACCGGCCACATCGAGGAACTGGAGGCGCTGCGCGAGGAGTACCCCCTCGACATGGCGGCGATCACCAGCGTCGAGGGCGTCGGCCCCAAGACCGCCGGGACGCTGTACGTGGAACTGGGGATCGAGACGCTCGACGACCTCGAATCGGCCGCCGAGGACGGCGACATCCAGACTGTGAAGGGGTTCGGAGCCACGACCGAGCAGAACATCCTCGACGGCATCGACTTCGCCCGCGAGGCCCACGAACGGCAGTTGCTCGGGGACGCCCGCCCCAACGGCGAGCGCGTGGTCGAGTACCTCGACGCCGTCGACGCGGTCGCGTCGGTCGAGCTCGCGGGCTCGCTGCGACGCTGGCGGGCGACGATCGGCGACGTGGACGTGCTGGTCGGCAGCGACGACGCCGAGCGGGTCGTCGCGGCGTTCACCGACTGGCCCGAGGCCGACAGCGTCATCGAGGCCGGCGACACGAAGGCCAGCCTGCGGGCCGACGGCGTCCGGATCGATCTTCGCGTCGTCGTCCCCGAGGAGTTCGGGGCCGCCCTCCAGTATTTCACCGGGAGCAAGGCCCACAACGTCGCCGTCCGGAACCGCGCGATCGAGCGCGACCTGAAGGTCAACGAGTACGGCATCTTCGACGTGGCCGGCGTCGAAGACGACGACCAGCGGGCCGGCGAGCGGATCGGCGGTGAGACCGAGGCGTCGATGTACGAGCCGCTGGAGATGGACTGGATCCCCCCGGAACTGCGAGAGAACCGCGGCGAGATCGAGACCGCCGCCGAAGGGGACCTGCCGGACCTCGTCGAGACGAGCGATATTCGCGGCGACCTCCACACGCACACGTCTTGGTCGGACGGCCGCGCCACCGTCGCGGAGATGATCGAGGGGGCGGCCGCCTTCGGCCACGACTACCTCGCGATCACGGACCACGCCACCGGGCCGGGGATGGTCGGCGGCGTCGGCCTCGACGACGAGCAACTGCGCGACCAGCTCGCCGAGATCCGGGCGGCGGCCGACGAGGCGGGGATCGACGTGTTCGCGGGCGTCGAGGCCAACGTCGCGGCCGACGGCCGGGTGTCGGTCGCCGACGACCTGCTGTCCGACCTCGACCTCGTGGTTGCCTCGCCCCACGCCGCGCTCGACGGCGACGGCACCGAGCGGTTGATCGCGGCGGCAAAACACCCGGCCGTCGACATCGTCGGCCACCCGACCGGTCGCTACCTCAACCGCCGTCCGGGCCTCGACGTGGACGTATCCCGGCTGGCGACGGTCGCCGCCGACCACGGCACGGCACTGGAGATCAACGCCGACCCGGCGCGACTGGACCTCGCTGGCAGCGCCGTCAAGACGGCGATCGAAGTCGGCGCGACCATCGCTATCGACACCGACGCACACTCGCCGGCCGGCTTCGACAGCCTCAGGTACGGCGTCCACACCGGCCGGCGGGGCTGGGCCGAGCCCGCGGACGTGCTCAACGCCCGGAGCGTCGACGACGTGCGGTCGTTCCTCCACTGACCGATGACCGATCTCCTGCTCGACGTGATGTGCGGGACGCTCGCGACGTACCTGCGCATGTGTGGCTACGACGCCGCCTACGCGCTCGACCGAGACATCGCCCCGGACGCGCCGGACGAGGCGCTCCTCGCCCTGGCCCGACGCGAAGGGCGACGGATCGTCACCAGGGATCGCGACCTCGCGAGCCGGAGTCCCGACGCGATCTTGCTCGACGGCCGGGCGATCGAGACACAGCTCTCGGAGCTGTCGGCCGCGGGCTTCGAACTCGCCGTCGACGACGAACCCGCGTACTGTGGCGACTGCAACGGCCGACTGGACGCCGTCGACGCCGACCGCTCGACGCCCGACTACGCACCGAAGCCCGACGAGACGGACGTGTGGCGCTGTCGAGCCTGCGGACAGCACTTCTGGCGAGGGAGCCACTGGGACGACGTGGCCGAGACGATCGCCGAGATCGAGGACTAACTGCCGTCACTGATTGACAGGCGTCGCCGCCAAGCGTGTCGACCACACGACTGGCGGACGGCTGGCAGCGTGCCCACACCGGCCACTCGCCACGGGCCGGTATGTGGGTGTTACCCACCCGTACCAACCGCCCCACTCAGAGCGGAGTGAGCACGGACCGGCCGACCGAGCCGACGCAAAAACCGCAGGACGGAAGCAGTTTAACCGACCGTACCAAACCCCCTAAGAGTATCTGATCCGAACGGTGGTGTATGAGCACGACAGCGACGACGGCCGACACACGCCTCTCGGAGAAACAGCGCCGCATCCTCGAGTTCCTGCGAGACAACGCCGACACACAGACGTACTTCAAGTCTCGCCTCATCGGCAACGAACTCGGCCTCTCCGCGAAAGAAGTCGGGACGAACATGACGGCCATCGAAGGCGGCGAGTTCGACATCGACGTCGAGAAGTGGGGCTACTCCTCGGCGACGACGTGGAAGGTCACCTGCTGACCGCTCGTCGAACTCTCTCGTCGCTTCTCGTAGTGCCGGCAGTCAGTGCCCGAAGCGACGGCCGACCGTCGGTCACGCCCCCCAGCAGCGACCTGTGCTCGACCGGAAAAGCGACGGCAGTCCCCCGTCTCACTCCGGATCGTACGAGACGAGATCGGCCGCCTCGGTGGCGAGCGTGGCCGCGTGCTCGCCGAAGGAGTCCGCGTAGCGAACGAGCAGCGTCAGGACGGTCTCTGGCTCTTCGACCGCGTAGCCGTCGTCTCGCGAGAGCAGTCCCACACTCTCCAGTTCGCTCGCGTACTTGCTGACGGTCGGCCGAGACACGTTCAGCGTCGCCGCCAGGTCACCGCCCGTGGCCGACGGATCTCTCAGCAGCGCGACGAGCATCCCGCGCGGCGTCTCGCGGCGAAGGTAGCTCAACACGACCATCTCCCGCTCGGAGAACTGTCCGGCCGCGAAAAACCGCCGGTAGTCGCCGTCGCGGTAGCTGTCGATCCGTCCGTCCTCGGCCAGTTGCCGGAGGTGATGTTGGCTCTCGCCGGTTCCGAGCTGGAGGTCGTCTCTGATCTTCGAGAAGTGCGCGCCGGGCGTCGTCGAGACGTAGCCCGCGATCGCTTCGCGGGCGTCGCTCTCGGAGTCCCCGTCGCTGTCAGAGAAGCGCGCCAGCGGACCCGCCGCACCGAGCGCGGCGAACCGGCGCAGCGTCGCACGCTTCGATTCGTCGACCGGACCATCCCCACCCATGTCTGGTTCAGCTACGCACACCAGTAATAAAACGGCTTCGACTGTGGTGACTATAGTAACAATTGAAACGATGTACACACCGATCGCACTTCCGTCGTGCGATCGGGTGTGCATTGATTTTCAATGGCTACTATACCTGGCCTACAGGTCGTCTTTGTCGGTGCTACCGTCGCCAGGGGCGTTGCCACCGTCACCGAACTCCTGGTCCATCTCCTCGATGGCCTCGTTGGCGTCGACGATACCCGAGTCTTCGCCGTGTTTGATCTTCTGGGCCTGCTGTTCCATTTCCTCGACGTCGACGTCGGCCTCCGCGTCGATCTGACCGAGGATCTTCTCGATGTCGTCGAGGCCGAGCATCTCGCGGGTCTCCTCGTCGAAGTCCAGCCCTTCCAGGACGTGGCCGTTCTCCTTGACGTCGGAGCCAGTCAGGTGCTTGCCGTACCGGCCCACCAGTGACGTGAGCTCCTGGGGCAGGATGAAGGTCGTCGACTCGCTGCCGCCGATCCCTTCCAGTGTCTCCATGCCTTTGTCGATGATTGCGCGTTCGCCCATCGACTCCGCGGATTTGGCACGGAGGACGGTCGAGATCGCGTCACCCTGCGCCTCGAGGATCTGGCTCTGCTTCTCACCCTGTGCGCGGATGATGTTGGACTGCTTGTCACCTTCCGCCGTCTCGACGGCGGAGCGCCGTTCACCCTGGGCTTCCAGGATCATGGCACGGCGTTTCCGCTCCGCGGAGGTCTGTTGCTCCATGGCCCGCTGGACGTCCTTCGAGGGGTTGACTTCGCGGACCTCGACAGACTCGACGCGGATCCCCCACTCGTCGGTGGGTTCGTCCAGTTCCTGGCGGATGCGGGAGTTGATCTCGCCGCGCTTGTTCAGCGTGTCGTCCAGTTCCATGTCACCCAGTACGGCCCGCAGCGTCGTCTGGGCGAGGTTCGACGTGGCTCGCTCGTAGTTCTCGACTTCGAGGAACGCCTTCTTCGGGTCCATCACCTTGATGTAGACGACGGCGTCGGCGGTCACCGGGGAGTTGTCCCGGGTGATCGCTTCCTGTCGGGGCACGTCGAGTGTCTGCGTTCGCATGTCGAACCGCGTCACGTCTGACACGAACGGGTAGATGAAGTGGATCCCCTGATCGAGGAGGCCACGATACGAACCGAGGACCGTGTACGCACCCTGCTGGTACGGGCGGATGATGACGATGCTCGAATACACCAGTGCGACGGCGAGCAGGAGGAAGACCACTGCGACGAACAGGAGTCCCCCTCCTTGGAGGACGACACTTGGAAGCATATCGTCCGAACCTCGGGGTGGCTAAAAGAAAAGCCTTCGGTCGTCGTGACAGGTAGTTTTCTCTTACAGATCGCACACGGTGACCGTTCAGGCGGCGTCGGACTCGGCGTCGGGGTCGAACTCGCGTTCCGGTTCGGCGTCGGTCACCGACTGTTCGCGGTCGGTTTCGAGCTGTCGGTCGATCGCGTCGCCGCCCGAAACGGCCTCGACGGTGACGACGTTGCCGCCGCCGGGATCGACGACCATCACTTCCGCACCCTCTTCGATCTCACCGGCGACGCTGCGAGCCTGGTAGTAGGGATTGAAGCCGGCGTCCTGGAGCTTCACTTCCCCGTCGGTCTGGGTGACTCGCTCGGTGACGCGGCCGAACTTGCCCCGCAGCGAGTCCGAGTCGAGCGTCTGTGCAGAGCCTTCGCCGTCGTAGATGTCGAGGCGACGGTACCCCCACAGGGTCAGACCGGTGGCCACGAGGACGGCGGCGGCGAGCACGAGAATCCCGAGCGCACCCCCGACCGGCGAGAAGAGCCCGACGACGCCCGCCGTCAGGAGCGCGACGCCCAGAACGAAGAAGTGTGCGCCCGGAGCGACCGCTTCGGCGACGAGCAACAGGGCTCCTCCGACGAAGAGGAGCGTCGAGAGCGATTCGCTGAGCAGAGACATACGCGACCTACGGCCTCCGGTGGATTAAGTCTCCGGGGTCAGAAGTCCGAAGACGCCGAAAGACAGCAGGGCGACGACGAGGAGTCCGCCGCCGAGTACGAGCACGTTCTGGAGCGACGAGACGAAGCCGGGTGAGAGCATGGCCGCGAACCCGAACACCGCGAGGTAGACGCCGAGAACGACGAAGAGAGCGTTCTCGCGGCTCGCCGCCTCGGGTTCGATCGGCCCGGCCGACAGCAGACTCCCGGCGACGTTGCCGCCAGCGTCGGACTCGCTCTCGTCGACCAGCGGTTCCGGTACGTCCTCACTCGACAGCTCGACCGCCTCGTCGTGGCCGTTCGTCGCGGTCTCCGCGTCGGGGCCGACCTCGTCGACCGAGAACTTCCAGTCGTCGGAGTCGGCGTCGTTTGCCATACGCCGTCATTACAGGTGGTGGTACAAAAGCTCCCTGCGTCCGATCAGTGGATACGGGTGCCCAGTGGCGAGTCCTCGTGAGTCGTCAGCAGGTCGGCGTCGTCGCCGGCCGCGAGGATCATCCCGTTGGATTCGCGCCCGAACAGCTCCGCTTTCTCCATGTTGGCGAGGAGGACGACCCGCGTTCCGGGGAGCTCGTCCACGTCGTGGAGCCCCTTCAGGCCGGCCACGACCTGGCGGGTCTCGATCCCGATGTCGACCTCGAGTTCGAGGAGGTTGTCGGAGTCGGCGATGTCCTCGGCGGCGACGATCTGGCCGACGCGCATGTCGACGCCCTCGAACGCCTCGAAGCCGATGCGCTCGTCTTCGAGCGGTTCGAGTTCGATCGTCTCGTCGCCCTCGTCGTCCTCGTCGCCCTCGTCGTCACTGGCCGCCTCGACGCGGCGCTGGAGCTGATCGTTCAGCCCCTCGATGTGGTCGTCCTCGACCTGACTGAACAGCTCCGTCGGCTCGTCGAAGTCGGCGGGCGGCGTCGCCAGTGCGGCGTCGAGCGGGACATCAGCCACGGAGCCCTGTTCGCCGAGCTGTCCCCAGATGCGTTCGGTCTTCTCCGGCAACACCGGCTGGAGCAGAACTGCGACGGCCTTCGAGAGCTGGACGCAGTCCCGGATCACCTGCTGGGCCCGCACCGGATCGTCGTCGACGAGGTTCCAGGGCTCGTTGCGCTGGATGTACTCGTTGCCGAAGTCGGCGAGTTCGACGCCCACGTCGGCGAGGGCTCGCAGTTCGTAGTCGTCGACCGCGTCCTCGAAGGTCTCGATGGCGTCCTCGATGCGCTCGCGCACGTCGTCGCTGACCTCGGTGTCGGGCGTGCCGCCGTAGTTGCGCTTCGCGAACAGCAGCGACCGGTAGAGGAAGTTCCCGACGTTGCCGACGAGCTCGCCGTTGACTCGCTCGGCGAAGCGGTCCCACGAGAAGTCCACGTCGGTCTCGATGCCCGACCCGGAGACGATGTAGTAGCGGAACAGGTCGGGATGAAAGCCCGCGTCGAGGTACTCGTCGGCCCACACCGCGCGGTTCCGGGAGGTCGAGAGGGAGTTGCCGTCGATGTTGACGAACCCGGTCGCGAGGATCGCGCGGGGTTCGTTGTAGCCCGCACCCCGGAGCATGGCCGGCCAGAAGACGGCGTGGTGCTGGATGATGTCCCGGCCGATCACGTGGACGATCTCGCCGGCCTCGTCGGTCCAGTCGTCGTCCCAGTCGGTGCCGTGACGTTCCTCGCCGCCGAGTTTCCAGACGGACTCCCAGTCGTAGGTGTCCTCGCCGACCCGCTCGGTGTACTGCTTCGTGGAGGCGACGTACTCGATCGGGGCGT
Organism: Halomicrobium katesii DSM 19301; assembly: GCF_000379085.1. Classification (GTDB taxonomy): domain Archaea; phylum Halobacteriota; class Halobacteria; order Halobacteriales; family Haloarculaceae; genus Halomicrobium; species Halomicrobium katesii. The sequence continues at coordinate 1,881,284 of NZ_KB905378.1, read as the reverse complement.
CGACCCAGACGTACAGCACGAGATCCTCTTCGGTCTCCTCGTCGGCTGCGTCTGCCGGATAGTCGACCCCCCAGTCGATGTCCCGGGTGATACAGAGGTCCTGCAGGTCGCCCTCGACCCACTCGCGGGGCTGGTTCTGTGCGTTGTCGGTGCCGTCGAGGCGGTCGAGAAAGCCCTGGAGGTACTCCTGGAAGTCGTTCAGGCGCAGGAACTTGTGTTCGCGGGTGCGGTACTCGGCGGGGTTGCCCGTCCGCGTCGAGACGGGGTCCTCGATCTCGCCGGGTTCGAGGTGGCGCTGACACCCCTCGTCGCACTCGTCGCCACGCGCCCGTTCGCCGCAGTACGGGCAGGTGCCCTCGACGAGGCGGTCCGGGAGCCACTGGTCGGCTTCGGGGTCGTAGCCCACCTGGATCTCCTTCTCGTAGACGTGGTCCTGCTCGACCCACGAGCGGACGAACTCCTGGGTGAGCTCCTGGTTCGTGTCGTCGTGGGTGTGACCGTAGTTGTCGAACTCGACGTTGAACTGCGGGAAGGTCTCGGCGTAGGTCTCGTGGTACTCCAGCGCGTACGCCTCGGGATCGACGCCCTCCTCGCCCGCGTTGACGACGATCGGCGTGCCGTGCATGTCCGAGCCACAGACGAACGCGGTCTGTTGGCCGACGCGCCGGAGCGCGCGAGCGTACACGTCGCCGTTGACGTAGCCACGCAGGTGGCCGACGTGCAGGTCGCCGTTCGCGTAGGGCAACCCGACCGTCACCACTGCGGGATTGTCGGTGGGGAACTGCTGGTCGCTCATATCGGTTCGATACCGCCGTGGCCGTGGAAAGTGTGCCGATTTGCAGCCGCACGTTCGCCGCCATCGGTGCCGGCGGAAAACGCCCCGCGGCCGGCGATGTCAGAAGATCGCGAAGAAGCCGGCGGCGAGCCCGATCGTCACGACCAGCCGACCGGCGCTACCGAAGAAGGTGGCGACCGCGAACTTGAGGTAGTCGTCTTCGAGGATCGAGAACGCGTAGATCGAGATCGTGTCGGGGAAGAAAGGCACGCACAGCGCCAGCGCGAGGCCGGCGTAGCCGTACTTCTTGGCGATCGAGACCGTCTTGCGCTCGGACCAGCCCAGAATGTCGAACCGGGACCGCTCCAGCAGGGAGAGCAACGGCCCGTACTCTTTGGTCTCCTGGCCGATGTGGAAGGCGAAGAGGCTACCCAGCGCCTTGCCAGCCCCGCTGACGACGATGATGACGGCGATCGTCGCCGGTTCCGAGAGACCGAGGCGTAACGTCCCGCTGGGAGCGAGGACGACCTCGCTCGGGAACGGCAACAGGAACGCGATCAGGAACGAGTAGACGCCGATGATCAGTAGTCCGAACGGCCCGGTCGCCGTACAGACCGCCTCTTCGAGTCCCGTCGGATCTGTCGCTGTTCCGCACTCGGACAGAAACAGCACGAACCCATCGAACACCACTGACAGGGCCTAACGTGAGGGGCGTAGTAAGTGTTGATATGTCGCGTCGGTATCGCTCTATACGCCCGGTCGCCGTCGTACTGTCGCCTGCGTCGTGACGTGAGCCGCCACTCGGGTGGCGAAATCGGTCACAGATGTCCGTCGACGGTGTCAGTACCAGTCCAGATCGGCGACGAAAGAGCGCAGCATCGAGCGGGTGACGTGGGGCATACAGACGACGCGCATCTCGCCGCTGCCGGTCTTGGAGACCCGCCAGCCGCGGTCGCGTAGCTCCGTCGTCATCGGGATCGAGAGGTCCGCCGCGACGAGGGGCAGTTCGGGACCGATCACGTCGTGGCCCCGCACGTCGAGTTGTTCGGCGAGCCACTCGGCGTTGCCCATCGCCCGCTCGTAGGTCTCGCGGTAGCCATCCCGCCAGAGGGCGTCCATGGCGGCGACGGCGCTTGCGACGCCGGCCCCGGAGCGCGTCCCGGTCAGCGTGACCTGACTCCGCGATTCCAGGTACGGCGTATCGATCGCCAGCTCGTCGAGGAGATCCGGCGAGCGCGCGAGCAGTCCGCCCGCCGGCACCGCGGCCTGCCCCGCCTTGTGTGGATCGATCGTCAGCGTGTCGACGTCGGCGTGTCCGAAGTGCCAGTCGTGGTCGGTAAAGGGGAGGTAGAAGCCGCCCCACGCCGCGTCGACGTGACAGAGCGCGCCGACCGCATTTGCGAGGTCGGCGACCGCCGGGATCGGATCGACGTAGCCGTACTCGGTGGTGCCGGCCACGCCGACGACGGCGACGGTGTCGTCGTCCGCGAGGTGGGTCATAGCGTCCATGTCCGCCCGGTAGTCGGTCGCGGGCGCGGTCCGAAGCTCGACGCCGAGCAGCTCCGCGGCCTTCGTAAACGAGAAGTGAGCGTGTTCCGGCGCGACGACGTTGGGGTCGTCGGTGTCGCCGCGGTTGCGCGCGATCCGGATCGCCTGCACGTTCGCCTCGGTGCCGCCGCTGGTGACGTAGCCCGCGGGGTCGCCGAGTCCGGCGATCGTTCCCAGTCGCTCGACGGCCTCGCGTTCGAGGTCGGCGACCGTCTCGTAGGTGCCCGGATCGCCGGGATTCGTCGCGAGGAACCGCTCGGCCGCCGTCCGAGCCGCCGGGTGGGGTTCGGTACACATCGACGAGAGGACACGTTCGAACGACTGGGGCTCGGCCCGCTGCATCAGTTACGAACACGGACTTGACGACTTTAGGCGTTGTGTTCCTACCAGTTCGACGGGCCGATCTTCTTGGTCGCCTTCGCCCGGAGGCCGGCCGGACCGACCGAACTCTCGAAGACCGTCTGGCGTTCGGTGTCCAGCGCGCCGCCGAAAGAGCCGACGCGCACGGTCCGATACGTGTCGTGACCCTGGTCGTTCGAGTAGAAGAAGACCGAGCCGTGGAGCAGTCCGTGGATGTCGGGATCGCTCCGCACGTCGGCGGCCCGGCGTTCGTAGACCACGTAGGCGATCCCGTCCCAGCCGACGACCGCTTCGCGCAACCCCAGCAGGAAGCCGAGCACGGCGCTGCGATCGATCCCGAAGTTCGTCGCCAGGAGGAGGTCCGAGAGCCCGTCGATCACGAGGATCGCGTCGTCGCCGCTGTCGGCGACGTACTCGCTGATCTCGTCGAGCAAGGCGGACACGTCGTCGGCGTCGTCAGTCTCCGTCGAGCGCTCGTCCGGCAGCGTCACGTCGTCGAGCAGCCCGGCGACGCCGCTGTCGTCGTCTTCGGTCGGCGCGGGCACGTCGTCGCGGCGCTGGTCGTACAGCGACGCGGGCACGTCGACGGCCGAGAGGAACTGCTGGGAGAAGTCGGCGACGGTGAGGTGGTCGGTCAGGATCTCGAACTGCTCGGAGTCGAGGACGGCGTCGAGTTCGCTGTAGATGTGGTCCCGGTCGTGAGTCAGCGAGACGTAGCTGACGCGCTCGGGGATCGCCTCGCGCGCGTCGCCGAGCCGTCGGGGGTACAGCGCCGGCTCGTGTTTCGCGAGCGCGAGCGAGGCGAGGCTCGTGTACAGGAAGGCGTGGCTGCCGGCGTCGGGTGCCCCCGCGAGCAGCACTGCGCTGCCGGTCGGGATGCCCCTGACGGCACCGTCCAGTCCCGGGATGCCGAACGGGACGTACTCGACTCCCGCACTGACGCTCTTGGCCTCGGGCGGCGAGAGGTCGTCCATACGACCACTCCACCGCGCCGGCTGAAAACAGTATCCCCGAAACGCGGTCGAAAAGCCGACCCGGGGTCGCTACGATTCGCGGACCGATTCGAGCAGGAGGCGCTGCTCGACCCGCTTGACCTCCTGTTGCACGTCGCGGACGGCGTCGACGTTGGCGCTGATCGAGGTGACGCCCTCGTTGACGAGGTAGCGGACCATCTCGGGCTTGGAGCCGGCCTGCCCGCAGATGCTCGTCGCCACGTCGTGCTCGCGGCAGGTCTCGATCGTGCGGCCGATCAGTTCGAGCACCGCCGGGTGAAGCTCGTCGAAGCGTCCCGCGACGGCCTCGTTGTTCCGGTCGACCGCGAGCGTGTACTGGGTGAGATCGTTCGTCCCGAACGAGGCGAAGTCGATCCCCGTCTCGCACAGTTGCTCGATGCCCAGCGCGCTGGCCGGGGTCTCGACCATCACCCCCCACGTTCGCTTGTCGGGGTCGATGCCCGCCGCTTCGAGCAGCTGGCGGGCCTGCAACACGTCCTCGGCGTCGTTGACCAGCGGGAGCATGACCTCGACGTTGTCGTAGCCCAGATCGTACAGGCGAGCGATCGCGTCCAGCTCCAGCCGGAACGTCTCCGGCCGGTCGAGGCTCCGGCGGATCCCCCGATAGCCGAGCATCGGATTGTGCTCGGCGGGCTCGTTCTCGCCGCCGTCGAGCTGCCGGAACTCGTCGGTCGGGGCGTCCAGCGTGCGGACCCGGACCGGACGCGGGTAGAACGCCTCGGCGACGGTCCGAACGCCGTCGACGATCTCGTCGACGTAGGCCCGTTCGCCGTGGTCCTCGACGTAGCGTTCGGGCGTCTTGCTCGTCGAGAGGATCATGTGCTCGATCCGCAACAGGCCGACGCCGTCGGCACCGGTCGCGGCGGCCCGCTCTGCGGCCGCGGGGATCGAGACGTTGACCTTGATCTCGGTGCCCGTCATCGGCTTGGCAGCGAGGCCGGCGTCGGTGCCGTCGCCGACCGACGACGGCTCGGGCTCGTCGGCGGCAGCGGTCGCGCCGGGCTCGACGATCCCCTTGTCGCCGTCGATCGTCACGTCCTGCCCGTCCTGTAGCCGGTCGGTCCCGGCGTCGGTGCCGACCACCGCGGGGACGCCAAGCTCGCGCGAGACGATCGCCGCGTGGCTGGTCATCCCGCCCTGGTCCGTGACGATCCCGGCGGCCCGCTCCATCGCCGGCACCATGTCCGGCGTCGTCATCTCCGTGACGATGATGTCGCCCGGTTCGACCTTGTCCAGCTGGTCGAGCTTGGAGACCAGCCGGACCGATCCGGCGACCTGGCCCGGACTCGCCCCCAGCCCGGAGACGAGGACGCCGTCCTGCTGGCCGGTCATCGCGCCGCCGTCGGCGACCCCGGCGTCGGTCCAATCGGCAGCCCCGCCCTCGTCGATCGTCGTGATCGGCCGGGACTGGAGGAGATACAGCGTGTCGTCGTCGATCGCCCACTCGACGTCCTGGGGCGTCCCGTAGTGGTCTTCGACCCGTTCGCCCATCTCGACGAGCTGATCGAGCGTCTCGGTCCCAAGGACGCGCTGCTCGCGTTTGTCGTCCGGAACCGCCCGCTCGACGGTGTCGTCACCGTCCCGGACGTGCATTACCCTCTTCTCGGCGACGGTGACTTCCTCGACCCGGCCGCTCTCGCGATCGACGACGTAGTTGTCCGGCGAGACCGCACCGGAGACGACCGCCTCGCCGAGTCCCCACGCGGCCTCGACGATGGCTCGCTCGGCTCCCGTCGAGGGGTGGCTCGTGAACAGCACGCCGCTCTCGTCGGCGTCGACCATCGCCTGGACGACGACCGCGATGTCGACCGCGTCGTGAGAGAAGCCCTGTTCCTGGCGGTAGTAGATCGCTCGCTGGGTGAACAGCGACGCCCAGCACTCCCGGACACGGTCGAGCAGGTCCGCCCGGCCGACGTTGAGAAACGTCTCCTGCTGGCCGGCGAAGGAGGCGTCCGGGAGGTCCTCCGCCGTCGCCGAGGAGCGGACCGCGACGACGTCGTGGTCGAGGTCGTCGAACGCCGCCAGCAGCTCGTCCCGGACCGAGTCTGGGACGGCGGTCTCCAGAATCAGCTCCTGTGCGTGCTCGGCCGCGGCCGCCAGTGCCTGGGAGTCTTCGGTGTCCACGTCGACGGTCTCGGACAGCGCCGCCTCGATACCGGTGTCCTGTACGAACGAGCGATACGTGTCGGCCGTAACGACGAACGCGGGCGGAACCGGGAGGCCAGCGCCCGCGAGTTCACCGAGAGATGCCGCCTTGCCGCCGACGCTGTCTACGTCGTCGGCCGTGATGTCGTCGAGCCAGCGTAGTGCCATGTGCGCGTTCGTACCATCATGAACGACCGTTATGGTATTGCCGGTTCCGGCACGTTTCAGCGGGAGTCACTCGGATCCGAAAGAAGGATTGATACGGAAAGTTGTAGGTCTTTACCAGATCGACCGTACGCCGTCGTGCGGTCGACTGGGTAAACGCCTACAACCGTCCGTATGAGAGATCGCTGAGACCGCTGCTCGGTCGACCGCGCTCTAGGCCTCGATGATGTCGTCGTCCTCGCTGTCGGGGACGGTCAGCTCCCCGTCGAGCGTCGTCACCGCCCGCCCGCCGACACGCACGTCGTGGCCGTCGGTCACGACGCGGACGCGGCCGGGCCGATCGAGGAAGTGACCCTGTTCGACGACGATCTCCTCGCGCTCGCCGTCCAGCGCGTTGTGCCGGCGCAGATAGGCACACGCGGCCCCGGCGGCGGTCCCCGTGACGGGGTCCTCCGGAACGCCGGCCAGCGGGACGAACGCCCGCGCGTGGATCGTCGCGTCGCCGTCCAGCGTGTCGAAGGTAAAGGCGTAGAGCCCCTCGGCACCGACGGATTCACAGAGCGACTCGATCGCCGCCATGTCCGGCCGAGCGTCCCGCAGGTGCTCGAAGTAGTTCACCGGAGCGACGAGGAAGGGGAGGCCGCTCGAAGCGACCGAGAGCGGGAAGTCCGCACCCACGTCCCGCAGCGTCGCCACGTCGATCCCCAGCGCGTCGGCCACGTCCTCGTCGGCCACGTCGGCGGGTCTCACCGTGGCGGTCGCCTGTTCCATCCAGACGGTGCCGTCGTCGTCGATCTCGATCTCGAACGTGCCCGCGGCCGTCGCTAGCGTGTGGGTCCCGGCGTCGAGCCGGTCGTGCTCGTAGAGGAGCGCGTGGGCGGCGACGGTCGCGTGTCCACAGAGGTCGACCTCACGTTCGGGCGTGAAGTACCGCAGCCGCCGGTCCGCCTCGTCGTCCGGCAGCACGAAGGCCGTCTCGCTGGCACCCAGCTCCGAAGCGATCTTGCCGAACTGCTCGTCGTCCAGTCCGTCCGCGTCCGGCACGACGCCCGCCGGATTGCCCGCCATCGGCTCGTCGGTGAAGGCGTCGACGAGCAGCGCCTGTCGCGTGTCCATGCCCGCTCAGACTCGCCGCCGGCAGTAAGGCTTGGTGGTCGACGGCCCGCCAGTCGCCGACGCCGATCGTGCGGCGGCAGTCGAACCGACGGTCGACGACGAGACCGACAGCGTTGTGTCCCTGCTGGACAGAGCCCAGACCGTGTCGCTGCTCTCGATTTTCGCGACGGCGATCCTGCCGGTCGTCGCCGTCGCCGGTGCTAGCTACCTGCTGGGTCGGTTTCGGGACGTGGATCCCGGCGCGCTCAACACGGTCACCGTCTACGTGCTCGCGCCGGCACTCGTCGTCTACAGCTTCGCGACCACTCCGTTCCCCGCCGCGACCCTCGCACGCGTCGTCGTCGCCGTCACCGCCTTCTCGGCGGCGATGATCGCCGTCGCCGAGTCCGTCGGCCGACTCCAGGGACAGACCGAGCCGCTGTTGGGTGCGTTCGTCCTCGTCGTCGCCTTCCCCAACGTCGGCAACTTCGGCATCCCGCTCTCGGAGTTCGCCTTCGGCGCGACCGGTCGCAGCACTGCGATTCTCGTCACGGCACTGCAGGGCGTCCTGCTGTACACCGTCGGCGTCTACATCGCCGCTCGTGGCGACGACGGGAGCCCGCTGAGCAGCATGAAGCGCGTCTTCTCGATCCCGCTGGTCTACGCCGTCGTCGGGACGCTCGCGGCCCGGTGGCTCGGGGTCGTACCGCCCGAGTCCAGCGCCGCGATGCAGACCATCGAGATGCTGGGCAACGCCTCGATCCCGGTCATGCTGCTCATCCTCGGGATCCGCCTGTCGAACGTCCGCGTCGACGAGACCGTGCGGCGGGTCGGCGTCGCCAGCGTGGCGAAACTCGCCGTCGCGCCGCTCGTCGGCGTCGGGATCGCACTCGCAGTCGGCTTTCGCGATCCCGTCGTCGCGCGGACGTTCGTCCTGCTCGCTGCCGCGCCGACGGCGGTGACCCCCGTCATCCTCGTCGGTGCGTTCAGCGGCGAGAGCGACGGTCTCTCGGCCGGTCAGTTCGTCAGCACGTCCGTGCTCGTGACGACGCTGGGCAGCGTCGTGACGGTCACGCTGCTGGTGGCCCTCCTCCAGTCCGGGGCGATCGTCTGACCGAGACTGGGGCTGACCGACCGCGGGGTCGTGTGCCGTCGACCGGAGAAGCGGCGGCAGTCGTCACGAGTGGACAGAGTAGCCACTGGAGCGGGCGTCGACGGCCCGCCACAGGATCAGTGCCGGCCGTCGTCGCGGACGTAGGTGAGCGCGTCGAGGAACTGCTCGGTGTCGATGCGATCCTCGCGCTCTCGGAGGCGTTCGCGGAGCTTCGTTGGCGTCATGTGTGTTAACACCATACACTATACAACCATTTAACACTTCTCACGCTGCCGACGGCGGTGTTCAGATAAGAGAGAGTAGCGTCCTTCGAGCACGGAAAGCCCTCGCGTCGCTCGACTGCTTCGCTCGGTAGCCCGATCTGCGGGGGCACTATTCGACGGAGAGAGAATATGCGCCACAGATCGGGCTAGCGGGCCGAGGGCTTTCGGTGTCTGCAACTCAGCAAGCGCGGTCGCTTCTCTGGTACGGTTTATTGTAGTTGCTTACCGGTGATCGTCGCCACGGAGTAGACGATCACCGGTAAATCGCTACAATAATCCGTATGAACCCATCGCTCAGCGTTCCAGCCAGCTCGAACAGGCGTCCAGATCGTCCATGGTTCGATCGTGGAGCTGACAGTACGGCGTCGACTCGCCGTCTTCCATCACGTACTCGAAGTGCCGACAGTTCCCGCAGTACGCTTCGAGGGCGTCCTCGTCGTTCTCCTCGTCACCGTCGCTCGTCGAATCGAGGACGTCGTTGCTGAAGGCCGCGCCACCGGTCGCCGTTCCGTCGGCCTCGATCACTTCGCCGCCGTCGGCGCTGGGTTCTGTCTGTAGCCCTCTGGAGTGGCCCGTGGCGGTGTCCGCGATGGGATCGAAGGACTCCGTCTGGGTGGCGTCGGCCGACCGGCGATCGGCGGCCTGCGACCCGCCGTCGTCGGCCGCGTCGCTGTCGTCGCGTGTTGCAACCGTGACGGTCGCGCCGTCGTGACCGGTCGACGCGGTCTCGCGGTTCGTCTGGGTCTCGACCTCGCCGTCGAGGTCCGTCCCGAAGAGGCCGACACCGCCAAAGCGGCCGAGCGAGCGGGCCTCTTCGACGAGCTGGATCGTCCCCTGGCGGGTGATCTCCATGCGGGCCGTCCCGCCGGGATCGTTGCGGGTCTTGAACGTCGCCAGTGCGACGAACAGACTCCAGAAGATCGTGACGACGCCGAAGAAGTAGACGGCCGTCGTCGCCAGCGTCAGCAGCGGCGCGGCGGTGACCCAGTCGTAGGGATAGACGTGCTGGAACATGGCGACGCCGATCGCCGTGATTCCCGTCCCGACAATTGCAGCCCCACGGACCGACCGCGACGCCGGAAGGACGGCGAAGACGCCGAGCAATACGGCGGGCAAACCCAGTCCCGTGAGGACGCCCGCCAGCTCTCGAGCCGGGTACCGCCCGAGCGACTGGACACCGACGTTCGTCGTCGCCAGCGCGATGGCACCCACCACCATCGTCCCGCCGACGAGGAAGAGCCCGCTGCCGAGGAGCTGTTGTCGCCGGCTGGCCACCCGGCCGACGTTGCCCTCGTACACGTCTGTGAGACTCGTCATAGCCCGTCATAGGGCCGCTCCCCTCAAAACTACCCGTCAGACGGGTGGCATACGAGGGGGGAGCGACCGGCGGGAGCGACCGCCTCGGAACACGCGAGCGGGAGTGAACGAAGCGAACGACACGCGAGCAGCGGGAGCGACCGGCGGGAGCGATCGCGTCGAACGACGCCAGCGTTCCGAAAACCCTAATCACGGCCGCTCGGAACGTGGGCGTATGAGCGACGACGAGGAAACCGACGACGGGCCGGCAGTCGAACTCGGCGAGGGAGATTCGGTCGCCGGTACGCCCCTGGCACGCGTGAGCTCCCGACTTACCTGGGGTATCGAGCACAGCACGATCGTCGAGCGCGAGGGCGACACCGACATCCGTACGCCCGACGGTCCACAGCCACTCGCCGACCTGATGGCCGACGTGGACGTGCCGTACTTCGAGCACCGACGCGAGTTCGAGTCGGCCGTCCGTGGAGTGCTCGGCGACGGCCCGGTTGCGACCGAGTAACACAGCGGACTGTTCTGTCGCAGTCGGCGTTCGCGGAGTCCGCGCTGTCGGCCACGCCGTCCGTTCGGTCGGGGCGTCTCCGAGCACACGACGCCAGTGTGGTCCGTGTCGCCCTCGCGGTTACCCGTGAGAACCGTCGTCGGTCCGATCTCGACGGTCGTCGGCGGCGTCGCTGTCGGCGCTGGACTGCTGTTGTCTGATACGGTTTATTGTAGTTGCTTACCGGTGATCGTCTACTCCGTGGCGACGATCACCGGTAAATCGCTACAATAATCCGTATGAGCTCGTCGACTTCGCGTTCGAGTTCGGCGATGCGCTCGTCCGTGCCGTCGTCCGAAGACCGGCGGAAATAGCCGATCGCCAGTGCCGCAGCCACAACGACTGGCGCGGCGAACAGGACGAATATCAGAAGGACGATAATCAGTTCTTGCGTACCTGGGAGACCGAGCTGGAGGGCAATCACGTCCGGCACATCTGTCACGCCAGAACAAGAACTTACTGGTCGTCGAGTCGATCCACCCGGCGCTGTAGCTCCTCGACCTGCTGTTCCAGTCGGTCGAGGCGTTGCTGGTCTGGCGAGCGGTTCTGCCGGACGAGCAAGACGCCGCCGACGAGCGCGAACGACACCACGAGAAAGAGCAACAGGAGCGCGCCGACGAAGAGCAGTTCGACGCCGACCGGGAGCTGTAGCGGTTCCATACCGGCGTCTGGACGGCGAGGCGTATAAGCGCTGTCGGCGATCAGAAGTCGGCCAGCGTCGACTGGAGTCCCGCGACCATGTCGGATTTGCGCCGGAGCGTCCCCAGCGACACCGGGAGCTGTTCGGTGACGGCGGTCACGGCGTCGCGGAAGCTCTCGGCGACGGCGGGCTGGTCCTGATAGGCGGCGTCGCCGTCGGATTCGTTCGTCTCGCGAGCGACGCCCTCCTCGAAGGCGTTTCGGACGCCCTCGCGGACCTGCCAGACCCCGACCGGGGCCCAGTAGTCGTCGGTGACTTCCCGCAGGACGAGACACTTCGCCTGGCGATCTCGCTCCTGGAGGTGTTCGAGCACGCCCAGCCGCGAGGCGTAGTACGCGCCGGCAGTCTCCTCGACGTAGCCGGTGCGGCCCTCGTAGCCCTCGTTGGCGCTGGCGAGGTAGTGGGTCTGGCCGGTCGGGTTCCAGACGCTCTCGGGAGCTTTCATCTCGACGAGTTCGAACTCCCACTGGCCCGGAGCCATGAGGACCCAGTAGCGGTTCCCCATGTACTCGTTGTACCAGACCTCCGTCTGATCGATGGTGTTGCAGTTCTGGATCGTGCCCCGGAGATACTGCCCGACCGTGTCGTCGACGGCGGTGATCGACCACCGCGTCGGGACGAGTGTGCGCTGACGGCGCTGGCCCAGCGCGCCCGCCGAGAGGATCGTGTTGACCTCGTACACGTCGAATCCGCGGCGGTAGAGGTAGTTCATCGCGCCCTCTGCCTGCCAGTCGTCGTCCTCCAGGGTCTTCTCGACGGCGCGAGGGACGTGTGGGTTCTCCGCGAGGTCAGCGTTCGTGGCCCGAGCGCGTGGTCCCGTCGGCGTCCCGATGTCGTCGAAGCTCACGTCCAGGTCCGGCGTGCCGTCGAGTCCGACCTCCACGTCGACGGGGTGGTCGGCGATCGCGACCTCGCGCTGCGTGCCGACGAAGCCGTCCCACACGTCCGATACGTCGACGTTCGCCGAGCGCGTGGAGTTGAGCATCCCGGTCCGTCGCTGGAGCACGTCGTCGATCCCCAGCCCGTCCCGGTACCACTGGCCGCTGGTGGCGAACTGCCCGGCGTCGGCGTCGGACGCCATCGGCGAGAGCACGCCCGTCGACACGTCGGGATAGCCCGACCGGCCGACGAAGATCTCCGGCGCGGTCGAACCAAAGAGCGCGTCGCCCTGAACGGTCTCCTCGAACTGCCGTTCGACGTCCTCGAGGTGGTTCGTGATCTCGTAGGACTTCTCCTCGGCGAGGCGACGCCGCTCGGCGGCCTCGTCGCGGTCGAACCCCTCGATGAACTCGTCGAGACGCATCGAGAGACCGTTGGACGCTCGGCGATAAAACAGTGACTCTCTTGGCGAGCACGCCGACCGACGGCCGACGACCTCACGCGTACTGATCGTAGAAGTAGAGCCCGACCGCGACGAGCAGCGCGAACGAGCCGACGGTGTCGATCAAGAGCATCCGCGGGACGACCTCGAACCCAGCGAGACCCTGATAGGCGATCGACAGCCCGGCGATGCCGAGTGTCGCCACCAGCGCGACCGCGACGGGCTCCGTCTCGCGGGCGCGACTGATCCGCCGAGTGCCGACGCCACAGGCCAGTAACACGAGCACGCCGATGAGGAGATCCGAGAGCGGCCCGGCGAAGGGGTTCGTCGTCGAGAGATCCGTGACGAACAGCGCCACGTAGACGAGCAACGCACCGACGACGATCTGTCGCTGGCGCTGTGAGCGGATCGCGAAGATGTCTGTCATCGTCGGGCAATGGACTGGGGGAAAGATAACAGTGACGAGCACGAGGCGGTGCCAGCCGGCGGCGTTCCGGACACCGGCGTCCCGCTGGTCGGCGGCCTGACGGGTCCGCCGTCGCGCCCGATCGGGACAGAACGCAACGTATACCAGAGTGGCACCGACAGTGGCGTCTGTGCCCTCCAACACAGACAGCGACGGTCCGCGAGACGTATCCGCCGTCGTGCGTCGATACCGACGGCTCGAACGACCGATCAGCGCCGGCGTCGCCGTCCTCGTCGGACTCGTCGCGGCCGTCGCGATCACCACGCTCCCGCTGGTGGTCGGCCTCGCGGTCGCCCTCGCCGTGTTCGTCGCCGTCCGCGTCCCCATCTTCGAGACCGGCGGGACGACAACGCTGTCGACCCAGCAGCGTCCCGACGAGGTGCGTGCGGCCTTCGAGAGTGCCAGCCCGCCGCCGCTGGTCTTTCAGTGGGAGCTGGCCGACGAGGTCGAGCGGGCGGACGGAGGCTGGTCCTACGAGATATCGTATCTCCTGGGACTGCGGTCGGTCCGGCTACACGTCGAGACCCGCCCCGGCGACGACGCCGACCTCGAACTGGTGGTCACCGTCGGCGACGATTCGTGGGGGACCTACCGCGTCGACATCGAGGCCCGCGACGACGAGACGATCGTCGTGATCGACACGACCTCGGATCGCAGATTCGGCCTCCGACGGCTGCCACAGTGGTTCGTGGGCCAGCGATACCGGGTGGCGGCACTGTCCGCACAGGGCTACACCGTCGTCGAGCAGGACACGCGACTGACGCTCTAGCGCCGCTCGACGACCCGGTCGATCGTCAGTCGCTCGTAGCCCAGTCCCTCGTGGACCCCGAGCTCCAGGCGTTGACGAGGTAGTGGGCGACGACGACCACGAGCAGGCTGTCGGTGAGGACGAACCCGGCCGCCAGCGCCAGCCCGAGTCCGCCGGTGACGAGCATGCCGACTCGCCCCTGCGCGCCGTGAGCGGCACCGAAGACGACCGACGAGACGACCGCGAGCAGCCACGGCGAGAGAGAGAACCCCGCGGCCAGCGCGCTAGACGAGACCGTGACCGTCGAGAGCGTTGGCGACCAACGGGCGACGGGGTCAGCCAGCTCTACGTGAAAGACCGCGTCAGATCGAAGGTCTCGCCGTACCACAAGATCTGTGGGGAAGAGTACGTGCGTTTCGACGACGGTGAGTCGATGACCGTCAAGTTCGACCTCATACCCACGATCTAGCAACCATTATTTGACCGGACGGCGAGAAGCACGTTGGGCCCGACACCTTCGAACCGACCGTCAGCGAGGACACTGTCCGGCTCGAAGTCGCAGAGATGGTTGTTTATAATCAATTATAGACGCTGTTTTATACAAATATCAGAAATATATTTATATATACTATAACTTCGTGAAGATTTTCACCACCTCAGAGTGGCGAAATCGGTTACAGATTTACAGCCGGTAGTATCACAACACAGCCTCTGCCTCTTCTTGGTCTTCCGGATACGACCATGAATCCGCACCTGTATCAATATTCACCCCGAGCGGAGGATATGTAAGAACAACACTTTCTAAGAAATTAAGACCGGCATTCCCAAATACACTCCAGGTGTGTTCGTATGTTCCTGCGATTCTGCCCGGTGCCCTATCCGGGAAGTTTTGTTTGTTCAGAGTGAATCGGAGGCTTCCAACAATTTTTTCCGGATGCTGGAAGCTCAAATCGTTATCACTTACTTTTATTCCAACTGCTGAGGCACCATCACTGCCGATAGGGTTGTCTTCAGGTTCTTCAGTCTTTATCTCTTCAACATCTCCAGATGTGCTATACCCCTGGCAACTATGTTCGATGGAATCACTACCATCTAATCCAAATTGGCTGTCCTCCCATCCAATAACTACTCCATCTTTGGGTGGTGCTCCGTCAATGTCTACTTTTTCTTGGACGCTCTTGCTCAAGCTAGCGAAAAGACTCCGTTGTATGGAAAGCATCCCGTCTCCTGCTATCAGCTGTGACCAAACAACCAGCATTCGGCGGGATGCTTCAGCAACTTGTATCGCTTGGCGCTTTGGAGTTTCGGCCCGAGCCGCTCGACGCCATCGTCGAGCGGCGTCTCAAGACCATCTGGGAACAGGCACCCTGTCCTGATTGTGGCGCGACAACCATCCGAACCTACGACGATCTCGACCGTATCTGGTGCCGTGGCTGCGGCTTCATGAGTACCTACACGCTCGGTACACCGTTCTACGACGCGGAACTCGCCCCCGGCGAGTTCCTCGTCGCCTTCGTCCTCTACGCTGATTCGTTGCTCAGCATCAATCAAATTGCTTCCCTACTTGATCGGGCGTACAACACGATTCACTCGGCGATTCGTGACGTGGAAGCCGCGTTCCAGCGCGGCTTCCCCGTCGTCTGGGATCGCATCGATCACACTCTCGACGGGCCAACGCAGGTCGATGAAACCCAGCAGGTCTGCTCTGGGTACAAGGGACGCGACCCACCGCGGGACGGTCTGTCCCGCGGCGGGTCGCCAGAGGGCGGTCGCACACGCTGGAGCGGTGAGCAGGGTGATGAACTGACGCTCGTCGCGGCCTGCCGCGACGTGCTTCGCGTGGTTTCTGCTGAGGAAGGAACGAAGTTCAAGGACGAACTCAAGCCAGTGATCGAAGAAGCTGAAGACCTCTCCCAGCGACTGGGAGAGGTCTGGACGGATGAGTACCCGCCGTATCAACAGATGGAGCACGACCACAGAACGGTGGTTCACGACGAAGCATACGTCTCAGATGCGGGNGTTCACACCAACCAAGCTGAGNGTCTCTGGTCGTTGTTGCAACCGTGGATCGAGAAATTCCGCGGCCTGTCCAAGCAGGGCTTGGAACAGGCCGCTCGTACCTACGGCTTCCTGCGGTCATTGAATCTCGCTGGCGCACCAATCCACGGACTCGTTGACTGCTTCGCTGCCGATATTTTTCGCTAGTCTGCGTAAGAGCGAGACCGTTTTATCGCAAGACGGAAGCTGAATACGCAACGATACTGTCTTAGCAGCCACTAGATTGTTTATCGTTGTCTCTGGCTCCGCCTCGATGGATAACGATCCGTGAACGGCAACAAGATTTAAATACTGGTTTTGCCCGTCCTGTGGCAAAGCGATTTACCGTCTCGCGGCCGACCCACGGCCATGGAGCAGGTGTTCGCGCCGTGGCGGATCGAGTGGGTCGAACGGGAGGAGAAGAACCCGGACGTCGACTGCGTGTTCTGTGCGTTGCCCGAGCGCGACGACGACCGGGAGCACAGAGTCGTCGCCCGCAACGACCACGCCTACGTGTTGCTGAACAACGCGCCGTACAGTCCCGGCCACCTCATGGTCATCCCCTACCAGCACACGGGCGACTATCGAGCCCTCTCGGAGGAGGTGTTGCTCGCGCACGGGCGACTGAAACAGCGGACGTTCGACGCCCTGGCGGCGTCGCTCGACCCGGACGCCTTCAACGCCGGGCTGAACCTCGGTGGGGGACCCGCGGGCGGCTCGATCGAGGACCACCTCCACACCCACGTCGTCCCCCGCTGGGAGGGAGACACGAACTTCATGCCGGTGATCAGCGACACGCAGGTGATCGTCGAGGGTCTCGAAGACACGTACGACCGCGTTCACGAAGGGTTCGCGGCCCAGGACGACGCCACGGTCGTCGACGACGACACCGCCGTCGCGTTCGGGTCCGAACGTGGCTCGAACTGTCGGGAGCGATAATGTCATGATCGTCGGGCGGTGAGCACTGCAATAGGCGGAGTCTTCGAGTGATCATTCAGTTGGCTGGTGACCTCACCTACGCGGGCTATCTCCTGGTGTTCGCTGTGACAACACTGGCCTGCTTCGTGAGCATCGACCGGGTCCGACAGCTCGAAGAGCCGGGCACGCGGCGTGGACTGACGGCGCTGCTCCTGGCCAGCGGCGGCTGGGCGCTCTCGTATCTGGGCTACTTCCTCGCGCCCGATCCCCGGCTCAAAACCGCGTTCTACGTCGCCGGCCTCGTCGTCGGCCTCGCGACGGTCGGTGCGTGGCTCTACTTCTGCTCGGCTTTCACCGGTCGGACGCTGCATCGCAGCACCGGTCTACGACGCGCGGCCGTCGCGATCTTCCTCGCGATCGTCGCGGTGAAAGTCACGAACTATCACGGCCTGTACTTCACAACCCGGACAGCGACGGAACCATTCCCGCACATGGCGGTGACACACGAGCCGCTGCACTGGGCCGTCGTCGGACTCTGCTACGCGCTGACGGCCGTCGGATACTTCATGCTCTTCGAGCGGCTCCGACAGGTCAGTTACAAGACGTGGCCTTTCGGCCTCCTCGTCGCGGTGACGGGGGCACCGTTCGCACTGAACTTCGTCGGCCACGCGACCCCGCTGCTCGCCGACGTGAGCCACGAACCGCTCGGTGTCGCGGTCTTCGCCGTCGGCGTCTCCTTTGTCTTCCACGAGCGGTTTCAGGCGATCGGGCTCGCGGAGGGAGACGACAAGCCCATTCTCATCGTGAACGAACGCGATCAGCTCCGCGAGTACAACGCGGCGGCGGCCGACCTCTTTCCCGCGCTCACCCGGCCGGACGTGATCGGGAAACCGCTGTGGAGCGTCGTTCCGTCCGTCGCCGAGGCGCTCGACTCCGAGTCGGGCGTGTTGTCCGTTCGTGACGGCGAGGAAACCCGATACTACCAGCTCACCGAGAGCCCGTTCGCGGCCGGACGGTCACCGGTCGGTCGGCTCGTGCTCTTTACCGACATCACGGAGCGCGAACGCGACCGACGCGAACTCCAGCGCCAGAACGAGCGCCTCGAAGAGTTCGCCAGCGTCGTCTCTCACGACCTCCGGAACCCCTTACAGGTGTTGCGTGGCGCGTTCGAGGGGGCTCGCGAGACCGGCGATCCCTCGCACTTCGACCGCGGGGAGCGAGCGCTCGACCGGATGGAGACGCTCATCGACGACGTGCTCTCGCTCGCCCGGCAGGGCCAGCCCATCGACGAGACCGAACCGATCTCGCTCGCGTCGCTCGCGTCGTCGTGCTGGGAGGTCATCGAGGCCGCCGACGCCGATCTCGTCGTCGAAACCGGTCTCGATCTCGTCGCCGATCCCGACCGCTTCCGTCAGCTCTTGGAGAACCTCTTTCGGAACGCGGTCGAACACGGCGGTGACGACGTGACCGTTCGAGTCGGTCGACTACCGGACGGCAACGGATTCTACGTCGCAGACGACGGTCCCGGCATCCCGGTCGACGACCGCGAGGCGGTGTTCGAGTCGGGCTACTCGACGACCGACGGGGGGACCGGCTTCGGACTGGCGATCGTCAGCGAGATCGTCGACGCCCACGGCTGGGAGATCACGGTGTCGGGGCGAGCGGCCGACGACGCCCCCGACGGACACACGGACTCGGAATCCGGTTCGGGAACGGCCACCGGTGCCTCCTTCGAGATCACTGGGATCAGTTCTCCAGACGGCGTCGACGCGAGCGAAGCGGCTTAGTCACCCCCGGCGCAACGACGACGTGATGTCACGTCGGGACGTACTCCGCCGGGTCGGTCTCGTCATCTTGGGCGCGAATCTCGCCCTCGCGCTCCTGAAGGGCGTCGTCTGGGCAGAGACTGGGAGCCTCGCCGTCGGTTCGGAGGCGGTCAACAGCCTCGCCGACACCGCCTACAGCCTCGTCATCGTCGCCGGGCTCTACCTGACGACACAGCCGCCGGACTTCGAGCACCCCCACGGCCACGAGCGGATCGAGCCGTTCGTCTCGCTGTTCGTCGCCGTCGGGATCTTCGCTGCCGGTGGGATCATCCTCTGGCAGGCCGCCAGCTCGCTGCTGTCGGGCGATGTCGGCGTGAGTCGTGGCCCCGCCGCCGTCGGCGTCCTCGTCTTCTCCGGCGTGCTGAAGTACGCCCTGTATCGGTACTGTCTGTCCGCCGGCCGGGACCACAGCTCTCCCGCGCTGGTCGCGACGGCACTGGACAACCGCAACGACATTCTCACGGCAGCCGCAGCGCTCGTCGGCGTCGTCGGCGCGACGCTTGGCTACCCGCTCCTGGACCCGATCGCCGCGATGGTCGTCTCCGTGGGCATCATCTACACCGGCGTCGAGGTCGTCCGGGACAACCTCGACTACCTCGTCGGCGCGGCCCCGCCCGAGGAGCTGCGGGCGGAGATCGTCCGCCGCGCGCTCGAACAGGACGACGTGGAGGGTGCCCACGACGTGATCGCCCACTACGTCGGCCCGGAGATCGACGTGAGCCTCCACGTCGAGGTCGAGGGCGACAAGACGCTGTTCGAGGCCCACGACATCGAGACCGCCGTCATCGAGGCGATCCAGGAACTGCCGGAGGTCGACGACGTGTTCGTCCACGTCGACCCCAAGGAACTGGGCGAGTGGAAATCCGACGCCGACGTGGACCGCCTCGTCGGCTAAGCGCCGGTAAACGCGTACAGCACGGTCAGCAGTCCGGTGATCCGACACGTCTGGGCGATCAGCTCCGCCTCGGCGGTCGTCGCCAGCGAGAGGAGGACGAGGGGCTGTTTCAGCACGAACGGAATCGTCGTCAACAGCAGGATGCCGACGGCCAGCGACAGCATCGCACGGCTGGCGTTGCGCCGGTAGCCCCGGTAGGCCTGGTAGGCGACGAAGCCGCCCACGACCGCCGTCAGGAGCGCGGTCACCGTCGTCACTGCCAGCGACATCTGGAGGAGTTCACTCACGGCTACTCGCCCCCCGCTGTCGGCAGTGGTGTCGTGTGTCGAGTCATCGCTGTGTGCGGTAGATGACGAACAGGATCAGACCGAGCCCGCTCAGTCTGGTCAGGTCCGTGACGATCCGGATCGTCTCCGTGCTGGCCCCCGTCGTGTTGCCCAGGATCAGATTCACCACGAGCGGCACGCCGCTCAACAGCAGGATCCCGGCAGCCATGCCCAGCAGCGCCGAGTCGTGGGTGCGCCGGTAGCTCTGGACGCCCTTGATCAGGATGATGATCGAGAGGGCGACCGAGAGGACGAACCCCAGGAAGAACAGCAAGACGAGCAGCTGTCCCGGCGAGGCCGTCGACTGGAGCGGCGTCGACCCGCTCGCGGCGTGTGTCGCCAGTGGTTCGGTCGTCATTTGAGCCCCTCGAACAGTTCGGTGAAGCGGTCGGCCGCGTCGGGTTCGCGGCGTTCGATGTCGATGCTGTACTCCCCGTCCGCCAGATCGACCGTGACGCGGGACAGCTGGGCCCGGAACACGTCGTAGTGGTGACCCTGGGGATCGAGCTGTTGCTGGGCGACGACGAGGTCCTGCTCGCGCAGCCGTTCGAGCCGGCGGTACACGGTCGGCGGCGAGGCGTCACAGGCGTCGGCCAGTTCCTCTGCCGACATCGGTTCCGTGCTCGTCGCGGCGAGGATCTCCCGTGCGTACTCGTCGTCGAGGAGTTCGGCGACGGTCTCGATCCCTGGCTCCTCGCTCATCGGTCACGTCGGCGTGGCGAGTGACGGGGCGGTTCCAGACACGGTTCATATCCGTGATCGACGGGGGAGTATAAAAAACGGACCGGCACACTTTCACGCCGGGAAGCTGTGGGGGGTGGTATTTTTATTCGGGGGCCAAAGGCGAAAACGGAATGACTACGCCATCGAAGTCGCCGAACGTGCCCCGCAGGACGACCGATACGCCTTCTGCCCGACGCTCTCTGCCCGTCGCCGGAGGTGCCCGATGAAACGGCTCCGCTCGCTGTGTCTCGTCGGGTTGCTCGTCGTCGGGACCGTCGCGCTCGCCGTCGGTCCCGTCACGGGTGCCAGCACCGGCGTCGTCTCGATCAGTACGACGACGACGCCGGACCGACCCGCGCCGGGCGACACCGTGACGATCAGTACGACCGTCTCGAATCCGGAGGCAGGAAGCTCCAACTTCCAGTTGCGCTCGGTCGAAGTGCGCGAGACGACCGCCGACAACAGCACGCTGTACAACTCGACCGACGAGTCGAGCACGATCGAGCCCGGCGAGTCGACGACGCGGGACCTCGGGGCCGACATCGAGGAGAGCGGCCAACAGCAGTTCGTCCTCCACGTCCAGGTCCTCTCTGGTGGTGACGTGATCAACTTCGAGCGCAACGTGACCGTCACCGCCGGCGAGACCGACCCCGCGCTGTCGCTGTCCGGCGGCGATATCGGTGCCGACGGTGACGCGACCTTCGACCTCTCTGTTTCGAACGCTCGCACGGAACCCATCCGAGCCGTTACGGTCGACGTGTCCGCGGGAGACATCCAGTTCGACGAGGATCGACACGTCGTCTCACAGCTCGACTCGGGCGCGGAGACGACGCTACAGCTCCCTGCGAGTAACGTCGAGCCCGGCGAGAAGACGGTCGAGGCGGCGGTCACGTACACGACCAACGACGGCGAGTTCAAGAGCGTCACGCGCGAACTGACGACGACGGCCGACAGCGCCGAGAACCCCGGTGAGGTCTCGCTGAGCGGCATCGACGTGTCGGGTGCCGACGGCGAGTTGCAGATCTCCGGGCAGGCCAACAACGCCGGTGAGACGAACGTCTCGGGCGTCACCGTCACCGTCGAGGACGGTCCGTACAGCCTCGGCGAGGCCCAGTCCAGCGCGTTCGTCGGCAGGCTCGACGCCAGCACCTCCAGTGACTTCCAGCTCGGTGCGACGGTACCCGACGACACGACGACCGCCACGATCCCACTGACGGTCGCGTACCGTCTCGACGGCCAGGAGGTGACGCGAACGGTGACCGTTCAGGAAGACTTCAGCGCGAGCGGCAAGGTCAATCTCACCGGCGTCCGCATCGAACAGACCGGCAGTCGGCTCACCGTCCGGGGCAGCGCTAGTAACCTCGGAACGAGCAACGTCTCCGCCGTGATAGTCTCGGTCGGCCAGAACGAACTGATCCGGCCGGCCCAGTCCCAGTCGAGTTACTTCGCCGGCAACGTGGCCCAGAGCGAGTTCAAGTCCTTCCAGGTCGACGCTCGGTTGACCGACGACACCAACGAGACCGTCTCGGTTCCGGTCGAGGTCAGCTATCGCGTCAACGGCCAGCGCATCGACACGACGACGACCGTCCCGTACACGCCGCGGGCGACCGGACCCGCCGCCGAGCAATCCCAGCGGGACTCCTCGGTCCCGATCGTGTTGATCGGTGGCGTCGTGCTCGTCGTGGTGGCCGGCGGGCTCGGATACCGACGATACCGATGAGCGTCATCAGCGCCACCGACGCGGTGAAGATCTACGAGTCCGGCGACAAGACGCTGCGTGCGCTCGACGGCGTCTCCGTCGACGTGAACGCCGGTGAGTTCGCGTCCGTCGTCGGCCCCAGCGGGAGCGGGAAGTCGACGCTGCTGAACCTGCTGGGCCTGCTCGACGAGCCCTCCGAGGGCAGCGTCACCGTCGACGGGACGGCACTGTCGACGCTCTCGAAGCGCGAACGGACGGACCTCAGACGCGAGACCGTCGGGTTCATCTTCCAGAGCTTCTACCTGGTGCCGACGCTGACCGCGCGCCAGAACGTCGCCGTCCCCGGACTCGTCCGCGACGATCGGTCGGATCTGCAGGCGCGGGCCGACGAACTGCTCGAACGCGTCGGGCTGGGCGACCGACTCGACCACTACCCAAACGAGCTGTCCGGCGGGCAGAAACAGCGCGTGGCCGTCGCGCGGTCGCTGATCAACGATCCCGACATCCTGCTGGCCGACGAGCCCACGGGGAACCTCGACCAGGACACCGGCGCGCAGGTACTGGACGTGTTCGGCGAGATCACCGACGAGGGCGTCGCGATCCTCACCGTCACCCACGACGAGCAGGTGACCGACTTCGCCGACCGGACGATCAGGCTCGTCGACGGGAGGTTAGACGATGATTGACAGTCCGCTCGCGCGGTTCTCGCCGTTCCTGGCGTTCGCCCGGAACAACCTCTCGCGGGCACGCGCTCGGACGATCCTCGCGATGGCGGGGATCACGATCGGCGTGGTCGCGATCGCCTCGCTGGGGATGTTCGGAGCCACGCTCGAACAGTCGTTTCTCGACACGTCCGACGACGCGATCCGGACCGTCGCCGTCGGTCCCGGCGAAGACTCGGAGTTCGGGCTGCTCCATCGGGAACAGGTCGCCGAGATCGAACGCTACGCCGGTAACGGCGATGTCTACACGCTCACCCGCGGCCGGGGGGAAGTGACTGGATTACAGGAGACGACGAGCGCCTCGCTGGTGTCGCTCTCCGATCCCGAGGTGTTCGTCACCGCGGAATCGGGCCAGATCCCGCAGAACTGGCGCTCTGGTGTCGCGATCGGGAACGAACTGGCGGAGACGCTCGGCGTCCAACCCGGGGACAGCGTGCAGGTCGACGGCGAGAGCCGGCGCGTCGTCGCCGTGCTGGCAGAGTCGAGTCGCGCCTCGTTCGTCTCGACGGGCGATGCCGTCGTCCTGCCACCGGGCGAATTCGGTGACGGCGCGTCGCAGGTCCTCATCCGAGGGGAGACGCCCCAGCAGGCGTTCGCAATCAGCGATCGGATCGACGAGAACCTCAACAGCGACCGCCGGACCCGTTACAGCGTCTTCGACGCCGAGTCCGCCCTCGAACAGTTCAACCAGCAGATCGGCCTCATCCGGACGTTCCTGCTCGCTGTCGGCGGGATCTCGCTGCTGGTCGCGTCCGTGAGCATCCTCAACGTGATGCTCATGAGCACGATCGAGCGCAAAGAGGAGATCGGCGTCCTCCGGGCGGTCGGCTACCACCGACTCGACATCGTCAAGCTGATGCTGTACGAAGCGGCGCTGCTGGGCGTCGTCGGCTCGATCTTCGGCGTGCTCATCAGCGTCGGCCTGGGGATGGTGATGAACGCGCAGCTGCTCTCGGATCCCCTCGCCTTCTCCGGGCAGGCTCTGCAGTACACAGTGCTTGGCTTCCTCTTCGGGACGGGTGCCAGCTTCCTCAGCGGCCTCTATCCGGCCTGGAAAGCGGCCAACGCCCGGCCGGTCGAGGCACTCCGGGACTGATCTGTCGCCGGTGTGGGATCCGTGATTCCGGCGCGACGACTCGGGACGCGTCCGGCGGTAACTATTTCCGGTGCGGTGTCGGAACTGTTGGCGATGGACGTGTCTCTCGCCACGCTACTCGTCCGGCCGAGAGCGGCGTTCGAGGCGGCCGGCGAGCGGCTCTCGCTGGTCCAGCCGCTCGTCCTCGTGTTCCTGGTCGGCGCGAGCAGTATCGCGACTGCGTTCCCGGTCTACGTCGCCCTGCAACGGCGGCTCTCGTCCGACATCGCGACCGTCGAGTTCGTCATCGGTTCCCAGACCGCGCGGCTGCCGATCTGGTTCGCCATCGGCACCGTGGGCGGGATCCTCGTCGTCCTCGTCGGCTGGGTCGTGACGACGGTACTGCTGCACGGGGCCGCGCGTCTCGCGGGTGGCAGGGGACGGTTCAGGCGGCTGTTGGCCTTCGTCGGCTGGTCTCACGCCCCCTACGTCGTCGTCTACCCGCTCGTCGCGCTCGTCGCGGCCTGGCAGCTGTCGACGACGCCCGGTGCGACGCTGAACAGCGTCCTCCACGGGACTAGCGGCGTCGAGGGGACGATGGTGACGTTCAACGGCCGGGGACTGATCGACGTGAGTTCGATCTCCTCGGTGGCAGTGACGCTGTGGATCGGCTACGTCTGGACCGGCGCGCTCGACGCGACCTACGACCTCTCGCGGCGTCGGGCGACGGCAGTCGCCGCAGTCGCGACGGTCGTGATGCTAGTGGCGATACAGCTACCCGGCTAGAGCGACGCGTCGAAAGCACAGAGACTCTCGGAAACGGCGCTGTTGGCGACCGCTCGCCTCGACAGCTATATTGCCACGCACCCGTCAACTACGCCCGGATGGACGTATCACTCACGACGCTGCTCGTCCGCCCGAAGCGGGCGTTCGACGACGGGGTCGCGCCACCGTCGTTCGCCCAGGCGCTGGCGCTCGTGATCGTCCTGAGTGGCGTCAGTGCCGCCACGATGTTCCCGGTGTACGTGGCCCACTGGGACCAGGCGTCGGCCGTCGGCGCGACGATCACCCTCGCAATGGGCGGACAGCGGGTGGCGCTCCCGGCCGTGTTTCCGACCAACATCGTACGCTCGCTGGTCCAGAGCGTGCTGCTGTGGCTGGGCGCGGCAGCGACGCTCCACGTGCTCGCGCGGGCCAGCGGCGGTACGGGTCGGTTCCGGGCGTTCGCGGCGTACGTCGGCTGGTCGTTCGCACCGTATCTCGTGGTCTACCCGCTCGTCGCGGTCGTCGCGGGACTGCTACTGGCGACGACGCCGGACGCGACGCTTCGGGGAGTCCTGTACGGCGCTGGGACGGCGGCTCAGGGACCGGTGAACTGGAACGGGAGCGGGCTGATGGACACGCGGTCACCGTTGCTGACGGGCGCGCTCCTGTGGATGGGATACCTGTGGACCGGGGCACTCAGAGTCGCACACGGGCTGTCGGTCCGCGTTGCGGTCGCAGTCGCCGGAGTCGTGACGGCGACGCTGCTCCTCGTCGCACATGCCCCGGTCTAGACCGGCTCGCCGAACGCGTAGACGGTGTTGTGGCTCGCAATCTCGCAGTCGACGAAGTCACCGACTTCGAGCCCGCGCTGCTGTGCGTCGGCGACGACGACCTGTCGGTACGCCTCGTCGTAGCCCACCAGCGAGTCGTCGGTGCCGTCTTCGGTCAGGAGGACCCGCTTTTCCTCGCCGAGCATGGCTTCGTAGGCGTCGCCGGTCACGTCCATCTTCAGCTCGGACATAGCCTTCGAGCGGTCCTTCTTGGTCTGGCCGCCCAGCCCCTTCATGTCGGCGGCGTCGGTGCCGGGACGCTTCGAGAAACGGGTGACGTTGATCTTCTCCGGGCGGGTCTCTCGGAGCAGCGCCATCGACTGCCGGAAGTCAGATTCGGTCTCGCTGGGGAAGCCGACGATGAAGTCCGTCGACAGCGTCCAGTAGTCCAGGTACTCGTCGAAGGTGTCGACGACCGCGACGTACTCGGCCACGGCGTGCTGGCGGCGCATGTCCGCGAGCACGTCGTCGCTCCCGCTCTGGACGGGCGCGTGCAGGAAGTTGTACAGCTCGTCGTGCTCGGCGAAGACGCGGGCCAGCTCCTCGCGGACGCCGTGGACGCCCTTCGGGTTGGCCATCCCCACGCGGACCCGGAAGTCGCCGTCGATCTCGGTGCAGATCCGCTCTAGCAGTTCGGGCAGCAGGCTCTCGCCCTGATTGGTGTCCCAGCCGTAGACGCCGGTGTCCTGGCCCGTGATGCGAAGCTCCTTCGCACCGGCGTGGACCAGCGCTCGGGCCTTCTCGACGTTTTCCTCGACCGACGGCGACTCGATCCTGCCGGTCGCCTGCTTGGTGATACAGTAGGAACAGTCGGACATACAGCCACGCGCGATCGGCAGGATGCCGACGACGCCGTCGAGCACGGTCTCCGTGTCAGGCGTGACCGTCGGACACTCGCCGTTGAGGACGTGCTGGGGCACGTCGTCCCAGTGGAGCACCTCGGCGTCCACGTCGGCCGCGCGGAACTCCTCGCCCTGTGCCAGCGCCATACAGCCGGTGACGACCAGATCGCCGGGCGTCTCCGCGTCGAGTTCCTCGGCCCGTCGAAGCATGTTCCGCTCGGTCTTTTCGAGGACGGTACAGGTGTTGAGGATCGCCACGTCGGCCTCCTCGGGTCCCTCGGCGGGGTAGTGGCCCCCCTCGCGAAGCGCCTGCTCGATCTCCTGGGTCTCGCCGCGGTTGGACGTACACCCGTACGTCTCGATGTGATACTGGGCCATGCGCTGCGTTACCTGACTCTTGTCCCTCGCGGCCAAAAGGACGACGGAATCGTTCTCGGACGAGTGATACGGTTTCTTGTAGTTGCTTACCGGTGATCGTCGCCACGGAGTAGACGATCACCGCTAAATCGCTACAATAATCCGTATGAGGTTATCCGTCACAGATCCCCGGAGCGAGCAGAGGGCTTTCGAGGGCCGCACTATAGTAACAATTGAAACGATTTACACACCGATCGCACTGCAGTCGTGCGATGATCGTGTTCAGATAAGCCGCTGCATTTTGTGAGTTGGAGACACCGAAAGCCCTCGTACAGTTGCGGTCCCGCGACTCGCTGCGCGCGCTTCGCGTGCTTGCATCGTCGGGGTTCCCGCAACTGTACTCGCCCTTTCATCCGCCAGGGTTCAGACTGTGAGGCAGCCGAATCCTGGCGGATGAAAGGGCGAGGCGCGGTCCGGGGTTCTGCGGCGGCACTATCCGAACGGAGTGAGGATATCCGCCACAGAACCCCGGAGCGTGCCGAGGGTTTTCGGTGCTTCAGACTGCCTGCACCGATCTCTTATCTGAACACTACCCGTGCGATCGGGTGTGCATTGATTTTCAATGGCTACTATAGGTGAGTGTTCGGTACAGTGGCCGTCGGCGTGGTAGCGACAGCAGTTGGCGGAGAATCACCTCGATTTGCTAGCGCATCTCGTCGAGCGCACGGACGGTGTCTGACATCAGCCAGGCGTCGTCGCTCCGTTGGTCTTCGATCGAGAGGGCGAAAAACGAGTCGCGGCCGTCGTCGAGCGTGATGTGGTAGCCGTGACTCGTCAGTTCGTCGTCGCGAGCGGGTGTCTGTTCGGCGTCGGTCACGGGCGGCCTAGCCGGTCACGAGGGAAAACAGTCTCGGTCGGGAAAACGGCAGCTAGAGACTCTCAAACGCGCGTAGAGAAGTGGCCGCCGTCGGCCAGTTTCCGCCCAGTCGGGCGACGAACCTCGCTCACCGCACCGTGTAGCCGCCGTCGATGAGCACCGACGAGCCGGTCACGTACCACGAGGCTTCGCTGGCGAGGTAGAGGACCAGCGGCGCGATGTCCTCGGGGCGAGCCATCTCGTCGAGGAGCATCTCCGATTTCCACAGCGCTTCCAGTTCGGGGTCCTCGCGCAGCGCCTCGTCGACCGGATCGGTGCGGACGTAGCCCGGTGCGACGGCGTTGACGCGGATGCCGTCGTCGGCCCACTCCGAGGCCAGCTGTCGCGTGAACGAATCGACGGCACCCTTCGTCGCGTTGTACGCGACCTGGTGCTGGGGGTAGTTGGCGACGCGGGCAGACATCGACGAGAGGTTGACGATCGAGCCGACGCCGCCGCGGGCGCTCTCGTCGTTCTGATCGGCAGTGTCGAGCATCGCCCGGCCGGCGTGTTTCGCACACCGGAAGGTCCCGGTGAGGTTCACGTCGACGACGCGCTGGAACTGCTCGACGGTCATCTCCTCGGCGGGCGCGTGGACGGTGATGCCGGCGTTGTTCACGAGCACGTCCACCCCTCCGAACGCCTCGACCGTCGCCTCGACCAGCGCCTCGACCTGCGCTTCGTCGGTCACGTCGGCCTCGTAGGTCCGCACGGTCGCGTCGGTCGCGGCCTCGATCTCCTCGGCCGCTCGCCGGCCGCTCTCGGCGTCGCGGTTGCCGATCGCCACGTCGGCCCCGGCGTCTGCCAGCGCCTGCGCGATCGCTCGGCCGATCCCGCGGTTGCCGCCGGTGACGATCGCCGTCTGTCCGTCGAGGCGGAAGCGATCGAGGACGCTCACGCGTCCTCACCGCCCTCGGCGGCCCGCCACTCCTCGGCGATCGTCACGCCACTCGACGCGCCGATGCGCTCGGCCCCGGCGTCGAACATGGCCTTCGCTCGCTCCCAGGAGCCGACGCCGCCACTGGCCTTGACCGGCCGGTACTGGCTCAACAGTTCCACGTCGGCGACCGTCGCGCCACCGTCGGAGAAACCGGTCGCCGTCTTGCAGAACTCTGCACCGGCTTCGGCGACGATCTCGCCGGCCCGGTGCTTCTCGGCGTCGGTCAGGAGCGGCGCTTCGACGATCACCTTCACCGGGACCGGCACGGCCGCGACCACTTCCGAGATCGTCTCCTCGACGGCCGCGTCGGCACCGGCCTTCAGCCGCCCGACGTTACAGACCACGTCGATCTCGTCAGCACCGTCGTCCCACGCCTCCGTCGCTTCCGCCGCGACGGCGTCGGTCGCGCCCTGGCCGTGGGGAAAGTTCACGACCGTGCTGAGCGGTACGTCCGCGTACTCGTCGGCCCGTTCGACGTAACACGGTGGGATGCAGGCCCGCAGTCCGTGTTGGGCCGCTTCGTCGAGCACTGTCTGTACGTCGGCCCACCGCGTCGTCGGTCCCAGCACCGTGTGTTCGATCCGTTCGGGAACGGAGTCCATAGTCACCCATTGGCGGGTCGCCACGTAAGCCTCTCGGCGACGCGGTCGTGCCGTCGGCCAGGCGACCGAGCCGCCACCGAAGGTCGGAACACTTTCGCCCCTCGGCGACGGTTGGCGGGATATGCAGATCCTACCGACGAGCTTCGCGCTGCCGCCGCTCCCGTATCTCGTCGTCCTGCTCGGTGGGGCCGGGCTGGTGACGGCACTGCTCTCGGCCGCGGAACCCGAGATCGACCAGCGGGCCGTGGTGTCCCTGCTGCCGTGGATGGCGATCGGCGGTGCCTTCCACGCCTTCGAGCAGCTGGCGCTGTACCCGTCCCTGTACGAACCGCTGTTCGGGACGCCGGCAGTGTACCTGACGACCTTCCTCCTGACCGGCGGCGTCTGGCTCGCTCTCCAGGCCGTCGGTATCGCCCGGGGCAACGAGGACACCGTCGTCCGCAATCTCGGACTGGTCGGGACGGCGATCTTCGTCGTGCTGGTCGTCGTCCGCATCTGGCAGTCGATCGCACAGCCGACGTTCTCGCCGGTGTGGCCGGCGGTGTCGCTGATCGTCGCGCTGGCCGTGACGGCGCTGGTGGTGCTGGCGATCAGCCTGTGGCGCACGCCCGTGTTCGTCCGGACGCGGTACGCGGGTCCGGTCGTCGTCTTCGCCCACGCGCTCGACGGCGTCTCGACCGCGATCGGTGCCGACGTGGTCGGGGCCAGCGAGCAGTCGCCGCTGCCGCGTCTGATCATGGAGTTCGCCGGCCAGCTGCCGACGGCCGACCTGCTCGGTGTCGGGTGGCTGTTCCTGCTGGTGAAGCTGGTGATCGCGGCCGCGATCGTCGTCTCGTTCAACCGCTATCTCGCCGACGAGCCCGCCGAGGGCGCGCTCGTGTTCTCGCTCATCGCCGCGGTCGGAATGGGGCCGGCCACCAACAATCTGTTCCTGTTCCTGGCACCGGCGTTCTGACGGCGTCGCTGTCGCGCGCGACGACCGTCGAACGAGTTACCCGCTGCTCGGACGGCGAGCGGTCGCTCCCCGAGGGGACTCACCGGCACCTCGCTACACCCGTCCGTATCATACGGATTATTGTAGCGATTTACCGGTGATCGTCTACTCCGTGGCGACGATCACCGGCAAGCAACTACAATAAACCGTATCAGGCCGTCTCGGCCAGCTTCACCTCTTCGAGTTCGGCCCCCTCGTGTCCGTCCTCCGTCGCCAGCTCTTTGGCGGCCTGAATCGCCTCGCCGGGGCGCTTCAGATCGCCGTCGACGTGGTAGACTGTCGGTTCGCTCTCCGCGTCGACGCTGAGGTGGACTTCGAGCTGTGGCATAGGCACACGTTCATACTCACAGACATTATCTGTTTGGGTCGAGCCGAAGCACGGCTATTTTAGTCGCCGTCGCCCCTCGCTCGAGACATGGCAAAGCAGCCCCACCTGCTCGTCGAGGACGGCGATCTGAACGACATCGCGCTCGTTCCCGGCGATCCGGGCCGCGTCGACCGGATCGCCGCCCAGTGTGACGAGGCGACGACGGTCGCCCGGAACCGCGAGTACAAGGTCGTCAACGCGACCTACGAGGGTCGCGACCTGACGATCTGCTCGACCGGCATCGGCTCGCCGTCGGCGGCGATCGCGATCGAGGAACTCCACGCCGTCGGGGTCGAGACGGTCATCCGAGTCGGCACGACGGGCGCGCTCCAGTCCGACATCGAGATCGGCGACATGGTCGTCGCCACGGGCGCGGCCAAAGACGAGGGGACGACCGAGCGATACGAGTCCGAGACGGTGCCGGCCGTGCCGGACTACGCGGTGCTGTCGGCGCTGGTCGAGGCCGCAGAGGCCAACGGCGAGTCCGTCCACGTCGGTCCGATCGCGACGGACGACGCCTTCTACGCCGAGACCGACGAGTACGTCGCGGCGTGGGAAGCAGCGGGCCTGCTGGCCGTCGAGATGGAGGCCGCCGCGCTGTTCTCGCTGGCCCGTCGCAAGGGGATGGCCGCTGGCGCGATCTGTACCGTCGACGGCAACCTCGTCGAGGGGACCCAGAAGGGCGAGACCGACGACGAGGAACTGCCCGAGAAGGCCAAGAACAACGTCGAGCGAGCGATCGCGCTGGCACTGGAGACGGCCGCGTCGCTGTAGCCGACACGCTCATGTCGGCGGCGCGGCAGTGACCGGTATGCGCGACCGCCTCGGGCGGGCGATTCGGACGACCGTCGAGCGGGTCCGCCAACTCCAGCGCCGCGAGCGCCACGAGTTTCGCGCCTGGCTGGAGCGGACTTCGACGATCGTCCACCTCTCCGTGCTGGTCTTCGTCCCGCTGTCGATCGGGGTGGTCACATACCTCTCGAACACGCTCGACGCGCTCTCTTTCCTGCTGTTCCCGCCGCTGGCTTCGGGTGCGTACACGCTCTTTGCCAACCCGGAGGGCGAGTACGCGAACCCCGCGCAGTTCGTCGGCGGGCTGACGATCGGCGCGGGCTGTGGCTGGGTCGGTCTGGCCGTCTCGAACCGGGCGGTCGGCGCGGCGGCGGCACTGGAGGTGACGGCCGTCTCGGCCGCTCTGGCCGTGTTGCTCGTCGGTGCGGCCACGTGGTCGATCGGCCTCGAAGAGCCGGCGGCGTACTCGACGGCGCTGCTGGGGTTACTCGTCCCCTCGGGCCAGCAACCGGCCTTCCTCGGGAGCGTCTTCGTCGCGAGCCTGCTCGTCGCGAGCGTCTTCGTCGTCTGGCGGCGGGAGTTCTACGAACAGCGCGCGACGGTGCTGTACCAGTCGGTCAAGGGCGACGATCACGTCCTCGTCCCGATGTACGGCGAGCGAGCGGACGCGACGGCGATGCTGGGCGGCGAGATCGCCAGCGCACACGACGCGGGCAAGGTGGTGTTGCTCGACGTGGTCGACGACGAGCGACTGGCACGCGCCGAGCGAGACCTGCTGGACGGACACGAGGCCGGCGACCGGGCCGGCGCTGGGTCGAACTCCGAGGCGGCGCTGTGGGACGACATCGACCGGTCGGCGGTCGCGGACACGGTCGGTCGGCTGGAGACGCGGGCCCACCGCATCGAGACGGCCGCCGGTGTCCCCTGTGAGGTCGTCGTCGCCGTCGAGAGCGGGTCGCTGGGTCGGACGATCCTCGCGACGGCGACCGAGACGAACTGCGATCTCGTCGCCGCGCCCTACGCCAAGCACCGCGGTCGGCTCGCGCCGTTCGTCCACGAGCTGTTCCGGAGCGACGTGGACGTGCTGGTCCACCGCTCGGCCGACGGCGCGACCCAGTGGGAGCGGGCACTGGTCCCCGTCCGGCGGGCCAGCGACGTGGCCCACAGCATGATCGACTTCGCGATCCGGCTCACCGGAGCCACCGGCGAGGTCGCCGTCTGTACCTGTATCGGTCCGTCGGCTAACCGGCGACGCGCCGAGTCGATGCTGTCGAACCTCGTGGACCCGTTCGCGGCACCGATCGAGACCCGCGTCGCCAGACAGGAGATCGTCCCCTTCCTGCGCGGGACGGCACCCGCCTACGACATCGTCTTCATCGGTGCCAGCCGTGACCGGAGCGCGGCCTCGCGGTTCGTCGCGCCGCCGACCTTCGAGAGCATCGCCGAGATGGACACCGACGTGGCAATCGTCGACCGCGGCTAGAGCTCGCCGTCGAGAATGCGGTCCGCGAGGGACTCGGACTCGTCGTCACCGAGCGCCGACTCCACCAGCAGGTGACCGCCGATGGCGGCGGGGCTGATCACCACGTCCGCGCCGGCCCGCTTGAGCTTCGTGACGTTCTCGCGGTCGGTCGCCGCGGCGACGATCCGGATCTCGGGATTGAGCTGTCTGGCGGTCAGGATCGCGAGCGCGTCCCGTGCATCGTCGTTCGTCGCGGCCATCACCGCCTGCGCCCGCTCGATCCCGGCCCGGTACAGCGGCTCCTCGTCGCTGGGATCGGCTGTCAGCACTGGGACGTCTCGCTGCTGGAGCCTCGCGGCGTCGTCCGGGTCGGCCGTCACGACGACGAACTCGACCGCGCCGGACAGTTCGTCGAGGATCGGTTCGCTCAGGTCGCCGTAGCCGAGGACCAGTACGTGGTCTTCGAGCAAGTCGAGTTGTGATTCGGTCATAGTTCCGAGTGCCTTCGTGATGCGGCTCTGGATCGCCGGCCCCAGCACCGACCCCAGCGCCAGCGCGAAGCTGGACGTGCCGAGCACGACCACCGACACGGTGAACAGCCGTGCGGCCTGTGACTGGGGGTCGGGAGAGATGTCGCCGTAGCCGACGGTACTGGAGGTGACGATGGCGAAGTACAGCGCGTCGGTCAGCGTCGAGACGCCGCCGAACTGCTCGCGCAGCGCGTACGTACCGGTGGTGATGTACACTTGTCCACCGATCAGGGCCGCGATCGCGGCCTGCTGGGTCGTCGATACGTCGAGCGCCCGGTCGAACAGCCGTCGATTGATCAGTACGGTGGGCAGCGAGAGGACGGAGAGGACGACCAGCGGGAGCGAGACGGGGAGTTCGCTGCCGACGTAGGGCAGATCGATGACGCCCTGCAACAGTCCCTGGATGGCTGTCAGCGGGAGCAACAGGACCGTCGCGTACCAGCCCGCCCGATACCGTCGTCGCAGACCGGAGACGGCAAAGAGGAGCAGAAAGCCCGTGAGCGCGCCAGTGAACCCGACCGTCTGGCTCACGACCGTCGGGAGGTGTTGCGCGAGCGGTCCCGAAGCGCGCTGCGCGCTGATGTTCGCGACCCCCGTCACGAACGAGAGCCCGGCGACGAGCGTCGGCAACAGGAGCACCGCGCGTACCCCCAGCAGGTCGCGAACGTCGTCCATACCCCGTTGCTCGCGTCGGCGCGAGTAAAGCTTGTCTTCTGCCCGCGCCGACACGACTATAGAACAGGAGCGACAGGGCTGTGACATGGCTTCCTTTCCCGTCGAAGTGCTGCTGGGGATCTATCTGGGGTTGCTCGTCGGGATCATCCCGGCGCTGGTCTCGTGGGCGATGGCGTTTACCTTTCGCTACTTCGCTGGCGTGACCGTCCCGGCCTTCGGTGTCGCCGTCCTCGCGATCGCGCTGGCGGGAGTCAACGGCGGGCTGCTCGCGCTGGCCGACAAGTCGATCACCGCCAGTCCGAACGCCGAGCGGATCGTCGTCGCGATCCTCGTCGTCAGCATGGCGTCGATGTACGCCCACAGCAAGGGCGACTCGATGGGGGCGGACTTTCCCAAGCGGCTCACGCTCACGTCGCTCCGGAATCGCACGCTCTCGAAAGACGTGGTCGACTTCGTCGGCGGCGCGGGCGAGGTCCGGATCCACGTCGTCGGCGAGGTGGCAGACATGGAGGGGTACCCGCCACTCCCCGAACCGCTCCGGGCCGAGATCCGTGGCGGCGAGTGGACGTTCCCGGCAGATCTCCGGCTCGACGAACTCGAACAGCGCCTCGCCGAGCGCCTCAAGACGGAGTTCGACCTCGGCGACGTGTCGGTCACCGTCGACGAGCGCGGTCGGGCGACCGTCGTCGCAGCCCCGCCCTTCTCCGGGCTCTCGAAGCGGATCGAGGACGGCCGCCACGCGGTGTCGGTCGACGCGTTGCTCCCGACCGGGCTCGCACGCGGCGACGAGGTGACGCTGCTGACGACCGACGCACAGGTCCGCGGGACCGTCGTCAGCGCTCGCTCCGGGAGTTCCGAATCGATCGCCGTCCCGGAGGCGGTCGAAGACGGCGAGCAGCTGCCGGCCCCCGTGCAGGCACCGACCACCGACGGCGGCGAGGGTCGGCTCACGGCCGGCGTCCGCCGCACCGACGCCCAGCCGCTCTTGCGTGCCGACCGGGCGAAAGTCGTCGTCGAGTCTCGGGGCACCCGTCGGGAGTACGAACTCGTCTCGCTCCTGCGGCGTTCGGACATGCGGTTCCGGCGAGTGACACCGCACAGCGGCCAGCCCTTCGACGGCGTGACGATCGGCGAGGCGGCCCTCCGAGAGCGCTACGACGTGGCCGTCTTCGCCGTGAGGAAACCCGGCGGCTGGCGGATCGCGCCCGAGGACACGACCGGGCTGGTGGCCGGTGAACAGCTGTTCGTCGTCGGAACGCGGGCCGACCTCGACGCCTTCGAGGAGGCGGTGGCGTGACGCTACAGCTCGTCAGCGGCGTGACGGGAGCCCTCGTCGACACGACCGCCCGGATCGCCGGCACGGCGGTGCTGGCCGGCTTCCTCGCGGCGGCGGTCGCGCTGTTCTACCGGTGGTACGTCCGCGAGCGGGTGCCGGCCGGACTGGCGTTGCTGGTCGGGCTCGCCGGCGTCGCCGCCGTCGCCGGGGCGACCTCGCTGCTGGCCCAGCAGCTCGTGCCGGGCGGTGCCGAGCCCGACGCCCTCGCGGCCCTGCTCAACGTCGTCACGTTCCTCGTCGGCGGCCTCGGGGCGTACGCCGGCATGCGGGTCGGCGACGCACTCGGGATCGACCTGTTCGCGGCGACGGGGGGCAACGGGATCGACGGCGAGGTCAGCCAACTCGTCAGGGCCGTCGGTCGCGTCATCGCCGTCGAGATCCCCGAGGAGATCGACGACGTGGTCGGCTACGATCCGGTCGCGGCCGCGACCCGGGAGACCCTCGCCGGTCGGACGTTCCTCTTCCCGCGGCGGCTCACGCAGGCGGAGCTGCGCGAGCGGTTCGTCTCGCGGCTGAAGACCGACTACGGCGTCGGCCACGTCGACGTGGAGTTCGACGAGGCCGGCAACATCGAGTACCTGGCGCTGGGCTCGCGGGCCGCCGGGATCGGTCCGACGCTCCCGCCGGCCACCAACGCGGTCGCGATCCGGGCCGACCCGGCAAACGCCGCCAGCGCGGGCGATCTCGTCCAGGTCTGGGAGACCGATCCCCCGCGGCGCGTGCTCACGGGAGAGCTCCGCGGCGTCGCCGACGAGATCGTCACGGTCGCCATCGACGCTGCCGACACGCCCAAACTCGACCCCACGAGCCGGTACAAGCTCGTGACGCTGCCGGTCCAGGACCGGCCGGACCGGGAGTTCGCGTCCCTCCTCCGGGCCGCAGACGAGACCCTCGCCACGGTCACCGTCGCGGCGGGCTCCCCGATCGACGGGACCCCCGTGGGTTCGCTGTCGGTCACCGTCGCTGCCGTCACACGGGACGACGAGCGGCCCGTCCCGCTTCCGTCACGAGACCGGGTCCTCAGGGCTGGAGACGTACTCTACGCCATCGCAACGCCGGACGCGCTCCGGAAGCTGGAGGCCGCCACCGCGGCCCCCGAGGGCGCGGTCGCGGAGCCGGCCGACGGGACGGACGACGAACCGGCGACGGCCGCCGAGGACGCGACAGACCCGGAACCCGCGGCGAGCGACCGCCCACCGGCGGACCACCGGCCCGACCAGTCGGAAAGCGAGCGACGAGCGGACGCGTCCGACGGGCAACCGGACGCCGGAGACGAGGCGGTGGGCGACGACGGCGAGGCCGACACATCGACGACAGAGAGCGAGGCCGACGCGTCGGGCGACGACGGCGCGGACGATGCCGACCTCTCCGGCGACGCGTTCCCCGACAGCGACGACCTCCCGGGCATCGATCCCGAGGACGCGACGGCGTCCCCGTCCGACGGCGGAGACGACGACACCGAGGCGATCCCCGACACCGACGACCTCCCCGGATCGGAGCTGACAGACGAGGGAGACGCCCGAGCAGATCGGGAGGACGACGGGGACGGAACCGACGGCGCGACGGCGCGGAGCGCGCCGTCGGACGAGGACGAAGCCGCGGGCGACTTCGCCGACCTGCTCGACACCGATGTCGGCGCGGGCGACGACCTGGACGACCTCCTCGACGAGGACACCGGCGACACGGTCGATCTCGACGACGAAACGGCGGACGGACCGGACGCGGACGGACCGGAGGCGGACGGATCGGAGGCGGACGACCGCCTCGACGAGGACACCGACGAGACGGACGACCGCGATCGGACCACCTGACACGGAACGTTGTCGTCGCTTCCCGGTCGGTCCTCACGGGGGACGACCACCGATCGATGGCGGCGACCCGCGCGACCGACGGCGACCGATCCAACCGCTACCGTTATTTTCCGGCCGCCGTAGGGCACTGACATGGCTGGGCACGACGGCGTCGGGCGGCGACTCGAACGACTGGTCGGGCGCTACTTCGGCGTGACGCTGCCAGACACCGAGGGACTGCCCCGGTACGTCGCGCCGCTGCCCGAGTGGCTCGAAGACCTGGGACTCCGACTGGCCTGGCCGATCGCGCTGGTCAATCTCGTCGGGACGCTCTTCGGGTTCTGGTACTACGCGGGTCGGCCGCTGAACCTCGCGCCGCCCCTGATCGAGGGACAGCTCGGCGCTGCACCGGCGCTGGCCTACCCACTGATCCCCGACTCGCCCGTCGCGACGATGTTCATCGGGCTCTCGCTCGTGGCCTGGCGACTGGACTACGACGCCGACTGGCTCCACATGCTGGCGTTCTTCGGCTGCCTGAAGCTCGGGCTGTGGACGCCCTACGTCCAGCTCGTGATCAACGGGCCGGCCGGCGTCCCGCTGTGGCTCTACTGGTTCCTGATCCTGAGCCACCTGGCGATGGCCGTCGAGGCCTTCTTGATCCACCGCTACGCGTCGTTCTCGGTGTCGGCCGTCGCCGTCGCACTGGGCTGGTACGGCTTCAACGACGTGGTGGACTACTTCGTCCCGGTTCTGGGCGGGCCACACCACACCTGGCTGCGAGCGGAGTCCGTCGTCGGCGGGTTCGACCACACGCTCCCGGCCCACGATCTGGCCGCCGGCTGGGCGGTGGTGCTGACGTTCGTCGCCGTCTTCCTCGCACTGGCGACGCGGGTCGAAAAGTGCAAACGCCGCGAGGCCGCCGCGGAGTGAGACTGCGAGAAGCGAACGCCGCCCCCCCTCAGGCCGCGCCGACGGCGGCCGCGACGAAGGTCCATCGGGTACCGCTGCGGGTTTCGGTCTCTTTCTGTGCTGCACGGTGCTGGTCGCGTCGGTGTTGCCAGTTCATCGTAGCCGAATAGAGGGGACGTACACGCATGAGTGTTTCGTGAAATTGATATAAATGTCGTGAACGTAAGTTACAGTCATACGGATTATTGTAGCGATTTAGCGGTGATCGTCTACTCCGTGGCGACGATCACCGGTAAGCAACTACAAGAAACCGTATCAGACGTTGTCGTTGCGTACCGGTGGGCGTCTCCCCCGTGGCGGCGCTCACCGGTACAGTCCGACAACCGTCCGTATCAGTCGGGCTCGAAGCCGTTTGGCTCGGTCCGGACCGGGGCGTCGCTCGGCCGGAGACCCGGAACGCGGCGGCGGACCGCCGTCGCGTCGACGGACTGGCTTCCGAGCACGGCGAAGCCGGCGAAGATCGTCAGGAAGCCGGCGACGGCAGTCGGTGCGATCGTCTCGTCGAGCAGTGCCCACCCGCCAAGCGTCGCGACGACGGGGACGACGTAGAACACGAGGTTCGCACGGATCGGCCCGGCCGTGTCCAGGAGCTCGAAGTAGGCGATGTAGGCGATCGCACCGGCGAAGACCCCGACGTAGCCAAGCGCCAGCAGCGCCTCGCCGCTCCAGGTGATCGCGCCGACGGATTCGCCGGCAGCACGGCTCAGGGCGTGCGTGAGGCCGGCACCGAGGGGGAGTCCCCAGGCAGTTCGGACGCTGCTGGACAGCTCTCCGTCGGCCCAGCGGATGAGCACGCTGCCAAGCGCGCCGCTGACCGCACCGGCAAAGAGGATCGCCTTGCCGAACCCACCGGCGAGGAGGTTCGCCGGGTCGGGGCTGACGACCAGTCCGACGCCGAGCAGGCCGAGGATCATCCCGGCGCTGCCCCGAGCCGAGAGCCGATCGTCGGCCAACAGGACTACCGCGAACACCGGCGTCAGGATCGGGTTCAGGCTGAAGACGATCGAACCGACGGCACTGGTGGCGTACTGCTGGCCGACGAACAGCAGCGCGTTGGTCAGCCCGATGGCGAAGATCCCGGTGGCGACGATGCCCACCACGTCGCCGCGAGTGCGCGGCAGGAGTCCCTCGCGGGGCGTCGTCGCGACGGCGTAGCCGATCAGGACGACCGACGCCACGTCGAAGCGCAGGGCGACGAACAGCAGGGGCGGGAAGTAGTCCAGTCCCGCCTTCGCGGCGACGAACGTCCCCCCGAAGAGGACGCTCGCGACCGCGAACGACACGAGTGTTCTGCGGCTGCCGTTCACTCGCCGCTCACCCCGTCGGGTCCCCAGCCTGCGGCGATGCCGATACGATATCGCTGTGCGTCGAGACGAGTCATACTCGAACGGAGGGTCTGCAAACGCATGAACTACGTTCGAAAATCGGAGCCGCTGTGCAAGGCCCGGCTCCCGATCGGCGACGACACCCTCGTGAAAATCTTTCACGCTACGAAAGCGGTTTACACCGGCGAGTGCGAACGTGACGTATGGAGGCTGCGCTGTCGGAAATCGAGTTTCTCGCGCTCTCCGAGAACCGAGTGTCGGTGCTCGCCCTGCTCGCGAGCGAGCGCCACACCCGCCGAGAACTGGCCGACGAGACCGGCGCGTCACAGGCGACGCTGGGCCGCATTCTGGGCGACTTCGAGGACCGGTCCTGGGTCCGGCGCGAGAGCGGCGGCTACGTCGCCACCGCGACGGGCGAACTCGTCGCCTCGGGCTTTACCGACCTGCTGTCGACGCTGGAGACGGAGCGCGCACTGCGACCGATCGTCGAACACCTCCCGGCGGACGCGATGACGTTCGACCTCCGGCGGCTGGCCGACGCCACAATCACGACTCCCAGCGGGACCCGCCCCAACGCGCCCGTCCAGCGGGTCCTCGACATGATCGAAACCGCCGCGGACGTGCGTGTCTTCTCGCACGCGTTCAACGAGCAGAGCCTCACGGTCGTCCAGGAACGCACCGCCGCCGGCCAACAGACGTTCCGCGGCGTGTTCTCCCGGACCGCGATCGAAGCC
This sequence comes from Halomicrobium katesii DSM 19301, assembly GCF_000379085.1. GTDB lineage: Archaea > Halobacteriota > Halobacteria > Halobacteriales > Haloarculaceae > Halomicrobium > Halomicrobium katesii. The sequence goes on along the minus strand of NZ_KB905378.1, from coordinate 1,841,269 downwards.
CTCGCGGAGGATTCGGCGCTGCGCGAGCGGCTGCTCGCGCTCGTCGCGACGGACGGCGTCGAGATCAGGCTCGCACGCGACGAGCTGCCACTGGCCGTCACCGTCGCGGACGAGACCGTCCACCTGCTCGTGCGCGACGACAACGGCGTCCTGCAGGCATCGATCGACGCCGACGACCCCGCGGTGCTGTCGTGGGCCGACGAGACTTTCGAGCGGTACTGGACGGCGGCCGAGCCCCTCGATCGAACGGAGTTCGCCGAGTGATCAGCCGGCCTGGACGCTGCCCCGACTCGGCGTGCCGGAGACAGACACGTCGGCGGGCGTGTAGACGAGCGTATCGTCGTCGTCTTGCACGCTGAGGCCCTGTACAAGTAGGTTACCGTTCTGGGTCTGGAGCGTCGCCGTCGCCGCACCCTTCGCGTCGATCGTCGCAAATCGAAGGAGCAGCGATCCGCTAGCGGAGAGGGACACGCCGCGCTTCGAACGGAACTGCGCGTAGTCAGCGTTCAGCGAGCCACCGGCGTCGACCCGTATCTGTTTGTTGCTCTCGATCTCACCGTCGATGGTCACGGACCCGATCGCATCCAGGGAGACCCGCTTGTTCGATCTGAGCGTCGCGTTCTGAATCAGAATCTCTCTGGCCTCGATCGACACCCGCTGTCCCCGTGCGTCGATGGTGCCCGCGTCTTTGATCGCGAGCCGGACGCTCCGGTTCTCGAAGTCCTCCAGATCGCCGACCGAGTACGTCTGCTCGCCCTCGTCGTACACTCCGTCGCCGTCGGCGTCGTCGAACGCTACGCCCGACTGACCACCACCACCGCCGGGACAGTCGTACGCCACGTCGACGGTCAGCAGCGCGTTCCGTATCGTCACGCCGTCACCGGCAGCCTCGGTGACGTGGACCTGCAACTGGGCCGTCCCGCTCTGTCCGTTCGGCTCGCATTTGACGGCGATATCCGTTCCACTACCGGAATCTAGGTTCGTCGTCGTCCCGGTAGTGACGACGGTGAGCGCGCCCCCGTCGCCGTCGACCGAGACGCTGTACTCCGTGTTCAGTTGTTCACCGGCGTTGTTGCGCAGCGTCGCGACCGTCGTCGCGCTCGGCTTCTCCACAGTTGCTCCGCTCGGTTCGAGCGCGATCAGTGCCGAGCCGTCGGGTGCTGTGCCGACCGAGACGCCCCGATCGGCATCCGCGGTCGTGAGACCGACCGTCGGAGCCAGACCGACCACTACGCCCGCGACTACCAGCACGACGGCGACCGTTCTGAGGACTCCTAACACTGACCACCACCTCCTTGTCGCAGACGCGCACGATGCGTAGCGACCTGATCGCAGACACCACCGCGCAGCACCCAACTGCGACGGCTGTTCGTTAGTTACGTACCGTTCTGCGAACACATAATCTTCTGGGCACACGTCTGACAGACCGCGGGGACGCTGCCAGCGAGGCGGCCGTCGTCGCTCCCGCCTACCCGACGATGACGACCGCGGTCTCGGTCTCGATCATCTCGCCGTCGCCCGAGTAGGTGCGGGCTTCCTCGATCTCGAACATCTCCGGGTCGAGGGTGACGCCAGCGACGTGCAGTCGACCGTCGTCGATCTCGTAGTCGCCCTGTGCGATACCGGCCTCGATGTCGCCGACCTGGTTGCCGTACTCCGGTCCGACGATCGAGTAGTCGAGGTCGATGTCGCTGATCTCCGTCGTGATGTCGGGGGCGTCCGCGAGCAGTTCGAGGTCGGCGACGTGCATGGCCTCGGCGACGGCGTCTGCCAGCCCCTCGACGTGGCCGTACACCTGGACGTGGTCGAGGTCCGCGTTCAGCGGCAGGCCGTTGTCCGTCTTGTACGTCCGCAGCGCGGAGATGACCTCCATCGCCGTCTCGCCGGCTTCGAGGTCGGCGTCGTAGCCGCCGGGGGTCGGCCAGTCGGTCGTGTGGATGGAGCTGTCGCCCCCGGCGAGGCCCGCCCGGTCCGTGGAGCCGTCGGTCCGGTAGATTCGATCCCACAGTTCCTCGGTGATGTGGGGGAGGAACGGCGCGAACAGCTTGAGGAAGGTGCGGTGGGCGCGGGTCAGCGCGAACTCCGTCGACGCGCTGCCATCGCCCGAGAGGCGCTGTTTCGCGATCTCCAGGTAGTCGTCACAGAAGCTGTTCCAGAAGAACGACCGGAGCCCATTGCGGGCCTTCGAGAACTCGTAGGCCTCGAAGCGGTCCGTCACCGACTCGACCGTGGCGTCCAGTTCGGCGAGGAACCACTCGTCGATGGGCGCGAGATCGCTCTCGTCGACGGGCTCGACGGCCTCCGGGGCCGGCGCGAGCTGTTCGACCAGCCGCGAGGCGTTCCAGAGCTTCTGGAGCAGGCGCTCGCCGGCTTCGAGGTCGCCTTCCTTGTACGGGAAGTCGTCGCCGATGGAGGTGCCGGCGGCCCAGTAGCGGGTCGCGTCGACCGGGAACTCTTCGAGCACGTCGCTCGGGGGGATGACGTTGCCCTTCGACTTGGACATCGCCTCGCGGTTCTCGTCGAGCACCATCCCGTTGATCATCACGTTGTCGAACGGCACCTCGCCGGTGTGTTCGTAGCACTTGACGACGGTGTGGAACAGCCAGAACGAGATGATGTCGTGACCCTGCGGGCGCAGATCGAACGAGTAGAGCTCGGGGTGCTCCATACTGAACGCTTCGGCCTCGGCGTCCCAGTCCCACCCGGCGTTGACCAGCGGCGTCAGCGACGAGGTCGCCCACGTGTCGAACACGTCTTCTTCCGGCCGCAGGTCGTCGTGGCCACACTCGGGGCAGGCGTCGACGGGCGCGCCGTCCGAGAGCGGGTCGACGGGGAGGTCGGCCTTGTTCGCGAGGATCGGCTCCCCGCAGTCCTCGCAGTACCACACCGGAATCGGAATCCCCGAGTCTCGCTGGCGGGAGATACACCAGTCCCACTCCAGTCCCTCGATCCAGTGCTCGTAGCGGCTGAACATCTTCTCGGGGTGCCAGTCCATCTGGCGGCCCGCTTCGAGGTACTCGTCGGTCCGGTCGAGCATCTCGACGTACCACTGCTCGGTGACGAGATACTCCACCTCCGTCTCACAGCGCTCGTGGACCTGCACCGTGTGGTCGTGATCGCGCTGTTCGAGCAGGGACCCCTCGGCGTCGAGATCGGCGAGGATGGCGTCGCGCGCGTCGCGGGTGCTCTGGCCCTGGTAGTCGCCGGCCACGTCGGTCATCGTCCCGGACTCGTCGATGGCGATCCGCAGCGGGAGGTCGTGTGCCTGGTACCACTCGATGTCGGTCTGGTCGCCGAAGGTACAGCACATGACGACGCCGCTGCCGGTCTCCAGATCGACGCGGTCGTCCTCGATGATGGGCACCTCGTGACCGAACAGCGGGACGCGCGCGGTGCCGCCGACGAGGTGCTGGTTGGCGTCGTCGTCGGGGTGGACGAAAATCGACACACAGGCCGGCAGCAGCTCCGGCCGGGTCGTCGAGATCGTCAGCGTCTCGTCGTCGGCTGGTCCCGTCCCGTCCTCGACCAGCGGGAACGCGATGTCGTTGAACAGCGTCTCCTGGTGTTCGTCCTCCTGTTCGACCTGCGAGATCGCCGTCTCGCAGTCGGGACACCAGATCGTCGGCGCGCGCTGGCGGTACTCTCGGCCCTTCTCGTAGAGGTCGATAAAGGACAGCTGGGAGACCCGCTGGACGCGGGGCTCGATGGTCTTGTAGGTGTTGTCCCAGTCGACCGAGATCGCGAGCGACTGTACGTCCTCGGTGAACTCGGCCTCGTAGGTCTCACAGACCGCCCGACACTTCTCCTGGAACACCCGCCGCTCGAAGTCCTGGTGGCGAATCCCCTTCTCGCGCTCGGTCAGGCGCTCGGAGGCGATGCCGTTGTCGTCGTAGCCGAAGGGGAAGTAGACGGTGTCGTCGGCCATCCGGTGGTAGCGGGCCACGAAGTCCTGCAGCGTGAACTGGTAGAGGTGGCCCATGTGGAGATTGCCCGACACGGTCGGCGGCGGCGTGTCGATGCTGTATCGGGTGTCCGGGTCGACGGTCTCCCCCGATTCGGGCTCCTCGTAGGCGTAGGTCTCCGCTTCGACCCAGTGGTCCTGCCACCGGGGCTCGACGGCGTCGGGATCGTACTCTCCCTCGATCCCCTGTTGCTCTGCTGGCGATTCGTCGGTCGCGTCCTGTGTGTCACTCATGGGTTCTGTCGGTCGCTGTCGGCGTGATCGGAAAGCGGTGCGAGCGTCGAGCGGAGTGAGTTAGTGGGGCGTAGCCGCCCCTACTACGGGCCGGAGAACGAGCGCAGTGGGTGCTCGACGCATCATCTGCTGTGATCGTACACTCAGACGGTTCCTAATGGCTTCGGTTTCGAACGAGGCCGTGTCTGGGTAGTGTCCTGACGCTCGGTAGTGTGCCCAGGCTCTGTAGACGGTGTCGCACGGTAACACGGCGATTTCAGTCCGTCGAGAGACTGACGCACAGCGAACTCGTCGGTTCGACTATTCGACTACCGTAGACCACTGGCTGTCTCCATTGAATTTTATATTCCACAAATTAAATACGATACAGGAAGAGAGAATGAGACAATGACGAACAGATCTCTCCTCGCCGCCGTCTGTCTACTGTTGTGTCTTAGTGCCGGCCCACTCGTAACCAGTGCCGACGAGGACATGCGTCCTCCAGACGAAGATGCAGTCGTCATCGATATCGACCCCGCTGGCTCGGACACAGTGACACTGTTCTTCCAGACCGGCCCGACCTACGAACCCACCGAACGGGCGCGAGAACGTGCCGAGGACGCCGATATACCGGTGATAGATGTTCGTACGAGAGAAGTTGACGCGGTGCAGACTGTTCGGATCAACGGTAACCTGGTGGAGGGTGGTCCTCTCTACGAGACGACGATCGAGACGGATCTCGGTCGTCAGACGGGCGTTCTCCAGCGAGAGGTGACCAGCGAAACTATCCGGGGACTGACCGTCGAGGAGTCGACGGTTATCGTGGATGTGCCGACGGGTGCGACGGTACACCCGGCGTCCCAGCAGTCACACTCGTTCGGCCGGGAACGATACGGTGTCGACGGTCGGCCGTGGCTGTCCGGCGATGGGATCACCTACGGTGTCGGACCGATCGACCTCGCTCTCCTCTGTGGACTCCTCGTCGGCTCGTTTTTCGCACCCTACCTGTTCTTCCGAAGATGGGGTCGTTCGATCGCCGGCTGTGACGAGTCGCTTGCCGAGCGCGTCCACGCTGTGAGGGAAACACGAAGTATCGCGGCGTTCTATGGACCTGTGGTCCCGCTCGTGGCAGCACTATGGTTCGGTGCGTTCGCACCGATCGAGTTCTTGACCGCATCGATACTCTCAGCGAGTCCATCGGGAACGTGGTGGACAGTGACACTGTGGTTCGTCGCGTTCACACCGTTCGCCTGTGTCGCTTGGCTCGGTTCGACGCTAGCGATCACTCCGATCTATCGGAGACTGGTCGACGCTCCGTACGATCGTCGTCGCGTCCTCGTCACGTGGAGTAAGTCGACCGTCATTACCGTGGTCTGGTACTGGCTCGTCGTCGTCGTCCTGTACAGTTTCTCGTCCCGGATTGTCGAGTATCCTGCCGTCGGAGCACTGCTCGTCGGCCTGCTGCTCGTCGTCAGAGCGGGAGTAACACCAGCCCTGGTGGTGCTTGCTAACGGCATCGACTCGGTGACAGACGAAGTGGCGGCCGATATCAGAGAACTCTGTGACGACGCGGGCATCGATGTCCGTGGCGTTTATCGGCTCGAAACCGGCGACAGTCCTCAGATGAACGGACACCTCACCGGCCTCCCCGGTCTCTACTGGATCTTCGTCACCGACGACCTCTTGGAGCAGTGTGACTCGTCACAGATACGAGCGGTAGTAGCACACGAGATCGGCCACCTCCGGGGCTATCACATTCCCAAGCGGATCTTGTTCTCGGTCGGATACTGGTTCGTCGGATTCACTGCGTACTCGGTGGTACCGAGCATCTGGTTGCTGTTGACCGCCGTGGCCTTCTATCGCTTCTACGCACTGGGGTGGGTCACAACAGCCCAAGAGTACGCGGCCGACGCGTACGCAGCCTCCGCGACGAGTCCCGAGACCGTCGTCAGCATGCTGGAACGTCTCGCACAGATCAATATAATGAAACGAGATAGAGGGCGTCAAAAAGACCTCGCGAACGGACATCCGTCCATTCAGAAGCGTATCACACAGCTCCGAGACGATGCCGCAATTTCCGGAGACGACCCTGACGGAGATCCCGGAGATGCCTGACGTTTAGCTGTCCTCTCGGTCCCCGTGGGCGCGCACCCACAGCTCTCCGATCCGCGACAGGCGCGTCCGGTAGGATTTCCCGTGTTCCTCCTGCTCGATGTAGCCTTTCCCGCCCGGCCCCAGTCGGTCGACGTTGTAGATCACCTTCGAGCGAAAGCTGTCGGTGTACTCCTCGCCCATGTCGCGGGCCAGCGCCTGTGCCAGCTCCGAGACCGACTCGAACTCGCCGTGTTCGCCGAGCGTAAAGAGGATGACCTCCTCGAAGGGCTTGACGTTCGAGAAGGAGGCGACTGGGAGCTCGACGACGTGGCTGCCGTCGATCTCCTTGGCTCCGATGGTGGTCCCGCGCTCGTCGAACTCGTCCAGTAGATCTCGGGCGGAGTCGAGGCGGGCCGTGACGCGCTCACCGAGGTCCTCGTCGACCTCGTCCGGCGCGATGCCGTCGGCCTCTGCCTTCAGCTCCTCCAGCAGATCGTTCTGGCGGCGCAGCTCCTCGGCCAGCTCCGTTTCGAGGTACTTCTCGGGGACGGTGTAGTACGTGTGGATGCGGTCTCGGTCGCCCTCTCGTTCGACCATGATCGAGTGCGACGCCGTCGCGAAGGCAAAGGAGACGGTCCGGGGCATCGCAGAGATGTTGACCCACACCTCGTTGCCCTCGTCGAGCTCGGCGTTGATCAGCTCGAATGCCTGCTCGAAGGCCGCGTCGTAGTCGTACACGTCCTCGATGACGAACCGCTCGGTAGTCGCCCCCAGCAGGTTCTGGTAGTCCGTCTCCAGTTTCTCGGCGAGATGCTGGGAGTACTCGACGTTGGCCTCGCTACCGACGGCTCCCTCCAACAGAATGACGTGGTCCACGTCCAGTTGCTCGCGCACGAGCGGCGCGATGAGCCGGTCGTAGTCGAACCCGACCGGGACGATGTGGGTCTGCATACGCGGGATAACGGGCTGGTGTTTATATAAACCACCAGTCTTGCGACCGTTGTTATACACATCGACGATGTTTGTCGCCGCGCCCTCGTGGGCTTTCGTACATACGTAGGGGCTGTGGCCCTTTTACTCTACCCCTGTTTGGGGATGGATTCTGTAGTATTGAGCGTTTAGCGTCCAGTTTTCGGACTATACGACGGACGGTTGTTGCCACCAACCTGAGAGAGCAGCGTGAGTACATCGTGAGTGCAAGCGCAGGGCGACCGCTTCTCAGGGCTTGACTCTCGGAAAACAGCCCGCCTGCTGGAACAGGCGAGCGGTGGCCTTCTGAGGTGTCAGAACGCCATGTCAAAATCAGTCTTAGAGGTACTTGAGTCCGACGAACAGGTAGAGAAACAAGCGCAATGGGAAGCCTTCAGTTTCCGGCTTCTCGGAGACGGCGACGTAGAGGTAACGAATGGGTCGCACGAAGACGCCGACGAACACACCTACACCGTCCACGTCGAAGGCGGCATTCCGAGCGATTGCACCCGTCCAGCATGGGAATACCAGACCGGCGCGTGCAAACACATGGTCGCTGTGGCGATTCGAGAACCCGTCCTCGAAGCGGCCAGCAGGGAACAGCCCGTCCGCGCCGACGGGGGAACTGTGACCCTCGAAGAGTTCGGTGCCGACGACCGCGACGAAGACGGGTGCTGGTGCGACGACCACAGTATGCCCTGTTTCAACTGCTATCGGGCTGGTCGGCGCGACCTTCCGGGTGATGGGGAATGACGGACACCCCGACGTGTCCCGGTTGCGGCGCGGAACTCGACTACGGGGCGCTACTCGATACAGTGACCGGTCAGCGAGGGTATGCCTGTGGCGAGTGTAACGTCGTGTACTCGTCGCTTGAGGTGGGGCAATGACCCGACCTTCTCCGGCGGCGGCTCTCAACGGGGTACAGACCGGTAACTTCTGTGGCCGCTGTAATAAGCGCGTGAAGACAGGCGACCTCGTGCGAGCGTATGCGACTCACTACGACGCCGATGGGTGGGTAGTCAGGCGCGTGTGGTGTGACGAGTGTGGTGATAGGGCTATCAGCAACGGCACGGACGGCGCGGACGAGGTAGTCGTGGAAGCGGTGTACTGGAATCACCGGCTCGCCGGAGTCAAGACCGTTGACCGAAGTAGGCCATAGGCGTAGCAGGCATACTTTTGACAGTTGGCTCGGTAGTTTCTGGTATGCCTGAGTTTGCTTCGCTCGAATCCCAAGAGGTACGCGAGTATTGGGAACACGAGGCTCAAGAGTTCATGCCGTGGATAGCGAGTGAGATACGCGCTGAAGACGTTTCCGAGTTGGAAGATTAGTTGCCGGAACGCCCGAAGGTGCGAATCTTCCGTATATCGTTCGCACGGTCTTCGGTCGGGACACCGACTTAGCCGGGGCCGACGCCCAACTTGCCCGCCGCTTCTTCGCCGACCACCCTATGTATGGTTTTTCTGTTAAAAACATATTCCGCCGCCAATTCCCCACCCGATGTATGCACCCATCGAATGTTCAGATAAGGTCTGAAATTTTATTTTCTAACGCCTGAAAACCCTCATTAGACTGTTTAATACTCTTAGAACCAGTTATAACTACTTTACCGCTAGAAAAAAGCAGGCAAACGACGTTACTGGTATCCGACCGATATACCAGCCCTGGGAATTGTTCGGGTTCATACTCTGTATTCTCTAATCCTAATTCAATAGCTAAGGCGTTCAAATTCGTTTTTTGACCAATCTGACCAACAGCAACGACGTTTTGAACAGAAAAACCATCATCAATAGGCAAATCCACTATCCCCAAGTCATCCAAGAAGTTCAAGAAGGTTTCCCGTCTTTCTTCAAGATTATCTACTGACGAAGCACCGGTAATAATGTACTTTCCAGTCCTGTATAACGTGGTCAGGGGGCCGCCTTCATCAAACCGTAGATACAAGCCAGGATATTTATCGGGGTCATATCGCACTATCGATTTTTCCACATCGCACGCTAATGCTTCTAAGTTGACTTCTTCTCCAATTGCACCTGATCCTACCACATTAACGATTTCAACCATCTGACCATATACTACAGATCGCCATTTTTACCCACCATATCAGCTAGTTCAAGCGCTTCTTCGTCCAAATTCTCGATCTTCGACCGTAGTTCTCTTACTTCCTTGTATTTGTTTGCTACTTTTTCTTGTACCTCTTTTTCAGGTAGGGGAATCTTCACAGCCTTTAGATCAGTTTGATTAATCCCTAATGAAACACTTCCAGTCAAATGGCGTTCTATCTGCATTTTCCCAAATCGACTATTCAGATAGGCAGAAACGTAGAATGGGTCAATATCCCTCATTTCTCCTTCAGGACCCATGACCGCGTTTCGAAGTGAAAGTTTCATCACTTCAGATGAAATTATCGAATGCTTTTCTCTGTCTGTTACTACACTCAGCTTTGAACGTTAGCGTCGGCTGTTGAGTGAACGAAGAGGTGATCGATCTCCTCCATGAGGTCATCGACGCCACGATCATTGTTGTCTCGAACCCACGAGAGGAGGTTGTAAACGGCTTCTTTCAGGGAGTGCTCAAGGTTCGCTCGAAGCGATGACGCTTTCGAGCGAACCGTCCCCAAGGCGCTCGATTCGGGATCAAGACGAACGAGACTGTAGGCAGCCATCAGAAGGTGCCAGTGCCGACTGGCACCTTCGTCGGTCTGCATCTCGCAGTCTCCCAAGCCGAGATCCTGCTTCGAGTCCTCGAAGAACGTCTCGATGCGCCACCGCATCCCGTAGGAGCGAATAATGTGCTCGGTCGGTGCGTCGATCTTGTTCGTAGCGAGGTACTTGACCGGGTTCTCTTCGTCTTCTTTGTCGGTTTCTTTCTCAGCGAGGACCAGCTTCACGTCTCCCAACTGGGAGACGGGAAGCTTCTTCGTCCAGATGTGGTAGATTTCGTCCTCAACGTTACGCTCAACCGTGTCGATGCGCTCTTCCAGCGCATCGACGCGGATCACTTCTCCGCCGTAGGTCACCTGTCGATTGCTCCGGAGCGGGCCAATCCAGTCCTTGTCGTATGATTCGATGAGTTCAGGAAGGCCGGAGTCGTGGGCGAACCACGAGTCGAAGAGGTAGGTGTCCGCCGGGACACCTACCTCGTCTTCGAGTTCTGTGACGATATCGCGGGCGAGGTCGTACTTAGTGTCGTGGTCTTGGCCGTTTCCATCCTGTTTTTCGTAGAGGCGGAAAATGAGCGGATAGGCGGTTTTGTCGTCAGCGTAGAAGGCGTAGATGAGGTCTTGGCCCCAGACAGTGTCGCCTTGGGCGTGATCGTAGAAGCGACCGACGCCGGGGACGTCGTCCCCGGCTTTCTCGGTGATCGTGTCGTCGAGGATGATGTAGCCATCCTTCGACCAGCGCGTTTCACCGTGTTTTTGGAGTTCTTCGAGGCGTTCGTGGTTGAATTGCTGTTCGTCCCAGTCGTACTCGGTGAGGAACTTGTTGAGAGCGCGTTTGTCTCCAGCTGGAAGGACTTCGCGTGCGATACCTGCCACGGTCTTGTTGCTGGCCGCAACAAGACCTGTGGCGTAGGTTTTGGCGTGATAGCGTTGCGCCGGTGAGAGCGACTCGAACTCGTCGAACACACGCATACACGACAAGAAGTCCGTAATCGGCATCATCCGTCTTCGCTACCGCCTATGTCACGCTCCAACTTCAACGTTCAAAGCTGAGTTACTACAGATACCCGCCCGGTTGTTCCTTTTCTGGATACCAATATATCGCCCTTCTCAAGCCGCCTATATTCTTTTAGATCGTCTGAAGTATAAGACACACTGTTGCAGTCATCAAGATCAATCTCATTTCGTCCTACATCGCCGGCTCGAAGGTACGGGGTCCCATCCTCAACATATTCTCGCTTCCCTGTGTTACTTAACGATGAAATGTCCTTACCGTTGATCAAGGCATACTTTTCATCGGGGTCAAGAAGCTCATCAATGGTGGCAACTAGATCTACTTCTTCTAATTGATCATCAATCTCCTCGTATTTCGGATGGTAGTATTCTGGGCTAAGTCGATCTTCAAGTTCTGAATATGGGACGTAATATCCGATATCGGGTTCATCGTGAGAATGGTACTCTTCGGCGATCTGATCTAAATCAGTATCTAAGATCGCCTTTCCATTGTCGTCTAACAAAACCTCTCCGTCTTCATTTCGTTTGTAAATTGGTTCTCCTTCGTCATTCTTACCCGGCTTTTCCGATACGGCCATGAATACTTCTTCGTCTTCGTCCGACTTATCGTCCTCACTATTCTCGCTATCTTTCTTTTCAAGAACTAAGACGCAGGTCTTGTCTCCCGTATACGGTAGGAACGTGTTTTTGTGTAGCCCGACAATTGCCTTAATATTAGTATTATTTTTTATATAATCTCTAAAGTATGACTTCCCTTTTTCATCCAAGTCACCTTTTGGAAGGACAATACCCATTCGCCCGCCTGGTTCAAGATGCTTGATACAACGTTCTGTAAATAATATGTCTTTTTCTTGGGAATCTAACTGTGTACCGTTTCTTATGCTAAGATCGTAATATTTCCGCGTATTTTGGACATCAAAATCCCCCGCAAACGGTGGGTTAGTTAGAATTACATCAAATTCGTTTTCAGGTATAAGGGCTGAAATCTCACCGGGCCAATCAAAGTATCGAAGACTATCTTGAACTTGTCTTATATTTGATCGGCCATCGCCCCAGATTACCATATATGCCTTAGCGACCCTCACAAGACGCTGATCGTAATCTAACCCGAAAGCACGATTTGACGCATAGTCCCTTACCAATTCCATGACTTCTTCCAGATCATCTTCACCGCGTTTTTCAATCAGTTCATCCCGAAGTTTCCTCATAGTATAGATTAGGAAACCACCAGAACCACATGCAGGATCAAGAACGCTTTCATAACGTTGTGGATCAACAAGATTTGTTGTCATCCGCACAACCTGTCGCGGTGTGAAATACTGTCCTTTGTCTTCTTTCATCTGGTCCGGAACAAGGGCCTCAAAACCAGTACCAAGAACATCCATATCTGTTTCCATAAATTCGATATTCTGTAGAAGCCCAGCTGTTCGTGCAATATTCTCGTCGGATAGCTGTATTTTTTCATCTTCTTGAAAAATGTCATCATACTTCCGCTTCACACCGATGATCCCCTCGTCGTTGGAACCCTCAAATTGCTGTTTAATCCGACCAGCAACTTGATCTGGCTCCTCCATTGGTCCTGCTCGAAATTCAGCAACAGAATCCTCAGAATGAAGATTTTCAACTTCGTCATATATTTTAGTCAATATAAGCTTGAATAATTCATCAAACACATCAATACCGCCTTGATGTGCCAATATTTCATCTTCTGCCTGTTCAAAAATTGAAACTAAGTCCGTTGCCGGGCTAAGATCCTTCTTCAGCACCCGGGAATCCATCGATTCTAGTGTTTCACCCGCTTTCGGTATGTCGGAAATCGATTCAAATTCACGGGCTTCTGGCCGGTACGTGTGTTGAATCCCAGCCCCGTTGGTCCAAACACCTAGTGAAACACCTGAAGCTTCCATATAGCTTTCAAGCTGATCGACCCCATCGGTTCGATCTGGTTTCTTTGCTTCAACCAGGATTTTCAGATCTAACTGCCGGGAAGACTCATATACACCAATATCTGCATATTTCGTAGATGACCCCATCGTGATGGGTATTTCAATATCAATTTGGTCTTTATCATAGCCGTATTCTTTTACTAAGACGTGTTCGTACCATTGACGGGCCGGTTCTTCCGGCCCTGGATCTTTTTGTGTGTCTCCGGTGGCAAAATCAATGATATTGTCGTTGTCATCATATTCTGGTTCAAAACCAGCCATCAAAGACCGATCGACGGGCACATCGTCCATAGGTAGAAAGGAATCACGAATACTACTTAAACGTAGGTCATCTTCGCTTTAGCAAGTTGAAAACGTGAAGACGGTCAGCACTATAGGAAGCGGCTCTATCGGTCGAGAGTTGGATTTGGAAGTCCTCGTTAGCAGTCTTCAGAACCATCTTAATTTTTTCGCTCATGCGTAGCACATTGTTGATTTCACAGTGTCGCTCGAACAGCGTGTTTGAGAGCGTTTCGACCGGGTTTCCGAAACAGTTCTCGACGTAATTGAAACGTCTGAGATACTGCGTCAACTTGTCTTTCGAGACGCCTCGATGGGGCGAGAGCCACCGTCGCGTCAGCGACGCGTGGCTCTCGCAGGTGTTGACGTGAACTTCCTCATCGGCATATTCACCGTCGGCGTGGACGACGTATTCGCGGTCGAATGCGTCGTCCGCTTCGAGCGGTTCGTACGCTCGAAAGCCGTCGGTATAGACTGTGATCGACTCCTCTTTGCGGTCAGCAAGCAGGAGTCGAATCGTCGATTCGTCGGCGGCTTTCGCTGGAATCACGTACCGCTGTCCGGTCCCGCGATCAGCGATTATGAACACGGGTGGCTTGTCGCCATCGTACGAACCTCGCCCGCGTGTGGACAGGCCACGCGAGCGCGACTCCTGGTCGCGCTTGCGGCCTTTCTTCCCCGCGTTGACGTAAACTTCGTCGATTTCGACCGGTCCGACGAGATCGAGGGAAGGCGCATCGAGCGCTCTGGCGAAGCGCTCGATACGCCGGTGCATCGTCTTGTGTGTTACCTCGATTTCGCACTGTAATTGGCGGAGACTCGTATTAAACCGGAGAAACGCGTAAATCGAGAACAGCCACCGACAGAGCGCAATCTTCGAATGAGCGAAGATTGTGCCCGTCTTGTCGTTGAACGTGCGGTCGCAATTCTTACAGAGATACCGCTGAAACTCTCTGTAGCTGCCGTTTCTGACCGTCCGGTCAGAACGGCAGCGAGGACAGGTAACACCGTCACGCCAGCGAACCTGTTCCAGCAGGTCCGCTGCGACCGATTCCAACCCAAACACATCTAGCGGAATCATTCGTGTCGGGCACCGCTGACGCGGTGCCCTTGTCCTCTTCGACTCCACAGCTACCGCTCAGCAGTATCAACAATCACCTACGCAAGAGCGTTTCGAGTTTGTACCTGTAAGAGTCGATGGTCGCGTCGGCTAACTCGTTCTGACGGTCACGCAGGTAGAGGCGAACTGCCTCGTCCGGAGCGATGGGTTCGAGCGTGGTTTCGGGCATGGGTGTGAATTCCTGAAAGCGCGATAGAGGGCGCGAGCGGTGCGATCAGCCGGTCGTAGTCGAACCCGACCGGGACGATGTGGGTCTGCATGTCCACCGCTACTCGTGTCGAGGTCAAAAGAGTAGCTTCTCGCGTGTGTCGGGGCGGTCGACACTGTCGTTTGCGGGCCGCCGCGAGTAAGAGTGTGCGGTATCTGACACTCACGTTTCCGGGGTCGCCCTCCTCTGAGCGCGAAGACGCGCTGGTTCCGGGCCTCGACGTCGACCACGGGACGATCTGTACGTCTTCGTTCACTCCCGGCCGAGTGCGGAGCTGGCAGAGTTGCTCCGAATCGTCGAGCGCCACCGGCTGATCGTCGAGCTACACGACGACCTCTCGTTTGCTCCCTCGATCACGCTTCGTCCAGACGGTCCCGTCGAGATGACGCTCCGCCGTCGTGACTGATACGGATTATTGTAGCCATTTGCCGGTGATCGTCTACTCCGTGGCGACGATCACCGGTAAGCAACTACAATAAACCGTATGAGAAAGAGTGCGGCACCGACCGCCGGGGTGCAAAGCGTCACTGGCTCGTCGCGGTCAACGTCTTCGTGATCGGAACCGACTCCGTCGGCGTGTGAACGACGCGGACGGTGATCTCCTCGGCTTTCTCGATCGTACAGTCCGCATCGGGAATGCGGAACGCGATCTGATCGCTGGCCGTGTACTCCGATCCGTGGATCGCGTTCTCGTCGGGCGTGCCGTCGCTGTTGTACGACCGCTCGTCGAAGATGTCGTCGCCCTCGATGTTGGCGGGACCGATCGCCTTGCCGCCGTACCGGTCGACGGGGAGATTCACGAGCCGCCCCTTCTTGCCACAGGCGTCGGTCGCGTCGACGACGACCTCCATCTCGGGGACCGGGATCCGGTCGCCTGCGACGTGGGTGAGGCGGACGATGCCGTTGCCGTCACCCACAGTGTTCGCTTCGAGCGTGCCACTGGACTGGCCGACGACGGGTCCCGGCTTGGTCGCCTCCTCGGCGAACCCGAGCGCGAACACCGAGACGGTCGCGGCCAGGATAACGACGACTGCGACCAGCAGGACGTTCGCTACCACCGGGGAAACGGCGCGACCGGATCGAGACGACATCATGTTCGGCAATTCAGCAAAGCTAACACAAAAAATTCCGTCTCCAGTTATCGGTCGTGAGCACGAAGTAACAGAACGACTGTACTTCGTTGGCTGTCCGTCGGTGAGGCGTCCGCGACAGTGTCAGTGACAACGATCGTGGACGATCTCGCCGCTCTCGTCGGGGCCGCGACGCTCGCCGGGGACGATCGGCTCGCCGCAGTCGGCACAGGTGAGTCCGCCGTCGTCGGACGCGTCCTCGACGACGGTCTCCGTGTCCTCGCCTCGCAGTTCGTCGATGTCGACGGTGACCTCGTCGCCGGTCGTGTCGACGCCGAGCGCGTCGTTGAGCCCGCAGTACTTCGTCGTGGCGTTGAAGCCGAAGGCAAGTGCGCCGATCCCGGCGAGCAGACCGCGCAGTCGCTTGCCGTTCCGGAGCGAGCGAAGCGCTGCGACACTCAGCACGACCGCCAGTAGCGCGCGTGCGATCCGATCACGGCCGCCAACGTTGTCCGTTGAATCCATACTCGAATAGTTGGGTTCGACGCTCTTGTATCTTCACCTATGGGTCTCGGACGACCGGCAGTATCAGTCGCCGTCGACACCCGAGACGCTGTACAGGCCGGCGTCCTCGCCGGGGGACGCGCTCGTCACGAGCGAGACGCCGACGGTCAGGCCCAGTCCCAGCACCATCCCGACGACGCTGGCCGACCAGCCCCCGAGGTAGCTGCCGGGCACGAACGGGAGGAAGACGCTGGCGAGGTAGAACAGCTGCGAGCCCCCGATGCCGGCGTACATTCCCCAGCGGGTCGTCCGGGGCCAGTACAGCGCGACGATGACGGGCAGGGCCAGCTGGGCGAAGCCGCCGAACGCGGTGTCGCCGATCTGGACGAGCGTTCCCGGCGCGTAGAGGCTGGCGACGAACGAGACCGTCGCGAAGACGACGACCCCCGCGCGTGCGAGCAGCGCCTCCCGGTCGCGGTCGGAGTGAAGCGCGCAACCGACGGAGACGGCGGCCGCGAGCAGGGATCGGCGGACGCGGTTCACCAGCGACGCGCGGTCCGGCAGCGTCGGCTCCTCCTCGGCGAGGTCGGTCACCGGTCGGTAGAGGTCGCGGGTGAGATACGACGCGCCCGAGAGTAGCATCGAGTCGCTGGAGGACATCATGGCGGCCAGCGCCGCGGCGACGACGGCTGCCGTGAACCACCCGGCGGTGTACTCGTTGAGCACCGCGGGAATCACGTTGCCGTTCTCCGGAACGGTGACGCCCAGGCCGGCGGCCCACGCGCCCAGCATGAACGCGGGGACGAACAGTAGGACCACCAGTACGGGCCACAGCGCCAGCGTCCGCTTGAGCACTTTCTGGGAGCGAGCGACGAAGAAGCGCTGGTTGATCTGGGGGAACATCGTCACGCCGAAGGCGATGGAGATCGCCGTCGAGAGGACGTACTCCGGTGAGTACAGCCCGCCGCCGAGCGCGAGGAACTCGGGGTTGGTCTCGGCCAGTCGGTCCGTCGCCGCCGCCGGGCCGCCGACAGCCGAGAGGATCCAGGCGACGGCCACCCAGATGAGGCCCAGCATGACGATGCCCTGGAGCGTGTCCGTCCAGGCGACCCCGCGCATCCCCGAGACGGCGACGTAGACGATCATAAAGAGCGTGATGCCGCCGGCACCGACCCAGAACGGGACCGCGCCGTCGGTCAGTCCGACGATCGCCTGTCCGGCACCCTTCTGCTGGAGCATCACGTAGGGGAAGAGCCAGAAGAGACTGATCGCCGCCACGAGCCCGCGGAGGAGACGCGAGCCGAAGCGATCGCCCAGCATCTCCCCGAGCGTGACGTAGCCGTGGCGCTGGCCGACGAGCCACTGCTTGTACCCCAGCACGTACCAGAGGACGGCGAAGATGATCCCGTCCATCAGCCCCATCACCAGCAGCCACTCGGGTCCCTGCGCGAAGGTGAGGTTCGGGCCGCCGAAGAAGGTAAAGGCCGACAGCAGCGTCGCGAACGTCGTAAAGAGGAGGACGACCGTGCCGAAGGTCCGGCTGGCGAGGTAGTAGTCTTCCGCCGTGCGGTCGGTCAGGCGGTAGGCGACGACGCCGATGGCCGCCGCCAGTACCATGTAGCCGCCGACGATGCCTAGCTGGATCGTCGTGTCAGCCATCGCGACTCACCTCCGGCGTCTCGGTCTCGACGCCGACGCCCCAGCCGTAGCGGGTGAACGCGTAGAAGGCGACCGACGCCAGCCCCATCCAGCCGACGTGCCACCACACCCACAGCGGCAGCCCGGCGGCGACAGTGCTGTCTCGCCAGAGGAACCACGGGACCGCCAGTGCCGCCACTGCGAGCGCGGCGAGTGCCCACCCGAGCGCCTCGAAGCGACTGCGTGCCCAGTTCGAGCCGTCCCACATCGTTGTGCTGGCTTGCAACTGGACCAACATAGAGGTAACGGCTATTCGATTCGGGAAGTTGAAGAGATATTCTGTTCAATCTGCCGTCGCGGGGGCGTCGGGAGCGGCCGGCGACGGTCGGTGGTCGGGACGGGCGAGTTCGGTCGAAACGCGGCCGTAGCTATTTGAGGGCACGTCCGCAACGCCGACGCATGCAGACCGCAATCCAGCTGTACACGCTCCGCGAGATCGACGGATCGATTCTCGACGTGCTCGCCCGCGTCGGTGACGCCGGGTTCGACGGCGTCGAGTTCGCCTATCGCGTCGACGAAGCGTCCACCGCAGAGATCCGAGGGGCCCTCGAAGACGCCGGTCTCACTGCCGCCGCCGCACACGTCGGGATCGAGGCCCTCGAAGCGGACCTCGACGACGTGATCGAGACCGCGGAGGCGCTGGGCTACGAGGACATCGTCGTCCCGTGGCTCGATCCGGAACACTTCGAGACGGTCGCGGCCGTCGAGGCGACGGCCGAACGACTCTCGGAGCTGGCCAGGGCGGTCGCGGACCGCGGGCTACAGTTGCATTACCACAACCACGACCAGGAGTTCGCCGAGACCGACGAGGGCGTGGCCTTCGATCTGCTCGTCGAACGGTCCAGCGACGACCTCATGTTCGAGGTCGACGCCGGTTGGGCGCTGTACGGGGGCGCAGATCCCGTCGCTCTCCTCCACGAGTACGCCGACCGCATCTCGCTGGTCCACTTCAAAGACGTTCGCCTCGACAGCGAGGACGCCCCCCCGCTGGGCGAGGGCGACCTCGACGTCGACGCCGTCGCGACGGCCGCCCGGGAGATCGACGCCGAGTGGGCCGTCTTCGAGAACGACGAACCCGACGACCCCGTGACGGCGCTGGAAAACGGCGCGGACGTGCTCTCCGGTGCAGTCCGGTAGACGAGTCCGACCCACAGCCCGACGGGGACCGGTCGGCAGCTATTTGAGGCGGCCAATCGAACGTCTTTTCGACACGAATACGGGGTCGATTCCCCGGCAACTGGAATCCAGGAATGCAGGACTCTACGAAATATCTCATCCACGCAGACTTTACCGCGAACGGCGTCGTCGAGCGCAACGACGTCGTCGGCGCAGTCTTCGGACAGACCGAAGGGCTGCTCGGCGACGAGCTCGACCTCCGGGAGCTACAGGAGGGGTCGAAAGTCGGGCGCGTCGACGTCGAAGTGACCTCCGAGGGGGGACAGTCCTTCGGCGAGATCACGATCGCGAGCGGACTCGACCGCGTCGAGACGGCGATCCTCGCGGCGTCGCTGGAGACGATCGAGCGGGTCGGACCGTGCCGTGCGACCGTCACCGTCACCGACCTCGAAGACGTCCGACATGCGAAGCGCCGCGAGGTCGTCGAACGAGCCACGGAGCTGCTGGCGGACTTCGAGGCCGAGGCGATCACCTCCCACGACATCGTCGAAGAGGTCCGCCAGCGCCTCCGCGTCGCGGATATCACCGAGTACGAGGGACTGCCCGCCGGCCCGCGCGTCGCCGAGAGCGACGCCGTCATCGTCGTCGAGGGGCGGGCCGACGTGCTCCAGTTGCTCCAGTTCGGGATCAAAAACGCTGTCGCCGTCGAGGGGACGGACGTGCCCGAGGCGATCGCCGACCTGAGCCGCGAGCGGACCGTCACCGCGTTCCTCGACGGCGACCGCGGCGGCGAGTTGATCCTGAAAGAGCTGGCACAGGTCGGTGCGGTCGATCACGTCGCCTTCGCGCCGGCCGGCACGTGCGTCGAGGACCTCTCGCGCTCACAGATTCTCGCGGCGCTCCGGGACAAGGTCCCCTACGAGGCCGTCGACGAAGGTAGTCCGGCCCCGGTCGCGGCGACGCCGGACGCGTCCGAGGACGAACCCGACGAGCTCGACGAGCCACGTGCGGTCACCTCCGGCGGCCGAGACATCGACGCCGAGGTCGGGACCGCCGACGCGGCGGCTCCGTCCGAGACAGTCGACCCAGTGACCCCCGAGGTCGACAGCGAGAGCGCCGGCGGCCAAGCGTCGCCAGACGCCGTCGAGCGGTCGCCCGGCGAGCCCGACGACGGCGGCCAGGACGCCAGCGACGACGCGTCGCCGTCGACGGTGGCGGCACACGCACAGGCGGTCGTCGCCGAGGGCACCGGGACCGTCCGGCTGCTCGACGACGAGGCGAGCGTTCTCCGTGACGGTCCCGCGAGCGAGGCGTTCGCGCTCGTCGAGGCGGCCGATCCGGTCCCGGCGGCGGTCGTCCTCGACGACACGCTCTCCCAGCGACTCCTCGACGTGGCTGCCCAGCGGGGCGTCGACGAGATCGTCGCCCGACAGACCGGCGAGTTCGTCAAACAGCCGACGGCGGTCCGCGTGCGGACGATCGAAGACCTGTAGTTACCGCTCGAACACCAGACCGTCGGCGTCGTCGTAGTGGTCCGGTATCTCCTCGACGACGGTGAATCCGAACCCGCGGTAGAACGCGTGGACGCGCCCGGCGTCGGCCCGCGCGGTGAGCCGTACCGTGTCGATTCCGTGCTCGGCCAGTCGGTCCAGCAGTGCCCGCATCAGGCGGCTTCCGTTGCCCTCGCCCTGTCTGTCGGGCGCGATCGCCAACTCCGCGACGTAGGCGACCTCGTCGTCGGGGACGGCGAGCGCGTAGCCGATGGGTTCGTCGACGGTCAGGATCAGGACCAGCGACGGCTTGCCGAGCGCCAGCTCCAGTAGCTCCGGCCACGGGTCCGACAGCGTCGCGGCCTGAATGCGTCGCAGCTGGGGCCAGTCGCCGGGCTGGCCCTCGCGGATCATAGCACGAACTGGAAGGCGAGTCCGCCGGCCACCGCCGCCGCCAGCGTGGCCAGCAGGTTCACGCTCTGGTTGCCGACCGTCTCGCCCTCGACCGTCGCCCCGAGGAAGCTGTCGACCAGCATGCCGAAGAAGCCGGCACCGAGGATCACGAGCGCGCCGACGGCTCCGATGTCCGCGAACAGCCCGCCAGCGATGCCGGCGACGATGCCCGAGCCGACCAGCCCGGCGACGGCACCCTGCCAGGTCACGCCGCCGTCCGTGCCGGGTTCGACGCGCCGGAGCGTCGTGATCAGCCGCGGATTGTCGTAGAGGCCGCCGAACTCGCTGGAGAAGGTGTCGCTCATCGCGGCGGCGACCGCGCCCGCGAAGGCGTACAGCAGCAACATCGGATCGATGCCGGTGTGGCTCGGGCTCGCCGCCGCGGCGAGGACGGCCACGAGCGCGACGATGGAGTTGGCGAGGACGTTGCCGCTGCCCCGAGCCCCCTCGTTTTCTTCGGCGATGCCGCGATCGAGTTTCTCGTCGTAGCGGAACTTCGTCGCCAGACCACCGAGACCGAAGAAGGTGATGAGCATGGCGAACCACCGGAAGTCACCGAGAACGATCGTCAGGAGACCGAGGAAGACGCCGGTGAGCATCCCCGGCAGCGACGCCGTATCGAGCGCGTAGGAGACGTAGCCGAGGACGACCGTCACGCCCAGCGCGAGGGCGATACGCCCCGTCGTCACGTCGTGCAAGGGGAGATCGGAGAACAGCCACAGCAACAGCCCGATCGAGAACAACACTAGCGGGTCGTCACGCTCGAACAGGACCGCACGCAGCAGCGCCGCCAGCAGCGCGCCGCTGATCGCGTAGAACGCAAGCAGCGCGAGGAACTGACTCGTCAGCGGTCGGCCGGCCAGCATCGCCGAGACGCCGCTCCCGGCGGTCGCCGCCAGGAACCCCGCCGTCACGAACCCGGCAGTCGCGGCTACCGCGTCGGCGGTCACGCGCTCGACCAGCCGCGTGCCGAGATTCCCGCCGGCCAGCACGAACACGCTGGCGACGAACACCCACATCGGGAGCCCGAACTGGAGGGCCAGCAGCGAGAGCCCGGCGATCGAGAGGGCGAAGCCAGCGAGCCCGTACAGGGTCTGGTCCTCGCGGTCGCCCGGCCTGGCGAACAGCTCGAACAACGGACCGTCCTCGACGACGGTCAGTGCGAGCGCCGCGATCCCCACGAACGGAGCGATCGCGAGCGCCGTCGCCAGCCACGGCGGCTCGACGCCGTCGACGAGCGGCACGAGGAGCGCCACGGCCCCGACCAGCGCGAACCCGACGGCCCGCCGGACAGCAGATGTCACGTCACGCTGGTACCGTAGAGAGGCACTTACCCTTTCCGAACTCGGCGACCGGCCGTCGGAGAGCGGTCGACGGGCGACCCGCTACGTGGATCTCGCCGATCCGAAGAATTACGCCGGCCGACGCGCTACGGCCCAGCGTGGCCATCTACGACCGGTATCTCGCTGTCCGCCTCCAGTTGAGCGACGCGGCGCTCCCCGAGACAGTCGCTCTCGTCATCACGGAGCGCGATCTGCTCGTCGACAGTGCCTACGAGACTCTGGAGCGGTTCTTCGACCTGGCCGTGCGGTTCGGAGCCGACCGGATCGTCGTCTACGTCAGCGTCCTCGACGAGGGGGTTGTCCCGACGATCGAGTCGGAGCTGCGGACCCTGCGCGCCCCTCGCGAGGTCGCCGTTCGAGGACCCGACGACGACGATCCGGCAGACGCCCCGATCGGCGTCTCGATCGGGCTGGGCGGCAAACACGAGTTCGCCATCGCCGTCCGATCGATCGCTCAGTCGGTCGCCGACGGCGACCTCGCCCCCGACGAGATCGACGAAAGCGTCGTCGAGGAGCAACTGGTCTTCCCGACCGCGCCGGACCTGGTGGTCAAGACCGGTGCCGAACGACTCTCGGATTTCATGATCTGGCAGTCCGTCTACTCCGAGCTGTACTTCACGGACGTGAACTGGCAGAACTTCGGCGAGCGTGACTACCTGCGCGCGCTCAGGGACTACCAGGACCGACAGCGCCGATTCGGGCGGTAGTCCGAGTGTTGGCAGACGAACGGAGTGAGTCTCGCGGGATTTTGGCCGCCCAGACCCGGCCAGAGACTGATCTACACGAGCGTTTGTTCCGATCAGAGAAGGTTGAACCACCCGTTCAGTCAGTGTGCGAACTGGTCGTCGGTATGCATTTGTTCTGGTAGGTATAACGTATCAGTGTGAGCCAAAGAAACCTCATAGAGGAAGTCGAGGCCCGGTTAGAGTACATGCCTCGGTGGAAACAGATTCTGGGCATAATACTTCTGATACCGCCCATTAGCATACTTGGGATGGGATTATTCTCCTACGAATTGTACCAAGCAGGTAAGAAACTACGAATGGATGAAACGGGAAGCTCATCGGTGACAGAATCCGAGTAACAAGGTCTCTCTGCGATACGTAGTTCCCCTCTATCGACCATCAGTACCTCGCAAAGCCTGTTAGTTGAGAGGCCTGCTTGCTGAAGTGTGACCAAACAACAGCAGCAAGCAGACGGTGAAATCCACGAGGACCAGCTTCTTAACTTTCTCGTCAACGCACTCACCGGTGCATTTGGTGTGAGTCTTGGAGAGAACGCTGATATCAACCCCGAGGACATCTACGAGGTCCTCGTCGGCGCAACCGCCGACGGGACCTCGATCTCCACACTCTGTGATCGGAGTGAAGATAACTCATCCAGCACGAACATTCTACGTCATCTTCGAACGAAGCTCGATCTTGATACAGTCAAAACCGTCGGAAACACGCTTCTTAGGCAACATACGCTCGATGTGCTTCCAGAGCAGGTGGAGATCGTCGTTGATCTCCACCTGCGGCCCTACTACGGTGACAGAGATAAGACAGACGGTCTCTACTACAACGAAGCGAAAGATGGAACCACCGCGTTTCACGCCTACGCAACACTGTACGCCCGCGTTCGTAACAAGCGCTACACGCTGGCGGTGCGCCGTCTGACCGACGGCGACACCGCCAGCAGCGTCCTCGCAGAATTTCTTGGTCTCGTCGATAGCCTCGATTTCGAGGTCAAAGCGCTGTACGTCGACAGCGAATTCTATGATGGTAAGTGTCTCACACTGATGAAGGCGCACAACCTTGCGTACGTCGTGCCAGTCGTCGCATGGGGCAACGATATTCAGCAGGAGCTATCCGAGGGGTGGAGTCGTGAGATTGAACACGATCTCACGACGGAATTCGACGGTCACAAGTGGACCGTCGAATTCCCGGTTATGATCGACTGTACGTACCAAATGGGCCGCCACGATGAGGAAGGTGTGGCGCGTCACGGCTACGCCGTCGACGCGCCGTTCATCGACACGCCGCGACAGGCTCGCCGCCACTACGGCAAGCGGTTCGGTATTGAGGCGACCTACCGGCTGTCAGAGTCATCGCTGATTTCCACGACAGTGACCGATCAGACTCGGCGGTTGCTGTTCGTGGTGATCAGTCTGCTTGTACAGAACGTCTGGCGGTATCTCCACTGGAAATACGTGGCGACGCCCCGCCAAGGCGGGCGTCGCCTCTGGTGGTGGCCCTTCGAGGAATTCATCCGTATGGTCACACGCGCAGCATGGAACGCTCTTTCAGTTCGGCGGTCGATTCCAGCGAACCGTCCTCCTGATGACCGGTTCGAGCGATAATCACGGCTAGGATGGGTCTTCAAGCAGTGGCAACGCTGTCGTGTCGGCGGCTGTCGGCCGCCGACTCCGACAGCTTCGGGGTATCGTTGGGCAAGAATACGCGTCAACTCCAAGTCCAGCTGCCGTTTTGGAGTGAACTCACTCGTCAGAAGCAGTTAGCAGAAGACGCTTTGCGAGGTACTGACCATGTTTGCAGGAGCATTCGCGCGAACGAGTGGTTCGAAGAACCCGGTAGTTCACGCGATTCACTGAGCGCGAAGCGCTCGGCTTTTTTCGCCCACGTTCGCAAGAGCTTGCTCTTGGGTGCCCATCAGAGATCTTCGATCTCTGAGGACGTTTTTGCGCGAGTAGTGCGCGAAGGTCCCGCATATCATGTGAACGGGCCTACGGCCCGTGAACAGATGGTGCGCCGGAGGCGCACCCGAAGCGGAAAACGGTGGGTACTCAGTCCGCGACCACGTCGACATCGTCTTCGACGGCCTCCCGTTCCTGGCGCGTCAGCGCGTCGCGGAAGCGACCGAGGATCCGCCGGGCCTGTGACGCCTCGGGGCCGAGAGCTCGGACGAGCGTCAGCGCGCGGCGAGCGCGCGTGCGACGCCAGGACTCGGCGCGGTGTTCGTAGGTCCGGATCGCCCGCAGGAAGTCGATCTTCCGGAATTCGGGCCAGTAGGGGGCACAGAAGTAGACCGCAGCCTCGTTGCCCTTGGCGTGCCAGGGGAGGAAATTCGAGGTCCGCTCGTCGCCGCCGGTCCGGACGATCAGGTCGACGTCGCGGGTCGGACCCTCGTAGAGTCGCCCCTCGATGGTGTCGGCGTCGACCGACTCGGGATCGAGTTCGCCGTCGTCGACCGCCCGGGCGATGTCCCGAGTCGCGCCGAGCAGTTCCGCGCGGCCACCGTAGGCCAGGGCGACGTTCAGGTATAGCTTGTCGTAGGCCGCGGTCCGGTCCTCGGCGTAGTCGATGGCGTCTCGTACCCGATCGGGGAGCATCTCCGTCTCGCCGATGGCACGGATACGCACCTCGTTGTCGTGGACGCGGTCGGCGTCGGCGAACTTTCGGAGCTTCCGTTCGACGAGATCGAAGATGTGTTCGCGTTCCTCGGGCGGGCGGTCGAAGTTCTCCGTCGAGAAAGCGTAGAGCGTCACTTCCTCGACGGCCAGATCCTCGCACCAGCGTAGCAACGCCTCGGTGGTCTTTGCGCCCTCGCGGTGCCCCTCGGTCTTGTCTGCGCCCTGTTCGCGGGCGTAGCGGCGATTACCGTCCTGAATGACGGCGACGTGACTGGGTGCATCGGAGAGTTCGCGTTCCAGGAGTCGCTCGTAGGCCGACTGCGCGAGTGCTCGTGCCCGCCGTAGCATCGTTTCATCGAACAAAAGGGTTCAATATGAGTTTTGTGTTCCGGTCCCCTCTCAGACACCGGTAAGATCGATCTTCGGTCCGAGTGTCCGGCTTACCGAGATTATATCGGACTCGAAAGGTCACAATTACCGGTGGGTTTTAATACCACAATCACGTTCTTGTAGCTGCAATGGCGACCGGTACGGTTGACTTCTTCAACGACACTGGCGGTTACGGGTTTATCGACACAGAAGACGCCGACGAGGACGTCTTCTTCCACATGGAAGACATCGGCGGTCCTGACCTCGAAGAGGGCCAGGAAGTCGAGTTCGACATCGTGCAAGCGGACAAGGGTCCGCGTGCGGAAAACCTCACCCGGCTGTGATCACAATGGCGCAAGGTACTGTAGACTTCTTCAACGACACGGGCGGTTACGGATTCATCGACACGGAGGACGCTGACGACGACGTGTTCTTCCACATGGAGGACATCGGCGGTCCCGACCTCGAAGAGGGTCAGGAAGTCGAGTTCGACATCGTGCAAGCGGACAAGGGTCCGCGAGCCGAGAACCTGACGCGACTGTAAGCTCATACTGCCGGCTGTAACTGTGTCAAGATATTCGCGACCACGGGGTCGCGAAATGCCGTACAGACGTACAGCCGGTAGTATCACGCTGCAGTCGAGTTCTCCGCTTTCGATCGCGACGGCGGCGACACGAGCCGCCGCCACGTACGTCCGACGACCGAAGACGTTCGGGAGCAGTGACTCTCGAAACCGCCGGAGACGAACGATACGGCGGGGTCGCAGCCGCGAATCGTGAGTCGTATTAGTGCCGACTGACGAGTGAGTCGTATGGGCGCGGAGACACTCGACGAAGACCTCTATCGACGCACGAAGGCACTGCTCGAACCCGGCGAGATCGAACTGAACGGGACGATCGTCCACACCGACCTCGACGGGCAAGACGACATCGAGATGATGGAGACGACCCTCGAAGCGGGCAACGTCATCGTCGAGCACGCCGGCCACGACCCGAAAGACACCTACGTCTACTCGGGCAACGACGACGCCGACTTCTCCTCGAACCAGCACCAGGGGCTCACCATCGACGGCGAGGAGTTCGTCTGGGAGTGCCAACAGCTGTTGCGCGACGGGAGCTTCGACATCGTGTTTTACTACGAGGCCAGCGCCGATCAGGCCGCGATCCTCGACGACCTGCGGGACGGGGGATACGAGGTCACGGGCGTCGAAAGGTAGGCTACGACTCGCTCAGGTCTTCTCGGACGAAGAACGTCGTCGCCCCGCCGGACGCACGGAACTCGTAGCTCTCGGCCGTGTACCCCGACAGCCGGGATTCGAGTGCCGTCGCGTTGTCGCCCCGTGCGACGACGACCGGCGGGCGATCGGCTTCGACCGTCGCCGGATCGGCCGCACACGACGCGTTCAGGTCGTGTTTCGCGAGGTACCACTGTACGGGCAACAGCTCTCCGAGATCGCCACAGCGTGGCTCCTGTGGACTGACGCCGCGCGGGGCCGCGAGCTCCGAGCCGTAGAGCAGCACGTCCGTCCCCTCGGTGTCGGTCTCGGCGGCGACGGCCAGCACCGGCCGGAAGTCGTCGGTCGGCTGAGCGTACTGGACGAGGTTGTTGTCCGCCGCGGCCGGCGATTCGTAGACGAGTCCCCCGGCCGTCACGGCGACCTGGGCGGTGAGGACGAGGAGCAAGACGCCGACCAGCGAGGCCGACACCGTGTCGTCCTCGTCGAAGGCGGTCCGGCCCAGCCGATAGAGGTACGCCAGCCCGACGGCCGCCGGGAGCGCCAGCGGCACCAGCGCGTTGACCGTGATCCAGGCCCCGTAGATGTCGGTCCCCAGCGGGTAGCCGACCACCGAGACGAACCCCCAGTAGCCGGCAAAGAGCACGACGGGACGCGGACGGACCGCGCCGTACCGCTCGATCAGGAACCCGCCGACGGCCAGCACCGACAGCGGCAGGGCAGCCACGAGCAGCGTTTCGAGGAACCGTCCGAGAAAGCAGGCGTAGCCGTCGACGAGGTTGTCCTTGTGACAGCCCGGATCGGCGGTGCCGCCGAACCAGTACTCGAAGCCCTCGGTGAGATCCGCGACCGTGGCGTCGACTACGGCCGGGAGCGAACTCGGGTGTCCGATCGCGTACCAGAGTCCGACGCCGTCCGCGGGGTTGCGCGGCGCGAAGAAAAAGAAGACGACCAGTCCGAAGACGGCGACGGCCCCGACGAGGTGGCCGGCGGAGCGACCGACGCCGGCCGGCCCGAGCGATCGACCACGGGCGACGAGCCGGCCCCAGTAGCGGCTCGCAACGTCGAGACCGCGTTCCTCGCCCCGCTCGGCGAAGAAGAGCTGGTCGACGACGAGCGCGGTCGCCCCGACCCAGACGACGGCGTAGACGACGGCGTTCTCCTTGGCAGCGAGCGCGAGTCCGAACAGCGCGGCGACGCCGTAGACGTAGCGGACCCGTCTCGTGTCGTAGGCCCGCACCGCGAGACCGAAGGCGACGAAGACGAAGCCCGCGACCAGCAGCGTGCTCCGGAAGAACCGCGAGTAGTACAGCAAGACCGGGTTTGCCGCCAGCACGACCGCCAGCGCGACCACTTCGCTGTCACGGAGGTGTTCGCGAAAGAGCAGTGCCGACAGCGGCAACAGGCCGCCGAAGACCGCGACGGGCAACCGCATCACTGCGTCGCCCGTCCCGAGCACCTGGAACAGGACGGCGTCGGCGTACTGGACCAGCGGTCCGTGGACGATGTAGCGATAGGAGATCGATCCCGTCTCGGCGTACTCCAGCGCCCAGTAGGCCACTCTCCCCTCGTCGAAGTGTGCGATGCGTCCCCCCAGGTCGACGAGTCGCGCCACCAGCGCGAGCACCGTCACCGCGACCACTCCCGTCAGCGCGGGGTCGGCGCTCGCACGCGCCCGCCAGTCGATGTCGCCAGCAACCATTACCGGGGGAGAGAGAGTCCACCGTTAAAGAGCTAGTCATCGATCAAAACCGATCTGAAGGACGACCGGCGCGTTTCGCTCGTCTCGCCCCGCGCTACTCGCGTGTCGTTCGCTTCGCTCATACGGACGGTTGTAGGCGTTTACCCAGTCGACCGCACGACGGCGTGCGGTCGATCTGGTAAAGACCGACAACTTTCCGTATCACTCCCGCTCGCAATTCCGAGGCCCGCCGCTCCTGCGGGTCGCGACGCGCCTCGCTACTCCTCGGCGAGCGCCAGCACGTCGTCGAAGAAGTCCAGCGAGTCATTCGGGCCGGGGTTGGCCTCCGGGTGGTACTGGCGGGTGATGATGTCGAGGTCGTCGTTCTCCAGTCCCTCGGGGGTGTCGTCGTTGACGTTGACCTGTGTCACGTCGAGTTTCTCGCCGGGGTCGGCGACCGTGTAGCCGTGGTTCTGGGTGGTCATGACGACCTGCCCGCTGCGCAGGTCGCGCACGGGCTGGTTGACGCCGCGGTGGCCGAACTCCATCTTCTCGGTGTCGCCACCCAGGGCGTTGGCGACGACCTGCTGGCCCAGACAGATGCCAGCGAGGGGGACGTCGCCGACCTTCTCGGCGACGAGTTCGTTGGCCTGCTCGAAGTTCACCGGGTCGCCGGGGCCGTTCGAGATAAACAGGACGTCCGGGTCGAGTTCGTCGACCGTCTCGGGGGTCGTGTCGTAGGGCAGGACGTGGACGGTGGCGTCGCGTTCGACCAGCGACGAGACGATCGATCCCTTCGCGCCACAGTCGACGAGCGCGACCGTCGATCCGTCGCCCGCCTCGTTGTGGGTCTCAGGCTCGTCGACGCTGACCTGTGCGCCGATGTCGGTGTGGTCGGACATGTGCTCACACTGGGCGAGCTGTTCGAGGGCCGCCGCCTCGCTGGCGTCGGGACCGGCCGAGATGCCACACTTCATCGCGCCCTCGTCGCGGATTTCTGTGACGATGTCGCGGGTGTCGAGGTGGTCGACGGCCGGGACGCCCTCGCTTTCGAGCCACTCGGCCACGTCGTCGGTCATCTCACGAGCGACGGCAGCACGGGGGTGGACTCGATCGGACTCGAACCGCTCTTCGCGGACGCCGTAGTTGCCGATCAGGGGATAGGAGAACGTGAGGACCTGCTCTTCGTAGGACGGGTCGGTCAGACTCTCCTCGTAGCCCGTGTACGCGGTGGTGAATACCAGTTCGCCACGTGCGGTGCCCGGTGCGCGCGAACGTGCCTCGACGACACGCTCACCTTCGATCGCGACGTATGCGTCAGCCATTACGAGATACGTACATAGTTCGGGCTGATAAGGGTTGCTTTCGAAGTCGAGTTACGATTTTCGTAATCCTCAAGTAGGGACCGCGACAAGCGTCACATCTCAATGGACGACCTCGACCGCGAGATCATGGGTATCCTCCGGCGGGACTCCCGGACGCCGTACACGGAGATCGCCGACGAGGTGGGAACCTCCGAGGGCACCGTCCGGAACCGCGTCGAGCGGCTGATCGACGAGGGGATCATCGAGCGCTTCACCATCGCTACGCAGACGGGCAACGTCAAAGCGATGATCGAGGTCAGCGTCGACGTCAACGTCGACACGCACGCGGTCACCGACCTCATGGCCGAGTGGCCCGAGGTCGACTTCGTCTGGCAGGTGTCGGGTGAGGAGGACATCGTACTCGTGGTCGACTGTGCCGACACCGGCGGCGTCAACGAACTGATCACACAGGCCCGCGAGCTGGAGGAAGTCGTGAGCACGAAGACGAGGCTAATCTTGGACGAACGGCTTGGGTGATCCACAGGGAACCAAGCCGTTCATTCTGAGATTTCCTGATGAGGCTGATTCTCGACGAGCGACTCGGCTGAGCGGTGGCGAAGCGAGTCGCTGATTGGAGAATCCGCCGAGGAGAGACTGATTCTCGACGAGCGACTCGGCTGAGGAAGCGAAC
Organism: Halomicrobium katesii DSM 19301; assembly: GCF_000379085.1. GTDB lineage: Archaea > Halobacteriota > Halobacteria > Halobacteriales > Haloarculaceae > Halomicrobium > Halomicrobium katesii. The sequence continues at coordinate 1,810,500 of NZ_KB905378.1, read as the reverse complement.
CGCCGATTCTCAGTTAGGTAACCCGAGGGGCGGGTACGAGCCGGTACCAGCGATCCGGACGAGAATCGTCGATTCCAGTGGCCGGCCGTTCCCGGTGAGCAGGAACGCACAATAGCGTTAATCACTCCCGAATAGAACTCCCGGGTGTGCCCCTCGAAGACGATCACGGACGGGCGGTCACCGGTATCCGCGTATCGCTGACCGACCGGTGCAACTTCGATTGCGTCTACTGCCACAACGAAGGTCTGGGCGACACGCGGGGGCCGATGGACCCACAGGACGAGGAGATGACGGCCGACGAGGTGATCCGGCTCCTCGAGGTCGTCCGCGAGTTCGGCGTCGAGACCGTGAAGTTCACCGGCGGCGAGCCGATGCTCCGTCAGGATCTCGTCGAGATCGTCCGCCGCGCTCCCGACGACATGGACGTTTCGATGACGACCAACGGAACGTTCCTGCCGGATCGGGCCGCCGCTCTCGCGGACGCCGGCCTCGAACGCGTCAACGTCTCTCAGGACGCGGTCGATCCGGATGCGTTCGCCGAGCTAACGCAGAGCGGTGCGTACGACAAGGTCATCGAGGGCGTCGAAGCGGCCCTCGGGGCCGGACTTGCGCCGGTCAAGCTCAACATGGTCGTGATGGAACCGACCGCCGGGTACGTCCCGCAGATGGTCGATCACGTCGCGGCCAACGACGGGCTTCAGCTCCAGCTCATCGAGTACATGCCGGAGATCGCCGGTCACCCCGAGTGGGCGATCGACATCGATCGGGTCCACGACTGGCTGGCCGACCGGGCCGACCGCGTCGAACGCCGCGAGATGCACGGCCGACGGCGCTACTACGTCGGCGAGGATGCCGACGCCGAGACACCGACGATAGCGGCGGGTGACCCCGACGGTCCGGCGGCCGGGGACGGGATGGTCGAGATCGTCGATCCGGTCGAGAACGCGGAGTTCTGTGCCAACTGCCACCGCGTTCGCGTGACACACGACGGACAGTTCAAGGGGTGTCTCAACCGCCACGACGACCACCGCGCGATGGGCGAGCTGTCTCGCGAGGAGATCCGGACGGCCTTCCGAGAGACGGTCGCCAGTCGCGTCCCCTACTACGGGGAGTATCTCGTCGAGGAAGACGGCGAGTGGGTTCGAAACGACCGCTACCTCGATCAGCCGGTCCCGACACCTGACGACGACTGAGACGGACGGTTGTAGTTCTTTACCGGATCGACGGCAGTCCGTCTCACCAGCAGTGTGCACGACGGGGAATCCTCAATCCGCTGGAAACGCCGGCACGCTTTTTATAGTGGCCGGCGTATCCAAAAACGAGAGCCATGACCGGGGACACAGCCACCGACCGCGAGAGCACGACGCGGGACCTGTACGTCGTCTTCGAGGTCGATCCGTCTCCGGAGAGCGACTGTCCCCTCGGTGACTTCGACGGTAGGGTCGACGAGATCAGGCAACAGTTCGCGGGCGACGACTGCCACACCGACACGACAGTGCAGACGAGCGACTGTGACTGCGAGCCCGACAGCGACTGCACCGAAGTCGTGCACACGACGAGTACCGTCGACGAATCGTGTCCCTGTGCCGTCTTCGGTGAGTTCGGCTGTGTCCCGGAACTGAGCGCCGTCACCGACGAACGGATCGTTCTGGAGACGTTCCTACCGGATCGCGACCGCCTGTCGGAACTCGTCGACGCGCTGAAGGCCGTCGCGGACGGACTCCGGCTCCGGCAACTGAAGCGCATCGAGAACGGGACCGTCGAGCGAAACAGGAACACTGTCACCCTCGACCTCTTCGAGGTCACGGAGAAACAGCGCGAAGCGGTCACGAAAGCGATCGGAGCGGGCTACTACGAATCGCCGCGGGAGACGTCGCTCGGCGAACTCGCCGCCGACCTCGACATCTCGAAATCTGCCCTCACCCAGCGGCTCAACAACGTCGAGTCGAAACTCGCCACGGCCGCGTTCGCTGAGGCGAGTGTGGACTGATACTGCCGGACGACGCCGAAATTTTTACGCGTCAGGAATCACCCCAACGATTAATTCGTCACTGGGCGATGTTCCGGTATGACGGATCAAGTAGATTCCCCGGAGGAACTGCCGTCGACCGCAGGAGAGCTCGCCGAAGACTATCCCGACGTGTGGGAGCAGTACGCCGGTCTCGGAAAGGCCTGCTCCGAGGCCGGTCCGATCGACGACGAGACGAAACGGCTCGTCAAGCTCGCGCTGGCCGTCGGCTCCCAGTCTGAGGGGGCTGTCCACTCGCACGTCCGCAGAGGGCTCGAAGAGGATATCGACCCCGAGGCGCTCCATCACGTCGCGCTGCTCTCGATCCCGACGCTGGGGTTCCCGAAGGCGATGGCCGCGATGACCTGGATCGACGACCTCGCGGAGTAACAGACCGCCCGCTGGCCGTTTTCTCGCCGAGTACGCCGAACAGCCGACTTTTCTCCCGAGTTCCGTGATTTTCTCGGACCGGTATATAAAAGCCTGAATTATTCAGAGTGGGGCGGATGGTGGCAGGGCCGGTACGATAATCCATGGATCGGGATCACCAACAGCCACCGGACATCGACGACGAGGAGTTCGACGACTGGGCCGAAGAACGACTCGCCGATGTCGAGTACGACACGGAACTCGGCAAGGAGATGGGCAAGGACGCGGTTCGGCTCGCCCGCGGCGAGATGAGCCAGGAGGAGTTCCACGAGAAGTATCACGAGCAAGTGCAGGCGGAGTTCGGGCTCGACGACCGACCGACGAAACCGGAGAAATAAGATGTTACGCAACGACGACGACAACCTCGAACTGACGCGTCGCGATGCGATGAAAGCTGGCGGGGCGGCGGCGGTGGCGCTCGGACTCGGCGGGACGGCCTCCCACCTCACGTCGCTCGGGGAGGCACAGTCGACCTCCCTCGAATACGAGGAGGTGCCGACGGCCTGCTGGATCGGCAAACAGGACTGTGGGGCAGTCGCCAAGAAGGTCGGGAACCGCGTCGTCAAGTACGAGGGTCAGCCGGAAGATCCGCGCACCGATGGGTCGCTCTGTCCGAAGGGACAGGCCCAGATCGAACAGGTCTACAGCCCCTACCGGATCAAGGCCCCGCTCAAGCGGACGAACGACAAGGGCCAGTTCGGCGAGTTCGAAGAGATCAGCTGGGAGCAGGCGATGGACGAGATCGGCGAGGACCTGAAGGCGAAACTCGAAGACGACCCCCGCCGTGTCGTCTTCCAGGTCGGTCGGAAGAAATCGCCCCAGTGGCAGGAGGATGCGTGGGTGACCGGCACGAGCGACAAGTACGGCAGCATGGAGAAGTACGGCCACGGCGCGGCCTGCTCGGACTCGGGCTACCGCGCACAGGAGCTGATGTTCGCCACGCACGGGGTCTCCGAGACCGACTTTCGGAACTGCGAGTACTACATCGGTTGGGGCCACAACGTCGCCCAGGGCGGCGGGTCCCATATGTGTCAGATCACGTGGCCCAAACAGGTCGCCGACGCCCGCGACGACCAGGGGATGGAGAGCGTCTCCATCGACCCCCAACGGCGTAACTCCGGCCCCTACACCGACACGTGGCTCCCGATCGAGCCGGGGACGGACATGGCCTTCTGGCTGGCGTTCAACAGCGTCCTCGTCGAGAACGGCTACATCGACGAGGAGTACCTCACGACCGCGACGAACGCGCCGTGTCTCGTCGCTACCGAAGGCGAGGAGGAAGGCCACATCCTCCGGACCGACGACGCAGAGGACCCCGGCGAGGAGTACACGTGGGCCGACGGCGAACTCGTCTGGGACGAAGCCGCCGGTGAGGCGGTCGCCCACGAAGAGGCGTCGTCGCCGGAGAACGTCGCCTTGGAAGGCACCTACGAGGTCGACGGCGTCGAAGCGCGTCCGGCCTTCGACCTGTACCTCGATCAGATCTCCCAGTACGACCCAGAGTGGGCCGCAGAGATCACCGACCTCGAAGCCGACGAGATCGAACAGACCGCTCTCGACTGGGGCGAGAACGCCGAGATCGGCGCGACCGTCGAGCGGAACGGTATCGAGATCCCGTACCGGCCCGTCGGCACCCACGGCTACCACGTCGCCCAGCAGGAGATGGGCGTCCAGACGACGATGGCCCAGTACCACGCGTCGATGCTGGTCGGGGCGGTCGACGTGGTCGGCTCGACGCGTGTCCGGAAGGGCAAGTACGCCGAGCCCCAGGACTACCGCCAGCCGTTCCGCGATCAGGCGTTCCACCCCGAGAAGATCACGCCGAACCCGGACGGACCGTCGCTGGGCGGGAGCATGTTCCACCCCATCGACTCGACGGCCTACTCCCAGAGCCACGTCAGCCAGACGAACCCCGACAAGTACAACCTCCCCCACGAGCCAGAGGAGATGGCGTGGATCGTCCAGATGGCCAACCCCGTCCACTCGGCCCCCCAGACCGACACGGTCATCGAGAGCATGAGCAGTGTCGACACGACCGTCGTCGTCGACCCGTGGATGAGCGCGACGGCGGACGTCGCCGCCGACTACGTGCTTCCGGCGGCGACCGCCGACAAGCTCCAGGGGCCGACCGGCGGCTGGAACGGCTACGCCGACATCGAGCACATCCGGTTCCCCTCGATGGAGCCGCTGTGGGACAGCAAGCCCGACGCGGAGATCTTCATCGAGATGGCCAAGGCCGTCGACGCCTTCGAGGAGTACGTCGCCGACATCAACGCCGAACTCGGGCTCGACGGCACCGAGTACGCGTATTCGGGTGTCGACGAGGCCCCCGAGGACCCGAGCGAGTTCCTCCGCGATGGCCTCGACCGCTGGGCGCGGACGAAGGGCCACGACCTCGACTGGTTCCGCGACGGCAACGTCATCACCAACGAGTGGGAGGTCGGCGGCGGCAACCGCTACGCCTACACGTGGGGGATGGACAACGGCTACGGCGAGTTCAACCCCTACGACGCCAAACACGAGTTCTACAGCGAGACGCTGTTCCGGCTCGGCGAGCGCGTCGACGAGCTGTTCGCCGACTCGGAGTTCGACGACCCGGAGGCGGAGTTCCCCTATCTCCAGGACTACACCGCGTTCCCGACGTGGCGACAGCCGACGATGTACGAGTCGCCCGACGAGTACGACCTGACGCTGTTCAGCTGGCACCAGATCGAGCACAAGCAGTCCCGTACGAGCACGAACAAGCTGCTCAACGAGATCGCGCCGCGCTCTTCGATCCGGCTGAACCCCGAGGACGCCGACCGCATCGGCGTCGAGACCGGCGACGAGGTGACGATCGAGACCCACAACGCCCAGACCGGCGAGACCTACACCGCCGAGGGCGTCGTGATGGTTCAGGACGGCGTCAAACGCGGGTCCCTCGGTCTCCCGGCCCATCACGGAACGTGGAAAGACAGCGTGACGGAGGCCCTCGACGAGGGGCCGCACTGTAACACGATCCTTCCCAGCGGACCCGGATATCTCGGCCTCGACAACGGCCAGGCGTTCCAGGTCCGTGCGAAGGTCGAACCCAAAGGAGGTGACAGCGAATGACCCAACTCGGTATGGCGATCGACTTAGAGCGGTGTTACGGCTGTCGGGCCTGCATGGAGTCCTGCAAGGTCGAGAACTCCACGCCCCGCGGGGCGTTCTGGATGCACGTCTTCCGCTACGAGGAAGGCGAGTACCCGAACACCGAACAGACGAACATGCCCCGACCGTGCCAGCACTGCTCGGAGCCGTCGTGTGCATCGGCCTGTCCGACCAGCGCGCGGTTCAAACGCGAGGAGGACGGCATCGTCCTCACGGACTACGACCGGTGTATCGGCTGTCGGTACTGCGAGATCGGCTGTCCCTACGGCGTCAACTACGCGCAGTTCCAGCACCCCGACGAAGCGCAGTACGGCTACGGCTCCGGGGAACACGACGGCGACGACATGCACGGCTCGGGCAGCTTCGCCGAGGCGCTGGGCGAGGAGGACCCCGGCGAGGGCAAGCCCCCGTGGCACGACCCGATCCACGACGAGCCGGTCGAGCCCCGCGGCACGCAGATGTCCGGGCCACAGCCCGAGGGCGTGATGAGCAAGTGTACGATGTGCGTCCACCGGCAGGACAGTGAGGAGCGCGGCGAGCAGGGGACGACGGCCTGTCAGCAGACCTGTCCCGTCGACGCCATCAAGTTCGGCGACATGGAGGACCCCGAGAGCGAACCCCGCCAGCACCTCGAAAAGAAGTCCGCCTCGTCGACGTTCAAGCTGCTGGAGGATCGCGGGACCGAACCGAACATCGTCTACATCGGCGACGAACCGAGCGACGATGCACGCGCCATCGAGGGCGCAGACACGTTCAAAGATCCGGAGGAAGCGATCGAGATCGAGCAGAACCCGCCTGAGAGTCGCTCGACCGACGTGGAGGTGAACCAATGAGTACTCCATCCGCACGCACGCGACTGACCGAACCGCTCGAGGACACCGGCAGGCTCTACTACGCCATGGTCGGCTTCGCTGTCGTGCTGGTCCTCGGCATGGTGTACAGCTTCGTGACCGTCCTCACCGAGGGCCACGCCGTCACCGGCCTGGACAACTGGGGGACCGACGCGGGCGTCCCCTGGGGGCTGGACATCGGCGCGTTCACCTGGTGGGCGCTGATGGGTGTCGGCGCGATCGCGCTGTCGGCGATCGTCCGGGTCTTCGGGATGGACGAGTACGAGCCCTACGCCCGGATCGGGGAACTCGTGACACCGCTTGCCTTCATGGCGAGCTTCCTGCACATCGTCTTCGACCTGGGCCAGCCGTTCCGGGTGTTGAACACGCTGCTCTACCTGCCACTGGAGTCGCCGATCGCCTGGGACGTCATCCTGCTGGCCGGACTGGGCCTGCTCTCGATCGCGTACCTGCTCGTGTCGATCCGCCGAGACCTCCACGAGCTGTACCACGACGGCGTGCTCCCGTCGGTCCTCTCGCCGGTCTACGAGGCGCTGCTGATCGGCTACGAGGCACCGGCCGACAGTGAGGGACGGGGCCTGCGCTGGTGGCTCGCCGCCGGCGTGCTGACCTTCATCCCGGTGGTCGGCGGCGGTCTCGTCCCGTTCGTCTGGGGGCCCTTCGGCGTGAACATCAACTGGTTCGGCGCGATTCAGGGGCCGACGTTCCTCGCGGGGAGTATGACCGTCGGTGCCGCGACGCTGCTGTTCGTCGCCGGAATCCTGCGGTTCGCCTACGACCTCGACGACGTGTTCACCGACGAGACGCTCCGGACCTTCGGCGTGTTCACCGGCGCGTTCGCGTTCACGTACATGCTGGGCGTCTTCTACGAGATCCAGACGGGGACGTTCGCGGCCGACATGGCCGACCCGAACGTCTCGACGCTGGTCTTCCAGGGTCCGCTCGCGCCGCTGCTGTGGCTCGCCGTCGCGGCGGTCGTCCTCCCGACGGTCTACCTCGTGGTCCAGCAGGCGCTCGGTCGGTTCAGCCTCCTCGGAACGGTCGCCTTCGCCGGCGTGATGCTCGTCGGCGTCCTCCACCAGGAGACGTGGCTGACTGTCGGCGGCCTGATGTACCCCGATCTGCTGTACCCGGTCGGCGCGTACACGCCGTCGATCTACGAGTGGCTGAACCTGATGGGGACGACGGCGCTGGTCGCGCTCGGACTGCTCGTGTTCGCCAAGACGCTCCCAGTCGTCGCAACGAACGGAGTCGAATCGAGCCAATGAGCGACCACAACGACGACGCTGGATCGGTCGTGACCGATCGCGTCGGGGGCGATCCAGCGGAGACGGCCCGCGATATCGACGCGCGGGTCTACCGGGTGCTGGGCGAGCAGTTCCTGACGCGACCCGAGCGCGAACGGGTCGACGCCGTCGGGGTCTGGGCGGGCGAGTGGCGCTGCAACGCCGAGCGCCTCCCGCCGGAGTTCGACGCGGCGCTGGACCGGATCGAGGACGGTGCGACCGCCGACGCGGAGACGCTCCGGACGGCGTACACCCACCTCTTCCGGGGCGTCTCCGAGCGCGCGCCCGATCCGCCCTACGAGTCGATGTACGTCGACGGGAGCTTCTACAGCGAGACGACCACCGAGATCCGGAAGGGCTACCGCTGGGCCGGGTTCGACGTGGACGACACCCACGGCAACGAGCCCCCGGACCACCTGGGGCTCGAACTCCAGTTCCTCGGGGAACTGGTCGCGATGGACGACGGCGACAGAGACCCCGACGAGCCCGACACCGGGGACGCACTCTGGTGGCTGCTGGACGAGCACCTGACCGAGTGGCTGCCGGCCTATCACGCCCGTCTCCAGCGCGAGGAGCCCCACGAGTACTACGCGGGACTGCTCGATCTGGCGCTGGCGGTCGTCACCAGCCATCACAAACGACTCGCGGAGGACAGATGAGCATGCTCGACAGCCACAACGTCTACGAGATCGAGTTCGACGTGCCGGCGAGCCGCCGCGAAGCCTTCGACGCGTGGCTCTCGGCGGATATCGTCGAGTGGGTCAGCCACGAGACGGTCGCGTTCTTCGAGGTGTTCCAGAACGACACGGGGATGTCGCCGGAGGTAAAGTTCGTCTTCGGGTTCGAGACCCTTAGCGAGTGGGCGACGTTCGTCGGGAGCGACGCGCACGAGGACGCTATCGAGAGCCTCAGCGGGCTCGCGGAGAACCGGGAGGCGGTCCTGTGGCAGCGGGCGTCGGTCAAGCTCGACGACACGCTCGACCGGCCGGTCGGCGACGGTGGCACGATTCGGACGAACGAACGACGCGGCGTAGACGCGGTCCTCTCACAATGACAGAAGTAATCAGCACAGCACTACGAGATATCGAAGACCCGATCATCGGCGAGGATATCGTCTCGGCCGGTCTGATCGGTGCAATCACCGTCGAGGACGGCGTCGCGGAGATCCCGCTCGCGCTTGGTGCCCCCCACTCGCCGGTCGAGACAGAGATCGCAGACCAGGTCCGAGAAGCCGTCCGCGAGGCGGGCTACGAGCCGTCGCTGTCGATCGAGATCGACGATCAGACCCCGGCGGCGATGGTCGAAGACGCCCCGAACGTGATCGCCGTCTCCTCCGGGAAAGGCGGCGTCGGCAAGAGCACCGTCGCGGTGAACCTCGCGACGGCGATGGCCCAGCGCGGAGCCGCAGTCGGGCTGTTCGACGCCGACGTGTACGGGCCGAACATCCCCCGAATGCTCGGCGTCCACGACCACCCCGGCATGGCCGAGGACGACGAGACGATCATCCCGATCGAGCGCTACGGGATGAAACTGATGAGCATCGGCTTCCTCGTCGGGGAGAACGACCCGGTCATCTGGCGCGGGCCGATGGTCGACAAGGTCCTGTCCCAGCTGTGGCACGACACCGAGTGGGGCGAGCTGGACTACATGGTCGTCGACCTGCCGCCGGGGACCGGCGACGCGCAGCTCTCGATGCTCCAGCAGATGCCCGTCGTCGGGTCGGTCGTCGTGACGACGCCCCAGAACGTCGCGCTGGACAACGCACGCAAGGGCGTGCGGATGTACGACGACTACGACGCCCACGTGCTCGGCGTCATCGAGAACATGAGCACGTTCGTCTGTCCGGACTGTGGCAGCGAACACGACGTGTTCGACGTCGGCGGCGGGGAGCGCCTCGCCGAGGAGTACGAGGTGCCGTTCCTGGGCCGGATCCCGCTCGACCCGTCGATCCGCGAGTCGGGCGAGGACGGCGAGCCGATCGTCCAGCGCGACGTCGCTTCCGGGTCCGCGTTCGACGACCTCGCGGGAGCGGTGATGGACCGGGTCGGCGAGGTCAGACGGCAGTCACACCGGTTGACGGCCAGCGAGAGGCCGGACACGTCGCCGATACGGTGAGAAATATAATTCAGTATCTATTCAATCTACAATTCAGTACATATTCCCCATATTCTAATCAGTCAGTACTAGTGGTCCGATATTGAGATATTCGAGCAGTAAAACAGACCCGAGTCGAAAGCATTAATTGAAGAGACGTTCAAGTATCTGGCAGAGGGAAAATGACTAGACTCGCCGAGCTTCTCGGGAAGCCGTTTGACGCACTGTACGCCGTCACCCCGAACGAGACGATGAAACGTGACGTCTACGGCGGCACACGGCCAAAAAACGGACACTTCTCGGTTCAGAGTACCCAGTCGGGAGTGAGCACTTACCGCGCATACGAGGCGGAGAACGACGGGGAAATGCCCGGAAGCGTGTTGCCGCGGGATCTGGGTGCGTACGACTGCGCGGATCCACGGGTCTGTCCCGACTGTCAGCCGACCACGTCCGACGATTGAGTGAGTCACGCTCGCATTTAATAAGTACACAACTAATCTGAGTCATATCCAGAGATATCTGGTTACAGAACTACCGAGAGATGTTCTATGTACCCCTGTATTCGGTTATTCCTATTCTATCTCCCAGTTGTATGCGGAACAATTAATTGAGTATATCTTCAACTATTTGCTGATGGCACAAGCGACGGAACGACTACGGCGGTATCTCGACGACGAACTCGGTGAGTGTGGCAACGAGGACGTGGAACGCCGACTCGACGAACTCGGGACGCTCGAGGCTGGACTCGGAACGGCACAGGCTGAGGCCGAACTCGATGTCCTGTCGGCACTGGCAAACGAGACGCGCTATACCCTGGTCCGGTTCTTCGTCGCGGCCGGGGAGCAACTCTGTGTCTGTGAGCTGAACGCGGTCGTCGACGTGAGCGAGAGCGGACTCAGTCACGCGCTCTCGAAGCTCGTCGACGCCGGCCTCGTCGAGGGGGACAAGGACGGCCGCTGGAAGAGGTACCGGGCGACCAACCGCGCGGTGGCGCTCGTGACGGTCCTCGAAGGGAGCGTGATCGATCGATGAGCACCGCCGAACACGACCACGGGCCGGACTGCGAGTGTGAGAGCTGTGGCGACCCACGGTCGATGGACGTGCTCGACAAGTACCTCACCGTCTGGATCTTCGGCGCGATGGCGATCGGCGTCGGCCTCGGGTACGTCGCGCCCTCGGTGACCCAGCCGATCCAGAACCTCCACCTCGTCGAGATCGGCCTGATCCTGATGATGTACCCGCCGCTGGCCAAGGCCGACTACTCGCAGCTCCGGACCGTCTTCAGCAACTGGCGCGTACTCGGGCTGAGCCTCGTCCAGAACTGGCTGATCGGTCCGACGCTGATGTTCGGACTCGCCGTGATCTTTTTCAGCGGTCTCGTTCCGGGACTGCCCGCCCGCCCCGAGTACTTCCTCGGGCTCGTGTTCATCGGGATGGCCCGCTGTATCGCGATGGTACTGGTCTGGAACGAACTCGCGGAGGGGTCGACCGAGTACGTGACGGGACTGGTCGCGTTCAACAGCCTCTTCCAGATCGTCACCTACGGCGTCTACGTCTGGTTTTTCGCGCTCTTCCTCCCGCCGGTGCTGGGCATGGAGTCGCTGGTCGCCGGCATCACGACCTTCGACATCACGCCGATGCAGGTGTTCGAGGCGATCGTCGTCTTCCTCGGGATTCCCTTTGCGGCCGGGTTCCTGAGCCGCTACGTGGGGACCCGCGTCAAGAGCGAAGCGTGGTACGAGGCGGAGTTCGTCCCGAGGATCGATCCGCTGACACTGGTCGCGCTGCTCTTTACGGTCGTCGTGATGTTCGCCACGCAGGGCGGTGCCATCGTCGCGTCGCCGGGCGACGTGTTGCTGATCGCGGTGCCGCTGACGATCTACTTCGTCGTGATGTTCCTCGTGAGCTTCGGCATGGGACGGGGCATCGGGGCGGACTACTCGACGACGACGGCGATCGGCTTCACCGCCGCCTCGAACAACTTCGAACTGGCGATCGCGGTCGCCGTCGCGGTCTTCGGCGTCGGCTCGGGCGTCGCGTTCGCGACCGTCGTCGGCCCGCTCATCGAGGTGCCGGTCCTGCTCGCGCTGGTCAACGTCGCGCTGTACTTCCAGCGACGGTTCGACTGGGGCCGTGCCACGACTGGGACGCTCGCTTTCTCTGTGTCAGAGCCGACCCCCGAAGAGGATTGATGCGGACCGTTGGAGATCTTCTCGGAATCCACCTGACCGAGACGATCCAGCGCGCACACTCTGGCGCTGTCCGCCTTGCGACGGGGAAAGCCGACGCCTCACGTTCTTGATCCGTCCGGCAACCGAAGCAGCAAAGAGTGCCTGTCGAGAGCCACGGGTATGAGCGACGCAGCCGAAGGGAGTAAGAGCGACTCCGCCGATACGCCAGGCATGGACGACGTGGAACACGAGAACGCGCTCCAGGACGTGATCACCGTCGACGCGAACGACGAGAAACAGGGGACGGCCAACCGTCTCGACGCCCACACGGGCGACGGCATCCGCCACCGCGCGTTCACGGCGCTGTTGTTCGACGAGGAAGGGCGGATACTGCTGGCCCAGCGCGCTCACGACAAGCGTCTGTGGGACACTCACTGGGACGGCACCGTCGCGTCCCACCCGGTCGAGGGCCAGAGCCAGGCGGAAGCGACCCGCCAGCGTCTCGAAGAGGAACTCGGGATCACGCCCGATCAGTACGACGACCTCCGGGTGACCGACCGCTTCGAGTACAAGCGCTACTACGAGAACGCCGGCGTCGAGTGGGAGGTGTGTGCGGTCCTGCGGGCGACGCTGACCGACACCTCGCTAGACCGGGACCCCGAGGAGGTCGGGGGTCTGCTGTGGGTCCCCTACGAGGACCTCCGGGAGAACCCGAAGTTCTACCGACAGCTCCGCCTGTGTCCGTGGTTCGAGATTGCGATGCGGCGAGATAGCGAGACCGACGGCGAGTAACACTGGTACGGCCACTCGTCGAGTTACGAGGAGTGGCGAACGCCGCCTTCCCTCCGAACAAGGGTGAACAGAAATCGTGCTCGAACACGTCCTGTGGGAGTTTCTCCTTCCGGTAGGCCTGATCGCAGCTGTCTTCGTCGCCGTCGAGTATCGCCGCGACTGGCGAATCGCCCGGTACCTGTTCGAAGACCGAGGGCGGGCGGTCGTCTACGGCACAGCCGGGGTGCTCGTCGCCGTCGGCATCGGGACAACGTACGCCCTCGGGGACCCGGCGGCGGCCCCCCACTACGCCGGTCTCGACACGTACCACCTCGCCTGGACGGTCTTTTTCGTCGGTGTCGCAGCGACTGCGTACGGCGGTCGACACTATCGGATTGCGACGGCGATCCACGCAGCCGACGCGGTGACACCTGCCACGGTCCCAGCCAGCGGCCACGTACTCGTCGACGGTGTGGCGGAGTCCCGTCGCGAGGGACGGGTCGTTTCGGCGTCGGACGGGAGCCCGGCACTGGTCGTCCAGCGCGGTGAGTGTCCCGGGTTCGGGGCTGTCGAGGACCAGGTGAAGTCGGCCCGGGGACAGGCACTGGTCGCCACAGAGCGGCGTGTGGTCCCGTTCGATCTCACCGGACCGGACGGAGCCGTCCGAGTCGACCCGACCGACGCGAGTCCCGGCCTCCTCACCGGCCGAGTCGACGGTGACGAGATAGAGCGCGTGCTCGCACCTGGCGACGCCGTCACCGTGTTCGGTCGTGCCGCGGGGAGTGACTCTCTGGAGGCCACCGTCCTCGCCGAACGGGATCCCGAGGCGCTGGACCAGTTCGCGCGGAACAGTCGCCGACTGATACACGTCGGACTCCCTCCCGCCGTGGTCGGGTACGTCGGGATGGGACTCGCTGCCGGGATTCCGTAGACTCATACGGATTATTGTAGCGATTTACCGGTGATCGTCGCCACGGAGTAGACGATCACCGGTAAGCAACTACAATAAACCGTATCAGGACACCTCGTAGCTGTGGCCGTCGCTCTGTGGCGGCGCGCCAATTCCGAGCAGACGACACTCTCTGTCGGCGTCGTCGCGGGTGTCCGCCTCGGACAGGCCGGACGTGGCTCGTCGCTGTCGGAGTGCTACCGGTGCAGCGTGTCGGCGGTCGCGCGTGGCTCACAGCCAGCACCTCCGGCTAACGAGAATCGACAGCGGGCAGGGTGGCCAACTGGATTCCAGTGGCACTCGGATTTTAGACGACTCTTCTCAGATCGCGAATCGCGGGAATCCGAGCGTTTTCGGGACTGTACTTGTGATTCCCGATCAGCCAACGATCGTGTGGAAAACGAATGGGCCGACGCGGATTTGAACCGCGAACCTCCCGGTTATCAGCCGAGCGCTCAACCTGATTGAGCTACCGGCCCGAGCGAGTGCATCCGAATGTACCCGAGGGGTACTGTTAAACGTTACTTTTCGGGGGCGGAGTGTGGGTCGACACCACGCCTGTCGTCGTCCGGTTCGGTCGTTGTGTCACGATCGTCGCCGGGACGGAGTGGCGCGACTCCGTCCCAGACCGCCGGTCGGCAGTCTCACTCGTCGCGTTCCTCGAAGTCGATGTCGGTGGCGTTGTCGTGGTCGAAACCGGAAGGCGAGCCATCAGAGCCGGCGGTACCGGGGCCGTCGCTCGGGCCAGTGTCGGGGCCGCCGGCCGGACCGCTCGGACCCGGGCCGGCGTCACCTTGGCCGGGGAAGCCGCCGACGTAGACGTTGCCGCTCACGAACCCCTGGGCTTTGGCGTCGAGGTAGGGGGTGACGATCCAGCGTTTGGCGGCCATGCGGATCGGTGCGCGCGTGATCGGCAGTGCGAGCAGGAGGCCGAGGAGGTCGGTGACGAAGCCGGGCGTGAGGAAGAACGCGCCCGCGGCGACGAGGAAGCCGCCGTCGACCAGCTCGTCGGTCGGTACCTCTCCGGTCGCTAGCTTCTCCTGGATCCTGCGTAGCGTGTGGCGTCCCTCGGCGCGGACCAGCAACGTCCCCACGAGGGCGGTGACGACGACGAGCAACACGACGACGGCCGCAGAGAGCGTGTCGAACTGCGTTGCGGCGACGACGAGCAGGAGTGCGTCCAGCAGCGGTATCAACAGCAACACCGCGATGACCCGGAGCATACTCGCACTTGCCGGCGGCGACTCAAACGCTTTTCGAGTATCGGACCGGTGAGGGTCGTGACCCGACGCCGCCGGACGGCGTGCTGACCGGGGTGATCCGAGAGTGCAAGTCTCTTGCCGGTCGCTTCCGTAACGCGGGTATGGATCAGTTCGCAGCGGAGACGAAAGTCGAGTGGCGCGAGTGGGGGCCGGCGGCCTTCGAGGCCGCGCGGGAGGCCGGCAAGCCGATCCTGCTCGCGCTGACGGTGTCCTGGAGCCCCGAGTGTCGCGAAATGGACCGCAAGACGTACGCGGAGCCACGGATCGCGGCCAACGTCAACGACGGCTTCGTCCCGGTCCGGGTCGACGGCGACCGCCACCCCGAGGTGCGCGAGCGGTACATCATGGGTGGGTTTCCGTCGACGGTGTTTCTCACGCCCGAGGGGACGGTGCTGACCGGGGCGACGTATCTCGGACCCGACGGCTTCCGTGGGATCCTCGACAGCGTCCGCGAGACGTGGGAGACGGAGGGGGAGGCCGCCGGCTCCGTCCCGCGCTCGCTCCAGACCGACGCGCCGCCGGCGGGCGAGGTGACCGCACGGATCGAGGAGGGGATGGTCGAGCAGTTGCTCGCGGCCTACGACGAGGAGTACGGCGGCTGGGGCACCGACGTGAAGTTCCCGTTGCCACGGACCGTCGAGTTCGCGCTGGTGCGGGCCCGCGACCAGGCGACACGGACGCTGGAGGCGATTCAGACGCACCTTCGGGACACCGACGACGGCGGGTTCTATCGCTACGCGAACGGCCGGACGTGGTCGGACGCGCGGACAGAGCGGCTCCTCGACGAGAACGCCGCCCTGGTCAGAGCGTTCGCTCACGGCTATCGGTACACGGGAGAGGAGGCCTATCGCGAGACCGCAGAGCGCGCCATCGAGTACCTGACGACGGAGCTGTGGGTCGACACCGGCGGGGACACCAGCGGTGCGTTCGCCGGCAGCCAGGCCGACGACGACACGTACCACCGGCTGGACGCCAGCGACCGGGCCTCGGCGGATCCACCCCGGATCGACGAGACGGTCTTCGCCGACCGGAACGGGATGGCCATCGACGCGCTGGCGACGTACGCCGCCTACACCGACGACGAGCGCGCTCGCCGGTACGCGGAGCGCGCTCGCGAGACGATCGCCGAGACGCTCGTCGAGAACGGCGTGGTCACGCACTACCGGACCGACGACGCCGTGGGGCCGACCGGGCTCCTCCTCGACCAGGCGCGGGTCCTGCAGGGACTGACGACCAGCTGGCAGGTGCTCGGCGAGGGCCGCCCCGCCAGAGCGATCGCCGACTGGGCGATCGAGCACCTCCAGACCGAGAGCGGCGCGTTTCGCGACGGACCGGCCGACGGGCCGGGTCTGTGCTCGCGTTCGCAGTACCCGCTCGACGCGACCGTCGAGTTGGCCGACGCCTTGCTCGACCTGGCCGCGCTCGCCGACGACGAGCGCTACCGGGAGGCCGCTCACGGTGCCATCGCGGCCTTCGCCGGTGCGTCCGACCGGATGGGCGTCGAAGTTGCACACTACGCGGCCACGGCCGCCCGGCTTCGGTCGCCCGCCGTCCTCCGGGTCGGCCCGCGGGCCGGGAGCGATCTCCACCGGGCCGCACTCCGGCTGGCCGACCACGAGACCGTCGTCGTCCCCGATGCTGGCGGCGACGAGGCGGTCCTGTTCGAAGACGGCGAGCGGGTCGGCACGGCCGAGGAGCCGGCGGGGCTCGAAGCCGTCCTGACGGGCGACGCGTAGGCCCCGTCTCGAAAAACGATACACGCGGGCAAACTGCCGATGCGTTTTTGACTGCTCGGGTCCTGTCGTCGGTATGGCGAATCTGAGAGATCTCGGCCTCTCCGAGTACGAAGATCGCGCCTTCCGGTCGCTGCTGGACACGGGACCGACAACTGCAAAGGAGTTGTCACGCGCCAGCGACGTTCCGATGGGCCGCATCTACGACGTGCTCAACAGCCTGGAGACGTACAACCTCGTCCGCAGCCAGACGGCCAGTCGGCCCAAAAAGTACGCACCGGTCGAGCCCGACACCGCCCTGGATCGACTCCTGGAGGACAAGAAACGCCAGCTCGACGAGAAGGCAAAGCAGTACGAGGAGATCGTCGACGAACTCTCGAATCAACTCGAATCCGCCGAACCGGTCGAGGAACCGTTCTGGACCGCCGCGGTCGGACCCGCCGAGACCGTCGACCTCCTGGTCGAGCGGCTCTCGGCCGCCGACGAGCGAATCGTGATGGTGGGCTCGCTGCCCGGCCGGCAACTCGACCTGACCGAGGCGACCGACCGGCTGGTCGACGAACTGGAGCGTGCGCTCCAGCGCGGCGTCGAGGTGTACATGCTCCTGCCGCCCTCCTTCGTCGAGGCGGTCCCGGCAGACGTGGGTGAGTCTTACCAGCGACGCCTCCAGCAGTACGACAACTACCACTACCGCACCACGGAGGAGGTCACGTCGACGTTCGAGCTGATCGACGACATCGAGGTGTGCATCGAGGTGCCCCACCCGCTCGGAGGATCGACGTTCGCCGTGATCGATCTGAAAGATCCGGAGTTCGCCGACGAGATCTACGCGGAGTTCGAGCCACGCTGGCAGCGGGCTCGCAAGATTGCGGGCGAGTAGGGCGACTGCCGACTATGCGGGTGCGTGAGAGCAAGATTCAAGAGTCGTCCAGAACAACTCACAGACGAGACGAGAATAATGTCTCCAGAGATCGTCTTCGGCGAAGACCGGAAAGAGTATTTAGCGGACCTCTTCGATAAGGACATCACTGAAGAGGGGTATCTCCGCGACCGCGACTCCGGCGAAATCGTGACGGACGACGAGACCGGGGAGCAGATGACGATCGACGACCTCGGAATCGTCTATCAGAGCTCTGAACACTTCGTCAAAGACGATGTCGGGGACATCCTTCACTACGCTACTGAAGTCGAAGAGTAACCGTGCTACGGGAATTTTTCGACCGGCTCTTCTCAAGCACGGAGCTACGGTCTGACCTGAATCCATTCTTATCCGCCGACTCGAAGTCAGCGGAGAACACTGACAATCAGGAGTCGGCGTCTATCGTGGGTGACGACTATATCATAAAAATCGACAGAGTCACGGGTGACGATCCGTTCGAGATCGACGAAACAGAGGCCGTCGTCACGGTCGATCCGACGCGAGGTGACTGGAGAGATAGTAAAGCCGAACTGAAAGAATACTGGCGTGAAGAAGCAAAACGGGCCTTCTCCGAATCGGCGTTCGAACTGTATCTCTCGATTCGTGCGAGCAAGGGCGACGTTGACGAGGTACTGGCATTTTTCGATTCGATTCTCTCCCCGTCACAGAGTAGTATGCTTGAGGAAGCGTATCATCTCAGCAAATACTTCGACAACTTCAACGTCGACAGCGGAGAGGAATACGAGCGTCGGGGAAAACTCGGTGACAAGTACGGGAGTGCGGCACAGAATGTTCCAAGTCTTTGCTCGGCCGGTTACTTCGAAAAACACGGTCTGTTTCGGGACCTCTACGGTCAACTCTCGGATAGTAGCACGCAGAACGAGGACTTTCAAGACCTGTTCGACGATCTCGTTCGACATCGTCCCTTCGTCATCTTTGTGCGAGGCGAGAGTAAACTTGGGACCGACGAACTCCGACGGAGGGTTTCTCAGAACGCTGCTCATCTGGACGAGCTACCAGTCGATATCGACTACCTGCACGTTCGGGGCATGGGAGGCGGACCGAAAGAGAAAATCAGCGACCTCAAAGGTAGGCTAGACGAGGAGGGGGCCAAGCAGATGTCCGAGATCAATCGGAAAGAGAATGGCCCGAACGAACTCGTACTCGCTATAGACACCGATTCACTAGCATAGGGAGTTCTTCGGGACAAACGTAGAGGATCGCCACGACAAATGCTGATGTCCAGACTAGCACAGTAGAAAGGCCGCTCGTCACTCGCTGATACAGCGGTAACGCAATATCACCCTCGTCAGTCACGCCGACGTACAGGTTGATCAGCGTCAACACCAGCGTCGGAAGTGTCACAAAGAGACCGAGCAGGTACCCGATATACGCCGTCACGACACTCCCGTCACGCAGCAGTGGGACCAGACTCAATAGAAATGCGGGATACACGGGTACGATAGCGTACGACATGAAGAACCACGCCAACATTTCGGGGCTACCTGCTTCCATATCCTCAACATCTGTCCCATAGATCCGCAGAAGCATCGTCGCGAATCCCGCAAAGATCAACACGAAGACCTGGATCAATCGTATAGAAACGCCACTGCCGAACTGTGGTTCCATTACTCGTATTTCAACTTCTCCTGCATGATAAACGGACGGTTGAGAATGATGGTGTCACGCCAACCGGATCGCCCAACTCTGTGAACGTACTATCGTCGAAACGCGGGGCTGTCTGGTGCGGTCGTCGTCAGTCGTCGGCCAGTTCCGCTTCGAGGTCCCCGAAGGTGGCGACCCGCTCGGCGTGGGCGTTGTGCTGGTGGATCGACTCGTCGTTGGACTGTTTCATCGTCACGATCGCGTCGGCCGGGAGGTGGTCGAAGCGGTCGACGACGCCCTCGGCCATCGAGCGCACGCAGTCCTCGACGAACTTGGCGTTCTTGTGTGACTCGTAGGTCATGTGGTCCTCGTCGGGTCGCTTGGCGAGGTTGTAGATGCGCGCGCTCATCGACTCGCGGGCGACCTCGATCACGTCGAGCAGGTCCACGTCGGGCGCGCCCTCGCTCTCGATGGTCAGGGTCGCGTGGCCCCGCTGGGAGTGGCCCGGCTGGGGGACCTCTTCGAGGAACGAGTCGATGGTCTCGTCGTCGACGTCGAGGCCCCGCAGCGTCTCGCGAGCGCGAGCGGCCGACATCCCCTGCGAGCAGGGACAGACCGTCATCCCGGTGACGCGGGCCCCGATCTCCTCGCGGGTGCCCTCGGCGTCGGCGGTCGCCGACGCGACGATGTCGGCCGTCGACTGCGTGGGCCGTTCGGAGGCCGGCGTCTCCTCGCGGGTGACGTACTCGGCTTCCATCCGTACCTCGGCGTTGGTCGTGTAGTCGTGCTTGTCGAGGAGTCGCTCGGCCGCCTCACCGCAGACCGCTTCGACGCCCGAGACCTCGTCGCGGACCGCCGCTTCGAGCGTCTCGTCGATGACTTCCATGTTGCGGCTCATGTCCGCGCCCTTGCGCCAGGAGGGGAGGTCGACGAACACCTCGAAAGTCGCCATCAGCACGATCGGGCGCTGGTCGGCCCGGTCGATCTTCACGAGCTTCTCGACGCCGGTGACGCCGACGCGGTTGAGGCCGACGGTGACGTCCGGGCTCGACGCCTGAACGTCCGGCAGTTGCTGGCTCATCGACCCGTCCTAGGGAACAACTTCGGTTAATGCTTTCGGAACCCCCCGTCAAAAGTGGGGTCACAGTGCGAGTGGGTCGATCACTCGTCCAGCGACAGCTCCGCGCGGCCGCCCACGTCGCGGAAGATCGCCTCGTAATCGTGCTCGTCGAAGCGGTCGACGATCTCGTCGAGTTCGGCCTGGTGGTCCTCGATCCGATCTTTGAGGTCCTGAAATTCGTCGCTCGACCGGAGTTCTGCCTCCCGTTTTGACGCTTTGAGCGCCGCGAACTTCGAGGTGAGCGCGTAGTACTCCCGCAGGTGGTTCTGGTAGGCCGCACAGCTCTGGAGGCGTTCGATCGTCTCGAAGAGGTCGTCGCGGCTGACGGGCTTGACGACGTAGTCGTCGAAGGGCATGTCGATGATGTCGAAGTCGGGGTCGACCGCGGTCACCATCGCCACCCGCGCCTGGAGGTCACGCTCGCGGATTCGTTCGAGGATCGCGTCGCCGGAGATGTCCGGCATCCGTCGGTCGAGCAACACGACATCGATCTCGGGGTCGAGTGCGTCCAGCGCGGCCTGGCCGCTGTAGACCGTCTGGACGTCGTACTGACCGCGCAGCTGGGCTGCGTAGGCGTCTGCCACGTCGGGCTCGTCGTCGACGATCAGCACAGTCGCGCGCTCGCTCACGGCCATCTAACTACGTACACTATGGACCAACTAACGCAAAAGCGTTCCGGGGATCGGCCGCCGTCCGGGAGTTTTTCTCCTCGTCGACGACACCGCGAGTCAGTTCCCGACGAGATCGTCGTACCGCGCCCCGGTCTGTTTCAGCGTCGCCGTCGAGTAGAGTCGCTCGTGGTCGTCGGGCAGGTACACGTTCGCTAGCTCGTCGATCTTCGCGTCGACGGCGTCGCTCTCCCGGCCGTGGATCATCGTGAAGAGGTTGTACGGCCAGTCCTGTTCCGGTCGCCGCGGGCGGTGGTAACACAGCGTCACGTAGGGCAGTTCGCCGACCGTCCGTCCGCGCTCGTCGAGTTCGTCGTCGGGCACGTCCCAGACGACCATGCAGTTGCTGTCGAAGCCGGTCGCGACGTGGTTGACGACACAGCCGATCCGTTTGATACAGCCGTCCTCGCGCAGGCGTTCGATCGTCGCCAGCACGTCCGGGACCGGTGCGTCGACGCTCGCGGCCAGATCGCGGTACGGCGTCGCCGACAGCGGCATTCCGTCCTGAATCGCGAGCAGCAGCCGGCGGGCCAGCGGCGTCAGATCCGCGGCCGCCGACTCGCTGATCCGGGTCGCGCTCACGTCGGTCGACTGCAGGCTCTCGCGGGCGAAGCGGTCCGTGTTGACGACGGGAAACTCCAGGTCGATGTAGTAGTCGGTCAGCATCGGCAGCGCGAGCACCGAACAGCCGGTCCGGGACTCGATCTCCGCGAGGATCTCGTCGCGGCGCTCGCGGGTGCTGGCAGTGACGACGAACCACATGTTCCACTCGTGGTCGCGGGCGTAGTTGTGGTTGACCTGCTCGTAGCCGTTGACGATCTCGGCACACTCGTCGAAGCGCTCGTCGGGAGCCGAGATGGCCGCCAGCGCCGACGATCCGATGACGGGAGGGTTCAGTACCGGGCCGAACCGGCGGAAGACGCCGTCGTCGAGCAGTCGTTGGACGCGTTCGAGCGCGTCGTCGGCGTCGATGCCCAGCCGTGTGCCGACGGTCTCGAAGGGACGCTCCTCGACGGGGAACCCGCTCTGGTAGCCGTCGATGAGCGTGGCGTCCACGTCGTCGATGCGCTCGCGCCAGTCGCCCGACCGGAGACTCATCGGTCCGACTAGGGAGTGTGGTGGTGTATCCCTTTCGACTGTCTGGCGCGTCGATCCCCCACATTTGAGGGTTCTCGGCCGGCAATTTCGGCGGTGAACCGGGGGGCTTTAGCCGATCGCGGCCGAACAGGTTCGCATGGCACAAGCGACCAGCGAGTACAACGAGTGGCCGCTCAAGCGTCTGATGACCGAGGTCGTCGGCTCGGGGCACAAGTCCGCCGAGGACATGACCCGCGAGCAGGCACGCGAGGCGTTCCAGCGAATCCTCGACGGTGAACCCGACGAGACGACGCTGGGCGCGTTCTGGCTGGCGAACCGCTGGAAGCGAAACACGCCCGAGGAGCTGGCGGCCTTCGTCGACGTGATGCGCGAGGAGAGCGTCGAGGTCGCGGCCCCCAGCGCCGACCCCGTCGACTGCGGGGCCAACTACGACGGCAAGCACAGCTCCGCCATTCTCGGAGTGGCCGCCGGTGTCGTCGCCGCCGCCGCGGGCACGCCAGTGGTCGTCCACTCGGGCGACCGCGTCCCGACCCAGAAGCTCGACGCCTACAAGCACGTGCTGGACGAACTCGGCGCGACGACGGATCTCTCGCCCGGCGAGAGCGCCGACCTGGTCGACGACGTGGGCTTTGGCTTCTACTATCAGCCCGCGTTCAACCCCGGCATCGACGACCTCTTCGAACGGCGGGACATGATGGGCGTTCGGACCTACGTCAACACCGTCGAGACGCTGGCGAACCCGGCCGACGCGAGCGTCCACCTCGGGAGCTTCTACCACCTCGCGTTCGCCAAGCGGATGGTCAAGACCCTCACCAAGTCCAAGCGCAACCCCGCCGAGCGGGCACTGTTCTTCCAGGGTATGGAGGGGTACGACGACATCCGCCCCGGCGCGACCGTCGTCGCGGAGTGGCCCTCTGACGATGCGGCGGCCGACGAGAACGGCATCCTCGACTACGAGATCCGCACCTCCGAGTACGGGATGGACATCCAGGGCGAGGACCTCGAAGTCGAGGACGTGGCCGGCGACTCGGCGACGATCACCGAGGAAGTCGTCGCGGGCGACCGCGAGGACGCCTTCGCCGACGCCGTGGAACTCAACGCCGCACTGCGCATCTACGCACGCGAGGACGTGTCGAGCCTCGACGACGGCCTGGCCGAGGCCCGCGCCGCCATCAGCGACGGCAGCGCCGCCGCAGTCCTCGAAGACCTCCGCTCGTACTGATACGGAACGTTGTCGTTGCGTACCGGTGAGCGTCTACCCCGTGGCGACGCTCACTGGTACATTCCGACAACCGTCCGTATGGGGGCTCGCCGGTGGTCCGAGTCCCGGCCGACGCGCGCGTCTCGCACACTCCGTGCCGTTTCCAGCAGTCGAACGAACGACGACCGTCCAGCAGCCGATGTGTGTGGCACTGACACGCCACTGTTCGACGGCTGCTGTCGGTCGTGTGCTTCCGTCCTGTCGCCCGGCGTTTCGCAGTCGAGAACGTTTTTTCTTCTATATTCCATAATTATTTTATCGTCCGAGAGCTATAAGTGCAGCAGATTCATGGACAGCACACGTCGATCAGTACTGAAACACGCATCGCTACTGTCGGCCGGGCTCGCGGGAGTCAGTGCGGCCGGTGGACAGAGTAGCGGTGACGGCGTCGACTCGCAGGCGATCGATCCCGACTACTCGGTGTTTGCCGACCGCGCCCTGTGGTGTTGGGTGCCGGCGAGTATCATCACCGACGGCGAGACGGTCATGGACGGCTACGACGGCCGCTGGAACCTCTTTTTCGACAAGGCCGACGCCCACGGTATCGAGACCTTCTACCCCCACTACTCCGATCCGACTACCGGCGAACAACTGGAAGAGCCGGTGACGGCGGCCGACGACGGCGGCGTGGAAACGTTCCTCCGTGAGTGTCACGCCAACGGCATCAACGTCGAGCCGCTGATCGGCGGCGGCGTGGCTGGCTGGCCGGCCGCCGAAGCGTGGCCACAGGCCCAGTCGATCCTCGACTGGAACGACGCCCACCCGCCCGAGGAACGGTTCGACGGTATCCACGTCAACGTCGAGAACGGGGACCGCTACGAAGTCAAGCCGGAGATCCTCGATCGGCTCGACGACGCGGCCGACGACCTCAACGTCTCGATGTCTCAGGACCCGATGTGGGCACGCAACACCGACAACGACCGGGTTCGCGAGGTGATCGAACATCGCAACCTCGATTACTACTGTACGATGGTGTACGACCGCAACGAGGCGACGTTCTGGCCGAACCTCGGGCGCGTCACACAGCCGTTCGACACGCCCTTCGTCGTCGGCCTCGGGATCAACGAGCACGGCCACCCGAACCGCAACTACAGCGACGCCGACACCCTGTACGGCTGGGTCGAGGACAACTGGACGGTCGGGAGCCCCGACACCAGCTACCAGTACATCGACGAGGAGACCGGCGACAAGTACCTGGGCATCTCGCTGCACTCGTTTTGGGGACTGATCGACGCGCCCGAAGTCGGCTCCGAGACCAACGTCGGCGAGCCGAGCCGAGAGTACCGCACCGACCCCGCGCCCGACGACTCCCCGGACCCGACCCCGACGCCGGATCCGGAACCCGAGCCGCCCGTCGCCGTCGTTTCGACCAGTTCCGACGCCGCCGCGCCAGCGGAAACAGTCACGTTCGACGCGAGCAACTCGACCGCGCCGGACGGATCGCTCACCGGCTACGCCTGGGAGCTGGGTGACGGAACGACCGCCACGGGCCAGCAGGTCGAGCACGCCTACGACTCGGCCGGCGAGTACACGGTCTCTCTAACGGTGACCGACGACAACGACAACACGGACACCGCGACGACGACGATCACCGTCTCGGACTCGGACGCCGACGATCCGGTCGCCGCGTTCAGCGTGCGTCCCAGCGAGCCGGTCGTCGGCGAAGCGGTCACCTTCGACGCGGACGAGTCGACGGCACCGGCCGGCGAGATCGTCGAGTACCGCTGGGACTACACCGTCACGCCGGGCCTCGAACAGAAGGGCGAGCAGTTCACGCACACCTACGAGTCCGCGGAGACCCTCGACGTTCGCCTCGTGGTCGTCGACGACAGCGGGACGCAGGCCGAAACGATCCGGACGATCACGGTCGAAGCCGAGTCGACACCGACTCTCGAACCCGATCCGGAGTATCCGGCGTGGGACGCCGACACCGCCTACACCGGCGGCGACCGGGTCACCCACGACGGGAAGGTCTGGGAGGCCCAGTGGTGGACGAACGGCGACGAGCCGGGTGCGGGTGACTGGGGTCCCTGGAGCGTCGTCGAGACCGACGACGAGACGCCGACGCCCGAGCCCGATCCGACGCCGACACCAGAACCCGACCAGCCCGAGTGGGACGCCGACACGACCTACTCAAGTGGCGACCGGGTCGTCTACGAGGGCTCCGTCTGGGAGGCCCAGTGGTGGACGAACGGCGACGAGCCGGGTGCCAGCGACTGGGGTCCCTGGACGCAGGTGAGCTATAGTAGCCATTGAAAGTCAATGCACACCCGATCGCACGATAGCAGTGCGATCGGTGTGTAAATCGTTTCAATTGTTACTATAGGGACGACGACAATCTCCGGAGAGCCGTGTCGGGACCGCACCGCTCTCCAACCGGCCTCGCTGTACCGAAACATCCATTCGGACACCGCCGGTAGATCACGACCGTGCCCTCTCCGTCCATCGAAGACGTCGAGCTCGGCCACGAACGCGCGACGGTCAACGGGGTCGGCCTGCACTGCGTGACCGCCGGCCCGGCAGACGGCGACCTCGTGGTCTTGCTCCACGGCTTCCCGGAGTTCTGGTACTCCTGGCACAATCAGCTCCCGTCGCTCGCCGACGCCGGCTACCGGGTCGTCGCGCCGGACCTGCGCGGCTACAACCGCTCGGAGAAGCCACCGAGCGTCGCGGACTATCGAGTCGACGAACTGGTCGCCGACGTCGCCGGGCTGATCGAGCACTGCGGCCGCGAGCGAGCCCACGTCGTCGGCCACGACTGGGGCGGCCTGATCGCCTGGCACGTCGGCAGCGACCGTCCCGAGGTCGTCGACCGTCTGGCCGTCCTGAACGCGCCCCACCCGACCAGCTACGAGCGGCTGCTTCGCTCCTCGCCCACCCAGATCGCGAAGTCCTGGTACGTCTTCTACTTCCAGCTGCCCGTCCTCCCCGAGCTGGGGCTCCGACTGAACGACTACGCCGCCGTGGAGTCGATCCTGGGCGAGACAGTCCGGCCCGACGCGTTCACCGACGCGGACGTCGAGCGCTACAAGTCCGCCCTCGCGACGCCGGGCGCACTGACGGCGGCGGTCAACTACTACCGGGCGCTCGGTCGCCAGCGAGCGCGGTCGATGCTGACCGGTGGTGACGAACCGGACCGCAACGTCGACGTGCCGACGCTGCTGCTGTGGGGCGAGCGAGACTTCGCGCTCGACGCCGAACTGACCGCGGGACTCGACGAGTGGGTCGACGACCTCCGCGTCGAGCGGATTCCCGACGCGAGCCACTGGGTGCAGTTCGACGCGCCGGAGCGAGTCAACCGGGCTCTCGTCGACTTCTTCACCGACTAGAGCGCTCCATCGGTGTCGAACACCGCATGCAGAGCGTGCGGTCGGCGATCCAGTTCACGTCCGTCGAGCCACACTCCGGACAGCTGAAGTTCGCGTTGTTGTACTCCGTCGTGCCGCGGCTCGCGGCGAGAGTGCCGTCGTCGACCACGTGCGCGAGCAACGAGGGGAACCGCTGGCGCTTGAACTGCGCGCGGTGAGCGAGAAACCGACCCGGCTCGTTCGGATCGGCCCCGTGGAGATCCTCCCACGTGATCGCGATTTCCCCGTCGTCGAGCCCGCGAGCGACCTGTTTGATCGTCGCCGCCGCGGCCTCGAAAAGCGGTGTCGTCGCCCACCGCTGTGGCGACTCCGCGTCGGCCGCCTCGTAGGCGTCGACCGCGTCCGCGTACGCCGCCTGTGGCTCTCCCACGTCGCCCACGACCCGGTAGTCGGCGACGAACTCGGCGAGGCAGGCTCGCTGTACCGGGTGTTCGAGGACGTGTTCGAGGTCCCGTGCGACGGCGACGCCCTCGACACAGCGGTGGGTCGCCCGTTCGTCGGCTCCCGCGACGCGGTAGGCGACCGCGGCCGTCGCGAGCAAGCGCAGTCCGTCGCCGATCCACCCTTTCTCGTCGGGTTCGAAGGGGTGCTGTCCGTCGTGTGGGTCGGCGAGTGTCGCCCGCGCCGCGCGGGTGTACTCGTCGCCGGCACGTCCGTAGCGTCGGTCAGCGATAGCGTCGACGGCTGCCGTGTGTGCGTCCGTGGCCGTGTCGACCATACGACTCCTTGGCCGCCGAGCGGAAATACCGTCGGATCTGACTGGCCGGGGAGCACTCTTTGGAGACGAGCCCCAACAGACGGCATGGACCGTAACGATATCCGCGCGGCCTGGGACGAAGTCGCCGAGACGTACGCTCGCCAGCGTGATCCCGGCGGTTCCGACGCGGCGCTGATCGGAGACTTCCTCGACGAGTTACCGCCCGAGCCGCTCGTCCTCGACGCGGGCTGTGGCGACGGTGCCCGGACGCTGGCGAACCTGCCGGCCGGTAGCCTGGGACTGGACTTCTCCGGGCGTGGGCTCGAACTCGCAGCCCAGACGGTTCCCGAGGCCCGCCTCCTGCAAGGGGACATGACCGCGTTGCCGGTCGCCGACGACGCCGTCGACGGGATCACGGCCTACCACGCGGTCTTTCACGTCCCACGCGACGAACAGCCGACCGTCTACCGGGAGTTCGCTCGGGTACTGGAGCCGGGCGGCAGCGTCCTGATGACGCTGCCCGGTGGCCGCTTCGAGACGGTTCGCCGCGGCTGGATGGGCGGTGAGATGTTCTTCGCCGCGCCGGGTCGCGAACAGACGCTCACACAGCTTCGGGACGCGGGTTTCGACGACCTCCGAACGACGAGTGCAGACGACCCCCTCGGCTCCAGCACCGAGTTCGTCGTGGCGTCGCTGTAGCGAGCCACGTCGACCGCCGTCCGCACCGCTACCCCGGTGCCCGTACCCCGTGGGGGTTCGGATTTAATGTCTCCATACTGTTTAATGAGAAATGGTATCAATCCTCACCTGTTATTTCGACACAGAGTGTGTCACAGATCAGTATGAGTGTCGTCCCACATCGTATCGATCCGCCACAGGCCGGTCCGGAGGTGCGGTGCTGACGGTGCTCGGGACGCTCCTCAGGGGTGTCCTGCGACGGGCGCTCTTGCGTCGGATGGTACGACCGGTCTTCGGGTTCGTGGCCGTCGTCGCGGCGGGCGTCGTGGGCTTCAGGGCGCTCGCTGGCGTCGGCGTCGTCGACGCACTGTTCTGGCTCCTCGATCCGACCAGTATCGAGTTGCACTTCCGGTCCCACGACGGCCCGGTCCGACTGGTCAAAGCGTACGCCATCGTCGTGCTCTCCGGACTCGTGGTGGCGGGACTGTGGATCGGCGAGACGCTGCTGTCGGCGACGTTCGGCGGCCAGATTCAGGAGGAACTTCGACAGATGCAAATCGAACAGACGATCGAGGAACTCGACGACCACGTCGTGGTCTGTGGCTACGGGACCTTCGGACAGACCGTCGCCGCGGGGTTGCAAGAGCGCGACCGCGACGTCGTCGTCGTCGAACAGGCAGACGAACAGTTCGAGCGAGCGATCGACGACGGGCACCTCGCAGTCAGCGGCGACGCCCGACAGGACGAGACGCTGACCGACGCTGGCGTCGAACGGTCCCGGACCGTGATCGGCGCTATCGACGACACGAGCGCGAACGTCCAGATCGCCATCGCCGCGAGTCAGCTCGCGCCCACCGTCGAGCTGGTGGTTCGGGCCGGCAGTCGGATGGACGAAGCGCTGGCCCGTCGTGCGGGTGCCGACGAGGTGATCGTGCCGGAAGTCGTCAGCGGCGAGCAGGTGACGGCGAGGCTGTGACCGATGGGACGCAGTCGCTCGATCGAACAACGAGGGTTTTTCAGCCTACCCGCCCTCGTCGGACGTATGACACGCGTCACGCTGGAGACCTCGAAGGGCGACATCGAACTGGAACTGTACGACGAGCGCGCACCACGTACCGTCGAGAACTTCCTCGGACTGGCCGAGCACGATCCGGCAGCCGACGCCGAGCCGGCACCGGACACGGCGACGTGGGAAGACCCCGAGAGCGGCGAGATCCGCGGCGACTCGCTGTACGAGGGCGTCGAGTTCCACCGCGTCATCGAGGACTTCATGATCCAGACCGGCGATCCGACCGGCACCGGACGGGGCGGCCCCGGCTACCAGTTCGACGACGAGTTCCACGACGAACTGCGCCACGACGAGGCCGGCAAGCTCTCGATGGCCAACAGCGGTCCGGACACGAACGGCTCGCAGTTCTTCATCACGCTCGACGCCCAGCCACACCTCGACGACAAGCACGCCGTCTTCGGCGAGGTCGCGGACGGAATGGACGTCGTCGAGGCGATCGGCAACGCCGACACGGACATGCACGACGGACCGACCACGCCGATCACGATCGACGGCGTCGAGATCCACGACTGATACGGAACGTTGTAGTTGCGTACCGGTGAGCGTCTACCCCGTGGCGACGCTCACCGGGACAGTCCGACAACCGTCCGTATGAGACGAACGGTACGACGCGTCCCGCGAGACCGTCGACAACGCGAGACCAACGGCAACTGTTCGTCTCACGTCGTTCGGCAGCGCGGGCCTGAACGGCGCTAGCGGGTCGCTGTCGCCGGACGCTCGCGGCTATTAACAACGGCTGTAGTATCGTATCCGTGGGTTGAAGTAGGAGGAATCGAGAGTGTTGCCCATGCTCGGGGACAAGCGCGGCTATCAGCTGCTGTATTTCGTCTTCTTCGCCTCCTCGAACGGCTTCGTCGTCTTCCGGAACGCCTACTTCGAGGAGCTCGGACTGACCGGGGGACAGATGGGGCTGTTGGGCGCGCTGCTCGTCGTCGGCGGGATGATCGCCCAGCCGATCTGGGGCGGCGTGGCCGATCGCTTCGCGGCCTCCAAGCCGGTCCTGTTGATCGCGGCCGGCGTGTCGGGCGTGGCCGTTCTCGCCTTCCCGCTGGCCGGGCGCGTCCCCGATCCCTTCCTCTTGCTCGTGCTGGCGACGGCGCTGCTCTCGACGGTGCGGTCACCGATCGTCCCGATCACCAACGCGATGATCCTCTCCCGTGGCGTCGACTACGGACAGGTCCGGGCCTTCGGCTCGATCGCGTTCGGACTGGGGAGTCTCGTCATCGGGTGGCTGCTCTCGCGGTTCGCGACGGAGATCGTCTTCTACATCTACGCGGTCGGGATGGTCGTGCTGATCCTGATCGTCCGCAGCGTGCCCGACGCCGACGCCGACCTGACGCCGGATCTCCGACGGGAGGCCGTCAAGCTCCTGCGCAACCGACGGTTCCTGCTCTTGCTCGGCGTCGCGGTGCTGCTGGGTGGGGCCAGTTCCTCGGGCAGCGCCTACTTCTCGGTGTACGTCCGGGCGATCGGCGCGCCGGACAGCCTCACGGGGACGGCGTGGATGGTCAAGACCGTCGGCGAGGCCGTCATCTTCCTCTCGATGGCCAAGATCGGGCTCGCCAACCGCACGCAGCTCTCGCTCGGTGCCGCCCTCTTTGCCGGCTGTTACCTCGTCTACGCCGCCGTGGGGACGGCGACGGCGATCATGGCGGTCCAGCTGGTGCTGGGCGTCGGGCTGGCGCTGTACAACCTCGCCGTCGTCGAGTTCGCCCACCGCTTCTCGCCCGACGAGCTGACCTCGACGGGACAGGCGGTGCTGTCGGCCTTCGGGATCGGGACCGGGCGCGCGCTGGGACAACTGGGTGCCGGGAACGTGATGGACCTCGTGGGCGTCCAGTCGATGTACTTCGTGCTATCGGCGCTCGCGGCCGCCGCCCTCCTGTTGAGCCTGGGCTTTCACGGGTCGACGCTGCGCCGACTCGGCAACGCTGCCGGCGTCGGACGGTATAGTAACAATTGAAACGATTTACACACCGATCGCACTGCTGTCGTGCGATCGGGTGTGCATTGATTTTCAATGGCTACTATAGCCTCCTGCGGGAAGAGTCGGGCTTAACTGTCCAGCCCGCGTTCGTCCGATATGGCAGACGAAGACGCTCCGGTCGACCCGAGCCAGATGGGCGGGACCGACGCGCCGCCGGTCGAAGACAAACCCTACAAGATCATCTTCGAGGCCAACAAGTGCATCGGCGCGGGCAAGTGCGCCGAGGTCTCGCACAACTGGGACCTGAACCTCGACACCGGGATCGCCGCACCGAAGATGTACTTCGTCGGCGAGGACGAGGTCGACGACGAGATCCGTGCCGCCGAGGTGTGTCCGGCCAAGAAAGACGTGGGCGTCATCCACGTGGTCGACCGCCGGACCGACGAGGAGATCGCTCCCGACCCCGAGGGCGACGGGACGCTGTCGGTCGACTGGTGATCACCGACCGCTCTCGTCCTCCCGGTGTCGGTGGCACTCATACGGTTTATCGTAGTTGCTTACCGGTGATCGTTGCCACGGAGTAGACGATCACCGGTAAATCGCTACAATAATCCGTATCAGCGTGAAACGGAGTGGTCAGTCCCGTGTGGTCGCTCGGCAGTCTCGATCGACGGCTCTCGACCGCCGACGGTCGCGGCCCAGAGACCGAAAGCCCCAACCCATCGGCCGTCGGTAGTCCAGGACGCGCGAGGGTAGCCGAGCCTGGCCAAAGGCGGTGGGCTTAAGACCCGCTCCCGTAGGGGTCCGTGGGTTCGAATCCCATCCCTCGCATTCTCCCGGATCGGGACGCTCCGAGAGCGACCGTTAGAGCCGACAGCGACGGCGGTCGCTCCGACGAACGTCGTCAGGACGCCGTGGACCGGCCCGTCGAGGGGGCCGAACACGACCAGTGCGGCCCGAACGTCGACGACGACACTGCCAGCCAGCACTGTCGGCAGATCGAGGAACCGATACGGGACGACACCGGCGAGTAGCGCCGGACCGAGATGGAAGGGCGCGAGCGCCATCGGTTCGACGGCGTCGTCGCGCTCACTGTGGTGGCGTGGCGACGGGCTTTTGCCCGCAAGCGGCCTACGGACGTGCAATGAGCGACGATTCGCCCGAGAGTGCAGCTAGTGCCTTCGAGAGAAACGGCGCGTTCGAGCCGACCGACGACGGCTATCGCGTGACGACGACTGCCTTCGAGGGTATCGTCGTCGCGGACGACGCGCCGGAGTGGCGCGTCGCCTACACCGTCACCGTCCGGGCTCCGACACTGTCCGCCGCGACCGTCGAGACGGTCGGCGACGCCGTCACAGACGGCTGGTTCGAGACGCTCGAACGCCGCCTCGAAGACGCTCCCAAGGCCACCCGGACGAGCGTCGACCTGGACGAGTTTGGAGTCGAACGCGACGGCGAGACCGTCGTCGTCACCTACGGGTTCGAACTGGGCAACGCCGACACCGCCGCACAGGTCGCCAAGACGTTCGTCGAGTACGTCGAGGGGACGTACGTCGAGGGGGTCGTCCCCGGCTACGAGTACGAGGGTGCGGTCGCCGATCTCGTCGACCAGGCCCAGACCAACGGCGAGGACGGTGCCGGCGGGACGCCTTTGTGACTTCTATCCACGCGAGCGTAGCGAGCGTGGTTCACTCCGAGCGCGCTCGGAGAGCGCGACTCGAACCCGACGAAGTAAAGTTTAGTCTTCATACCGATTATTGTAGCGATTTACCGGTGATCGTCGCCACGGAGTAGACGATCACCGGTAAGCAACTACAATAAACCGTATCAGTCCATCGCGATGTAGGTCTGCGTGTCCTCGACGCCCTCGATCGCCTGGATCTGTTTGGCGGCGATGTCCTTGACCTCGGCGGGCGTCTCGACGACGACCTTCGCGATGAAGTCTACGTCCCCGGCGACGATGTGAGCGGCCGTGACGCCGTCGATGGCTTCGATTTCGCCCTTGAGCCGGTCGGCGTCGCCGGTGTACACCTTGACCATCACGTAGGCGACGACCATCTCAGGCACCTCCCATGGTGGCCGCGCGTCCGGTCTCGCCGACGACGATGCTGCGCACGTCTCCGAGCGCGTCGAAGTCCGCGAGGACGACGAGGTGATCGCCGAGATCGAGGGTCTCGTCCTCGCCGGGCAGGTCCAGGGGCTCGTCGCGCTTGCCGAACGCGAGCAGTCGGGCGTTGGCCGGCAGTTCGAGTTCGCTGATGGAGTAGCCCCGCATCGGCGACTGCTCGGTGATGGTGAACTCCACGAGCTGGAGGTTCTGATCGATGTCGGCGACGGCACGGATGTTCCCGCCCAGCAGGGCGTTCTTCGCGGCGATCGCCCCCAGGCGCTCGGGGTAGATCACTTCGTCCACGTCGCCGGCGTACTTGCGGTAGATCTCCTCGCGGTAGTCCTCGTCGATGCGCATCACGGTCCGGCAGTCAAACTGTTTGGCGATCATACAGGCTACGAAGTTGTCGTTGAGGTCGCCGGTCAGCGCGCCGAGTGCGTCCGCACGGTCGAGATCGGCGTCGTCGAGGATCGTCTCGACCGCACCGTCGCCCTCGATCACGTCGTGTCCCTCTTCGCGGGCACGCGCTACTTTCGTGGGGTCGTTCTCCACGAGAACCACGTCGTGCCCGCCGTCGTCGAGCACGCGAGCGGTCCGGAGTCCGACGCGACCGGCACCCACGATAACGAATCTCATGGTAACGCTTACGAGTCGGTGGTGGATAAAGGTACCCCGTGGTCCTGAGGTAGTGTTCAGATAAGCCGCTGCATTTTCTGAGTTGGAGACACCGAAAGCCCTCGGCCCGCTATAGTAACAATTGAAACAATTTACACACCGATCGCACTGCAGTCGTGCGATCGGATGTGCATTGATTTTCAATGGCTACTATAGCCCGATCTGGGGCGGCACTATTCGACCGGAGAGAGAATATCCGCCACAGATCGGGCTACCGAGCGGCGTCCGCGGCGCTTGCGCCGCGGGCTCGGAAGAGCGTGCTCTTCGGGCGCTCGATCCCTCCCGGGCGACGGTGAGCCCAGCGGAGCGAGGCGAACGTCGGGAGAGCTTGCTCTCCCGGAACAAGCACGCGCACGGAGTGAGCGCGCGCAACGAGCCCCGGAGCGGTCGAGCGACGCGAGGGCGTTCGGTGACCGAATGACGCTACTCTCTCTTATCTGAACACCGTCCAGTCGTTCGCCCGTGGCTTTAGGCCGACGGCGGGCGTCGATCCGACGATGTCGCGGCCACGGGTCTCGCAGCCGGACTCCTGTGCCAGCTCGCGGGGCTGGTCGTGCCGGGCGCGACCCCGGTCGGACGGCTGGCCGTGCTCGCGGGGGCAGTCGGCTACGCCTCCCTGCTCGCGAGCGCGTTCGTCGCCCGCAGACGAGGGCGACGACGCGGCGACGAAAGACGGTCTAGGGCAGTACGTCGTCGAGCAGTTTGGTCTGGGCGGCCGCGAGGTGCTCGGCCAGCGTCGAGACGGAGATGTCGAGCGCCTCGGCGACCTCACCGGCGTTCGCGCCTTTCGGATAGTCGAAATAGCCCATCTCGTGGGCGGTTTCCAGCACTTCGCGCTGTCGATCGGTCAGCTGTCCGCGGTCGACGACGACGGCGTCCCCCAACGTCCCCTCGCCGTGCTGGTGCAGCGAGCGCAGGGCCACGTCGCCGAACGCGTCCCGGAGTTCCTCGACGACTGCACGCACCTGGGCCGCGTCGTCGACGTGGGCCGTGGCGATGACCTGCCCGTCCTCCGCCTGGATGTCGCTGACCGCACAGTCGAACGTCTCGACGGCGTCACAGAAACAGTCCTGGTCGGGATCGCGCCGGAAGCGATAGCGCGCCTCCGACCCGTCCTCGAAGAGCGGTTCGACGGCCTCGCCCACGTCGGTTCCGGCGGGCGCGGAGAACTCTTCGACGACTGCTTCGCCGCCGGTCGAACGCGTGACGTTCGTGACCGACCCGTCGACCCGCTCGGAGGCGTCGGCGACGGGGCAGGCCTCGGGCGAGTCGATCGCCAGCTCGACGCGAAGTCCCTCGGACATGGCAGTTGCTTATCTGGCACACAGTAAAACGGGAAACGCGTGTTCTCAGTCTGTGGGAACGCGCTCCTCGTGGGTCGCGGGGAGCGGACCGTCGTACTCGTCGGGCACGAACGAACACAGCGGATCGCTGCCCATCGGGTCGCCGGTCGCCGCGTACGCCCGCGAACGGCTCCCGCCACAGACCCCGCGGTAGGGGCAGGCACCGCATTTGCCTTCCAGGGCACTGTCGTCACGGAGGCGCTGAAACAGCGCCGACTCTCGATACAGATCGACGACGCTCTGCGAGCGGACGTTGCCGGCCGACTCCGGGAGGAACCCCGAGGGGTACATCTCGCCGGTGTGACTGACGAAGGCAAAGCCCTGGCCCGCGCGGATGCCGGTGCGACGCTGGAGCCCGTCGTTCTCTCCGGCCGCTCCGTCGCGCTCTCGCTCGATGGTCACCCGTCGGTAGTGGGGTGCTTCCGTCGTCTTGAGGCCGAACGGCTCCGACTCGGAGACCTCGTGGAGCCACGCCATCAGTCGCTCGGCCCGGTCGGGGCCGATCTGGGTCAGCACCCGACCCCGACCGACCGGGACGAGGAAGAACACCGACCACATGACCGCACCGAGGTCGGCCACGAGTTCCCGGATCGCCGGCAGCTGGTCGATCGTCTCGGCACACACCGTCGTGTTGATCTGCAAGGGGAGGTCGGTCTCACGGGCGGCCTCGGCGGCCGCGAGCGTCGCCTCGAAGCTCCCGGATTCGCCGCGGAAGGCGTCGTGGGAGTCGGCGTCGCCGCCGTCCAGAGAGAGGGCCATCCGGCGGAGCCCGGCGTCCTGCAGGGCTTCGATGCGCTCCGGGGTCAGCGACTCGGTGCCGCTGGGGGTCAGTGTCATTCCCAGTCCCTGCCGGGTCCCGTACGCGACGAGTTCGGTCACGTCGTCGCGCACGAGCGGGTCGCCCCCCGAGAGCACGACCAGCTGGCCGTCGCCGAAGTCGGCGGCCTGATCGAGCAACCGCTTGCCCTCGACGGTCGTGAGCTCGTCGGGATGGCGCTCGGGCTGGGCGTCGGCCCGGCAGTGCTTGCAGGTCAGCCCACAGGCCTGTGTCAGCTCCCAGATCAGCACCAGCGGCCGTTCCTCGACGTCGACGCCCCTCATTGCACCTGGACGCGGACCACGTGGCCGCCACAGCCACACTGTTCGACGTAGTCGTAGGTCACGTCCCCGCGCGCTTCGAGGGCGTCGTAGAGGTACGTCTCCGGGTGGCCGTGCTCGCCGTGCGTGACGAGGTTGACGTGGTTGCCCGAGGCGGTGTGTTCGATCGCGTCGATCGCCTGGGCCACGACGAGGTCGCGGTCGTCGCCGTGGGCTGGCTGTTCGAGGTTCACCGACCAGGAGTTCTCGTGGACGTGGTCGGTCACGGGCTCGACGTCGTCGTGTGAGACGCTCATACGAACACCTCCGAGCGCCACGACCGACTGTACCGTCCCGAACATGTGAGGGGGATTTTTCAGGGGGCGAGAACCGGACTACGAGAGCTCCGCTTCGAGCCAGTCGAACTGCGCGTTCAACTCGGAGCTGCGCTGGCGCTTGACGACGGTCGCGTCCAGCACCTGGCCGACGATCGGCAGGTCGACAGCCTCGAAGGTGGTCGTCGCCGAGATCGTCGTGCCGTCGTCGGTCGCTTCGAGGTGGTAGGCCGTGTGCATGTCCTCGAAGATCCCCTCTTCCTGTTCGTAGGCGAGCACGGCGTCGTCGTCCTTGACCATGCCGGCGATGAGCTCGACGTCGAACAGCCCCACGCGGTTCTGGATCCGGATGGTCTCGCCCTCCACGCGGACGGCGTCGAACCCGGCGGCGCTCATGAACGACTCGGTCTCTTCGACCAGCGAGCGGACCGCCTCGGGCGCGGCCGGCAAATCCCGCGTCACCGTTACTTCTTGCATGAGTGCTGGCGCGTCGCCCGTCCGCTTAAGGCTTCTGCGGTCGCTGGGCGAGGCCGCTCCCGACAGCGCGGTTCTCTCCCGAAGGGTTTTCGGCGTCGCGGCTGTTACCGAACATGTTCGGGACAGGAGCCGTCGCCCCGGACGAACATATTCGCACACATGCCACGAGCCGAACTGACGCTGACGATTCCAGAGGAGGTGTGGATCGGTTCGCTCTCGCGGTCGTTTCCGGACGCGGAGTTTCGCATCCTGGCGGCGGTCCCCGGCGAGGAGTCGGGCGTCGGGCTCACGGAGATCACCGCCGACGAACTGGTCGCCGTCCTCGGCCAGATGGACGAGCGCGAGGCCGTCACCAGCCTGGAGATTCTCCAGCGCTGGGAGGACACGGCGCTGGTCCAGTTCGAGACCAGCGATCCGCTCCTGTTGGTCCCGGTGCAGGGCTCCGGTATCCCACTGGAGATGCCGTTCAGACTCAGCGACGGCGAGGCCCGCTGGGAGATCACCGCGCCACAGGAGCGACTGTCCGCGCTGGGCCAGCAACTCGAAGAGTTCGGCATTCCGTTCCACGTCGAGCGGGTCAGCCAGCACGTCGAGACCGAGCAGCTGCTCACGGGGAGCCAACTGGAGTTGATCCGGGCCGCCGTCGAGAACGGCTACTACGACACGCCGCGAGACTGTTCGCTGACCGAACTCGCCTCGGCAGTCGGCATCGCCAAGTCGACCTGCAGCGAGACGCTCCACCGCGCCGAGGAGAAGATCGTCAAGGAGTTCGTCGAGGAACTGGGCTGACACCGCTCTGGCCCGAACGCGATCACTCCGTCAGCCCGTCCAGCAGGTACGTCGCCAGCCCCTTGTCCAGCGGGTCGTTGGCGTTGCCACAGTGGGGCGACTGCACGCAGGCCGGGCAGCCGTCGGCACAGTCACAGGACCGCAGCATCGAGAGCGTCGTCGCCAGCAGCCCCTCGACGTCGTCGTAGGCGCTCCGGACGATGCCGACGCCGCCGGGGTGGCCGTCGTACACGAAGATCGTGGGCTCGTCGGTGTGGGGGTGTCGCGGCGTCGAGAGCCCGCCAACGTCGCGGCGGTCACAGAGATACTCGAAGGGGAGCATCGAGATCGCGGCGTGTTCGGCGGCGTGGATGCCGCCGGGGAAGTCGCCGGAATCGTCGGGGGCGGGCGGACGGTCGCGGCCGTCCGCCGTCCCGTCGTCGGTCGCCGGGACCGCCTCGCCAAGCATCGCTCGCTCTAGATCCGCGGGGACGGTGAAATACAGCGCTTTGGTCCTGAGGGTTGTCTCGGGGAGATCGAGGCTGCGCCGCCCGATCACCTCGCCGTTCTGGCCGTCGCAGCGCTCGTAGCCGGTGATCTGCTTGCGCACGGTCACGTCCGCAAAGCGCACGGGCACGTCGGGCCGGGCGTCGAGCGTGTCCGCTCGGAGGTCGGCCTCGACGGTGATCTCCTTCTCGTGGCGCACGCGGGTGAAGTAGTCGGCCCACGTCCGGTCGAGTTCGGCGATGCCGTGATCGAGGTCGAGGTCGGTCACCTCGTAGGTCGTCCCCTGGTGGTGGTAGATCGCGCCGGGGTGTGCGTCTCGCAGCGCGTCGCCGAGGGGTAGCGTCGCGATCGTGTCCTCGCCGTGGCGCAGCTGGATCGACTGGTCGTCGACGGTCCGGAGACTCGTCTCGTGCTGTGGACTGCCCTCGCCGCCGTACACCCAGCGGGTCCCCTCCGCAGTCGTCCGACGCGCGAGGCGGCCGTCCCGCTCCAGGTCGGCCACCAGCGCGGGGAACGTCTCGCCGAAGTACCGGTCGTCGTCGGGTTTCAGCCACGTCTCGCGGGCGGCCGAGCAGGCGTGTGCGGGCAGGTGCTGGTCGTTCTCCGGGTTCGTCACCGCCCGCTCGGGCGGGTGCTCGAACAGCGTGTCGGGGTTGTCGACGACGTACTGGTCGAGCTGGTCCTCCCCGCCGACCAGCACGACGAGGGCTGGATCGCGCCCGCGTCCGGCCCGGCCCGCCTGCTGGAAGGCCTGCATCCGGGTGCCGGGGTAGCCATCGAGCACGACGGCGTCGAGACCGCCCACGTCGACGCCGAGTTCCAGCGCGTTCGTGCTCCAGACGCCACGCAGCGCGCCGGACTTGAGCTCGCGCTCCAGCCGACGGCGACGGTCGTCGGTCAGTGCGGCCTGATAGGCCCCGACGGCGTCCGCGAGGTCGTGGGCTCCCCGGTCCCGTAACTCGTCGGCGCTGTCCGCCGCGTAGCGCTCTGCGGTCTGGCGCGAGCCGGTGAACACCACCGTCTGGAGGCCCCGCTGGACCAGCTCGACGAACAGCCGTCTGGTCTCGACGTGACTGGACTTCCGGCGGCCGCTCCCCCAGCCGTCCCCGCTGTACTCGGGCGGGTTCCACACCAGCCAGTGGCGGGGGCCGCTGGCGCTGGCGTCGTCGTCGACGAGTCGGTACGAGGACGGGGCGGTGCCGGTCACCGTCGCCGCGTGCTCGACGGGGTTGCCGATCGTCGCCGAGCAACAGAGCCACTCCGGATCGGCGTCGAACCGCTCTGCGATGCGCTGGAGGCGTCGAAACACGAGTGCGACGTGGCTGCCGAACACCCCCCGGTAGCTGTGGACCTCGTCGACCACGACGGTGTCGAGTCGCTGGAAGAACCACTTCCAGAGGCGGTGTGCGTGGGGCAGGATGCCGTAGTGGAGCATGTCCGGCGTCGTCAGGAGGACGGTGGGCTGGCGCTCGCGGATCTGCTCTTTCTCGGTCTGGGACTGGCGGCCGGTGTACTGGGCGACCGACACGCCGGAGGCAAAGCCGAGCCGATCCGCCAGCGCCGAGAGCGTCTCCGTCTGGTCGTTGATCAGCGCGACCTGGGGGGCGACGTAGAGTGTGGTCCGGCGATCTTCGAGGGCGCGCTCGAAGGCCGGCACCGTGTAGGCGAGACTCTTCCCGCTCGCCGTCGCGGTCGAAAGCACCACGTTGTCGCCGTCACGGACGGCTCCGACGGCGTCGGCCTGGTGGGCGTAGAGCTGTTCGATGCCGTCCTCGGCCAGCGCGTCGGCCAGTCGGTCGCGTACGTCGAGGTCGGCGACGGTCGCGTCCCGTCCCGGTACCGTCCGCTGGTCGACGATCTGCCCCTCGTAGAAGGGTCGTTCGCGGAGCCACGCGATAGTCTCGTCCACGACGGCTCGGTGGGCCGCCGTCGTCTTCGGGCTGTCGTTTCCCGCCGCCGATCAGTTCCCGAACAGCCGCTGGAGCAGCCCGCGCTCGGTCGCTCGCTCGGCGAGCAACACCGAGCAGTCCACGTCCGACAGCACGTCGAGGTGCAGCGAGTCGCTCCCGATCCGCGAGAGGAGCCCCTCTCTGGTCGCCCCGATGATGATGAGGCCGTGTTCCGGTGCGGCCCGCGCGATGGCACCCTCGACGTCGCCGCTGTCGTCGACGATGCGGTCTGCCGATTCGAGGGCGTTGTGCTTCGCCCACTGGGCGAGAAACTCCTCGTTTTCCGTCCGCCGGCCCGGCCCGTCGGCGACCCGGAGCAGCGAGATCGCCGAACCGACGGTCTGGCCGAGCGCACTGGCGACTTCGCCGCTCAGCACGGAGTGTTCGTTGCCCGCGACCGGGATCAGGATCTCCTCGGGATCGAATCCGCGATCGGCAAGCACCAGGAAGTCCGCCGGGAGCGAACTCGTCAGCTCGTCGAGCGGGCGTTCGGCTCGGCCGG
Organism: Halomicrobium katesii DSM 19301; assembly: GCF_000379085.1. Lineage (GTDB taxonomy): Archaea > Halobacteriota > Halobacteria > Halobacteriales > Haloarculaceae > Halomicrobium > Halomicrobium katesii. Next base: position 1,769,661 of record NZ_KB905378.1, on the reverse strand, counting down.
CCTTCCAGAGCGCGTCCTCGTCCCAGCCCATCACGACCGTGTCCGCGCCCTTCCGGTCTGCGAGCTGGAACACCTCCTCGATGGAGCGATGCGAGACGATCGTCGAGGTCTCGGAGTCGACCGCGTAGCTGGACGCGATCTCGCGGACTCGCCCCATCTGTGCGTCGGATTCGGCGACGATCTGGTCGGTCTGGTCGCCGCCGTACCCGCCCGCCAGCCGGTCGGGCAGGCGGACGATGTGGACGAACTCCACGTAGGCCGCCTCCTTGCCGGCAGCGTAGGCACACGCGAGCTCGGCGAGGGTCCCCTCGGTCCGCGGGTTCGAGATCGGGACCAGGATCCGCTCGGAGCCAGCGCCGTGTCCGGCCGCTCGCTCGCTCGTGTCGATCAGGGGCACGTACGACCGCCCCGCGAGACCGCCCAGGATCCACTCCCGCCAGGAGAGCTGTCGGTTAGCACCGTCGAAACGGGCCGACTCCAGGCGCTCCTCGGTCGTCTGGAAGTAGTTGACGACGGTGACCAGCAGGATGCCGCCGACGGTGTTACCGAGCAACACGGGGAGCACGAACTCGACCATCCCGACGACGATCCCGAGATCGCCGACCAGCACCAGATACACCATCTCGGTGAAGGAGACCACGACGTGGTAGAGCCCGCCCAGCGGGATCGCGAGGAAGGCGAGGTAGACGACGGCGATCCGCGAGATCGTGTCCCGAGAGGCGTACTCGACCCAGACGACGCCAGCGACGATCAGCCCGGCGAACGCGGCTTTCACGAACAGTTCGCCCTGGCTCGCCTTGATGCCCTTCTGTGCGATCGAGAACGCCGCGGCCGTCCCGTCGGCCGACAGCACCCCGCCCCAGGCCAGCGCCATCGCGCCGATCGCGCCGCCGGTGAAGTTCCCGGCGAGCACGACGATCCAGTTGCGCAAGAGCGCTGGCACGCTGGCGATACGTTCCAGCGTCAGCGCGACGGGCGGCAGCGTGTTCTCCGTGTACAGCTGGTAGCCGCCGATGATGATGTAGATGAACCCCAGCGGGTACAGGAGCGTGCTCAGGATCGGGTCGCCGCCGGTCGAGGCCGTCAGCGACACCAGCATCAGGAACGTGATCGTGATCGCGAACCCGGCCGCCAGACCGCTGAAGTACAGCTCGCGACTGCCCGACGTGATCTCCTCGTCGGCCGCGGCGACGATGCGCTGGAACACCTCGTCGGTCGAGAACCGGTCGCGAACGACCCGCCCCACTGCCGGAGCCCCACTGCGAGACCGCTCGACGGCCTCTCTCACGCTCTCCTCGGGATCTGGTGGATCCTGCTCGTCCATCGTCGTGATTCTCCGTCGGCCCCGAGGAAAGCGTTTGGTTTCCGGCGTGACGCCAGCGCTTTTGTGCGAGCGTCCGTCGCCGTCCATATGGACAAGCAGACGCTACGCCAGCGCGTGTGGGACGACCTCGAAGAGAGCGGCGACGCCCGGTTCCCGTTCCCGCCCCACGGTCGCATCCCGAACTTCGCCGACGCGGACGCCGCGGCCGACCGGCTGGCCGAGACGGCGGTCTGGGCGGACGCCGACGCCCTAAAGGCCAACCCCGACGCCCCGCAGCTCCCGGTCCGGCGGGCGGCGATGCGGGCCGGCAAGACCGTCTACATGGCCGTCCCGCGGTTGCGCGACGAGCGGTGTTTCATCGAACTCGACCCGGCGGCGGTCGACGACATCGACGACGCCACGACCGTCAGCGGCTCCAGCGAGGCGGGCGTGCAGGTCGGCCCCGACGAGATGCCCGCGATCGACCTGATCGTTTCGGGGAGCGTCGCCGTCAGCGAACGCGGTGCGCGGATCGGCAAGGGCGAGGGGTACAGCGACCTCGAATACGCGCTGCTCCGCGAACTCGATCTGGTCGACGACGAGACGCCCGTGGCGACGACGGTCCACGAGCGCCAGCTTCGAGACCACGAACTCGTCGACGAACACGACGTGGCGATGGACCTGGTGGTGACGCCCGAACGGACCGTCGAGACGGCGACGCCGTACGACCGCCCGGACGGCATCGACTGGGCGGCCCTCGACGAGGACCGCATCGAGGAGATGCCGGTGCTCGAAGCGCGGCGTCCCTGACCGCGCTACACCAGCATTACGGGCCGCTCACACGCCTTGACGACCTGTGCCGTCACGGTGCCGAGCGTGCGGTCGTGGTCCCGGCCCTGATAGCCCATGACGACGAGGTCGGCCTCGATCTCGTCGGCGTAGCTCCGTATCTCCCGGCTCGGCTCGCCGTGACAGTTGTGCAGCTGGGTACCGATGCCGCGGTCGCGAGCGCGCTGGGCCAGGCGCTTCAGCAGCGCGGTGCCGTCGTCCTCGCGCTGGCCGACGACGAGTTCGGTCGTCGACAGCGCCGGTTCGCCGATAGTCCCGGTGTCGACGACGTGCAACAGGGCGAGCGAGCTGTCCGCTCGGTCGGCCAGTGCCACCGCACTGTCGAACGCCCGGTCGGCGTGGTCGCTCCCGTCGGTCGGAACGAGAATCGTCTCGTACATACTCCGTGGTACGGCAACACTAGTCAAGACAGTTGTTGCCAACCCAGTTCCCGATAGCCACACCGTACGTGTCGGTAACGCAGCCGAAACGGAGCAGCTACTCGCGGACACCACACCTATGTCGCTGGCTCGTCAATCCCGTGTATGGACCGGGCGAACAGTGTCGATCGAACGCGAGCGCCGCGAGAGGACACCGTCGACGTCCTCTACGTCGACCCGGACACGGACTCGACGGTTCGAGACTCGTTCGGCGACAGCGGGCCGTTTCGCGTCACACACGTCGCCGACGCGGCGACGGCACTTGCCCACGTGACGGACGGATCGACAGACTGTGTCGTCAGCGAACAGGACCTCCCGGACGGCAGTGGGCTGTCACTGCTGCGATCGATACGGCGTCGCGCCCCGTCGCTCCCGTTCGTGTTGTTCACCGACGACGGCAGCGAGACGGTCGCCAGCGAGGCGATCGACGCCGACGTGACCGGCTATCTCCGGCGGACGCCACTCGAAGAACAACTCCCCGCGCTCGTCACGACCGTCATCGAGGCGGTGAGCCGCCCGCACGAACAGTCGGCGATCCTCGATCACATGACCGACGCGTTCTTCGCGCTGGACGTGGAGTGGCGGTTCACCTACCTCAACGAACGGGCGCGAGAGATCGTGTGTGACGCCGCCGACGTGGATCGGTCGATCGACGACCTCGTCGGGACCCGAATCTGGGATCTGTTGCCGGAAGTCGTCGACACGGAGTTCTACGACCGATACACCGAAGCGATGGACGAACAGCGGGTGACGACCTTCGAGGCCGAGTACGAGCCCCTCGGGACGTGGTTCGAGGTGCGGGCCTACCCCTCGGTCGACGGGCTCTCGGTGTACTTCCAGGACGTGACGGATCGAAAGCACCGGATCGAGACGCTCCGGGAGCGCGAGCGCATCCTCAAGGAGATGTACCGCGTCGTCTCCGAGAAGACGCTCAGCTTCGAGGAGCAGGTCGATCGGTTGCTCTCGATCGGCCAGTCGGTGCTCGGAACCGACTACGGGGCGCTCTCCTCCAGAGCGGGCGACGAGTACGTCTTCGAGGTCGTCCGCGATCCGACCGGCGACACCCGGCCCGGGGACCGGGTCGCGCTCGACGAGACCAACTGCGAGCGGGCGATCGTCACCGAAGAGACGCTCGTCCTCGAAGACATCGCGCGGGACGCGCCGGAACTGGCCGAACGCGCCGGATACACCGACGATGGCATCGCCTGCTATCTCGGTACCCCCGTAGTGGTCGAGGGCGAGGTGTACGGCACGTTCTGCTTCTACGACCGAGAGCCACGGGCCGAGCCCTTCTCGGACTGGGAGATCGCCCTCGTGGAACTGCTCGGCAACTGGGTGAGCTACGAGCAGGAGCGCCGCCGTCACCAGAACGAGATCGCCCGCGAGCGAAACCGGCTCGAAGAGTTCGCCAGCGTCGTCAGCCACGACCTGCGCAACCCGCTCAGCGTCGCACTCGGGCGGATCGACGTGGCACGCGAAACCGGGGCCGAGGAGCACTTCGACGCGATCGAGCGGTCGCTCCAGCGGATGGACACGCTGATCGAGGACATCCTGTCGGTGGCGCGCGACGGCAGGACCGTCTCGGAACCGACGCCGGTCGACATCGAGACCGTCGCCGAGGACGCCTGGGCGGTCGTCGAAAGCGACGAGGCGACGCTGCGAATCGACGTCGACGACCGTTTCCTCGGCGACGCGACGCGTCTCCAGCAGCTCCTGGAGAATCTCTTTCGAAACGCGGTCCAGCACGCCGGTCGAGGGGTCGTCATCACCGTCGGCCCCCTCGAAGAGGGGACCGGCTTCTACGTCGCCGACGACGGCCCCGGAATCCCCGAGGACGAGCGCGACGACGTCTTCCAGTCTGCCTACACGACCACCGACGACGGCACCGGGTTCGGCCTCAAGATCGTCTCCGAGATCGCCGAGGCTCACGGCGGATCCGTCACCGTCGCCGACGGCGACGACGGCGGTGCGCGCTTCGAGATCCGCGACCTGCCCCTCGCCTGATCCCGTCGCAGTGCCTTACTGCTCGACGGCGTCGGCGGCGTCACGGAACAGTCCGTCGAGGTTCTCGGGCAGGGTCGGGTGGTAGGAGCGATCGGGCAGTTCCCGAACGTCTAGCCCCATCTCGACGACGATCTGCATCGTCTTCGCGAAGCTGTCGGCGTGGTAGTGCATCCCCTGCCAGCCGAGCACGGTGCCGTCCGCTCGATCGACGACGAGCTTCGCGAGCCCCTCCGGAACGTACTTGGACTTGAAGACCCCGTCGTCGCTCGCCTGCCGGGTCGCGACGGCGATGTCGTGGCCCGCCGCTCTGGCGGTCTGCTCGTTGTGACCGACGCGGGCGAACGGATAGACGCCGAGCCCGGAGAAGATCACGTGGTGGTGGACGTTCTCGTAGGGCTGGGGTGCGTTCCCGGCTTCCTGTCGGCGGATGTTCTCTGCGGCGGTAAAGCCCTGCTCCTTGGCGACGTGGAGAATCGGCTCCTTGCCGTTGACGTCGCCGACGGCGTACACGTGGTCGTGGGCCGCCGTCTGCATCGTCTCGCGGACCCAGTCGCCGGAGACGGCGATCCCCGTGTTGTCCAGTCCGAGCCCCTCGACGGTCGGGCGGCGGCCGGTGAAGCAAAACAGCTGGTCGGCCTCGTAGGTCTCCCGAGTGGGACCGTCGGCCCCGTCGTCCTCGAACTCGACGGTGAGACGGACGCCGCCGTCGTCGGTCGCTTCGAGACGCCGCTCGTGGCAGTTGGTCGGGATCTCCAGGTCCCAGTGGTCCCGGTACAGCTCCAGTGCGGCGTCCCCGAACTCGGGATCGGCCTCGTCGATCGGTCGGTCGTCGTGCTCGACGACGGTCAGGTCCATCCCGCCGGCCTCGGCGAGGTACGGGACCATCTCCATGCCGATGTAGCCAAAGCCCATCACGATCCCGGAGTCGGGGAAGTCGGTGGCGTCCAGCACGTCGGCGCTGGTCATGAACTCGACCTCGTCGATCCCGGGAACGTCGGGGACGTTGACGCTGGAGCCGGTGGCGACGACCACGTAGTCGGCGTCGAACTCCTCGCCGCCCGCGCGGACGGTGTGTGGGTCGACGAACCGAGCGGTGTCGTGGACGAAGCGCACGTCGTCGCGCTCGGCCAGCTCCTCGATGCCGGCGCGGCGGTGGCCCGCCCACCCGAGGGTGTGGTCGTCCTTGCGCTCGACGGTCCGTTCGAGGTCGACTTCGGGTACGTCGCCGACCAGTCGGTCGTCGTGGCGCGCCTGGAAGCGATGGGCTCCCGCCGAGAGGACTTCTTTCGAGGGCATACAACCCCGCAGGATACAGAGTCCGCCGCCGGGCTCGCCGTCGTCGATCAGCGTCAGTTCGATACCCGGTTCCTCTGCCAGCTCGCCAGCGACGGCGGCTCCGGCGCTGCCGTAGGCTCCGATGATGACGACGTGGGTCATACCGACACTAAACGGACGCCGACCCAAAAGCGTTCAGTAACGTGGCGCTCACCGGCGTCGCCGTCGGGCTACTCGTCGGGCCCGCCGCCGACGGTCGGGGCCTGCGTGGCCTTCTGTTTCGGCCCGATCCCGAACAGCGAGAGGAAGCGACGATCCTCGTGGATCATCGCGTCCCACAGCACCAGCGCCGGGGGGAGCACGAACAGCGACGCCAGGAAGGCGAACGTGATCGACAGCCCGGTGAGGATGCCGAACTGACCCAGCGCGGGGAACAGCGCGAGCGCCAGCACGCCGATCCCCGAGACGGTGGTGAGCATGCTGCCCAGCAGCGCCCCACCGGTGCCACGGACCGTCCGGTCGAGTGCCGTCCGGAGGTCGTGATTTGTGCGCTCGTCGGCAAAGCGGTGGGTCACATGGACCGAGTAGTCGACGCCGAGTCCGATCGTGATCGCCAGGATCGTCGCGGTGATCGCGTTGAACGGGATGGCGAGGAACCGCATCGACGCGGCAACCATCGTCACCGTCACCGCGACGGGGAGGACGTTGACGATTCCCAGCGTGGCGTACCCCTCGAACACTCGGTAGATGACCATCAGGAAGATCGCCGAGCCGATCAGCGCGACGGCGAGACTGGTGATCGCGGATTCGAGGATGAGGTCCGAGACGGCCTTGAACACGACGGTGTTGCCGGTCGCGGTCGCGGTCATCCGGAACCGATCGGCGACCGATCGGGTGTCCTCGGTGATCTCGTTCTGTTCGGCGTCGGCCTCGACCGTGTAGACGACGCGGGCGCTGCGCCGTTCCTCGGTCATGTAGTTCTCGGCGCGGTCGCCGGCCGGCGAGGCGAACAGTTCGTCGTAGATCAGTTCGAGGTTCTGGTCCGGAACGCCGTTGTCGTTCTGGTCGTTGCGGTCGACGAGCCGGCGGAACTCGGGATCCTGCTGGGCGTAGCTCTGGATGACGGTGACGATCGAGGTCGACTCCGCGCGGCCGTCGCTCTCGGCGAAGGAGTCCGGCGGGTCGTCTCCGGCCCGATAGATCTCTTCGAGCGCCGTGTCCCGTTGCATCGGCCCTTCGACGTACACCGTCGTCTCACTCGACTGCGTGGTCGCGAACTTGTCTTCGAGGTAGTTCAGCTGCGCGGAGACGGTGTACTCGCCCGGCGCGAACGGTTCCGGTAGCTCTTCGAGGAACGCCGGGGTGTCCTCTGGCGGGAGGAAGTCCTCCTGGCTGAACGTCGTGTCGATTTCCTGAGCGTAGACGCCAGCGCCGGCACTGCCGACGAGCAGGACGACGAGGACGAGCGCCGGTGCGGCGTCGCCGATCGTCACCCCGACTCGCAGTACCGATCCCAGCGCCGAATCCTCGGAGCCAAGCGGCGTCTCGCTCAGCGTCGGGATCGGGTAGCGCTCGCGGAGCCGGTCGATCTCGACTTTCGCGGCCGGGAGGAAGATTCCGAAGATGAGGAACGTAAAGACGATCCCGACCCCGGCGACGACGCCGAACTCGCGGATGGGCTCCAGCGCGCTCGTGAAGTTCGCCAGGAAGCCGATGACCGTCGTCCCGGTGACGATGAAGAACGCCACCAGCAGCTGATTGGTCGTGGTCCGCATCGACTCGTCGATGCCCCTGTCGAGCACGAGTTCCTCGCGGTAGCGGTTGACCGCGTGGATCCCGAAGTCGATCCCGACGGCCAGCAACAGCGGCGGCACGGCGATCAACATCTGGCTGAAGGGGATGCCGGCGATACCGGTGAACCCGAACGTCCAGACGATCGCCATCAGCAGGGCGAACAGGCCCAGCGCGAGGTCGACCGGATCGCGGTAGGCGATCGAGAGGAACAGGAAGATGAAGAGGACGGCAGCGGGAACGACGATCAGCAGGGAGTCGGTGATGACGCTCCCGAACTCGTCGGCGACGATACCGCTACCGAAGACGGTGATCGAACCGCCAGCGGCGGAGTCGACCTGGAACTCAGCTTGCTTCTGGATCGCGGTCAGGGGACTGGAGCCACCCTGCCCCGACCCCGACGAGAGTCCGGCGGGCACCTCGTGGCTGATGACGCCGATCGACGCCGAGGCGCTGGCGTCTCCGGAGTTGAAGTCCTGGCTGACGATCGAACTGAACCGCGGGCTCGATTCGTCGGCCCGGCGCACCGCACGGTCGATCTCGGACGCGGGAGCGCGCTCGATGGCGTCGATCTGCTGGTCGAGGGTCGTCGCCGACGGATCGAGCGTCTGTGCGACGATCGCGGCGGCACTGCTCGTCGACGTGACTCGCATGTCCGGGTGCTCTTGCACCCGCTTTTGGGCTTCGAGCATCCGCAGCATGGCCGGCTTCGAGAGGACGTTGTTCTCCTTTTGAATGAGCTGCGTACTCCCGGTGTCGGTCTCGAAGCTCGGGGAGAACTCCCGGTTGATGTCTTCGAGGGCCTGTTCCTCTTCGAGTCCGGTAGCGAACTGCGAGGTCCCGGCCGACGTGGAGATGTTGCTGAGCCCGGCCCCGAAGACGAGCGTCAGGACCAGGAACGCCAGGATGACGCGCCTGGAGTCGTAGATGATCTTGTCGTCGATCCAGTCGATGTAGCGTTGGTACCCCATGTGCTATCGGAACCGAACGTAGCCGCCCACGGCAGCGACGATCAGGACGACCGCGACACCGATCAACACGAGCGGTGAACCGCCGCCGCTCGACCCTTCGACCTCGACCGGGATGTTGTACGTGTCCGAGGTGACCGTGTCACCGTCGGCCTCGTCGTACTGGAAGTCCATCGAGACGGGATAGGGCTTCGAGAGCGCACTGCTGCCCGCGCTGATCGAGAAGGTGATCTCCCGGGACTCGCCCGGTGAGAGTTCGTCCACGAACGCCTCGTCGTCGTTGGCCGAGATCGGCGAGTCGGCGAAGATCTTGGCCTTGATGTCGCTGAGCGTCTGGTTCTTGGCGTTCGTGATCTCGACGGTGAGCTCCGTCCCGTCGCCGGCAGAGACGTTTGCACTCCGGATGGCCACGTCGAACTCGTCGCGCTCGGGCGCGACCTCGGCACGGACGTTCATCGAGTCGCCGGTGCGCTGTTCGTCGTCGTCGTTGGTGTAGCGCGTCTGGAGCGTGAACTGTCGGGGGCCGCTGCGCGCGCTGTCGCTGATGTCCACGTCGAAGTCGAACGACGCGGACTCGCCCGCGTCGAGGTTCCCGATCGAGTACTCCGTTTCGATCGGATCGACGTTGCGCTGCTCGCTGGCCCACACCACGACGACGTCTTCGGCGGTGCGTGGGCCGGTGTTGGTCAACTCGGCCGACAGCGTCCCGTCGTCACCGACTTCCAGGTCCGCGTCGACGGTGTCGACGGCGAAGGTCTGCTCGGCGGCCGGCCGCAGCGACAGGGACACGTCCTGTCGATGGGTGGCGGAGTCGTCCGGTCGATCGTACTCGACCGTCGCGTCGACCGTGTAGTTGCGCCGCTCGGCACCGTCACCGGCCCGAGCGTCGAAGGTGAGGGTCCGTTCTGCACCCGATTCCCACTCCTCGACGTACTGGCTGGCGCTGTTCGACTGGCCGAACGTGATGTCGGGATTCTGTGAGGTCAGCTGGACTGAGGCGTCCGTGAGCGTCTCCGAGCCGTCGTTGCGAAGCGTGACGGTGTAGTCACCGCTGTCGCCGACCGGAACGGTGCTGTCGATCGAACTGACGGTGAACTCCTGTTCTGGCTCCGGGGTCACTTCGACGGTGACCGGCTGGCTCGTGCGTGACTCGCCGCTCCCGAGTTCGTAGTCCGCCGTCAGCGTGAACGGGTACGGTTCGGACTCGGCGGTCTGGGCGGCGCTCAGCCGGTAGGTGAAGGTCCGCTGTTCGTCCGGTTCCCACTGTTCGACGTATCGCTCCGCGCTCGCGGACTGGCCCAGCGTCAGGTCGGCGCTGGGGGAAGCCAGCGAGAGGGTCGCGTCTCGGGCCGTCGCCGACCCGTTGTTTGCGACGGTGAGCTCGACGGTCCCGGTCCCGTCGACCCGCGTCGTCGTGTCCACGTCGGTGACGTCGAGTCGGGCCGACTCCTCGATTTTCACCTGCACGTCGTAGGTCCGAGTCTCGGACTCGCGGTCCCGCGAGCCCGACGCCTCCGAGACGTAGCTGTAGTAGTCGTACTCGACGGTGACCTGCACGTCGTAGGTGCCAGGTTCGGCGTCGTCCGGAACGGAGACCGAGAACGGAAGCGGCTCGCGCGTCGATCCTTCCGGGAGCGACCCGACGGCCTGCTCACCCGTCTGGACCGTCAGCGGAGCGTTCCCGTTGTCGACGCTGACGGTCGTTCCGCGAGCGGTCGTCACCTCGCTGTTGAGCGCGGGGTTTCGGGCCGAGCCCGAGTCGAGTTCGCCGCTGTTGACGAGAACGACGTCGAGGCTCGACTCCTCGCCGGGTGCGAGGGTGTCGTCGGCCACGTGAACGCTGATATCGGGACTGCCGGTGACCGCTGCCGTGGCGAGTCCCGACGTGACGAGCAATACAACGACGGCTATCGGAAGAAAGGTGCGTCCGTTCATGGGTCTCTGGCCCGCCAGACCGTTCGAGGTGCCGTGTCGCGGCGGGCCGATCCACGCCACAGAGCACAGAAGAGAGCGTGGCGGCCGGCCGACGCTCGCCGTCGAGCGCTCTCGAACGATCGTTCGGGCATTCGTGTCGAACGAACGTTCGGTATCATATCAATCTATCGCTGTCGCACTCACCGAAACCCTTACCAGGCCGACCGAATATTCGTTCGGTATGGCTCCGGAGACGCCCTTCCCGGGCGACCCCGACGACTCGCGGGAGGCGATCATGCGTGCGACGTACTGTGCGCTGAAGCAGTACGGCTACGCCGGGCTCTCGATCCAGCGGATCGCCGACGAGGCGGATCTGAGCAAGTCGACGTTCTACCACCACTACGACGACAAACACGATCTGTTGACCTCGTTCGTCGACTTCATTCTCGAAGAGTTCACCCGCGTGTTCTCACTTGAGGCCGGCGACGGTCCGGAAGCGAACCTCCGGACGTTCGTTCGTCTCATTCTCGACCCGACGACCGCCGAGAAGGTCTCCGAGGAATCGCCCGCGTCGACAGTGCTGGGCACCTACGTCGAACTGCGCGCACAGGCCGTCCAGGACGAGACGATCCGCGAGAAGTTCACCGAGGTCGACCGCAGCTTCGAGGACCAGCTCGCGGAGATCGTCGAAAACGGCGTCGCGTCCGGCGTGTTCAGAGACGTGGACCCGGAACAGACCGCGACGTTCGTCTCGACGCTCGTCGCCGGACAGACGTTCCGACAGTCGACCAGAGACGACGACCCCTCGGAGGCAGTGCTGGCCGCCTTCGACGACTACGTGCGGGAATCGCTGCTCAGAGACGACGCCTGACGACGGCGTCGATGAGACACTGTTTTACCGTCTGGCGATCAGTGACGAAACGATGACGGGGGTTGGTGTACGCGGTCAACGTCTGGTGGTGAGCGCCGTCACACTCGTCTGTGTCGCCCTCGCGGCCACCGGTGTGTTCACACAGGACACCGTCGTCGCGACCGTGCTGGTCGCCGCCGGGACACGGCGGCTCCGTGGCGTCGGCGGACTCCTCGCTGGCATCGTCGTCGGTGCTGTCTCCGGGGCGGCGATCGGCTACGTCGCGGTCGCGTTCCTGGGCGTCCCACTCGCGATGTCCGGCGCGGTGGGCCTGGGTATCGCACTCGGGGGCGGCATCGGCGTCGTGACCAACTACGCCGCGACGGGCGACGGCGAGCCGGTCGACGAGACGATGACCGTCGGACGGGAACCGCGACGGCCCACCCCGACGCCCGCGGACCTGTTCGACGACCATCCCGATCCGGTCCTGTACGTCGTCGACGACGGACACGGCCCGGTCGTCCGCGCCGCCAACGCCGCCTACGCCGAGACGTTCGACGTTCCGGCCGACGCCGTCGCCGACGCACCGCTGGCCGAGGCAGTACTGGCCGGCGGAGACACCGACGAGATCGTCACGGCGGTCGCCGACGGCGCGGGGCTCGATACGGTCGTGACCTGCGAGACGGCCGACGGGTCGCGACCGTTCAGAGTCCGGACGACCGGGAGCGGCGACGACGGCTATCTCGTCTACACGCCCCGCCGTCGCGATCAGCCCGGATGACGGCCGATCTCTTTGAACGCCCGCTCGATGTCGTCGAACTCGCCGAGCGTGTCGTCCATCTCGTCTTTCAGCGCTTCGATGCGGTCTCGTAGCTGGGCCACGTCTTCGTTGTCGTCGAGGGTCTGTGCGGTCTTCTCGGCTTCGAGCAGCGCGAGCTTCGAAGTCGCTTCGAGATACTGGGTCAACTGGTCGTCGTACCGTCGCGCCGTGAGCTGCTGTTCGATCGCGGCGACGAGGTCGTCTTTCTCGATCGGCTTACAGAGGTAGTCGTCGAAGGCCATGTCGATGATCTCGAAGTCCGGATCGACCGCCGTGATCATGATCACTCGGCAGTCGACGCCGCGTTCCCTGATGGTCTGGAGGACCTCGTCACCAGAGACTCCCGGCATCCGCCGGTCGAGCAACACCACGTCGATGTCCTCACCATCCCCGATGGCGTCCAGTGCCGCCTCGCCGCCGTAGGCCGTCTCCGTGTCGAACTCGTCACGCAGCCGCAGCGCGTACACGTCGGCGACCTCTTTCTCGTCGTCGACGACGAGGACGGTGGCACCGTCAGTTGACTCTGACACTAGGTCCAACGTTGGTAGCCGCGTGCATATATTTGTTTGTCGTCCGCCCTCGCTCGATTCTGTCCCAATATCCCTGAAAAAATCCCGGACGGCCGTCGTGGGGCCGCCTCGTCCGGTGGCTCCCGCGGAACGGAAGTTTAAAGATTACCTCACGGCGAAAATCCGAACAAGGATGTTCACGCCACTGCAAGTCGTCGACAGCTTCCTGTTGAACTACAACCTCGGTGACGTGTTGCTGCTGGTGACTGTCCTCGGTGCGGTGGGGGTCTTTCTGCAGCGGTCGAACAAGGCGCTCGGGCTCCACCTCCTCTCGTTTGGCCTGCTGTTCCTGATTCTGCCCGGTGGCATGTTCGAACCGGCCGCCGGCAGCCTGCTCGGGACGATCGCGATGTACAAGTTCGTCGGACTGGGACTGCTCGTCGTCGCACCCGTCATCTACGCCGTCGGCCGCCGCTAGGCCAACTTCCCGAGCGCGGCGAAGAAGTCACGCTGTGGCCCGGCGATGTTGACCGACTCGCTCGCGCGAGCGACGGTCACCTGTGACGGTGGCGCGACGGCCTCTCTCACTCGGCCGTCGCTGACGGCAACGCTCTCGGCACCGCTCTCGATACGGACTGTGATCTCGCTGCTGTCGTCGACGACCAGCGGTGGCATCGCTTCCTCGCCCGCCATCTCGGTGACGACGAGTCCGTCGACGCCGGGATGGACCAGCGGCCCGTCTTCGCTGAGGTTGTACGCCGTCGAGCCCGTCGGCGTCGCGACGAGCACGCCGTCCGCGCGACCGCTCGTGTACAGCGACCCGTCCACGCGAACCTCGAACCCCGCGCCGCCGCCGTGACCGCGCTGTGCTCCCTGTATCACGATCTCGTTGAGGGCCGGCGGGAGCGTCCAGTCGTCACCGGTGGCCCGAAGCCGGGGCACCGTGCGCGTCCGCGCACTCCCGGTCTCACGGATCCGGCGGACCTCCTCGACGACGGTCTCGACCGCCTCGTCGGGGGCGACCGCGTTCAGAAAGCCGACCTCACCGAGGTTGACGCCCAGGATCGGCGTCGATCCGGCCCCCCGCGCGGCAAACAGGAAGGTGCCGTCGCCGCCGATGCTGACCACCAGATCACAGCCGTCCATCTGGTCGACGCCACGGCCCGTCGGCGTCGCCGTCTGCCCGTCCAGCCAGCGGCTCTCGTCGGCCGACAGGGCGGCCGCCGTCGTCTCGTCGAAGACGACGGTCGTCTCCCCGTCGTGCAGTCGTTCGAACAGCCGCGTCGCGAGCGCAGTCGCCCGTCGGTTCGATCGCTGGGCGACGATCCCGACCTTCATCGTCCCGGCTTTTCGGCGGCGCGTACATAAACCCGTTCACACGCCAATGTTCGCAGGTGATAACGTCGGCGGTAAGGTTAATCCGTTCGGGTAAAAACGGGCGCGTATGACGGCCACCGGGGCTCGATCACGCCATGAGTGAAGACGACGACTGGTTCGAGAGCGCCGTCGACGAGTCCGACGACGACGGCGAGTCAGAACCCGCCGACAGCGACAGCCCCTTCGACCGGGACGACTCCCCAGACGAAACGACCGGAACCAGCCCCTTCGACGGCGGTACCGACGAGACAGGTCCCTTCGACGACGACAGTTCGCTGTTCGACGACGACTTCGAGTCGGCGTTCGCCTCGGCCGGCGATCCGAGCGACGATTCCGAGGGGTTCGAAGACGAGGACTTCGAGTCCGAGATCCCGCGGATCGACCTCGGCATCGACGGCCTCGACCAGATGATCCAGGGAGGCATCCCCGAACGCCACCTCATCGTCACCATCGGCTCTGCCGGGACCGGGAAGACCACCTTCGGCCTCCAGTTTCTCCACCACGGCCTCCAACAGGGCGACAACGCCGTGTTCATCACGCTCGAACAGAGCCGCGAAGCCATCATCGCCACCGCCGAGGAACGGGGCTGGGAGTTCGAACACTACGAGGAGACGGGCCAGCTGGCCGTCGTCGACCTCGACCCGGTCGAGATGGCCAACAGCCTCGACAACATCCGGGGCGAACTCCCGGCGCTGATCGAGGAGTTCGACGCCGACCGACTCGTACTCGACTCGGTGTCCTTGCTGGAGATGATGTACGACGACCAGGCCAAGCGCCGGACTGAAGTGTTCGACTTCACCCGCTCGCTGAAAAACGCCGGTGTCACGACGATGCTCACCTCCGAGGCCAGCGAGGACAACCCCTACGCCTCGCGCCACGGCATCATCGAGTACCTGACCGACGCCGTCTTCGTCCTCCAGTACGTCCGCACCGAAACCCGCGAGACCCGCCTCGCCGTCGAGATCCAGAAGATCCGCAACGCCAACCACTCCCGCGAGACCAAGCCCTACGAGATCACGATGGAGGGCATCAGCGTCTACCAGCAGGCCAATATTTTCTAAACCGACCTTTTTCCGCTTCGGGTGCGCTTCGCGCACCGCTCGCGCAAAAACGTCGATGAAAAAGGCTCGACCTCGCTGCGCTCGGTCGAGTGAATCGCGCGAACTTCCGGGTTCTTCGAACCGCTCGTTCGCGCGAATGCTCACAGCAACAACGTGGCGTGTGCTGTCGTGGTTTCATACCGCAACGTAATCACGCGAGGGATGAGTAACGCAGAGAGCGAAACGACCGAGTAACGGAATCGGCTGGGAAGGCGTGTGGCTGTGGTGCTGTAGCAGTGCAGTACCTGGAGGATCGAAAGGGCGAGGCACGGTCGCGAGATCTGCGGCGGCACTATTCGACCGCAGGGAGAATATCCGGCACAGATCTCGCGAGCGGGGCGAGGGCTTTCAGTTCACGTTATCACCAGTCATCGTCGCTAGCGAGCCAAGGATTAAGCGACCCCGGGACGACGGATCGGTATGGTCTTGCTCGTCCCCTTCGACGGATCGGACCTCGCACAGACTGCCCTGGAGCGTGCCGTCGAGTTCTCGGAGTACACCCACGAAGACGTACTGGTTCTCTCGGTGATCCCCGACGACGGCGAGTACGCCGTCGAGCGCGGATGGGTCGACGCTCCCGAAGCGTACGACCCCGACGCGGTCGCGGCCCGCTTCGAGTCGCTGGTCGCCGACATCGTGCCCGACGCCGAGTTCCGCGTCGAGACCCCCGAGGACGTGAGTTCGATGGCCGACGTAACCACCGACGTGGTCCGGACGATCCGAGAAGTGTCCCACGAGGTCGACGCCTCCATCGTCTTCATCGGCAGCGAGAACGCCGGGCGCGTGTCGACGCCGGTCTGTAGCGTCGGCGCACCGCTCTCGGAAGATCCCACCTACGACGTACACATCGTTCGCCACGCGGCGTGAACGGGGACCACAGCACGCCGCGAGGCCCGCCCTACCGCGCGACGGTCACGGGCACGTCCGCCCGTCGGACGACCGTCTCGGCGACGCTGCCCAGGACGATCCGGGAGACGCCCGAGCGGCCGTGACTCCCCATGACGATCTGGTCGATGTCGTTGTCGTCGGCGTAGTCGACGATCGCCGTGGTCGGCCGCCCGACCTCGACGGCCCGTTCGACCTCGCGGTCGCCGATGCCGGCGTCGGCGATCAGATCGTCGAACAACTCCTGTGCGGCGCTCTGTTGCTGTTCGTACCACTCCTCGGAGAAGGAGGGCATCGAGGCCTGTGCGCTGTAACCGGCTTCGGCCGGGTTGATGACGTTCAGCAGGACGATCGTCGCGTCCGGAAATTCGTCGATCGCGAACTCGAAAGCCGTCTCCGCCTGCTCTGAGCCGTCGACCGGGACCAGAATTCGCTTGCCCATGTCCGGTACTGTCATGGCTGTGGATTATACTCTTCGACTGCTTCGCCGTGAGCCATCGCGCGTGCCGGCGGTATCACTCTCGCCCGTGCTTGGTCACGCAGGTCGCGAGTCCCTGGATCTCGACGGGCTCGGAGTTGTCCGGCGAGTACACCACCATCTGGCCTTTCTCCATGTAGGGGACCTTCGACTCCAGGTTCGCGGGGATGTTGACAGCGGAGATGGCGTCCTCGTCGCCCAGATTGAGGACGACCGTGGTGTTGATCTGCTTGAACACGGGATCGGCGATATCCTGGGGGTCCTGCGTGATGAGGAACAGGCCCAGGCGCTCCTTGCGGCCCTGTTTCGCGGCCTCGGTGAACTTCCCGATGACCTTCCGGGCCTGGACGTTGTCGGCGTCGGTCAGGAAGTTGTGGGCCTCGTCCATTCCGAGTACGAGCGGCGTCTCCTTGATGCGGTCGTAGCGCGGGCTGTTCGAGAGCTTCTCGTCGACGAGCATCGATGCCAGCGCCAGCACGACCGTCGTCTTCGACCGGGAGTCGTTGATGTGGTAGGTCGGGACCACGCTGATCCCGCCCGAGCGGACGAACTGTTTGACCATGTCGGTGATCGGCCGGGCGTCCTGATCGAAGACGCCGCCGAAGCCGTAGGCCCGGCGCTTGACGGCGTCGAAGGTCGCCTCGTGGACGCGGCCGGACTCGTCGAGTTCCTCCTTGAGCGCGGGGTCGTCGAGGAACGTCGTGAACTGGTCGTAGGTCCCGTCCTCGCCGTACTCCTTCTCGAACCGGTCGAGCAGGTAGTGGAGGGCGCTGTACTGGTTGTCGTTGAGCTGGCTGCCGGCGATCAGCCACGGGTTCGAGTAGACCATCGAGAAGGGGATGGTGAACTCGACCTGCTCGGCGCGGTGGTGGCTCGCGGCGTAGCTCGAACCCGACACCTTCGGGACGAACGCCGTCGTGTCCTCGTGGCCGCCACAGGCGATCCCCTCCCGCTCACAGCGGCGCTGGAACTCCTCGGGGAGGTCGCCGTCGTCGTGCATCTGGGCGTACTCGTCCTGCGGGTCGAACATGACCAGACAGGGAGACACGTCGCGGTCCTCGCCCTCGATGGGATACGTTCGGTCCTCGGCGAGGTACTGCCGGAGGATGTTCTTCGAGCCGTGGGTCTTGCCCGACCCGGTGCCGCCGGCCACGAGCGTGTGCCGGAAGACGAGCGGATCGCCCGCTTCGTAGTCGTCTTTCAGCCGGTAGTCGATCGTCGGCGGCTCGGCAGCCGTCTTCACTTTCTCCCCACCGACCGAGAGGTGCCCGAGGAAGACGCCGTCCTCGGGGATCTTCAGCCCGGTCTTGATCTCGCTCTTGTCGGTGGCCTGGCGAACGACTGTCTCGGGCTTTGGCACGCGGTCGGTCATCCGCCGTTTCGTGTCCTCGCCCGTCCCATAGAGGACGGCGACGGGCTCCAGCGTCGCCATGAACTTGAAGTCCTGCTCGTCGATCCCACCCGAGCGCATGGCGCGGCGCGCGTGGATCTCGGTCGCGTCGTCGGCGCGGAACTCCTGGGCGTACTCCAGCGCCGAGATCCGACAGAACAGTCGCTCACCGTCCGGATAGGGGACGAGCAGGTACTTGCCGATGCGCACGTCCGATCGGTTGCCGACGGTGACGTACGCCCGCAGACAGGTCTCGCGCTCGTCCTCGCAGATCGCCAGCCCCTCCGAGGCCGAGAGGACGCCGATCCCGCGGTCGCGCCCGCTTGGCTCGATGTCCATCTCCTCGAAGGCCTCGTCCTCGTCGGCCCCGTCTTCGTCTCCGGTCGCTCCGTCCGCTGGCGTCGACGACTCGCTGTCGTCAGCGTCGAACTCCGTGAAATCCCCGAGATCAGACATACGGGACCAATGTCGCTCCCCCGACTAACCCCTTTCCCCCAGAGTCGGTCACAATCCTCGTTGTAGCCATCTGTTGACGACCGATACTGTGCGACCGTTTTTCGCCTCGGATTCACCACCACGGGGTCGAAAAATTCTGTACAGACGTACAGCCGGCAGTGTAAGCGATATTTTTATACTCTCGACAAAAAATCAACTGGTCAATGAGTTCTAACTCTTTTGTCCGGTATCGGGGGGAAGTCGCGATCATCGTCGGCTTCGCACTTCTCCTCAACCCTTTAGTTGTGAGCGCGTACGATATTGGCGATCCGGACTCGTACCGGTATGAGTCGAGTGAGGTTGAGGTCTACGCCAACGGTACGTATCACACCTCGGCAACGACTAACCACATTGACTCTGACGTGGCCTGTTTCGGTGATATGCTGAGTCGATCCTGCGTGCTCGAACGGGCGATACACGAAAATAATGGCATTACCTATGACGGCTCCCCGAGAAGCTTCATGAGCCACGACTATGCCTACGTCCACATATTTGGGTCCGGGTTCTTCCAGCCCGCTACCACTGGGAGTCAGAACGGGACCGTGAGATACGGACTTGAGCCCGTCCCACAAGATAAGGCGCTCGACCGTATTGCGACGCCGCTCTCCGAGACCTCGCCTGGCGTCCGAACCGCAATCTCCCAAGGCAAATACGTGACCAGCGACGAACTGAGCGGCGCTGAGGAACTCGTCAGCACTGACGAGGGCTACTTTGTCGTCTACGCCGCAGCGTCTTCCGTCGATCACACAGCAGAACGAACAGCGGCCGTCGTCGCACTCCAGTGGATACTTGGATTTACTGGCGCGTTCTTGATCCTCCGAGGACAGCGACGGCGCGTTGAACGAGGTGACTGACCGGGAACTTCGGCCGCTCTGTACTCTTTACGTATTTACACCGAGCAGATGTTTCGACATGTCTTTCCGAGAAGCAATATTCTCTGGCGGGTTCCATGACACGCTCTCGTGACCGTTCGTGCCGTGGTGTCGGCTTCGAGGCCGAAATATCGAAGAGAGTGGAGACACAAGTTCCGACGATGCTTCTGGTACACGGTGCGGCCGGCGGGACGGCGCTGACGGGCACGATCTACGAGGACGGCGAGGACGCCCCGGAGTTCGCCGGCAGCCCCGACGACGACGCGCCGTACGTCTGGATCTGCGACGAGTTCTACGAAGTGGACACTGGCGGTAGCACGCAGACGATCGGTGGCGAAGAGATCCAGATCGCGTTCGAGTCGCCGATGCCGCGGGGCTTTCAGGACCGCGAGCAGGCCCTCGACGCCGCGAAAGATCACGTCCGAACCCAGTTCGTCAGGCTCGGTATCGACGCCGACGAGGTCGAGATCACGGTGACCCGAGACTCCGACCCAGAGCACGCGGAGTGATACCACCGGCTGTAAATCCGTGACCGATTTCGCCACCCCGGGGTGGCGAAGATCTTCACGAAGTTACAGCTGGCAGTATGAGACGAACTCCCGTGGCTGTGTCACGGCGATTTACCACGGGATCCACCACTGTCTTTGGCTGTCAGTCACAGGCGGTGGTATGGAGCCGATCAGCGCCGCCGACTATCACGATCTCGCGCAGGTTTCGACGCCACGTCTCTCGCCCTCGGGCGACCGGGTCGCCTACGTCCGGCGAACCCCCAGCGACGACAGCGAGTACGAGGCCACGGTGTACGTCGCCGACGCCACCGGCGGCGAGGTGCAGCGGTTCACGCTCGCGGAGGGCGTCGACTCGGAGCCCCGGTGGAGCCCGAGCGGCGACCGCCTCGCGTTCGTTTCGACCCGCGGGGCCGACGACCGCCAGCAGCTCTGGGTGGTGCCGACCGACGGCGGCGAGGCGACGCAGGTCACCAGCGTCGTCGGCGGCGTCGGCCAGATCGCCTGGGCACCCGACGGCGAGCGCATCGCGTTCGTCCAGCAGGTGACCGACGCAGACCGCGAGGCGGACCGCGATCTCGAAGTCGAACCCGACTTCGAGCCGGAGACGCCGGACCCGCGCGTGGTCGACCGGACGGTGTACCGGACCGCAGAGCGGTATCGCGACGGGAGACGGAGTCAGGTGTATCTCGCCACCGCGGACGGCGAGGGCGTCGAGCGCGTGACGACGGCCGACCGCGACCACGCGAGTCCGACCTGGGGCGACGGCGACACGCTGTACGTCGCCCGCGACGCCGACGTGGCCGACCCCGACGACTCGCTGGCGACGGAGATCAGAGCGTACGACCTCGACAGCGGCGACAGCGTCGTGCGCCACGAGACGACGACGTTCCAGCCGACGCTCGCGGCCAGCGGGCGACGCGTCGCGTTCTCCTACACCGACCCGGAGCAGGGGACCATGGCACAGACGGAGCTGCACCTGCTCGACGAGACCGACACCGTCCACGACCTCACCGCAGCGCTCGACCGGACGCTCGACACCGATCTGGGACCGACGTGGGACCCGAACGGTGAGGCTCTGTACTTCGGGACGCCGGACGAGGGCGCGACGGCGCTCTGGCGAGTCCACGCGGCCGACCTCGCGACGACGGACAGCCCCGAATCGGAGCCGCGACCGGGCGCGGTCGAGCCGGAGCGAGTGCGTCGCGACGAGTGGTCGGCGATCGACGGCTTCGACGTCGGGGACGACCGCGTCGCGTACGTCCAGAGCAGCTGGGACCATCCCGGCGACCTGTTCGTCGCCGACGCCGACGGCGAGACGAGGCGACTCACCGAGTGTAACGCCGAGTACCTCGATACGCACGCGGTCCAGGAACCCGAGGAGATCCGCTTTCCCGCTGGCGACGCGGGCCACGAGACCGACGACAGGACGTGCCAGGGGTGGGTGCTGACGCCGCCGGAGTTCGACCCCGAGGAGTCGTACCCGCTGGCCGTCGAGGTCCACGGCGGCCCACACGCGATGTGGACGACCAGCGGGACGATGTGGCACGAGTTCCAGACCCTCGCATCCAGGGGCTACGTCGTCTTCTGGTCGAACCCGCGTGGCTCTGCGGGGTACGGCAAGGAGTACATGCAGGCGATCGAGCGCGACTGGGGGGATGTCACGGCCAGCGACGTGCTGACCGGCGTCGCGACGGTCGCGGAGCGGCCCTTCGTCGACGAGGACCAGCTGTTTGTCACCGGTGGTAGCTTCGGCGGGTACATGACCGCCTGGCTGGTGAGCCACACCGACCGCTTTACCGCTGCGGTCTCACAGCGCGGCGTCTACGACCTGCTCGGCTTCTACGGATCGACGGACTGGGCCTACAAGCTGGTCGAAGACGACTTCGACACGACCCCCTGGGAGGAGCCCGCGTTCCTGCAATCTCAGTCGCCGACGGGGCACGCACACGAGGTGGTGCCGCCGACGCTGGTCCTCCACAGCGAGGACGACTACCGGACGCCGATCTGTTCGGCCGAGCTCTTCCATCGCATCCTTCGGAAACACGGCGTCGACACGCGTCTCGTCCGGTATCCCGACGAGGGCCACGAACTCTCCCGGAGCGGCCAGCCCGGCCACGTCGTCGACCGGATCGAGCGGATCGTCCGCTGGTTCGACGGCTACGCAGCGGACCGATCGGTCCCGCCGGCACTCGAACGAGAGACCGACGCCGGCCTGACAGGGAGCGCCGACGAGGAGTGAGCGTCGTTCTGGGGGAGTCGTGGGCCAGAGTCTCGGCCGAGACGGGAGTCTACAGCTCCTCGAAATCGGCACCCCAGCGCACGTCGTTGTACTCGCGCTGGCGGTCGCTGTCGAGCTGGCTCTCGATTTTCTCGCGGAGGGCCGCCTTCTCGTCGCGCCCGATCCGGGCGAGTTCGTCGGCCTTGGCGACCGACAGCGGCGGACCGCGCTCGGCGGCCACGTCGGCGAGTACCTGGCGGGTGATCGCGTCCCGCGTCTCCGAGTCGCGGGTGACGCCGTAGGGGGCTTCGACGCGGTACAGCACGTCCTCGCGGGGATCGTAGACGACGAAGAACGTCACCTCGTAGGCGGCCGGATCGAGTTCGCGGTCGATCCCCAGCGCGTCGCCGTCCGTCGAGAGCGGGCGGTCGGTGCCGATGCGCGACCGGAACCAGTTCGTACAGGTCAGTGCGTCGGTCAGGCGTTCGCCGTCGTCGTCGCGCCGCGCGAGCAGCTTCTCGAAGAAGGCGGCGTCGTTGGCCCACGGAGCCTGCCCCCGGCTCTTGCGGACGGCGCGGCTCAGCGCCTTCGAGCCGGTCGACTTGACGAAGCCGATCAGGGGGACATCTCGATCGAGGAACGTCTCGACGAGGGTAACGTAGTTCTCGACGACGGCGAGCACGTCTTCCTTGACGAGCAACTCGGCGAGTTCGGGATCGTGGTCGGCCCACTGGAGGAGCCCGGTCGGGTAGATCGGCCCGTCGAGGACGAGCAGGTCGTCGACCACGTCTGCCTGTTCGAGCGCGTGCTCGCTCTCGGCGAGGTACAGCGCCAGCGCGTGGACCACGTCCTGCTCGTAGCGGTCGACGCGGGGCGTCTGGAGGACTCGCTGGCGGGCGTACCCCTGATCGTCCATCCGCCAGTCCTCGGTCAGGCTGGCCGTGGCGTCGTTCGAGTGGGCGGTCATGACGATCGTCCGGCCGCGGTGCAACTCCAGGTCGGAGGGGACGGCGCTCATCGCGGCCTGGGCCACGTCCAGTACGACGCCGTTCTTGAACGTCGTTGGGTTGATCGTCCCCGAGTCCAGCCCGTGCTGGGTGGGAAACGGCGTCGCCTGGAGCGCGGCGTCTTGCGTGTCGACCTTGCGGCGGCGCTGCTCGTCGATCGGCTCCAGCACCGCCCGGCCGTCGACCACGAGCGGGTCCAGAAACTCCTGCCAGACGGTCTCGGCGAACGCCCGGTGGTCCTGTTCGTCGACCCCCTGCTCGATCTGCCCGGCGAGGCGCGCGATCCCGTCGACGTGCACCGGGTCGAGTGTCATACCCGAGCCTTTCGCCGACGAGTCATAAGAATTGTTACGGCCGGCGACGGTCGCCCCAGCGGCCCCGAAGTGGTGTCACTCCTCGCCTCGCTCGTCGAGCATCCGACCGATGGCCTCGGCGATCTCCTCGTAGGAGCTCATCGACAGCCCGTCGGTCGTGATCAACACGCCAGAGCGCTCCGCGGTGACCCGCAGGAGGTAGCCGTTCTCGAAGGCCCGGACGGTGAACAGGTACTCGCCAAGCTCTGACTCCTGGTAGGCGTTTTCGGTCTGCTTGTACCCCTGCCACTCGTGGCCGACGAAGTCGTTGAGGTCGGCGTCCTGTTCGAGGTCCTCGCGCAGATAGAGCTGTTCGAAGTTGGCCCGCGTGAAGTAGGTCACCGACCGGAGGCTGTCGCCGGTCGCCGTCCGGGCGGTCGTGACGATGTTGTCGGCGAACTCTGGGTCGATGATCGACTGGCTCATACGCCGACGGTCGCCTGCGAGACGTATAACTTCGGGGTTCGCGGCGACCGTTGGCCCCTATAGGAACAATTGAAACGATTTACACATCGATCGCACTGCCGTCGTGCGACCGGGTGTGCATTGATCTTCAATGGCTACTATATCGACGACGGCGCGGCCCACTCCCGGCTGGCGGTCCCGCTCGGCGGTGAAACGGGAGGGTTTACGTCCCGGCGGCGGGAACGACCGGCCATGAACGCAGGCGACCGGATCCACGTCGAACGCGGAGCGCAGGCCTACGAGGGCGTCCTCCTGCCGTCGAGCACGCCCGACCACCTCGTCGTCAAGCTCGACGGCGGATACAACGTCGGCATCGATCGCGAAGACGCCACCGTCGAGGTCGTCGAGACCGACGTGTACGACGTCGAGAGCGCACAGGACGAGGAGGGCACCTCGACGGTGGAGTTCGACGAGGCGCTGCCGACGGTGTCGCTGATCTCGACCGGGGGCACGATCGCCTCCACCGTCGACTACCGCACCGGCGCGGTGACCGCACAGTTCGACGCCGAAGACGTGTTGCGAGCGGTGCCCGACCTCGCGGGGATGGCCAACTACCGCGGCCGCGTCGTCGCCAACATCCTCTCGGAGAACATGACGCCGGCCGTCTGGCAGGACCTCGCACGGGCGATCCACGAGGAGATCGAGGCCGGTGCCGACGGCGTCGTCGTCATGCACGGCACCGACACGATGCAGTTCACCGCGAGCGCGATGGCGTTCATGCTCGATACGCCGGTGCCGATCGTCTTCACCGGCAGCCAGCGATCGGCCGACCGCCCCTCCTCGGACAACGTCATGAACGCGGTGTCTGCGGTCGCGGCGGCAAAGAGCGACGCCGCGGAGGTCATGGTCTGTATGCACGAAAGCGAGTCCGACGACCGCTGTGCGCTCCACCGCGGGACCCGCGTCCGGAAGAACCACACCTCCCGTCGGGACGCCTTCGAGACCGTCGGTGCCGAGCCCCTCGGCACCGTCGACTACGAGGCGGTCCGCGAGGGCGAGCCGGCAGCCGCGGGGTCGGCGGACGAGGGCGGTGTCACGTTCCGCCGGGAGCACGCCCAGCGCGGCGAGATCGAACTGGCACTGCACGACGAACTGGAGACGGACGTGGAGCTGGTGAAGTTCACGCCGGGCACCGACGCGAGCCGGCTGGCGGCGCTCGACGACGCCGCGGGCATCGTCGTCGAGGGCACCGGGCTGGGCCACGTCGACACCGACTGGATCGACGTGATCGACGACCTGACCGACGACGGCACCGCGGTCGTCATGACCAGTCAGTGTCTCGACGGGCGAGTGTGTGACCGGGTCTACGACACCGGCCGTGATCTGCTGGCGGCCGGCGTCGTCGAAGGCGAGGACATGCTCCCCGGAACGGCGAAGGTGAAGCTGATGTGGGCGCTGGCGAACACGTCCGACGTGGCCGACACGATGAGCGAGCCACTGGCCGGCGAGATCCAGTCCCAGTCCCGCCCCTGGACGTAGTTTCAAGGCGCTCGACTCGTAGGGTCACGCATGAACGGGACCGTTCGACAGGCCCGCGAAGACGACGACGAGGCCGTCGCCGCCTTCACCGCCGACACGTGGGACGACCGCGAGCAGCGCGACTACATCCCGGACGTGTTCCGCGACTGGGTCGCGGGCGACGGGCCGGACCAGCGCACGGTCGTCGCCGACGTCGACGGCCGGGCGGTCGGGCTCTGTCAGGCGCTCGTGCTCACCGACCACGGGGCGTGGCTCCAGGGGATGCGCGTCGATCCCGACCACCGGCGAGCCGGCCTCGGACTCCGGATGGTCGACGCGCTCTTCGAGTGGGCACGGGACCGGGGCGCGACCGTCGCCCGGAACATGGTGTTCTCGTGGAACGACGCCGGACTGGGGCAGTCGATCGCCGCGGGGTTCGAGCCGGTGACGAGCTTCCGGTGGGCCGAGCCGACGCCACGGGAGGGAACCCCCGGCGAGACCGTCGACGCCGATCCCGCGGCGGCCTGGGACTACTGGACCGACAGCGACGCGCGGACGGCACTGCGGGGGCTGGCCCTCGATGCGGGGCACTCCTGGGCGCTCTCGGAGCTGAGCCGCGACGGCCTCCACGACCTGGCCGACGAGCAGCGCGTGTTCGCGGTCAGGCGCGACGGCACCTGCGGGATGGCCTGCCGGGTCAGGACGGCAGCCGGCGCTGACGAACGGATCGCCGAGTACGGCGTCGCCGCGTGGGACGACGCCGACGCCGCCGACGCGCTGGTCACTGCGATCCGCGACGACGCCGCGGCGATCGGTGCCGACGCCGTCCGAATCCTGCTCCCGGAGACGCCACGCCACGTCGGGCAGGCGGCGTTCGTCCGGGCTGACACCGACGACTCGCCGACCTTCGTCACGGCCGCGGATCTGACGGGCGGGGAGTGAGGCGCTATCCGCCGCTGACCGGCGGGAACAGCGCCAGCTCGTCGCCCGGCGAGACGGGCGTGTCGAGTCCGTCGCCGGCCGCGAACGGATCGTCGCCGTCGTGGAGCAGCCGGATGTGATCGACCAGCGAGCCGTCGTCGTCCAGCACTTCCGATTCGAGTGCGGGGTGGGCCGACAGCAGTGCGTCGAGGGCCTCGCCGACCGTCTCGGCGTCGTCGACCGACACCCGATCCTCGCCGGCCGTCTCGGCCAGCGTCGCGAAGAGCCGCCAATGCATACCTGATTCGCCGGCCGCGTTGGCCAAAGCCTTTGTGTACCTGATCGACCGTGGTCGGTTCGCCGCCGGCCCGAACGCGAGCGGGCACACGCCGTGAAACTGTGTTCCACACAGAAGGACACGCGTTAAGTGAGTCCGACCCTAAGCGGAGCGTAATGTCCGATACCGATCTCGAAGAGCTCAAGCGGGGGACGGAACTGGTCAAGCGCGGCTTCGCGAAGATGCAGAAGGGCGGCGTCATCATGGACGTTGTCGACCGCGAGCAGGCCCGCATCGCGGAGGACGTGGGTGCCGTCGCCGTGATGAACCTCGAAGCCGTGCCGGCGGACATCCGCAAGCGCGGTGGCGTCTCCCGGATGGCCGACCCCGCCTCGCTGCAGGCGATCATCGACGAGGTGTCGATCCCGGTGATGGGCAAGTCCCGGATCGGACACACCAAGGAGGCCCAGATCCTCGAGGCCGCCGGTGCGGACATGGTCGACGAGAGCGAGGTGCTCACGCCGGCCGACGACCGCTATCACATCGACAAGCGCGAGTTCACCGCCCCGTTCGTCTGTGGCGCGCGGAACCTCGGCGAAGCGCTGCGCCGGATCGACGAAGGCGCGGCGATGATTCGAACCAAGGGCGAGGCCGGCACCGGCGACGTGAACCAGGCCGTCCACCACCAGCGGTCGATTAAGGGCTCGATCCGCGAGCTCGACGGGATGAGCTACGAGGAACGCGAGAAGTGGGCCCGCGAGCACGAGGCCCCGGCCGATCTCGTCCACGAGACCGCCGAGATGGGACGCCTCCCGGTCGTCAACTTCGCCGCCGGTGGTATCGCGACTCCCGCCGACGCCGCGCTGATGATGCACCACGGCTGTGACGGCATCTTCGTCGGCTCGGGCATCTTCGGCGCGGAGGACCCCGAAGCGATGGGCACCGCCATCGTCGAGGCGGTAAACAACTGGGACGATCCCGAGCGACTCGCCGAGATCGCGTCGGACATCGGCGGCGGCATGAAGGGCGACGCCAACGCCGACCTGCCCGAGGAAGAGAAGATGCAGGACCGTGGCGTCTGAGCGTTCGAACACGGCGAGCAATCACGACCCGTGAGCGCCGACACTCCCGCGGACGACGGCTCCGACGACGGCTCCGACGACGGCTCCGACGACGGCTCCGACGACCGCGACGGCGGGAGCGACGAGCGCGCCGCGGCGGCTCGACTCGATGCCATCGACGGACCAGTACTCCTGTTCGACGGCGTCTGTAACCTCTGTAACGCCGCAGTCCGGTTCGTCGTGCGGTTCGACGCGGCCGGGACGTTCCAGTTCGCACCGCTCCAGTCCGAGATCGGCCAGGCTTTGCTCGAACGCCACGATCTGTCGACCGAGACCTTCGACTCCGTCGTCCTGATCGAGGACGGCGAGGTCGCCACGAAGTCGACGGCCGCACTGCGCGTGGCCCGACGGCTCGACGGTCCGTGGCCGCTGTTGTACCCGGCGATCGCACTCCCCACCCGCGTTCGCGACGGGGTCTACGATCTGGTGGCAGCGTATCGCTATCGCGTGTTCGGCAAGAAAGACCAGTGTCCGATCCCCGAGCCGGAGATTCGCGACCGATTTCTCCAGCGGCGACTCGACTGATCCTGTTGGCCGTAACGTGGTGACGGGATTCGCCACCTCGGAGTAGCGAAATCGGTCACAGATGGACAGCCGACCGTATCGCTCCGGAGGACAACCCTGAAGCCGCTGTAGCTCTCTCGGGGAACCATGCAGGCGACGACGCCGACCCCGGTCGGCGAGGAGACACCAGCTCCGACCAACGGCTCCGCGTCGAACTGGCCGGTGTTTCAGGACACCGTCGCGTCCGTCTTCGGGGAGGGCCAACGGTTCCTCGAAGAACTCGCGACGACGCAGGGGCGGGCCGCCGTCACCGCCGTGCTCGTGATCGCCGCGCTGCTCGCCGTCTTCGTCGTCGTCCCCCTGCTCGTTCGCCAGATCCGC
The DNA here is from genome assembly GCF_000379085.1 of Halomicrobium katesii DSM 19301. Lineage (GTDB taxonomy): Archaea > Halobacteriota > Halobacteria > Halobacteriales > Haloarculaceae > Halomicrobium > Halomicrobium katesii. Next base: position 1,741,148 of record NZ_KB905378.1, on the reverse strand, counting down.
CGCGTCCTCACGTCCCGACTGTTCGACAGCCGCGTCGCCGACGGCGTCGAACTGGTCGGGATGTACATTCCGACGACGATCTCGGGGATCGCGCTGCGGGTGTTACAGGTGTCTGTCACGATCGTCAGTGCGCTCTCGCTGCTGGTCGTCTGGGGACTCGTCGACGTGGCCGTCGCCACCGGTCGCCTCATTCTCGACGCGATCCCTCATCTGGTCAAAGCGACGATCACGGCCGCGTTACTGGTGCTGGCCTACGTCGGCTCCGACCAGCTCAGAACCGTGATCGATCGGTTCAGCAAGGGCGCAGACCGGGTCACCCAGCACCAGGAAGAGGTGATGCTGCGGGTCGGCCAGGTGGTCCTGCTCGTCACCGTCGGTTCGTCGATCATGACGCTGTGGGGCGTCGATCTCAGCGGTCTGCTGGTGGGGGCCGGATTCCTCGGGATCGTCGTCGGTCTGGCCGCTCGCCAGACCCTGGGCTCGCTGATCGCCGGCTTCGTCCTCATGTTCTCGCGCCCCTTCACCGTCGGGGACTGGGTCGAAGTCGGGGGCCAGGAGGGGATCGTCACCGACATCACGATCCTCAACACGCGGCTCCAGAACTTCGACGGCGAGACGGTCGTCCTGCCCAACGACAAGGTCAACGATCAGTCCCTGACCAACCGGAGTTCCAACGGCCGGCTGCGGCTGCGGACGGAGGTCGGGATCGACTACGACGCCGATCCGGACCACGCCGAGGCGGTCGCCCTCGACGCCATCGAAGACGTGGAGATAATCGAGGACGCTCCGGCACCGAAAGTCATCCCGAAGGCCTTCGGCGACTCCGCGATCGTGCTGGAACTGCGCTACTGGATCGAGCACCCGAGCCCACCGCGCAAGTGGCGGGCCGTCTCGGGGGTCGTCAGCGGCGTCAAGGAGGCGTTCGACGGCGAGGGGATCACGGTGCCGTACCCGCAGCGCGAACTGTCCGCACGCGACGGGACTGCGGCCCAACTGCGCGACGGTCCGCTGGCCGACGGACAACCGTCGGCGGAAGCCGACGGCGAGACGAACTGATCAGGGCAACAGCTCCCCGCTCACGAGCCCCGCACCGGCGAGCCACGCGCCGACGAGCACGCCGAGAACGCCCACGTGGAGCAGCCACTCGATGCCGTCGGGCGCGCCGAGTGGCCCCTCGACGGCCGCGAGGGCACTGTCGACACCCGCCGCCAGCGACGGTGCCGACAGGACGACCGCGAGAGCGACGCCGACGACGAGCGGCACTCCGAATACGCACAGCGCGGTACCGAGCCACACGAGTCGATCCGCGACCGGTGCCGGCGACCTGGAGTCGTCCGTCCCGAACTCCGGCTGTCTGCGTGCCATGTGTACACACGACACACTCTGGTCGGATAAACTCACCCGCTATACTGAGGGTCACAACCACTCCCGGAGCGGCGGGATCAGCTCCAGCGTCGCAGCCCCGATGTAGAGCCCGAACAGGACGAGCAGGGCTCCGAGCACTATCGCCACCTCGGACATCGCAGCGAGGAGCAGCTGTCCGCCGATAGCGACGATCACCAGCGCGACGCCGAGCAACAGCAACGTGCCGATCACGTCCAGCAGCGCGTCTTTGATCGCGGCCCGAACGACCCGGTACAGCGTGTCCGGATCGAACCCCGGATCGACGCCGCCGTCGCTTCGCCGTGGTCGGCCGTCGTCGGTTGACTGGTCGTGACTGTCGTCGCTCGCGTCGGGGACCATACTCGCACGTCGATCACGTGACACAAAAGCGAACTGGTGGAGACAGCGCCTAGAACACGGTCGCGCCGGCACCGATTCGGGTCTGGTACACCTGAGCCTCCACGTCCTCCTCGGCGAAGCGCCCGATCATCGCCGAGCCGATCGCGCGCTGATCGCCCTCGTGACAGGCGGCGATGACGGTCGGGCCGGCACCGCTGATGGTGACCCCGGTCGCGCCCGCTTCCAGCGCGGCCTCCCGAACGCCCGCGTAGCCGTCGATCAGCTTCGCTCGGGCCGGCGTGACGATCGAGTCGTACATCCCGGCCCCCACGAGATCGGGGTCGTCCCGATGCATTCCGGTCGTGAGCCTGGCGGCGTTGCCGACGGTCTCGACGAGCTGATCGACGCCGGCCCGCTCGGGGACGACGCGTCGCGCGTCGCGCGTCGAGACGACGATGTCGGGGAGGCAGGCCACCAGCGGGATGTCGGCGTCGACCTGCGTGACGCCGTCGTCGGTCGCGATCGTGAACCCGCCCATGATCGACGGGGCGACGTTGTCGTCGTGGGCGTCCCCGGAGACGACCGCTTCGCCCTTGGCGGCGATGGGCACGAGCGCCTCGCGGCTGTGGCCCCGGCCGTAGAGCTCGTTGAGGCCGACGGCCGCGGCAGCGGCGCTGGCGGCCGACGAACCCAGGCCCGACGCGGGCCGGATGCCCTTGTCGATCTCGATGTGAGCCGGGGCGTCGAGCGCTTCGGCGACCGCGCCGACGGTGTTTTTTTCCGGATCTTCCGGGATGTACTCGCTCCCGGCCCCCGTCACCTCGATGGTCGTCCGCTCGGCCTTCGAGACGCGAACCACGTCCGCCGGGCGCTCGAGCGCGACGCCGAACACGTCGAACCCGCTCCCCAGATTGGCACTCGTTGCCGGTGCCCGGACGGTCAACATGCATCCGAGTATCCCCACTGCAGACAAAAAGGTAGCGGACCGTACGCAGGGTTCGGTGACGGCCGGCAATGTGGCCGTGAGTCAGGGCAACTGATTAGTGTCGGAACGAATATTGTCGGAACGGGACAATTGAATGGCCACGTACGTCTTCTGGGGGACCGTCGCCACGACGTTGGTCAGCGGGTTGATCTGCAGTGCCATGGCGGTGTTCGCCTGGCGCAACCACGATCGCCCGGCGGCCTCCGCGTTTGGCTGGCTGATGGTCGCTGCCGCTGCGTGGGCGTTCATGGCGACGGCCCGAGTCTTGACCGCGGAACCGGCGAGCGCGTATCTGTTCGACCGCTTCGCTCGGGCCGCCTCCAGTAGCACTACCCCGCTCGTACTGGTGTTCGTGCTCTCCTATATCGGACGTGAAGACGTTCTCACGCCGCGGTTCGTCGGGCTGGTGTGGATCGTTCCGGCCGGCTACACCGCCCTCTCGGCGACGGCACCGCTCCACGGCTACGTGCAGGGCCCCGAGAGCGTTTGGGTCGGAACGTGGGAGGATGCCGCCGTGTTGACCGTCACAGAGGGGATTCCCTCCCAGATCGATCTCCTCTACACGTACGTCGTCCTCGCGGCGGCGTTTCTCCTCCTGGCACGCTTTCTCGTCAGATCGCGGGCCATCTACCGACTGCAGACGGCGACGGTGGTGACTGCGATCCTCGTCCCGGTCATCGTCAACGCCTCGACACAGTTCTACCTGTTCACACATCCGGGCGTGGATCTGACGCCGGCCGCGCTCGGTCTCACCGGCGTGGTGCTCGGCTGGGGGCTGTTCCGGTACGATCTCCTCGACGTGACGCCACTGGCGAGCGATATCCTCGTCGACGAACTGCCCGACCCCGTGTTCGTCCTCGCAGAGGACGGGCGCATCCTCGACCACAACCGCGCCGCCGAGGCGATGTTCGACGCCGATCCTCTCTGTGGCCGACGGCTCACCACCGTCGCACCGCGGCTCGCGGAACGGCTCGACAGTAGTTCGGTCTACTCGCACTCGGAGTCCGCCAGCGAGGAGGTCACGTACTTCGATCCGCAGGTCACCTCGATCGACGACCAGCACGGCATCGAACGGGGGCGACTCGTCGTCTTGCGTGACGTGACCGGCCAGCAGCGCCGCCAGGACCGCCTCGAAGCCCTCCAGGCGGCGACCCAGCAGTTCATCACGGCCAACTCGGTCGAGCGCATCGCCGAGCTGACGGTGACGTTCGCGGACCGCGTCCTCGATCAGGACGCTGCCGCCGTGTACGTACACGAGGACGATCGACTGCGCCCGGTCGCCGCCAGCGACGCGCTCGAACGGGAGTGTACGCTGACGGAGTTGACGGTCGAGGATCGGGACCACCCGATCTACAGCGCCTACGAGTCCGAGACGATCGACAGAGCGGACGTACGAGACTCGGGAACGACGATGCCGTTCCGGTATCTCCTCCTCGTGCCGATCGACAACCACGGCGTGCTGGCGATCGGCTCGCGCGAGCTCGGTGCGTTCGTGACCGAAGACGAGCAGTTCGCGACGATCCTCGCCCGGACGACGCAGGTCGCGTTCACGCAGGTCGACCGCGAACACGAGCTGCGCCAGAGCCGACAGGCGATCGAGCGTCGCAACGAGCAGGTCGCGTTCTTCAACGGGGTGTTGCGACACACGCTGCGCAACGCCTTGCTCGTCATCGAGGGACGGGCCAACCACCTGCGAGACCACGTCGACGACGCCAGACAGCGACACCTCGACCGCATCGTCCAGTGGTGTGAGGACCTCTCGGAACTCAGCGAGGAGATCGAGGCGATCAACGACACCGTCACGGCCAGCGAGGCACAGCGCCTCGACAGGATCGATCTCGGCGGGGTGTTGTCCGACCGCGTCGACGTGCTCTCGGAGGACTTCACGGACGTGACCATCGACCTGGCCGTCGACGACGGGCTGACCGTTCTCGCCAACGACCTCGTCGAGAAAGTCGTCGACAGCGTCATCTCGAACGCCATCACGCACAACGACGCACCAGCGCCCCGCGTCGAGATCACCGCCAGCGAGATCGCCGACCGCGTCCAGCTCAGAGTCGCCGACAACGGTCCCGGCATGACCGACGAAATGAAAGAGACCGTCTTCGAGCGCAACGTCGGGGCCAGCCAGACCAGCCACGGCTTCGGGCTCTACTTCGTTTCGGTGATGATGAACCTCTACGGTGGGACGGTCTGGATCGAGGACAACGACATCCGCGACGACGGCACGCGCCGCGGTGCCGTCGCCGTGCTGGAGTTCCAGCAGGCCGAGACACAACACACATCCCGGTCGCCCGAAAACGAGCGGACATGATCGGCGTCGTCGGCGGCGGCATCGCGGGGCTGGCGGCCGCGTACCGGCTCCAGCAACGCGGCCACGAAGTCCACGTGTTCGAGGCCACAGACCAGGTCGGCGGACTGGCCGCGGTGTACGAGACCGCCGGGGACCCCCTGGAGAAGTTCTATCACCACCTCTCGAAGTCCGAGGAGACGATCGTCGAGCTGGCCCACGAGCTGGGGCTGGGCGAGGACGTCGAGTGGCGGATCGGCGAGAACGCCTACTACGTCGACGGCGTCGTCCACCCGATGGACAAGCCCTGGGAGATCCTCGCGTTCCCCCACTGGAGCGTCTACGACAAGTTCAGGCTCGGGATGCTCACGCTCGATATCGACGTTCGTGGCGGCGTCCCGAAGTTCGACACCTACGAACGTCTCGAAGACTTCGAGGACGTGCCGGTCAAGGAGTTCGCACGAGAGCACACGACGGAGAACGTCTACGAGACGTTCTTCGAACCGCTGCTCGAAGCGAAGTTCGGCGAGCGCGCGGCGGACGTAAGCGCCGCCTGGCTGCTCGGACGCATCAAGTTCCGCGGGGAGCGAGACATCCTCAACGGGGAGATCCTCGGCTATCTCGACGGCGGTTTCGGCCGGCTGCTGGACGCGCTCGTCGAGGCGGTCGGTCGGGAAAACATCACGACCGGCGCACGCGTGCAGGACATCGCGACGGCCGACGGCGCGATCGAGACGATGACCGTCGAGACGGACGACGGTACGACCGCCCACGACGTTGACGCGGCGATCGTCGCCGCGATGCCGACCGTCCTCGAAGCCCTGACGGGCTACGAGTGTGCGATCGACTTCCAGGGGACGATCTGCTCGGTGATCAGTATGGACGAGTCGCTGACCGACACCTACTGGCTCAACATCGCCGACGAGGCTCCGTTCGGGGCGCTCATCGAGCACACCAACTTCGTCCCGCCCGAGCGCTACGGCGGCGAACACCTCGTCTACATCGCCAAGTACGTCCAGCACACGGGAGACCCCTACTGGCAACAGGACGACGCGGAGATCCGCGAGACGTGGCTGTCCGGCATCGAGGGGCTGTTCCCCGACTTCGACCGCGACAGCGTCAACTGGGTCGAGACCGCCCGGAATCCGCGGACGGCACCGATCTACGAGCGGGGCTATCTGGACATGGTCGTCCCGTACGACCTGGCCGACGAGATCGCCGAAGGGATCTACTACGCCGGGATGGCCTCTCGGGCACAGTATCCCGAGCGCAGCCTCAACGGCGGCATTGTCGCCGGCTACGAGTGTGCCGACCGGATCACCGGCGAGCGATAGCGGTCCGCCGGTTCGCGCTGGCGCTCACGAGCGGTCAGTTCGTTGGGACTGCGTCGAGTGCGAGCCCCGCGCCGACTGGTGACGTGCCGGTGTCGCTGTGACCTACTCCTCGACGCCGGGGGCCTCGCTCGGATCCACGTCGGTGGGCTCTTCCTGGCCGCCGACCACGATCTCGCCGTCGTCGGTCTCGACGTACACGTCGTCGGCGAACCCGCCCTCCGCGTGGGGGTGTTCGGGATCGTCGAGCTCCTCGGGCGTCGACGGGGCCTCGGTGATGCCGTCCGCGGGAGCGAACGTCCCGAGTGGCTCGTCGATCGTGATGTCGTAGCGCTCGAAGAACGACTCGTAGCGCTCGTAGTGGTCCGCCAGCTCGTCGACGGGGAACTCCATCATCTCCGTCCAGCCGTGGTTGTAGAAGTCGAAGTTCGCCTGCACGTGCGTGATCTCTCTGGCCTCGGCCTCGGGGAAGCCGGCGTCCAGCGCGGCGACGTAGGTGTCCATCGTCGCGTCGAAGAAGTCGTCGAGGTGGGCGCGCCGTTCGTCGGCGCGGCTGGCGTCGGCCTTGTCCGCGAAGACGTTCGTGTGCAAGTCCACCAGCCGGTCGTTGACCGCATCGCCGACGACTGGGAGTGTCAGCGCCTGCTTGGCCGCGAAGTGCTTGACGTTCTGGCGGAGTTTCATCACGTTTTCCTTGGTCGCGACGGCCTTCAACCCCGCGGTCGGGGGTCGTTCGCACCCAGCGCGTCAATACTTGCCACCTGACGCGGAGATGGCAATCCACATTAAGCCCGATATCTAACGTCTCGCTTATGAGCACGTCGCACGTGATTATCGGTGACGGCATCGCGGGGTCGTCGGCCGCAGAGTCGATCCGCGAAGCCGATCCAGACGCAGACGTCACAGTCATCACCGACGAGGGCGAGGCCCTGTACAACCGGATCCTCATCAAGGAGTTCGCGAAGGGCAAGCTCCCCGAAGCACCGATCTCGATCCACGAACCCGAGTGGTACGAGGAGCGAGACATCGACCTCGAACTGAACACCCACGTCACGGAGGTCGACACCGACGCCCACGAGATACACACTCACGAGGGCGACAGCTACGAGTACGACAAACTGCTCGTCGCGACCGGCGGGACGCCGGCTCAGCTCCCGGTCGACAACGCCGACGCCGACGGGATCCACCACTTCTGGACGTTCCAGGACGCCCGCAACATCCGCGAACACGCAGAGGAGACCGACGACGCGATCATCGTCGGTGCGGGTCTGCTGGGGATCGACCTCGCCGCGATCTGTGGCGCACAGGGGATCGACGGGACGTTCCTCATGCGTGGCAACCGCTGGTGGCGCTACGCGCTCAGCCTCGACGGCGCGGAGATCATCCACGACGCGATGCGCGACGTGGGCGTCGAACCCGTCTTCGAGTCCGGCGTCGACCACTTCGAGGTCGACGACGACGGCCACGTGGAGGCGGCCGTCGACCCCGACGGCAACCGCTACGACGGGGACTTCGCGGGCGTCGCGATCGGGCTGGACTTCAACACCGAGTTCCTCGCCGGCTCGGAGATCGAGACCGACGACGGGATCGTCGTCGACGAGTACATGCAGACCAACGTGGAAGACGTCTACGCCGCGGGCGACATCACGCAGTTCTACGACACGATCCTCGACGAGCGCGCACAGAACGGCGCGTGGGGCTCGGCCAAAGAGCAGGGATCGGTCGCCGGTGCCAACATGGTGGCGGATGCCGAGGAAGAAGAGTTCCGCTGGGTCTCGACGTACTCGATCACCCACTTCGACTTCCCCTTCCTCTCCTTCGGTCACCCGACGCTCGGCGACGAGGACTGCGAGCGAAAGTACTCCGACACGGAGTGGCGGCGACTCACCTTCAAGGACGGCAAGCTCATCGGCGGCGTGCTCATCGGCGACCTCTCCCAGCAGTCGAAGTTCAAGAAGCTCATCCGCGAGGAACGCGAGGTCGCGGACAAGAAGGAACTGCTGCTCGAAGAGGACGTGGACATCGAGCGCCTCGAAGAGGGCGCGCCAGCGCAGGCCGAGTAACGTCGACAGTCGGCGAGCGTTTTTTGTCGCTGTAACGGAAACTTGAGCGTATGCTCCGACGACTCGTCCGCTGGCTGGTCGGCATTCCGAAACGAAGCAGCGAGGACGATGACGGTGGCGACGACGAAGACGCTGGCTTCGCCGGGTCGCTGCTCGACGCCTCCGTCGACTATGCCCACGGTCACAAAAACGGGCAGGACGCCGTCAGGGAGATGCAGGAGATCAACGGGCAGGCGTCGAAACTGCGGGACGTGGACGACCGCCAGCGCTGATCGGCGGGTGAACCGACGGCCTTTTTTCCGGTGGCAGCCGAGATCCGGGCATGGTTGGCGGCAGCGGCGACATGACACTCGCGATCGAGCTCGCGGCGCTCAAGGAACTGGCCCAGCCCGACGCCGTCTTCAACGACGCGCGCCAGTGGGCCGAGTACGTCGGCGTCATCTCAGAGAAACCCACCTACGTCGTCACGAACTTCTGTCGGAAACACCGGATCAGACAGGACTTCTTCTCGGGCCCGCGCGGCCGCGAAGAGAGCCTCGGCAACGTCAAAGAGCAGTTCGACACCGAGCGCCACGTCTTCGTCGGCACCAGCGACGAGGACGAAGCACTCGCCGAGACGGCGGGCTGGGAGTACCTCACCGTCGAAGGAGCCGCCGAGGCGGCCGACTGGGAACTGGGCGATCCCGAAGCGCCCGACGCCGTCGACGAGGAAGAGCAGCGCGACGACTGGCCCTAATTGATGGCTTACGCGGTCTTTTACGCAGCCCTCGGTGCTCGGAACTGACTGGCGTATGGTGTCCACTCCTGCCCACTCTTTCGTCCTCTTTCAGGCCAGACGACCGTAGAATAGCTACAGCCACGCCAGAACGAAAGAAGCGAAAACAGTGATAGCGATACCGATTGACACAGGGATCGCCACGGTAACAACGGCCCGCCGACGCCCGAGCCCAGTCACCCGCCTGACAGCCGGGAGCCAGATGTAAGCACTCCAGAGCGTTGCGAGGACCGGCATGCCGTAGGATACGACGAAGAAGACGTTCCGACGCAGTGGATACTCTGCCCACGCTGGCTGCATCACGACCGGGGAAAGTTCGACGCCGTGGAGAGTGGCGACGACCACCAGCGTCGTTACGACTGTACCGAAACCTTGCGGGAAGAACCCCCAGCCGGTCAGCGCGAAGAGCTCTCGAAGGTCACTGTCTCCGCCGAGGAGGGCCGCCACAGCTGTGAAGCCGAGCACGTACAACACCCACGATACGAACGGCACGACAAGGGCGAAACTACCTTGGACAACCGCCGTAAAGAGGAAGAGCATCTGTAGATCCCCTTGGATGGCTTGCCCCAGCTGGAGGGTCGTGACGACAGAGCCGACGGCAGCACAGAGTGCGACGACGGCGACGACCAGCAACGGACCGAACAGGCTGGGCTCTTCGCCTCGGCGCTCGAAGAATCGTGCGGGGTCGCCCAGTAGGGTCGTGAACTCGATTACGTTCATCTAGTCTTCGGTAAGTATTTTTCTTCAACACAAATGGTTTTTGTTCACAGTCTGGCGCGGTCGTACTTCGCGTGATTTAACCCCTGGAACCCGTTACCGCTGGTAATGACAGAGTCCGGCGTGCCCGGGAACGGGGGCCAGTCCATGGAACTGCCCTGCGGGGAAGAGCGCTCCATCCACGAACTGGACATGGGCCTGCGGGAGATCGACTGCCGGTGTGGCGAGACCCACGCCGTCGTGATGGACATGCACCCCCTCTCGCGGTTCGTCCCGGAGTTCCTCGTCGAGATCCTCACCGAGACCGTCGAACCGGCCGAGGACGACCGCGAGGAGTTCACGACGGCGCACCTCATGGCGATCGTGATGGAGGAGTTCCCGGAGGAGATGGCCGTCGCCGACGTGGCAGAGGACGGGGCCGTCGGCTACGCGCTGGTGTGGGTGGCCGACTTCGATTCCCGTCGACTCCACGAGATCGTCGTCGAGTTGCTCGTCGAACTGATGGAACACGCCGTCAGCCACGCCGAGGACGACGCGGTCATGGACCAGTTCGAACAGGAGATGCTGGAGTTCGACGTGAGCGAGTTCGTCGAGCAGTACCGGGCCCAGCGAGACTTCGAGTCCGAGCACGACACGCCGATCTGAGTGCTCGGACGAGCAATTCGGAGAGTCTCGCGAGCGGAGCGAGCGAGACAACGGGAGACGGAGTCTGCCGGCACTTCGAGTCTGAGCACGACACGCCGATCTGAGTGCTCGGGCGCTGATGGTAGATATATAGTGGCCGCCCGAAGAACGTAGATCTGCCGCCGATAGCGTATGACAGCTGTCTGCATCTTCCGACAGTTCGCTGTCCGGCGATTCTGTATAGAACGCCGTCTGACGGCTGTCTGACGGTGTTATATAGTGTGTGAAGGCGTATGTATGCACATGCGCACACGGCACGGCGAGTTCGAGCGAATTCGATCGGTGCTCGAAGACGCCGACCCGGACGAGCCGTTGACGGCGCGCGAGATCCTGCAGGTCCTCGACGAGCACGGCGAGGAGTTCGACAGCGCCCACCGCGTCGCGACGGTGCTCGGTCGGCGCGCACAGACCGGTGAGGTCGAGGTCATTCGCGACCAGCCCTACCGGTACCAGTTCGCCGACCGGAACAACTGACCGGGCAGACGGCGTTTGTCCGCTCACCGGTCTCGTGAGGCGTGCCCGGGCCAGTCGGGAATCCGTGGCCGGTTGTGTGATGGGACAGTCGTTCGTCGTGGGACGCCTTCGATCTATCGAGGATCAGGGTAGTGTCACGACCACCCATGCGACACCACCACATTACGACATTCGAAATTCGGTTTCGATCTTCGTACCCTATCGCCGGGCTTATTACGATGTGCGGACTCCCCACGGACAATGACAGAGAGCGAAGACCGCACAATCTTGCTCATCGGGAGTGGCCCGATCCAGATCGGACAGGCGGCCGAGTTCGACTACTCCGGGGCACAGGCCTGTCGCGCCCTGCAGGAGGAGGGCGCGCGGGTCGTCCTGGTGAACTCGAATCCGGCGACGATCATGACCGACCCGGAGATGGCCGACAAGGTGTATCTCGAACCGATCAACACCGAGGCGATCTCCGAGATCATCCGGAAGGAAGATCCCGACGGCGTCATCGCCGGGCTGGGCGGTCAGACCGGCCTCAACGTCACGGCCGAGCTGGCCGAGGAGGGGGTCCTCGAAGAGCACGACGTCGAGATCATGGGCACGCCGCTGGACACGATCTACGCGACGGAGGATCGTGACCTGTTCAAACAGCGCATGGAGGAGATCGGCGAGCCGGTGCCGTCTTCGACGACGATCACCCTCGACGAGGGCGAGACCGTCACCGAACTGACCGAGGAGAGCCTGCGCGACCGCGTCGAGGACGCCGTCGACGAGGTCGGCGGCCTGCCGGTCATCGCACGCACGACGTACACGCTCGGTGGCTCCGGCTCCGGCGTCGTCCACGAGATGGAGAACCTCATCGAGCGCGTCCGCAAGGGGCTGCGCCTCTCTCGGAACAGCGAGGTGCTGATCACCGAGTCCATCGAGGGGTGGGTCGAGCTGGAGTACGAGGTGATGCGCGACGCCGACGACTCGTGTATCATCATCTGCAACATGGAGAACATCGACCCGATGGGGATCCACACCGGCGAGTCGACGGTCGTCACGCCCTCGCAGGTCATCCCCGACGAGGGCCACCAGGCGATGCGCGACTCCGCGCTGAAGGTCATCCGCGAACTCGGCATCGAGGGCGGCTGTAACATCCAGCACGCGTGGCGCGACGACGGCACCCCCGGCGGCGAGTACCGCGTCGTCGAGGTCAACCCACGGGTCTCGCGTTCCTCTGCGCTGGCCTCGAAGGCGACGGGCTACCCGATCGCCCGCGTCACCGCGAAGGTCGCGATGGGCAAGCGCCTCCACGAGATCGACAACGAAATTACCGGCGAGACCACTGCCGCCTTCGAGCCCGCCATCGACTACGTCGTCACGAAGGTCCCGCGCTGGCCGATCGACAAGTTCCGCGACGTGGAGTTCGAGCTGTCGACGGCGATGAAATCGACCGGCGAGGCGATGGCCATCGGCCGCACTTTCCCCGAGTCGATGCTGAAGGCGCTGCGGTCCTCGGAGTACGATCCCGCCGTCGACTGGAGCGAGGTCGACGACGACGAGCTCGAAGACGAGTACCTGATCCGCCCGACGCCGGATCGCCCCTACGCCATCTTCGAGGCCTTCGCCCGCGGGTACACGGTCGACGAGATCGTCGAGCTGACCGACATCGAGCGCTGGTACGTCGAGCGCTTCCAGCGGATCGAAGAAGCCGCCGAGGCCGCGCAGAACGGCGACTTCGCGACCGCGGCCGAGGCCGGCTTCACCGACCAGGAGATCACCGCGATGGCCGGCGGCGAGTTCAACGACACGCACGCCTCCTGGGTGCCGGAGGGTAATCTCAGCGAGAAAGGCGACGAGATCGAAGCCGCTACAGACGGCTCTGGCGTCACCGTCGAGGACGTCGAGTCAGAGACGGTCGATCGCGACTTCAAGCTCGTCGACACCTGTGCCGGCGAGTTCGAGGCGACGACGCCGTACTACTACTCGACGCGAGACCCCGTCTCGGGGATCGACCGCAACGAGCTGCAGATCGACCCCGAGGTAGAGAGCGTCGTCGTGGTCGGTGGCGGCCCGATTCGGATCGGGCAGGGCGTCGAGTTCGACTACTGTTCGGTCCACGCGGTCCGCGCGCTCGAAGAGGCCGGCATTGACGCCCACGTCGTCAACAACAACCCCGAGACCGTCTCGACGGACTACGATACCAGTGACGGCCTGTTCTTCGAGCCGGTCACGGCCGAAGAAGTCGCCGACGTGGTCGAAGCCACCAACGCCGACGGCGTGATGGTCCAGTTCGGCGGCCAGACCTCCGTCGACATCGGTCAGCCGCTCGAACGGGAACTCGACCGCCGCGACCTCGACTGTGAGATCATGGGCACCGCGGTCGACGCGATGGACCTCGCGGAGGACCGCGACCGGTTCAATCAGCTGATGGACGAGCTGGGCATCGCACAGGCCGAAGGCGGGACGGCGACCAGCAAGGAAGAGGCGCTGGACCTGGCTCACGACATCGGCTACCCCGTCCTGGTGCGGCCGAGCTACGTGCTCGGCGGCCGCGCGATGGACGTGGTGTACAACGACGAGGACCTCGAAACCTACATCGAGGAGGCCATCCGCGTCTCCCCGGACAACCCGATCCTCGTGGACGACTTCCTCGCGGACGCGATCGAGTTAGACGTCGACGCCGTCGCCGACGTCGGCGCGTCACACGCGCCTGCAAGCGAGACGGAGTCTCGCCCTGGCGAGAACGTGCTGATCGGCGGCGTCATGGAGCACGTCGAGACCGCGGGCGTCCACTCCGGTGACTCCGCGTGTATGATCCCGCCGCGCTCCCAGGAGATCAAAGACGTGATGCCACGCATCCGCGAGGTCACGGAGGACATCGCGTCGGCCCTGGAGACCGAGGGGCTGCTCAACGTCCAGCTCGCGGTCCGCGACGGCGAGGTGTACGTGCTCGAAGCCAACCCGCGTTCCTCCCGAACCGTGCCGTTCATCGCGAAGACGACGGGCGTTCCCCTGGCCAAGATCGCGGCGAAGGTCATGGCCGGCGCGAGCCTCGAAGCACTCGATTACGAGGAACAGATCCCGGATCAGGTCTCGGTCAAGGAGGTCGTCCTGCCGTTCGACCGCCTGCCGGGCTCGGATCCGCGCCTCGGCCCGGAGATGAAGTCCACCGGCGAGGTCATGGGGACGGCCGGCTCCTTCGGCAAGGCCTACCAGAAGGCCCAGATGTCCGTCGACAAGCCGATCCCGCTGGACGGGACGGCGCTGGTCGACATGCCGATCATCGGCTTCGAGGACCACTTCGACGTGGTCGATTTCGACGGCTTCGAGGACGTCGACGCCATCGTCGAAGCGATCCAGAACGGCGAGATCGACATGGTGCTGTCGCGCAACCGCGACGTGCTGGAAGCGTGTGTCGAAGAGACGGTCACGTACTTCTCGACGCGCGAGTCCGCCGAGGCCGCCCTCGAAGCGATCAACGCCGACGACCAGCCCCTGAACGTCCAGGACATCGCCTCGCGGCCCAAGACTCAGCGCGAGTGGGGCCGCTGAGACGGGAGCTGCCCGCCGTAGCTACTCGACGGTGACGCTCTTCGCGAGGTTCCGGGGCTTGTCGATCGAGCGGCCCAGCCCCTTGGCGGTGTAGTACGACACGAGCTGGAGCTGGACGTTCGCGAGCACCGCGGCCGCTTCGGGGCGGGTCTCGGGAATCTCCAGCACCTCGTCGGCGTATCGCTCTACGTCGCTTCGCCCGTCCGTGACGGCGACGACGGGCGCGTCGCGAGCTTCCACCTCTTTGACGTTGCCGACGGTCTTGCGAGCCTGCTCGCCGTCGCCGACGACGACCGCGAACACCGGGGTGTCGTCGGTCACCAGCGCGAGCGGGCCGTGTTTGAGTTCGCCCGCGGCGAACCCCTCCGCGTGCTTGTAGGTGATCTCTTTCATCTTCAGTGCACCCTCCAGCGCGACGGGGTACTGGTGTCCGCGGCCGACGAAGAAGTACGCCCCGGCGTCCTGGTACTGCTCGGCGACCGCGCTGGCACGTGAGTCGTCCAGCAGCGCCTGCACCTGTCCCGGCAGGTCACGCAGTCCGGCGATCGCCTCGCGGGGGCGGTCGACCGGCGCGGTCCCGAGCGCCAGGAGGTTCAGCGCCGCCAGCTGCGAGGCGAAGGTCTTGGAGGCGGCGACGCCGATCTCCGGGCCGGCTCTGATGTACAGTGCGTGATCGCACTCGCGTGCCGCGGTCGAGCCGACGGTGTTTGTCACGGCCATCGTGCGCGCTCCGCGGTGGCGGGCCTCCCGCAGCGCCGAGAGGGTGTCTGCGGTCTCGCCGCTCTGGGTGACGCCGACCACGAGGGCGTCGCCGATCGGCGGCGGTGCGGTCGCGTACTCGCTGGCGAGAAAGGTCTGAGCGGGGATGCCGGTCCGTCGGTACAGCTGTGCGCCGTACAGCGCGGCGTGATAGGAGGTCCCACAGGCCACGAACTGGACGCCGGTCGGCGAGAGGTCGCCGAGGTCCTCGATGTCGACGGCCGCTCCGAGTTCGTCGACGCGACCCCGGAGACACTGGCGGAGCGCTCGGGGCTGCTCGTGGATCTCCTTGAGCATGAAGTGGTCGTAGCCGCTCTTGCCGGTCTCTTCGGCGTCCCAGGCGACGGTGTCGATCTCCTTTTCCACGGGGGTCCCGTCGCCGTCGGTGACGGTCCAGCCCTCGGCGTCGAGACGCGCGAACTCGCCGTCGGCGAGGTAGACGACCCGGTCGGTGTAGTCCCGAAACGCGGGCACGTCGCTGGCGAGGTAGGTCGCTCGCGTCGCCCCACCGGTGGCCGTCGACTCGTCGTGTGGCTCGCTGCCCTCGTCGAGGCCGAGCACCAGCGGCGAGTCGTTGCGTGCGACGAAGACCGCCTCCGTGCCGGCGACGACCGCGGCGACGGCGTAGCTCCCCTCCAGGCGGTCGACGGCCCGCCGAAGCGCCGCCATCGGTTCCGCGCCGTCTGCCAGCGCGTCCTCGACGAGGTGTGGGATCACTTCGGTGTCGGTGTCGGAGGCGAACTCGTGGCCGTCGGCGACCAGTTCGTCCCGGATCGACTGGTAGTTCTCGATGATCCCGTTGTGGACGACCGCCACGTCGCCGGTGCAGTCCCCGTGTGGGTGTGCGTTGGCGTCGGTCGGCGGACCGTGGGTCGACCAGCGCGTGTGTCCGATCCCGACCGCGCCGTCGATCGTCGTCTCGTCGAGCAGCGCGCGCAGCTCGTCGATCTCGCCGGACCGCTTGGCGACCGAGACCGTGTCGTCGGCGAGCGCCACCCCGGCCGAATCGTAGCCGCGGTACTCCAGCTTCGAGAGCCCGTGGACCAGTACGTCGAGGGTCTCGTCGGCCCGGCCGACACAGCCGATGATCCCGCACATCAGCGGACCACCTCGGCGTCCTCGGCGACGTGGCCGAAGGCGTGAACGCCCGCGTGGAGGGTCGCAGACGGGCCGACCAGCGTCCCGGGCGACACCGAGACGTTCCCTCGGGTCGTCACGCGGTCGGCGAACACCGCACCGAGCGTCCGGTCTTCGAACACCTCGGTCCCGATCTGTACGTCCGCGGGACCGCCGGGGACGACCGTCTCGACGCCGAGTGTCACGTCCTGTCCAGCGACCGTATCGACCAGCGTCGCGCCCGCGTCGACGCGCGTGTCCGCGTCGAGCACCGACTGCTGGACCGTCGCGTTCGCGCCGACGGTGACGTTCGCTCCCAGCGCCGCGTCCGGTCCGAGCACGGTCCCCGCCGCGACCTCGCAGTCCGGACCGACCACGACCGGCGCTTGCAGCGTCGCGTCCTCGTGGACGTGCGCGGAGTCGGCGACCCAGACACTGTCCCGACGGTTCGACTCCGTGACCCGTCCGCGGGCGAGCACCTCGCGGGCGACCGTCAGCAGGTCCCAGGGATACGTCGCGTCGACCCACAGGCCGTCGGTCGTGACCGCGCGGACCCGATCGGAGTCGATCAGGCGTGCGATCGTGTCGGTCAGTGCCAGCTCGCCCTCTGCCCGTGGCGTGGCCTCGATCTCGTCGAAGATCGACTCGGGGAACGCGTAGATGCCGCCGTTGATCAGACGGTACTCGTCGGTCTCGGGCTTCTCGACGATCGAGTGGAGATCGCCGTCCCGCAGGTCGACGGCACCGTAGTGGCTGGCGTCCTGACGCTCCAAGACCGCCAGTGCCGGCGTCTCTGGGTCGGTGTCGAAGTGGTCGATCACGGAGCCGACCGTCTCGCCGTCGATGACGCGATCGCCGTTGACCACGAGGACGGGACCGGACACCGCGTCCCGGGCCTGCAGGAGGGCGTGGCCGCTGCCCAGCTGTTTGCCCTGTGTGACGTAGCGCAGAGGGACGCCCCGGTAGGACGGGCCGAAGTGGTCTTGCACGCGATCGCGCTTGTAGCCGACGACGACGACGATCCGGTCGAGACCGGCCTCGACGAGCGCGTCGAAGACGTATTCGAGAATCGGGCGGTTCCCCGCGGGCAACATCGGCTTGGGACGGTTGCGCGTCAGCGGGCGCAGTCGCGTTCCCTCACCGGCCGCCAGGACGACGGCGGTTCGTACGCTCATACGAAACTAATCATTCAGCGGACGTTTGAACGTTTTGCCCCCCCTACTGGCGTCGATCTTGCCGGCGGCGGCCGTAGGCAGCGCCTACCCGCAGTCTCGGTCGATCACTGCTCGCTGATGTTCTCCCCGGCGACGCGCCGTCCCTTCGTCGTCAACTGGACTTCGGTGCGCTCGCGGACCACGCTGATCACGTCGAGTTCGATCAGGCGATCGAAGATCTCCTCGCTTTGCTCGATGTCGATCCCGACGAAACTCGGGATGTCGAAGGGAGAGACCCCCGAGTGTAGCGCCATGATGACCCGCCGCTCCGTACTGGAGAGGTCGAGATCGGCCTGGTTTCGCTCGGCGCTCTCTTCGAGCATCACCTGCAGGACGGTCGCGTGAAACTCCTCGCCAGCGAGGTGGGTCTCGACGCTGATGCCCTCGTCCGTGTGTTCGACTTCGATGACGGTCCGTTCCTCGCCGGAAACGGTCTTGTCCTCGATGGTCAGCCCGCCGATGTCCGCCCGCTCGACCTCGACTGCCTGTCCGTCTGCCAGTGCGAGTCGCAGGGCCTCGTCGGTGACTTTCATCCGACCTTTCGTCCACTCGGTGTCCTGGACGACGCCGCCCTCGACGGCCGGGTGCTGGACGAGGATGATCTCGCCGTTCAGCGACGCCCGGTACAGATCCGTCTCGAAGGCCTCGTGTTCCCCCGCCGAGACCAGCACCACGTCTTCACCCATGTGGAGCGCGACGTAGTTCGAGACGCCGGCACTGGCCTGGTTGACGTCGTGTCGATCCGCGATCCGGTCGATCGACTGCAGCGAGATCTGTCGTTTCCCGTCCGAAATCAGGACCAGTCGCTGCGTCGTGAGCACGATCCGACAGGCCGTCCAGGAGGCGTCGTTGAGCTCGCGTCCCTCCTGGACCGCCTGCATGAACTGCCCGCGCGTGTCCGCGATCTTCTTCTCGGTGTCACTCATGCTGGTCCGGGGTCGTTACGGGCACGTTGCCCACTCTGGGGAATATAACTTCCGCCCCAGTTTTTGGACGGGAGAATTAGCCTCGGCCGTGTGGTCTACTGCTCGTTCATCGCCTCGCTGGCCATGTTGCGTCCCTGCGCGTTGAGGCTGACCTCGGTCCGAGTGCGCACCTCGTCGACCGCTCCCACGTCCAGTAGCTTCCGGTAGATCTCCTCGACCTCGTCGACGGGAATCCCGACGAAGTCAGACATCTCGAACGGCGAGACCCCGGAGTAAAGCGCCATCAACACCTGGCTCTCGATCTCGTCGAGCTCGTAGTCGCCCTCTCGCTCCTCGATGACGCGCTCGAACAGCGACTGCAGGGCCGTCGTGTGGTGGTCCATCCCCGAGAAGTACGTTTCGACGCTGCGGTCGCCCTCGTCGGTGTGCTCGATCTCTAGGATCGTTCGCGTCTCTCCCATGACCGCCTGTTCGCTCGTCTCGACGGTCCCCACGTCGTCGACTGCGAACGTCGTCTCCTCGCCGTCGGGAAACGCCAGCGTGATCACGTCGTCGTCGAGCTGGAATCTGGTCTTGCGCCAGGTCGCTTCGTCCTGAATCACGCCGCCGACGACGGCGGGGTGTTTCGTCAGGATGACCGTCGCGTGGAGTGTCGCACGGCAGTACTCCAGTTCGAAGTCGGAGACGTCGGCGGCGTCGAACAGCACGACGTTGTCGCCGATGCGCATCGGCGTCGCCCCCGCTGGATCGACCGACGCGGGCAGCGCCTCCTCGCCCACCACCTCGATGTTGCTGTGGGGCAGGGCCTGCTTGCCGGCGCTGTTGGCCAGCACGAGGCGCTTGTCGGTCATGACGAGCCGACACGAGCGCCACTGTGGGTCATCGACCGGCGTGCCGCCCTTGACGGCGTACATGTAGTCGCCCGCAGTGTCGACCAGCTTCTGTTCTTCGCTGCTCATCTCCTCGCTCGTCACGAACGTTGCGTTTACCGGTATATAAGTCCTTCAGGCCGACACCTTCCCTCGTCGCCGGTCGTGGCCGTCAGACCAGTAGCAGGCCACCGCCCAGCATCGCGAGTCCGCCGAAGCCGACACAGACTGCCCAGAAGGGAACGCGCCGGACGAGACTGACGAGCGCCCCGACCGTGAGGTAGCCAGCCACCGCACTCACCGCCAGCGCGGCCGCGGCGGCCGCCGGTGAGACGACCGGGACGCCGTCTCTGAGGACGACGATCGCGTTCGCGCCGAGGGCCGCCGGGATCGACAGCAGGAAGGAAAGTCGGAGCGACGACTCGCCCTCGTGGCCGCGCAACAGCAACGCGCTGACGGTCGTCCCCGACCGGGAGATTCCCGGAAGGATCGCGATTCCCTGCAACCCGCCCACCAGCACGGCGTCGAGCCAGTCGGGCGTCTCGCTCGTGCCCAGCGACACCCAGGCGGCGAACCGCTGGAGCAGTCCCGTCAGGACCAGCAGGCCCCCGACGAGGACGACGAACGCGCCGCCGGTCAGCTCCGAGACGACGGTCTCTAAGACCAGCAGAGCCGGCAGCCCGGTCACGCCCGTCGCCAGCGTCGCGAGGACGAGAAAGGAGAGGTCCGCCGTGTCGTCCTCGAACGCGGTCCGGGGGGACCACTCCCGCAGCGAAGCGAGCACCGTCCCGACTTCAGTCCGGTAGTACGCCAGCGCCGAGCACGCGGTGCCGGCGTGGACGAACAGCGCGAGCTGCGTCGCCACGGCCGGCGTCGAGCCGGTGAGCGCGGTGACGAGGATCGCCACGCTCCCCTCACTGGAGACGGGCAACCATTCGAGGACGCCCTGTGCCAGCCCGACGAGCGCGGCGACGACGGCGTCGTCGACGTTCATACCACATCCGCCACCCTCGCGATAATGAACGCACCGATCCACGGTGATCGACTTGCCCGTTCGATCGGCTCCGTCTCGTTGCCGACGAGCAAGTGACGGCCGAATGACGGGTAGTGGCGCGGACCGGAACGGTAAAGTCCGTTTCCACGTGTTACTAGACAGAGCTAGCCCGTCGGCTGCCGTCGCTCGTCTCTTGGCTCGCTCGCAGCGGGCCACTGCGGCCGCCGGCGGTCGCGACACGTCTCACCTATGCACTCCGAAACCGGCGTCTCGAACGTCGTCCTCGTCACGGTCGACTCGCTCCGTGCGGACGCCATCGGTCCGTACGACAGCGACCGCCACACACCCGTCATGGACGAACTCGCCCAGCGGGGGACGGTCTTCGAGCGCGCCTTCGCCAACGGAAACTGGACCCCCTTCTCGTTTCCCTCGATGTTGGCCTCCTCGCCGGTGTTCGCCGACGACGGCCAGATCGGCGTCTCGGACGTCGAGACGCTCGCTGAGACGCTCTCGGACGCGGGCTTCGACACCGGCGGTTTCAACGCCGCCAACGGATTCCTGACCGAACACTGGGGGTACGACGACGGCTTCGACGAGTTCGACTCCTTCGTCGCCAGCGTGGGCTCCAGCATCTACAGCCGCTATCTCGCGACCCATCCGACCGTGGAGGCCTGGCTCCAGCTGGCGACCTCGCCGTTTCGCCGCGCCCGCTCGTGGCTCTCGTCGGCGGACAGCCACCGTCCGTTCCTCGACACCTCGCGGATGTTCGACGTGGAACAGGGGGCGACCTCGTTCCTCGAATCGGCCTCTGAGCCGTTCTTCCTGTGGATCCACTACATGGACGCCCACACGCCGTACGTCCCGGCCCCGCGGTACATCCGGGAGGTGTCTGCCGACCGCTTCGGGACCCACCGGATGGTCCTGGCGCACCTCCACGCCGGGCTGGGCTGGGAGGTCGGCGACCGGACGCTTGGCAATCTCAGGACGCTCTATCAGAGCGCCGTCCGGCAGGTCGACGACAGCCTCGGACGAGTGCTCGACGCGCTGTCGGAACACGGCCACGACGACGACACCGCCGTCGTACTGGCCGGCGACCACGGCGAGGAGTTCCAGGACCACGGCCACCTCGCCCACTACCCGAAGCTGTACGACGAGCTGATCCGCGTGCCGCTGATCGTCGACGTACCGGGCGCAGAGAGTCGGCGCGTCGAGAGACAGGTCGGTCTCGACTCGCTCCCACCGACGGTGGCAGACCTCGCGGGCGTCTCCCCGCCAGCGGAGTGGCGCGGGGACTCGCTCGCCCCCGCCGTCCTCGACGGCGAGGAACCGGCCGACGAGCCGGTCGTCTCGGTCACGGTCCGGGGCGAGGACGTCACCGACCAGCCCATCCCGCGATCGCTCGACGACGGCGACCTCCTCGTCAGCGTCCGCGATCGCGACTGGAGTTACATCGAGAACGTCGACACCGGCGACCGGGAGCTGTACCACCGGCCCTCGGACCCCGGCCAACAGGACGACCGCTCCGACGGTCCCGACGCCGAGGCCAGGGCCGTAATCGAGGCGTTCGAGCCCCTCGTCGACGCCCACGCAGACCTGCTGCACGCGGCAGAGCAAAGCGAGGCCGACGACGAGATGGACGAGGATCTGGACGCCAGACTGGAGGCGCTCGGCTACAAGTAGATGGTCCGGAACCTGCTTCGCAACCTCCATAGCGGTCCGCTCGCCCTCCAGCTGCGGCGGTTCGTCGCCGTCGGGACCGTCGCGGCCGGCGTCCAGCAGGTGTTGCTGTGGATCTTCGTCACGTTCGGCGAACTGAACTACCTCGTCGGCGCGGCCATCGCCATCGAGATCACGATCATCTTCCAGTACGTCCTCAACAACGCCTGGACGTTCGAGGCGACGCAGAACACCGGTCGGCGCGAGTTCTTCGCCGGCTTGCTCAAGACGAACGTCGTCCGTGGCTCGGCGATCCCGATCCAACTCGGGATCCTCTACGCCCTCGTCGAGTGGGGCAGTCTGCTCTACCTGGTCGCCAACGGGATCGCTATCGTGATCAGCGGTGTCTATCGGTACGTCCTCGACGCCCGCTGGACGTGGGGGCAGGCGTAGCGAGCGTCCGAAACTGAATTACGCCGCGGCGACGACTCTCCGGCAATGACACTCCTCGACGACGCTCGGGCCGCCGTCGCGACCGGCCCGCTCTGTGACTCCTGTCTGGGCCGGCTGTTCGCCGAGCGGAGCTTCGGCCTGACGAACACCGAGCGCGGTCGGGCGCTGCGGACGACGATCGCGCTCGACGACGACGAGCCCTACGACCCGCCCGAAGACTGCTGGATCTGCGAGGGCGAGACCGCGCGGTTCGACGAACTGGCCGAGCGAGCCGCGGCCGCGGTCCAGGGCTACGAGTTCGCTACCTACCAGCTCGGCACTCGGGTGCCGCCGCTGCTGGAGGAGAACGACCAGCTGCTTCGAGAGGACGTGGGACTGGACGGCAGCGAGCCCGACGCCGACCACGACGACCGCGAGGCCTTCGCCGGCGAACAGCTCAAGACGGAGTTCAACCGCGAGGTCGGCCGCCGCGTCGGCGACCTGAGCGGTGGGGAAGTCGATTTCGAGCGCCCGGACGTACAGCTGACGATCGACCTCGCGACCGACGAGATCGACGTGCAGGTCAACTCCGCGTTCGTCTACGGACGCTACCGGAAGCTCGAACGGGACATCCCACAGACGAAGTGGCCCTGCAACGAGTGTGGCGCGACCGGGCTCAAGCGCGGCGCGGAGTGTTCGGGCTGTGACGGCACCGGCTATCGGTACCCCGAGAGCGTCGAGCAACTGTCCGCGCCGGTCGTCCTCGACGCGATGGACGGCGCGGAGGCGGTCTTTCACGGGGCCGGGCGCGAAGACGTTGACGCCCTGATGCTCGGGGGCGGTCGTCCGTTCGTCATCGAAATCAAGGAGCCACGACGGCGGGATGTCGACACCGACGCCCTCGAAGCGGAGGTCAACGACTTCGCCGACGGCAAGGTCGAGGTCGAGGGGCTCCGGCGCGCGACCCACGACATGGTCGCCCGCGTCAAGGAACACGAGGCCTCCAAGACCTACCGCATGGAGGTGGCGTTCGACGAGCCGATCGAGGAGGCGACGCTCGACGACGCCTTCGCAGCGATCGACGGCGCGACGATCGAACAGCGCACCCCCCAGCGCGTCGACCACCGTCGTGCCGACATCACCCGGACTCGCGACGTGTACGACATCTCGGGCGAACTCGACGACGCCCGCCACGCCGACATCGAGGTCCACGGGGCCGGCGGACTCTACGTGAAGGAACTGATCTCCGGCGACGAGGGCCGCACCCAGCCCAACCTCGCCGACGAGGTCGGCACCGGCGCGGTCGTGACGGCGCTGGACGTGCTCGACGTGGAAGGGGAAGCGGAGTCGTTCGAACAGCCGGAGTTCTTCGTCGACGGGTGAGTTCGCTCTGACCGCGGCCGACGTGCAACGCCGACGCGTCGCCCGGTAACACTGGTGTCAGCACGCACTCAAGTAGTTTCGACGCGTACCGGAAGACATGGCAGACGTATCGCCGACACCCGGCATCCACCACGTGACCTGCATCGCGGGCGATCCCCAGCGGAACCTCGATTTCTGGGTCGAGACGCTCGGACTCCGCCTCGTCAAGCGATCGATCAACCAGGACGACCCCGAGACGTACCACTTCTTCTTCGCTGACGCCGAGGGGACGCCCGGCACGAGTATGACCTTCTTCCCCTGGGAGAACCTCCGCCAGGGAAAGGTCGGCTCCGGGCAGGTCTCTCGGACGGCGTTTCGAGTCCCCGAGGGAAGCCTCGACTACTGGGAGGATCGCTTCGAGGAGTACGGCGTCGACTACGACGACCGCGTCGAGCGCTTCGGCGGCGAGGCGCAACGCGCCTCGGACAGCGCGAGCGGTGACGAACCGCGAGCGGAGACGGTCCTCCCCTTCCGGGACCCGGACGGGCTCCCGGTCGAACTCGTCGCCGTCGAGATCCCCGACGACGACCCGACGGTCCCTTGGACCGAGTTCGTCCCCGAGCGGGCGGCGATCCGGGGCTTTCACTCGGTGACGCTGTGGGTCGCCGATCCCCAGCCGACGATGGAGCTACTGGAGACGATGGGACTGGAACGGAGCGACACCGAAGCGGCCCAGGGCGACACGCCGGGCGACGAGCGGATCCGATTCGAGGCAGCGGGGACCGTCGGCCGGTACGTCGACGTGCTGCCGACGATCGAGAGCGGTCGCCAGGGCCACGGGACGGTCCACCACGTCGCCTTCCAGACGCCCACCGACGCGGACCAGGAGGCGATGCGCCAGGCCGTCCAGTCGGCCGGACTGCGCCCGACCGCCCAGATCGACCGTCACTGGTTCCGCTCAGTGTACTTCCGGGAGCACGCGGGGATCCTGTTCGAGTTGGCGACCAGCGGACCGGGGTACACCGACGACGAACCGCTCGACGACCTGGGCGGCCGTCTCGTCCTCCCCGGGGAGTTCGAGGACCGCCGCGAGGCGATCGAGGCCGCGTTGACCGACGTGACGGTCCCCCGCGGCGAGTCCGCCGCGGCGGAAGACTGATACGGGCGACACGGTCGTCGATCGTTTACGCTGTCATATATCGCAAACTGTTTTCTACTGGACGACCAAGCGCGGACGATGACAGCAGACCTCTTGACGCCCCTGGAGCTACGGGAGACGGAACTTCCGAATCGGCTGATGGTTTCCCCGATGTGTCAGTACTCCGTCGAAGATCGGGACGGGGTCGCGACGCCGTGGCACCTCGTCCACCTGGGTTCGCGGGCCGTCGGCGGTGCGGGCCTCGTGATGGCCGAAGCGACGGCCGTCGAACCCCGCGGTCGGATCACGCCCGAGGATCTCGGCATCTGGAGCGACGAACACGCCGCGGCGCTTCAAGAGACGACGGCGTTCGTC
The DNA here is from genome assembly GCF_000379085.1 of Halomicrobium katesii DSM 19301. Taxonomy (GTDB): domain Archaea; phylum Halobacteriota; class Halobacteria; order Halobacteriales; family Haloarculaceae; genus Halomicrobium; species Halomicrobium katesii. The sequence continues at coordinate 1,715,738 of NZ_KB905378.1, read as the reverse complement.
CGCTCGCAGGGCGCGGTGCCGGGCATCCAGTTGGCCCACGCCGGCCGCAAAGCCTCGAAGAGCCGTCCCTGGGAGGGTAGCGCCCCGCTCTCGCCCGACGAGGGCGGCTGGGAGGTCGTCGGCCCGACCGATCGACCGTGGCCCCACGACGACGAGCCCCCGGCGACCGATCGCCTCTCGGTCGACGAGATCGAGGGGATCGTCGACTCGTTCCGCGCGGCCGCCGAACGTGCCCGTGACGCGGGGTTCCTCGTCGCGGAGGTCCACGCGGCCCACGGCTACCTCCTCCACGAGTTCCTCTCGCCGGTCACCAACGACCGGACCGACGAGTACGGCGGGAACTTCGAGAACCGCGCTCGGATCGTCCGAGAGGTAACGCGAGCGGTCAGATCGGTCTGGCCCGACGACCGCCCGGTGTTCGTCCGGCTCTCCGGGACGGACTGGCTCCCCGACCGCGAGTCGTGGACGGTCGAGCAGTCGGCCCGCCTCGCGGACGCACTCGCCGACGACGGCGCGGACCTGATCGACGTCTCCAGCGGCGGCATCGTCCCCGAATCGGCTCCCGACTGGGTGGGGCCGAACTTCCAGCTCTCGCTGGCCGAACACGTCCGCGAGAACAGTTCCGGCGTCGCCGTCGGGACCGTCGGCGGGATCACGACGGCCCAGCAGGCCGACGCGATCGTCCGCAACGACCGGGCGGATCTGGCTATCGTCGGCCGGGAGTTCCTCCGGAACCCCTACTTCGGTCTCCACGCCGCCCGCGAACTCGGCGCTGGCGACCGCAACGAACCGCCGGCACAGTACCAGCGGGCGTTCCAGTAGCGAGGCCGCTGGCCTATAGTAGCCATTGAAAATCAATGCACACCCGATCGCACGACCGCAGTGCGATCGGTGTGTAAATCGTTTCATACGGTTTATTGTAGTTGCTTACCGGTGATCGTCGCCACGGAGTAGACGATCACCGGTAAATCGCTACAATAATCCGTATCAATTGTTACTATAGTCGCCGGGGGTCGCCACCGGGGTCTGGGCTCGCCGCGCCCGGACGCTCATCCCGACGAAGACGACCGTCGCGAAGCCGAGGAACCCCGCGGCGGCGAGAAACGCCGCTTCGGGCGAGACGAGCTCTTTGATCGCGCCGATCAGGACCGGACCCGTCACCTGCCCGACCTTCCAGGAGATCGAGCGCAGGGAGAAACTGGAGGCGACGGCGTCGTAGGCCTCGGCCTCCTCGACGAACAGCGCCATGCTCGCCGGCAGGCGGAGACTGTCGGCGAGCCCCAGGATCGAGAACGCGCCAAAGAGGGCGAAGAAGGCACCGCCCAGCGCCTGAGTGCCGCCGAAGGCCGTGAATTCGATCGGCGTCACGGTCCCCTCGAAGTAGGCCGCCAGCGGAATCAGCGCGGTCCCGACGCCGTACAGCCCGGCACCGACGGCGACGAAGTAGTGGTGGCGACCGAGTCGGTCGGTCAGGTCACCGACGTACCCCTGTGTGATCGCCTTCGTCAGCTTCCCGCCGGCCATGATCCACCCGATGGCGAACGCGGAGATGCCGAAGCTCGTCCGGGCGTAGATCGGGAGGAAGATGATGACCGCCATCTTCCCGACACTGAACGTGACACGGAAGACGACGAGCGCGCGCAGCATCCGCCGGCCCAGCAGCTGGCGGAAGGTCTCGATGCCGCCGGCCTCGTCGGGATCTTTCCGACCGCCGGGGTTGTCCCGGAGGTACAGGAACACGAGCGCGAAGGCCACGAGCGTGACCCCGGCGAGGACGGCGTAAGTGAGCGTGAAGCCGTAGGCAAAGAGGAGGTACCCGCCCACGAGGTCGCCCGCCAGCGACGAGATCGAGCCGAACTGATTGTACGCGCCGAGCCACTGGCCCCGCTCGCCGTCGGGGCTGATCTCGCCGACGATCGTCGAGCCGGTGATCCACAGGAGCGACGCACCCAGCCCCTGGACCATCCGGATCAGGACGATGTGGATCGCGTTCTCGACGAAGACGAACCCCGCGAACACGACGATATTGAGGAGAAAGCCGACGAGCAGGTACCGCTTCGAGTCGCCCAGGTCGATGCGTCGACCCAGCGGCAAGACGACGAGCAACTGGACGAGCGCGAACCCGGTTCCGAACAGCCCCTCGACGGTCCCGGTCGTGCCGAACAGGTCGGCGTACAGCGCGAGGGCGATGATGATCGTCGAGTACGCCTGGCTCCTCGCGAACGCGGTCCCGGCGAGCGCGGCGAACTCCCGGTCGCGCAACAGCCCGATCGAACCGCCGACATCGACCACTACGGAATCACCGTGTTTCGACTGAGGACGGTTCTCGCCGAAAAGTCACTCGGTACCGGAAGTGCGCTTTCAGGCCCGAGTCGACTAATTTCACTGCCACTGGCGGAAACAAATGCGAGCGACCGCACGACAGCAGTGCGGTCGGCGTGCCGACCACCGCCGGTCGGACAGAGGTCAACTACTATGACAGTGGCCGGCGAACCGTCGACTATGGACCTGAGTCAGTACTACGACGAGGCCGAACCGGTGGCGATGCTGGCGATCGGATTCGTCCTGTTTGTCATCCCCGAACCGGCGACCTCGACGCTCGGCGTCGGTCTGATGTTGCTGGGCGGAGCGTGGTGGTTCTACGAGTGGCAGCGGTGACTCGCCGACACGGAGCGTCGTCGCCTCCGGCGAGCGCCCGACCGGGATAGACGCTCATCGAAACGGCACACCCGTCCGTACGAGACGGTCCGCTGTGACCGCTTTCTCCGTCGATCATCTGCCAGCGTATGCTCGGTCAGAGGACGATCGACGATACGCCGGAGTGACCCCCTGATTTGAAGGAGTGTGGACTGCCATCAATTATCATGGGCATGGACGACGAGGCCGCTCTCGTGTCGGACCTCGGATCGATCGTCGGCGACGCGCTGCGAGTCGTCGCCTGGTACGACGAGGACAGGTACGAACTGCTGTACGTCCGGGAAGACCTCACTGAGCACACGCAGGCCGTTTCCGACGCGGTCTACGAGAACCTCGTTCTCGAAGGCATCGCCAAGGAGTATCTGGAGGATCTCTTCGGGGCTGGAGAGCTCTACTGTACGATCCACGAGTTCGAGGAGCTTCGTGCTCACCACTTCGTTACGGGCCAGTTCGAGGGGTTCTTGGTCGGGGTCGACTCCGGGGGGAGGGTCGAGAGCAGGGCGGTCAAGGAGGCGGTCCACGATCACGTCGAGGGCTGACCGCGGCGTCGACTATCCCGTCGGCTCGACGGCGAGTCGCCGGCTCCCGCCACGCGGTCGAGGAACGTGGAGCCGTTCCGGGACGCGTATACGACAGCCGGTCGACACCGCCGGTATGAGCGACGATCACACGCTCGTTCGTCCCGGTCTGCCGTCGACGGTCTGTCAGATCTGTGCGGACCCGCTCGGTCGCGACGACCAGTGGGTCCTCCAGAGCTACGGCGACAGACGGACGGCCAGCCTCGACCCGCCGGTCGCCGGCATCTGTCCAGACTGTCAGCCGGCCGTCGCCGAACTGCTCGACGACTGGGCGTCCGTTCCCGAGCCGCCGGTCGACGCCGATTCCATCACCGCCGGATACGCGCGCGTCGCCGAGGACTGTAGCTTCTGTGGCGATCCCCTCTCGGAGCCGCCCGTCGGCGTCGAGTGGTACCGCGCCGGCACCGATCACGCGACGCCGCCGGTCGACCGGCACCACTACGCGCTCTGTGGACACTGTACCGGCGTCTTCGAGACGTTCCTGCAGACTCTCGGAGAGTAGCTGCGTCGAGGAGTGGTCCACCGTCAGCCGCCGCGGTGGCCCCTCTCGACACGCTCCCAGCGGACCGACCGCTCTCGCGCTCACTCCAGGCTCGCCTGACAGGTGTGACAGTACGTGTAGTCCTCCCCGTTGGCCGCGCCACAGCGGGGACAGGTCGTCGCCGCCTCGCTGGCCTCGAAGTAGGCGTTCAGCTGCCCGCGGTCTCGAACCGGACTGCTCCCACCGGTCCGGTACTCCTCGATCAGGCCGTCCATCGCGATGTAGTCGAGGAACCGGAACATGAGGACGAAGGAGAGTGGGACTGCCACGAGGACGAACAGGAACGTCAGCAGTCTGATCGCGAGTTCGGCCGTCGAGATCACGCCGTCCAATACGGGCTCTCAATGAATGTGTCTATCGGTGGCTCATACTGCCGGCAGATCACTGGTGTCCCAAATAAAGCTCTAAATGCAGTGGACGCCGAGCTGTAGCCAGATATCGATCCCGTCTCACAGTACTATGACTGATCGTACGGAGAGAGACCGATGGACACTTCGGGCAGCTGTGTCCGTCACGACGGTTTTAGCCATCGGGTTACTGCAGTATTTCACGTTCCGAACGCAGTTCGGCATTCGGTGGAACGGCCTCTCAAAAGTCTTCTGGCTGACGGCGTTGGTGTTGCTTCTGTCTCTGTTTAAGATACGACGGAGAAGACGGATCGCTCTCTCTGTCTTTCTCCTCAGCTTTGAACGTTAGCGTCGGCTGTTGAGTGAACGAAGAGGTGATCGATCTCCTCCATGAGGTCATCGACGCCACGATCATTGTTGTCTCGAACCCACGAGAGGAGGTTGTAAACGGCTTCTTTCAGGGAGTGCTCAAGGTTCGCTCGAAGCGATGACGCTTTCGAGCGAACCGTCCCCAAGGCGCTCGATTCGGGATCAAGACGAACGAGACTGTAGGCAGCCATCAGAAGGTGCCAGTGCCGACTGGCACCTTCGTCGGTCTGCATCTCGCAGTCTCCCAAGCCGAGATCCTGCTTCGAGTCCTCGAAGAACGTCTCGATGCGCCACCGCATCCCGTAGGAGCGAATAATGTGCTCGGTCGGTGCGTCGATCTTGTTCGTAGCGAGGTACTTGACCGGGTTCTCTTCGTCTTCTTTGTCGGTTTTTTTCTCAGCGAGGACCAGCTTCACGTCTCCCAACTGGGAGACGGGAAGCTTCTTCGTCCAGATGTGGTAGATTTCGTCCTCAACGTTACGCTCAACCGTGTCGATGCGCTCTTCCAGCGCATCGACGCGGATCACTTCTCCGCCGTAGGTCACCTGTCGATTGCTCCGGAGCGGGCCAATCCAGTCCTTGTCGTATGATTCGATGAGTTCAGGAAGGCCGGAGTCGTGGGCGAACCACGAGTCGAAGAGGTAGGTGTCCGCCGGGACACCTACCTCGTCTTCGAGTTCTGTGACGATATCGCGGGCGAGGTCGTACTTAGTGTCGTGGTCTTGGCCGTCTCCATCCTGTTTTTCGTAGAGGCGGAAAGTGAGCGGATAGGCGGTTTTGTCGTCAGCGTAGAAGGCGTAGATGAGGTCTTGGCCCCAGACAGTGTCGCCTTGGGCGTGATCGTAGAAGCGACCGACGCCGGGGACGTCGTCCCCGGCTTTCTCGGTGATCGTGTCGTCGAGGATGATGTAGCCATCCTTCGACCAGCGCGTTTCACCGTGTTTTTGGAGTTCTTCGAGGCGTTCGTGGTTGAATTGCTGTTCGTCCCAGTCGTACTCGGTGAGGAACTTGTTGAGAGCGCGTTTGTCTCCAGCTGGAAGGACTTCGCGTGCGATACCTGCCACGGTCTTGTTGCTGGCCGCAACAAGACCTGTGGCGTAGGTTTTGGCGTGATAGCGTTGCGCCGGTGAGAGCGACTCGAACTCGTCGAACACACGCATACACGACAAGAAGTCCGTAATCGGCATCATCCGTCTTCGCTACCGCCTATGTCACGCTCCAACTTCAACGTTCAAAGCTGAGTTTCTCGTTGGATTCTGGCTCGTGGTCATCGCCTCACCACTCGGTGGCTGCTATGGTGTTCCAGACGGACCGTTTCTGTTGGCTTACGAATGGGACGGTGGTGTCCTACGGTACGGTGGCCGGACGCCGGTTGGCTATCTGTGCCGAGGGCGTCCGAACCTCATCGGCCTCACAATCGGGTATCTTTCGGTCGGCGTCGGCGCGGCCCTCGCCACAGATAGTGCGATCGATCTGTGACTCGTTTCATACGGACGGTTGTAGCGATGTCCCGGTGGGCGTCTCCCCCGTGGCGACGTTCGCTGGTACGCAACGATGACTGGTCCGTATCAGTTGCTATTCTATCTCTCCTCACGAATATCGGCCGAGAACGACGCCGCGGGGCTTATACCCCCCGAGTTCCGAGCTACGGACATGAGTGAGGAGCTGGGGTCCGTCGACCGCGCGATCGCCAACGCCTTCCAGGGTGGATTCCCGGTCGTCGAGCGGCCCTTCGAGCCCGCCGCGGCGGCGCTGCGCGACCGCGGCGTCGACGTGACCGAAGGCGAACTGGTCGAGCGGATCGCCCGCATGGACGAGGCGGGGACGCTGACTCGCTTCGGCGCGCTGATCGACGCCGAGGCGATCGGCGGGATGGCGACGCTGGTGGCGATGCACGCCCCCGAAGAGCGGTTCGACGAGGTGGCAGAGCGGGTCAACGACTTCCGCGAGGTGGCCCACAACTACCGCCGTGAGCACCCCCACCTGAACATGTGGTTCGTCCTCTCGGTGGCCGACGAGGATCGGATTCCAGCGGTGCTCGCCGAGATCGAGGACGCGACCGGCCAGGAGACCTACAACCTCCCGAAGCAACGAGAGTTCCGCGTCGAAGCGAAGTTCCCCGTCGAGGGCCCGCTCGAAGACGACAGCGTCGATCTGTCGGCACTGGGTCCCGACGTGACACCGACCGACCGGGACGGCCTGACGCCCGACGAACTCGATCTGGTACTGGAGATTCAGGGCGGACTCCCGGTGACTGAGACGCCCTACCGAGACGTGGCCGACGCCATCGACGCCGAGACCGAGTGGGTCGTCGAGACGATCAAGCGCTTCGAGCGCGAGGGGAAGGTCCGCCGGGTCGGTGTCGTCCCCAACCACTACGCGCTGGGCTACTCCGAGAACGGGATGACCGTCTGGAACGTCCCCGACGACGTGGTCGAGGAAGTCGGCCCCGCGGTCGCGAGCTTCGACTTCGTCACCCACTGCTACGAGCGACCGCGCCACGACGGCGTCTGGGAGTACAACGTCTTCGCGATGACCCACGGCCGCAGCGAGGCCGAGAGCGACCGGCGCGTCGAGCAAGTACGGGACCGGATGGCGGAGTACTGGGACGTGTCCGAGGGCGACTGGGACACGCTGTTCTCGACGGAGATCCTCAAGAAGACCGGTATCCGGATGGACGAGCGCGCCGAGGCGAACGTGATCGACCCCGCCGACGAGCCGACGAGGGACTGAGCGATGCTCCCGCTCATGCACGATTTCACCGACGAGACGGTCCTGGTCTTCGGCGGCGGGCCGGTCGGTGCGCGCAAGGCCCGCCGGTTCGACCGCGAGGCGGACGTGATCGTCGTCAGCCCCGACTTCGCCGACCGCGGGTTCGGCGACGCCGAGCGTGTCAGAGCGGCCCCCGACGCCGCGGCCGCCGCCGACTGGATCGGGCGGACCCGGCCGGCCCTCGTCGTGGCAGCGACCGACGACGCGGCGCTCAACGAGGCCATCGCCGACGCCGCACGCGACCAGGGCGCACTCGTCAACCGTACGGACGTAGACGGCGACCGCGAGATGGGCAGCGTCGTCGTCCCCGCGACGGTCCGAGACGGGCCGGTCACCGTCGCCGTCGCGACCGGCGGGACCAGTCCCGCGCTGTCGAAGCACCTGCGCGAGCGCTTCGAAACGGAGTTTGCCGGCGTCGGCGAGTTGGCCGCGGTGACCGGCGAACTCCGCACCGAGCTGAAAGCCCGTGGCGTCTCGCCGACCGAGCGCCGCGACGCGATCAGAGCGGCCGTCAGATCTCGCCGCGTTTGGAAGGCTTTAGATAGCCCGGGGGGTAACACTAGGCAAGTAGTTACTGACGTGATCGACGAGCACACTGGTGATCTATCGTGAAAGCAGGGACCGGCGTCATCTCCGGCGTTAGCGTCGCCCACGAGCGCGCCACCGTCGAGGACCGAGAGGCAGCAGCGACGGAGAGTCAACGCCACGCGGTCGAGTCGCTCCTGACGGAGCCGGCCGTCGAAGAGGCGTTCGCACTCCAGACGTGCAACCGGATCGAGGGGTACGTCGTCACCGAAGAGGGGACCGACGACGCCCTCTCGCTGTTTACCGACTCGGTCGACGACGACGCGGTGGTCCGGATGGACCACGAGGAGAGCCTGCACCACTTTCTCCGTGTCGCGGCCGGCCTCGAATCGATCGTCCTCGGCGAGGACCAGATCCTCGGGCAGGTCCGGCGAGCCTACCAGGACGCCCGCGCCGTCGGCGGCATCGGCTCCGTGCTCGAAGACGGCATCACGAAGGCGATCCACGTCGGCGAGCGGGCCCGGACCGAGACGGCGATCAACGAAGGCTCTGTCTCGATCGCCTCTGCGGCCGTCGGGCTCGCGACCGACGAGTGTACCCTCGACGGCGAGACCGGGGTGGTCGTCGGTGCCGGCGAGATGGGGACGCGTGCGGCCAAGTCCCTCGCGCCGACGGTCGACCGGCTCGTTGTCGCCAACCGCACCGTCCCCAACGCCGAGTACGTCGCCGAGACGGTCGACGTGGAGGCGACGGCGGTGTCGCTCGACGCCGTCGAGTCGCTGCTCTCGGAGGCCCGCGTCGTCGTCAGCGCGACGGGGAGCCCGGAGCCACAGCTCGACACGGAGACGCTGGCGACCGCGGGCGAGACGTTCGTCGTCGACATCGCCCAGCCACGCGACGTGCCAACGGACGCCGACTCCCTCTCGAACGTCACCGTCTGTGACATGGACACGCTGGAGTCGCTGACCGAGGAGACGCGCGACCAGCGTCGCACGGCAGCGACCGCCGTCGAGGCGATGGTCGACGAGGAGTTCGACCGCCTGCTCGACCAGTACAAACGCAAGCGGGCCGATCAGGTCATCTCGGCGATGTACGAGAGCGCCGACCACGTGAAGGCCAGCGAGCTCCAGACCGCCTTCTCGAAGCTCGACCTCGACGACGACCAGCAAGCCGTCGTCGAGTCGATGGCCGACGCGATCGTCTCCCAGCTGCTCGCGGCTCCGACCCAGAGCCTGCGCGAGGCCGCCCAGGAGGACGACTGGTCGACGATCAACACCGCGCTCCAGCTGTTCGATCCCGACTTCGGGCCGGACACCACCGCCGGTGGCCCGTCGGCCTTCGCCGAGGGCATGTCAGTCGAGGACATCCCAGAAGGGATGCGTGAGGAGATCCCCGCGTCGATGCTGGACCAGCTGAGCGACGACTAGGGCGGGCCAACTGTTTTGCCGATTCCGTCCGTCGGTGGTCACATGGCTGACCTGCTCAGCGACGACGAGATCGCGGCACAGCTACCCGACGACTGGGACCGCGAGGGCGACGAGATCGTCCGGTCCTACGAGTTCGACGCCTACCTCGACGGCGTCGGCTTCGCGGCGGCCGCCGGTGGCCTCGCACAGGAGGCGTTTCACCACCCGGAGATGACGATCGGCTGGCGCGAGGTCGAGGTGCGCCTGACGACTCACGACGCGGGTGGCATCACGGCAAACGACATCGAGCTGGCCGAGCGATTCGACGAGATCCACGAGTGAGAGTCCGTCGGGGCTGTCACGCCCCGGAACGCGTCGGCCGTCGACTGGCGTCAGACGGATCGCTGTCGCCGTTTTCTCATACGGAAAGTTGTAGGTCTTTACCAGATCGACCGTACGCCGTCGTGCGGTCGACTGGGTAAACGCCTACAACCGTCCGTATCAGTCGATCCGGCCGTCGTCCGGCTCGACGACGAGAAACAGCGTCGGCTCCGAGGGCGTCGGCTCACAGTCACCTCGGCGTTCGACGGCGAAGCGCCGATCCCCGGTCTGGTTCGCGGCGAACTCGAACGACACTGTGAGTTCGTGGACGCGCGTCGACTGGCCGCCGAGGCGGTTCGGCGTGTCGTAGCTCGCCGGCTCGTAGTCGACATCTATGCGACTACGGTCTCCCTGCTCGACGCCAGCGAGACAGCCACGGATCGAGGGGAGATCGACCGGCCGAGTGAACCACGAGGGGTTCGTGGCGGTGAGCGTGCCGACGCGAGCCGTCCCGCGAACTCGGTCGGTGTCGCTCTCGACGCTGGACAGCGCCACCGTCGTGGTATCGTTCGTCTCGACGGTGTAGGTCACGTCGCCACCGAGCGCGTCGGCCGTCACCAGCGAGGCGCTGACGACCAGCAGCGCGATCACGACGCCGATCGTCGTCCGACGGCCGAGAGCGATATCGACCTCTCTGACGCCGTAGCCCAGGCCGACGAACAGCGCGGCCGAGCCGGCGAGGAGGAGGAACACGATCGTCTCACCTGGTTCGTACCGGGAGACGACGTAGCCCAGAAAGACCACGTACGAGAGCCCCGAGATCGTGAACGCGACGGTCCCAAGCGGGTCCCGCTCTCGGGACAGTCCGGCCAGCAAGAAGCCGACGAACGCGACGAGCAACAGCGCCGCGGTCACCGTGATCGAGAGTTCGAACACCACGTCACGGGCGAAATAGACCAGCGCGCCGAGCGCGAACGCGACGCCCAGTCCGTACAGGAGTTTGCCGCTGTCGAACGTGAGATTCATGAAGGGCGCTTCGGGGTTCAGCCCGAACCTGGTTATATTTTTCCGGCCGTGCGAACCGTTTTGCCGGCGGTAGCCGTCTGTGTGAGTATGTCGCGACAGCTAGGAGACGGCGACGACGGCTGGCTGTTCTTCCGAGACAACTGCTGGCGCGGGGCGCTGAACGACCCCGCGTTCTTCGGGACAGAGACCGAGGACGCCCTCGGCGTGTCGGTCGACGACGTGCGCTTTCAGGAGCTCCAGACCGACGAGGCATACTTCGCGGCACTGAAATCGGCGATCGCGGACGATCCGTCGCTTTTCAACGCCGAGTCCGTCACGGAAGTGCTCCGGACGTACCTGGGAAGCTCGATCAGGGTCGAGTCGGAGTAGCCGGCGGCTACGGTGTCGTAGCCGGTCTCTGAACGGTTCGGCGGCCCAGAAGCTATTTACTCGTCGCGACCCTACGAACGCAGTCGCGATGGCCCGCACCGACTACGACTTCTGGCTGTTCGATCTCGACGGGACCGTCGTCGACATCGACCCGTCGTACCCGCCCCGAGTCGTGTCGGCGGTCGGCGACCGGCTCGGCGTCTCCTTCACGGAGCGAGAGGCGGAGATCCTCTGGTACGGCCTCGGCGGCGTCCGAGAACGCGTCCTGCGCCGGCGCGGCGTCGACCCCGAGCGGTTCTGGGAGACGTTCCACGAGGTCGAGCAGCCCGCCGACCGAGCCGGGGCGACCTACCTCTACGACGACGCCGAGTCGTTCATCTGCGAGATCGACGCGCCGGTCGGCGTGGTCACGCACTGCCAGTCGTACCTCACGGATCCGGTGCTGGATCGACTCGACATCCGAGACTGGTTCGACACGGTCGTGTGCTGTTCTGACGAGACCGGCTGGAAGCCCGATCCCACGCCCGTCGAGATGGCCATGACGGATCTCGGCGTCGCCCACGACGGCTACGAGGGAGTTCTGGCCGGGGACGACCCCGACGACATCGGTGCCGCCTGGAACGCCGGGCTCGACGCGATCCACGTCGAGCGCTACGATCCCGCAGAGCGCGGCCAGTGTGTCCTCGGTGACCGCCGCGTCACCGGATTCGGCGAGATGAGCTGAGCCCGTCCGAACTCCGTTCGATACGTACTGGAGCGACCGCGGCGTCCGGCCGGCAAACGGCGACGAGAGCTCCCGTTAGGCGTGTTCCCAGTCGATCACGCCGACCGACGCCTCGGCGGCCAGTCCGTCGTCGCCCGCTTCGACCGTGACCCAGCCGTCGGCCCGGATCACGTCTCGAAGCGTGGGCTGGCCGTCCCCCAGCGGAGTCGCCACGTGATCGGCCAACTCGACCGGAACGAGGGTCCTGACGCCGGGCGCGCTCTCGACTGACTCCGACAGCGCGGCGTGGTGGTGTGCGCGAGCGGGCAGCGGTGCGCCCGAGAGTTCGGCGACGAGCGGACGGAGCAACTGGACGGCGGCGACGAGACAGTCGACCGGTGACTCCGGTACGAGCAGGATCGGCCGCTCCTCGACGCTGGCGACGGCGACCGTCTGGCCCGGATCGCTGGCGACGCCGTCGACGTGGATCGATCCGAGGTCCGCGACGACTTCGCGGACGGGATCGCCCGCCGTCACGCCGGTCACGACCAGCGCGTCGCGGGTCAGATCCCGCTGGATCGCCGTCCGGAGCGCGTGGCGATCCTCGCCGACGGTGTCGCGGTAGGTCACCTTCCCGCCCCAGCGGTCGACGTGTTGAGAGAGCGTGAACGCCGTCGTCTCGACGCGCTCGCCCGCGCCGGCCTCGCGCTGGACGAGCTCGTCGCCGGTCGGAACGATACCGACCGTCGGGCGCTGGACGGCGAGTACGTCGTCGACGCCGGCCACTTTCAGGAGCCCGAGATCCGTCGAGCGCAGGCGGTGGCCCGGAGCAAAGAGCCGGTCGTCGACCGCGATCCAGTCGGCCGGGCTGCTCTCGCGGGCCACCAGCTCCTCGGCGAGCACACGTCCTTCCGCAACCGACAGCGGGACGGTGTCGGTGCGTTCGATGGGCTCGACCAGCGTCGCGAGCGTGTCGCGGGCGTCGGCGATCGCCGTCAGATCGCCTGTGGAATCGCTCATGTCTCTCTGTTCGACGCCGTGAACAAAAGTCCGGCCGTGTCCGTCCCGCCAGCGGCGGCGGCCGGCGAGAAGCCGTCCCGGCACCGTTTCTGGCCGCGACCGCGGCCTTTTTCGCCCACCATTCCCAAGCACCGTGTATGTCAGCGCTCCGTGACGCCCTGGGGGATCTCCCCGCCTCGGTGTTCGCCGACGTGCTCGAATCGGACGACGCCTACCTGCTGGTCGTCGACCTTCCAGGCGTCACTGCCGACACGATCGACGTCAGCGTCGACGGAGGGACGATCGTGATCGAGGCCCAGCGCGGGAAAGACGTGGGCTCCGACTTCCGGTACGTCGAAGAAGACCGCTCGCTGTTTCTCGACGCGGAGCTCCCGCTTCCCCCGGACGCGACGGGGGCGGGTGCCGAGGGGACGATCGACCGCGGCGTCTTCGAACTCAGACTGCCGAAAGCGGGTGTCGGAACCGAGACGACGATCCCCGTCGAGGACGCCTGATCACGGGGTGGCTCATCGGTGAATCTCCGCGCCTACTGGCGGTTCGTCGTCGTCGTTCGCCACTTCCTCCCGCTGGGGCTGTCCTACGCACGGGACCGGAACCGATTTCTCCTGTTCGGGCGCTCCAGAGACGTCAATCCCGAACAGCGCCGTCGCCGCGCCGGCCGGCTGCTGGACTCGCTGCTGACGCTGGGACCGACGTTCATCAAGCTGGGACAGCTGCTGTCGACGCGGCCTGACGTCCTCCCGCCCGAATACATCGACGAGTTCGCCCAGCTGCAAGATCGGGTGCCGCCAGCGCCCTGGGACGAGGCCCGGACCGTCCTCGAAGACGAGCTCGGTCCCGTCGACGAGGCGTTCGACGACTTCGAGGACGAGGCCATCAGCGGGGCCAGTCTCGGCCAGGTGTACCGCGCCGAGGTCGACGGCGATGCCGTGGCGGTGAAGATCCGACGCCCCGGCATCGAGGACCTCGTCGAGGCCGACCTGCGGGCGATCCGCTGGTCGCTCCCGATCCTGATGTACTTCGTCGGCGAGACGCGCTCGTTCTCCCTGGAGACGCTGGCCGACGAGTTCTCGAAGACGATCCGCGAGGAGATGGATTACGGTCGGGAAGCGGAGATGCTCACCGAGATCCGCGGTAACTTCGCCGACAACGACCGCATCCGCATCCCCGGCGTCGTCGAGACCCACTCGACGAACCGGGTGTTGACCATGGAGTACCTCCCCGGAACGAAGATCAACGACGTGGAGGAACTCGACGAGCTGTCGGTCGACCGGACCCGACTCGCCGAGACGCTCCAGCGCAGCTACCTCCAGATGATCATCGACGACGGCGTCTTCCACGCCGACCCACATCCGGGGAACCTCGCAGTGCAGTCCGACGGGACGCTCGTGTTCTACGACTTCGGGATGTCCGGGCGGGTCGACCCCTTCGTGCAGGACCGGATCGTCGACTTCTACGCGGCCGTCGCGAGCCAGGACATCGACGCCATCCTCGACGCACTGATCGAGATGGGGACGCTGAGCCCCGAGGCCGACCGGCAAGTGATGGGCGAGGTGATGGAGCTGGCCATCGCCGACGCCCGCGGCGAGGACCTCGAACAGTACCGCGTCCAGCAGATCATCCAGCAGGTCGAAGACACCATCTACGAGTTCCCGCTCCGGCTCCCGGCGAACCTCGCACTCGTGTTGCGCGTCGCCACGGTCGTCGAGGGAGTGTGCGTGACGCTGGACCCGGACTTCGACTTCATCACGGTCGCGACGGAGTACCTCCGGGAGGAAGGCCACATCGCTGCCGGCGCGAAGCAGTACGCCCAGGACCGGGCCGACGAGGTTCGGGACGCCGCCGAGTCGATGGTCCGGGTGCCGCCGAAACTGGAGTCCGCGCTCGACCGGATCGAACGCGAGGACCTGCACGTCCGGGCCGACATCGAGGACTCTGACGGCGTCCTCGAACGGATGACCCGCCGGCTGATTCTCGGAATGATCCTCGCCAGTGGAACCCTCTCGACGGCGTTGCTGTACACCGCCTCGACCGACGAAGCGACGGCTGTCGCGGGTGTCGGGACGCTGGCGGTCGCTGGCGTCACGTACCTCTCCTTTCGCCGGTCGAAAGGACTGCGTGCGACACCCCAGTTCACCCGACAGAGCATGCGCCAGCGGGAGTCGGCCGACGACGCCGGCTACGCGTCGAGCTACGGCCCTGACGAGGAGTGAACGGCGTTTCGCCCGTGTGTTTATGCCCCGCTGTTTTGAGAAGGACACTGGAGTGACACTCTTGCCGGAACAGATAGACACGCGCGGCTGTTGGGACGAGCGGTGACGTTCGGCGTCGTCGCCATCGGCCTGCTGGAGATGCTCTTCGGAAGCGGACACCCCATCGACGGGGAGCCAGATCGTCCACGAGGCGCTCGTCCCGCTGGAAGTGCGGTCGTACAGCATCCTCCTCGGACTGATCGTCTGGGGGTTTACGCGGCGTATCGTGTCGTCGAGACGACACTCGAACCGGAGCCAGCCGAGGCGTGAGTCCTCGGTGTGTCCGTTCTGATCCCCGTCGACAGCGATTTCTCCGCCGCCATTCCAAACCGTTTATACTCGCACATGGATAATCCGGGCGTATGCCACGACAACAGACCGAAGTTCGCGAACTCGACGAGGGCAGCTACGTGATGATGGAAGAGACGCCCTGCAAGATCACCGCCTACAGCACGGCCAAGCCGGGCAAGCACGGCAGTGCCAAGGCCCGTGTCGACGGGAAAGGCGTCTTCGACGGCAAGAAGCGCTCGCTCTCCCAGCCCGTCGACGCGAAGATCTGGGTGCCGATCATCCAGCGAAAGCAGGGCCAGGTCGTCTCCGTCACGGGCGACGACGCACAGGTGATGGACTTAGAGACCTACGACACGTTCACGATGCGCATCCCCGAGGACGAGGATCTCAACCCCGACGACGAGATCGAGTACCTGGAGTACGAGGAACAGCGCAAGATCGTCTAAGATGTTTCCTGGCGCGGCCACAGACCCCGACGCGGCCGACTACGTCGTCGTCGGTGCGCCACTCGACGCCTCGACGACGTTCGAGCCCGGGACGCGCTTCGGGCCGCGCCGCGTCCGCCACTACGCCGAGTCGTTCGAGGACTACGATCGGCGGACCGACCAGCGGTTCACCGACCTCGCGGTCGCCGACCACGGCGACATCGGTCCGACCGACGACGTGGCCGACTATCTGGCCTTTCTCCGCGGCACAGTCCGGGACTACGCCGACGACGGAGCGATCCCCCTCCTGGTCGGCGGGGAACACACCGTCTCCGTCGCCGGGGTTCGGGCCCTCGATCCGGACGTGTTTTGCTGTCTCGACGCTCACCTCGACCTCCGCGAAGAGTACGCCGGCAACCCCCTGAGCCACGCGACCGTCACGCGCCACGCGCTGGCCGTCGCCGACCGGGCGATCGTTCTGGGTGCCCGCAGCGGCTGTCGAAGCGAGTGGGAGCGTGCGAGCGAGGCCGACGTGACCGTCGTCGAGCCCGACGCGGTCGCGGACTGGGAGCCCGACTTCGAGGACGAGCGGGTGTACTGCTCGCTCGACATCGACGCCGCCGATCCGGGCTTCGCACCCGGCACCGGTACCAGAGAGCCGTTCGGGCTGACCCCACGTGTGCTACGCGACGTGGTTCGGGCGGTCGCGCCCCACGCCGTCGGCTTCGACATGGTGGAGGTCAACGACCGCGACGACGGGCAGGCTGCGGTGCTCGCCGGGAAGCTGCTGCGCTCGTTCGTGTTCGCACACGCGGACAGCTGATCGTCAGGACCGGCGGTGTTCAGATAAGAGTGAGTAGGGTCATTCAGTCAACGAAAGCCCTCGCGTCGCTCGGTAGCCCGATCTGTGGCGGATATTCTCTCTCTCTCCGGTCGAATAGTGCCGCCACAGATCGGGCCAGCGGGCCGAGGGCTTTCGGTGTCTGCAACTCAGCCAGCGCGGTCGCTTCTCTGAACACTACCGTCGGTAGGCGTGCGATCAGTTCCCAGACCACCAGAACAGCTATCCACGGCGGCTCTGTGACCGGTGTATGGATCTCGTCGAGGCGACCCGAGACGACGCCGAACTGCTCGCCGAGTACTGGTTCCAGCTGGCCAGCGAGATGGAGCCGTACTCGGAGCTGAACGAACTGGCTCACGACGATCCGGCGGACGTCGTCGAGGGCATCGCACAGCACCACGTCAACGGTGACGACACCACGGCCTTCCTGCTGGAAGTCGACGGCCGGACGGTCGGCTCGGTGCTCGTACGCGAAGGCGAGCACTCCTCGCGGGCACTGGACAGGTATCTCCAGATCGTCGATCTGTTCGTCGAGCAGGGCCACAGAGATCGGGGCCACGGCACTGCGGCCATCGAGTGCGTCGAGCGGCGCGCGCGAACGCGGCGTCGACTACCTGGAAGTCTCCTGTGATACGGACGGTTGTAGGCGTTTACCCAGTCGACCGCACGCCGTCGTGCGGTCGATCTGGTAAAGACCTACAACTTTCCGTATGAGTGGGCCAACGAGGGGGCGCGCAGCGTCTACGAGGACAACGGCTTCACCGAGAAACAGGTGACCTACACGCAGCGAGTCGAGTGATCGCGATCAGTCGCCGCTCACGAGCGTGCCGTCCTCCTCGTCGATGAGCCCGCGCTTGATCGCGGCGTCGATGATCGCGTCGAACTCCCGGTCGCTGATCTCGTAGGCGCTCGTCGCGATGTCGTGGATCTCGGCGCGTTCGACCGGGAACTCTCGGTTCTGGAGGAGTCGCATCACCTTGTTGTACTCCAGTGCCGTCAGCGACGGTCCGTCGTCGTCCTCGCCCGTGTCGCCGGCACTGTGAGTCTGCTGTGTCCGGTCGGCCTCGGCGTCGTCGCTTGCGCCCCGGCCGTCTCGTTGCGGACCGGCACCGTCGCGTCGCTCGCTGCTCTCGGCCCGACGTTCGTCCGGGGCACGGTCCGTTCGCGTCTCGCCGTCGCGGCGGCGATCGACAGCCTGCTCGTCGGCCGTCCCGTTGTGAGAGTGACGGGATCCCGTGCGCTTGGCCTGTCCGTCGGCGTCGGACTGGGACGGCTCACTACCGTCGTCGGATCGCCCCTCGTGTGCGGGTTCCGGTTCCGGTTTCGTGTCGTTGCTCGCGTCCGTCGACTGGCTGTCGGCCACGGAGTCCTCTCCCTTGGTCGCGGTGCCTGGCTCGTCGTCGAGGAGCGTTCCCTCGGGGTCGAGATCCGACACGTCGTCCATGGCCGCGGTGGCGTCCCCGTCGTCGCTGGCTTCGACGACGGTCTCGACGACGTGTGCGAGCTTCTGGCGACAGCTCGGACACAGCGAGACGGCTCGCTGCTGGTCGTCGGTCGGCTCCAGCGACGCCGGCACGACCTGGTAGGGCTCGATCTGGGCGTCGAGGGCGGCTCCACAGAAGTAACACGAGGATAGCTGTTCCATGCTCACCCGTGTGGTACGCGCGAACATAAATGGTCCCGCCACAGAGACGGCGGTGTTCAGATACGAAGCAGAGCTGCGAGTGATTACCCCCTCGCCCGTCCTCGAAAAATGCCGATCACCGCCGTCGGCATGATAGACCATCCAGAACAGGCCCGAAACGTTCAACAGTGGCTCTACCGATCACTCGATATGGCTCGTACGTACAGTATGGATCGGCGGGCGTACATGAAGACCGTCGGGGCTCTCGGAGCCACGACGGCGATCGCCGGCTGTTCGAGTAGCGAAGAGAACACGGAGACGATCGTTCCCGGGACGAACTCCGGGTTCCCGCCGTTCGAGTACACCGAGGACGGCGAACTGGTCGGCTTCGACATCGAGCTGGCCGAGACGGTCATCGACCGGGCCGGCTACGAGGTCGGCGAGTGGCAGGATATCGCCTTCGAGTCGCTAATCCCGTCGGTGCTGGACGGCGACATCGATCTGATCGCCGCCGGCATGACGATCGGCCCGGACCGCCAGGAGCAGATCGACTTCACCGACCCCTACTGGGAGTCCAGCCAGGCCGTCCTCGTCCGGGAAGGCGGCGAGTTCCAGCCGGAGTCGGTCGAGGATCTCGAAGGCGTCCGCGTCGGTGCCCAGGGCGGCACCACGGGCGAGGGCGAGGCCGAGGCGCTCGTCGAGGACGGACTCGTCGCCGAAGACGACCTCCGGCGCTACGACAACTACACGCTGGCAGCCCAGGACCTCGAAAACGGCAACGTCGACGCCGTGATCGTCGACGAGCCCGTGGCCGGGAGCTTCGCGGGCGACCGTGCGGTCGCGATCGCGTTCGTCATCGACACCGGCGAGCAGTTCGGCATGGGGATGCGTCCCGACGACGAGCGCCTGAGCGATCTGAACGACGCGCTCGCGGAACTGCGCGACGACGGGACCTACGACGAGCTCGTCGGCGAGTGGTTCGAGTGAGATAGATGGCGGGGATCGTGTTGCAAAGCAGCGACTGGCTCTTCGTCGCCAGCAACGCGGACTTCCTGCTGCTGGGGACGATCGTCACGGTGTTGCTGACGATCACCAGTCTCTCGCTGGGGTTCCTGGCCGGGTTCCCGATGGGGGCGATCGAGGTGTACGGGCCGGACTCGCTCCGGTCGGTGGTCGGCACCGTCGGCGTCGTCTTCCGTGGCACGCCGATCGTCGTGCTCGTCGTGGTGCTGTACTTCGGGCTCCCGATCCCACAGCTTGGCACCGTGCCGGCGCTCGACATCCAGGTGACGCCGTTTCTCGCGGCGACGCTGGCCCTCGGGCTCCGCAGCGGGGCCTATCAGAGCCAGGTGTTCCGGGGTGCGATACAGTCGATCAGCGAGGGCCAGATGGAGGGAGCCCGCTCGATCGGCATGAGCAAGCTCCAGGCCATCCGCCACGTGATCTTTCCGCAGGCGATCCGGCGCTCGATCCCCGGCTTTCAAAACGAGTTCACGATCGTGCTGAAAGACACCAGCGTCGCCTTCGCGATCGGGCTGGCGGAGCTCCTGACTCGGGCCGAGAACCTCTATCTCCAGCCCGGCCGGGGCACCGCCGTGATGGAGGTCATCCTCACGATCACCGCGATCTACTTCGTGTTGACCGTCGCGACGAACCGGACGCTCGATCGACTACACGACCGCTACGCGATCCCAGGAGGCAACGAATGAGCCTACTTCGACTCGAAGACGTCGAGAAATCGTACGGGACAGAGGAGGTACTGCACGGCGTCGGGTTCGAGATGGACACACGGGACGTGGACGTGATCGTCGGCCCGAGCGGGTCGGGCAAGTCCACCCTGTTGCGCTGTGTCAACCGTCTCACCGAGATCGACGGCGGGTCGATCTTCCTCGACGACGAGGACGTCCACGCGATGGACGAGAACGACCTCCGGCGACGGGTCGGGATGGTGTTTCAGGACTTCAACCTCTTCGCGCACCGCACCGCGGTGGGCAACGTCACGCTGGGGCTGACCGAGGTGCTCGATCTCCCGAGCGGCGAGGCCCACGACCGCGCGATGGAGTACCTCGACCGCGTCGGGCTGGCCGAGCAGGCAGACTCCTACCCGGCAGAGCTGTCCGGCGGCCAGAAACAGCGGGTCGGGATCGCTCGCTCGCTGGCGATGGACCCGGAGCTCATCCTCTTCGACGAGCCCACCAGCGCGCTGGACCCGGAACTGATCGGCGAGGTGCTGGGCGTGATGAACGACCTGGCCGACGAGGGGATGACGATGCTGTGTGTCACCCACGAGATGGGCTTTGCCCGCTCTGCGGCCACGACGCTCACCTTCCTCGACGACGGACGGATCGTCGAACGGGGACCGCCCGAACAGCTGTTCGACGACCCCGAACACGATCGCACACGCGAGTTCCTGGGCGACCTCACAGAGATCCACTGATGAGCGCGGACCAGACCCAACCCGCCGCAGTCGGCGATCTGCCGGGCCGGCGACGCGTCGCCGTCGTGACCGTCGGCGTCGTCTTCTGGACGTGGCTGTCGCTGCGCTGGGCCTACCACAACACGGTCCTCGACGCCGTCGCCACGGCGCTTGGCGTCCCGGACCTGATCCGCTCGGAGACGGCGGTGCTCGCTCGCGAGCCGTGGCTCCCGACCGCACCGTTCGCGAACGCCGCCGAGACCCTGACCGCTGTCGGTGCCGATCTGGGGCCGCTCGGACTCGTCGCGGAGTGGCTCGCCTGGCCGTTCGAACTGACGGCCTTCGCCATCGAGGGCGGGCCGGCGATGGCCGCCGGTGCCTTCATCACGGTGTACCTGACGCTCGCCTCGATGGTGCTCGGGCTGGCGATCGCCGTCCCGCTCTCCGTCGCGCGGGTCTACGGCGGGTGGCTCGTCAGACACATCTCGCTCGCGTACACGGAGCTCGTTCGCGGGACGCCGCTGCTCGCCCAGCTGTTCTTGCTGTACTACGGGCTCCCCCTGGCAGAGGAGATCGAGGGGCTCGGGTTCGTCGGCGAGGGAGCCGTGCCACGGGCGGCCGTCTTCGTGGCGATCGTCGGCTTCACGATCAACTCCTCGGCCTACCAGGCCGAGTACATCCGGGGCGCGCTCCAGTCGGTCGACAGCGGACAACTCGTGGCCGCCCGATCGATCGGCCTCTCGAAGGCGGCGGGGATCCGCCACGTCGTCCTGCCACAGGGGTTGCGCTACGCGATCCCCGGCTGGACCAACGAGTTCGTCTATCTCATCAAGTACTCCTCGCTGGCCGCGTTCATCACCGTGCCCGAGCTGTTCCGGCAGGCCCGGATCATCGCCTCCGATAGCTTCCGGGTCACCGACACCTACGTCGTCGTGGCAGTGCTGTATCTCGCGCTGGTGTTGACGACCGCGCTGGCGATGGATCGGCTCGAATCGGCCGTCGCCGTCCCCGGCCTCGGGCCAGCAGACGAGCGGTGAGGGGACCCGTCGCTCGACGCTCCGGGACGGCGACGGTCCCGCGACAGCTCCGATCGGCGGTTCGAGCATCCAAAAGTTAAGACAGTGAAGCGTGAACGACTGGAGTATGGCAAGTAATGCAGGAGACGGCGTCGAGGATCGGTTGCTCCGCGTCTGCGAGCAACTCCAGATACCGAAAGAGACGTTACAGATCACCCAGGTCCGGCTGGGACAGCTGCGCAACAAGCCCGAGATCGACGAGGGGAACGTCGACGACTTCCTTGCGGCGGCACTGGTCCTGTCGGCCCGCGAGGACGGGCTCCCGGTCGACGAGGAGACGGTCGCGAGCGCGTGGTCCGAGCTGCTCGACGACCGGGAGATCACGATCACCGAGCAGCAACTCGACACCGCGAGCGTCTACCTCGACGTCGACGAGGTCCCACCCAAGCCACAGGCGCTGGCCGACCGCCTGGGCCTGGCCGTCGAGATGCCCGACTCGCTGGTCGACGTGGCACACCGGATCCTGCTTGACGCCTTCGAGCTGAATCCGGAGGTGATCGCGAACGGGCGCTCGCCGGGGGCGACCGCCGGGGGTGCGCTGTCGCTGGCGGCGCTGGTCAACGGCCACGACGCGGAGGACGTACAGAACGTCCTCAGCGGGGCCTCGAAGACCAGCCGCGTAGCGATCGAGAACCGCGCGGAGGCGCTCAAACGCCTGCTCGGTGACCGACTGCAAGACGAGCGCTACCAGATGAGCGCCGAGACGGAGGGACAGGTGGCCAAGCCGCCCGAAGCGGCGACTGCCACCGACGGCGCTGGCGAAGCCGAGGAGCAGTCGGCTTCGGAGTCCGACGAGACCACACCGGGAGACGCGGACGGCGAGACTCCCTCTGAGCCGACACCGGAAGACGCGGACGGCGAGCCCGAGACCGCGGTGACAGAGGAGGAGCCCGACGTGACGGTCCAAGCGGTCGAAGACGAGATCGACGCGCTGGTCGAGGAGCTCGACGTCGACGCGCCGACGCGCCTGCTCGCTCGCGGGATGGTGGGCGACGCCGTCGGCGAGGTCGACGTGTCGAACGCGACCGAGCTGGCGGGTGCGACACTCGTCGCGGGGCTGCGACTGAACGAGGCCGACACCGACGCCGGGGACGTGGCCGCCCGCCGGCCCGTCGAGGCCCGCGCGGTCGTGCAGACGCTGGGCGCGCTGGACGAGGCAATCGACGCGGACATCCCCAGCCCCAGCCCGGCGGAGGTCGTCTCCGACCTCGTCGCCGAACTGGAACTCTCCGACGCCGTCGCCGAGGAGAGTCGGCGGACGCTCGAACGGTACGCGGCCGACGAACCGGACGGCGACTACACGGCCCCCGAGCTGGCCGCCGGCTCGGTCGTGTTCGCTGCGACGGTCAACGGGACGCAGGTCGACGTAGAGCAGCTGGGAGCGATCAGCGGAGCGACCCCGGCGTTCGTCACCGACGCGATGAACGACATCGTCGTCTCGCTGTGTCTGGGCCTCGTCGCCGGTGAGATCGACTACGAGGAGTGCTCGTGGACGACCGACCTGCTGGAGTCGGAGCTGTCGCCGGATCTGGGCGACTCCCGGACCGGGCGGGCCATCGCCGTCGCAAAGACCTACACGGCGGGCCGGGAAGGCCGCCACGTCGACGACGCGACGCTCGATGCGGTGCTTGGCACTGAGTAGGGTGCGCAGTTTTCGCTGTTGATACTTCGGCCAGTACGTACATACCGCTCGTGGCAGACGATGTAGCCAACAGCATGCCGTCTCATCGCATCCTCTGTGTCGATCCCGACGAGGACGCCCGCCAGGACACGGTCGAACGGCTCCGGACCGAGCTCACGGAGTTCGACCCGGTCTTCGAGACCGCGGCGACCCTCGACGACGCGACAGCAGCCGTCTCGACCGACCTGGCCGCCGTCGTCACGGAGTACGACCTGGCCGACGGAACGGGCCTGGAACTGGTCACTGCGGTCCGTGACACCGCGCCGGACGCGGGCTGTATCCTCTATACCGACGCCGCTCCGGACGCCATCAGCACCGACGAACTGCGCGGGACTATCACCGAGTACGTCGGCAAGGGCTCGGTGTTCGGGACCGAGCGGCTGGCCAGACTGCTCCAGACGACTGTTGAGGGCAAGTCACAGGCCTCGTACCCGCTGCCACAGAACGAACGCGAGCGGCTGGCGGCACTCCAGTCGTACGATCTCGACGATCGAGCACTGCTCGACTCCCTGGACCGCATCACCGACCTGGCGGCCACGCACTTCTCGGTCGAGCGCGCCTCGATCAACATCATCAGCGAGCACAGTCAGGACTTTCTGGCCTGCTACGGCGGGGCCAACGAGTGGGACACGATGGACCGGCAGGACTCCATCTGCACGTTCACGATCGTCGAAGACGACGATGTGCTCGCCGTCGAGGACGTGACCGAGGACCCGCGCTTCGAGTCCCGCAGCGACACGCTCTTAGACATGGGGATCCGGGCGTACCTGGGCGCGAACCTCGTGACCAGGAGCGGGCTCGTGATCGGGCCGCTGTGTGTCTACGACGACGAGCCGCGTTCGTTCTCGGCGGCCGACGAAGCGTATCTCCGCGATCTGGCGGCCGTCGCCATGGATGTGATCGAACTCCACGCCCGACTGGACGGCGGCGTCGAGACGGACGGAGAAGAGCCATGAGCGGCGGAGCCGACGGCGTCTACGAGTTCGGCGACGGCGTCCCGATCGAACCGATCGAGGCGGGGTCGACCGTGCTGGTCGCCGGGCCGGCGCTGAGCCGCGCCGAGGACCTCGTCCGCTCGATGGTCGCCGACGGGACGGAGACGGGCGACGGCATGCTGTTCGTCTCGACCAACCAGAGCTGCGAGACGCTGCTCGACAGCTGCCGTCGACTCCACCCGTCGTTCGACACCGACCGGGCGGGCGTCATCGACTGTACCGGACAGGACCTCGCCGAGTCGCAGTT
Source organism: Halomicrobium katesii DSM 19301 (assembly GCF_000379085.1). GTDB lineage: Archaea > Halobacteriota > Halobacteria > Halobacteriales > Haloarculaceae > Halomicrobium > Halomicrobium katesii. The sequence continues at coordinate 1,691,216 of NZ_KB905378.1, read as the reverse complement.
CGATCTCAGGGTCAGGTCGATCTCGACCCAGAGCGACCTCACCGGTATCGGGATGCGCTTCTCGGCGCTGTACGAGTCGCTGTACGCCGACGCCGCCGACGGCCGCGTTCGGACCGGGCTGGTCAGCCTCTCGTCGCTGTCGATGTACGTCGACATGCGGGCGCTGTTCCGGTTCGTCCAGACGCTCTCGGGTCGGATCGACAGCGCCGGTGGACTGGGGCTGTTCTCGATCGATCCGACGACTCACGACACGAAGACGGTCAACACGATCAGTCAGGTGGCCGACGGGCGGATCGGAGTCCGGGAACCGGAAGACGGCGACGCCGACGGCGAGTTGCGCGTGCGCGGCCTGCGCGGTCAGCCGGACGACTGGCAGCCGTTCACGCTGCCGTAGTCACGGAACGTACCAGATGCCCCGGTCGCGGTCCAGCAGCGAGCCCACGAGGACGTGCGGGAGCGCGACGATACTGATGAAGACGCTCCAGAACGCGACTGCACCGGGGAGTGCGGCGGTACCGGCGAAGGGGTTGGGGAACAGCCAGTAGACGACCGCGAGGACGGCGAACGTCGCCAGCGCACCGGCGATCAGAATGCCCCACGCGCGCAGCACCACCGTCGACGCCGAGGTACCCCCGACCAGATCCCACTCGTCGTCGCCGACCGGTTCGGCCTCGACGGTCGCCGTCCGAGCGACCTGGCGGGCCGAGTACCAGAACGGGAAGTACAGACCGACCGCGACCAGCACGGGCACGGCGGCGAAGTACGCGGCCAGCAGGACGGACTCGCCCGCGTCGACGAGCCAGGAGCGGCCGCCGCCCCGGACGTAGCCCAGTCCGACGTGCGCGCCCAGCGCGAGCGCGTAACCGACGGCGATCACGCGCCGGGTCAGGTCGAACTGGCCGCTGTAGGCCGCGAGCGCGCCGGGTTCGACGAGTCCGACCATGAGCGAGCTGAAGCTGTGGAACGTCGTCGGGTGGAAGACGATGGGGACGAGCATGACCGCACCGCCCCGGACGGCGATCGCGAGCGCACGCTGTGGACGGGTCTGCAGGTGTCCGGTCCCACTCGTCGCCGCGAGCACGTGGAGCCCACCGAGCCCGCCTTTCGCCATCGCGACCACCAGGGCGAGCGCGAGCCCCGCGACCGGCGCGAGCAAAAAGAGTCCCACGAAGGCACCGATGGCCAGCAGGTACGCTCCGACGTACCGCCACCGGACCGTCGGCCGTCGCCGCCGGAGGTTCTCGAAGTGCTCGTACCCGCCGTGTGGGAGGTTCAGCGCGACCATCCCGACGAGGTAGACGACCATCTGGGCCCGGAGCGGAACCTCGATCCCGGCGAGTGCGAGCCCGCCGAACCCGACCAGCAAGACCAGCAGTGCGGCCCGAGAGAGTCCGAGCGACGGGTGTGTGTCCACGTCTCGGTACAGCCGCCACGCCGAGAGGGTCTCCGTCGGGCGCATCGTCGGACGCTAGCGTCGTTCGTGAAAAAAGTGGGATACCTAACTCCCAGTGTGTGGGAACGGCAGGTGCCCTCAAAACGACGGGACCGCTAGCGGCGGGCATGCAAAGTCGGCGCTCGGGCGATCCGACGGTGACGGTGATCGGCGGCGGGTTCGGCGGCCTCTCGGCGGCCGCGTACCTCGGACGGGCGGGCCTGGACGTGCGCCTGCTCGAACGCCACGACCGGGTCGGGGGCCACGCCGGTGTACTCGAACGCGACGGGTTCCGGTTCGACACGGGACCGTCCTGGTACCTGATGCCCGACGTGTTCGAGCGGTTCTTCGCTCACTTCGACCGCGAACCGGGTGACTACTACGAACTGGAGCGACTCGATCCACAGTACCGGGTGTGCTGGAAGGACGGCGACAGCGTGACGGTCCCGCCCGATCGCGACCGCGTCGAGGCGATCTTCGAGTCCTACGAGGCGGGGGCCGGCGAGGCACTCGCCGCGTACCTCGGCGACGCCGAGCGCAACTACGAGCTGGCGATGGATCGCGTCGTCTACGAGGGCCGCGAGCGACTCCGAGAGTTCGTCGACACCGACCTGCTCCCGATGGCACCGCGCTATCGCCTGTTCGGGAACATCGACGACTACGTGAGCCGCTACGTCGAGCACCCGAAGCTCCGTCAGCTCCTGGAGTACACCCTCGTCTTCCTCGGTGGCTCGCCGTACAACACGCCTGCGCTGTACTCGATCATGAGCCACGTCGACCTGAACCTGAACGTCTTTTACCCGGAGGGCGGTATCGCTGGCGTCGTCGACGCGCTGGCGGAGCTGGCCCGCGAGCAAGGCGTCACCGTCCGGACCGGCGTCGAGGTCCAGCACGTCGGCGGCGAGGCCGGTCAGTTCGAACTGTCGACCGACGACGGCCTCGTGGAGAGCGATCTCGTCGTCAGCAACGCCAACCCGGCCGACACCGAGCGAGCGCTGCTCGACGACCGGGACCGCGCACACGACCCCGGATACTGGGACGACCAGACCTACGCGCCGTCGGCGTTCTTGCTGTATCTCGGCGTCGAGGGCGATGTGGACCCGCTCGAACACCACACGCTCGTCTTGCCGACGGACTGGTCGGACCACTTCGAGGCGATCTTCGACGAGCCGCGCTGGCCCGACGATCCGGCCTACTACCTCTCGGTGACCTCGAAGACCGACGACACCGTCGCTCCCGACGGACACCACGCGGTCGTCGCGCTCGTCCCGATCGCTCCGGGTCTCGACGACGCTCCGGACGTGCGCGAGCGGTTCCGCGAGCAGGTCCTCACGGATCTGGCCGAACACACCGGCGTGGACCTCCGCGATCGGATCGTCTCGGAGACGACGGCCTGCGTCAGCGAGTTCGCCGACCGCTACGGCGACCCCGACGGGACGGCGCTGGGTCTCGCACACACCCTGTTCCAGACCGGTCCCTTCCGACCGAGTCACCGCGGTCCACTCGACGGCTTCTACTACACCGGGGCCTACACGACGCCGGGGATCGGGATGCCGATGTGTCTCATCAGCGGCGAACACACCGCCACCGCGATCTTCGAGGACTATCCGGCACTGGGCGACGCCGAGACCCTCGCGTCGGTCGAGTGACGCTGCCGGCGTCGTCGGAGGAACCGACTTGTCGGCGGCGCGCCTACGGCAGGCATGGACGGACGCGAAGCGAAGCGGTCGACCGTCGACGACAGCGTCGAACGCCGCGACGTACCGGCCGCCGGCTGGTACCAGATACGGAATCCGATCCGATTCGGCCTGACCTACTACGTCTTCGAACTGTGTAAACACCTGCCACCGATCGCCAAGAACCCGGTCTATCGGGCCTTCGGCGTCGAGATCGGGTCGGGCTCCGTGCTCGCGCCGGCCGTCGTCGTCGACCCGTTCTTCCCGGAGAAGATCACGATCGGCGAGAGGTCGCTGATCGGCTGGGGGACGAAGCTGCTCACCCACGAGGGGTACACCGACGAGTGGCACGTCGGCCCCGTCGAGATCGGCGACGACGTGACCCTGGGACACGGCTCCTCGACGCGGCCGGGCGTGACGATCGGCGACGGTGCGACGGTCGCCGCCCACTCGTTCGTCAACCGCGACGTGGCACCGGGCGAGCGCGTCGGCGGGGTCCCGATCGAACCCCTGTCCAACGACGAGTGACGCTCTCGCCACCATTATAACCGTCTCCCGAGAACCACGATCAATGAGCGAGGAGACGCCGATCGACCGCGCCCGCGAGAACGTCACGGGGATCGTCTCCATGCTGGTGACCGGCATCTGGATGGTCGGTCTGTTCACCGGACAGGAGTGGTGGCTCCCGGCGCTGATCGTCGGATACGCCGTGTTCGTTCCACTGACCGCGACCCTGTTCGGCGACGAGGAAGACCGAGAGGAGTGGGCCGACGACGTGACCGGCACTGAATCTGGCGAGACGACGAGAGACGAATCGGAGCGGGAAGCCGACAGTCCGAACGAGACCCCACTGGAGGCGCTGCGCCGTCGCTACGCCGAAGGCGAACTCACCGACGAGCAGTTCGAGCGCAAGCTCGACCGACTGCTGGAGACCGAGACGCTCGAAGACGTCGAAGAGTACCGCGAGCGGGCCAGCCAGGAGCGCGAGCGGGAACTGGAGTAGCCCCAACCCCAGTCGTTGGTAGTGTTCAGAGAAGCCGCTACATTTTCTGAGTTGTAGACACCGAGAGCCCTCGGCCCGCTATAGTGACAATTGAAATGATTTACACACTGATCGCACTGCTGTCGTGCGATCGAGTGTGCATTGACTTTCAATGGCTACTGAGCGACGCGAGGGCTTTCGGTGCCTGAATGACGCTACTCTCTCTTATCTGAACACCGCCCAGCCGACTCCCCGAAGGCATACGGACGGGGCCGTCGAAGGGCCGGCCATGGAACTGCAGACACTCACGGACCGACTGGACGAGCGACTCGACACGGCGACCTACGCCGACCTGGACGCGAGCCCGAACGGACTTCAGGTCGAGACCCGCTCGACCGAGATCGAGCACGTCGCCGTCGCCGTCGACGCCGCCGAGGCGACCGTCGAGGCGGCCGCCGACGTCGGGGCCGATCTCCTGGTCACACACCACGGCATCGTCTGGGGCGGAATGGAGCGACTGACCGGGACCCACTACCGTCGGATGGCCCCCCTGATCGAGCACGACATTGGGCTGTACGTCTCCCACCTCCCCCTCGACGGCCATCCGGAGCTGGGCAACGCCGCCGGACTCGCAGACCTGCTCGAACTGGACGACCGGGCTCCCTTCGGCGAGGTCGGCCCGGAGTACATCGGCCAGCGCGGACGGGCAGCCAGCAGCTACACCGTCGAGGACCTCCGGTCGTCGCTGGCCGACGAACTCGACACCGCCGGCCGACCCGTGCAGGTGCTCGACTTCGGCCCCGACGAGATCGAGGACATCGCGATCGTCACCGGCAGCGGCAGCGACTGGATCGGCGAAGCCGCCGCGGCTGGCGTGGACGCGCTCGTGACCGGCGAAGGCAAACAGAAAGCCTACCACGAGGCCCGCGAAGCGGGGCTGACGGTCGTACTGGCCGGCCACTACGCCACGGAGACCGTCGGCGTCCGGTCCCTCGCCGCGCTGCTCGAAGAGTGGGGCCTGACCACGACCTACGTCGACCACCCGACCGGACTGTAACGACCACGACGGACCGCATCCCTCAAGCGCCCTCGGCGGCCACTGTCCGCCGATGGACGCGCCGGTCGAGTTCGACGCGATCGACGATCACGACGACCTGATCGCGTGGTCCCGTGCCTACTGCAAGCACGCCCGTCGCGAGTGGCTGGTGGACGTGCGCCTCGACCTCGTCGAGTGGACGGTCTCGACGCGGGCCCGCCGCCGCGCCGCCGCGGTCAGACACCCCCAGATCGACAACGCCACCGTCGGCGACCCCCTGGACTGGGACGCCGTCCCCGATGCCGACGGCAGGCCGCTCCCGTGTACGCTGTCGCTGACCTGGGACGCGTTCCGCGAGTTCTCGCAGGCGGAGTGGGCGTCGACGCTGCGCCACGAGCTGATCCACGTCGAACAGTACCAACACTGCGCCACGACCGGCCACGGCGCGGCGTTCCGGCGGCGCGCCGAGACACTCGACACCGAGGTCCACTGCCGAACGTTCGCCGACGCGCGCTGGACCTTCGAGTGTCGAACCTGTGGCACCGTCGTCGCCCGCCGCTACCGTGACTGCCCGTCCGTCCGCGAGTACGACCGCTACCGCTCGGACTGCTGTAGGGCACAGCTTCGATGCGTCGAACGATCGGAGTGAACCCTGTCGAGGACGAGCATCTACCGGCGTTGCTCCGGCGAATCGTTCAGCCGATCTCTCGCGGTGTCCATCTACCGGATCTCCTGTACTGTCGGCCGTCCATCTGTGACCGATTTCGCCACACGGGGTGGCGAATGTCGTTGGTGGGTTTCAGAGGATACCGAGGAGTAACTCTAATTATAATGCGGGGGTACTGTCAAGTCCACTAGCGAATGGGATCTCCTGATTCACAAACGTACGAGCCCGTCGAGATACGTCTGAGTTCACTGGGTAGCCTCCTTCTGTATCGATATCATCTAACGTCTCTATGATTTTTGCCTCACCCTCTTTAGAGGGTGTCATAGAAGTCTTCACACACTATGGTCGAGATTGTGATTATTATAGAGCGTTACTAGCTTAGAAAGCCGTGCACTTGGTGCACGGTGCATTGAAATGTTTAGAGTATCCCTTTTCGTTTCCGAATTATGATTTCTCTCACTCGTTCAGCGTGATTTGACTCGGATTGAACGAACGCTGTGAGGATGGCCTCGACGATCTCGGAGCGGCTGGCTCCGAGATCGTCACACTCAGCAACTAATTCGTCCACTTCTTGTACGATCTCTTCGTCAACAGCAACGCCGAATTTCTCTTTGCCCATATCTATAACCCACTAAAAATGGCGTGCACCAAGTGTACAGCGTTTTGAGGAAGTCAACGAAACCATGAGAACCGTTCTATGACACCCTCTCACCCTCTTTAAGCAACAGAGTGCTTTCTGAACCTGCCTCTTTGATTGTCAAGCGTACCTGATCGAACACTTCACCCCCTATATCGAAGGGATTTTCGTCATCATCCGCATTTTCAATCCAGTCTTCGAGTTCACCGACATCCACATCAATTGAACCCCCTTCGAAGGGCTCATATATGCTAGACTGCTTGCAGAGTGAGTCCCCGAAGATCGATGTGAAGCGGTCATTTCGTTCGTTGAGTCTGCCGCTTTTCCGGAGACGAGCCCGAGTGACCTCATCTGCGTGTCTTATTCGGCTATAGATCGCCTCATCTTTGACGGGCTCAAATTCCAGCATCAAGCCATCCGGTAGTAGGGTCTCGAATTCTTGTGCCAGCAGGGATTTGATTCCTGCAGTGCCGACGGCCTCTAACACTATCACAGCTCTTCGAGGGTCATTGTCTGGGACATGCAGAAGGAACGGAATCGGAGTTTCTGCAGCCTCTTCTGCCCTTCTTGCATCTTCTTCGCGATTACCTGTGTCCGTATCAAGGTGATCTGCAGAGGTTCCATAGACGCCATATTTCAATACACCTTCTAGTGTTCCGCCAGCGCTTCCTTGGGTTGGTCGGAAATATCCACCACCATTCTCGGGATCGTCGTCTACCGAAAGTGTACGTTGCCGGCCTTGGTCATTAACGGGGTTGTTGTACCAGTGTGTAGCGTATTGCTCGAACAGTTCGGTCAGGTGGAGTGGTGAGCTATGGCTATCTACAAAGAAAGCTTCCTCAAAGGCAGCCCCACTTTCAACGAGAGATGTCAGGTCCAGATAGTCGGTAGTATTTCCACTCTTTCGAAGTCGGATCTCATACGGTTTTAGTTTGAAGCGCGACATACAATGCAATTGGAGAGTATAGCTTATATACTCGGTGGCACCGGAGTGAAAGTGAAATTTCCAGCCCCTCAATCCAACACCCTCTGTCGAATATACACCTGACACAAAGGGGTGTTATGTGTTCAATACACTATGAAATCCCAGATCAAATATCCCATCATCAGACTGCTAGATCAATCTATGATCACTATTGGATAGCACTTTCAATCTGGACCTACAGCTAACATGTCTATCTAAACCACCAACTTCAGTTGAATTGAGGTGATTTGTATTCACATCTTATAAATGAGGAATTAGCCCCACACGTCGACAATCGGCAGGTATTTTTCCCGATCTACTATCGGCACGTCGTCACCGTCGTCGGCGCAGTCTTCGACGACTTCGAGGTCTTGCTGACCGTCTCCCAGTTCGTCGCTGGGGAGGTCCCGGTACGCATATGCACCGATGTAGTCGACGACACAGCGGAACTCAGCTTCCTCGGGCAGCGTTGAACGCACCTGCGGCTGTTCCACGTCGGAGATCGTCCGCTCAACGGCGGCGTCGAGATCGTCGAGGTCGTCCCACTGCCGACGCGCGAGGTCGTCGCGTCTCTCGCGCTCACTCGCAGCCTGTACGGAGTCGAGCGAACACCACCGGACGGCTTCGCGAACGTCGGGGTCCTGCGTGTGGTCGTTCGGGTCGATCCCCTCGGTGATCGCTTCCGATCAGGACCAGAACCGCCGGTTCGTCGCCCCGTACAGCGCGAGCTTCCACGTCGCCGCTGTGTCGGCGTCCGACCCTCTGTCGTCGTCGCCCGCCTCGAAGGACTCCGTGCGGGCTCGTCGTCGCTCACGGCCGACACCTCCCGTTCGGCAGGGCCGGGCACTCTTGCCCGACTTCCTCGATGATGAATCCGCAGTAATCGCACACCAGCGGATCCTCAAGCGGGTCGAAACTGTCGGAACTCACGCCGACCACCGCCGACTTAAAGAGGTGACTTTAGAACATTTCTGTAGCGCAGTAATTTGGGCGCAGAAGCCCAGAACTGCCGTTAATTTCGATACAACACGGAAAAGAGTGGGACCGCCGAGGTGGATAGCCGGTTAGCTGACATTACTCTACCGAAAGTCGTCTGTCGGTTTGATGGACTAATTGAATACATAGTGATGTGTCTCACTCGTCAGAATCGTCGAGTTTGTCGAGATGGTGCCGTCGAGCCGCACCGCGAACCAGTGCTTCAGGCTGATCGTAGACGCCTTTGATCAGATCCTCACCGGTGTCGGCCTTGTCCGCCAGGTCCGCGACCGGCCAGCCGTTATCCCGGTGCCAAGTGATCGAGCCGGTTCTGATCTTGTGCGGGCTTCGTGAACTGGGACACTTCGAGCCGTGGCCGTGTTCGCGGGCTTCACAGGTCTCGGGATCACGGTTGTGGGGACACTCACCGCCGAACTCACACGGCTGGGTCAGGATGTAGATCCAGTTCCGCATCGTCGAGCGGGCCAGCCTGCCCGACCCCTTCCGCGTCGTGAAAAGGGGTTTGCGACCCTCGTCGTCGGTCACTTCGAAGCGGTTCACGTCGATGTAATCCTCGACGACCTCCGCGACCCAGCCGGCGATGTTGATCACGCGCTCCCCGCCGTCGCGGTTTTTCAGGTTCGTTCCCGAATCCGACCGGTTCCGTGGGAAGATGAACGGCAGTTCGGCTTCGTCGAGGATCTGCTCGACGGCGTTCGGTGAGTGGCCGCTTTCAGCGAGTTCGACCCGTAGCCGCTCGCGGTCTTCCTCGTCGACGTAGACATCCTTCAGGTCCAGCGAGTGCAACGTTCCGATGCGGGCGGCTGTCCGCCACAGTAGCAGGAAGAGAACATGATCACGGGACGCATAGCGGTACTTTTCGAGATTCTGGAGGGTCGGCTTCGCACGCTCGGAGATGAGCTTCTCCGTGTTGACGCGGTCTTCCTTCGTCAGCTCGGGCACGTTGATCGCCCGAACCACGTCTTCGGTGACCGCTTCCAGATCACGGCAGTACTTCAGGAACTGGCGAACCGTCCCGAACTGATTGTTTAGCGTCTGCTTCTGGAGGTCTCCACGACGTTCTGCCTCGAACTCTTTGACAGTCCGCGTGGTCAACTGATCGAGTGTTTCGATATCGTTCGCATCGCAGAACTCCAGAAACGGCTGTACTCGATACTGATAGGACTCGATCGTTGACTCGGCACGGTCGAGTTGCTGAATCCAGAGGTCGAAGGCCTCGCGCGGCGGGGTCGGCTCCAGGTCGGCTTCGTCGTCGACAGCCTCGCGGATCTCTTCGAGCACGTCGCGAACGTCGTCGCTGTCGTCGCTCATTACGCAGCCCTCCGGTGTTTTCGCCCACAGCCCAAGCAGCGGGACCAGCCGGGATACACGTCGCGCTGGCAGTCGTCTTCCCGACAGGTCTCGACTTCGGCGAGCCGAGTCATTTGTCGATCACCTGCTCGACAGCGTGTTTCTGATAGTCGCCGGCCCACTTTGCGATCACTTCGGAACACCACGGGCACCGGTAGGCACCGTTGACTAACACGGGCTGAGGGAATCCACCGGTACAGCTTCGACAGGTCCACACAGTCCCGTTCATCGCAGGAACCCCCAAAGCGAGTGAACCTTCCCACGGAGCCGGTCCCGTCGCTCCACTCTCCAGGCGTCGTCGTACTCCACGTCGACGTACCGGAGCGGCAGGCGCGGGCGATCGTGGCCCTCGCTGCAGGTATCGAGTTTCCAGCCTACCCAGATCGCGCATTCCGGACAGTACCAGGGCGACTCGTGGCGGTCGGTCTCGCGCGTCATCGCTCGGTCCCTCCGTCGAGATCGCGATCGTACGGTCCGGTCGGCGTCACCAGCCGGACGCGTTCGCGCTCGTGCAGCTCGCCGGTCTTCCGGTCGCGCAGTTCGTTAAACGACCCGTCGACGCCGTCAGTACGCGCGCAGGAGGCACACCAGAAGTGGTGGTTGGTCGGCTCCCAGGAGCGGTGGCCGCGGGGACACACGAATCGCCACCGATCGCTACGGCACTCTATGCGGACGGTCTTCTTTTCCAACATACCCATTCGGAACCGACAGAGGGGATGGTAAAAGGAGCGAGTCTTATCCGCGTGGTGAAAGTGAAAGTGAACAGTTCGCCGACCCGTCCCCCGGAAATCCGTGATTCTGCCGGTGGAAGTGAAACTGGTTCTCGATCGGTGCGTGCGCTGTCGGACGGGGCTTTGATGTACCCCGGACGAATTTGCTATCATGGCTTTCGTGCTACTTCACGGAAGCCCACGCGGACCCGCTGCCCTTACAGCGGGGTCCGCAATTCTCGAACAGGACCCGACGACGAGCGACGGGTCCGCGACGTGCTTCCGTTGAATACCGACAATGTGGCAGGTAACTTAATACTAGTGGATTGCACAATCTACTCTAGTGGATTATACAATTGCAGTTACAAGGTCAAACGGCGCACCTAACTACAAGATATTCATGCAGTTAGCCAATGCGACGGCCACGGGTGCCTTGGATGACAGCAGCAGATGACCGTATTCTTGAGTTTCTGCTGAATGAAGGAAATGAGCCTATTGTCTCAACGCCAGCAGTGGTTGAGATGAATCTTGACTATCAAATAACACATATACGAACACGACTGAGAGAACTTCACAAAGCTGGCCTCGTAGAATACTACGATGAAGACAGGGGTGCTTACCAGATCACCGACCGCGGCCGTGCCTACCTCGCTGGGGAACTCGAAGCCGACGATCTCCTTGTTGATAGCTAAAATCGCGACAGCAAATCTGTTTCCGGAATGTAACCTAGATAATGAAGTTACGGTGCGAGATAGTGAAAACGAGGGACTGCACTGAATGTCTGAGAACGACGAAGCTCAAAGCATCGAAGACGAGCAAAGTTATCGATTTTCTACCGGTCAGCGGGTTTACGACCGTGAAAAAGAAGGACAGACGAGTATGGTCATCGTCCACCAACCCGGTGAAACAGCCGGAGAGTGGGACATACCTGGAACTGGGCGGACCGTCGCTGATTTCAACGAAGAGTACGATTCAGACGCACTCGTGAGTGTGGCTGTCTTCGAACAGAATCTTAGCGACGAACTCCCAGATTGGGAGGACTTAGATGACGAGACCCTCTGGAAGGAAGTACAGGAAGCATCGATCAAGCACTACACATACCCAGAACCACGGCTGTTCCGCGGTACAGCGAACCTCCCCGGCAATATCGAGACGTACCACGAACTCATCTGCTACCAGCACGCCCGTCTGATTCAATTAGCTGCTGACGTTGCTCACGACGGCTTTCTCTGGAAGCGATACCACCAGCTCAAAGAAGGCGAGTACGAGATGGCGTCGATCACGAAGGAAGACAAGTACCAACTGAAGGAGGATTTCGGGATCTGCATCTACTGCAAGGAAGAGACCGAGACCACCTTCGACCATGTAATTCCCCTCGCTGAAGGTGGTGACGACTCCATCAGTAATCAGGTTCCTGCCTGCCAGTCCTGCAACTCCTCGAAATCGAACAGAGACGTGATCGAGTGGTGCAAAGAGCGAGACGAACCAGTTCCACGTCTCGTGTGGGGGAAGTACCTGAAACAGATGGGAGAAAAGCTTGCTGAAGAGGGAAGGCTACACGACGAGATTCCTGATAATGAACGAGAGAAGTGGGATGGAGTCGAACTTCAGCGGAACATCACAGATCGTATTCATAAGCGGGAGACTGACGGGAGAAAGCGATAGCAATACTCCGAAGGAGACCACAGGCCCAGTAAAAGCAAATGTATGCGACCACCTTATCGCTGGGTATTTAACAATCCGCACTAGCACACAATCAAGATTCAAAGATGCCTGATATCGGCTTCGTGTGGGTTGAGTGGCCCTACGCCCGGATTCGTCGCGAACTCGATACCGTGGGCGGTGACGTGACTCGTTTCGTCTACCAGCTCGAATACGACGCTGACGCGACCCGCGACGGGCACCCGCCCCACGACTGGCGACAGGTCGTGCGCTTCGATCACAACGTCGACGGTAAGCATAACGTGTCGATCGAAGGTCTTCATCTGGACGTGTACCGTGACGGTGAAAAGTTCAAAAAGACGTGGGACTTCCCCGATGTTCCGCTGCAGCACGCGCCGGAGTTCTGCCAACAGTATCTACTCGCCAACGCGGATTACTTCCTCGATCAGTTCGAGTCATGGCACGACTTCGGAAAAGAGTGGAGATAGACGGCGCTACTCGTCGACGGCTTCCCATTCCTGATTCTCGGCGTCAGGAATCGGGCCGTCATACTCGAACTTCTCGACTGGCTCACCAGTGAGTTCGGCGAGCCGCTCTGCGGCGGATTTCTCGTTGGAATCGCCGTCGTGTTCGAGGCTCATGGTAGGGTGCTGTGGTATATAGTACAACACACAGCGTCTTATCCCTGTTGGAAGAGCATCGTTCAGCAACCGTACGGGGTCGCACGTCGAGAAGATACGATTCTCGCCAGTGGCCACGAGCGGGTATCGAACTGTGGCCACTATCCTGACCGACGACCCATCGAGTCCCCCCGATCACGCGGGTTCACCAGCTCAACCCGACCGGTTCCGTCGCTCTTTATATACGGTCTCAGTTCGAGTGAGGCGATAAAACTAGGATTCTGGGGGTCGTGGCCACAGGTATGGGTGACCAGATCCCCAACCAGGTCCGAATCCGAACCAATCCAGATGACGATTACGGCCACAGGTACGAGGCGATCCAGCGCGCGAAGAATGTCTTCGATGTGGGGAACAACACCGGCGCGATCATCGCCGCGTGCGAACACGCCCGTCGCGACGAACAGGGCAAACGCGAGGCGATGGACTACCTCGCCCGCCATGTTGGTGACGACGTCCTCGAAGAGGTGGCCGAACGACTGTCAACCAGATCGATGCCGATAGAAACAGAATCGACGGTCCAAGTCGGCGAAAAGTAGCTCAGTCGGCTCGGACGCTCCCAAGCGCATCCTGCTGTAACATCCGTTGCGCGGCAATTCGCTCGATAGCCTCGCACTCGGACAGCTCGGGCACGTCGCCACTGTCGACGAACCGAACCGCATAGCAGCCTTCGTCGAGGCGATCGACCACGACTTGCTGATTGTCGGGCAGTCCGCCGTCGTCGTCGACCAGCCCATCTCTGGCGAGATCGTCCTTCGGGATCGTCACGCTACCAGTACCGTCCATGTTCCGGAGTTTCTGCATCACTATCGGCTGGGTTTCGTCTACCCATCAAATAGGTTGGGGTCACCGACACCGCGTATATACGCCGTCGCCCCACGTCCCCCATTTTCCTGAGAACTATTGCGGTCAGACGAACGGGGTCGAGCATCGGTCGCGAGCGCGGCCGAACTCGACTATGTACGGAAAGATCGACATCGAAGACGCGCTGTTCGGCACGATCTTCGCCGCCAGTGCGTTCGTGACGAACGGAATCGCGACGATCAACATCCTCGGGAACGACCTAGGCGCGGCGGTGTGGACCGGGCAGGGAACGGAGATCACCTTCGCGTTCCTGCTGACGCTGGTGTCACTGTTCGGAGCCTACGCGACGAATCGCGTGAACCGCTCCAGCGGGAAGTCCTACGAGATCGACACCGATCTGGCGAACATCGCCCGCGGCGAGGCACCGGTCGAGACGTACCTCGCCGTCGGAACGGCCCTGCTCGTCCTCGTGACCGGGCTGAACATCCTCGGCGCGCAGGAAGTCATCGCCGGCACCGCCGCGTTCGGGCTCGTCGTCGTCGCCGTCGAGGCCTCGGGCTACTACGTCATCAGCTACATGGGGTGATCCTCGTGAGGCTCGATACACTCCTCGGCTACGGCCTGCTCGGCACTATCGGCGTCTCCGCCTCGACGATCGCCGCCGCTGTCGTCGGTCAGCCCTTCCCCGTCGTCGTCCCGACGATCTTCGCCGCCGCCGTCGTCGCCGCCCACCACGTCCGCACGAAGGACACCGACGACGACCAGCTCGACGACGCGACCGGCGACGCTCCAGCCGTCGCTACTGACGGGGGCGACCCATGAACCGCGGCGCGGTCCTGATCGCCGTCCTCCTCGTCTCGTCGGCCATCGCCCCGGCCGGCCTCGCCCAGACGGCCACCAGCACCCAGACCGACACCCCGACCGACACGACTGACAAGCAGACGTACACCTTCCAGGGCGCTGATCCAATCGCCGTCGTCGACACCACCAACATGAGTGGGTCCGTGACAGTCACCTGGTCTACCCGCGGTACCCCCGGATCGGGCAGGACTATTCTCGCTCGGGAGACCGTCGACACCACCCAATCAGACGGCCTGGGCTTCCACAATAGTGTTTATGAGGAGCTTAACGCGACTGTCGAGGGTGAGGGGGCTGGCGATGTCGAGACTGCTGTCTACGGCGGTCGCACACTCGTGCCGGACCGGTACGATGTGACCGGCGGCACCGGCAACGACAAGGATCTGACCTGTGATTACGTCCAGAAGCTCGGACGGCTGCTGTCGACAGACTATACACAATACGACTGCACGGCACCGGTCTCGTCAAATTCGATCAACACGACCAACACCGACGCCAAGCAGATCAAACAGGACATCTACCAGCGTGCGCTCGATCAACAGGCGTCCGCTGAGGTAACCCACACCTTTGCCGCTAACAGATTAGAAGGAGCCAAAACGCAGGCCCGTATCGCCGGCCAAAACGCCCAGATTAGGGCGCTCAACAACGGCTCCAGCAAAGCCGCCACCCGTGCCGCTGGGAAGCAGGCCATCGCAGACCACTACGCTAAGATCCAGATCAACCTCGCTAAGCAGTGGGATATCTCCATTGCTAATGTCCGCCATCATAGGCGTGTCGTCGATAACGAGAGCGGGATTAGTGCGTCCTACATCCATCACGTTGACGAGACGAACTATGGGGCCTGGGAAACTCCAGCCACTCATGATGGATACTCACAGATATCCATGCAGTTGGTGAACGGATCCAGCGTAACTGTCACTGGTATCGATGTGTCTGGCAGTTTTGGTGGTGGCGATGCCTTTGATACCACGCTCGGACTCAACCGATACGAAATCGCCTTCGAGAAATATTATCGCTTCCACGGATTCGAAGTCGGGGCACCGACTGACAGCCACGATCCACACCTTGTGCATGACAACTCTCAATACGTCGAGAGTTGGCAACAGATCAAGACCCAAAACGACGCTGTCCAGTCCGATATGGACGTGCTCGTCAACAACACCTACGACTCCTATCAGGCCGGCGAAATCAACAACTCAGACTTGATCGATCCCTACCTCTACGGACAAGAGTTCAGTGCTGGCGACAATTACCAGGGCTGGGCCGCCAGCAAACTGACCATGATGGGGGCAAACAGCCCTGAAACGCTGGATTCCACGGGGTACATGGTCGTTACAACCGAGGACGGATCTGAATATCGCGGCGTGCTCATGTCCCAAACCAACCCCGCCAGCGGCCAGTTTGAGACGAACATGACCTACGATCCCAGCGCGATCGGCGGCACTCAGTGGGTCGTCACCGACGAGCGGACCGTAGAGCTAACGACCAACTTTAGCATCAGCGAGATCCGCACGACCGACGGTGAGCGTCGCCAAAACGTCACCATCGAGAAAACAGTGTACAAGACCGCCGACGTGAACACGACCCAACTCGCCCAGTTGTACGAGAACCTCGCTTACGAGCGCGCACAGTGGGAGGCTCGTGAACAGGAGTTGGGCGGCGGTGGCGGTGGTGGCTTCCTCGGCGGCGGCTCGATCAACCAGACGGTCGCACTGCTCGCGCTGGCCGCGCTGGCCGGCGCTGCACTGCTGGGCAACTCCTAACCACTCACCATGCGCTTTCTGACACTCGTGACGCTGGCAGTCGTCTCGCTCGCGATCGTCGCCGGCCCGATCAGCGCCACACCGATGGGGCCGGCGGCGGCCGCTGGAAACACTCCGACAGCCGACACCCCGAGTCCCCAGCCTACCGCCCAGGACTCGGATACCACGCCGACCGACACCACGCGGATTGACGAGAACACGGTACTGGTCGATTCCGAATACCGCGCGAACGAGAGCGTCGCGCTGCTGACCATCCGCTCGAAGACCGTCCAGACACTCACCTTCTCCGACGGCGGCCGGTTCCGACAGGGCGGGAAGGTGCCCGTCACCACTGAGCCCTTCCGCGCTGGTGAGACAGCAACGATCGAGATTCCCGTCACCGAAGTCGACGGCTGGGTTGGCGTCGCTATCTCCACCGAGAACACCCGGCTGTACTCCGAAATCGTCGAGCAACCCTCCGGCGGCGGGCTCGATATCCTCCGCGCACTGTCGTCACTCCAGGCGTGGCTCGCTGGCGCGGCGATCGCCTTCGTCTGGATGGCCATCGCCGGCTACAACGTGATCCGCCGCGAGAACGGCCGGCCGGAGGTGGCCTGAATGCCCGCCCCGACCTTCCAGACGAACCGGGACCGACTGACGTGGCTCCTCGGCGAGTACAAGCTGCTCGTCACGGGCATGATCCTCGGCGCGGTCGGGCTGGTGATCTACTACCAGCCACAGCTCCCGACGCCGCCGGTCTGGATCGCTGGCGTCCTCGTCGGCTGGCTCCTGCTCGGCGTTCCGTGCTACCTCGTGGGCGCGAAGATCGCCCGGTGGCTCCGGAACCGCAACTGGATCGAGGTTCACCACGTCAACGCGGCCGAAGACACCGTCCAGAAGCACTACGTCCCGCCACAACTCTGGCGCGAGAAGGAGATCGAAGGGCCAGATCCGTACCCGATCAACGGCGGCAGCGCCTGGGCCGTTCGGGAGTACGAGTACCTCGACGACATCGAACAGGTTCGGGTTCAGGGTGTCTGGCTCGAAGGCTGCCAGGACACCCAGCTCATGACCAGCAAGAAGCAGATGGAAGACATCCACGGCTGGCTCATCGATCGCGCCGAGGAACTCGCTGCCATCCGCGGGCGGTGGTCCCGTGGTGCCGTGGAACTCCAGAAGAAGCTCGTCACCGCCGAGAGCGAAGCGAACGAACGCGGCCAGATGATCCAGAAGACCGCTGCCAAGGACACCTTCGGCGACCTCGTCGACGACGGCGAAGACTTCGACGACGCCCCCACCATCCACGATCTCGACGACCACGACCCCACCGCCGACGCCGCCGTGGGCGATGGGCCCGCCGACGTATCGGTTCCCGACCAACCGAACCAGAACCCCCAGATGAACGATGACTGAGGACAACAGCGACCTCTACACCCCGGCACAGTTCCGCGAGTACCAGGACGGCTACGGCCAGCGCGAGCCAGACGAGACCCACGCACACGCCGGGATCGTTCGCGACGAGAAACTATCGCGCTATCTCTCGATCCTCGAAACGCACTACGATCCACAGCGCTGCGACCGGCCGGCGAAGATGCCCGGTCAGGCAAAGGATCTCCAGCACGTCCGGGATATCGTCCGGATCGAAGGCACCGAGACGGCTCGTCGTGCCCTGGAAAACGGCGACATGCAGTCGCTCAAGCACTTCACCGGCGACGCCGGACAGCGTGCGGACATCTCCGGAATCAAGGCGATCGACCAGCTCCGCGCACAGATGACAGGGCCAGCGCCGATGTTCTACGAGTGGGCCGAACCCGGTACCGGGAAGTCGAACTTCGCCTGTCTACTCGGCCAACTCTGGAAGGAGCAGCACCCCGACGGCCTCGTCGCCTCGAACATCCGCACCCTCCAAGAAACCGACACGTGGCTCGACGACGACGGAGATCGGCGGGACGGCTGGCTGGCGAACTACGGCGAGCTGAACGAGTGGCTGAAACAAGACGGCGATCCGATGCACAACACCCAGACTCCGAAGCTGTTCATCTTCGACGAGGCATCGAGCAACGCTGGCGGCAGCGGCAAGGACGGCTACGACACGAAGACGAAGCTCGGACCGCTCACCTACAAGATCCGGAAGTACGGCGGCTCGTTGATCGTCATCGGCCACGACGGCCGCGACGTGCATCCGCTGGTTCGTGAACTGGCGGTGTGCGTCCACAAGGAGGGGCTGAAGGAGGCGACCTTCTACGAGGACGTGAAGGGCCGCTCGGGCGTGAACGAGATCTTCTCCGTGTCGGGAATCCCCGAAACGGACTGGCGATACGACGACAAGGAGCCAACCACGTGGTCGTGGTCAGGCGGCGAGGAAGACGGCGACGAAGTCGATCCCGCCGACCTCTCACGGAAGCTCGCCGTCTACACCGTCATCACCGCCAAGGAGGCAAATCCGGAGAAACCAAACCACGAAATTGCCGATTTCGTTCCCTACAGCGCCGAATGGGTCCGACAACGCTGGAACGAGTACCAGCACGACGGCGACCATCGCAACGTGGTTGGCGACGTGGAGGGACTAACCGCATGACAGCGGCGGTATTCGGGCAAACCAACAACAACCAACCCCCTGGCGTACTCCTACGCTTGGCCCATGGCGTGCTCGCTGCCTGCAAGCGCACGCCAGCCATGGGCAACGGCCGACAACAACCCGGAGGAGTATCTATATATGACGCACGCGAGGCAACAAAATGAGCCAAGCGGTCGATCCAATCCAGATGTGGCTCACGTGGCTGTCCGGAATACTCCTCGGCGCGATCGTCTTCGACCAGTCGGGATCAGCCGGACTCGGGTTCCTGTGCAGTTCCGTACTGCTGGTCGCGCTCGGTCACTCGATCCTGCTGAAATGGCGAGCAAACCGGAGCACAGCGTAATGCCCAGCCATCGCGCGAATCACTACGGCACCCTCGTCGAGCGCCAAGCCGCCGAGCGGTACGGACTAGAACTCGATCGGTGTAGCTGGCACGACGCGAAGCGACCGGACGGCACGCCGGTCGAGATCAAGGCTGCGATGCATCGCCACAGCGACGGGCAGCCCGGCACGTTCAAGCTCTACGATCAGTACCACGAGCAGCTCCGTGCTGCGAACGGGTGGTACGTGTTTGCGGTGTATCGGATTCGTGGGCGTGGTATCGAAGTCCTACAGTGGGAGATGCGTCACTCCTCAAGACTGCCGAAGTTACACTGGCACGGTGGGGGAGAGCATCGTGAGGCTCGCCAATCGAAAATCGGCATCTCCGAGCTGCACCAACTTGACAGGCCGAGAGTTAGTGCTTATAAATAAACAGATCTATACAGAACTGTTGATTTCATCAACAACAGCATCATTTAGTCGTTCTCTACTTGCTAAGTCCGTCTGAGCCAGTAGCTCAACAATATCTTTCCCCGAAAAGAGTCGTACTGGATATGTCGAGATATTTTCTTGTTGGGCTTTTTGAGTATAGTATGACATCGTGAAAAACAGTCCAATTTCTCCATCGTCGACTCGCGACGCCAGACGGCTAATTTCACGCCCTCCAACGCTGCCAGATTTATTCTTAACCTGTGCTTTGAACGCGATTTTTGTATTTGGTTCCGTCAATTGAGCTTCCGTTACCAGATCGATTTTGCCTGTCAAATCAACACCTTTGTCTCCACTACTGGGGGTGAGCTCGACCTGCGATATATTGTCCATGCTGCTGAGCATCTTTTTTAACAGCCTTTCCAGCTTTTCTCCTCTTTCAGTATTTGACCCATCGAGCCGAGATCGAATATCTGAATGAAGATCCGATACCTTCCCTTCGGGCTTCTGAGCATCCGCTGACCGGATACGGTCTTTATATACCGAGTATCGACGGACGGTGCCAGTATCTACCCAGTGGTTCCACGCTTCAGGCCCACCGTTATCGACACCCGTTCGAGCTTTACGATGTATCGGCCTTGTTTAGACGCAGTACAAATCGGCTCTTGCAGCGTATGCTCCGCGAACAGATCGACACGATGAGGCACTCAGGACAGGTTTTAGATCAACCGCAACGGCCCGTGACTCGCCGGTTGAGGAGCGTCTAAACACGGCCCGATGTATCCACTCTAAGTCGACAGCATCAGCATCAAGAATGTCGAGGTCGATTCGATAATTGACAACAGTCTCGTCTCCATCTTTGTGCCGCTTAAGATTTAGACCAGATATGAGACAAAGTCCTTTGAATGTCACATATCCCGGTCGCTCTTTTTGAAACAGTAGTACGGGAGCAGCATTGGATCGCCTATTCTGAGCATAGTTCGTACAGTACTCCTCTTTCACCAGAGCGTTCCCAGGACGTTCTAACGGATCTGGTCCGTCTCCGGCCTTAGAGTCGCCCCAAAAATGTGCAACCCCGTCTTCCATATTTATGATATCGTCCCACGGATCGTGCCGCATAGATTGGCCGTCAGATGAGTAGAAAATGAGAAATTCACGCTCTCCAGTGATTTGGTTTTCAAGCCTTCCGATCCCCATTTGCGGATTGATACCACCATCTAAAGGAGCGTTCAACCACTTGTGGTACTGATTTGTTTCAATCTCTGTTGAGTTGCGGTATTCCTCTCCTACGACATATTGATCGCCGAATGTCCCCATAAGTACGTTGTACTGTCACAGCTGACGTATTGTGATAAAAGTAGCCGAAAGCATCAACAAATTTTATATTTCGGTTGTCGACTGTTCTACTCCCTGATAGCAATGCTATACAGTGTAGTTACCGATGTGGTCATCTCCATAGGACTTCTCACCCCCTCGTAGACGGTTCTGGCAAGGCTGGTTGTCAGGGTCTGGGGGAAGTCTATACCCCGTAGGCAGCACGTACACGCCGGTCAGACGCCCGAACACCATTTGCGGTGGCGGTGCGGGAAGGGGCGCGCGTTCTGCGCGCCCCGCACTTGGTGGCCCTGCCTACAGGCACCGCCGTAGGGGGACCCGGCAACTTGCGCGGACGGCCCGGCCCGCGAGACCGCCGTTTTCGAGGTGAGAAGCACCCGTTCACGGGCGATTCGGTATCTGAACGAGCGAGGCGCTCGGCGAAAAACTGGGTGGAACTCGCCTCGATCGAGGCGGTCACCCCGTCTCGACGGCCCGAACGAACCGGTCGAAGACACACTGGCGTCGGTTCTGTAAGAATGAGTGACGGAAGACAGCGTAAGAAGGTCTGAAACGCGAGAGAAGTAGCTATCCGCACGACCAGCAACCGGCGCGCGAGCCCAGTTTAGCCCGGTGCAGGCTCGCTCAGATCACGGACACGCACGTCGCGGGGCGTCCGATCGCCATAGGTCAGCTCACCGATTAGCTCGTCGACGCTTCCCCATTCATCGAGATACAGCCACTCGGTGCGGGTCGAGGCGTCGCCGTCAGTGTCGTCAGCGTCGCCACCCTCCTCGGTGTCGTCGGGCTCGTCGCGTTCCTCACGGCGTTCTCGACGCTCTTGGGCGCGCTCTGCAAGGTCTTCTTGCGTGTCGTCGGGGTTCGCTTTCGCCAGGATCTCCGTGGCGCGCTTCCAGAGATCCTTGCTCACGAAGGTGACCAGCACCGGATTCCCGCGCCGGGCGACTACGCCGTTCTCGGCCAGCCGGGCAACGTGGTAGCGGATCGTCGAGCGGGCCAGCCCGGTTTCTTGCTCCAAGTGATCGTAGGTCGCACCGTCCGCTCTCGCGACCACCTTCAGAATGTCGTAGACGGCGTCCGTCGACTCTTTCAGTGCCTCTCGGTACACCTCGGTGGCGAGATCCTGATACCGTCGCCGGAGCATCTCACGCCGACCAATGGGACGCTCGAACTCGAACTGTTCGGCGAAGGCCCCGTCGAAGTAGTCGTCTTCGACGTGATCAGCTCGGTCGAGACCACCCCAGTAGGCGTGGGTGGCGACGATCGTCCGAAGGTGGGTCATCACGTCGTCCCAGTCGTCGACGTGGGGGTTCGCGCCCCGATCAACGCCGGCATAGGCGGCCTCGAACTTCGGGTGTCGGTAGTAATCGGACTCCGGACGCTTGTGCCAGTCCTGAGCCTGATAGATCTTCGCGTGAACGCCGTACTCCGTGCCGTCGAAGCCCAGCAGGTCCCAGCGGTCGGACTCGACTGACACCTCGCTCCAGCCTTCTCGATCGCGTTGCTGGCCAGCCTCGATTTCGGAATGTCCACCCCACGCAATCAGGTCCTTCGAGTTCTCCAGGGCCTCGACGACGCGAGGCTTCTTGTCCACGTCGAAGCGGATGTGCGTCTCTGCTTTGGCGATGCGGCGAGACTCGTCGACGCGATCACGCCCGACGTTCAGGGCGTCGCTCCCGTAGACGGCCACGAGGGCGTCATAGGCGCGCTGCTCGACTTCCTCGGCCTCTTCGGCCCACGTGGTCCACATCTGGAGTCGGGTACCCTCGCCGTACGGACATGGCAGTGGGTCCCGCGAGTTCTGATAGACGAGATCACGGTACTGAGGCATGATCTCGACCCGGAGCGAGACCGGGCCGGGTTCGAGCGACAGGCCAGCGTCATCATCATCGACGATCCGCCGGAGCAGTACGTCTTGCTGGTAGTACGGTCGATAGTCGCCGCCGGTCTCGGTGCCGGCCATCCACTTGCTCGACCGGACGACGAAGCCGTACTCGTGGCCGTCGTTCGGCACCCAGTCGAAGCGGTCTTCGACGCCGCGCTCGGCGATGTACGGCTCGACATCGCGGTTCGCGATGTTCGCCCGCCAGTAGTCGACGGCGGTCGCGTACAGGGTCTCACGCTCGTTCGGCGTGGCGTCCTGGTCACTCGGAGAGAGATCAGCCAGCACGTTCTGAATCGCAGCTCCGTGGGCGACGGGCTTCGGCATCGCGGTAGTCTCGTACCCGCTGGCGACATCGTCGAAGCGAATGTGATCGTCGCCGGCCGGGTTCAGCGGATCGGTACTCATTCGCCGCTCCCCCCGTCGGTTGCGACAGCGCCCGTCTGGCCGCTCTCGTCGGCGCTGTGACCGTCCTCGAACAGATGCGGGTACCGCTCCCGAAGCGGCCCGAAAGCTCGTGTCGGGCTGTACGTCCTTCGATCGCTGGCCGCGTCGATATCGTCGCGATCAGGATACGAGCACTCGACGGGCGCGAGATCGCGAGGGCCGTCGCGCTGCTGGAGGCGGTTGGGTCGCTCGCCGATCTCGTCGAGGCGTCGTTCGCGCTGTTCGAGCGCGTTGATGATCCCCTTGCGAGGACCGCCGCCGTCACCCCGACCGAGCGCCCGCTCGACGCCGATCCACGCCCGGATCGCTTCCAGGCTGTCAATGGAGTCGATTCGCGTGCGAACGAGTTGCTCGCGGTCGTTGATGCCGAGTATCTCCCAGTCGAGCCACCGAGCGGGATCTTCACCAACGTCGTCGCGGATCTTAGGGAAGGTCTCGCGGTCGCGATCGTTGGCGCTCTGGTTCGTCGACGGCATTACTGTCCCTCCCGGTACTGCTTTGTCGACTGGCGATTCTCGGCGAGGGGCCGCATCGCCGCCCAGCCGAAGCCGAGAGGAGTGCCTGCCTCAACGTCGTACAGGCGAGACGCTCGGACGAACTCGGTCACGCCGTCTCACCCCCGACGTAGCGCTCGACCTGTCCGACTGCCTCTGACGTGCTGTAGCCCGACAGCAGCAGCCACTGACGAAGCCACAGGACGGCGGTGACGTACCAGCACCACAGCGGCAGCCGGAGCGCGGGCGTCCACGACAGCGGCAGCGCGAACACGTTCAGCTTGATCGCCAGCACGATCTTCGCGAGCTGCAGTGAGTCACCACCCGCGATGAACGCCAGCAGGTACGCCACGACGATCTCCGTTACCGACTGCGAGACCTTGGAGACGAATCGATCGAGGATCGTCTCACTCACGCCTCATCACCCCCCAGTCGTCGACGAGCCCGCCGAAGCAGGTTTCCGACTGTCCCTTTCGACCGGCCAGTCTTGCGGGCGTACTCCCGAACGCCGTAGCCATCCTGCTCGACAGCTTCGTACACCTCTCGCTGGGCGTCGGTGAGGGGGGACAGGTCTTCCTCGTACTCGAACAGATCCGACTGATACCTCACAGCGACTCACCCCCGTCGGCGCGCGCATCCGTGCGCTGGCCTCGATTCCGGTTCGGATGCTCCGCCGGGTCAGCCTTCGAGACGCTCTTCCCGGCTGCACTCCCGGCTGAAAGCCGGGCCATGCAGTCACAGGCTGCACAGCGGTGGGCGATGTCGTCTTCATCGCCGAAGGTCCGCCGGAAATCCCGCGAGACGTGAGTCCCACAATGCTGACAGGTCGTCTTGTCGATCCGGCTCTCGGGGAGTCGGATCACGCGGACCACCCCACACTTAAACGAGGGTGTTTAGACCACTCGTTTTCTACCCGGAATTTGGATTCAGAAGATCCAAGCCGCCAGTAATTTTGATCCGGGAAAACTTGGAGTGGGACCGCCGAGATTCGAACTCAGGTCCTACCGACCCCATCGGCAGAGGATACCACTACCCCACGGTCCCGCACTCGGAACGAGGAGGGTCCACTAATTAAGGGCTACGCTTCGGCGTTGCGTGTGGGAGTCATCGTCTCGGTCGGGCGCGTCGAGTCGCGGCGGGTGTCGCCGCCTACAGAAGCGTTAGACGAGGACGCGTTCGAGTTCGACGGCGACGCCGCTGTCGGCGTCGGGGTCGCCGACCAGTCTGCCCAGACACACCGCCGCGCCGTCGGGTGTCACGCAGCACACGTCGGCACCCTGCTCGGCGTCGGTCTCGATCACGCCGGGTGCGTAGACCGGTGCGCCGTGTGCCACTTCGCGGGCGGCGCTGGGTGCGATGGTCACCGTGGGATAGCCGGCCAGGGCGCGTTCCGCGGGTGCGACGGTCTCGCGGAGCCACGTCTCGTCGTCGTTGTCGGCCCACTCGGCCAGCGCGTCGACGAGGTCTTCCATTGTCACGAGGTCGCGATCGTCGAAGTCGCCGGTCGCGGTGCGTCGGAGTTCGCCCATGTGTGCGCCGGTCCCGAGTGCAAGTCCGATATCGTGACAGAGCTTGCGGACGTACGTTCCAGAGCCACAGCGGACGCGCAGGAGCGCCCGGCGATCGTGGCGTTCGAGGACGTCCAGCGCGTGGATCGTCCGGCTGCGGAGCCGTCGTTTCACGGCACTCTTGCGCGGGGGCTTCTGGTAGATCTCGCCCTCGAACTCGGCGACGATCGAGTCGAAGTCCGGCGGTGCGTGGTCGTGCAGTTCGAGAATCGTGACGTACTCTTTGACTGCGTCGTCGAACACGCGCGCCGCGCGGGCGGCGTCGCCGAGCAAGATCGGGAGACAGCCCGTGACCTTTGGGTCGAGCGTTCCGCCGTGTGCGACGCGTCCGAGCGTCCGGTCGTCGCCGGCCGCGTCGAGCGCGTCGTCGACGGCGTCTCGAACCCAGGCGGCCACCTGGTGAGCGGAGGGGCCGGGTGGCTTGTCGAGGTTGACGACGCCGAAGGTGAGCAGATCGGCGGGCGACCGGTGTTCGGGCGCGTCGCGGACCATCTCAGAACTCGTAGGTGACGCCGGCCGTCGGTGCTTTCCCCTCGTCACCGTCCGGGTCGTAAGCGTCGACGGCGGCGACGATGAGCTCCTGGACGCCGCCTTCGTCCCAGCGAGCGGTGTTGATCGAGAGGTCGTAGATCGATCGGTCGTCGATGTCGATGCCGTAGTACTCCTGGTAGCGCAGCCCTTCGCTCTCGGCGCGGGCCTGCGTCTCGTCTCTGGCTTCGGTGACGGACTTCTCCTCGCGGTCGGCGATACGTTCGGCCCGCACGTCCAGTGGTGCATCGAGCCACAGCTTCAGGTCGGCGTGGTCGCCGGCCATCCAGCCGGCCAGCCGGGATTCGAGGACGAGATCGTCTTCCTCGCGAGCGGTCGAGCGCAGTCGCCGGTCGAGGTCGCGGTCGATCTGGTCGTCGGACTCGGCCTGCTGGTTCAGTTCGACCAGCGAGACGCCGCGTTCCTCGGCCAGCGAGCGAAAGATGTCGCCGCCGCTGACGTGGTCGTATCCGAGCTCCTCGGCGAGGTTCGCGGCGAGTGTGCTCTTGCCGCTACCCGCCGGTCCGGAAACGGTGATCAACATGTATCGACTGGTGAGGGCGCGAATAAAGAGGCTGTCTGTTTCCGGTCGCGTTCGCGGGGTTACCCTGTCGGCGAGGTCTGGACGTTCAGTGCCTTCCGGAGCAGCTGGCTGAACCCGAGCGAGCACAGGAAGTACCAGAGGATCCAGGCCTGGAGCGGCCCGAGGACGCCCTGTTGCCAGTTCGAGACCTCGCCCACCAGCGGAAGCACCATCACGGTCTCTGCGGCCTCGATGTGGCCGTCGCGGATCATCCAGTACATCCAGAGGAAGGCGGGGATCGTCAGCAGCATGATCCACACCATCGGCCGGAACTGGGCTTTGAACATGCCCAGCTGGTCGCCCATCGCCTCCATCTGCTCTTGTTGGATCTCGTCGAGGGCTTCGTCGTCGCCGCGCTCTTTGGCGGCCTCACGGCGGTCCTGCAGATCCTGCATCTTCTCCTGGTACTTCCCCATGACTTCCGAATCCATGAGGTTGTCCTGGAGGAGTGTCGACCAGAGACCGGTCATGATCGCCAGCACGAGGATGACGACGTAGAAGGGCACCAGATCGTTGAGTGGCCCCAGCAGGATATCGATCGTGCCGCCGACGAGTGCGCGCACGTCCTGTTGCATGTAGCCGGCGAACAGGCCCACGGTGACCAGGGCCGCGCCCTTGTCGTAACTGGTCCAGTTGACGCCCTCGTCGTCGTCGCCGTCGCCGCTGGTGGCCGCGGCGGTCTCGACGCTGTCTTCGCCGAGCGCGTCGCGGATTCCGTCGGGGTCGCTGAGGACGAACCCCGCGCCGTCGGCGTCGACCAGCAGCCCCTTCTCGATGAGCCGGCCCCACTGACCGCTCGTGAGATCGTCGCTCACGTCGGCCCAGGAGACGGTTCCCTGCTCCTCGGCGACGGCGAGGACGGTCGCCAGTGCGTCGGTCATGTCCTCGCCCTCGCTGGCGAGCGACTCTACTTTCTGGGCGGTACGTGCCATTCGTGTACTACTCTACAGCGGCGAGCCCTTATCAACGTTTTACTCGACGCGCGCGTCGATGGCGTCCCGAATGTCGGCCCAGACCTCGTCGGGGGTCTGCTCGCCGTCGACGGCGACGAAGGCGTCGTCGCCCTCGTAGTGATCGATGACGGGCAGGGTGTTCTCGTCGAACACGTCCAGTCGGTTGCGCACGGACTCCTCGTTGTCGTCGTCGCGCTGGATCAGGTCGCCGCCACAGTCGTCACAGACGCCGTCTTCCGCGGGCGGACTGAACTCGACGTGGTAGTTCGCGCCACAGTCGTCACACACCCGACGGCCCGTGAGTCGGTCGACCAGTTCCTTGCGAGCGACCGACAGCGAGAGGATCACGTCGAGGTCGGTCATGTCTGCCAGTTCCTCGGCCTGTTCGAGGTTGCGCGGGTAGCCGTCCAGGACGAAGCCGTCGGCCTGACTGAGCGATTCGTCGACGATGGCGTTGACGACTTTGTCGGGGACCAGGTCGCCAGCGTCCATGTACGCGCCAGGCGTGTCGTACTCCGTGTCCATGTCGGAGATGTCCATCTCCTTGTTGCCACGGAGCGCGTCGCCGGTCGTGACGTGCTCGACGCCGTAGGTCTCGGCGATGTTGCTCGATTGCGTGCCCTTGCCCGCACCCGGCGGGCCCAGAATCAGGATTCGTGGTGCTGCCATACCCACCGATTCTTCGGGGTGGAATAAATGATTGTCCAAACCGTTCGACGGCTCGACCGACTGTCGCGTCGGCCATTCGAGCGCCTCTGTGGATCGGTACGGTAACTTCTTGCGTCCCCGGTGGTCGAAAGTACTATCCCCGGCCATGTGTAGGGAGGGATATGAGCACTCCACCGGGGGAGTACTACACGGAGGAACGGTGGCAAAACTGGATCGATCGTCTCGGCGAAGAGGAGATCGATCCGGAAGACGAGGATTCCGCTCGCCTGCTGTTGAATCTGCAGGACGATGCGGCGATCGCCGTCGCCAAGATCATCACCGATCACGACGACGAGTTGATCGATCGGGAGACCGCGCTCGAGGAGATCGCGGACATCCGCTCGATCGTCCTCGAAGAGATCGATCTCGACGACGAGGAGACCGTCATGCTGATCGACGGCGTCCAGACCTCCCTCGTCTGTGTCTTCTACGCCGCCGAGGAGTACATCGCCGAGGGGCCGGCCCAGGAAGGAACCGTCATCGACTACATCGAGGCCGCGGCCGACGCCGAGGCCGAGGAGGACCTCGACGCGGCGCTCGGTTACTGCGTCCAGGCCGGCACGCTGGTCATCGACGGCGAGGAACTCGACGTGGACGCGGCCGCCGAACTCGAATACGGACTGGTCTCGGAGTGGGCCAACGGACTCGATAGCCTCCAGACGGCAATGAGCGACCCCGAGGTCGTCGAAGAGGACGAGGAAGACGGCGAATAGTCGTTATCGTTTGGATCATAGCTGCGGACAGCTTTTTTATCGGGTACTGACAAGGACGGGCAATGGGACTCCGGGACGACGACCGCGCCCAGTCGGTCCAGATCGGAGCGGTGTTGCTGTTCGCGATGCTCGTCGTCGCGTTTTCGAGCTATCAGGCGTTCGTCGTCCCGAACCAGAACCACGCGGTCGAGTTCAACCACAACCAAGACGTCCGCGACCAGATGCAGGATCTGCGCAACGAACTGGTCTCGATCCACGGCGAGACGGCGACCAGATCGGTGACGCTGACACTCGGGACCCGCTATCCCGCCAGACTCGTCGCCGTCAACCCCGGTCCCGCCTCGGGGACGATTCGCACCAGCGAAACCGCGGAGTCCGGGGCGAATCTGACGATCGCGAACGCCACCGCCAGCGGTGAGACCGGCGACTTCTGGAACGGCACCGATCGGCGCTACGACACCGGCTTCCTCGTCTACCAGCCCAGCTACAACGTCTACGGACAGGCCCCGGAGACGGCCTACGAGAACACGGTCCTGTCGAATCGCTTCGCGGACGAGAGTCTGGCGGCAACCGGCCAGACGATGATCGACGGCAAGCGGATCAGCCTCGTAGCGATCAACGGCTCTCTGAGCCGGACCCAGGCCGGTTCCACGAGCCTGGACCTCGAACCGGTGAGTACGTCGACGACGACGGTGGAGGTGTCTAACGACTCCTCGAACGTGACACTCTCCGTGGCGACGCAGCTGTCCGAGTCCGAGTGGGACGCGCTCCTGGCGGACCAACGCGACGAGAACGGCGGTCACGTCCTCGACCACGAGGTCGAGACGATCTCCGGCGCTCGGTACGATCGTCTGTGGATCACGCTCGAACCGGACGTCTCCTACCGGCTCCGCATGACGAAAGTCGGGGTCGGGAGTCAGGTCACTCCGGAAGACGAGGCGTATCTGACCGACGTTGCGGGCAACGCGACGCGACTCGACAGCGGCGACACGACCGAGGTAACCGTCGAGCTGCGGGACGCGTACAACAACCCCGTGACGGACGGCCAGATCAACGCGTCGGCGGAGGGCGGGGAGCTCTCCCCCGACCAGGCAGCGCCGGACGAAAACGGACAGGCGACGTTCACCTACGACAGCAGCGGCGTCGCCGGTGGCCAGTGGATCGATCTGAAGTTCAGCGCCGACACCGACTCCGAGACTGCGTTCGACGGGACGGCACCGCGAAACGTCACGATGCAGGTCTACGTCCAGAGCGAAGCGGCAGGTTCAGCACCAGCCGGCAGCGGTGCGTACAACGTCACGTGGCTGGACCCGTCCGATCAAATAGGGATCGACTGTCCGAACGGAGTGAACGATCCCTGTACGCTGGACTTCTCTCAGACTACTGAGGCGACGCTGTCGATGGCGACAGACCCGATTGTCGACGGCGGAGCAGTACAGTACGCGACAAACGATACGCAGGTCGGTACGGTGTCTACTTCGGGAACGACGAATGCCGACGGGGAAAACTCGACTACGTTGACACCGGTGAACAACGGAGGGGTGACCGTATACACGTCGAGTGGCGGGGGAGGCGACCGTCTGATCTTGGAGATTATCAATAGGGGAACCCTCGTGTACAACGACGACGCTGTGACCAACGACGGCGAGGACCCGGACAGCGTCGCTGGCGGGGTGAACTTCTCTGTCACGAACCGTTTCGGCGAGAGCGTCACGATCACCGATGTCAGGATAGCGCCGGCGAACAGCGCTATTACGGCCCTCAGCGACGGCGGGACGCCGAACGGCGAACCCGTGACGAGTGAGGTGTACGTCGCTGCGGACCTGGCCGATGCCCACGTCGATTACAATGATGGGACCGCCCTCCCGCGAACTGTCGATCTGGACGCCGACGGATTCAGCAACGACGGGAACGCACAACTCTCGGACGGCGCAACGGCGACGTTCTACCTCTACGAGTTCACCGACGAGTTCTCATCGGTCGACATGAGCGGCGAGGACGTGGAGATCACGGTCACCTACCAGCCAGCGAGCGGCGGAACCGAGACGAAGACGTTTACCATCACGCCAACCGACAAGGGTGGCGGAGGCGGTGGCGGCAGTTCCGCGCCGTCGGCGACTATAACGAGCGCGACTTACAGCGCCGGGACCTCGCCGCCGACCGACCGGTACGACGTCACCGTCGACGTCTCAGACGCGGACGGCGACCTCGACCGCGTCGAGTACGAACTCACCGATTCGTCGGGCACGGTTGTCGACACGGTGACGGACAACGGTGTGAGCGGATCCAGCGACATCTCGGCCGAGCGACTAGTCGCACAGACCAACGAGCGCGATAGCTCGTATACCATCACGGTGACCGTCTACGACTCCGCATCACCGCCCAATACGGGAAGCGACCAGGCCGTCGTCTCGGGTAGCGGTTGACAGACCAATCGGTGTCTCCCCGAGTTACGACGTGAACCGGTTGACCAGCGACAGTCGTCGGTCCAGACGACAGATCGTACTGACGACGGCGGATCTGGCGTGTCGGCGACCGTCGGTCGGCTTGATCTTGCGGGCTGAGTGTACGATGTTCGACGATCGTCGAATAGGTAGTCGACAGTCTCTTATACGGCGGTGGTAACTCTCACAGTATGACAACCGTCGGTATCGACGCGATCGAGATTCGGACGGGCAAGCTGCAACTGGACCTCGCGGAGACGTTTGCGCCGGCCCAGGACGAGGATCCCGGCAAGTACACGAAGGGGCTCGGTCTCCACGTCTCTTCGTTCCCCGACGTGTACGAGGACATCGTGACGATGGCGGCCAACGCGGCACACCGGCTCATGGAGCGCAAGGGGCTGACGCCCGACGACATCGGCCGGATCGACGTGGCGACGGAGTCGGCCTTCGACAACTCCAAGCCGGTCTCGACGTACGTCGCCGGCTGTCTCGAACAGGTGTACGACGACGACTTCCACCACGCTAACAAGGGCGAGCGGAAGTTCGCCTGCATCGCCGGGACCCAGAGCCTCGACGACGCGTACAACTGGATCCGCGCGGGCCGCAACCGCGGCCGCAAGGCGCTCGTGATCGCGACCGACACCGCGCTGTACGCCCGCGACGACCCCGGCGAGGCGACCCAGGGTGCCGGCGCGGTCGCGATGATCGTCGACGAGGATCCCGACTTCGTCGAGCTGTCGACCGACCAGGGATTCGGGAGCGCCGACGAGACGGACTTCCTGAAGCCAAACCAGCAGTTCCCCTCCGTCGACGGCAAGCGTTCGATGAAAGTGTATCTCGCACGCATGCGCGAGGCGATGGAGGACCTCGAACGCGCCGGGGTCGAACTCCACCCCGACGACTTCGCGCTGATCCCGTTTCACACGCCGTTCCCGGGCATGGTCCGCAAGGCCGCTGCTCTGGGCTATCGCCACGTCTGTCGTGACACGGACGTCGAGCTCACACTGGCCGAGGAAATCGGGCGTCAGCCCCGCCGCGAGGAGTTCAAGACACAGGAGCAGTTCTTCGACGCCATCGAGGAGTACACGGACGCACTCACCGAGACGGAACGCTACGAGGACTGGTACGCCGACACGATCGAACCGACCCTCGAAATCGCCCGCGAGGTGGGCAACTGGTACACCGGCTCCGTCCACGTCGCCCGCGTTGCCGGCCTCAAGCACGCACTGGAACACGACCGAGACCTGACCGGGGCTCAGCTCCTCGTGGCCTCCTACGGCTCGGGCGCACAGGCCGAGATCCACGCTGAGACGGTCGCCGACGGCTGGAAAGCGGAAATCGAGGCGCTCAACGTCGACGACCAACTCGACCGCCGCTACGACATCTCCTTTGCGGAGTACGAGCGCATCCACGACGTACACAACCACGACACCGACGACTACGCCGACGTGGAGGAACTCACCACGCCGAGCGAGGAGTTCGTCTTCGACGGCTGGGGTCGGATGGGCGAACGGAAGTATCGCTACGTGCGGTAGCACGGATCGAGAGCGAAGCGAGCGATCCGCTTTTTTGCCCACGTTTTTGCGCGAGTGGTGCGGGACCTCCGGTCCCGCAGACAATGCGAACGGGCGCTTTTCGCCCGTGAGCAGATGGTGGCGAACGGAGTGAGCTACCCGAAGCGGAAGAAGGTGGGTAGCGGGACGGATGGGCGAGCGGAAGTATCGCTACGTGCGGTAGTACAGAACCACCACCGATTATTGTCCGCCGGCTGAAGAGGGGCAGTGATGCCCTCCACTCGACGACGGTTGCTCGCGTCTGCGGGAGTCGCACTCGCCGGCGCTGTCGGCGGTTCCGTTGCCGGCGCACAGTCCGAATCGTCCCCCGAACCGGTCTCGTGGCCGATGGCCCGCTACGACGCGGCCGGCACGGCCCACCACCCGTCCGCGACGGGGCCGCGCGGCGAGGTCGAGGTCGCCTGGAGCCACGAGTCGACGGCGTGGTTTCAGGGGACGACGACCCCGATCAGCGCCGGTGGCCGGCTCTACGCGGCCGGGGGCGGCCTGCTCGCGCTGGACCCGGAAGACGGCGAGCGGGCGTTCGGAGCCTCGGGACCTTACCAGTCGAGTCCCGCCCGCGCCCCGGCTGGCCGCTACGAGACGGCGACGCTGGCCGTGACCACGCCGACGGACGTCTTCGGCCTGAACGAGGGCGGCGGGATCGGCGTGCCCCTGACGGACGAGCGTCTGGGTGTCGATCGGTGGCGCGGGCCGGGTTCGAAGCCCGGCTTCTTCGGTCCCCCGGAACCGCCGTCGCCGGTCGTCGCTGACGAGACGATCTACACCCCAGTTCCGGCCGGGGACTCGCTCGTCGCGCTGGGCTCCGGGAGCGGCAGCGTCCGCTGGCGGGCGACGTTCGACGACGAGGCGTCGAGTTCGTCGTTCCAGCGCCCGGCCGTCCGGGACGGGCTCGTCTTCGCGACGGCCTGGCCCGGACAGGTGTCGGCCTATCGCGCCGAGAGCGGAGCCCGGGAGTGGCACCGAAAACTCGACGAACAGATGATCAGCGCGCCGGTCGCGACCGCGTCTGGCGTGGTCGTTCAGACTCGCGAGGACGTTCGGCTGCTGGATCTTGCTGACGGCACAACACTGTGGCGCGCGGAGTTCGACGCGAACGTCACCGATAGCGTCCCGGCGGTCGCCGACGGGACCGTCTTCGCGGTCGACGAGCTGGGGTCGATGCACGCGCTGGACCTCGCGAGCGGCGAGGTACTGTGGTCGACGCCGTTCGACGGCAAGACGGCTCCCGTCGTGGCCGACGGCGTCGTGTACGCGGTCAGGTCGGGGTTCGAGCTGGTCGGAATCGACGCCACGAGCGGCGACCGACTGTTCGCCTACCGCCCCTCGCAGGTCCCGCTGTCCGCGCCGATCGTCGGCGACGGACGGCTGTACGCCGCCAACCGAAAGCGCGTGATCGCACTGGAGGAGACGGCATGACGACGGCATCAGACGGCGGGACGGTCGGCGATGACGGTGCCGTCGACGAGCGGTCGTCACCGCAGCCGACGGCGAGCGTGCTGCGGGCCGCCCTGACGGAGCTCCAGCGGGATCCCCGGCTGCTGGCTCCGTTCGCCGTCGCCGGCCTTCTGGTAGCACTCGTCGACTGGCTCCGGCAGCGAGACCCGATCTCGGTCGTGACGCCCCACTGGATGGACCAGACCGTCAGCCTCCAGTACTCGGTGTTTCCGCGTGGGACCGCCCGCACGAGCAGATCCGTCGGTGCGCTCGTCGATCTGGAACTGCCGTCTCTCCTCGGTGCGGTCGCGCTCGAAGCGGTCGTCCCGCTGGCAGTGGGTACGGCCGGCTGGCTGACGATGACGCGGGTGCTCGACCGGGACAGCGGCCGCGCGTCGCTGGGTCGCTACCTCGCGGTTTTGGCTTCTTTGACGGTACCACTCCGGCTGTTTGCGCCCGTCCAGTTTTCCCCGGATAGCGTCCCGCTGATACTGCTGTCGCTGGTCGTCCTCTCGCTCGTGCTGGTCTCGCTGTTCGCGCTGCCCGGCTACCTCGCTGCCGGCTACGGTGTCCTGCGCGCGCTGGGAGCGAGCGCTGCGACGGCACGAGGACGGCGACTGCAACTGTTCGGACTCGTGCTCACGTTCGGTCTCGCCGCCTGGGGGATGGCGCGGGTCCCCGTCGCTGGCGGGTTCCTCAGTACGGCGCTCGTGGCACCGGTTCAGGCCGTCTCGATCGCCGTCCTGGTTCGGGGGTCTGATACGGACGGTTGTCGGCGTTTACCCAGTCGACCGCGCGACGGCGTGCGGTCGATCTGGTAAAGACCTACAACCTTCCGTATGAATCGGTTTCAGGGGCGTGAACCTGCCGAGAACAGTCGATGCAGGCGGTCACGGTAAGAGCCAGTCGAGGCTGGACGCACAGGTGTAGCTCCCGCCGGTGCCGTCCGATTCGAGCCTGAGTTCGTGCTCCTGCTGGCGCTCCGTGCAGGTGCGGATGTCGGTGTGGACGTGGCGCTGGTCGTCGCCGAGATCCTCGACGACGTAGATCGTGACGTTGCCCGGCGTCCAGGCCTCGACCGTCGTCGTCACGTTCTCGCCCGGCTCGACGGTGTGGCGCTGGCTGGGGACGCCGTCGTCTGCTATCGTCACGTTCCGGAACTCGCCGGGCCAGTAGAGCTGTTCGAGCGTCGCGAGTCGGCGGTCGCCGTCGTCGGTCGTAACGGCGAAGTTCAGCTCCATTACCGACTCGCTTTCCGAGACCGTGTAGGCGGTCACGCGGTGGGGGGTGTCTGCCTGGTTCTCGATCGTCAGCTCGGGCGGGGCGTCGATCACCCCTCCGGCGGCGACGGAGAGTCCACTCAGGACGAGCAATCCGACGAGGAGGACGGTCGTCGTTCGGGGGGCCATGGTGTCGGCGACGAAGGGGGAACTAACGGTTCTTTCGCTCCCGGCGCAACCGACTTTGCCGCCGGTGCCCAGTGAGCCACCGTGTACGACTACCACGCCCACACCAACTACTCGGACGGTCGGTACATGTTCCACATGGCCCGAGCCGCCGAGGCGGCCGGACTTGCGGGGATCGGCTTCACCGATCACTGTACCGTCACCGAGCGCGACTTCCGCCGCGAGGAGCGGGCCCGGTACGGGTTCGCCCTCGACGAGACCTACGAGCGCCGACGAACGGGGATCGAGTCGCTGCGCGCCGAGGCCGATGTGGCGATCTACGACGGCGTCGAGATGGACTACCACCCCAGCGACGAGGACGCGATCGCCGACTTCCTGGCCGAGGCCGACTTCGACTACGCGATCGGGAGCGTCCACGAACTCGACGGCGCGAACGTACAGGTCCCCTCGAACTACGCCGGCCGCTCCGAGGCGGCACTCGACCGCCTCGTCGACGAGTACTTCGACCGTCTCGTCGAGCTGATCGAGTCCGAACTGTTCGACGTGGCCGCCCACCCCGACCTGATCGAGCGGACGCCGCCCCTGGCTGGCCGCGCGACCGAGGCGCAGTATCGCCGCATGGCGTCGGCCTTCACCGACTCGCGGACGATCCCCGAGATCAACGCCGGGCGCGCGCTGACCGATCTCGATCTCGTCCACCCGACGGCACCGTTCCGGTCGGTGCTGGCCGAGTACGACGTGTCCGTCACCGTCGGCTCCGACTCACACACTTCCGAGGAGATCGAGGCGCGAGCGCCCTTCCTGCGGTCGTTCTTCGAGGGGTCCGAACTCGATCTCGTCGCGCCGCCCGCGCTCCAGTAGCGCCTACCGGAGTTCCCGCAGCCCCGCCAGCATCTCGTCCATCTCGGCGTCCGCGACGGCGAGCGAGAAGCCGTCGATGCGGGCGAGATCGACCGCGTGGTCCCAGAGGCCGTCCGATTCGAGTCCGTGCAGGACGACCGCGTTGGGCGTCGGCGTCACGACTCGCAGCGCGACCAGCGGTGACTCGCCGCGAGTCACGTCGGTAAACACCAGCGCCCGGTTGGTCGACTGCCCGTAGAGCTGGTAGAACTCGTCCGAAGAGAGCCGCGTGATCGCGGCGATGGAGTTGATGACGGTGTGGCCGGCGACGGTGTCGGCGTCCCCGCTGACCAGCTCGGTGGCGTCGATGGCGTCGTAAAAGTCCGCCAGCGGGACGTTGGCCGCGTACTCGCCCAGATCGAGGACCACGTCCGAGTCGAAGCCAGCAGAGAGGACGCGAGCGTGCTGGCGGATGTGTTCGCCGCCGCGTCGCTCGTCGATGTCCAGCAGCGCCGAGACGACCCGCCTGACCACGCCGATGCCGGGGTTGTCGCGCCGACCGCTCTCGTAGTCGGAGACGACAGAGGGCGACACGTCGAGCGCGTCGGCCAGTCCCGTCTGGCTCACCTCGAAGTCCGTGCGCCACTTGCGGACGGTCTCGCCGGGCGCGTCGCTGAGCGCGATCTCGCCCGCCATCTTCTCAGCCAGTTCCGCCCGCGGTCCCCGAACCATACCACACCGTCTACACGGAGACGGTCAAAAGCGTACCGGAGCCGCCGTCACCGACCGCTGCTCGCGAGGGTGACCCCAATCGCCCCACCGATCGAGCCGAACACGAGCGGGTAGACCAGTCCGGCGAGCCCGATCGCCGGCACCAGCGTCGGCCCGCCAGACGAGCCGTCGACGGTGAGGGTGAAGAGGAACACGCCGAGGATCGCCAGCGGGAGGTAGCCTGCCGTGACCGCGCCGCCGGTCCGCAACGCGTCACCGATGTCCGTCGCGTCGACCATCCGGGCTCCGAAGAGGCCGGCCGCGATCAACAGCGCCGGCGGGAGCACGTACAGCACGGGCGACACGCGTCCCCCTGTGCGATGTAGTTGAGGACCTCCGTGCCCCCGATAAACGGGATGTCGATGTCGATCGTCGTCGTCGCGCCGTGGGCGTTGTAGAACACCCAGCCGACGAGCTTCCAGGCGACGCCGCCGTCGCCCACCGCCTCGACGATCTGATTCAGGCTCGACTCCTCGACAGCGGACCCGCTCAGGACGTACGTGAAAATGTACCCCAGCACGTACGCCCCGATCCCGCTTCCGGCTGCCGGTCCCAGCTCGCGAACAGTTTCTTTCATGCCGTTCGCCCTGCGAGCAGCCACGATATAGGTCTTTGGGGGCGGTCGCGGGGCAAACACTGATGCCGGCGA
Organism: Halomicrobium katesii DSM 19301; assembly: GCF_000379085.1. Lineage (GTDB taxonomy): Archaea > Halobacteriota > Halobacteria > Halobacteriales > Haloarculaceae > Halomicrobium > Halomicrobium katesii. The sequence goes on along the minus strand of NZ_KB905378.1, from coordinate 1,653,363 downwards.
CGGCGAAAGCGACCGTATGGCAACGAGCGCGTCGCTGACCGAGCCGTCGGTCCTCGCGCACACGAAGCGCGAGCTGTTTCCCGGCGACGATCCGGACGGCTACGTCGTCGCGGACACGCAGTTCGCACAGGAGCGGTGGGTCGATCGTCGCCCGATCGCCGAGGAGACGAAGGCTGCACTCGCGCCGTTCAACCACGTCCGGGTCGGCACCGGCTACCCGGATCTCGTCGGCGTCGGACCGCTGGACGACGACCTGCTCGCGGTCGACCGACAGGGCGAGCGGCCGCCGCTGGTGGTCGTCGAGGCCAAGGGCTACTCTGGCGGGACGGTCGACGGCGAGCGCGCCGTCGTCCAGGCACACGACCGGCTCGACGAGGCCAACGTCGCCTTCGTCTCGGCTCCGCTGGCGTCGATCCGAGACGGCGAACGCACGCTGGCGCGCGAGCTGAACGTCGGCGTCCTCGGCGTCACCGAGAGCGGTCGTGTCGAAGTGCTCGAACGACCCAGAGTCGTCGGGAACCGGACCGACGGCGAGGCCGGCGCGATCCGGTTCCAGGCTGGTGCCCAGGGCGTCGCCGAGAAGAGCTTCGGGCTGAACCATCCCAAGAACTACCTCGCCTACCCGCTGGCGGTCGCACACGACGGCGAGACCGAACGGCTCGTCGCCGACCACGTCGTCGGCGCGGTCGACGCGGCTCGCCAGGGCGCGGCCTTCCTCGGGCTGGTCGACGCCCAGCCCCGGCCGACGCTGACGCCGCTGGGTCGGGAGGTCGTCCGGTTCGGACTCGAAGAGTTCGGGACGCTCGAAGCGGCAGTGGTCGACTTCGAGTCCTATCGCCGCTCGCGAAAGCGGTTCGTCGACGTCGCCCCGCGCTGGGGACAGGTCGCTCGCCGCGTCGTCTACGCCTATCCGGCGACGACGCTGCTCGTCGAGGAGCTCCAGCAGATGCACGACGACGGCATCGACGCCCCCTCGCTGGTCGAACTGGTCGAGTGGCTCCACGCTCACCACCCGACGTTCACCGTCGAGCTGTTCTTCCGGGGCGACGAGACGGTCCGCGAGCGCGTCCTGAACGAGGGCGGCGATCTCAGGTCAGACGCTCTCGCGGAGGGGACGGTCTATCACTCGCCGACGGTCTTTCAGCTCAAAGCGATGCTGTACCACGCCGGTCTGCTCACCGACCGCGGGGCCGAGCCGTCGAAGCTCGATCCAGAGTGGGACACGTGGGCGCTGTGTCACCCGGTCTGATCGCCGGTCGGGAACGTCGTCACCGTCTCGATGCCGTCGGGCGAGAGGCGGACCCGCTGGTTCGGTGCCACATCGTCGAAGGTCCGTTCGGTCCCGTCGGGCCAGGTGACCGTGATCGTCACGTTGCCCTCGCCCGCGAGGCCGACGTGGCCGACCTGACTCTCCTGTGAGAGGTAGTCCGTCTCCGAGTACTGGACGATCCGCTGGGTGCTGTCCTCGCCGCTCACGGTCACGGTCGCGCCCAGTGCCGTCCCCCCGGTCTCGTCGACGGCCCGGAACTGCAGTCGATCCGTGTCGCTGGTGACCGTGTTCTCGTAGACGGCGAATCGGTCGCCGTAGGCGGCCGAGATCACGTCCTGATCGCCGTCGTTGTCGAAGTCGAGCGCGACCAGGCCACGCCCGTCGGTCTCGGGGAGCCCCCGCTCGTCGGCTGCGAGGTTCTCGAAGCCCCCGTCGGTCCGCTCCCAGAGCATGGGGAAGGTGTAGCGTGGATCGTCGGGGTTCAGCCGGAACACGTTCTGGGTCGCGTGCATGAGGTCGCGGTCCCCGTCGTTGTCGAAGTCCGTCGCCGTCGCGGCCCATCCCCAGCCACCCGTCTGGACGCCCAGGGACTCGGCTCGATCCTCGAACGTGCCGTTGCCCTGATTGACCATCACGGTGTTGCCCTTCGTCCGGCCCGAGTGGAAGGCGAACGTCGACATCCGTTCGAGCAGCTCGTAGCGTTCCTCGGACATGTTGTCCCGGGAGATGGGCAATTCGATGTTCGTGACGAACACGTCCCGACGCCGGTCACCGCTCAGGTCGGCGACCTCGACGGACATCCCGTTGCGTGCGGTCGGCCCCTCCAGCCGGCGCTGGCTGAAGGTACCGTCGCCCTCGTTGACGTAGAGCACGTCGGTGTTGAAGTCGTTAGCCACGTAGATGTCCGGTCGGCCGTCGTCAGTCAGGTCCGTTGCAGTGGCGGCCAGACTCCAGCGGTCGCCCTCGATGCCGGCGTCCTCGACGCGCTCGAACTCGCCGCCGACGTTGCGATAGAGGTAGTTGGGGTAGCCGTTGTCTGACGCGAGCGTCTCGTTCAGTGCGCTCTTGCCGGCCGGGGTCTTTTCGAGCCAGTCACCGGACTGGTAGAGGAACAGGTCGACGCGGCCGTCGCCGTCGAAGTCGGCTGGCGCGGCTCCCAGGGGATGTGTGACGTTCCCCAGGCCCATGTCGTCCGGTTCGAACGATCCCTCGTCGTTGTGGAGCGCGACGACGCCACCGCCCCGGGGCAACAACAGGAGGTCCTTCCAGCCGTCGTCGTCGTAGTCGACGAACGTGGCGCTCTTGAACTGCCGGTCGTACTCCGGTAACGCGCCCGAGCGACTGAACTCGCCGCCGGTGTTCTCGAACAGCACCGGCCGCTCGCCGCCGACCGCCAGCACGTCGTCCCAGCCGTCGTTGTCCACGTCGGCGACGTAGACGCCCGCGTTGCCGTTGCCGGCACCGCCCGCCACGTCGTCGCTGTAGTTCAGCCCCACCTCTCCGGTCACGTCCTCGAAGCCGATCTCGCCGCCGGTGTCGCCGCCGCCCCCCATCTCGGCGATCGAAGTGCAGCCGGCGGTCACGGTCAGGAGTGCGACGACGGTGACCGCCAGCGTCCGTCGGTCGATCATAGTGTCGGGAGCGCGCGGTCCTCGCGCGCGGGCACGACGAGGGCCGTCCGTCCCTTCGTTTCGAGGTAGTCGACGATCCCGTGTTCGTCGTCGTCGACGTCGAAGTCGTACTCCTCGGGCTCCATCGCCCGTCGGGTGGTGACGAAGTCCTCGATGTCCCGCTGGATCGAGGTGAAGTTGAAGTCGACCGGTTCGGGGGCGTCCGTCGCGACCCCCTCCGAGCGCCGCAGGATCAGCGGATCGAACGAGTCGTCACGGATGCTCGCCAGCTTCTGTGAGTGGCCGACGCGGGCGTGTCGGTCGGCGTCCTCGGTCATCCGATCGACGTCCGTCTCGGTGATCGAGCTCTCGCTGCCGAGCTTGTCGGCGGTCTCGCCGATCTCTTCGGGGTCGTGAGCGGGACAGAACATCTTCTCGGTGCGGTCTTCCAGGTCGCCGCTGTCGTACCACCGATCGAGGTCGATGTGCAACCGACCGACTGCCGCCGTCGTCCCACCGGCGAACGGTCCGGTATCGATCGTCACTGCCGCTTCGCTGGGCTGGGAGTCTTTGAAGCCAGAGCGAAATCCCATCGAGAGGGGCGCGTCGTCTGGCACGTCGTCCTGTTCGACCTCGTCGGCGACCAGCCCCTGTCCCACGACGCCGGTGCGGCGCGTCGTCCGTTCGAAGATCCCGGACAGCGTCGCGTCGAACGCGACGCCGTTGAGCCCGTCGATCTCGCCCCACAGCGCCTCCTCGGCACCGATCGTCAGCGAGCCCAGATCGCTCGTCAGGAAGAGGACCGCGTCGAACTCGTCCGCGTGTTCGGGGTCCTCCCCGACCGATTCGAGGAGCGATTCGGGCGACGCGAGCTGCTCGACCGAGCTTCCGAGCCGATCGAAGTATCGGCTCGTGTAGCCAAGCATCGTCAGCAGGCCGTCGTTGATCGCCGCCGACGGGTCACCGCCGGTTCCCCACCTGACGGCCGCTTCGAGCGTCGAGAGGGCCTCTTCGACTTGCTCGCGCTCTGCGGTCGTCGGCGGCACCGAGCCGACGTAGGAGAGTCCCAGGATGACCTGATGCTGGGGTAGCGACGTGTTTCCGTGTGCGCCGTGGACGAGATACTCGTTCCACTCGTGTTGTCCGTCGGGCAGCGACGCCGTGTCGGTGCCAGACGGGAAGCGACCGCCGCCCGTGTCGGTCTCTCCGCCCTCGTCCAGTTCCCGGTCCATGCACGCGGCGAGTGCGGCCGTCCCACCGATCGCAACCGCCGATCGGACGAAATCGCGGCGAGAGATCCCTCGCAAACGGTCGGATGACATTGACTGGCATTACCTTCACACCCTGATAATTCTTTCGCGAAGACGCTGGCATTTCGGTGTCGCGGAGTGAAACGAACCGATTTTCGCCACGCAGATGTCCTCGATGCCAACCGCCGGTGACCGGTGCCGCCCGAGCGGACGGACAGTCGCATCTGGGACGACGTACCGAGCGGGGTCCCGTGTCGTCCGTCGGGTCGGTTTCGGCGAGGCGACAGATTCTAACGGCGAACTGATCCAAAATCATATATGTAATGGTTTGCCAACCATAGGCCATGACAACGGACGAGCGTGGTGGCTGCGGTTCGCGGGCGACGCGGCGGCGTGTACTCGAATCTCTGGGTGGGACCGGAGCGGTGGCGCTGGCCGGCTGTCTCGGATCTGACGGGGCGGCGACAGAAACCAGCACCGACGACTCGGTGACGATCGGACTGTCCTCGCCCGAGTCCGGTCGCTACTCGCCGATCGGCGATCACGAGCGCCGAGGGTTCGAACTCGCGGTCACCCATCTCAACGAGGGCGGGGGACTGGTCGGTGGCGATGGGTTCGCCAGTCTCTCAGGGAACGGCGTGCTCGGACGGACCGTCGAGACCGCCATCGCCGACACGGAAGGCGACGCCTCGACGGCCGAAACGAACCTCCAGCAGCGACTCGGCGACGACGAGCTGGCCATGTTCACTGGCGGTGTCGCGGGCAGCGTCGTCACGACACACCGGGATCTGGCGGACGAACACGAGACGCCGTACTTCGTCGGCACGTCGACGCTGAACCAGCTCACGGGCGAGCACTGCTCGCCACACGTCTACCGCGAGCTGTTCAACTCCCGCACGCTGGCCCGCGCTCTCGTCCCGGAAGTCGTCTCCGACATCGACGGTGCCCAGTTCTTCTTCCAGGTCACCACCGACACGATCGAAGGACGCGACCTCAAGCGGAGCATCAACCGCTACGCGACCGCGAGCGACCTCGACTTGCGGCCCATCGGTACCGCGACGGTCCGATCGGGCTCGACCGACTTCGAGCGCCCGCTCTCGGAAGCGTCGAGCAACAGCGTCGACATCGTCTTCCTCGATCTGTTCGGTCTCGACGCCGTCAACGCGATCCAGCAAGCCAAAGAGATCCTCCCAGCGGACGCAGTCATCGTCGTCCCGTTGCTCACCCAGTCGGTCTCGGATTCGCTGGGCGAGCGGGTCGAGGGAGTCTACGGCACCGTCGGCTGGCACGAGAACCTCGATACGCCGCTGTCGAGCAAGTTCGGCGACGCCTACCAGAACGAGTACTCGGGAACGATGAGCACCACGGCGCTCGTCCCACCGGGCCCGGCCCAGAACACGTACGGACAGGTCCTGTTGTGGGCCAGCGCGGCCGAGTCCGCCGGCACGTTCGACGCGGACGCGGTCCGGTCCGAACTCGAAGGAGTCGAGTACGCACTCGGTGCGGGTTCAGAGACGATGCGGGCCTGCGACCACCAGGCGATGCGAGCCGTCCCGGTCGTTCGTGGCAGTACCGAGACGGACTCGGTCGGAAACTACTTCGAGCTGTTGAACGGGCGGCGAAACGTGGAACCCGGCTGTGACGAACCGCCCGCGTCGGCGTGTGAGCTGTAAGCACGCACTCTCACTCCGGATCCGCCCACACGTCGCCGTCAGGACACGACTCGATCTCCGTCTCACCGGGAGTGTAGCGCCGAGAGCGTCCCACCTCATACTGCCGGCTGTCCGTCTGTACAGCATTTCGCGACCCGTGGTCGCGAACGTCTCGAAACAGTGATAGCCGGCAGTATCAGTCGCGTCCGGTCAGTTCGAAGAACAGCGATTCGAAGTCGTCGACGTTCTCGGAGAGGTCGTCGACCTCGTCGGCCAGTCGCTCGACGCGAGCGGTGATTTCCGCGTACGCTTCGCTCTCCGCTCGGGCCCTCGGATTCATCTCGGACTCCAGTGTCGCCTGCTTCGAAAGGGCCGCGAAGTACGCTTGCAGGTGGTCGTCGTACGCATCGCGGCGCATCATCGCTTCGACCGTCTCTCGGAGATCAGCACCCGTGACGGGCTTCGTGAGATAGTCGTCGAAGGGCATGTCGACGATGTCGGCGTCGGGATCGACGGCCGTGACCATCACGACGCGACAGTCGAGCCCACGCTCCTGGACCCGTCGCAGCACCTCGTCCCCGGAGCGACCTGGCATCTGTCTGTCCAGGAGGGCGATGTCGACCGACTCGTCGGCGTATTCCAGTGCCTGGTCACCGTCGTACGCGACGCTGGTGTCGTACTCCTCGCCGAGCCACATGGCGTACAGGTCCGCAACGTCGCGTTCGTCGTCGACGACGAGAATCTCGGGTGTCTCGGCGTCCGTCTTCAGTTGCACGCCAGATGCCTCCGTCCGTTCGTCGTCCCCCCGCCACATACTGTCCCTCAATTTCGCCATACCACAGATAAATCTATCTGCCAGATTATCGCCCGTGATTATGGACAGGCGACCCGACGCCCCGTTTTGCCGGTCGGTCTTCGACCCCGCAGTGGGGATCGGAGGGACGATGCCGGTCCCGTTCGACGCTGGCGACCCCACGACATTGATACGCCGTCGCCACTCAGTAGTCACACCGATGACCGATCACGAAGCAATCGAGACGGTCGTCGTCAAAGCCGACGAGATCGTCACCGCGCTGGAGGCCAGCCAACGGGGGACCCAGACCGCCCTTCGTGTCACGGCTCCGTTCAGTGCTCGCATGCGGGCACGCCTCCACGTCGAACAGCCCGGCGACGGCGACGACGACGCACAGCTGTTGCTCTCGCCCTGCGCGCTCCTCGACGGCGATTGTCCGTCACTGCCCACCTCGGACGAGACCGCCGAGCGGCTCAGGTCCGAGTCCGACGAACAGTACTCCGTCGAGCGCCACCGCGAAACGCACGAAGCGGCCCTCGAAGAGTGGCGGTCGACGGTCCCAGCGTACGTCGTCGACTCCGTCGAGCTCCCCGCGGCCGGAGGCGCGGTCACGGTGGCGCTTCTCTCGGCCGGGGACCGAGAGTGATCGAATCGCCGTCGCTCGGTAAGATGACGTTATAAAACGTTTCGGGCTATTTCGAGCCGTCGTAAAACGTTCGTACGCACTTCGTACCAGCGTGAAATGAACTGAAACAGTCCGAAGCCTCGACCGGTTATATGATGCTCTCGGTCGTGGTGATCGATAGGTGTCCCCGATGTCAAGCTCGACCAACAACGACCTTCGATCGTCGCTCCAGTCGGTACGCTCGGTGAGCGAGGTCGGTAAGCACGTCTTGCCCCCGATCCGGGCGCTCGCGTTCTGGATCGCCATCGCACTGCCCTTCCTCTATCTGCCGCTTCTGGCGGTCGGGCTCTCCAGCCAGAGCCTGACTGGCGCGTTCCTGACCCTCTTGCTGTGCAACGCCGTCGCCCTCCTCGTCGGCCACAAGCACCTGCGAGAGTGAGCTCCGACACCGTCGCTGCCCCGGTGTTTCTGTCACCTCATCTACGAGTTGGGCAATATATTTAACACGTACGGACACGTAATACTTGTATGGCCGCATACGGCCGGCCGTCACTTCGAGACTTGTTCGACGAATCGCCGACGCCCCACATCGCGCACCCGCCGCGCACACACCACCGAGACTTCTACGTCGCTACCGACGGCTCGTATCGAGAGTCGTCTGGCGGACTCGGAGTCGTCATCGAGACGCGGGACGGGGAGCGCGTCGCCCGGCTGTCGGTCCGCGACGGGTCGCCCGACAACAACGTCGCCGAGTATCGGGCGCTCCACCTCGGGCTCGACATCCTCGCCGCTCGGGCACCGGGCGACGCCACCGTCGGACTCCTCATCGACCACGACGACCTCGCGGCAAACGTCAACGCCGCGATGCTCGCGGTCAAGAACGCGCAGTTCGACGCGAGCCACCCGGTCTCGATCCCTCGCTCGACCGGGCTCCACTGGCGTGGCATTCGAGCCCGCATCAACGGCTTCGACGAGGTCAGGGCCGCACGGATCGCCAGCGGATCGAACCCGGCCCACCCGCTGGCCAACGCCCCCAACCAGTACGCACACGTCAACGACGAGCCGGCCCGCTGTGTGCTCCCCGAGACGCCCACCGTCGACGAGCAGGTCCCTCCGCCCTCGCGCTCGAATCGCGGCGGCGCGAGCGACTGACGACGATCAGTCGTCCTGAGCGTCGACGACTGCCACGCCCGCCATGTTGACGATGTCTTTGACTTCGTCGCCACGCTGGAGGACGTGGACCGGCTTGTCCATGCCGACCAGCATCGGGCCGATCGCCTCTGCACCGCCGAGGCGCTGGAGGAGCTTGTAGCCGATGTTGCCCGCTTCGAGGCTCGGGAACACGAGGACGTTCGCCGGGTCGTCCAGTTCGGAGAACTCGTAGGTCCCCTGGAGGATGTCCTCGACGACGGCCGTGTCGGCCTGCATCTCGCCGTCGACCGGGAAGTCCGTCGCCGGGTCCTCTCGGAGGCGCTCGGCGGCGCGACGCGGTGCCCGCGTGCTCGGCGAGTCGACGCTGCCGAAGTTCGAGTACGACAGCATGGCCGCGCGGGGCTCGACGTTGAACCGCCGTGCCAGCTCGGCCGTGTGACGGGTCACTTCCGTGAGCACGTCCGCGTCGGGGTCCGTGTTGACGGTCGTGTCCGCACAGAAGACGACCCTGTTGCGGAAGGTGAGCATGTAGACTCCCGCTGCGTACTCGGCTTCCGGTGCGGTCCCGACGATCTGGAGTGGGGGCCGCAGCGCGGAGGGGTAGTGGTGAGTCAGCCCGGTCAACATCGCGTCGGCGTCGCCCATCTCCACCATCACGCTGCCCAGGTAGTTGCCGTCGGTGACGAGTTCGTCGGCCTCGCGTCGCGTGACGCCTTTCCGCTGTCGCAGTTCGTACAGCCGATCTGCGTACTCGTCGAGGCCGCCCTCGTCGGGATCGACGATCTCCGGCTCGAAGGCCAGCCCGAGCGTGTCGGTGATCGCCGAGATCCGGTCCCGGTCGCCCAGCAAGACCGGCTCGGCGATCCCTTCCTCGATCAGCTGGTAGGCCGCGCGGATCATCTTCTCGTCGTCGCCCTCGGCCAGCACTACCCGTTTGGGGTCGCTCTTTGCCTTGTTGAGCACGACGCGCATCATCTCGCGGGACTTGCCGAGCCGCGCCTCCAGCCGTTCGACGTAGTCGTCGAGGTCGATCGTCTTGCGGGCACAGCCGGAGTCCATCGCCGCCTCCGCGACGGCGGGGGTCACCTCGAAGAGGACCCGCGGGTCCAGCGGCTTGGGGATGATGTACTCGGGACCGAACTGCAGCGGCTGGTCGCCGTAGGCCTTGACGACGGCGTCTGGCACGTCCTGGCGGGCGAGGCGAGCCAGTGCGCGGGCCGCCGCGACCTTCATCTCCTCGTTGATCTCGGTCGCGCGCACGTCGAGCGCACCGCGGAAGATAAACGGGAATCCGAGGACGTTGTTGACCTGGTTGGGGTAGTCCGACCGGCCCGTGGCCATGATGACGGTGTCGTCGCGAGCGGCCTTCGCCGTCTCGTAGTCGATCTCCGGGTCGGGATTGGCCATCGCGAAGATGATCGGGTCGCTCGCCATCGACCGGACCATCGCCTCGTCGACGACGCCACCGACCGAGAGGCCGACGAACGCGTCGGCACCGGCCAGTGCGTCGGCGAGGTCGCCGCCGGTCCCCTCGCTGGCGAACTCCGCCTTGTAGCGGTTCAGTCCGTCGTTCTCGACGCGGTCGGCAGTGATGATCCCCGAGGAGTCACACATCGTGATGTTCTCTTCGCGGACTCCCAGCGAGACGTAAAAGCGGGCCGAGGCGATGGCGCTCGCCCCGGCTCCGGAGAAGACGATCTCCATCTCTTCGAGCTCTTTGTCCACGATGTCGGCCGCGTTCAACAGCGCCGCCCCGGAGATGATCGCGGTCCCGTGCTGGTCGTCGTGGAACACGGGCACGTCCATCCGTTCGCGCAGCTCGCGCTCGATCTCGAAGCAGGCCGGCGCGGCGATGTCTTCGAGGTTGATCCCGCCGAAGGTCGGTCCCATCGCGTCGACGGCCTCGATCATCGCGTCGGGATCGTCGGTGTCGAGTTCGAGGTCGAACACGTCGATGTCGGCGAACCGCTTGAACAGCACGCCCTTCCCCTCCATCACCGGCTTGGACGCCTCCGGGCCGATGTCGCCGAGGCCGAGCACCGCGGAGCCATCGGAGACGACCGCCACGAGGTTCCCGCGTGCGGTGTACTTGAACGCGTCCTCGGGCGTCTCGTGAATCGCCTCACAGGGAGCGGCCACGCCCGGCGAGTACGCCAGCGAGAGGTCTCGCTGGGTGTTGGTCGGCTTCGTCGTCGCGATCTCGATCTTTCCGGGCGGTGCCCGGCCGTGGTAGTCGAGGGCGTCCTCGTCGAGTCCCATACACATACGGCGACAGGAACGTGCTTAAAACTCGTGGGGACTCCGCGAGACTGCACGGGGAAAGGCGGGACATAAGTAGCTCAGAGACGTAGCCCGTGCCATGAGTCGCCGGTTTCGCAACCTCTTGCTCGGGTCGACGGCCGGAACGCTGCTCCTGATGCTCGTCGGGCTCTACACCGCCTACAAGGGCGCAGGACTGACCTGCGAACAGCGATGGCCGCTCTGTGACGGCTGGCTGGGACTGTTCCCCGCGAACCTCGTGAGTTTCATCGAGTGGTCCCACCGGCTGCTGGCGATGCTCGTCGGCTTCGCGCTGCTCGGCGTCCTGTATCTCGCCTGGCGACGCCAGGACGACCGTCGGGTGAAGTGGGCCGTCACCGCCGCCGTCGCACTGCTCCCCTCCCAGATCATCCTCGGGGCGCTGACGGTGACGGAGTTTACCGCTCTGATCACCGCGGCGCACTTCTTTACGGCGTCGCTCATCCTGCTCTGTCTCACGGCGGCCTGTGCCTGGACCGTCGAACGGCCGTCCGTCGGTGGACTCCGCACGCTGGCGATCCTCGCTGCTGTGGCGGTTCCCGTCCACCTCGCGCTCGACGGCTCCCTGTTCGCGGTGCCGGTCAGCGTGCTCACCGGCTACTACGCCCTCTCTTTCCTCCTCTGGGGCGCGCTCGCCGCGGGGGCGCTGTGGGCACACGGCCACGGGCTCGCTCGCGCGCGTCTCCTCTTCGCGCTGGGCAGTGCCGTCACCTGGTTCGACATGCTCGTCGCGCGCCGGAAGTTCGGGCTCGACCAGACGCTGACGGATGTCGGTGCAGTCGTCGTCCTCGTCCTGATCGCGGGCGCGATCTGGACGCTCTCGAAGCGGTCGAAGACCGGCGGTCTGGCCGCGACGCGGGCGAACTGATACGGATTATTGTAGCGATTTACCGGTGATCGTCTACTCTGTGGCGACGATCACCGGTGAGCAACTACAAGAAACCGTATGATACGGACTGTCGGTCAGGCGATCGTCACATGAAATCGGAGAGCCCGGACTGCTGGTCGCCGTCGTCGCTCGCTTGGCTGCCGTCGCCGTCGTCCGCCTCGCCGTCGTCGCCCGCGGGCTCACCGCCAAGCGTCGCCTGCCCACCGTCGTCGGTGTCGTCGCCGTCGTCCTCAGTGTCGTCCGCGGCGTCCGCGTCCGGTGTCGCCTCGCCCGCGCTGGCCCCCTCGAAGGCACCGTCCGACCCCTCGACGGCGGCCTCCTCTCGCAGCTCCTCGGCGTCCTCGACGATCGACTGGACCTTGTTGGTGTCTTTCCCCGACCCGGTGACGAAGGCGACGTGGCTGGCGTCCATCTCGTACTGGGCGGCCATCGCCACGGTCAGCTCGCGGTTCTTGCAGTGGTGGGTCATCGTCGCGAGGAAAGGCATGATCTCCCGGCGCGCGGTGCGCATGCTGACGCCGTTGACGGCGGCGATCTGCTGGGCGATGTGGTCTCGCGTGTTGCGCGTGCCCTTCGAGCGGCCCAGCTTCGACCAGTAGCTCGGGGGACCGTAGCGAGTCCAGCCGCCCTTCGTTCCCTCGCGGGCGGCGGCGACTCCCGCGGTCATGTTGTCGCCCGCGTAGCGCCAGAACGAGTAGTTCTGCTTCGCGCGTACGCGCCCGAGCCAGCGGTCGGCGTTTGCGAGGAACTCGTAGGCGGTCGTCAGCTCGCTGCCCGCGTACTCTTTGGGCATGTTGTCCTCGATCCAGTTGATGAGGTCGTCGGGCGTCTCGTCGACGTCGTAGCTCGCTTCGAGTGCTTCCTGTGGCCCGGCCTCCTTCAACAGGAGATCGAGGTAGTCGAAGATTCCCTCCGTGGTGTCGCGCTCGCCGGTGACCACGTCGTCGGCGGCGAGGTGGTCCCGGCCCTCCGCAAGCGCCTGGAGGTCCTTGATCGCCCCCCGGAGGTCGCCGTCGTTCATCTCGGCGATCTCGGTCAGCGCGTCGTCGTCGAACGCGATCTCCTCCTGCCTGAGTACGTCCCGCAACACCGGCACGATCGAGCGCTTGCCCACGTCGCGGAACTCGATGTCCTCACAGGCGCTGCGCAGCCCGTTGCTCATCTCGTAGAACTCGTTTGCGATGAGGATCATCGGCTGATTGGCCTCTTTGACCAGCGACGTGATCGCCCGCGCCCCCCCGCGGTCGGCGTTGCCGTGGATGTTGTCGGCCTCGTCCATGATGACGAGCCGTCGCCCCGCTCCGCCCGCCGTGAGCGTCCCCGACTTCGCCGCCTCCCCAGCGACTTTTTCGATGACGTCTTTCGTCCGGGTGTCCGAGGCGTTGAGCTCGATCGTCGGCCACTCCATGTCGTTGGCCAGCGCGTGGGCCGCCGAGGTCTTCCCGATCCCCGGCGCGCCGTGGAGGATGACAGCCTCGCGATGGTCCTCCCACGTGTCGGCCCACTCTCGCAGGGCGTCGCGGGCCTTGTCGTTGCCCCGCACCTCCGCCAGCGTCGTCGGGCGGTATCGCTCCGTCCAGTCGGCCATTGGCGTGTGCTTGGCGCGAGGCTCGTTTAGGGATTGCGGAGCGGGAGCGATCGTCGTCTCGAAAGAGAAACTGCCGGAACGGCAGGATGTCCACGGAGGATGGGGATGGAAGCGTGTGAGGTGGGCATCTGCCGTGCCGCATTGCGTTCACCGCTCGCCCCTGGGGAAGTGAGCGAGCGGCGATGGCAACTGATGGCTTCGTACCGGCACTGTGGAGGGCACCGGTGTCTGGCGGTATTTGTGTGTGGGACATAAAACCATTGGAATTGTTAAGTAGCGTGTCGCGCCGCCGTCGGGACCGACTACAGATCGCACGACGATGCGGGCGGCTCCTCACAGCCGGGTTCCATACCGCGTTTGACAGCGCGTAGTTCGAGGTTGTTGTCGATAGACTCCGTCTGTGCTCGACCGCGAACGATCGGGACCGAACGGATAGACTGGTGGTCACAGGCCCGCATCTCCTGTGTTCCCGCACCGGCCGCGTACCCGAGTCCTTCGAGTTCGGTCCGGATCGCTGCGGCGTCGAAGCTCCCGGCCCGTTCGGCGGCGTGGGCAAAGAGGACGACCTGCGCGTAGACGGTCTGCGCGGGACCCGGTGCGACGAGCGCGTCCGAGTCCGACCGCCCGTACTCGCGCTGATAGGCCTCGCCGAAGGTGCCGGCCAGTGGCGTCCCCAGGTCCTCGTGCCAGCCCGTCGTGCCGTAGATTCCCGCCACCCGGTCCCCGAGCAAGTCCGCGATCGACTGCGTGAGATATGGCACTACCACGGTCGTGTCCTCGGAGAGCGTGTCTCTGGCCCACTGGATCGCGTTGACGGCGTCCAGTCCGAACACGTCGAGAAAGACGAGTGTCACGTCGGAGAGGGTGCCCTCGTTGATCGCCGACTCGAAGTTCGTCGTTCCCGGGCGGACCGCGATCCCCCCCGTCGGCCGCCAGGGGAGGTCACGGCGGGAGACGACATCGCTGATCGACTGGAACAGGTCGTTGCCTTCCGGTGCGTCGGCGTAGACGTGGAAGGTCGACTGCTGGCCCGTGATGTCGCTGGCGAGCTCGGACACGAGCGACCGGGCCAGCGTCGTGGAGTTGAACAGGTGCCGGTAGACGTGGGGCGAGCAGCCGCTCCCGGTGAGTGCGTCGACCGTCGACGAGCCGACGAAGTACGGCGTCTCGTACTCGTCGGCGAGGTCGCGATTGGTCTGTACGACGGATCCGGCGACGCCGCCAAACAACGCCGCGAACTCGTCGCCGTCGAGACGCGGACGCACCTTCGATTCGGTCGTTGCGGAGCTGGCTTCCGTGTCCAGCACGGCGGTCTCGACGGTCGAGCCCAGCACGCCGTCGCCCGAGAGGGAACTGTACTCGGCGTCGTCGACGATCCCACCCCCTTCGTTGAGGTGCCTGACAGCCAGTTCGAACCCGTCGCGTTCGTGCTCACCGACGGGAGCGTAGTGGCCCGTCTCGGGTGCCGTGAGCGCGATCGTGACCGACCCGTCGCCGCTGCTCGTCGCGGTGGATGTGCTATCAGATCCCAGACAGCCGGCGAGCGCCAGCGTTCCAGCACCGCCGACAGATTCGAGCATTCGCCGCCGCGTGACGCGCGAACGACGCCCGTCGCAGTCCTCAGTGGTCATGGACCACAGTTGGTAAACCACCTCATATATCGCTTTGGATATACGTTCTGTTCGTGAGATTCGCGATGAATCGAGGACCGGGGTGTCGGCTCGATGGGATCGTCTCGCTCGTCGAGGGGCGATGGCGTCGTCACTCGCACGGGGTTCGCGATGAGAGTAAAATGCCCGGGGAGGGCTCCGAACCCTCGATCTCCGCATGACTCAGGTCGCAGGCGCGACGAACGCCTGCTGTCATGCCGGGTTGGTACCGCGTGAGTTCGGTACGAACCGTCGGAGCCGTTTCCCCGGCCGGTCCGGCGAAGGTCTACGACGGTCCGTACGACGACCCTATGAGTGCGGCGCTATGTCCAGCTAAGCCACCCGGGCGCGGTGCATTCGTTCGTTGTCCGGAGGTGCTCTTTAACGTTCTCATCTAGTGGCGGTCCGTGACGGTCTGGCACCCGCGGATTTAAGCCACCGGACTGGTACATGACCACCATGGAGATACCAGACCTCGTCCGGCAAGCGCTCGGGGACGAGGAGGTCACGGCCGGCGTCAACCTCGGGGACGAAGACGCCGTCTGTTTCACCCCGACGCGGACGCTCGTCTACAGGGGCGAAGGGTTGCTGAGTGACGAAGGGGTCGGCGAGTACGCCCACGACTTCGAACGCCTCTCGATTTCCGAGGGTCGCCGGAAGACGAAGTTCACGATGACCTACGTCGACGACAAGGACTCGTTTGCCGTCCCCGGCAAGCGCACCAGCGCGGTCCTCGAACGCCTGCTGGAGGCGAACCTCCGCGTCAAGGGCGTCATCGCGGACGACGAGGGCGTCAGCGGCGTCTTCCGGTTCAGCGAACTGACGCTGGTCGTCACCGAGTCGCGCCTGCTCAAACACATCGGCGAGTACACCTGGGCCGGCGACTTCGAGGCGTATCACTACGACGACGTGACGGGACTGCACTTCGAGGAGGGGAGCGTCGCGACAGCGGTCGTCCTCGAAGCCGACGGCCGTCCGGAACGCATCAAAGCGCCCAACGATCAGGCCGGGCTGTTCCGCAAGACGCTGGAGGGGTCGCTGTTCGCGTACCACGACGTGGACTCGCTCGGCGAACTCAACCACGCCCTCGAAGTCGACGAGACGGACGGCGAGACCGACGGCGAGGAGGCGAGCCCCAGCGGGTCGGACGGTCTCGGACTCGACTCGGGCATCGATCCGCTGGTCGGCGACGACGAGGACGCAGAGCCCGCCGACGAGCGACCGGCCGCGGCCGCCGGACAGCGTCAGTCGGCCGCCTCGGTCACCTCACAACGTGACGCCGAGACCAGACAGGCGTCTCCGACGGCCGACGGTACCACGAACGATGCCGACCTCGCGGCCGTCGAAGAGCAACTCGCGACGCTGACCGAGACAATCGAACAGCAAAACGAGCTCCTCGCGAAACAACAGCAGACGATCAAGCAACTGATCAAAGAGCTCCGACAGGGCCGCTAGTCGCGCCCGAGCACTTTCCTGATACACGTCGAGCCGAAGGGGCCGAGCTCGTCGCTGTCGAACTGGACGAAGTGGCCCTCGGAGATGCCCGCACCACAGCGCTGACAGTCGAACTCGCCCTCTTTGACGACGACATCGCTCTCGAAGCTGACGAACGTGCCCGTCGCGGTCGGCCGGACCGCCCCGCCCTCGCGTTCGACGATCCCCTCACGCTGTGCGGCCGTCAGGATCTCGCGCTGGACTGCCGGATCGGTGGTGACGATCTCGATGCGGTCCATCGCGTCCTTGACCGACAGCTCGGCGTGTTCGAGGTGGGCGAGCAGTTCCAGACCGAGCGCGACGCGATCGTCGGACGGCACGGTCGGAGCATCGACGGCGACGCTGGTAAACGTTCGGCTGCTCCGTCGAGCGCCGCTCCGGTCGCCGGGGAATCGGACCACAAGAGGTTTCACACTGCGAACGCGGTTTTCGACCGATGAAACAGTCGACGCGACGGCAACTCGGCGGTGTCGTGGCCTTCGCCGCGCTCGTGGTCGTCGCGTCGCTGGAACTCTCGCCCCGGCAGCTGCTCGACGAGGTCGCACATCTCTCGGCACATCCCCTCCAGTTCGGCGCGGCGCTGCTCGTGTTGTATCTCGTTCGCCCGCTGTTTGCCTGGCCGATCAGTCCGATCTCCGCGCTCGTGGGCTACGTGCTGGGCCTCCGGTACGGGATCCCTGTCGCGCTGGTCGGGGCGACGCTGACGACGATCCCGCCCTTCCTGTTTGCCCGCTATGCCGGGCGTAGCGGCGGCGGCCTGTTCGCCCGGCTCAACGACGCGGGCCGGCGGTTCATCTCTGTCACGGGCGCGACCCGCGGCGTTCTCGCGGCACGCCTCTCGCCGCTTCCGGCAGATCCGGTCTCGTACGGTGCCGGCTTCTCCGGCGTCTCGACGCGGGCCTACGTCGTCGGGACGTTCCTCGGAGAGATTCCGTGGGTGTTCGTGGAAGTGCTCGCCGGTGCGTCGATGCGGACCCTCTCGACGGAGGGGCTGAGCGCGGGCCTGCACGTGCTGCTTGGCTCGTTCGCGGTCGCGGTCGTGTTGCTGGCGGGGCCCGCGTACCGTCACGTCCGGTCGGCTCGTCCCTCGCGCAACTAGGTCGTGACCTCGAAGCGCGCACCGCCCGCGTCGCTCCGTCCGACCGTGATCGACCAGTCGTGAGCCCTGACGATGGTGTCGACGATCGCCAGTCCGAATCCGGTCCCCTCCTCGCTGGTCGTGAACCCCCGTTCGAAGATCGTCTCACGCTGGCTCGGCGGAATCCCGTCCCCGTCGTCGACGACGGCGAACCCGTCGTCGGTGTCGACGACGGCGAACCCGTCGTCGGTGTCGACGACGGCGAACCCGTCGTCGGTGTCGACGACGCGGACCGTCTCGGCTCCGCCGTGGGTGTCGCGTTGCGAAACAAGTTGTCGAACAGTTCCTGGAGTCGGTCGAAGTCGGCCTCGACGCGGCTGTCGGTCTCGGCGACGAGATCCTTCTCGTCGGCGTCGAGGTGCGACCAGGCCGCCTGGGCGACCACGTCGAGAGCGACCGGTTCGAGGTCGCCGACCCGCCGTCCCTGGCGGGCGAGGGTGAGGAGGTCGTCGATGAGCGCTTCCATTCGGTCGGCGGCGTCGGCCGCGTCGTCGAGGTGTTCGAGCTCGCCGGTCGCCACGGCGTGGTTGATCCGTCCCTGAACGACGTTGAGCGGGCTCCGGAGGTCGTGGCTGACGACGCTGGCGAACTGTTCGAGCTGTCGCTCCCGTTGCTTTCGCTCGGTTATGTTCCGGATGACACCGGCGGTCCCTCTGAACCGCCCGTCATCGGTCGGCAGCAGGGCGACGTGATTCTCGCAGGTGATCTCGGTTCCGTCGGCCGTCCGGAGTCCCATCTCGAAGGTCCCGTTCGTCCGGTCCGGGTCGGCGAGCAGTTCTGCGATGAGCTCTTCGCCGGCTGCAACGTCTTCCGGGGTCATCAGCTTCGAGATGTGCTCGCCGACCAGTTGCTCGCGGTCGTAGCCCGAGAGCGCCGCCATCGCGTCGTTGACGACTGTGAACTGCCCCTCGGCGTCGAGCGTGTAGACGGGATCCCCAACCGCCTGCAGGATCGTCTCGTAGCGCTCTAGCTCTCGCTGACGTTCCATCCGCTCGGTGATGTCTCGGATGACGCCGGCCGTTCCCTCGAACTCGCCGTCTTCGTCGGTCATGACGGCGATTTTCGTCTCGTTGTAGGTCTCCTCGCCGTCGTCGTCGACCGTCCACATCTCGAAGGTCGCCACGTCTCGATCGGTAGTCAACAGCTCGCGGATGCGTTCCTCGGCCCGTTCGACGCCGTCTCCGACGACGAACTCCTCGGGCGACGCTCCGACGATCTCGGACCGCTCGTAGCCGATGTGGTCGGCCAGCGCGTCGTTGATCATCTCGATGGTCCCGTCGGGTGCCATCACGTACCTCGGGTCCGCGACGCTCTCGGCCAGCGTCTCGTACTGGCGCAGCGTCTGTTCGCGCTCCTTGCGCTCGGTCACGTCAGGGCCCACACCGGCGATACCGAGGAACTCGCCGGTCGTGTCCGACAGCGCCGTACCGTGGAACTCGTAGGGAATCGTCTCGCCGGACTTCGTCTGTATCGTGGCCTCGTATCGTGACGAGCCGCTCTCGATCGCACGCTCGATGGCAGCTTCGACCGTGGGAACGTCCTCGGGAGCGATGAACTCCAGTGCAGTCATCTCCGCGATCTCCTCGTCGCTGTATCCCGTCACGTCGACCACCTGATCGTTCCACTGGCGCAGCGACCAGTCGGGCGTGACGACGTAGAAGAGGTCTTCGAGCGAGTTCAACACGTCCTCGACGTACGCTCGCTGCTCTTCGAGCGCCCGGCGGTGCTCCGTGCGAGCCGTGATGTCCGTCATAAACCCCTCCAGAATCTCCGTCTCGTCGTCGCGCGTGAGCAACTGGCCCCGCTCCCACAGCCACCGCCGTTGCCCGTCGTCCGTCTCGATCCGGTAGGTGACTTCGAAGGGCTCGCCGCTGTCGAGTGCCGACTGGACCGCCTCCCGGACATCGTCGCGATCCTCGGGGTGAACCACGTCGGTCTCCCAGTCGACCCGTCCGCTCTCCAGGGCGTCGGGCTCGTAGCCGGTCAGCTCCCGGACTCCCGCGCTGACGAACTGCATCGGCCAGCCCGGTTCGTTTCGACAGCGATACACCATTCCGGGGAGGTTCGACACCAGCGTCGAGAGGCGCTGTTCTTGCCGTTCGATCGGCGTCGTCGCTCTGTACTCCGAGACCGTTCGCTCGACCCGATCCACGAGCGCGCGATACCCGCCGTCGCCGTCGCGAGGGAGGTACTCGGTGACGACGGCAGCGACCGCCTCGCTGGCGAGCGCTTCACTGCCGGCGTCGGTACACAGCAGGAAGGGGAGGTCCGGATACTCCGACCGGACGGTTTCGAGGAGCGCGACGCTGTCGAGTGCCGGGTCGTCGTGGCCGCTGACGACGCAATCGAACCGACCGTCGTCGAGCTCCTCGACTGCTGCCCCGCTGGTCGCGACGCTCTCGACGACGACGTCGTCGTCCGCCAGCCGCGCCGCGACGGCGTGTCGGACCTGCGGGTCGCGGTCCACGTGGAGCACCCGAACCCCGTCCCCTGGCTGGGTCATTACACCAGTCTCTGTCGCCCACCGTATAAAAATGTGTAGTTGTGTCGATATGACGGTCCACGAGCCGGCGTCGGTCTCAGTCGTCGCACTGTCACTGTTTCGAGCGACTCGTGACTCCGGGATCGCGAGATCGGCCCAGACTGACAGTCGGCAGTGTCATACGGACGGTTGTCGTTGCGTATCAGTAGAACGTGTCGGCGCAGTCGTACACGACACCGTGCACGGGACAGACGTACTTGCAGTGGCGGTGGTACATGGGCGTCTCGCACATCGGACAGGGCCGCCCACCGGTCTCGGTCATGACACGCTCTGGGGCGCGGTCGGGAAAGAGCGTGTCGACGTTCGGCGTCGCGGACGAATTTGGTACGGAATCCGAAGAACCGTTAAGGGGGTAGTGTCCCCAGCAACGGGCATGACACGGTTCGCTCGCTTTCGCCCGTCGGCCGACGATGCGGTGGCGCTGTTTGCCGGCGTCGCGGCCGTCGTGGGCTCGCTCGCCGCCGTCGGCTTCGCCCCGTCGTTCGTCGCGTCACCGATCGAGCGGTGGCTGGCCCGGCGGATGCCCGGCGCTGTGGTCTCGCTGGCGATCCAGTTTCTCGGTTCGCTCGGCCAGCGGCTGAACCTCGTCGCCGCCGCGCTCGTGGCTGTCTGTGTCGTCGCCGCGGTCGCACGCGTCGCCGGCAGGCTCGGGGATCGACTCGCCAACCGCGCCGTCGGACCCGTCGTCGCCGGTGGCGTCGTCTTCGGCGTCGCGACGCTGCTCACGGGCTCTGTCCCTTCCGGCGGTGGTGCCGCAGTCGGAGCGGCTCTCACACTCGGCCTCGCGGGGCTGTCGGGCTCGCTTCCGGCTCGCGGCGCGACGAATCCCGACCGTCGGCGCGTCCTCGCGTCGCTGGGGACGGCGGCCGGAGTCGGCGTCGTCGCGACCGTCCTGACCGACGACACCAGCCAGCCGACCGCGACGATTCCGGACGACGCCAGTCCGGCAGTGCGTGAGGCACTCGAAACGGCTGCAGACCAGTCGCTGGCCGTCGACGGGCTCGAACCGCTCGTGAGCGACGCGTTCTTCAGCGTCGACATCAACGCCGTCGATCCCGAGGTCGACGCGACCCAGTGGACCCTCTCGGTGACCGGCTCGGTCGAGGAGGAGATCACGGTCGACTACGAGCGGCTCCGGTCGATGGACGCACGGACGGAGTTTCACACGCTGCGCTGTGTCGGCGAATCGCTCAACGGGACGAAGATGGACAACGCCCTCTGGACCGGCGTTCCCGTCCGGACGCTGCTGGACCGAGCCGGCCCCGAGAGCGACTGTGACTGCGTGCGGGTCCACGCCGCCGACGACTACTACCAGGTGTTCCCCATCGACGCGCTCAACGGCGCGATGCTGGCCTACCGGATGAACGGCCGCGCGCTGCCACAGGGCCACGGCTACCCGGCCCGGGCGCTGGTGCCCGGCCACTGGGGCGAGATCAACGTCAAGTGGATCACCGAGATCGAGGTGATCGACCGCGATGCGGAGGGGTACTGGGAGGAACGTGGCTGGCACGGCACCGGACCGGTCGAGACCGTCGCGAAGATCCACGCCCAGAACACGCTGCCAGACGGCCGCGTGCAGGTCGGCGGCCACGCCTACGCCGGGACGCGTGGCGTCTCGGCCGTCGAAGTCTCGACTGACGGCGGCGACAGTTGGTCGGAGGCGCGACTCTCCGATCCCCTCGTCGAGTCGGTCGACTGGGCCGGCGAGCCCGGCGAGACGCCACACGCGCCGGACGTGTGGCGACAGTGGGCCTTCGAGTACGAACCGCCGGACGGGAAACACGAGGTCGTCGCCCGCGCGATCGAGGCCGACGGGACGGTCCAGCCCGAGACCGAACGCGAGGCCTTCCCCAACGGCCCCAGCGGATGGGTGTCGAGGACGGTGGAGTAGCCCCTCCAGCGAACGGAACCGCGCGACACGGCGGGTTAGCTCGCTGCTTCGTCCACGTCGACGCTCTGGGACCGCTCGGTCTCGTGCCCCAGCCGGGTCTTCAGCTGATCGAGTTCGCGATCGACCCGCTGTTCGGTCGAGCGTCGGTCCAGTTCCCGGTCGATCTCGTCGCCCTCTGCGAGCACGTCGTCGAGCGCACCGCTCGCTTCGAGCTCTTCGAGCGCGGCCGCTCTGGCCTCCATCTGCTCGGTCCGTTCGGTCGCACGCTCGATTGCACGGTTCACGTCAGCCATGTCGCCGCCGACCCCGGTGAACGCCTCGGCGACGCGGGCCGACGCCTCGGCCGCTTCGTGGCGCGCCTTCAGCGTCTCTTTGTGGGTCCGGAACCCCTCGATCCGTCCCCGGAGTTCGATCTGGCGCTGGACGAGCTGGTCCTGCGTCGCCTGCAGTCGGTCGATCTGTTCGTCCAGCCCAGCGAGCTGATCGCTCGTCGCGTGTTTCTTCTCCAGGGCGCGTCTGGCCAGGTCCTCGCGCTCCTGTCGGAGTGCATCCTGACTCTGCTCGTCGTACTTCTCGACGGCCGCCCGCAGGCGTTCGCGGTGCATCTCCAGGCGCTTCTTCTGGGTGGTGAGGTCGGCGATGCCGCGGTTGATCTCCTGGAGCTCGTCTCGGAGTTGTTCGTAGGAGGAGTTCATACTGCCGGCTGTAAGTCTGTATAGGATTTCGCGACCCCGTTGTCGCGAATATCTTGAAACAGTTACAGCCGGCAGTATCAGTTCTGCGACGGGGTCTTCGACGCGGTTCAACAGGGCGTCGAGCCACGACCGGACGACGAAGCCAAACCGCCGGAGCAGACTCACGGGCGCACCCTCCGTTCGGGACGGCCGCGTCGGTAGGGGGTACTGTCCATGTCTACACCAGAACGACGACCGAGCGGCGGTTAATCGTGCTTTCGGGTGTGTGTTCAGGAACCGGCCAGTTGTGTATCAGCGTCGTGTAAACAGTCAGCCAGTCGCCTCGATCGAAAAAGAACGGCAACGTCGTGAACCGAGAGTGTCACACGCTCTTGGCCCCGGGTGTGGCCGACGGTCGGCCACAGAGATCCGCAGTCAGATCCTCAACACTCCGACCAGCCACAGGACTCGCAGGTCTTGCAGCCTTCGGAGTAGTACAGCGACAGCGAGCTACACTCCGGACACTCCGGATTCTCGCCCGCGTCGATCAGTTCCTGCTGGTCGGCGTCGGTGGCCTCGCCCGGCGACGACGGTTCTGTGCCCGCCGCGTCCGTGGCCGAACTGTCGGGGGTGACGGCACCGCCGTCGGTCTCGGGCACGTTCGGATCCGCACTGCCCGCCTCGTCTTCGGCGGTCTGTTCGAGCGTGGCCTGGTCCGGGTACGCCTTGTCGATCTCGTCGTCGAGATAGCGACGCATCGCCGTGCCGATGGCGTCGGGGATCGACTGGATCTGTTCGCCCTTGTCCCAGGCGACCTTGGGCGAGCGGATGCCCTGCAGTTCGTCTGCGATCTCCTTGGGATCGACGCCCGAACGGAGCGCCGTCGAGATGGTCTTGGCCAGGGCCTCGGTGAAGGAGGCCGTAAAGCCGCCGGAGTTCCCGATGTTGGCGAACAGCTCGAAGGGCCGTTCCCGCTCGGGGTCCTCGTTGATGTTGACGTACAGCTTCCCGTAGCCGGTGTCGATGCGCTGGGTGACGCCGTGGAGCACGTCCGGTCGGCTCTGCTTCTCGGCGAACGGGCTGGTCTCGGGCTGCTCGCCGTCGGCCACTTCCAGCAGCGACTCGACCTGCTGATCGAGTGCGTCTTGGACGGCCTCGTGTTCGAGGAAGCCCTCGATGCCGTCGAAGACCTCCTCGATCTGGGCGACGATCTCGCCCTCGTCCATGTCTGCGAACTCGGTGTTCTGGGCCCGCGTCGTCAGCACCTGCTTGCTGCGGGTGCCGTCGCGGTAGTAGGTGACGCCCTTGCCGCCGTGCTCGTAGATGTACTCGAACACTTCCCGGGCGTCCTCGGTCGTGGAGTCGTTTGGCGCGTTGACCGTCTTCGAGATCGCGGAGTCGACGCCCTGCTGGCAGGCACACTGGATGCCGGCGTGTTCTTTCGGCGTGAGGTCGCCGGTCGTGACGAACAGCTCGCCGATTGCGTCGGGCACCGTCGTCAGGCCGTCGACGCCGTCGAAGGCGTTGTCGGCCATCTGCTCTTGGGCCTCCTCCTTGACGGCATCGACGTCGATGCCGTTCTCCTCCAGCACGCGCAGGAAGTAGTCGTCGAACTCGACGAGCATCTCGTCGCCTTGCACGTCGTCGGAGACGTTCTTGTAGTAGGCGACGTTGTAGATCGGCTCACAGCCGCCGGTGGTGTTGCCCACCATCGAGGTGGTGCCCGTCGGCGCGATCGTGGTGGTGTTGTGGTTGCGGATCGGGAAGCCGTCGGCCCACTCGTCGGCGTCGAGGCCGGTCTGGGACTCGAACCACTCGCGGTAGGCCGTCGGGTCCGCGTACTTGGAGTTGTCCCACTCGTCGAAGGTCCCCCGATCCTCCGCGAGTTCGTGGCTGGCCCACTTCGAGCCGTGGTTGATCTGGCGCATGATCTGGCGGGCGATCTCGTCGCCCTCCTCGGAGCCGTACTTGACCCCGAGCTGGATGTACAGCTGGGCCAGTCCCATGATGCCCAGCCCGATCTTGCGCATCTCTCGGACCTTCTCCTCGATTTTCTCGACCGGGAAGTCCGACATCGTGACGACGTTTTCGAGGAAGCGCGTGCCCAGCTCGATGCGGCGCTGGAACTCCTCGTTGTCCAGCGCGTCGTCGAGGAAGGCATCGACGGCGTCTTCGAGCGCGTCGTACTCGTCGGCGTGGGCGTCGGACCAGACACGCCAGTCGGGGGCGTCCTGGTCGGCCAGCGTCGAGAGGTTGATGTGTCCGAGGTTACAGGCCTCGTACTCCTCCAGCGGCTGCTCCCCGCAGGGATTCGTCGCGAGGATGCGGTGGTCGGGGTGTTCCTCCACGTCGAAGGAGTGTTGCTTGTTGACGCGTTCGAGGTAGATCACGCCCGGTTCGCCGTTCTCGTGTGCGCCGCCGATGATGCGCTCCCAGAGCTCCTCGGCGGGGATCGACAGCACTTCGCCGGCCTCGACGTACTCGCCGAGGTCGAACATCTCGTACAGCTCCTGGGTCTCCTCGGTGGCGACGTGGGGCTCGTTCGTCCGCGGGTTGGTGAACGTGAACTCCTCGCCGTTCTCCAGTGCGTCCATGAAGTCGTCGGTGATGCCGACGGAGATGTTGAAGTTCGAGAGGTGACCCTCGACGGCGTTGCGGAGGTGCTTCGGGACTTTGCCGCCCTCGTCGATGAGTTCGCGGGCCTCCTCCAGGGCCTCGGCGAAGGAGTTGTGCGTGAAGTCGTCGGGGTCGTTCAGTCGCAGGGTCTCGGCCAGCGAGACGTCCTTGTTCTTGGCGTGGATGAACTGGATGACGTCCGGGTGCGAGACCCGCATGACGCCCATCTGAGCGCCACGGCGGGCACCACCCTGTGCGATCGTCTCGCACATCTGGTCGTACGTGCGCATGAACGTGATCGGGCCCGAAGCGATGCCGCCGGTCGAGCCGACCTGATCGCCGTACGGCCGCAGTTGCCAGAAGGCATAGCCCATGCCACCGCCCGACTGGAAGACCTGTGCGGCCTCCTTGGCGGTCTGGTGGATGTCGTCGATGTCGTCGTCGGGCGAGTCGACGAAACAGGCCGAGAGCTGCTGGAGTTCGTCACCGGCGTTCATCAGCGTCGGCGAGTTCGGCATGAACGACAGGTTCTCCATCGCGTCCTGGAACTCGCCGGCCACGTTCTCGACGTGGTCTCGTAGCTCGTCGGGCAGTTCGGGGACGACGGTGTCGTACGCGAACTTGTTGACGTTGTACACCGACAGCTCGGTCTCGGCGTCGTCGCCGACGGTGGTTCCCTTGCCGAACACTTCCCCGGCGAGTTCGTCGCGCCGCGGGTGATCGGGTTTGAGCTGGTCCGGGGTGACCGTCACGTCGACGCCCCGTTTGTCGGCTTCGAAGACGGCTTCGGCCAGGGCGACGTTTGTCCCGACCCGATCGAACAGATCCTCCTGCTGTTCGATCAGTTCGCCGTCGGCGTCCTTGCGGAGATAGCGGGCGGGCAGAATGTTGTGGTAGGCGTTGCCAGTGAGTCGGTCTTCGAGCGTGTCGCCGGTCGTCCGCTTGATCGGCAGCTGTACCTCGTCGGCACCTGCACCTGCGTCGCTCATTCCTCGGTCCTCCTGCCGACAGTGGCCGTCTGTCGGGCGATACCCCTCTCGATAGTGCGTGTAGATCCTCTCATTCGTAACGACGGTTGTGTTTGTACGGACTGTTAAATACCCAGCGATACGTGTCCCCGTAGGCACGCGACGGGAGACAGACCGCCGG
Organism: Halomicrobium katesii DSM 19301; assembly: GCF_000379085.1. Taxonomy (GTDB): domain Archaea; phylum Halobacteriota; class Halobacteria; order Halobacteriales; family Haloarculaceae; genus Halomicrobium; species Halomicrobium katesii. Next base: position 1,627,083 of record NZ_KB905378.1, on the reverse strand, counting down.
GTGGTTTCGACGCTATGCGAAATATCACTGGTGGGTAATATCAGCCACGATCCAGCGGGCAGCGCACGCGATTCGCTGTACGGTACATAGCAAACGCCGATAGCATATTAATGGAGCGAGACCGGAGTGAAAGTGAAAAACGGTTCCCAGAAACCACCAGACGAGAGCCGAAATTTCAGTCGAAATGGTCGGGGGTTTCGACTGGAGATTCCGCGGACGGCCGGCGAGGTCCGCCGGTCGATCGCGCCGCGCCGTCGTCGTTCAGTCTTGCATTTTTTGTTTCTGATACGTTCGCCGTGTCCCGGCGCGACGGCGCGGCCAGCGAGCACGGCGACAAAGCATATGCCGATGGGCCAGTATGCTCCTGACTATCGGCGGGTTCGGAACGATCCCCGCCCTGCTGGTCGGCCTCGCCGCGCTGGCTGTCGTGATCTTGATCGGGCGGATCGTCCTCAAGTTCGCGTGGCGACTGGTCGTTCTCGCCGCGGTCGCCGTCGGCGTGCTCTACCTGCTCGGACTGTTCGGCATCTCCGTGCTCTGATACGGACGGTTGTAGGCGCTTACCCAGTCGACCGCACGACGGCGTGCGGTCGATCTGGTAAAGACCTACAACTTTCCGTATGATCGAGTCGACAGACGCCGCCAGGTTCAGAGGCCGTCGAGAAAGTTCTCGATGAGGTCGTGGCCGACTGCGGTCAGCACCGACTCGGGATGGAACTGGACCGCCTCGATGGGGTACTCGCGGTGGCGGACGCCCATCACTAGTTCGACCGTCCCGTCGTCGGTCGCCACGCCGGTCGTGGCCGTCACGTCGAAGCAGTCGGGCACCTCGTCGGCGATCAGCGAGTGGTAGCGACCGGCCTGGAACCCCTGCTCGAGTCCGGCGAAGACGCCCTGGCCGTCGTGGTCGATCGGGAACGCCTTCCCGTGGATCGGTTCGGGCGCGCGGCCGACCGTTCCGCCGTACTCGTAGACGGCGGCCTCCAGCCCCAGACAGACGCCGAGCGTCGGGACTTCGGGGCTGACTTCTCGTAGCACGTCCATCGTGACGCCCACGTCGCGGTCGTTCTTCGGGTGGCCCGGACCGGGGGAAATGATGATGGCGTCCGGGTCGACGGCCCGCACCTCGGCGAGCGTCGCGGTGTTGCGCAGGACCTCGGTGTCGGCGTGTTCCGAGACGTACTCGACGAGGTTGTAAGTAAAGGAGTCGAAGTTGTCGATAAAGAGCACGAGCGGCCGGTCGTCGTCGGCCGCCTCGTCGCCGCTCATCGGGACACCTCCTCGTTCGCGTCGGCCGCGGGCGCTCGGATGCGCTCTACGGCGTCCAGCACGCCGCCCATCTTGTCCTCGGTCTCCTCGTACTCCGACCCGGGAACGGAGTCGGCGACGACACCCGCACCGGCCTGCACGGTCGTGCGCTGGGTCCGGTCGCCATCGACGCCTGCTGGGGTATCACAGTCCTCGACCGTCGCCGACCGGATCACGATCGCGAAGTCCGTGTCGCCGGTCCAGGAGAAGTAACCGACGCCGCCGCCGTAGACCCCGCGTGGCGACCGCTCCAGTTCGTCGATGATCTCCATGGCCCGGATCTTGGGCGCACCCGAGAGCGTCCCCGCCGGAAACGTGGCGCGCGCGGCGTCGAAGGCGTCCGCTCCCTCGTCGAGCGTGCCGGTCACGGTCGATTCGATGTGCTGGACGTGGCTGTACTTGAGGACGTTCATGAACTCCTCGACGCGGACGCTCCCGGGCTCTGCGACCCGGCGCACGTCGTTGCGCGCGAGGTCGACCAGCATCGTGTGCTCGGCTCGCTCCTTGTCGTCGGCGAGCATCTCGCCCGCGAGGCGGCGGTCCTCGACGGGACTGGTCCCGCGCGGACAGGTCCCCGCGATCGGGTTCGAGACGATCCGGTCGTCGGCCACGGAGACGAGCGTCTCGGGGCTCGCGCCGACGATGCTCAGCCCGTCGTAGTCGAGCAGGTACATGTACGGCGACGGGTTGACCGCCCGCAGCGACTCGTACAGCGACAGCGGGTCCATCTCACCGTACAGTTCCCGCTTGCGCGAGATGACGCCCTGGTAGATGTCGCCGCTGAGAACGGACTCCTTGGCGTGCTCGACGGCGTCTTCGTACTCGTCGCGCGGCCCGGCCTCCTCGTGGGCGGGGACGAAGTTGCCGGTCTCGAGGTCCGTGGCTCCGTCGAGGACGGCCTCGACCCGCTCGACCTCGTCGAGGAGCGCGTCGTAGCGTGCGCGGGGATCGTCACCGGGTCGGACGATCGGGGTGAACACGAGCGCGGCCGTCTCCTCGACGTGGTCGAAGCGCAGCGTCGTCGTCGTCAACGCGAACTGCGCGTCGGGGAAGCGAGAGTCCGGCCGGTCGAGTCCGACCTCGTCGAGCCAGAGGTCGTAGACGGCGTCGTAGGCCAGGAAGCCGACGAGGCCGCCGTCGAGGTGTTGGCGATCGTGGTCCGGGAAGCCCCGCAGCTCCACGTCCGGCATGGCCGCCCGGAGATCGTCTACCACGTCGCCCCCGTCGGTCGTCACGAGGTCGGCGATCCGGTCGTCGAAGACCTCGACGCTGGTCGCGTCGTCGACCGTGATCACCGCGTCGGCGTCGTAGCCGACGAACGAGTAGCGGGCGTGGCGATCGTCGGTCACCGGTGCGAACGCGCCGTCTGGGTCGCTGGAGGCGACCTTCTCCGCGCTTTCGAGCAGGAACGTGTGGCCGCCTTTTCCGGGGGCACCGTCCGTGGTCCGGCCGGTCAGCGCGGCGTAGGCCGCCAGCGGCTCCACGTCGGCCGACAGCTCCGCGACCGCTCGCACCGAGACCGGTCCGTCGGCGGTCGCTCGGTCGACGAACGTCTCGCGGTCGATATCGAGGGTCACTGTCCCGCCTCCACGGCCGCGGCGTCGGCGCGCTTCGCCTGCCGGACGAACGCCCTGACCGCGTCGTGGTCCTTCACGCCGCCTTCGGCCTCCACTCCGGAGGCCACGTCGACGCCGAACGGCCGGACCGTCCCGACGGCGTCGGCCACGTTCTCGGGGGTGAGGCCCCCCGCGAGGACGACCGGCGCGTCCAGCGTGTCGACGATCTCGCGCGTCCGATCCCAGTCGTGGGTCTCGCCGGTGCCGCCGCCGCCCTCGGCGTCGACCGAGTCCACGAGGAGGGCGTCCGCGGCGTCGGCGTACGCCTCGATCTCGGCGTGTTCGGCGTCGACGACGGCCACCAGCTTCGCGTCGACGCGCCGTCGGAGCGCGCCCAGCTGTGTCGGGGTCAACCCGTCGTGGACCTGCACCACGTCTGGCTGGACGGTCTCGACGCGGCGGGCCACGGACTGGACGGCCTCGGGCATCGTCACCAGCACGCTCGTCACGAGCGGTGGCACGCCGGCCACGAGCGCGGCCGCGGTCTCGTCGTCGACCTCGCGGGGCGTGTCCACGCTGACGCCGTTGATGACACCAATCGCGTCTGCGCCCGCGGCGACGACGGCCTCGCGGTCCTCGCGACGAGTGATTCCACAGACCTTGACCCGCGTCATGCCTCGCCTCTGAGCTCGTCGAACTTCCGGGCGGCGTCGCCGGACTCGATCGCCTCGCGAGCCGCCTCGACGCCGGCCTCGTGGCTGTCGGCCTCACCGGCGACGTAGATCGCCGCGCCCGCGTTCGCGAGGATGATGTCCTGTTTCGGTCCGGTGACGGTCCCCTCGACGATCCCTCGCAGGTCCTCGGCGTTTTCTTCGGGCGTGCCGCCGGCCACGTCTTCGATGTCGGCCGTCGTCAGTCCGATGTCTTCCGGGACGAGCGTGTACTCCTCGATCTCGGAACCGGTGACCTCTGCGACGACGGTCTCTCCGTGGATCGCGATCTCGTCGAGGCCCGATCCGTGGACGACCATCGCTCGCTCGACGTCCATCCGAGCCAGCGCCTCCGCGATCGTCGACACGAGGGCCGGATCGTAGACGCCGAGCACCTGTGCGTCCGCACCGGCGGGGTTGGTCAGCGGTCCGAGGATGTTGAAGATGGTCCGCATGCCGAGTTCCTTGCGCGGGCCGATGACGGCCTTCATCGCCGGGTGGAAGACGGGCGCGAGCATGAACCCGATCCCGTCATCCTCGATGGCCTGCTCGACCTGTGGCGGTTCGGCCTCCACATCGACGCCGGCCACCTCCAGCACGTCCGCACTCCCCGACGAGGAGGAGACGGAGTAGTTGCCGTGCTTGGCGATCGGGACGCCGGCACCCGCGGCGACCATCGTGCTCGTCGTCGAGACGTTGATCGTGTCGTAGTCGTCGCCGCCGGTGCCACAGGTGTCGACCAGCGGCCGCCGGTCGGGGTCGATCGTCCGCGCGGCGTCGCGCATCCCCTCGGCGAAGCCGGCGATCTCCGCTTCGGTCTCCCCTTTCGCTCGCAGACCCGCCAGCAGCGCCCCGATCTGGGCCGCCGTGGCGTCCTCGAATACCGCCGTCGCTGCCTCGCGAGCCTCGTCCTGTGTCAGATCCTCTCCCTCGGTCACGCGTTCGATGTATTCCTGCATTGTGGGTCACCAATGAACTCTTTCGTGTTGTAATGTACAACCTCGTACATCCAAATAAGGCTGTCGGGACCACGTGACAGGTTCGGAATCGGGACATCGCCCGAGTGGACACGTCGTGTCGCTCGAATCGCGCTCGACTGAACCGTGCCCACAACCCACAGACGGCACTGGGATTCGGTTTCGAAACATTCAATTATACCCCTCTGCAACGGGTGAGTGTAGATAGAAGCCAACGCGGGTTGGTGGTCTAGTTGGTTATGACACCTCCTTGACATGGAGGAGGCCGGCGGTTCAAATCCGCCCCAACCCATTTTTGACGACACAAACCGTGAGCGGAGCGAGCGGTCTGTGTCGGCGAAATTAGTGACACGGATTGGAAGCAGACGAGACGAGCATCGCGAGTCTCGGCGCGGTTCAAATCCGCCCCAACCCATACGCGGTGCGTACGGTTTCTATATTCTCGAATTCTTCGGTCGCTCTTGCTCAAGCTAGCGAAAAGACTCCGTTGTATGGAAAGCATCCCGTCTCCTGCTATCAGCTGTGACCAAACAACCAGCATTCGGCGGGATGCTTCAGCAACTTGTATCGCTTGGCGCTTTGGAGTTTCGGCCCGAGCCGCTCGACGCCATCGTCGAGCGGCGTCTCAAGACCATCTGGGAACAGGCACCCTGTCCTGATTGTGGCGCGACAACCATCCGAACCTACGACGATCTCGACCGTATCTGGTGCCGTGGCTGCGGCTTCATGAGTACCTACACGTTCGGTACACCGTTCTACGACGCGGAACTCGCCCCCGGCGAGTTCCTCGTCGCCTTCGTCCTCTACGCTGATTCGTTGCTCAGCATCATCAAATTGCTCCCTACTTGATCGGGCGTACAACACGATTCACTCGGCGATTCGTGACGTGGAAGCCGCGTTCCAGCGCGGCTTCCCCGTCGTCTGGGATCGCATCGATCACACTCTCGACGGGCCAACGCAGGTCGATGAAACCCAGCAGGTCTGCTCTGGGTACAAGGGACGCGACCCACCGCGGGACGGTCTGTCCCGCGGCGGGTCGCCAGAGGGCGGTCGCACACGCTGGAGCGGTGAGCAGGGTGATGAACTGACGCTCGTCGCGGCCTGCCGCGACGTGCTTCGCGTGGTTTCTGCTGAGGAAGGAACGAAGTTCAAGGACGAACTCAAGCCAGTGATCGAAGAAGCTGAAGACCTCTCCCAGCGACTGGGAGAGGTCTGGACGGATGAGTACCCGCCGTATCAACAGATGGAGCACGACCACAGAACGGTGGTTCACGACGAAGCATACGTCTCAGATGCGGGTGTTCACACCAACCAAGCTGAGTGTCTCTGGTCGTTGTTGCAACCGTGGATCGAGAAATTCCGCGGCCTGTCCAAGCAGGGCTTGGAACAGGCCGCTCGTACCTACGGCTTCCTGCGGTCATTGAATCTCGCTGGCGCACCAATCCACGGACTCGTTGACTGCTTCGCTGCCGATATTTTTCGCCAGTCTGCGTAAGAGCGAGTTTGGCTTTGCTCTCGACTCCCGCTGCTGGTGACACACCCCATGAACTCTTCAAAGTAGTCGGAGTTGGTGTCTTCTTGGAGGAATTTCACATCTCCATCCAGATTGAATACATTGTCGTCGTCAAGAGGGTCAAATATAGGATACGTACAGCCTTTTTGGAGATCTTCTGTGGGAGGGAATGCGTTCTCGATCTCTTCATACTCCAACTGTCTGGTGTCTCGATCCAATATAGGTCGTTCCTCGCTCTCTACGACATCCAACTTGAGGATACCAACAAATGGTTCGTCGTCGTTGACTGCCTGTATTATGAATAAGTAGCCTCTGGAGGTTCGACGATCCATGTGAGATATGGGTCGGTTCTTGAGAGATTCAGATATTTCCTCGAACTCCACAGAGTCAGAACCATCTTCACCATCCACATCCAACTCCAGAATTCTCTCTAAGCGTTCCTGAGTTTGATTCCCTACATCATCTCCATCGGAACTACCATCAGAAAAGTGTCCTACGGTAACCTTCCCAGTGTCCTCTTTATTGATCACTCGGCTTAGATATCCAACGAAGATTCCCATGACTCGGTCATCAATGTCGACGGTTCGAGTGCTTACCACCCAATCATCGTCATCTCCAGATTCAATTCCGTTTGATACAGGCGAGAAAGCAACTGCGTTGATATTAATGACCATATGTCGTCTTCTTGCTGATTGCTCTTAGGATGTTCCTCATATCAACTACAATGCTTATATTCCTTGTGTTATCTTGAAAACTCAACAGCAAACTAATCCTTGGCAGCCTCAGCTTCACGCATCCAAACTTAACACCTATATCCGACAGTCGTATATGCCAGCCTAAGATGCAATTCTGCGATGAGTGCGGATCCATGATAAAAAAGCAAGATGGCGTGATGGTCTGCTCGAATTGTGGTTACAAGGCGGAGCAAAAAGGTGATTCAGAAGACTTCATCAGTACGACCGAGCAGACAGGTGACGAACTCATTGAGACTTCAGAAGATGCGAATTTCGAGGGCAAGCCAACTGATGAGAGTGTACATTGCGATGAGTGCGGTAACGGGAAGGCATGGTACACAATCAAGCAAACAGGGTCTGCTGATGAGCCACCAACTCGATTTTTCAAATGTACTGAGTGTGGGAATCGGTGGCGAGACTACAACTGACTCAACCTTCTGAATTCGACCGTTTCAAATTCCGATTCAATTCCTCAAACCAGAGTAGCCAGCTTTGAATTTGTTTACGAATATGCTACGCTATTGCGTTCTTGGCACTTGAAAAAGCGCGTCGGCGGCTCGTCGGCCGAGCCGGTCTGTTTGATCGTGTACCAGGCTTTGCCGTGGCCACAGTCCGCGCAGGTCACGTCCTCGGCAGTCGGCTTGCCCTCGAAGTTCGCACCCTCCTCGGTCTCGATCACGTCGTCGTCGCTCTGTGCGGCGGTGCTCACGAACTCGGCGGCCCGGTCGGCGTCCTTCTGGACGCGACTGCCACAGGACTTGCAGACCATCTCGTCGCCGTCCGCGTGCATCATCGAACCGCAGTCGTCGCAGAACTGCATTGTACCCCTTCATACGGAAAGTTGTAGATCTTTACCAGATCGACCGCACGCCGTCGTGCGGTCGACTAGGTAAACGCCTACAACCGTCCGTATCACTTCTCGCTTCGAACGGATATAGACTCAGTCGATCACATCAAGAACTCTCTAATCGCTCCATTAGAGCGTGAATCTGCGTTTTCGATGCGTAGTTAGTTCTCAAAATGACACAGACGGAGAGTCTCGGTAATTCGGAGTCGCTGTCGGCGGCAAATCGCCGCCGACGCGACGGTGTTGCCACTCACGACCACTGTCCTGATCGGCGGACAGCTACCGGAAGAACCGGTCGTCGAGTGGTTGGTTTGCTGGAACTGTCCTGCACACACCGAGCGCTGTCCAGGCTGCTCGCAGCACCATCTCACAGAATTCCGTGAATGACCACTGCCAGAGGCGGCGCCCCCCGCGGCGGGGCGCCGCCACGTACCTCCAGTGGAGATACCGCCAGCTGTTCTGGAGCAGCAGGCTCACCACAAACATCACCAGTCGCAGACCAGCATCCTGAGAACTGGTGAACGCGAGGCTCTGCTTGGCTAATCGGTAGCTCGATTCGATGCCGAAGCGCTTGCTGTAGTGCTCTCGTGCATCTCGTGGTGTGTCGATAAACGGCGCGTCAGCGGCGTAGCCGTGACGCGCCACCCCGTGTTCGTCGTATCGTCCTTGCTGGTAGACGCAGTCGATGAACACAGGGAACGTCACCGTGCCGGCGAGATCGTGTTCGATCTCGCGGCTCCAGCCGCTGCTAAGTTCGTTCTGAATCGTCTCACCCCACTTGACAATCGGCATGGCGAAAGCGTAGTTGTGCGCGTACAGCAGGCTGAGACAGGTGCTATTGTAGAATCCGCGATCCAGGTAGACGGCCTTGACGCCGAGGTCAAGGCCGTCGAGGAGTTCGAGAAACTCGGCGAGGACATCGCTGGTGGTGTCGCCAGCGACCAGCTGGCGAACCGCCAGCGTGTACCGTTTGTTGCGTACCCGCGCATAGAGCGTTGCATAGGCGTGAAACGTCGTTGTTCCGCGTTTCGCTTGAGACGAGTACAACGCCTCTGTCTCATCTTCGTCGCCGTAGTAGGGATCGAGGTGGAGGTCGGCGACGACCTCCACCGATCGATCCGGCAGTGTTTCAAGAGCATCCCGTTGCAGGAGCGTGTCTCCGACCGCCTCAACAGAGTCAAGGTCGAACTGATCGGTGAGATATCCACGGACGGTATTGGCGTGCGGCGAGTCGTCAGTCGTTTCGCAGACGTGGTTGATCGAGGTCCCGCCGGCGCTGGCGCCGGCGAGGACCTCGTACAACGTCTCCGTCGTGACCTCAACGTCTTCGCCGAGATCTAACGCAAGCTCCTCGTCGAGGCTGTTGACGACAAAATTAAGCAGGTGCTCTTCCTCTATCTCGCTGTCTGCTTGGGTAGGCTTCACACCGCATCCAAGCAGACACTTCCTCTAACCCGATGTGATCGACTGAGTCTGCGTAAGAGCGTTTGTTCTTCGCTCATCTCGATAGATCGTAACATCAATTCTGCTGGCGACTCAGTAGCAGCCAACGATGGACGAGCAGTCAGCTCAAGTGTTCCTTCCACCGCGTGAGCGATGCTTCGAGCGTCTCCGTCTCGCCCGGTTCGGCGAGACGGTGACGTGTGTTCACTGCGAGAGTGACGCGGTTGTCGACCGAGGAACGACCGGTAAGGACGCTCAGCAGTACTGGTGCAAATCCTGCGAAACCTACTTCAACGACCTCACAAAGACGATCTTCGGCCAGCATCGCTTCGGTCTCGAAGAGATGTTCTATATCGTCAAGGAGATGCGATCTGAGCCGACCGCTCAGATCGCTCGTGACCTCGATCGAGACTACGAGGCTGTTCTCAACTACGTTCACAAAGTGCAGGAAGTGAGTGGTAATATCGACGAATTCGACCTCTACGACGTGTGCGAAGCTGACGAGGTCTACGTCACGGCTGGTGAGAAAGGACTCGAAGATGAGGATGGGAGTCCGCGCGAGCGCGGACTCTCAAAAAGGGGCGCGGAACTTTCGAATCAGACAAACCACTAGTGTTGACACTCGTCCGTCGCTCCGACGGACGAGTGCGATTTCTCGTCTGTAAGGATCTGCAAGAAGCTGACGAGGACATCTCTGAGTACGGAGATGGAAGCGTCATCCTCTGTACCGACGGCTACACGATCTATGAGGACATCGAGGAGACGGAGGGGGTGGACGGCCATCTGGCCGTCACCCACTCCGACACCTACGTCATCGGTGACGCCCACACAAACACCTGCGAGAACCGCCACAGCTTCCTTCGCCAGTGGCTAGCGAAGTTCAGAGGCATCTCGAAGCATCATCTCCAAAAATACCTCGGATTTCTCGCACTGAAACTCAACTCACCGGACGACTGGTTCGAGAAACTGCTGTGTTACAATGTATCGGGATGAGCGAAACAATAAACCTTCGCTGCACAAGACTGTCTCATGGAACGACAGTGCCCGGACTGTGGCGTGACCATGGAACCGGCTCAGCTGTCTGCCGGGGGAAACAACGTCCGCGTCCGGACCGAAGACCAGCACGAGGGGTTCCTGGGCTCGCTCGGTTTGCGAGGGTCACACCGGCTCGAAGCCCGGCTCTGTCCGGAGTGTGGGCTGGTCCGTACCTACGCCGAAATCGAGGACGAGGACGCCGACTGGCTAGACGAACTCGACGAAGCAGAGACAGCGGACGACGACGAGGAAACCGGTGCAGACGAAGCGGACGGAGATCTGTGGAGTCAGGGGGACGAACCCGAGCGCGACAAATACACTGACGACGATGACGACGGCGGTGGCTGGCTCTAATACTGGCGGCTGTCCTCTCGTTCGTGTATTCCCCACCACGGGGCAGCGACATCGCTTTCCACGGCTGCTACGGCGTGTCGTCGACGAGATCGTCCAGCGCGTCGGCGAGGTAGACCGCTCGACTGTACCGCTCCGAGGGGGCCGGTGCGAGCGCGGTCTGTACGACCTTGTCGACCGACGACGGCAGTTCGGGGCGCAGCTCCGACGGCGGCGTCGGCAGCGACCGCTCGGCGACCGACTCGCCCTCGGCTCCCGTCGCCGTCGGCACCCGTCCGGTCAGCAGTTCGTAGAGCACCGCGCCGAGCTGATAGATGTCCGTCCGGTGGTCGAGTGCCCGGTCGGACTCGAACTGCTCGGGGGCGGCGTATCGCGGATCGAGCGCTGCCGGATCGCCGCCGCCGCGCTGTGTCTTCGCGACGCCCCAGTCGCCGATTTTGGGGAGGTCCCACGCCGCCTCCGGCGTCGGGGCGAAGAGGACGTTTTCGGCCCGGAGATCGAAGTGCCGGACCCCGAGGTGGTGTACGTCGGCGAGGGTCTCGGCCAGCACGCTCGCGATCCACAGCCCCTCGTCGATCGCGAGCCCGTCGTCGGCGTCGCGGAGGCGCTGGCGCAGGTCGCCGCCGGTCAGACGCTCCATCGCGATCCAGGGCCGGGGAACCTTCCCCCAGTCGACGACGCTCACGACGTGGCGGTGGTCGTCACACTCGGCCCACAGCTTCGCCGCTTCGACGAACCGGTCGATCGTCGCTCCGGTCAGCGTCCCCTCGTCGGACAGGCGCTTGACCGCGAGCGCCGCGTCCGGTGTGGACTCGACTGTCGCGGCCCTGACCTCGGCGAATCCGCCGTCGCCGATGCGCTCGCCGATCGTCAGCTCGCTGTAGGTGACCGACTCGGGCAGCGACGGCTCGACCGGCTCGGGCACCCTCTCTGCGGGTCTGGCGACCGAAATCGGGGTGTCGGGCTCGTCGTTCGCTGCGGTGTCTGACTTCTGTGGTTCGGCTGTCTGCCGTGCGGCTGTCACGTCGATCCCGACCGCCAGGTGACACTCGCCCTCGTAGATTTCGGTCGAGTAGACCCCGACGACCGCCCGGCCTCCTTCCCCCTCCAGGCTGTGGACGAGCACCGGCTCGGACTCGACCGTCGTCGTCTCGAAATCCGTCGAGAACTGTTCTGTCGTCGTCACGAACCGCGGCGGCTCGTCGTCAGTCATCGCGTGCTCCGATGGAAACCGGCGGTTCCGACGAGGCCTGTTCCGAACGACGTTGCGACCATTCTGTCGTCCCCACCCTTTCCGGGCCAGCGTCTCAACTCTTCCGCTTCGTGGATAGTTCTGGTTTTAACATCGTCCACTGGTTACTCACACCATGGTCGCTAACTTCGAAGATATCGAGGCCCGGAGGTTCGTCGGGATCGTCGTCCTCACCGTGGATAGGGTGCTCGATGTCACCGAGGAGTGAGCCGTTCGGCGGCCGTCGAACGGTGGCGGGCGAGCAGAGGTGTAACTCGTGAGCGACACCGACGAGGACGAAGTCCAACTCGACGAGGCCCGGGCGTTCCTCGCGACGCTGCCCGACGACCCGGCCGCCTACACCGAGGCCGACCGGTCGCGCATCGAGGAGTTGCTGCTGTCGGACAACCACGGCGTCGTCCACGTCACGGCGCAACTGGTCAGGGAGGCGACGGCACGGGACGCAGAGGCGATGGCACCGCTGGTACAACCGCTGATCGACGCGGTCGTCCACACCGACGGGATCCGCCGTCCGGAACTGGTGGCCGCGATCGCGGAGTTCGATCGCACACGAGTCGCGGCGGCCGATCCCCAGTTCGACCGGACGCCGGTCGCGCAGGCCGACCCTGTCGGCCAGTACCACCGAACGCTGGCCGACACCGAAAACGAAGAGCTCGTCCGCTCGAAACGGGCGGCCGCACTCGCGGCGATCTACGACCTCTTTCCCCAGGAAGTCCGGGAGACGGTCCCGACGCTGCTCGACTGTCTGGAACCGGCCGAGGACGATGTCGGCCTGCTCTGTGAGGCCGCCGGGAAGGCGCTGGGGACGATCGCGGGCACAGACGATCAGGTGCGCGCACGGATCATAGAACGGTTCGAGCGCGAACTCGACCGCGGGTCGCTCCCGAATAAAGGCGTGGTGTACGGTGTGCGGAACCTCGTGACCTGCCGCTCGGACGCGGGGTTGACGCTCGTCGAGCCGCTGGTCGAGGCGACGAACCGGACCGGCGTCGACAGTGCCGCCCACGAGGCGGACCGCTGGCACGTCGTCAGCGCGCTCGAGACGATCGCCGAGGAGCGCCCGGCGCTTCTCGATCACCACACAGACCGGCTCACGCTGCTCCTGACCGACGACGAGACGATGGTTCGGAGACAGGCGATCGGCCTGTTCGGGACCCTCGGCGAGACGGAGCCGGCCGTCCTCGACCGCGTCGCCGACGACCTCGTTGCCGCCGCCGACGATCCCGACCCGAAGATACGACGCGCGGTCGTGAGCGCCCTCTCGCCGCTGGAGTCGCGACTGGCCGAGGCGGCCGAGCGCGCGACCCGCGCGCACCTCGGGGCTCTGGAGTCGGCGGCGGATTTCCGGAAGAGCACGGTGCTGAGCGAGCTGGGCCGGCTGGCAGAGCACTGTCCGGACCTGGTCGTCGGCGGGCTGGTCGAGATTGTCGCCCACCTCGATCACCAGTCGTGGGGCGTCAGGTCGAGTGCAGCGTCCGCGCTCGGCAGGCTGGGTAGCGAACGGCCCGACGCCGTTCGCCCGCTGGTCGAGCCGGACGCGTCGGGACTGATCGCTTCGACCGGGTCGACGCCCCTCCTCGATCTCCTCGACGACGAGCACGACTCGGTCCGTGCGGACGCCGTCCACGCTCTCGGCCGGATCGGCGCGGCCGATCGGGAACTGGCCGACGCCGTGTTCCCAGCTGTTCTCGGGGCCGTCGACGACGGCGACTCACACGTCGAGCAACGGGCGCTCCGGGCTTTCGGCCGGATCGGCGCGGCCCATCCCGACGCGGTGACCGACGATCACGTCTCGACGCTCGTCACCGGTGTGGGCCACGTCAGCGAGACGGTCAGAGCGGCGGCGGCCGAGGCGATCGGCGCGCTCGCAGCGAGCGGTCCGGATCTGCGTGTCGCTCGCGATCCGCTCGTCGACCTGCTCGACGACTACTATCCCCGTCCCCGCGTCGAAGCCTGCGAGGCGCTCGCGGCGCTCGGCGCGGAGTCGGCGGCTGCACGGATCGCGCCACTCCGCACGCACTACGACGACGACGTACGGGAGGCCGCCCAGGCGGCACTCGGGACGCTCGACTACGACCCCGACGGTTCGCCCGAGGCGGACTCGGAGCCGTCGGCCGACGCGGGCTCCGGTTCGGAGCGCCCGGCGGGAGCACGGTCCGAGGCGACCGGTCACCGGGTTCGCGACGATCGGTCTGAGACCACCAGCGAGGCCGCTTCGACGGCGATACCGACCGGCCAGCCGACACAGGCTCCGTCGCTGTCGCTGGACTACGGCGAGGTGGAGACCGGTCGAGTCGTCGGCCGTGGCGGCAACGCGGTCGTCCGGGAGGGGACCGTCGAGATCGACGGGGAGTCGCGGACGGTCGCCGTCAAAGAGCCCGTCACCGAGGGGACACAGACGGCCGACGACATCGCCGCCTTCGAGCGCGAGGCGCGACAGTGGGACCGACTCTCGGACCGTGCTCACGTCGTCGGCGTCGTCGACTGGGACGTCGAGCCCCTCCCCTGGATCGCCCTGGAGTACATGGACGGGGGCTCGCTGGCGGCCAGAGTCGGCGAGTGTGACTACCGCCAGGCGCTGTGGATCTGCGAGCGCGTCGCGAACGCGGTCCGACACGACCAGACCGGGATGGCACACCTCGATCTCAAACCCGCGAACATCCTCTTCGAGTCGACGCCCGACGGCGTCTGGGACGTGCCGAAGGTCGCCGACTGGGGAATCGCCCGACTGCTGAACGAGCACGGCGCGACTGCCGGCGGGATGACCGCGACGTACGCGGCACCGGAACAGTTCGACCCCGACACCTACGGGACGCCCGACAGCAGGACGGACATCTACCAGCTCGGGGTCGTCCTCTACGAGCTGCTCGTGGGCGAGCCGCCCTTTACCGGCTCCGACATGGACGTGATGCAGAGCGTTCTGTCCGACGAGCCCGCACTGCCGGGCGAGCGAGTCGACGGTCTCCCGGACGGGATCGACGACACCGTCGAGACGGCCCTCGCGACGGATCCCGAGCGCCGCTTCGAGACGATCGAACGGATGCAGTCGCGGCTGGGAGCCCACCTCGACGAGCTGTAGCTTAGCGCTGTGCCCGGAGCCGGGACTGGAGGCGCTCGACGGTGCTGAACCGCTCCGCTGGCTGCTTTTCCAGCGCCTTCATCACGGCGTCGCTGACCGCTTGCGGGACGCGATCGTCGACCGTCGCCGGTGGCTCGGGCTCCTCGGTGAGGATCGCGTTCATCAGCGCGACGCCGTTGCCCTCGAAGGGCGGCCGGCCGGTCAGCACCTCGTACATGAGGACGCCGAGCTGGTAGATGTCCGTCTTGCTGCTGGGGTCGCCGAACTCGTCGGCGTCGAACTGCTCGGGGGCGGCGTAGGTCGGCGACATGCCCTCGACGGTCGGCTGGTGTTCCTTGAGCGTGCGTGCCAGCCCCCAGTCGGCGATCTTCGGTACGTCCCAGCTCCCCTCGCCAGTCCGGCGAAACAGGACGTTCTCGGGCTTGAGATCCAGGTGGAGGACGCCGGTCTGGTCGTGGCGGACCCCCTGCGCGATCCGTTCGCACGTCCAGACGGCCTGCTCGATAGAAAACTCCGAGAGCCGCTCGCGCAGCGTGCCGCCGTCCATGTACTCCATCGCGATCCAGGGCTTGGGCCGCGTCCCGCTGTCGACGACGCCGACGACGTGGTCTCGGGGCGACAGCAACGACCACGTCTCCGCCTCCTGCTCGAAGCTCTCTATCACCGACGAAGTGATCGTTCCCTCGAAGTTCGGCACCTTCAGCGCGACCGTCGTCGTCTCACCGTCGACGCGGTACTGTGCCTCGTGGACGACGCCGCTGCCCCCGTGTCCGAGCTGCCCCTCGATCTCGAAATCGGCGTACGCAAGCTCTTCTCGGGCCGGACTCTGAACGCTCGCCACGTCGGGCACCATCGAGGCCGTCTCGACCGTCGTTGTGGTCGACGACTGCGTGTCGGCCGACGCCTCGGCGGCTGCCGTCGATTCGGTCTCCCCGGTGTTCTCGGCCGCCGGCTCCGTCTCGGTCGCAGACGCCGTCTCGGCCGTCGACACCGATTCGCTGCTCGCTTCGCCCGGCGACGAGTCGCTCGTTTGCTGTCCGTCCGTCTGTGCTGTCGCCCGGCCTGCTGTCCCGTCCGTCTGTCCCGCTCCTTCGAGCGCATCCGCTTCCGTCGCCTCGCTCGACTGTCCCTCGTCCGAGCCGAAGGCGGCTGCACGCGCCCGGAGTCTGGACTGAAGATCCTCGACTCCGGCGTTCGCCGCTTCGATCGTCCCGACAACGTCACCGGTCGTCACCGCGCCCTCTGCCGTCGGCTCGATGAGGTTCTCCTCTTCCAGCACTCGCAGCGAGTATCGGAGCTCGTTGTGGGGATGGTCCAGCACGTCGGCGAGATCGGTGATGCCCGCGGGCTCCCGTTCGAAGACGGTTCGGAGCACGGTCAGATTCCGCCCGGTGAGCTCGGCCTCGCTCTCGACCCTTTCGAACATCTCCGTGAGCGTCGGCGTCTCCTCCTCCTGGGAATCCGTCATTATCACAGCATCCGCGTGCCAAAAGTAATAGCTTGTCCCGCGTGTCTGGTGCCCGTTCGGGGTTTCGACGCGCGTTTTTCGACGGTGGTCCGTCGCGTCTCTGAGTATTATTATCTCCACTTTGGAGATTCAATAGTACATCTCTAAAAGCCAAATCTTTATGTGTCTGGTGTCCGTCAGACGATGTACTGGGAGCGATCCAACATGGCACTATCACTGTGGACGCTGGCGCTGGCACTGCTCGTCAATCTCGTACTCGGTGCGGTCCTCGTACTGGGCGTGTTCACGCTGATGGAGCAGCGCATCCTGCTCGGGGCCATCGCGGGGCTGGTCATCGGCGGCATCGTCGTCTACGCAGAGGCGACTGTCGGCGCACAGCTGTTCTCGCTGACGTTCGAAGAGAAGCGACTGATCGTCGTCCTGGCGGGCATCGGCGCGGCGCTGGGAATCTCGGGGACGGTGCTGGCGATCGAACCGGAGATCAACTGATACGGACGCCGCCGGTCGTCACTATCTCAGGAAAAAGTTCAACACCCGTTCCGACGTACCCTCTGAGAGATGAGGCTTCGGTGAGAGCATGAGTGTCGATGCACTGCAACGGGCGTCTCGTCTCCGATCCAAAGCCGATTCCGAGCGCCACACCGTCGCTGCAGACGAGATCGAGGAACTCACCGCACTGCTGGAGTATCGCCGACCGACGGCTCCAGCGTCGCCCGCGGAATCGGCCGAGGCTCCTCTGGACGACGGGGACGTTCGCGCCGGGGCGGCTCTGGCACTTGCGGCCGTCGCTCGGGACCGACCGGACGCCGTCGTTCCTGCCGTGGATGGTCTCAGACAGTGTCTCGCTGACGCCCATCCGGGTTTGCGTGGTAACGCCGCTCTCGCACTCGCTGCGGTCGCCGAGGCACGTCCCGAGGAGATCCGACCGGCGGTTCCCGGCCTCCGGACGCTCCTTTCCGAGGCGCGTACCGAGACACGCGCCACTGTGACGCCAGCGGAGTATCCCGAATCGATCCGGCCGCTGGTCGCGGAGCTCCGGTCGCTGCGAAACGACGAGCGTGACACGGCGCGTGCCGCCGGTGCCATCGCGCTCAAAAACGTCGCGAGAGCCGCTCCCGGATCGGTCGTCACCGCCGTCGACGCTCTTCTGACACTCCTCGACGAGGAGAAAGCCGCGACGCGCACCGCGGCCGTCGAGGCGCTGAAACACGTCGCCAGCGAACGACCGGCTGCGATCGAACCGGCCGTCGACGACCTGCGGGCCTCACTCGACGACGACGACCGACGCGTACGCGAAGCGGCCGAACGGACGCTTGCGATGCTCGACGGTGCGTCCGCCGAGAGCGCCGCCGTCGAAGACGCCTGTCGGACCGAGCCGAACCGACAGCACCAACGAACCACGACTATGGACTCTGCTCACGGACCAGATCTCGATGAGGGAGAAGAGACGCCGTCGATGTCGCTCGACCCGTCCGCACTGCGCCACGACGACGTCATCGGCCGCACCGCGACGACGGTCGTGCATCGGGTCCGTCACCCCGGCGAGGACGGGCCGGACGGTATCGCCGTGAAACACCCCGCTCGACACGGGACGCTGACCGAGGAGACCATCGACGGGTTCGATCACGAGGCCCGGCAGTGGGCCGGCCTCGACGACCACCCGAACGTCGTCTCGGTGATCGACTGGGGGTACGACCCGCTCCCCTGGCTCCGCGGCGACGCGTCGGTACCCTGGATCGCCACGGAGGTCGTCGACGGACCGGACCTTCGCGCCGTCGCCGAGGACGCGACGGTCGAGCAGTCGCTCTGGACCGCACAGCGACTCGTCGACGCGGTCTGGCACGCCCACCACCGCGGCGTCGTCCACCTCGACCTGAAGCCGTCGAACATCCTGTTTGCCCCCGGCGAGCGGTGGCCGATTCCGAAGGTCGCCGACTGGGAGCTCTCCCGGTCGCTGCTGGGCCAGGGGACCGCCGTCGGCATCTCGACGCCCGGCTACTGTGCGCCCGAACAGGACGGCCAGGGCACGACGGACCAGCGGACCGACCAGTTCCAGCTCGGGATCGTCCTCTACGAGCTGTTCACCGGGACGCATCCGTTCGTCGACGACCTCGCCGCCACCCCGCAGCGAGAGCGCATCGAGCGCGTCCTCGACGCCGATCACAGGCCGCCCAGCGAGCGCCGTCCGGAGTTGCCGGCCGCTCTCGACGACGTGTTCGAGCGCGCTCTGGCGCGGGATCCGACAGATCGGTACGAGGCGACGATCGACCTCCGTCGCGCCCTGGAGCGGATCGCCGAGGAGTGGGAGTCGACGCCGGACGACCCGGAGAGCGCGACCGAGCCCGCGACGGCAGACCGCGACCCCACTCCGACGACCGATCACTCCGCGCCGGAAACGACGAGTACGGACCGCACGCTGTCGGCGGCCGACGACCGCGACTGGCCGACCCTCCACGGGAGCGCGTCGCGCTCCGGCCCTCGACAGCGTGCGGTCGGCCCCTCGCCACCCGTCACCGAACGCTGGACGTTCCAGGCGGGCGATTCGATCAGGGGCGGGCCGACCGTCGTCGACGACACGCTGTACGTCGGGAGCGACGATATGGCCGTCTCCGCACTGGCGACGGAGTCCGGTGCGACGCGGTGGACCTACGAGACCGACGATCCGGTCCAATCGCCGCCGACCGTCGTCGACGGGACGGTGTACGTCGGCAGCCACGACAAGCACGTGTACGCGCTCGACGCTGCGACCGGGACGGTCAGCTGGGTGGCCGAAACCGACGGGATGGTCGACGCCGCGCCCGCCGTGGTCGACGGGACGGTGTACGTCGGCAGCTACGACAAGCACGTGTACGCGCTCGACGCCGCGACCGGGGCCGAGCGGTGGGTCGTCGAGACCGACGGCAAGATCGGCGCGGTCCCCACGGTCGTCGACGGGACAGTGTACGCCTCCTGTGGGACCGGCGTCCTCGCCGCGCTGGATGCCGACTCCGGCGAGCGCCTGTGGCGCTACCCCACCGATGGACCGGCGATGTCGACGCCGGCGGTCTCTGACGGCGTCCTCTATACGGGCACCAACGACGGGCGCGTCGTGGCACTCGACGCCGACACGGGCACCGAGCGCTGGACGTTCGACGCCGGTGGTAACGGCCGGTCGGCACCGGCGATCTGCGGGGACACCGTGTACGCGGGCAGCATCGACGGCTACGTCCTCGCGATCGACGCGGACAGTGGCACCGAACGCTGGCGCTACGACACGGCGGGACAGATCAACGGTGCGCCGGTCGTCGCCGACGACACGCTCCTGGTCGGGAGCTGGGACGAGTGTCTGTACGCGCTGGACGCCGCGACCGGCGACGAGCGGTGGCACTACCGGACCGGCAGTCTCATCGACGGATCGCCGGCAGTGGCAGACGGCACGGCGTACGTCGCCACGCACGACGGCGTCGTGTCCGCGCTCGGCGAGGAGTGAACCACGGTCGCTGTCGTCGCCAAGCTTGATGTAGCTCTCTGGCCAACACCTGGCCAATGACTGATCCTCGGATTCCCGACTGCTCGGCGGTCGCGAGTCCGCCGCGTCGGGACCTCGATTACCGGACGATCGACGCCGCGAAGTCCCCGCTCGACGCCGGTGGACAGGCGCTCGTCTACGAGGCGGCCGTGCCGGACGACGAGCCGCCCGATCGGATCGCTCTCAAGGAGCCCGCAGACCCCGGAACGCTGACCGGTGACGTGGTCGAGACGTTCCTGGAAGAGGCCCGCACCTGGGAGCTGGTCGACCGCCGCGAGCGCGAGAAGCGCCGGTGGGCGGACTCCGAGCACGTCGTCGGCGTGATCGACACCGGCGAGCGCCTGCCCTGGATCGCGATGGAGTACATGGACGGCGGCGACCTCGCCGAGCGCCTCGACGGCACCGACGGGCTGGCACTGGACGAGGCCCTGTGGATCGGCGAGTGTGTCTGTCGCGGGATCGAACTCGCCCACAACTACGGGGTCGCCCACCTCGACGTCAAACCGTCGAACGTGCTGTTTCGAACCACGCCGGGCGACGCCTGGGACGTGCCGAAGATCGCCGACTGGGGGCTCGCGCGCTCGCTCTCGGAACGCACGCGAACGATGGAGGGGCTCTCGGTCACCTACGCCGCACCCGAGCAGTTCGAACCCGACGAGTTCGGCGATCCGGACATGCTGACCGACGTGTACCAGGTCGGAGCACTGGTCTACGCGCTGCTCACGGGTCGCCCGCCCTACGTCGGCAACCGGATGAGCGTCATGCACGACGTGGTGTACGGCGATCCGCCAGCGCCGCCGAGCGCGCACCGCGACGACGCGTCTCCGGCACTCGACGCCGTCGTCTCGACCGCCCTCGAAACGAGCAAGCGAGACCGCTACGACGCCGTCCAGATCTTCAGACAGGCACTCAGGGCGGCCCGGACGGATCGCGCGCTCCCGCCGATCGTCGCCGACCGCCTCTCGGCAGACGACCGCTCGCCCCGTGTCGACGCAGCCGAGAGCGCTTCCCACGATGCCGATTCGACCGACGCTGCCTCCAGCGACGGCGACTCGACGGACGCCGACACCGGCGACCCCGACGAGGACCTGACGTTCAGAGAACGCGTCGAGCAGATCAGGGCGGAGCGGTCCGAGGACGGCGACCCTCCGGCGGACGACGATTCGGGCGACAGTGCCGAAGCGGACGAGAGCGAGTCGGAGGACCTGACTTTCAGGGAACGCGTCGAGCAGATCAGGGCGGAGCGGTCCGAGGACGGCGACCCTCCGGCGGACGACGATTCGGGCGACAGCGCCGAAGCGAACGAGAGCGAGTCTGAGGAGCTGACCTTCAGAGAACGCGTCGAGCAGATCAGGGAGGAACGCTCGGAGGACGGCGAGTCTACTTCGGACGATAGTTCGGACGACAGCCCCGAGCCAGATGGGGACACGTCCGGGGACGACGCTGAGGAGAGTGGCGCTGCGCGGACCGACGGCTGGTTCGATCCGGCTGCGTTCCCCGAGGGCAGCGAGCGGGATCTCGCGGCGGCAATCGCCGGGATCGAGTCCGGTACCGCCGAGCTGTCACTCGCCGACGCGATCGCCAGGTGCGACGATCGGTCCCTCGCGGCGGCGCTGGCCGCGATGGACGCCCCCGATCACTGATCTCGCTCGGCGAGAACCGCCTCGATCCGCAGCATTCGGGCCTCGCTTCGCTCGACGCTGACGATCAGAGACGTGGCGACCAGTGCGTCGACCACGTAGCGGAGGACGTAGTTCTTCGTCTGGGTCTCCTCGGTCTCCCGCATCGATTCGATCGTTCCCCGATCGGAGAAGCCGCGCACGAACGGCTCGCTGTCGGTCTCGTATCGGGATCGGAGGTCGACGGCCCCGTCGATCGGGTCGACTCCTTTCTCGCTGGCGTGGAACCGGACGAGGTCGAACAGCGCGTCGGAGGCGGCCTCGACGACGAGTTGCTGGCGGCCAGCGACGCTGTGTGCGAAGTCGGCCACCCGCTGGCTGAGCGCCATCGCCGTGGCACCGTTGCCCGGCACCCGGCCGTCGTCGTCGAACTGCTCCGCGATGTCTGCGAGCCGGTCGACGATCTCGCCTTCCACCACGTCGAGCCCGTCGGTGATCTCCTGGCGGGTCACGCCGTACGTCCAGAGCTCGGCGCAGTTGTGCAGGAGTCGCTGGGCCAGCACTCTCGTCTCGCGCGTGTCGAGGAACGCCGCCACCAGGTCCGGATACTCGTCGGAGAGTGCCTCTGGCTGCTGGTCCGAGATCGCCAGTATCGTCCGCTGAACGTCGTCTCTGACCATCATCTCGTCGCGGCTGTAGCCCGCAGCTTCCAGGAGCTTTCGCAGCCGCGGCAGGTACGTGGCGACGACCGCCGGGTCGGACCGGGCCCGCGTCTTGAACTGGTCGGCTTCCGTCCGTAACTCCGATATCGACTTGTCGAAACGGCGCTCCATCTCCGAGTCGAGTCCAGCCATGTGGCCACGACGGCACGCCAGCGGCAAAACTGTTGAGTCTGCCCGCCCCCGTCGTGGGGTCGCGAATATCTCGAAACAGCGATAGCCGACAGTATAAGCGCCAGTGGGTCGAACGGGACACTCGATGCCCAGTCCAGCGGACCCTCACGACCTACAGCGCTTCGTCGAGGCACAGGAGTCGGTCATCGGGACGGTCAAGCGGGAACTCCGGTCGGGACGGAAACGGAGCCACTGGATGTGGTTCGTGTTTCCCCAGGTCGCCGGGCTCGGCCGGAGTGAGATGGCGCAGCGATTCGCCATCGCCTCGCGAGCGGAAGCCGACGCCTACCTGCGCCATCCCGCTCTCGGACCGCGATTACGTGAGTGTACGGCGATCGTCAACGGCCTCGACGGGCGCTCAGCGAACGACATCTTCGGCTCGCCGGACGATCTGAAGTTCCGGTCGTCCATGACGCTGTTCGAGACGGTCGCCGACGATCCGACGCCGTTCGCCACGGCACTGGTGCGGTACTACGACGGCGACCGCGACCAGAAGACGCTCGATCTGCTGGACGACAGCTGAACGCTGCCCGTGGTGGCCGTTGTCGCTCGGAACTGCACGCCGTCTCTTCCCTCGAAGGTACCACAACCGGGCACGGACGAGAACGGTGTGACGGCGCTATGGGGACGTTTTATGCGCATACGGTCGCATACCTCCGGCAATGTTCGATTCGGTTGCGAGAGCTGTCGAGACCCTGACGGCCGAGTACGCGGCCCACTCTGCGGTCGAGCCCGCCTTCGCCCTCGCGGAGTTTTTCGAACCCGCGCTGGACGACACCGAGCCACGCGAGACCGTCGGACAGCACCGCAAACGACGCTTTCGCTCGACGATCGAACGCGGACAGACGCTGTCCGAGCAGGAGGCCGTCTCACTGCCCATCGAGGCGATCACCGAACGACTCGTCGACGTGGCCAACGACCAGTCGATCGAAGCGCGTCGCCGCGCCGCGCTTCTCGACTACTGTGACGCCCTCTTCGCGTTCGGCGCGCTGGCGTTCGAACTCCAGGAGCGCTATCCCAGTGCGCCGGTCGCGACGGCCGTCGATCGACTCCGGGACGCCGGGGACGCCGCCGTCGCGGACGATCTGAGCGACGGCCTCTCGTCGGTCCGGTCGGCCGCCCAGGAGCTGTACCGCACCGCCGTGGTCGTCCGTCGCGCCGATCAGCTGTTCGCCGCGCTGTCGGCCGTCGGCGAACCACAGCTCGGACGCGCCGAGGCCACCCTCGGCGGGACACTGGACGAGGCCATCGCCGAGCGCGACACGGACCGCATCGACACCGTCGCCGAACGGCTGAACGCCGCCACCGACGGCGAGTGGACCACCGACGATCTGCTGTCCTGTTCACACCGCGAGTTCGAGGTCCTGATCGCGGACCTCTGGCGGGAGGGCGGGTTCGACGCCCGGACCACCAAGTACGTCCAGGAGTACAACATCGACGTCATCGCCCAGGCCGACGGCACGCGCGAACTGATCCAGGCCAAACAGTACGGGCCGGGCAACACGGTCGGGGTGCGCACGGTCCAGCGGACCGCCGGACTGCTCGTCGAGTTCGACGCCGACTCCGTCGCCGTCGTCACCAGTTCGAGCTTCACCGAGAACGCCAGAGAGAGCGTCGAGCGAATGAGCGAACAGGTCCGGCTCGTCGACGGCGAGCGACTCCGTGAGCTGCTGACGCGCTCCCAGCTCGTCCCGTCGCTGTAGAGCAGCCACTCGAAGCTCCTCCTATAGTAACAATTGAAACGATTTACACACCGATCGCACTGCTGTCGTGCGATCGGATGTGCATTGATTTTCAATGGCTACTATAGCCGCCGGCCTCGCTCCATCGGGGTGCGACGCTGTTTCAGCGGTGTTTGAGACCCGTCGCCCCAAGGATACCCACACCGACCGTCTCGTGTGACGGTAGGCACCTTTATTAGCGTCATGCAGCAACCAATTCGTAACTGCGATGGGCCGACTCCGCACGTCCACACAATCCGTCGCCTTTCTCGTGATCTTCGTTGCCAGTCTCGTCATCGGGTTCTTCGTCGCGATGGCGGTCGACGTTCTCGGCCTCTCGCTCAGTCCCGTACAAACCAGTCTGGCTGGCGCGATCACCAGTGTCGTTCTCGTCAGCGCCACGCTGGTCGCGCTCTACGGAATCCCACCGTGGCGTTCCGAGAGTACGACTCCCGACGTCGATGTCGACGAGTTCGAGACAGCGGCTGGGAGTACAGCGGGGACCGACGAAGCGACTGATACTGCCGGCTGTAACTGTTTCAAGATATTCGCGACCACGGGGTCGCGAAATTCTGTACAGACTTACAGCCGGCAGTATGAGACGCCCCAATCTATCACCTGTCCCAACTGTGGGACGGCGTTCGACCCGTCGGCCGCGTCGGTCGGCGACCGCTGTGAGGCGTGTGGCGACGGCTACCTGACGAGAGCCGGCGACAGGGTGGTGCTCGATGACGGCGAGTGACTCCGTCCCGGAGCGGATCCCGGACGTGCCGCCGATCTCCGTCGACCTCTCGGCGGAACTCGACGTGCTGTCGTTCGAGCTCGCAGACAGGATCGCGACGGGGGCCAGCGGCGAGGTGTACCGCCAGTCGCTCTCCGATGGCACCACGGTCGCCGTGAAGGTGCCCGATACATCGAGGACGATCACCGACGGCCGGATCGATCGCATCCTCGACGAAGCGGAGGACTGGGCCGAGTTCGAGGCCAACGAGTACGTCGTCAGCCTCGTCGACTACGGGATCGACGACGGCCAGCCCTGGATCGCCATGGAGTACATGGATCGAGGCCATCTCGGCGACTTCCTCGACCGGGGCGGGGTCCAGTCGCTGTGTCACGGGCTCTGGATCGCCCGGTGTATCGCGAGCGGCATCGAGGAGGCCCACTACCGCGGCACCGCTCACAGGGACATCAAACCACAGAACGTCCTCTTTCGGACCGTCGAGGACGGCTGGAACGTCCCGAAGCTCGGCGACTGGGGGACCGCCAGCACGCTCCGCAGTTCGAGTGAGACGATCGGTGAGTACACGCCGCGCTACGCCGCGCCCGAACAGCACGCCCGGCAGGTCGAGACGCGCAACCAGAAGATGGTCGATGTCTTCCAGTTCGGCATCGTGCTCTTCTTGCTCTTTACCGGGAAGCACCCGTACGGACGGACGACGAAGCGGGCCGGCGACGCCGAGCCACCACATCCCTCGGAGGTTCGCCCCGGCATCCCGCGGGCGCTCGAAGAGGTGATCCGCCGGTGTCTGAACCCGGAGCCCGAGGACCGATACGAGGACATCAGGCCGTCTTGCACCGTCTCGACGAGTTCTGGGACGCGCTGTGTGGCTAGGCACGCCTGTGTACAGTTTTATGGTCGCCGACGCGCATCGTTGGCTCGTCTATGGGTGATCGAGAGCCGACGCTCGACCGCGTCCGGAGCCCGCCCCGGCGGGACCTCTCTGCGGATCTCGTTCGATCCGGCGAACTGATCGACCGGGGCGGCAACGCGCTCGTCTCCGTCGCTGCCCTCTCGGACGAACGGTCGCCCGACCGGATCGCGGTCAAAGAACCGCTGGCTCCGGGGACGCTCGAAAACGACGAGATCGAGCGGTTCCTCTCGCAGGCCGAGACGTGGGAGACGGTCGACCGCATCGAGCGAGAGCGCCCGCGCTGGCGGGACTCGGAGCACGTCGTCGGCGTCGTCGACACCGGCGAGCGCCTGCCCTGGATCGCGATGGAGTACATGGACGGCGGCACGCTCGCGGACCGCCTAGCGGCCGCGGACGGCGGGCTCCCGACCCTAGCGGCACTGTGGATCGGCGAGTGTGTCTGTCGCGGCGTCGCGGTCGCTCACAGCCTGGGGATCGCACATCTCGATCTCAAGCCGGCGAACGTCCTCTTTCGCTCGACGCCCGACGGCGTCTGGGACGTTCCGAAGGTCGCCGATTGGGGACTCGCCCGCGTGCTGGCCGATCAGACCGGCACGGTCGAGGGGCTCTCGCCCGCCTACGCCGCGCCCGAGCAGTTCGAGCCCGGCGAGTTCGGCGAGCCCGACACGCTGACGGACATCTACCAGGTCGGGACGATCCTGTACGAGCTTCTGACCGGGACACCGATCGCGCCCGAGAGCCGCTTCCAGGCGATGCAGGTCGCGATGTCTTCAGACCCGGTGTCGCCTCCCAGCGCCGAACGGCCCGCGCTCTCTCCGGCGGTCGACGCCGTCGTGTCGACCGCGCTTGAACGGGACAAGACGGATCGCTACAGCGCGATTCCGGTGATGGCAGACGCGCTCCGGGCCGTCCGAACCGGCGGCGACCTGCCACCGATCGTCGGCGACCGTCTCGACGGCCGGCCAGAACGAACTGGGGACGCCCGCCCGGACCGAACAGACACGTCGACGCCGCCAGCCCCGGAGCGCGACGACGAGCGGGCGGCGACGAACGACGGGGATGTCGGCGACCCGGAACTGGTCGAGCGAGTGACCGACTACGACAACTACGGGTCGTACTCCGCCTCGCCCGGCGATCACGACGGCGTCACGACCGGGCGGTCCGACGGGCACGTGGACGACGAAGCGTCGTCGGACGACCCGCGAACCCGTCCGGCCTCGGAAAGCGAATCGATGGCCGACCGCGTCGCCACCTACGAGAACCACCGCTCGGTCAACGCCTCGCCCGGCGACCACACCGCCGTCGCTGCCGAGTCGACGAACGGCGCTCGCGAACCTCGGGCGGCGTCCGGTCCGCCCCCTCGGACCGCTGGGTGGCCGACACTCGGTGGGAACTTCGCCCGGACGGGGACGAGCGTCGGTCCCGACGGCCCGGAGAGCGCGGTGTCGGTCGCCTGGACGCACTCGACGCCGGATCTCGTCAAGGTCGCGCCGGCCGTCAGCGACGGGTTCGTCTACGCCGGACCGGAACAGGGGACTCTGCGCGCACTGGACGCACAGACGGGGGAGACAGTCTGGACGAGTGGACGCCTCCTGGAGACGGCCTCGGCACCGGCCGTCGCCGACGGGCAGGTCTTTGCCGGCAGCTGGTCCGGTGACCTGTACGCCGTCGATGCTGTGACCGGTGACACGCAGTGGACGTTCGAGACCGGGAGTCGCGTGTACGGTCCTCCGACGGTCGCTGACGGGACGGTGTACTTCGGCGGCCGAGGCGGCACACTGTACGCGGTCGCGGCTGACTCCGGTCGGCGACGCTGGGCGGTCGACTGTGGCTCGATCAAGTCGGCACCGACCGTCTCCGCCGACACCGTCTACGTCGGTACCAAAGCCGAGGCGGTCCACGCGATCGACCGCGAGTCCGGTGCGACGGTGTGGACGTACCGGACGGACCGCCCGGTCTGGTCGTCTCCCGCCGTGATCGACGGATCGGTGTACGTCGGTTGCTGGGACGACTCGCTGTACGCGCTCGACTGCGAGACCGGTGACTGCGCCTGGTCGTTCGACACCGGGCGCTCGATTCCGGGGTCGCCGGCCATCTGGAACGACACGCTGTTCGTCGGCAACAACGCGAACGACGTGTACGCGCTCGATCCCGCGACCGGAACGGTCCGCTGGCAGCGGTCGCTCAGCTGGTCGGTCCGCAACGCGGTGGCCGTCGTCGACGGGACGGTCGTCGCCGGCTGTGCCGACGGCACGCTCGCGGCCCTCTGGGCGACGACGGGCGACCGGCGCTGGACGGTCGACGTGGGGAGCCGGATCCACACGCCTCCCGCGGTATCTGACGGGACGATCTATTTCGGCACCGCGGACGGCCTCGTCGCGCTGACGGCCGACGGGTAGACCGAGACCCCGATCCGTGACCGGCGCGCTCGCTTCCCGCTCGCTGGTCGGGCCTCTCGGGCCGGCCGTTGTTCACACGGGGATCCTCTCGTCTCCCATCGGTCAACTATCCGAACTCACTCCTGTTCAACTCGTACCAGTGCTTCTGTCGGCGTATCCGACGGAGTGTCGTCGCTAGCACCACGAATGATGGCGACGTTGCCGGTGGCCCGCTGGCTGATGCGCTCTGCAATCGAGCCAAAGAGGATGCGCGACCGCGCGCTCTTCTCGGAGAGACCCACACAGATGGTGTCGAACTCGTCGACAGCGTCGAGAATGGCCGACTCCGTGTCCTCGCCGACGACGACTTCTGCGTCGTAGGCCTCGCGGTCGATGCCCGCCCTGTCGGCGACCCAGGCGATGGCCTCGTGGCCGCGCTGGACGGGATCGGTATCACCATCCGGCGTGGGCGACTGGACGTTGAGCAACACGGGAGTCGTCCCCTGCACTGTCGCGAACTCGACGGCACGCTGGGCCGCTTTCGGTGCGTGCGGGCCGGGTCCAGCCAGTGCGACCGGGCGACCGACGGTCTCTGACTGAATTTCCACCAGCGACACGTCACAGGGCGCGTCGGCCAGCACCGGGTCCAGCGTCGTCCCGAAGACGTGGTCGTCCCGGGCCAGCGTTCCGTTCCACCCCATGAGGACCTGGTCGGCGGTCTCCTCGGAGGCGACCTCGACGATTGCTTCGCCGGCGTCGGCCGCCACGAGCGCGCGGGTCCGCACGTCGAGGTCCATCTCCTCGGAGATGTCGTGGACGTTCGAGAGGAGCGTCCGCTGGTGGTCGACACGTTCCGATTCGACGTTCTGACGGGACGAGGTCTCGGCCTGGATGACGTTCATCGCAACCAGTTTCGGGCGGCGCTCGTCAGCGTGTGCCTGCGCGCTGGCGGCGGCAAGCCGCAGGAGACCGTGCTGTGTCTCTGGGTTGGCGACCGGGACGACGACCGTGTGCTGGTCCTCGGCTGACGCGGTCGGTGTCGACCCCGGAACGCCGGCCGGGAGGTCCTCACGGAGCTGGTCGAGCGCGTCGTCGAGGAGTCCCTGTTCGACGGCGCGGTCCCGGGCGTAGACGACGTACCAGCCCGCGCCCAGGGCGACGATACCGATCCCGACGGCGATGACCGGGAGGCGCATCTGTGAGACGACCAGCGCGGCCATCGCTATACCCAGCACCGGAACAGTCGGGTACAGTGGCCCGGAAAGTTCGAATTCGGGGTCGTACTCGTCGGGATCGACCGTCCGGAAGACGACCACGGCGACGTGGACGAGGGCGTAGGTGACCAGAAAACTGAAACTCGCCACCTGCGCGAGGAGGGCGACGATTTCCTGGACACGCAACCCCAGTAGGATGAGGCCACCCGTCACGACGGCAGTGGCGAGAATGGCTCGGTGAGGCGTGCTGAAGCGGTCGTGGGTGACGTTCAGTCGTTCGCTCATCAGGCTGTCCCGGCCCATCGCGAAGATGACCCGCGAGGCGGCCAAAATAGAGGAGTTGGAACTGGAGATGGCGGCGACGGCCGCTGCGGCTGTGACGGCGGCGACGCCGACGGTCCCGAACATCGAGATGGCCGCGACGTCGGAGACGGGTACCAGCGAGTCGCCCAGCTCAGCGTACGGGACGATACCAGTGCTGACCACCATGATGACGGCGTACAGGAGCGAGACCGAGACGACCGACAGCACCATCGTCTTGGGGATCAGTTCCCCGGGGCGTTTGATCTCGCCAGCGACGGTGGCGATGATCTCGAAGCCCAGATACGTGACGAAGACGGTCCCGGTGGTGGCGACGATGCCGGTCGGCCCGGTCGGTGCAAACTCTCGGAGGTTCGCCGGATCGACGTAGAAGACGCCCAGCGCGACGTACGCGAGAACGACGACGAGCTCCGCACCGATCATGACGTTTTGCGCGCCGCTGGACTCGTCGGTGCCGTAGTAGTTGATGCCGGCGATGAGCCCCAGCCCGAGGACGCCCAGCAGGACGATGAGGGCCCGGCCATCGAGGAAGGCAAGCGGGACGACGATGTACTGACCGAAGCCGATCATGTAGAAGGCGCTGGCGAACATCAGGCCGGTCCACATGCCCCAGCCGACGATGCTCCCGAACAGGCCACCGAGAGCGCGGTTGACGTAGTGGTAGCTCCCGCCGGCGATGGGCATCCCCGTCGCAAGTTCCGACAGCGACAGCGCTGCGAGCAGTGCGACGAACCCGGCGATGAGAAAGGAGATCGCGCTGGCCGGCCCGGCCCCCTCCGCGGCCAGCCCCGGGAGGATGAAGATGCCGGCACCAATCATCGTCCCGCCGCCCAGCGTCATCGCCTCCAGAAAGCCGAGGTTCCGTTCGAGTTGGCTGCTGTCGCCGCTCATGGAGCGTCGGTCTGTCCCCCAGAACCGTATTCCGTCCCGCTCTCAGACCCAGTCCTGGTTTTATTCACGGTCTCGGTTCCGCTGGTATCCCTGACGACGAAGACCGGACCCTCGGCGTCTTCAAGGATCTGTGACGGAACGCGACCCAGGATGCGGTCCCGGAGGGACGGCTCCGTCTCGCCGATGAGGAGGATGTCGGGCTCGTCACCGGCCGCGAGGATACCGGCCACTGCGTCATCGGTCGATAGCTGTCTGTCGATGCGGTCGGGATCGACGCCGCTCTCGACGAGGTGCTCGACCGCGCCGTCGAGCAGGCGGTCGCCGTGCCCATCGGGGTTTGCCTCGTCCGTGGCGTGAAAGAGTGTGACCGTCGCATCGGTCGACGCGAGGAGCGTCTCGGCGAGCGAGAGGATGTTCTCGACGTTGGACTCGCCACGTAGCGGGACCAGCAGGCGGTCGACGGTCGTCACGTCGCCCGGGGTGAGAATCGCATCGACGTCGTGGGTGGTGGCGATCCGGTCGACCGTCTCGTCGCGGTCGTGGGTGAACACAAGGACATCGGAGATGCCGTCCACGCGGCCGGTCAATTGGTTGAGAATCGCGTCCAGATGGCGTCTCGCGTCGTCCTCATGCTGGTGTTTGAGCTGTGCCGGAGCCGCTTGGCTCGGGACGGGGTAGTAACCGAGGACGACGACGTGGATCGACGACAGTAGGTCCAATACCGGTGTCGGAAGGACGTACTCTCCGGAGATGTCGACCGGTAGCAGAACCGTCGTCTCGTCGGGAGGTAACACATGCAGGACATCCGTAGGCGTGGGTGAAAAAAGACACTGTACTCGATAGAACTGGACACGTAAAACAGTGAGCACCGAGGCCCTCGGGCTCATACGGACGGTCGTAAGCATTTAACGGTGAGCGTCTCCCCCGTGGCGACGAGCACCGGTAAGCAACTACAACGTTCCGTATCGCTCCAGCGCCTCGACGGTCTGCTTGCACGCTGGCGGCACGGCCCGCGCGACGGCCGTCGCGCGCACGTACCCCTCCACGATGTCGTCGAGGCGCTCGGGCCGAACGTCGCGATCGAACCGAGCGAGCCGCCAGTCCGCGCTCGTCACCTCCCGGGACACGTCGCTGATGACGGTCCGGGCGAGCGCGGCGTCGCGACTCGTTTCGAGCGCGGTATCGAGCGCGTCGCAGGCCGCCGTCCGCAGTGCTCGCAGTTCGTCGGCGCTCTCGACGCCGGTGATCTCGCCGGCATCGATCCGCTCTTCGATCCGCTCCAGCGCTCGAAGTCTCGCGATGCGACCGGTCGCGTCGACGACGGCGCTGGCCGGTCCGCTGGCTTCCCCGACGGTCGTCGGTCCGTCGTCGACCGTCCGCCGGAGGTCGGCGACCACGTTCTCGGCGACGCCCCACTCCTCCTGGGTGGGTTCCGGTGGGAGGTCGGAGCGGCGCGAGCGAACGTCGGCCAGCAGCGTCTCGGCACCGCTGGTGAGCGCGTCCTCGACGTTGCCGGCGTCGGCGGGCAGCGACTCGGTGAACTGGCTGTCGAGGTGGCGGGCGTCGTCGAGACTGACCCGTGCCGACTCGACGGTCTCGCCCCACTCGGCGACGGTCAGCAGTTCGCCGTCGCCGTGGGTCCGTGGCTCGTCCATCCGGGCGAGCCGATCGAACGCGTCCTCGATGCGGGCGTGTACCAGCGCCGCTCGGACGGGGTCGGTCCCGAGGTACGTGTGCTCGTCCCAGAACGCGTGGGCGTTCGAGACGACCTCACCGTGCTCGCTGCGGAGGCGCTCGACTGTCAGTCCCTCGTCGGCCATCGCCCAGCCGGCGGCCGCGTATCTGGCTCGTTCGCGCGCCTCGCCCAGCGCCGTCAGCGCTTCCAGCTCCGTCCGGGCAGTGCGTGCGTCGTCGAGCGCGTCCGTCGCGTCGCTGGCGCTGTCGGTCAGGCGCTCGCGGACGTAGCCGTTGGGGATGTCGTCGGGTCCCATCGGCGTCGGGAGTTCGCCGAGCAACGCGTCGACGCGCTCGCGGGCCGTCGTGAGGTGCGACGGCGCGATGTCGACGGGCACTGACGGGGCGACGACCGGCGACGGGATCGACTCCCGGTCGAGGTCGGGGAGCTCGTACACGCTGATCTGCTCGTCTGTGTCGTCGCTCAGCCCGCCGATCGATTGGCAGCCGGCGACGGCACTCGTCGCGGCCACGGCGAGCAGCCCGCGACGCGTCAGGCGCTGTCGGTCCGCTGTGCTCCGTGCGTCCTCGCCCATCACCGGTCACCTCCGGTCGACGTGGCTGTGGCGGGGCGTGTCTCTCCGTCACTCCCGGTGCTCGATCCCCCGCCGCCCTCGGCCGCGGCCCGATTCCGTCTCTGACAGCCGGCCGTGCCGATCGACGAGCCGTAGCCACGCACCTCGTCGGCCGAGAGGCTGGCCGGAATGCGGACGAGTCGCGCCTCGAAGACGTGGTCGTCGACCTCACAGCGCGTATCGTAGGGGAGCTGGGTGCGCGCGTAGTCCGTCGACACCTCGTCGGGCTGCCACTCGATCCGACACAGTGCCAGCTCGAAGCAGGCTCGGACCTCGACGCTCTCCAGATACAGCGTCTGGCCGTCGAGGTCCGTCTCCGACAGGAACGAGTCGAGCCCGTCGGCGTCGACGCCGTCGGCGACCCTGAGCCGTTCCGCCCGGGCCGGCGTGTCGACGACGGTCCGCGAGTGTCGACGCCGCTCGCGGTGGGACCCGCGCTCTCGGTCGGTCTCGCCGTCTCGATCGGCGAGCCAGAGCGGTGCCCGATCGGTCGCCTCGCGAACGCGGACCATCTCGGGATCCGTCGCGGACCCGGTCCCCGGCGCGTCCGTGTCGATCTCGCCCTCGGCCCCTCTCGTTGCCGTCGACTCGCTGGTCGCGCTGCCGTACCCGCTACAGCCGGCCAGCGCGGCGGCGACCCCCGCGAACGCGGCGAGGGACTCTCGTCTGTTCATGCAGTCGCTTGCAGTAACCGACACAAGAGAGCGGCGGTGACTCCAATCTCGCTTTGAGCGACGCTCACCACTGGTCGGCCAGCACGTCACGGACCCGAGCGGCCGTTTCCGGACGCGCCGTCGGGGCGCACGAACCATGCGACTGCCACACGCCGACGCCGCTTCGACGCCGCCGGGGCCCTGCCCGCGTCGTGCGGTGACCGCCGGTGTCTGATCGGTCGTACTCGACGCCGCTGACCGAGACCTTCGAACGCTACTCACACATCGAGGCCGGCGAACCCGGCGACGTTGCGACGGAGGCCCTCGACGAGATGGAGGGGACCGTCACTGGCAGGCCCGAGTGACGCCGCGAGACGACGCGTCTACTTTCACTCCGAGGCGAGCAGCTTTAGGGCACGACTGCGCTTCTCTCACAGGTATGGACGACGCTGCCGTCTCCGCTCGGCGCTGTTCGCCCACGGTCCACGTCCACGACGAGCAGTCCCTTCTGGAACGCCCGCAGCGAGCCAGCGACCCGATCGACATCGTGATGACGCCCGAGCAGCTCCACCAGCGCAACTGCAAGCGGGCGCTCGCACAGCGCAGCCGGCCCCGTTCGTCGGTCCTGTTTCGGACGCCGATCGACGTGGCGTCGCGGGTCCTCTCGACCCACGAGGGCCGAGCGGTCGAGACGCTCGACCGGCTCGACCGGCTCCGGCTGTTCCGGGTGCTCCTCGACGAGCCGCCCGCGGGCGTCGGGGCGCTCACCACCGTCTACGGCACGGCGCTGACCGAGCACGCCGAGTCGATCGAGGTCGCTCGCGAGGAGCTCCAGCTCCTGACCGGCGGGCGAGCCGACCGGGCGGCGGCGCTCGACGACGTTCGCTCGTCGCTGTCGGCGGCTGCCAGTGCCGACACGCGCGCGCTCCGTACCGGGGTGGGTGCTCTCGTCGACGCTCTCGACGAGCGTGTCGCGGCCGCTCCAGCTTCCGGCGCTGTCTTTCGGGCCTGTGCGAGCGCGATCGAGGAGACCGACGGCGCAGTGTGGTCGGCGACGTTCCCGACGATCGAGCGGATCGATCTCGCTGGCGTCAGCACGCTCGGCGCGCCGATCCGAGACTTTCTCACGGCGGTTGAGGCGGCGACCGACGTCGCCGTCCACTACTACCTCCGGGCCGGGACCGGTCCCCGGATCGCCCGTCGGCTGGCTGCCCGGTCCGGGATCGCCGACACCGCCCCGGACTGCGTCGATCCGTCGCCCGACCGCCGGCTCGACCAGCCGCCGCGAACGACCGAGATCGCGGTCGAGACGAGACACGACGAGGCCCGCACCGCGGCGGCGATCGTCGACGGGGCGCTCGAAGCGGGTGCCGGCGTCGACGACGTCGCGCTCGTCGCTCGGGACGTCGGTCGCTACGAGCGGCCGGTCCGGCGCGCGCTGTCGACGTACGGACGGCACCCGTCGGTCTGGACGCAGCTCCCGCTGACGCGGACGCTCCCCTACCGGCTCGTCGTCGCCGTCTGTGAACTGCTGGGGGCGGCCGCGGCCGACGACATCGCCGCCGACGCGCTGCTGGAACCGCTCGCGCTCCAGTGGATCGCACCGCGTGGCCGTCACGACCGCCCGACGCCACCGGCGGCGGTACACGCGCTCGGTCGTGCGCTCGACGGCGCGTCTCGCTCGCGGGTCGGGTGGCTCACGGCCGTCGGGGAACTCGACGGCGTCGACACGACCGCACGCGAAGCGGCGGCCGGCCTGCTGAACTGGATCGGCCAGCAGCCCGCCGAGCCCGCGCCGGCCGACATCTGTCCCGTTCTGGAGCCCGTCGTCGACGCGTTCGAGGAGGGTGTCCTGCCCCGGCGGGCCGCGTCCGACGGGCCGGACTACACCGAGACCGCCCAGACCGCCCGCGCCGTCGAGCGGGTCGCCGGCACGGACGACGGCGATCACCTCCTTCGCGAGACGCGCGCGAAGTACGCCGACTGGCTCGAACGGGGCCACCTCGATCCGTCGTGGGACACCGTCCTGACGGTCCTCGACGCGCTCGCGACCGCCCGGCCCGGCCGGCGCGAACACGCCAACGCCGAGCGCATCGACGTGCTCGACGCGACGGACGCCTGGCTCCGGACGTACTCGCTCGTGATCGCGCTGGGGTTCGCCGACGGCGAGTGGCCCCAGCGCCCTCACGGCGAGTTGCCGGCCGAACTGCGGGCGGCCATCGTCCGGGGGCAGACACGGTCGGCCCGTCAGTTCCCCGTCCGGGGGGCCTGGTCGACAGAGCGCGACCTCGATCACTTCGCCGACGCGGTCCGGGCCGCCACCGATCACCTCGTCGTCACTCGCTACACCCGTGACGTGGACGGCGTCCGCTACGAGCGGTCGCCGCTGCTTGCTCACCTGGACGCCGACCGCCTCGCGCCCGAGCGGGTCCGTCGATTGCGGGCCGGCGACGCCTCGACGCTCCACGACTGGATCGACGACGGCACGAGCGTGGGAGGTGGCGGCCGGTGACCGACGGCGTCCCGCCCCTGGAGGGCGCACAGGACCGGATTCGCGACGCGTTCCTCGCTCACGACCGGGGGCTGTTCGTCCTCGACTGTACGGCGGGCTTTGGCAAGTCGACGACCGTCGAGCGCGTCGCCGCCGAGGCGCTGGTCGAAGCGGGCGCGCAAGCGGCCGCTCCCGAACGGGGGCTCTGCGTCGTCTCGTTCTCCCGCGAGGACGCTGCCGGCATCGTTCCGGGGATCACTGCCGCGCTGGCCGCGTTCGCCGACGACG
This sequence comes from Halomicrobium katesii DSM 19301, assembly GCF_000379085.1. Classification (GTDB taxonomy): domain Archaea; phylum Halobacteriota; class Halobacteria; order Halobacteriales; family Haloarculaceae; genus Halomicrobium; species Halomicrobium katesii. The sequence continues at coordinate 1,590,872 of NZ_KB905378.1, read as the reverse complement.
AGCAGCCGACGGCGACCACCATCAGCCCAGAGCGTTCACGGCGGCTCCAGGAGCGGGTCCGCCACGCCGACCACGTCGGGACCATCGACAGCATCTTTCGCACCGTCTTCACGGAGATTCACGCCGAGTACGGCTTCGAGCAGATGCCGACGGTCGGCAACGACGCTCGACTCTCCTCGCTCCGAGAGGCGGCGCTGGACGCCCTGCGTGATCGCGAGTCACTGACCGCCCGGTTCGACCGTCTCGACGAGGCCTACGGCGACGAGACGGCCAGGGACGGACGGGGGGCCGACGAGCGCACGCTGGACGCGCTGCTCGAAACGGCCCGCTCGGCCAAGCGCGCCCGCAGGCTCTCCGACGAGCAGTTCTGCGACAGACTCCTGGGCGCGATCGACGAGGCCTTTCCGGACGGTCGCCCGGCCGCGTTCGACGCCGTGGTCCGTGACGTGGCGCGGTTCTTCGACGAGGAGACCGCCGCGGCGTTCCGGCGACGCCACGACGACGAGGCGGCGGTCGCGGCCCAGTCCCGGGCGTGTTTCGACCGCTGGCGTGCGCGTGTCGAGGAGTTCTGTTCGCTCGTGGCCGCCTACGAGACCGAGTACGACCGCCGGTGTCGCGAGCGCGGCGTGCTCGCCCACCAGGACGTGGCGTACTGGGTCGCCGACTTCTTCGAGGAGTCCGGCGACGCCGACGACTCGTTCCGCGAGCGGGTCCGACAGCGCCACGCTCACGCCCTCCAGACCCTCGTCATCGACGAGGCCCAGGACGTGTCCGTCGCACAGCACGACGCGCTCGCCCCGCTGGTCCCCGACGACGCCCGCGTCCTGCTTGCCGGGGACACCGACCAGTGTATCTACGCCTGGCGCGACGCCCGGCCGGCGCTGTTCACGCGAGCGTTCGACGAGGGGACGTACTTCGGGCGCTCCTGGACGCCCCACGATCGGGCCGACGCCGCACGGACCTACCGGATGCGACCGGACGTCTCGGCGGCCGTCGACGCCGTCTTCGAGACGGTCTTTACCGATCCCGCACGCGGTGCCCTACACCGGACCGGCGACGGCTACACGCCCGTCGAGACCGACCGCGAGGCGACGAGCGAGCCGGCGGTCCACGTCGCGAGCTACCGGGCGCGGGGATCTCCGGGGACGACCACGTGGTTCGAGGAGAGCGAAGCAGCGCCGCTCTCGAACTACCTCCACGGTGCGCTGGCCGACGACGGCTTCGCGGGCCGAGACGCTGACGGCCCGGTGGAGGTCCTCTTTCCGACGCGGACGAACATGCGCTCGCTCGCCGCTCGTCTGGAAGCGAAGGGGCTGTCCGTCGCCGACGCCAGCGAACTGCTGTTCGAGACCCCGCTCGTCGAACTCGTCGTCGGCGTCGTCGAGTGGCTCGTCGACCCGTTCGACCCGGAGCGAACGCGCGCGCTCTTCGACGGTGCGGTTCCGGCGGTGACCTGCGACGACGGGTCGACCGTCCGAGAGATCGCTGCCGCCGCCGACTACCGCCTCGACGAGATCGGGGCCGACGATCGACTCCCGGCCCGCGTCGAGACGTTCCTCGACGACCTCGCCGAACTCCGCGGGCGGCTCGCGCGACGGACGGCCGATCCGGGGGCGCTCGTCGTCGCGACCGTCGTCGAGACGCTGGCCCTGGAGACCGACCCGTTCGACCAGGTCGACGATCCGCGGCGCTGTCTCGCCGTCCTCGATACGCTCGTCGAGACCGTCGAGTCGTGGGAGGGGACCGACCGCTACTCGCTGTCCGAGCTGGCCGGCGTCCTCCAGCGGTACCGCGCGTCCCCGTCCCACGGGCCGCTCGTCCCGGTGCCCGACGCCAGCGACTACGACGTGGTGTTCCGGACGATCCACAACGCGAAAGGCGACGAGGCCGACGTCGTCTGCCTGGCCGATCTGAGCCGACCGCTCGGCGTTCACGGCCCACATCGCGATTCGTTCGTGGCCCGCGGTGAGACGCTCGCGCTCGCACCGCCAGCGACCGCGCCGTCGGTTCCCGTCGACGAACCCGGCGCTCACGGCGTCGAGTCGGTGCCGCGGCTCCGCTGGGCGACGAACCGCTGGGTCGGGGACGAGCAGCCGCGACTCGGCGGTCCGCCGGTGTTCAGCGAGCTCGCCGCCGCACACCGCGCGGACCGCTGGCGGACGCTGTACGTCGCCATGACGCGAGCCCGGGACCACCTCGTCCTCTCGGTGCCACGGGACGCGACGAGCCACGGAACGCCGCCACAGGACAGCTGGATGACGACGATCCGGCGGGCACTCGCTCTCTCCGACTCGCTGGAGCCCGGCCGAATCGACACCGCGCTCCAGCGACCGATCGGGGAGTACCCGCTGGCGATCGGCTGTCTCGACGTGGCATACGACGCCAGCGTCTCGCCGTCGAGTCGCCCGACGCCGCGGACTGCGCTCGCGCCGTCGCCGACTCGGACGGGCCGGACGCCCCGCTTCGTCAACGGCAGTACGCTCTACCCGCTGGCGACGGGACTGGACGAGCACTGGCTCGCCCACCTCAAGGGGGCCTCGCTCCACAGCGACCGTCCCGCTCCCGCCGACGGCCTCCCGCTGGCCTTCGACGCGGTCGGCCCCGACGGCCTCGGGACGATCGCACACGACGTGCTCACGACCGCCGTCGAGCGGGGCGTCTCGACTGCGACGCTGGAAGACTGTGCCGAACCGCTCGCGGGGCGGCTCGACGCCGCCATCGACGAGCAGTGCCGCGACGTTGGCGGCCGTGAGCGCCAGCAGGTGGCGAGCTACGTCCGCGAGACCGTCTGCCCGCAGTTCGCCTCGACCGGCGTCTGGGAGCGCTTGCAGTCGAGCGCCGTCTACGTCGAGGAGCCGCTCGACGCCGTGCTTCCCGTGGTCGACCACACCATCGAGACCCGGAACCACGCCGACATCGTCTCGCGCGCTCCGGACGGCACGTGGTACGTCGACGACATCAAGCTCGTCCTCGCCGACACCGACGCCACTCGGGACCGATACGCGCTCCAGACCGCCTTCTACGCCTGGCTGCTCGAACGCCAGCTCGACGACGCGACGGTCCGGGGGCGCATCACCTACGTGGGCGAGCGCGTCGACTCGACGGCCGGCACTGCGCCGGTCGACGACATCGAGTCGTGGCTCGCGCGGTTCGCGTGAGCCCCCATCCTCCGGCTGTAACTGTTTCAAGATATTCGCGATACGGGGTCGCAAAATCTGTACAGATTCCGGCCGGCAGTATCAGAAATCGCCGGTCGCGATCTCCGCCAGCCGTTGTCTGTCGAACAGCTGTTCGTCCGCCGACAGCTCCCCGTAGCCCGGATACGCTCCGAACTCCTCGGGGTAGAGCTGCTTTGCGGCCATCTCGGTCTGGAACATGTTGATGATCGGTCCCTGGTAGGGCGTGCCCCCGACGTACAGGTCCCCGTTGTCGACCGCGGTCACCCTGCTCCCGACGGGGTGGTCTTCGAGCAACTCGCGTTGCTGCTGGATGTAGTTCGTGCCGTCGAAGTCCCGGTAAGTGATCCCGAAGTTGAAGATGATCACGTCCGGATCGTACTCCAGCAGTCCCTCGTGGTTGACGGTCACCGACGACTGGCCGTCGTAGGCCCCGTCGAACGCGTCGACGACGCCCAGATCTCGATACTGCTTTTTGCCCCACGTCGCTTCGACTTCGGAGTTCGGGTTGTAGACGACCCATCCGTCCCGGTTCTCGGGGTTGTACCGGCCGTTGACCAGCGCCATCGACCGCCGGTCTTTTCTGGGCGGTAATCGGTCAGTGACCGATTCGACGAACGGTTCGTACAGCTCCAGCAGTGCGTTTCCGCGTTCCTGTTCACCGAACAGCGCCGCGTACTTCGGAACGTACTCGGGAAGCGAGAGGTAGTCGTAGGGCTCTCCGACCGGCCAGTGTGTCCAGCCGTCGAAGCGCTTTCGCCTGCTCTCGTTGCCGAACCAGGGGGCGACGTCCGCTTGGATCTGGCGCGCCCCCGCTTCGTCGAGTCCGTAGATCCCCATCAGGGCGTTCGGGTCGACCGCCATGAGGTCCGGGTCCAGCTCGTACACCATCTCCACGTCCGTCTCGCGGTCTTCGGTCGTGATCCGGGCGAGTTCGTCTTCCGACGGTGCGGTCACGCCGTCGAGGAAGTCGTAGAACCCGGTGTACCAGAAGCTCGGGTCGACCATCCCGACCGCGCCGTCCGCCTGCCCGAGCGCCGTCAGTACGTCGGCAGTGAACCCGAGCCCGCCGATCCACGACGACGGCGGCTCTTCGAGAGTCACCTCGCCGACGGGCGGCATCGTCGCCGTGTACGACTGCTCGGGAGTGGGCGTGTCCTCCTTCGCCGCCGTCGCCGTCGGCTCGGGGGTCGGCGTCTCGGTCACGTCCGAACCCGAGCTCTCCTGATCGGTACAGCCGGCCAGCAGGCCCGATGCGGCGACGGTGAACCCGTATTTGATCGCGTCACGTCGAGTCGATGTCTCGTCTTCGACCATGATTTTAGGCTAACCTAATAATATAAATGGGCTGTGGTTTAGGACGGCCAAATACTTTTGCCGGCACCTTCAGCGCGACTCGCACGTCCGTTGCTGTTCGCCGTCGGATCCGGTGGCACCGCTGTACGACATCGGATCTCGTGGGGTGGAGATATCCGTGATATAGTAACAATTGAAACGATTTACACACCGATCGCACTGCAGTCATGCGATCGGGTGTGCATTGATTTTCAATGGCTACTATAGACAGACTGCCGGCAGTGTCACGGGGTCATCTCGAACTCGAACCGCGCTCCACCCGCTGTCCCGCTGGTAGCACTGACCGTCCAGCCGTGGGCCTTCGCGATGTCTTCGACGATCGAGAGTCCGAAACCGGTGCCACCCTCGTTCGTGGTGGTGCCGTGTTCGAACACAGTCGTTCGCTTCTCTGGCGGAATCCCGACACCGTCGTCTTCGACGTAGAACCCGTCCGCCTCCGTCAGTTGTCCCACGTTCACCGAAACCTCCTCGCCACCGTGTTCGACTGCGTTTCGGAAGAGATTCTCGAACAGTTGGGTCAAGCGACCACTGTCGCCCGCGACGACCGGGACAGATTCGACCGTCAACGTCGCTTCACTCGTGTCGACGTACCCCCACGCTTCTGTCGCGATCGTTTCGAGGTCGATCTCTTCGGTCTCGGTCACGGTCGACTCGCCACGCGCGAGCGTGAGCAGGTCGTCGATCAGACGCTCGATGCGCTCGTGTGCGGTCTCGATCTTCTCGAAGTGTGCCGGATCCTGTGTCTGCTGTACGATGTCGGTGAACCCGATCGCGACGCTGAGTGGATTCCTGAGGTCGTGGGCGACGACGCTCGCAAACTGGTCCAGCCGTTCGTTCTGGCGCTGTAGCTTCGTCTCTCTGTTCGCCCGACCGAAGGCGGCTTCGACGGTCGCACCGAGGATGCGAAACAGGTCCACATCCGTCTCGGAGAACCCTCGCTCGTTCGAGGTCCCGACGCCGACGAGTCCGTACTCACCCAGCGGGACGAACAGCCCACTCGTCGGCAATGCGGCTGCGTCGTCGATTCCCGGTTCCTCCCGAAGATCGTCGTACGTCCGCAGCTCCGAGGACTCGAACGCCTCCCAGGCCAGATTCTCCTCTGGTTGGAGCCGTGGCAACTCGCCGAGCAGGTCCCGGACAGCCGCACTCGACGCCAGCGGAACGAGTTCGTCCGCTCGCTGGTCGGACTCCCAGATTCCTGTGAGCTCGAAGCCGAGAATCTCGACGGCTGCCTCGATGGCGATTTCTCCGATCTCACTGCCAGACTGTGCCCTGCTGAGCCGCTGGGCCGTCTCCTGTAGCGAGCGCAGTTTTGTCTCCAACTCTTTTTGCTCGGTGATGTCTTCGAGCACTGCGAGGATACTCGTCACCTCGCCGTCGGGATCACTGATCGGGGCGACCGACAGGAGCAGGTCCAGTTCGTCGCCGTCCTTGGTCTCTCGTCGTATCTCCTCGGCGCGGATCCGCTCGCCGCTCATGGCTCGCTGTCGATGCTCGTCGCACTCGCCCTGCCTGTCGTCGGGGATCATCGGGTTCGGCTCACCGAGCACCTCCGCTCGCGACCAGCCGAACATCTTCTCTGCCTCGTCGTTCCAGCGAGTGACGATGCCGTCACGGTCGATCTCCATCACGGTGAGTGGCGTCGCTTCGATGAGCGATTCGAGCCGCTGGTTCGTCGCTTCGAGATTCCGCTCGCGTTCGACCCGTTCGGTGACGTTGCGTGCGATGCCGACGATCTTGACGATCTCCCCGTTGATTATCACCGGTGCGAGGGTCGTCTCCCAGAACCGCGCGCCGTCGCCGATAGCCAGCTCTTCGCGGTACGAGATCGGCTCTCGTTGCTCGACACAGCGGCTGTAGTTCGCTTCGAGCTCTGCGCCGCGTTCCGCTCCGAACACCTCGCTCGGTGTCTGCTGTCGAACGTCTTCGGTCGTCAGCCCGGTCTGGGTTTCGTACCCCGGGCTGAGCCGGGAGAACTCGAATGCCGGCTCCGAGCCGGTCGTGTCGACGTTCAGCAGGAAGATCGCGTCGCCGGACGTTTCCAGCAGTGCCTCGTACTCCTCTGCGAGCTCTCGGTGGTCGCGCTCCTGGGCTTTCCGCTCGGTAATGTCCTGAAAGACGCCACGGAGCACGGTCGTGCCGTTGGGTGTGTTGTCGACGCGTTCGCCCCACACGCGCACGTCGTGGATCTCTCCGTCGGCTCGAACGATCCGGAGATCGAGATCGTAGGCCTCCCCGTGTTCGAGTGTCTGCTCGACCGCAGTCGCGATCGTTTCCCTGTCGTCGGGATGGTAGAAGTCGAGCGCGTCTTCGAGTGACGGGTCGTAGTCGTCATCGACACCGTGGATTCGACGGACGCCGTCGGACCATTCGAGATCGCCCGTCGATGGGAAGTACTCCCAGACACCGATCTCCGCGATGTCCTGTACCCGCTCGAAGAGGAAGTCCTGCCGTTCGAGTTCGGTCTGGTCGCGGTTGCGTGATATCTCGGTGCTCACCAGTTCCGACAACAGTTCGACGAACGTCTGTTCGAGTGGGTCGAAGGGCGTGACCCGTGTGCTCGGGCTCGAGAAGTTGATCGTCCCGTAGCGCTCACCGTCGACGACGAGTGGCGCACCGATGTACGACTCCAGTCCGAGTTCGCGATAGGCTGGATGGGTCCGCTTTCCGTCGGCGACCGCATCGGTGAACGCACAGACTCCGTCATCGTCGATGACCTCCGCACAGTACGTCGCTTCGAGTTCGAACTGTGCTCCCGGTTCGATGTCGGCTTCCGGTGCGTGGACTGCCTCGACGGTGTAGTCGCTGCCGCGGACGCGCGAAGCGATCCCGATTTCCAGGTCCAGCGTCCGACAGCCGACGGCCAGCAGTTCTCGGAGCCGGGTCTCGCCCGAGACGTCGCTCTTTGCCATGATGCTCTGGAGCTCTCGGAGCGCGTCCCGCTCCCGTTGTGCTCGTCGCTTGACTTCGCTCTGTTCCGTGATGTCCCGGGCGACGACGAGGACCTGCTCACGGGTATCACTTCGGAACGGCGTCACGCGGATGTCGAAGGTCCGTTCGTCGTTCCCGACCGCCATATCGACCTGTAGATCAGAGTCGTACAGGCCGGTCAGTCCGCCGTCGCCCTCCGGCCCGTCGAGCGCGGCGTCGATGACGCTTCGTAGCTGCTCTGCCTCGTCGTCGGAGAGTCGCTCCTCGACGACCGCGTCGAGCTGTCGCCCGTCGAGTGTCGTCGACTGGTTCCCCCCGACCAGGCGTTTCCCGGCTCCGTTCGCGAACTTCACGACGCCGTCCTCGTCGACGACGAACACGATGTCGTGGATGTTTTCGAGGATCGCCGCGCTGCGCTCCAGTTCCCGTTCTCGCTCCCGTTCGTCAGTGGTCTCACGCGAGAAGACGGTCAGGCCGTCGTCGTCGGGAAATGCCCGCACCTCGACCCAGTACTCGAAGGGGTCGCCGAGGTGCTGCTCGAACGACACCGGCTCGCCGGTCTCCATGGCAGTCCGATACCGCTCTTCGAGTTCTGTGCCGACGATCGAGGGGAACTCGTCCCAGATTCTGCTGCCGACGATGTTCTCCGGGTCCCTGTCGATCCGGTCGGCCATCTTCTCGTTCATGTACTCGATCCGCCAGTCGTTATCCACCGCGTAGATCGCGTCGGTGGCACATTCGAGCGTCCGCTGGAATCGATCGGAGAGCCGCTGTGCGATGGCCGCTTTGCGTGCCGCTTCGACCAGCGTGTGGACGCGACGTGCGAGTAGCTCGAAGTTGTGCTGGTCTGCCCGCAGCGGGATGTAATCTGAGACACCCGCCTGCGTCGCCTCGCTGGCGATCCGCTCGTTGCCTCTGCCGGTAAACAGGATCGTCGGCAACTCGGTGTCCGCTGATCGAATCTGCTCTATGAGCTCGATTCCCGTTCCGTCCGGCAGCGAGTAGGAAGTGACGACACAATCGATGGCCGCCGTCTCGATCTGTTCACGGGCGGCTGCGACTGTGCCAGCAGTCGAAATCTCGAATGCCGAAGAGTGACTCTGGAGCTTGGCACGTGCCAGGTCGACGAAGTCGGTGTCGTCGTTCACATACAGAAGGTGGATCTCCTTCGACGTGGCGTTCTCTGTATGATTCATTACTGTACAAAAGTAGCGCTGTTTAATCAATCACGTGTGCCGATTCTCTTTCGTGATAGTGGAAGGTTCCGGCCGTCGTCTTTGCCCAGGGCGGTGCCCATGTCGCCGTACGTACTGATACGCAACGACAACCGCCCGTACGAGCCGCTGCCAGCGACATCTCGGCGAAGGAATCTGCGCCCGTAGATTAGACTAGTCTAACCTTTAGATTTGATAGAAACTACTATATTCTTCGACTTATCTCTAGCTAGTCGACGATGGACGACACACCGCAGTCTCGAACGCGGGACAGATTCTCACGCAGGAGAGCCATTACTGCCGGTGCAGGACTTCTCGCCACCGGCCTCGCCGGATGCACGAACAGCGTCGGTAGCAGCGATACCGCGCCCGCGAGCGACGCGGGCGGCGCGAACGGAGGCGGCCCCACTGTCGCAGTCGCCTCCTTTTTCAGCTTCTACGACTTCGCACGGAACGTCGTCGACGGGACACCGCTTCGAGTGAAAAACCTCGTCCCGACCGGACTGCACGGTCACGGGTGGGAGCCGAATGCGAGCGTCACGAAAGAGATCGTCGAAGCCGACGCGTTTCTCCACGTCGGTCCGGGGTTCCAGCCGTGGGCCGACCGCGCGATTCAGACGCTCGAAGACGACGCCGTCGACACGCAGTTGATCAACGTCCGTGAGGGCGTCGAAATGGTCGATCTCGCCGCGACGCTGGACCCCGAGGAAGAGGGGGTCGGAAAGCAGCAGGGGAAGGACCCACACTTCTGGCTCGATCCCGACCGCGCGAAGCAGTCGGTAGACAACATCGCCGACGGGCTCGCGACACTCGCGCCCGACCACGCCCACACTCTCCGAACGAACGCCGAGACGTACAACTCCGACACCCTCGAACGGATCGACCGGGACTACCGGGCCATCTTCGATGCCGCCGACCGAAACGTCGTGCAGCTCGCGGCGCACAACGCCTTCCAGTACATCGGCGTCAAATACGACGCCGAGATGGTCCCCCTCGTTACGAACCTCGCAGCCAGCGGTGACGTCAAGCTCTCGGACATCACCGAGGCGAAGGCGGTCATCGAGCGAAACGACATCGACTACATCGCAAACGGCGTCTTCGAGTCACGGAAGCCGGCGAAGCAACTGCTCGACGAAACGCGAGTCGCCGGCTATCTCCCCGTCACCCCCTACGCGGGGGTCCGGGAGGACTGGGTCGAGAACGACTGGGGCTACGAGGAGATCGCTTACAACATCAACATGCCCACGTTCGAGGTCGTCCTCGGCAACAAACGACCCGAGGAAGCCGGACCCGACGGCTGGGCCGACGAGTGGCTGAACTTCGAGTGACCGCCAATGCGCACACACACCTCCGAGAACACCACGAGCTCGGAATCGACCGACAGTACCGAGTCGATCATCGAACTGTCCGGCGTCGACTTCGGGTACACGTCTACCCCAGTCGTCGCGGACGTCTCGCTTCGGATCGACCCCGGTGAGTACGTTGCGATCGTCGGTCCGAACGGGTCGGGAAAGTCGACGCTGATGACGTTGATGCTGGGGCTGGTTCGACCGGACGAGGGGGTTGCTCGGCTCTTCGGCGAACCCGCCCACGAGTTCGACGACGGCTCCCGTCTCGGCTACGTCGCCCAGCACGCCAGCGCGTCCAAAGAGATGCCGATCACCGTCCGCGAAGTAGTCAAGATGGGTCGGTTCCCACACGTCGGCTTCGGTCGTCTCTCCAGTGCGGACTGGGACATCGTAGACGAGGCGCTTGCCACCGTCGGCATGACGGCGTTCGCCGATCGCCGCGTGACACAGCTGTCGGGCGGTCAGCGCCAGCGGGCATTCATCGCCCGCGCGCTCGCCGGTGAGGCTGACCTGCTCGTGCTCGACGAGCCGACCGTCGGCGTCGACATGGAGTCCGTCGAGGCGTTCTACGACCTCCTGGATTCGCTGAACGGCGACGGTATCACAGTCGTACTCATCGAGCACGACCTGGGTGCGGTCACCGAACACGCCGAACGCGTCGTCTGTCTCAACCGAGAGGTCTACTTCGACGGACCGGCCTCCGAGTTCGTCGAGAGCGACTCTCTGGCCCGCGCATTCGGCACCACCGCGAACCTGCTGGGTGGGTCTCGATGATTCACCTCGCTGCCCTGCCGCTTCGAGTGGGACTGCTCGACCCCGTGTTCGAGCCGCTGTACTGGATTCTGGCGTCCTGGTCGGAGGTTCTGTCGTGGCTCGCCGGCCAGACAGGCCTCGAAATCCTGCGGTACGGGTTCATGCATCGGGCGATCCTGGTCGGGCTCTGTATCGGCGTGATGGCACCGCTGATCGGGACGTTTCTGGTCCACCGCCAGCTCGCGCTCATCGGTGACGCACTCGCCCACACCGGATTCGCCGGCGTCGCGGTCGGACTGTTCCTGAACGCCGTCATCGACCTGGGGGTCTCGCCGTATCTGACGGCCGTCGTCGTCGCGATGATCGCAGCCCTGCTCATCGAGCTCATCTCGGAGGCGACAGACGCCTACAACGACGTCTCGATGGCGATCGTGCTCTCGACGGGCTTCGCGCTGGGGACGACACTGATCAGCATCAACGCAGGCGGGCTCGCTGTCGGCGTGAATCAGTTCCTCTTCGGCAACCTGTCCACCGTCTCGAACGAGAGTGCGGCGATACTGCTGGCGCTGTTCGGCATCATCATCGGCGTGATCGGGCTCACACGCAACCAGCTACTGTACGTCACCTTCGACGAGACGGCTGCTGCGGTGTCGGGTCTCTCGGTGAGCTGGTACAACCGCATCACGGTGATGCTGACTGCGATGGTCGTCGTCGGCGCGATGCAGATCATGGGCGTCATCCTGGTCGCTGCGATGCTCGTCGTGCCCGTGGCCGGCGCGAGTCAGGTCGCGCGGAGCTTCAACGAATCCCTCCTGATCTCGGTCGTGCTCGCCGAACTGGCAGTCGTTCTCGGCATCGGAGCGTCGTACTACGGTGAAGCGACCGCCGGGGGCGTTATCGTTCTCGTCGCGGTCGCGATTTACGTCGTCGCCGTCGTGCTCGGGAAACTCCAGACCGCCTTCGGCGAGGAAGAGACACCCGAGATGGGCAGCATCGATACGACCGAATCCGCATCGAGGGGCGACTAACGATTCCCGACGACCGAGAACAGCAACCGGATGCCTCTCGAAGAGTGGCCATTATGTCGAGACGCGGTCGAAACTCGGTACGGGACTGAAACACGGGAGCGGCCACCGTTGTGCCGGCGGTGCTCTGTTGAATCTGCAGATAGCACTGGGATCAGGGCTTGAAACACAGTCATCAGACTCCAGTGGTGGTGGTCTTACGACGGGCGGCGCACGGTCGATTCTCCAACGGCTCTCGGAGACCGCAGAGATCAATATCGATCATCCGAAACACGATTATCTTGCTCCACACGGTGGCCGGCGTGGAATGGGCGAGGTGCTTGTCCGCGCATTCGGGCATACAGTCGCTGCTCGTTACTTGGATAACTCTGAGGAGATGATGAGAGAGCGTTATTCACATATCGAAGCTGGTGACGTCGCAACTGACGCACCCAGATCGATGCCCTCGATAAAGAGACGCTTCCTCACAACCACGGAGGATGGTATTGATCTGCGCCTTCTGTTATCTCAAATCCAACAAAACCCGTTACGAGCTTTCGACTAACCCTGAAATTCGTTCCAGTAACCCTTCGAAATTCCGAAACAACTCGGTGTGTCTTAGAATGTCCGTGTTCCACTATCGTTGGAGGGCCTATCCCGATCACTCTAATGACGCAGCTGTAGATGATAATCTTTAATATTTTGTACCGGATATGTTGTTATATGAGTGTGGTCAGCGTCTCGATGCCGGAGGAGTTGCTTAATCGAATCGACCAGTTCGCAGACGATCACGGCTATACTGGTCGCAGTGAAGTGCTTCGTGAGGCGAGTCGAAACCTTCTCGGTGAGTTCGAGGATACGAAACTCGAAGATCGAGACTTGATGGGCGTCGTCACAGTACTTTTCGATTACCAAACAACAAGCGTCGAGGAGAAGATGATGCACCTGCGTCACGAGCACGAGGGCATCGTCGCTTCGAACTTCCATAGTCACGTCGGCGGCCATCATTGCATGGAACTGTTCGTGTTGGAAGGGTCGCTCGAAGAGATATCGACGTTCGTCGGGAAGATCCGAGCGACGAAGGACACGCTCACGATCGACTACTCAGTGCTGCCGGTGGATGACTTCGGCCCGCTGGCCGACATGGACTGATTCTGTTCTCCCTCCCTCGCTGTATTCACGCCAACCCTAGCGACATCTACACTCCTAACCCCACTAGTATTAACCTTCTACTCGTAAATCACAGGTATTATTAGAATCGGATATAGAGTTAGCAACACAGATGGGTCACATCTCGCGCCGAAGGCTGCTCCAGACGGGGGCAACCACGATTGCTACGGCAGGAATCGCTGGCTGTCTCGGTGAGGGCGGTGCGTCACTCGATTCTGTCACGGTCGCGTACGTCCCGATCTATCCGAACATGCAACACTACGTGATGGAACGAGAGGGCTACTACGAGGACGTTCCAGCAGACGTCACAGTAGAGCGATTCAGCTCCGGTCCCAGTGTGGTCAAGGCGTTCGCGAGCGGAGACGTCGACGTTGCGCTCTTCGGGATTACTCCTGCGATGGTCCTCGTCGACAAGGGCACCGACGCCGGCGTCCTCGCGGCAAACTCGAGAAATGGCTTCAAGGTTGTGGGGACAACCGAACTCGCTGCTCTCTACGATCAGGAAGGGCCAGCCATGTTCGACCGCTTCGAGGAAGAGCACGATCGAAAGGTCCGATTCGGTGCCCCACCGGACGGGAGCGTTCCCGACATCGTCCTCCGGTACTGGACCCAGGAGGACCTCGATGCCGGTGAGATGGAGTCCGTCATCGACAAGTCGAAAGTCCCGCCAGCGAAGGCAGTCCAGACGATCCAGTCGGGCGATATCGACGCGACGATCATCCAGGAGCCGTTCGCGACGATCATCGACCAGAACGACGGCTTCGGCGAACTCGCCTGGTCCGGAAACATTCTGGAGAACCACCCAGTTACGGTGCTGTTCGCGAACCAGCGAGTCCTCGACGACAGCGACGTCGCCCAATCGCTGGTCGAACAGCACACAGCGGCGACCGAGTTCACAGCAGACTCACCGGATGTCGCCGCCGCCCACGCCGCATCGGTGATCGGCTCCGGCGTGAGCGAGGAGCTTGCGACGGCGGCTATCGACTCACAGGCGTCGGATTTCTTCTCGAACCCGCACGCGATCACCGAGCAGGCCGCGACGATGGGTGAATTCGCCGCCAACGTCGGGAACATCGAAGAACCGGTCGCAACTGAGGACCTGTTCGCGTTCGACCCTTACGACGCTATTCAAGAATGAGCACGCAGACCGACACCCGTTCTAGCGCGGTAGTCGCCGGCAGTTTCGAGGGAGACCCACGGCGGTATCTGCGCGGCCTGGGCGGTCTCCTCGTGTTCCTGCTCGTCTGGTGGGTTGGCGCGATGACGACCCAGCCGTCGTATCTCGTGCCGGGACCGCTCGATTCGGTGCGCGCGTTCATCGACCTGTTCGCGACCACGACCGCGATCGTCGTCCCCGTCTCGGGATCGGATCTGGTGCTACCGACCGGACTTGCACATCTCACGGAGACGCTGTTCCACTACGTTCCAGGCCTCCTCCTCGGTGCGAGCTGTGGGGTCAGTCTCGGTCTGGCGATGGGCTGGAACGGTGCGCTCGACGACTGGTTGCGGCCGCTCGTCCGGGTGCTGCGGCCGATCCCGCCGCTGGCGTGGGTCGTCTTCGCCATCGTCTGGTTCGGCATCCACCACACCGGCGCGGCGTTCATCGTCTTCGTCGGGGCGTTCTGGATCAACTTCTACGGCGCGTATGGGGGTGTCGAGGGCGTTTCAACCGACCTAACCGATGCGGCGTCGACGCTCGGCGTGGAACGCGATCTCTCGATGCTGAAACTCGTTGCACTCCCGAGCGCTGCTCCGCAGGTGTTGACCGGGTTCCGGACGAGCATCGGTCGGTGCTGGATGATCGTCGTCGGCGCGGAGCTGTTCGGCGCGCCCGGCGTCGGGTACGAGATCATCAACGCCTCCAACAACCTCGCGATGGCAACCAGCGTCGCGTACATGTTCCTGATCAGCCTGGCGTTCCTGTGTATGGACGTCGGGTTTCGCCTTCTCGAAGGGAGGGTTCTCGCGTGGCGCTGAGTTCCGAGTCGTCAGTCGATCGGGAGTCGCGCGAGAAGATCACTGTCCGGAACGTCAGCAGGGCGTACGACTCGACCCAGGCGCTCGAGGGTGTCTCGCTCTCGGTCGGGGAGGGTGAGTTCTGCTGTATCGTCGGTCCATCGGGGTGTGGAAAGACGACGCTGTTGCGAGCGATCGCCGGTCTCGACGACCCGGACGGTGGGTCGATACTGGTCGGTGGAGACCCGGTTACCGGTCCTGGACTAGACCGTGGAATGGTCTTTCAGGAGTACGCGCTGTTTCCCTGGCGAACCGTCCGCGGGAACGTCCGGTTCGGGCTCGACCGGCCTGCGTGTGACTGTGCGGACTGCGAGGCACGGGTTCGAGAATTGATCGACCTGGTGGGCCTCGACGGGTTCGAGGACGCGTACCCGAAAGAGCTGTCAGGCGGCATGAAACAGCGTGTCGGTATCGCTCGCGCCCTCGCTCCCGACCCGGAGATTCTGTTGATGGACGAACCGTTCGGGAGCGTCGACGCTCGGACGCGCGACCGTCTGCACGCCGAATTACTCGACATCTGGGCACAGACCGGCCAGACCGTCGTGTTCGTCACCCACGACATCGACGAGGCGGTGACCCTCGCTGATCGCGTGGTCGTCATGGACGCCGAGCCGGGATCCGTGCAGTCGACGTTCTCCATTGGCATAGAGCGCCCACGTGAACGGACATCTCGTGAGTTCGTGGACTACGTCGCGCGAATCAGGGACGAGCTCGGAAGTCCGATCGATACTATCGAGTGACACTCTCTGGAGGTGGGTTTATTAATAGCAACCCACTGTATCACTATCTCTAT
Organism: Halomicrobium katesii DSM 19301; assembly: GCF_000379085.1. GTDB lineage: Archaea > Halobacteriota > Halobacteria > Halobacteriales > Haloarculaceae > Halomicrobium > Halomicrobium katesii. The sequence goes on along the minus strand of NZ_KB905378.1, from coordinate 1,575,110 downwards.
TATCTCCGAGACAATTTTTAATACATGCCCATCGTGAGTTCCTCGATGACGGAGCGACTCCGGGACGATCTCGATACGTTTGCGGAAGAACACGGCTACACCGGCCGGAGTGAGGTCATCCGCGAAGCGTGCCAGTCACTACTCGAAGAGTACCAAGAGCCAGACGACGTGGATCGGCGGGTACTGGCGACAGTTACTGCTGTCTTCGGATACGACGAACCGGAGATCGAACGCCAGATGATGGATATTCGCCACGAATTCGAAGCGTCGATCCGGTCGAACTCCCACAACTGCCTCGAAGGGAACGCCGGCTGTGTCGAGACGTTCGTCATCGAAGCACCGTACGACGACGCCCTGCGATTTATCGGGACCGTTCGAGGAGCAGACGAGTCGGTCTCAGTCGAATACACGGTCGTCCCCGTCGATGTCATGAACGCACAGATCAACGAGCGTTAGGTTCGAAATCACTTGCACCGACGAAACTTGACTCCTTCGATATCAATATATATCGTAACTCTATGCCAGGATTGTTATCGGAATTGAGCTAGTACAGCAACTTTATTATAATTCCAGTTGAGATTGGCAATATAGAGATGGCACACATACACCTCGGAGAAGGGTCGTTTCCGCTATGGGCACTGATCCTGTGGACGTTGCTCGGAACTGTACTCGTTAGCGCCGTTGTCCGGCGCATTCGGAAGGGCGGTATCGAGACTCACCAGATTGCCCTCGCCGGTATCGGCGCGGCCGCGAGTTTCGCGATCTTCCAGTTGAACATTCCCGTCTGGGGTGGCATCCACATGAACCTCACCGGCCTCGTGGGGATTCTCGCAGGGCCGCTACTCGGGGCACTCATCGCGCTGGTCGTGAACATCTTCTCGGCGGCGCTCGGCCACGGTGCAGTCGGCCTGCTCGGCGCGAATACGCTCGTCAACGCGAGCGAGGCCATCGTCGCCTACTACGCGTTCAAGACGCTTCTGGGAATGGACTGGGACGTCTTCCCCGCCAGCGCGAGCGCGGCGACACTCGGCCTCTCGGCAGGCGCGTTCCTGATGGGTGCGATCATCGTCGTCAGCGGCGTGAACGGGAGCGCGCTGCCGCGCGGTGACCTCACCATCGCCGTCGGCGGACTCGTCGGGCTCAACCTCGGCGTGGCCGTCATCGAAGGCCTGCTCACGGGCTTCATCGTTCAGTTCCTCGCCTCCGTGCGCCCCGACCTCGTCGGTCTCGTTGACCGTGACACTCAAGAGGAGCCGACCGGGGTGACCGCCTGATGCAGCGCTGGAAGCAGTACGGCGGACTCCTCGGTCTGTTCGCGGCCTTTCTCGCCGCCGGCTACTGGGGCTTCACTGCGACCGGCGGTGCCCTGCCGTGGGCAAAGCGATCCGCGAAGGCCCTCCAGCGCGGTGTGCGGGAGGGCGGTGGTTCGCTCGTCGACTTCGGTCGCGGTATCGTGGTGGCTGGCCCCATTCGGAAGGGCGGGATGATGCTCGAATTCGGCGCTATCGTCGCTCTTCTGGCCGTACTCGGCGTCGGGCTGTACGTCTACGTCGACCGCTACGGCGGCTTCGAGGACGGCGAACGCGCGGCTCGGTGACCGTGACGACACTCTCGAACCACGTTCCCGACCCGCGGCTCATCACGGCGTTCGCCGAACGGCGAGACGGACCGTTGCACCGCGTCAATCCATGGACGAAGGTCGGTATCGTCGGCGCACTCGTTCTCGCAGTTACGGTGTTCGACCGCCTCGCGCTGTTGGCCGGACTGTACGGGGTAGTCCTCGTCGTCTACGGACTCTCGGGGCTGCCGTATCGACGGCTCGCCGGCTGGTACACGCTCCCGATGCTGTTCATCGTCTCCGTCGCTGGACCGCTGGCGTTTCTCGAACCGGGGACGCCGATCGGTGGCGCACTTCCGACGCCGCTCGGCGACCTCTCGGTCACGTGGGACGGACTCGTGCTCTTCGCCGAGCTCAGCTGTCGATCGCTCACGGTCGTCACGTTCACGCTGACGGCGTCGATGACGACCAAATACACGGACGTCGCGTACATGCTCGGCCGGTTGCTCCCGCGACCGATCGACCAGATCGCGCTCTTGACCTATCGGTTCACGTTCGTCATGATCGAGACGCTGGAGGACCTGGTGAAAGCCGCGCTCTCCCGAGGTGCGAACTTCTCGGAGTTCTGGTCGAACAAACGGCTGTACGCGAGAATCCTCGGCATGACGATGCTGTCGGCGATCGAGCAGTCCGAACGGCTCGTCAAGTCGATGGAAGCCCGTGGCTACAACGGCGACATCACACTGTATGGCGATGTCTCGCGGCCACCGATCCACGAACTATTCGTCGTGGTCGGGTCGTACGTCGCTATCCTCGGCTACGCAGCAGTCGCGGTCTACGGGGTGAGAGTGTGAGTCGAGACGATGCACCGCTGGTCGACCTCCAGTGTGAGGCCCACACGTACCCCGACGGGACCGTCGGGATGCACGATGTCGACTTCTCGGTGTATCCCGACGAGGTCGTCGCCCTGGTCGGGGGCAACGGCGCGGGGAAGTCGACGCTGCTGGAACACCTGAACGCGACGCTCGTTCCCGACGACGGCGAGCTCGTCGTCGACGGCACGCCGATCACTGAAGACGATAAGACACACGCGCGGAAGGAAGTCGGCTTCGTCTTCCAGGACGCCGATACGCAACTCGTCGCGCCCACGGTCCTCGATGACGTGCTGTTCGGCCTCCAGAACTACGGCGTTCCCGGTGACGAAGCGAGAGCGCGCGCTCGTGAGGCGCTCGCGACCGTCGACGCGAGCCACCTCGAAGACCGGATCCCGCACTACCTGAGCGGTGGCGAGAAACGCCTCGTCGGCCTCGCCGGTGTACTGGTGCTCGAACCGAGCGTGGTCGTGCTGGACGAACCCCTCGCAGGGCTCGATCCAGAGCGGTCCCGACTGGTCGCCGACCGCATCGAGCAGATTCACGAGGAGGGCATCAGTGTCGTCCTGTCGACGCACGACCTCGACTTCGCCGCAACGGTCGCGACTCGCGTCTGTGTGATGGCCGACGGCAACGTCGTCGGAAGCGGGACGCCCCGTGAAGTGTTCTACGACGACGCACTGTTGGCGGAAGCGAACCTTCACCCACCGAGTGCAGTCCGTGTGGCTCGCGATGCGGGGCTCGATGCGAGCGCACAGCCCGTGACGGAAGCGGATCTCGTGTCGCTCCTCACGCAAGGTAACGATCTGGAAACCGCACAGACACCCTCGCCTGATGGCGGAGCACACGACTGATACGGAAAGTCGTAGGTCTTTACCAGATCGCCCACATGTCGTCGTGCGGTCGACTTCTCGCGACGGTCTCGCCACCACCACAGGTCGTTCCACTGCTGGGACAAGCACTCGCTGCGGACGCGATGTACGCCTTCCTGTTCGTCTCGCACCTGAGTATGGTCGTTCAAGCGTTCCTCATCCATCGGTACAGTGACTTTCCTGGTCGAGCGACTCTCGTTGCCGTGGCCTGGTATGGGTTCAACGACCACGTCGACTACTTCGTCCCGATTGTCGGAACACCGCACCACTCCCTATTGCCAGTCGAACCGGTCGTGAACGGCACCGTCCAGCACGTCTCTGCAGCACACGAGATTGGAGCCGCGGGCGTCGTTGCGCTGACGATACTGGCGACGATACTCGCGGTGGCAACTTGGCGAGTGAAAATCTCCCGAAACGAGGGCTCTGTAGCGGCCTGAGTGCTCCTTTTGATTCCTGGTCCCGTCACAGAACTCCCAGTTCGAACACTGCGAGGTATATCTGCCCACCACCGGCCAATATCATCACTACGGCCGCAATCTGTTGGACCTGTCTCGAGTACTTTCCCAAGGAACGCCAGGAGTCGATTCCGACGCCCGCGAGCAACGTCACTCCAACGAGTGGGAGCGTCACCCCGAGGGCATACACGGCCAGTACGAGGGCACTCGACTGGACCGGCAATGCGAGCGCTTGGGTGATTACGCCGAAGAGGAGTGGCACCACACAGCCTGCTGCGGCAACCGCATACACGGCACCGAACACACCGAATCCGGTTACTGACACCGGCCGTTCGGGAAGCGGGACGCGGAGTTCCGGCCCTCGGTCCAGGAGTGTCACGAGGCCGAAGGCGACCAGCCCAGCACCGATAACCGGTTCGAGTACCGGCAGTGCGGTCTTCACTGGCCGACCCACCGCCAGGACGAGCAGCGCGACGACGGCGAGAGCACCGAGAGCGCCTCCGGCAGCGGCACCAGCAGGTGCGAGCATCCCCGTATCCTCCTCTTTCTCGCTCAGGTAGTACCCCACGTAGCCCGGAAGAAGCGGGAACGCACATGGGGCGAAGAACGTCGCGACGCCAGCGCTTGCAGCGAAGGCCAGCGCCCCAACGACTGCAGTTTCGACCATTTTACACCAGTGAATCGAGCTGGTCTCGGAGTGTTTTCTCTCCAGCGAGCCCGCTGTGACCGAACTCGATGGTTCCGTCCTCGTCGGTGATGGTGACGTAGGGCAGCCCGCCCGCTCCGAGCGCCGCCAGCAGCTCGCTCCCAGGATCCAAGCCGACGGTCCAGGCACCGTCGTTGCGATTCCACCACTCGGCAATGTCGGCTCTCGTTAGCGTCTCGCTCGGGCGTTCGTTTGTCACGGAGATGAACGATACCTCGTCATAATCTGGCTGAACTGCGTTCAGAATCTCGAGCTGGTCGTCGCAAGGGGCACACCACGTGGCGAAGAGATCGACCACGGTGACGGTATCTGGTGTCGGGACGACCGCTTCGCCGGCCGTCGAACCGCGTGCGTCCAGGGTCTCAACGCGAATTGGAAGCCGCTCGTTCCCTTGAGAGTTCATGTCTGGCAGACCGTTTTGGGTAACCCACAGACTTCCCCCGGTAAGTCCGAGCCCTGCGATCGCGGCAACGGCCTGCCGACGGTTCACGCGTTTCTCACCGTCTTCAGGTCGGCGATGATGGTTCCCTCGTCCGGCGACTTCGAGCGATAGGCGCGCTCGACGAACCCGTCGGCGTTGACCAGCAGCGTCATGGCCGAGTGTGTGAACATGTACATGTCCATGTCCTCGGGTTCGGTACGCTCGAAGGCGACGCCGAACTGGTCCTGTACGACAGCCTTGGCTCGCTCCTTCGAGGCTGGCCGGAGGAAGTGCCAGTTCTCGTGATCGGCGTCGACGTTCATGTCGTCGGCGTACGTCCGAAGGCGATCGGCAGTGTCACGGGCGGGGTCGAACGTCGTCGGGAAGAACGAGACGGCATCACTGTACCCGTTGTTCTGCGCGTGGGCCTGGATACTTCGCTGTGTCGAGATGAGGACGGGACAGACGGTCTGGCAATGACTGTAAAAGAACGTGAGGAGTGACGGTGTCTCGATGTCACGCAGACGAATCTCTCTGGACTCGACTGGTGCGGGGACAGTTACGTCCGGAATCTGTTCGCCCCATGCCGGATACGGAACGTCACTACTCTCGAATTCCCGATCCGGTTCCCCGAGAGCGACGTCAGGATTCGAATCGCCGAGGCCAACGCTCCCGAGACATCCGGCGAGTCCACCGATCGCTCCGAGCGCTCCGGTCGACCTGAGAAACGTTCGTCTGTGCATAATCGGTCGTTAGGGTCTCGAACATTTGGGGTATCTGGTTCGGGTCTCGAATACACGTCCCCGCGTACTCCTGGCCCGTTCTCGCTCGCCAGGATTCGGATGATGTTCTTATAATCATAGAGACGAAATAGTGGGCTAGAACTCAGACTATCTAGTGGTGACAGAATAACACTCGGTGCTCCAGCGACTGAGACGCTTTCGTCAGTGATACTCCACACGGGGATAGTAACGTCCGAGCAGATCGAGCTCTCTGCGTTCTTTTTGATCGGTCTTCTCGGTGGGGCACACTGCCTCGGGATGTGTGGCCCTCTGGTGACGATGTACGCCAAACAGTTCGGGGGAAGTGCAATCAGTAGCCCCGAGCGGTCTGGAGTTACGTTTTGGGAACTCCGCCAACACCTCCTGTTCAACAGTGGTCGAACAGTGAGTTATGCCGCGTTGGGCGGGCTCTTCGGACTTGCAGGCGCATTCGTGTTCGATGCTTCGTCGGCCGTCCTAGTATTCAGCGGTGCCGTACGCGCAACGATCGGGTTGGTCATCGGCCTCCTGATTGTCGGGACCGGCCTCCGATACGTGAGCGGGAGACACGGCAGCCACGGAAGCAGTATTGAACTCCCAATTGTGGGGCGACTCGCCGGCGTCTTCGGAACGCTCCAATCACGTATCGACGGGTGGGCCCAGGGCCCAGGCATCGTCGGGCTGGGACTCATCCACGGCTTGCTCCCGTGCCCGCTTCTCTACCCGGCCTACCTGTACGCGTTCGCGCGCGACTCTCCGCTCGCTGGCGTCCTCACGCTCGGTGTTCTCGGACTACTAGGGACGTTCCCTACGCTCTTCATCTACGGAACGATCGTCCAGTCGGTCGATGCGACCAACCGTCAGCGACTCCACCGTGCGCTTGGGGTGGCGTTCCTGTTCCTCGGGCTGATGCCAATTGTACACAGTCTCGCGCTGTTCGGGATTCAGGTTCCCCATATCGAACCACCGATCTACCAGCCCCTCGGTGCGTGACGAGACAGCCTTGTCTGGGATTACAGATGGCTATATCGTTGAGAAGAGGAGACGCGACAGTGATCCAGCCAGTCAGTGCAGTCGGGTTCAGTCCGTCTCTGGCGATATGTGAACCTGTTCAGCTAAAGCGTTTTAGAGGGCGTCTAAACGACGATACAACGGGTTCAGGGCCGTCTCCCTGGATAACTGGTTCGTTGACTCAACAAACGTCTCAGCAAATCAAGGAGGTCTTGATCGGTCGGCTCTGTACCATAGATGCTGACGGACTCCGTACCAGAGTAGCCGTGTTCCCCTGACTCATCACGCTCCCAGTAGAGCAACCCCGTCTCTTCTCTGCCGTCGAATCCCATCTCGTCAACAGGGAATGTTAGCACTAGCGCCTCATGGCTCCCGCCGGCGTGGCCCTCGAACTCACGAACTACCCCATCGTCTTCTGGCCGTGCGCCCCCACCATCTTCGACTGTAGACTGTGACCCAAAGCGATAACGTACGGGTTCGTCTGTGGGGTCGAACGTCTCTCGTTCATCATCACCGTTGAGAAACTCTGACCGATGGACGGCAACTGGCACTGATTCGTGTTGGTCTACGTCGATAAAGTTCTCTGCGTTCTCGGGTTGAATATCGATATCGAGTTCGAGGGGAAAGTGTGCGGCTGCCACGCCACTTAGGCTGGGAATAGCCGCGACGGCAGCAGCAGCACCGAGCGTTCCCTTGACGTAGCGCCGTCGCGTCGTGGTTTTAGTTTCTGCCTCTTTATCGACTGGTGTCGATTGCTTCGGTCTCATACAACAATTCGAGAGACAAAGCGTGGTGGTATGGTGATTCTGGTCCAACTAACGAATGCACCCTCACGATCTGTAGGCAAGCATGGCGACCCCTCCACCTCCATACCGAACGACTCTCTTTTCAGTCCCGTCAATAGTGATATCATACGTTGGCAGCGCTCAGATTTAATTCTCCTGTAGTAATAATTGAAACGATTTACACACTAATCGCACTGCAGTCGTGCGATCGGTGTGTGAATCATTTCAATTGTTACTATAGCTGCCAGACTCTCGGGGCTATCCGGTGTGTCTCGCATAGATAGTACACCACGCGTTCGGCTCGATGTAACCTTCGACGAGGCTACAGGCACCGAGACCATCGTCGTTCTTATCGCAGATATAGGGGATACAGTTCTCGCAGGTGGCAGCCCCCTGTGCATCGTGGTAGTTGACACCTGCTTTCGATTGGAGGTTTCCCGCGGAGCGCTCAGTCTCACCCTGAGAAGTCGCTGTTTGGTACTCATCAGGAACTGGTCCCTGAAGGTCCTCGTACTGAGGATCGTCACCGGCACAGCCTGCCAGTCCAACGAGCAACGTTCCACCGAGGACGTGTAAGAGTCTGCGTCGTGTGGGAGTCGAGAGTTCGTCCATACTCCAAATTCACATCCCGATTAGAGTAGGTGTACTGGTCCAATAATCGAAGTTCCCGTGAACTGGCTCACTCTGGTCGTCAGTCAGAGCCGAGCTTTTGACTCTCCTGCGACCGAGCGTAGTACACTGCAGCAAGTACGAGTGCCATCATGACGACATCAAGCGAATGCTCGAACGAGTGGTGCATCTCGGAGTTCATACGTCCTATCAGGTACGTAAGTCCTAGACCGGTCTTTCCGAGGAATGTCGAGAACGCGACTGCAATGAGAAGATACGACATCGTCCGACGCCTCGCGAACGCGACGAACGAGAGCAACGCGACGAGTATCGAGAACACTGTACCTGCACTGAGCGCAATGATAAGCAGACTATCGGACAGTGAAACCCCGAAATGGAGTGGCGATAGAACGTCAGCGGTGAGTGATGCTATTGACAGCATGTAATTGAGTCCCGGAGATTCGAGTGGCCAGGCGTATGTAGCTAATCACAGTAGCCGGATCAACTCACAAGTTGTGGTTCAATTAACGAACCCGAACGACGGACCGTGAAATATAGAAGCCATTACTCGAAGAGATCTGTATAGCTGAATCGGTGACTTCGCTCCGCAGTCGGGGATACCAAACAATGACTGGAACACGAAATCAAATTGCACGTCAGGTTCGTCGGAACCCCGGCATCCATTTTAACGAACTCACCCGGACGCTCGATCTCGCACCAGGGCAGGTCCAGTACCACCTCCGGAAACTCGAACGCTCTGATGATGTCGTCGAGGAGTCGCTGTACGGTCGGACGCACTATTACACGCCGGACTACGGAACCTGGGAACGGGGAGCGTTGGCCGTGCTCCGTCGAGAAACCGCACGAGACGTCCTCGTCTATCTCATGGCCAACGGCTCGAGTGCACCCAACGCAGTCGCCGACGGTGTGAATATCGCACGGAGTACCCTCGAGTGGCATCTCGACCACCTCGTCGAACAGGACCTCGTCGAGAAGCAGCGCGATGCTCAAAACCACGTGACACTCGCTATTACACACCCAGAGGAGACGGCCCGGATGCTTCGGTTGGTCGAACCATCGGTCGCCGACAGACTGGTCGATCGGTTCACGCGACTCGTCGACGGGCTACTCGCCGGTGAGCCAGATACGACAGAGCACGACCCGTGAGACGCTGTAGACACTCGTTCGAGAACCGAACCAGAACTCTGCTTTCCGTCGAGTCCAGAGGTTCGGGATAGTGATGGATCTACTCGACGACGATATTCCTCGGCGACAGGTTCTCAAGGCAGCCGTCGCGCTTGGGGGCGCGAGTGCACTGATACGGATTATTGTAGCGATTTACCGGTGATCGTCTACCCCGTGGCGACGATCACCGGTACGCAACTATAATAAAGAGGGTGTCATAGAACTCTTCTCACACCGTGATGATCGTGCTTCCCGGGTTGTCTCCACGTTCGTAGTTGGTGATAGCGACGACGAGGCGAAGGCACAGAGCAAGAAACACCTGCGCTCGTGCGTGGACGCGGCCTCGGGCGTGCGTTCGCCCGAGGCCGCAGTCCTTCACTGATTCGTTGGTTCGCTCTACTCCCGTACGGCGGTTATACGTCTCGTCTAACGTTGATTGCTTCATCTGGACGTCCTCGCTGTGTTTCGCTCATCTCGATAGATCGTAACATCAATTCTGCTGGCGACTCAGTAGCAGCCAACGATGGACGAGCAGTCAGCTCAAGTGTTCCTTCCACCGCGTGAGCGATGCTTTGAGCGTCTCCGTCTCGCCCGGTTCGGCGAGACGGTGACGTGTGTTCACTGCGAGAGTGACGCGGTTGTCGACCGAGGAACGACCGGTAAGGACGCTCAGCAGTACTGGTGCAAATCCTGCGAAACCTACTTCAACGACCTCACAAAGACGATCTTCGGCCAGCATCGCTTCGATCTCGAAGAGATGTTCTATATCGTCAAGGAGATGCGATCTGAGCCGACCGCTCAGATCGCTCGTGACCTTGATCGAGACTACGAGGCTGTTCTCAACTACGTTCACAAAGTGCAGGAAGTGAGTGATAATATCGACGAATTCGACCTCTACGACGTGTGCGAAGCTGACGAGGTCTACGTCACGGCTGGTGAGAAGGGACTCGAAGATGAGGATGGGAGTCCGCGCGAGCGCGGACTCTCAAAAAGGGGCGCGGAACCTTCGAATCAGACAAACCGCCAGTGTTGACACTCGTCCGTCGGAGCGACGGACGAGTGCGATTTCTCGTCTATAAGGATCTGCAAGAGGCCGACGAGGACATCTCTGAGTACGGCGACGGAAGCGTCATCCTCTGTACCGACGGCTACACGATCTATGAGGATATCGAGGAGACGGAGGGGGTGGACGGCCATCTGGCCGTCACCCACTCCGACACCTACGTCATCGGTGACGCCCACACAAATACCTGCGAGAACCGCCACAGCTTCCTTCGCCAGTGGCTGGCGAAGTTCAGAGGCATCTCGAAGCATCATCTCCAAAAATACCTCGGATTTCTCGCACTGAAACTCAACTCACCGGACGACTGGTTCAAGAAACTGCTGTGTTACAATGTATCGGGATGAGCGCTGTGTTTTTCGATGCGGTCTTCGACCCTGTACTCGATGTCTTTCGGATCATCAGCGTTCCGTGCGTTGTACGGAGCGACTGGCACGACCCCTGCGGCCAGCAGGTGGTCGTGCCAGTCGAGCGTGTCGTAGGCGCTGTCACCAACCATCCAGATCGGTTGCCTGATGGCGAGCGCGTCACGTGTGACGCGCATCGCCGTCTCCTCTGGTGCTTGTTTGCTCTCGGTGAACTCGGCTGCAATCGGGATCTTTTGCCCGGTCGAGACGATTGTGCAACCGTAGCCGTGGTAGTACTCGTCGTCGGTTGGATCGTAGCACTTTGAGGCGTCTTGATCGGCGGGCATCGCCCTCACATCGGTCGAATCGATGCAGTAGGTCAAGTCGAGCAGGCCGCGACGGGCGGCCTGCTCGACGAGTCGGTCAAAGACATCGTCAACGATGTGTCCAAGATCGGTCAGAAAGCGATCGACTGCATCTCTGGACGGAGGTCGATCGAAGCCACAGCTCAGCCAGACAACTGTATTCCGAAGCTCCCGCTCAACTGGACGAATGCCGTAGATGTCGTGGTAGTAGCAGTGGAGGAAGCCCCGCATCAGTTCTGGTGGTTCGTGATCTCGTGTTCGCCCCGTCTCCGCCGGGGCGAAACACGTCGAACTCTTCGAGAAACTCGAAGGAGAGGTGCTCAAACAACGCTAACGTCTCTGTCTCCGCGACATTGAAGAACGAGTCTACCGAAGGGTGATCTTGCAGGGTCGCTGGGCTCATACCACCTCAGCGTTCACCCTGCTCTTTGGTGTGCTAATCGTTCTATGACACCCTCACAATAAACCGTATGAGTGCCTGTTTGGAGCTCGGCGACTCCGAACCGGCCCCGACCGGCAATCCGAACGCAAAACCGCACGCCAAACACGCCTGGCGCGAGTCCATCCGCCACGACGAGCATGGGAACTCCCAACTCCCGAAACATCAGACTCTCCTCTACATCAATTTCGACGGGGATAGTCACCCGTCGACTGACACCCGATCGACACTCGAACGAGCACTGACGGTTCTAGATCGGGCCTACGAGTGGAGCTACGAGGGCTTGCTTCACTTGATCGCGTACTCGCCATTGTACTTCGAGCGGTTCGATCAACCCCTTCCTGAGAACGTGGTGCTTCCCCAGCCACGGGCGCTTTCACCGTTCGAATCCCCAACGTTCGATACCACAGGATGCAGTCGTCCACCTCGCGAGTGACCGTGCCGACGTGGTGCTCGAAGCCGAACAGGCCCTTCGAGGGCGAGCAAGACCAAGCGAATGGCGTATCCGTTGACGCCTGGATCCACCGACATCGCCGCGACGATCGATTCACGGACGGACCGGGTTCGTCGGCGCTGGAGCCCCGGCGAACCACCAGGATGCGGCTGGTATTCCTTGACTCGGAACCGGTTCGGAGGCGTCGCCCGCGTTCATGGGCTCGAGGCTGGCTTCAGGGAGAAACCAGGCGACTGAGGACTACGTTACCGTTCCAGGATGGACCGTTCGGCGGGGTGCGACGACGAAGATTGATCGCCAATCTTCGACAGCGTCTCATACATCGTGCGAAAGTATTTGGCCAGTGTAGGATCAATTTTGCGGTAATGGGACGGTTAGAACGATATCACTCTGGAAGAGCTTCAGGAGCTCGTGAACAAAACAGAGGGTGAGGTCCTCGAGAACGTGTTCTTGCTTGTTACAATCGGCCGAAAGCAGGGCGATGAACACGAGACATAGCTGAACGACATGGTGTCGTGGAGAAGACGATCCGCAACCTGGCTCGGTCGGGTTTCACTTGAAGAACCGATTCGAGCAGCTCCCTACGGACGAATCCAGACCAGGCCGCCCCTCGAAGCTTCGGACAAACACGAACGCAAACAGTTCTTCGGAGCGGCTCACAACAATTCGCCGACAAGAACTCGGCTACGAGCAAACAAGCCAACCCCCGTCATGGTCGCCGAAAACTGCTCCTTCACAGTGTCAAACAAGATAACGGAGTCGAATACAGCGAAGGCCACGCTCGGAAACTCCTGGGGAACAGGCGGGCTGTCCTCGCCGGACAGACGGGGCCACGAAATTACTGAGCGCTGATCCAGAACTAAGGAAGCCGAATTTCAACAAGCAGTTCGACAAAAAACGGCCGATAACTGCCAACCAATACCGTTGTTGTCGGTCGATCAGTTCCACCAAGCGCGTCGGCACAGTGGCAAGCCGACGTGGCTGTGTACGCCAGTCGGCTCATACATCCAACCAGTAGAGATCATCGAACTCTTGGGATACCGGGTGACGTGGTCGCGCTGCTCACCGACGACGGTGACGACTGCTATTGTTGGCCTGCGGAGGAATCTTTCGGCTCACAACCGGGATCTCGTTGCATCGGTCCTCTTGCCCGGTTCGAGACGATTGTGGCAACCGTAGCCGTGGTAGTACTCGTCGTCGGTTTGGATCGTAGCACTTTGAGGCGTCTTGATCGGCGGGCATCGCCCTCACATCGGTCGAATCGATGCAGTAGGTCAAGTCGAGCAGGCCGCGACGGGCGGCCTGCTCGACGAGTCGGTCAAAGACATCGTCAACGATGTGTCCAAGATCGGTCAGAAAGCGATCGACTGCATCTCTGGACGGAGGTCGATCGAAGCCACAGCTCAGCCAGACAACTGTATTCCGAAGCTCCCGCTCAAACTGGACGAATGCCGTAGATGTCGTGGTAGTAGCAGTGGAGGAAGCCCCGCATCAGTTCTGGTGGTCTTCGTGATCTCGTGTTCGCCCCGTCTCCGCCGGGGCGAACACGTCGAACTCTTCGAGAAACTCGAAGGAGAGGTGCTCAAACAACGCTAACGTCTCTGTCTCCGCGACATTGAAGAACGAGTCTACCGAAGGGTGATCTTGCAGGGTCGCTGGGCTCATACCACCTCAGCGTTCACCCTGCTCTTTGGTGTGCTAATCGTTCTATGACACCCTCACAATAAACCGTATGAGTGCCTGTTTGGAGCTCGGCGACTCCGAACCGGCCCCGACCGGCAATCCGAACGCAAAACCCGCACGCCAACACGCCTGGCGCGAGTCCATCCGCCACGACGAGCATGGGAACTCCCAACTCCCGAAACATCAGACTCTCCTCTACATCAATTTCGACGGGGATAGTCACCCGTCGACTGACACCCGATCGACACTCGAACGAGCACTGACGGTTCTAGATCGGGCCTACGAGTGGAGCTACGAGGGCTTGCTTCACTTGATCGCGTACTCGCCATTGTACTTCGAGCGGTTCGATCAACCCCTTCCTGAGAACGTGGTGCTTCCCCAGCCACGGGCGCTTTCACCGTTCGAATCCCCAACGTTCGATACACAGGATGCAGTCGTCCACCTCGCGAGTGACCGTGCCGACGTGGTGCTCGAAGCCGAACAGGCCCTTCGAGGCGAGCAAGACCAAGCGAATGGCGTATCCGTTGACGCCTGGATCACCGACATCGCGACGATCGATTCACGACGGACCGGGTTCGTCGGCGCTGGGCTCCCGGCGAACCACCAGGATGCGGCTGGTATTCCTGACTCGGAACCGGTTCCGGAGGCGTCGCCGCTGTTCATGGGCTTCGAGGCTGGCTTCAGGGGAAACCAGGCGACTGAGGACTACGTTACCGTCCAGGATGGACCGTTCGCGGGTGCGACGACGAAGATGATCGCCAATCTTCGACAGCGTCTCATACAGTCGTGCGAAAGTATTTGCCAGTGTAGACTCAATTTGCGGTAATGGGACGGTTAGACGATATCACTCTGGAAGAGCTTCAGGAGCTCCGTGAACAAACAGAGGGTGAGGTTCCTCGAGAACGTGTTCTTGCTGCAATCGGCCGAAAGCAGGGCGATGAACACGAGACACTAGCTGAACGACATGGTGTCGTGGAGAAGACGATCCGCAACTGGCTCGATCGGTTCACTGAAGAACCGATCGAGCAAGCTCCCTACGACGAATCCAGACCAGGCCGCCCCTCGAAGCTCGACAAACACGAACGCAAACAGTTCTTCGAGCGGCTCCAACAATCGCCGACAGAACTCGGCTACGAGCAACAAGCGTGGTCGCCGAAACTGCTCCTTCACCATGTCAAACAAGAGTACGGAGTCGAATACAGCGAAGGCCACGCTCGGAAACTCCTGGGAAAGGCCGGGCTGTCCTGCCGGACAGCACGGCCGCGAAATCACGAGGCTGATCCAGAACAAGAAGCCGAATTTCAACAAACAGTCGAAAAAACGGGCCGAAACTGACCAACAAAACCGTTGTTGTCGTCGATCAGTTCACCAAGCGCGTCGGCACAGTGCAACGACGTGGCTGGTACCCAATCGGCTCAAATCCAACGATAGAGACATCGAACTCTTGGGATAAGGTGACCGTGCTCGGCGCTGTCACCGACGACGGTGACAGCTTCTATTGTTGGACTGAGGAGAATCTCACATCAAAACAAGGGATCTGGTTGCTCGGTGCACTCCAAGAGCGGTTCGGTGAGGAGTTAGTGGTGTTTCTCGACCGTGCTGGATACTTCTACAACAGAGATCTCTGGGAACACGTTAGCGGTGAACGCGCGACCGAAACTGTCGGAGACAGTTCGGTCGCGTGCGTGCGCGGGGAAAAGGAAACCGACCTCGATATCTGGTACTTCCCACCAAAATTACCGGAGCTCAATCCAGTCGAAGGATGCTGGGATCGTCTCAACGAGTGGTTCAAGCATCGACTCATCCCAGATCTTTCGACGCTAAAACAGCAAATCCAACGAGGCCTTCCAACTGTTGATGAACCGAATATCTGGAAGTATCTCTGTCGTTAATTACCAGTAAAAACTAATGCACGACCGTATCAAAGACTGGTACGACGAGCAGTCCTTCGAGGACCGCGTGATGGAGATGTTCAGCCCCGGGTACGTCGAGAACGATATCGTCGAGGGTACCGGGTCGAATCTGGGGTCTGGTAGCGGTATCGACCAGTTCGTCGACGACATCGAAGCGGACGCGAGAGCACACGGCCGCGTTGGTCACGCACAGAAGGCTGCCCGTGCGAACCGGGACGCGGATGGAACCGTGAAGCTCCTCCGTCGCCACTTCGAAGCCACGGACGATATCGGGTCGGACCAGAACGTAGCGAGTCTCCACTTTCCCTCCCTACAGCGTCGGATCGCGGACTTCGAGGATGTACGCCGGGCGATGAACGGTACAGATCTGACCGAAGTCACGCCAGCGATCCGCCAGCGCGTCAACAACGGTATCCTCGAATATATTTTTGTCCGCCGTCGGGGGAACTTTCTCGTCCCGCTACGTGAACACCGAGCGGTTCCGACGCCACGACCTGAATCGTAGCTGGAGCGGTGGAGAAACAAACCAGCGGCTCGACGTTGCGAATGTCACCCATCGTCGGTTCGACGTCACTTTGCTTTTCGTGTGGCCGACGGCCTTTCAGTCTCGCTTGTATTCACTGATGAATCTGGAGGTGATCTCGTCGAAAGTGACCGTCCGGCCGCCGTGATTGCCGATGAACGCTTCTGCGTCGTCAGGCACAGAAAACGGTAGCAATGCAGGACCCATGCCGCCGGAGACGTCGCTCTCGACGACGTAGGTCATCTCCGTCGCGTCGGCGAATGTTTCGGGAGCAGTCGGTGCGGAAATAGACGTCTGGTTCTTGCCCGTCCGTATCGAGTAGTCGACTGTCGAATAGTCGGTCACGTAGATGACCGTTGCCTTCCACCCCCGGCGCTCGTGCTCGAAATAGTAGGGAAACAGGCCGAAGGTCAACGTGTGGAACCACGCAGGATTTTCGTGGTCCTCGGGCGAGTGTTCCTTGTAGAATATTTGACCGTTTGGGCCGCCGTGGTTGCCGATGACCATCCCGCCCTGGTCGTCGGTTTTACTCCCGGAGAGATCGACCGGGTCCGGAACCGGTCGGCTAGACTGATCCCCTGTGAGACCGAGACACCCGCTCAGTCCGATGCCGCACAACAGTCCGCCAAACGACCCTGTGAACGTACGTCGGTCCATATGCCACCCCTCCGATGTCAGGCTCTAAGCCTCTGTGGTACGATCCTCGAACCGTTCGACGTCACGCACTCTTGTACGAATTCACAGACGTCGAGATGCAACTCTGTAACCTCTCAGAGTCGACAGGCAGACGGCGCACTCTTGTTCGATTCGAGGGCCGGACCAGAATCGGCTTTTTACGAGGGCTCCGAGTGTCGGACATGAATGATATAGCTCCGAGTGGGCCTTGTTTAGACGCGTGATTTCACGGTCATGAGTGGCTGACGCTGAGTTCGATGTTTCTGACAGCACATTTCAGAACGAGTTCGCGGAACTGACCGAACCAGGTTCGAGCCCGAACGATCTCGCCGTATTTGCGTCGCAGCGCGAAAAACGTGGATTCGGCGTTCGAGCGTTGATGGTAGATCGTATCATCTTGCAAGAAATTGTTGGCGACGCCGTGCCAGCCGAATTCGCGGTGCTTAATCACCGGTTTAACGCCTTCTGCACGCAGTCTTTGGCGAAGTAACCACCAGTCGTAGCCTTTGTCGGCGGTGAGAATATTCAGTTTGTCGAGATTACGTTTGACCATCTGCCAGCCGACCTTGGAATCGTGCGGTTGTTTCATCGAGCAATGTATATCGAGGATCGCACCAGTCTTGCAGTCACTCAGAAGGGTCGTTTTCACCGCCTCGAACGTATAGTTCGTCCGTTTTGCGTAGTGTTGGCTGGCAGCAATCCGATCCATGCCGGTTGCGTCGATTGCCTGAACATCACCGAGGTCGTGCAACTCCGCCGACAGCCGCAGCAAGACGCGCCAAATACGCATTTCCAGATCCTGCTTGCGCGTACACACGGTCGTGAAATCAGGCAGATCAGCCACCGCTAGGTCGAGTTTAGCGACAATTCCATGCATCTCGTGGAGCACGTCCAGCAACCGTCGATACGTGTGATCAAGATACTCGCGGAGGCCGTGAATCGCCACGATCACCCAATCTGCGTAGCCGTTTTCTCCTTCTTCGTACGCTGGATCTGGTTCGCCGACGACGGCTTTTTGAGCAAGCGAGACAACCCGATCAGTGAAGCGGGCGAGTTTGCTGGACACAAACTCCTCTTCCCGCTTCACTCCCTAATAAGTTAGACATTTAGCCGCTCTTACTAGCGTCTAAACACGCCCCAAAATTTGTGAATATGAATCGTAGAAGATTCATGAAAACAGCAGGGTGTTCAGTATTCGGAATTGCCTCAGTTGCTAGCCCATCGTCTGCTTCACGCGGTAGACAATCAAATAATAGTAAAAATTATGAAATAAAGAATCTTCTAAGATCCGGAAATAAAGAAGAGGCTTATGATTTGTGTGATGAGATCGGGGTTATTTATACTCATAATACAACAAAATTTTCTAGCAAGGAATTAGTTCAAGAAGCGAACAATACAGATGGATCTGCGGCTGTGGATGGTGTGTCCACACAAAAAAGATGGGGAGATCCCGACAATGATCCAGATTCTGAAATGACGGTTTCAGCCGTTGCTTTGGGTGGCGATGATGAGAGCGGATATCAGTATGTCATTTTTAACTGGGATCTTGCTGATGCTGCAGGAGCCGATTGTCATGGGCCACTTGATGGCGCGGCAATTTCATTCTCGGAAGATATCTATAGGCTCAGGAAAGACCAAACAAAAACTAAAGGAAATACTCTTGTTGAAACTGTACCACATGTGCATGGGGTGTATGCAAAACTACAAACGGGTCGAATGGCACCAACATATAGCGGGTCTGGCTGGATGGAAACTGAAATTGACACAAGAGACGACGAATTGGGGGCTGAAACTAATATATACGGTGAATTAATCCACACTTGGGACCCCTTCTGTTCACCATCCAATATAGGCATTAGTTGGTCACTGCCAGGTCCGGGTGAGTTTGATGTGAGTATCTCGGGAAGTGGACAGGATTGGAAGGCAAAAACCTTCACCACACATACAGCCGAACCATAGCAAGATATTAAAACAAATTCTATAGTCAATCTACACTAATTAATTATATCTACTGTTTTAAACTCATCTCACTAGTATAATACGTCCTATGTACTATTAATTTAGATTTAATTTAACATTATATAATTCATTTGTGTTTAACTCGCTGGAGGGCACCGTCGCGGCGATCGACGCTTACCGCTCGACGATCGCGCCGCCGGCACCGACCGCGATGTCCACGTCGCCCCGGACCACGGCCTTCAGGTTCGCGCCGGTCGGGGTCTGTTCGGCCGCCCAGCCGGCACCGGCGTCGCGGTCGAAGACCGCACCGCCACCGCCGACGGTGAGGCCCTCGCCGTTCTCGACTTCCACGTCGCGGAGGCCGGCGTCGCCGTTGTCGACGCGCCGCCACTCGCTGCCGTTCCAGCGGTAGATCGAACCGCCACCGCCCGCGACCCACACGTCGTCGAAGCCGTCGGCGTCGACGCCGTAGAAGTTGTAGTCGGCGTTCGCGATTCCCAGCCGGTCCCACGTCGTGCCGTCTCTCGTGTACAGGACCGTCTGGTTGCCGTCGACGATGTGGCCGGATCGGTCGTCGAAGAAGTCGACGGCGTTGATCGCCGAGCCGGAGGCCGGCGTCACGTCCTCCCAGCTGCCGGTCTCCCCGTTCTCGAAGCTGTAGTACAGCTTTCCGGAGTCACCGGCCACGTAGACGTTCGCGCTGCCGGCCTCGCCCGTCACCGACACGTCGTTGAAGTTGTTGGTCACGTCCATCGGTGCCGAGTGGTCGTTCAGGACGCCCGACTCGACGTCGAGCTCGCCGATCGCGCCCGACGAGCCGACGAACCAGAGCCGCTTGCCGTCGTCGGTCACGTCCGCGCCGTAGAGGTTGTTGCCGTTGCCGCTCGGACCGCCGTCGAGCACCTTGCGCCAGCCCTTCGGCGTCCGTTCGAGGACGACGCCAGCGCCGCCGACGGCGTACGCGCCGTCGGCTGTCGACTCCACGTCGAAGAGCGTGTTGCCCGTCGGTGACTCGACGGCCGTCCACGTGCGTTCGGCGGCCTGTACGCCCGTCGGGACCGCAGCGGCGGCGACCGCCGCTGTGGCTGACTTGAGGACCGTTCGTCGGGTGGCAGTGTCGTCGAACATCGCATCTGGGTGGTGGGCTGGTTGCCACTTAGTAGCGGGAAGCGCTTTGGCGAATTTTACGCGAGTTTCAGCTCACCCGATCGGTTTTATTCCGACGGGAGAACGTTCGTGCCGCCGAATCTGGGCGTAAATTCGCGTGAACCGAGTAAATGGTTCGGCCGCTAACTATCACTCGCGGGCCAGTTCCGTCAGGCGCTCGCGTCCGTCGCGCTCGAACGGGCGACCGTGCCCCATACCCAACACCGCGAAGTCGGGCGCTCGTCCGTTCAGCTCCGCGATGCTGCGCTCGACCTCGCCGGTGGCGTAACTGAGGAGCCACGGCGACGGCCGGAGCGTGCCACGCGACTCTCGTACCAGATCGCCGAGCAGTCCGACCGAGGCGCGCTCGCTCACGTAGGCCACGTGGCCGGGCGTGTGGCCCGGCGTCGCGTAGACGGTGAACTCCCCGACGGTGTCGCCGTCGGTGACGGGTTCGATCCGGTTCGTGGGCGGGGAGACGAAGCCGGCCATCGCCCGCTGGAACAGTCCTTTGTGGTTGTGCCAGGGCGGCCGCCGTCGGCCCGCGACCAGTTCGGCATCGGCCTCGCCGACGTAGATCGGCGCGTCGAGGCCGTCGAGTCCCGCCAGTCCGCCGACGTGGTCGATGTCGTAGTGGGTCACCAGCACGCGCTCGATGTCGCGCAGTTCGTAGCCGGCCGCGGCAATCGCCGCGCTCAGCTGCGTGCCGTGCCACGGCAGTCCCGCGTCGACCAGCGTCACGCCGGAGCCAGCGCCGTCGCCAGCGACCGCTTCGTCGATCAGGTAGGCGTTGACCCCACGGAGGTCGATCCACCAGACGCCGTCAGCGAGCCGAGTCACCATACCGTCGCGTTGGCCGCGTGGCCGCAAATGGATTTGGCCTACGGCTCCTCGTCGAGCCGATCGGAGAGCCGTCCGACCTGCTCGACGACGATCTCTTCGGTACCGATGCGTGCCCCCTCGACCGAGTCGGGGAGACAGAACACCGGCGTCCCGTCGGCGATGCCGGCCGCCGCTCGGATGGCGATCACGTCGGAACCGACTTCCTCGTAGAAGCGCTGCCGGAACAGTTCGCCGAATCCGGGGAGCGCCTTCTCGAACAGCGGGTGGACGGCCTCGACGGTGATGTCGCGCGTGCTGGTACCGGTCCCGCCGACGGTGACGACGCCGTCTACGTCTCCTCGGTTGACCAGTGCGTCGACGGCACCCTGGACGCCGTCGTGGTCGCGACCGAGCAATTCGCGGGTCACCAGCTCGTGGGGACCCAGTGCCTCGATGACGGCATCGCCGACCGAATCGTCCTCGACGGTCCGGTCGTCGGCGACGGTGACGACGGCGACGCCGGCCACCGGTCCCCGATCGGGTTCGTCGGCTTCCGGTGTCGTCTCGGGCTCGTCCGGCGCGGACGATTCCGACTCGCCGTCCGTCGGCTCGTCGGACTCCGAGTCCGTCTCAGATGCCGCTCGCTCGTCGTCCCGCGTCCGGCGGTTCCGCGACTGGAAATCGACCATGGTCCGGCTTCGCAGTGCCGCGAATAAATAGCTCGTGGCCTCCGCGTGGTCACTTCGACGTGTGCTTTGCATTACCAAATCAAAATGATTAAGTGACATGTATGTGGCCTGAACGTATGGAGGAAGCGTTTCACGTCGTCTGCCACGAGTGCAGCGAGGAAGGGGTCTACGAGAGCCGATCCGACGCAGTTGCAACACGGGAAGCACACGCTGACGGGACCAGCCACCGGGTCAGCCTGCTGGCGATCGGCCCGGCGGTCCCGAACCCCTAGGGTTTAGACGATGGTGGCCTGAGCACCAGCCATGGATGCCGTCCAGTTCGCCGCCCACGGCGACCGCGAGGTCGTCGAGTACGGGCCGTCTCCCGAGCCCACGCTCGGCTCCGACGACGTTCTCCTCGACGTGCGAGCCGGAGCACTGAACCACCTCGACGTGTGGACTCGCCGCGGACTTCCGGGGATCGACCTCGACTTCCCCCACGTCCCCGGGAGCGATGCCGCGGGCGTCGTCGTGGCCGTCGGAGACGCGGTCGAGCGGTTCGGCCCGGGCGATCGCGTCGCCGTCACCGCCGGACGCAGCTGTGGGGCCTGCGAGTTCTGTCGCGACGGTGAGCCGACGCTGTGTGTGAACTACGAGATCCTCGGCGAACACTGTCCGGGGGTCCACGCCGAGCGGACCGCGGTCCCGGCCGACGCGCTCGTCCCCGTTCCGGAGGGCGTCGACTGGACGACCGCGGGGGCCGCGCCGCTGGTCTTCGGGACCGCCTGGCGCATGCTCCACACCCGCGGCGAGATCGACGCCGGGGAGACCGTCCTCGTGCTGGGAGCGAGCGGCGGCGTCGGCCACGCGGCGGTCCAGATCGCCGACCACGCCGGCTGTGCGGTGATCGCGACGGCCAGCAGCGACGAGAAGCGCGCGACCGCTCGTCGGCTGGGTGCGGATCTCGCGATCGACTACGAGGCCAGAGACTTCGCGGATGCGGTCCGCGCGGAGACCGGCCAGCGCGGCGTCGACGTGGTCGTCGATCACGTCGGCGCGGCCACCTGGAGACAGTCGCTGCGCAGTCTCGCGAACGGCGGTCGGCTGCTGACCTGCGGGGCGACGACCGGCCCGACGCCGGAGACGAACGTCAACCGGATCTTCGGTAACCAGCTCTCCGTCCACGGCTCGACGATGGCCGGTCCCGGCGAGTTCGACGACGTGCTCGAACTGGTCTGGGACGGGACCTTCGAGGTGCTGATCCGGGCGGTCCTCCCGATGAGCGAGACCGCACGCGGCCACGAACTGCTGGAAGAGCGCGAGGGGGTCGGCAAAGTCGTCGTCGTTCCCGACAGCGAGTACGAGGGAGGGGCCGATGAGTAGCGACGACGACGGCGACGCGGGCTACGTCCATCGACCCAGCGGCGAACCGCCGACCAGCGGCGACGGCGAACGCGAGTTCGACTGGCGAGGGTGGACGCTGGTCGGGACCGTGCTCTTCGCCTTCATCGTCGCTCCCGGCGCGCTCCTCCTCCTCCCGGCCGCACAGTCGTTCGTCCAGTCGCTCGGGTTGACGTTGCGTGACGCCTACCTCGTTCTCCCGCTGCTCCCGGCGTTCCTGCTCGGTAGCGTCGCCGTCTGGTCGGCGATGCGCGCTCGCTCGGGCGGTGCGTGATACGGAGGCTCTTCGCCAGCGGCGAGCGTCTCCCCGGCGTGACTCACCGCTGGCGACGACGCCGGCCCGTGCGAGCGTGACCGCGAGCTTCCCGCCCGGTCACTTTCCTGCCGTGTCGGCCCCGAAGCGCGTCACCTTCGCCGCCGGTACTCGAACTGTCACCGTCGTACCCGCTGGCGGCGGCTCGGCCTGGCGCTCGACGACGACCGTCTCGTCGGTCGGGAGGGTGACCGACACGTCGTAGCGCGACCCCCGGTCCGTGACGTGGCTCACCGCCCCGCTCAGCGTCGGGGCCGTGTCGGTGCCGTCCGACTCGGCCAGCGTCAGATCCGCCGGGCGGACGTGACACGACACCGAGGCCCCGGCCGGTCTGTCGCTCCGGGCCTCCGGCAGCGTCAGCGTCTGCTCGCCGACCGCGAGCACGAGCGGCTCCGGTTCGACGACGGTCGCCTCGACGGCGTTCGACCGTCCGAGAAACGACGCGACGAACGGCGTGGGGGGCGACTCGTACAGCGCCCGCGGCGTGTCGACTCCCGCGATCGCGCCCTCGTTCATGACGACGAGTCGATCCGCGAGCGCCATCGCGTCCGCCTGGTCGTGGGTGACAAACAGCGTCGTGACGCCGGTCTCTCGCTGGATGCGACCGATCGCTCGCCGCAGCTCCTCGCGGAGGCTGCGGTCCAGTGCCGACAGCGGCTCGTCGAGCAACAGCACGTCCGGCTCCGGTGCCAGCGCCCGTGCCAGCTCCACGCGGCGCTTCTGGCCGCCGCTCAGTTCGGCAGGGTAGGCGTCGCGCCGCGAGGCAAGCGAGATCAGTTCGAGGTGGGTCTCGACGAGTTCGTCGATTCGCGAGCGTTCGATCTCGCGTGCTTCGAGCCCGTAGGCCACGTTCTCGCCGACGGTCATGTGCGGGTACAGCGTCGGCTCCTGGAAGACGACACTCGCCCGTCGGCGTTCGGGCGGCTGCCTGGTCACGTCCTCGCCGCGAAGCAGGATCCGGCCCGCGGCCGGGCGGAGGTGGCCGGCGATCGCCTGGACGATCGTCGTCTTGCCACAGCCACTCGGCCCGAGCAGCCCGACGATCTCACCGTCTGCCAGCGAGAACGACACGTCCTCGACGGCCGTCTTCGACCCGTAGCGATGCGTGAGGCCGCTGACTTCGAGGGTCATCCGTCGACCACCGTCGGAAGGTGTCCGAGCCGCTGGACCGTGGTGACGACGACGACGGTGATGGCGAGCAACGCCAGTGCGAGCGGTACGATCGCGTCGATCCCCCCGGCGATGAACTCGACCCAGATCCGCGTCGGGATCGTCCGAGGGTTGTACGCGACCATCATCGTGGCACCGAACTCCCCGACCGCCCGCGCGAACGTGAGGACGACGCCCGCGACGATCGCGCCCCGTGCCAGCGGGAGCGAGACGTTCCAGAACGTCGCCAGCGGTCCGTACCCCAGCGAGCGCGACGCCCGTTCCAGCCGCTCGTCGACGGCACCGAAGCCGGCCCGCGCCGTGACGACGACGAAGGGGCCGGCGACGAACGTCTGGGCGAGGATCACGCCCGCGAGGCTGTCGGTCAGCGGGAGGCCCGCCGCCAGCGCCGCGCGGCCAAGCGGCGTGAAGCGCCCCACTGCCGTCAGGAGCATCGCGCCGCCGACCACCGGCGGCACGACCAGTGGCAGGACGACGACCCCCTCGATCAGGCGCTTCCCGCGGACGGACGTTCGGGCGAGCGCGTACGCCAGCGGGACGCCGAACAGCGTCGAAAACAGGGTCGCGACCGGGGCCGTCAGCAGCGAGTTCCGGATCGCGCTCCGCGCTGGCGGGGCCGACAGCCCGGCGACGACGTTCGACGTGCCAGTCTGTGAGAGGAAGGCCGCGAACGGCACGACGAAGTGGACGAGCAGGACACCGCCCAGCAGCGCCGGTACGAACCGTGTCGGCGTCCGAAGTCGTCGCGGGTCGAAGGCCCTCACACGTTCACCTCCGGGGGGACCGAGCCGTGCTCCCCCGGCAGTTGCTCGCCCACACGCAAGCCGGCGGCCGTCAGCACGGACGGATTCTCACAGAGGTACTGGACGAGTGCCCGCCCGCCGGCCGGATCGTCGGCGTCGTCACAGACGGTCGCACTGTAGAGGATCGGCCGACCCGTCGCGGTGTAGCCGTCGTCGGTCGTGTACGAGGCCGTCGCGTAGTGGTCGGCCAGCGCCGCGTTCGAAAAGTTGTAGCGGTCCGGAAACTCGACGAAGGGCAGCCCGCGGTCGGCGGCCATGTTCTGGTAGACGACTGCGCCCGCACGAGACCCCGTTTCGACGCCCGCGAGCAGCTGTGGCTCGTCGGGCTCGGTGTACAGCCGCGGGACCACCCGCTCGCGAAAGCCGTCGAGGTCGTGTGCCCGCTGTGCGAGTTCGAACGCCTGGAGCGCGCGATAGCCCAGCGGATCCAGCTCCGGATCGCCGATGGCGATGGCACCGTCGTCGGCGTCACCGACGACCTCGTACCACGGGGTGCCGGCCGCAAGCTGTTCGCCCGGCTCCGTCGCCTCGTCGTAGGACAGCCCCAGGCTGTTCGCCGCGAAGGTCACGTCCCAGTCCGTGGCCACCCCGTACAGTCGGTCCCGGAGGAGCGTCGCGTCGGCGCTGACGACGGCGTCGGGGCGCTCGACGCCCTCCTGAACCATCCGCATCACGGCGTTGGAGCCGTGGTACTCGCCGTGGATCGCCCGCCCCGTCTGCTCTCTGAACGCCGGGCCGACGTGTCGCTCGACGGTGCGGGCGAGGCTGCCGGCACACAGCAGGCTGACTGGGCCGCTTTCCGTTCCCGTGACGCCGGTACACCCCGCGAGCGCCCCGACGCCGACGGTCCCGATCGCGGTCAGGAACCCCCGACGGGTGACTGCAGCCCTGGTGTGTCCCATCGTTATATCACTCCCAACATAACGGGGTTGTGCTGAGTACAACATAACGGTTTTGCTCGCTCCGTCCGTCGGCGTGCGTATGGACACGGACGTGGCCGTCTCGCTGACTGCCGATGGGGTGACCGTCGACGCGTCGGACGCGGCGCTGTTGCGGGCCGTCGACAGCGAGGGATCGCTGAACGCGGCCGCCACTGCGCTCGGCCGTTCGTACTCTCGGGCCCACAAGCGCCTGACAGTCCTGGAAGAGACGCTGGGCTCGCTCGTCGAGCGCGAACGCGGGGGAGCGGGCGGCGGTGGGAGCGTCCTCACCGACCGGGGCCGCGAACTGCTGACGCAGTTCGCCCGCGTCCACACCGTGGTCTCGGGCACGGCCGCCGCGGACGTGATCGCGCTCTCTGGCACCGTTCGCGAGCGATCGGGACGGCTGGTGACCGCCGAGAGTCCGGCGGGCGAGTTGCACGCGATCGTCGTCGGCGGGGACCGGGACCCGTCGGTCGACACCGGCGACGACGTGACGGTGACGCTGACCGCCGACGCCGTGACACTCCAGGAGCCAGACGCCACTCTCTCGGCCACCCGGACGAGTGCCCGCAACCGACTGCGCGGAACGGTGACGGCCGTCGACGAGCGCGACGGCGTCGCGACGATCACCGTCGACGTCGGAGCGGCGACGCCCGTCCCGGTACTGGTCACGGCGGCGAGTCGAGCGCGTCTCGATCTGGAACCGGGCGATCCCGTCGTGGCGACGTTCAAAGCGACGGCCGCCAGAGTGACGCGGCTCTCCGAGGAGTGAGCCTGCCGGCCGTCACCGTTCTCGCCGTCGGCGTCTCGCGAACCACGCGACCGACCTGAAGCTTTTTCATGTCATAAGTTCACACAGTACACATGGTCAGTGCATTCATCATGATCAAGAGTTCGGCCGGCAAGTCCGAGGGGCTGCTCTCGGAGATTCGCGGTCACGACGGCGTCGGCGAGGCTCACATCGTCGCCGGCAACTACGACATCATCGCCGAAGCCGCCGGCGAGGAAGTGTACGACGTGATGCACACCGTCGCGACGCGGATCCGGGACCTCGACGGCGTCGTCGACACGCGGACCTACATCTGCATGGAGTGATACGGACAGTTGTAGGTCTTTACCAGATCGACCACACGCCGTCGTGCGGTCGACTGGGTAAACGTCTACAACCGTCCGTATGACGCCGCGTCTCGCGGCGTCCCGATACTGCAAAGCGTCTCGACTCCCTAGCCCGACCATGGTCGCCGTCATCGATCTCGTCGGACTGCTGGTGATCGTGCTGGTCAACAGCGCCGTCACGGCGTTGATGACCCGGTTCTTCCGCGTGCGACTCGACACGCGCTGGGGGAGTGTCCTCTACTCGCTGCTGTTGTGTCCGGTCGCGCTGTTCGTCCTCCTGCTGGTGCTGTCGGGCGTGTTCAAGCTCGGCGGGAATCTCGGCAGCCGCGCGCTCGTGGTGTTGGCGACGATCTTCTTCCCGCTGGGGCTGGGACTCACGTTCGATTACGTCTGGATGCCGGCTCCCGACGAGGTAGAGCTCCCGGAGACGATGCGACAGTAGTGTTCTGGGCGGTCGCGGCGGTCGCTCGTTTGTCGGGACCGATCACGCCGCCCGGTCGAGGAGACGCCGCCGGATCAGTTCGCGGCCTCGGCGGCGATGCCGAGGTACTCGCCAAGCGTCGTCAGCTCGCTCTCCTCGACGCCGAACCGCTCCACGTCGTTGTCGTCGGTCGTGTTGTCGAAGTTCAGTGACCGGTACTGATCGCCGCCCATGGGGAAACCGGGGACGAAGCCGAGCGTCTTCAGCCCGATACCGGCAAGCGCCATCGGGAGCCCGACGATGGTGACCGAGCCGTCCGCGGCTTCGTAGACCTGTTCGGTCACTGCTCGCAGCGTCAGGACCTCGGGGCCACCGAGTTCGTAGACCTCGCCGACGTATTCGGCCTCCGTGAGCGCGTCGGCCAGCATCGGCACGAGGTCGCCGACCCAGATGGGCTGGAACCGCGTCTGCTTGCCGCCGCCGGGCAGCGGGTAGATCGGGACGCCGGGCGCGAACATCCCCTTGAGCCGCCTGGTGAACTGGACGAACTCGCCGCCGTCACCGAACACGACGGAGGGACGGACGATCACCCAGTCGAGCGACGAGTCGCGGACGATCCCTTCGGCCCGGCCCTTCGAACGGATGTAGTGGGTCGCACCGTCGGCGTCGGCCCCGAGCGCGCTCATCTGGACGAACCGCTCGACGCCGTGTTCCTCGGCTGCGCGCACGCAGTGTTCCGTCCCGCCCCGGTGGACGCGGTCGTGCATCTCGTTGCCCCCGGAGGGCTTGAACAGCGGCGACAGCGCCACGAGGTTGATCGCGGCGTCCTGTCCCTCGAACGCGCCCTCGATGCTGTCGTAGTCGGTCACGTCGCCCGCGACGGTCGTCGCCTGGGCGGGCAGGTCGGCGGCGTCGGGTGAGCGTGCCAGCACCGTCACGTCGTGGCCGCGATCCGCCAGCGCCGTACAGAGATTCGTCCCGATGAAGCCACTCCCGCCGACGAGCAGTACGTTCATACCCGGTATATGATCGGGGACTGATGTAAAGCTAGTGCGCACCCAGTTAGGACGCGCCGGCAGTGTCCTGACAGCCTGTCGAGTGGTCTCGGTGGCTCTGCCGAGGACTCCGACCAGCCGGGGCGTTTACGTACGGGCGCGGCGACGGCCCGAGTATGCTGCTCACGCTCGAAGGACTGGACGGCAGCGGGAAGACGACCGCGTGGGAGACGCTCCAGCGCCACGCCGCCGTGCCCGACGACGCCGTCTTCACGCGCGAGCCGACGGAGTCGTGGTACGGCGAGGCCGTCCAGCGATCGATCGACGACGACGAGGCGGACTCGCTGGCGGAGCTGTTCCTCTATACGGCCGACCACGCCGACCACCTCGCGAACACGATCGAGCCGGCACTCGACGCCGGACGGCTCGTCGTCTCTGATCGGTACTCGGATTCGCGCTACGCCTACCAGGGGGCGACTCTGAGCGACCGCTTCGACGACGCGCTCGGGTACGTCCGGGACGTACACGCGCCCTGGACCCGACCGCCGGACGCGACGATCTACCTCGACGTGGACGCCGAGACCGCCGCCGAGCGCAGCGGTGCGACCAACAAGTTCGAGACCGCCGACTACCTCGCGGACGTACGCGAGAACTACGAGCGCCTGATCGCGGCCGAGCCCGAGCGGTTCGTCCGCATCGACGCCACCCGGCCCGAGCGGGCCGTCCGGGCGGCCATAGAAGAGGCCGTCGACCAACTCCTGTCCGGAGAGTGACGCCTCTCCAGTGGCTCGACCAGTCGCCGTCGCGTGGTGTCGCCACGAACTGTCGATAGAACAACTATATCGTATTCGATATCTTGGCAAAAGGCTTATGCCTGCTTTCCTACTTTCCCTCTTCAAGCGGAGTCTCACCAAGCAATGAAACTCGCGATGATCGGCTTCGGGCAGGCCGGCGGTAAAATCGTCGACAAGTTCCTCGAATACGACGAACGGACCAACTCCGGGATCGTCCGTTCGGCGGTCGCGGTGAACACGGCGAAAGCGGACCTGCTCGGCCTCGAGAACATATCACAGGAGAATCGAGTCCTGATCGGACAGGCGCGCGTCAAGGGACACGGCGTCGGTGCCGACAACGAACTCGGCGCGGAGATCGCCGAGGAGGACATCGACGAGATCCAGGGCGCGATCGACAGCATCCCGGTCCACGAGATCGACGGCTTCCTCGTCGTCTCTGGACTCGGCGGTGGCACCGGCTCGGGCGGCTCGCCGGTCATCGCGAAACACCTCAAGCGCATCTACACCGAGCCCGTCTACGGGCTCGGCGTGTTGCCGGGCAGCGACGAGGGGGGTATCTACACCCTCAACGCCGCCCGATCGTTCCAGACGTTCGTCCGCGAGGTGGACAACCTGCTCGTCTTCGACAACGACGCCTGGCGCAAGACCGGCGAGTCCGTCGAAGGTGGCTACGACCACATCAACGAGGAGATCGTCAGACGCTTTGGCGTCCTCTTCGGCGCGGGCGAGATCGGCGACGGCGACAACGTCGCAGAGAGCGTCGTCGACTCCTCGGAGATCATCAACACGCTTTCTGGCGGTGGCGTCTCGACGGTCGGGTACGCCTCCGAGGACGTGGAGATGTCGTCAAGCAGCGGCGGCGGCCTGCTGTCGCGGTTCTCCAGTGGCAGCGACGACAGCAACGACATGGACACCGCCAACACGACCAACCGGATCACCTCCCTGGTCCGGAAGGCGGCGCTCGGTCGGCTGACACTGCCCTGCGAGATCGACGGTGCCGAGCGTGCGCTGCTCGTGATGGCCGGCCCCTCTGCCCACCTCAACCGGAAAGGCATCGAGCGCGGGCGCAAGTGGCTCGAGGAGCAGACCGGCAGCATGGAGGTCCGTGGCGGAGACTACCCGACCAACGAGCCCCGCGTCGCCGCCGCGGTGCTCCTGTCGGGCGTCCACAACGTGCCCCGCATCAAGGAGCTCCAGCAGGTGGCAATCGAGGCACAGGACAACATCGACGACATCCGCCAGGAGAGCGAAGATAACTTAGATCAGTTGGTCGAAGACGACGATGATGAACTTGACCCGCTGTTCTAAGACTGCGGCTGCGCTGCTTTGCGTCGCGCTGCTGGTGACCGCGACGGGGACAGCCGCCGCTCTCACTCTCTCTTCGGACGGAGTGCCAAGCGAGGCACAGGTCGGTGAAGAGGTGTCGATGACCTACACGATCGACGATCCCTTCACCGACACGGCCAACGACTGGACGCTCCTCGCCGACACCGAACTCCAGAACGTCCGCTGGACCGTCACCGTCCTCAGGGCCGGCACGCCGGTCGAGGACGGGGAGACGACCTACGGCGAACGGTCGTTCGAACAGGACCTGAGCGTCGACAACAACGGCGACGAGATCCAGATCGAACTGGTCGGTGAGGCACCGGCGGTCGAAAACTACAGCTACGATCCCGAACAGACGTTCACCGTCGCCGCGCTCGACCAGCGGACCGGCAGCAACACCGACGAGCTGGTCAACGACTCCGCCCACCACTACACGAGCGAGAGCCAGGCCGCTCGCGAGGCCATCGACGACGCCCAGAGCGCCATCGACGCCGCGGGTGGCCACCAGGAAGCCGAGGACCTGCTCGACAGTGCGATCTCGTCGTACGAGAACGAGAACTTCGAGAACGCACAGGAGCTTGCGACACAGTCTCAGAACGCCGCCGACTCCGCCCGGCAGTCCCAGCAGACGACCCAGATGGTTCTGATGGGTGCCGGCGTGCTCGTCGTCTTGCTCCTGCTCGGCGGGGGCGTCTACTACTGGCAGTCCCAGCAGGGCGACGACTTCTCGAAGCTGTAGATGCGCGTCGTCGTCCCGTTTTCGGCGACCGAGCCCAAGACGCGACTCGCGCCAGTTCTCGACGCCGACGAGCGTCGCGCGTTCGCCCGCGTGATGCTCGCGGACGTGCTCGACGCGCTCGATGCGGTCGGCGTCGACCCCGCAGTCCTCGCGACCGAAGCGATCGACCTCAACCGGCCGGTGACCGTCGACGACCGACCACTCGATGCGGCGATCAACGATCTGCTCGCCGCGAGTGCCGAGTCCGTCGCGGTCGTGATGGCCGACCTCGCCCTGGCGACCCCCGACGCGCTCGACCGGCTCTTCGCGGCCGAGGGCGACGTGGTCCTCGCTCCGGGCCGTGGCGGCGGGACGAACGCGTTCGTCGCACGCCACCCCGACTTCCGTGTCGACTACCACGACGCGTCGATCCGCGACCACCGCCGGATCGCCCGCGACGCCGGTGGGACGGTGACCGAGATCGACTCCTATCGCCTGAGTACCGACGTAGACGAGCCGGCCGACCTCGCGGAGGTCCTGCTCCACGGCGAGGGGCGAGCGGCCGACTGGCTGCGAGGGGCGGGCGTCCAGCTGACCGTCGCCGACGGGCGGACCACCGTCGAGCGACCCTGACCCGTCCGGAAGGACTTTTGCCCTCGCGGTTCCGAGACGGTGACGTGATTCCCGGCGCGAGCGACTACGACCTGTCGCTGTCTATCGAGGAGGAGGCGATCGAGCAGTTGTTGCAGACGACGCCGGCCGACGTGTCGGCCGCGCCGTCGCTGTCGTTCGCGCGCAACGTCTTCCTGCCGCTGACGACGGCCTGTCGGTACACCTGTACCTACTGTACCTACTACGATCCGCCGGGCCAGGCCGAGCTCATGACCGCCGAGGAGATCAGAGAGACCTGTCGGCGCGGGGCCGACGCCGGCTGTACGGAGGCTCTGTTTACCTTCGGCGACGACCCGGACGACCGCTACACCGCGGTCCACGACCAGCTCGCCGAGTGGGGATACGAGTCGATCCACACATACCTCCGGCGGGCCTGCGAGATCGCGCTGGAGGAGGGACTGCTCCCACACAGCAACCCCGGCGACCAGACGCGCGAGCAGATGGCGACGGTGGCCGACCGCAACGCATCGATGGGCGTGATGCTCGAAACCACCGCAGACGTGCAGGCCCACGGCGGCCCCAGGGCCAAGAACCCCGGCCAGCGGCTCAACACGCTGCGGGTGGCCGGCGAGCTCGGCGTTCCCTTCACGACCGGTATTCTGGTCGGCATCGGCGAGGACTGGACCGACCGGGCCGAGAGCATCTTGGCCATCGCCGCGATGCACGAGCGGTACGGCCACGTTCAGGAAGTGATCGTCCAGCCCGTCGTGGACAACGAGCGGTGGGACGGCGGGTCCCCGGACTTGGCGACGCTGCGTCGCGTGACGGCGATGGCCCGGGCTGGCCTGCCGGACGACGTGTCCGTCCAGGTTCCACCGAACCTCGCGCCGGCCCGCGAACTCGTCGACTGTGGGATCGACGATCTCGGCGGGGTGTCGCCGGTGACCGTCGATCACGTCAACCCGGCATACGAGTGGCCGGCGCTCCAGGAGCTGCGTGCCGTGGCGGACCACGCCGACGTACCGCTCCGGGAGCGGCTGCCGGTGTACGAGCGGTTCCTCGGGGACGAGGCGTGGGTCTCAGAGCGGGTCCGAGCCGCCATCGAGCGCGACGGCGTCCACGGCGAGCGGTTCCGTGCCGTGCGGGATCGGGGCGAGAACCCGGCCGATATCCGCGGGCGATAGCTCCCCACCGAGTGGTCAGGTGGCCGGATCGACGAACTGCGAGAACACCCGGTGCTCGATCTTCCGGAGGTGTTCGCCGACGGTTCCGGCAGTGGTGTCGACGGCGTCGGCGATCTCCGCCTGGGTCGCTTTCCGGGGGTTCTCGTAGTACCCGAACTCGATCGCCGTTTCGAGGATCGTCTGCTGGCGGTCGGTCAGACAGGCAAAGAGGTCCTCGCCGCGAGGCGGGCGCTGGCCGGTCTCCAGCAGTTCGATCTCGAACGCCTCCCCCTCCGACGGCACGGCCTCGCTGAAGGCACCCTCGTCGCCGACGAAGGTGATCTCCATCGCGCCGGTGGAATGGACCTCGATGGGCATCTCCATCATCACGGTCGACTCCTGGCGGTGCTGGAGCATCCGGTAGTTGGCCTCATTGGGGTCGAACTGACAGTAGGCGTACCAGCGCCCCTCCGTCCCGGTGACGGCGTACTGACGGACGTAGTCGCTGTCGTCGAGGATCGCCTCGTAGTGGTCGCGGTTGCCCCGCGCCTCCGCGAGCATCACGCCGCTGCCGTCGTCGAGCAACTCGACGCGGTGGATCGCCTCGCGGGTGATGTCCTCGGCGTCGGACAGCGCCTGCCCGAGCGGGTGGAAGGCGGTGCCCTCACGCGGCTCGACGCGAACGGTGACGTACCGCATATCCCCAGTTTCTCCGGGCGATACTTAAATCGACCTCGTTGGCGAGGCGACAGGCCGAGGCGGCTCCCGACCGTCTCTGTACACGATGACGACCACAGACGCCCCCGGCCCGCGCGGACTGCCCGTGATCGGAAACTCTCACCAGTGGGCCCGCGATCCCTGTGCCTTCCGCGAGCGCTGTGCCGCGGAGTACGGCCCCGTCGTCAACTACGAGATGCTGGGGTGGGACACCTACATGCTGACCGATCCCGCCGACGTCAAGCGCGTCCTCGAAGATCCCGACACCTTCCCGAAACACGAACCGAGCAACGCCCAACTAGAGGAGTTCGTGGGGAACGGCCTGCTGACGAGTGGCGGCGATCTCTGGGAGCGCCAGCGAGAGGCGATTCAACCGGCCTTCTACATGGATCACATCCGCAACTACGCCGAGCGGATGGTCGATCAGGCTGCCGCGACCGCCGACCGCTGGACGGCCGGCGAGTCGGTCGACGTTCGGCGCGCGATGACGCGCTGTACGCTCGATATCCTCGTCGACTGTCTGTTCGGCCAGGAGATCGATCCAGCCGAACGCGGACTGTACGAGGCCGTCGAGGCGTTTCAGGCCCCACTGGAGCCCAGCAAGCAGCCGATCACGTTCTTCGCGCCCGACTGGGCTCCCGTTCCGTTCCTGCGTCGAGCCGACCGGGCGCTCTCTCACATCGACGACCAGATCTACGACATCGTCGAAACCCGCCGCGCGGACGAGGCGGACCGCGACGACCTGGTGGCGATGTTGCTCGCGGCCGACACCGCGATGGACGACGAGCAGATCCGCGACGAGCTGGTCACCTTCCTCTTTGCCGGCCACGAGACGACTGCGCTGTCGATGACGTACGTCTGGGACCTGCTCTCGCGCAACCCCACGGCCCAGCGGCGACTCCACGAGGAACTGGACGCGCTGCTCGACGGGCGACCGACCATCGAAGACGTGTTCGACTTCGAGTACACCGGTGCCGTCATCGAGGAGGCGATGCGGCTGTATCCCCCCGCCCACGACATCCGCCGCTCGCCCGCCACGACGGTCGAGATCGGCGGCTACACGATTCCCGAGGGGAGTCTCGTCACGCTCCCCACGTGGGTGTTGCACCGCGACGAGCGCTTCTGGGACGACCCAGAGCAGTTCCGCCCCGAGCGGTTCCTCGACGGCGGCCGATCGGACCGTCCGGAGTACGCCTACTTCCCTTTCGGCGGCGGCCCGCGGCGCTGTATCGGCCAGCAGTTCGCGATGACGGAGGCCCAACTGATCCTGGCGACGATCGCCCGCGAGTGGACGCTCGAACGCGACTACGGCGACCTCGAACTGTCGGCCGCGGTCACGCTCCAGCCGAGTCACGACGTGGCGATGACGCCGCACAGGCGAGACTGATCGAGGGGGGAGAGAACCCCTATTCGAGCATCGGAGTGCCGTCGGCCTTCGGCCCGAGTTCGGGACCGAACGGCGGGTCGTCGGGGTCGATCCGGCGGCGCTGGCGATAGTCGGTCGACCGCTCGACGGGCACGCGGCCGACGGCGGTGATCATGTCGACGTACTCCCGGAACGTGCGCATCTCGCCGTAGTCGCCGCCGGCTCGCTTGGTGATCTCCTCGGAGAGGATCGTCCCCATAAAGTCGTCGGCCCCGCAGGTCAGCATCTTCAGGCCCTTGGCGTCGCCGTACTTGACCCACGAGGTCTGGATGTGCTCGACGTTGTCGAGGAACAGTCGCGAGACGGCGATCAGCAGCTCGTCCTCGTCGTCTGTCGCGCCGCCAGAGACCAGCCCTTCCTCGTACAGCGGCGTCTCCTCGTGGACGAAAGAGAGCGGGACGAACTCCGTGATCGCGCCGGTTCGGTCCTGCAGATCGCGGATCCGTTCGAGGTGGAGCGCCCGATGGGCCTCGTTGTCGACGTGGCCGTACATGATCGTCGAGGTCACGTCGAGGCCGACGCTGGCGGCCGCCTCCATCGCTTCGAGCCACTCGTCGGTCCCGATCTTGCCGGGACAGATCACGTCCCGGACCTCGTCGGCGAGGATCTCGGCGGCCGTTCCGGGGACGCTGTCGAGGCCGGCATCGGCCAGTCGCCCGTAGACCTCCTCGTAGTCCCAGTCGGTGCCCCGCCGGGCGTGGTAGGCCTCTTCGGGCGTCATCGAGTGGAGGTGGACGCCGCCGACGCTCATCGCCTCGATCTGCTCGCAGTAGGTGCCCGGATCGGTGTCGTACTCCCCGGCCGGCCGATAGTTCAGGTCGCCGCGGTCGCTGGCCGCGAGGATCTCGCGGTGTTCCTCGTCGAGCGCGAAGGCGGGGTGCAGTCCCGAGACGGAGGTCACCTCGTAGATCCCCATCTCCAGGGCGTCGGCGACGATCTCGCGGGACTGTGCTGGCGTCTTGGTGAACCCGCCGTGATCGTCCTGGGAGGACGTGCGGAACTGCTCGGAGCGGTCCTTGAAGTTACAGAACTGACAGCCCGTGTTACAGGCCGTCGTCACGTTGTTGTTGAGGTTCGCGACGAAGGTGACTTCCTCGCCGACGACCTCGGCGCGGCGACGATCCGCGGCTTCCAGGACGAGTTCCTTGCGTCGCGGGTCGATCCCCGAGCGGTCGGTGCCCGTCGTCAGGAGCTCGATCGCGTCCTCGACGGACAGTCGCGTCCCGTCGCGGGCCTTCGCCAGCGCGTTCTCGAAGGCCTGGTCCGTCTCGGGGCGGTGGGAGAAGTCGAACTCTCCCCGCGGGACGTTCGCCGCTGTGTCGAAGGCGTCCGGCATCGTCTACCGATAGGCACAGGCAAGCAAAAACGTGGCGGGACCGGGGGATCTGGCCAGTTGTTGCTCGTCCGGTCGACGAGACGAGGGGCTACCTCAACCACACGAGAGATCCGCTCGCGCTGTCGACGGCATCATACGGAAAGTTGTAGTTGCTTACCGGTGAGCGTCGCCACGGGGTAGACGCTCACCGGTAAATTCCTACAACCGTCCGTATCAGTTCGGGATGATGCCGACGATCACACCCGCCGTCTCCAGGACGACCCACACGACGAACGCGAGGTAGGCGGCGAGCAGGGCGTAGGCCTCGCCCGTCGTCATCACCATATCTGTCCGGAGCGCCGTAAAGAGCAGCAGCGTCGCCAGCGTGAGGACGCCGAACATCGGGACGGCCATCTCGAAGTCGATCACCGCCTCGCCGACGATGAGCACGCCGACGGGGATAGCGACGAGCAGATCGAACGTGTTCGAGCCCAGCACGTTTCCCAGCGATGCGACGGCTTTGTCGTCTCTCGCAGAGCGGACGCTGACGAGCGAGTCGGGCAGGCTCGTCGCGCCCGCGATGATCGTCACACCCATGATGAACTCCGGAATGCCGAGCGCCGTGCCGATCACGCCGACGGAGTGGACGAGGTAGTGGACGGCGACGAGGATCACCAGCAGGCCGGCCAGCAGGTATCCCCACTGCCGACGGATGTCGATTCCGTCGCCCGCCTCGGGATCTGCCTCGTAGTCGCTCGTGTCCTGAAACTGGATGAAGACGTAGAGACCGTACATCGCGATCGGGATCAGCGCCAGCGGTCTGGTGACGGTGCCCATCAGGGTCTCTCCATCGACCGGGTAGTAGATCACCGCCATCGCGAAAGTGATCACGAGCACCGACACCGCGAGCATATAAAACTGGGCCTCCTTGTAGACCAGCGCCCGGCTGGACTCCATCTCGCCGTCTTTGGCGATGGCAGACACCGCGGGGATCACGAGGATGTTGAAGATCGCCGAGCCGACGATCGCACCGACACCGAGCGACAGCGACCCCTGCAACGCCGCGGCGACGACGCTCGCCAGTTCCGGGAAGCTGGAGCCGATCGCGGCGATGACTGCACCCTGCACGACGAGGGGCAGGCCGTAGTAGGTCGCGAGTTCGTCGCTGGCCGCTTCGAGCCAGCCGCTGCCCTTCCAGATCGCGACCGTCGCTGCCAGAATGATACCGATGTCGATCGGTGTCGCCCCACTCATCGACCGACGGTGCATCCGGGTCGGAGTTAGGTGTTTGGTTGCCCGCCCGAGGCCCGACGGTGCGAAGTGCAAACGCCTTTGTCCGGGCACGCCGACGCTGGCAGTAATGACGAGCGTCAAGGAGTTCCGTGTCGACGAACCGGCCACCGCCGATCAGCTGGGCCGTGGCTCGTTCGTGTTCACCGACGACTACTCCGTGTTCGACTGGGGCAAGATGCCCGACGAGATTCCGGACAAGGGCGCGTCGCTGTGTACGATGGGCGCGTTCAACTTCGAGCTCTTGGAGGAGAACCACGTGCCAACCCACTACGAGGGCGTCGTCGTCGACGGCGAGGTCGTCGAACTCGGCGACGCGCTCGCGGCCGGTGTCGCTCCCGACGAGATGTCGATCTCGCTGACCCAGGTCCCCGACCTGCCCTTCGACGGAGGCAGCTACGACTACGACGCGTACCACGCCGACGCCGGCCAGAACTACCTCGTTCCACTGGAGATCGTCTTCCGCAACCGCGTGCCGGTCGGCTCCTCGCTCCGGAGCCGGACCGATCCCAGCGATCACGGACTCGACCGCGACAGCTGGCCCGACGAGGTCGTCGAACTCGACGAGCCGATCGTCGAGTACTCGACGAAATACGAGGAGCAGGACCGCTATCTCGATCCCGCCGACGCCGACGAGATCGCCGGCCGCGCCGACATCGACCGTCTCGACGAACTCGCCCGCGCAGTCAACCACGTCGTCACCGAACAGGCCGCAGACGCCGGGCTCGTCCACGAGGACGGCAAGATCGAGTGTCTCTACTACGAGGGCGAGATCCGGGTCGCCGACGTGGTCGGCACCTTCGACGAGAACCGCTTTTCCTACGACGCCCAGCAGGTCTCCAAGGAGGTCGTCCGCCAGTACCACAAGCGAACCCAGTCCGAGTGGGTCGCGGCCGTCGGCGACGCCAAAGACCGCGCAGACGAGGAGGGCGTCGCCGACTGGAAGTCGCTGTGTGATCGCCAGCCCGAACCGCTCGACGAGGACATCCTCAACGTCGCTCGGGACCTCTACTGTGCCGGGACCAACGCCTACGTAGCGGCCGACGTGTTCGACGCCCCGTCGCTGGACGCCGCTGTCGCCGCCGCTCGCGACCTGTAGAACGCGCGCCGTCGTTTCACACTACCGGGGCCGTGTGTCCGGTCGACCGCAGGCAGTCGTTGGATCGATCCACCGGTCGACGATAATCCGTATCATACTGCCGGCTGTAACTTCGCGAAGATCTTCGCCACCCCGGGGTGGCGAAATCGTTCACAGATTTACAGCCGGCAGTATCAGTCGTCGGCCTCGATCTCGTCGTCTTCGCCGGCGACGAACTCGCCGAGTCCGTCGATGGGCCGATCCGGATTCTGCTCGTCGAGCTCTCGTGGTGCGCCCAGCTGGGCGTCGACCTCGTCGGCGTTCCGGAGTTTCGTCCGGCCGCGGTGGACCGTCACCTCGTCTTCGAGGTGGAGTCTGATGGCCTCCAGCAGCGCCTCGGCTTCGAGTGGCTGACCGATCTGCTGGAGCCGCTCTTCGGTCGCGTCGTCGGGGACGTTGAACGCCCGCTGGGTGATGATCGGTCCCTGGTCGAGGTCCGTCGTCACGTAGTGGGCCGTGACGCCGGCGATCCGGACGCCCTCCTCGATCGCTTGTATGTACGCCGACGCGCCGGGGAACGCGGGCAGCAGCGACGGGTGGACGTTGATGATCCGACTCTCGTAGCGGAAGACCACGTCGGGGCTGAGGATGCGCATGTACCGTGCGAGAACGATTAGATCGGCGTTGTACTCCGAGAGGAGGTCCAGGAGCTCTCCCTCGTCGGGAGTCCCCTTCTCGTCGCCGATGTCGTGGAAGGGAACGTCGTACTTCTCGGCGAGGGGCTTGAGGTCCGGATGGTTCCCGATCACGACATCGATGTCGGCTCCGAGGTTGCCGCTGGCCCACGCTTCGAACAGCGCTTCGAGACAGTGGCTCTCCTTGGTGACCAGGACGGCGATCGACTGCGTCTCTCGATCGGCCGGGAATCGGACCTGCACGTCGACGCCGAGTTCGTCTCCCAGATCGTGGAGGTCGTTTCGCATCGTCGCCTCCGTACAGACCATCTCGCCGGTGTCGACGTGCATCGTCATGCGGAACACGCCTTCTCGGACCGCCTGGTCCAGGTCTTCGATGTTGATGCTGCGCTCGAACAGGAGACTGGTGACCTCGGCGATCAGGCCCGTGTCGTCGTCGCCGACGACCGTGATCTCCGTCAGATCGTGCGTCACGCCCACCACCTCGTGACGATCGTGCTCATCATTGCCCGTTCGTCGGGCGTGCCACTCCAAAAGCCTTCGTGTTGGCCGCCAACCCTGGCCAACGCCACCCAATCTTTCCACCAGATGGGACAAACATTCTTTACCCGGATAGACGAAATTATAAATGCGGAGACGAAACCATGCCCCACCTAGATGCGACGACTCCCCTCTCTCGTGGTACTCTTGGTACTCCTCGCGGCGCTCGCGATTCCCGTATCAGCGGCCGGCAACGCTTCACCGACCGCCGCTGCGGGACTCGATCAAACGGTCACGAGCGGGACGACGGTGTACCTCGACGGCGGCAACTCCCGCGATCCAGACGGGCGTATCCAGACCGTCGAGTGGTCGATCCGGGACCCGAACGGCGCGACCGTCGCCCCGTCGTGTCGGAACTGCCTCCAACCGACCTTCACGCCGAACGTAACCGGGCGCTGGTCGGTCACTCTGACGGTGACCGACGACGACGGCGCAACCGCCACCGACACGCTGTACGTCACCGTCGAGGAGGCGCGCGGCCCGACGCTCACGCTCGATGCACCCGACAGAGTCGTTCCAGACGAATCGACGCCCTTCGTCGTCGAAGCGACCAGCGACGGTGCCCCCCTTCGCTCCGTGTCGCTCTATCACGACGACACTCGCGTCAACAGCACGACGGTCGACGGCACCACGACGCTGACGACGCTCACCCACACGTTCTCCGAAACCGGGTCGACAGAACTGCTCGCCGCCGTGACGGACGAGGCGGGCTACGTCAACACGACGACGATCACCGTCGATCCCACGACTGCCAGTGCCGCCAGGGTGGGCGACCGCTGTGACGAGGGTGAACGCCGGGTGTACATGGGCGGAAGCATCGGAAGCATGTGCTCTTCGACGGCGCTGATCTACGAGACACCCACTGACGTGATGATGGTCGTCCCGACGGGCGGCGCGTCTCAGGACGGTATTCAACTCTACAACAGTGAACAGGACGATATTGTGACAGTAGCGACGGGCGAGCAGGTCCAAGAACTACGACGTGAAAACGAAGATGGAGTGATCACGCTGGAAGATACGCGTGCGACTTATGAAGAAAATAAGCGTGATGGGCGCTACGATGATCCGAGGAATACTGTTCAAGCTAATTCAGATGATGACTCTGAAGAAACAGATGAGAGGGGCTCTGAAAGCTCAGATAGCGTCTCATCTATGTCGCCGTATCGTCCGGGGAATGGCCATCACGGATCT
This sequence comes from Halomicrobium katesii DSM 19301, assembly GCF_000379085.1. Lineage (GTDB taxonomy): Archaea > Halobacteriota > Halobacteria > Halobacteriales > Haloarculaceae > Halomicrobium > Halomicrobium katesii. The sequence continues at coordinate 1,533,814 of NZ_KB905378.1, read as the reverse complement.
GGGACTCAAGAGGAGGAGTCGGACGAAAGTACCGACTCGGACACGGAATCTCAGTCGAGCTCCGGTGGATGTCGCTCCGTGAATGGGCATGCTCCTACGTCAGCCAGACACAATCGGTTGAGTTGCTGATGTAAGAACACCGGATCTGCAGGAAAATATTTTTATTATATGGGAATGGAACAAAAATTGAGATGGACATGGTTTCGAATCCGGTTGTTCGGCTTCTTGCTCTCGCCGTTTTTCCAATCACAGTCCCTATTGCTGTATGGACGAACGCTGGAGGGTACGCCGACAAGTTCGCCTCGATGCCTGGTATTCAAAAAGGGGGAGGTGCCGTCAGCGGACTAATCGCTCTTTTTTACATCGCGTTCTTGCTTTCGCTTGTCGGGGGAGCTGGTGCTCTCACGTCTACGGTTGATATCGACAACACCCTCAATGCGTCTGGAGGGAGTGACGAGCAACAGCCTGAGACATCCACGCCACAGCCCGAACCCATAACTCCAAATCAGTCGGAAGCATCGACTCGGACTTCCACTCCAACAGCAACGAGAACTCCGACACAGACTCCGGAAGACACTCCTGTGAAGACCGAAACGGCACCGACCGATGATCAAGAAGACTCTACGAACGAAACTGCACTTCGTCGTTTTCGGTACGACCAGTTCATGGATGCCTACGAAAACATTACGCATATTGATGGATTCACTGGCACCCGCTACACGGTCAACGCTAGCAACGAGTCAGCCACGTTCTACTGGGTAACAAACCCAGAAAATATGACTAGATGGCTGTCAGAAAATGAAAACGCTATGATTCACTATGCTGGACTTAGTGAATCTCTTCGTGAGTCAGACAGACATCCAGTCAGTCAAATCCCAAAACACCTGAAGTTCGTCGTACTCACACCGGAGGGTGAAGTCTACCAGACCAGTTACGTCGAGTATATGTCGGCGTGGCGATTTACCAAAGATGTTATGAGTGGTTCTAGCTACCACGCTATCTTCTATGAGCACGCAAGACCTGGCCCAGCACACCCGAATTACGAAGCGAACCAGACGGCGACTGCGACCGAGGGCTAGTGACTCGCCTCGGTATCAGTAATCGATTCGTGGCGATAAAGCCTAACACGGAGGGATGACGAGAAGAGTACGTGAGCGGTCGAACCACGTCGGCAGCCGGTCCCAGCAACCACCGAGCAGTGCGGTGTGAGCCACTCGACAGCCCAGAGTGCGGTGCGGTCGAGTCGAGTCGCCGACGGCGAATGGACCGGGAGCGACGCGCGAGTCGCTGGAGATCGACATGAGCCACGTGCAGACGCGATACGGGTTCGAGGGAGTGCCACTGGAGCCGGTTCCAGCCGGGACGAACCTGCTGGTGACGGGGCCGTCGCTCGGTGGCCTGCGCCAGCTTTCGCTGGGCCTCCTGTCTGGGCCGGCCGACGAGGGGCTCTTGCTCGTGACTGCGGACGTGAGCGCCAGTGAGGTCGTCGCCGACTTCGAGGCGGTCGGTGGTGACGCGGACCCGGGGAGAATGTGTCTCGTCGACTGTACACACGAGAGCGACGGGACAGAGAGCGACCGCGTTCACGGTGTCGCGACGCCGGCCGACCTGACGGGGATCGGTATGTCGCTCTCCGCGCTGTACGAGCAACTGTACGACGACGGACTACAGAGAGTCCGGGTGGGTGTGTACACGCTGGGTCCGTTGCTCGTGTACGCCGACGACGTACGTCCGGTGTATCGGTTTTTGCACACCGTTGCCGGGCGTGTCAGAGCGGCGGACGGACTGGGTGTCTGTGCCGTCGATCCCGCGGCACACGACGAACGGACGATTCGGAGCGTCGCGCAGGCGTTCGACGGGAGAGTCGAGCTCCGCGAGGGCGACGCCGGGCACCAGCTTCGTGTTCGGGGCCTGTCCGGACAGCCCGACGGCTGGCTGGACGTGACTCTGTAGAGATCTGTCGAAGTCTGGTTGCGCCGGCACGGGCGAGAACACAAGCGTTTTGCCCGGTCCCCACCGTCGGTTCACCAATGACTGACTACACCGCGACCGTGACGGTCAGGCTCAAGCGGGGCGTCCTCGATCCCGAAGCCGAGACGACCAAGCGAGCGCTCGAACGGCTGGGGTTCGAACTCGACGCGCTCCGATCGACGGACCGCTACGAGCTCGATCTGGCCGCCGAGAGCGAGGACGAGGCTGCCGAACGGGCCGGTGAGATGGCAGAGCGGCTCCTGGCGAACCCGACCATCCACGACTACGAGGTGGCGGTCGAGCGGGCCGAGGCATGACCGTCGCCGTCGTCCGCTTTGGCGGTTCGAACTGCGACCGCGACTCGGTGCAGGCGCTGTCTCATCTGGGAATCGACGCCGAACTCGTGTGGCACGAGGACGGCCTCCCGGAGGATATCGAGGGCGTCATGCTCCCCGGTGGGTTCTCTTACGGCGATTACCTGCGAGCGGGTGCGATGGCGGCACGGTCGCCGATCATGCAAGAGGTCCGCGAGGTCGCGGCCGAGGGGGTCCCGGTACTGGGCGTCTGCAACGGTGCGCAGATCGGCTGTGAGTCGTCGCTGACGCCCGGTGCGTTCACGACGAATCGGAGCGCACGCTTCCAGTGTGAGCACGTCCACCTCCGCGTCGAGAACGCCGACACGCCGTGGACGGCCGCCTACGACGAGGGGCAGGTCGTCGAGTTCCCGATCGCTCACGGCGAAGGCCGCTTCGAGATCGACGACGACCGACTCGAAGCACTCGAAGCCGACGACCGGATTCTGTTCAAATACTGCGACGAGAGCGGCGCGGTCCACGACGGTGCGAACCCGAACGGGTCGAAGCACAACGTCGCCGGCATCACGGGCGAGGACGACACGGTCGCCGTCATGATGCCCCACCCCGAGCGCGTCTCGCTGCCCGACATCGGTGCCGTCGAGGGCCAAGGCGTCCTTCGCGGATTCGCGGAGGCGTAGGTCAGCGAACCGCCGTGGGACGGTTTCGATCGAACAGGCGACCGCGCTCAGAACGTCCCGTCTGCGGGTGCGCTGGGGTCTCCGGAACTCACGTCGGTGCCGCGAGCGAGGGGCGGTTCGCCGTACTCCTCTTCGTACGCGTCGGCGAAGCCGCTGCCCCAGACGTAGAAGATCGCCGACTGGAAGACGAACTGCACCCACGGGATCGCCAGCAAGCCGACGATCGTGAAGCCGAGGACACTCCCGACGACCGAGGCGATGATGTTGACGGCAAAGGCGAGCAACACGGCAACCAGCATCGTCCGGTTGGTCACGAGCGTCCTGACGACGTCGAGATCGAAGGCCGCTGAGACGCTGTCCTTACGGACGAAGTTCGCCGTCGCGACCGGCACGGCGACGGCGACTGCGATCAGGCCCACGAAGTAGCACAGCACGGCGATCAACACCGCGAGGAAGAACAGCCCCTCGTTCCCGGAGACCACACCCAGGACGGCGACGATCGCAGCGGGAATCATCGCGACGAGCAGCGCGCCGATCGTGTACGGGAGCACGACGAGGAGGTATCGAAGGCCGTCGACCGTCGCCTCGATCAGATCGAGTTCGTCCCACTCGGGAGGCGTCGCCGTGTCGCCGCCGAGTGCTCGGCGCATGACTTCGAGCATGTACCCCTGGAACGTAAACAGCGGCACGACGAAGAAGCCGAGAATCACGACCAGCCCACCGATCCCGACACGCTTGAGCCACTTGTCTCCCTGCAACTGATACTTGATCGCATCTTCCAACATAGATGCTTGAGAGTCCTATGGAGGCGGGATATAAGTTGTGCATGTGCGCACCCGAACACTCGATCCTCACGAGCTGATCGCCACGCCCTCGGCTGGGTGCGTATCGTCTCGGAGGATGGGAACGAGGGGCCATGGAGCGTGTGACAAGATCCTGACCCCTAACCGTCGGTACGAGATCCAGGAATAAAAAGACGGGGTTACCGGAGTGAAAGTGAAAACGAGTGTAAGGAGACATCTACTGAGACTCTCTGCAGACCAGCGGGCCAGCGACTCTCACAGTTTCTGGCAGGGACTGGGGACGGCTATCGGGCCAGGGGGAGCGAGTAACTCGCTTCGCGCTCGACGACGGCGTTCCAGGTCGCCGCGCAGTCACAGGTGACTTGCTCGAAGACGCTCGGGTCCTGACGGAGGTCGAAGTCCTTGATGGCGCGCTGGGCGCGGTCGTCGCACTCTCCGCAGTTGTGCGGGCCGCGGTCGCTCCCGTGGCCGACGGGGTCCGAGACGACGATCACGTCCTCGTCGGCGGTCGACTCCAGCACCTCGCACACCGACCAGAGCCACGGCGGCCGGTATCCCTGGTCGTGAAACAGCTCTTCGACCATCGTGTAGCGCTGGACGTTACAGGGGTTCATCGAGACGGTGTGACACCCCTCGACGTCGGCGCACTTGCGCACGGAGCGTTGCATGTCTTCGATCGCCTCCGACTCCGTGAGGAAGGGCGGTTTCATCAGGAGATACGCCTTGACGCCGCCACCGGCGGCCTGTGCCTGTGCGGCCGCGTCCTCGAAGTCCGAAAAGTCGAAGTACTTGTTCACGCAGTCCCGGCGGACGCGGTCTGTCGCCGTTTCGAGGCCGACCGCGATGTCGGTCTCCAGTCCCGCGTCGACGAACTCTGCGACCTTCTCGCGGTCGACGAAGTCGGGGAGAGACTCGACGACGATCCGGTCGCGGTCGGCGAACGTCTCGGCGATCGCTCGGCGCGTCTCGGCTCCGACCTCGCGTTCGTCGAGAAATGAGCCGGAGGTGTAGATCTTGATCAGCCCGGCCTTCTCGTCGGCCTCTTCGTCCTCGTGATCGAGACAGTACTGGATCTGGGCCATCAGGTCCTCGTGGGCGACGCTGCCGCCGTCGACGCTCTCTGCGACGTAGCCACACATCGTACAGCCACCGGCGCGGGCCCACCGGCAGCCGCCGGTGTTGAGGATGATCGTCAGGCTCTGGTAGACGCCGTCGGGCGTGTTGTCCTCGTCGAGCCAGACGCGGGTCGGTTCGCGGGGGTCGTAGGACGCGTCGTTGCGCGAGCGGACCTCGCGCATCACCTTGTTGTGGGCGTCCATGCCCTTCCCCTGTTCGTAGACTTCGGGCGTGGGCGTGCTCATTACCGTAGCAGTACGGTCCGACGCGTAAAACGCACCCGGTCCGCGCCGGCTCCGTGCCCGGTCAGCGGCTGGTCAGTCCTCGGAGGCCGACACCGGCGACCGCACCGACGGCGTTGGCAGTAGCGTCCAGCAGCGACGGTGTCCGCGTCGGAGCGAGGCCTTGCAGACCCTCGATCGCCACGCCGTACAGGACCACTGCGACGACGACCGCTGCCACCGCCCGCGCGTCGCGGGCCGACCAGGCCGTCGCCGCCAGCACCGCGAGCGCGCCGTAGCCGACGGCGTGCAGCCACAGATCGACTGCGACGAGTCCGAGCGGACCGGTGGCACCGAGTCCCGCCCCCGACGCCGGCAGCAGCGACGCGACGAGCACCCCGACGGCGTATCCGACTGCCAGCAGCGCCCACCTGTGGCGCTCGACCGTGGCCGCCACGCGGCGCACGCTCACCACGTCAGTCCTTCGTAGGTGATGCCGTCGCGGCGCTCGACGACGTGGCGGCCGTCGACGACGACCGATGTCGCCATCTCGTCGAACTCGTCGTCGAGTGCGGCGAACTCGTCCCAGGCCGTGACGACCACGGCACCGTGAGCGCCCGTCAGAGCGTCCGCCGCGGAATCGGCGGCGACGAAATCGACATCGGGCGCGTACTCGCGGAAGCTCTCGACGGCGACGGGATCGTAGGCGACCACGTCGGCACCTCGCTCGTGGAGTCCCTCGATGACCGGGATCGCACGCGTCCCGCGAACGTCGTCCGTGCCGGGCTTGAAGGACAGTCCCAGCACGGCTACCTGTTTGCCCGCCACGTCGACGTGGTCGTCGAGCAGGGAGAGCAAGCGTTCTGGCTGGCGGTCGTTGACGTCGACGCCGGCCTTCAGCAACTCGGGGTCGTAGTCGGCGTCCTCGGCGGCGGCGATGAGCGCGGCCACGTCTTTCGGAAAGCAGCTTCCTCCCCATCCCAGTCCCGACCGGAGGAATCGCTCGCCGATGCGGTCGTCGAGTCCGATCGCGTCGGCGACCTCGTAGGCGTCGACGCCGTACTCCTTGCAGATGTTCCCGAGTTCGTTGATGAGGCTCACCTTCGTCGCGAGGAAGGAGTTGTTGGCGTACTTGATCATCTCGGCCTCACGGAGGCCGGTGCGGACGACCGGGGCTCCGGTCTCCTCGACCAGTGGCTCGTAGAGCCGATCGAGCGTCTCGTAGGCCCGCTCGTCGGTCGCCCCGAAGACGATCTTGTCCGGGTCCATGAAGTCCGCGACGGCGGTCCCCATCCGGAGGAACTCGGGGTTCATCGCGATCCGGAAGTCCTCGCCGACCGCGAGGTCGCCGGCTTTCTCGATGGCCGGTGTGACGACCGCTTCGGTGCTGCCCGGGATCACCGTGCTCTTGACGATCACGAGGTGGTCGCCGTCGGACGGCAGCACCTCGCCCAGCGAGCGCCCGCCCGCCTCCATGATCGAGAGGTCGTTGCTCCCGTCGTCGTTGGCGGGCGTCGGCAGCGCCAGGAACGTCGCGTCGGTCTCGCGGACGGCCGCGTAGTCGGTCGTCGCCCGCAGGCGGTCGCCCGCGTGGCGCTCGATGCGCTCTGCCAGACCGGGTTCGTGGATCGGTGCGTCGCCGTCGTTGATCGCGGCGACGGTCGACTCGTCGATGTCGATGTTGACCACGTCGTGTCCGAGGTCGGCCAGGCAGGCTGCGAGCGTCGTCCCGACGTACCCGCTGCCGACGATGCTGACGTTCATTGGCCGCCAGTTGTCCGGGACTGGACTTGAGGATTCTGTTCGACCGATAGCCTTTAGCTGACTGACTGGTGAATGGGAACGTATGAAAGCTGTCGTCCTCGCCGCCGGGGAAGGCACCCGGCTCCGCCCGCTGACCGAAGACAAGCCCAAAGGAATGGTCGAAGTCGCCGGCAAGCCGATTCTCACTCACTGCTTCGAGCAACTGATCGAGCTCGGTGCCGACGAACTGCTCGTCGTCGTCGGCTACAAGAAACAGGTCATCATCAACCACTTCGAGGACGAGTTCGAGGGCGTCCCGATCACGTACGCCCACCAGCGCGAACAGAAGGGGCTGGCCCACGCCCTGCTGACCGTCGAGGAGCACATCGACGACGACTTCATGCTGATGCTCGGCGACAACATCTTCCAGGCGAACCTCCGGGACGTGATCAACCGCCAGCGCGAGGAGCGGGCAGACGCCGCCTTCCTCGTCGAGGAAGTGCCGTGGGACGAGGCCTCTCGCTACGGGGTCTGTGACACCAACAAGTACGGCGAGATCGAGGAGGTCGTCGAGAAGCCCGACGATCCGCCGTCGAACCTCGTGATGACCGGGTTCTACACGTTCACACCGGCGATCTTCCACGCGTGTCACCTCGTCCAGCCCTCCAATCGCGACGAGTACGAGATCAGCGACGCGATCGACCTCCTGTTGCACTCCGGGCGGACCATCGACGCCATCCGGATGGACGGCTGGCGCACCGACATCGGCTATCCGGAGGACAGAGACGCCGCCGAGAAACGACTCACCGGCGGTGCCGAAGCCGACGACGGTGAGGCCGTGCAGGCGGTCGACGGCGCGGAGTAGTCCCGACGGATTTTTACTGACAGCCCGTCCCGACTCTGACAATGAAGATTCTCGTCACCGGCGGTGCGGGGTTCATCGGCGGCCACATCGCAGAGCGGTTCGTCGTCGACGGGCACGACGTGGTCGCGCTGGACAACCTCGATCCGTTCTACGACGTGGACATCAAACGGCACACGATCGAACGGTGTCGCGAGCACGCGGCGTCGGGCGACGGTCGCTACGAACTGGTTGAGGGCGACGTGCGCGACGCCGACCTCGTCTCGGAGCTGGTCGCCGACGCCGACTACGTCTACCACCAGGCAGCACAGGCCGGTGTCCGTCAGAGCGTCGAGAACCCGCGCAAGTACGACGAGGTCAACGTCGACGGGACGCTGAACTTACTGGATGCCGCCCGCGAGACCGGTATCGAGCGGTTCGTGATGGCGTCCTCGTCGTCGGTGTACGGCAAACCGCGGTACCTGCCCTACGACGAGGAGCATCCGACGACGCCGGTCAGTCCCTACGGAGCGTCCAAGCTCGCGGCCGAGCGGTACGTCTGTGCCTACAGCGAGGTGTACGACCTGTCGGCGGTCGCGCTGCGCTATTTCACCGTCTACGGGCCACGGATGCGCCCGAACATGGCGATCTCGAACTTCGTCTCGCGCTGTCTCGACGGCCGCTCCCCCGTCGTCTACGGCGACGGGAGCCAGACGAGAGACTTCACCTTCGTCGAGGACGTGGTCGAGGCGAACGTCGCACTGCTGGACACCGACGCGGCCGACAGCGAGGCGATCAACGTCGGCTCGACGGACAACATCGAGATCGAGACGCTGGCCGAGGAGATCCGCGACCAGCTCGCGCCCGATCTCGATCTGGTCTACGAGGACCGCCACGACGCCGACGCCGAGCACACCCACGCCAGCACCGAGCGGGCCGCGGAGCTGCTGGGCTACGAGCCCGAGTACACGATCCGCGAGGGCGTCTCTGCCTTCATCGAGTGGTACCGCGAGAACCGCGAGTGGTACGAGCCGCTGGTCCGCAACTCCTGACGGTCACGGCACCGCTACTGTTCTTCGACGTGGCGCACCTGGCAGGCGATCCCGCGGGTGGCCTCGTCCATCGCCGGGCCGGGCATCGTCGCGCGACCGACGCCGAAGGCCGACGGGCCTTCGATCACGACCTCGTCGCCGACGCGGATCTCGTCGGCCGCGTCCACGACGCCCGGCGCGAGCACGGAGCCGTGTGGCACGAAGTCGTCGATCGCGACGCGCTTGACCGACACGTCCGAGTCGACCCACCGTCGGGCTCCCGCGATCGTGAGCCCGAGGACGCCGTACTGCTGGGTCAGCGCCGCCAGCTGTTCGCCCTGGCCGCCGTCGGTCCGTTCGCCGTGGGCCCGTAGCTGGGGGTACGTCCCCTCCGCGGTGAGCGTGTCGCCGAAGATCTCGTCGCCCGCACCGGCCCCGAACTGGTAGTCTGCCACCGCCCGGAGCGTGTTGTGCTGTCGCTCGCGCTTGCGGTACTTCGGGTACCCCTCCAGCGCCCCGGCGAGGTTCGCCAGCGAGTCCGCCGTCGTCGGGTGATCCTCGACGGTGTAGGTGAAAGACTGGTCGAGGCGCTCCTCGACGCGCTCGCAGATCTCGCGGTACCCCTCGCCGGGGACGTGGACGATCACTTCGGGGTAGTCGGTGCCGTCGAGGTAGCCTTCGAGCACGTCGGCCACGAACTCGATCTCGTTGGCGCTCCACCGCCCGGTCACCACGGAGTCGTAGTGCTGGGCCGGATAGGTGAGCTCCAGTTCCTGTGGGACGACGCCGATCGGCGACGTCATCGACGCCATGTGGCCACGGAACTGGATCGCCCGGTGGTACTGCTCGTGGCTCTGTGAGTCGCTGTAGGGCTTGCGCGCCGAGCAGGGGACGATGACGAGGGGCTGCTCGTCGAAGCGGGGCCGGTACCGCTCGGTGACCCGCTGTGCGAACCGCTGGATCTCGACCCGGCGCATCGTGTCTTCGGTCGCGGCGGTGATCTCCTCGCGTCGGTAGATCGGCGTGTGTCGTTCGAGGTAGGCGTACTGCTGGTCGAGTCGGCGCATCGTCGCCGTCAGCCACTGGTCCTGGCGGGCCTGGCCCTCGACGTAGTCACGCAGCCGGCCGTCTCGGATCCGGCGACGGACCCGGGCCAGCTCCGCTTCCAGCGCGTTGACGTTGTGGTCGACACAGTCCTGTCGGTCGAACTCCTCGCGGGGCTTGCGGCAGGCCGGACACGAGCAGGGCAGTTCGTCGAGGTCTTCCAGGAAGTAGGCGTCGTCGGTCGTCAGGTATCTCCCCTGTGTCCCCCGGACGACGGCCCGGTCCCGATCGACGAGGTCGACGCCAGCGTAGACCAGCGTGGCGACGTTGCGCGGCGTCGCGACGCCCGACAGCATCAGAGCGGTGTCGTCCGGAATCGCTTCGCGCGTCTCGATAACGGCCTCGACGAACGCTTCGGCGTGGCCGACGAGCCCGGCGGCCTCCGAGAGGACGTACGCGTCCGCGCCGTGGTCCTCGGCCGTCGCCGTCGAGACGACGGCGGCGCTCGGATAGTCCACGTCCGGATAGTCGACGGCGAACGCCTCGGCGACCTCCTCGGGCGTGCCGCCGGGGAGGCCGCGGTGCGGGAGGACGGTGAGGACGCTCTCGTCGCCCGCTGGCACGTCTCGCTCCGTCGGCCAGAGGCTTCCGGCGTCCGCGAGGTGGTCGTCCACGACCGCGGGCGTCGTGACCGGATCGGCCAGCCGCAACTCGGCCAGCCGCGCCGCGCCGTCGCGCTCGTGAACCTCGAAGTAGTCGGTCATGGCCCTGTATCGGCCACGGGGACCCAACTATCTTGCGAGTCTCCCCGGCCGGCGAGTCGCCACACGACGGGACTGCAGACACGGCATACCGGTTAGTCCTCGCCGAGGTGGCGAACCGTCACCGAGTCGGGCACGCGAGCCAGCGCGCTCTCGGGCCACTCGAACTGCGCGAGCGTGACCGTCGCGTCGGGGTTGCACTCTGCCAGGCGGGCGACGCCGTCGGCGGCGGTCTCGTAGGCCTGTGGGGAGAGTCGCTCGGGAACTTCGGCGGTGAAGGGGTAGGCGTCGCTCATCTCTCTGGGATAGGGGCCGAACGGGGGCGTCACCTGCCAGCTCTCGTCGTACCCCTCGTCGCGCTCGCCCTCGGTGAGCAGGATCGAGCCCGACAGGTCGAAGCGGTCGAGCCGCTGGTGGTGGCGCACGACCTCGGGGCGGCGCGCGCTCTCCGTCGACGTGTGGAAGACGGTGTCCTTGGCGATCCGATCGGTCGTTTCCAGCTGCTCGGCGTGGTCCAGCAGCGTCCGGTAGCCGTCGAGCATCGTCGGGTGGGCACGGGCCCGCGAGTCGACCAGTTCCATGAGGTCGCCGTCCCTGATCGCCTGCTTGATCGTCCGGATCTCGCCGTAGGTGACGTGGAGGTTGTGGCGGGCCAGCAGGTCCTCGCCGCGCTGGTCGTCCATCGCCCTGAGGTCGGCGGGCTCGTACTCGACACAGACGGGACACGAGCAGGGGAAGTACTCCATGTCGTCGAGATGCTCGGTGCCCCGAACGGTGAGATACCGGCCGTCGCGAGCGTACAGCGCGTACGCCGCCGAGTCGAACAGGTCACAGCCAAGCGCGACGGCCATCGCGAACATCATGGGGTGGCCGGCCCCGAACAGGTGGACCGGTGCGTCCTCGCCGAGCCCGCGCTTGCAGGCCGCGACCACGTCCGCCAGGTCGTCGTAGCGGTACTCGTTCAGCAGCGGCACGACCGCGCCGACCGGGAACACGTCGAGGTCGGTCCCGTGTGCGTGCTCGGCCGCCCGCTCGCGCAGGTCGGGATAGGTCGAGCCCTGGATCGGCGCGGTCGTGAGCATCTCGCCGGTGTCGACGCCGTCGGCGATCTCCAGGCGCTCCTGGGTCGTCGCCAGCTCCGATTCGGCCCGCTCGCGGTCCACGTCCGGCGGTGTCGGGATGTCGACGGGCGTCCCGATGTCGCTCCCGATCTCCCGCTGGAAGGCCAGAATCTCCTCGGTCGTCACGTCGATCTCGCCGTACTCGGCCAGCTGGAAGGAGCCGGAGTCGGTCATGATCGCGCCGGGGAAATCGAGCAGCTCGTGGAGCCCCTGCCGTTCGGCCGGCTCGCGGAGGTCGTCGCTCTGGTGGAGGATGTAGCTGTTCGTGATGAGGATCTCCGCGCCGAACTCCGACGCCAGCGTCGCGGGCTCGATCGTCTGGACGTGGGGGTTGACGACGGGCAGGAGTGCGGGCGTCTCGACGGTGACGCCGGCCCGGGGCACCGTCAGCTCGCCCAGACGGCCGGCCGCGTCGTACCGGCCGACTTCGAAGTGGTCTCGCATTACCCGCAGTGGGACGAGCGCGTGCCTAAGGGTTGCGTTCCGCGACCGAGCGGTATCGATCTCTCGACGGTGGATCCTCGCTGCCCCGCGCTGGGCGGTCCCGTCACTCCCTTTCGTCGCCGACCTGTCGCTGGATCCCCAGCCAGTGTGTCACCGACCCGTCGGGGCCGGTGATCGGGGCCAATGAGACCCGGTTTCGAAATGGGGTCCCGTCTCGCCGGTAGTTCCGCAGTTCGACCGTGACGCGCTCCCAGATGTCTGTCGCCTCGCGGAGGTCGGCGACCGGTCCAGGCTCCGTGTCGGGACCCTGGAGAAAGCGGGGATTCTCGTCCAGTACCTCTTCGAGCGAGTAGCCCGTCAGGTCCCTGAAGGTCCGGTTCACGTACTGGATCGGGTTGTCCTGATACGCCGGCCCGGAGAGGGTGAGTCCGACTGGTGCGTCGTCCAGTAGCCAGAGCCGCCAGACGAGTTCCCGAGTCCATCCCTCGACCCGCTCGCCAGCCGGCAGGACGGTCGACGCGTCGAACGCTTCGATTCCGTCGTCGAACGCGTCCGTTCGGGCGTCGAGGTCGTAGCGCTCGACGACCGTCGGGAACCGCCTCCGGAACGTCTCCGGGCCAGCGGCGAGACAATCGGCGAGGTCGTCTCTGCGTCCCATCTCGTAGCCCTCGCTTGCGGTTTCGGTGCAAAACGTCTGTCGTTCACTCGCCCCGAACCCGGTACCAGACCGTTTCGCCGACCGGCGACCTGCCGTCGAGGTCGAGTCGTCCCACGAACAGGTCCCGGACGGCGAAGGTGACGGTCAGTTCGACGGACTCCCCGTCGTCGGCGCGGACCGTGACGACGCAGTGGCCGTCGCGTTCTTCGAGTGCCTCGATCTGCCCACGCTCCCACCGGTCGACGTGGTGGTCGGGCTCTCTGGCGTGGATGCGATCGTGGTTCACGACGGGCTCCCGTCACAGCAGACGGTGTAGCGAACGTCCGCGTCGACCAGGGCGGCGACCCGTTCGAGGACGGCCGTCGTCGTCTCCAGCGGGCCGAACTTGCTCACCGTCTCCCCGTCGGCTCGCAGGACGAGCGTCCACGCTGGGGCCCTCGCGGGCTCGTGACGCCGTTCGACGACGACTGTCCGGTCGGGACCGGCGAGTCGACAGTGGCCGTCGTCCGACACGGTCAGCGACACGCCCTCTCGGTCGCCGAACTGCTCTCGGAGCCCCGATTCGAGGGTGTCGGCGTGTTCCGGCTCGGTCACACCGGCCGTAGCGCCTCTCGACCGATACGTGTTTCGCGGTCTCGTTCGCCAACGCGCACGCGCGCGAAAGCCGTAAGCGTCCAGAGCCCCTTCGTTTCGGTGTGAGCAACCCAGACACTGCCGACAGCGACGAAACGTCTGTGCCCGGATACGAGCGAGTCGACGTCTCGGTACTCGTCGTCGGAGCGGGCGCTGCCGGCGCTCGTACGGCGATCGAACTCGCCGAGCGCGGCGTCGACGACGTGCTGGTGCTGGGCAAACGGAGCCACGGCGACGCGCACACGACGTGGGCACGCGGCGGTATCAACGGCGCACTGGGGACCCACGATCCGGATGACTCGTGGGCGATCCACGCCGCCGACACCCTCAACGAGGGCCACTTCGTCAACGACCCACAGAAGGTCGAGACGGTGACCAGACAGATGCCCGACCGCCTCAGGGAACTCGACGACTGGGGAATGGAGTTCTCCCGAACGGACGACGGCGAGATCGACCAGCGATTCTTCGGTGCCCAGTCGTTCCGCCGGACTGCGTTCGCGGGCGATCACACCGGCGAGTCGATGCTGGAGACGCTCGTCGAACGGGCACAGGAGCTGTCGGTGCCGTACCGCGAGAACGTGATGATCACCAAGCTGCTGTCGGACGGTGACCAGTGCTACGGCGCGGTCGGGTTCGACATGGACTCCGGCGAGTTCGTGCTCGTCAACGCGGGGACGGTCGTGCTCGCCGCCGGTGGCTATGCCGCGGCCTACAACCGCCATACGTCTCGCGACGACGAGAACAACGGCGACGGTCCGGCACTGGCCTACGACGCGGGTGCCGAACTTATGGACATGGAGTTCGTTCAGTTCCACCCGACGGGGATGGCGGTCGACGAAGACGATCCCGAGTGGGAGCCCTGGAGTGGGCGGCTCGTCACCGAGGCGGTTCGCGGCGAGGGAGGGCACCTCTACAACACCGACGGCGAGCGGTTCATGGAGCGGTACTCGCCGGACCAGATGGAGCTAGACGCCCGCGACGTCGTCGCCCGAGCGATCGCACAGGAGATCGCGGAGGGGCGTGGCACCGACAACGGCGGCGTCTACCTCGACCTCTCTCACAGAGACCGTACATTCATTCGAGAGCGTCTCCCGCGGATGTACGAGCGGTTCCAGGAACTGGGCGTCGACATGGCGACCGAACCCGTCGAAGTCGCGCCGACGGCCCACTACGGCATGGGCGGCGTCGCCGTCGACGAGCACGGGGAGACGGCCGTCGACGGACTGTTCGCGATCGGCGAGACGATGGCCGGCGTCCACGGTGCCAACCGACTCGGTGGCAACTCGCTGGCAGAGACCGTCGCGTTCGGCGTCGTTGCGGGCGAACGGATCGCAGATCGCGTCGACGGAGCGGGGCACCTGCCCGAGACGGTCGTCTCCGATATCGCCGAGCCGCAGTTCCGTGATCTGGCGACACTGGCCGGTCGAGACGGCGCTCACGACGTGATGGACGTGTTTACCGAACTACAGGACCTGCTGTGGGAACACGCGGGTCTCCTGCGAACGGACACGTCATTGCGGGCGGGCCTCGACGCACTCGACGAGGTCCGTCAGAAGGCCGCCGACATGGACGTGGGTCCGACGACGAGTTCGTCCTTCGAGTTCGCGATCGACATCGGCTTCATGCTGACCGCCGCCGAGGCGGTCCTGCGTGGCGCACTCGAACGGACCGAGTCCCGGGGCGCACACTACCGGACCGACGAGACCGAGACGGATCCGGACTGGCAGTGCAACATCTACTTCGAACGCTCCGATGTCGGTGGCATGCGGACCGAGACGCGACCGGTCGGCACGCCGAGCGACGCCGTCCAGGCGGCTCTCGACGAAGGACACGAACTGGATTACCACCAGCTCGAATGACGCTGCTCGGGCGTCCTGCGAGTCGATCCGATTCTGTAGCCGGTGGGAACTACTTGCCGTCCGGCACGTCGAAGTAGCCCAGCGCGTCCAGAATCGCCCCCATCAGGAAGCTGATCACGGCGAGCACGATGACGAGGCTGGTCAGCACCGTCGAGATCGGCTCCGGGAGCGTAAACTGGAAGGCCGCGATGAACACGCACGTGACGATCCCGACGACGAGGAGGAACGACCCCGCACTCGGGTCCTCGCCGGTCAGGAATTCGATTCCGGAGAGCGAACGATCCGGCTGTTCGTCTGCGAGGTCGTTGCTCATGTCTCGGCCTCGGGCGCGGCTCGCTGGACGATCTGGACGAGATGGGAGATCCAGAGCCCGCCAGTGAAGCCGAACAGCACGGAGACGACGACGACTTTCGTCATCAGCTCCAGTGGGGCGACTGCTGCCAGCAGGCAGAGCGTGCCAAACAGGAGCATCAATCCGTACTGGATGCGCGTCTCGGTGTCGATCCGTGTGAGTGGTCTGGTGATTGTCGAACGCATTGTATCTGTCTCGCCGCGGCTGCAGTGTCTGGTCGTCCCGTACACCGGCTCGTACTGTCAGCGGCCCATCTGTGAACGGCTCTGCCACCCCGAGGTGGCGAACCGCTTCACGAAGTGACAGTCGAGCGTTTCAGTCTCGGTGCCGTTCGAGCTCCGTTTCGATCTCGCCCAGCCTGCGGTAGATGGCGAGACCGAGAATCGTCGCGGGCCACAGGCCAACGAACTGCCCGCGCTGTTTGTCTCCCCGAACGTAGTAGTAGTACAGTGCCAGCGCGACGGAGGCGATCGAGGCCAGTGCCGCCGGGCCGAGCGTCCGTTCGGCGTCACCGCCCGTCTCGACTGTTAGTTCTTCTGTGGACACATTGTTAACTAGTCCCACGAACATATATCGCTTTGGTAAGAACTTTGCGAGAATTTTCCTGTCACCATCTCTTTGGCCGCTCTGAATCCTCCGAGACCGACGCCTCCGGGTGGCGCGTGGGCCACAGACGAACGGTCGAGAGACGCCGCTACCGCTCGAACAGCGCGTAGTAGAGCACGCCTGTCACGGTGCGCCCGTCCCGAAGCTCGTCTTCGCGGGCCGCATCGAGGAGTTCGTCGAGCGTCGTCGTCGCGACGCGGATCGACTCGTTGTCGTCGAGGTCCTGCTGGGCCGTCTGCTCGCAGTCGCGGGCGACGAAGTAGTGGAAGACGGCGTCTGCGAAGCCGTTGGCCGGCTCGACCGTCGTCAGGTGTTCGAGCGACCCGGCCTCGTAGCCGGTCTCCTCGGCGAGTTCGCGACGGGCGGCGACCTCGGGCCCGGCGTCGTCGGACTCCATCGAGCCGGCCGGGAGGCCGCGGTTCACGCGGCCGACCGCCTGTCGCCACTCCTCGATGACGACCACGTCGCCGTCGGGCGTCAGCGGGAGGACGACGACGCTCTCGCCCTCCGCGAGGTAGTCGAATTCGGCGTCGGTCCCGTCCGGGAAGCGAACGCGCTCGTTGCGTACGTCGAATCCCGCACAGCTGTAGGCGACGCTGCGCTCCAGGGTCTCCCAGGCGAGTTCGTCGGTCACGTCTCGGGGTGTGGAGACGACCGCCAAAAGATGCTCGGAAGCGTCGACGCCCAGGCGCTACAGCTTCTCCGCGTCGAGGGCCTGCTCGACGCGCTTGCGGGCCTGTGACAGCCGTCTGTCGACCGCTCGCTCGATGGGGTCGGGGAGGCCGTCTGCGGCCCGTTCGAGGTTGTCCGCGACCTGCCCGAATCCGCTCTGGACGGCGACGAGCCGACGGTCCGCTCCCTCTCGGTCGCCGTCTGCGGCCCGCCGGGCCGCTCGCTGTGCGGCGCTGCCGGTCGCTTCCAGTGCTCTGACGAGTCCCCGGACGGCGTTTGCCCTCCCGTCGAGGTCCAGTCCCTCGATCTCGGCGCGCGTCTCCTCGGTGATCGTCGCCAGAAAGCTCGCCAGCGATTCTTTCCCGGTGGTCGGCCGCTCGACCGCGATGCGGTCCTCGTCGGTCGGGTTCACGCGAACGGCCCCGAGTTCGTCGTCGCTGTCGCGGATCTCGCCCGTGTAGGCACCGCCGCGGTGGACGTAGACTGCGTCCGGCCCCTCGACCGGAGCGTCGTAGAGTCGTCCACCGAAGTCGTCTTCGAGCGCGAAGTCGGTCACGTCCGTCTCGCTCTCGGTCGGATCGACGGTCACCTTCGTCGCGTCCTCGCGAGCCACGAGCGGGATCTCGCCGTCGACGCCGGCCGCCGTCACGCCTCGGTCCTCGACCGTGATCGACTCGCTGTGTGGCTCGACACCCGCTCCGTTGACGGTGAGGCGGTGCTGGCCGGCATCGACGCCCTGTGCCACCGCGACCCCCCGGAACGTCGGGACGGCGCTCGGATCGCTCTCTAACAGCGCGACGGACTCGACCGCGCTGTCCTCGGTGGTCACGCCTTCCCCGTCCGGAGCCTCGCCGTCTTCGACGAGCGAGGAGACGGCGGTGACGACGGCGTTGATCGGTGCCGGCTCGCCGATCGCTGCGTACCGTTCGGCCAGTTCTCGGCGGTGGTTCGGGTCCGAGATGTCCGCTGCGGGGTTCTGGTAGCGAGGCTGGTTCCAGGGCTCGCCGGTCGTCGTGATGTGGCCGGCGACGGCGTCCTCGACGGCTTCCGGGACCGAGAACTCGAAGCTCAACTGCGGGCCGGTGAACCCGGAGATGTGTTCGATGTCGGCCGTCGATCGGAGCTCGTAGGCTACGTCCGCGTCGGTCCCGGGATCGTCGCGGCCCTCGAACTCGAAGACGAGCCCGGTCTCGCGCTCCGGGAGGTCCGTCGGCGGCGCGGAGAGCGAGTCGAACGACCTGACCGTCAGTTCGTCGGGCACGAGATCTTCGGGCTCGACTGCGGGCAGTCGCTCGTGCTCGTAGAGGGGTGCGCCGTCGAGTTCCGGGACGACGTAGGGGAGCCGACTCCCCTCGTCGCGGGGCAGCCCGTAGGCGACGGGGATCGAGGCGAGGGACTCGACATCGTCGACGACGCGGTTGGTGATGTCCGCGATGTCGCCGGCCGTCGGCAGTCGCCGGAAGCGGTCGCGTTCCTCGTTGACCGACAGCGCGCTCGAATGGGAGCCCAGTTCCTGGAGGATCCGCGGCACGGTCCGATCGGGGTCGAGAAACTCGTTGTTGGGCACGCTCCGGGAGTGGGAACTGGCGACGAACAGCGCGGGCTCGTCGCTGTCGGTGTCGACGAAGACGTGGAGCACCTCCCAGTCGTGCCAGTGGAAGTTCGTCGTGAACTGGTCGAAGGCGCTGTAGGCCCAGTACTGGACGACCGCGAGCGGGGAGTCGTCGTAGGTGACGACGTTGTGGAAGACGGTCGGATCCGGCGGCGTCTCGGCGGCTCGAAATCGTTCGGTGTAACCGTCGAGTGCGTCGAAGCCGTCCACGACGGTTTCGCCCTCGCGCTCGCTCTCGTAGGGGTGTGGGTCGGTCGGGAACCACTGCTCGGCGCTGTCGAAGTACAGCGTCGGTGCGAACCGCTCGGCCAGCTCGCGTGCGCGGCCCTCGTCGACCGGCGTCGTCGTCGCGTCCTCGCCGGCCTCCAGCGCGCTACAGCCGGCCACTGCGCTCGTCCCGACGGCGGCAGTAGCGGCGAGGAAGGCGCGCCGATCGAGGGGATCGGAGGCGTACTCTGTCACGTGTGCTCCTCGCCGGGCACGTCAAAAGGTCTTCTGGCACGTTCGGGACCGCACCAGCCGTGACCGTCGCTCACTCGTCGGCGACGATGCGGTACAGCCCGCCCGTGGGCCCCTCGCCCTCCAGCGACGCCTCGGAGGTCCGTTCGGCGACGTAGACCGCGTCGTCGGTGACCAGCGGGGTGCTGGTGACCTCGCCCTCGGCCGGGACGGCCCAGAGCTCTTCGCCGGTCGACTTCGCCAGCGCGGTCAGCTTCGGCTCGTAGGACCCGACGAGGACGTGCTCGCTGGTCACGGTCGGGCAGCCGATGACCGGGCCGCCGACGTCTGTCTCCCACTGCTCGTCGCCGTCGGCGGCGTCGAGAGCGTACAGCGATTCGTGCTGGTCGCCGACGTAGACGGTGCCCGTCGACCCCTCGACGGAGGGGCCGGCCATCACCGACGCGCCCAGATCGGTCTCCCACTCCTCGGAACCGTCCGACAGCGCGATGCGGTAGACCCTGTCGCTCCACGAGCCGAAGAACGCGCTCCCGTCCCAGGTCGCGATCGGCCCCTTGATCTCCTCGCCGGTGTCGTCGGTCCACAGGAACTCGTGGTCGGGGTACGACCAGCAGTAGAGGCGGCCGTCGTTGGAGCCGACGACCAGACGGCCGGCCTCGCGGTCGATCGCACACGTCGAGTGTGGGTGGTCCGTGATTCGGCGATCTTCCCAGCTGACCTCGCCCGTGACGGCGTCGAGCGCGAAGATGGCACCGCTCGGTTCGTAGTACTCGACGGCGACGTAGAGCCGCCCGTCGTGGTAGCCGGGACTGGAGCCGATGGCGTCGCCCAGCTGCGTGCGCCAGTACCGTTCGCCCGTCTCCAGATCGAACGCGTACAGCGCCCCGTCGTACGCGCCGACGTAGACGGTCCCGTTCGCGATCGCTGGTGTGCCGTGAAACCCTCGTGACGTGTCCGTGGCGTCGGCCCGCCACCGCCGCCTCCCGTCGGGCCGAACCGCCCACACCTCGCCGGTGTCGCCGGTGACGACGATATCGCCGGTCGGCGCCAGCACGGGACTGCCCTTCGCAGCGGTGTGCCCGCCCGTGTTGAGGCCGTCGAGCCGCCAGCCGACGGTCACCGACGAGGGGACCGTCTGCTCGGGGAACACGCCTCGTCTGGTGGTTTCGCCACGGAACTGCGTGTCGGCCGTCTCGGCTGGCGGTCTGTCCGGTCCGCCCCCGAGCGTCCGCAACCGACCGAGACAGCCGGCCGTCCCGATCGCCGCAGCCGTTCCCACGCCTTCGAGGAACCGCCGTCTGCGCTCGTTCATACCACTCTCCAACGCGGGGACCGAATCAAGTGGTTTTCGCACGCTTCCGAGGTCGCTCGTGGCTCACTCGTCGGACCGGTAGCCGTCGGTGTCGAGGAAGTTGTGGGCGACGGTGATCGCGTGGTTGGCGTGTAACGGCTGTGGCCCCAGTGAGAGCCGCTGGTCGGCAGCGTCGTCGAGCAAGTCCTGCTCCTCGTCGGCGAAATCTCGGTGGTCCGAGAGGACGAACACCGGATCGGTCGGCAGCGTCGCGTCGACGGCGGGGTCGCCGTCGGCGTGCAACTGGACGACCGTCCCCGCCGTCGCCACGTCTTCGAGCGTGCCCTCGAACCCTCGGCGAGTCAGCGAGATGCCGGGCGACGTTTCGACCGGAATGTGACCGATCGCCTCCTCGCGCTCTTCGAGGGCCGTGCGAATCAGGGCCGCCGTCGAGCGCTCGTCCGGGTTGAGCCGCCGGACCGTTTCGCTGTCGACGGTGACCGTGTATTCGTCGCCCAGCACGAGGTGGACGCGAACGTCCTCGCGGATGTCGTGACTCAGGAAGACGGCCGCCGAGACACACCGACAGAGCACGTCGAGTCGCCCCGCCGCCCCAGCGAGATCGTCAAGCGGGAAGTCGGGCGTCGTGGGCGCGTCGTGGCCGATGATGACGAACTGGCGCATACCGACGGGAAGACGGGCGATCACAAGAACGCTCGCTTTCCCGCTGGTGTTTCAGCCAGTATCGGCCGACTCACTGGAGCGGTTGGTTGATCGAGTTCGTTGAACCGGTACTCTCCCTCGCGAAGCACGTGTACTGCCGTCATCCGACGGCGCAATCTATCTATTCGGGGTTTGTACGGCCGAAAGATCTGCGTACTTTACCCACGTACATTGCCAACGGAAGTATCACTTTTGATATTTTGTCCGGTAGTTATAATCTGACGATCGTTTTCAGTTAACATGATGCCCCAAAACAACATCGCGTTCAAAAATAAGGGCGACATTCTAGTCGTCGAGGTGAAACACTGGGACGGGTCCCCAGAACAAATACAAGGTGCCGAACAGGAGTTCCTCGATATCGTCAGCAGTGACGACTACCGAGGCGTTGTCACTGACCTCGGTGACGTGGCTCTTGGTGCGGAAACCCAAAAGCACATTCGAGAAAGTTGGACGCAGTTGATAGAGGAAACCGACTTCGAACGCTTCGCATACGTCTCCGAGGGTGCCGGTGCGATGGCCACGAACGCGAACATCGAATCGGATGTCGCTACGAAAGCGTTTACCGATCGGTCGGAAGCTATCGAGTGGGCTCGTTCCCCTTGAGGATTCGTTCGACACCCAGACTCTAAACACATGCCATTTGATAGCAGCGATACGTCGACTCAGTCGAACGACCGGTTGTCCGGTCGAGCAGTGACAGACAAACGTGATCCGACCGACGACCAGCACCAGCCATCTCACTCGATCAGAGTACCAGAGTTTCGCACGATTCACTTCCCAGAACACGAATCAACACTGCTCGATTCAGTTTCTCCGGAAGAAGCGTCGAAGCATCGTCACGAGGTTGAGTCAGTTGAGTTGCCCGAGTCCCTTGCAACGCTCGTCACCGACACCGAACTGCTCAACGAGCGGCCGCTGTTTACTTGGAAGTGGATCTACCGGATCTTTGGAGACGAGTTGACTCTCGCAGCGGTACCAGACAGTACACGAGCTGAGGCCCAAGAGACGAAGTTCCTCGCTGGTGTGTACATCACGCTGCTTGACGACCTCGCAGAGCGTCGTAACGACGCTGAGACGTTCTGGGAACTGGCATCGGTCGCGTATCCGGGACGAACGCCCAACTGGGAACGTACGGGTATCGACACAGCCTACGCCGACAGTGCCAGACAGGTGTGGTCTGCCCTAGAGAGTCGTCTCGAAGCAACACCCAACTTTGACCGCCTCCGTGAACCGTACTTTTTCGATCTGCGTTCATGTTTCCAGGCGATGGATTTCACTCGGGTCGCCAACGGGTCGTACGGACTTATGAATCTACGAGAGATCTGGCAGTACGAGACGAGAGCAATCGGAATTCTCGGAACTGTCGGCGCAGACCTGTTCTACATCCCCTCTTTGGACAGCAGCACCTATCGAACGGTCAGACCGATATTACTCGCAGCGCAGTACCTCTGGCGACTGGGTAATTGGTTGATCACGTGGCGCAGAGAAGCCCACGAGGGAGACCACACTGCGGTCCTATTTGCGGAGGCGCTCCAACGCGGACTCATCAGCGAATCTGACCTCGTGCAACTGGACGGCGAGCATCCAGCGGTCGCCGACCGCGTCGTCGAGATTATCGACGAGGCGGATCTGGATGTCGCCCTGGCCGCCGAGTGGGAACGCCGCCACGACCACCTCGCTACGCGGATCGACGCGGCCAACGATATCGACCTCGACGGTTTACACACGAGCATGGCGTGGCTCATGCGGAGCCATCTCGCTACCGAAGGTAAGCGCTGACCCCTTTAGGACAGTGGGCCCCGTTTCCGCTCGCTGGCCCTCTCATTGCCGTAAAAAGTCTGATTGCTTCGGAGAAGAACCGTTTTCAGATACGTACGACTCTCCAGAGACCGTCGGGCAACTCGGCAGGCCCCCCGCCGCTGGAGATCAGCGTGATCCTCTTGGACGAGGAAACGATGCACTCCGTGAGGCTGGCGAGGATGGAGCGCTGTCGACCGCTTTCTGCATGGCCTCCCGTTCGTCCGTTCCCACGGTACCCTGTAGGGAAATTCTGGGATGGCGGCACGAGCGAAGTCTACCCACACGCTCCTGATACAGATCGACGGGCACGTCCTCGACGATGCTCACTGTCCGCCATCTCTGTGGCAGTCGGGACACCACTCGGTCGGGATCGGCGAGCCGCCGCGCGTCCCGCGCCGCATCCGGGCACCGCAGTCGGGACAGTGCTTCACGGGCGACACACCCCCTCGTCGCGGGCCGGACACCGTTGCAGTGGCTCTTCGATGTACCCCCCACAATAGTTACAGATCGGTCGGTGTCGGCCGTGATCGGCGCTCACGCCGACCACCCCCCAAAGCGTCCGCTAAGTGTCGGAAAACCCTAAAAAATGTACGCTCATCTCGATAGATCGTAACATCAATTCTGCTGGCGACTCAGTAGCAGCCAACGATGGACGAGCAGTCAGCTCAAGTGTTCCTTCCACCGCGTGAGCGATGCTTCGAGCGTCTCCGTCTCGCCCGGTTCGGCGAGACGG